>OZ243916.1:0-95000 GCA_965213675.1 uncultured Binatia bacterium (SeqCode)
TCGTGAGTCAATGCCTGCGCGATCAGCACTCGATCGAAAGGATCGCGGTGGGCGCCGGGCAATCGGCCGGCGCGTTCCGCATCTTTAACGGTGATTGCCAGTTCCTCGAAGCCCTGGCTGGCGATGCTGGCGGTCACGTCGCGCGCGACGGCCTCCGCCTCCGGTAGTTTGCCGACGCGATGCTGGGTAGTGATTTCCCAAGCCGTGGCCGCGCTGACCACCACGTCGTTGGAAGTGTCGTCCACTGCGCGACGAGCCGCTGGGGAGAACCGCCTGTTGCCTGCGAGCCACCACATGAAAGCATGGGTGTCGAGAAGGAGCCTCATGTCGATTCAGCTTTCCCAAGCTGCCAATTCTTCCTCCGGCAGTGGATCGAGGATGCTGTCGTCCACCACGATTTGTCCTCGCATGGCGCCAAACTGCCGCTTGCCGCGCGGGTTGCAACGCACCAGCCGCGCCACCGGCTCGCCCCGCCGTGCGATAACCACATCTTCGCCTGCCTCCACCTGCGCCAACAGGCGAGAAAGCTGTGTCTTGGCTTGATGTACGTTGACCACGGGCATGGGTCTGGACAATTCGATGCGGGCCTTTAGAAGCTGAATGGCGGCCATGGTCGCTCCCCCGGCCGCCGGCATCTTCTCCGGTGATCTGTAAACGTCGCGACGATGGCCGACCTTCACGACCAGGACACGCAAGACGGCTTCTTCAATGCTACTGATAATTCGGTAGTCGCCGACCCGGTATTTCCAGAATTCGCCCAGCTTCGACCCCTTGAGGGCTTCACCGATACTGCGCGGGTCGTCGAGTCGGGCGAACCGCTCATGGAGGAAAGCGAGGATACGCCGCGCAGCTTGCCGGTCGAGCTTGTCCGGGTCACGAACAGCGCCGCGGTCAAGCTCAATCCTCCATGCGATAGCGTTTCATTACATCTTCAAGCGGAAGGCTTTCGGATCTGTCGGCGCGGCTCTCGGTCAGTCGCTGTTCGGCCAAGTACAAGTCTTCGAGGTCTTCCAGGTGCTTCAGGATGGCTTCACGGGCGTAAAACGTCTTGGTTCGGCCGGTGGCTTTTGCCAAGGCGTCGAGGTGGGCTTCCAAGTCGGCGGGCAATCTGATCGCAAGCATGATACCGGTTCCATTCTCCGCAGCTACACGAGTATAGCATAGCATGGAGTCCTGTCGGGTCCCTTGTACCTCTCCGAGACGCCGCAAGTCCAAACACTGTTCCCCAAGTGCTCCTTCCGTCTGAGAATCATGAGGTGCATTGCCACGCCAACGAGTCAACAACTTTGTCGAGTTCTGTCTGCATGCGCTCCAGGTTCGCTACGATGGCGGCGTGAAGTGCGGTCTGCTCGTCCGATGCTTCGTCTTCGTTGCTGAATTCACCGGGTTCATCTGGGGTCTGATCGGCTTCAAGGGTCTGAGTCCGGCATGAGTTGACCAAGAACCGTGATAGCGTCCCGATATCCGCCGAGTGGATCAACCGATTCGGGCAGCGCGCGACGATGGCTCCACAGCTTGAGAATCAAGTCGACCACGCGAGCTTCCGCTGCTTCCTTGGCGTGAACACGACACCGCGCCGCCGCCCTTTCCTTGACAGTCGTCCCGGCCCGTCGTTACGCTTGTCGGGAGGATGATGCGGAGCGCCATCGCTCCGTGTTCCACGCCCACGGGGACCTGGAGAGGGATCATGTCCATCGCATCAGACGTCGAAATAGCGCAATCGGCCGAACTCAGACCCATCGGTGAGGTCGCCGCGGACCTGGGGCTTTCGTCCGGGGAGATCGAACTGTACGGCGCGCACAAGGCCAAGATCGGTCTGGATGCTCTCGAGCGCCGCCGGGACGAACCGGACGGCAAGCTGGTCCTCGTCACCGCCATGACGCCCACGCCGCTGGGCGAGGGCAAGACGCTCACCACGGTGGGCCTCGGCCAGGCGCTCGCGCGGCTTGGGAAGCGGAGCGTCATCTGCGTGCGCGAGCCCTCCCTCGGCCCGGTGTTCGGCATCAAGGGCGGCGCCGCTGGCGGCGGCATGTCGCAGGTGCTGCCCATGGAGGACATCAACCTCCACTTCACGGGCGACATCCACGCGGTCACCTCCGCCCACAACCTGCTCTCCGCGCTTCTCGACGCACACATCTTCCACGGCAACGAACTCGGGCTCGACGTGAACCGCGTGACCTGGAAGCGGGTGCTGGACATGAACGACCGCGCCCTGCGCCACATGCTGGTGGGCTTGGGCGGCAGGGCTCACGGCGTGCCCCGCGAGGAGGGCTTCATGATCACGGCGGCATCCGAGGTGATGGCCGTGCTCTGCCTTGCCAGCGATCCGGCCGAGATGAAGGACCGCCTCGCTCGCATCGTGGTCGGGTACAACCGGAAGGGCGGGCCCGTCACCGCGGCCGATCTGAACGCCGCGGGCGCCATGGCCCTGCTCCTGAAGGACGCCATCAAGCCGAATCTCGTGCAAACGCTGGAAGGCTCTCCCGCCCTGGTCCACGGTGGACCCTTCGGCAACATCGCGCACGGGACGAACACGCTCATCGCGGACAGGCTCGCCCTCAAGCTTGCCGATGTGATGGTGGTGGAAGCGGGTTTCGGCGCCGACTTGGGCGCCGAGAAGTTCTTCGACATCACCGCGCGCGCCGGCGGCCTGAACGTGAACGCGGTGGTGCTCGTCGCTACCGTGCGCGCGCTCAAGCTCCACGGCGGTGTTGCCTTCGACCCGAACGCGCTGGCAGAGGAGAACGTGGACGCGGTGACGAAGGGCTTCGAGAATCTTCGTACCCACATCGAAAACATCCAGGGCTTCGGGGCGCCGGTGGTGGTGGCGGTGAACCGCTTTGCGTCGGATACGGCCGCCGAAGTCGCGCGCGTCCAGGATCTCTGCCACGAAGCCGGTGTGCCGTGTCGCGCGCATGAACTACATGGGAAAGGCGGCGAGGGGGGTGTCGATCTCGCCGAGACGGCTTGTGATCTCGCCGCCGCCAATGACAGCCCCTACACGCCGCTGTATCCCCTGGAGATGCCTCTCAGGGAGAAAATCGAGACTGTCGCCACGCGCATTTATCGCGCCGGCTCCGTGAGTTTCGAGCCGGCGGCGGCGCGCAGCCTGCGGTCCCTGACGAACCTGGGTTATGGCAACCTTCCGGTGTGCTTTGCGAAGACGCAGGCGTCTCTGTCGGATGATCCCAGGAAGCTTGGCGCGCCTTCGGGCTTCAACCTGAACGTGCGCGAGGTGTATGTTTCTTCGGGTGCGGGGTTCGTCGTCGCCATCGCTGGAAGCATCATGCAGATGCCTGGGCTTGCCAAGACCCCCGCCGCGGCGGGGATGGACATCACTGCGGACGGCAGGATCACGGGGCTGTTCTGAACGACCTGGCGGGTTCTCCACCGGGAGCCGAGCTCCCGGACGCGAAATTTTCGCGCAAATTTCACGCGACTTCCACGCAATCGGTTCCATCACGGTTGAACCCGCGGAACCAGCATTCACATGGACTTCGATTCGCGTTCGCGCGAAGGCTGTTTCCATGGCGTCAACCCGGCGAAAGCTGGAATCCAGCGGTGCGAGGGTCGCGTTGACACCCTCCGGCCCGCGTGTTACGAGCGGTTCGAGAGTCGCCGGCTTGCCCGAGTGCATCCCCTGACAGGCAATCGCAGATGGGAGGAACGGCCGTGAAGGAACGGATTCGCGAAATCGACAAGGAGTACGGTTTCAACCTCACCGAGGACGAGATCGAGTCCATTGCCAGGCAGGCCGAGGAGACGCACAAGCTGCTCCAGGATCTCTACAAGGTGGACGTCACCGGCGTCATGCCCATCATGAAGATCGACAAGCAACAGCAAAGCTGACCCCACCTGATGTCGTGTCCCGTAAATGACTGTGATAATTTGCTGGTCAATTTCGCCGTCGGCTGCGTGGCTCGTCGTCGCGTGGTGCCCGCCACTGATCGTCATCGCGCCTTGCCGGCAACAAAAAATCCTGTGCAACTTGTCGCAGTAATTTACGGGAAACGACACTAACGCGTCGCAACCGGCGACGAACACCCGTCGAACGTTTACGCACGGAACGCACCAACGAACCACGACAACATGGACAACGACACCCAGGAACGCATCCTGCAGCACATCGAAGGCCAGGAACTGGCCGAGTTGACCCGCGATCTTGTGGACATCCTGAGCCCCACCGGATCGGAGAGAGAGATCGGCGAGTTCATCCTCGACTGGTACCGGGCCAACGGCCTCAAGCCCATCCGCCAGGAGATCGACCCCAACCGCGTGAATGCCGTGGGCGTGCTCCGGGGCACGGGGGGCGGCGTGTCGCTGATGATCAACGGCCACATGGACACGAGCTTCACCGGGCAGGAGGACGATCTCATGCTGTGCCGGGAGCTCGAGCCCCAGAGCCAGTTGCGCGGAGCCATCCGTGACGGCAAGGTGTTCGGCTTGGCCGCGTCCAACATGAAGTCGGGTCTCGCGGCCTTCATGGTGGCCGGCAAGGCGCTCAAGAAGAGCGGTGTGGCCCTCAAGGGCGACCTGATCCTGGCGGCGGTGGCGGGGGAGATCTCACGCACCCCCATCGGGCCGTACCAGTCCGGGCTCTACCGCGGCGAGGGCACGGGCACGCGCCACCTGCTCACCTACGGCGTCCAGTCCGATTACGCCATTGTGGCGGACCGTTCCGCTCTGTCCGTGGTCTGGACCCAGGCCGGCGTGGCTCAGTTCAAGATCGACACCTACGGCAATCCCCACGCGGCCTGGGGCGTGACCCGCGAACAGGAGCCGCCCGAGGAACACAACGCCGTGCTCAAGATGGCCAGGGTGGCGCAGGCGGTGGACGCCTGGGCCGAGGCGTTCGAGGCCAACCACGTCTATCAGTCGGCCAACGGACCGATCATTCCCAAGGTCAACCTCGGCGCGGTGCAGGGCGGCGCGCCCTACCGGCCCAACTACCACCCGGGCATCTGCTCGCTCTACGTGGACGTGCGCATCCCGCCGGAGCTGCGGCCCATGGAGGTGCAGCGGCAGTTGCGCACGGTGATGGACGCCACCGGCTACGAGTACGACATCGAGATGTATACGTCGAAGATGGGCTACGAGGCCAAGGGTATCGAGCCGGTGGTGGAGGTCATCGAGAACACGCACCAGGATCTGTTTGGCAAGAAGACCACGCCGGTGAACACGTTCCGTTCCAGCATCTGGACCGATACCAACATCTACAACGAAATGGGCATTCCGGCCTGCAAGTTCGGCCTGGGCGGCGGCCGCTTCACCACCCGGTCCGAACAGATCGACATCGACGAGATCGTGCGCGCGTCGCAGATCTACGCATTGTCGGCGGCCACCATCTGCAACTGGACGCGCTGACCGCGTTCGGTTGGCATGGAAACGACCCCATACGAACGATGCAACCTGAACTCGCCGAGAAGATCGTCCACGGCCTCAAGGCGGCGGGCATCAACTTCATGACCTACCTGCCGGAGAGTCGGCTGAGTCAGATTCTGCCGCTCCTGCGCGAGGACGGCGCCGTGCAACTGGTGGGCACCGCCAGCGAGCAGGAGGCCATCACCATCGCCGCGGGCGCGGCCTTGGGCGGCAAACGCGTGGCCTGCTACATGGAGAGCACCGGCCCCTACGTGTCCGCCTACTCTCTATTGACCGTGGGCAAGCAGATGGGCGTTCCGATCCTGCTGCTCATCGGCTTTCTGGGCAGCTTCGCCGACCAGCGAAACAGTTTTCTGTACGTCACCATCGGCATGCGCATGATTCCCACCCTGGAAGGAATGGGAATTGAGTACCGCGTGGTCGAGGACGCGGAGAACCTCGAACGGCACATCCGCGACGCCCAGCGCGTCAGCGATTCCATGCGCGCGCCGGCCGCGTTGATCTTTTCCGGGGAGTTCGCCCGATGATCCGGCGCGACTGCCTGGAGCTCATGGCCCCGTTGATGACCGATCAACTGGTGCTCTCCTCCCAGAGCGGCCAGCGCATCGAATGGTTCCACCTGGCGCCGGAGCACGAGGGCAACCTGCTGGTGGGCATGATGGGCTGCGCCACGGGCGTGGGCATGGGGCTGGCGCTGGCGTTGCCGCACCGGCGCGTGATCGTGCTGGAGTCCGACGGCAGCGTGTTGCTGTCGCTGTTCAACCTTCCGACCCTGGGCAATCTCGGCCTCGACAATCTGAGCGTGTTCGTGTTCGACAACGAGGTCTACAGCGGCAGTTCCATGAGCGAACCCACGGCGACCTCCGGCCAGACCGACCTGGCCGCGGTGGCGCGGGCTTCGGGCATCGAGAACGCCGTCACCGTGCACGATGTCGAGGGCTTCAGGGAACACGGATTGCCGGGCGTGACCGGCGAGGGACTCCATTACGTGGTGTGCAAGGTGGAGGAGAGCCTCATCCACCGGCAGATTCCGCGGCCGAACGTCGATCTTGCGGAGTACAAGTATCGCTTCGTTCGCTATGTCGAGCGTACCGAAGGCATCACCCTGCCGTTCGTCGGCCTGGGCTGAGGGCGCAAGCGCCCGGAGCGCATGTGGAAGCGGCGTTACGCTCCACGGCCGTACATTTCGAAGCAGAACAACCCGAACCACACACAAACCACAAGGAGGTGCATATGCCTACCAATCCCGAGGCATTGAAGCGGCAGGATGACGAAAAGGCCGAGTACGACTGGGGCACGCTCTGGCCGCACTACCACAAGGAGAAGATGAACTGGGCCACCGGTTTCCGCACCCGGGGCGACGTGGACATCCTGTTTCTCTCCGGGTCCACCGGTCGTGATCCGTTCGAGGACGCTCCCTGCCGGGAGCCCAGCCAGGAGCGGGAAGGCCGCGGCAAGGTCGTCGGCGGTATCAAGGAACAGACCACTCAGGCGTGGCAGGACATCAAGGACAACCTTGAGATGATGGGCGGGGAACTCAAGCACATCGTCATGATCCGCTACTTCCTCACGCGGCGCGAGGATGTGTTCGACATGCGCGACGCGATGTACGCGTTCTTCGAGGAGCACGAGCCCGATCTGCGCGCCCATCCCCGCCCCGCCACGCTGCTGCGCGGCGTCGGCATCGACCTGCAGGACATGCTCATCGAAATCGAAGCGTGGGCCGCGGTGCCGCGGCAGAAGTGATCCGCCCACCCCGTTGACGCGAGTTGCCCGGAAGCGACGACGTTCAGGCCTCGCGAGCGCCTGTGTGGCAAACGTCGCGGAGGCGCGGCCGCCCGTTTCGCAACCGTGGCAGTCTCGAATTGTCCCCTTGGCCCAGAAGCTCGAAGGATCGGGTCACGGGCGCCGGTCTTGTAGACGCTGTAGGGGCGACCGATGGTGGCTCCTACAGCGTACCCGGCCGTTCCGTTCCCAAGAAGTCCGTTGGGGGTCGTGCGCAACTCATCGCACCGTCATTCCACGCGCGACACCAGGAGCTTGCGCCGCAGGAAGTCGCGGCTGCAAAGCCGCTCTCATCCGTCCTTTCGGCCGCTCGATTTCGTTAAATTTGACCTGATATTATCCTCAATCGACCAGCCGAAGGGACGGCGATAGCGAATTTTCGCTTTCGCGAATTTCTGCGGCGCAAGCTCCTACGGCCAGTCCAACTCCGCCACCACCGGCGCGTGATCCGACGGCTTCGATCCTTTGCGTTCGTCGCGGTCGACCCCGGCGGCGGTCGACCGGGACGCCAGTTCCGGTGTGGCGAGGATATGGTCGATGCGCAGGCCCTTGTTGCGCGGAAATCCGAGCTGGCGGTAGTCCCACCACGAGTAGAGACCGGGGTCCGGGTTGTGCATGCGCACCACGTCCTGGAGGCCCCATTCCAGCAGCCGCGTCATCACCGCGGTCATGTCCGGGTTGAACAGCACGGTGTCGCGCCACACGTCCGGCTCGGCCACGTCGGCCACGTCCGGCGCGATGTTGAAGTCGCCGGAAATCAACAGCGGCGTTCCCGGCTCATGGACCTTGTCGAGATACGGCATGAGCCGTTCCAGCCACTCGCGCTTGTAGACGTACTTGTCGGACTCCACCGTCGATCCGTTGGGGACATAGACCGAGATGAACCGGATACCCCGCACCCAGCCGCAGATGCAGCGGGCCTGGGGATCGTCTGCGCCGTCGTCGAAGCCGATGTGTACGTCCTCAATGGCCTCACGCGACAGGAGCGCCACGCCGTTGTAGGTCCGTTGACCATGCACGGCGGCGTGATAGCCCTGGTCCCACAGGACGTCGTGGGGAAACTGCTCGTCCGTCACCTTGGTTTCCTGGAGGCACACGACATCGGGTTTGTGGCGCGACAGCCAACTCACCAGACGTTCCCCGCGCGCGCGGATGGAGTTCACATTCCACGTGACGACCTTCAAGGGTTCCTCCTCTCTCCCGTTCAGGCTCCCACCGTCCAGTACCGGCCGTTGCGCTTTCGCAAGGCCAGCGGCGTTTCGTAAAGCTCCCGGAGCAACGTTTCGGTGATGACCCTGTCCGTTGCGCCGCACCGGAACACGCGGCCGTCCTTTAGCACCAGCGTCTTCTCGAAAGCGGGCAGGATCTCTTCGATGTGGTGCGTGACATACACCAGCGCGGTGGCGCCGGTGGTGCGTCCCAACTCCTGGAGTGCGGCCAGGAGGCTCTCCCGCGCTCCCGGGTCCAACCCTGCGCATGGCTCGTCCAGAAACATCAGGTAGGGCCGGGTCATCAGCGCCCGGCAGATCAGCACCTTCTGCTGCTCGCCTTGGGAGAGCGTGCCGAACGCCTGGTCCTTCAGGCGCAGGCAGCCCATGCGCTCCATGAGAGCCTCGGCCTGGTCGAAATCCTCCTCAACCGGGTGGACGCTGGACATCTCCAGCAGGCCGATCTGCGCGAACCGGCCGGATACCACCGTCCGCAGCGCCCGTTCCCGCCCGGGGATCTGCGAGGCCAGGGATACGGTGACCCAGCCAATGCCCTTGCGCAGCTCGCGAAGATCCACCCGCCGGCTGCCGTTGCGATGGACGGTGCCGCCCTGGTTCGGCCACAGGTACCCGCACGCCATCTTCAGCAGCGTGGTCTTGCCCGAGCCGTTGGGCCCCAGGATCACCCAGTGTTCGCCCCGGCGCACGGTCCATTCGATGGAGTCGAGAATGGTGCGCTCCCCCGCCGCGTAGGAAACATTGCGGATATCGAGTGGGACCGACGTGTTCATGCTTCCCGTCTCCTCCGAAACGCTTTTTCTCGCGTATTCCGCCCGCTGTTCTCACTCCGCCTGCGGGTCTCGTTCCAGCTCCAGATTGCATTCCGCCCCAAAGGGTCGGCGCGGCCTGGCTGTTGACTGGGAAGACTCGCGTGTCAGCGCCACGAGTGCCGCGGCTCCCAACCGAGGATCTGCCTGGCCTTGGCGTTGTTGAAAACGCCCTGGGTGCCGGTGAGTCCCCTCGCACGGTCGCCTACGGCGGGGTTGAGACGCGGCAGCAGGTCGCACAGGGGTTCCGCCACGGTGCTGTCGTCCGCCACCACGAACATGACGGCGCCGCTCGGCACGGGGCGCTCCACCGCCATTCGGAACGCCACCGCCAGGTCGCGTACGTCGATGTAGCTGTACTCGCGCCATTCGCCGGGTTTGCGTCCGCCCGCGCGCCGCATCTCGTCCAGCGCCTCGGGCGTCACCACCCCGCTGGGCCGGATGACCACGGTCTCCACGCCCTTGCGAGCGTAGGAGCGCGCGATGGTCTCGCCCACCTGCTTCGACAGGCCATAGGCATCGATGGGCCGGCACGGGTGCTCCTCGTCGATGGGCAGGTAATCGGGCAAAAACGCTCCTTCGCTGTAGGCCCATCCCACCGCGGCGTTGCTGCTGGTGGAGACCACCCGTGGGATGCCCAGACGAAACGCCGCGTGGTGCGCGTTGAACGTGCCGGTCACATTGGTCTGGAATACCACGCCGGAAGGGGCGACATGAGGATTGTGCACCGCGGCCAGGTGGATGATGGCGTCGGCGCCCGCGGCCGCCTCAATCATCTGGCCGAGATCCTGCACCTCCCCCATCAGGTATCTGGCCGGGCTGTCCTCCCGCGGGCCGGGCAGCCGGTCCAGAACCGTGACCCCGTGGCCGCCCCGCAACAACTCGTCCACGACATGCTCGCCAACCTTGCCCAATCCTCCGGTGACCAGAATCTTCACGGTGAACCCTCCTCCGCGCGCCCCGGCGCGAACCGCGCGGCTTGATTGCCGCGCCCCCGGCTACGAGCTACCACCGCGTAGCGTTTGCCGTCAAGAAACGCATTCCTCGCGGATTCACCCGATGGCGGTCCTCAGTCCGTCTTCTTCAGGATTCTCCAACGTTGTCGGCAGGACGCGATGACGTGCATGCCATGGGCACTGCCGGCGCCTCCGCCAGGGGGACCCTTGTCTGGCGGATTCAAAGATGTACGTTGGATGTGGGAGAGTGCAGGACAGCGCTATGGGAATGACGTTTCTGATTGGGTCGTGACTGCGGAACATGCAGCGAGGTAATGTCCATGAGGAGTCTCGTGTTGAACCGGCCGTGGCCGGGAATGGGCCGGCGCCTGGCCAGTCTTGCCGTGGGCGTATGGGTCGTTGTCCTCGGTTTGTCCGGGTTTGCCGGTGCGGAAACGGTGGAGCGCACCGAACGGCACAGCGTACGCGTGCGCATCCTGACCCGCGGGCTCGATCATCCGTGGTCGCTGGCATTTCTCCCGGATGGACGGATGCTCGTCACCGAGCGGGCCGGGCGGCTGCGCTACGTGGGCGCCGACGGCACGCTGGACCCGACCCCAGTCTCCGGTCTTCCCGAGACGTTGACGGCGAGGCGGCAGGGCGGTCTGCACGACGTCGTGCTGCACCCGCGCTTTGCGCAGAACCGACTTGTCTACCTGGCCTATGCGGGTAACGGCGTGGGCGGGTACGGCACCGAGTTGGCTCGCGGTCGGCTCGACGGCTACCGCCTCACCGATGTGAAGGTTCTGTTCCGGGCCTTGCCCAAGTATTGGGGCGGCCGGCACTTCGGCGGCAGGGTGGTGCTTGACGGCAAGGGGCACGTGTTTCTGACCTTGGGGGATCGGGGCACCCGGTCGAGCGCACAGGACCTGTCCGCCCACGCGGGCTCCGTCATCCGCCTCACCGAGGACGGCCGCGTGCCCGCGGACAATCCCTTCGTGTCCGTGGCCGGGGCTCGGCCGGAGATATACTCCCTCGGCAACCGCAACATACAGGGCGCGGCCATGAACCCGTGGACCGGCGAACTCTGGACCCACGAACACGGACCACAGGGCGGCGACGAGATCAATGTCATCCGCGCCGGCGTCAACTACGGCTGGCCGGTCATCACCCATGGCAGGAACTACGGCATCGGCACGCGCATCGGCGAGGGGACTCGCAAGGAAGGCATGGCCCAGCCGCTGCACCAGTGGACACCGTCCATCGCCCCGTCGGGCATGGCCTTCTACGACGGCGACGTCTATCCGGGCTGGCGCGGCAACCTGCTGGTGGGCGCCCTCGCCTACCGCCTGCTGGCGCGCCTCGAACTCGACGGAGAGCGGGTGGCGCATGAAGAGCGCATGCTCGAAGGGATGCTCGGCCGCATTCGCGACGTCCGTGTCAGCCCCGACGGCTACATCTATCTCCTGAGCGATGAGAACCCCGGCGTGATCGCGCGCCTGGAGCCCGCGGACGGTTGAGGATCCAAGGCTTGCCCTTCGTTGAGCGTTCGATGGTCCCGCCGCGAGATAAACACGGCAGGACGCGTTACTCCGCGCCCACCTCCGCCCTCAGCGAATCCAGCGCCTCCTCCACGAGTTTGCGCCGGAGGGCCTTTTCTTCGTCCGGCGGAAGGCTCGCGTCTCCGGCGACGTGGACGATGCCGTGGCCCAGGACGACGCGGTTGGATCCCACCATCTTGGCGATGGGGAGGGCGGAGGTCATCTGCACGACGGGGACGCCGGCCTTTTCGAGCTCGGTGGTGATCGCAGCGCCGCTGCGAGTGCTGGTGCCTCATGTGGAGGTGAGGATGACGGCGTCTACCCCCTCGCGCTTGACTTTTTCGGCCATCTCGCGGCCCAGCCGGCGGGTGTTGGAGAGCGGATTGGACAGGCCGGAGGTGGAGAGGAACTCGCCGTGAACCTCGCCGACCACGCCTTCCTTCTCCAGTTGCCGCAACGCATCGAGGGGCACGAGGCGGTCGGGGTCGGCCTGGACGAAGCGCGGGTCGTAGCCGCCGTGGGAGATTTCGTAGTCTTCGCCGGCCAAGTCGTCCGCGCCGGAGATGTCGTAGGCGCCCCAGCGGGTGGCGGCCATGCCCTCGATGTGATCCGGGTTGCCCCTGGGCACGAGGCCGCCGTCGGTGATGAGCATCACCCGGGCCTTGGACAGGTCGTCGACACCCTTGGGCGTGGCCACGGGCTCGAAGGTGGTGACCGGCATCTCGGTGTCGAACGGCTCCCCCTGGACCTTGGCCAGGACCATTTCCACGAGCCGTTCCGCCGAGGTCTTGTCCACGAACTGGTCCCGGATCAGGCCGCGGGTGATGTAGCCTTCTTCGCGGGGTAGGCCGACAGGCTCGCCGGCCACGAGCTTCCGCGCGAGGCCGGCCATGCGTTGGACCACCTGCTTCATATGGGCGGCGTTCTTGCCCGAATCGATGATGTAGAGGCTTTCGCGGTAGAGGTCGACGCCGGGGTTTTCCTCGTGCATGGCGGTGACGGCAGGGATACCAAGCTCGTTTTGCACGACGACACACATGGCGCCGGCGGCCATGCCGTAACGCCCCGCGTCAAAGCAGGGGCCGGCCACGAACAGGTCGGCGCGGGCGTCCCGGACATGCTCCAACACCGCGGCCACCACATCTTCCTGGCGCTCCACCGCGTGGTTGTCGCCGCACACCAAGGTGGTGACCACCGCGGCGCCGTCGCCCAGGGTCTGCTCCAGCAGCCGGCCCGGACCCACGGCGTTGACCACCGCTCGCAACGGGCTCCCGGCCTGCTCCTCGCCGCCGACGCCCCCGAAGAACTGGTTCAGATAGTGAACGACTCTCATGGTTGCAGCCTCCCGGTTCAAAGAGGGGAACACGACCGCCGCGTTCCGTCCCGCCGCTGAATTCCCGTTTCAGTACACCACCGCCCGCAGTCGCGAAGCGCCCTGTTGGTTGGTGATGCCGACCACGTTCATGGCGCTTAATTCCCGGACACCGGCCAGGCGCTCGCCCATGGCCGGGGTGGCCGCGATGATGCGGCCGGCGGGCGGCGCCTGCCAGCGGGTGTCGTTGCCGCCGCCGTAGACGATGGCGTTCACTTCGGGAAAGTTGAACAGCAGGGCCGACTCCACGCGGCGGTCGCGCGATACGTCCGAGACCATCACCGAGGTGCGGACGCCGGCGGATTCCAGCAGCCGCGCGGTCTCCGCCAGATCGGCATGGGGTACGCCGCCGCCATACTTGGTGAGCACCGCGGCGTCGGCGTTGAGCGCCCACCGCACCAGCGAGGCGGCCGAGCGGCAGTTGCGGTCGCGGTCGGCGTTGTCCGACCCGGCGATGCTGGCCACGGCGCCCACGAAGGTCAACTCGCCGGCGTGGTGCCGCCGGTACAGTTCCATGACGATGGGATGGTTCTGATAGCCGTAGGTCTCGGCCCCGCCCATGGACGTGTAGTACGACGTCACTAGCGCGCCGTCGAGCCACTCGTCCGGGTGCAGCAGCACCGGCAGCATGCCGGTGGTGTTGAGTCCGTAAAGCACGGGCTCGTCCAGTTCCGCCTGCCGCTGGCGCGAGAAGATCTGCCCCACGTACGCCACCCGGGGGAGACCGGCGCGTTCCGAAGGCCCCGGGTTGACGGGCTCGAAGGTGTGTCGCTCCGCGGGCGCGTGCGCGAGCGCCGCGCGGGCCAGGCGCACGGCAGCCCTGAGCGCGGCCACGCGTTTCGCCCGCTTGGCCGCGTGGGTTTCCGTCCCCTCCTTGACGCGGGGTATGACGATCAGGTGTGCCAGCCCGGAATACCACGAAACTTCGGCGGCTGGCCCGTCCATTTGCAGCACCCGGCCCACGGCGCCGCGCGAGCCGCCCGCGGCGTGCTCGTCCAGGACCGTCACGGCCATGCCAGAAAGCACATGGGTCGTGCCCATGCCGGCCGTCAGCGGAGGCCCGAGAATCCCGGGAAAGTCGGGACTGCCGCCGTCCGCCTTGGCCCTGGGCTCGACGATGTCGAACACGGGTCCGGCGCGGCAGTCCTCGCCCGGGGCCGCGAGGTCGAAGGCAACGTCGCTCAGCGCCTCATCTTCGAGCAGCACCCGTCGAAGCGCGTCCGTGTCGATTTGAAGCGTGGTTCCGACCAGCCGGGTTGGCGAGCCGAAGCAAAGGGTTCGCACCGGATGGTACGCAAGAGTCAGGTTCACGCGGTGCCCTCCATGCCTGGGAGCCTGTCGGGCACAGGATTCCACATTCACGGGGCGATGGCAAAGCGGATGCACACTCTGCGTGACTCCGGGCTTCCCGCGTCCGGGCGTACAGGACGCCATGCGTCCACGTCACCAGACGTGGTTGCGGCGCCCACTCGATGGAATGCCGGGACCACTTCCGGCGTGGACCCCGTGGGGCGCCGCGATGGGTCGTGAACTCCAGCGCGTCAGGATCAGGGCGGGCCAGCGCGGGCGAGGTATTCCCCGACCGCGGCGCCGTATTCCGCCGCGTGGACGCCGTAGTCGGACAAGTCTCCGACGTGGCAGTGGAGCGCCCAGAGGGCGGCGTCCCGGTGTCCGGGTTCGCTGGTGAGGTCGAAAAGCGCGAGGAAGAAGCGGGCCGCGGCGCCGTTCCCGGAAATGAGGGTGAGGGGATAGTGCAGGTAGGCCGGACCCTTCTCCGCGACGTCCAACCAGCCGCCGGCCGGGTTCCGCAGGCGTGTGCGAATGAAATCCGCGAGCGCCTCGGCGCGCCGCCGGAAAAGCGCATCGTGGGTGGCCTTGAAACCGTCGACCAGCGCGCGGCCCATCCAGACCTGGTCGGCCAGCAAGCCCCGAAGCCGCGGGGCGGTGTCGAAATAGTGGGCCATGCCGCGGGTAGCGTCCCACCCCCGTTCCAGCAGCAGGCGCAGCGTCGCCAGGGCGTCCTCGGCGCTGTCCTGGCGTCCCAGGACGCGGGCAGCGCGCAGGCCGGCGCACACCGCGCGGGCGTTGGCGTCGGTGTACAT
The DNA here is from genome assembly GCA_965213675.1 of uncultured Binatia bacterium (SeqCode). Taxonomy (GTDB): domain Bacteria; phylum Desulfobacterota; class Binatia; order UBA9968; family JAJDTQ01; genus JAJDTQ01. The sequence goes on from OZ243916.1 coordinate 15,153, forward strand.
CCAGGAATCGGTGATGGAGAACATGCCCCGGTTCCTGTGCGCCAGCGAGTCCGGCGGCAGGTCCCGGCCGGGGGTGACGCGTATGTAGTCACGGCAGCCGTGGAAGTACGGCAGGGACGGATCGCGGAGGCCTTGGCGCAGGTAGTTCAGCAATTCCTCGGCGAGTTCGCGGAAAAATCCCTCGCCAGTGATCTCGAACACGTGCAGCGCATTGTCCAGCAGGGATGCGTGGTCCCACAGGAGCTTTTCGTGGTGCGGCTCGTTCCAGTCCCGTTTGGACGAATAGCGGAAGAAGCCGCCCTCGGGATCGTGGGTCTTGCTCCGATGCATGTGGTAGAGGGTGAGGCGCACGTGGTTGAGAAAACGCATATCGCCGGTGGCCTGATGGCGCAGGAGCAGGAACTCGTTGGCTTCGCAGTGCGGGAACTTGCGCTCCAAACCGTAGCCGCCGTGCATGGGGTCGGCCAGGCGCCACAGGGCGCCGGCGATCTTGTCCAGGGTCACCGCATCCGGGGTTACAGGGTTCGGGGATGGATCTTCGGCCGGAGGATGATGCGGCGCTGGCGCGGATGCGTCCGGTGCAAGGGACTCCTGTGCAAGCGAGTCCTTCGCCAATGAATTCGGTGCGAAGCCCGCATGGGTCTCGCGGTCCTGATAGCCCACGTGAATCCGCACCAGCACGTCGCTAAAGTCCGCCGGCGACAGGTAGTTGACCCCGGCCAGATAGTCGCCGCCGGCGCTCATGAACACCAGGGTGGGCCAGCCGTTCCGGTTGTAGCGCACGTCGATGTCCGGGCGCTGGGCGTCCTCCACCCGTACCGGCACGAAGTAGGCGTTGAGCAGCGCGATGACCTCCGTGTGCGAGAACGTGGTCTCGTCCATGCGCTGGCACACGCCGCACCAGAAAGCGCCGAGGAAGAGCATCACGGGTTTGCCCTCGCGCCGGGCGCGTTCGAAGGCGTCGGGCCCCCAGTCGTGCCAGTGGATGCGATGGGCGTCGTTGGGGTTGGGGGAGAAGCGGAACATGGCGGCGTCCTGTGGAAATCGGGGTCCTTCACCATATGCGCAGGATTGCCTGCCGCCGGCAAGGCGGAAGAAGGCCCGCCGGTTTCCTTTGCGCGGGGCGCCCGCCGGTTGCCCCTGCAACACGCGTGGCGTCCGCCAAAGCGCCCGCCGGCCGCCTCCGAACTTCGTCCCGCCTCGCCGACAACAAGACCCTTGCGCATCTTGTCGCAGAAATTTACGACACAGGAGACCGGCATCGCTGCAGGGGCGACCGCCGGTCGCGCCATGTGGGGTGTCTATAGTAGACACGAGTAGACACGACTCCATCATCACCACCGGAGGTTTTCCATGTCCGCATCCGCCATCGACCTTCCCGCCGCGGTGTCCCGCGAACAGACCATCCGCGACTCCGAAACGGTTCTCGCCATGCCGGACATCCCGGTACGCGTCGAGGAGGACATCATCCGCATCGAGGCGCTGGGGCTGGAATGGGACATCGGCATGGCTGTGTACCAGCCGGAGGACGAGAGCCGGATTCCCGCGGGCGCCGACGGCCGCAAGGTGGGCATCTTCCTGCTCCACGGCGGTTCCGGCGACTACAAGACCATGGACCGGGTGGCCCGGCTCGCGGCCGGCAAGTTCGGATTCAAGGTCCTGAGCGGCACCTTCCCCGGCCGGTTCTACTTCCCGGACGCGAGCCGCGACTGGCCCGACGACACCATCCACGCCGACGGCAGCGTGCGCACGCCCATCTGGAAGCAGGGCGAGCCCATCGGACGCGACGAGTACGACGTGGCGCGCGACGTGTCCATGCGGCCGCGCTACGGCATCCGCACCGTGGCGCGGGCCAAACCCGGCACCAACTTCTATTACCGCATGGCGGCGTGGCCCGTGGCCTTCGAGGAAGGCATGAGGGAGGCCATGCGGAGGCATCTGCCCGAGGGCGTGTTCTCCATCTACGGCGAGGGCCATTCCACCGGCGGCCCCTTTGTCTCCATGCTGTCCCAGCGGGTGCCCAACTTCGCCGGCGTGGTGGCCACCGAGCACACGCCTTTTGGTCACGTGGGCGCCCTGCGCGACAACTGGAGCGGCTCGCTGGGGAAGGTGTCCGGCTTCGAGCGCGTGAGCACCGAAGACGCGGCACGCAGCGATCCGTTCAACGAGCTGTACATCCGCACCTGGCGCGACCTGGCGCGCTACGCCGGCCCAGAGGCCCTGGGACAGCAGGGGCCGGCGGCGTTGATGCAATTGCCCATGCTGATGGAGGAGATCCTCGACACATGGGACCGGGCGAGGGCGCGGCCCCAGTTCAAGGCGGAATACGTCATCACCCACGACATTTCCGGCTCGTTGGCCGAAGCCGCCCGGGTGAGCGCCAAACGGCTGGGCATGAACGCCGGCGCGACCGAGGCGCTGGTGGCCCGCTACCGCGGCTATCCCCGGGAGTTGTCGGGCGCGGGCGCGCCGCCGCTGCCGCCGTTCCTGTTCGTCATCACCAAGGACAGCCGGGACCACAGCCCGGAGGTCTACAAGGAAGTGATCCTGCCCGCCTTTGCGGCCATGCGGCCCGCGCCCAGGACCCACCTGACGCACTTCGGCGCGGGCGTGCACAGTTTCTGGAAGGCGGAGGACGGACTGCCGCACGGGATCGCGCCCGCCGCCATCAAGCTGTGGCATGATGCCATCACGGGCGGGTACTTCGTCACCGCGTAGGCGCGTGGCGGAATGTCGGTCGGGGCGGCACGCGGTAGCCCTTTGAATCGTTCGTGGGACAGGCGAAGCGTCCACCGGCGAACTCCCAGCGAGGAGCTTGCGTGAATTCCTGCGGCGCAAGCTCCGAGGTCACATGATGAAATTCTCGTTTTTCATGATGCCGATTCACGATCCGTCGGAGAATCCCGCCTTGGCCTACGACCGGGATATCTCGCTCATCCACTACGCCGAGGAACTGGACTTCGACGAGTTCTTCATCGGCGAGCACCATTCCGGCGGGTGGGAGAATATGCCCGCGCCGGAACTGGCGCTGGCCAAGGCCGCGGCCCACGCCAAGCGTATCCGCCTGGGCACGTCGGTCATCAATACGCCGTTCCACCATCCCTTTCACGTGGCCGAGCGCATGGCGTTCCTCGACCACCTGACGCGCGGACGCGCCATCCTGGGGGTGGGGCCGAGCGCGCTGGTGACGGACAAGAAGCTCTTCGGCCTGACCAACGAAAAGCTCCATGCCATGCTGGCCGAGTCCGTGGATGTCATCGTGCGCCTGTTGGAGTCCCACGATCCCGTCGACCACCACGGCGAGTTCTGGAGCTTCGAGGGCATGCGGCTGCAGCTTCGTTCCTACCAACAGCCGCGCATGCCGCTGGCCGTGGCTTCGTCGGGGACTTCCGGGAGTCTCGAGATGGCCGGCCGCTACGGCATGATGCTGCTGTCACCCGCGGGCAAGAACCGTTGGCGCAATCCGCCCCACGCCGAGCAGTGGAAGACCGTGGAGGCCGCGGCGGCAAGACATGGCAAGACCGCCAGCCGGGACGACTGGCGCATCGCCACCAGCGTGTATCTCGCGGAGACCCGGGAGCAGGCGTGGGCCGACGTGGAGGCCGGCATCGCCCGGGACATGCAGTACTTCTTCGCCATCGGGCTCAAGAAGCCCTACGAGGCCTACCCCGACCAGCCGGAGTCGGAGATCACGCCGCGTTCGGGCGCCGACCGGCGCGACTGGATCATCGGCACCCCGGACGACGCCATCCGCCACATCGAACGCATGCAAGAGGAAACCGGCGGCTTCGGCGGCCTGATGCTCACTACCCACGAGTGGACCGGCAGCCAGAACCTGCGCCGTTCCATGGAGTTGTTCGCCCGCTACGTGATGCCGCACTTCCGCGGCCACACCCGTGGATTCATGGACGAGTGGAACCGCTTGCGCGAGGCCGCGCGCGACGGCGGCGTGAAGTTGCCGGAGAACGGACGCCCCAGCAACCTGAGCAACGGGTAGCCGGGGACTCCCCCCAATGTCGTGGAACTCCGTGGGCAGGGGACGGCGGGGTGACAGGATGCAGGGGCGACCGGCGGGTCGCCCCTGCCGCGTTGGTGGTGAACGCTACGCGTCTGACGGCCGCTCGGCGCGCCATGCGTGCAGGTACTGCACGATGTCGTCCAGCGGCAGCACGTCGGCGTACTTCTGGTTCATGTCGAAAAGGTTGATGGCGTGGCAGGCTTCGTGCCGGTCGAACACGCATTCCTCCGCCACCACCATGCGGAAGCGGTAGGTGCAGCCTTCCACCACGCTGGCGCGGACGCAGCCGCTGGTGCTCTCGCCGCAGGCGATGACGGTATCGATGCCGAGCTGGTTCAGGTGCGCCACCAGCGGGGTGCCCCAGAAGGCGCTGGGGGAGAGCTTGCGCAGCACCGCCTCGCCGGGAAGGGGTTCCACCTCGTCGATAATGTCGAACTTGTTGCGCCGCCGTTCCAGGGCTTCCGGCGACAGATTGGCCGTGCCCCCGTCGCGCCGGAACGACCATTCGTCAACGCCCGCGCCCGGCAGGCCCGAAATGTGAATGACGGGGATGCCCACCTCGCGCGCGGTGTGCAGCAGCCGCTGGATATGGGGAATGGCGTTCCATCCGGCCATGCCACAACTCCCCGGCCACTCCTTGATGGACTCGAGCACGGGTTCGGGCTTGTCGCCGAAAACCCAGCGGTAGAGGTCGATGAGCAGCAGGGCGGGTCTCTTGCCGAAGCCGATGGGTTTGGGCGGCTTCATGGCCACGTGCGTCTTGTCCTGTTCCGACAGGTAACGATCCCATACGCGTTCGCTCATGTGCAGTCTCCTTGGTGTAGCTTGATGATACCGATGGCTGCAGCGATCACTTGCTGGTGTGCCGCCGGCCGCGTTACGTCATGCCGGGCTTGACCCGGGGGGCCTTCTCGCGCCTTGCTTGCAACCGAAAACTCTGTGCGACTTGTCGCATGAATAGGCCGGACACGACCCTAGCTTGAGCCCGGCGCATATGTCAACGCGCGTCAACGCGCGTGAGCCGCCGGCAGCGCCTCCCGCCCGTGGGGCTTGTTCAGGTGATCCATGGCAGGACCCAGCGGGACGATGCCGGTGGGATTCACGTGGGACTGGCTGCCGTAGTAGCCGGCCTTGATCTGGTGGAGGTCGCAGGTCTCCCGGACACCCGGCCACTGGTACAATTCACGCAGGTAGCCGCTCAGGTTGGGGTAGTCCTGCACGCGGCGCAGGTTGCACTTGAAGTGGCCGTGATAGACCAGATCGAAACGCAGCAGGGTGGGGAACGCGCGCCAGTCGGCCTCGGTGATGCGCGGGCCGGTGAGGTAGCGGCGCTCGGACAGCCACCCTTCCAGAGTGTCGAGACCGTGAAACACCTTCGTCACGGCCTCGTCGTACGCTTCCTGCGATTTGGCAAAGCCGGCACGGTAGACGCCATTGTTCACGTGCTCGTAGACGAAGTCGTTGACGCGGTCGATCTCCCCGCGCCACGCAACCGGATAGTAGTCGTCCCGGACGCCGGTAAGGCCGTCGAAGGCCGCATTGAACATGCGGATGATCTCGGATGACTCGTTGTTGACGATGGTGCGGCGCCGGCGGTCCCACAGGGTCGGGACCGTGACCTTGCCGCTGTAGTCGGGTTTCGCCGCCGTGTAGACCTGGTGCAGCCGGAAGACGCCGTCGTCGCCGGGCGCGAGGTCGTCGAGGCCGCGGGAGTAGGACCAGCCCGCGGTCTTGGGCCGGTCCGCGTTGGACATGGAGACCACATCGTCCAGGTGCTTGAGCTTGCGCAGGATCATGGCCCGGTGCGCCCACGGGCAGGACGGCGAGACGAACAAGTGGTAGCGGCCCGGCTCCGCGGGGAAGCCGCCCTCGCCCGTGACGCCGGGCGCCCCGTCGCCGGTCACCCAGTTGCGGAAGACAGAGTCGTCGCGCACGAAGCTGCCGCGGGTATCGGTCTGTACCTGCCCGTCCTCATGCCACTTGCCGTCGATCAGAACGCCCATGGCAACCTCCTCCTGATACCCCGAGGGGCGTGAAGTTCACCGTGTCGCCGCATGCGTCCTTGAATAACCCCCGGGGGTCGTGGCCGCAAGGAGCAGCGTTTCCCAACGAGATCCCAACGAGATTCGCTTCTTTTCTGCTTCCCTTCAGATTCATGACCGACTTGGGAAACACGGCTATGGAAAACCGGATTTGCGAGGCCGCCATGCGCCAAGCGTTGCAGGCTCTGTGCGGTCGCGCTATCCCCGGACCATGAACTCGCGTCCCAAGGGCACTGGAGCCATGGGCGGATTGCTCGGACTCGCGCTTCTGAGTGTTCTTGTCGTCCCGGCGCCGGCGTTGGCGGCAGAGTTGCCGCTGCAGGCATTGGCGCGGCGGGAGATCGGCGCCGGCCATGGGGTGTTCGTGCGCGCGGCAAGCGGCGCGGTTCTGGCGGCGTTGAATTCGAGGCGCGCCTATCATCCCGCGTCGGTCACCAAGGTCGCCACCACGCTGGCGTTCCTCTCGAAGCTGCCGCCGGACCGGCGTTTCCGGACGGCCTTTCTGGCACAAGGTCCCATGGCCGGCGGCACCCTGGACGGGGACCTCGTCGTGCAGGCGGAGGGCGACCCGTATTTCCTGTTCTCCAACGCCTTCCGGGTCCTGTGGGCACTCCGGGAAACAGGGCTTGAGCGGGTCCGTGGCACGATCCGCGTCGAGGGACCGTTCTTCTTTGACTGGACCCCCGACCCCGAGGGACACAGGCTGGAACGCGTGTGGACGGGGCGTCTGGCCGCGGAGAGTTGGCGGAGGGTGACGCGGGCGCTTTTCCCCGGCGCATCCATGCCGCTGCAGGAATACACGATCCGCTTCGATCGCCACGGGGCGCGGCAGCGGCCCGGGTCGCTGCCGTCTCGCCCTCTCGTGGTACATGCCTCGCCGCCGCTGTTGCGGCATCTCAAGGATTTCAACGCCCACTCGAACGACAACTTTCACGAGTTCTCATATCGGATCGGGGGGCCGGCGGAGGTGCAGCGGATTCTTCGCGCCCGCGTTTCGGGAGTGCCGCCGCGTTCCATCGTCATCGACAACGCCGCCGGCGACGGACGCAACAACCAGATGAGCCCGCGGGCGGTGGTGGGCATGTTCCAGGCTCTGGAGCGCACCCTCCGGGAGCGGGGACTTGCCTTCGCGGATGTGCTGCCGGTGGCGGGGGTCGATCCCGGCACCCTGGCGGATCGGCTTGCGGGGGAACGCTACCGTGGAGCAGTGGTGGGCAAGTCGGGGACGGTGCGCATACTGCGCATCCGGACTCTGGCGGGGATCGCGTACACGCGCAAGTACGGGCGCACGTTCTTCGCCATCATGATGCGCGGGGTCCCGCTGTGGACGGCCAGGGAACGTCAGGACGCGTTTCTGCGGGGGCTGCTCGACGCCGGCGGGGCGCGGCCCTTGCCTGAGAGAAACCCACCGCTCCCCGCGTTCATGGAGGCGCGCCTGGAACCGCCGGAGTAGTGCCGGCGCAAGCTCCTGGGACGAAGGGTCTCGGGTCTGCCGTTCCGCGCTCTTCCGGTGGTTCCGAGGCTTTCGGTGGTCTCAGGATGGACTTCGGGAAGTGACGTCGCAAGCTCCCAGGTCGGGCGGCAGAAGCCGGCGCCGTCCTTGCATGGCCCGCGCACGGTGGTGTACGAGTCCGATGGTGGCGACGCGCATGGGTCGCCGGAATCGGCTCGCAGAACAGGAGGCATCCGCACATGGCTGATAGACCCTTGGAAGGAAAAGTGGCGTTGGTGACCGGGGCGGGCAGTCCCATCGGTTTCGGCCGGCGCATGACGTTCGCCTTGACCGCGGCGGGGGCGCGGGTGGCCATGATGGACGTGAGCGAGGAGTGGGTCCACCGCGCCGCCGACGAGGTGCGCGCCGTGGCCGGCCAGGACAGCGTCCTGCCCATCGTGGAGAGCGTGAGTAGTTGGGAAAGCGCGGCCCGGGCCGTCCACACGGCCATCTCCGATCTGGGCGGCCTCGATATCCTGGTCAACAACGCCGGAACCAATCCGCGCAACGTCGGCCTGACCGCCGAGTTCCGCGAGAAGTGCTGGGAGGTCTCCCCCGAGGCGTGGCTGCGCGTGTTCGCGGTGAACTGCGCCGGGCCCTTCTACATGGTGCGCGCCGCGATTGGGCCCATGATCGAAAAGGGCTGGGGACGGATCATCGGCGTCACCACCAGTCTGAACACCATGTACCGCGCCTACGGCTCGCCCTACGGGCCGTCCAAGGCGGGCCACGAAGCGTTTATGGCGACCCTGTGCCAGGAACTGGAAGGCACCGGCGTGAGCGCCAATATCCTGGTGCCCGGCGGGCCGGCCAACACCAACCTCATCCCCCAGGACGCCGACTACAACCGGGACGAATTGATACAGCCGCCCGTGATGGAGAAGCCGGTGGTGTGGCTTGCGTCGGAGGCGTCCGACGGCGTCAACGGGCGCCGTTTCATCGCCTTTCACTGGGACGAGAGCCTGCCGCTGGAGCAACGCCTGGCCAAGGCGAGCGCGCCGTGCGCGTGGCCGCAGGCCGGTCAGGCCGCCATCGCGCCGGGGCGGTAGCCAAGCGCCGGGCCGGCGCGATGGCGGGGGCCGCCGCCGGCGAACCGGCACAACTCAGCCCTCAGTCGCCGCGAGCGGCTTCGTCGCCCTTGAGCCGGGCGACGCCGGCGCGGATGGACGGGAGGAAGATCAGCACCACCGCGAAGACCAGCAGCGCCAGGGTCATCGGCCGTTGCCAGATGAAGCCGATGCCGTCGGTGAGGTTCATGGCGCGGGCGAAATTGTTTTCCAGCAGCGGCCCGAGAATGAACCCGATGAGCATCGGCGCCAGCGGGTAGCCGGCCATGCGCATGACGGTGGCCACGAACCCCATGCCGGTGAGCAGCAGCAGCTCGGTGGCGTTGTTCTGGCCGATGTAGCTGCCCATCATGGTGAAGAACAGGATGAACGGGATCAGGTAGTTGCGCGGGATCTCCAGCAGCTTGGCGATGTACGGGATCAGCGGCAGGTTGAGGATCAGCAGCACGACATTGCCCAGATACATGGAGATGATCACGGCCCAGAAGATGGAGGGATTGTCCACCATCAGGCGCGGCCCCGGCGCGACGTTGAGGGCGATGAGGGCGCCCAGCAGGATGGCGGTGGTGCCGGAGCCGGGAATGCCCAGGGTGAGCAGCGGCACGAACGAGCCGGTGCAGGCCGCGTTGTTGGCGGTTTCCGGCGCCGCAAGCCCCTTGATGGAGCCTTTGCCGAACTTGGCCCGGTCTTCGCCCTTGGCGATGTTGCGTTCCACGGCGTAGCCGAGAAACGACGCGATGGTGGCGCCCGCGCCGGGCATGACTCCGATGAAGAACCCCTGGAGCGACTGGCGCCCGATGACCGGGGCGATCTCCCTGGCCTCGTCGCGGGTGATGCGCAGGTTGGCGATCTTGCCGCGGTCGTCTCCCGCGCGCTCCGAACGCTTCGGGTTGAGCACCAGGTACAGGGCCTCGGGCAAGGCGAACAGCGCCATGGCCAGGGTGATGAAGCTGATGCCGCTCTGCAGGTCCTGGATGCCGAAGGTGAAGCGCGGCGCGTTGAACAGCGCGCTTTCGCCGACGGTGGCCAGCATCACGCCCAGGACGGTCATCATCAGCGCCTTGGCCACCTGGCCCGACCCTGCGAAGGCGGCGATGGCGGCGAGGCCCACCACCATCAGTGCGAAGTACTCGGCGGAGTGGAACAGCAGCGCCACGGTGGCCAGGCCCGGCGCGAACCCCATCAGCAGGATGGCGCCGATGGTGCCGCCGGAGAACGACCCGATGGCGGCCACGGTCAGCGCCTTGCCCGCCTGCCCCTGCCGCGCCATGGGGTAGCCGTCGAACGCCGTGGCGACGGTGCCGGCCACGCCCGGCGCGTTGATGAGGATGGAGGACGTGGAGCCGCCGAAGATGGCGCCGTAGTACACCCCCGCCAACAGGATCAGCGCGGCCGCGGGATCGCCGATCTGGATGGCGACGGGGATCATGATGGCGATGATCGACATGGGGCCGAGGCCCGGCAGCATGCCGATGAGGGTGCCGATCAGGCACCCGGCAACGACCATGAGAAGGTTCTGGATGCTGAAGGCGGTGGACAGGCCCGCGAGGATTCCTTCAAGCATGGTTGGCCATCCTTACACGAACGAGTGTCCTGTGCCGGTGGTGCGCACCTTATGATGCCAACAGACCGGACAGGATGCCGGGCCAGGGGCGGAGGAAGATGCCCAGCACTTCCTGCACCAGGTACCAGATCAGAAACGCCGACAGCAGCGCCACCGGAACGAGGAGAACGTAGCGCCGCTCGCCGAGAATCATGGCGCCGAAGATCAGAAAGAGCGTCGTGGTGGCGAGAAAGCCGGCGGGCCGCAGCAGCAGGGCGTAAGCGACCATGAGCGCCAGCAGCAGCAGCGCCTGGCCGAGCTTGTACTGGCGGAGGTTGCCGACGTCGATGTCATCGTCCGCCGTTTGGCCGCCTGCGCCGGGACCGGATTGCACCAGCACGGCGAGCCCCACCACCGCGCCGATGACGCTCAGCCACTTGGGCAACACGTTGGGCAGAAAGGTCATGTTGCGCTCGAACGGGAGCAGCGCGGCCTCCATGGCCACGAAGGCCGTGTATCCGTAGGCCACGCAAACGACAACGAATATCAGGGCGATGGCGCGTTCGAGAGTCATGAAGCCGCTCCCGTTGGTTGCGCACACGGCAGGAGTGGCTCCGGGGCGTGTCGGGCGCCCCGGAGCGCAGGGTGGGTGCTTGAGTTGTTTGAGGAAGCCGTTACTTGAGGAAGCCGAGTTGCTGCATCAGCGTCTTGATCACCTTTTCCTGGTTTTCCAGGAACGCGCTGAACTTGTCGCCGGGATTGTGGATGTCCACCCAACCGTTGCGGTCGCGCACGGCCGTCCATTCCGGGGTGGCGTACATCGCCGCGAGGGCCTTGCGGTACTGGTCGGCCTTCTCCGCCGGCAGCCCCGGGGCGCCGAAGAAGCCGCGCCAGTTGACGAAGGTCACGTCGTAGCCCTGCTCCTTCAGAGTCGGCGCGTCCTTGAACGCGGGCACGCGCTCGGGGGATGTCACTGCCAGGATGCGCATTTCTCCGGCCTTGGCCAGTGCCACGGCCTCGGAGAAGCCGGTGGAGCCGGCGGCCACTTCGCCGGACAGGATGGCCGCGTTCAGCTTGCCGCCCGCGTCGTAAGGAATGTACTTGACCTTGGTGGGGTCGGCGCCCGCCGCCTGAAAGGCCATGGCCGCCACCAGGTGATCCAGCGAGCCGGGAACCGAGCCGCCGCCCACGGATACCTTCTTCGGGTCCTTCTTGTAGGCCGCCACCACGTCGGCGAAGTTCTTGTAGGGGCTGTCCTTGCCGGTGATGAGGGCTTGGTAGTCGCCGATGGTGCCGGCGATCATGGTCAGATCGCGGAAATTGTGGGGGAAGCGCCCGGTCAGCGAGCGGATGATGATGGGCGTGGAATTGACCATCAGCGTGCCGTGGTTGGACGCGGCGTTTTCGATGAGGAAGCCGATGGCCTTGCCGCCGCCGCCGCCCGACATGTTCTCGTAGGAGGCGGACCCGACGATGCCCGCCTTGGTCAACGCCTCGCCAGTGCCGCGCGCGGTGCCGTCCCAGCCGCCGCCGGCGCCCCCGGGAATGAGGAAGTGGATCTTGTCGACGACCTGCTCGGCCGCGGCGGGGTTTGCCGCGCTCAGGGCCAGAATGATGGCGGTGGCGAGGGCCATGCCGAATCGCTTCAGATAACGGGTGCGCATCATGGTTTGGTTCCTCCTGACTGAAAGTAATTGAGCCTCGCACTGATAACGCAGTTAGGATCGTTTGTCCAACTTGAGCCAAGGGCGGTTCAGGCGTTGCGAGGCGCGCCGTTCCGTTCCGCTTAGAGTTGTTGATGTCCCGCGGCAAATGGGATAAAGAGGCGCAATCGACAAACCCGAGGAGGTGTCTGAATGAACCGGAAAACGTTTTTCCCGACTTTGGCTCTGGCGGCCGTGCTGTTGCTCGGCGCCAGTGCGTTCGCGCAGGTGAATATCTCGGTGGTGGGCTCGCCCGCAGGCGGTACGCTGCAGGTGAAGTCGGAAGGCCTTGGAGAGGCGCTGCGCCGGGCTATTCCGAATTCCAACGTTACGGTCCCCACTTCCAGTCCCGCGGCGGGGCTGGCGATGGTGGGCGAAGGCCGCGCGGCCGTGGGAGTGGGCGCCTCGGCGCGCATGGCGGTGAACGCCATTCGCGGCAACGCGCCGTTCAAGAAAAAGTACGACTTCAAGCTGCTGGCGTTCTGGGGCGCGGACCTCTTCATGTTCGTGGCCACGCCCAAGGCCGACCTGAGCACGTTCCGCGACTACGTGGCGCGCAAAGCCAAGGACGGCATCTCGGTGGGTCCCAAGGGCAGCGGCTCCTACATGGTGTTCGATGACGTGGCCAACGTGCACGACACCAACTTCAAGGCCATGGAAGACTGGGGCGCGAAGATCCACTACCAGTACTCCGCTCCGTCGCTGGAGCTTCTCCAGGACGGCCAGATCGAGGGACTGGGCGGCCTTTGGGGACAGCCGAGCGCCCGCATCGTCGATCTCACCAACAACCGGGAGATGGTCTGGGTCGGCTTGGACCAGGAAGCCATCGACAAGCTCGGCGCGGAGTTCGGGTATGAGCACGTGAAGCTCGACAAACCGGGGGACTTCGGTTACGGCTACAAGTTCGTCAACAAGAAGCCTCTGGATACCGTGCGCATGGCGGACATCGTCGTCATCGATTCGAAGCTGTCCGTGGATGAGGCCTACACCATCACCAAGGCCGTTTTCGGCAGCAAGGACTTCCTCGTCAACGTGCACGTTTCCTTCAAGGCGTTGAGCGCCGAGAGCACCATCGCCCTGGACGAGGCGTCCGATGCCCTGAACCTACACGAGGGCACCATCAAGTACTTCCGCGAAGTGGGCGCCATGAAGTAGCGGCGCACGGCGGCATACGCGGGGGCCTCCGACCCGCGTATGCGCCCCGCCGCCGCATGGCAACGTTCCACAACGTTTCATACCCCGCCCATGCCTTTCCTGACGACCCTCGGCCGCGTGTACGAGGACTACGCGGAAGGCAGCCGACGGCAGTTCACCGGCGTTGCCGGCAAGCTTGTCCCCGGCTTCGCCATCCTCTATTCCGTCTACCACCTGTATGTCTTCATCATCGGCGTCGGCAAGCTGAACGTGTTTCAGCACCGCGCGACGCACCTGCTGTGGCTTCTGGCCTTCTCGTTCATCGTCTATGGCCCGGCGGTCAAGAAGACGCGGGTGGGGCTGTGGGACTGGATCCCGGCGGGCCTGTCCATCGCCATCTGGGTCTACATGATGCTCAACCTCGAGCGCATCACCCTGTGGATGAGCCTCATCGACGAACCGCCGCTGCTGGACCTGATCTTCGGCGGTCTGCTGATCCTGCTGGTGCTCGAGGGCGTGCGGCGGGTGTCACGCATGCCGCTCGTGTTCGTCACCCTTGTTTTCCTGGCCTATATGTTCTGGGGAAATCTGTTGGGCGGGATCTGGTGGCACTCCGGCATGACCTACGAAGTGGTTGTCGACGTGCTGTTTCTGAGCCCCCAGGGCATGTGGGGCTCGCTGATGAACATTTCCGCCACCTACATCATCCTGTTCGTGCTTTTCGGCCAGTTGCTGTTGCACTTGGGCGGGGCGGCGTTCTTCGTGGACCTGGCCGATGCGGTGGCCGGGCGCGCCCGCGGCGGGCCCGCCAAGGTGGCGGTGGTGGGGAGCGGGCTCTTCGGCACCATCTCCGGCAGCCAGATCGCCAATGTCGCCACCAGCGGTTCCTTTACCATCCCGATGATGAAGCGCGTGGGCTTCCGGCCGCAGTTCGCCGGAGCGGTGGAGTTGTCGGCGTCCATGGGCGGCATGTTCATGCCGCCGGTGATGGCCTCCACCGTGTTCCTGATGAGCGACATCAGCGGCATTCCCTACGTCCAGATCATCGTGGCGGCGTTCATACCCGCATGTCTGTACTTCTTCACGGTGTTCTGGCAGGTGCACATGGAGAGCGTGAAGATGGGCATCACCTCTCCCACCGAGGGCCGGCGCACGGCGTGGAACGTGCTCAAGGAGGACGGCCACTTCATCGTGCCGCTGGTGGTCATCGTCTGGGTGCTGCTGGAGGGCTATACCCCCATCCGGGCCGCGCTGGTGGCCATCGCGACGTTGCTGGCAGTGACGGCGCTCAGGAAGAAGGGGCGCAAGGACCTCGTCAAGAACGTGCTCAAGGGCCTGGAGACCGGGGCCACCACGTCCATTATCGTGGCGCTGCCCATTGCCGCGGGCGCCATCATGGTCACGGCCATCTCGGCCACCGGCCTGGGCGGCAAGTTCGGCTCCATGGTGATGCTCTTCTCCGGCGGCTATCTGTTCCCGGCCCTGGTCATCGCCATGATCGCGTCCCTGGTGCTGGGGGCGCCGTTGTCGGTGGCCGCCACCTATATTCTCACAGCCATCATGATCGTGCCCGTGACCGTTTCGCTGGGGGTGGCGCCGCTGGCCGCGCATCTGTTCGCGGTCTACTTCGCGGTCATTGCGCCCATGTCTCCGCCGGCGGGCCCGGCCATGTTCCTTGCCGGAGGGCTTGCGGGAGCCAACCCGATGATGGTGGGCTTCATCGGCATGCGCCTGGCCATCGGCGCGTTCGTGCTGCCGTTCATGTTCGTGTTCAATCCCGGCCTGCTGATGGACGGGAGCGTCTTCGAGATCCTTTTCTCCACCGGCGTGGCCGCGTTGGCGCTGTTCGCCATGGCAGCGGGCTTCGAAGGCTGGATATCCAGTACCACCACGGCGTGGGAGCGTGCGCTGCTGTTGGCGGGCGGATTCACCATGATTTTTCCGGGTGCGATCACGCTCACGGCGGGCGCCGCCGCCGTCATCGTGGCCATCGTCGCGCACTTGGTGCGGGTCAAGGTCATACGGCCCGAGAGCGAGCCGACGTAGACGTGACCGGGATCCCGTGGGACTCCGTGGCGCGAACGGGATGGTGGGAACAGAACCGGCGTTGGTCGTTTCCCGAACATTGCTGATCATTCTCGTGCTGGCGTGGGTGCCGGCGTGCTCCGTGCCCCCGCCGGAGCGGCAGGCCAACATCTGCGAGGTCTTCTCGCAGTATCCGGACTGGTACGACTACGCCGTCAAGTCCCAGCGCCAGTGGGGCACCCCCGTGCATGTCCTCATGGCTTTCGTGCGTCATGAGTCGAGCTTTCGGAGCCACGCCAAGCCCCCCAGGCGCTGGTTCCTGTTCATTCCGCTGAGCCGTCCGTCCTCCGCCGAGGGATACGCCCAGGCCCAGGATCCGGTGTGGGGCGAGTACCAGGCGGAGCGGGGCCGGCTCTTCCGCAGCCGCTCGGACATGGAGGACGCCCTCGACTTCATCGGCTGGTACAATCACAAGACCTGGCGCGAGTTGAACATCGCCCGGACCGACGCGCACAAGCTTTATCTGGCCTACCACGAAGGTCGCGGCGGCTACCGCCGCGGCACCTGGAAGAAAAAACCGGGATTGCAACGCACCGCCAAGCGGGTGGCCGCCACCGCTGCCGCCTACAAGGCACAATTCGCCAGGTGCGAGTCGCGTTTCCGCTGCGACTCCTGGTACCAGGTGTGGCCGCTGTGCAGGTGATGGCGGGACTCCGTCCATCACACGCTGCCGTGGGAACTTCGACGAAGATGCAAGGCTCGACAACGGTCCTTTGGCTGCATCTGACAACTGCCGTACTCGCGGTGGCGCCGCGTGGCTTCATCGCGCGCCAACTCGGCTATTGAACAAGCGCGGCGTGCCGGTCCCGGCGGTCATGGCGGTTGCTTGCAAACGGATGGGCCTTCGTCATAGAGTGCAGGCGCTCATCCACGAGTGATGAAGAACACCAGAAGGAGTGACCCCTATGAAGCGACTTATGAACGCATGGACAGTCCCCGCGGCGCTGCTGACCTTCGGCATCGCCGTTCTGGCGGCTTCCGCGGCAAGCGCGGCGGATCTGACGCCCATCAGCGTGGGCCGGACGACCTCGGCGAGCGGATTTCACATCCCTTCGTACATTGCCATGGACAAGGGAATCTTCAAGAAGTACGGCATGGAGGCCAAGTACCGCAGCATGAGCGGCAAGGCGCTGCTCAACGCCGGCATCGCCAAGCAGATCGACTTCGTGCCGATTCCCGGCGGCGGCTCCCAGGCCGCTCTCAAGGGCGCGCCCATCACCTACCTGGTGGGTCAGTCGCTGATCTCCCAGTGGACCGTCACGGCTCACGCGAGCATCAAGACGGTAGCGGACCTCAAGGGCAAGACCATCGGCTTGGGGCGGCCCGGCAGTGCCGACTACGATGAGGCCGACATCGTGCTGTCCAGGAATTTCGGCATGGAGCCCGGACGCGACTACAAGGTCATCAGCTTCCGGGGCGAGGCCGAGCGCATCGCCGCCATGATCAACGGCGACATCCATGCCGGACTGCTCACGTTCCCCCACGCCGCCAAGGCGAAACTCGCGGGCTTCAAGGTCATCTTGAAGACCGGCAAGTATCTTCCCCGCATCGGCGGCAGCTTCTGGGTCCACAACGACTTCCTCAAGGCCAACCGCGAGACCGCCAAGGCCTTCATCCATGCCATGGCCGAAGCCGCCGAATACATGGCGTCGAACAAGGAAGGGTCCGTCGACGTCATCCAGAAATATTTCGCCATGAAGGATCGCAGGGAAGCCGAAGGGGTCTGGGAGGAAGTGTTCGATCAGTACGGGCCGGACATGCCCGAGGACTTGGTCCGGAGCCTCTTCGAGTCCCGCGTGAAGCGCATGATCGCGAAGAACCTGTGGCCCAAGGACCAGCCTCTCCCCGACGTGGAGAAGTTCGTCGCCCGCGACCTGCTTTCCGAGACACTTCGGGAACGGGGCTACTACCTTCAGGCGAAACCGCTCTAGGAGTCTGCGCCGCAGGGATTCGCGAAAGCGAAAATTCGCTATCGCCGTCCCTTCGGCCGGTCGATTGAGGAGAATATCCGGTCATACTTGACGAGATCGAGCGGCCGAAGGGACGGATGAGAGCGGATTTACGGCCTGAAGTCCAGCGGCGCAGGCTCCTGGTTCCGCCCTTCTGCGCAACCCTCCCCGGGGCACGCGGGGCCTGGAAAGCGCAGTTCTCCCAAGGGGAACTCCAGCGAGCTCTGCAGCGGCGAGTACCACATGGCTGCCCGGGTTGCCCGGTGCAGTTGCAGGTGGATCTTCACCGTCCGCCCATGGGCGGCGATGGGATCCCGTGGGATGCGCGCATCGACGTGTGACGGCGGGGGCCTTTGTCTGCCGCCCATTCAATGAAACGAAAGCGTTCGGTCACGCGGTGATGGAGGGAACGATGGCGCCGAGCGAAGGCCGGTACGACCCGGCAGAACGCGGAGTTGCCATCGTCTTCTTCATCAGGGGCACCCCTTGACCGAACGCTTGCAACGAAACAAGGAGACTGCCGTGAGTGACGACACCAAGATCGTAACCGGGTTGGGCAAGGCCGAGCTGCACCGCGTCCTGGTCCGCAACATCGACCTGACCCAGGACATCCTGGGCAAGCTGAGCTTCGGTCAGATGGCCTTCCTGATGCTCGTGGGGCGCATTCCCAGCGAGGACGAAGGGCGCATGACCGACGCCATGCTGAATGTGCTCGTGGAGCACGGCATGGTGGGCAACGTGGTGGCGGCGCGCCTGACCGTGTCCACCGCGCCGGAGGCCATCCAGGGCGCCGTGGCCGCGGCCCTGCTGGGCGCCGGCAGCGTGCATCTCGGCTCGTCCGAGTACTGCGCCAGGATGCTGCAGGACGCGCTGCCTCTGGACAGCGGCGACACCGATGTGGCCGCGCTGGCCCAGTCCGTGGTGGAAGACCACGCCAACCGCAAGCAGCGGCTTGCCGGCATCGGCCACGGCACCCACTCCGAAGGCGACCCTCGGGCCAACAAACTGTACGAGATCGCCGCGGAGACCGGTGTGCGCGGGCGCTACTGCGAGCTCCTGGAAGAGATCAAGAAGGCCGCGGAAGCACGCCACAAGCGGGGCCTGCCCATCAACGTCACCGGCGCCATCGCCGCCATCGCCTCGGACATGGGCCTCCAGTGGCAGATGGCCAAGGCCTTCGCCCTCATCGGCCGCACCTTGGGCGCCATGGCCCACATCGGCGAGGAGCTGCGCAACCCCATGCACCGGCGCATCAGCAATCTGATCCGCTCCAACCTGTCCTACGAGCCGTAGTGCCGGCGTAAGCAGTACCGTATGCTGCCGTACGGTACTGCTTTCCCCTCTAGTGTGGTGTCTGGTTAATACGCGACATAATCTGCGGGTCTTTTTCGCCGTCGGCTGCGTTGCTCTTCCTCGCGTGGTAACCGCCACTGCTCGTCATCGCGCCTTGCCGACGACAAAAAATCCTCCGCAGATTATGACGCGAATTAACCAGACACCACACTAGCAGTCCCGCGACAGGCGCTGTGCCCAAACTCGCCATGTGATGACGTAATGAAACCGTCATTCCCGCGAAAGCGGGAATCCAGGGGTGGGGAGAGGCCGCATGGATGGTGGAATCGGAGTGCGATACCGCGTCACTCCAGCGCCCCGTCCTCCCGGAGCTGCCGGATGCGCGCGTCGTCGTAGCCCAGCACGTCGCGCAGAGTGCGGTGGGTGTCGCGGCCGAGTTCCGGGAAGACCCAGTCCTGGGCCATGTCGCTCCGGGCGAAGCGGATGGGGAGACAGGGGAGGATGAGGCGGCCGAAGCGCGGGTTGTCGTGGGCGCCCAGAAAACCGCGGGCCTGGAGGTGCGGGTCGTTCTCCACCAGGTCTGCGCCGGTCTGGACCGCGCCGCAGGGGACCGCCTGCGCCTGCAGCGACCGCATGACCTCATGGCAGTCCCGCGTCCGGGTCCATTCTTCGATGATCGCATCCAACTCGACACGGTGACGCACCCGCGCCGCGGGTTCCTGGAATCTCGGGTCACCGGCCAGTTCCGGCCGCCCGATGGCCGCGGCCAGCCTGCGCCATTGCGCGTTGTCCTCGGTGGCGATGACGCACCAGCGGTCATCGCCCGCGCAGGCGTAGATGCCCCAGGGCGCGTGATACGGTGAACGGTTACCCACGGCCACGGGTTCGGTGTCGGTGTTGGCGGCCTGGATCATGGCCGTGCCGATGAGGAACGCGGCCGCCTCGGCCTGGGCCATGTCCATGGCCATTCCACGGCCGGTGCGCCGGCGGTAGAGGGTGACTGCCACCGACAGAATCGCCGCCATGACCCCCGATACGTAGTCAGGCAGCACGGTGCCCGCGCCCACCGGTGGGTCCACGTCCGCGGACTCGTTCCACAGCCAGGTAAAGCCCGTGAAGCCGGTGATGATGGTGCCCAGGGTCAGTGAGTCCTTCTTGGGGCCGGTGGCGCCGAGCCCGGGCATGCGCAAGGTGACGATGTCGGGCTTGTGCTCCACCAGGTGCTCGTAGTCGAGCCCCAGGCCCGGCATCACCCGCGCCGCGAAGTTGTCCAGCACCAGGTCGCAGTGCTGCGCCAGCTCCCGAATCAGGCCGGGGCCTTCGGGATGCTTGAGGTTCACGGTGACGGAGCGCTTGTTGCGGTTGAATTCGAGGAAACGGGGCGAGGCGTTGGGATCGTCGCCCGTGCCGAAGAAGCGGAAAGGGTCGAGCCCGCCCTTGGCGGATTCCACCTTGAGCACCTCCGCGCCCAGATCCGCCAGCAGCATCATGCCGAAGGGACCCGCGAGCACGTGGTCGAAGCTCAGCACGCGCAGGCCCTCCAGCGGCAGCCCTCGGGCATCGGCGTCCGCAGCGCCGCCGGAGGCGGTCGCCACGGTCCTGCCATCGGCGGCCCCGCCCGCCGCGTCGTCATCCGCCGCGGTTGCGCTGCCCGCCGCCGGAGCCGCGTCCGCGTTGGCATCGGCCGTGTCCGTACCGCCGGCGTCCATGGCCGCGTTTCCAGTGCCGGTGGTCGCGCCCCGGCCTGCCGGCGCCGGCGCCTCGACGCGCGGCCGGGCGCCGTTGAACAGGCAGGGCAGCGCCGGCTGGATCAGCGCGTTGCCGTCCGGATAGGCCACCTCCTGGACGAAGCGGCGCCCTTCCACGTGGGGGTCGCGCAGGAAGCCCAGCGGCCGGTTCACCGGCAGGCACGGGATGCGGTTGGACTGGAGCAGGCGCGTCAACGCGTCCATGGAATGCCGCCGGGTGAACGCGCTCACCGCGGGATTGATGATGTCCGCCCGCGCCCGCCGGTACAGGTTGTTGAGGTATTCCGGCGCGTCGAAGTCCTCGGGATGGTCGGTCCAGATGTCGAGGAACCTCTGCCAGTGCTGCCGGCTGACGTAGATGTAGACGTGGCCGTCGCGGCACGGAAAGATCCGCGCCGGCGCCACGTGCTGGTGCTGGCTGCCGGCCCGGTGATGGATTTCGCCTTCGTTGGCGTAGAGCCGGATCATGTGCTCCTGCGTGGCCAGCGCTTCCTGCATGGACACGTCGATCCAGTCTCCGGCGCCGGTGCGCTCGCGGCGATGGAGCGCCGCCACGATGCCCAGCGCGGCCATGAGACTGCCGAAGTAGCAGGCCTGGGTCTCGGGCGGCGCGCACGGCGTACCGTCCGGGTCCCCGGAGATGGACATGAGTCCACACATGGCGAACACCACGAGATCGTTGCAGGCGAAGCCGCTGTGGGGACCCCACTGGCCGAAGCCGGTGATGGAGGCCATGATGAGCCCCGGGTTCAGGGCGCTTAGACGGTCGTAGTCCAGCTCCATCCCGGCCATCCATCCGGGTGCGCCGCTCTCGATGAGGATGTCCGTGTCCGCCGCCAGCGCCCGCAGCCGCTCCCGGCCCTCGGGCGTTCCGAGGTCCAGTTCCAGGGTGCGCTTGTTGGCGTTGAGATGGGCGAAGACGAGGCTGGTGTCGCCGGCAAACGGCGGCAGCCGCCGCACCGGGTCGCCGCCGGGCGGCTCGATCTTGAGGACCTCCACGCCCAGGTCGGCGAGGAAACGCCCGCACATCTGGCCCTTGCGGTCCGTGAGGTCCAGCGCTTGGTATCCCTCCAGCAGCCGAGGCGCAGCGCCCTGTTGCGAGTCGTCCTTGGCCATGTCCGCTCTCCGTCTCTGCTGTCGTGTCTCGCCTGTTCCCCCGACGAGTTGCGCGGGAGCCTTCGCCGCCGGCACGACGTTGCCATTACGAATTTACGATTTCTTCGCGTCCGGCTTCTCGTAGGCCACGTTGCCGCCGCCCTTCTGGGACTGCAGGTAGCCCTCCACGTCGTTCAGCGGGTTGGTGTACACGCGCATGCGGTGGGAGATGATCTCGTCCACCAGCAGGCCGCGGCTGTTGTCGAGGTCCATGGCCGTGTAGGCGGCGATCTTGGCGTGCTCCAGTGTTGCCGGGTGGCGCGTGGCGATGGTGTCGGCGAACTCCCGCACGAACGGTATCAGCTCCCGCTCGGGCACCACCCTGGATACGAGTCCCAGGCGCTCGGCTGCGGCTCCGTCGAGGTTCTCGCCGGTGAGTTGGATGTAGAACGCCTTCTTGAAGGGGATGCCGCTGCGGAAGAGCGTGGGCGTGGCGGTGGCGCCGTAGCTCCCGCGGATGATCTCGGGCATGCCGAACTGCGCGGTATCCGCGCTGATGGCCAGGTCGTGGCCGTTCACCAGCACGAGCCCGCCGCCCAGCGCCCAGCCGTTGACCGCGGCCACGGTGACCTGGGGCGCCTGGCGCAGCAGCGTGACGATCTCCCGCGCCGAGCCGCCTTCGTAGAGACGGCGCCTGCCCTGCCACGACGACCGCAGGTCGTAAAGGTCCAGTCCGGAGCTGTAGGCGTTGCCCGCCCCGGTGGTGACGATGCAGCGGATGTTTTCGTTCATCGCCAGGGTCTTGAGGCTGTCCGCCAGTTCCGCCAGGAGTTTGCGGCTGAGCGCGTTCTTCCGTTCCGGCCGGTTGAGAGTGATCCAGGCCACGCCTGTTTCCTCATGGATGTCCTCGATGATGGTTTCCCTTTCAGCCACGTGTCTCCTCCCATCTGTTCAACGGGCGCCGAAGCGTTCCTTCCAGGCGTCCACGCACTCCGGGTTCACCACGGTCTCGGGCACTTCCCCCGCCAGCACCGTGAGAATGCTCTCGGCGGCCATGCGTTCGCCGGATACTTGGGACTGCGGGTTGGTGCCGATGATGTGCGGCGTCATGATCAGCCGTTCGGGGTCCACCTGACGCAGGGGGTCGGACATGGGCAGCGGTTCTTCCTCGAACACGTCCACCGCCGCGCCGGCGATGACGCCATCGTCCAACGCCAGCGTCAGGTCAGCTTGCTGAACCACGCCGCCGCGGCAGGTGTTCACCAGATAGGCGGTGGGCTTCATCTTCTTCAATTCGGTCAGGGTGATGAGCCCGCGCGTCTCCTGGGTGAGGGGCGTGTGCAGGGTCACGAGATCGGACTCCCGCAGCACCGTGTCCAGCGACACCAACTCCACCCCCAGGTGCTGCACCGACTCCTGGGTGATGTAGGGGTCGCAGCCGATAAGCCGCATCTCCCAGGGGCCGAGGCGCTTGGCGACCTCCTTGCCCACCCGTCCCACGCCGACGATGCCGACGGTGCGCCCCACCATGAGGTGGCCCCGGTGCTCGTTGCGCTTCCAGCCGCCCTCGCGCAGCAGCGTCTGGTTGTGCACCAGGCGCTTGAACAGCATGGACATGAGCCCCACCGTGGCCTCGGCCACGCCCGTGAAATTCTCCCGCGCCGGGCTGTTGCATACCAGGATGCCCAACTCGGTGGCCGCGTCCACGTCGATGGTCTCGTAGCCGATGGCGGCCTTGATGACGGCGCGCAGCTTCGGGCTCCGGGCCAGCACCGTCCCGCTGATGACATCCCGCTGGGCCGCCCAGATGGCGTCGCAATCGCCGATCAACGCTACCAACTCGTCCTCGCTGTAGCGATGCTTGGGGAACTCGTCCTGGTCCTTCCCCAGCACCAGTTCGCAGCCGCTCTGCTCCAGCACGTCCCGTCCCACCGAGAGCTTGTGCGGCGCCGGGATGCATACCTTGTTGCCTTGCATGATGACTCCTGAATCCTGGGTGTCCTGTGGATGGGCATTCCGGTCAGCCCATGGACGCGTTCCGCCTGGCTGCCGGGCGCCGGATGCTCCGTCGTAAACCACCTCGCCGGCAACAGCTTGCCCCTGATCGGGATCAAGGGCAAGCCATCGCGGGTAGTACGTTCACCGCCGGATCGCGTGAACCGTCGCAACTCGCAGCGGCACGGACGCCAGCGTTTTTTGAATCTGGGAGCCAAGAACGGCCTGCGGTACAGCCAATATTTATTGACCGAATTAATGTGAACTGTTATTAATGAACTGATTACCTTATATGCCAACTCAACTATGGCAACTCAGTTGTCGCAACTCAAAGCGTCGCCGGTAGAAAGGCGCGAAAACAAGGAAATGACCCGACCATGAAAAAGAGCGACCGCGACAATGATTTCGTTGGCCTGGACGAGCGACGTGCGTCCCTGTGGCGAGGCCTGAGCCGCGGTGGGGGCCCTGCCATCCTCCGGTTGCGGCGCGCGCTGCTGCGGGTGTGGCTGTGTCTACCGTTGCTCTCCTTCCTGACGGGCCAGGTCATGGCGCAGACCACCCCCGACATTTCCATTTCGAGCGGTGTGACAGCCATTGCAGAAGGCTCAGGGGGTGTCGAGATCTTGGCGCAGTCCTCCGAGGAACTGAGTGTCGACCTCACGGTGAACTACACGATTGGCGGCACGGCCACGCCCGGCACGGACTACACGATCGGCCAATGGACGGATTACTCCGTCAAGACTGGCACCTTCACCATGCCATCGGGGACGGAAGCCCTTGTCGAGTTTTCCGCTTTTTCCATGGCTCCCCTTTCGGACAATATCGAGGACCCCAGCGAGACCATTGTCGTGACGCTTGCTAGCGGTAGCGGCTATGGCCTCGGGTCCGCCAACACGCTCACCATCGCGGTGGTTGAAGACACCGGCCATGCGGAATTCGAACTGAGGGGCATCCCCCAGGTGGGCCGGACCCTGACCCTTGAGCGGACCGTGGACGACCCGGATGGCAATGGCACGATCGTCAATCGTACTTGGCGAAGAAACGAAAAAGGCGAAACTGGCGGGATAACGTCCCGCATCGATATCAATGGAGTGCCGCACACGAGCCCACAGTATGTCGTCTCGGAGGACGACCTCGGCCGGGAATTGCACGCGCTGCTTAGCTACATCGACGGCCTGGGTGTGAAATTAGTCCGTTATACGCCCGCGGTGGGCCCGGTTGTTGCGGCTCCCGCGCATTTCGTATCCGTGAGTGTGGAGGACGATGCTTCGGAGGGTGATACGGGGACTCAAGACCAGCTGATCACGATGGCGGTTTCGCCGCCGGTGACTGACGGGTTTAGAATTGATCTTTGTCTTTCAGGCGATGCTACCCATTGGGACGACTACAGGATTTTTGACGGTTTTGGAGTCTCGGCGGGATTTCACGAGGGCTGCTATACGGGAGGGTTGCTCATCAGCGGCAGCGGCGTGCCTGCTGGCGGTCAGTTCAGTATCCGGGTGATTGGGGACCGCGAAGTGGAGAGCGACGAGACGGTGACCCTGACGCTGAAGCGCCGCGGCGATACGCCTCTGGAGGTGGACGTATCGTCCACGAACGGGGCGGCGACCTACACGATCCTGAACGACGACACGGAGGGGGTGGTCATCAGCGAGACGGGGGCATCGACGGCGGTGGTGGAAGGGGGCTCGGGGGACCGCTATGGCGTGGCGCTGAACGCGGAGCCCACGCACAACGTGACGGTCACGGTGAGCGCGGGCAGCGGGGTGACGGTGAACAGCGGGGGCGGGACGCAGACGCTCACGTTCACGCCTTCGAACTGGAAGACGGCGCAGACCATCACGGTGGCGGCAGCGGCGGACAGCACGGACGATCCGGGATCGTCGCGGTCGGCCACGATCACTCACAGTTCGTCGTCGGGCGACAGCCGGTTCAACAACCTGACGATCGAAAGCGTGAGCGTGGACATCCGGGACGACGATGCGACGACGGTGACGCTTGCCGGGGGCGGCAGGGTAAAGGAGGACGGGTCGGACTCGGCGGAGGTCATGGTGACCTTGTCGCGCAACCTGGTGGCAGGGGAGACAGTGACGGCGCCGTTGTCGGTATCGGGCACGGGGATCACGGGGTCGGATTACAGTCTGGCGCTCAAGACGGGAAACAGCCTCAACCGGGGGGTGGCGCTGAACACGGCCGATCCGTACAGCGCGGAGGCGCCCGCGGTGGTGTTTACGGGTCATGGCACGAACACGGTGAAGGTAGCGACACTGGTGGTGGAAGGGGCGCAGGATACGAGCAGGGAGGATGCAATTGAGACGCTGACGGTGGGCTTCGGGACTGTGACGAGCACTCTCGACCGGGAGTCGGGCGCCGGGACCGGGGGCACCACGACCGCGGGCACGGCGCGGGTGGAGATAGCGGATGACGACGGCGTCACAGTGACCTTGTCGAGCAGCGCCTATGAAGTTCCCGAAGGCGATGCGCTGACGTTCGAGGTGACGCTGTCCGAAGCGCAGACGTCGGACAAGCAGTTCCATGTCGGGACGACAACGCTTACCGCGGCGGGCAACGGCGTGGATTACGACAGCGTCACTCGAACGGTCACGATCGCGGCCAACGAGACCAGCGGGACAGGGACGCTACAAACCACGCAGGACAGCGCGAAGGAAAGCGACGAAACGTTCCGGATCGACATCGTCGGTTCCGCGTTGCCTGCCGGCATGAACCTGGGCACGCCGGGTACGGCGACCGTGACGATCATCGACGACGATAGAACGCAGATCGGCGTCGCCGGGGGCGCGGCGGTCACCGAAGGCGGCACCGCGGAATTCACTCTGACTGCGAGCCCGGCGCCGCCGGCGGCGCGGACGGTGAACGTGACCGTGGCGGACAGCGGGGCCTTTGCGGCCTCGGGGCAGACCGGCAGTCGGACGGTGACGATGGGCGCCGACGGCACGGCCACGCTGAGTGTCGCAACGGAAGATGATGAGACCATTGAAGCCGACGGCCAACTGACGGTGACGGTGAAGACCGGCACGGGCTACACGCCATCTTCCAGCCAGGCCACGGCCACGGTCACGGTCCAGGACGACGACACTCCGCCGACACCCGTGGTCCAGTTCGCGTCAAGTGTGTCGAGCGCAGGCGAGGGCGCGGGTACGCGCAACGTGGTGGTGAGCCTGAGTCCGGCGCCGCAATCCGCGATCACGCTTCGCTATACGGTGGGCGGCACGGCGATATCGGGCAGCGACTACGGGGCACTGCCCCGGACGGTGTCGGTGCAATCCGGCGCCGGGAGCGCGAACATTCCGGTGTCCATCACCAACGACAGCGCGGACGAACCCAACGAGACGATCATCCTGACGCTCACCGACAGCAGCGCCGCCTACGACCTCGGCGCGGTGACCGTCCACACCTTGACGATCACGGACAACGACGACCCGGCGCCGCCGCCCCCGCCCGCGACGCCGGTGGCGCAGTTCGTCTCGGCTTCATCGAGCGCGAGCGAGGACGCAGGCACGCACAACGTGGCGGTGAGCCTGAGTCCAGTGCTGCGGTCGGGGATCACGCTGAGCTACACGGTGGGCGGCACGGCGACATCGGGCAGCGACTACGAGGCGTTGACCGGGACAGTGCCAGTGGCGTCCGGCGCCGGGAGCGTGAACATTCCTGTGTCGATCACCGACGACGGCGAGGACGAAACGAACGAGACGGTGGTGCTGACGCTCACGAGCAGTGGCGCCGACTACGACCTCGGCGCGGCGACCGTCCACACCTTGACGATCACGGACAACGACGACTTGGCGCCGCCGCCCCCGCCTGCGACGCCGGTGGCGCAGTTCGTCTCGGCTTCATCGAGCGCGGGCGAGGACGCAGGCACGCACAACGTGGCGGTGAGCCTGAGTCCAGTGCCGCAGTCGGGGATCACGCTGAGCTACAGGGTGGGCGGCACGGCGACATCGGGCAGCGACTACGAGGCGTTGACCGGGACGGTAACGGTCCCATCCGGCGCGAACAAGGTGAACATCCCGGTGGTGATCACCGACGACGGCGAGGACGAACCGAACGAGACGGTGGTGCTGACGCTCACGAGCAGTGGCGATGACTACGACCTCGGCGCCGCGACCGTCCACACCCTGACGATCACGGACGGCGACGACCCTGCGCCCCCTGCGACGCCGGTGGCGCAGTTCGTCTCGGCTTCATCGAGCGCGGGCGAGGACGCAGGCACACACAACGTGGCGGTGAGCCTGAGTCCAGTGCCGCAGTCGGGGATCACGTTGGGCTACAGGGTGGGCGGCACGGCGACATCGGGCAGCGACTACGAGGCGTTGACCGGGACGGTAACGGTCCCATCCGGCGCGAACAAGGTGAACATCCCGGTGGTGATCACCCACGACAGCGAAGACGAACCGAATGAGACGGTGGTGCTGACGCTCACGAGTAGTGACGCCGACTACGATCTTGGCGCTGCGACCGTCCACACCTTGACGATCACGGACAACGACGACCCGGCGCCGCCGCCCCCGCCCGCGACGCCGGTGGCGCAGTTCGTCTCGGCTTCATCGAGCGCGGGCGAGGACGCAGGCACGCACAACGTGGCGGTGAGCTTCAGTCCGGCGCCGCAATCGGGGATAACGTTGGGTTACCTGGTGGGCGGCACGGCGACATCGGGCAGCGACTACGACGCGTTGTCCGGGACATTGTCCGTCGCACCCGGCGCCGGGAGCGTGAACATTCCGGTGTCGATCACCGACGACGGCGAAGACGAACCGAATGAGACAGTGGTGCTGACGCTCACGGCCAACAGCCCCGACTACGGCCTTGGCGCCAGGGCTGCGCACACCTTGAGGATCATCGACAACGACGAGCCGCCCAACAGGCGGCCTACGGGCGCGGATTTGACGCTGACGCTTGACGAGGATGGCGCCCACGTGTTCCGGGCGGGGGATTTCGGCTTTGCGGATGCGGACGGGGGCGATGCGCTGGCGGGCATTCGGCTCGCGACGGTGCCGGAAGCGGGCGCGCTGGAGGTCCACGGCGAGGGGGCGTTGGCGGGCCAGATTGTTTCCCGCGCGGCCCTTGACGGCGGCGCGCTGGTGTTCGCCCCGGCTGCCAACGAGCACGGCGCGGCATACGCGAGCTTCCGCTTCCATGTGAGCGACGGCGAGGACGAGAGCCTTTCAGGGAACACCGCGGCGATTGGAGTGCGTTCCGTCAACGATGCCGCCACCGGGGCGCCGGAGATCACCGGCGATCCGGTATCGGGCGGCGTGCTGTTGGCCAGCGTAGCCGCGGTCTCCGACGTCGATGGCATGGAAGCAGCGGAGTTTTCGTACCAGTGGCTACGTGTGGCTGACGGCAGGGAAGTGGAGATCGAAGGCGCCAGCGCGAGCAGCTACCGTGTGGCGGGGGTGGACGTGGGGGCGGTGCTGAAGGTGCGGGTGCGCTTCACTGACGATGCGGGCTTCGCGGAGACCGTGACCAGCCCGGGCAGCGAAGCGGCGCGGCCCGTCAGGCCATGGGCGCCGGCGGGATTCACGGTCATCGCGGGGGACGGCGAAGCCAGCCTGAGTTGGCAAGCGCCGGAATCCGACGGCGGCGCGGCAATCACGGCGTACGAATACCGCTTCGCGCAAGGCGGCACGATACCCGAAGGGACGGCGTGGACGGCGGCGGGCAGCGGACTGGCCGCGACGGTCACCGGCCTGGAGAACGGCCGGAGCCATGTTTTCGAGGTACGCGCGGTGAACAGCGCCGGACCAGGGGCGGCGGCCCGCACCACGGTAGAGCTGCCCGCGCTCGAAGCCGTGCCGGGTATGCCGCGGGAGCTGGCTGCCGCGGGCGGCGAGGGAGAGGTACTGTTGACCTGGACCGCGCCCTTGGACGACGGCAACGCGGCGATCACCGATTACGAATACCGCTTTGCCGAGGGCGCGCATGTGGCGCCGGAGACTCCCTGGTTGCCCGCGGGCACCGACCTGCGCGAGCGGGTGACCGGGCTGGGCGACAGCCGGCAATACCGATTCGAGGTACGGGCGGTGAACCGGATCGGACCGGGCCCGGCGGCCTTTGCCACGGGCGAGACGGCCCCGCGCCGGTTGGACAGCACCGCGGTGGCGGGCTGGCTCGGGCGGTTCGGCCGCGCCGCAGCCGCGGACACGGCGGAGGCGATCCGCCGGCGGCTGGAGGAGAGGCCCCGGCGCGGGCTGATAGTCGGCGGCCGCCACCTGTCGGCTTGGTTCGGGCGGCCTCGGGACGGCGAAGCCGGCGGGCTGGAGGCTCGGGGGCGCCTGCCCGAAGCCAGAGAATCGACATTCGACCGGAACGGGAGCGGGGCGGGATTCGCCGCCGGCATGCCAAGGCCCGTGGCGGGGACCGGGGACAGCGGGTTTGGCGCGGACGCGGGCTGGCAGCCGCGGCCGGGCGCCCGCCGGCAGCCGAGTCTCGGTGACGTGCTGCGGAACAGTTCGTTCTTCCACGGCTTGCAGGAAGACGGGGAGAAGAGTGCGGCGGATGGCGGCTGGCATGGCTGGACCGTGTGGGGAGGCGCCGCGCGCAGCCGCTTTGATGCCGGTGTGAGCAGGCTTTCGCTTGACGCCGAGGTCGACACGGGCACCGCGGGATTCGATGCCCGCCGGGGCCGGTGGCTGGCTGGCCTCGCGATTTCCCACAGCGCGGGGGAAGGACGTTTCTCCGACGCCGAGGGGAGTCCGGGCGCTGCGGAGAGCAGCCTCACCGGGGTCTACCCGTATGCCCGTTATCAATTCGGTCCGCGCACGGGCTTGTGGGGCGCGGCCGGCTTCGCGGCCGGCGACCTGCGGTTGATTTCCCACCGGAGCGCATCGCCCGCGGAGACCGACATGGGCAATTTCATGGCGGTCCTGGGGGGCCGAAGCGTGCTCTCCGCGGGAACCGTCCAGGACAGCCGCTTCGAGTTGGCGGTGCGCTCCGACGCCCTGTTCACCCGCACCTCGGCGGAGGGCGGAGCGGGGATCGCGGAAGCCGACGCCGCCACCACCCGGCTGCGGCTGCTGCTCGAGGCCACAGGGTCGATTGCCGCCGGCGAAGGCGTGTTGAGCCCGACCCTCGATGCCGGTATGCGGCACGAGAGCGGCGACGCCGAGACGGGCGCGGGCTTGGAACTCGGCGGCGGCCTTGCCTGGCGCGGCGGTCCTCTGACCGTGCGGGTGAAGGGCCGCGGACTGCTGGCGCATGCGGACGAGGCCTTCGAGGAGTGGGGCTACAGCGCCGGAGTCCAGTACGAACCCGGCGCCGGCGGCCGGGGACTGCGGGTTAAGCTCACCTCCGGTCGCGGCGCGACCTTCGGCAGCGCCGAACAGCTCTGGGAACTTCCCGACGCCAGTGGCCTCAGCCAAGGCGGGGAGCCGATGCCGGGCTGGCGCACCGGACTGGAGTTCGGCTACGGCCTGCAAGGCGACTGGCGCGAAGCCCTGTGGGTGCCCTACGTCGGCGTCGAGACCCACGCCGCCGGCGACAGGGCGCTGGAGTTGGGCGTCAAGCTTTATGCCGGCGACCGCATGGACGCCAGCCTCGAATACGGCCGGCGCAACTCCGGCTTCGAACCGCCGCGGAACGCCATCGCAATCAAGGGACAGATCCGCTTCTGAAGGATTCAGGGACCAGGAGCTTGCGCCGCAGGAATTCACGGCTGCAAGTCCCACGGCTGCAGATCCCCCCTCATCCGCCCCTTCGGCCGCTCGATTTCGTCAAATTTGACATGATATTCTCTTCCATCGAGCGGCCGATGGGACTGCGATAGCGAATTTTCGCTTTCGCGAATCCCTACGGCGCAAGCTCCCAGGCTCCCAGGCCAGCCGCTCCGTCCAAAACGCCGGGTCCTCCCGGCTTTCGGGTCCTCCAGGAGTCTGTGTCTGCACAAGTCGTCGCGCCTTGCCGAGAAACAGAATTCCGGCGACACTTGTCGCAGTGATTTACGGGACACGACACGGGGGACGGTCACCCTCCCGTCACCGTAGCGCGCTGCATACTCGCTGCGCTGCGGTTCGCCTGTGGAAAGGCTCGGCAATCGAAATGAAGATCACGGACGTCAAGACCCTGCGGCTGCGCGCGCCGCTCGGCGCGCAGGGGCAGGTGGAGAGCCGCACGGGCGTGCGCACCCACCGCTACGGGTTTCTGGTGCAAGTCCACACCGATTCGGGCGTCACCGGCATGGGGTCGTGTTCCGGCAATGGGATCGTGCTCGAAACCATTGTCACCCACGTGCTCAAGCCGCTCCTCGTGGGCATGGATCCCCTCGATATCGACGCCGTATGGGATACGGCCTATTTCCGCGCCGGCGCGCGCGCGTTCGGCTCCCGTGGGGTCGGCGTCGTGGCCCTGAGCGGCGTGGACATCGCGCTGTGGGACATCGCCGGCAAGGTGAAGGGCGTGCCGGTTTGCGAGTTGCTGGGCGGCAAGCGCCGGGACCTGGTGGAGGTCTACGCCACCGCCCTCTATCCCGAGGCAACCGCGGCCGCGGTGGAGAAGGCCGAGACGCTTGCGGAACGGGGATTCCACGGCATCAAGATCAAGGTGGGCTTCGACCTGGCCCAGGACGTCGAGATCGTGAGCGCGGTGCGGTCGGCGTTGGGAGCCGACTTTCCGCTCCTGACCGACGCCAACATGGGCTACGGGCTCGACGTGGCGGTGGCTGCCGCCGCGGCGTTCGAGAAGCTCGGCGTCGGTTGGCTGGAGGAGCCGCTGTTCATGGAGGACGTGGCCGGCCACGCCGAACTCAAGGCCCGCACCGGCGTCCCCGTGGCCTTGGGCGAGAACCTCCACACCCGCTTCGCCTTCGAGTCGTTCATGGCCCGGGACGCCGTCGACGTGCTCCAGCCCGACGTGGCCCGCGCCGGCGGCATCAGCGAAGTGCGCGCCATTGCCGCAGCGGCGGCGGAACGGCGGTTGCCGGTGTCCCTCCACACCTACGGGGACGGCATCGCCCTGGCGGCGAGCCTCCACTTGGCGGCGGCCCTGGAGAACAGCGCGGTCATGGAGTTCGACTACAACGAGAACCCGCTCCGCAGCGAGCTGCTCCACGAGTCCCTGGAGCCCAGGAATGGTTTCATGGGTCCGCCCGACGGCCCCGGACTCGGGGTCACCCTCGATCCCGAAGCGCTCAGGCGCTACCGTTTCGAGGGCAGCGGCGACCTTGCGCTGTGGCGGCCGACCCTGCGTGATTTCGGATAGTGCCGCGGGCGGCAAGCACGGCAGCTCCACCCATGTGCCCACGGCAAAACCCAAGGGTGCACCTTCCACAAGATCGCCGACGAAACTATATGTGCCGACGGGAGAACCTCTGATGCAGGACGCCGCCTATTGGATAGAAAAGCTCGGCCTTGAACCCCATCCCGAAGGCGGGCACTTCAAGGAAGTCTATCGATCCGCGGCCACGGTTCCCGGCGAGGCGCTGGTCGGGTACGATGGCCCGCGCAATCTCGGGACCTCCATTTATTTCCTTTTGGAGGCCCACCAGGTGTCGGCCTTCCATCGCATCAAACAGGACGAGTTGTGGCACTTCTACGCGGGCGCGCCTCTTGCCGTGCACGTCATCGATGCCGCGGGCCGTTACACGCCCATCCGCATGGGCGCGGACCCGGAAGCGGGCCACCGCTTTCAAGTGCTGGTGCCGGGTGGATCCGTGTTCGGCGCGTCCGTGGACGACGACCACGGATATGCTTTGGTGGGTTGCACCTGTGTCCCCGGCTTCGACTTCGCCGATTTCGAGATGCCCAGGAGGAAAGATCTGCTCGGCCGCTATCCGCAACACGAAGCGATCATCGCGCGCCTGACCCGCGCGTAGGCAGCGCCACTCCAGGCACGGCGGAACTCTCCGCCATGGCCCTGCCTGTGCGAAGGTCCCCCACCGCGCAGGCGCGACGCGGGACCCTCGCAACCAGTGGCGCTCGGGCAGGACAGCTCGATCGGAACTCTCGATCAGAACCCGCGGCTGTAGCGCATCAGAAAGGCGGCTTCGCGGGCTCCCCGAACATGTCCAGCGTCGCGCGAAGCCACCACGGCCGTGTGCAGTTCGCCGCCGGCCCACGGCCGGGAGTAGGTGACTTCGAGATCGAATTGCCGGCCCGAGGGTTTGAGGTCCACCCGGGCGTGCTCGACTGCGACCCTTCCATCGGGCGTGCGGCCGGACACCCACTGAACCTGCGCCTGCCCGGCTTCGACCCGCAACGGTTGCGAGAGTCTCATCGCCAGCCGACCACCGGCGTGCCCGATATCGTTGCCCACGAGGCCGAGCGCGAAGGAGCCGCTGCGGAGTCCAGACAGCGCGCGCACCATGCCATGACGCCGGATCGAGGGTTGGCTCCTGCCCGCGTGGGCGCTTGCGAGCGCACTCCAGGCGCCGGTCAGGCGGCGATGGGCCGATAGCCCTACGATGCCGGTCTCCGCGCCCAGTGCGCCGAAGGCGCCGTCCGCCCGGCTGCCCGCGAAACCGCGTGTTTCCGCCAGCCATCCCGCCTGCACGGCGAGGCTGGAGGATGCGGAGGCGCCAAGCCGGTATTCGGTCAGGGCGCCGTGGACCAGACCGGACGCGGGCTCCCGTCGCTCGCCGTATTGTGCGCTCCCGTGGAAGACGGCGATGCGGAACGCCCCCATGCCCAAGGGGCGCGCGTAGCTCGCGTTGGCGCCATTTCGAGCGAAACTCAGATACGGATTGGCGAAGGCGCCGTCGTCGGTGAAGGTGCCCGGTTCCATCAAGCCGGCGCGGCCCTCGGCGGCCACGTGCGGCCCGAACTGCCACCCTGGATGGTTGCGGTATCCGAACGTGAGCTGGCCGCGGCCGGTGTCGGGCGCAAAGGACAGCGATCCGAGCGAGTCGGAGGCGCCGGACCTCCCGCCGCGGCTGGTGTCCGGGAAACGGCGGGCGCCGGCGTTCACGCGCACGCGGAATTCGGCGCCGGCCAGGCGCCATGAGGCGCCGCGGGGGTCGCGGCCCAACGTGCCGAGGCGTTCCTCCAGCACGGGCGCGGTCCAGGCGCGGATGTGATGGCGCAGCGGGCGGAAAAACGGCGCATCGAGCGTGTCGAAGCTCGCCACTTCCCGGTGCGCCAGCGCGCGCGTCAGCGAATCGCCGAAGGCCGCGCCCAATTGAAATGTGCTGGCCAGGCTTGGCGCCGAGGGGCCGGAAAGGGACCGGCCGGCAAGCAGGCGCGTCTGGCCTACGGGCCGCGTTGCCGCGTCCAGATTCAGGAAGCCCTGTCCGTATATGTCCGAGTCCTGGTACACGCCCTCCTTGTCGGCAGTGGCGAGAATGCGTTGGACAATCTCGTGGTTGCCAAGCTGTTGGCGGTAGTGCTGTTTGAGCAACGCGATGCCGCCGGTGACGAACGGAGCGGCGGAAGATGTGCCGCCGTCTTCAAACGTGAGGAAGCATTCCGCGGTACCGCTGGGACATTGGAACTGGGGAACGGGGCCGGTTATGTCCATGCCAGGCGCCGCCAGGCAGAATTCCTGGGCGATGCCGCACCGGTTGGAGAACGGCGCGATTGTGCCATGCGGGTCGGTGGCCACCACGGCCAGAGAATGACCGAGCAACTCCGGGATTCGCGCCGGAAGACCGGCGACGATCTCCACCGAAGTCGCGGCCCCGACTTCGTCGTCACCCCCGCTGTTGCCGCCGGCCCACACGTAGATGGTCCGATCCCGGGCTGGCGTGTGCTCCTGTGCGATTGTGTCGATGACTTCAGGGAATCGCTGGCGCAATGCCTCCTCGCCGACGTCCGCGATGTTCCCGGTCAGGCCGAAGCTGGCGTTGATTGCCGTGACCTTGCCGTTCAATCGGCGGAAGCCAGATACGATCTGTTCCTGGATGCGTGCTTCGGCCCAAGCCTCGGCCTGTTCCGCAATGTCCGTGATGACGAGTTGCTCTTCGGGAGTCGGATTCACGGGGAGTTCTCCGAAGCGTTCCTTCAGACGTTCTTCAAGGCGTTCTTCAAAAATCAGGAACTGGTCGGGGAAGCCCACCGAGATCACTTGGGCATCGAAGGCGACCCCGTGAACCGCGTTGGTGGCGTCGGGCGCGGCGCGCCGGTTTGCCGCCATGATGCCCCCCACGAATGTTCCATGTCCCAGATCGGTAATACAGGAACCGTCCGGAGCGGTTTCGTGTTCGTTGCAAGTAGTGAAGTCGGGTTCGTAGCCGTTGGCGTTGTCCGTTTCGAGCTTGCCGGCGAACTTGGGATGACCCGGGTCGACGCCCGTGTCCATGATACCGAGGGTGACGCCCTTGCCGGTGGCGCCGCGCGCGTAGGCAAAGTGCGCCTTGATCTGCGCCAGTGCGGGCTGATTCCGAAACTCCGGGTGGTCGGCAAATTCCTGCCGCAGCACGTCTTCGGACACGGGTTCGGGCGCGACGAGGGGAGGAGCGGAGTCGTCCCCGCCGCTGCAACCCGTCATGAACAGAGCGAGAAGCGCCGCCGCCCACGGCATCATCCCCCGCCCATCCGCTCTGTGAAGCGATCCCGGCGCCTTGCATGTCCCAGTGAAACGCGGTTGTTTGCCCATGATGCCTCCTTAACCCAATGTTGCAAAAGGCTATGAGTTGATGTCGCTATTGCATTCGCAACATGGCCGATGTACGGCAAGCTCCTAGGGTGCCTTCCGGTTCATTCGATAGTCCGCTTCTTTCGTCGTCCTTCATCGGAAGATGGATTCATACCCGATACGATGGTTGCAAAGGTAGTGCCGGGGCGGGGAATGACGGACAGAGCGTACCGAACTGCCGAATAGCCGCGACACGTGAGGCGCGGAGACGACCGAGCGCTTTGCCTTGGGGCTTGGCTCGTTCACGGCGCCGAATCGCGGCCAGGTTGCAAGCGGGCTTGCAGCGCATGGTGACGGAGGCATCCGCGGGCTGACAGAGCTGACAGGGAGTGACAGAAACGGGCGCCAGTGCTATTGCGTGTGCGAAGAGACCGGTTTGCTCGCAGCGCATGGCATTGGATTCCATCCGGCGCAGCCGGAACCTGATCGCCGTTCGGTGGCTTGGTGCGCTGAACCAAGCGCTGGCAGGATCTGACGTCCGAGGGGATACACACTTGGCGAAAGAATTGATCATCGTGCGGCACGCCAAGTCGAGCTGGAAGGAACCCGGTCTCGACGACCGGGAGCGGCCTCTCAACAAGCGCGGCGAGCGGGACGCGCCCGAGATGGGCGCGCGCCTGGCGCGGCGCCGGCAAAGGCCCGATCTGATCGTGTCGAGTCCGGCGGTACGGGCACTGACGACGGCGCGAATCATCGCCAGGAAGCTCGGTTACGCGCGCAAGGACATCCTGGTGAAGGAGCGGCTCTACGGCGCCGGCGTCGCCGACTTGCTCGACGTGATTCGCAACGCGGACGAGTCCGTGGCCACGCTGATGCTGTTCGGGCACAACCCCGGCTTGAGCGAGCTTGCCAATCACCTGGGGCCGCGGCCGATTCCCAACATGCCCACTTGCGGCGTGCTGCATCTCAGGTTCAACGCGGACGCCTGGGCCGTCGTGGGTTACGCCCGGGGCGACGAGGTGCTGTTCGACTTTCCCAAGGATTGATTCCCCACGGGCACTCCACTTTTCTCAACTCTGCCGTCACGAATTTGTCGAGCGTGCCCGATGTGAGGATATCACCGTCAGGTCGCCGATCTTCGCGTGCAGCTCCCGTATCTATCCCTCGTGCTCCCCTCGTGCCCGCTCCGCTCCCTTTGTGAACACCTCCTTCATCCCCTCCACCGCCCGCTGCTTTCACGTGCTCACCGGTTCGGATGAACCTTGTGCCGCACAGCGATCTCCTGGATCGTCTTGTCCCCCCGCAGCGCCTCCAGCGCTTGGCCTTGAAGTCCCCGCTGAATCGCGGTCTCGTGCTCATTGCGTATCCCTGTCGGTGGAATACACCTTGGCAACCTGTCCGTTTTTCCGGGACCACCACACCTAGTGTGGTGTCTGGATAATTCGGGTCATAATCTGCGGGTCTTTTTCGCCGTCGGCTGCGTTGCTCTTCCTCGCGTGGTACACGCCACTGCTCGTCATCGCGCCTTGCCGACGACAAAAAATCCTCCGCAGATTATGACCCGAATTAACCAGACACCACACTAGTGCTTCAGGGCCGCCTTGTGGAGGTTGCCGACCACTGTGAGGATGAGCTTGTCCGGTTGCAGATACTTCAGGGCGACCCGCTGGATGTCCTCGGTGGTGACTTGCCGGACCAACTCCGGATAGCGGTCGGCGTAGTCCAGTCCCAGGTCGAGATACTCCACCTGTCCCAGAAATCCGGCGATGTCGCCGTTGGTCTCCAGACCCAGGGCGAAGTTGCCGGTAAGGTAGCTTTTGGCGTCCGCCAGTTCCTCTTCGGTGACGCTGTCGCGTCGGATGCGCTCGATTTCGGCCGTGGCGGTGGCGATGGCTTCACCGGCGCTCTCGTTGCGGGTCTGCATGGCCAACTGGAAGCGCCCGGTCTCCTTGCCCGCGAGGAAGTAGCTGTAGACGGAATAGGCCAGGCCGCGCTGGTTGCGGATGCTGTCCCCGAGCCGCGACGAGAGACTGCCGCCGCCCAGGATATGGTTCATCACGCGGATGGCGTAGTGGTCGGGGTTGGAACGGAGCGGCCCCTCGTGTCCCATGATGATGGTGGACTGGGTGAGGTTGCGGTCGATCTTGATCACGGTTCGTTTCGGCGGCTGCAAGGTCACGGGTGCGTCCGGGGCGCCGTCGCTCTTTTTCCAGTCCGCCAGAACCCCGGCGAGCCTTCCCTTCATTTCCTCGTGGGTGACGTCGCCCACGGCTACGAGAATGGCGCGGTCGGGACGATAGTAACGCCGGTGGAAGTCCACCACCGCGTCGCGGTCCAGGCCCTGGACCGAGTCCGAAGAGCCCTCCACCGGGCGGCCGTAGAAACTGCCCGGGTAGAGGGCGGCGCGAAACGCCTCCCGGGCGATGGCCCCGGGGCGGTCGCGCTTGGCCCGGATGGTGGCCCGGAGGGACTGTTTCGTGCGCTCCAGTTCCTTCTCGGGGAACGACGGCTCGGTCAGCGCCTCGCCCACGAGCGCCAGTCCGGTGTCCAGATCCCTCTTCAGGATGCTCAGGGTCACCGTGGCCAGTTCGCGGCCGGCATCGGTGCTCAGGTGGGCGCCCATGCCCTCCACAAGGCCGCTGATGGCCATGGAGTCGCGCGTGGGCGTACCCCGGGTCAGAAGCCGCGAGGTGAGGTTGGCCAAGCCGTGCCCGCCCGCGGGGTCGTAGCGCGATCCGGCGCGGATCAGCAGTTGCACGGAGACGATGGGCAGCGCGGGCTGCTCCGAAGTCACCAGCACCATCCCGTTGGGGAGGCTCTCGCGTTGGGCGTTCATGGCGGCGAAGGCGGCGGCCTGCGGCGCCAGAATCAGGCACAGCAGAAGCGGCAGCCAGCGTTTCATGAGCGTTGCCTCGGCTGCGGAACCAGGACTCCCACGGTACGGCGGTCTGGATCCAGGTACTTTCGCGCCACCCGCTGGACGTCCTCGGTGGTGACCCCCTGAATGCCTCCAAGGTACTCGTTCATCCGGCGCCACCCGCCGGTCAGCTCATGGAAGCCGACGCGCATGGCCTGGCCCCGGTTGGATTCCTGGGCGAAGATGAAGCTCGCCGCCACCTGGTTCCTGGCCTTGTCGAGTTCCGCCTGGGTGACGCCCTCGTCCCGCACCCCACCGGTCACCTCATCGATGGCCCTTTCCACCTCGGCAATGTCCTGGCCCGGCATGGCCTGGGCGCCGAAGGTGAAGGTGGTGGGATCGATGGAAACCCGGTGATAGCCTGCGTAGGCGTAGCGCGCGATGCGCCGATCGTACACCAGTTCCCGGTGGAGACGCGACGTGCGCCCGCGTGACAGGATCATTTCCAGCACGTCCAGGGCATAGCTGTCCGGGTGGCCCACCTCGGGCACATGGTATTGCATCATCACCGCGGGCAACTCCGCTTCCTTTTTGAACCGTACGCGCCGTTCGCCGCGTTGCGGCGGCTCGGTGAGCCCCACCTCGGGTGGCTCCGGCCCCGCTGGGATGCTGCCGAAATGCTTGCGGATCCGTGCCAGGATCTCCTCGCTGTCGAAGCCCCCGGCCACCACGATGAAGGCGTTGTTGGGTATGTACCAGGTTCGATAGAAGTCCCTGAGATCCTCCACGGTCATGCGCTCGATGTCCTCCGGCCAGCCGATGATGGGGCGGCGGTAGGGATGCACGGCGTAGGTTACGGCGTTGGTGATTTCCGCCAGGGCGGCGCGCGGGCGGTCGTCGGTGCGCTGCCGCCGTTCTTCCTGCACCACCTTCTTTTCGGGCTTGAAGTGGACCTCTTCCAGGCGCGCGTTGGCCATGCGGTCGCCCTCGAGTTCGATGGCGACGCCGATGGATTCCCGGCTCATGGTGGCGTGGTACACGGTGGCGTCGCGGGAGGTGAAGGCGTTGGAGCGGCCGCCGTTTTTCTGGATGATGCGGGCGTATTCCTCGGGCGCCACCTTGTCGGTGCCCTTGAACATCATGTGCTCGAGAAAGTGGGCGATGCCGCTTTTGCCGTCCACCTCGTTACGCGAGCCCACGCGGTACCACACCTGGAAGGTAACCGCGGGGCTCCGGTGGTTCTCCAGCAGCAGCACCTTGAGGCCGTTGTCGAGGACTTCCTCACGGATGTCCACCATTCCCTTGGGTGCCGTCGCCCCGGCCACGGCCGGGAGCAGGGTGAGCAGGGTGATGCCAGCGAGGCGATGTGTCCATACCATGACTTTGAGAATATCGGGCACGCGAGGCGGGCGCAACAGCGCTCCCGGCGCCGGCATCGCCCCGGCTTCCCGCCCTCCGCGCCGGCTTCAACGCCCGTTGGCTGCGGCCGCGCGGCGCGGTATCAGCGCACCGAGTCCGTGGCGCCGCATCCGTTCGATAAAGGTGGTGCGGTTCAGACCCAACAGGTTTGCGGCGGCTGTCTTGTTGCCGTCGACACGCTCCAGTGCCTGAAGCATCATTTCGTGTTGGAACCGGCCAATGCATTGATCGATGTCGATGCCGTCGCCGGGCAGGATGAACTCGGGCAGCAACGTGGCGTCCCCGGACGACTTCAGGTATCCCGAGAGTTCGGGCACATCCTGGGCGCGGATCTCCGAATGGTCCGTGAGGGTGACCAGCCGCTCGATGAGGTTCTCCATTTCCCGCACGTTGCCCGGCCAGTCATAGGCCTGCAGGCGCGTCACCGCGGCCTCCTCGATGGTCCGTGGAGGGTTGCCGCTGTAACGTTTCAAGAAATGTTGAATCAAGGGAGGGATGTCCTCCCGACGCGCCCGCAAGGGAGGGAGTTCCAGGGCAAGGATGGCCAGCCGATAATACAGGTCCTCGCGGAACAGTCCTGCCGGGATGGCTTCCCGCAGGTCACGATTGGTGGCGGCGACGAAACGCGCGTTGGTGCGTGTGGCGACGTCGCTACCCAACGGATTGAATTCGCGCTCTTGAAGGACGCGCAACAGCTTGGCCTGAAGCCTGGGAGTGATCTCGCCGATCTCGTCCAGGAAAATGGTTCCTTCCTTGGCGGTCATGAAACGTCCCGACCGGGATTGCTGTGCGCCGGTAAAGGCGCCTCGGACATGGCCGAACAGCTCGTTCTCCAACAGATCCTCGGGTATGGCGCCGCAGTTGACGGCTATGAACGGCTCGTCCGCGCGCTTGCTGCGGTCGTGAATGGTCCTGGCAATGAGCTCCTTGCCGGTACCGCTCTCGCCGGTGATGAGGACCGTCGAATCGCTCGCGGCGATCCTCAGGGTGAGATCGAAGACGCGCTGCATGGCGTCACTCTGCCCGATCATGGAACCGAACGTGTCACAGAGAGGTTCGCCCATTGGCTGATGGTTCGTTTGCTCCATTCTTGTCTCCCAAGTTTAATACTATCTGTACAATATTGATATGGAATGCAAACGGCGGGCCAAGGCGGTTCGTTGTGCCCTTGCTGAAATTTTGCTCCATGCATGAAGAAAGGAGGGTTCGCCGCGTTTTCTCGGAGGAGGGTTGTCAATACTATGACAATCCCTTTCCTTTGAAACTTGAGGTATGCTGGCTAACGGTTGGGACTAGCGTATCCTCCGGGTGTCATGATGCTGACAAGTGATCGTCGAATTTGCGCCGAGACAAGGCGCCATCCGTGTAAATCGGGGCCGTTGGGCGGCGGCCGGCGCTTGCTTGAAATGGCGGAACGGGGCAGTAAACTGAAAACCTTGCCGTGAGGAGCGTGGCTTGATGAGTGAACCAGACCGCAAGTCGGCGACTGCTGCCGGCGCGAAGAGCGTACCCCCTGTCCCCCTCACTTTGGAGGGCTGGAGCATTCTCCACCAGATGTTCCGCATCCGCTGGCCGGAGTGGAACGCCGTGGCCCCGGCGCCCCATCAGCGAGCCGTGGACGAGGCCGTCACGGTGCTCAAGGCGATGGAGCAAACCGCGGACGGCCGCACGGGGCTGGTGTCGCTCCTGGGCCACAAGGGCGACTTGATGCTGATCCACTTCCGGGACTCGATGGACGCCCTGAACGAGGCCGAGCTGGCGCTGGCCCAACTCAAGCTGGCGCCCTTCCTGGAGCCAACCACCTCGTATCTCTCGGTGGTGGAGTTGGGCCTCTACAGCGCCTCGGGCCAGCTCTACCGCTCACTGCAAGAGAAAGGCGTTGCAAACGATACGCCGGAGTGGAAGGAGCAGGTGGACGCCTATCTGGCCCAGGCGCGCATGACCATGAAGGATCGCCTGCGGCCCGACATCCCCCCACGCCGCTACGTCTGTTTCTACCCCATGGACAAGAAGCGTGGGGAGGCCAGGAACTGGTATGACGCGCCCTTCGCCGAGCGTCAGAGGATGATGGCGGACCACGGCTTCATCGGCCGGCGTTACGCCGGCCGGGTGATCCAGGTCATCTCCGGTTCCATCGGTTTTGACGACTGGGAGTGGGGCGTGGACCTATTCGCGGACGATCCGGTGGTGTTCAAGAAGCTGATCTACGAGATGCGCTTCGACGAGGCCAGCGCGCTCTACGGCCTGTTCGGGCCGTTCTACCTGGGGCTGCAGTTCCGGGCGGAGGCGCTGGGGGCGTTGCTGGAGGGGCGGACGCCGGGGTTCGGGACGGATCCCGCTGCGTGACAAGCTTCCGTTACATGGTTGGCGGCGCTCTCAGGCCCAACCGCATCAGAACTCGATCCCGATCTCCCTTGCACTCGCCAGGTTGAAGATTCGGCTGGCGATGGCGATGTCGGCGACGCCCTGTCCCGCGTTGTTCTTGAACAGGGTAATCTGGTCCGGTGAGGTGCGCCCGGGGATCCGGCCCGTCAACAGATCGCTCAGATTGCCGACCTGGTCCCACTGGAGGATGCCTTTCTCCACGGGCTCGTAGAAGTCTCCCTGCTGGTCCTGGATGGCCTGCTCGCGGGAGTTGGCGACGATGACGTCGGCGCGCTGCACGGTGGTGTCGTCGATCTCGCGGCGCCTTTGCTTGATGAGGCCGGCGTTCATGAGGCCGACGTTGCCGCCCACGATGGAAGTGACGTGCATGCCGGGCTCGAGCCACACGCCGTCGAACACCGGCACGTTGGAGTTGGTGGCGGTGAGTACCACGTCGGCGCCCTGGACGGCTTCCCGGGGGCTGTCCGCCGGGACGATCTCGCACGGCACCAGCGGCTGCATCTCCTCGCAGAAAGCGGCGCGGCTCTCGGGGGTGCGGCAGAAGAGCTGCACCCGCTTGAAGGAACGGATGGCGGCGAAGGCCAGCAGGTGGTACTTGGCTTCGGCGCCGGCGCCGAGGAGGGCGAGCACCGCAGCGTCTTCACGTGCCATGTGGCGGGTGCCCACAGCGCTCGTGGCGGATGTGCGCAGTTGCGTGGCGCGGGTGGCGGGCACGCTCGCCACGCCGAAGCGGCCCACCAGCACCCCTTTCAGGGAAGAGTCTTTGGTGTCGAACAGCACCACGCACGGGCGCCCCGCGTGGTCGTAGGTCTGGTTCTCCGTGGACGCGGCCACGAACTCCGAGTGGGCCAGCACGCCGATGCCGCCCAGGCTGGGCACGCCGCCGGGATGCACGCTCACCCGCGCGCCTTCCCGGGTCATGACCCTGCGCCGTGGCGCGTTGAGTTCCGCGTTGTCCCCCAACTCCTGGAAGCCCGCCTCCACGGCGTCGATGGCTTCCTCCATGGTGATGACTTCGGCCGCGTCCTCGGCCCGGATCAGTAGCGCCACTTCGTTTCAGTCCTTTCAGGGGTTGCGCGCGCGGCGACCGGTTCGACCATGACGTTGATGGATGAATCAACACGCAGTGCTTCGCGCGCGCGGCGACGGCCGGTCGCGCCTACAGGTCATCGCGCATTGCCGGCAAGGACAATCCTCCGCACATTTGCGCGAGTTGGCCGAACATCACACTACGGGGCGGAAGCCCCGTCCGCCGTGGCCGGAACCGTCCGGGCAATGGCCCTTTCGTCGATGGGCCAGTGGATGATGGCGGCCGCGACGCCCAGGCCCACGGCGGTCCACCAGACGATGTCGTAGGAGCCGGTGTAGTCGAACAGCACGCCGCCGAGCCAGATGCCGATGAAGCTGCCGATCTGGTGGTCCAGGAACACGATGCCGTAGAGCATGGCCATGTAACGGGTGCCGAAGACCTGGGCGACGATGCCGCTGGTAAGGGGGATGGTGCTCAGGAAGAGCAGCCCCATGACCGATGAGAACACGATCACGCTGGTGTCCGTCATCGGCACCAGGAAGAACCCG
This sequence comes from uncultured Binatia bacterium (SeqCode), assembly GCA_965213675.1. Taxonomy (GTDB): domain Bacteria; phylum Desulfobacterota; class Binatia; order UBA9968; family JAJDTQ01; genus JAJDTQ01. The sequence continues at coordinate 59,078 of OZ243916.1, forward strand.
GTCATGACCACCGCGCGCATGAAGTAGATGAAGCTCAGCAGGTTCTTCTTGCTGTAGCGGTTACCCAAGGCGCCGGCGGCCAGGCAGCCGAAGACGTTGAAGAACCCCAGGAGCGAGATGGCGGTGGCGCCGAGCCCCGGGGACAACCCGTTGTCCACCAGGAGCGCGGGCAGGTGCTGGGCGATGAACAGCGTCTGGAACCCGCACACGAAGAAGCCCGCGGTCAACAGCAGGTAGCCCGAGTGGCGCCGGGCCTCGCCCAGGGCCTGCCACAGGGTCTGCTCGCGCTGCACCGCGGCGGGTGTGTTCTCGACCAGCGCCGACGACAGCGGGACGATGAGGCCGGCCACCAGCGCCAGCAGCACCAGGGTCTCGACCCAGCCGTAGGACGACAGGAACACCTGCGTGAACGGCACCACCAGGAACTGCCCGGAGGAGCCGCCGGCGCTGCCGATGCCCAGGTAGATTCCGCGCCACTTGGCGGGGGCGCTGCGGCCGATGACGGCGAGCACGAGCGAGAAGCTGGTGCCGCTCATGGCCACGCCCGTGAGCAGGGCGGTGCTCAGGGTCATGCTCAGCGGATCCGTGGACACGGACATGAGGTAGAGTCCGGCCATATAGGCGACGGCGCTCAGGGCCACCACCTTGGCCGAGCCGTAGCGGTCGGCGAGGCCCCCGAGGAACGGCTGCGCCAGGCCCCAGATCAGGCTCTGGAGCGCCACGGCCAGGGAGAAGACGCCGCGCGGCCACCCGAACGAGTCGCTGATGGGAGTGAGGAACAGGCCGTAGGTCTGGCGGATGCCGAAGGCCAGCATCATCACCAGAGTGCCACAGACGAGTACGACCACCGGGGTGCGCCAGGAACGTTGCATGGGTGTGATGAGTCATAGAGGGTGCGGGGGTTCCGGGTCAAGCCCGGCTTCCCGCACCCGCTGGATTCCCGCTTGCAGGGGAATGAGGAAGAGTAGGGCGGAAAGACGGAGAGGCGGGCTAAAGGAAGAGGAGGGTGGAGTTGAGGCGAGGCGGGGGTGACAAGGCGACCGGCATTCGTGCATAAAGGTCGACAGTTTATCATGCGGAGGTGTTGCGATGGCTTTCAGGATCGGCACGGCGGATGCGGGCGGCACGTTCGACACCCAAGGCGCGGCGGTGGCACAGGTGTTCAACGAATCCCGCCCGCCCGAGGCACACTGCGAGCTCACGCGCAGCTTCGCGAGCATCGACAACGCCAACCGGCTCCATCGGGGCGAGATCGAGTTCGGCTTCATGGCCTCCAACTGGACGCCGCGGGCGGCGCGGGGGACGGCGCCCTTCGACCACCCCATCGGACTGCGCATGGTGTCGCCGGCCAACGCCGGCCCGATCTTCTTCGTCACCCTCGCGGACTCGCCCGTGGGGAACATCGCCGATCTCGCCGGCAAGCGGGTGGCGGTGGGGGCCAGGGACAGCGGCATGACCCAGCACGTCCACACCCTCTGCGATGCGCTGGGCGTTCCCTTCTCGGACTTCGACCCGGTCTACATGACCTTCCCGGAGGGAGCGGACGCCCTGGTGGCGGGGGAGGTGGACGTCCAGTTCCAGTGCCCGATCCCCAATGCGGTGATGACCGACCTGAGCGAGCGGGCCCGGGTCAAGGTGGTCCCGTACCGCGAGGACCAGATCGAGGACGTGCTCTCCAAGGTCCCGTTCTACCGGCGGGTCGTGATGCGCCGGGGCGCCTTCCGCGGAGTGGACGAAGATATCCCCCAGCTTGCGGTGCTCAACGTCCTGGTGAGCCACGAGCGGGTGGACGAGGAGCTCGTCTACGAGTTCGCCTCGACGCTGGTGCGGAACGCCGAAGCGCTGGCCCGGATCAATCCCCTGTTCGACACATTGGCCGAGCTTTACGAACCGCTACGGACCCAGGGCGCCGCGGCGCTGGAGCTGGACGGGGTGCCGCTGCATCCCGGAGCGGTGAGGGCCTACCGGGACGCGGGTTATCTTTGACACCGGCCCCGGATCCGGAGAGGTGCCATGAAGAATCCCATCGACGCGGCCGGCCGCCTCGCATCACGAGCCGAGGAAGACGGCGACTTCCGCGAACGTCTTCTCGCGCAACCCCGAGAGACCATCGAGAAGGAACTCGGCGTGACGCTGGCCGAGGACCATGAGATCCACGTGCACGAGGAAACCTACGGCGCCACGCACGTGGTGCTTCCGCCGCGCGGTAAATTCAGCGCGGCCGAACGGAAGGAGGCGAAAGCCGGCGCGACATCATTGGAGTTTCTTCGCAAGACGATGCACGATCCCGCGCCGCCCGCTCGTCCCCCGGCCGCTGGAGGGCCGAGCACCCGGGTGGACGCCGCGACCCCCGAGGCACTGGCAGGGGCGGGCAGGGAAAGCATCCGCCGCGGTCTCGCCTTCCTGGAATCCACCCTCGACGAACAGGGGGCCTGGCATTGCATCCGGTTCAACACGGCCGACCCGAACATTCCGCGGCATTTCGAAAGACCTCCCTTCGTATCGGCCCTCTGCGTGCTCGCCCTGGAAAGCAGCGATGAAGCTCGCGCCAGGGCCATGTGCGCCGCCACCAGGGCGTACCTTGTCAGGACCATCGAGTATCCCGGGTTGTGGCGCTACTACCGCCACCTGCCCCAGGATCTGGATAGCACCTCGCTCTGCTCGCTTGTCCTCGGGACTCACCCATGGATTGCGCTGGGAAGAAACGTTCCGGCGATATTGGCGAACCGCGACGAGGAAGGCCGGTTCATGACCTGGGTGCTGGAGGAAGACGAACCCAACGTCGTGGCGACCTTTCGCATCGAGGCGGATCCGGTGGTCAACGCCAACGTCATTGCGTATCTGGGCGACCACGCCGAGACCAAGGCTGCCCAACGATGGTTGGAATCGTTGATTGCCGAGGGCCGCCTCGAGGGCTCGTCCAAGTGGTATCCCGACACGGTGGCCATCTACTATGCCGCCACGCGCGCCATGGTCCGGGCGCGGCCCGCCCTCGATGGACTGCGCCCGATACTCGCCGACCGTATCCTGGGACTGCGCGACGACAACGGACAATTCGGCGACGTCCTCCGGACCGCGCAGGCCGTGTCGGCGCTCTACAACATTGGATGTCTTGGACGCATCGACGCCAAACGCCAGGTGGAGAGGTTCGTCGGTTGGCAACGTGAGAACGGGAGCTGGCCGGAGCTGCTCGCGTTCGGCGATCAGTCGTTGAAGTGGGGCGCGTTCGGACAGATAGGGCATGGCTCCGAAGCCGTGACCTCGGCGTTTTGTATCGAAGCGCTGGAGCGGCTGGTCGAAGTCCTGCGCGCCTGACAGGTTTGTTGGCACCCGTATCGAGTGATAAAATTACACCGGTGCCGGGGAGGCTGGTCCTTTATGCCGCAAGATTCAGCCCTGGGAGGGGGCGTGAGCTCGGACAAGGCTGACATCACGCAGCAGATCGAGCCGTCGGTCCGTAACGCGCTACCGCATTACCTGCCACTGGGCATTTTCCCGCTGCTTCTCGCCGCCGCGATGTACGGCGGCTGGTGGCTGTTGCCGCCATTTCTCTTCATGAGCGTCGTGGGGCCGCTGGATCGGGCGCTCGGTCCCGACGGCCGCAACATGGACCCGGAGAAAACGCCGGAACGCCGGCTGCTCTGGCACAATCTGCCGGTCTGGATCTGGGCGTTTCTGTGGCCGCCGGCGCTCATTTTCGGCATGTGGCAAATCCTGGTCGCGAATCAGTTCGCGATCTGGGAAGCCGTGATCCTGGTGATTCTTCTGACCATGGAGGCGCAGGCTGTATTCGTGGTGGGTCACGAACTGGTCCACCGGCGCCTTGCCTGGGAACGGCGTCTCGGAGAATTCCTGCTGGCCTCCGCCTCGTATCCGCAATATTCCACGGAGCATGTCTACATCCACCACGCCAAGGTCGGCACTCCGCTCGATGTGGGCTCGGCTCCGAAGGGGGAAAGTTTCTGGAGATATTTCCCCAAGGAAATCGTCAGCAACATCACCAACTCCTGGGAATTCGCCGGCGAGCGGCTGGCGCGGCGCGGTCTGCCGCGGTGGCACTACAGCAATCAGTTCTGGCGCTACGGCATCGCCGTCCTGTTCTGGTATGGACTGGTGTGGTGGATGAGCGGGATCCTCGCCGTGCTGGTCTTTGTCTTTCTCGGCCTGAGCTGCGTCTTCTCGATGAAGATCAGCAACTACTTCCAGCACTACGGTCTGCGCCGGGTGCGTCAGCCCAACGGCCGTTGGGAAAAGGTGATGCCGCGCCATTCCTGGAACGCGGACTGGAAGTACAGCAACTGGATGTTTTTCAACATGCAGCGCCATGCGGATCATCATGCGGCGGCGGCACGCCACTACCCGTTGCTCCAGGTCCGCGGCGCCGATGAAGCGCCGGTATTGCCGGGCACCTACGCCGACATGATGAACATCGTGCTGCGGCCCAGGCGCTGGTTCGAGAAGATGGACCCGCTGGTGGATCAATGGCGCGCGCATTTCTATCCGGAGATCGATGACTGGAGCGCCTACGACAGCCCGATTGCGGCGGCGCGGCCGGAAGCCTTCGAGGCCATCGTCGAAATCTTCGGCGCCGCCCCGCGGCTCGCCAGGTGGATCGAACGCAATCCGGAGCTTCTGGACAGCCTGCGGGACCGGGAATTCACCGATCTCGACCTGCCGACGGGATTCGGGCCGGATCGGCAGACCGAGGCGATTGCGCGGCGCGGGCTTGCGCGACTCTATTGGACGGTGGAAATGGGCGTCCAGGACATGAAGGAACTGATCGCCGAAATACCCACGGCGGATGCCAGGGAAACCGCCGAGATCGTACGAAACTGGTCCAACGACAAGGCGTTTCAGATCGCTATGCACGTGGTTCGCGGGAACCTGTCGCCGGCCGAGGCAAAGACCGCGCTGTCCAATCTCGCTGAAGCGTCGATTTCGACCTTGCTTGCCGCCGTGGTGGCGGATGGAGTCGAGCGGTCCGGACCGCTGGGGGCGGGCGGGGTCGCCGCGATATTCCTGGGCGATCTCGCCAGCCGGGAAGTTTATCCCGGCGTTGCCATCGACATGATGTTCGTTCATGACGGCGGCGAGTCCGGCGAGGAAGAGCGCCTGTGCCGGGGTTTCCGGGATGCCTTGACCGACCTGGCGCACGACAGCCTGTTGTTCTCCTCGATTCCGCCCGGCTCGAATTCGCTGTCGGCGTTGCCGCTTGCCGGACTGGCCGAGCATCGCGGCAAGCGTGCTTCCGGGGGAATTCCCGTGCTCACCCGGGCACGGTGCGTGTTCGAGTGCGGCGACTCCGGCATCGGCGGCCGCTTCGATGAGGCACGGCGCGAAGCCTTGGCCGGATGCGGGGCGAACGAGCCCCTGATCGGCAAGCTGCGCGAGCCGCTGGAAGGCGCCGCCGAAATCAGCGTGTCCACATACGCCCGTATGCGCGGAGGGTTGGAGGCTGTCGAGAGGGCCGCGCGCTTCCTGCAGTTGACCAATGGCGGCGCGGGCTCCGACGATCCGGCTCCGCCCGCCGCGGCGCTGCTTCATGGCGCTGGCGCGGAGCCGCTGGCGCGGGCCGCGTCCCTGTGGCGGGACTTGCAGGGCATCACGCGCCTCATCGGCGGGGATGGGTTCGACGCGGCCGCGGCAAGGCCGCGGGTCCAGTCGTTGGTCGCGAGCGCTTGCGGGCACGAGGACTTCGATGCGCTGAAGGCGGCGGTCGCCGAGACCGCGTCCCGCGCCGCCGCTGAGATCGATGCGCTTCTTTCCCGCGCATGAAGGCGCCGGAGGTGCCGGCTGATCCGGCGCGGAAGACCCCGATGCAAGCGCAGACGGACGCGAATCCCCGGCGCGGAATCCTGATCAGGACGACTCCCGCGGACGAGGGTCTCGTCAAGCTTCCCGCGCTTGCTCCGCACCTGCAATTCCACGATATCGGCGAACAGCAGACCCTGCTGGTCTCCGAGTCGTTCAATACCCTGCTGCACGGCCAGCTGTATGGCGATCTGCTGCCGCTGCTGGACGGCCGGAACCCGCCGGACGAGATTGCCGGCGCCCTCGAGGGTGCCCATGCCGCCGCCGATGTTCTCGCGGCGATCGTCGCGCTCTCCGCCAAGGGCTATGTGGTTTCCGCCGATCATGGCCTGGACCGGGGCCGGGCGGCTTACTGGACGTCACTCGGCGCGTCGCCACGCTGGGTCGAACAACGGCTGGCGGAATCGCGCATCGCGGTCGAAGGCGGCGACGGCGGGTTCATCCGGCATCTGGAAGAGAGCGGCGCCCGTTTGGGGACTGGCGCCCCCGGGCTCACCGTTGTTGTCTGCGACGACTATCTCGGAGCACGCCTTGCGGAAGTGAATCGGCGCCAGCTCGAGGTGAGAGCGCCGTGGACGCTGGTGCGGCCGCGCGGCATGCAGGCGCTCTTCGGCCCTGTCTTTCCCGCGGACAAACAGGGACCCTGCTGGGAGTGTCTGGCGTACCGCTTGCGCAACCATCAGGAAGTCCACGGTTTCCTGCGCAACATTGCCGGCGAGGAGGGCGCCTTCAAGCCGTTCGCGGCCCAGCCCGCGGTGCTGGAGGCCCTGTACGGGCTGATGGCGGCGGAGATCGTCAAATGGCTGGTGCTGGATGAGGCCGCCCCGATTCACGAACGGGCGATGGCGATGAATGTCGGCGCCTTCGCAAGTTCGCAGCATCGGGTCATGCGCCGGCCGCAGTGCCTGGCCTGTGGCGACGAAGCGTTGCACCGGTCGGATCGATCGCCGGTTCCGCTGCGTCTGAACCCGAGCCCCAAGTGCCATTGCAACAGCGGCGGTGCGCGCTCCGTGGCGCCGGAGGTCACCCTGGCGAAGTACCGCCACTTGGTGAGCCCGATCAGTGGCGTCGTGACCTGGCTTTCGCGCACCACCGACGAGGCTGATGCCTGGCTGCATGTCTATTGGGCCGGGAGCAATCTCGGCATGCGAAGCCGGAGCTTGAGCTCGCTCAGACGCAGCCTGCGCAGCAAGAGCGCTGGCAAGGGCAGCACACGGGAGCAATCCGAGGTCAGCGCGCTGTGCGAGGCGGTCGAGCGCTATTCGGGCGCCTTTCACGGTGACGAGATCCGCGTCCGCAAGCGATTCAACGAGTTCGCCGAGGGAGAGGCAATCCATCCCAACGATGCGCAGCTCTTCAGCGACCATCAGCTCGACAACGCGGAGAGCATCAACGCGAAGGGCCATCCCTACAACATCGTGCCGCCGCGTCTCGAACCCGACGCCGAGATCGACTGGACGCCGGTGTGGTCGCTTACGCGGCGGCGGCATCGCCATCTGCCGGCGTCCATGCTTTACAGCATGCCGGCCGAACAGCGCGGCCCCTCGGACCTGATCGCCGATTCCAACGGCTGCGCGGCGGGCAACACGTTGGAAGAGGCCATCCTGCAGGGTTTCTATGAACTGGCCGAGCGCGATGCGTTCGCCATCTGGTGGTACAACCGCCTGCGAGTGCCCGCGGTCGATCTGGCGAGCTTCGGCGACGAGTATCTGGCATCGGCCACGGACCATTACGCCCGCTACGAGCGGGACATGTGGATGCTCGACGTCACCTCGGATATCGGCGTTCCCACGTTCGTCGCGCTTTCAAACCGGCCGGACGCCAAGACCGAGGACATCATCTACGGCGCCGGCGCCCACGCCGACCCGCGCATAGCGGCCCTGCGTGCGGTGTGCGAGTTGAACCAGTGCCTTACCTGGCTGCCACGTCCCGGAAGCGGCGATGGCCGGCCCATGATCGACGATCCGCTGGCGCTTTGGTGGTGGAAGACGGGGCGACTCGCCGACTGCTCCTGGCTGGTCCCCGCGGGGGACGTTCCCTTGCGTAGCGCCGCGAGCTATCCGGTGATCGAATCGACCGACACACGCGAGGACGTGGAGTATTGCCGCGGGCTTGTGGAAGTCAAGGGGATGGAGTTTCTGGTGCTGGACCAGACCCGGCCCGACATCGGTATGCCTGTGGTGCGGGTCATCGTGCCGGGCATGCGCCACTTTTGGGCAAGATTTGCGCCTGGCCGCCTTTACGAAGTGCCGGTCAGCATGGGCTGCCGGGAACGCCCCCTCGCTGAAGACGAACTGAATCCCGTACCAGTCATCGCGTGAGGAGACATATGGATATTGACCAGGCCGTTACGCTGACCCAGGACCGTCTCGCCCAGGAGGGGGAGACCATGGGCGACCTGCTCGGGCACTTCCGAAACAGGGTTTCGCCGGTCCTGGTCGGCGGCCCGCAATGGGAGCGCATACTCGACTGCGCCGGGCAACTCCCCATCACCATGGGCGCCCTGCCGTTCGGCTTCGAGTTGCCGCTGCACGAGCCCGGGCCCGAGGCCGATTTCGGCGCTTCGCTGGCGAGCGGAACCCGGACGGCGGCGTTCTTCCAGAAGCGCGCCTGGGCCGATGAGACGGATGAGTCTGCCAGGGCCATCACGCGATTGTTCGGACAAATGGATGCCGGAGATTCACGCCTGCAGGAAATTGTCGGCCGCAAGTTGATGCTGGAATACGACATCGGCTCGGCGGGAGACGGTGAACGTTCGCATCCGGGCATGTTCCTGCGGCCCGGTGAACGCCCGATTGTCGGAGCCCGCGGCCAGGTGGATGATGTCCGTACGGTGGTGGATGCGCTCGTTTCCTGCGTCGGTTGGGAGGGGAATGACGCCGAGGGGGAGAACGTCGAACGAGCTTACCTGGCGCAGCCGGGGGACACGCGCCTGGACTCGTTCGGTGTATTCCCGTCGCGTTCACGGTCCATCCGCTTGGCGATCATGGGCTTCAAGGGGCAGGAGGAACTACGTGCCTATCTTGAGGAGGCGGGTTGGCCCGGTCGGCTACCGGCCGTCGACGCCGTGATTTCGCGCTTCAAGGAACGCGCGAATATTGTCAGGACCGGGGTGAATGTCGACGTACGGGAAGAGGGTCTCGGTCCGACGCTCGGCCTGACGCTCATCGTCAAGCAGAGATATACAAAAGATTCACGTTACTGGCTCGACGGCCTGACCGACTGGGATCCGTTCCTGGAAGCCCTGGGCCGTGAGGAACTCGTCGTTCCGGAAAAGCTTGCGGAGCTCGCCGGCTGGGTGTCGAAAGCGACGCCGCTATTCGGGAAGTCCGGGCGTTTCGTGCTGATGCGCGGCATTCACCACATAAAGCTGGTCATATCCGGCGATCAGCTTCGAGAAGCCAAAGCCTATGTGTTCATGGTGCTCTCGGCAGCGGTGCCCTTTTGACATCCGTCTAAACTCGGCAAAAAGTTAGACCCTGTCACCCCCGCAATCGCGGGTGACGGGGTCTATTTCAAGCTGTGCACGGATGCGGGGATCCGGATGGTTCCGCATCCTCACCGGCTACACGCCGGCTGTTGGTTTTACCAGCAGCAGCAAAGGCCCGCCGAGATCGCTTCGAGCTGTTCCTCTGTGATGTTCGGATCTGGCGGCAACGCGAGATGCACCGTCTGCATGTCGCTCTCGTGGACCTTGATGGTCATCGAGTCGGGAATCGTAATGCCCAATTCCCCGCTGATGGTAGCCTTCGGATCCGAGAGAAGTTTCTGCCTGAAATCGGTGTCCAGGGAAGACTTCTCGACAATTTGCTGCAGCATTTCATCACCACTTCTCATGGCAAACCCTCCTTCTCTCGGAACTACTATTACAATTCCAGCTGTATATTAGCATGACAATATTCCCAGGGTCAAGACCTTCAAGTACCATATCTGGTATGTATCGTTCACTCAACGTCGACTCTTAAACTCTCACGACGATGTTGCAAGGTCCTGTCGCCAAGTGCCTCATGGTCGATGAACTAGGGCGCAACCGCGGCCGTCTGCCCGGACTTCCGGTCCACCGTCGTCAACAGCGCCGGCAGGAGCGTCAGGTCGGCGACGAGCGCGGAACCGATGATCATCGCGGTCAGGACCCCCACCTGTGCGGTGGGAACGAACGGCGAGAATACCAGTATGAGGAAGCCGGCCACCAGCACGACCGTCGTTGTGAACATGGCCTGGCCGGCGGTGTCAAAGGCGTGACGCACCGCTTCTTCGGCGCCCAGGCCGTCCTGAGACCGCGCACGGCGGTACTTGCTGAGAAAATGCACGGTATCGTCCACGACGATGCCTACGGTCATGGCCACCACCACGGACAGCGAGAGTCCCACCTGTCCGACCGTCAAACCCCAGACGCCGAAGCCCAGCACCGCGGGGACCAGATTGGGAGCGATGCTTATCAGACCCAGCCGCAGCGACTGCAAGGCGAAGAGGAGAATGGCGGAAATGGCCAGCAGCACGACCATGGTCCCGACCACCATGGCGCGGATGTTGCGCTGTCCGATGTAGGCGAACAGCGCCGCGGGGCCGGTACTGTTGACGCCGCCGACATGCGGCGCGTTCTCCCTGAGCCAGGCCTCGGCACGCGCGTTCAGCTCAAGCAGCTCGCGCGAAGAAAGCGTCTCCGCCGATATCGTCACCCGCGTGGCGGACCTGGATCTGTCGAGCTGATTGTTCAGGTTCAGACCCTGCGGTAGCGAGAGCTCGTAGAGCACCAGGTATTGTGCCGCCAGTTCCTTGCTTTGCGGGATCCGGTAGGCGGCCGGATCGTCGCCGTGCATGCTCTTGTTGAGTTGCCGAAAGGTGTCGGTGATGACCGCCACGTGGCGTACAGGGGACTGCTGACGGTACCAGTCGGCGAAGTTGGCCACGTCAGCGAGGAAACGGGGGGCGGTGACACCGCCCTCGACGGATGCCTCCAGTGAGTATTCGATCAGGGTATTGCCGCTCAGGCGTTCGTCCATGAAATCGGTATCCTGACGGAACTCGACGCTCTCATCGAAGAAATGGACCAGGACGTCATTGAGCTCGTTTCGCGGAATGGCCAGAATCATCGCGGTCACGACCACCAGCCATCCCCAGATGATCACCTTTCTGTAGCGCAGCACGGCATCCGCAACGAGCTTCATGACGGGCGCCCGGAGCCGGCGGTCCTTTGCCGCACGAATGGGAAGAAGCGAAAGCACGGCCGGCAGAAAGGTTACGGACAGAAGGAAGGAGGCGCCGACACCGAAAGCGACGAAGTTGCCCAGGTGACGGTAGGGAGGCACCTCGGAGAAGTTCATGCTCAGGAAGCCAAGCGTCGTCGTGAGGCTCGCGAGAAACACCGGATGCAGGTTGAGACGGATGGATTCGACGATGGCGTCGTGCCTGGATTCCCCGGCGCGCAGATGCCGCTGCAAAGCCACCAGCAGGTGCACGCAGTTGGCCACGACGATCATCAGGACGATGGTCGGCGCCGGGGAGATGGGCGGGGAAAAGGGTAAGCCGGCCCACACTCCCAGGCCCACCGACGCGAGAATGGAAAAGATCATGACCGTTCCGGTGGCTGCCACCCCCGCCCATCCGCGGGTGAGGATGCCGAGGATCAAGCCCATGAGCAGAAGGCTTGCGGGCAGAAAGATCATCTGGCTGCGGATGGAGGCTTCCACGAAGGTTTGGTTGACCATGACCGTGCCGACGACGCGGAGGTCCAGGCCGGGAAATCGTTCTTCCGCCTGCGCAGCCACCGATCTGGCGTATTCGGCCACTTCGGTCACGGCCTCCAGCAGGCCCTCCTCCGGCAGTTCAATGGTGACGCTGACAACGCTGACGTCACCGTTGCGGGCCAGAATACTCCCTGCGATGCGCGGGTCGGACAAGGCGATGGCGCGGACTCGGGACCGTGTTTCGGCCTGGGTCAGCTTTTGCGGGTCCACCAGGTCCCGCACGTACAAGTCGTCGCCGTCGGCGGTCGTGTATTGAAAGTTGGCGAGGGAGTCGACGCGCCTCGTGTAGGGTGTCCGCCAAGCGGCTTCCGTGAGCCAGACGGCGGCCGCGAGCGCGTCTGGCGACGTGGCGTCGCCATCGTCGGGAACGATCAGGAACGCGACGTTTTCGTTCTTCCCGTAAGTGTCCTCCAGCGCTTCCAGTGCCAGAAGCTGCGGATTGTCCTCGTCGAAGAAGATGCGGTAGTTGGCGGAGAATTCGAGCCGGGCAATGCCGCCGGCCGCCGCCGCGACCCACAACAGCGTGGCCAGGATGACCAGCCAGCGGCGGGCGAGCACCCACCTGGCGAATCGGGTCGCAAGTGGCTCTGTGGCTCCGGACGGCATCCTTACGAGTCCATCCCATCACGAACATGGAACGAATATTTCCGGCCGGTCCGCATGTTCGAATCAGGCGATCTGCCTTCGGACCAGTTCCCTGAACACCCCGTCGACCTCCAGGAGTTCCTCGAAGGAGCCGCTCTGCACGACTTTTCCGGCCTGCAGCACGTAGATGCGGTCCGCCTGTTCCAGCGTGGACAGGCGGTGGGCGATGACGATGCGGGTCGACGTCAGCAAGGCCAGGTTCTGCATGACCTCGGCCTGGCCTTCGTTGTCGAGCCAGTTGGTTGCCTCGTCCAGCAGCATGATCCGCGGGTCGCCGAGCAGCGAGCGGGCGATGGTGACGCGCTGACTCTCGCCTCCCGACAGCACGCCCCCGATGGCCCCGACCATGGTCATCATGCCCATGGGCATGGCCTTGATCTCGCTTTCGATCCCGGCGGCCCGGGACGCTTGCCATACCTCCTCGGTGGTCGTTCCCTCGTGGTGCGAGACGATGTTGTCCCAGAGGTCCTGGGGATGGAGCCTCACGGCCTGGGGAACCGCGCCAATCTTCCGGCGCACCTGTTTCAAATTCAGGTATCTCAGATCGCGGCCGTCGTAGTACACCGCGCCGGCGGTCGGCCGGTCGATGCCGAGGGCGAGCCGGAACAGGGTGCTCTTGCCGGCACCGGACTCGCCGGCAATCGCGATGAATTCACCGGGACGGGCGCGGATCGTGACATCGTCGAGAATCAACGGACCGTCGGAGTCGTAGCGGAAGGAGATACGGTCGAACAGGACGTCGCCCCCCAGGCGTTCCACCGGCTCTCCCTCGACGTCGGACTCGGGAACCGTGGCGAGCAGCGGGCGCATCTGGTCGAACGCGGGCAGCATTGCGGCAACGGCGCCGAAGGACTCGCCGAGCCGTGCGATGGCGGACTGGAAAGCGATGAAGACGGTGTAAACGACGAGAAAATCGCCCACTGGGACGTTGCGCTCGCTCGCCGTGACCACCGAGAAAAGCAGCACCCCGGCGGCAAGGTAGGGAAGCGCTGCGCCGAGTGCCCGCGAGTGTCCCTCGAGCGCCCCCAGTTCGAGTTCCGCGCGTTTCTGCTCGCGATAATCCCGCGCCCAGATGGCGAAGGCCGACCCTTCCGCATTTTCCACGCGCAGCTTGGCGATACCGCCCACGATCTGGAACAGCCGCCCGGCGACGCGGCGCACCGCGCTGATCATCCGCCCATAAGGTGCAATCTGGCGCAACCCAAGGGCCACCGTGACCAGCAGCGAAGCCGCGCTGAAGACGAGGGCGATGACTCCGAGGGTGGTGTCGTAGAAGAAGATGACGCCAAAGACCGGGAGCAGGAAAACGATCGACAGCAGGCCGTCGGCGACGACTCCCTGAAAGCCGTCGCGAAGATTCTGGAACGTCATTCCCGCCATGGCCAGATCGCCCGCCGGATGGCGGTGCAGAATGCTTGGCGGAAGGCGCATGAGGCGGTCCCAGAAGGCGGCTTCGACGCGGGATGCCGAGCGTCCTTCGAGCCGCATCATCGCCGAGCTTTGAAACAGGTGCAGCAGTGCGCCGAGCAGGCCGAAGCCGGCGAGCGTCGCGGCCACCGCATAGAGCGCGCTGGCACTTCCCCCGGCCACGACGTGGTTCGCGACGAATCCAAGCGCGAGTGCCGGCAGCAGCTTGATCAGGCCGCCCGGGAGCCCGGCAATCACCAGCCGCGCCAGATCCGCGGCCGATCCATGCAGGGCGATTCTCATCAGGTCCGCCGGTTTCACGTCCTCTGGCGGCAACGGCTGATAGAATACCCAGGCTTCGTCCTGCAGCGCGCCGGCGCGCTCCTCCGTGAGCCGGACACGGCGTTTGCTGACGGGGTCCACTTCCTGGTAGCGCCCGAAGATTCCCGGCAAGAGCGCAACGGGCCGGCCGTCCTCGGCGCGGAATGCCAGCATCGCGTTGCTGTCGCCGCGCCACCAGTTGCCCTCGCCCTTGAAGCGCACGCGCCGGGCGCGTACGCCCGACGCATCGAGTACGTCCACGAGGCCGACCGGAGCACCGGCGGGTCCCGAGCGCGCCGGGATCCTGAAGTCGATTCCCTGATGGCGGCCGACGATTTGCAGGGCATCCGCGGTAGCCGTGTCCTCGGCCCTGGCTTCCCGGTCCATCGGCAGGTCGTAGATGTTGAAAAGCCGCTGTCGGGCGGCTCTTTCGGCGGTGCGGCGGCTGGCTGTCCGCTCGCGTTCGAGATTCGCATCATCGACTACGGCCAACCGGCGGTTCAGGCGTTCCACGGCGAAGGCCAACCCGTGAAACGACGCGAGCGCCGGCAGCAGCGTGCCTTGCCGCGCCAGCGTTTCGGTTGATTCGCCCGACAGTGTCGCTTCACCAAACAACGTGAGCCAAGCCGTCCGCGTCAGCGGTATCGCGGCTTCGGGTGCGCCGCTTGCTTCAGCGAGTTCCGTCGGCCCGATCATATCCATGAAAAGGCTTACGCCGCGAGGCGGTGTGGACACCCACACGACACCGCGCCGCACGGACAGCGTACAAGCGGCCAGCGTCTGCGTCACCCCGGGTCCGGCCAGCGCGGTGGCGCGCGGGATGTGACTTACGAGCCGTGAAAGCGTATCGGTCACGGCGGTAAGCCAGGTGTCGGTCTGTTCGGCCAGCTCTGCCGGATGAACGCCGGACAGCAAGGATGCCGGCAGGCGTTTCAGCAGGGTACCCGGCAATCCCTTGGCGATCACCCTGAGCGTGGTGTCGCCGCCATTGTCGTCTTGTTCGTCCGGCGCGACGCCCCACAGCAATCTGCCCGATCCGCAACGCAGCAGATGCTGCGGCGCCGCCTGCTGCACGCCGTCCCTGAATTCGACCAGGAAGAGATCGGCGACGCCCTGATCGATGAACCAGACGCTATCCGGATCGTCGAGGTTCACCGGCAGGTTGCCGGCGCAGGGCTCGGATGTGCCCGAGCGGGCGGCGAGTTGGGCTATGGTTGCGTGTTCCGGCATGGGGCCTGCATCAGCCTGACTTGACCAGCTTGAAGTACGTGCCGTCCCGGTCCGCCATCAACTCGTCGTGGGTGCCGCGCTGCACTTCCACGCCCTTGTCGAGAACGATGATCTGGTCGCAGTCCCTCACGGTGCTCAGCCGGTGCGCCACGATCAGGCAGGTGACGCCGCGGCGCCGCAAGGCATCATCGACGTATTCCTCCGTCGCGGCATCGAGCGCGCTGGTCGCTTCGTCCAGAACGAGCACCGTCGGATTGCCCACCAGCGCCCGGGCGATTTCCAGCCTTTGCCGCTGGCCGCCGCTGAAATTCACCCCGCCTTCCTCGACCAGGGTCGCATATCCGTGGGGCCGGAGCAGGATTTCTTCGTGGATGCAGGCGTCCCGCGTTGCGGCCACGATGACTTCATCCGGAACGGCCGGGTTCCACAAGGTGATGTTGTCGCGCAGGGAGGCGGAAAACAGCACTGCCTCCTGATCCACCATGGAAATGGACCGCCGCAGCACTTCCACGGGAATCTCATCCCGCGGATGGCCGTCGAACAGGATCTCGCCCGACCAGGGTTGAGAGATGCCCGAGACCAGACGCGCCAGGGTCGACTTTCCCGAGCCGCTGGGACCCACCACGGCAACCCGCTGCCCAGGCCTGATCACGAGGTTGAAGTCCTTGATCAAGGGCGGCCGGCTCTTGTTGTAACCGAAGTTGACGTCGCGCAGTTCGAGGCGGCCTGCAAGCTGAAGCCGGCCGTTGAACGTGGGGATGGACTCCGATTCGGGACTTCGACGGCTGAAAACGGGGTCCTCGGCGGTCCTGGAGACGTCTTCCAGTCGTTGCAGATCGGTTTCGAGGGCGTGGCGTTTGTCGGCGAACTCCAGAAAGCGTCCGACAGGCGCCAGGAACATCTCGGCCAGGATATAGAACCCGACCAGCGTCCCCAGGGTCATTTGTCCGGTCATGACCAGGCTTCCTCCGATGCCCAGGATCGCCGCGGCGCGAAGCGCGGTGACCAGGCCCGGAAGCGCGGTACTGACGGAGGCCAGCTCGGAATAGAGCTGGCGCGCGCGCAGTTCGCGCGCCTGCTGACCGCTCCAGCGCGAGAAGAACCGATCATCCGACCCCGTCATGCGCAGGTTGTCCGCGTGACTCAACATCTGCATTCCGAAGCCGATCAGCAGTCCCTGTTCGCGCCTCATCGCGTGGCTTCGGACGTCCCGGAGCGCGTTGAGAAAGTGGGCCAGCAGTCCGTGCAGGAGGGCCAGCAGCACGATGATCAGGGTGAGCAGGACGTCGTAGGCCAGCATGGCGAAGAGCAACACCGCGCTCATCGCCATGTCGATGAGAAGCACGAGAAACTGCTCCGTCAGGTTCTTCGCGATCCTGTCGATGGACGAGACCCGGTCGGTCAAATCGCCCACCAGCCTGTGTTCGAAAAACTCCACCGGCAACCGCAGCAGCCGGGACAGGCCCCGGTTGTAGCCGACAACGGAAATCCGCACCGCGAGCCGTTTGAGGAATCGGTGCTTGAGCAGAGACAGCACGTACACCAGCACGCCGCCGCCGAGCAACGCTGCCACCAAACCGCCCCAAGGCCCATGGTTTTCCAGAACGTTGTCCACGAAAACACCGAGGGACACGGGGACCAGCAGCGCCAGCAAGGTCAACATGAGCACGCAGGCAAGCACCCCGGTAAGCACGTTCCATGATCCGGCCAGCAAGGTGCGCAATTGGCTGAACAGGCCGGGCCGTTCGCCGCCCGCCGTGAAATCGGCGCCGCGCTTGAACTGTAGCGCGATGCCACTGTAGCTCTTGGTGAACTCTTCCGCGGAAAGCGTGCGCCGCCCCGTGGCCGGGTCATTGAGGTGGAAATTGCGGCTGTCGAACCCTTCGAGGACGACGAAATGGCTGAACTGCCAGAACAGGATCAGGGGCAACGGGAGCTTCTTCAGTGAGTCGGCGCGTAGGCTGAGCCCCCTGCATTCGAGGCCGTAGTGCCTGGAGGCGCGCGAGATGC
The DNA here is from genome assembly GCA_965213675.1 of uncultured Binatia bacterium (SeqCode). Taxonomy (GTDB): domain Bacteria; phylum Desulfobacterota; class Binatia; order UBA9968; family JAJDTQ01; genus JAJDTQ01. The sequence goes on from OZ243916.1 coordinate 76,249, forward strand.
TCGCCGCGCTGCTGCCGTCCCGGCTGACCTCGCACTTCTCGCGCAACTCGGCAAGCGGCACCCAGCGCCCGAAGTAGCCCAGAATGCTGCCGAGGCAGGCGGCGCCACATTCCGTCGCGTGCATCTGCAACAGAATCGGCGTGGTCACCCTTCGTTTCGACGGATCCGCGCCGGCCCTGTTGTCTGCCCCCCTGGACGCGCGCGGCTGCATCTTATGATGGCCTCATTCCGAAAAGCGCGAGCGGGGACTGTCTGCCGAGTTCGATGACGATCCGGCATTCCCGACCCGCAACGGAATCGGCGTCAAGCCCCTTGTCGAGGGCGATACCGAGGCGGTACACGGACACCGGCGCCGCGGACTTCAACGCCGCCAACTCCCCGGACAAGGGCAAAGCGGAAACTGTCGTGACCTTTCCGTCAAGTGTGTCCGCTTTTTCGTCCGCCACACACTGCTCTATCGCCGCCGGCATCCCCGCCTTGATACGCCTTGCGACGTCGTTCGCGACCCAGAAGAGCGTTTGCACGGACCGTTTGCCCTCGGCCTGGCTTTCGCCATGCTCTACCAGTGCGCCCTCTACCGCAATGCTGCGAGGTACTTCGCCGAAGAAGAGCCATCCCGCGAGGATGCACAACAGCAAGGCGATGACGGCGACAAGCGTACGCTCCCGCGGCGTGGAAATGGTCAGCAGCCGGTCGAGTTGTTCACGTTCTTCCTTTCCTTCGGCAACCGTGTTGTGAAATGAGTCGAATGGATTATTGAACACGACCGTCCGTAACCTCCTCACAGAAATGGAGCAAGGACAAGGAACATCTCATGCGGCATGATTGAAAGGTTTGGAAGATTATATGCAACCCCGACTGAAAATTCCAGCAAGTCCAGGAGCTTAACCTTTAAGGGGAATCAAGGTAGAATGCGGACATGTCCATGACGGGACCCGCGCGGATGCTCCTTGACAGTGAAACCGTCGGAAAATGGCTCATCAACCCGGGTTGGGCCAAGGGTATCCGGCGTCTCCGGGGTGCTTGGTTCGGTGTCCGGGTCCTGGCGCTGGCGTGTTTCTGCTTGCCGAATGCACATGCCCTTGCCCAGGAAGAAACGCCCGAGGACAAAGGTCTCAGGATCGCGCGTGAAGCGAGCGTCCGCGACGACGGCTTCGGGGATTTCATCGCCGGAATGACCATGGTGTTGCGCGACCGGCACGGCCGGGAAAGCGTCCGCCGGATGCGCTTCAAGGTGCTGGAGGTGCCGCGGGATGGCGACAAGAGCCTGTTCGTTTTCGATCAGCCGCGGGACGTGCGGGGAACCGCCCTGCTGACCCACGCTCACACCAACGCCCCGGACGACCAATGGCTCTATCTGCCTGCCCTGAAGAGGGTAAAGCGCATCAACGCCGCGAGGCGTTCGGGGTCGTTCATGGGAAGCGAGTTTTCCTACGAAGACATGAGTTCCCAGGACGTGGAGGAATACACCCACAAGTATCTTCGCGACGAGTCCTGTGGCGGACTCACTTGCACGGTGACCGAGCAGGTTCCCCTGGACAAGAAGTCCGGGTACAGCCGCAAGGTCGTCTGGCAGGATACCGGCGAGCTTCGAGTCTGGAAAATGGAGCTTTACGACCGTCGGGGCTCGCACCTGAAGACGCTTACCTTCGCCAACTATCAGCAATATCTGGATCGGTACTGGCGGGCGGGAGAACAGACGATGGTGAATCACCTGACCGGAGCGAGCACGGTGCTCCAATGGACCGATTTCCGCTTCCGCACCAATCTTCAGGACAGCGAATTCAACCACTTGTCGCTTCGACGCGTGCGCTGATGCGATTCCGCCGCGCAATGGCGGCCCTCGTGCTCTTGGTTGCCGCGGGTGCCGAGGCGCAGTCTCTGGAGTTTTCGGGCGACCTCAGCCTCCAGGGGCGATGGTATCCGGAATCGCCGGCCTTCGCGGATCAGCGTTCAAGCACCGCCGGGCTGGTCGTCGAGCCGACGCTTCACGGCGAGGTCGCGCCGAGGACCAGCTTCACCCTCGCCGCGCTTTATCGGTACGACAGCGCCGACTCCCGGCGCACCCATGCGGACCTGCGCGAGGCCTACCTGCTGGTGTACGGAGACTCGGGCGAGAATTCCTGGGAGCTCCGCCTGGGAATTGACCAGGCTTTCTGGGGGGTGGCCGAGGCGCACAACCTCGTGGATATCGTCAACCAGGTGGACCTCGTCGAGCACCCGCGCAATCGACCCAAGCTGGGCCAGCCCATGGCGCGTCTGACGATCTCCGGCGACTGGGGCCTCGCCGAGTCGTTTCTGCTGCCTTATCATCGCAAGCGCATATTCCCGGGGCGTCGCGGACGCCACCGATCGGGCCGCCCGATCCACGACGACGCGTTGTACGAGAGCGGCGCCGAAGAGCGCCATGTGGACTTCGCGTTCCGCTACGGCAAGTCCCTGGGTTCCCTTGACTTTGGGCTCAGTACCTTTGTTGGAACAAGCCGCGAGCCCTCGTTTCTTTTCGCCCGTCCATCCGGCCCGGTGCCGGCAATCGACACGCCTTTGATCCCATACTACGAACAGATCCGGCAGTTCGGCGTCGACGCGCAACTCACCACCGAGCCCTGGCTCTACAAGATGGAAGCCATTCGGCGCAACGGAGCGCGCAACCTCCGGGGCCAGGAGGAGGATTACAGCGCCTTCGTCGTCGGCCTGGAACGCACTCTCTACGCGCTGCTCGAGTCCCGGGCGGACTTGACCGTCCTCGCCGAGTGGCTCTACGATGGCCGCGGCCGCCGTGCTACAAGCGTCTGGGAGAACGACCTGTATATCGCGGGCTTCCTTGCTTTCAACGACGTGCAGGGCACCGAGTTCGTGGCAGGCATCCGAGTCGACCTCCGCCATGATTCTCGTGCGTTGAACCTGGAATTGAAACGCCGTCTGTCGGATGGTTGGTCGATGCGCCTGGAAGGGATCGTGAACCTGAGCGCGGACCCGCGGGATTTGACCTACGACGGGAGACGCGACAGCTTCCTGGGCGTGGACTTCACGTTCAGCTTCTGATGGCCCCGACACCTGTGGAGTTCCAGTAGCGTGATACAGCCGGGCGGCAAATCCTTACGGAAGATCGCGGTTGTCGGGCGAGGAACCGCAGGGTCCCTGGCGGCCGCCAGCGTAACGCGCCTGCACCCCGACAGCGACCATGAGCTGCACCACATCTATGACTCGCGCATCCCGGCCATCGGAGTGGGTGAGGGCAGTTGGCCGAGCCTGGTCCAGGAATTGCACCGGCTGACGAAGCTGCCCCACGAAACCGTCCAGCAACGCTTGAACGGAACTCGAAAATACGGTGTTGCGTTCGAGGGATGGGGCCGGCGGAATCGAGACTTCACCCACTACTTCACGCCGCAACAGGTGTCCTACGCCTACCACTTGTCCGCCGACTTGATGGCGGATGTGCTGGAAGAAGGCACACGCGCGCGCCACATCGACGCGAAAGTGCTCGATATCACCAGGGTGGAGGACGGCGCGCAGGTGGAGTTCGAGGGTTTGCCGCCGGAACGTTATGACCTGGTCTTCGACGCCCGCGGGTTTCCCAGAGGACTCGATCCCGACCGGCACATCGACATTTCTTTCATCCCAACGAATACAGCCGTGATCCGTCGCTGCCCGGCCATCATCAAAGGGGGGGATGGGCCGGTTCTGCAACATACCTATACCCGTGCGGTAGCGCGTCCGCACGGTTGGATATTCGTTATTCCGCTTACGGTGCACACATCATACGGGTACATCTTCAACCGCGATGTAAGCAGCCTTGCCGAAGTCGAAGCGGACTTCAACGCGTTCCTTGAAACCGATGGCGTATCCGAATTCGAGCAACGCGCCGTCATTCCGTTTCCCAATTTCGTCCACCGTCAACTGTACGATGGCGCCGTGGCCCGCATCGGCAACGCGGCGGCCTTCATGGAGCCCCTTGAAGCCACGGCCATCGTGTCCGCCCAGTTGCAGGTCGGGATGGTCCTCCAAATGCGCCTCAACCGTCCACCCGAGAATCTTGAGCGCGACGCGCCGGTGGTCAATCGTTTCCTCGTCAACAACATGCTCTGCTACGGCCTGTTCGTCGGTTGGCACTATTCCTGTGGCTCGAGGTACGACAGCGAATTCTGGCGCTACGCTCGTGGCCGCGCCTGGCCACGGCACCGTCAGGCCGCGGACCCCGAGGTGGTGGGTTGCGCCGCGCTCCGCAAATTCGACGAAATGATCGAACTGTTGAATCAGGTGGTCATCGATAAGGCGGACTGGGATCGGATGTGCGCGGTCCCTCTCACCAGCTATGTACAGATGTCCCAGGGTCTTGGCTGTTAGACCCCGTCCTGGAACATTCCCGGGAGAGGTTCCCGGGCAGCGCGTCTCCGCCGAACCCAGCGGCTAGCCGGCAACGCTGGCCTGTTCCTGGCCCCGCCGCTCGAAGTAGTTCTTGGCGACTTCAGGGAACAGCGTGTAGGAGAGCACATCTTCCTCGCTGGCGGCAAGGTCGCCGATCTCCTTGCGCGCCTCCTCCATGCGGGGCTTCAGCAGGTCGGCGGGGCGGCAGGTGATGGGATCCTTCTTGCCCAGGACCATGGCCTTCATCTCGTCGCTCACCGTGCCCGGCGGCTCGCCGTAGTGCCCCATGACGTAGTTGCGCACCTCCATGGTCACCACGCCGTAGCGTTTGCCCATGAGGACGTTCAGCGTGGCTTGGGAACCCACGATCTGGCTGGTGGGGGTCACCAGCGGCGGGTAGCCCAAGTCCCTGCGCACCGCCTGAACCTCCTCGAGCACCTCGTCCAGGCGGTTCTCGGCGTTCTGCTGCCGTAGTTGGGACACCAGGTTCGAGAGCATACCGCCGGGAATCTGCGATTCGACGATGTCGGCGTTGACCCGGTTGCTGATGGCGCTCTCGAACTCGCCGTATCTGCCGCGCACCTCGGTGAAGTACTCGGCGATGCGGCCCAGTTGCTGGAGGTCGAGCCCGGTATCGTAGGGCGTTCCCTTGAGTGCCACCACCACGGCCTCGGTGGCCGGTTGCGAGGTGCCGTCGGAGAGCGTGGAAATGGCGGTGTCGATGATGTCCACGCCGGCCTCCACGGCCATGATATAGGCCATCTGGGCCATGCCCGTGGTGCAGTGGGAGTGAAGGTGCACGGGAATGTCGAAGCGGTCCTTCAGTGCCGCGATGAGATCGGCGGCCACGTACGGAGACAGCAGGCCGGCCATGTCCTTCACCGCCAGCACGTCGGTCCCGGCATCCACCAGCTTTTGGGCAAAGTCCACGAAATATTGCGTGGAGTGCACCGGACTGATGGTGTAGGACACGGCGGCCTCCAGGGTCTTGCCGGTGCGCTTCACCGCGTCCATGGATGTCTTCATGTTGCGGATGTCGTTCATGGCGTCGAACACGCGGAACACATCGATGCCGTTTTCCGCGGACTTCTCGATGAAGGATTCGACGGCGTCATCCGGGTAGTTGCGGTATCCGACGATGTTCTGGCCCCGCAACAGCATCTGCAGCCGGGAATGGGGCATGGCCTTGCGGATCAGCCGGAGGCGTTCCCATGGACACTCGTTCAGGTAGCGCAGGCAGGCGTCGAACGTGGCGCCGCCCCACATCTCCACCGACCAGAAGCCGACCTTGTCGATGGCCGCGGCGATGGGCAGCATGTCCTCGGTGCGCATACGCGTGGCCAGCAGGGACTGATGCGCGTCCCTGAGCACGGTTTCCATGATCCCGACTTTCTTCCCTTCCATCAGTTTCTCCTGGTCTTGCGAGGGTCTTGTGAGGGGGTAACAACGTGGCGCTGGCTCACCGAAACGGCGCCCGCCAGTGTCGAGTCCCGTAAATTCCTGCGACAAGAAGCGCAGGAATTTTCTTTGTCGGCAAGGCGTGATCACAAGCAGTGGCGGTTACCACGCCAGGAAGAGCAACACAGCCGGCGGCGAAAAAGACCAGCAAATTATCGCAGAAATTTACAGGACACCGCACCACACTACGGCATCCCGCACACGTTTGCAAATAAAACCGCGCTTGTGCGCAGGCGGAGATGGTTCAGGCCATGATGGACTTGACCGGGGGGTCGGTCGCGGGGAGCATCGGGGGATCGAAGGCTCGATGCAGGTAGACGGAGACCTGGGTGCCCTTGCCCAGGCGGCTCTCGATCTTCAGCGCTCCATCGTGGGCCTGGGCGATGTGCTTCACGATGGCGAGCCCGAGTCCCGTGCCTCCCAATTCCCGTGAACGCGCCTTGTCGACCCGGTAGAAGCGTTCCGTGAGTCGAGGGAGGTCCTTGTCCGGGATGCCGCAACCGGTATCGGATACGGTCAGAACGACCCTGGGTGGGCCGGCGCCGCTCATGACGGGTTCCATGTCGGCCTCGACCCTTACATCGCCGCGGTCGGGCGTGTACTTGAGGGCGTTGTCGACGAGGTTGATGAGCAATTGCTGGAGGCGGTCCTCGTCTCCCAGGACGTTCGGAGTGTCCGTGCCGACGCGGGCGCGCAGCCGGATGTCCTTCTTCCGGGCCTGCTCGCGGAACAGTTCCAGCACCCGGTCCAGCAGTGGCTGGACGGCCACCGCCTTCATGCGCACGTTCACGTTGCCCATTTCCAGATCGGACAGCGCCAACAGATCGTCGATCAGACGGCCGAGGCGCTCGGAGTGGCGCGTGACGATGTTGAGAAACTGCCGCGCCATGTGGGGGTCGCTGGGCGGGTTGTGCAGCAGCGTCTCCGCGTAGCCCTGGATGGCAGTCAGCGGCGTGCGCATTTCGTGGGAGACATTGGCCACGAAATCGGCGCGGATCCGCTCCAGGCGCTTCAACTCGCTGACTTCGTGGAAGACCAGCACGTAGCCCAGGAGTTCCTGCGGCGCATGCTCCAGACGCGCGGCATTGGCCGCGAACCAGCGGTCGTCACCGAGGGACAACTCCCGGTAAGCGGCATCGCAGTCGGTGTGCAGCACTTCCTGGATCAGCGCCTGCATTTCGGGATGGCGGGAGATTTCAACCGTCGACATGCCCAGGACGCTGTTGTCGGACGGCAGCTTGAAGATCCTCTGTGCCGTCTGGTTCACGAGGATGACCTTGCCCCGGGTGTCCAGCACGATGACGCCTTCCATCATGCAACTCAGAATGGACTGGAGCCGTTCCCTTTCCGCCGTCATGTCCTCAAGGCGGGCGGTGAATGTTCCAACCAGCTCGTTGAGGCCTTGCTCCAACTTTCCGAGGTCGTCTTGACGACGGACCGTCAGTCCCTTGCCGGGCGGTGTGGCCACGCCGGTATTACGGCAGAATGCCACCATGTCCGCGACACGGCGGCGTGAGCGCCGCAGCCACAGGACGGACCCTGCGATGCCAAGGACGAACAGCAGCCAGAACAGCATCGCAAGCCATGAATCGACGGCGGGCGCTGCCGTTCCGCTTGAGGGAATGATCGGGAAATGCGAATGGGCGAGGGTGGGAAGCAGGATCGCGAAGCAGGCGAGAAACGCCGAATAGCCGCGCCGCCGCGCGGGAGCCGGATTATTTTCCCAGAGTTTTTTCATCCAGTTTGTAGCCGACGCCGCGTATGGTCACGATCCATTCAGGATTGTGGTCGTCGTATTCGAGGGCTTCCCGGATGCGCCGGATATGCACATCCACCGTGCGCGGATTCACGTAGACGTCGGATTGCCAAACGCCGTCCAGGATCTGATCCCGGCTCAATACCCGATTCCGGTTCTGGATCAGAAATCGCAGGACCTCAAACCCTTTGAGCGTGAGATGCTTCACCGGCTTTCCGGCGACACGCACCTCGTACGTCGTGAAGTTTACCTGAAGGGGTCCCTTTTCGTAAATTTCGGAGACATCCGGCGCCGCCTGCGGCGTGGTGCGCCGGAGCACGGCCTTGACCCGCGCCACCATTTCCCTGGGGCTGAAGGGTTTTGTGATGTAGTCGTCGGCGCCCAGTTCCAGGCCCACCACGCGGTCGGCCTCGCCGGCCTTGGCCGTGAGCATCAGGATCGGCGTATGGGCGGTCTCGGGGTTTTGCCGGATGATCTTGCAGAAATCCAGCCCGGAGAGGCTCGGCAACATCAGGTCCAGGACGATCAGCCGGGGTGTTTCCTGCTGGACGAGATCCAGTGCGTCTTCGCCGTTCTCCGCCTCGATCACGCGAAAACGCTCCTGAGTCAGATGGTAGGCGATCAGCTTTCGAATGTCCGCTTCGTCGTCTACGACGAGAATCCTGTCCGTCATGGGACTCCTCGGCGCCCGGTGGTCAGATGGTGCGGGGTACTTCTTTCACGTGGCGTATGCTTTTCCCCTTGACCAGAAAGATGACCATTTCCGCGATGTTGGTGGCGTGGTCCGCGATCCGCTCCAGGTACTTTGAAACGAAGGTGATCTTCATGGCGCGGTTGATGGTCCTGGGCTCGGTGATCATGTACGAAACCGTCTCGCGGAAGATCTGTTCGTTCAGGTCGTCGATCTCCTGATCGTCCTGACACACTTTCAACGCCAGCATCGTGTCTTCCTGGACGAAGGCGTTGAGGCTCTCCGAGATCATTCTTCGGCTGATCTCGGCCATGCGCGGCAGGTCGATGTAGGGTTTGAGGGGGGCCTCCCGGAGCAGTTCCAGGGACCGCTCGGAGACGTTCACGGCGATGTCTCCGATCCTCTCCAGGTCGGTGGTGATCTTGAGGGCCGTGGTCACGAAGCGGAGGTCCTTCGCCGCGGGTTGATGCAGCGCGATCAGGCGTACGCACAGTTCGTCGATTTCAGCGTCCATCTGGTTGACCTCGGCATCCCGCTGGATCACGCCCTCCGCGAGTGATGCCTCGCGGTCCACCAAGGCTCGGATGGCGCGGGCGATCTGATCCTCCACCAGACCGCCCATCTTGATGATTCTTTCACGCAGGGATTTGAGATCTTCCTCGTATTTTCGATCCGTGTGCTCCGGGCGCATGGCCAACCTCGTCGATCTGGCATCCACGGAGAACCATGACACTGGATGCCGTCCGTCGAACTAGCTTCGCGAAGTCTCTCCCGAGCCTGGCGTGTGGCTCAGGACCCACAGGCACAGTATCGGCGGAACCGTGGGCTTGACATCGTTCGTCCTGAGCCAAGCGAAGTCGAAAGACACCAAACCGAATCCGGCGGACACCCGGTGAATGATGTCATTTCACGCTGGTCATTCGGGTTACGGTGAGGTGACGATCCCGTTAAATCAATGGAACTCCGAACCGTTCCAGCGCTCTCAACGGTGTCCGCCGGACACGTCGCCATGTGCCGGACCGCTGCCACCGGCCTCGATCCGGAATGCTTCCGGATGCAGTTCCGGATTCGCCTTGATGACGACCGGGTGATCGATCTCACGCTCGAGCGCCTCCAGCCCCTCGCTGGCCTGGTCGTAGAGGAAGTTCGCGATGCCCGGGTGGACGTGCACGGTAATGCGCCCGCCATTGGCGAGTTGGGCGCTCTCGCGCTTGATGTCGCGCAGGATCTCGTAGGCGATGGTGGGCTGGGATCGGACCCGGCCGCGGCCGGCGCATTGGGGACACGGAACCATCAGCAGGTTGCCGAGGTTCTCCCGGGTGCGCTGTCGGGTCATTTCTACGAGCCCGAGCCTGGAAATGGGCAGCACCCGGGTCCTGGCCTTGTCCTGCTTCACCGCTTCTTTCAGAGCCTCGTAGACCTTTTTCCGGTTGGCGGCCTGGGCCATGTCGATGAAGTCGATGATGATGATGCCGCCCACGTTGCGCAACCGGAGTTGATGAACGACCTCGCGGGTCGCCTCCAGATTGATTTTCAGCACCGTGGCTTCGAGGTCCTTCTTGCCCACGTAGCGGCCGGTGTTCACGTCCACCGCGGTGAGCGCCTCGGTTTGCTCGATGTTGATGTATCCTCCGGAATTCAGCCAGATCTTGGACTCCAGCGCCTTGCGGATCTTGCGCTCGATCTCGTAGCGGTCGAGTAGCGGCTCGGGGCCGTCGCACAGCACCACGCGGCTCTTCAGGCGCGGCATGAAGTGCTGCACGAACTCGACCACGCGCCGGTACTCCCTCGGTTGGTCGAGCACCACCTCCTCGGTGTTGGCGTTGAAGAAGTCGCGGATGGTGCGCGGGACCAGGTCCAGGTCCTGATGGATCTGCTCCGGCGTCGCTGCAGCGTCCAGCCGTTTGCGGATACGGTCCCAGAGCTTCGTGAGAAACCGGACATCGCTCTGGATGTCCTTCTTGATGCGCCCCTCGCACGCCGTGCGGATGATGAATCCCTCGTCTTCCCCCGCCAGTTCCTGGACGATTTCCTTCAGCCGTTTCCGTTCCTTGTCGTCGTCGATCTTGCGGGAGACCGCGACGTGGTGGGTGCCGGGCATGAAAACCAGGAACCGGCCGGGCAGGGAAATGTGGGTGGTGACGCGGGCCCCTTTCATTCCCAGAGGATCCTTGGCCACCTGCACCAGGATCTCCTGGTCCGGGCTCAGTTGCTGCTCGATCCGTTGCGGGCTCGGGTCGGGTGGAGGCTCCAGCAGCGCCTCGTCACCGTTCTCCGACAGGCTTGCGGGCAGGTCGGCGGGTGGGGGGCCGACATCGGACGCATGGAGGAACGCGGCCTTCTCAAGGCCAATGTCCACGAACGCGGCCTGCATGCCGGGCAGGACGCGCCCGACGCGGCCCTTGTAGATGTTGCCGACACAGCCTCGTTCCTGATTACGCTCGATCAGGAACTCCGCCAGGGCATTGTCCTCCATCACGGCGATGCGGGTTTCTTCGGGGGTGGTGTTGATGAGAATGCGTCTCATGTGCCACGCGAATTCGAGAGTAGGGCGGCTTGCGGACTCCAGGAGCCTGTCGGGTGTATCGGGAGTCTGCGGCGAGGCAGGGAAAGGGGTTTCCGGGGTCCATTTCCGGGTGGATCTTCGTCGAATAGTACCCAATCAATTGCCAATATTCTTTTCTCCTCGGATCCTTCGTTTCTCCTCGGTTCCGCCGGAAACGGGCCTATGAAACGGGCCTTTGTCTCTCGCTACGATTCGATAAACCCGGCAGACTCCTGATCCAGGATAGGCGAGTCGCCGGTGAATGGCAAACCGCGACCGGGCGTGCGTGTGTTTGACAAGGCAGGCCACGGAGGTTAGTTAAGTTCCGGTAGACTCAACACGAGAACTCTGTGGACACGGTGACAGGACAGGAAGCGAACAGGGTCGTAGCCTCGGGCCGTTCCGTGATGCACACAAGGGTGCTGATGTTGAATCGTTCGTACCTGCCGATTCACGTCACTTCAGTACGACGGGCTTTTTCACTTCTGTATCTCGGCATCGCCAGGGTCGTCAACGAGCAGTACCAGACCTTCGACTTCGAACGCTGGAGTGCGCTGAGGGTCCCGTTGGACGGGGATTCGGTGGGCATGGTCGGTCACGCCATCCGCGTTCCCCGGGTCATACTGCTGGTGCGGTACGACCGTGTGCCCAGGCGGCAGGTGCGTTTCAGCCGCGTCAACATCTATGCGCGCGACAAGTCCACTTGCCAGTACTGCGGGGAAAGGCTTCCGCGCCACCAACTCAATCTGGATCACGTGATTCCCCGTTCCCGTGGCGGCGCATCCAGGTGGGACAACGTGGTTTGTTCCTGCGTCCCGTGCAACCGGAGAAAGGGAGGCCGTACGCCCCAGGAAGCACGGATGCAGCTCTTGCAGAAGCCGTGCAAGCCCACATGGACGCCTTTCATTCAGGACGCAGGGGGCGGTGTGCGCCATCGCGAATGGCTGCCCTTCCTGCCCGCCATGGAGGCCGCCGGCCGGGGCGCCGTTGTGCCGGAAGATGGCGCGCCCTGAACCCACATGTTGTGGTGACTTGCCGCAACCATCACTTCATATTGTGAGTCTTCCTTGACACCCGGCCTTGGCGCGTGGAATAAGGAATGATGGAGGGACCGCACCGCCATGCTTGCCGGCGGCGCGGGATTCATCGCATGCGTCTGAAGGCTCTGGAAATTTCCGGTTTCAAGTCGTTCGCCGAGAAGACTGTCCTGAACTTCACCTCGGATGTCACCGCCATCGTGGGGCCCAACGGGTGCGGCAAGTCCAACATTGTCGACGCCCTTCGATGGGCCATGGGCGAGCAGAGCGCCCGGCATCTTCGCGGCCAGTCCATGGAGGACGTCATCTTCGGCGGCAGCGAGCGACTGGCGGCCATCGGCATGGCGGAGGTCACCGTCCTGCTCGACAACGCCGATCACAGCGCACCCTCCGACTACGCCGCCTTCGCCGAGATCGCGATCACGCGGCGCCTGTTCCGCTCGGGTGAATCGGAATACTTCATCAACCGGGTTCCCTGCCGGCTGCGCGACATCGTGGACCTGTTCCTGGGCACCGGTATCGGCAACAAGTCCTATTCGATCATCGGACAGGGACGGGTGGAGGAGCTCGTCAACGCAAGGCCCGAGGATCGGCGCCGTGTCATCGAGGAGGCGGCCGGCACGAGCCGTTTCAAGAGCCGCAGGCAGGCGGCCGAACGGAGGATGGAGCGCACGCGCCAGAACCTGTTGCGCGTCAACGACATCGTGCGCGAAGTGGATGGCCAGCTTCGCAAGATCGAGTTGCAGGCGAGGAAGGCGGAACGCTACCGGAACCTCAAGGAGCAGTTGAAGGAACAAGAACTGCGTTGGGCGGGCTTCCGCAAGGGCCAATTGGAAGGGGAGATTGCGGAACGCGGAGCGGCGATCCGTGCGGTCGAGGAACGCATCGCCTCGCTGATGGCGACGATGCGGGGCCAGGAGGCGGAAGGCGAGCGGCTTCGCGCCGCGTTGCAGGAGGCGGAGGAGGCTGTCGGTGCGGTGCAGGAGCGGCTTTACCAGGCCAGATCCGCCCGCCAGGCCGAGGAGCAGCGGATCGGGTTCTTCGAACGCGCCCAGGAGGAGTCGCGCGAGTTCGCCGGCGCCGCGCGGGAGGAGGCGGTGCGGACCGCCGCGCGTCTTGAGGCCATTGCGAGCGAGGTCGAGGATCTGGGTCAGGCCGTCGATGAGTTCTCACGGGTTTGGCGACGGGAAGCCGAACGGGTGGAGCGCACCGAGTCGGAGACGGAAGTCCTGCGCGCTCGGATCGGCGAGATCGAGGCCGCTGTTGAGCAGGAACGCGAGCGCCGGTCGGATCGAATGTTCGAGCATTCCCGTCTTATCAACTCGCGCCAGAGCCATCAGGAACGGCTGGAGCGGCTGAGAACTGAGTCAGCGGAGAAGGAGAGCCAGCAGCGGTCCATGGAACAGGCGCTGGAAGCGATGCGCCAGCAGCGCGCGCGCGAGGCCCGGGAGCTCGACGGTTGCATGACCCGTGCCGCCGCGCGGGAGGAGGCGCTGCGGCGCGCGGACACGGATCTGGAACGAAGCCGGCGCGAACTGGCCGAGGATGAGGCCGGCCTCGGCCGGTTGAAGGATGAGTTGCAGGCGGCGCGCTCCGCGCTGAGTTCTCTGGAGGTCCTGCAAAAGAACTTCGAGGGCTATCAGGAAGGCGTACGCGCCGTCATGGTCAACCATCAGAGCAACGGCGGCTCCGACGGGGTGTGCGGCGTGGTGGCGGATTTCATCGAAGCCCCTGAAGAGGTGGAACGGGCACTGACGGCTGTGTTGGGAGAGCGGCTTCAGTACGTGGTGGTGGAGGGACATCGAGAAGGGGTGGAGGCGATCGAGTATCTCAAGCGCGAATCAGCGGGGCGGGGTGGTTTCATCCCGCGCCGTTTCGAGCGCGGCAACTGTGCCGCGCCGGCCGCCCCGGCGGATGCCGATGTCGTCGCGCCGTTGCTGCGCCTCGTGCGGGTCAAGGAAGGGTACCGGGACGTGGCCGACTACCTGCTGGGTGACGTGTCGGTTGTCAGGGACCTGGAATCGGGGTTGGGGCTGTGGCGCACCAACGGTTTCAGCCATTCGCTGGTGACTCTGGACGGCGAGGTCATCGACCCCATGGGGGTGGTCACCGGCGGTAGCGTTGAGAGTCTGCAAGGGGGGCCGATCTCCCGTCGCCGCAGGATCAAGGAATTGCAGGGACAGGTTGTTTCCGGGGAAGAGCGGGCGCGGCGCGCGCGTGAAGGCGTAGCCGCGCGGTGCGCGAGCGTCGAAGCCATGGAGATGGAACGCCGGCGGCTGGGCGAGGAAGTCCAGGAGCTGGCGGTCACGAAGGTGCAGCGCGAGCAGGAACTGCTGCGCACGGACCAGACCGTGGCCCGCTCCGTGCGCGATCTGGAGACCTTGGCCCAGGAACTGCGTCACGTGGCGGACGAGATGGCCAGCCTGCACGACGCCGCTGCCGCATGCGATGCGGCCATTGCCGATGGTACCCGCGAGGAAGAGGTGTCGCGGTCGAGATTGGACGTGATGCAGGGCGGCTTGCAGGAATCCGTCGAGGAGCTGCGCGCGGCCGACGGTTGTCTGACCGCATGCCGCGTGAGCGCGGCGGAGGCGAAGGAGAGGGCGGAGAATGCCAAGGCCAACCTCGCCAATCGGGTCAGCCAGCGCGAAGAACTTGCGGCGCAACTCCGGGAGCGCGAAAGGCGCACGGCCGAAATGAGCCGGAAGGTTCAGGAGATGAGCGAGTCGCGCCAGCAGGCGGCGTTGCGGGTCGAAGCGCTGCGGGCGGAAGTCGATGGTCTCGAGGCCGAGGTGGCCTCGCGGCAGCGGCATCAACGGGAACTCTCCGGTCGCGCGCGCGCGGCGCAGGAGGCGGCTCATCGGATGCGCCCCGACGTGGACGCGTTGCAGGAGAACCGCAACCAGCTTCACTTGCGCGAGCGCGAGCTATCCATGGAATTGGGCCATTTGGGCGACGACATCCGGGACAAATACGGCGTGGAGCTCCCGGATCCTCCCGCCGGACCGGACGATGGGCCGAGCGCCGGTGATCTGGCCGAACAGGTGGCGGAGTTGCGCGCGCGGCTGCAGCGCATGGGAGAGGTCAACCTCGCGGCCATCGGCGAATTCGAGGAGCTTGCGGAACGAAGCCGATTCCTCACCACGCAGCGGGAGGATCTCGAACGCTCCATGGCCGATCTGCAACAGACCCTCACGAAGCTCAACCGCATCTGCCGGCAACGGTTCAAGGAGAGCTTCGAGGAGATCAACCGGGAGTTCCAGGCGATCTTTCCCAAGTTGTTCGAAGGCGGCAATGCGTCGCTGGTGTTGACCGACGAGAACGACTATCTCGAGACCGGGGTGGACATCGTGGCGCAGCCACCGGGCAAGAAGCTTCAGTCGGTGGGCCTGCTGTCTGGCGGGGAGAAGGCCCTCACTGCCGTCAGCCTGCTCTTCGCCATCTTCCTGACCAAGCCCAGCCCTTTCTGCTTTCTCGACGAGGTCGACGCCCCGCTTGACGACGTGAACCTGGAGCGCTTTATCGACATGGTGAAAGAGATGACGCGTTTGTCGCAGTTCATGGTCGTCACCCACAACAAGCAAACCATGATGGCGGCGGACGTGCTCTACGGCATTACCATGGCAGATCCCGGGGTTTCGAAGGTCGTATCCGTTGAAATGGTTTAGCTGGCGTTTTTGATGTCGCCTGGCCAGGTCCGTTCCGGGCCTTCGCCGAGATCAGGACGGGCGTAGCGAAGTCGGACGCCGCCCGACCGCATCCGACGGACGGGTGGTGTTGCGTATTGCGCTGCTGTCTTGTCGGGCATTGCTGAGGTTCGTGTTCATGGCTTGGAAGGAAGGGTTGTTTTCGCGTCTCAGCCAGGGTCTGTCGCGGACGCGGGAGGTGCTGGCCGGACGCTTGGGGCATGTCCTGAACAGGACGAAGCCAACGGAGGAGGACTGGGAGGCCCTGGAAGAGGTCCTGCTGGGGGCCGACTTCGGCGTGCAGGCGACCCAGAGGTTGCTCGACTCGGTGCGAGCGTCTTCACGCGCGCGCAGCGGCGCCGAGCTGTTGCAAGAGGAGATCACCTCCCTGTTGAAGGAACGTCCGGGCATCGGTTCCGGGCGTTACGCGGGGAAGCCTTGGGTGGTCATGGTGGTCGGCGTCAACGGCGTCGGCAAGACCACCACCATCGGGAAGCTCGCCCACCAGCTAAATCGCGACGGCAAGAAGGTGTTACTGGCCGCCGCTGATACGTTTCGCGCCGGAGCCATCGAGCAGATCGAGATCTGGGGCGAGCGGGCTGGATCGGAGGTCATCAAGCATGGCCCCGGACAGGATCCCTCCGGGGTGGTGTTCGATGCCGCGCACGCGGCTCAGAAACGCGCCGCGGACGTTCTGCTCATCGATACCGCGGGCCGCCTGCACAACAAGGTGAACCTGGTGGAGGAGTTGAAGAAGATGCGCCGCGTTCTCCGCCGGGTGCAGGAGGGGGCGCCGCACGAGACGTTGTTGGTGGTGGATGCGAGCACGGGGCAGAACGCGGTCATGCAGGCGAGGATCTTTCAGGAGGCGGTGGCCGTCAGCGGGATCGTGCTCACCAAGCTCGACGGCACGGCCAAGGGCGGCGTGGTGTTGCGTATTCAGCAGGAGCTGGCCATTCCCATGGAATATGTCGGTGTGGGCGAAGGGATCGACGATTTGCAGGAATTCGACGCGGACGCGTTTGCGCGGGCGTTTTTCGCCTCGTGAGGGAAGGCGGCGCGGAAAGGGTTCATGACACCCGGCAGAATCGCGGTATCGCACGCTGCTTGACATCGGCTTCCGGCAAATCCTAATCTATCAATTGAAGATTTGCTCGGTAGCCTCATGGATCTCGAAAAACTGGAACAACTGGAACAGTGGGTGGATCGCCTGGTCGAGCAGCATCGACGGATGAAGCAGGCCAGGGTTGAAGCGGAAGTGTCCCTCCAGGAGCGGGACACGGATTTCAAGGGGCTGCACGAACGGATGCGACGGTATGAGCGTGAACGCGCCGCGCTGAAGGAGCGCTTGACGAAGATCATCGGCCGGTTCGAGCACCTCGACCTTCCCTGAAGACATGGGGGCTTCATGCCAAGGGCAGTCGACGTCCACATCCTGGGGCAAAAGATCACTCTCCGGAGTGACGATGAGGAAGAGTACATACGCCGGGTGGCGCAGTATGTGGATGGCAAGATGCGCGAGGTGGGCGAGTCCATGGCGTCCATGAACAAATACAGCGTCGCCATTTTCGTGGCGCTCAACATCGCGGACGAATACCACCGGCTGAAGGAGGATTGCGAAGCGGCTTCGACGCGGATGGACCGGTTGCTGGAGAGGTTGACGGCGGCGTTGTCCGAAGACGTCTGACAGACTCCTTCCGCGGACGCCCGCGCGGAACGTCGCGCCAGGCATGGCAACGCGTTGCTTGGGAATCGCCGCGGGACTTGACGTGAGTTCCCTGGAGAAGAACATGAAGCGGGTGCTCAGGGGCGCGATGCTGGCGAAAAGAAGGGTTCTGTCGCCCGTGCTGGCGCGCACCTGGGGACAGGGGATTCAGCGGCGCGCGGTAGCTTTGGCCGCATATACGGCCGCTCGGACGGTCGTTCTGTACAACCCGTTGGGCAACGAAGTCGAGACATCGGAGATCTTTCGGGACGCGCTGGCAGCCCGCAAGCGGCTGTACTACCCCAAGGTAACCGGCTGTGTCCCCGCCGTATGCCGCGTTCGGTCCAGGAGGGACCTTGTTCCCGGCAGGTACGGGCTACTTGAGCCGGAAGGAGATGAGGGGTTGCCCCGGGGCGCCGGTGCGCTCGCCGTGTTCGTCCCGGGGGTCGCTTTCGATACCCGCGGAAATCGCATCGGTCGCGGCGGCGGTTGGTACGACCGCTGGATGCAGGGGCTGGGTGTGTGCGTGCCAAGAATCGCCTTGGCCTACGAATTTCAACTGCTTGAGGAAGTGCCTGTGGAGCGGGGAGATCTGCCGGTCCACACCATCGTGACGGAGAACAGAGTCATTGTCTGTGATGGGTCGGAGCATCGCCAGGCGGAGCCCGACGTATAGATCTTCCCTACGTTCCCGGGTTTCCGGGAGGTAGCTTGTCTTGGTTACTTGGTTTTCCCTGATTCTGGGCGTTGCCATTGGCTCTCTTGCTGTCGTGGCCGTCCTGTTGATCCGTTGGAAGCTGAACGAACGCCAGGAGTCCCACGACCGGAACACGGCCGCGCGGGTCCTGGAGGAGGCGCGCCGGGAGGCCGATGCGGTCCGCAAGGAGGCGGACATCGAGGCCAAGGACCGGATACTCAAGGCCCGGTCCGAGTTTGAAGCCGAGGTCCGGGACGCGCGCAAGGACCTGCAACTGGGGGAGCGGAGGCTGCAGTCCAGAGAGGAGGCTCTGGACAAGAGGCTGGAGAGTCTGGAGAGGCGCGAAACCGGCATGACGAACCGCGAGGGACTGATCGAAAGGCGGGAGCATGCGCTGGAGGAGAAAGAGACGGAAACCCAGCGACTGCAGGACGAAGCCAGCCGGCAGCTCGAGGTCGTGGCAGGCATCAGCCGGGAAGAGGCCAAGAAGAGCCTGATGGAGGAGATGGTCGAGGAGGCGCGGCACGACTCCGCCCGGCGCATCCGGCTCATGGAGGAACAGGCCAGAGCGGAGGCGGACCGCGAAGCGAGGAAGATGATCGCACTGGCCATTGCGCGTCTGGCCGGGGACTTCGTGGCGGAGCGGACAGTGTCCGTGGTTGCCCTGCCCAATGACGAGATGAAGGGCCGGATCATCGGGCGGGAGGGGCGTAACATCCGGGCGCTGGAGGCGGCTACCGGTATTGATCTCATTGTGGACGACACGCCGGAGTCCGTTATCATCTCCGGTCACAATCCGATTCGCCGGG
>OZ243916.1:105000-3971524 GCA_965213675.1 uncultured Binatia bacterium (SeqCode)
GTCGTCTTCGGCGGTTTCAGCGCCGAGTCCTTGCGCGACCGTATCAACGACGCCTCGGCCAAGGTGCTGGTCACCGGTGATGGCGGCTACCGGCGCGGCGCGGTGATCCCTTTGAAGAAAAATGCCGACGAGGCCGTGGACGGCGCCCCCTCCGTCGAGAACGTCGTGGTGGTGGAGCGCGTGGGCAGCGATTCCGGCGCGGTGATGAAGGACGGCCGGGATCACTGGTGGCACGAACTCATGGCGGACGCGCCGTTGTGGTGCGAGCCCGAGCCCATGGACAGCGAGGACATGCTCTTCAGCCTCTACACCAGCGGCACCACCGGCAAGCCCAAGGGCATCGTCCACACCACGGCCGGGTATCTGCTGGGCGTCTACCTCGCCAACAAATGGGTCTTCGACATGAAGGAAGACGACGTCTTCTGGTGTGCCGCGGACATCGGCTGGGTCACCGGCCACACCCACATCGTCTACGGCCCCATGGCCAACGGTGTGACCCAGGTGATGTACGAAGGCTCGCCGGACTGGCCGGACAAGGACCGCTTGTGGCGCATGGTGGAGAAGTACGGTGTGACGATCTTCCATACCGCGCCCACGGCCATCCGCACTTTCATGCGCTGGGGAACCGGATTCCCCGCCGCCCACGACCTTCGCAGCCTGCGGCTCCTGGGTTCGGTGGGAGAGCCCATCAATCCCGAGGCGTGGATGTGGTACCACGAGCACATCGGCGGCAAGCGCTGCCCCATCATGGACACATGGTGGCAGACCGAGACGGGACACCCCCTGATCACGCCGTTCCCGGGCGTGACCACGCTGAAGCCGGCGTCCGCCACCAAGCCGTTCCCCGGCATCGAGGCCGACATCGTCGACGAGCAGGGCAATTCGGTGCCGCTCGGCGGTGGCGGCTACCTTGTGTTGAAGCGGCCCTGGCCGGCAATGCTGCGCACCGTGTTCAACGATCCCGACCGGTACGTGGAAACCTACTGGAGCCGCTTCCCGGGCATGTATTTCGCGGGCGACGGCGCCAAGCGGGACGAAGACGGTTATTTCTGGCTTCTGGGCCGCGTGGACGACGTCATGAACGTTTCCGGCCACCGCATCAGCACCATGGAGGTGGAAAGCGCGCTGGTGGACCACCAGGCGGTGGCGGAGGCCGCGGTCATCGGCAAGCAGCACGAGGTGAAGGGTCAGGGCATCTGCGCCTTTGTGTCACTCATCGCCGGAATCGACCACACGCCGGAGTTGGTGGATGAGTTGCGCGCCCACGTGGCCAGGAAAATCGGCGCCATCGCCCGCCCGGACGAGCTCTACTACGCCGCCGAACTGCCCAAGACCCGGAGCGGCAAGATCATGCGCCGGCTGTTGCGCGACATCGCCGACGGCAAGGCGCTGGGTGATACGACGACCCTGGCGGACCCCACGGTGGTGGCGAAGCTGAAGGAGCAATACCAGGACGAGTGATCCGGAAGCCGGTGGCGGGCGGCTTCGGGGGCATCTCGGAAATCAGGAGACGGGTGCTGCCGGGTTCATGCGCTGCAGCGCGCACGGATTCGGGCATGGATCGGAGGCACGTCCGCCGTCTACGGATTTCCGGGACACCCCTCAAGTCGCTGCCACACTGAAGTCATTCCCTGGACACGCCAGAGACCATCACCCGAATACCCTGAAGTACATCTCGGCCAGGGACGGTTCCATGACCGCGGCGTCCTGCATTTCCTTGCGGATCGCGGACCGCAACGGGTCGTAGAGGCGGTTGACCTCCGCGATGACGGCGGTTTCGTCCATTTTCGTCAGTCGGCCGCCGTCCACCACCACTTCCCCATTCACCAGCACGGTGTCCACCGAGCTGCCGTTTTCGCAGAAAACGAGCTGCGTGACCACGTCGTTGAGCGGGGTGAACGCGGGCGTGTCGCGTTTCAGGAGCACGATGTCGGCGAGGCGGCCGGGCTCGAGGCTGCCGCAGTCGAGGCCGAAGGCGCGGGCGCCCCAGCGGGTGGTCATGGAAAGGGCCTGGCGCGCGGAGATCCAGTGGTTGAAGTCGTGGTCGCGGGTGTTGTGAATCAGCGCGGCCAGGCGCATGGCGTCGAACATGTTCTGGTTGTCGTTGGAGCAGGCGCCGTCGGCGCCCAGGGCCACGCGGCCGCCCGCGGCCAGGAAATCGGGGACGGGCGCCAGTCCGCTCCCCAGCCGCAGGTTGCTGGCGGGGTTGTGCACCGGCGTCGCGCCCCGCTCCACGATGATCTCCACGTCCTCCGGCTCGATCCACAGGGAGTGGGCGGTGGACAGGTTGGGTCTGACCACGCCGAGGTCGTCCAGGTGCTTCAACAGCGTGGTGCCGTAGAGCCTCGGTCCCATGAGTGACTGGGACTTGGTCTCGGCGAGGTGGATGTGCAGCGGCAGGCCGCGTTTCTCCGAGATGGCGGCAACGCCCTGCAACAGTTCGTCGGTGCAGCGCTGGACCGCGGAGGGCCCCGGGCAGCAGGTGGTGAGCCGATCCGGGTCGTGCAGCTCGTCGATAAACGCCTCGATCTCGTCCAGCCAAGCCTGGGTGTCCTTGGTCTCGGCGCTGGTCATGCGGCTCACTTCGTCGCGGGCGTCTTTGTTGGGGGAGTCGATGGGGAGGGTGGACTCGTAAGCCCGGTCGCTGACGGTGAGGGGCACCACGTGACGCAAGCCGATGTCGCGCATGGCCCGGATCGCCGCGCCGGCGCCCGTGTAGCGGCTGTTCTGGTTGCCGAAGTAGTGGTCCACCATGGTGGTGCAGCCGGTCTTGAGCATCTCCATGCCCCCCAGCAGCGCGCTGGCGTGGAACACCTCGTCGTCGCAGGCGCGCAGCGCCGCGCGCCAGTAGGCGCGCCAGATCTCCAATGGACGCGCGGGCATGAGGCCGCGAAAGACGTTGGCCGGAGAGTGGCCGTGGGCATTGACAAGGCCGGGTATGGCGATGAAGCGTCTTCCATCGATGACGCGCTCGCCGCCGTCCCGGGGACAGCCGTCAACCGGCCCCACGTACTCCAGGCGGTTGCCGTCGACGACCAGGACCCCGTCCTCGAGGACCTCGTCCCGGTCATTCATGGTCACGATCAACGCGTTTTCGATTCGCAGCTTCATGCTGCCCGCCTTTCCACGCTGCATTCGAGGGCCGTCACGCGTGTTGGCGCGACGCTACAGCAAGCCCAGAAGGAGAATGAGGACGCCCAGAATCACGTTGACAACGAGCAGGCGCGTCCAGGGGTCCCGTCCGTCCGGCGGATGGTCCAAGGACGGACGGTACCGGAACGCTTGCAGGATGTGGTTCACGATCATTGCGGCCGCCAGCAGCGTCTTCATCACGAGTGTGAGCGAGCCGCCCGAGGCCGCGGTGGGGTATCCCGTCAGCCAGAGTCCACCGAGACCCGACAGCACGGTCAACGGCGCGGCGACCGTGACGGCGGCGTTCAGGGCGCGCCCGGCTCGGCACAGTGTACGCGCGCGCTCGACCGCGGGCAGCGAGCGGCTGGAGGGCCAAAGAATACTCAGGAAGAGTACGTTGACGCCCAGCCAGGCGCTGAAAGACATCATGTGGAGCCAAGGCACGAGGATCTGCACGTGTACTTCCTTTCGCCCTGATTGAACTCCTGGATTTCTGGAGGGTTATATCGGAGCAGACCGGTTGCCGCCACCTGCGCCGCGCTGTCTCCGGTACAACGCGTGTCGCTGCGACCCGCCGCCCTACCTATGGCGCGGTGCCCGTCCGACCGGATTTCCCTGCGGGCGCGCCGCCGTTTCGTACCGGAATGGGCGGCTTCCGCGGACACATTCCGCCGCCCCGTTGGGCTGACGACCCGTCCGTACCGCCTTGATACACTTGGGTTCTTGTGTTAGGCACAAAGCCATTCCAGGAGGAGGGCCTCGAACTTGCCATGATGAGCTGGTTGCCAGAGAACGTGTCCACCTACGGGGGTCAGATCGACTACCTGTTCTACCTCATCTACTACATCACCGCCGCGGCGCTGATCCTTGTGACGGTTCTGATGGTGGCCTTCCTCATCATGTACCGTCAGAGGGAAGGACGGAAGGCGGTGTACACGCATGGCAACACCGCGCTGGAGGTCACCTGGACGGTGATCCCCACCTTGATCCTCATCATGCTCTCCTTCATGAGCATCTCCACTTGGGGAGAAATCAAGATATACGCCCCGCCCGCCGAGTATGAGGTGAGAGTCGTCGGCAAGCAGTTCAACTGGGACGTGTTTCATCCCGGGCCGGATGGCAAGCTGGACACCGAGGACGACATCAAGGTCGAAAACGAAGTGCATGTCCCCGTGGACAAGGTCGTGCACGTCCAGCTCCAGGCTGCGGACGTCATACACAGCTTCTTCGTGCCCAGCTTCCGGGTGAAGCAGGACGCCGTCCCCGGACGGAACATTCTCGTATGGTTCGAGGTGACCAAGCCCGGGGTTTACGAGCTCCCGTGCGCGGAGTTGTGCGGCTTCGGGCACTCGGGCATGCTCGGTTGGGTGATGGTTCACACGCCGGAAGATTTCGAGAAATTCCTCAAAGAAAACCAGAATCAAGGCTGACCCCGCCCACCCGCGGACGCAGGCTTCCGGCCGGAGCGCGTTCTTGACGGCGGAGGAGGAACAACAAGGATGAGCGAAGCAGCGGCATCGGCACATGCCGATCACGGAGCCCATGAGCCGGCGGGCTTCTGGTCACACTACGTCTTTTCGACCGACCACAAGATGATCGGACGGCAGTTCCTGTTCCTGGGACTGTTCATGCTGATCATTGGCGGGTTCCTCGCCATGCTGATCCGCTGGCAGCTCGCATGGCCCGAGACCGAGGTGCCCGGCTTGGGCTGGGTGCCGGAGCCCACCATGTACGAGGGGATCATTCCGCCGAGCACCTACAATATGCTGTTCACCATGCACGCCACCATCATGATCTTTTTCGTGGTGATGCCGATCATGGTGGGCGGCTTCGGCAACTTCCTCATCCCCATCATGATCGGCGCCAAGGACATGGCTTTCCCACTGCTCAACCTGCTGTCCTTCTGGGTGGGCGCGGTGTCCGGCGTGATCATGCTGGCGAGCTTCTTCGTGGTCGGGGGCGCCGCGTCCGGCGGCTGGACCTCCTACACGCCGCTCTCCGGCGATGCGGTCTTCACCGGGGTCAACTGGGGCATCAATCTGTGGGTGTTGAGCCTTTTCGTGCTGGCCTTCTCGTCGCTGATGGGTTCCATCAACTACATCACCACCATCGTCAACATGAGGGCTCCGGGCATGACCTACTTCCGCATGCCGCTGTCCCTCTGGTCCCTGTTCATCACCGCGATCCTGCTGCTGCTGGCGCTGCCGGTGCTCACCGCGGCCCTGGGCATGCTCTTCTTCGATCGGGTTTTCGCCACCAACTTCTTTCTGCCCGCGGGCGGAATGCCGCTGCTGTGGCAGCATCTGTTCTGGTTCTTCGGCCATCCCGAGGTCTACATCCTTGTGCTCCCCGCCATGGGCGTAACCTCCGACATCCTGTCCGTGTTCTCGCGCAAGCCGATCTTCGGCTACCGGGCCATGGCCTACTCCATGATCGCCATCGCCTTCCTCTCCTGGATCGTCTGGGGTCACCACATGTTCATCAGCGGCATGAACCCGCTATTGGGAACGGCGTTCATGCTCACCACCATGGTGATCGCGGTGCCGTCGGCCATCAAGACCTTCAACTGGCTGGGAACGCTCTGGGGCGGCTCCATCCGTTTCACCGTGCCGTTGCTCTTCGCCATCGGCTTCGTCTCCAATTTCGTCATCGGCGGCCTGAGCGGCATCTTCATGGCGTCGACGCCGGTGGACATCTTCATTCACGACACCTACTTCATCGTCGCGCACTTCCACTACGTGGTGGCCGGCATCATCTTCGCCATGTTTGCCGCCATCTACTTCTGGTACCCCAAGATGTTCGGGCGCATGACCAGCCACACTTGGGGCGTGGTGCACTTTATCGGCACCTACGTGTTCTTCAACCTGACCTTCTTTCCCATGCACTTCCTGGGCGTGGGCGGCCACATTCGCCGGATCTACAATCCCATGCAGTACGAGTACCTGGAGCAGTTCGGCGACATGAACGTGTTCATCACCATCAGCGCGTTCTGCCTCGCGCTCTCCCAGATCCCGTTCGTGGTCAACTTCGTGTGGAGCCTGTTCGCCGGCGAGAAGGCGTCCGAGAACCCTTGGGAAGCCAACACGTTGGAGTGGATCGCGCCCTCGCCGCCGCCACACGGCAATTTCGTGACGACGCCGCAGGTCTACCGCGGCCCGTACGAGTACAGCTCTCCGCTGGTCGAGAAGGACTGGCTGCCCCAGAGCGAACCGCTGGGCGCCGCCGCAACGGGTCATTGAGGAGCGGTACGGCGAAATGGCCAACGCCTGGCTCCATCGGTTGGCGCTGACCACCGCGGGGTCCACCCTGTTCCTCCTGTTCGTCGGCGCGCTGGTGACGAGCAAGGGCGCGGGGCTCGCGGTTCCCGACTGGCCCACGACCTTTGGCCACAATATGTTCCTGTTCCCCTGGACGCGGATGGTGGACGGCGTGTTCTACGAGCACAGCCACCGGCTGGTGGCTTCCGGCGTCGGTTTCCTCACCTTGGTGCTGGCGGCATGCCTCTGGCTCAGGGAACCGCGGGCGTGGGTGCGCCGGCTCGGCATGGCGGCGCTCGTGCTGGTGATCGTGCAGGGGATCATCGGTGGCCTGCGCGTGGTTTGGCTGGAGCAGGATTTCGCCATCATTCACGCCGGTTTGGCACAGGCATTCTTCGCCTTGATGGTTGCGATGGCGCTTTTCACCTCGCGCGCGTGGCAAGAGGCGCAGCCGGTGATGCGGTTCTCTTCGGTGGCGCCAGGAGAACCCGCAGATCCGGTCGTGAACTCCGAAGAGCCGGTACGGGAGGCGCCGGCGGGCGAATGGATGCTGTTCCGAAGGCTCTGCCTCGTGGCTACGCTTCTGATATATGCACAAAGCCTGCTGGGAGCGGTCATTCGTCACACCGGTACCGGCGTCGTCCCGCACGTGCTCATGGCGCTGCTGGTGACGCTCATGGTCGGCGGACTGGTCATCAAGGCGCTTCATCTCGGTGAAGAGGCGCCGGTGTTCCGTTCGCTCGCGCTGTTCCTGGGGGTTCTCCTCCTGTTGCAGCTCGGCTTGGGAACGGCCTCCTACGCCGCGCGTTTCCTGGCCATCGGCGCGGCTTGGCAACCGGGCCTCACGGTTGCCGTGACCACCGGTCACGTGGTGACCGGTGCGCTGATGCTGGCCGTGGGCGTGGCGATGACCCTCTGGTCGTTTCGCCATCTCGGCGCGAACCCGCTTCCGGCCATGGACGGGGTGGTCTCCGATAGGGTGCCCGCGTGACTCTGCGAACGGAAACATACGTGGTCGGGCAGTCCTGTGCCCGCCGGTTGCTCGACTACCTGGAGCTCACCAAGCCGCGGCTCGTACTGATGGTCCTGATGACCACGCTGGTGGGTTTCTACATGGGCTCGGAGGTGGTGCCGGACTATCTGGCGCTGCTTCACACGGTGCTCGGGACAGCGCTGGCTGCGGGCGGCACGCTGGCGCTGAACCAGTCGCTGGAAGGCGATATCGACGCTGCCATGGACCGCACCCGGCACCGGCCGATTCCCGAGGGCCGCGTTCAGCCGGTGGAGTGCGTTCTTTTTGGAAGCGTCCTGGTGGCTGCGGGACTGCTGCTGCTGATGGTAGCGGTAAACGTGCTCAGCGCGCTGCTCACCGCTATCATCTCCGTCACCTACCTGTTCCTGTATACGCCCTTCAAGCGAAAGTCGTCGGTGTGCAGCCTTATCGGCGCCGTCCCCGGGGCGTTGCCGCCGGTGGTGGGATGGACCGCCGCCCAGGACACTCTCGGCCTGGAGGCGGCGATCCTGTTCGGGGTGCTCTACCTTTGGCAGATCCCCCACAACCTCGCCATCGCGCGGCTCTATCGGGAAGACTTCCTGCGCGCCGGTATCCGCTTCCTTCCGGTCCTGGATGTGGAGGGCAGAAGCACGGGCCGGCAGGCGGTCAGTCACTGTCTGGCATTGCTGGTGGTAAGCCTGATGCCGACGCTGACCGGATTCGCCGGAGCGATCTACTACTTCGCGGCCATGGCACTGGGAGCGGGTTTTCTCATTTACGCCATCCGGCTCGCGGCGTTGCGGTCGGTGACCAGCGCGCGGCACTTGCTGTTCGCGTCATTGTTTTACTTGCCGCTGCTCTTCGTCGCCCTGGCTCTGGACAGAATACCGGTCTGATATGGATTCCACTGCCGGCACTCGCAATCGCACCAGGCGCCTCGGTTTCGTGATCGGAGCCGTCGTGGTTGGTTATATCCTGGCGACCGTCGTCTTTCTGGTGGTGTATTAGTGTTGTGTGTCACGGACAGGTTCGCAAACATCCGCAGGAATTTCTGTCGTCGGCCAGCGATGAACTACAGGGGCGGCCGGCGGTCGCCGGATGTGTCGGGCACTACGCGAGAAAGAGCTACGCAGCCGACGGCGAAGAGGACGAGCATCTTTGTAAACGTATTCACGAAACGCAACACGAGTGTACGTCGGATTACGGTTACGCTCATTCAAAGGCGCGTCTGCGGCTCGAATCATTGTCGGATACGCTGATGGCAAGGGATGCGGCAGTGAGGATGCCGGCAGGGGATGTGGCGGATGTCCTGTCCCCGGTGTCCGCCTTTGGCGAGGGGCCTCCACCACCGTCCCGGCCGGAGCCGGTGATCAGCAACGCGCGCCTTGGCCTGATGATGTTCATCGGCGCGGAGGTGATGTTCTTCGCCGGGCTCATCGGTGCGTTTCTGATCTTGCGATTGAGCAGCGAAGTGTGGCCGCCGGCCGGACAGCCTCGGCTCCCGGTCTGGATCACCGGATTCAACACTCTGGTGTTGCTCGCCAGCGGCGTGTCCATGCACCGGGCCGGGCTGGCCGCAACCGCCCGCGAGCAGGTCCGCCTGTCCGGCTGGCTGCTTGTCACCGCCGTGCTCGGGGCCGTGTTCCTGACCATCCAGGGATACGAATGGGTGCGTTTGATTGGATTTGGATTGACCATGCGCAGCGGGCTTTATGGTTCCACCTTCTACGCACTCATCGGACTCCACGGACTGCACGTCCTCGGAGCGCTGGTGTGGGTGGGGGTGGTCTGGATGCTGGCACGGCGTGGGCGTTTCACCGCAGGACACACCGCCGGGGTGGAAACGTGCAAGATGTACTGGCTGTTCGTGGTGGCCCTGTGGCCGGTACTGTACGGCCTCGTATACCTCTATTAGCGGTTCGTCCATGGAAACCGAACGCATCGCCGAGGCCTTCAACTGGACCGTTGTGTTCCTCATGGCCATGCCCTACCTCACCCTGGCCGGTTGCCTGGGCTGGATTTTCTATCGCCGCACACGCGCACAGAAGCCGCTCGAGGATCGGCGAGCCCGGTTTCACATCGTCAGAAAAGGAGAATGCTAGATGAGTCAGGCAGCGACGCTACATCGAGACCCTGCAGAGACTCCGCTTACCCCGGAAAGCTGGGGCAAGCTGGGCATGTGGATCTTCCTCTGCGGCGACGCGATGACCTTCGGGACCCTCATCGTGACCTTCGGCATCATGCGCATGGCCGCGGACAACTGGCCGGTGCCGGCGGAAGTGCTGGGCATCAACCTGACCGCCGCCATGACGTTCCTGCTGATTTGCAGCAGCGTCACCATGGTGCTGTCCCTGTCCGGCATCAAGCGCGGCGACATGCAGGAGTTCCGAAAGTACATGCTGCTCACCGTTCTCGGCGGCACGGCTTTCCTCCTGTTGCAGGCCTACGAATGGAACCATCTCATCCACGCGGGCGTGACCATCACAGAGAACAAGTACGGTTCGCCGGTGTTCGGCGACACCTTCTACATCATGACCGGATTCCACGGCATGCACGTTTTCGGTGGCGTCGTCTATCTCGCGGTCATCCTGGTAGGCGGCATGACCGGCCGCATCCATCCAGGCAATGCGTCGGTGGTGGAGATCGCCGGCCTCTACTGGCACTTCGTCGACCTCGTTTGGATTTTGATCTTTACCTTCGTCTACCTCTTGTAGGATACGGGAGACCCTCCATGGCAGATACGACAGCCCACGAAGCGCACGCAGAGCCCAACTACCTCGCCGTATTCGGCTGGTTGTTCATCCTCACGGTCGTCGAGGTAGGGATCATCTTCGTGCCGATCCCGAAGCTCATGATCGCGGCTGCGCTGGTGATTCTGGCGGTAGTCAAGGCATCGCTGGTGGCCATCTACTTCATGCATCTCAAGTTCGAGAAGGTGGTGATCTGGTGGATCGCGGTGATCCCGGCGATACTCTGCATTTTCCTGATCTTCATGCTGATTCCAGAGCTTGCCTGACCCAGGAGCCTGTGGAGTCTGTCAAGCTCCTGGTGCGAGGCGGGAAATGGGTCCGTTCCCGGTTGGATTTTCGTCCAATATGACCGATATTATCCTCCAATCCGCCCGAAGCCGGGCTCAATTTCTCTGCCTCTCGTTACGGTTCGATAAACCCGAAAGGCGCCCAGGGCAGCGAGCCGAGATGCGAGACTCCTCAGACACCACACTAGCACCGGCTTTCATGACCACTCGCTTCGTGCGCCGACGATGTTTCCATTGATCCCGATTGCCTCGCTGCCCCACCTGAACGCTCTGCTCAACGCGGCCAGCGCCCTCTTGTTGCTGGCCGGCTACTACTTCATCCGGCAACGCCGCGTCACTGCGCACCGGCGCTGCATGGTGGCGGCACTGGGTAGTTCCGGCCTCTTCCTGGTTTCGTACCTGATCTACCATTTCAGCGTCGGATCCGTCCGTTTCCAGGGCACAGGCTGGATCCGTCCGGTGTACTTCGCCGTGCTCGTATCCCATACCGTACTCGCCACCGCCATCGTGCCCCTGGTCCTGCTCACGGTGGTGCGCGCCCTGCGCCAACGATTCGACAAGCATCGCGCCATCGCGCGCTGGACCCTGCCGCTTTGGCTCTACGTGTCCGCCACCGGCGTGGTGGTGTACTGGATGCTGTACCAGATGGGATTCCAGGAGTCTGTCGGATTGGATTTCACTTCCTTCGACTTCGCTACGCTCAGGACCGGCCAGGAGCGTGCACCGCAAGAATTGTGACCGGACGACCTCCCGCAGGGGCGACCGGCCGGTGGCCCCTACCCTGGACCCAATCCCCTGGAGCCTGTGGGGTCTTTCAGGCCAGGCTCCTGGCTCGCCTGCTGCGCCAGCAGTGTCACGCCTCGCTGGCGAAAGCCGATCCGCACACGAGCGCCCGCCGGGATCAACGCATCGAACTGGTAATCGGTCACGAAGATCTCGCCGATCCCGCTGTCGAGCGTGTATTCCACATGACTGCCGAGATAGGTGCTTTTCGACACCGTGCCCGTGAGTCCGGTTTCGTCATCGCTTGCTGCCACCGTCACCGCTTCCGGGCGAACCGCGAGTTTGACCGGCCCGGGCTGTAGTTCCCGGTGCGTCAGGCGCAATTCCACCCGGTCCCCGACGCGGACGGTGGCGTAGCCGCCGTCGCGGCCGATCAGCTCGGCGTCGACCACGTTGGCGTCCCCGATGAAGTCGGCGACGAAACGGTCGCGGGGGGCTTCGTAAAGGGCGGCGGGCGCGCCTTCCTGAGCGATTTCCGCGTTGCGCATGACGATGATCCGGTCCGACACCGCCAGCGCCTCCTCCTGGTCGTGCGTGACATAGACCGTGGTGAGGCCAAGACTTTGTTGCAACTCGCGGATCTCCTCGCGCACCCGCCGCCGCAGCTTCGCGTCCAGGTTGGAGAGCGGCTCGTCGAACAGCAGCACCGTGGGTTCAAGGACCAGGGCGCGGGCGACGGCGACCCGCTGTTGTTGTCCGCCCGAAAGCTCACTCGGAAGCCGCTCGCCGTAACCTGCGAGTCCCACGAGATTGAGGCCCTCTTCGGCCCGTTCCCGCGTCTCGGTCTTCGCGACTCCGGTCACCGAGAGGCCGTAGGACACGTTCTCGAAAACGGTCATGTGCGGGAACAACGCGTAGGACTGGAACACCATGGAGACGTCCCGCGCGCTGGCGGGCAGGCGGGAAACGTCGTCACCGCCAATGAACACGTTGCCGCCGGTGGGCATTTCCAGGCCGGCGATGAGACGGAGGGTCGTGGTCTTGCCGCAGCCGCTGGGGCCGAGCAGGGTCACGAGGTCGCCGGCCTGCACCTCGAAGGAAATGCGATCCACGGCCACCACCGGGCCGTAGTGCTTGCTGACATTGTCGAACCGGACCGCGGACGCCGGGCCCTGAGTACTCATGCCCCTCCTCCCAGTGCGGTCACCTCCACGGATTCCGCCCTTCGGCCGATGCGCCTTGCGCCAACGGCCAACTGGATCAGCACGATGACCACCATCATGACCACGATCAGCACGGAGCTGTAGGCAATCGCCAGTCCATAGTCGCCGTTTTCCACCCGGCCGATGATGTAGGACGTGGCCATGTCGTAGTTGGCGCTTACCAGGAAAATCACCGCGCTGATGGCCGTCATCGCGCGCACGAAGCTGAACACGAGCGCCGCCACCACGGCGGGGCGCAGCAGCGGCAGCACGACTCTACGCACGGTGGCGAACGAGCTGGCGCCCAAGGTCAGCGAGGCCTCGTCCAGGCTCTTGTCGATCTGGGTCATGGCGGCGATGCCGGCGCGTACACCCACCGGCATGTTGCGAAAGATGAAACAGACCACCAGTATCACGCCGGTGCCGGTCAGCTCGATGGGCGGCACATTGAAGGCCAGGATGTAACCGACTCCGATGACCGTGCCGGGGATCGCAAAGCTCAACATGGTGCCGAACTCGAAGGCCTCCTGGCCCGCGAACGTTTGTCGAATCAGCAGATAGGCGGTCAATAGCCCCACGGCCGCGGTGAGCGGCGCGGCGATGGCGGAAATCGTGATGGTGGTAAAGAAGGAATTCCACGCGGCGCCCGACCACACCCAACCGCTGGCGCCAGTGGTGATGGAGAAGGCGTCGATGTAGTGGCGCAGGGTGAGGCTGTGGTCCCTGCCCCAGAGTTCCACGAAGCCGCCGAACAGGATCATGCAATAGATGATCGCGGTCAGTCCCGCCCAGGGCAGCGCTGAGCCGTAAGCCATCCAGGTGACGCGCGCGGGCAGGGGGACGTGCAATCCGGCATCGCCTTTGCCGGTCACCGTGGCGTAGGACTTCTGCCCCAGCCAGCGATGCTGCGCCCAGAACGCGGACAAGGTGAAGATCAGCAGCAGGATGGCCAGGACCGCGGCCCGACCCTGATCGTTCTGCGCACCGACAATGGCGAAGAAGATCGATGTGGACAGGACATCGAAGTTGCCGCCCAGCACCAGGGGATTGCCGAAATCGGCGAGGCTCTCGATGAAGCCCACCAGGAAGGCGTTGGCGAGGCCCGGGCGCATAAGCGGTAGCGAGACGGTGGTGAAGGTGCGCCAGTCGTCGGCGCGCAGTGTCTGCGCCGCCTCCTCCATCGAGGGACTCACGCCCTCCACCACGCCGATCAGCACCAGGAACGCG
The DNA here is from genome assembly GCA_965213675.1 of uncultured Binatia bacterium (SeqCode). Lineage (GTDB taxonomy): Bacteria > Desulfobacterota > Binatia > UBA9968 > JAJDTQ01 > JAJDTQ01. The sequence goes on from OZ243916.1 coordinate 118,573, forward strand.
ATGGGCGTGAACGCCAGCGTCTGCGCCAGCCAGATGCCGGGAAGTCCGTAGATGTAGCGCCCTGGAGTCGTCCCGGTGAGGGCCTCGATGACCTGCGTCACGGTGCCGGAGGCGCCGAACAACAGGATGATGGCAAGGCCGATGACGAAGGGCGGCGTGATGATGGGCAGGACGGTCAGCAGGCGCAGGAGCTTCTTGGCCCGGAAACCCGTGCGTGTTGCCAACAGGGCAAAGGCCAGTCCCAGCAGGGTCGTGCTGGCGCCTACCAGAATGGCCATCAACAGGGAGTTCCACGCGACCCCGCAGTTGACGTTGGCGGCCAGGCAGCCCAGCCCCCAGATGTCGTGGCTGAAGAGCTTTTCGATGAAGAGGTAGGGAACGAAGTTGTAGTCGTTGTCCTGGAACGCGCTGGCCAGGATGCGCGCCACCGGAAAGAAGATGAACGCGGCCACCAGCGCGACCACCAACGCGATGGACCCGACCACGAAGCCGTCGCCGTTGATGGCCCCGCGCGCGGCGATTCCCTGTGCCAGGAGAAAGAGGAAAGACGCCGATACCAGCAAGGCGCCGTAGCCCATGCCGAACTGGCGGTCGCCGAGGGGGCCGAAGATGCTTTCCAGAAAGGGATATTCCCAGCCGCCGATCCCGATCAGGAAGCCTTGAGCCAGGACGCAGAGAACGCCGAGGCTGCCTGCCGCCAGCAGGACCGTCGAGAAAAGCGGGTCCGTGCGGCGGCGCCCCAGCACTGCGAACGGGGCCGCCAGCGGCAGCACCATCGGCGCCAGCCACCAGCGCCCCATCAGGAGAACCTGGAGCGCGGCCGGGGCCGCATCGGCCCCGGCCGGGTAGTCGAACAGCCAGGCGAAGGACCAGAACCCGTCCTCCGCGCCGTACCAGGGGAGGAGCACATAGCCGCCCCAGCCCGCGGCAATCCATAGCGCGGCAGGCCGATGCATCGCCTTGGCGGGTCAGAGGTTCAGCGCGGCAGCGTGGAAACCTCGTCGTCCCACTTCTTCAACAGCCGCCGGCGTTCCGCCGAAGATCCGTATTTCTTGAAGTCGTAGTCGATCAACTTGATCTGGCTCAGATCCGGCGCCTGCGGCGGCGGTGTCGCGCCGGCGTTGGACGGCACCTGGTACGCCCTGGCCTGTGCCGCCATGGTCTGGACCTTGGGATCGAGGGCAAAATCGACCCACTTCCTGGCGCTCTCCGGATTGCGTCCGCCCTTGATGATGCTCACCGAGCCGATCTCATAGCCGGTACCCTCGCAAGGCGAGACGATCTCGATGGGGAATCCCTTGACCGCCTGGGTCACCGCGTCGTGCTGGAAGACGATACCGACGGTGGTCTCGCCCCGGGCCGACGCCTTGATGGGGGCCGAGCCCGATTTGGTGTACTGGTTGATGTTCTTGTGGAGCCCCTTCATGAACTCGAAGCCCTTGTCCTCGCCGAACACCTGCACGATGGTGGCCAACGTCGTGTAGGCCGTGCCGGACGAGTTGGGATTGGCCATCTGGACGTGACCCTTGAATGCGGGCTTGGTCAGATCCGCCCAGCATTTCGGCGCCGCGAGCTTGTGCTTGGCCAGGAGTTCTCTGTTGTAACCGACCCCCAGGGCGCCGGCGTAGATGCCCACCGTCTTGTAACCGGACTGTTCAGCCTGCCGCCGCGCCCAATCCTGAAGCTCGCCCAGCCGCGGCGACTTGTACTCCAGGGTCAGCCCTTCCTCGGCGGCCTGAAGATGCGGGTCGCCGGTGCCGCCCCACCACACGTCGCCCTTGGGGTTGCGGCGTTCCGCCTTGATCTGCGCAAAGGTCTCGCCGGAACTCTTCCGCGTCATGGCTACCTTGATGCCCGTGGCCTTCTCGAACTCCTTGACCATGAGTTGACACCATTCGATCTGCGGGCTGCAGTACAGGGTGAGTTTGCCCGCGGCCAGGGCCGTGTTGGCCGTTGCCGCCGCTAATCCGGCGATAGCGAAGGCCACGAGTGACAAGTGCAGACGTTTCATCATGCGATCCTCCCGTTTTGCTTTGGCGCGGCGTTACGCTGGTCCGCCTCTCTGGAGGCGTAGGTTCAACGCTCAGCCATGAATCCATGAATTTCACGGGCGACGTTACCACACTTCGTCCGGTGTTTGTAACCTGACCGCCCTGTTTCTCAGGGTGATCCCACGCTGACCGAGCATCCGCGTCGAGCGCCGGATGGGGTTCGTTCGTGTCCTTGCGAGGCCTCGTTACGCCGGAACGACGCCGTCCGAACCTCCGACTTCCGTGCAAGACGGCAACGTGGGATAGTCCTGCATGTTTCTGTACGGAGTTGTCGCCGTGCCACACTCGCCGCCATCCGTGGCCGCGGGCCGCCAAGTGCCTTTCCGCTTTGCCAGGAACGCCGCTGCGAGGCACGGAAAGGGACCCACTCCCTGTTGGATCTTCGTCCGGAATTGCCAGCAGGCTTCTCAGCGCGCGCGGTCAGGATCGCGATGTTGAAACCGCATGCCCGGGGCTGGTATACGGCAGGCAGCAGGGAGTCACCCAATGAAGACCATCGGCATCGTGGGCTGCGGCGCCATCGGCAAGGGGCTGTTGAAGGCAGCCGACAGGGGAGCGCTGGCGGCCGAGATCTGCGTGACCAGCCGCACGGAGAGCACGTGCCGGAACTTTCTCGAGACCCTGGATGCGTCCGTGCCTTTCCTTGCTCTCAACGAACTCATTGACCGTTCCGATATCGTCGTGGAAGCGGCTGGCGGCGCGGCCGTGCCGGACTTGGCGCGGCAGGTGTTTGATGCAGGCAAGGACTTGCTCGTCATCAGCGGGGGCGCGCTCCTGGACCATCCCGAGGTGATCCAACGGGCGCGGCGCACCGGCTGCCGCCTCTTGCTGCCGTCGGGCGCCATTGCCGCACTCGACGGCATTAAATCGGCATGCGCCGGCGCGGTGGCCCACGTCACCATTACCACCCGGAAGCCACCCCATGGCCTGGAAGGCGCTCCCTATCTCGTGGAGAATGGCATCTCGCTGGCCGGGCTGACCGAACCCCGGGAGATTTTTTCGGGCACCGCGCGGGAAGCCTGCCGGGCGTTCCCCGCCAACGTCAACGTGTCCGCGGCCGTAAGCCTGGCGGGCCTGGGGCCGGATCGCACGCGGATCCGCATACTGGCGGTGCCGGGCCTCGAGCGGAACTGTCACGAAGTTGAGGCGGAAGGCGAGTTCGGCAAGCTGAACATGCGCATCGAGAACGTGCCCACCGAAAACCCGCGCACAGGGCGGCTGACCGTGCTGTCGATGATCCGATCCCTCCAGGATGCGCTGGACCCCGTGCGCGTGGGCACCTGACGATCCACTACGGCACCCGGAGGATTGGCAAACGCAGCCTCATCCCGTTCGTCCTGAGCCCGCCGTCAAGCTCGGGACAGGCTCGGCGAAACGAAGTCCAAAGACGCTGGCTGAATTGAGCCGCATTGACTCCGACCCTTCATGACATGACCAACGTCGAAACCATCGTTCGCATGCTGGAACAGGCCGGGGTCCGCTGGGTCTTCGGCATCCCCAGCGGCCCGGTGCTGCCCCTCATCGAGGCCCTCGGCCGGAGCCCCGTGGAGTTCGTACTGACCGCCAGCGAGACCTCCGCGGGTTTCATGGCCGCCACGGTGGGACAACTCACCGGCGTCCCGGGCGTCTGCGCCGCCACCGTCGGACCTGGCGCCACCAACCTCACCACCGGCATAGGCTGCGCCTGGCTCGACGGCGCGCCGGCGCTGGCCATCACTTGCAACGTGCCCAGTCCGTGGCTTCAGCGCAGGATTCAGATGCGCATCGATCACAACGCGCTCTTCCGCCCCCTCACCAAGGCGACCTTCGCCTTGCATGCGGACGACGTTGGAGAACGGATGGCCGAGGCCCTTGCCCTGGCGACGGCGGAGCCTCCCGGCCCCGTGCATCTCGACCTGCCCGAGGACGTAGGCGTCGCGCTGTCCGCCGGCGACCCCTCGGCACGGGCGCCGGCTTCCGCCCGGGTGACGCCCCCCGCTCTGGCATCGGCGCCCGCCTCGATGTCGGCTCCAGCGCCGGCGCTGGAGCCCGTGCCAGACGAAGCCCGCGCCGCTCTTGCGGCGGCTTTGTCCCACAGCCGGCGCCCGCTGGTCATCACCGGGCTTGCGTTCACCCGTTCCGCTGAGGCGGACTCGCTGCTCCGCTTCATCGAGGGCCACCGGCTGCCGTTCGTCTCCACCCTTCACGCCAAGGGCTTCCTGCCGGAAAGCCATCCCCAATGGTGCGGCGTCCTGGGGCGCGCCCGCCGCACCGACGTGCAGGGGCTCATTGACCGCGCCGACCTGATCATCGCGGTTGGGTACGATCCCATCGAGATCAACTATGAGGAGTGGGTACGCGACACGCCCGTGTTCCACCTGAGCACGACGCCGGCGGAGGTGGACCCGCGTGTCCGCTTCGTGTTCAACCGAGGAGGCGATCTTGACCAGGCCCTGCGGCGCCTGGAGGACCTTCCGGCCGCGGCCAACGACTGGTCCGCCGGCGAACTGGCGCACCACCGAACTTCTCTGGAACGGCAACTGCGCCCGGAAGGCAGCGGCTTCGCCGCGCACCAGGTGCTCGACGCGTTGCGCCTGGCACTACCGGCGGACGGCGTCCTGGCCTACGACGTGGGCGCCCATACACACCAGATCGCTACCCAGTGGCGCACGGACCTGCCCAGGACGCTGCTGGCCACCAACGGCTGGTCCTCCATGGGCTTCGGCATGCCCGCCGCTTATGCCGCCAGGATGGTGCATCCGCAACGCGCCGTGGTCGGCGTGGTGGGCGACGGTTGTTTCCAGATGACCGCCGGTGAACTGGCGCTGGCGCGCCGGCGCAACCTGGCGGTTCCCATCATCGTCCTCAACGACGGCTGGCTTGGCCTGATGAAGGTCAAGCAGGAACGCAGGGAGTTCCCGCTCTCCGGCGTGGCACTGGGTTCCCGGGTGGATTCACCCCCACATTACTTCGGCGTCCCTTGCCGTGGCGTCGCGAACGTCGAGGACTTCGAGGCCGCAATCCAATGGGGCCTCGGTCTCGACGGCCCCAGCGTTATCGAAGCCTTCATCGATGTGGAGCCGTACTCCATCACCGTCTTCGACTGACGAGATCCATTGCCCCGGGCACGCCCCGCCGCTTTCCGCCATGGAACGCCTCGTCTTCCCTGGTGGCTGCCCGCTCCCGATGGCGCGCCCGCGGGAATTGCGGTAGGGTACGGTGAACATGGCCGCCCAGCAGCGCAATCGCGTCAATGTCTTCATCCTGGCCACCTGCCAGATGCTGTTCGGGGCTACCCGGACGCTGCTGATCGCCACCGCCCCGCTCATCGCCTACGGCATCGTCGAGAACAAGGGCCTGGCGACGCTGCCGGCCGCCCTGGTGATCGTCGGCACGGCCTTGGCCACCATGCCGGCCTCCATGCTCATGCGCGCCACCGGTCGGCGTCTCGGGTTCATGATCGGCGCCTGCTTCGGCGCCGTCGGGGGCGGCATCGTTCTCGCCGGCATCGTGCGCGCCGACTTCCGGTTGCTGTGCCTTGGGACACTCACCTACGGCTTCTTCGCCGCGTTCGGTCAATACTATCGCTTTGCCGCCGCCGACACGGCTCCCCCGGAGTTCCGCAGCAAGGCCATCTCATTGGTGCTGACCGGTGGGGTGATCGCGGCCGTGGTGGGCACGTCCCTGGCCATGGCGGGCCAGTTTCTGATCCCGTCCGACGAGTTCTTCGGCTCGTACCTGTTCCTGATCGCGTTGGCGCTCCTGACGGTCCTGGTGCTGCTCTTCCTGGACATCCCCAACCTCACGCCGAGCGAGCGCTCCGCGCAGCAACGCCCGCTGGCCACCATCATGGCGCAGCCGATCTTTGTGGCGGCCACCCTGGCGGCCACCATGGGGCAGGGAGCCATGAATCTCCTGATGACCGCCACGCCCATCGCCATGACCCAGGCCGGTCACCCGTTCACCGCTACCGCGCTGGTGATCCAGTGGCACAGCATCGGCATGTTCGCGCCGGGCTTTGTCACCGGCTCCCTGATCAAGCGCTTCGGAGAGGCGCGCATCATCCTTACGGGTATTGCGCTCCAGGTCGTCTGTGTCGTCATCGGGCTTGCCGGCACCGGGGTGATCGAATTCTGGTTCGCCATGCTGTTCCTGGGGGTCGGCTGGAACTTCGCCTTCACCGGCGGCACGTCGCTCCTGACCACCGCTTACACCCCGGCGGAACGCAACAAGACTCAAGGGGCCATGAGCTTCATCAACTACACCTTCGTGGCCTTGGTGTCGTTGTCGTCCGGCGCCCTGGTGCACTTTCTGGGGTGGCAGTGGGTGAACCTCGGCAGCATCCCGTTACTGGCGGTGGCCGGCGTCGCCACGATCTGGTTCGCCGCAAGACAGCGCAAGCCAGCCGCGGCAGCGGCCTGAGGGCTCCCGATCCCGAGCAATCCCGCCCGCGTTGCGACTGCGTGCGTCAACCGGCAGGCACAGGCCCCACCGCTCGCGGGCCGGGATCGCCCCACGCGGAAAACCCGGCGCGACGGGGCGGCGGCCATCCATCCGGGCAGGCGCGTACACTCGCCGGGGTCACAACACGGCCACCAATTCGATCTGGAACAACATGCCGCCGCGGACGGGGGATTTGATGGCATGGCGGGCGGGACGGTCGTGCTCGTCGGGGAACATCTTGAGCCACGCCTTGTTGATGGAGTCACGGTACTCCTCCTCCTTGAGGTAGACCGTCATGCGTACGATATCGTCGGGGCTGCCGCCCGCCAGCCCCATGAACTGCCGGATGTTGTCAAACAGGACTTCCGCCTGGCGGTCCGGATCCGCTGGCAGTTCGCCGGTGGCGCCGTCCCGGCCGGAGATGCCGGAGGAATAGACGATGTTGCCCACCTTCGCTCCCATGGGGATCGGAGCGTTGTGCGGCACGCCGGGAAGCTCGATGCTGACTCTCCTGGGCATGGAGTGGATCCTTTCGTTGTTGTGGGGCTTGCCGCCAAGTTCTGCCGTCACGATTCCATGGAAAATTCCATGGAATCGACGGTTTCCTGGCAACCTTTCATCCGGCGGCGGGTTTCGGGGTCCGTACTCCTCTTGCCGTGATGACGAAGAGGGCCGCGGCGATGGCCATTACCACCAGGGTGCTGAGCCCCAGTGACCATTGTATGCCGACATACGCGCCGGCAAAGCCCACGGTGACGCCGCTGAACGTCCGCAGCCCCTGGGCGGCCATGTTGTAGAGCCCGATCAGACGGCCGCGCAGGTTGGCCGGCGCCTCGAGTTGCACCAGCGTCTGCGCCATGGACAGAAACGCAAGGTTGAGGATGCCGGCGAGGAACAGGAACAGCAACGACAGCACGTAGTTCGTGGAGACGGCGAAGGCGGTCATGGCGCAGCACCACAGCATGGCCAGGATGATCGCCGTCGAGGCGCGTGCCGTGAACAGGCCTCTTATTTCCAGCAACAACCCGCCGGCGACGGCGCCCGCGCCATTGGCGGCGAACAACATGGCGTAGCCGAGGCTCAGATCCTCCGCGCCCAGCGACAGGGCGAACGCTGGCATGAGCGCCTGAAACGCGTTGCCTACGAAAAAGGCGTAGAAACCCACGAGCAGGATCATGGACAGGAGGATCCGGTTGTTTGAAGCGCCCCACAGTGCCGAAAGCGCTTCCGCCCAGCTCCCCTTCGTGGTCTGCCGCCCGGAGCCGTGGCCGGTATAGGGCACCAGCCGGCACCAGACCATCAATGGCAGGTAGACGAGCGCATTGACCAGCAGCGCCCGCGTGGGTTTCAGCAGCCACAGGGTGGCGCCTCCCACCGCGGGGCCGAACAGAATCCCCAGTTGCCGTCCCGTCGCCAGTAGCCGGATGCCGCTCTGAAGCGTCTCAGGCCCGACCACGTCGTAGATCATGAGTTGGCGCGCCGGGTTCCACAAGGCGCCCGCCATGCCGTGGAGGGTCAGCAGGAGCGCCGAGTGCCACATCTCCAGGCGACCTGTATAGAACAGCAATGCCCAGGCGAGGCTCACCGATATGAACAGGATCTGGGACCATTCCATGATCCGCCGGCAATCGAGGCGATCCGCAAGCGCGCCGAAGTACCACGAAAAGAACAGCGCGGGCATCCAGTGGCTGATGACGGCAAATCCCTGCAGCGTTTCGGAGCGGAACGCCTGGTACACGATGCCGTAGCTGATGACGTGCTCGATGTTGTCGGCCATCATCGACAACATGTTGCCGATGAAGAACAGGGCGAAGTCACGGTTCCGGAGCGCCGCGAACGCGGGTGGGGCCTGAGCGGATGCAGGTGCGGGTGTGCTCATGGAGTACGGTAGTGGCGGACTCGGGTGCGATGTTGCCCAATGTAGACAAGTTGTCCGTTCCTTGACAACCCGCAACAAAGAAGCGGGCAGCCGCAAGGGCTGCCCGCTTTTCATTCAGAACGAGAGTCGACTCGGCACAACACCCCGTCCTATCGGCGCCCGTGGCCGTGACCCTTGCGGCCTCCGCGGCCTTGCAACATGCGCTTCAGCATGCGGTCCGCCTTCGCGATCTGCTCGGGTGTCAGAATCTCTCGCACGGCCAGCACGGCGTCGGCGCGCGCCCGCAGCCGGTCGCCCCGGATCTTGGCGATGGCGTCCACCTTGGCGCCGACCGCGGCCTTTTCAACCGTCTCCCCCGTGACCATCTGGCGCAGATCGATGCCGGCGATGCGGGCGTCGGCGCGCAGCGCGATTTTCTTCTTGCGCGCCTCGGTGAGCACCTCCTTGATCTTCGTGACCTGCTCGTCGGTGAGCTCCAGGCGCTCCTTCATGCGTCCCATCATCCGCGCCTGGCCACCGCGTTCGTGTCGTCCGCCGCGGCCGCGCCAGTGCCGCCTGCCGCGTTCCTCGCCGCCATCGGCGCGGGCCACCCGCGGGCTGTCGCCGCGGCGCCCTTCGCTCTGCTGGCTCCAGGCGATGCCTCCGGAAAGGCCCACCAGGAGCATGGGTACCATCAGAAATGCGGTGCGCTTGCGATTCTTCATTGAGGTTCTCCTTGTTGGTTTGTTGAGTCGATCCGGATCGCGATGTCAAGGATTAGACGCATGGGGGTTCCGGGTCTGTCGCGGTGTCCCCAAGGGGAGTCGAGCGCTGCCGGTGCGCCGCGATTCGACCCGCGACATCCACCGCTGGCGCTTTTGCGCGCGTCGTTCACGGAAATCGTCGGTCAGGTCTTGCAGCCTGCGCGCCTGGCTGTCGTCGAGGGACGGTACGATCTTTTTGTGAAACTCCATGATAATGCGGTCGGCTTCCTCGTGGGAGCGTATGCGCTCCCGGTAAAGATTCTGCCGGGCCTGGCCCAACAATGGCCCGATCTCCCCCATCTGTTGCTCCGAGAGGTCGAGCTTCCGTTGCAGCATGTGCAGGTACCTTCCGCTCGAGGCCTGCTTCTTGCCGCTCCAGTGATGGCCGCCTTCCCGGTGGGGACGCCATGGGCCGCCCCAGAGTTCTCTTGCGGGAAAGACGTTTCCGATGACGGCGCCGCCCATGAGTCCGAGCAGGAATACGCCCACCACTGCAATCAAGGCTTTTCTCTTCATGGCATCCCTGCTCCCACCCAAGCGATCAGCGCCGCGTCGGGTTCGTCGGCGGATACGACGTCCTGGCCCGTTCCGTCTTCCAGCATGGTGAGGGTGGCGGGCGTCCGCTCCAGGGACTGCGTTGGCATGCCGCGCCAGAGACCGATGCCGCCGAGAAGCACCACCACCAGCACAAAGGCCGGGGCGAGCCGGCGACTGAACAGCAGGAGGGCGGCGCTCCACGACGCGCGCCGGTTCTCTTCCTCACGAATTCGAGCGAGCACTCCCGGCCACGCGGGCCGTTGCGGCGCCGGCGCCGGCGCCGCGGAGAAGAAACGCCGCCAGAGCCGTTCCTCCTCCAGGGCCGCGCGGCAGCCGGCGCACGAACCGATGTGTGCCGCGTGTGTTTCGGGGAGATCCTCCGTGCGCTTGGCGCCGGCGGATTCCAGCCACTGCGTGAAATCATCACAGGTCACGACTCACCTCCCTGGCCTTCTGGACCCGGGCCGTCGTGCGGGCCACGGAACAGTTCGTTTACGTGGGGCGCGAGCATCTGTCGCAGGCGCGCGCGTCCCCGGGCGTGGCGCGATTTGACCGTGCCCAGGGCACAATTCAGGATATCGGCGATTTCCTGGTACGAATTTCCTTCCAAGTCCTTCAACGTCACGACGACGCGCAGCCGGTCGGGCAGGCGGGCGACCGTCCGGGCCACCAGGCCGCTGACAGCGGCCTCGCGGGCTTCGTCCATGTCGCCATCGCGCTGCCCGTCGTCGGCGAGCCGGTCGCGCAGACCGTCTGCGGCTTCCTCCGCGGGTTCCGCGTCCAGGGACACCTTGCCCGATTGCCGTTTGAGTTCGTCCCGGGCGCGGTTGATGGCGATGCGCGTGATCCAGGTGCCGAAGGCCGCGTCTTCCCGGAACTTGCCCAGCGAGAAGAACGCCTTGACGAACACCTCCTGGACGACGTCGTCCACGTCACCATGGTCCGGTCCCAGGAGGCGGCCGACGAGCCGGTGAATGCGCGCTTGGTGACGCTCCACCAGCAGCCGGTAGGCGTCCGCATCGCCGCTCCGGATCCGTCGCACCACGTCGCGTTCCGCATCTTCCAACGTCAGGCGATACGGCAGCGTCTCCGTCATCCTCAAACTGTGGTCCTCGCTCAACCGGACTTGACTCGATTCCCCATTTAGACGAGATGGGGTTCCCGGCGGCCGCCCGTGAAGCCGCCGCGACCACGAGCCCGGGGTCGCCGAAGGGGATGCAAGGGTAGTTCGCCAGCGTCCAGCGACTTCGGCGCGGGTGGTGTGGACGCCGGCGTTGGCGTCGAAGCGGAGGTTCAGGCGTGGAGCCACGGCTCCGTTTGTCCCGAGTTCTTCGACTTCACCTCAAACGAGGCCAGCGACGTTGCCGTTTCCCTTGACTGTGTGGAAGGCGTTGACACGGCAGCCGCACCCCGCGTTGCCATGCGCTCTCGAATCAGGCCGCGACCTTGGCCGTGGACATCCGCCGCGCCAGTGGCCGTGCCAGCCCGGCCGCGGCCAGAAGCACGCCGATGATGTCGGTCATCATGCCCGGCGCGATGAGCATGATGGCGGCCACGAACACCACCACCCGCTCCACCGCCTCGGTCCGGTCCTTCAAGTCGCCGACCAGGGCATAGGCATTGAGGATCACCCCGGCGGCCGCCGTCGCCGTGGTCAGAACGATGTCAACGGGATGCCCGCGCATCAGCAACGGCGTGCCGAACACGAAGGCGTAGGGGAGGATGTAGACCGGCAACGAAATCAGTCCCGCGAACAGGCTGGTGCGCCAGAAATCGCTGCCGGCGACGGTGGCGCCGGCATAGGCGGCCAAGGCCACGGGCGGCGTCACCATGGACAGCATGCCGGAGAAGAAGATGAACAGATGCGCGGCCATGGGCCAGACGCCCACCTTGATGAGCACGGGCGCCACCATCAGGGCCAGAATGATATAAGCGATGCTGGTGGGCAGTCCCATGCCCAGAATCATGGAGGCGAACATGGTGAGCAGCAGAATGATGATCAGTTCTCCCCCCGCCATGCCGATGACGAGACCCGAGAAGCGCGTGGCCAGACCGGTCATCAGGATGGTGCCCATGATGATGCCGACGCACGCCACCGCGGTGCCCAAGGTGACGAAGTCCCGGCCAGTACCCTCGAATACGTCGATGCCCTTCTTGACGGCGCGCCAGGCTCCGGCGGGGGCCGTCTTCACGAACCCGCGCCGGTCCCGCACGAACATGGCAATGGCCGCGATGCTCACCCCCAGCACCGCGATGACCGTCATGGCCCGCAACACCGCCTGGACCGGCGACATCCGCGCCAGCAGCAGCACGATGAGCAGGCCGATGCCGGCGATGAACGTCAGCCCCTGGGGCTCGCGCACGACTTCCCGGATGTTGGGCAGTTCGGACTTCGGCAAACCCGTGAGCCCGGAGCGCAACGCGTAGAAGTAGACGCCCGCCAGAACCCCGATGAAGTACAGCACTGCCGGAATGAGTGCGGCCTTGACGATCTGGAGATAGTCCACTGCCAGGAACTGCATCATCAGGAACGCCGCGGCCCCCATCACCGGCGGCATGAACTGCCCGCCCGTGGACGCGGCCGCCTCCACCGCTCCAGCCACGTGAGGCTGGAACCCCACGCGTTTCATGAGCGGGATGGTGATGGACCCCGTGACCATGACGTTGGCCACGGCGCTGCCGCTCACCGATCCCATCATGCCGCTGGAAACCACGGCCATCATGGCGGGGCCGCCGCGGTATCGTCCCACGAGGGAACGGGTGAACTCCATGATGAACGCCAGCGCTCCGGTGGCCTCCAGCAGCTTGCCGAACATCACGAACAGGTACACGAACTTGAAGGTGATGTAGGTGGCGACGCCGAAGACGCCGTTGCCGGACAGGTAGACGGTGGTGACGATGCGGTCGAGGTCGAAGCCGCCGTGGCCCCCCACCCAGCGCGGCAGGTGCTGGCCGTAGAAGACGTAGACCAGAAACACCAGTGCGGTGACAACCAGCGCCATGCCGACGATGCGCCGGGTGGCCTCCAGCACCACGATGACACAGATGACCCCCAGCACCAGGTCGGTCTGGGTGACGAGTCCCGACTTGAAGGCGATCTCCTCGTGCTCGATGAACACGTAGCCGAAGGTCGCCAGACTGAGCGCCAGCCAGAAGAGGTCCAACGCCACCTGGGCTGGCCGCTCACGCTCCGTCGCCTGGGTCAGGAACAACAGGACGAACAGGACGAGCAGGAAAAGGCTGCGTTCCTGAAGCGGCGGCAACGGACTGAAGGCGTTCCACACGGCGTAAGCCGACAGTCCGATGGCCAACACCCGCGTGAGGGTCCGGCCTATGGCTCTCAGGGCGCCTTCTCCTTCCAAGACCTCACCTCGTCCTTCCGAAAGGGTGCGTCTAACTCTTTGGTCATGGCGATACCGGCGGCATCGGACCGGCGGCGCCGCAAACGATGGGCGCCGGCGGTCCGATTGCCGCGATCACGTGACCATGAAGCCTACTCCTTCCAGAGACCGGCTTCCTTCCAGTAGCGCACGGCCCCCGGATGATAGGGAACGCCGATCTGGGTGGTCAGGACCGCAGGGTTGAGTTGGGCGTACTTGAAGTAGCGCACGTCCTCCGCCAACTTGCCCAGGTTTTGGTGAATCATCTTGATGACGTTGTAGACCAGTTCCTCGTCAGCGTCCGCCCGGACGGTGAGCAGGGGGCCGCCGATGTCGAACGTCTCGACCGCCTTGTCGAAGGTGGGCGTGTTGGCGGGAATGGTCTGCCGCGTCATGTACGGAAACTGCTCGACCATCTTGTCGACGGCCTGGGGCTCCGGCGCCAGATACCGCGCGCCCTTTTCGGCGTGCAGGCGCAGGGCCGCGGGGATCGGGCTCAGCCCGGAAACCATGGTCGGCATGGCCACGATGTTGCCGTCGCCGAGTTGCGTGTAGAGGTCGCTCATGCCCGCGTACACGGGCTTGAAGTCCTCCTTGTAGGTCAGGCCGTGAGCCTTCATCAACGGGACCATGAAGGCGTCCCAGGTGCGGCCGGTGCCCACGCCCACGCGATGTCCCTTGAGGTCGGCGAACGAGTTGATGGGGCTGCCGGGCAGGGTGTGAAGCGTGAAGGCGTTGGGGTAAAGGCCCATGACCAGGGCCAGGGGATGCTTTTTCTTGAACGTCAGGACTCCGTGGTACGCCGGGTACGAGTTGTTGGACGCGATGACGCCCATGAAGATCTGTTTGCGGTCGATCAGGCGCACGTTCTCGCGCGAGCCTTCGGTCACCGCCGCGGTTACCGGGATCTTCATCTGATCTTCCAGCAGCTTGGCGACGCCCCCCGCCACCACGTAGAACGCGCCGCCGATGCTGGCGCCGCCGATCTCGAGGCTGGACGGCATCTCCGCCGCGGTTGCCCGCTGGGGGCCGGATGCCCACGCCATGGCCGCCACGGCCACCGCTGCGAGCAGCGTCTTGAATCTCGGACTCTTCATGCAAAACCTCCTTCTGGGTAGAAGTTACGACGCGCCGCCATGGATATGCGGCCGGACGAATTGGCGTAAAATAGGATGGATCGGGGTGCCGGTCAAGCCAAAAGAAACGCTCGTGTCGCGGCTGCGTTCGGAGGAAATTACTGGAACGGCCCACCGCGGTAACCCAGCACCACGATCTCGGTCTTGCGCGGCAGCGCCGCCTTGCTGAGGGGTAGGGATCCGTGGGGCACGGTGCGCATGGGGAAGCCTTCGGTGAAGATGCGCACGCGCTCGAGATCGTCGCGGTAGTGCATGGGGATCGCGATCTTCGGTTCGAGTTGTTCCACCACGCTACGGGCGGTCCAGGGTCCCATGGTGGTGCGCCCGCCGATGGGCACCAGCGCCACGTCCACCTTGCCGAACTGCTGCAGTTGCTTGTCCGTGAGCCGGTGGGCCAGGTCTCCCAGGTGCGCCACGCACAGCCGGCCGAGATCGTACACAAAGGCCGCGCCCTTGAAGAGGTCGCCGTTGGGCCGGCTGACGTAGATGGGCACACTGGAGATGCGCACGTCCTTGACCGTGGCGCGCACCTGGTTCCATTCGTATGCGACCGGGGTTTCCCGAAGGCCTCGGAGAATCAGCGGCCGGCCGCGCACGATGGGGATCCAGTTGTGGTTCTCGTGCTCCCTGCCGATGGTGACGGCGTCCGCGGACACGTCCGGCGTGGGGTACCAGCCCGGCGCGAGCGGATCCATGACGATGCGCGTGCCCCGATGGGTGACGAGTTGAAAAAAGCTGTGGCCGAAGTAGTTCAAGGTGGCGTCGGGCGCGGCGGCATACGCGGGCCGGAAGAAGCGGCTCGCGAAGCTCTCCTCCTTGCAGGCGGCGAACAGCGCGCCGTGGCAGAACACGAGGAAAACGGTGGCGATGATCGCGGCACGGCGCGCTGTACGCATCTCCCCAACCTTTCCGACAAGACCGACGCCGGCGTTGTGAACCGGAATTCCGGGAAAAGGCACGGAACCGCAGCCATCTTCGCCCAAGGTTTTTCGTTTGACAAGCTCACGGTCCCTGCCATAGAAGGGGCGTTGAGCGTAGCCAAAGGCAGGTGCCCGCCCATGCGCGCGCCGAGCTCCCACAGGAGTCAAACCCGAAAAGGAGGACATCCTTATGAAGGCATTATACCTGACCGTCGCGCTTCTCTTCCTGACCGCATCCGCGGCGTGGGGCCAGAGCGAAATGGTCAAGAAGCTGGCCAACTACAAGGGAGCGGATTACCACCAGATGCTGGAGGCGGGCGCCAAGAAAGAAGGCAAGGTGGTGTGGTACACGTCGCTGAGCGGCAAGTCCTACAAGACCATCCAGTCGGGCTTTGCCAAGAAATACCCGGACGTGAAGATTGAGGTCTACCGCGCGGGCAGCAAGGATATCGCCGCCAAGATCCTCGCCGAGCACAAGGCCGGCAAATACCTCGTGGACGCCATCGAGAGCACGCCGGGGATCCTGCAGTTGCTCCGTGAGCGGAACATCATCACTCCCTACAGCAGCCCGGAGCACAAGAGATGGCCGGATGAACACCAGACCAAGGCCAGTAGCGGCGGGGTTTGGTGGGTCACCGACCGCGAATCTTTCATCGGCCTCGGATACAACACCGACAAGATGCCCAAGGACAAGGCGCCCAAGAGCTTCGACGACCTCCTGGACCCTTCTCTCAAGGGCAAGATCGTCATGAGCGTGCAGAGCACCGGCGACCGGATGCTGTCGAGCATGATCAAGGTCAAGGGCGAGGAATACGTCGAGCAGCTCAAGAAGCAGCAGGTCAAGCTCGTGAAGATCTCGGGTACGGCCACTCGCGACCTGATCATCTCGGGCGAGTTCGTGGTGTCGCCTTCCGTGTTCCGCAATCACGCCCTCGTGAAGATCGCCGAGGGCGCCCCCATCGGTTGGAACGCGTTGGACGAAGTTCCGACCAACGCCGGCGGCTCCGCGATTTTCGCGAATTCGCCGCACCCTCATGCCGCGTTGCTTCTTACCAACTTCGTCCTGACCGAGGGACAGCAGATCCTGCAGAAGTTCCACTACGGCATGGCGTGGCTGGACTATCCGTTCAAGCGGGTGTACCCCGAACGGGGAATGAGCTCGAAGGACTACAACAGGGTCTCCAAGAAGCTCAACAAGCAGTTGCGTTCCATCGGCCGCCGCTGATGGACTTTACCGGCCACCTTCCCTTGGCGTTCCGTGCGGATCACCGCGGCGCCCCGGGGCAGCGACCCCGCCCCCGGGCGCCCGGTGAGTGCACGCCACGGCCGTGCACGGGCCAGAGTATCACCAGGAAACTCCGACGTTGAGCAAAGACGAAGCAGCGCTCAGGGAACCCGGTTTCGCCAGCGGCCGCGCCTGGGCATTTCTCGACATCTTCCGTCCCAGCAGGCAGGGCCGCGACTTCCCGTTGTGGTTGTTCATACCCTGTGCGCTGGTGCTCCTGTATCTCGTCATCCCGCCGCTGGTTTTCATCATCTATTCGAGTTTCGTTCCTTCGGAAGACTCGGACATCGTCGGCCTCACGATTCAGAATTATTTCGATATCTTCGAGGGTCTGGATGAGTTCCGGGGTTTGGTCTGGAACTCCGTCGTGTTTTCCGTGGGCAGCGCTGGCTGGGCGCTGGTCTTCGGCACGGCCATGGCCTGGCTGGCGGAGCGCAGCAATGCGCCGTTCCGCGCGGTGGCCTACCTGGCGGCTTTCGTGTCGTTCGCCGTCCCGGGCCTGGTCAAGGTCATCGGCTGGATTCTGCTGCTGGGGCCGGAGGCGGGCTTCCTCAACATCGCCGTGAATTCCGTCACCGGAATCATGCCCATCTTCAACTTGTTCTCCATGAGCGGCATGATCCTGGTGGAGGGATTTCTCTGGACCCCCATCGTGTTTCTGCTCATGGCGACGCCGTTCCGGTCCATGGATCCGTCGCTGGAGGAAGCCGCGGTGGTGGCGGGCAGCAGCGACTGGCAGGTGTTCTGGAAGGTGACCCTGCCCATGGCCATGCCCAGTCTTCTCTCCGTGCTGATCCTCACCTTCATCCGCAGCATGGAGGCCTTCGAGATTCCCGCGCTGGTGGGTCTTCCCGCGGGCATCGAGGTCATGACCACCCAGATCTACCTCCAGTTGATCGAGGGGTTCGTGCCCGAGTACGGCTATGCCAGCGCCTACTCCGTGCTGCTCATCGCCTTGGTGGCCCTGTGCCTGGTTCCCTACTATCGCGTTACCCAGCACGCGCACCGGTTCACGACCATCACCGGCAAGGGGTTCCAGCCCCGGCGCAAGGATCTGGGACGTTGGCGCTGGTTGGGTGGACTGGCTTTGCTGGGCCTGCCGATGCTCCAGCTCCTCCCGCTTACCGCGCTCATCTGGTCGAGCTTCATGCCCTACCTCGTCGTGCCCTCCTGGGACGCGCTCTCCATGTTCACCCTGAACAACTACGTGGAAGCGTTCAGCGACGACAAGATACTGCGTTCCATCACCAACAACGTCACCATCAGCATGGTGTCCGCCACCGCGTGCGTGGGCGTCGCCTTCGTCACGGCCTGGCTGGTGACGCGGACCAACATCAAGATGCGCTGGAGCCTGGACCGCCTCACCATGGTGCCGCTGGTCTTCCCGGGCATCGTCATGGGCGTGGCCGTGCTGCAGACCTACCTCGTGGTGCCCATTCCCGTGTACGGCACCATCTGGATCATGGTCATCGCCTTTTCGGCGCGCTATCTTCCCTACGCCATGCGCTTCAGCCACGCCGGACTCATCGGCATCCACAAGGAGCTGGAGGAAAGCGCCACCGCCAGCGGCGCGAGCTGGGGCAACGTGGCCCGGCGGATCATGGTGCCGCTGATGATGCCGGCCCTGTTCGCCGGGTGGATCTACATCTTCCTCATCACCATCCGGGAGCTGTCCGTGGCGCTGTTGCTCTACAGCCCCGGTTCCGAAGTGATCTCGGTGGTCATCTGGGAGCTCTGGGACAACGGCCACATCGGGAGTCTGTCGGCCTTCGCTCTGGGCATCAGTGTAGGCACGGTTGTCCTCGCCAGCCTCTTCTACAAGCTCAGCCGGCGCCACGGCCTGGACGTCCGTTAGTGTCGTGTCCCGCAAATTACTGCGATAATTTGCGGGTCTGTTTCGCCGTCGGCTGCGTGGCTCTTCCTCGCGTGGTGCCCGGCACTGCTTGTCATCGCGCCTTGCCGGCAACAAAAAACCTGCGCAACTTGTCGCAGGAATTTACGGGACACGACACCAGGAGCTTGCGCCGAAGGGACGGATGAGAGCGAAGTTTCGCTTTCGCGAATTCCTGCCGCACAAGCTCCATTGCGGGGATTTTCCCTGCAGGGCATAGGGTGCTGCGTTTGCCGGCCCTGTTCAAGATTGTCTCAATCGCCCGAGGAAGCCGCCATGACCACACGGATCGCCATCAACGGATTTGGCCGCATCGGCCGTCTCAGCTTGCGCGCCATGCTGCAAAGACACCGGGAGAGTCTCTCCGTCGTCGCCATCAACGACATCGCGGACCTGGAAGTGGGCGCGCACCTGCTCAAGTACGACACGAACTATGGCATGTTCCCCGGCGCGGTAACGGTGGGCGAGGGCGTGATGGAGGTGGACGGCGGCGCCATCCGCGTCACCCGTGAACTCGACCCGTCCCGTCTCCCCTGGAAGAAGCTGGGGGTGGACGTGGTCATCGAGTCCACCGGGGCCTTCACCGACGCCGGCGCGGCATCGGCCCACCTTCAGGCCGGGGCGCGGAGCGCGGTGATCACGGCGCCCTCCGCCAACGCGGACATGACCGTCGTCATGGGTGTCAACGATTCCCGGTACGATCCCGGCAAACATCGCATCGTCTCCAACGCGTCCTGCACCACCAACTGTCTGGCGCCGGTGGCGAAAGTGCTCCACGACCGCTTCGGCATCGAAAGAGGCATGATGACCACGACCCATGCCTACACCGGCGACCAGCGCATCCTGGACGTGGCGCACAAGGACCTCCGGCGCGCCCGGGCCGCGGCCATGAACATCGTGCCCACCACGACCGGAGCCGCCCGCGCCATCGCGCGCGTCATTCCCGAACTCGAAGGCAAGCTGCGCGGAATGGCGCTGCGTGTGCCCACCGCCACCGTTTCGGTGGTGGACCTCGTGGCCGACCTCAAGCGACCAGGCACAGCGGACGACGTCAACGCCGCCCTGGCCGAAGCCGCACAAGGGTCCATGAACGGTATACTGGATTACTGCGACGAGCCGCTGGTCTCGAGCGACTTCAAGGGGAGTGCGGCATCTTCCATCGTCGACGGACTGTCCACCGTCGCCGTGGACGAGAGCATGGTGAAGGTTCTGTCATGGTACGACAACGAATGGGGCTACAGTTGCCGTGTGGCGGACCTCGTCGCCATGATGGCCGAGAGAGCGGCGGCGTGACAGCCTCGCATGCCCACGAGAACCACGCCGTCCGAAGAACTCGC
The DNA here is from genome assembly GCA_965213675.1 of uncultured Binatia bacterium (SeqCode). GTDB lineage: Bacteria > Desulfobacterota > Binatia > UBA9968 > JAJDTQ01 > JAJDTQ01. The sequence continues at coordinate 138,154 of OZ243916.1, forward strand.
CCTCCTCGACGCCTTGCGTGACGCCACCCAACGCGGCCACTTCATTGCCGCCGACGCTGAAGATCTTTTGAAGTTCCTTGACCTGGAGCATGTGGGCATCCGGTTGGCCGCCTATCCGATGGGATGGCGTGTCAGGAAGTCCTCCAACGCGGCGATGGCGCCGGCGCCGTCCCAGAAGGTCATGTGGCGCACGCCCGCAATGAGGGCCAATTCGGCTCCGGGTATGGCCTGTCCGAGGCGCCGGGCGGTGTCCACTGGCGTGCTGCCCTGCCGTTCCACCTTGTCATCCTCGCCGCACAGCACCAGGGTGGGCGCCCCGACCCGTGGCGCCATGGCCAGTGCGTCCCAGGTGAGGCGCGCGTACTCGTGGCGGCGGAACATTTCGACGGTGGACTGTCCGGACCACAGAGCATCGGCGAGCGCGGCGGCCGCCGCGCGGTTGGCGTGATAGAAGGTGGGGTTGAAGGCCATGCCGTCATTGTCCACGTGGGACTTGATGTAGTGCTCGAATCCCAGTTCCTGAATCCGGGCGTGGGTTCTCGGAGACACTTCCCGCGGAGCGCCGCTCAGATTGCGGGCGCCCGGGCCGGTGGCGGCCATGGTGAGGCTGGCCACCAGGTCCGGGCGCTCGATGGCCAAGGCCTGAAGGATTTGACCCCCGATGGCGAAACCCACCACGTGGCAGCGCGTGATCCCGAGATGCGCCAGCAACGCGGCGCAGTCGCCGGCGAACCGGCTCACGGTGTAGCCGTCCGCGGGTGCGCTGCTGCGGCCGGTGCCGCGGCAGTCCATGATGATCGTTTCCCAGCGCCGGCTCAGGGCTGGCACCACCTGAAGCTTCCAGGGATCCAACGGCCACCAGGATGCCGGAACGAGCAGTACGGGCTCACCCGATCCCGCCCTTTCGTAGAAAATGTCCACTCCCTCCAGCTTCGCTGTCGGCATGTCGATCTCCGCTTGTTCGTTTGGCGGATACAGCAGGGTCGGACGGGACACGGACGACGCCTAACGCCAACGTGACCCCACGTTCGTTTCGCTGCCGACGATAGGACACGCAACGCGCTTGTGCAACCCCGACGTCCAGTCCTCAAGGGTCGCAAAACGCGGTTCCGGGCGCACGGAAAGCAGCGGCGGGGGCGGCTCCGTTGCCCTACTCCGGGGGTGGAACAGGCGCTTGCGCGTCGGAGCGCAGCAACTCCAGGAACTTCCGCCGTGGAAACCCGTCGGCGCGCTGTCCCTTGCTCGCCTGATAGTGTCGAACGGCCGCGCGCGTCTTCGGACCAATGATGCCGTCGATCTCGCCGATGGCGTATCCCCGCGCCGCCAGCAGGCGCTGCAGTTCGACGCGCTCGGCTTCGGCGATGGGGGCGATGCCGTCAGGCCATACGAGGACGTTTTCCTGGCCACGCAACCGTTCGGAGAGATGCCCCACCGCGAGGGCGTACTTGTGAGCCGGGTTGTAGCGCATGATCGCGCGGAAATTCGCGCGCAACAGGAAGGCAGGTCCCTCGATGCCCGCGGGAAGGTCGAGGAACGCCGGCTCCGTGGGACGAGTGAACGCGTTGCCGTCGGTCCGCCGAACCCCCAGTTGCTCCCAGTCCCGGATGCTCCGCTCCCCCTTGCGGCCGGCGAGTCCGGCGTCGAACCCCTTCGGGAGGACGACCCTGTCGCCCCAAGGCCTTTGCGGCGCCCACCCGTTGCGGCGCAGATAGTTGGCGGCGGATGCGAGCGCGTCCCGCGGCTCGTCCCAGATGTCGCGCCGGCCGTCACCGGTGAAGTCCACCGCGTAGGCCAGGTAGCTCGTGGGAATGAACTGCACGTGGCCCATGGCGCCTGCCCACGAGCCGTTCATGCGCTCCAGCGCGATGTCGCCGGCCTTGAGAATATTCAGGGCCGCCAGCAATTGGTTGCGTCCGAACTTCGCCCGGCGTCCCTGGTAGGCCAGGGTCGAGAGGGATCGGATGACGTTACGCTTGCCCTGCAACTTGCCGTACAGCGTCTCCATGCCCCAGATGGCGGCCAGCACGTGGCGATCCACCCCGTAGCGCTCCTCAATGCGTCTCAGGTCGGCGGCGTGTTCCGAAAGCTTGACGCGCCCGTCGCGCACGCGCGTATCGGTGACTACCAGGGCTACGTACTGGGAGGCGGGCAATATGAACTCCGGTTGCCGGTTGTTCCTTTCGATGACTTCCGGGTCAGGGGTGAGGCCGCGAAACGCGCGGTCATAGAGTGCTTCCGGAATGCCGCGCCCCAACGCCGCCGAGCGGAATTCGCGCACGAAGGACGCATAGGCGGCGTGGTCGGAGGTGAGCGGCTGGCCTGGGGAAGTGGACGGCGCCACGAAAGCGGCGATGATCGCGGAAGCGAAGATCGCCAGCACCGGAGCCCGGCGGCGAAAGTTCTTTACGGTGGTGCGTCCTTTCATGAAGTATACGGGTCCTTCCGCAGCCTACGTGAACAGTTTTACGATGATGGCGATGAGTCCCGCAAGTATGGTCAGGGCCCCCAAAGCCATTTTGCTCTCGAGCTTGGAAATGTCCGCCTTTGTGGCCAGGTGCGGAAGAGTCGATTCAAAGGCCGTCTCCAGCCGGGTGATGTCCGTCTTGGTGGCCAAGTGCGGAAGAGTCGATTCGAAGCCTGCCTCCAGCCGCGTGATGCGTTCTTCCGTTCCGTTCGCCATGATTGCCAACCTCCCGTTATCCAACCCTGCCGCCATCTTGACCGCGGCCGCCATGAAAATCAACGGTTTTGAACATGGGTCCACCCCAAGAGCCTTCGCGGTAGTTTGCCCAACGAATCCCTGCTGACTATATTTGGAAGCGCGTTGCTTCCCAGCTCCGCGCACACATGCCTTCAGCGACATCACACGAGAGGAGAATGCACCATGCCCAGACCGCGCCCCATCCAGTGGCCGGACAATGCCAAGATTTGCGTCACTTTCATCATTCCGTGGGAGGTGTGGCCGGACAACTACGCCACCCGCGGTTCCCTCCAGCGCGTCAGCCATCCGCTGCCGCCGGAGAACGCCGTCTTCAAGCAGAACATGGCCGCGGTCACCGAGCGCGAGTACGGGGACCGGGTCGGCATCTGGCGCATCATGGACATGTTCGAGCGGCACAATCTCAAGGTCACCTTCCTGATGAACGGCAAGAAGGTGGAGCAGTTCCCCGACGAGTGCAAGGAGTTTCAGGCCCAGGGGCACGAGTTTTCCTCGGAGTGTTACGAGCACGAATACGCGTTCATGTACACGCGGGAAGAAGAGCGGAAATCCATCCAGGATACGGTGGCCGCCTTCAGGAACGTCCTCGGCGCGCCTCCCACCGGCTATCTGTCGCCCGGTCACGCGTCCACGAACAACACGCTGGACTTGGTGGCGGAGGCTGGGTTCGTGTGGTGGGCCGACCCGCTCAATTCGGACATCCCCTATACCGTCGAGGCCGGCGGACGCAAGGTCGCGGTGGTGCCGTACAACGTGCCGGGGTGCAACGACTACTCCACCTACGGCGGTGGTCGCACGCCTCGTGACCTGCTCCAGATCATGAAGGATCAGTTCGACTACCTCTATTGGGAAGGTGAACAGGGCGCGCCCAAGTTCTTCGCCTTCAATCTCCACCCGTTCGTCTCCGGTGTGCCCTACCGCACCCGGATCGTCGACGAGTTCATCAAGTACGCCAAGGGCTTCAGCGATGTCTGGTTCGCGCGCCGTCTGGAGATCGCCAACTGGGTGCTGGATCAGGGTTACTGACACCGTGTCTCGTCATGGTGGCGGGTCGTTGGGAAGACGGCTCATGACGGCGCCGAGTTCCAGAGTCCTGCCGTACACGCTGCGCGCACAGTCGCTGAGGAGGAAGGCCGCCACCGCGGCGACCTCCCCGGCCGACGGGACGTCACTTTCCCGGCACGGGCGCCTGTCCCCGATTGCCGTCCCCGCGGGCGGCGGTTCCGGCTCACCCGGCGCCGGATCGGACTCGGGCCGCACCCGGCCGGCGCGTATGGGGCGCCGCCAGAAGGGCGGCGGCTTCAGGACGTTCAGGGTGACATTATCCTGAGCGGCTTCCGTGGCGACGCCATGCAACCATGCCGTGAGCGCGGCGTCGGTGGCGGCACGGACGCTGCCCCCAGCGCCGTTGCGATCCTCCGGCCATGGAACCATCCAGAGGACGCGCCCCCAGCACCGGCTCCGCATTCCGCGAAGAAGAGTCTCCGTGAGCGCCCTGAAGCGCAGGAATCCGTCGTCGAGCCGGGCGCTCCAGTCGGGGTTGCCCTGTCCATCGTCCCGCAAGGCGTGCCGGACGATGCCGAACAGGATATCGATGGCGCCGAAGTCGCGTGCGATCCGCTCCACCTGGCCGCCGGCCGACGCTTCGCTCCACGCCTCCAGGGGGTAGCCGGCGGTCCGGACGCCACCCCGCTCCGCGGCTTCGGCGGCCACCCGTCGCGCCGCCCATTCCTTGCGCGCGCACACGGCCACGTTGGCGCCCTCGGCGGCCAGCGCTCCGGCCACGGCCCGGCCGATGCCGCGAGATCCGCCGAAGACCAGTGCGCTGCGGCCCTTGATGCCCAGGTCCATGCGTCTCTCCGTTCATCCTGAATGCGCGAGCGCCGCCGGGGGCGGACCGCTCAGGGCCTCTACCAACTCTGTTTCCCGGGACATCATGTCGGCGAAGTAGCCGTTTCCGCGGACGAGTTCCGCGGGAGATCCCTGCTCGGTGATCTTTCCCTGGTCGAGACAGATGACCCGGTCCACGTGGCGCAGCGCGGACAACCGGTGGGCGATGATGATGACCGTCCGCCCTTGTGCCAAGCCCTGCAGGTTCCGCTGGATGCGCAGCTCGTCCTCCTTGTCCAGGGCGCTCGTGGCTTCATCCAGAATGAGCAACGCACGCGCATGAAACAACCCGCGCGCCAGCGCCAGCCGCTGCCGTTCACCGCCCGAGAGAAGGCTGCCGCGGGCGCCGATGGTGGTGGCGTAGCCCTTGGGCATGCGGGTGATGAACTCGTGGGCGCACGCCGCCTTGGCGGCCGCGGTCACCTGCGGCATCTGGCGCTCGCCCGGTCCCAGCGCGATGTTGTCGGCGATGCTGCGCCGGAAGATCGGATAGTCCTGCTCCACTGCGCCGATGTGAGCGCGCAGCCACGCGGGATCGATGATCGTCGCGTCGACGTTGTCGAGGAGCACGCGCCCCTCGTTGGCCAGGTAGAGTCTCTGAATCAACCGGCTGAGGGTGCTCTTGCCTGAGCCCGACGGCCCTGCGATGCCCACGGTTTCGCCGGGCGCGACATCGAAGGTCACGCCGTCGAGTGCCATCCGGTCGGTGTCCGGATAGCGGAAGCGGACGTCCTCGAAACGAATGCCCCCCGTGAAAGCGGGCGGCCGGATGAGGTGCCCGCCGTGGCGCTCCGTCTCCTCGTTGAGCACGGTGGCCAGTTCCTTCACCAGCCCGCGTGACCGGCCGAAGTCGTACGCGAACAGGCACAGGCGCATCATGGGCTGGGAAAAGCGCATGTTGACCAGGTTGACCGCCACGAGCTGGCCCAGGGTGAGTTGGCCGTCCAGGACCATGGAGGCGCCGAACCAGAGCAGCCCGGCCGTGGCGAGACGGTTCACGAACTGGTTGTACTGGGTCGTGGATTCGCGCAGGTCTTGCGTGTCCTCCTCCGATGCCACCGCGGCGTCCACACGGTCGACGAGGAAGTCTTCCTGGGCCCTCACCTCGTTCATGCCCTTGACGGTCTCGATGCCGGTGAAGGTGTCGAGCACCGCCTCGTTGCTTTCCCGCCGGTTCCCGCGGGTGCGCCGGGTCCATCGCCGCAATGTCGGCATCACCACAAAGGCCGGAGCGATGTAGAGGGGAAGGGAGGCCAGGATGATCATCGACAACGTCAGGCTGAAATTCAGCATCAGCGCCAGGAAGACGACCACGAAGACGACGTCGACGAACACGAACACCACGGCGTTGGTGAGGAAGCGCCGCAGTTGCTGAAGCTCCTCGATGCGGGAGAGGGTCTCCACCGGGGTGTTGCGGAGGTAGAAGGACGCGGGCAGCTCCAGCGAGTGACGAATGAGCCGCGACAGCAGCGTGCGGTCCATGTGGCGCACGGCCCGGCGCAGCGCGCGGTGGCGCGCCGCGCGCAGGATGGCTTCGAACAACAGGAAGAAGAGCAGGCTGACGATAATGACGTCGAGGGTGGCGGCGCCCCGGTTGGACAGGACCTTGTCGATGATGATCAGGAAGGCGAAAGGGTAGATGTAACCCAGGAGGTTGACGAAGAAGGACGCCGCCACCAACGGTCCGAAGACAGCCTTGTTGTGGAATATGTGCTTCGCGACGGAGGCGAGCGAGAACTCCGCGTCTTCCCCTTCGACGGGACTCGCCGGCCTCTCCGCGGGATCGCCGGTGGGCTCCACGCGCGGTCGGGCCCGGCCCGGCGCACCCGCGCCCCGGGGGCGGGCGCCGGCCGGCCCACGGCCCTCAAGCCTGTGCTGCGTCGCGGGCGTCATCGGTGCTCACCAGTGCGAGGCCTTGCGCCGCAAGCTCCTTGATCAGGTGCCTGCGGGGGTCGTCGGCTTCCGCGCGGGCACTCTCCGCCAACGGTGTCGGATTGCCCGCAGGACCATTTGCCGGGCTTGTCGCGGCAGCAGTCCTGTCGCCCACGGCCCCGGCGGCGAGGGAACGCCATTCTCGGGAGCCTTCCAGCAGGGTGAAGGCCTCCGGCGCCAACTCCAGAACCCTGGGACGTCGCCGTCCACGGGTCGCGAGTATCACCATGTGCACCCTTCGTTCCGTCACCGGCTCACGGGAGCGGGTGGGCTCGAACAGGGCGCGCACGTCGTGCCGGCATTGCACGAGGCCCGCGCACGGATGTGTCCGGTACCAGAAGCCCGGCTCTTGGGGCCGCGCCGCCAATACATCGCTCTCCATGCCTGCGGGGCGCAGCGTCCGTGCCCATGCCAGCGCCAGCTCGATGGCCGCGACGTCCGCGGTCCAGGGCGGCCGCGGCGGTTGGTCGACGTCCGGTGCGAGGAACCGTTGGAAGAAACGTTCAGCGTCCGGGTAGCGCTCATAGGTCCGCGGCGGGCACGCCGTGGCGTAGTCGCGGGCGAGGGCCGGGAACCCGTGTCCCAGCAGCGTGGCGGTGCGCTCGAACGTCTGGCGGAGGCGCGCCATGCGCTTGTTGTACGAGAATTCGGCTTCCAGGCGCAGCCGCCCCACATCCATGCCATGAAGCTCGGGGTCCCGGACCGCGGAGTCGAGGTCGGGAGTCCCGAAGATGAGGGCCGGGCTGGTCAGGTGCCGCAGCAGATGGGTCTGTCTGTCAATGAGCCGGTGCATGAATCATACTCCCTTCGCTTGTGGAGGCGGCTCTGGCCACCTGCCGGCGGAGCCGCGTCACGTCCGCCAGAAGCTCATCTCCCTGTTCGTAGTCGTTGTCCCGCTCCAGGATCACCGTTCGGGGGCGCTGGCGGTCGAGGGCGTACTCCAGGAGATCCAGTGCTTGTTGGGGCACGGGGTGGCTGTGGTTGTCGGCGTGGAAGGGTACGTCGAGGTAGGGCCGCTGGATGAGAGGACCCCCGGCCGCATGCACCCCGGTCACCACGCCCTCGGGCAGTTGGTCGAGAAACGCCAGCGGATCGACGCCATGGTTCGAGGCGTTGACGAACAGGTTCTCCACGTCCAGCAGCATGCCCACGCCGGTCTCGCGGAACAGCAGGTTGAAGAACTCCGCGTCGTTCATCTCCGCGTTCGGAAAGTCGAAGACGTACGAGATGTTCTCGATGGCGAAGGGCACCGGCAAGTGCGCCTGGACCCGCTCGATCTTGCGGATGAGCATGTCCGCGGCGGCGCGGGTCTTGGGCACCGGCAGCAGGTTGGCGAGGTCGATGCCGGGAACCTTGGTCCAGGCGAGGTGTTCGCTGTAGGACGGAATCTTCAGGTCCTCGATGGTTTCCGCCACCGCGTCGAGATAGGCCTCGTCCAGGGGAGCGTCGGTGCCGATGGAAAGCCCCACGCCGTGCAGGACAAGGGGCACCCGGTCCACCAGGTTTTGGATGGCCCGGCGCGCGTAGTCGCCGCCCTTGATGTAGTGGTCCACCGTGACCTCCAGCACGTCGAAGCGGTGCAGGTTCGCCAGCGTCCACTTGGCGACGGGAACACGGAAGCCGATGCCGATAAGGGGGGACTCGGATGGAATTGAACTGTTCATGGAACCTCCCGACTCGAAATGAAATCATGAGCCCGGCGCTTGCCGCGTCCGGCACGCACCGGTCTTTGCGAGCGCTGCGCCGCCTTTCACGGCCGCGCTACGTCCTCACAAGTATCAATCGAAAGGTGGTCGCTGAACTTTAGCCCCGGCCGCTGAAAAACTCCGCGAGCGGCCGGGTCGGTGTGGAACGGAGCGCTATGCGAAAGCTGTGGTATCCGCTTGCGCTCCGACAGGGGAGGTCTGAAATGGTCAGGGAATTGGCAGGGCCGCCTGTGTGGGGCAACCCTACCGGGCTAACTAGTGTGGTGTCTGGTTAATACGCGTCATAATCTGCGGGTCTTTTTCGCCGTCGGCTGCGTTGCTCTTCCTCGCGTGGTACACGCCACTGCTCGTCATCGCGCCTTGCCGACGACAAAAAATCCTCCGCAGATTATGACGCGAATTAACCAGACACCACACTGGCGAGTTCCATGCCCACAATCCGTGCCGGATTGCGGGTGCAGACCGTATACAACTCGTCCTGGTGCAACCCGAATGCCTCCATGTAGCCGCGGATAAGGCGCATGGCTTCCACGGAGTCGGGAAACAGCGGCTCGCCGGCATCGCTCGACAGCGCGAAGTGCTCGACCCCCACCTCGCGGATGGTGTTGTACATGATCTGGGGATCGACGCCGAGAAGCGGCGACAACTCATCGAAGGTGAAGTTGAACAGGACGCCCAGGGGCGCCAGCTCCTTCATCTGCTCCACCGATACGTCGAGAAAGGGGCTGTAGGGATGGTCGATGACCAGCCGTGCGAGCCCCGCCTTGTGCGCCTCCTCGGCGATCTTGAAGATCTCCTTGTGGGTGGGGTGGCCGAAGAACAGCGCCACGTCCCGCTCCACGCACAGCCGGATGACATCCCTGACCTCGGGCTTCAACGTCCCCGATGCGTCGAGGTTGTAGCGGCCGTGCTCCAGGGCCTTTTCCCAGGAAAGGGGACCCATCCAGCCCTGAGCGTTCATGTCGTGCTCGATGAGTTCCCGGCGGCTGCCCACGATGTGCATGGTGTTCGCGTGGTTGAAGACCGGCAGCCACAAGGCGACGACGCCGTCGTCGATGGCTCGTTCCGCCAGCTCCGCCGACACCGGTTCGTCGTTGCGGCCGCACACGAAGCCGGCGAACAGGGCCACTGGCGCGACCCCTTCCTCCGCGGCCCACGCGTCGAGTTGCGCTTGCAGTTCGCGAACCGCCGTCCCTGCCTTGCCCACGATGGACTTGAACAGGATGCCCTTCATCCCGGCCCGGGAAGCCTTCTTCACCAGGTCCAGGGCATCCTGCTGGCCGGCGTGGGCGTGGCAGTGGATGTCGATGGCGTCCTGGACCTTGACGTGGCCGGGATGGACCACGCCGGGCTTGTACTGGGTGCGCGCCGCGTAGGAGGTGACGCACCGCTCCTGGGTCGGGGTAGAGACCACGTTGTCACTCATCGCCTTCTCCCTTCACTGGCCAGGCACGGCCGCCGGAACCGGCTTGCCGTGCGCCATGAGACCGGTTCATATTAGACCCTCGAAAACCGGAACGGAAGAGGCGGACATGGATGGAACCGAGTATCTCACGCCCCTCGAGGCGTCGGTGGCGCTGGGCCTTGCCCTGGGCGCCGTCTACGGCGCGCTGGCCCAGCGCAGCCGATTCTGCCTGCGCCGCAGCCTGGTGGGGCAATGGAGGGAATGCCGGCCGGCGCTCGGCGTCTGGGCCATGGCGTTTGCCCTGGCCATCGCCGGCACGCAAGGCGCGGTGTCCGCGGGGTGGATCTCCTTCGATGCGCACCGGTTCCTGGCCCCCGACCTGCCCGTCGTCGCGGTTGTCGTGGGCGGCGCCCTGTTCGGCGCCGGCATGGTGCTCAGCGGCGGCTGCGCCTCCCGGCTCGCGGTGCTGAGCGGTTCCGGCAACCTGCGCGCAGCCCTTGTTCTGGTGGTCTTCGCGGTGGTCGCGTACGCGATGATGAAGGGTGTGCTGGCGCCGCTGCGCTCGGCGCTCGCCGGGTGGACGCTGGATCCCGGCGGCAGAGTGACACTGGCGGCTCTGCCCGGCGGGGACGTCTGGATCTGGGGCCTGGCGCTCGCTGCGGGGACCCTGGCGTTCCGCTCCGGAGCGGACCCGCGCCATGTCGCCATGGGCGCCGCCATCGGGCTGCTGGTGCCGCTGGGGTGGGTCGGCACCGGTTTTGTTCTCCTGGACGACTTCGATCCCGTGCCGCTTCAGTCCTTGAGTTTCACCGGACCCATGGCCGACACGCTGTTCTGGAGCATGGCGGCCACCGCGGTTCCGGCGGGCTTCGGCACCGGCCTGGCCGCCGGCGTATTGGGTGGCAGCCTTGTGGCGGCGGTCCGCGCGGGCGAGTTCCGTTGGATCAGCCTGGAAGGGCCGCGGCAGACCGGACGTTACATGGCCGGCGCGGCGTTGATGGGGACGGGCGGCGTGCTGGCGGGTGGATGCACGGTGGGGGCCGGACTGTCGGGCGTGTCCACCGGCAGCATCGCCGCGACCCTGGCGCTCATGGCCATGGCGCTGTCAGCCAGGACGGTGGGGAAGCTGATCCGAGGATAGCCGCCCCTCAAACGCTTTCCGTTCATGGCCTCTGGAGGATCAGCCGAAGAGGTCCCTGGAGAAGGCCGCGTACCAACCGACGGATTCCTCGTAGGTGGCCTTGCGTACCTCGGCGCTCTCTCCGGTCTTGGAGATGAAGCCGTCGGTCTTGGCGATCTTCTCGTCGGTGGCCTTGTAGGAGGCGCCGACCTTGACGCCGTCATCGGTGGCGATCAGCGACCAGCAGGTGTTGCGGAAGCGCGCCGGGAATGCCTTCGAGCCGGTCAGCGCCGCGCGCACCGCCATGGCGCACACCTTGGCCTGACTGTTGGCGGAGAACCCGGACTTGGGCATGTCCCCTTGCTGGGAAGCGTCGCCGAGCACGTGAATGTTCTCGTCCGCACGGCTTTGCATGGTGTGGGGCGCCACCGGCGCCCAGCCCGCTTCGTTGGTGATCCCGGCCGCCGCCGCGATGCGGCCCGCCTGCTGCGCCGGAATCACGTTGCAGACATCCACCTTGGTGACCTCGCCGTCGATCACCACCTCCATGGAACCCGGGCGCACCGCCACCTTGTCGCCGCCGAAGTCCGGACCGACCCGCTCGATCATGCCGGGGTAGTGGCGCTGCCAGCCTTCCTCGAATAGCCCCTGCTTGGAAAACTTCGCCTTGGGGTCGACGATCAGTATCTTGGCCGTCGGGTTGGATTGCTTCAGCGTGTGCGCGACCATCGAGATGCGTTCGTACGGTCCCGGGGGGCAGCGAAAGGGGTTCGGCGGCGCCACCATGCAATAGACGCCGCCCTGTCGCATGGCCGCCACCTGGGCCTTGAGGAGCTGGGTCTGCGAGCCCGCCTTGTAGGCGTGGGGCATGCGGTTCTGATGCGACAGGTCCCAACCAGGCACCGAACCTGGGCGGAAGTCGATGCCGGGGGAGAGGATCAACCGGTCGTAGGCGAGGCTGCCGCCGCCGGCGAGTCCGATCCGCTTCTTTCCCCTATCCACGGACACGGCCCAGTCGTGGACCACGTTGATACCGTAGGCCGACGCCAGGGTTCCGTAGGAATGCCCGATGGACGCGAAGCTGCGGAACCCGCCGAGGTAGAGGTTCGAGAAGAAGCATGAGTAATAGTGCCGGGAGGGCTCCACCAGGGTCACGTCGATGGCGCCTTTCGAGTCCTTGGCGAGGTAGCGCGCGGCCGTGGCTCCGCCGGCGCCGCCGCCGATCACCACCACCCGCGGGCGGCTCTGGCCGAGGATGGGTGAGGCCCACAACGCCGCCGACGTGGCGGCGGTGGATGCCAAAAAGCGGCGCCGGCTCAGGCCGCGGTTCTTGTGATCCCTTTTCGACATGGCTCCCCCCTTTTCTCATGGCCCGTCGGCCGGCCTTGCGAAATACGCGGCCAGCGACGCGATCTCCTCGTTGGATAAACGCCTGGCGATGGTCTGCATGGCCTGATGCTTCCGCTTGCCATGCTTGTACGCTTGCAGCGTTATCACGAAGTCCTCCACCGGCCAACCGGCAATGGCGGGGATGCCTTGCTCGGCGCCGCCGGCGTGGTGGCAGGTGACGCATTCACTCGCCAGCCAAGCGCCGTATTCGAGGTCGCCCGGAATGGTGAGGAGGCGCGGGTCGAGGCCGTATTCGGCGGCGGTCATGGTCGGTTCCGCCGCCGGAAGGCGGGAGCCGGACAGGGAGCGCAGCCACGCCACAAGATCCGCCCGGTCGTCCGCCGCCATGCCGGCGTAGCTCATGCGTGACCGCGGCACCGCCTTGCGAGGGTCTGCCAGAAAGGTATCCAGCGTCGCTTCCGTCCACACCAGTCCGGCGGTTCCGGCCCTGCGCATGGCCCGAGAGTAACGAAAGTCCGGGAGCGAACCGGCGCGGCGACCGAACAGGTCGTTCAGGTGGGGGCCGATGCGGTGCCTTGCGCCACGGCCGGTCTGGTGACAACGCTTGCATTCCTGGTAGAGCGCCTTCCCGCGTTGCGTATCCGCGCCATGGGCTCCGGTGGCGGCCAGAAGCAGAAGAAGAACCAACGCGAGCACAGGGAAAGCCGCGGGCTTCGTGATGCTCTTCATGCGCAGTGGGGCGCCCGGAAGGTCAAGACTTGACCGTGACTCGCCGGCCGAGGCGGTATACAGAGCCATCGTCATCGACCCACTCGAATTCCATCTCGCCCGATTCCCGCACCGCCATTTCGAAACTGAAATACGGATCCGCGGACACCGCCCGTTCGAGATCCACGGAGATGGCCTCCTCGCCGTTGTAGCGCACCACGAACTGGTTGATGATCCGCCGGGGAATGCGTTTCCCGTCACGGTCCTGGCGGAGCCCGGTGTGCATGGGGTGGGTGATGCGGGTCCTGACGGTGAAGGGAACTCCGGCGGACACCGACTTCGGCAGTTTCACGCGCGGCCTGGGATTCTGCATTTCAAACACCTGGTGCGCTGTGTCACGAACATGTTCGTGAATCACACCGCCGTCGGATCATCAGCAACCGCCCGCCGTCACCTTGATCGCGTGGGACGTCGTGCGGAACGCGCCGTCGGCCATTTCCGCCACGGCGATGAGTTTCTGGCTCCCGGCCAGCCGGATGCGCGTCGACGCCGCGGGCGTGACCCACTTGCCGAATGTGAAGACGGCGACGCCCGGACTCGGGTTGCCGTCGGCGAACAGGGCGATGCGGCGCGCACCTTCGGCGGAGACCCGCACCGGCACCGCCCCGCCGTTGTCGGCGATCTCCGCGGCTTCGATGCGGACGCCGCCCTCCACCGGCAGCGCGCCCTTGGTGAAAAGCGCGATGGCGAGCTGGGTCTCATTGGCCGCCCGTGCCGGCCGGACCCGAAACAAGCCGGCGAGACCCGCGGTCGCTGCGGCCACGGCAACGCCGGCGAACGAGAGTATTTGCCTGCGTGTGGTACTCATGTGGAAACGCTTTCGGCTTATCGGGTAGACGCCACCGGAGCCTTGGGTGACCGCGCCTGCCGGCGGCACCCGGGCCTCCGCCGGTTGCCGGAACCCGCGGGGCAGCGTCTTGCCGCCCCTGCCATCCATTCCCAGGAGCTTGCGCCGCATGAATTCGCGCGAGCGAAAATTCGTGCGCCGCCTTCCCTCGGCCCGGTCGATTGAGGACAATATCATGTCATATTTGACGAAATCGAGCGACCGAAGGGACGGATGAGAGCGGATTTGGAGCCGTGAATTCCTGCGGCGCAAGCTCCTCTCGTAGACGCTCGAAATCGGCAACGAAAGAAGGCGCTCATGAAATTCGGTCTATTCATCATCGGCGAGGACGACCCCGAACTTCAACTCGACCTCAAGCGTTATTACGAACGGATGCTGGAGCAGGTCCGCTGCGGCGAGTCCCTGGGCTACGAATGCTTCTGGTTCGGCGAGCATCACTTCGATTTCCATGGCGTCATTCCATCGCCCACGGTGCTCATGTCCGCGGCGGCCGCGTGCACCGATACCATCCGCCTGGGCGTTGCGGTGGCGCTCTTGCCCTACCGGAATCCCATCCTCACCGCAGAGGAATACGCCATGATCGACGTGTTGAGCGGCGGCCGGCTCGACTTCGGCGTCGGCCGCGGCACGCCCCCGGAACTGGTGGGCTTCGGCGTCAAGGAGGACAACCGCGACCGGCTGGTGGAGAGCCTCGAAGTGGTGGAAATGGCATGGCGCGACGGAACGGTGTCCTACCAGGGACAGTTTCACCACATCGACGACGTGTCGCTTAACGTGCAACCTGTCCAGCGGCCGTCGCCGCCGGTGTACTTCGCCACCTTGAGCCAAGGCTCCTATCAGGTGGCCGGCGAACGCGGCTACCCCATTCTCGGCATCCCCTTCGCGAGCTGCAAGGACATGGCCGAAGTCAGGCGCAAGGTGACCTTCTACAAGGAAGCCCTGAGTCAGAATGGCCACAACCCCGACGCCGTGGACGTGGGCCAGACCATTCACACCCACGTGGCCGAAACCGACGCCGCCGCCCGGCGCCGCGCCCGCCCCGCCATGAGCCGCTACTACGAAGCCCGCAAAAGCGTGCGCCCGCGCGGCTACGATGCACTCGACCAGGCACGCATGCTCATGGTCGGCGGCCCCGCCCGTTGCATCGAGCAGATCGAAGAGATCGCCGGCACCGGCTCCAACTACATCATCTTCTCCATGAACTTCGCCGGCCTCGACCAGGCCTGTATCCTGGAGTCCATGGCGATGATGGCGGAGGAGGTGCTGCCCAAGGTCGAAGGCTTGGACGGCTCGTAGCGGATTTCTCGATCGAGTCGACGTGGGGCGAACGGCTACCGCATCAAACCCGGCAGCCAGATGGCGATGGGCGGGAACAGCATTACCAGAGCCAGGGCGATGATGTTGATGAGGACGAAGGGGATGACGCCGCGGTAGATGGCGCCCAAGGTGACGTCGGGCGGGGAGACGCCCTTGAGCACGAAGAGGTTCATGCCAAAGGGCGGGGTGATGAGGGACAGCTCGATGTTCACCATGGTGACAATGGCGAACCACAAAGGGTCGAGGCCCAGGGAGCGGATCACGGGGAAGAAGATGGGCACGGTGATGAGCATGATGGAGATGGGCTCCATGAACGCGCCCATGATGAGGATCACGATCTGCATGGCGGCAATGATGATCCACTGGGACACGGCCAGCTCGGTGGCGAAGGTGGACAGGCCCATGGCCGCGCCGGAGTGGGCGAGGATCTGGCTGAAGGCGGTGGCGCTGGTGACGATGAGCAGGGCGAAGCCGGAGACCTCCACGGTGCCCAGGAGCGACTTTTGCAGGATCTCCCACGACACGCGCCGGTAGGCCACGGCCAGGCAGAAAGCCCCGGCGACCCCCATGGCGGCGGACTCGCTGGGGGTGGCGATGCCCATGAAGATCGAGCCCAGCACCACGAGCACCAGCACCACCAGCGGCAGGAAGTACTTGAGGGCGGTCAGGCGCTCGCCCCAGGACACCTTCTCGACGTCCACGGCGGGGGCCAGTTGCGGCCAGATCGTGCAGGCGATGACGATGTAGCCGAACAGCAGCGACGCCAGCAGCAGCCCCGGCAGCACGCCGCCGATCAGCAGGTCGCCCACCGAGAGCTGGCTGATGCCGCCGAAGATAACCATGAGCGCGCTGGGCGGGATCAGCACGGCCAGACCCCCCGACGTGGCCAGGGTGCCAACGGCCAGGCCCGTGTCGTAGCCCTGCCTGCGCATTTCCGGGATCAGGATGGTTCCCAGGGTGGCGGAGCTGGCCATGCTCGAGCCGCTGCCCGCGCCGAAGGCCGTTCCCGCGAGCACGGCCAGCACCGCGAGACGGCCGGGCATCTTGCCCAACCATTTGCCGATGGAGGTGATGGCGAGGGCGGCGAGACCCGAATGGAGTACCAGTTCGCCCATCAGCACGAACAGGGGCAGGGCGATGAAGGCGAAGGTGCCGACGCTCGTGAAGCTGCTCAGGGCCACGGCCTGGACCGCGCCCGGACCCACGAGCACGTACAGAAAGGCGATGTTCAGGACGCCGAAGGCGAACGCGATGGGAATGCCCGACGCCATCAGCAGGAGAAGGGCGCCGAACATGACCACCAGAACGATCCACCACTCGAGGATAATCAGAGGCCTCCTTCTCCGGGCGCGACCTCCGTGGGCCCGCGCTCCCCGGCGAGGATTCGGAAGACAAAACCCAGCGCGAGCCAGGCCGCTCCGATGGGGATAATGATCAGCACCGGGAATTTGGGGAAGTTGAGGGCGGTGGAGAAGCGGTAGCCGTTCTCCAGCGCGTGCCATGCCACCGCCCAGCCCTGCCACGCCAGCACCACGCAATAGAGCAGCCCGAAAATGTCCGTCACCACCCGAAGCCGCCGTTGCGCCGGCGCCTTGAGGCGCGCGGTGACGAGTTCGACCTTCACGTGATGGTCGTTCATGAGGATCCACGCGGCGGGAACGAAGGTGAGATACACCAACAGGTACTCGTTCATGTCGATCACCCAGATGGTGGGCGCGCGGAAGAGCAGGCGGGCGAAGACATCGTAGAGAACGGACACCGTCATCACCACCACGAACGCGGCAGCGACGGCACTGAGCGCGCGGTTCGCCCTGTCGAAGGCGAGGCTCAGGTATTGCATCATGGGGCGAGCCGTGGGCAGCGGCGGCCGGCGGCCCGCATCAACGGGACCGGCAGCCGCCGCGCGTCACGTCCGGCGAGACCGGTTCAGTTGTAGGGCTCCAGGGCTTTCTGGATACGTGGACCGTACTTGGGCGACTGCTTGAGCAGCTCGGCCCAGTAGGCGTTGCGCGCCGCCGCCAGCCGTTTTTTGGCGGCGGCGTCCACCTGGATGATCTTCATGCCGTTGGCCTGAAGCTTCTGGATGGAGGCCTGGTCGGCGTTGAAATAGTAGTCCAGCACCTCGCGCTCCATCCCTTCGGCGGTGTCCGTCACGATTTTCCGGGCGGCGTCCGACAGCTTGTCCCAGACCCGCGTGGCAATGTAGACGCCGCCCGGCGAAAGCTGCATGGGCGTGGCGATCATGGCCTTGTAGACGTCTCTCTCGCCGAAGCTCCAGGCGTCGTTGGGCGCCCGGTAGGCGCCGTCCACCACGCCGCGCTGCAGTGCCGTGTACAGTTCGTTGGCCGGGATGGTCTGGGGCGAACCGCCGAGGAACTGAATGGCGCGGGCGTCCTGGGCTCCCGAGGCGCGGATGCGTTTGCCCTTGAGGTCTCCGAGACTCGCGATGGGCTTGGCCATGAGAAAGCGGAATCCGGTCCCGCCCACCAGGATGCCGACGAAGCGCGTGGCCGATTTCTCGGCGTAGGCCTCGTTGATGATGTTCATGGCCTGGGTCGTGCGCAACGCTTCCAGCCACTTGTAGATGTCGTCGGGCTTGACCAGGCTCATGGCCGCGCCTTCGATGGTCTCGCCGGCGTAGTACGCGCCGGCGGAGTGGGTCATGTCGGCGATGCCGGTGCGCAGGGCCTGGAACTGCTCAAAGGCCGGGGCCACCTCCGGTCCGCCCAGAAGGCGGATCTGCACCACGCCCTTGCCCGCCTTGTTCACCCGTTCGATGTACTTCTTGTACATGAGATCGCAGTCGCAACTCAGCGGCCAGGCGGCGATGGCGCGGAGCACCGCTTCCTTGGCGCCCGCGGTCGGGACCATTGCGAGGGTCGACAGAGGCACGGCCAGCAGGAACGCGAGGATCGACTTTCTCAGAAAGGATGGGTTTCGCATTGTGTACCTCCGGTTTTGGGCCCGTGTCGTGTCCGGACGATTCATGCTCCGGGATGCGGTGGCGCTGGCCGCCGCACGCACTGTCAGATCGCCTCGTACGGAAACCGTTTCACTTTCGCCATGTTCTTCCCTTCGATGCGGATCAGCTTGGTGGTGTCGGCGCGCCAGGGCGAGTGCAGGTCGCCTTCATTGTAGAGATGGGCCATGCCCGGCTTGAGCGTGTAGGTGCGGAGCTTGCGCGCCTTGCCCTTCTTGCCCTCGCCCGCGGGCTCGACTTTTTCCCAGTCGGTCATCTCGGTTTCGCCCGAGGCTTGGCCGTAGATCGCCCAGGCCGGACCGTGGTCGTGAGGGTTGCTGCCCTTGGCGCCCTTGTTGTGATGCGCGAGGATGCAAAACCCCAGTTCGTCATCCTCATAGATCACCTTCCGCTCCGGCTGGTCGTCTTCGACGTGCTCGTCGATGAATTCCTGATCCTTGCAGATCTCTGCCACCAGCGAGACCACCTTCTGCCGCCCCTCGGGGCCAGGGTCCGCCTTGAGGATGCTGTGACAGTCGGCGGCAAACTGTTCGAGTGTGTGGCTCATGGTACGACTCCTCCGAGAATGTATTTCCGGTCCGCCGAACGGCCCGGCGTTGCGCTTGCTGAAATGCTTGTACGTCGTCTGCCGCGAGAGTGTCAAGCCGGTTCGAGCGGCGGATGGCGCGGAGCCGAATGCGGCCTCGCTATTCGCTCCACCCCACGATGGGTGTGAACAGGTCCTCCAGCGCGGGCCTCGGTTCCGCCACGAAACCCTGCTCCACCAGGTACTGCATGAATGTTTCCAGCGTCTCCCGGTTGGCTTCCACCCCGTAGGGGTAGGGGTCGCCGCCGAACAGCTCACGGATTTCGTCCATCTCGGCGTTGAGCCACGGGACCATGTACGCCATGGTGCCGCTGAAGCTCATGTGTCTCAGCGCCCACGCCTTGGCCGCCTGAAACGCCTTGAACATGGTTTCGGCGATCCACGGGTGTTGCGCGTGCAGTTCCTCGCGCATGACGATGGTGTGCATGATGGGAAAGATGCCGGTAGCCTGGAAGTACTCCCGCTCGGTGCGGCGGTAGTCCGGGAAGAGCCGGAGCACGGCTGGATGCGTTGCCAGGGAATCCGGCTGCCGCGCGCCCAGATAGGCGGCGATGGCGCCCTCCGCCAGCAGGTCGTTGATGGACTTGTCCGCGGGGCCCGGCTCGAGTTCCAGTGCGCCCAGCGGGCGCAGGTCCACTTCGTCGTCGGGCGGCCGCGGTGCGTTGACGCCGCCCTCGACCCAGCGGATGCTGGACAGGTCCACGCCATGCCGGTGTTGCAGAATGCCGCGAATCCATACGGCGGCGGTCTGTCCATATTCCTGGACGCCCACGCGCTTGCCGTTGAGGTCGGCCGGCTCGGCGACCCCCTGTTCCCGGTTGACGTAGATGTACGCGTGACGAAAGAGGCGCGACGGGAACACCGGCAGCGCGATGAACGGAAACCCGCCGCGTGCGCGCCGGGTCAGGTAGGTGGACAGCGACATCTCGCACAGGTCGAAGGCCCGGGTCTTCATCATGCGGGTGAAGATCTCCGGCGGCGACTGAATCTGCAAGCAAGTAACGTCGATGCCCTCGGGCCGGACCTCGCCCTTGGCAATGGCGTCGACGCGATCATAGGGCCCGGTGGCCAGAGTCAGTGACAGGTTCCCCAAGGTCGTTCCTCCATGGCAAGGGCAATTGAGAACGCGTCCCGAGTGAGTCTTACATCAGGGGGGCGCAACCGATATGCTGCCGGGCGGTTGTTCTTCAGGTTTGAGGTCAACTTTCCAAAGTCAGGCAGCAACCGCAAGCTTCGCCCCGCGATGGTGGAGTAGGGCCGGTGTCCCGCGTCACATGGAGCCGCGAGAGCATTCAGTCATTTGCGGCGCACGAACTTTGCGGTACACGACACCAGGGAGGTCCATCATGCAGATGCAGTTCAGTCTTCACAGTCCCAACGGCGGCCTGAAGGAGGCGGCGCGGATCCGCGACCGTGTGGTGCGGGCGGAGCAACTCGGCTTTGAAGGGATTTACCTGGGCTGCAGCCAGCTCAGCACCCCGGAACCCTTTCAGATCCTGGCCATGTGCGCCGTGGCCACAAGCCGTCTGAAGCTCGGCACGGCCGTGACCAACATGGTCTACCAGGACCCCACCGTCCTGGCGGGCTCCGCCGCGACCTTGAGTGACATCTCCGACGGCCGCGCCGTCCTCGGCCTCGGCACCGGCGACGGCCCGGTGTACGCCATGGGCCGCAGGGCCACCCGGCTCAGGGAGTTCGAAGAAGGCATCCGCACCATCCGCAACGTGCTGCAAGGCGGCGAGTTGACCACTCCCAACAACCGTGTGCGCGTGAACTACCGCATGCTGCCGACGCCGGTCTACCTCTCCATGGAGGGACCCAAGGGCCTGCGCCTCGCGGGCCGGGTGGCCGACGGCGTGTTTCTCGGGAGCGGCGTGGAGCCTCGCGCGGTGGGGTGGGCGCTGGGGCGCATTGCCGAGGGCGCGGCCGAGGCCGGGCGCTCGCCCGACGAGATCGCCGCCCTGGCGTGCGGCATGGTGTGCATCAAGGACGACGGCGACGAGGCGCGCCAGATCGTGCGCCGCCGCCTCGCCAACCGCGCGCACCATAACTTCCAGTCCACCCTCCAGACCGTGCCCGAGGAAGAGATGGCGAGCATCCGGAAGTTCATGGCCGCCTTCGATCAGTCCAAGCCCATGGAAGAGCGCTCCGACCCGGCGCTCATCACCGACTATCTCGTGCGCCGCTTCGCCATCGCCGGCACCCCCACGGAGTGCATCGCGCGCCTCGAGGAGCTGTCGGACGCCGGGGTCAACCGCGTCATGCTCACCCCCGCCCGGCGCGTCTACGAGGAAACCGTGGAGGCCCTGGCCGAGAAGGTGATGCCCGCTTTCGGCGCGTAGCGCACGGCTTCCCGTCCCCCGGACGATCCGGCCCGGGTGCGGCCGGCTCGCGGCCAGGGAGTCGGCGGTTTTCTGCGTGGTGTCCTACAGATTCACCCGCGCCATGCCGTCGGGCGGGTAACGGTCGCCGGCGGCCGCGCCGGGCGGGAATGCCGCGTCGAGTGCGGCGAGGTCTTCCGCGCTGAGCGCGATGTCCGGAGCCTTGAGGTTCTCTTCCAGGTGGGAGCGCCGCTTGCAGCCGGGAATGGGGAAGACACGACTTCCCTGGGCCAGCACCCAGGCGATGGCGATCTGCGCGGACGTCGCCCGGTGGATGCGGGCGACCCTGCGGATGGCCGCCACGCGCTCGCGGTTGGCCACGGCGTTGGCGTCCGCGAAACGCGGGAACTTGTGGCGCGTGTCGCCTTGTTCCAGCGCGTCCCGACCCGCCACCGTTCCGGCCAGAAAGCCGTAGCCCAAGGGCGCGTAGGCCATCAGGCCGAGGCCCAGTTCATCGCACGCTTCGAGATGGCCGCTTTCCACGTCACGGGTCCAGAGCGAGTACTCGTACTGCAGCGATACCAGTGGATGGACCGTCATGGCCCGACGCAGCGTGCCGGGGGCGGCTTCCGACAGCCCGATGAAGCGCGTCTTGCCTTCTTCCACCAAGCGGGCCATGGCGCCCACGGACTCTTCGATGGGCACGGTGGGGTCCACACGGGACAGGCAGAATGCGTCCAACGCATCGATGCCGAGGTTCCTGAGGCTGGTCTCGCATATCTGCCGCAGCCGGTCCGGCGCGCCGCTGCCCTGCGCCACCGACGAGCCGTCATCGGCCCGGATGGTGCCGGTCTTCGAGTGGATGAATACCTTGTGGCGCTTGCCGTCCTTCAGCGCGCGGCCTATGAGCCGGTGGTTGTGCCCGCGGCCGTAGCTGGCCGACGTGTCCAGCAGCGTAACGCCGAGATCCATGGCGCGGTGGATGGTGGCGATGGATTCGGCATCGTCGGCCGCGCCGTACGCCCCCGACATGGAGAAACAACCGAGCCCGATGCGCGAGAGTTTCTCGCCCGTGTTGCCGAATGTCGCGGTTTCCATGGGATGCGTCCTGCGGCGCAAGCTCCTGGTTGGAGCTGCGTTTGGAAATACGTTGACGACGATGTGCGGGAATAACTGTCACCGGCATGATCGGCAAGGCGCGATGACTTCCACGGGCGA
The DNA here is from genome assembly GCA_965213675.1 of uncultured Binatia bacterium (SeqCode). Lineage (GTDB taxonomy): Bacteria > Desulfobacterota > Binatia > UBA9968 > JAJDTQ01 > JAJDTQ01. The sequence continues at coordinate 160,313 of OZ243916.1, forward strand.
CCTGCGGTCATCCCTGGGTAGGCTCTGTTCCTTCCGAAGCCGCGGCACGAGTCCTCTCACAGGTCCAGGGTGCTGGGCGCGAAGATCTCGTCCAGCGCGAGTTTGCGCGGCGTGAGTTTCTGCTCGAACGAGTAATCGATGAGGGTCTCGAGCATGGCCGCGTTGTCCCGGATGCCGTAGGGGAAGGGTTCTGGGCCGACGATGGCGCGGGTCTGTTCCAGGTACTGCGGGCCGAAGAAAAGGTCCGACGGGATGGCCTGCGGCAGTTGTTGCAGCCAGTGCTCCCTGGCTTTGGTGAAGGCCGCGTAGAGGTTGAAGGCGAGCCACGGGTGCTTCTCGTACACGTCGCCGCGGATCACGTAGCAGTGGTTGATGGGTACGAAACCGTGGGCCTCGACGTAGCGCCGGCCCTCGGCCATGGCGTCCGGAAACAGCGGCCGCACCGTGTCGGCGTCGCCCTCCCGGCGAACGTGCGTGGAGCGGTCGATGACATTGCGCCCGGCGTGGAATGCGCTCAGCACCATGGCGGTGTCGAGTTCGCGGTCCACCAGCATGGAGATCAGGCTCTTGTTCTTGGGGATGCGATGGAAGCGGATCCCTTCCGGCGGCGCAAACCCGGTGGCGCCGCCGTGGCTCAGTTCCTCGCTGCGTTCCATGTACCAGTCCACGCCGAATTGAGACACGCCGAAGTCGTGCTCCAGGGTGCCCCGGGTCCACAGCGCCGCGGTCTGCTGGTACTCGCCGACGCCGATGCGCTTGCCCGCCAGCTCTCCCGCGTCCGTGATGCCGGAATCCCTGTGGACGTAGAGCGCCAGGTGCATGAAGCGGCGCGAAGGGAACACGGGGATGGCCACCATGTCGTGTCCCCGGGACTTGGCGATGAGCAGGGAGGACATGGACATCTCCGCCACCTGGAACTCGCCGAACCGGAGCTGCCGCCAGAAGGTCTCGGACGGATGCGATTCGGACCACACCAGCTCGGCGCCTTCCACGGGAACGGCGCCGTCGAGCAGCGGGGCGATGCGTTCGTATTTTGAGGAGACCAGGCTGAGTTGGAGTTTCTTCATGGTCGGCGTGTCAACGAGAGCCGTGCGGGCGATGTGGCGCGCGCTGTCGAGGGCGGTCCGGCCTCGATGACCCGGAGCCCGGGGTGACGAGGCCGGAGTTGCCCGGCTTGGCTACTGCGGGGTCACGCACGTGGTCAGCACCGACGGAAGCTCCGGCAGCACCGGTTCCCAGGAGTCGCCGCGGTCGCGGGTGACGTAAAGCGCGCCCATGCCCCGGTCCTTGGGATCGAACCCGAAGCCGCGGGAGCCGTCCCCCATGGCGGCGAAGACCGCGTTGGGGTCCTCGGGGTGGCGCTGCAGCGTCCATGGCATGTACGGCATCATCTCCGTCAGGCCATTGGTGGCGGTGCGCCAGGTCGCGCCCTCGTCATCGCTCAGCAGGATCACGCCGTGGGGATGGGTGCTCTCGCCGCGCCAGACTCCGGGGGAGCCGCGCCCGCCGCACACCATCATCCGCGGGGCGTCCCCGGGCAGGAAGTACCAGTCGTGGGTGTAGCTGTACTTCTCGGTATAGCCCCACGGCATGCCATCCTCCACCCGGCGCCACTGGCGACCGCGGTCGTCGCTGCGGAAGAAGCCCCGGGCGCACGACACGTAGTAGCGGTCCTTGCTGCCCGGGTAGTTGTAGATATGGTGCATGTCGAGATAGTCGATGCCCGCGCTGGCGTCCTCCCAGGTCTTGCCCCGGTCCTCGCTGCGCACGACCCCGCCGTGCTCCAGCGTCAGCAGCAGTAGGTTGGCGTCGTCCGGATGGATGAAGATGTTGCAGACGTGCGGGAACTGTATACCGACGTACGGTCCCGGAACGCACCACTGGTTCTGCACATCCTCGGGCATCTGCCGCAGGCTCTCCAGGTTCTCCCAGGTGTCGCCGCTGTCCTCGCTGCGCATGAGCTGCACCGGACCGAGTCCGGCATAGACCACGCGGTCGTCATGGGGATCCACGGCGAAACAGCGGGCGTCGCCGTCGATGACCTTTTCCCAGCTCCTGCCCGCGTCGTTCGTGCGGTAGGCGCCGTCGAAGGGTACGGCGGCGAAAACGCGCTCGGGTCGGGTCCTGCAGCGCGCCAGCCCGTCCACGGTCTGTCCGGAAAAATGTTCGGCGCGCGTCTCCAACCGGCCGCCGCGGTCCTCCTCGTACACGGTGAGCCCGCCGTTGAAAGCCACGTAATAACGGAGTGAATCACCCATGGTTCTCTCCTTTCACGAATGCCGGATCGAAGGACAATCCCCAGGAGCCTGCGCGGCAGACACCACACTAGCGCGGCGCCACCAGGATTTCCTCCCTGGGAAAATGGTCCATGATCTCGGCGCCATCCTTGGTCACCACCACCATGTTTTCCAGCCGCACGCCGCCCACGCGGGTCTCGCCCTCACGGCTCTCGATGGCGATGGTCATGCCCTCCTCGAACACCTGCGGGTGCTTGAGGGACCACTGCCGGTTGATGATGGGAATGTCGTAGTTGGTGCTTCCCTGGGTGAGTCCGATGCCGTGGCCGATCTCGCTGGCCAGGACCTCGCATTCTTCGTCGTAACCCCAACTCGATGCGGGTGGGAAGTGCTTGGCGGCGTCCGCGGTGGTGGCGCCGGGCTTGATGGCGTCGATGACGCCGTCGATGCTGTCACGGACGCGCTTGTACCAGTCCTGCTCCGTGGGCGTGGGTTTCCGGCCGACGATGAACGTGCGGTACGTGCAGGTGGCGTAACCCTGGTAGGTGAGGCCGCAGAGCGAGCCGTACAGCAGGTCGCCGGTTTGCAGCAGCCGGCTGGACTGGTGGAAGCCGCGGTCGAAGGTGCTGGGGCCGGAGCGCCAGCCTCCCGGCGGCGCCGACTCCGCGCCCATGTCGTAGCCCGCCTTGGTGGCGACGCCCGACAGCTCGGTGTCGCGCACGCCCGGCTTGGCGGCTTCCCAGATGCGGTACCACACGCCTTCCACGATGGCCGCCGCGGTCTTGAGGCAATCGATCTCGTCCGCCGTCTTTATCTTGCGGATCTCCTTCATCACCAGGCTGAAGTCCACGAGGTTCTTGACCCCGGCGTTGGTGAGCGCCTCCCGCGCGATTCCGTCGAACGCGCTGAAGCCGATCTTCTCGTCGAGCAGGCCCCGGCTCTTCAATTCGTCGTGAATGTCGGCGGCGAACTGCCGCGCCTCGTCCCGGGCGGCCTCGATGCCGCAGGCCGCGGTGAGCCAGGCCCGGGCCGGCCGCCACTCCTTGATCCAGGGCGCCTGGTCCGGCATCTGGTGGAAGTGGCCGCTGTGCTCGAACATGATCGGGTCGTGGTCCGCGAAGAACAACGTGTAGCGGCACATGGGGTAGTTGAAGCCCTTGAGGCCCGTGAGGTAGCGGATATTGGCCGAGTTGGCTTCCAGCAACGCGGGAATGCCGTGCTCGCGCATGATGCGCTTGGCGCGCTCGGCCCGTTGCCGCCGCATGCGGTCCGTGTTGAGCCGCTCCTGCCAGTCCGAAATCTCGTTGCCGTAGATGAGCTTCGATGCGTACCGTGGCGCCATGAATGAAACCTCCCTTGGTGAGCGCGAGAAACAGGATCCGTGCGACGAGGTGGGTTCGAAACCCGCCCCTACATGGCCACATGCGCCGGTCCTTGTCAAGATTCGGGGGCGGTAATAGGATGGCCGTCGGGATCCGGCGAATGCGTCCCGCGGCAAGTGTCCACGGGGGCGCGTTCAAGGAATCGGTGAGCACAGGAGACGAACGATGAGTGAATATCGAGCCGTGGACGCCGACGGCCACGTGATGGAGCACCCGGCCGAGATCAAGGAATTCTTCGAGCCGCCCTACAACCAACTGCCGTGGACCGTCTATTCGCTGTTCCCCAGCGTGGATGGCTTCGTCCGCGGCTTCTCGCGCCCCACCGAGGACGACGACCCCGACGCCGAGCGCTGGATCGCCTTCCTGGACCGGTGCGGCATCGAGACCTCCTATCTGTATCCGTCGGTGGGGCTTGCCAGCGGCATGATCCAGGACCGGGATTACGCCGCCGCCATTGCCCGGGCCTACAACCGTTGGGTGCACGCGAAGTTCATGCAGGCCAGCGAACGCCTGCGCGCGGTGGCGCTGATCCCGGCCCAGAACATCCCGGAGGCGGTCACCGAGCTTCGCGCCGCGGTGACGGAGTTGGGCATGCCGGGGGCAATGCTGCCCGCGGTCACGGCCGCCGGCAAGCACTACGGCCACCGCGACTTCGACCCGCTCTACGAGGAGGCCCAGCGCCTCGGCTGCGGCCTCGCCATCCACGGCGCCGTGAGCCAGCGCATCGGCATCGACAATTCGGACAACCTCTTCAAGACCACGACGCTGGAGCACCCCGTGTCCCAACTCATCCAGTTCACCGACATGATGGCCGAGGGCGTGTTCGAACGTTTCCCCGACCTGCGTTTCGCCTTTCTGGAGGCGGGCGCCGGATGGGCGCCCTACATGATGGACCGCATGGACGAGAACTACGAGCGCCGCGGCAAGCGCTGGTGCCCGGCGCTGACCAAACGCCCCAGCGAGTACGTGCGCGACGGCCACATCTACTTCAGTTGCGAGGTGGAGGAGAGGACGCTGCCCGCCGTGCTGCAACTTGTGGGCGAGGACCGCATTTTCTTTGCGTCCGACTACCCCCACGAGCGCCACAAGGGCGAGTTCTACGGCGACATCGACGAGTTGAGCGCCCGGCAGGACCTCTCGGACGCGCAGAAGCACAAGGTTCTCTACGCCAACGCCGACCGCTTCTACAACGGGTAGGGCGAGCCGCCCGGAGACGCTCGCAGGAGGAATCGCATCATGCCGAAGGTGACATCACTGGGCCACATCGGTCTGCTGGTCCACGATATCGAACGCTCCAAGGCCTTCTACCGCGACGTGCTGGGCATGACCGTCAGCGACGAGAGCGACACCGGCACCGTATTCATGACCGCCCAGGAGCGCGATCAGGAGCACCACGAACTGCAACTGCGTCCCGGGCGGGCACAGGGCGCAGAAGGCAACGGCAACATCGTCACGCAGATTTCCTTCCGCTGCGGTACCCTGGCGGAACTCAAGGCCTTCCACCGTGACTTCCTTGACCGCGGCGTCCCCGTCGAGCGCGTTGCCAGCCACGGCAACGCCATCGGCATCTATTTCCACGACCCCGACGGCAACACCGTCGAAGTCTACTGGCCCACCGGCATCGACTGGCCCCAGCCGTTCCGGAAGCCGGTGGATCTCACAGCGGCCGACGAGGAGATCCTGGCGAATCTGACGTAAAACTAAAGTTCCTCCCGACACTGCCGAACAGGACAGTAGCGGGAGGAAGAAACCTTGGCAAATGAAGTCGATCGCCCTCATGACAGCCTGTTTCGCAAGGTGTTCTCTGACGTAGGAGAAGCTGTCGGCCTGTTGCGCACGGCGTTGCCCGGTGTTCTCCAGGAGCGCGTGGATTGGACCAGCCTCAAGCTCCTGGACGGGAGCTTCGTGGACGAAAACCTGAGACAGAGCCAAACGGACCTCCTGTACGAGGTGGCGTACGGCGAAGGCGCTGAACCGGTGTGGCTTTACGTGCTGCTGGAACATCAATCGACCCCGGACGCCCGAATGTCGTTTCGCATGTTGAAATACTGCTGCCGCATCTGGGACACCGGAGTACAGGACGGAGCCGGGCCATCCTGGTTTCGCCCCATCGTGCCCATGGTTTTCTACCAAGGCCGCGACGGATGGACGCATTCCACCCAGTTCGCGGACCTGTTCCCCGAGGTGGCGCGGGAGTGGCCGTGGGTTCCCCGGTTCGCCCATCTGCTGCTGGACCAGACCAGTCTGAAACCCGACGAGGTGGAAGGGGCAGCAAGGGGACGGGTCGCGCAGTGGTTGATGATGGCCGCGTATGGGCGACACGTGACGTTGGCGATGGACATGGCGGCGCAGTTGTTGCGCCAGTTGAGTTTGCAGAGAGAGATCGATTACTTTGAACTGTTCGTCTTGTACGTCATGGCGACTCAGGACACCGCAGGCACCGAGGCATTTGGCGATGCGCTGCGGCGACACGGACACGGGCAGGGAGGAATGATCATGTCATACGCTCAGCAGCTTCTGGCGGAGGGCGAAGCAAAGGGCCGAGTCGAAGGCGAACGCCTCGGACAGTTGAAGACGGTCGAAGGCTTTTTGCGCGCTGGTGTGGGCTGGGACGTGATCGAGGAAGCGACGGGCCTGAACGAGTCTGGATTTATGGCTCTCAAGGAACGGTTGTCCGCAGGGGATGACGTGACTCCTGGCCCATCACAGTGAATCTGTACGAAACGCTGAACTGATCGACGGCAATGACGGTCATTCGTCGTCGAGCATGTCTATGCGTTGTATGATGTTGGGGTTGCCGCCTTCGCGAAGGATGAAGCCTTTCAGGTCGCGGATTATATCAGCGTTAGCGTGAAAACGCTTGGCCGCACGCGATAACGGACGAGTCGTTCCGTGGTAAGGAGGGGCCGACTGTTCGATGCGCCTAGCGAGGTCAACGTTGCGTTCCCCGGCCGTATCCAGTGCGGCCAGAAGCCGTCCTGCGGCCGGCTCGTGATCCGGGTCGAGGAAGCCCGGGCGCGCCTCGCGGTGCCTCAGAAGCGCCGCCAGCATCCGTAGCGCAGTCTTGAACCGTACTTTGTAACATCTTGCGGGACCCCTCCTGTTCTCATCTTGGAGAGTCTCCACGGTCGCTTCCACGATATGCTCAGCGAGCGAGGGGTTGAGGTTGACAGCCGCCTTGTCCGAAGTGCCCAGAACCCGGGCCAAGCCCGCGCGGTCCGGCGATATCATCCGTTTCCTGCGTCTGAGTCGTTGTTCCAACCCCGCGAAATACCGTCTCAACTGGTTCTCTCCCTCGACAACGCGCGCCACACCTTCGCACAAGAGCGTGGCGTTGATGTCGTAGGAGTGAGGTGGTCCCGGAAAAACGGACAGGTTGTTAAGGTGTATCCCTCCCTCAGTCGGTGGGATACACCTTAACAACCTGTCCGTTTTTCCGGGACCACCTCAGAAACTCGGTGGGCTTGCCGACAAATCGCCGAAGAGCCTGATGCGTATGTTCGGCCCTGGAGGCAAACCCCGAGCCCGTGCTCTGTGTGAGATCATCGACCAGCTTCAGAAGCATAAGGGGTTTGAAGGTTCAAACAATCAGATGAGGCGCAGGTGGAAGGCACCGCGGCGCCGTTGCCGGCATTACGCTCCGTTGATCCGACCTACGGGTCGCCCGAGAATCCGCCTGTGAAGTGGGACCCTGCGCAGAGCGGCGCAGGGTCCGGAGTGGAGTCCCGCTACGATTCGTTCAGGGCCGCGTATACTTTCTCCGCCGTAAGCGGGAGGTCGTAGACGCGCGCGCCGGTGGCGTCGGCCACGGCATTGGCGATGGCGGCGGCGGTGGGGACGTTGGGGAGTTCGCCGATGGCCTTGCCCTGGAAGGGGACGGGGCCTTGACCCTGGTCGACGAACACGGTGTCGAGACGGGGGATGTCCTTGGCGCAGGGGAGCTTGAAGTCGCCCAGGTTGAGGGTGGTGATCCTGCCGTCGGACATGGGGTTGTCTTCCATGAGCGCGAAGCCCACGCCGTTGACCACGCCGCCGTCGATCTGGCCCTGGTAGGTCAGGTGGTTGATGATGCGGCCGGAGTCGTGGGCGGTGGTCATGCGCGTGACCTTCACCTGGCCGGTCTCCGGGTCCACCTCGACCTCGGCGACCTGGGCCGCGAACGAAGTGATGGGCGGTTGGCCGTCGGGGGCGAAGAGGGTGTCGTGGTGGAATGAGCCCCCGGCCTCGGCGATGGCGGCCCGGGCCACCTCGGCGAAGGACAACTCGCCGCCCTCGGGCGCGGCAAAGCGGCCGTCCACCCGGCCCACCTGATCGGGCGCGCAGCCAAGCTTCCGGGCGGCGCACTCCACGAGCTTGGCGTGGACCTCCCGGGCGGCCTTGTGGGCGGCGTGGCCGGTGGTGTTGGTGGACTTGCTGCCGCCGGTGCCGGGATCCCAGGGCGAGTTGTCGGTATCCTCCACGCGAATGCGAATGGTCTCCGGCGCGGTGCCCAGGGTCTCGCTCACGATCTGCACGATGGCGGTGTGGATGCCGGGCCCGACGTCGGGCACGCCCACCAGGACGGTGACGGCGCCGTCTTCGTCCAGATCGATGCCGGCGTTGGCGTTGCCGCCGCCGGCGCCGCGCTCGTAGAGGGCGATGCCGCGGCCGCGGTTGGGTCCGGGCGGGCTGGTGCGCCAACCGGAAGCCTCCACCGCCTTCTCCAGCGTTTCCCTGGCCAGGATGCCGTCCCACTTGGCGCCCAGCGGCGAGGTGTCGCCGGGAACCACCAGGTTGCGCATGCGGAAGGCCACCGGGTCGAGACCCATCTCCCTGGCGATGTGGCCCATCTGGGATTCCACCGCGAACACGATCTGCGGGCTTCCCGGCGTGCGCGTCTGGGTGCATGGCACCTGATTGGTGTAGGCGCACACGGTTTCGATGCGCACGGCCGGAATCCGGTAGTAGCTGCCCAGCCGCTTGGCCCCCATCACCGTGATCTCGGGGTTGGCCTTCCACGCCGCGTAGGCGCCGCCGGCGAACGTCACCTTGCCCTCGATGGCCGTGAGGGTGCCGTCGTTCTTGACCCCGGTGCGCAGGGTGACCACCGCCGGATGGCGGTGGGCGGCGGTGGCGATCTCCTCGGTGTAAGTGAGCACCATGCGCACCGGCCGGCCCGTAGCCTTGGCCAGATAATAACAAACCGGCGTGTCGATCATGGATGCCTTGCCGCCGAAGTCGCCGCCCACGGAAAGGATGTGAACGTTGACCTTTTCGGGCTCCAGGCCCAGGTCCGCGCACAGCCGGTTCTTGAGCGCGAACGGTCCCTTGTTGGAGGCCCACACCTCGACGTTGCCGGAAGCATCCACCGCCACGGTGCAGGCGTGGGGCTCCAGGTAGCCGTGGTGCGCCAGTTGCGTCGCGAAGGTGTTTTCGAACACGCGGTCGGCGGCGGCGAAACCGGCGGCGAGGTCGCCGTTCCGCCACACGCTGTGGGACTGGAGGTTGGGGCGGTCGGGGTCCACGCCCTCCGCCAGCGGCGGCGCGTTCTTGTACGCCCGCGGCGCGTCGTGCAGGGCCGCGGCGCCGGGCTTCACCGCTTCCAGCGGATCATACACCCCGGGCAACTCCTCGTAGTCCACCTCGATGAGACGCAGCGCCTCGTCGGCGATCTCGGGAGTATCCGCGGCCACCGCGGCCACGGGGTCGCTCACGAACCGCACCTTGTCCCGGGCCAGCACCGGCATGTCCTTCATGCGCAGGCCCACGTACACCTCCGGCAGGTCGGCGCCCGTCAGCACCGCGTGGACCCCGGGCAGCGCCCTGGCCTGGCTGGTGTCGATGCGGCGAATGCGCGCGTGGGGCAGTGGGCTGCGCAACACCTTGGCGCAAAGGGAATCGGGTATCGGCAGGTCCGCGGCGTAGCGCGTGGCGCCGGTGACTTTTTCTGCGCCTTCGACGCGGGGCATGGATATTCCGACTGTCTGAAAGGCCAAGGTTCACCTCCGGTTGATTCGTTTTCGTGCGCCGGTCGTTGGAATTCGCTGCGCCTCCCGACGCTCAGGACGAACGGCGCTATTCGGGTGCCAGCTCCTAGTTCAAGCTCCTAGTTCAGTATCCGGGCCGCGTTTCCGCCCAGGATCTTGCGCTTGTTCTCTTCGGTAAGCTTGTCGCTTTCCAGAATGGGGCGGGTCACCGTGCCGGGAGGGGACGAGTCCCAGTGCGGCGTGTCCGTGGCCAGCACCATGTTGTCGTCGCCGAGCATCTCCACCGCCAATTCGAAGTGTTCGTCCTCGAACGGCTCACAGCCCACGTACACCTGCCGCATGAAGTACTCGCTGGGCTTCATCTTGAGCCACGGCACCAGATGCGGCAGCTTCTCATGGTGCTCGTCCATGCGCCCCAGCCACCACGGCATCTGCGACGCGCCGGTCTCAAGGCACACGAGGTTCAGCCTGGGAAAGCGTTCGAGCACGCCGCCGCAGATGAACGACATCATGCACACCATGGACTCGAAGACGCGGCCCACCATGTGGGAGAAGAAGAAGTTGTCGGCGAACCGCTCCTGGCCCATGGACTCGTGCTTGGTATCGTGGATGATGATGGGCCAGCCCAGGTTCTCCAGTTCCGCGTAGATGGGGTCGTAGCAGGGGTCCCACCACTGGCGTCCGGCCACGGGCACCGCTTTCATGTTGAGGGCCTGATTGCCCATGTCCGCCATGCGGCGAAGCTCCTGCACCGCCAAGTCCACGTCCTGCCACGGAATGACGCCGGCCCATTGCAGCCGCTCCGGGAACTCGTTGGCGTATTGCCGCATGTAGTTGTTCTCGGCGCGGCAATAGGCCGCGGCCAGCGCCGGGTCGTCCGGGAACCACACCAAGTCCAGCGCCGGCGAGTTGGGGGACAGCACCGCCACGTCGATGGCGTCCTTGTCGAGGTTCCGCACCCGCCCCCCGGCCGCCAGGTCCTCCGCGTTGTGCCACTGGGGCTTCTCGCCGCTCTGCCGGGTCACTTCCGACTGCACCATGATGCGGGTCCCCACCAGGGTCTTGCGCCGTTCGTCCGGCGCTGTCGGCAGGGGGCGCGGAAGATGCTCCTTCCACGCATCCTCGATGCAGTCCTTCCAGTTGGCGACGTCGCCCACCAGATGGCTGTCGAGATCGATGACCTTGGTGCCGTTGATGGCCATGGGAGTCCTCCTTTGCGGGTGGCCGCTGCCCTGTGCCGCGCGGACCGCGCGGTAGCAAGAGCGGATGGGATCGGTCCGTATACCAAGGGATTGGCTTGGGGCATACCGTCCTGGGCAAGGCCCGTGGGCGATGGGCAGCGATTCGCGGAACGGTACGCGCACCGTTGATGTTGAATAGCGTTCCTGGACGGGCAGTTCAAGGGATGGCGGACTGTCTGGTGGAGGACCCTCTGGCAACCGGAAGTCCTCTGAACCAGGGGGTTCGTGTGGGCTCGGTTCTTGACTTGTTCGCCCGTGGCGCAGCATAAACCTTCTTCCAGGACCCTTTCGGGCTTGTCGAATCGCAGCAAGAGGCAGAGAATGGCCCGGTTCGCGCGGATTCAAGGAATACGTGGGTGGCCTTGGACGAACATCCAACCACCCCTTTCCCTGCTTCGCAATTGATTCTTCATAAGCACGACAGGCTCATGACTAGGCGCCGGGAACGGACTTGCGACGGGTGCGGTGGGTTGTTGCGGTTCGTGGTCGGCAATGCGGGACACAGGGGGCTCGATGCCGATGAGCGGTGACGGTTCGGACACGAACTCAAGAGACACCACTGTTTCCTGTCGGCGGGGCGTATTGCCTCGTCGGTTGACGCATCGGCTGGGGGAAAGTGACCGCCCGGCGCACCGTGCCGCCGCATTCACCCCGCAGCTTCTCCGGCTGAGTCTCCCCTCGCGGTCGCCAGCGCCCAGGCGGCCCTCCGGCATGCCCATTGCCTCGACTGCCCCGGCGCCGCTCTTGCGTGTTCCAAGCGCGTCATTCTCACGGTCACGGTTCTCACTGCCACGCGCGGGTTCCGCCATCTGGGGCCTGTTCGCTGCGCTGGCCCTGCTGCTGCTCGGCCTCGCGCCCGTAGCCTCTGCGGTCGACGACGATCCGTTGTCGGCCATGCCGGAGGTATCGATCACCGCGGGGCCGGACATCACATTGGGGCGGGAGGCGGTGTTCACGTTGACGGCGGCCCCGGCGCCATCGGCGGCGTTGGAGGTCAAGGTGGCGGTGACCGAGACCGATTCGAGCGGCGACGCGGTGGAGAGCACGCGTCGCGTGACCATCCCGGTGGGCGGAACCGTAGAGTTGCGCCTTGGCACGCCGTACAACAAGGTCGGCGATCCCGACAATCCCGGTGACGCCGACGAACCGGACCGCAGGTACACGGCGGCACTCGTTTCCGGGGCGGGCTACGCGGTGTCGGGCGACGCCAGCCGGGCGGAGGTGTCGGTGTTTGATCCGCCAATGGTGGTGTTCCACGACGCCAAGGGCACGGAGGGGAGCGCTCTCGTATTCACGGCCAAGCTGACGAGTCCTTCGCCTGGGGGTGTGTCGGTTTTCTGGGAGACGGCTGGTTTGTGGGAGCGGGACATGGTCCGGGAGGCGGAGGCGGGTGTGGACTACGAGACCGCCAGCGGGACGCTGGACTTCGCGTTGGGTGAGGTGGAGAAGACGCTGACGGTGGAGACGTACGACAACACCCGCAACGACGTGGACAAGCTTTTCCAGGTGAGGATGACTGGCGCGAAACGGATCATGCAAAGCAGGCGATTTCCCCACGCGGTGGGCACGATCCTGGACGATGACGATCCGGGGGTGAGTGTGCATATACACGACGCGGAGGGCGCGGAGGGGAGCGTCCTGGAGTTTTCGGTGACGTTGTCGAAGCCGTCGCCTGGGGGAGTGTGGGTCACATGGGTGACGGCGGACGGGGCGGCGAAGGCGGGTGTGGATTACGAGGCGGCCAGCGGCAGGCTGGAATTTGCGTTGGGCGAGGTGAAGAAGACGCTGTCGGTGCGGACGCTGGACGACGCTCACAATGATTCGGGCGAAACGTTCCATGTGGTGCTTGACGGCACGAAGGGCGTGAGGAACCCCCGGGTCGGCGGACGCTTCCACGCCACGGGCACTATCCTCGACGACGACAACTGGCCGTCGTTCACGCCGGAGGTTTCGGTTTCCGCCGGGTCGGACGTCACAGAGGGCGGCGACGCGGTGTTCACGCTCACCGCCGACCCGCCGCCGCAGGCGCCGCTGGCGGTCGAGGTCCAGTTCAAGGCTCCGGTCGGGGAATTCACCGCGTTGGATTCCCAGCACGCGAAAGTGGAATGGGTGACGATTCCAGCGGGCGGGACGGTGCAATGGAAGGTGTCGACCGAAGACGACGAGACCGACGAGCCGGACGGCCTGGTCTCGGCGACGCTCGTCCCCGGCGCGGGCTACACAGTGTCCGCCACCGCTCGCCTGGCCGCGGTGGCGATCACCGACGACGACGATCCGGATGACGCGGGCGTGAGCGCCACCATCCACGACGCCCAAGCCACGGAGGGGAGCGACATCGTGTTCTCCGTCACCCTGTCGGAGCCCTCGCCGGGCGGCGTGTGGATCTCTTGGGCGACCCTTGACTGGCCGACCGCCCTGGCGGACATCGACTACGAGTCCGCCAGCGGCAGGCTGGAGTTCGCTGTGGGTGAGGTGGAGAAAACCCTGTCGGTGCGGACGCTCGGCGATAACCGCCATGAGATGGACGAGGCCTTTCATGTGGTGTTTGAGAACTCGGACGGCGTGATGAGCCCTTCGGCCGGGGGGCGCTTCCACGCCGCGGGCACCATCCTCGACGACGATCCACCCGCGATCATGCCGGAGGTTTCAGTCGTTGCCGTCGCGGACGTGACCGAAGGCGGCGACGCGGTGTTTACTTTGACGGCGGACCCGGCGCCGCCGGCGCCGCTGGCGGTCGATGTCCGGATCAATGCCCCGGCCGGGGATTTCACCGGGTTGGAACCCGGCGGTGCGGCAATCGAATGGGTGATGATTCCACCGAGCGGCACGGCGCAGTGGAAGGTGCCGACCGAAAACGACGAGACCGACGAGCCGGACGGCTTGGTTACGGCGACGCTTGTCCCCGGCGCGGGATACACGGTGTCGTCTACCGCCCGCTTGGCCGCGGTGGCGGTCTTCGACGATGACGATCCGGAGGCTGCGGGTGTGAGCGCCACCATCCACGACGCGCAAGCCACGGAAGGGAGCGATGTCGTGTTCTCCGTCACTCTGTCCGAGCCCTCGCCGGGCGGCGTGTGGATATCCTGGTCGACTCTTGACTGGCCGACCGCAGAGGCGGGCGTCGACTACGAGTCCGCCAGCGGCAGGCTGGAGTTCGCGGCAGGCGAGGTGGAAAAAACCCTGTCGGTGCGGACGCTCGACGATGACCACAACGAGGTGGACGAGGCCTTCCATGTGGTGTTCGACAATTCGGAGGGCGTGACGAGTCCTTCGGCGGGTGGGCGCTTTCACGCCACGGGCATCGTCATCGACGACGACGATCCGGGTGTGAGTGCCACCATCCACGACGCGCAAGGCACGGAGGGGAGCGACATCGTATTCTCCGTCACTCTGTCGGAGCCCTCGCGGGGTGACGTGTGGATCTCTTGGGCGACTTTTGATTGGTCGTCCACCGCCGAGGCGGGCATCGACTACGAGTTCGCCAGCGGCAGGCTGGAGTTCGCGGCAGGCGAAGTGAAGAAGACCCTGTCCGTGCGGACGCTCGACGACGACCGCCATGAGGCAGACGAAGTTTTCCATGTGGTGTTTGGCGGTACGAAGGGCGTGAGGAACGCTCAGGTCAGCGGGCGTTTCAACGCCACTGGCACCATCATTGACGACGATCCGGTGGTGCCGGAGGTTACGATCACGGGCGGCGCGGACGTAACGGAGGGCGGCGATGCGCTGTTCACATTGAAGGCGGCCCCGGCGCCGGTGGCGGCGCTGACGGTGGAGGTTCATTTGAAGGCGCCGACGGGGGAGTTCACGGCGTTGGCGTCTGACGGGGCGAAGGTGGAGCGCGTGACGATACCGACGGGCGGGACGGCGCAATTGAAGGTGGCGACCATCGACGACACGACGGACGAGCCTGACGGGTCGGTCAGTGCGACGCTGGTGGCGGGGGAGGGGTACACGGTGTCGGCGACGGCGGGGCAGGCTGCGGTGTCGGTACTGGACAACGATGACCCGGCGCCGGTGGTGCCGGAGGTTACGATCACGGGCGGCGCGGACGTAACGGAGGGCGGCGATGCGCTGTTCACATTGAAGGCGGCACCGGCGCCGGTGGCGGCGCTGACGGTGGAGGTTCATTTGAAGGCGCCGACGGGGGAGTTCACGGCGTTGGCGTCTGACGGGGCGAAGGTGGAGCGCGTGACGATACCGACGGGCGGGACGGCGCAATTGAAGGTGGCGACCATCGACGACACGACGGACGAGCCTGACGGGTCGGTCAGCGCGACGCTGGTGGCGGGGGATGGTTACACGGTGTCGGCGACGGCGGGGCAGGCTGCGGTGCCGGTACTGGACAACGATGACCCGGCGCCGGTGGTGCCGGAGGTTACGATCACGGGCGGCGCGGACGTAACGGAGGGCGGCGATGCGCTGTTCACATTGAAGGCGGCACCGGCGCCGGTGGCGGCGCTGACGGTGGAGGTTCATTTGAAGGCGCCGACGGGGGAGTTCACGGCGTTGGCGTCTGACGGGGCGAAGGTGGAGCGCGTGACGATACCGACGGGCGGGACGGCGCAATTGAAGGTGGCGACCATCGACGACACGACGGACGAGCCTGACGGGTCGGTCAGCGCGACGCTGGTGGCGGGGGATGGTTACACGGTGTCGGCGACGGCGGGGCAGGCTGCGGTGTCGGTACTGGACAACGATGACCCGGCGCCGGTGGTGCCGGAGGTTACGATCACGGGCGGCGCGGACGTAACGGAGGGCGGCGATGCGCTGTTCACATTGAAGGCGGCACCGGGGCCTGCGGCGGCGCTGACGGTGGAGGTTCATTTGAAGGCGCCGACAGGGGAGTTCACGGCGTTGGCGTCCGACGGGGCGAAGGTGGAGCGCGTGACGATACCGACGGGCGGGACGGCGCAATTGAAGGTGGCGACCATCGACGACACGACGGACGAGCCTGACGGGTCGGTCAGCGCGACGCTGGTGGCGGGGGATGGTTACACGGTGTCGGCGACGGCGGGGCAGGCTGCGGTGTCGGTACTGGACAACGATGACCCGGCGCCGGTGGTGCCGGAGGTTACGATCACGGGCGGCGCGGACGTAACGGAGGGCGGCGATGCGCTGTTCACATTGAAGGCGGCACCGGCGCCTGCGGCGGCGCTGACGGTGGAGGTTCATTTGAAGGCGCCGACGGGGGAGTTCACGGCGCTGGCGTCCGACGGGGCGAAGGTGGAGCGCGTGACGATACCGACGGGCGGGACGGCGCAATTGAAGGTGGCGACCATCGACGACACGACGGATGAGCCTGACGGGTCGGTCAGCGCGACGCTGGTGGCGGGGGATGGTTACACGGTGTCGGCGACGGCGGGGCAGGCTGCGGTGTCGGTTCTGGACAACGATGACCCGGCGCCGGTGGTGCCGGAGGTTACGATCACGGGCGGCGCGGACGTAACGGAGGGCGGCGATGCGCTGTTCACATTGAAGGCGGCACCGGCGCCTGCGGCGGCGCTGACGGTGGAGGTTCATTTGAAGGCGCCGACGGGGGAGTTCACGGCGCTGGCGTCCGACGGGGCGAAGGTGGAGCGCGTGACGATACCGACGGGCGGGACGGCGCAATTGAAGGTGGCGACCATCGACGACACGACGGACGAGCCTGACGGGTCGGTCAGCGCGACGCTGGTGGCGGGGGAGGGGTACACGGTGTCGGCGACGGCGGGGCAGGCTGCGGTGTCGGTTCTCGACAACGATGACCCGGCGCCGGTGGTGCCGGAGGTTACGATCACGGGCGGCGCGGACGTAACGGAGGGCGGCGATGCGCTGTTCACATTGAAGGCGGCCCCGGCGCCTGCGGCGGCGCTGACGGTGGAGGTTCATTTGAAGGCGCCGACGGGGGAGTTCACGGCGCTGGTGTCCGACGGGGCGAAGGTGGAGCGCGTGACGATACCGACGGGCGGGACGGCGCAATTGAAGGTGGCGACCATCGACGACACGACGGACGAGCCTGACGGGTCGGTCAGCGCGACGCTGGTGGCGGGGGAGGGTTACACGGTGTCGGCGACGGCGGGGCAGGCTGCGGTGTCGGTTCTCGACAACGATGACCCGGCGCCGGTGGTGCCGGAGGTTACGATCACGGGCGGCGCGGACGTAACGGAGGGCGGCGATGCGCTGTTCACATTGAAGGCGGCCCCGGCGCCTGCGGCGGCGCTGACGGTGGAGGTTCATTTGAAGGCGCCGACGGGGGAGTTCACGGCGCTGGCGTCCGACGGGGCGAAGGTGGAGCGCGTGACGATACCGACGGGCGGGACGGCGCAATTGAAGGTGGCGACCATCGACGACACGACGGACGAGCCTGACGGGTCGGTCAGCGCGACGCTGGTGGCGGGGGATGGTTACACGGTGTCGGCGACGGCGGGGCAGGCTGCGGTGTCGGTTCTCGACAACGATGACCCGGCGCCGGTGGTGCCGGAGGTTACGATCACGGGCGGCGCGGACGTAACGGAGGGCGGCGATGCGCTGTTCACATTGAAGGCGGCACCGGCGCCTGCGGCGGCGCTGACGGTGGAGGTTCATTTGAAGGCGCCGACGGGGGAGTTCACGGCGCTGGCGTCCGACGGGGCGAAGGTGGAGCGCGTGACGATACCGACGGGCGGGACGGCGCAATTGAAGGTGGCGACCATCGACGACACGACGGATGAGCCTGACGGGTCGGTCAGCGCGACGCTGGTGGCGGGGGATGGTTACACGGTGTCGGCGACGGCGGGGCAGGCTGCGGTGCCGGTTCTCGACAACGATGACCCGGCGCCGGTGGTGCCGGAGGTTACGATCACGGGCGGCGCGGACGTAACGGAGGGCGGCGATGCGCTGTTCACATTGAAGGCGGCACCGGCGCCTGCGGCGGCGCTGACGGTGGAGGTTCATTTGAAGGCGCCGACGGGGGAGTTCACGGCGTTGGCGTCCGACGGGGCGAAGGTGGAGCGCGTGACGATACCGACGGGCGGGACGGCGCAATTGAAGGTGGCGACCATCGACGACACGACGGACGAGCCTGACGGGTCGGTCAGCGCGACGCTGGTGGCGGGGGATGATTACACGGTGTCGGCGACGGCGGGGCAGGCTGCGGTGTCGGTTCTCGACAACGATGACCCGGCGCCGGAGGTATCGATCACCGCGGGGCCGGACATCACATTGGGGCGGGAGGCGGTGTTCACGCTGACGGCGGCCCCGGCGCCATCGGCGGCGTTGGAGGTCAAGGTGGCGGTGACCGAGACCGATTCGAGCGGCGACGCGGTGGAGAGCACGCGTCGCGTGACCATCCCGGTGGGCGGAACCGTAGAGTTGCGCCTTGGCACGCCGTACAACAAGGTTGGCGACCCGGACAATCCTGGTGACGCCGACGAACCGGACCGCAGGTACACGGCGGCACTCGTTTCCGGGGCGGGCTACGCGGTGTCGGGCGACGCCAGCCGGGCGGAGGTGTCGGTGTTTGATCCGCCAATGGTGGTGTTCCACGACGCCAAGGGCACGGAGGGGAGCGCTCTCGTATTCACGGCCAAGCTGACGAGTCCTTCGCCTGGGGGTGTGTCGGTTTTCTGGGAGACGGCTGGTTTGTGGGAGCGGGACATGGTCCGGGAGGCGGAGGCGGGTGTGGACTACGAGACCGCCAGCGGGACGCTGGACTTCGCGTTGGGTGAGGTGGAGAAGACGCTGACGGTGGAGACGTACGACAACACCCGCAACGACGTGGACAAGCTTTTCCAGGTGAGGATGACTGGCGCGAAACGGATCATGCAAAGCAGGCGATTTCCCCACGCGGTGGGCACGATCCTGGACGATGACGATCCGGGGGTGAGTGTGCATATACACGACGCGGAGGGCGCGGAGGGGAGCGTCCTGGAGTTTTCGGTGACGTTGTCGAAGCCGTCGCCTGGGGGAGTGTGGGTCACATGGGTGACGGCGGACGGGGCGGCGAAGGCGGGTGTGGATTACGAGGCGGCCAGCGGCAGGCTGGAATTTGCGTTGGGCGAGGTGAAGAAGACGCTGTCGGTGCGGACGCTGGACGACGCTCACAATGATTCGGGCGAAACGTTCCATGTGGTGCTTGACGGCACGAAGGGCGTGAGGAACCCCCGGGTCGGCGGACGCTTCAAAGCCACGGGCACTATCCTCAACCACGATCCCATGCCCAAGGCCTATATGGCCCGTTTCGGGCGTGCGGTGGCCGAGCAAGCGCTCGACGCCATCGCGAATCGCCTGGAGGCGCCGCGCAGGGACGGCTTCGAGGCCCGGTTTGCCGGTTACTCGCTCGCGGTGGGCGCGCCAGTGATTGACGCAGCGAATCGTCCGCCGAGCCGCGGCGCGATGGCGCATCCGCCCGGTATGGCGCCACACAGGGTCGGCGACAGCGTCACGAGACTGAACAGCGCCCCCCATGGCGCCATGGGCGTGAACCTCGGCCACAGGCTCGCGGGTAGCGCGTTCACGCTGACCGGTAGCGAAGCCGCCGAGGGGGGTAGCGTCGCATTCTGGGGCCGGGGCGCACAAACCCGCTTCGACAGCCGCGACGGCACGCTCGATCTCGAAGGAGAAATCGCCACCGCCCTGCTCGGCGCGGATTACGCGAAAGACAACTGGCTCGTCGGCGTGACGCTTGCGCACAGCCGGGGCGACGGCGATTACCGCGACGGGGCCGTTGCAGACCGCATGCCGGCAAATGGCGGTTCCGCGGTCAGATCCGGAATGGACCGATCCGTGGAGACCTCGTTGACGGCGGCGATTCCCTATGCGGCTTGGCGCGGCTCGGAGCGTTTGCAGGTCTGGGGCGCCACCGGCTACGGCAGGGGCAGGGCGACGCTCGTCCCCGGCGCTGGCCCGGCGATCAGGACGGACATGGACTGGACGATGGCGGCGGCGGGCCTGAGAAGCGCGCAGATTCTACCCGCCGCGGGCGGCGGCCCCTCGCTGGCGCTGGTTTCCGATGCGCTTTGGGCGCGCACGACGGCCGAAGCCGCCACCGGCCTCGCGGCAGCGGACGCCGGAGTGACGCGGTTGCGGCTCGGCTTGGAGGGAGGCTGGGCGTTCAACCTTGGCGACGGCACACTGAAGCCGAAGCTCGAACTCGGCGCCCGTCACGACGCCGGCGACGCCGAGACCGGTTTCGGGGTGGAACTCGGCGGCGGCCTTGCCTGGGTCGATTGGAATCGCGGCCTGCGCATCGAAATCGACGGCCGCACGCTGGTTGCGCATGCGGACAGTGGGTTCGAAGACCATGGGTTTTCGGCTTCCCTTGCCTACGACCCGACGCCGGACTCGGCGCGCGGGCTGTCGCTGACCCTACGCCAGGTTGCCGGCGCACCGGCCAAGGGCGGCCTCGACGCACTGTTCTCGAACAATCCGCTTGGGCATCGTCATGGCGGCGTGTTCGGCCAGGTTTACGCCGCGCGCTGGTCCACCGAGGCCGCCTACGGCCTGCCCGCGTTCGGCGGGAGGTTCACCGGTAGCCCGCATGTGGGCTACGGCACCTCAGCCTTTGGCCGCGACCTGAGCGTGGGCTGGCGGCTGACGCCGGCCCATGGCGGCCCGGCCCTCTCGCTCGGGGCGCTGCTCACGCGGCGGGAGGCTGTGGCTGCAGCGCTGGAGTACGGCGTCGGCGTGGAGGCCAGGGCCCGGTGGTGACGGAGATCGTACCCGTGTCGTCACCGGCCGCCGTACTCTCGACAAGCAGATCAATGCACCCGCCGGCAGACTGCCGGTGGGCAAACGGTCCTGCGGTACGGGGACTTCCGCCGAGCCGCGGGTACCGTGATGCCAGGATCCCCGTACCGGCCACGGCACCGAAGACCGCCACGCGAACGGGAGGTCCTGTATGCTGTTCATCAAGGAGACCCCGGCGGCGACCCTCATTTCCATGGCGCAGGCCATCGAGGCCGTGGAGGAGTCCCTGGTGGAGACCGCCCGCGGCAACGCCGTGGTGCTGCCGCGCCGGCGTATCCACCACACCAACCGGATGCTCTTCGGCGTGTTGCCGGGCTCGTTCAAGGGCGCCATGGGCGCGTACCTCCAGACTGACCAGGACCGCGCCATCCACCACGAAAGCGTCATCCTCTACAGCGTCGACACGGGCGAGCCGCTGATCCTGTTCCAGGACTGCGGCATCAACGAGCTTCGCACCGGCGCGGCCGGGGGCGTCGGCGCCAGGTATCTGGCTCCTGCCGGTGCCACCCGGGTGGCCGTGATCGGGAGCGAGAAGCACGCCTTCACCCAGCTTGAGGCGGTGTGCGCCGTGCGCGCCATCGAGGCCGTCCGGGTGTTCAGCCCCACCCAGGCGAACCGGCGTCGTTTCGCCGAACGCGCGGGGCCATCCCTGGACGTGGAGGCGACGGCGGTGGACAGCGCCGAGGCCGCGTTGGAGGGCGCGGACATCGTCATTACCGCCACCAATGCCCAGAGTCCGGTAGTTGACGGCCGCAGCCTGGATCCCGGCATGCACGTCACCTCCATCGCCAACGGCGACAAGACCCGCGTGCGCCAGGAACTCGACCACGACGCCATGCGCCGGGCCGCGCGTGTGTGCGTCACGTCCAAGGCCACCGTGGAAGCCAACGAAAGCGACCTGTTCCGGGCGGCGCGGGACGGGGTGTTGGACTGGGAAGGCGTGTGCGAGCTGGGCGACGTCATCCTGGGCAACGCGCCAGGACGCACCGCGCCCGAAGAGATCACGTTGTTCAAGCTTCAGGGAATGGGGATCATGGACCTCGCCGTGGGGCTACGGGCGTACGAGGCCGTGAAGGACTCGGCGTCCGCGCAGCGGCTGTAACGGACGGCGGGCCTCCTCAGCGCCGGGGCAGCCGCAGGATTTCCCGCCGCACCATGTCCTGCCAGGACGTCCCGGGCCGGTCGGTCCAGTTGCCGGGCAGGTCGATGATCCGACCCTTGCGCTTGAACGCGTGGGCCAGGCCCAGAGCTTCGGCCAGCAGCGCTTGGTGCCGCCGCCGTGCCCGCGGGCGCCCGAAGGTGCGGCCCACGGGGTTGTCGACGCATACGGCCCGGGGCGGCTTGACCCGTTCCACGATGTCGCGCACCGTGCCGATCAGGAGCGTCGGGATGCCCGAGGCTTCCACTGCGTTGGCGACGAGACTCACGGTCTCGTGGCAGTAGGGTCAGTAGGGGACCATCAGCGCGAGGTCCACGCGCATGGACGCGAGCTTGCGCGCCAGCTCCGGCGCAAGCTTCCCGTTGACGGCGTCGTGATCGGAGACGCCCCCGTAGATGGAGAAGTGTCCGGGAGCCACGCTGCCGACCACGCCGTTGGCCGCGAGCTCCTGGAGCGCCCGTCTGGGAAAGGCGACTTCGGCGTCCATGCGCACGTGCCTGCCCACCGGCGAATGATGATCCACCGTCACGGCCACGTTCGGGTCCGCGGCGATGCGCCGGTGGCTCGTGTCGCCCCCGGCGGTGAAGGCGCGCTGGCGGGTCTCGCGGATGGCCGCGCTGGTGACCAGGCCGACGCGCATTTCGTTCAACGGCTTGGCGAGAGGCTGCCATGCGATCCTGGGCGCGCGCCGGAGCTTTCGCGGCGGCTTCGGAGCCGAGCGTTCCGCCAGTATGGGCCGATACTCCATTGCCATGTTCCATCCTCCCGGTTCGTTGTCACCGCGCCTTGCGGCGGAAGCTCCTGGCGCGCGTCACGGCCGCCGCGTCCTGTCCGTCGGATCGGTATCCACCGGCGCCTTCGTCGCGATCCGGTTGCCTTTCTCAAGCGTCGTCCAGTGAACGCCCCTCAACGCGTTCCTTCCCACGCGCCGCTTTACCACCAGCGCAGCAGCGGCACGATGCTCGTGTAGTCGTCCGTCCACAGCCGTCCGTCTCCGGCGGGTTCCAGCGGGACCCAGCTCGCATCGAGGTCGAGCGCCCGAAGTGTTTCATCCTGCCGGGCGAGCACCACCAGGTGCGAAGACGTCGAGGCCCTGGACTTCCTCTGTTCCTCCGACGCGGCGTAGCGCTTGACGCGGGCCGCCATTCCGGTGTGCCTGGCGATGGCGGCGACCACGGGCTCGAGATGAAGATGCCGGTTGGAGATGTGGACCACGAGGATCCCGTCCGGGGCCAGGATGCGGCGGTAGCTCTGGAAAGCCTCCAGGGTCAGCAGGTGGACCGGGATGGCATCGGAGGTGAAGGCATCCAGGGCCAGGAAGTGGAACGCCGCCTCCTCGCGCGCCAGCAAGAGCCGCGCGTCGCCTGTGGCGATGAGCGCGTCCGGAGCGCAATTGCGCAACGCCGCGAAGTGTGTCCGGGCGAGGCGCACCACCGCAGGGTCGATCTCGTAGATGCGCACCTCATCGCCGGGACGCGCGAAACATGCCAGCGAACCGGTGCCCAGTCCGGCAATGCCCAGGACCAGCGGCGCGGGGCGGCGCGCCAGACTCGTCATGACTTCGGCATACGGGGTGCCCGGGCCGTAATAGGTGGTGAGGCTGTTGATGGTGCCGTCCGGGAGGCGCCGCTCGGCGCCGTGCAGGGTGGTGCCGTGGTAGAAGGAGCGCAACCCGTCCGAGTCCACGATCCGGTACACGCCGAAAAAGGTGCGCTCGCGGGCGACAACCGCTCCGTCCCGGTCCCGCGCCACCAGGGACGGCACCAGGAACACAAGGAGAAGCGCGCCCGCGAGACAGGCGGGCCGCGACCGGAGGATGAGCAGGAGCGGCGCCGCGAACGCCACCACCACGACGATGGCGATGCTGACGGCGCCCGGCAACCGGGTGTAATAGCCGTAGAGAATGGCGAGTCCACATGCGACGATTCCCAGCGCGACGGCGACGGTGATCCATTGGCCGCGGCGCAGCACGCCGGCCGCCGCGGGAAGCAGCGCCGCCGTCATCACCAGGGCGATGGGGTACTCGTGGACATCGTTGAAGACCAGCGGCGCGACGAGCGCCACCAGCAGTCCGCCGATGAGTCCACCGGTGGAGACCAGGAGGTAGAAACGGGTCAGATCGGCTGCGGGCGGGCGCAGCCGGACCAGCGCCCCGTGGCAGTAGAGCGCGGCCAGCACGAAGACCGCGAGGTGAAAGAGGCCAAACGCCAGAGGGGCGGGGGAAAGCGGGTATGGAATGGCCAGGATGATGAGCGCCGGTGCGAGCGCACGCGCGAGGAGCCACTGAGGGATCAGCGTGCGGCGTGCGAAGGCATGCACGAAGGTGGCGAGGTAAAGCGCCAGCGGCACGATCCACAAGAGCGGCACGGCCGCCACGTCGGTGGTGAGAAATTGCGTGACTGCAAGCAGCAGCGCGCTGGGCAGCGCGGTCAGCGCCAGGATACGCGCCACCGGCAGCGCGGCGGCGCCGGATTCCGTTGCGGTGATGTCGAGCTTTCGAGCCTCCTGGCCGGTGATCCGCCCGCCCGCCGTTGCCTCGCCCCGAAGGACAGGCGCGGCATCGGTTTCCCCGGTGCCGTGGCTGCGGGCCTGTCCCCGGGCGGCCGCGCGCCAAAGAATCGCGAGGAAGGGGGCCAGAGCCAGCGCTGCGGCGCTCCAGAGCCACGCCTGCCGGTCCAGTCCGAGGTAGGGTTCCAGGAGGAAAGGAAACGCCAGCAACGCGCCGGCGGAGCCCACGTTGGAGGCCGCGTACAGAAAATAGGGGTCGGCGGAAGCCTGTCCGGCGCCCGCCCGCGCGAGCCAACTCTGAACCAGAGGCGCGAGGGACGCCACCGCGACGAAGGCCACGCCGAGAGCGCCCGCGAGGGTGCCGAGAAGCCACAGGGCGGGCGCCAGGCCGGCTGGCGGCGTCTCGCCCAGGAGCCGCACTCCGCCGATGGGCGCGGTGACGGCGATGCCGGCCCACAGCGCGCCGAGCACGACAAGTTGCCCGGCGGGGGTGGCGTGGCGGGCGAGCCCGTGGGCCAGGGCGTAGCCGCCCAGCAGCGCGCCCTGGAAGAACACCATGGCGGTGTTCCACACCGCGGGCGAGCCGCCCAACACTGGCAGGACTCCCCGCACCGCCAGCGGCTGCACCCAGAAGACGAGCCACGCGCCGGCGAATACGGCAACCCCGTAGAGCCACGCCGGCGGCGCGCCGTCACCGGAGGCCGCTGTCATCGTGGGCGGCGCGCCAGCGCGGGCCGTGGCGTGGCTCCGGTCCTGTGCGACTGCGTCGCCGCCCGACTCCATGCGTCAGCCCGTTTGGGAGGCGTCCTGGTTGACGTACACCGGTCCGCCCTTGCCGATGCGTTCCCGATCCTCCCGCGGCAGTTCCTTGATGTCCCGGCGCAGTTCGTAGTTGATGTGTTTGATGTCCTCGGACGGCCCGGAACGGTTGCCCATGAGGATCATCGGTCCGGCGCCGGTGTTCTCGAGCTGATAGAAGTCGCCGCCGTGAATGAGCGCCGCCATCCCCGGCTTCAGCACCGCCTTGCCGCCGTCGGGGAAATGCATGGTGCACTCGCCCTCCATCACGTAGAAGCTCTGGTCGGCGTTGTGGCAGTGCATGTCGTCCTTGTCGCCGGGCTCGCGATAGACGTGCACCCAGGTGTGGAAACGCTTGGTGTTCAGCACGACCTCGCGCTTCAGTTCCTTGCGTCCCTTCTCCATCAGATCCATGACTGCGATGGCCATGTCGTTTCTCCCTTCCGAGAAAGCTTCTCCGCCGATGCTTTCAACCCGTGACGCGGGCGGCGCCCGCGCCCACGCGGCCCGGCCTCCGTCACGCGGCGCGGTCCCACTTGTCGGTATCCACTTCCCATGTTCGTCCCTCTGCGTGCGGCGACAGCGCGCCGGTGCGGTTTGGCCGCGCCGATAGGGGTAGTGTATAGTCGCGTTTCAATCCTCCGCGCAACCTGCGCAAGAAGGGAGCAACCACGACATGCCGGATCCCAAGCTGACCATGGCCCTGGCCCATTACGACAGGCACGTGCCCCTGTTCGACGGAAGCGTGAACGCCGAGGGCCTGGACCTCGAGGTGCTGGAGATCGGCCAGTCGCACCCCTTGAGGCACGGCGCGCGGCGCCACGAACGCATGCTTCAGGGCGAGTTCGACATCGCCGAGCTATCGCTGTCGTCGTATCTCATCTCCCAGAGCCGCAACATGCCCATCAAGGCCATCCCGGTGTTCCCGCGGCGGCTCTTCAGCCTCTCCCAAATGTGGGTGAACGTGGATGCGGGCATCGAGTCGCCCAGCGACCTCGTTGGCCGCACCGTCGGGCTCAGTACCTTCCAGACCACCCTGTCCGTGCTCGCCAAGGGCGACCTGCAAAGCGAGTACGATGTGCCCTGGCGCGAGATCAACTGGGTCATCGACCGGACCGAGGCGCTGCCCATCCAGGCCGAAGGGGTGAGCATCCGCTACCTGGAGAAGGGCGAGCGCATCGGCGCCATGCTGGAGCGGGGCGAGATCGACGCCCTGATGATGCCCCATCCGCCGGACGAGGTGGTGGACGGCTCCGACAAGATCCGCCGGCTTTTCCGCAACGCCCGCGCCGAGGAGCTCAAGTACTACCGCAAGAATGGGTATTACCCCATCATGCATGTGGTGGCCTTCAAGAATGAAGTGCTGGCAAAGTACCCCTCTGCCGTGCAGAGCGTCATGGACGCTTTCGAGAAAGCCAAGACGGCATGCCGCGAGTACTACGCCGACCCCAACTGGTCCAGCCTGGCCTGGGCGCGTCACCTCTACGAAGAGGAGAGAGGATCCCTGGGCGAGGACTACTGGCCCTACGGCCTCCAGCGCAACCGCGCCAACCTGGAGCGTTTCATGGGCTACTCCCACGACCAGGGGCTCATGGACCGGGCTGTGGCCGTGGAGGAGCTGTTCGTGGAGTCGACGCTGGATTCGTGAGCGGCGCGACAGCGTGCGGGTAGATGCCGGTGTCGGACAGGGGACTCTGCGACCCCTCATTCGTAGTGGCGGAATTCAGGATATTACGGAATCGAAATCCGGATTTGCAGGGTTTCTGCCAGCTGTGTAAGCTCATGGCATGGTCCAACGAGAGGCGGAGCCGCTGGTTCGGACACTGGCGCGAGAGTTCAAGGTCGTAGCGGTCTTCGGGCCGCGCCAATCGTTATCAATTCCCGCATCAAACCGGGCCGGGGTCCCGCATCAAACTGGCCCGGAACTTCCGTACCGGAAAATTGCACACACCAACACGTAGACAATTAAAGAGGTTTGTCATGGACAGTCACGAATTCACAAGGAAGGTGCAGCAGCGCGTCAAGGAGTTCTGCCAGGGCCTCGACGACAACCTGCCCGCATACAGCTACATCCCACTTGCCACCGACGAGATGCGCGTGAAGGTGATGCAGAGCCGGCTTTTCAACGAGGTGCGCGCCGCCGAGGTGTTCGGCACGTGGCTCAAGACCACGCCCGAGTTGGAGGTGAAGGCCATTCTGGCGGAAGCGATCCACGAGGAGTTCGTCCACGCGGAATACCTGTGTGAAGCCCTGAAGAGCAAGGGCGCGGTTCCCTACGACTACAAGCCGGTTCCCGCGCAAATGGCCATGTTCAACGGCTTCGAGGCGTTGAACACCACGTGTGAGCGCATCGCCGCGTTCCCCTTCGCCGGTGAGGGCGTGGCCGACTACCTCATCGGCAAGAGCCTCACGGCGGGCACCGTTCCCGAATGGGTCACCGGCCCGTACCAGAAGATTCACGACGACGAGGAGGAGCACGGCAACTACCCCTTCGATCTCCTCGTCAGATACGCCACCACCCCGGAAATCCAGGACCGTGTGTCCCGCGCCGTGGAGATGAGCCTGATGCTCCGGCGCCAGTACTTCGACAACCTCGACCGCTGGGTGTACCAGGATAGCTGGTCCTAGTTACCGCGGACCCATTGGCTCGATACCCCGCCGCCCGTTCAACCACAGAGAAGGGCAACTTCGCTTGGCTGGCCGGTTCCGGGCCGTGGTCACGGCAGCAGCAGCCCGGACCGCAGCAGCGCCCGGCGGATGCGCTCGCGCTCGTCGTCGCCGATGCGCCGGAGGGGCGGGCGCACCACCGCCTTGTCGATGCGTCCGAGCATGGCCAGCGCTTCCTTCATGCGGTTGTGCATGTCCACGAAGGGCGGCGCGTAGAATACCTCCACCAGGGGTGCGAGGCGGTCGTTGATGCGGCGGCCGGCATCCAGGTCCCCGGCCTGCACCGCGCGGAAGAGCTCCGCGTGCAGGTCGGCGGTGACGCTGCCCATTCCCGAGATGGAACCGTCCGCGCCCAGGACGTAGCTCCCGAACAGTGACATGGT
The DNA here is from genome assembly GCA_965213675.1 of uncultured Binatia bacterium (SeqCode). Taxonomy (GTDB): domain Bacteria; phylum Desulfobacterota; class Binatia; order UBA9968; family JAJDTQ01; genus JAJDTQ01. Next base: position 188,359 of record OZ243916.1, read on the forward strand.
GTAGCTGCTCAGCATGGCCACGGGCCGGCCGGTGCCGCGCAGGGCGCGCAGGTTGGCCTCCAGCGCCGCCATGTCGTTGCTCCAGTCCTTGACTCCCACCACGTGGTCGATCTCCGCCAGCCGCGCCAGCGTATCGGGAGCGTAGCCGATGCCGATGGCCGGCGGATACTCGAAGACGATCAGCGGCAGGTCGGTGGCCTCCGCGATGGTCTCGAAATGGACCACGGCCATCTCGGGCCGGAGCCGGGCGCCCCACATGAACAGCGTCGGCGGGAACACCAGGAGACCGGCCGCGCCCTCGGCCTTGGCGTCCCTGGCGAGCTCGGCGGCCTCCAGGGTGTTGTCCGTGTAGATGCCGGAGATGAGTTCCACGCGGTCGCCCACCGCGTCGGCGGCGAGGGCCAGCGCCCGGCGCCGCTCCTCCCGGTCCAGCGAGGACACCTCGCCCGCGTGCCCGTTGCACACGATGGCGTCGACGCCGTCCACGTTGGCCAGCCAGGACAGGTGCTTCCGGTAGTTGACCTCGTCGAAGGAGAGGTCCGCGTGGAAGGGGAGCAGGTTGGCCGGGATGGCGCCTTGGAATCGGAGTGCGCTGGTCATGACGTTCCTCCTGTCGGTTCACAACCATGATAGTGAGCCCCACGCCCGTGAACAAGGGGATGGTTCGTGGCCTTCGCGCGATCAGCAGGTGCGCGTGCGGCCTGCGCTCGCCAGGACGTACACGGTGGTGGATGGCTGGACCTTCATGGCCACCCGCCTGTGAGCGGTTTCCGCCCGTTATGGAGATCGGGTCGAAACATCAGTGAGTGTCGAAGATCTCCTGGTAGCGCGCGATGGCCGCCACCGTCGACTCGCGTTCCCGCGCGGAGGGGTTGCGTGGGTCGCGCGCTTTGGGCAGAGGCCCCAGGCGCAACAGCGCGGCGCGCAGCAGCACCCGGGCCTTGGTGGCGTCGAGGTTGCTTCCCTCGATGGTCAGGTCGTTGGGGTTGGAGGGCAGGGCGCCCTCGGGGTCGCCCCGGCTCACCCGCGCCACCGGCATGCCGTGGTACGCGGCGATGGCCAGGGCCGCGCTCTGGCTGTGGAGCGCGGAGCCTGTGCCGGCGGCGCCCTCCAGCACGAAGCCGTGGAAGCGCGGAGAGCCCGGCTCCGCGGACCTTTGCTGCGCGAGCCCGCGCTGGATGCGCGCCATGATGTCCACTTCCACGTCGGGATCGGCGGTGTCCTCCTCCGCCATGTAGTGGCCGTACTTCACCACATGCACCGGCGCGATGACGTCGCCGCGGAGCAAGCCGTCGCCGTCCTTGATGCGGATGACCGCGGTGGCGGCGCTGTCGCCGAATTCCTGAAACCGGACCTCCGCTGGCAGGTCCTTCACCGCGAGGGCGGATTCCCCCGTGGTGCGGTACGCGGGCCGGAACCACACGCGCACCTCGTGGCCCGCGCTGCCGAGCACGCCGCCGTGTCCGCCGGTGGCGCGGTAGCCCCCCGGCCGCGCGTCGCCCTTCTTGAAGTTGCGCGCCGCGAAGATGTGTTCGTCCACGATGCCCACCGCGCCGAGTCCGCTCCCCAGCCCCGACGCGATATAGCGCGTGGCGTCCACGATGTTGCGGTCGCCGTCGTTGGCCAGGGCGCCGTGGGGACGCTGTGACGCAATGCCCACGAAGGGCAGGGGGGTGTCCAGCACGAGGCTCAGCCAGTACAGGGTCTCCTCCACGTGGGGGCTCCCTTCCAGCCAGATGAAACCGTCGTAGCGCCCGGAGTCGATGGTGCGTTGCACCAGGTTCACCGCCCGGGCCATGGCCGCCTGGGGCGGAAACTTCCCCAGGGGTCGCGGGCTGTACGGAAAGAAGTCGCGTCCGGCCGCCTCCCCCTGCTTCAGGTAGCCGGCGGGAGGCAGCACGCGCACGAAGTCGAACTCCGCCAGCCGGTCCAGCGCGCTCGCCGCGCCGTCGTGTCCGCGCCCGCCCAAGCCGCGGTCAATGTCCTCGAAGAGCCGGGACGCATCGGGAAAGAACGTTTGCCGCCCGCCGTAGCCCAGGGCCGCGTCGCGCAGGTCGCTCTCCTCGAAGGGCGCGCCCGCCTCCGAGCCGTCGGCCCGGCGCGCCACATAGGGCAGGGGATAGGCGCCGTCCTCCGGGCGCAGTTCCACCTCGTAGTACGGCTTGCCGTCGTCGTGGTAGACCCCGGACGCGTCGGACTCCAGCGGGTGCGCGCTGAACTTCTCGATGCGCACTCGCACGGGCTCGTGCAGCCGCTGGGGCACCAAGTGATCGAAGCGGCCTGCCAAGTGCCGGTCACCCGCCACCCGCCCCTTGTTGCTCGTCACCAGCGCGGGCGTATTGGCAATGGTGGCGCGCGCTCCCGAGAACACCGCGATGCGTGGCTTGGGCATGAACGTTCTTCTCCCGTGTGCCGGCGGCCGGTAGAACCTCGACGATAGTGCTATGTGGCACGATCTGGCGCCAATGGTTGATCAAACCAGAGCGCCTGCGCCGCCTCCGCTGTCAGAAAACGACCCGCCCTTCCGCCCACGCGCGGATCAGGTGGTGGGCGATGGCGACGGGGTCGGGCACACGCAGGTTGGGGTTCTGGCCGGCCAGGGCGGAGAGGACTTCCGCCCGGGTGAACCAGCGCACGTCGGTCATTTCCTCGTCGTCCTTGACGATGTCGGTGGTCAGGGCCTTGCCGTGGCAGCCGATCATGAGGGAGGAGGGGAAGGGCCAGGGTTGCGAGGAGTGGTAGCGCACCTCGCCCACGGTGATGCCGGCCTCCTCCTGGACCTCCCGCCGCACCGCCTCCTCGATGCACTCGGCCTGGTCGATAAACCCCGCCAGGGCGGAATAGCGGCCGGAGCGGGCGAGGCGCCCCCGGGACTGGCCCAGCAGGGCGCGCTCGCCGTCGGTCACGACCATGATGGCCACGGGATCGGTGCGCGGAAAGTGTTCGGCGTTGCAGGCGCCGCACTTGCGCACCTGTCCGCCGCGTCCCTGCTCGGTGGCGCCGCCGCACAGGCCGCAGAAACGGTGCCGGCGGTGCCAGTCCACTTGAGCCTTGGCCTGCGCCAGGATGCCCACGTCCTCGTGCTTGAGTTGGGCCGCCGCCGCCCGCGCCTCGACGAAGCTCCAGGGTTCGCGGACATTCAAGGCGCGGAGCGGCTCTTCGGCCGCGGACACGTCCACCGCGAAGTGACAGGCGCCGTCCAGGATGCCGAGGAAGACCGGCGGGGCGTCAAGGGCCAGCCGTTCCATGATCGCGGGTTCCACCCAACCGAGTTGGGCCGCCGCGCCGTTGCGCAGCAGGATTTCGAGCCGCCACAGGGGCAGGTAGCGGGACCGGGGGTCGCGCGCCGCCTGCCTGAGCCAGTCCTCGTCCCGGCGCGGTACGTCGCCCCGGTCCAGGGGATTGCCGGAGAAAACGTGCTGCGTCATGATCGTGGATGACTCCTGTTCGCGTGTTGCCATGGCATGGGGGCCGGCGCGCCGGAACTGTCCGGCCGATGTTCCGGACGACGACTGGCTCCAAGGCCGGCGGCGTCGCAAGTCCCCTGGGAGACGCCACATTCGGCTCGGAACGGCAACGCGGCCGGCGCCGGGTTCACACGAGCCCCCAGGTCCGCCGCAGCCACCATTCCGCGCCCAGCAGCAGCACGGCAAGGGCAAACAGCAGCGGCTCGTTCCATAGCGCCACGCGGCTTCGCGCCACGATGCGCGACGGCGCAGCCTGTTCCATCACGCGCTCGAACTCCGACCAGTGGGCGTCGGTCAACGATGCGGCGGGCACGAACAGCCCCCGGCTGCGCTCGGCCACCACTTGCAGCAATTCCGGCCGCGGCCGGCCGTCGTCGTTCTCCTCCGAGGGCAGCGCCACCAGGAAGTTGTGGGCGGCGCTTCCCAAGGGTTTTCCCCCGTCCGCGGCCCGCGCCTCGATGCGGTGCGAGCCCTCCATCAGCGGCGTAAATATCGCGCGGTACTCGCCCGGCTGCTCGGTCGCCGGGGCTTCCAGCGGAGACTGCTCGCCCTCCGGGCCCGTCACCACTACCTGGAGCACCGGGTCCTGGGCCGGCGTGTGGTCGTCGCGCAGCACGCGGATGCGGAATTCGTGCTTTTCTCCCGGCTGCCGTGAACCGGCCACCGCGACGATCTGCACCTGGTTGAACGCGGGTTCCCGCGCAAGCCAGCGAACGCTGTTGCGGATCAGTTTCAGATGCAGCTGGGGGTTCTGGTCAAGTCCCACGGCGTCGAAGTTCCAGCGCCACAGGTCGTCGCTGGCGAATGCCAGGGAACGCCCCTTGTCGTGCCGGCTCACGGTGAGCAGCGGCATCTGGCGCCCACCCACTTGCGCCGACAGCAGCACCTCGCCGTCGGCCTGCGCCACCTCGTTGAGGGTGGTCAGAGGGGGCAGCGTGCGCCACGCTTCTTCATTGGCCGCGGGGTCCGCGAAGACCCGCGTGAGGGGGTGCGCCTGCCCCGCGGGCGTCAGGCTGGCGCGCGCGGCCACGCCGGTGCGGAACGCGCCGCGCCCGTCGAGCTTCACCGGCAACACGGCGCTGAGAGCTGTCTCGTGGTAACCGCCGCGGTCGAAGGCGCGCGCGCCGCCGAGCATGGCGAGGCCGCCGCCGGCGCGCACGAAGTCCCGGATGTTCTCGAAGTAAACCGGATTGAAGTAGGTGCGGTGCGAGAAGTCGTCGAGGATCAGCACGTCGAAGTTCTTCAACTCCTCGACGAAGATCTCGTCAATGGGAAACGGGATCAGGCTCATCTCGTTCTGGCTCACGTCCACCACATCGCTGGGAGTGCGCAGGAAGACGAACGACACCAGTTCCAGGAACGGGTCCTGCTTCAGCGCGAAGCGCAGAAAACGGTAGTTCCACGAGGGCGAGCCCGACAACGTCAGCACCCGGAGCTTGTCGCGCCGCACCTCCATGCGGAACGCCTTGCGGTTGTTGCGAGCGATGCTCTCGCCGGCCTGCTCGGGCAGGGTCAGAGTAAAGCCGTGGGTTCCCAACTCCCGCGGCGTGTAGTTCAGCGTGACGCGGTTCTCGTAGACGTCGCGGTCGATGTGGATGGGATGGGTGGAGATGAGGTTCCGGCCCAGGTTGAAGTAGAGGGGGACCTGAACCCCGGCCATGCCGAAGGCCTGGATGGTGAACTCGATGGCGGTGGCGCGCCCGCGGAAGGCCATTTCCGGCGTGCGCAAACCCGTGAGGCGCAGGTCCCTGAAACCCTCGGTCTGGCCCACGCCGACGGCCATGATCGGCCGCGGGTGGCCGGTGAAGGCGTCCAGAGCGCCAGCCGGGTTGACGATGCCGTCGGACACCACCACGACCCCGGCGGCGTCCGGTTCGTTCTCGTTCACCTGGCGCAACGCGTGGAACAAACGACTGGCCCCGCCCGCGGCGCTCACCCCGGCGAGGGCGTCCGGCTCCAGGGGATGGGGCTCGCGGTCGTAGGCGTAGTATTTGACGTCATGGTTTCCGGCCAGTCCGCGGGTAAGCCCCGTTGCGCCAAGGACTTCCCTGGCCGCGTCCAGCCGGTTGTCGCCGCCCTCGCCTGACGGAAGCTGCATGCTCTCGGAGGAGTCCAGGAGCACCACCAACGGGCGCCGCAGCGAAGTGGGTTCCTCCACGGTGCGCGCCGGCCCCAGCAGAAACAACAGCAGCAGCGCGTACACCGAGCCGCGCAGGCACGTCAGCAGTGTCGCCTTGCCGAGCCCCAGGCTCCGGTGCAGGAAGCGGAACTGGTGCAGCAGAAAGCCCGCCGCCGCCAGGGCCAGCCCGGCAGCCAGCCACCACGGAACCCCGCCGCCCAGCACGATGTCCGTAATCCCCGTCATGTCGTCCTATTGTGTCAAGCGCCGCCGGATGAACGGCACGTGAATCAGGTCCTGCTTGTAGTTGCCGGTCATGGAGTAGAGGATCAGGTTGACGCCCAGGTGGAACGCATCACGCCGTTGCTTCTCGCCGTTGGGAACGCAGGGGTGGCTCCAGCGTCCCAGTCCGTCGCGTTCCCAGGCCCCGCCCAGGTCGTTGTGGCAATAGACCACCGGCGTGGTCTCGCCCAAATGGATCCCCTCCAGGTACGGGCTGGTGGCGACGCGGCCGCCGATGCGGCTGATCAGGTAGTAGCTGCGCAATAGTGCATGGGTCAGGGGCACCTTCTGCAACGCCTGCTCCGGAAACACCCGCTTCATCTCCGCGCGGAAGCGCCGGTCGAAACCGTATCCCAGTTGTCCGAGGGTGTTGTCCGCGAGCAGGAAGCCTCCAAAGGAGAGGAAACGCCGCAGGATCCCCACCTCGCCGTCCGACAACGGCTGGAAGTCGTACTTGCCGGCCATGTACAGGAAGGGATGCGAGAACAGATCCCGGTCCGTGAGGGCCACCACGCGCCGCTCCTTTCCGGCTTCCACGCTGGTGCGCCGCATCAGTTCTTCCATCATCGGCGTGACCGCGCGCGGCCGTGGATCCCAGTCCCCGCCGCGATAGCGTAGCTGGGCGAAGACGAACTGGATGCGCGGGTCCGCTTGCCCGGTGGAGGCGGATTGCGCCGCCGCCGGCGTGGCCGGCAAGCCCCATGCGGCGCCGGCCGCCGTTCCCAGAACGCCCTGCAGAAACCGTCGCCTATTCATAGTTCCGTTGTCCCAGCCAACCCTCGAACAGCAGCGTCGCCATCAGCAACACCACCAGGGCCAGCGCGAGATCGGTGCGGCTCCCGCCCGCGGACAGGACGCCCGCCGCCATCACCTCGTGGTTCACCGGCCCGAGCTTCCGTTCCAGTTCCTCGGCGCCCATGCGTTCGAGGCGCGATTCGAGGACCGGCGGGTTCACCGCGTACAGCGCGGCTACGTCCACGTCGGCCGAAGGCGGCACCACCCGGTAGATGCCCGCGAAGTGGTTGCCGTCGAAGGCGCCGGCGGCCTTGTCGTCAGCGGCCGCAAGCGTCACCGTCTTCTCCGACCGTGTGGGATCGACGACCCGCAGCAGCTTGCCCGCGTGCACCGCCGCCGCGGTCCACCGCTTGTCCTCGCCCGCGGTGATGCCCGTGTCCACCGAACCGCGGCTGCCGCCCGCCAGATAGTTTGCCAGGGACTGCATCAGCGGCACGAAGCCGGTCTTGAGCGGCAGGTTGTTCCACGCGCTGTCGGCACTGGTGGTGAGCAGAAGGACGCGGCCCTGGCCCACTTCCTTCTCCAGCAGCAGCGGTTGCCCGTTGCCGAGGCGCATGACGACACGTCCGCCGGTGGGCGTCACCTCGAACCAGGACGAAACCCTGGCCCCGCGCAGGGAATCCAGCAGGCGCTTGTCGCCGAAGGCCGCCAGCGCCGGATGCGATGCGTCCACCTCGTCCACGCCCACGTTCTGGTCCAGGGGCACGCGCCGCCGTTCCCCCAAGGGACCGGGCAGGAGCCGCGCCGGGCCGTCCCACAGGAGCCGGTTGTACGCCTCGGCGGTCACCCGGTCGCCCAGGGAAAGAAGCAGGCCGCCGCCAGTCTCCACGAAGGCCGCGAGCCGGCCCACGAAGGCGTCGGGCAGATCCGGCACGTTGGCCAGCATCACGACCTGGTAGCCCTCGGGGTTCACCTGCCCGAGGGCGCCGCCCAGGATGACCTCCGGCAGCAGCACGGAGTTTGCCAGGTCGCCCGACGGATTGAGGGCGCGGCTCAGGAAGAAGGTTTCGCTCGCCACCAGGGCGCGCTGGGGGTCGCCGTCCACCAGCAGGATGTTCAGCCGGTCGCGGGTGTGGATGGTGAAGTAGTGCCGCCGGTTCCCGGAAAAACCGTCGCCATGGAGGGAAACGTAGCCGGCATGGCTCCCCGGCCGCTCCAGCTTGAAGCGGAAACCCAGGGTGGACTCGGCGTCCGCCGGCAGCGTGACCTGCTTCTCGCTGCGCACCTTGTCGTCGAGGGTCAGGCGCACGGTGACATTGGGGATCTCGCCAGGGGTGAAGTTCACCACCGTGGCGGCGAGTTCGAGGTCCAGGCCCGGGGCTACGTCCGCGGTGCGCGACACCAGCGCCTTGATGGTGGCGCTCGGCGGGGCGGCGGCGCCCACGGTGACGATCTTCAGCGGCACCGTGGGGTCGTACTCGCCCACGGCTGGCAAGGACAGCCGGTCCCATCCCGATACGCCGAGGTCCGTGACCACCCAGATCGCCTTCTGCCCGCCCGCCCCGCGCAAGAGCCCGTAGGCGGTGCGCAGCGCCGTGGTGAAGTCCGCGGCGCCGGCGGTACCGGCCAGGGGCAACAGGTCCTTGAGGGTCGCTTCCTCGGGCGTCTTGAGCGCCGGCGTTTTCGAGCCCACCGGATTGGTGGCGATGACCGCGGCGCGGTCGTTCTCGTCCAGCGCTTCCAGGATGCGGCCAGCGGCTTCCCGGGCTTCGTCGAAGGGAGCGCCGTCCGCGCGCACCTCCATGCTCAGCGAGTTGTCCACGATGAGGATCGCGGTGAGGGGCGCGCCGCGGGCCGCGAGACCCACGCCAGTCTCCCACAGAGGATGCGCCAACAGCAGCGCGAGCAAGAGCACCGCGAGGGTGCGCACCGCCAGCAACAGCCAGTTGCGCAGGTTGTAGGTGCGCGCCACGCGCCGTTGCGAGATGAGCACGAAGCGCACCGCGGGGAAGCGCAGCCGCTTCTGCTGGCGCCGGTTGAGCAGGTGGATCACCAACGGGATTGCGCCCGCCGCCAGCGCCACGAGGTAGAGCGGGTAGAGGAAAGTCAGCTTACTTCCTCCAGCTCAGGTAGCTCACCAGAGCCTGGTCGAGGGGCGTGGCCGTGGACACCAGTTGATAGTCGATGGCGTACTGGTGACAGCCCGACCGCAGCGTATCGATGTGGTTGGCCATCACCCGGCGGTACTCCGCCTGGATGGCCCTGGGATCGGCGGTGACCCGGAGTCCGGGATCCTCGATGTCCTCGAACCGGGTGTTGCCGGAGAAGGGCAGGGTCAGCTCGGTCTCGTCCATCACGTGAAAGACGAGCACGTCGTTGCCCTTGAAGCGGAACAGGCGCAGTCCCTGGAGCACCGACTCGGCGTCGTCCAGCAGGTCCGACACCAGCACCACCAAGCCGCGCCGGCGGATGCCGCCGGCCACTTCCAGCAGCACCTTGCCCACGTCGGTGTCGCCGCGGGTGGTCTCGGCCTCGAGCCGTTGCAACAGCTCCACCATGTAGCCGCGGGTGGCCTTGGGCGGCAGGTGCGAGTCGATGTGGTCGGAGAAAGTGGTGAGGCCCGCGGCATCCTGCTGCCGCAGGATCAGGTAGGCCAGCGAAGCCACCAGGATGCAGCCGTACTGGAACTTCGTGACATCCCCCGACGCGTAGTCCATGGAGCCGCTCACGTCCAGCAGCAGGTGGGTCTTGAGGTTGCTCTCGTCCTCGTATTCCTTGATGAAGTAGCGGTCCAGCTTGCCCAGCGCCTTCCAGTCGATGCGCCGGATCTCGTCGCCAGGGGCGTACTCCCGGTGTTGTTCGAACTCGACGCTGAACCCCTTGGCCCGGCTCCGGTGAAGCCCCGCCATGACGCCTTCCACGACCCAGCGCGCCTTGAGATGCAGGTTCGACAGCCGCGCCAGCACCGCGGGGTCGAAGTAGCTTTGTTCGGTGGTGGCCATGTGCGTCGAAGCGACAGCGAACCATCCGCAACTAACCACTTAATCGTGGCAAGCTCAAGGCGCAACAGCAAGGGCGTGGGCGTTGGAGCGAGCCGTATGGAAACTCACGCCTGCCAGCCCCGCGCCAACGGCATGTGGCCGCCCTTGGACCTTTGGATTATGCCGTGTCGATGGGTTACGCTTGGGCTTCGCTGGCGCCGGGTGGATGGCCCGTCATGCAAGGGAGCACTCCGAAACCGACCCTCGGACTGGACGATACAGTGGGCAAACGAAACAGCGGGCTGCGCGCCATCGGCAGGGATCGGCTGGTGCTGCTGGGCTACGTGACCGGCGGACACTTTGCCGTGCACTGGTTCGGTCAGCTCTTTCCGCTGATCCTGGAGCCGCTGAAGGTCGCGCTGCGGCTGAGCTACGTGCAGGTGGGGGCGCTCACGACCATGCGCGAGTTGACCACCGGGCTCGTGAACCTGCCCGCGGGTCTGCTGGGTGACCGACTGGCGCGGCATCGCGCGGCCATCCTGTCCTCGGCCCTGCTGGCCATGGGTGCGGCGTATTTCATCTTCGGCATGGCCTCCGGCTACCTGCACGCGCTGGCCGCCGCGGGGTTGGTGGGGGCGGGCATCGCCCTATGGCATCCCACGGCCATGGCGTCCCTCTCCAGCCGCTTCCCGGAACATCGGGCCACGGCCTTCGCCGTGCACGGCATGGGCGCCACCGTTGGCGATACCCTGACCCCGGCGGTGGTGGGGCTACTGTTCGTGCTGTATCCATGGCGTCCCGTCATCGCGCTGCAACTGGTTCTGGCGGTGCTGGTGGGCATTCCCCTCTGGCTCGGTTTGCGCGGGGTCTTTCGCGCGCCTTCTGCGCCGTCGGGCGCCGCCGAAGGGCACTCGGCGGGTGTGGGTGAGTTTCTGCGCAACCCGTCGTTTCTGGGCATGGCTCTGGCCAACGGTCTGATGAACACCGGGCGCGTGCTGGTGATGACCTTCTTTCCGCTCTACGTCGTCGAAGTCCTCGGTTATTCCTACAAGGGAGTGGGCGCCTACTACGCGCTGCTGCACGCCATGGGCACGGTGTCCCAGCCGGTCCTCGGGTACCTGTCGGACCGCCTGGGGCGGAAGTGGGTGCTGGCGCCGGCGTTTCTCATGCTGGCGGTGCTCTACACGCTGGTGCCGCTCGTGCGTCCGGGCCTGCCCTTGGGCATCGTGGTGACCCTCATTGGCCTGTTCTTCTATACTCTCACCAATATCACCGCGGCCGCCGTCGTGGACGTGGCCGGAGCGCGCATTCAGGCCACGTCGCTGGGCATTACCTTCCTTTCCAACAGCCTTTTCACGTTGCCCGGGCCGGTGATCGGCGGCTACCTGGTCGAACATCACGGGATGGGCTCGGTGTTCTACCTGTGCGGCGTTCTGTTGCTGGCGGCCGCGGCGGTGATCGCGCCGCTCAGGCTTTACCGGGGCTGGGGGCGATGAGGCTTCCCGGTGGGTTCGCGCGTCCCAAGCCTCCGCGTGGAATCGGGACGAGCGGTGACCGGTACGCGTCATGACTTCGTGGCTGCCACCGGAACGGAACATGGAACTCACGCGCGATGCGGTCCATGTGTGGCGCGCGGCCACCATGATCGCTCCGTCCCGCCTGGCCCGGCTGCGCGACGTTCTGGCGCCGGACGAGCATGCTCGCGCGGCCCGGTTTGTCCGTGAGGAGGACCGGCGGCGCTACACCGTGGCCCGGGGCGTGCTGCGAACCCTTTTGGGGCGTTACCTGAACGTGGATCCCGTGTCCCTCGAGTTTTGTTACGGCGCCCATGGCAAGCCGTCGTTGACGGAAACCCCGTTGACGGAGTCCCCCGGAGGCCGCGACGTGCGTTTCAATATGTCCCATTCGGGCGGGCTGGCGCTGCATGCCTTTGCCGTGGGCCGGGAGGTGGGTGTCGATGTCGAGCGCATTCGCCCGAGGACCGACATCGTGGGAGTGGCGCGGCGCTCCTTTTCGCCCGCGGAAGTCGATGCCTTGATGACCCTTCCGGTGGGACAACGGCGCGAGGCCTTCTTCAACGGCTGGACCCGCAAGGAGGCGTTCGTCAAGGCGCACGGCGAGGGCATCGCGCTGGGCTTGAGCCGGTTCGACGTGACGTTGCGGCCGGGCGAGCCGGCGGAGTTGTTGCGCTTCGACAACGACCCCGGGCAAGCGGCGCGCTGGCGCCTGCGCGCGCTGGACGCGGGCGCGGGCTACAAGGCAGCGCTGGCGGTGGAAGGCGGGGGGTGGCATCTTGGTTGCTGGGACTATTTCGAGGGCGGATGATGCCGGCGACGGCTTGATTCGCGGACAGGAGAACGACATGGCGCGCATCGCGAAGATCGAGAAGAGAGAAGACCTGAGCCCGGAGCACCATGGGGTGTTTGATGCCATTGCGGAGAGCCGCGGCCAGGTGCAGGGGCCGTTTCCCATGCTGCTGCACAACCCGGAGCTGGCCGGCCGCGTGGCCCACCTCGGCGCCCATGTGCGCTTCGAGATGGGGCTTTCGCAGAAGCTCAAGGAACTGGTGATCCTCACCGTGGCGCGGGAGCTGGACTGCCGGTTCGAGTGGTCGGTGCATGCCGGGCACGCCCGCGCCGCGGGGATCCCGGACGAGTGCATCGAGTCCATTCGCGCACGCACGGAGCCGTCCGGACTCACCCCGGAGGAGGCTGACGTGCAGCGCTATGCGCAGGAGCTGTTGCGCTCCCACCGCGTCAGCGACGCCACGTTTGCGGCGGTGGAGACGCACCTCGGCGCGCGCGGGTGCGTGGAGCTGTCGGCGCTCGTGGGCTATTACGTGTTGCTGGCCTGTGTCCTCAACTCCATGGCGGTGGAGCCGGCCGCGGGCGGCGCGGAACTGGATCCATCCTGACAGCGAGGCTCCAACCCGACACAACCCGCGTGGACGGCTGGATTTCGCCTTCCGGCATGAAGCGATGCGCTCGCGCATGCGAGCGGCACACGGACGGAGTGACATGAGCGACAGACCCAATTTTCTCTTCATCATCACGGACCAGCACCGGGCGGACCATCTGGGCTGCTACGGCAATCCAGTGGTGCGGACACCGCACATCGATGCGCTTGCCGCCGCCGGCACCCGTTTCGAGCGGTTCTATACGGCCACGCCCATCTGCATGCCCAACCGGGCGACGTTGATGACCGGGCGCATGCCCTCGCTCCACGGGGTTCGGCACAACGGCATCCCGCTCTCGCTGGAAGCGACCACGTTCACCGATGTCCTGTCCGCGGCCGGGTACCAAACGGCGCTCATCGGCAAGTGCCACCTCCAGAGCATCCGGGACGACGTTCCGGTGGTGGGCATGCCGCAGCCGGACCCGCGGCGCGTCCGGCCGCCGGAGCATCTGCGGGAAGCGCGAAAAGATGCCGGCGGGCGCTACGACCAGGAGCTGCCGTCCACGTGGGCGGGGGATCCGGAGTTCGAGCCGGTGCTGCCCTACTACGGGTTCCAGCACATGGAGCTGTGCATCAAGCACGCGGACCAGGTGGTGGGACACTACGAACGATGGCTGCGCGCGCGCCACCCGGCCCCGGACTCGCTGCGTGGGCGCGCCCACGAGCTTCCCGGCAACGCCTGCGCGGCGCCTCAGGCGTGGCGCACCCGCGTGCCTGAAGAGCTTTATCCCACGAGCTACGTGGCCGAGCGCACCGTGGCGTTCCTGGAAGAACACGCGCGCTCCGGCCGGAACCAGCCGTTCTTCCTCCAATGCTCGTTCCCGGACCCGCATCACGCGTTCACGCCGCCGGGTCGGTACTGGGACATGTACCATCCGGAGGAGATCGCCCTGCCGGGCTCTTTCCACCACGGCGAACAGCCGGTCCCGCCGCATCTGGCACGGCTCTACGAGGAGCGCGACCGGGGCGAGGCCAACCGTAACGGTCAGCGCGCCTTCGCGGTCACGGCCCGGGAGGTGCGCGAAGCCATCGCCCTCACCTACGGCATGATCACCATGATCGACGACGCCATCGGCCGCATCCGGACGCGGCTGGAGGAGTTGAATCTGGCGGAGGACACCGTGATCGTCTTCACCAGCGACCATGGCGACTTCATGGGCGATCATCAGCTTCTGCTCAAGGCGGCGCTGCACTATCGCGGCCTCGTGCGGGTGCCGTTCATCTGGGTCGATCCGGCCACGGGAACCAGGGGCGTGGTGCAGCCAGGGCTGTGCGGCACCCTGGACCTGCCCAGCACGATCCTGGACCGGGCGGGCCTGGAAGGGCACAACGGCATGCAGGGGGCAAGCCTCCTGTCCGCCATGGACGGCGCCGCCACGGGCTACGATTCCCTGCTCATCGAGGAGCATCAGCGCCGCGGCTACATGGGCTTGCCCAACAACTTCCGCGCCCGCACCCTCATCACTCCGGACCGCAGGCTGACCCTCTACGAAGGCGCCGGCTGGGGCGAAGTCTACGACCTCGCCAACGACCCGGACGAGATGCACAACCTCTGGGATGATCCCGGCTCCCGGCGCACAGAACTCCTGGAGATTCTCGCCCGCCAGATGATGGACCTCACGGACACGAGCCCCCTGGCCACGCATCACGGACCGTAGAGCGGGGCACGCCTTGGGCCACCGAGTCCGATGGCAAGCGGGCTGGAGGCAACACAATGGGCGCCGAAGGCATTTGTGCCAGCACTCGCTGCTTACAACGGCACCGCCTCGCCGCCCTCGGGCACCCTGTCCTTGTCGAGGTGCTTGAGCGCTTGGTAGACGAAGTCGTGGCCGAAGACTTCGGTCCAGCCTTGTTGCAGGCGCCCGACCACGGGGCCGGGTTTGCCGTCGCCGATGGGGTTGCCGTTGATGCGCGTCAGCGGCAGCACGCAGCGCGACGTGGTGGTCATGAAGGCTTCGTCGGCGTTCATGATGTCGTACAACTGGAAGTGGGTTTCCTCCACGGGAATGTTCAGGTGCCGGGCAACCTCCAGCACCGCGCCCCGCGTGACGCCTGACAGAATGGTCTGCACGGGCGCGGTGACCAGCGCGCCGGCGCGCACGATCCAGAAATTGGCCGCGGTGAGTTCCGTGACGTTGCCGTCCAGGCTCAACAGCAGGGCATAGGCCTCGGGGTCCACCAACTGGGCCTGCTGCTCTGCCAGCCACAGGTGCATCCGGCTGGTGCTCTTGATCTTGGGGTCCCACACCTGGGTGGGGATGGCGCGGATGTGCGTGGTGATGACGTGGCCGCCGTAGATGTAGTGGTGGGCGAACTTGTTGAAGGCGATGGGCTCGCACAGGATCACCACCGTGGCCCGGCCGGCGGCGTCCGGGCCGCGGGACACGTAGTGCCCCACGAAATAGTCCTGGTCGGGTCCCAGCAACTCGCGGTTCTGCCGCACCAGCTCCAGCGTGGTTTCGTGCATTTCGCCGACGGCCATGCCGGGGTCCAGCCGCACCGCCTTCATGGAGCGATACAATCGCGCCAGGTGCCGGTCCAGGTGGAATATCTCACCCTGGAAGGTGCGCGTCCGTTCGAACACGCCCAAGCCGGAAAGAAAACCGCGATCAAAGATGGAGATGCTCGCCCGACTCTCGGGGACGAACTCGCCGTTGACGTATGCCGTGCGTTCCGACATGGAAAACTCCCTTCCGAAAATGTGGGGTTCCATCGTAGGACGTTCGGCGGGCATCTGTAAACCGTGTTGCATGCAGCGCCGAATCGCCGGGGAGGCCACGCGGCGGCGTCAATGGGCTTCGGTCAGCACCCGGAGCAGTTCGGCGGGGGAATCCACGAGGTAGTCGGGGGCTTCCTTGGCGAGCGTGTCGCGGCTCTGATAGCCCCAGGTGACTGCCGCGGTGCGGACGCCGGCGGCGTGGCCGTGGCGTATGTCTCCGCGCGTGTCACCGATCATGAAGGCTTCACACGCGGGAACGGCGAAGCGTTTCAGCGAGTGACGGATCTTGTCACTCTTGTCGCCGGGCAGGCGGGCGTCGAGCACCAGGGAGACGCAGGCGTCCATCCCGTGGCGGGCGAGGCCGCGCCGGACCAGGGGGTCGTAGTTGGAGGTGACGAGCACCAGGGTGTGCTTCCCGGAGAGCGTCTTCAGTACATCGGGGATACCGGGAAACAGGGCAGGCTCATGGCCGTCGGCGGCCAGCACTTCGTGGATGCGACGGGTGTAGTCTGAAATGCGATCCTCCGGCACGCCCAGCAGGGCGGCCACGCCCGCGGCGTTGAGATCCTCGATGGTCTCGAAGTCGTGCCGTGTCGGCGGACGGCCCAGACCGGTGTCCACGGCGGTGCGCTGAAAGGCGGACAGCAACGCATCGAAGGAGTCGACGATCACGCCGTCGTAGTCGAAGTGGAGCAACATGCGGACCGTTGCGGACTACGCCGCGGCGCTGCCCTCCGCCACGGGGCGCACCTCCTCCATCAGGCGCGCGACGATGTCCAGCGACGAGAGTCCCTCGGCCTGGGCCTTGAAGTTGGGGATGATGCGGTGGCGCATGACCGACGGCGCCATGGCCTGGACGTCTTCCACCGACACCGCGAAACGCCCGTCCAGCAGGGTGCGGGCCTTGCTGCCCAGCACCAGGAACTGGGACGCCCGCGGCCCCGCGCCCCATTCGACGTAGTTCTTCACCATTTCGGGCGCCTGGGGATTGGCCGGGCGGGTGGCCTGGGCCAGGGAAACGGCGTAGTTCACGACAAAGGGCGACACCGGCACCCGCCGCACGAGGTCCTGGCATGCGAGGATCGCCGGTCCGTCCATGACCTTGGCGGGCTCGGGCCGGTTGGTGGAGGTGGTCTGCATCACGATCTGCACTTCGTCCTCCAGGGGCGGGTACGAGACTTCGATGTTCAGCATGAAGCGGTCGAGCTGCGCCTCCGGCAGGGGATAGGTCCCCTCTTGCTCGATGGGGTTCTGGGTGGCGAGAACGAAGAAGGGCAAATCCAGCGGGTAGGTGGTGCCGCCGGCCGTGACGCGGTACTCCTGCATGGACTGAAGCAGCGCCGCCTGGGTCTTGGGGGGAGTCCGGTTGATCTCGTCAGCGAGCAGCACGTTGGTGAAGATCGGCCCCTTCAGGAATTGGAGCCGGCGCCGGCCCGTGTCGGCGTCCTCCTGCAGGATGTCGGTGCCGGTGATGTCCGATGGCATCAGGTCCGGCGTGAACTGGATCCGGTTGAATTCGAGGTCCAGCACGTCGGCCAGGGTGCTGATGAGCAGGGTCTTGGCCAGTCCCGGCACCCCCATCAACAGGCAATGGCCCCTGGAGAAGAGCGCGATGAGCACTTCGTCGATAACCTTGTCCTGCCCCACGATGACCTTGCGTATCTCCGCGAGCATCGTGCTCCGTTTCTCGCCGAATTCCTCGATGGCCGCCAGTTCCTGATCCAGAAGTTGCGCTTCGCCGGCGCTGGCGTTCTTGTCGGTGTCGTCCATGGTGATGTGATTCCTTCCGGTTGCGGTGGCCTCGAAGACGGGCGTGTCCGCGTCATCCGCGCAGCCTCCGCATCACCTCGCGGTTCTTGCGCGCGCTCGACTCGTCGCCGATGGCCTCGTAGACCTGACCGAGGACGCGATAGACGCCGGGGTGAAACGGATTGATCTGGAGCGCTTCCCGCAGGGCTTGGCGCGCGCGCACGTGATGGCCCGTGGCGTGGTGGAGCCGGCCCTTGAGAAAGTACGTGTGTACCGCGTCGGGATCAAGGTAGCCCGCCTTGTCGAGGTGCGGCAAGGCCTCGTCGTAGCGTCGCGACTGAATCAGCGTTTCGCTCAGCCGGTTGAGGATGACGGTGGAGTTGGGGCCGGCGCGGAGGGCCCGGCGGTACTCGGCGCTGGCGGCCCGGAGCCGGCCGCGCTCGCGCAGGCGGTCGCCCAGGTGGGTGCGGTTGCGGGCGATTTCGGACTGAATTTCGTCCAGCTCCACGGCGGCGGCCTGGTCCCCCTCCTCCGCCAGCTTGTACGACCGGATGCGGCTGCCGGGCACCGCGGTCAACCCCTGGCCTTCGACGAAGTTCCGCCAGTCCGCCTCGAACCCGTCCAGCGGTGTGCCCATCACCGCCTCGATGGCTTCCGCGGTGGACAGCCGCTTCACCAGGGACAGCACATCCCGGATGCCCGCCGGCCCCTTGGTCCGGGTAATGTAGTCCACCGCCGATGCCACCTCCGCGTAGGCAAGCTGGACCTGCTCCGGCGTTTCCAGGCGAATCAGGGACGGCTCCATGTCCTTGAAGCTCACGAACTCCTGTTGTGCGACGGCCGTGGCCAGCAGGGTCTCGTTGGCCGGGGTGAGGTAGTCGGGGCGCTCTCCCTGGGCCGGGTTGCGCCACACCGTCTCGTAATAACGCGCAATGCCTTCGTGCAGCCAGATGGGCGCCTTGTTGCGGGTCAGGTGGACGATGGCCAGGTGGATGTACTCGTGCACCAGCGAATCGAGCCAGCGGTAGCCGCGGGCCATCACCCGCGGCGAGATGACCATGAGCTTGTTGAACTTGCACAGTCCGATGGCGCCGGTTTCCTCGATGTCCCGCAGGGTGAACGTGGTGATGGCCATGAAGGCGCGCGAGTCCGGCGCGATTTCGATGCGCGCCTTGCCGCGTGGCCAGTAGCCCAGGGCGCGCCCCACCTCCTGGTGCGCCTGTTCCAGGGCCGCCAGCGCCGGTTCCACGAGGATGCCGTCGCTCTCCTCGTGCAGGTGCAGCACGAAGTGGTCGCTCTCGTAGCGCTTGAACTGCGCGGTGACGTCGTGGGTCTGCTGCAGCAGCAGGCGCAGGGCCTGGCGCCGCTCGTCCTCAGCGTCCACCGCCAGGGCCTTCTCCACGGTTCGCAGGGCCTTGTCGTAATCGCCTTCGTAGTAGGCCAGAAGCGCCGCCAGATCCAGCGCGTCCAGCGAGCCGGGGTCGGCGTCCAGGAGGCGGTCCACCACCACGCGGGCTTCTTGAACCGCCCAGGCGCCGATCAAATCCCGTGCCTCCTCCACGGCGGATGCAGGCGCGGTCCCGTCCACGGCGTGGCCCGGAGCCGGGGCGCCCAGTATGAGCAGGCCTGCGAGCCACAGGGCATGCCACGCCGCTCTGAGCACTAGTCGTTTCGTCATGGTTTCAGAACCGTTGTTGCCGGAGCCGGCCGGAGGTGCGCCCGTGTCATGAGCCAGGCCGCCGCGCGGCGCGCTACT
Organism: uncultured Binatia bacterium (SeqCode); assembly: GCA_965213675.1. GTDB lineage: Bacteria > Desulfobacterota > Binatia > UBA9968 > JAJDTQ01 > JAJDTQ01. Next base: position 207,122 of record OZ243916.1, read on the forward strand.
GTGACAACTCCCGGAAGTAGCGTTCGATCTGTTCCCTGAATTGTTCGGGCACGCCCTCCTTGAGCGATTCCAGGACCTCCTCGCGGAAGCGGTCGGGCCGGTAGTCGTCCTTGCCGGGCAGCTTGAACTTTTCCGTATCCAGTCCGGTGAGGTTGTCGTCGATGTCGTGCTCGGGGAACTGGGGCGCGCCGGTCGGAGGCAGGAACTCGCCCGAGGGCAGGAACCGGCCCCGGCGGAAGACGTTCACCAGCGGGACGCGGCCGAAGCGGCCACGCTGCGCCATCCGCTGCATCGCCTGCTGCATCTGCTGACTCGACTGGGACAGGCGGCTGATGGCCTCCAGCTCGGGCGGAATGGCTTCCCCTGGGCGCAGCGAGCCCAATTCGTGTTGCGCCTCGCCCATGAACTCCCGCGCTTCGGCGATGCCGTTGACGATCTTCGGGTCGAGGGAAGGGAAGAGCTGGAACAGGTGCCGGAGGCGGGCGACGAGGTCGCGGGTGCGGCGCTCCAGTACGTCCTCGCGCGTGGCCAGCGAGCGCGTGGCCTCCTTCTGTTCGGGCGTCAGCTCGGGACCGGGGAGGGCGGCGATGGCCTCGTAGGCGCGCGTCAATTCGGTCAGGATGGCCAAGGCGGCGTTCTGCGCGGTGTCCAGTTCGCCCATTCCCGCCAGCTCTCCGATTGCCGGTTCAAGCCGCTTGGACAGCGTGTCGAAGTCGCGGTTCTTCAGCATGTCGCGCAGTCCTGTCAGGAGCCCCCGGACGGCTTCCTGGCGCTCCCGTTCCGCCGGCGTGCGTTGGCTGTCGCTTTCCAGGTCGGGGGCGGCCAGCAGGTGCTCCAGCACCGCCAAGTCGGTTTGCGCTGCAGCCGCAAGTTCCCGTGTGGCCTGCTCGCGGAGATCCTCCAACTTCCCGGTGGCCTCCTTGTGGGTGCGTTCCGTGTCCAGGAGAATCTGCTGCTGTTCCTGCAGGATCTCCATGAGCTCGTTGCCGGACTGATTCATGGCCCCCTGCATGCGCGACATCATTTGGCCTTGGGCCTGTTGCTGTCCGCTGCGCAGCATGGCCGCCAACTGCGCCATCTGGTTGAACATCTCCCGCGCCATCTGCAACGCGCCCTCGATGTCGCCTTCCTGGAGCTTCTGGCGGATCTGCTCCATCATGGAGCGCATGTCCGAGAAGGGCATGTTGCGCATGGACGACGGGTTGACGAACTCGTTGGGCATCTGCCGCGCGAACTGCATGAGCGAAGCCTGAAGCTCCTGGAGCTGCTGCGCCATTCGGGACAGCTCCTGGAGTACTTCGTCGAGCTCCTTGTTGCCGCTCCGCAGCTTCTCCAGCGACTCCAGGAATCTCTCCTGGTTCTTGGCCATGTCGCGGGCGGTGGCGGCCATGTCCTGGCTGGTCATCCGGCGGCTCACGTCCTCGCTCAGCATGGAGAGCCGTTCCAACTCCGTGGCCATGGCGTCGTGGGCATGTTCGCGTTCTTCCGGCGACGCTGCCGCGCGCATCCGCTCCAGCAGGTCCTCCCGCGCATGTTGGAGGTTGCGCTTCAGGGTCTCCAGGTCGGACCATGTGGCGAAGTCGCTGATGCGGTCCTCACGCGTGCGCTGCAAGGTGTCGTCCACGCGCTGCATCATCCGGTCGAGTCCCCCGGCCAGCCGCTCAATCGGTGGGTCGGCCGCCTGCACGTCACCGTCCGCCTGGCCCGGCGGCGCCTCCAGGTGGTCGCCCAGGAGGTCCACCATCTTGTCCGAGATGTCGCGGATCATCTCCGCGACCTGGCGATGCTCGGCCTTGAGGTTCTTGAGGCGCAGGCTCAGCGGGCGCGACTTGCCCAGTTTCGGGCCCGAAATGGTGTCGTTGTCCTGAACCTCGAGGTGATAGACCACGACGTCGCCTTCCTCCAGGCGCATGCCGTCGAGATCCCAGATGAAGGTCTCCCGGAGCTCCCGCGCCAGATCGGCGCGCCACACGGGAATGCGCTCCTCGCGCTCGCCGATGGTGGCCACGAGCGTGATCTCCTGGAGGCCGTAGTCGTCGCTGGCGCGGTACTCCAGGGCGATGCGTTCGTCGCCGTTCACCTCCAGGTCTTCCGCGGGCTTCAGCAGTTCCACCACCGGAAAACCGTCGGGCACGGCGTGCATGGCGTAGGGAATCGGAAGGTTCTCGAAGCCGAAGGCGTCTTCGATCCGGATGCGGTATGGCTGCGAGCGGAACAGCACGAGGCTCCCCTGGACCACGTCGCCGGTGACCTTGAGCGGCACCTCCCGGCCGTCGTCCAGGGCCAGCACGGCTCCGGACACATCCTTGTTGGCGGTGGCCGAGAAGTTCAAGGTGGAGCCCTTGATGCCGCGCACGTTGCCGCCGGTGAAGGTCTGGTCCGGCAGGCCGGTGTAGTGGGGTGGGTAGAGGGTGACCCTGAGGCCGGTCACGGCCGGACGGTCCACCGCGGTGATCCGGTACCAGGGCGAGGCGAAGGGCCCGGTTGCCACGCGATAGTCCAGGTCCTCGTTCACCTCCGGCAGCGCCACCGCGTAGCGGTTTCCCGCGCCGGCATCGCCGCCGGGTTTCATGGCTACGGTCCGGGCCGCTTCGTCGTCGCCGCCGTGCGCGGAGGGCGGCCGCCTGAATGCGAGATGGACCGCGTCCGGCTGCGCGCCGGATGTGACGGCCTCCACCGAGACCGCGGCGCCGCGGATGACGCGGGCGTCGCCGGTCACGACCTCGATGAATATCTCCGCGGGAGGCAAGTGCTCCAGCGGATGCGCCACCAGCGCCAGCGTGCGTGCGGGGAACCCCGGATGCCACAGGGCCAGCGCGAGGACCGGGGCCGCGGCCAGGGCCAGGATACGCGCCTTGGCCCGGAGCGGCCGGACGTCCACCAGTTCAGAGGGTTGCATGTCGCCGATCTGCGTACGGGTCTGACGGATGAGCGCGAGGATCATCGGGGTCGAGACCCCGGCGGCAGGGTCCGGGCCCTTGATCTGCGGGTAGAGTTGCAGGGAGTTGATCAGGTTGTTGCGCAGTTCCGGGCGTTGCCGCTCGATGGCGCGCGCCGCCCACGCCAGGCCGCGCGGGCGCAGGAACGAGTAAAGGGTGAATACCGCCAGCCCCAGCAGGATCAGTATGGAGCCGACGCTGAAGACCAGGGGCGCGTAGAGCAGCCGCTCCTTCACCATGTCGACGCCAATGCCCAGCGCACCCAGCACCGCCAGCGCGGTGCCCGCGAGGCAAAGTGCTTCCAGCCCTTCGACGTTTCTCAGCCGGGTCACGAACTTCCTCAGGAATTCGTCGATGGGACGGTATTCTTCTTCGTGCAAGGGAGATTCCTTCCCGGCGCCAGAGCGCGGTCGGCCTTGAAGGGCGGATTCCGTGCGTTCGGCACGAGTCCAAAGTATGCGATTCATTCTAGAGTGTTTTCTCCGTTTGACAAGCGCTCTCGACCGTGGGTGTTGGCGCCCTTCGGCGGCCATGCTTTGTCGCGGCCACGTCAAACGGCAACGTCAAACGGTAAGTTCAAAGGGTTGGCGTCAGGGAGACGGGGGCGTGGACGCTCCTGGACTTGGGCTCCTTAAACTGGAAAGCGGTCGGGGCTTGTGTTACGCCTGTGACTTGGCTTTCCGAAACGCGTTGCGCGGGAATCTCTTCCCAAGTCTCGTAAGCCCGGGTCCTGAAAGCCCATGTCTCTAGAGTCCAAGTCCCGAGAACCCAAGTCCCGAGAGCCTGTTTCCCCGACGGCCCAATCCCCGAAAGGAACCCTGTTGAATGGACCGCGATCCCTTTGAGCTGCCTCTCCTGTGTCACGAAGGACATGAAGATCACGACCACGACGACACGCCGCTGCCCGATGAGGACCACCCCATGTGGCGGTCCGAGCGCATCTCGCTGACTTCGGTCGGCATCGACATCGGCTCGTCCACCTCCCATCTCATCTTTTCCAGGCTGCTGCTGCGCCGCCAGGGCATCTCTTTGTCGAGCCGCTTCGTGGTGGTGAGCCGCGACATCGTCTACGAGTCGCCGATCCTGCTGACCCCGTACGTGGACAAGCTCACCATCGACACGGCGAAACTCAACGATTTCATCCACGACGCCTACGCGCGCGCGGGTCTCACCCGGCAGGATGTCGATACCGGCGCGCTCATCGTCACCGGCGAGGCGGCCAAGAAGAAGAACGCCGAGGCCATCGCGGCCTTGTTTTCCGAGGAGGCGGGCAAGTTCGTGTGCGCCACCGCCGGGCACAACCTCGAAGCCATTCTGGCGGCCTTTGGCTCCGGGGCCGTGGAGCTTTCGAACCAGAGCGAGGGCCACGCGTGCATGAACGTGGACATCGGCGGCGGCACCAGCAAGATCGCCATTACCCGCGGGGGGCAGGTAGTGGACACCGCGGCGCTGGAGGTGGGCGCGCGGCTGGTGGCGTTGGACGGTGAGCAGCGAATCAACCGCCTGGAGGACGCGGGCGCGCGTATCGGTGCGGCCAACGGCCTGTCGCTGGCGCTGGGCCAGATCCTGGCCGAGGCTGACAAGGAGCGCATGGCCGAGACCCTCAGCGGCTGTCTCCTGGAAGTGCTGGGCCGCGGCCCGCTGTCGCCGCTGACCCGGGAGATGATGCTCACGCCGGCGCTGTCCTACGAGGGTCCGATCCATGCCCTCCAGTTCTCGGGCGGGGTGTCGGAGTATGTCTACGGCTACGAGACCGCGGACAAAGGGGACCTGGGCAACCATGTGGGACGGAAGATCCGCACCGGCGCGGTGGAGCTGTCGACCCGGGAGTCGTGGCAGTTCAAGGAGCCCGAGGTGCGCATCCGCGCCACGGTTATCGGCGCGTCACAGTACACGGTGCAGGTGAGTGGCAACACGATCTTCCTGTCCGACGACTCGGTCCTGCCGCTGCGGAATCTACAGGTGATCACCCCGCATTTCCGCCAGACCGAACCGCTGACGGCCGAGGACGTCAGCAGCGCCATCGAGCGCGCGCTCCAGCGCTTCGACATGACCGACGGCGACCGCGGCGCGGCCTTGGCGCTCAACTGGGACCTGGGTCCCTCCTATCCCCTCCTCAAGACCCTGGCCACCGGGTTGGTGGACGGCATGCGTGAGCATCTCCACCGAGGCAATCACCTCGTGCTGGTTTTCGATGCCGACATCGCCAAGCTCGTGGGCAACATCATCGACAAGGAGGTCCGTCCCGGAACCGGCGTCATTTCCATCGACGGCATCGACCTCAAGGACTTCGACTTCATTGACATCGGCGAGGAGTTGGCTGACGCCAAGGCCGTGCCGGTGGTAATCAAGTCGCTCATCTTCCGCCACGAGGAGTGGGGCCGCGGGCGTTTGCTGACCGGCGACTGTTGACGTTACCGCCGCAACCTCCGCGACAGAACGGCTTTCTCGCCTGCCCAGAGAAGGAGCGATGCGGCGCCGAGGAGTAGAGAGCCGAACCACAAACGCTCGGCGACGACAGGCTGGTTCCACCAAGCGGGGGGCGCCAACTTGACTGTGGCCAACGTGAGGAGAAATGCACCCGGCGCTGCATAAGGCATCCGCAACGGCGATACCAGTAACTTGTCGCAATCGAATGACCCACGAATGACAAACAAGACGATTGCCATTATCAGAGTGCTTGGGAGCAGGACATAAAACGGCATGGGTTTACCGATCAAGTCAAAGCAGGCCATGGACACGCACCAGACGGCGACACCGAGAGCAGTGTAGAAGCAGCATCTCAACAATCTCAAGTGTCTCTCCAGACCGTCCTGATCTCCGTTCCGTACTCGAAACGCGCCCAAGAATTCAATACTCATGTTTTGCGCCTTCGAAGGACACATGGTGGAACACCGGTGTCCCGGGTGGAAAGGGTGGGATGCGACTGTTGCAGCCGCATCCCACAGGCACCGGACTGGCCAGACTAACGACCTTCCAATATCGCGGGCAGCGTTGTCAAAGAGAACGTGTTCATCATCTCCCTGAATTCATCCGGATCGATCGAATCGGCGGCTTGGCCGAGTTCTTGCGGCGCCGCAGCGCACGCGTCGCTTGTCAGGGCACTGTGGACCGCTCCAGAGGCCAAGCCTCCAGCAGCTACCGCGCCAACAATAACTGTCGCCGAACCAGCGGTTCCGGCCGTAGTCCCTCCGAAGATGGCGGTTCCGGCAGCGGTAGCGCCTTGTTCGACGGCTGCACCTATGGCACCCGCCACGGCGCCTGCCTTGGCTCCTTTCTCAATGTCTTCCTTGCATTGCTCCACATTCGGCCGGTCTTGCTCGAAAAGAGCCACCATTTGCTCGCCGAATTCCTGACGGCAACGCCGCTATCGTCGCAAGTTTCGGTGAGTCACATTACGTGCGTCCTCCTTGTGGGGTTTCTCTCGTCATTGTCCAATAGCCGGCTACCATTATTGTAATCAAGCATATAGACGAAAACTTTAACGAAAATTCTCTAGGAGCGCCGGTTTTTTGCGAGAAGCAAGAATTTTTGTGTGAATTTTACGCCGACAACTTCTTCGCGTTCTCTTTGCGCCGGAGGGAGATGGGGTGCTCGGGGTGAAGGGGTCTGAAGTGGGCCATGGAGAGCCAGACTCTCAGGAGGTGGCGCTCGGAGTCGTCGCCGGTGAACCGGGTGCGTGTGTGCAGCACCACGTGGTTGTTGAAATACTCGATGTCTCCGGGGCGGAGTTCCAGTGAGACCGCTACCCGGTCCGCGACCTTGTTGAAGACATCCAGAGCCTTCTTCTGCGCCACGGTCAGTTCGGCCACGCCCGCGAGTCTTTGCGCGCGCTTGATGTGCACGGGATAGGCGCAGGCGTTGAAAACGCCATCGCGGAGGCTCACGAACGGCAGGCGGGTCCAGTGGTGGCCGTAGTCCGGATGAGGCTCCTGCAGCGCCACCTGGAAGGGGCGGATGAGGACGCGCAGTTCATCGGGATGGTCGGCTGCCATGACGTTGTAGACGGTGGCGGCGCTGGCGAACCGCCGGGTGCCGCCGTGGCGCGCGGGGCGCAGGCACAGGAATCCGATCACGTCCTCGAGATCGGCGTGGAAGGGAAGGGTCCCGGCGGTGCGGAAGCCCAAACCGTGCCGATTGTCGTCCTTCCCGGCACGCACGTGGGCGAGCCGGACCCCCTCGGGTTGTTCCATGGGCTCACCCAGACGCCGGCTCAACGCCATGAACACGGTAGCCGCCTCCTGTTCCGTCCATCTCCCAACCGGTAGCCCGCGCAGGATCCGGAGCCCCACGCCTGACCGTAGCTCACGCTCGGTCCGTCCCATCTGCCAGGCGAGGAAGGAACCTTCCGGCGCCAGGGAGTGCTCGCCTTGAAGGCCGGCGCGCGCGGTGGCCGACAATTCCGCCAGTTCGTTGGGGGTGAGATCGTGCAGCCAACCGGGCGACCCGGCGAGGTCGGATGGCGTCCAGGCCGCGGAGTCGGACGTCCGCGGGAACTCTTCGGCAAGTGGATCGGTGGAACCGGCGCTGATTTCCGTATGCATCTACTTCTCCCGGAATGCGTCCTGCCGGTAGCCCCGGAGAGGCTGAAGGACGTATTCGATGACGCGTTGTTTGCCCAGGATGACCGCAGCCTCGGACGACATGCCGGGCAACAGGCTGATCTTCCGGCCCTCCACTTCCATGTAGTTTTGATCGAGGTCGATGAGGGCTTTGAACGCGGGACCCCCCTGAACACTTCCGGACTGGGCGGCCGGTGCTCCTGACGCGCCCGCCGCCGCGCTCGCGAACTCCGGGCCGCCGCCCAGCGCCCCCGCGTTCACGGCGTCCTTGCCGATGTGGCGCACCGTGCCTTCGATGGCGCCGTAGCGGCGAAAATCGAAGGTGGTCACCTTGAGCGTGACCCGTTGGCCGGGCTTGACGAAGCCGATGTCGGCGTTGGCGATGAAAGCCTCCACCTGGATCCCGGCGTTGCGGGGCACAATCACCATGAGGCGGGCGCCCGGTTCCACCATGCCGTCTTCGGTATGCACCGCGAGGTCCTGAACGACTCCATCCACCGGCGCCCGCAGGGTGTGGCGCGTGCGAAGTTCACGGGACTGACGAATATCCTCCCGCAGGACGAGGATCCTTTCGCGCACGGCCGCCAGGCTGGCGCGGCGTTCACGGTAGAACTCCGAGATGGTCCGTTGCTTCTGCGCCTCGATTCCGGCCAACGCCGCTCTGGCCTCGTCCAGTTCCCTCTGGCGCAACGCCGTGTTGCCCTCCAACTCCACCAGACGTTCCTGCTCGTCGATGAAGGCGAGCCGCGAGCCATGGTTGTCGCGGTACAGGGTCTCGCGCATGGCGGTTCGTTCGCGCAGGATGGGCAGCAGCCGGCGATGCTTGGCCAGCGCCGCCTCCAGGGTCCGGATCTGTGCCCGCCGCTCGGCCATCCGGTTGTCGAGCTCTCGCAGGTGCGCGCGGTGGGACGCGACCTGATCCGCCAACAGTGCTTCGTTGATGGAGATGATTTCCGGCGGCGCGCCGGCGGGCGGGTGGAATTCACGACCTTCGCGCCAGGCCACGAGCGCCTCCAGGCGCGCGGCTTCCACCGACCGGGTGTGCAGTTCGGCCGTACGCTTGGAGATCTCGGCGTCCACGAGGGTGGTGTCGAACTCGATGAGGACATCGTCGCGCCCGACCGGACTGCCTTCCTCCACGGCGATGCGCCGGATCTTTCCGGCCTCGAAGGACCGGATCACCTTCACCTGCCCGGTGGGAACGATCCGTCCCGGCGCCACCGCCGCGAGTTCGACCTCCGCCACTGACGCCCATGCGAGTGTCCCCACGAGAAAGAGACACAACGCTACGAGCAGGAGTATGTCATTGTGATGCGCCTTGCCCATCGACGGGTTCTCTCCTTCCGGCTGGCATGGCCCGAGTTCGCCTGCCTCACAGGTACAGATCGACCCCATGGAATCGAACTTTAGCGCTCCGGAAAGATTAATCGTCGAGGAACGAAGATCGGGTGCTAGGGAAGGTCTGAACAACGGCGGTATTGGCCGGCAAGCGGACGGTCCGATCAGTTAGTGGCATGGGGGGACCGCGGATAAGGGTTCCGGGGAGTCGTTTCATGACCAAACCGCAGGTATTTCGCCCTCCCTTGCCGCAGCAGGCGGACCGGTCCTCGCCTCAGTTGTCTCGTCCGGCAATGCTCCCGAAAGCCGCAGCCCCACAAAGCGCCGCACCGACTCCACCTCGTATAAAAGGTCTTCCATCCCAGGGTCGCTCAGGTTGTAGAACAACTCCACACAGTGCACCCGCAGCATCACCCCCAACGGGTACGGCCGCCGTCCACGTCCCGCCTTCGGCTAAAATGCCTCTATCCGCTTCTCCAGACGCCTCCACGGTATCAGCCCCTCCATCTTCTCCAAAAACTCCTCCCGCCGCGTCCGCCGCTTCTTCCCGTCATGTTCCATCTCCGCGAAGCTCGCCTGTCTCATCTTTCCCCTCCATGCCCTGCCGTTTTCCCCATTATGACATGTGAAAGGTCTCTTGTTCAGATCTTCCCTAGGTAGTGCCTGAGCAACATCCTCGTCTCCCATCCGTGCATCTGTGCTCCGCTCCGTTCCTGTTGGTCTTGCCAACAGCGTGGACCCGGGCACTTACACCGGCAATCAATGTGTGCAGTTTTCGGTTGCCACTAATGGGAGTTTTACAGTTGCCCGCTACAGTTCTGGCATGCCGAGCCGCATTTCGAGCTGACCTAGCAGCCGCAACCGTTCGATCTGATCTTTTGCGGCGGATGGCCGCGCCTGCTCGAGGAGCTCACAAGCACGCTCCAACTCCCCGTCGTGGATGAGGAGCCGCGCTTCCTGGATCTCGGAGAGCTTGACCGGAGGGTGGGATGATTCGGCAACGGTTTCAGCCACAGCCCCCCGACATCAGCAATATGACGGTGATCGCGACGCCCGCAGCGAAGGACCATCGTGGCCACCCGCTTGCCGGGTCGCGCCTTTGCACCATCGCCGGCCGCCTCCAATGCGCCATTCCCGTCGATCGGCACCGCGTCGCATCGCGCGAAGCACGATTCGACGACTCACCCGGTCAGGGTGGCAACGAGCAAGCAACTCCCCCTAACGCTTTCCGCCGAATCCCGCCGCCACGTCGGACCGTTCGAGTACACCACCCATGGCCTCGTGCGTTGCACCCAGGAATGTCCCGGTGACCTCGCCGTCGTCGCCACCAGTCTGCCAGAAGGAGTTGCCTTGCACCTCGATCGTGTATGCAAGATCGCCGTCTCCCCATAGCGTGCCCTGGCCCATCGTTCCCGGCGGTGCGTTCGTCCCCCACGATTCCAGCCCGTCAAAATCCAGGTTCCCGTCCAAAGTCGAGAGCGAAATGGCGAGACTGGCGGACCCGGAGACGGTTTCGCCGTTCGGCGTAATTCCGAGGAGCGCACCACTCCAGGTCACGTTGCCCGACAACTCCTGGTTGTCGGGCAACTCCATCCACGGCGTGGGTCCGGAGGCCCAAGGCTGGGCCCGGCCATTCCTCGACGCAACGCCGTAGGCAGCCTCGCCGCCCGGAAACTCAAAGCTTCCGCGTATGTGAAATGACGTATCCGTCCACTGTCCCAGGCTTTGTACAGATAAGTCCTCCGGCTCGGTACCCGGCTGCAGTCTGTCGTACGCCGCGAATAATGCGTCGCTGTCGATCGTGGGAAGCGTTGAGATGGTAAGCAGGGTGGTGCCGCGCATGATCGAATCCGGGAACCGGGCGCCGTCGTTGTGAGCCAGGAACCCCAAGACGTGCACCAATTCGTGTGCCACGATCGCGAATATGTCTTCCTCGGAGTAAACCCTGATGGTCGGATCAGTCACTGGCATGTTCAACAGCACTTCTTCGTGTTGTCCCGTAGCGGGGTTGAGCACCCACGCGGCGTTTTGAAGGCGTTCTAGGTCGAACCAGACATGGGCCGCCCGCATTTCCTTGTCCTCCCACCGGCTTTGTGCTGCATCCCATTCTGCAATTGGGTCATTTTCGGCGACCGCGGCAGAACCGGGCCGAAAGTTTCGGTTCGCAAGATTCCAATCGTCGCTCGATGCCGCGAAATCGATATAGATCTCTCCATCGGGGATGTTGCCGATGGCCGTCAGCGCCGGCGCAGGAATACTGCTGAATGCAATGCGCTGCTCGTAGGGAAGGGCGCCATTGATCAATTGAACGGCGCGAATCGCGTAATGGGCGAACTCATCGCTCGTTCCTGCCGCTAGGCGGACGGTGGGCGGATCGACGAAGGTCGGGAGCCCCGTAGTGGTCCGGGTGAACGTGTAGCCGCTACCCGCCTCCGATGTGCTGACGCCTATGTGCTGACCAAGAAACTCGATCACGCGCGCAGCATCGGTTCCGTCCTGTACCCAGCCGGATGACGTCGCGATCGCGCCGTATGAGTGGCCGGCGGTGAGCAATTCTGCCGGTGGCGCCACGTCTGCCCCCACGTGCAGCGTTTCCTGATAGTCGATCGTGGGCGCCTGCGCGGCGTGGACCGTCTCCGATTGCGGAAGGTCGGGAAACTCCTCCGGCGGTATGAGCATGTAGGTCGGCGTGCCGCCGGTCCTGGAAAAGGTCACCATTCCATCTGTTGAGACTGTCATCACGCATGCCTGCCCATCCGACGGGCATGACAGGATGACATTGTCGTGCTCCTCGGATGTGCCGGGTTGCACGGTGATCGATCCTGTTGGCAGCCCGTGTACGTAAGGCGTCGCCAAGGATTCGCTTGCAACCATGACCGAGGGCATGCCGCCGGTGCGTTCGTACTCGGCGGTGCCGTCTGCGGCCACGATCAGCACGCATGCCAGCCCGCCCACCGGGCACGAAACCACTACATTGCCATGTTCGTCGCTGGAGCCCGGCGCGACGCTGATCTCGCCTGCCGCGAGTCCGTGGCCCGAGGGGAGCGGCAAAGAAACACCTGCTGACGGTTCAACCGGCCCCGGTCCAACAACTGCCGATCCCCCCCTATCTCCGCAGGCGGCGAGAAGCAGCAGTAGACATGCGGAAAGTGCAACCGGTCGGCAAACGTGCATGGTGAATCCTCCGGGGCAGCGGTCAACCGGCCCCGACCGATCCCAGCGTCGGGCCATAACCGCAACGGCATGACAGCGTAATCGTCACAGCATGATAGATCAACTTTGTACAAAATTTGGTGATGTATGAGAGTTTGTGTCAGGGGGAGAGGAGGGGGTACTCCAGTGGGTTAACCAAGATCTACATAGGAAGGAGCACCCCCGATGCCACAGAGGGCAATGATTGGTCTTCCCCGGGATTGGTGGACACCTGATAAGAGGGGATGATGGCCTCGGAGGTGAGAACCATGACACGGAAGAGACGGAAGTTTTCGAAGGAGTTCAAGCAGGAAACGGTCAAGCTGGTCAAGGAAGGACCGCGCTCGGTGGGAGAGGTCGCGCGTGATCTGGACTTGACGGAATCGGCGGTTCGCAAGTGGGTACGGCAGTTCGACGTGGACGCTGGTGTGCGCGAGGGGGTAAGCACGAGGGAACTCGATGAGGTACGCCGGCTGCGGACGGAGAACCGGCAGCTACGGATGGAGCGCGACATCCTGAAAGAAGCGACGGCCTTCTTCGCCAAGGAATCGATGTGAGGTTCGCGTTCATCGAGGCGGAGAAGGCCAGATTTCCCGTGACCATGATGTGCCGGCTGCTTGAGGTCTCTAGGGAAGGTCTGAACAACGGCGGTATTGGCCGGCAAGCGGGCGGACCGGTCCTCGCCTCAGGACCTCAAGCGTAGCGCCCTGCGATGAGCAGGTTGGTGAACCCGAGCAGTACGGCGATGCGCTGGGTGTTCTTCCACAGCCCGCGGTAGCGCACCTTGGCATAGCCGAAGTGGCGCTTCACGTACAGAAACGGATGCTCCGCTTACCGGCCAATACCGCCGTTGTTCAGGCCTTCCCTAGTGCGCCGCCTGGGCCATGGCCATGGTGATGGTCGTCTCGATGTCGGCGATGACGGTGCCGACATCGCGGCCGATGAGGTCCATCTTGCGGAGTTGCTCGATGCGCGGGCGCACGCGCTCCATCTCCCGCTCCGAGAAGATGTCGGTGAGGATGTCGCAGGCGTCGACGAGACAGACCAATGCGATGTCCCGAGGGTCGGGCATGTCATCGGAGAGCAGCACGTCCTCCATGCGCAGCTTGACGCCGCGTTCCACGCGTCCGTCGATGGTGGGATAGCGGCGCGACTGGAACACCCACAGGAAGCGTTCGTCCTGCACCTCGATGATGCCGCGTTCGACGAGTTTGTCCACCACCTGCCGGCGGATGCCGGCGGCCTGTTCGCGCGCCAGCGCTTCCACCCATCCCTTGGTGTCCAGGTTCGCGTCGGAACTGGCAAGGCGTTCCAGTGTGCGGTCGATCAGTGGGTTGCCGGTGGGCGTGGCATCGATGACCACGAGGCTTTCGAGGTCCGTGTCCACGCGGTTGGCAAAGGCGAGATCCATCAACACCGCGCCGATCAGGATGTGTTCCACGGCGCCGCCGCGGATGGGCAGAAACCGGCCATCATCGTCCAGCATCAACAGCGTGATTTCTTCCGTGAATGTGAGCATGGCCTGTCCAGATCTACGCGCCCGTGAGGGCGGCGTCACGGGTCTCGTGGTATTCGAGCATGTTGAGGAAGCCGCTGACCTCCATCACGGATTTGCACGAAGGCTGGAGTGCGCACACCGCCAGCTTTCCCCCTTGCTGCTGGCACTTCTTCGCGCTCACGAGAACCACGCGCAGTCCGGCGCTACTGATGTAGTCCATGTTGGTGCAGTCCAGCAGCAGGCGGGACTGGCCGCCCTCGATGATTTCCGAGATGCGTTTCTCCAACTCGGGACTGGAAAACCCATCCACACGCCCGCTCGGCGCCACGACCACCGTGGAGCCACTGGTTTCCTCGTGAATGTCCATTCGACACCTGTTTCCGGGTTGGACGACGCTGTTTCACGCGGGTGGCGTGATTGTCGTCAGTAACAGACAGGCCCACATCAACGGATCCCCATGGATCCCCATCCGAATCCGGCCAAACGATAACACAGGGCCGTACCCTGGGCAACAAGTGTGCGCCTGCCGTCCGCGCTACTTCTTGCCCGGCTCGAAGCCCCCTTGCTCGTGGTAGACGACCTTCCTGTCTTCTTCGAAGGCGCGCACCGTGGGAATGGTTCCGCGCAGCCCCAGTTCCTTCCAGCGGTTCGCCACCTGATCGTACATCTCCCGGCGCAGGGTGGTGCGCTTGGAGAAGACCGGCAGGTAGCGGTGTTCCTTGCACGCGTTGATGAGCGCCTTGGAGCCGTAGGGGCGCTCCTCCGGCGGGTTCTGGGTGGGGTCCAGCCACGTGCTCCAGGTGTTGCGCAGCACGTCGATGTCCTCGATGGGATTGGAACGGCTGCTCATGGCCCAGATCACCTGGTCCATGTCCGTGGGATCGATGTCCTCGTCCACGGCGATGATCCACTTGGTGTAGTACGCGCCGCCGGGCACCTGCGCCGCCAGCGCCAGGCACTGGGCCGCGTGGCCGGCGTAGCGCTGTTCCAGGCTGATCACCGTCATGCCGAAGCCGCCGGCGCCGGCCGGATGGGCGTAGACGCCCTGGACGCCCGGGATGCCCAGCTTGTCGAGATCGTCCCAGATGCGCGCCGAGCGAATGACGGCGAAAAAGCCGCTCTGTTCGCAGGACGGGTAGTCCGCCATGATGGCGTTGGTGAGCACAGGGTGGGTGCGATGGTGCACGCGGGTCACCTCCACCAGCGGGCAGCCCGCCTCCGGCCTGCCGTAGTAGCCGGGAAACTCGCCGAAGGGCCCCTCGGTCTTCACCGAGTTGGGCCGGATCACGCCCTCGATCACCAGCTCGGCATTGGCCGGCAGCAAGAGGTCGCTGGTCTCCGCCCGCACCACCGGGATGGCCTCGCCCTTGATGCCGCCGGCGAATTCGTACTCGGACACGTTCTTGGGAAAGGTCTGGGAACCCACCAGCATGAACAGCGGGTCGATGCCCCAGGCCGCGGCCACGGGCACGGCCTCGCCCTTTTCCCAGGAGCGGGTGATGTGCAGCCGGGCGTCCTTGCCCGGCGACAGGTAGAGCCCGGCCTCCCGCTTGCCCTGGAGCATCATCCGGTAGGTGCCGATGTTGAGATAGCCGGAGTCGGGGTCTCGGGTGAACACCGCGTCCGCGGTGCCCGCGTAGCGTCCGCCGTCCAGCGGCCAGTGGCGCGGGATGGGAAGCTGTTCCAGGTCGATGTCGTCGCCCGCCAGGGTGTTCTCGAACACCGGCGCCTGGGCGGCCGCGACCTCGCGCGGCGGAATCCGGTCCTTCATCTTCTCCTTGAGCCGGCGGATCAACTCCAGCGTGGGCGTCTCCGGCGGCTCCTCGACGGTGAGGGCGATGCGCTTGGAACTCGGCCCCAGGATGTTCCACAGCATGCGCGCGCCGATGGGGCTGTCTTCGAACCCCTTGGGGTTTTCGAACAGGATGGCGGGCGAAGGCTTCTGCTTGGCCACCAGGTACGTGATGGCGCTCATTTCCTCGTCCCGGTCCACCGGCTTGTCGATCTGGATCAACTCGTTGATCCCTTCCGCGCGGTCGAGCCATTCACGGATGTCCTGAATCGGACGGCCGGTCCCTCCGGACTCGCCCTTGTTCGCTTCGGCCATGTGTCACCTTCCTTGTCGTGTGCTGCCCGTCGTGGTTGTCAACCCGTTCGCTTGTGTTGTTCCAGGTTTCCTGCGCGCCTTCTCCGACGGTCTTCCGAAACCGGCGCTACTCCTTCATGTCGTCCGGCAGCAGCCCGGCGAAATAGGCGAACGCGTGATGCGCGCGCCCGCGGTTGGTGGCGCCCATGATGGCCGTGTTCCGGCCCGGCATGGAGGGCGCTTCGCCGATGCTGCTGGCCACCCACTGCATGTACGCGGTGCGCTCCAGGTAGACGGCGTGGCTGGTGGCTTCCTCGACGCAGTCGCCCACGGTGGTCATGCCGTGGCCCTGCATGAGCACGGCCATGCGGTCGCCCAGGGCAGCCACCAGCTCGGCGCCGTCCTGGAGCGTGTAGATGAGCCGGGGGCTGTGGAAGATGGGGGTTTCCGGGGCGAATGCCGAGGCCTGGTTGTAGATGGGGCGGATGGGCACCCCGGCGATGGCGAAGGCCGTGGCCAGGGGCTGGTGCGTGTGCACCACGGAGTGGACGTCCGGGCGCGCCTTCAGGATGGCCGCGTGAATCATGGTCTCCCGCGGCGGGATCTTGATATCGATGACCGCCTTCTGGTTGCCGGCCCGGGCCCAGTTGGCCTCGCAGTTCTCCATGTAGTCGTCGATGTCCACTTCCATGATGTCCTTGGCGCGGATCGAGCCCAGGGGCGCCAGCACTGGCTTGATGAGCAACCGGTTGGTGCCGGGAATGCGCGCGCTCACGTGACCGTGGTAGTCGGCCAGGCCCTGGTGGAAGAGGATGCGGGTGGCCAACGCCACCGTCCCCTTGAGTTCCCCCATCTCTCTCTCGCTCGTTTCGCTCGCTTGCTTCTCTGCCATGGACATGTCTCCTCGAAACGTCGAAATGCCCCCGCCGCGGGATTCGTCGATCACACGCATGAAGGGCAAGCGGGAACGCTGTTTCAGCGGGAATGGAAATGGGCGGAAGGCCCGTCAGGATTGCCGGTTTCTTATCACAAGGCAGTGCGTGAATCCAACCGTCGCGCCCCGGCCTGTACCATACGAATCGGCTTTGTGTTACAAATTCCGTCACCCTGCCAGGGTCCCGCGCCGTAGCCGTGTCCCGCCAATGCCTGCGTGGAGTTTTCCGCGTGGAGTTTCCTGCGTGGAGTTGCGCAGAAGCCTTCGTTGCCGGCAACGATGTCGGATGCCGGCAAGGCGCGATGACGTGCAGGGGCCACCCGTGGTCTGCGGGTATCACGCCTGTTCCGGAATCTGCTTGCCGGCAAGGGACGACGTTCATGGACTACAAAGAGACCCTCAACCTCCCCAGGACCGCGTTTCCCATGCGCGGCAATCTGCCCCAGAAAGAGCCCGCGCGGGTGGAACAGTGGGAGCGTGAAGGCATCCACGAGCGGATGGTGGAGGCCAATCGCGGCGGTCCCGGGTTCATTCTTCACGACGGTCCGCCCTATGCCAACGAGCGCATTCACATCGGCCACGCCCTCAACAAGGTCCTGAAGGACATCATCGTCAAGTACAAGAGCATGCGCGGCTTCTGCGCGCCCTACATCCCCGGATGGGACTGCCACGGGCTTCCCATCGAGCTGCAGGTGGAGAAGCGCCTGGGGCGCGCGAAGAAGAACGCCCTCAGCAAGGTGGAGGTGCGCCGGTTGTGCCGGGAACACGCGGAGAAGTTCATCGGCGTGCAGCGCGAGGAGTTCAAGCGCCTGGGCGTGCTGGGCCGCTGGGCCGAGCCCTACCGCACCATCGACTACGCCTACGAGGCCACCGAGGTACGCGAGCTGGGCAAATTCATGGCCAGCGGCGCCATGTACCGGAGCAAGAAGCCGGTCTATTGGTGCGCGTCCTGCACCACGGCCCTGGCCGAAGCCGAGGTCGAGTACCATGACCAGGTGACACCGTCGGTGTACGTGAAGTTTCCGGTCAAGGACACCCGCGGCAGGCTTCCGGATGAGGACGCTTGCGCCTTCGTGATCTGGACTACCACGCCCTGGACGCTGCCGGCCAACCAGGCCATTGCCCTGCACCCTGAGATGCGCTACCGGCGCGTGCGCACGCCCGCGGGCGTGCTGGTGGTGGCAGAGGAGTTGTTGCCCGCGCTGATGGAGGTCTTCGGCTACGGGGCCGGCGAGTTCGAGGCTCTGGAGGGTTCGTGGTCCGGGGTCGAGCTGGAGGGCATCGTCTGCGCGCACGCGTGGCTGGAGCGGGACGTCGCGGTCATCCTGGGCGACTTCGTCACCGCGGATCAGGGCACCGGCTGCGTCCACGTGGCGCCGGGACACGGACACGAGGACTTCGAGGCGGGTCAGCGCTACGGCCTCGACGCCTACGCCCCGGTGGACGGCCATGGCCGCTTCACCGCGGACGCGGCGGAGTTCGCCGGCCAGATGGTCTTCGACGCCAACCCCGCCATCATCGCCCGGCTGGGCGAGGCCGGGAAGCTGCTCAAGGCCCAGGACTTCAGTCACAGCTACCCTCATTGCTGGCGCTGCAAGCAGCCGGTGCTGTTCCGCGCCACCGAGCAGTGGTTCATTTCCATGGCGCACACGGGCCTGCGGCAGGGCTCCCTGGACGCCATTGGGCAGGTGCGGTGGATTCCGCCTTGGGGGCAGGACCGCATCACGGGCATGATGGCCAACCGCCCCGACTGGTGCATCTCGCGCCAGCGTTCCTGGGGCGTCCCCATTCCCGTGCTCTACTGCGCGGAGTGCGGCGAGATGCACCTGAGCGAGGCGCTGTGCGAGCACGTGGCGCGGTTGTTTGAGGAAGAAGGGTCCGACGCGTGGTTCGCGCGTCCTCCGGAAGAGCTGACCCCGCCGGGCTTCGTCTGCCAGGCGTGCAGCGCCACGCGCTTCTCCAAGGAGGAAGACATCCTGGACGTGTGGTTCGACTCCGGCGTGAGCCATGCCGCGGTGGTGGAGCGCCATCCCGAGCTGGGCGGCCGGGCGGACCTCTACCTGGAGGGCAGCGACCAGCACCGCGGCTGGTTCCACACCTCGCTGCTGACGTCGGTGGCGAACCGCGGCCGGGCGCCCTACGAGGGCGTGCTCACCCACGGGTTCGTGCTCGACGGCAAGGGCCACAAGATGTCCAAGTCCATGGGCAACGTCACCGCGCCGCAGGAGATCATCAAGAAATTCGGCGCCGACATCATCCGGCTGTGGGTGGCGGCCGAGGACTACCGGGACGACGTTCGCATCTCGGACGAGATTCTGAAGCGTCTCGTCGAGGCGTACCGGCGCTTGCGCAACACCGCCCGGTTCCTCATCGGCAACCTTCACGATTTCGATGCCGCCCGCGACAGCGTGAGCGCCAGCGCCCTGGAGCCCCTGGACCGCTGGATTCTCGACCGCAATCAGCGCTTGCTCGGGCGCTGCCTGGATGCCTTCGAGCGCTACGAGTTCCATCTCCTCTACCACGCGCTCAACAACTACTGCAGCGTGGACCTGAGCGCGCTCTATCTGGATATGGTCAAGGACCGGCTCTACTGCGAGGGTCGCGGCTCCACCGCCCGCCGCTCGGCCCAGACCGCGCTCCACGGCATTCTTCAGACCTTGGTGCACCTGATGGCGCCGGTGTTGTCGTTCACCGCCGAGGAGATCTGGGAGCATGCGCCGCGCACGGCGGCGAGCCCCGAGAGCGTGCTGCTTTCGCCCATGCCGGAACCCGACGCGGGGTTGCTGGACTCCGCGCTGGCCGCGGAGTGGGACCTGCGGCTGGAACTGCGCGGCGAGGTGCTGAAGGCGCTGGAGACGGCGCGTCAGTGCGGCGTCATCGGCCATTCCCTGGACGCGCAAGTGGCCCTCTACCCGGACGCCTACGAGAAGGCGCCGGGCATTCAGGAGTTGCTCCGCGGCAGTGCGCCGATGCCGTGGGAGGACGTCTTCATCGTTTCGCAGGTGTCTCTGCCGCCGGGCGGGGCGCCCGCGGGCCTGGTCTACCCGGATCCCAAGGCCGAGCCCGCAGGCAACGGTGACGCGGCCGCGAGTGGGGGCACGGGCTTCGAGAGTACGCTGTTGGGCGGCGTCATCGCCGTGTACCCGGCGGACGGGACCAAGTGCGAACGCTGCTGGAAATATCACGCGGGCGTGGGCACGGACGCGGCCCATCCGGGAGTGTGTCCGCGCTGCGCGGAGGTGTTGCGATCTTTACCGCGGGCCGAAAACGCGCACGTGTAATCCTGCTGCTGGCCGCCATCCTGGTGCTCGATCAGGGCGCCAAGCTGATCGTGGACCGCACGATTCCGCTGCACCGCTCCATTCCGGTCATCGAGGGCTTGTTCGACCTCACCCATGCCCGCAACACCGGGGCCGCGTTCGGGTTGCTGGCGGGTGAGCGCCGGGCCTTGGCCTCCTTCATCCTGATCGCGTTCTCGCTGGCGGCCGTGGGCTTCATCATCCACCTGCTGCGCCGGCTCGCGGAAACGGACACCGGACTTATCCTTTCGCTGACGTTCATTCTGGCGGGCGCGCTGGGCAACCTCATCGATCGCGTCGTTCACGGCGAGGTGATCGATTTTCTGGACGTGTACTGGAAGGGCTACCATTGGCCCGCGTTCAACGTGGCGGACAGCTTCATCACGGTGGGCGCGGCGCTGTGCCTGTGGTGCCTCATGCGGATCAAGGGCCGGGACCCGTTCGCGCCGCCCAGCGGCCGCTGACACGGAGACGGCCGCCTGGCCGGGCGAGGGTTGCACGAGTTCCCGAAGAGGCGGAAAGTTGCCCTTCGACCCGGGAGCCTGTCGAAAGAGGATGACAGCGGATTCGTAGTTGTGAATCCCTGCGGCGCAAGCTCCTGGAGCGAAGCGGAGTCGAAGGGCGCAGTGCAGGACGGCGTCTGGGAAGTCCGTGGGGACCGTGGGGAATACGCGGGTTGGTTCATGGAAGAGCGCGTCACGTTCACGAATGGCAGGGGAGAGCGGCTGGCGGGCGTACTCCATCTGCCGCCCGGGGCGTCGGCGGTCGGGGTGATCCTGTGCCACGGCATGGAGTCGAGCAAGGAGAGCCTCAAGCTGACGCACCTCGGCGCGACTCTGAGCCGCGCGGGCTTCACTGTGCTGCGCTTCGATTTCACCGGCTCCGGGGAGTCCACCGGGGAGTTCGCCGCCATCACCTGCACCCGGCATGTGGACGATCTCGCCGCCGCCCATGGCTTGTTGCAGGACCTTGGCGCGGGGCGGGTCGCCATCGTCGGCTCCAGCATGGGCGGCACCACCGCGCTGATGTACGCCGGGGCCGCGGAAGGCGTGGCGGCGCTCGTGACTCTGGCCGCGCCGTACGATCCACGGGAACTCATCGAGCGGGACTTCCCGCCCCGGGCCATGTCGCGCTGGCGCGCCCAGGGATTCATCGAGTTCGACGGCCGCCGGCTCCATGCGAGCTTTCTGGAAGAGGCGCTGACCATCGACGTGGCCGCCGCCGTGGCGCGAATCCGCTGCCCCACCCTGGTGATCCACGGCGATGCCGATGCCACCGTGCCGGTGGCGCAGGGACAGGCGCTCCATGGCGCGCTGCGCATGGACAAGGAGCTTTGCATCCTTCCCGGCGCCGACCACCGGTTCACCGATCCCCAAGGGCGCGGTGAAGCCCTGCGCCGGACCGAGGCGTGGATCATGCGCCACTTGGGGAGCCCCACGACGTGACCCGGCGCAGCGTTTTGTGCGCGGCGCCGTTGCTGGCGCTCGCGGGTTGCCAGGGGGAGGGCGACAAGACGCCGCAGGGCGCCGCCGAGGCGTTCATGGACCGGCACTATGTCGAAATCGATCTCGCCAGGGCCAGGGAATTTACGGTCGGTCTCGCCCGGAGCAAGGTCGACGAAGCGCTCAGGCTCACGTCGGGACAGGCCGTCGACGCGGGCACGCGCAAGCCGCGGGTCTACTACAAGCTGCTAGAACGGCGGGAGTCCGGCGGACGCACGGCTTTCGTCTACGAGTTGCGCATCCGGCCCGAGGGAGCCGGCGAATTCACCCGCCGGCTCATGATACGTGTGCGCCGGGAAGAAGCGGGTTGGCGCGTGTCGAACTACATGGAATACTGACCGTTATCGCCGCCCTCGGTCATCTCCGTGAATGCGTGCCCGCGACCCTCTTCAGGGGCGGGAATCCGGCAGCGGGAGGGGCTGATGGGACATGCGATGACGCTTCGGGAACCGCAGGTTTGCAACACCCTGAGTGTGCAACACCCTGAGTGTGCAACACCCTGAATGACCGAACCGAGTCGTTGACTTCGTGTCCATGACGTGGATGCGAAACGAACCGGAACCGTGGTTGAACGATGACTTTGAGCGAAAACGGACCCCTGACTCCCTATCGTATCCTGGACCTGACCGACGAGCTTGGTTTCCTGTGCGGCAAGACGCTGGGCGATCTCGGCGCGGACGTGATCAAGGTGGAGCGTCCGGGGGGCGACGCGGCCCGGCGCATCGGGCCGTATCTCGACGGCGAGCCCGACCCGGAGAAGAGCCTCTACTGGTTCGCCTTCAACAACAGCAAGCGCGGCATCACGCTGAACCTCGATGCCGGCGAGGGGCGGGCGCTGTTCAGGCGTCTCGTGGAGAAGGCGGACTTCGTGCTGGAGACGTTCCGGCCGGGCTACCTGGAAGACATCGGCCTCGCCCATGACACCCTGCGCGCCGTCAACCCCAAGCTTGTGCAGGTCTCCATCACCCCCTTCGGCCAGACCGGCCCTTACAGCCGCTACCACGCCACCGACATCGAGATCATGGCCATGAGCGGCTGCATGTCGCTCACCGGCGATCCGGGCAAGCCGCCACTGCGGGTGACTTTCCCCCAGTCCTACCAGTGGACCGGCTCCTACGCCGCCATGGCCGCGCTGGTGGCCCATACCCAGCGACGGCGCATCGGCAGGGGCGAGCACGTGGACGTGTCCGCCCAGGCATGCATGCTCTGGGGCTTTTCCCACGCACATACCTTCTGGGACCTCAACCGCTCGGTGGAAAAGCGCGCCGGCTCGTTCATGACCGGCCGCACCATTACCGGCGCCAAGATGCGGGTCTTCTGGCCGTGCAAGGACGGCTACCTGAACTTCATCATTTACGGTGGCGAGGCCGGCCGCAAGACCAACCAGGCGCTGGTGGAGTGGATGGCCGAGAAAGGGCAGGCGCCCGCGTTCCTGCTGGAACGGGACTGGCACACCTTCAACATCGAACGCGTGACCCAGGAAGAGATCGACGTCATGGAAGAACCCATTGCGGCGTTCTTCACCGGTGTCACCAAGCGGGAGTTCTTCGAGGCCGTCACCAGCCGCGGCATGCTGGGCTATCCCGTGTCCACCGCCGAGGAACTGTTGGAAGACCCGCAACTCGCGGCTCGGGAGTTCTGGCAGGAGGTGGAACATCCCGAGTTGAACCGTTCCATCACCTATCCGGGAGGGTTCGCCCGCTTCTCGGAATTTCCCTGCCGCATCCGCCGCCGGGCGCCCCTCATCGGCGAGCACAACGGCGAGGTCTACCGCGAGCTGGGCTTGGACGGCGCAGAGATCGCCCGGCTCGAAGGCTTGGGCGTGATCTAGTGTGGTGTCTGGTTAATTCGGGTCATAATGTGCGGAGGATTTTTAGTTGTCGGCAAGGCGCGATGACGAGCAGTGGCGGGTACCACGGGAGGAAGAGCAACGCAGCCGACGGCGAAAAAGACCCGCAGATTATGACCCGAATTAACCAGACACCACACTAGCAGCCTGCGCCGCGAAGCCGGGGGGCGCCATTCTGGCGGTGACGAATTGGCGCAGGCAATCGATCAGAGGTTCCCCGGCTCGATGAATTCATGGGAATGAGAGCGACATGAAAGCACTGGAAGGTCTCAAGGTTGTGGAGTTCGCCGCGTTCGCGGCCGGGCCGGTGGTGGGCAAGCACCTGGTGGACCAGGGCGCCACGGTGGTGCACATCGAGTCGCACACCCGTCCGGACGGGTTCCGCACGCATTATCCGCCCTACAAGGACAACATCCATGGGCTCAACCGCTCGGGCCTGTTCGCGCTGTGCAACAGCGAGAAACTGGGCATCACCCTCAATCTCAAGAAGGGACCCGAGGCCACCGCGCTGGCCAAGCGAATCGCGGGTTGGGCGGACATTGTGGTGGAGAACTTCAGCCCCGGCACCATGGGGCGGCTGGGCTTGGGGTACGACGCGCTGAAGGAAGTCAACCCGCGGCTCATCATGCTGAGCAGTTCGAACCTGGGCCAGAGCGGCCCCCACGCGCACCATCCCGGTTTCGGCTCCCAGCTTTCGTCCCTGGCCGGCTTCACCAATCTTACCGGCTACCGGGACGGCTCCCCCCAGATCCTTTACGGCCCCTACATCGACTACATCGCCGTGGGCTACGGCGTGGTGGCCGTGCTGGCGGCCCTGGAGTACCGCGACGCCACCGGCCGCGGCCAGCACATCGACCTGGCGCAGTACGAGACCGGCCTCCAGTACATCGGGCCGCTGCTGCTGGACTACACCGTCAACGGCCGTATCGCCGTGCGCGACGGCAACCGGCACCCGGAGGCTTCACCCCACGGCGCCTTCCCGTGCGCGGGAGAAGACCAATGGTGCGTGCTCAGCGTGGCGTCCGATGCGCAGTGGCGCGCCCTGTGCCAGGCCATGGACCGCCCCGACTGGGGCGGGCGCGACGAGTACGCCACGGCCGCGCGCCGGCGCGCCCGCGCCGACGAGCTGGAAGCGCGCATCGGGGAGTGGACGCGGCAGTTCAAGGCGCGGGAACTGGTGGAGACGCTCCAGGCCGCGGGCGTCCCCGCGGGCATGGTCCACGGAATGGAGCAGATCTACGACGACCCCCAACTCGTGCACCGCGATCAGTGGAACCGCATGGAACACGCCGAGATCGGCGCTATGTCCTACCAGCGCGCCCCCTTCACCCTGTCCGAAAGCGCCGGCGGCCCCGACCACCCGGACCCGCTCCTGGGCGAGCACAACGCCTACTTCTACCGCGACCTGCTGGGCCTTTCGGAGGCGGAATTCGAGGCGCTCACCCAAGCGGGGATCATTGACTAGCGAGGTTACGCTTCGGACCGACGAGTCCTGGAATCGTGATTTTGGAGTCAAGCTCCGATGAATCAAGGGTTCTGTTGTCCTGTTCGGTGATTCGCGCGGCGGCGGGAATCTTGAAGGAGCGGAAGGGGAGCCCGTGCTGGTGTTGAGCGAGGCGGTCTTCACAAGCCTGGCGACCCATGCCCGGGAGACGTACCCGGAGGAGTGCTGCGGCGTGGTTCTGGGCGGCGCGTCCGGCGACGAGGCGCACCGGCTGGTCAACATCCAGAACCGGCTTCACGCCGGCGATCCAGACACTTTTCCCAGAGACGCCCGCACCGCCTACTCCCTGGATCCCCGCGAACTCGAGGCGATCCTGGAGCAGGGGGAAGGAAAGGGGCTCGTTTTCAAGGCTCTCTACCATTCCCATCCCGACCACGACGCCTACTTCTCCGCCGAGGACAAGGCCTGCGCCATGCCCTTTGGCGAGCCCACCTACCCGGACGCGGCGCAGATCGTGATCTCGGTCAAGAACGGCGCCGTCGGCCGGGTCGCGGTCTTCGAATGGAGTCCCGGCGCCGGGGATTACGTGGAGACCACGATGGCGCGTGTGCCGGACCGTTGATCCCGCCGCTGGCTGCGCGCCGGTTTGAATTGGATAGCCTCTGCTGCTACCGTCACTCTGACAAGCCGGACGAGGACGACGGTGCGCAACGACGTAAGACTATTCCTGCGGGCGGGAGAGCGGGTGAAGCACAACCGCAACCTCCAATGGGGCGTCGGCGTTGTTGAGGAAGTGATGACCTCCAACGTCCCCGGCGGCACCTGCCTTGCCCGCATCCGCTTTCAGGACGGCCGCCTCCGTGTCTTCCACAACGATCTCGACAACCAAAGCTGCTGCTACTACTTCGGCATCCGTCGCTATGACGACTCTGGACCCGACCCCATACGCCGCCAGCTCCTGGCGTACTTCGACGCCGACGACTGCTGACGAGTGAGCCGGACCTGCGTCGCGGGGCCATCGACCCGGGTGGCGAAGCGACAAGGTCGAAGGCGCGCACTCCCGTCAAGACACACCCGTCATGGGGTCAGTCCCCAGGAGCTTGCGCGGCCGGTCAGACTGCCAGGTTGGTTCTGAAGAAATCCGCCGTCCGCCGCCACGCATCGGCTGCGGCGTCGGGGTGCCAGCGGTCGGCGTTGGTGTTGTTGTTGAAGGCGTGCTTGGCGCCGTCCCGGTAGATCTTGAGGTCGATGCTCTTGCCGTGTCTGGCCAGCGCCTCTTTCAGAGGTTCGATGCCGGGCATGATGTTGGGATCGTCCTCGGCGTAGTTGCCCATGAGCGGGCAGGTGATGTTGGCCACCTGGTCCAGCGGATCGGGGTTGCGCCCGTAGTACACGACGGCGCCGTCGAGTTGTGCGTACTTGGTGGCGAAGTTCAGGGACTGGCCGCCGCCCCAGCAGTAGCCGACGACCCCCACCTTGCCGTTCACGAAGTTCCGGCTCTTGAGATATTCGAGGGCGCTGGCCAGGTCCTCCACGCAGCCCGCCGGGTCCAGGCTTCGGATGGCGGCGATGGCGTCCTGGGAGGTCTGGTACTGGGCGGTGCCGCCGGTGCGCTGGAGCATGTCGGGAGCCAGCGCGGCGAAACCTTCCTTGGCGAAGTGCCGCGCCACGTCCTTGATGTGGTCCACGAGGCCCGTGTTCTCGTGGATCACGATGACCGCGCCGAGGTTGGCGCCGTCCCTGGGGCGCGACAGATAACCCGTGCAGCTTCCGTATGCGACCGTTCCCGATTCGAGTTCGGGGTCATTGTCATCGACGAGACGGGGAATGGTATCGGCCATGTTCGAGCCTCCTGTTTGGTGCGCCTTTATGGCCCTCTGTCACGCGCCGTCCTGAAACGTCGATGCGGTTCCTGCCGCCGCGGCGCGCCGGCAGAGCGTTGGGTCATGCCGCCGCCAGTCCCGCCGCGCGTCTCCTCCTCTGCAACAGATACAGGCCGGCGAAAACGACCCAGGCGGCGAATTGCACGGTCATGCGCAAAGAGTCGGCGTCGCCCACCAGCAGGGCAGGGCGAAAGGCGGCGAGGCAGATGGCAAGCAACAGGATCCGTTCGGGCCAGCCGCAGCGATCGGCGAAGAAACCCTGCATGGCCGCGGCAAAGGCCATCATGGCCACCAGGCCGTTGATTATGACCCAGCCGACGGAGAACAGGTCGGTCAACCAGATGATGGCGCCGTCGGCCGCGACTCCCGCGATGAGCAACAGTTCCAGGTTGAAGATGAATACGAACGGCAGGATCGCCGTGCGCAGGTCGTACGTGAACCCCTGGAGGCCGGTCTTGATGGGGTCGGACCCGGCGATGGCGGAAGCCGCAAAGGCCGCCAGGCCCACCGGCGGCGTGTCGTCCGCAAGGATGCCGAAGTAGAACACGAACAGATGAGCCGCCAGCACCGGAATCACCAGGCCCGCCTGCCCGCCCAGGGTCACGATCACCGGCGCCGTCAGGGTGGCCATGACGATGTAGTTGGCGGTGGTGGGGAGCCCCATGCCCAGGATCAGGCTGGTGACGGCGGTCAGAATCAGCATCAGCACCACGTTGCCCAGGGATATGATCTCGATGGCCTCGATGAACCGGCTGCTGAGGCCCGTGAGGGTGACGGTGCCCACGATGATGCCCGCGGCCGCGGTGGCCACCGCGATGGGTGCCATGTTGCGGGCGCCGGATACGCAGCCCTGCAGGATATCCCGGATGCTCCACGCCAAACCCTGCAAGAACGCCTGCCCGAGCGAACCGGCCGCCGGGCTGTCGGGTGACGGTTGGAGGACCGCCACGCAACTCTGGACCACCCGCTGGATGACCATGATGGCCAGGGTCAGGAGAATGGCGTTGAAGGCCGCCGAGACCGCCGAGAACCGAAGAATCACCAGCGTGTAGATCAGCGCCACTATCGGGATCAGGAAATGGACGCCCTTCAGGAACGTGGACCAGAATGGCGGCAACTCTTGTACGGGTATCGCCGTCAGGTTCAGCTTGAGCGCTTCGAGGTGGACCACGTAGAGCAGCGCGATGTACGAAAGCACCGCCGGAATAGCGGCAGCGGTCACCACGTCGATGTACGGGAGCCCCAGAAACTCCGCCATGATGAAGGCAGCCGCGCCCATGACCGGCGGCAGGAGCTGCCCGTTGGTGCTTGCGCCCACCTCCACCGCTCCGGCCTTGTAGGCCGGGAGCCCCACACGCTTCATCAGCGGGATGGTGAAGGTGCCCGTGGTGGCCACGTTGGCGATGGACGAGCCGGACACCATGCCTGTCAGGCCCGAGGCGAGCACCGCGGCCTTGGCTGGTCCGCCGCGGAAACGGCCCACCATGGCGTAGGCCACCTGCACGAAGTACTCCGCCGCCCCCGCCCGGTCCAGCAGCGCCCCGAACAGCACGAACAGGAAAACGAAATCGGTGGATACACCCAGCGGCACACCCCAGATGCCGCTGTCCGACAGATACATGTGGTCGACGACGAACTCGAAGGGGATGCCTGGGTGGGCGAGAAACCTCGGCAGGTACGGACCGATGAAGCAGTAGAGCAGAAAGACCCCGCCCAGCGCCGGCAGCGCCAGCCCCAGGGAGCGCCGCGCCGACTCGAGCAGCAGAAGGACGAAGGCTCCACCGATGTAGACGTCCCTTGCCAGCGGGAGGCCGGAACGTTCGATGATCCCTTCGTAGTCCCACGCAAGGTAGGCGGTGCCGCAGGCCGCCAGGGCCGCGATGACGAAGTCGTACCAGGGAATCTTGACCGGATCGCGCTTGCGCCGGCCCGGAAACAGTTGCTGCATCCAGGCGTTGAAGCGCTCCAGCGTCGCGGCCCGCCGAATGGCCGGGAACGCCAGATAGACCAGCAACACTGCGAAGGTCAGGTGGATGCTGCGGGCGATGATGGAGTTGAGGGGGTGGTAGGCGATGTAGAGCTGGAACAGCGACCAGCAGAGCGCAAGCACCCAGAGGAACCCCCCGACCGGTCCGCCGGGGGAACGGGTTTTTCCTTCGCCCTCGCCAAGCTCGGCCAACGCTTCGAGGTCGACGGTTTCGCCAGCAGTGTCGTCGTGATCGGATGAACTCACGGGGCCGCCTGGCTGGCCTGTGCCATTGGTGTTTCCGTCAAGTGGACCGGCCCGGGGCCGGGCGCTTCCGCCCGGGCCCCGAGCCGTGTGTCATTTCGGAGCAGAAGGCCGGTGGATTACTGCCAGCCCTTCTCCTTGTAGTACTTCATCGCTCCCGGATGCAACGGAGCCGAGAGTCCCCCAAGCATGTCCTTGGGCTGAAGGTTCCTGAAGTTGGCGTACGAATTGCGGAGCGTGTCGAGGTTTTCGAACAGAGTCTTCACCACCGTGTACACCGAGTCGGCCGACTCCTTCTCGCCGGTGACGAAGGTCGCCTTCACGGCATAGGTCGGAACGTCATTGTCCACGCCCTTGTAGGTCCCGCCGGGGATCTTGGTCATGACGTAGAACGGGTTGTCCGCCACCAGCTTCTTGATCGGCGCGGTGTCCAGCGGCACGATGTCGATGGCGGTGCTGTTGGCGATCTCGAGGCCGCCGCCCCAAGGCACACCGATGGTGTAGAAGAATGCATCGATCTTCTTGTCTACCAGCGCGCGGTTGGCCTCGTTCTGCTGCAGACCTTCGGCCTTGATGTCCTTGTCCTTGTCGATGCCGTTGAGACGCAGCACATCCTCAGCGTTGCCCCGCTGTCCGGATCCGGGGTTTCCGATGTTGACGCGCTTGCCCTTGAGGTCGGCGATGGTCTTGATGCCCGTATCCTTGCGGGTCACCAGCATGACCGCCTCGGGATGGACGGTGAAGACCGTACGCAGTCCCTTGTCTGGTTTGCCCTCCCAGTTCTTCTTGCCATTGGCCGCGGCCCAAACCCAGTCGGACTGGGCCACGCCGTAGTTCAGCAACCCCCGCTGGATGGATCGGATGTTGAAGACCGATCCGAGCGCCGGCCGGCCGATGCAGTTGTATCCCTTGCTGCCCAGCTTGTCATTGACGATCTTGCAGATGTTCAATGCCACCTGGTAGTAGACGCCGGTCGTGGAGCCGCCGCCGATAACCAGGAAGTTCTGTGCAGCCGCGTCCTTGGCCGCCACGGTCATGGCGCCGCACAGCGCCAGACCGATCATCAACGTGAATAAGCGTTTCATGGTGTTCTCCTTCAGTCTACGTTTCCGGTCATTAGACTATTTCGTGAGTCAACAGTCGATGTCCATGCCACAACGGGTTCGGCAATGCAACAGGAAGTTTTTATAATGATCGTTAAGCGAAATGGGCGCCCGCTGGTGGATTGGTGGAAATTTGCGGCATCCTGGGATAGGACTCTATGGGAAAGGCAATCGGTATTTCGAGAGGTTCTGAAAGGCCCCCGCGGCAGTGTTGTCCCGGCCGCCGGGCGGGAGGGTGCGCGTGAACGGCGACGGCCAGGGAAACGCGCCGTTCGTGGGTATCACCACATACGGTCGCGGTCCGCACAACCGGTTCGTGCTGCCGGCGGAGTACGTGGACGCGGTGCGCCGGGGCGGCGGTATCCCGTTGCTTCTGCCCCCGGGGGAGGAGCGCACGGAGTCGATCCTGCCTATCCTCAAGGCGGTGGTGCTCAGCGGCGGCGGCGATATCGGCCCTGAACTCTACGGTGGCAACCACCATGAGACCATCTACATGGTGGAGCCGGAGCGGGACCGCAGCGAGATCGACCTGGCCCGGCGCGTGTTCGACCTGGGGGTTCCCACTCTGGCCATTTGTCGCGGGAGCCAGATCCTGAACGTGGCCCGGGGCGGGACTCTGATCGAGCACCTGCCCGACGAGGTGGGAGAGGCGGTGATCCACCGGGCGCCGCCGCGTGAGCCCACCCCTCATGCGGTCCGGGTGGAGCCGGCATCCCGGCTGGCCGGCATCCTGGGCGCCACGGAATTCTCGTGCCTGTCGTGGCATCACCAGGCCGTGCGCCGGGTGGCTCCGGACTTCGAAGTCGCGGCGCACGCCCCGGACGGCACCATCGAAGGACTGGAGGCGCCGTCGCACCCGTGGCTCATCGCGGTGCAGTGGCACCCCGAGTTGACCGCCGCCGAAGACCCCGTTCAGCAACGCCTGTTCGACGCCCTGCTCAGGGCCGCGGGCACGAGCCAACCTCGCGTCCCGTGAGTTCCTGCGATCAGTCGCGCAGGAATGCTTTGGTGCGGGCAAGGCGCGACGACACGCAGGGGCGACCGGCGGTCGCCCCCTCTGGCGATCACCAAGCGAGGAAACGCAACGCAGCCGGCGGCAAACCGGTCACTGGCCGCAGAAGCCTTCGGAACACGACACGACCGTCGCGTCCCGTCCGGCACGAGAGAAGGAGCACGTGAGGGCATGCCGGTACAGCGGCGACAAAAACTTCCGACGGACCGTATTCTGTTGTTCGACGGCGCTATGGGAACGCGCATCCAGGACCTGGGCCTGGATGAGGCCGACTTTCGCGGCGCGCGCCTGGCCGGGCATGCGAAACCGCTCAAGGGATGCAACGACGTTCTGTGTCTGACCCAGCCTGAAGCTATCCAGAAGATTCATGAAGAATATCTCGCGGCGGGCGCCGACATCGTCGAGACCAACACCTTCAACGCCAACGCCATTTCGCTGCTGGACTACGGCATCGAAGACCTGGCCTACGAGATCAACGCGGCCGCCGGCGCCGCGGCGCGGCAGGCCGTGGACCGGTTCAACGCACGGGACAACGGCTCCCGGCTCGTGGCGGGCTCCTTCGGACCCACCAACCGCACGGCTTCCATGTCACCGGATGTGAACGACCCGGGTTTCCGCGCGGTCACCTTCGACGAGTTGGCGGCGGCCTACTACGATCAGGCTCGCGGCCTCGTGGACGGGGGCGTCGATCTGCTTCTTCCAGAAACCACGTTCGACACCCTGAACCTCAAGGCGTGCCTGTTCGCCATCGCGCAGCTTCTGGAGGAACGGCAGCTGCGCCTTCCGGTGCTGGCGTCCGTCACCATTACCGACCAGAGCGGCCGCACGCTCTCCGGTCAGACCCTGGAGGCGTTCCTGACTTCCATCAGCCACGCGGACCTCGCCGCGGTGGGCATCAACTGCGCCTTCGGGCCGCATCAGATGACTCCTTTCGTGGAAGAGTTGTCGCGGCTTTCGCACCTGCCGGTGTTCGCCTATCCCAACGCGGGCCTGCCCAACGAGTTCGGCGGCTACGACATGGCGCCGGACGAGTTCGCCGGGGCGCTGACGGAGTGGGCGCGGGAGGGCTGGCTTAACATGGTGGGCGGCTGCTGCGGCACCACGCCGGATCACATCGCCGCGGTTCGGGAAGCGGTCGAAAGCCTCGGTCCGCGGCGCGCGCCCGAGCCGGACCGCCTTACCCAACTGAGCGGCCTGGAGCGGCTGGCGATACGGCCGGACACGAACTTCATCATGGTGGGCGAGCGCACCAACGTGGCCGGCTCGCGCAAGTTTGCCCGGCTGATCCGCGAAGAACAGTACGAGGAGGCGGTGGCCATCGCGCGGGATCAGGTGGAGGGCGGCGCCAACATCATCGACGTCAACATGGACGAGGGCATGCTCGATTCCGCCGCGGCCATGACCGCGTTCCTCAACAATGTGGCCGCCGAGCCCGAGATCGTCCGCGTCCCGGTGATGGTCGACAGCTCCGACTTCTCCGTCATCGAGGCCGGGCTCAAGTGCCTTCAGGGCAAAGGAGTGGTGAACTCCATCTCCCTCAAGGAAGGCGAGGAGGTCTTCCGGCGGCATGCGCGTCTGGTGAAGCGCTACGGCGCCGCGGTCATCGTCATGGCCTTCGACGAGGAGAAACAGGCCACCACCGTGGAAGAGCGGGTACGGGTGTGCCGGCGCGCCCACCGCATCCTCACCGAGGAGATCGGCTTCGACGAGGCTGACATCATCTTCGACACCAACATTCTCACCGTGGGCACGGGCATCGAGGAGCACGCCACGTACGCGATGAATTTCATCGAGGCGGCGCGGCAGCTCAAGGAGTGGTTCCCCCGTTGTCACATCTCCGGCGGGGTGAGCAACGTATCCTTCTCCTTTCGCGGCAACGACCGGGTGCGCGAAGCCATGCACGCGGCGTTTCTCTACCACGCCATTCAGGCGGGCATGGACATGGGCATCGTCAACGCCGGCCAACTCGCGGTGTACGAGGAAATCCCGGCGGATCTGCGCGAGCTGGTGGAAGACGTGCTCTTCAACCGGCGGGAGGACGCCACCGAGCGGCTGGTGGCCTTCGCCGAACAGGTCAAGGACGCGGGACCGGCCGTTGTGGAGGAACAGGCGTGGCGCGAGGAACCGGTGGCGAGCCGGCTCTCGCACGCCCTGGTGCGGGGCATCGCGGACTACATCGAGGACGACGTCGACGAAGCCCTGGGGCAGTACGAACGCCCCCTGCACATCATCGAGGGGCCGCTCATGGACGGCATGAACGTGGTCGGCGACCTGTTCGGGTCGGGCAAGATGTTCCTGCCTCAAGTGGTGAAGAGCGCCCGCGTCATGAAACGGGCGGTGGCGCGGCTGACGCCGCTCATGGAGGCCGAGAGCGCGGCCGCGGGCGGCGGCATGAAGCGCGCCAGGCTGGTGTTCGCCACCGTCAAGGGCGACGTGCACGACATCGGCAAGAACATCGTCGGCGTGGTGCTGCGCTGCAACAACTATGAAGTCATCGACCTCGGCGTCATGGTGCCGGCGGATCGCATCATCGACACCGCGGTGGCGGAGGGCGCCGACGCCATCGGCCTGAGCGGCCTCATTACGCCATCCCTGGACGAGATGGTGCACGTGGCCGGCGAGATGGAGCGGCGCGGCCTCAAGCTGCCGCTACTCATCGGTGGCGCCACCACCAGTAAACGCCACACCGCGGTGAAGATCGCCCCCGTCTACGGCCGCGAGACCGTGCACGTGCTGGACGCGTCCCGCGCCGTACCCGTGGTTCAGGAGCTCATGGACGCTGACGCCCGCGCCGCCCTGAACACCGCCAACCGGGCCGAGCAGGAACGCATGCGCGCGGATTACGAGACTCGGGCGGGCACTCGGTTGTTGAGCTATGCGGACGCCCGGGAGCGGCGTTGCCGGATCGACTGGGACACATGCGTCGTGGACGTCCCCGACTTCACTGGCAGCCGGGTGCTGCGGGACTTCCCGCTGGCCGACCTCGTGCCGTACATCGACTGGTCCCCGTTCTTCCACACCTGGGAGTTGCGCGGCCGCTACCCCGAGCTGCTGGACGACCCCGTGCGCGGACCCGCGGCGCGGGAGCTGTTCGCCAACGCACGCGAGCTGCTGGACCGGATCGTCGCGGAGAGCCTGCTTACCGCCCACGGTGTCTACGGCTTCTATCCCGCCAACGCCGAGGGCGATGATATCGTGCTGTTCACCGACGCGGCACGATCAGCGGAGTTGACCCGCCTGCACACCCTGCGCCAGCAGAAGGAGGCGCGCAAGGGTACACCGCAGTACGCGCTGGCGGACTTCGTCGCGCCGCGGGGCAGCGGCCGCGAAGACTACATCGGCGCCTTCGCGGTCACCGCGGGCCACGGCGCCGACGAGCTTGCGCAGCGGTTCGAGGCCGAACACGACGAGTACAACGCCATCATGACCAAGGCCCTGGCCGACCGTCTGGCCGAGGCCTTCGCCGAGTGCCTCCACGCCCGGGTCCGGCGCGAGTGGGGCTACGGCCGGGACGAGACTCTGAGCAACGAAGAACTGATCCGGGAGCGCTACCGCGGCATTCGGCCGGCCCCGGGATACCCGGCCACCCCCGACCACACCGAGAAGCCCATCCAGTTCCACCTGTTGAACGCGCGTGACGCCACTGGCATCCAGCTCACCGAAAATTTCGCCATGTGGCCCGCCGCCTCCGTCTGCGGCCTCTACCTCGCCAATCCCGCGTCGCGCTACTTCGCGGTCAGCGCCGTGGGACGGGACCAGGTGGAGGCGTACGCCGCGCGCAAGTCCATGACCGTGGCGGAAGTGGAACGCTGGCTGGGCCCGGTGCTGGGCTACGACCCCGCCCGCGCCTGAACAACCCCACCCCGTCACCCTGGCACGGGTCCGCCGAGACGGCGACCGCCGCCGGCCCCTGCATGGATGCGTTCCAGGCCGAACACAGGCGACCCACGGACTCCGGCTCGCGCTTCACGCAGTCAGGAACGTGGTGATCAGCGCAGCGGCTTTCTCTGGAGCTTCCGCCTGCGGGCTATGCCCGGCGCCCTGGACGATCTGGACGCCGCCGGCGCCGCGGATGCCTTCCGCGTAGGCTTCGCCGTGGGCCAATGGCGCCATGCGGTCGGATTCGCCCCACACGACCTGGGTCGGCGCGGAGATGCGGCGCAGCCGGCTCCGCAGCGAGCGGTTGTAGAAATAGGGCGGGTTGAAGCCGAACCGGTTGGTGAAGCGCAGCATCTGATAGCGGCGCAACTCGTCCTCGATGTTTTCGGCGCGGCCGTCGGGGAAGAGCGCATGGCCTGCGGGCGTTCCGGCGCTTTCGAACAGCATCGCCCGCAGCTCGGAGTAGTCGGTGCCGCGCACCGGGTGGGACATCATGAAGATGTCGCCGATGGGCGCCCCGGAAACGAACAGGCCCAGGGCGTCGATGAGCACGAGGCGGCGGACCTTCTCGGGGTGGCGCGCGGCCAGTTCCGCGGCGATCCAGCCGCCGGCGCAGGCGCCCACCAGGTGGAAGCGGTCGAGCCCCAGGGCGTCGATGACTTCGAGGTAATGGAACACCAGGTCCTCGGCGGACTCCAGGTATTCGATCTCGTCGGACGCGGCGCAGCCCGGGTGGGCCGGGGCAAACAGCCGGCAGCGCTCCATGAGCTTTTCGTGGAACGGCATCCAGCCCTCGGTGACCGCGTGCACATCGGCGAAGCCGTGCAGGTAGAGGGTGGGCTCGCCCACGCCGTCCTCCAGCACGGTGACGTTCCGGCCGTGGATGTCGAGAGTGCGCCGGCTCATGCCACCGCTCCCGCCGCAAGGGTTTCTTCCAAGCGCGGATAAGCCTTGGCGAAGGCCCGCGCGGAGTCTTCCCGCAGCGCTGGCGCCACTTCGGTGGCGAACAGGCGCTGGCTCTTGCGGACCAGCTCGCCCGGCATGTTGCCCAGGTGGAACTGGATCAGCAGGTTCCCCACCTGGGACTTCTCGATGAGGCTCAGGATCTTCCGGTGCACGGTCTCGGGACTGCCCACCACGATGGACTGGGCCTTGTCCAGTTCGTCCCAGTCGTTGACGTCGCCCAGCATGGCGCGGTTGGGGTCGGAGTGTTTCAGGAACTCCCTCCACGCGGGCGCCGGGATGTAGGGCACGCCCGCGCCAAACGTGAGTTGGCGGCCTTCCTTGCGCAGGTGCCCCTTGAGGCAGTTGCGCAGGAAGTACCAGACTCCCTCCTCGCACTCTTCCTTCGCTTGGGCGTCGGTCTCGCTTACGTACGCCGACATGAGGATGCCCATGCGGAACGGCTGGTAGCTGTCGCCGTGATCTTCCAACACCTTGGAGAACTGCTCCCGCGCCTTGTAGGTCTCGCCGCCGTGGCTGCGGGACGAAAGGAAGTAGCAGTAGCCGCGCTTGGCCACCTCGGTGAGGGTGGACGCGCTGCGCGAGCCGGGCACCCAGATGGGCGGATGGGGCTTTTGGATGGGTTTGGGCCAAGGGTTGACGTAGCGCAGCGGATAGTAGTGGCCTTCGTGGTGGAACGGTCCGTCATCCGTCCACGAGCGCACCACCAGGTCCACCGCTTCCCAGAAGCGCTCGCGCGAAGTCACCGAGGGAATGTCGTAGTTGTAGTTCTCCGGTCCGCCGCCCGGGGCGAAGCCCGCGATGACGCGCCCGTTGCTCATGTTGTCGAGCATGGCGTATTCCTCGGCCACCCGGAGCGGGTTGTTGTGCAGCGGCAGCAGGTTCCCGAGAACGACGATCTTCGCCTTGCTGGAGCGCTGGGTCAGCGCCGCCGCAATGAGATTGGGCGACGGCATCAGGCCGTAGATGTTCTGGTGGTGCTCGTTCAGCACCAGCCCGTCGAAGCCCAGCTCGTCGGCGTAGGCGAGCTGATCGATGTATTCCTGGAACAGGCCGCGGGACTTCTCCGAGTCCCACAGGTTGTTGGGAACCGTCACCCAACCGGTGTCGTACTTCTCATCGAAGTCCTCGGGGAGATGCGGATACGCCATGAAGTGCCAGCAGAACAGTTGTACCGGGTGCATGTTTCCTCCGTTGGAGCCACCGAGGTCAGCCCTGGGCCGATGGGTCGAGGAATCCTGACTTCCTGAGTCGAGATCGAATGCATCAAGAATTCGGGTGTTGCGTCTGGAGATATGTCGTCCCAACTGCCGGGGCTCTTCGCCGCGGGATGCTAGTGTGGTGTCTGGTTAATTCGCGTCATAATCTGCGGGTCTTTTTCGCCGTCGGCTGCGTTGCTCTTCCTCGCGTGGTCTGCTCGTCATCGCGCCTTGCCGACAACAAAAAATCCTCCGCAGATTATGGCGAATTCAGACACCACACTAGGAGCCTGTCCGAGTAGTAGTCAA
This sequence comes from uncultured Binatia bacterium (SeqCode), assembly GCA_965213675.1. Taxonomy (GTDB): domain Bacteria; phylum Desulfobacterota; class Binatia; order UBA9968; family JAJDTQ01; genus JAJDTQ01. Next base: position 244,343 of record OZ243916.1, read on the forward strand.
AGCGACTTCCTTTTATTTGCCTGGCGACGCTCCGGACGGGAGGCGAGATGACGTTTGACAATCGTTGGTCTGAGTGAAGCCGAGGGACGGCATTTCGAGTTCGAGGTGGTCCTGTTCGTGGCCGCAAACGCAAGACAAGGCTCTTTCAGGCGTGCCGAGGCGCGGTGGGCATGCCAGCAGAACAGTTGTACCGGGTGCATGTTTCCTCCGTTGGAGCCACCGAGGTCAGCCCGTGGGCCGATGGGTCGAGGAATCCTGACTTCCTGAGTCGAGATCGAATGCATCAAGAATTCGGGTGTTGCTGGGCGTTGTAGCCCTGGATGAAACCGTCTGGAGATATGTCGTCCCAACTGCCGGGGCTCTTCGCCGCGGGCGCCTAGTGTGGTGTCTGGTTAATACGCGTCATAATCTGCGGGTCTTATTCGCCGTCGGCTGCGTTGCTCTTCCTCGCGTGGTACGCGCCACTGCGAATCGTCATCGCGCCTTGCCGACGACAAAAAGTCCTCCGCAGATTATGACCCGAATTATCCAGACACCACACTAGGTAAAGCTCCGGGTGCGCGCCTTTCTCCTCAGACGGACACGGGTCATGCCCAACAGCCAGCCGATGAGGAGCACGCCGGCGCCGCTGATGAACCACCAGAGGCGCTCGTCGCGCTCGAAGTTGGCGGCTTCCCGTTGCAGGCGTTGCAGCAGGCGCCGGTCGCCCTCGTGGTCGTTTGCGAGCTTGTCGTTGCGCTCAGTGAGGTTCCGGTTCTCGTCACGAAGCCGCTCCAGTTCGGCGGCCTGAACCTCGACCCTTTCGCTCAGCTCTTCGAGGCGCCGCTCCGGCGGGGCCTCGTTTGTGAGAAAGTTCTTGAGCACGTAGCCCTGGCGCCCGTCCGGGAGGGAGACGCGGTTGTATTCACCCTCCTCTCCGAGGATACGCATCTCGTTGCCGGTCTTCAGCACCGCGAGGATCCGGTGCCCCACGCTCGGACCCGTGCGCAGCATCACCTCGCGATAGCCGCTGACGTACGCGCTTTGCGCGTGGCACAACCCTGTCAACGCGAAGGTCCACAGGGCCGCGAGCCACAGACAGCGGACGGTGGCAGGCGCCCGTTTCATCCGTGACAACCCATCTGACCCAGAACGGTGCGCGACATGAGGCTGTCCCGTTCGCCCAGTTGTCCCGAGACCGAGAAGTGGTGCGCGCCGGGCACCTCCAGGTAACTGCAATCGACGCCGCGCTCCTGACACAGGGCGAAGAAGTCCCGCGACATGCCGATCCAGCCGCGGCTCTCCGCCTTGCCCACGGCCACCACGAGCGGAGTCCGGTCCAGGGGCGGATGCAGCAGCGCACTCATCTCCCGCGCGCTCTCGGGCGTCAGGCGGATGTCCTCGTTGACCGAGACGTGGAAGACGGGGTCCGGGTCGTAGACGCCTGTGATGGCCACCGCGCCCTTGAGGATGTCCCTGGGGAGGCCGTCTTCCTCCCAGCGGTGGCCCACGGCCCGCGCCGTCAGATGTCCACCGGCGGAGGAACCGGTCAGGTAAAGTCGTTCCGGGTCGCCGCCGTACTCCGCGATGTGGCGGTACACCCACGCGACGCCTTCGCGGGTCTCGCGCATGATGTCGGGCACGGTAACCTGCGGGCAGAGGTCGTATTCGAGCAATACCGTCGTGGCCCCGGCCTCGAAGAACGGCTCCGAGATGAAGCTGTAGGCATCCTTGCTGCCGCCGCGCCAGTAGCCGCCGTGGATGTAGATCTGCACCGGCGCGCCGGACCGTTCCGCCGGGAAGATGTCCAGGGTCATCCGCGGCCCGTCGCCGTAGCGCACGTCGCGATGGTGCTTCAGCTTCGCGCGGGTGGCCTCGCTGGCCTGCTCGCGCTCCGCGCTCCACCGGGGATAGTCGGGCACGGTGACGCGGGGATTGAACTGGTACTCCATCTGGTCGCGATGAAAGTCCTTGTATACCGCTTCCGCCATTGGCGTTCCTCCTTGGCCGTCTCCCCGCGGTCTTTCGAAGTTTCGCCGGCGTCGTTGGGCGCATGGCCGGAATGATGCGGGGCGAAAGACGCCGGACTCCCGGCTTCTGTACCAGATTGGCCCGTGGGACGCGACACTGGTTTCGCCGGACGGGCGCCGTACGAACCTCCGGTTTCCGGGAAAATCGACAGCCTCGGGTCGTCCTTGAAGAGCCCCGGGCGTGCTTGTCACCGTCGGGATATTGCCGTAAGGAAACGGTATGGATGGAACCACCTACCGGGAACGGCGCAAGGCCTTCATGGAGCGCATGGGCGAGGGCGTGGCGGTCATTCCGGCGGCGCCGCCGTCCACGCGTTCCAACGATGTGGAGTACCGCTACCGGCAGGACAACGACCTGTTCTATCTGACCGGTTTTCCGGAACCCCACAGCCTGTGCGTGCTGTCGCCGGGGCATGAGTCGGAGCGCTTCGTGCTCTTCGTGCAGCCGCGCGACCGCAACAAGGAGACCTGGACGGGGAAGCGCTACGGCACCGAGGGGGCGCGGGAGGCATTCGGGGCGGACGCCGCCTACACCATCGATCAGGTGAAGGAGGTCCTGCCCGGGAAGCTGTCCGGTGCGGACACGGTTTATTTCGCGCCGGGGCGCGACGAGCGCATGAACGCGCTGGTCCGGGAACTGCTCGACGCCAGTCGCTCCGGGCGCGCGCGCACCGGCCGGGGAGTGGTTTCGCTGGTGGACCCGGGGTCCATCGTGCACGAAATGCGCCTTTTCAAGTCGCCCGGGGAGCTGGACGTCATGCGCAAGGCCGTGGCGGCGTCGGAACGCGCCCACGCCGCGGCCTTGAGGGCGGCGCGCGACGGCGTCTGCGAGTACGAGCTGGAGGCCTTGCTGGAATACCATTTCCGCGCGGCCGGCGGTTCGGGCATGGCGTACCCTTCCATCGTCGCGTCCGGGGTCAACGCCACCATCCTCCACTACACGCAGAACGAACGGCGCATGCGCGACGGCGACCTGGTGCTCATCGACGCGGGCGCGGAATTCGACGGCTATTGTTCGGACGTCACGCGCACGTTCCCGGTGGGGGCAAGCTACTCGGCGCCCCAGCGCCGGATCTACGAGACCGTCCTGCGCGCGCAGATGGAGGGCATTGCGCGGGTGCGGCCGGGCGTGTCCATGGAAGACATCCACCGGCGCGCCACGGAGGTGCTGGTGGAGGGGCTCATCGAAATTGGCCTCCTGTCAGGGAAAACGGATGAACTGATCGACAAGGGCGAGCACGCCCGGTTCTACATGCACCGCACCGGCCACTGGTTGGGGCTGGACGTGCACGACGTGGGCCGCTACCGCGTCGGCGGCGTCGCGCGGCCGCTGGAGCCCGGCATGGTGCTCACCGTGGAGCCCGGGCTCTACGTCGCCGAAGATCTGGACGGCGTGAGCGACGCGTACCGTGGCATCGGCGTGCGCATCGAGGACGATGTCCTGGTGACCGGCACGGGCCACGAGGTGTTGTCCGCCGCCATCCCCAAGGAGGTGGACGCCATCGAGGCGATCCGGCGCGAAGCGTTGGCGAGCCCGCGCCAGTGACCGCACCGCGCCAGTGACCGCAACTCCTGCGGCGACTAGTGTGGTGTCTGGTTAATACGCGTCATAATCTGCGGGTCTTTTTCGCCGTCGGCTGCGTTGCTCTTCCTCGCGTGGTACACGCCACTGCTCGTCATCGCGCCTTGCCGACGACAAAAAATCCTCCGCAGATTATGACGCGTATTATCCAGACACCACACTAGCTCCTAGTCGCAGCCCAGGCAGCGTACGGTTTCGAACAAGGCCTTTTCGTCGGTGGCGGTGCGCGCATGGTCCAGCACGATGCGCAGTGCCTTGGATTCGTCCGCGATCTGGTATTTCCGGGTCATGGCCTCCAGCCACTCCCGTTGCACGCGTTCGATATTCACGCTCATGTCGATCTTGTCCTTCATGGGGCGCTCCTTTCCCAACCCTTCGGGTGTGTGTGAATCCTGTTCTCGGGCACCACGCAAGTCCGTTTGCCGCAGGCGTCATCCTGCGGCGCAGACACCACACTAGACGCGATGCGCCCATCTCTCGAGTTCTTCCACCAGGACCATACCGGACTCGCGGCGCCACTGGCGACACAGGGACGCCAGAGCTGGCTTGAGGGCCGGCAGGGGGTCCGCCGCCGGGGTCATGGAGGCAGCTTCCCGGCGAAGCCAGTCCAGCAACTCGTCCAGTAACGTGAACCTGCCGCTGCCCATGGCGTCGCGCAGGCGCGGCACAGTCTCGCGGCCGAAGCGCTGCTTGCCTTCCAGGTCGATGATGTCCGGCAGCAGCAGCGCCGCTTCGTCCAGCGACACGCCGATGCGCGCGAGCAGTTCATTGTACACGTTCCGGACCACCTCGTTGGCCTTGGCCCGCACCTGCCGCAGCATTTCCGTGCCGCCGCTGTCCGTTGTTTCTCCGTCCGGCAACAACTGGCAGTAGAGCTTGAGCTTGGGTTCGGTGCCGGACGGGCGCATGGTGATGACGAAGCGGTCGGTGTGGGCCTGAAGGATGTTCCGCGGCAGGCGATCCGTCTCGCTGGCGATGGGACCGAAACGCTCCCGATCCCAATAGTCGATGAAGCGTTGCACGGTGCGGCCCCCAAGCTCCTTGGGCGGGGATTCCCGCAGCGCCGCCATGATGCGGTCCTTCTTGCGCGCTCCTTGAGCGCCGGCCAGGACGATGCTGCGGTTGACGTTGTCGTAGGCGCCCAGTTCCCGCAGCATGGACGTGTAGTAGTCCAGCAAGGTGCGATCTTCGTCCCGCAGGCGCTGGTACAGGCGCGCCAGCACCATGCACGCCGGTGTGGCGTCCTTGTCGCGGATGCCCGGGGCCATGACCACGCCGTGGCTCTCCTCCGCGGCGAGCACGAGGTCTTGCGGCGAGCAGGTGATGTTTCTGTAGCGGCCCGTGCGCTCCAGGGTCTTGAGGACATCGGCCACGTATTTGAAGCCCACCAGCAGGTCATCGATGAGCCACGAGTCCCCGGCTTCGGCCACGATGCGGCCGAGCAGCTTGGTGGTCACCAAGGTTTCCATCACCAGCCCCCGGCGGCGCGGTCCCTCGGGGTCGAGCATGAGATGGTGCCCCAGGATGGCGGCGATCTGGTTGCCGTCGAAGTGGTACCAGGAACCGTCTTCCAGGCGCGCCTCCATGCCGATGCGGTCGGCGTCGGGATCGCTGGAAAGCACGATGCCGGCGCCGTGGCGGTCGGCGAATTCCCGCGCCGGCACGGTGGCGTGGGGCACTTCCGGGTTGGGCGCCTTGAAGGGGATGGCGGCGAAGCTGCCGTCAAGGCCCTGGTCGGGCGGCATGAGCACCGGGAAGCCCAGCTGCTCCAGCACCGGTTTCACCGTGTGGACGCCGCAGCCGCACAGGGGCGTGTAGACCAGCGGCGCGTCGGCCCGTGGAGCAGGGAGTCTGCCGCCGTCACCGCCGCCCGCGCCGGCGCGGGACGAATAGAGGTCCCGGTACAGGTCCACATAGGTCTCGACATAGGCGCTCCGCAGGTCCGCGGGCAGCGGCCGGATCATCGCCGTGCGCAGCCCTTCGGCGAACGGCATGGCGCGCACGGTTGTGGCCCGTTCCATGGCGTCCACCAGCCGCTGATCCTCGGGGGCGATGGGCTGGCTGCCGTAGTCGTCGTAGACCTTGATGCCGTTGTCGTCTGGCGGGTTGTGGGACGCCGACACGTTCACGCCGCCGGCGGCGCCCAATCGCACGATGTAGAACGAAAGCTCCGGCGTGCTGGTCACCGCGCCGTCGTCTTCCGGCTCCGCCAGCCATGCGACGATGCCGTTGGCGGCGTAGATCTCGCACGCCAGTCTGGCCAGCGCGCGTGAAGACAAGCCCAGCAGGGGGTGTGGGGGAGTCAGGAACGTGTACACGCCAGCGTTGTCCGCGAACACGCGCACATCGTTGGCCACGACGACGCTGAGCGCGGCGCCGGGAAGGTTCGCCTTGAGGTAGTCGGCGTGGCCCTGGGCCGTCATGGCCACCGTCGACGGGTTCATGCGGTTGGCGCCGTATCCCATGGGGCCGCGGCGTCCGCCGGTGCCGAAGGGAAGTACCTGGCGGAAGGCGTCGAACAGCAGGTCCGCGCGGGCGTCGTCCAGGTGCCGCGCCAGCGCCTCCGGCTCCGCATGGGGAATCGCCCCTCCGATCCACTGGCGCAGCCGTTCGGCGGCCCCGGCGCCGGCAGCGTCGTAACGCTCCGTCAGGAGGGCGCACATCCGGTCCAGCCGCGCGTCGTCGGTCATGTTGTGGAGCCCGTGTTCGGAATGGCGTCCTTCCACTTCGCCCGGCCACGCTTCGCTACGCTGGGGACGCCGCCCCTTGAATCGATGTTGTGACTGGCAGGACCCGAAATGAAAGGCGGCCCCGGGGCCGCCCCGATCTGCAGTCGGTGCGATTCCGCAGGGCGACGGGCGGTCGCCCTGCGGAGATGTCCGCGATGGCCTCACATTGGGGCGGCCTGCGGTGGCCTTACCGCCCGGTGCGCGCCAGGGAGTGCACCCAGCCCTGCATCCGGGACTTCGCGTTGGCGATGTCCTTGTCGCTGAAGAAGTTCTTGAGGTCCACCTTCTCCACCGCGTACACCGGGCGCAGGAAGTCGCTCTCGTAGCCAAAGGGCACGGTGGCGTCGATGCCCATGCCGCCTTCGAACACGGTATTGGAGGCCGTCCATTGCTGGTCGCCGGCGGTCATGCGCTCGGCCGGCATGAAGGTCTGGCCGCGGCCTCCGGGAATCGGATTGAGGATGTCGGTCCTGGGATTCACCCGGGTGGTAAGGCACCACATGATGTCGTCCATGTCGTAGATGTCGGTGTCCTCGCTGGCGGCCACCACCAGGCGGGAGCCCTGGGAGGTGGACAGGATGGCCGACATGAAGTTCCGCTGCCAGCCTTCCTCGATGCGGTTGCGCTTTTTCACCTGGATGATGGCGCCGCCCCAGTCGGTCATGCAGTAGGGGATGTTCACGTCCTGGATGATGCCCGGCTGCATGCGCTCGCACAGCAGGTACATGCACGCCTCGCGCACGGTGGTGTCGATGTTGTGGTCGTCCAGGGTGTGGACGCCCAACGGGAAGATGATGGGCTTGCCCTCGCGTGCGCGCGTGGTCACCGCGGTGACGTGGAAGGTGGGCGCCTTGTAGGCCTTGCCCATGTAGCCGGCCCACTCCGGATGGAAGTGGAAGCGGCCCTGGATGTCGGCCTTCTCGGACTCCTCGGTCTCGTAGCGCCGGTCGCGGGGATCGACGTAACCCTCCAGCACCACCTCGCAGTCCGCCAGCGCCAGCGCGTCCACGGTTTTGGCCTTGACCACGCGCACCGGCGAGCCCTGCACCGCGCCGGCCACGCCCAACTCGTCGCAGCCCTGGGGCAGCACCACATAGTCGAAGCCGGCCCCCGCGAGCAGCGTGCAGGAAGGCGGCACCCCGAAGCACATGGTGATGGGCACGGGTTTGTCCGCCTTGTAGTACTTGGACACCACCTGCCACATGTGCGATCCCGGCGAAATCTGAAAGGTGGCGACATTGCCCCAGCGAAAGTTCATGCGGTTGTAGCCCAGGTCGGTGCCGCCGTCGAAGTGCTCGCCGGAAATGAGCCGGTTGCCCGAGCCCACGGTCAGTTCCGGCTCGTACTCGGTGTGCCGGATGGGCAGCATGTACTCGTTGACTTCCTTGGGGTCCTTGATGATCTCCTCGTGGACCGGCGCGTCCTCGGAGCTCACCTCCACCGGGGGGATCTGGTTCTTGATGGCGTCGGCGAGCTTGCGCGTGCGGTCGGTGTGGCTCTCCCAGCCGAACATCTTGTTGATCACGCCCATGTCGCCGAACAGGTTGGTCACCGCCCGGTGGTGCGGCTTGCCCTTGACGTTGTGGAACAGGATCGGGCAGCCGCCGTCCAGGTTCTTCTGGATCGCGGTGATTTCGAGGTCGGGGTCCACCTCCTTGTCCGTCTCGATCAGGTCGCCTTCCGCCTTGAGCCACTCAAGCGCGTTCCTGAGATCGTGGATCTGCTCGGCCGCGGCCCGCTGTTTCGTCTCTGCTTTCGCCATTTCCTGCTCCTCTTGTGTGGTTTATGGTTGAACGAATACGCTGCTTTGGATGTCCCCGTTCGTGCGGGATGCCCCCCGGTGGGTCCTGGTGACTCGCCGACGGCGGAAAGCTTTTGGGCAATTCTGCAAAGGAATGCGTCAGACTGGGCACACTGTTCACGAGCGGAGTCAGTAAAAGTTATCGAAAGGCGCGGGCGGTGTCAACCTCCGTGGCAGCGCGCGGCCCGGTGATGGGTCAAACCACCGGTTGGATCAGGCGCGGCCGTAAACCCCCGGTTCGATGTTCATCCTGCACGGGCTGTAGGGTCCCGGTTGTGCGCGGCTCCGGCTCGTGGCCTCAGCTTTCCGGGCGGAAGCGGCGCTTCCAGATCATGCTGACCTGAATGCTCGCGTAGGCCATGGCGAAGGCGACGAGTCCGACCATCCAGGCGTACTGGTAGGAACCGGAGACATCGTAGGCGTATCCGCCGAACCACGACCCCAACGCCACGCCGATGCCGAAGGTGATCTCCAGGAAACCCAGGATGGTGCCGACGTTCGTGCCCCCGAAGATGTCCGTGATGGTGGAGCCGAAGGTGGGGTTGCCGGCGCTGTGGCCCACGCCGTAAAGGACGGCAAACGTCACGAACCACCAGGCGGAAGTCTCCGCCCGAAGCGTCATGAGCACGGCGATGCCGCCCAGGGTGACCAGGGTGCCGAGGCGGTAGGCGTGGTCACGGCCGAAGCGGTCCGAGGCGAAGCCCCAGATGGCCGTTCCCGGAATGCGCGCCAGCCCCACGAGGCTGAAGACGTTGGCGGCGGCCTGTTTTCCCAACCCCACGTGGACCAGGTGCGCCACCGCGTGGGTGTACATGAGCGAAAGGCCGGTGCCGAGCGCCAGATGTCCCAGGGCGATGGACCAGAAAGGGAAGGAGGACAAGGCCGCCTTCAGGGTCCAGTCGCGGCGGCCGGCGCGCGCGGTCTGTCCGTGGCTGCCAGCGTCCACGGACGGCGGCGTTGCCGCGGCGCCGCCGTCGGGTAGCTGGCCCACGTCCTCGGGGCGGCGGCGCTGGAACACCGCGTTCAGCGGCGCCACCGTGGCCAGCACCACGACCCCAAGGACGACGAAGGCGGTGGGCCAACCTTGCTGGCCGATCAACGCCTGCACCGCCGGCACCAGCAGGATGCCGATGCCGAGCCCCATGGTGGCGAAACCCATGGCGGTTGCCCGGCGGCGGCGGAACCAGTGGGACAACAGGGCGGTACTGCTGACGAATCCCACGCAGCCGATGCCGAGTCCCACCAGCAGCCCGTAGGAGAGGTAGAAGTGCCAGAGGTTGGCGCTGGCGCCCGAAAGGAGCAGGCCGGCGCCGATCAGGAGGGCGCCGCAGGGCATCAGGATGCGCGGCCCCAGCCGGTCGTACAGCCAGCCCACCAGCGGCGAGGAGGCGCTGTAGAAGAAGCCGTTGACCGAGGCGATGGAGCCTGTCACCGCGCGCGACCAGGGAAACGTTTCCAGGAGGGCGATATTGAAGACGCTGAACGAGGCCAGGATGCCGCGCATCAGCATCATGTTGACGAAGCACAGGGCGACGATGACGTAGCCGTAGAAGAAGGGGCGGCGGGCCATGGCGTGGCGGTCTCAGATATGCGGCAGGGCTTCCTCGGCGAACTGTTGCATCTGCTCCAGCCGGTCAGGCCAGCGCGGCACCATGAACTGGAGCGCCAGGTGCTCCACGCCGGCATCGCGGTAGCGCCCGATGGCTTCCACGAGCTGGGCCGTGGTGCCCGCGAGACGGTCCGGTTCCTGGGGCGCGGCCGCGCGGGTGACCTCGACGGGCAGGCAACAGTTGAGCCGCAGGCTCTCGGGGTCGCGTCCAGCCGCCTCTGCATGGCGCCGGGCGTTGTCGAAGCGCGCGGCCAGTTCGTCCGGCCGGATGCGCACGAAGTAGGGAAACCAGGCGTCGCCGTAGCGCCCGGCGCGGCGTTGGGCGTACTCGCCCTCGCCGCCGACCCAGACGGGGATTCCCCCCGCACGGCACGGCTTGGGCAGGAAGGCGATGTCCTCGAATTCGTAGAACTCGCCGGAGAAGCTCGCGTGTTCGGCGTTCCATATCTCTTTCAGCAGCCGGAGTTGCTCGTCGGTGCGGCGTCCCCGGTCTCGGAACGGCGCCTGAAGGGCGCGGAACTCCTCCTCCATCCATCCGACGCCCACGCCCAAGGTGAATCGTCCGTTGGACAGGTGGTCCAGGGTGACGGCGATCTTGGCCCACACCAAGGGTTGCCGGTAGGGCAGCACCAGCACGCTGATGCCCAACTCCACCCGGCTGGTGCAGGCGGCCAGAAAGGTCAGGCAGGTGAGGGAGTCGAGAAACGGCCGGTCCGGCGGCACGATGAACGTGCCGCCCCTGGCGTAGGGATAGTTCGTGTTGATGCGCCAGGGGATGATGATGCGGTCCGCCGCCCAGATTGAGTCGAAACCCCACGCTTCCGCGCTCTGGGCTGCCTGACGCAGGGTCTCGGGAGTGGCGGCGCGTCCCGAGATGGGTAGAAAAACACCGGTTTTCGTGGCGTGGCTCCGTTCGAAGGGAAGTCCGCGGGGAATGGGACACTAGTAGCCGAACGCCGGCGGGAGTGTCAAACCACCCTGGGCACAGGCAACTCCTGGTTGACGGGTCCACGCAAAGCGGCTACAGCTTTGCTACGTCGCGCGCCGGGCCGGAAGCCTCCCGTGTGCGCCGCTCGTACGCGCCATCTTACACACGGAGGGGAGAACACCAACCATGGCAGAGGCCAGCAGGACGGAGAAGAAACAAGCCGAGTACGGATCCGACGTGGTCGTCGACATGCTCAAGGCGTTCGACATCGAGTACACCGCGTTCAACCCTGGGGCGAGTTTTCGCGGCATCCACGATTCCATCGTCAACTACGGCGGCAACCATCACCCCGAGGTGATCTTCTGCTGTCACGAAGAGATCTCGGTGGCCATTTCCCACGGCTACGCCAAGGCCACGGGCAAGCCCATGGTGGCCATCCTGCACGACGTGGTGGGACTCCAGCACGGCAGCATGGGCATATTCAACGCTTGGTGCGACCGGGTGCCGGTCATCTGCCTGGGCGGCACCGGCCCGGTGGACACCACCATCCGGCGCCCGTGGATCGACTGGATCCACACCGCGCTGACCCAAGGCAACCAGGTGCGCGATTACACCAAGTGGGACGATCAGCCGGCCACGCTGGAGAGCATCCCCGAGTCGTTCATCCGCGGCTATCGCCTGGCGGTCACCGAGCCCACCGCGCCGGTGTACATCAACTACGACGCCGGCCTGCAGGAAATGGCCATGTCCAAGCAGATCGAGATCCCGGACGTGAGCCGGTTCGCGCCCCAGGCGCCGGTGCAGGGACACCCGGACGCCATGCGCCGGGCGGCGGAGCTGCTGGCGGGGGCCAAGGCGCCGCTCATCATCGCCGACTTCATGGGGCGCAAGCCCGCCGCGGTGGCGGCCCTCGCGGAGCTGGCGGAACTCCTGGCGATCCCGGTCATCGACAAGGGCAACCGCCACAATATCGCCAACACGCATCCGCTGGACGTGACCAACGCCTCCGGCGAATTCCTGAAGAAGGCGGACGTGATACTCGCCCTGGACGTGCAGGACCTCTACGGCTCCCTCACCACGGTGGACCGCACCACCCGCGAGATGGGCTACGTGATCCAGCCCGGCGCGCAGATCATTCACATCAACCTGAACGACATGCTGGTGCACAGTTGGGCCACCGACGTCCAGCCGCTTCAGCCGGTGGACGTGCCCATCAGCGCGGACACGGCCGTGGCCCTGCCCGAGTTGACGCGCCTGTGCCGCGAACGGATGGGCTCGGACCGATCCGCGGTCGAGGCGCGCGCCCGGGAAGTGAAGGCGGCGCACGACGCGTCCCGCGCCCGCTGGCAGGAGGAGGCGCGCCAGACGCTGACCCGCAACGAAATCTCCACGGCCTGCCTGGCCTACGAGCTGGGCGAGGCGGTCAAGCGGGAGGACTGGGTGCTGGCCAACGGCAACGCCAACGGCTGGGCGCGGAAACTCTGGGACTGGAACAAACCGGGCCAGTACCTGGGGCGCAGCGGCGGCGCCGGCGTGGGCTACGGCATGAGCGCGGCCATCGGCGTGGCCCTGGGCCACTTGAACACGGACAAGTTTTGCGTGGACATCCAGTCCGACGGCGACCTGCTGATGACGGCCAGCGCCTTGTGGACGGCGGCGCATCACAAGATCCCGCTGCTCATCGTCATCCACAACAACCAGTCCTTCTACAACTCGGAGGAGCACGGCATCAAGCTGGCGGAATTCCGCAACCGCCCGGTGGAGAACGCCGGCATCGGCACTCACGTCAGCGATCCCTACGTGGACTACGCCAAGATGGCCGAGTGCTACGGCGTGTGGGGCGAGGGCCCCATCCGCACGCCCGCGGAGTTGGGCCCCGCGCTGGAGCGGGCCTGCAAGGTGGTGAAGGAGCAACGGCTTCCGGCCGTCCTGGATGTGGTTTCCGAGCCGCGTTGATCGGGTTGGGGTCGGGGGCTCACCGGACCGCGGGAGTTCCGGTGAGCCCCGGCGCGGCGGAGACGGTCGTCGAGTACAGACGCCGGAGGTAGTTATGGACGAGAGCGCTCAGTACCAGGCTTTCGCCGAGGCGGTGTCCGGGCCCGACATGGACCTGGCTCGGGCGGCCTTGACCATGGCGCTGCCTGAATATCCCGGTCTCGACGTGCCTGAGCACATGAGCCGCCTGGACCGGTTGGCGGCGCGGGTGCGGGAGGCGGCCGGCACGGACGACAGCGCTTACCGCCGGCTGGCGTGCGTGGACTATGTGCTTTTCAAGCGGGAAGGTTTCAAGGGCAACGAGGACGACTACTACGACCCCGAGAACAGCTTTCTGAACAGGGTCATGGCGCGCAAGCGCGGCATCCCCATTACCCTTGCCGTAGTCTATATGGAAGTCGCCCGGCGCGTCGGGCTGGAAGTCGACGGCGTGGGTTTCCCCGGACACTTTCTCGTGAAGGCGCGCTGCGACGGCCAGGATCTCCTGGTGGATCCCTTCCATGGCGGCGACATCCTTTCCCCTGCCGATCTTCAGAATCTTCTCGACAAACTCTACGGTGGCCGGCTGCAAGTCCAGCCGGGATACCTGTCGGCGGTGCCCGCCCGTCACATCGTCCAGCGCATGCTCAACAATCTCAAGCTCGTTTACGCCAATCGGCAGGACTTGAAGCGCTGCCTTCGCGCGGTGGAGCAACTGGTGATCCTCAACCCGGACGACGCCGAGCAGGTGCGCGACCGCGGCCTGCTGCGCCTGCGCCTGCGGGACGGCGACGGCGCGCTGACCGATCTGGAGCGCTTCCTGGAATTGGCGCCGGACTCGGGCAGCGCGGCGACGGTCCGCGAACAGATCGAACGCATCCGCAAACACTGACGTCGGATTCTGGTTGACGGCGCATGCGCCGCGATCCGTGGCTCCCCTGACTTGAACAGATTGATAACAAACAAAGATTAAAGTTATACACATGGTGTGCGCGGCACCCGGTGGAACTTCGTGAACCATCAATGAACTAAATCGCTGGAGCGCGCGTGACGATCTCCGGCGGAAGAAGGTAAACGACCATGGCCGTCATCATCACGATTCTGCGCCGAGCCTGGGCGAATCATTCCCTGTTCGGATCGGTTATACGTGCAGCCTTTCCGTTCCTGTTCCTGTGCATCCTCACCGGGATGGCGTCCGAGGCCGCTGGACAAACCCGCACCATCGGCTTTGCGGCCACCGCATTGACGATATCGGAGACGACGTCCGGAGGCGCCGGTAATCTGACCGTCGAGCTTTCTTCGGGTACGGGCCCGGTCACCGGCCGGGTCTGCCTGGAGGACGGCACCGCAACCCTGGCGGGCGCCGACTTTTCGGGGTGGCCGGGCAGCGACCAAAGGTGTACGGACCTCACCCTGTCCGCGTCGCAGTCGAGCGCAACCGTCCAGGTGAGCCTGCCGGCCGACACTACGGACGAGCCGCCGGAGACCTTCACGGCGAGGCTGTCGCTCCCGACGACGGTTCCGGGCATCGATGTGGATTCGGCCAGGGAAACGGCGACGATCACCATCGACGACGATGATCCCACGGTGGTGACCTTGGCCCGCCACGCCAGCTCACAGGTCAGTGGAGGGGCCATTGCGGAGGGCAAGGGCGCGGCGTGGTTCGATGTTACCCTGGGCCGCGCTCTGACAGCCGGCGAGCGTATCGACGTACCGCTTGTCATCAGCGGCGCGGGCATCACAACCAGTGACTATTCTCTTGGGAGGCCACGCCCTCTCAGGAATGTCCCGGGTCTGAATACGCTGACTCCGGTCGTTCCATTCACAGGCGCCGGCGCCAGGACCGCCCGGTTCACGTCTCTCCAAGCGAGGGCGGACGGCATCGCCGAAGGCGGCAGCGAGACCATGACCGTGGCGCTCGCCGCCAACTCGCGATTCGACGACGCCAGCCTCGGAACGAATGTCGGAGGCGGCGCCGTTCCACACCCCACGACGAACCGCTTCAGCGTGGCCATTCTGGACGTGGTGTCCACCATCAGTGTCACCGGCGGGCCTGCCATCACCGAGGGCGGTACCGCGGAGTTCACGTTTACGGCGAATCCGGCGCCCAGGGCGGCTCTGGAAGTGCTTTTTCTTGTCTACACCTCTGGCGATCAAGAGTGGTTGAGTTCCGCGGCTCCGACAAGGGTCATCTTTCCGGCCGGCAAGACCACGGCAATTCTTGCCGTGCCCACCCTTGATACGGCTGTCGAGGACGGACACGGCTCCCTGAACTTGTTTATGCGGGATCCAGGGGGATGGGCGCCTTACCGTCTCTCTCGCGGCAGAAGTGATGACACGGTGTCGGTCAGGGACGATGAAACGCCGCCGGTCGTGGGCATCACGGCGGGGCCCGCGGTGAGCGAGGGGACCGCGGCTACGTTCACGGTGGCGGCGGATTACCCCCCCAAAGAGGATGTCGTGGTGAATCTGATGGTTGTGCAGAGCAGCGTCCTCGACGCCGGAGAAGCGGGTGACACGACGCTGACCATCGCGGCGGGCGCGACTTCCGCCACCTTGTCGGTGGCCACCGAAGACGACACCGCGTTGGAAACCGAAAGGTCCGTGACCGTGAGGCTCAAGCCGGGCACCGGCTACACGGTGTCGCCTACACGTGGATCGGCGGCGGTTTCCGTCGATGATGATGAGGTGCCTCCGCCGACGCCGGTGGTGAGGATCAGCGGAGGCTCGGGGGTGAGCGAGGGAGGCGATGCGACATTCACGTTGACGGCGACCCCGACACCGGCCGCGGCGTTGTCCGTACCGGTAACAGTGAGTCAGACGGGGACATATGCGGCGTCGGGGCAGTTGGGGACACGGACGGTGACGGTGGGGACTGGGGGGAGCGCGAGTTTCACGGTGGGGACGGAGAACGACGCGGAGGATGAGAACAACGGAGGGATCACGGCGACGGTGAACGATGGGACGGGGTACAACGTGGCGTTGCCACCCGGGAACACGGCGACGGTGGCGGTGCGGGACGACGACGAGGCGCCGACGCCGGTGGTGAGGATCAGCGGAGGCTCGGGGGTGAGCGAGGGAGGCGATGCGACATTCACGTTGACGGCGACGCCGGCGCCTGCCGCGGCGTTGTCCGTGCCGGTAACGGTGAGTCAGACAGGTTCTTATGCGGCGTCGGGGCAGTTGGGGACACGGACGGTGACGGTGGGGACTGGGGGGAGCGCGAGTTTCACGGTGGGGACGGAGAACGACGCGGAGGATGAGAACAACGGAGGGATCACGGCGACGGTGAACGATGGGACGGGGTACGACGTGGCGTCGCCACCGGGGAACACGGCGACGGTGGCGGTGAATGACGACGACGAGGCGCCAACGCCGGTGGTGAGGATCAGCGGAGGCGCCGGGGTGAGCGAGGGAGGCAACGCGACATTCACGTTGACGGCGACGCCGGCGCCTGCCGCGGCGTTGTCGGTGCGGGTAGCAGTGAGCCAGACGGGGACTTATGCGGCGTCGGGGCAGTTGGGGACGCGGACGGTGACAGTGGGGACTGGGGGGAGCGCGAGTTTCACGGTGGGTACGGAGAACGACGCGGAGGATGAGAACAACGGAGGGATCACGGCGACGGTGAACGATGGGACGGGGTACGACGTGGCGTCGCCACCGGGGAACACGGCGACGGTGGCGGTGAATGACGACGACGAGGCGCCGACGCCGGTGGTGAGGATCAGCGGAGGCTCGGGGGTGAGCGAGGGAGGCGATGCGACATTCACGTTGACGGCGACGCCGGCGCCGACCGCGGCGTTGTCCGTACCGGTAACAGTGAGCCAGACGGGGACTTATGCGGCGTCGGGGGAGTTGGGGACACGGACGGTGACGGTGGGGACAGGGGGGAGCGCGAGTTTCACGGTGGGTACGGAGAACGACGCGGTGGATGAGAACAACGGTGGAGTCACGGCGACGGTGAACGATGGGACGGGGTACGACGTGGCGTCGCCACCGGGGAACACGGCGACGGTGGCGGTGAATGACGACGACGAGGCGCCGACGCCGGTGGTGAGGATCAGCGGAGGCTCAGGGGTGAGCGAGGGAGGCAACGCGACATTCACATTGACGGTGTCACCGTCGCCTGCCGCGGCGTTGTCGGTGCGGGTAACGGTGAGTCAGACGGGTTCCTATGCGGCGTCGGGGGAGTTGGGGGCACGGACGGTGACGGTGGGGACTGGGGGGAGCGCGAGTTTCACGGTGGGTACGGAGAACGACGCGGTGGATGAGAACAACGGTGGAGTCACGGCGACGGTGAACGACGGGACCGGTTACGACGTGGCGTCGCCACCCGGGAACACGGCGACGGTGGCGGTGAATGATGATGACGAGGCGCCGGCGTCGGCGCCGGTGGTGAGGGTCAGCGGGGGCTCAGGGGTGAGCGAGGGAGGCGACGCGACATTCACGTTGACGGCGTCACCGGCTCCTGCCGCGGCGTTGTCGGTGCGGGTAACAGTGAGTCAGACGGGTTCCTATGCGGCGTCGGGGGAGTTGGGGGCACGGACGGTGACGGTGGGGACTGGGGGGAGCGCGAGTTTCACGGTGGGTACGGAGAACGACGCGGTGGATGAGAACAACGGTGGAGTCACGGCGACGGTGAACGATGGGACGGGATACGACGTGGCGTCGCCACCGGCCAACGCGGCGACGGTGGCGGTGAATGACGATGATGAGGCGCCGGCGTCGGCGCCGGTGGTGAGCATCAGCGGGGGTGCAGGGGTGAGCGAAGGGGGCGACGCGACATTCACGTTGACGGCGTCTCCGGCTCCGGCTACGGCGTTGTCCGTACCGGTAACAGTGAGCCAGACGGGGACCTATGCGGCGTCGGGGCAGTTGGGGGCACGGACGGTGACGGTGGGGACCGGGGGGAGCGCGAGTTTCACGGTGGGTACGGAGAACGACGCGGTGGATGAGAACAACGGAGGGATCACGGCGACGGTGAACGATGGGACGGGGTACGCAGTGGCGTCGCCACCGGGGAACACGGCGACGGTGGCGGTGAATGACGATGACGAGGCGCCGGCGCCGGTGGTGAGCATCAGCGGGGGCGCCGGGGTGAGCGAAGGGAGCAACGCGACGTTCACGTTGACGGCGTCTCCGGCACCGGCTACGGCGTTGTCGGTGCCGGTAGCAGTGAGCCAGACGGGGACTTATGCGGCGTCGGGGGCGTTGGGGACACGGACGGTGACGGTGGGGACCGGGGGGAGCGCGAGTTTCACGGTGGGGACGGAGAACGACGCGGAGGATGAGAACAACGGAGGGATCACGGCGACGGTGAATGATGGGACGGGGTACGACGTGGCGTCGCCACCGGGGAACACGGCGACGGTGGCGGTGAATGACGACGACGAGGCGCCAACGCCGGTGGTGAGGATCAGCGGAGGCGCCGGGGTGAGCGAGGGAGGCAACGCGACATTCACGTTGACGGCGTCTCCGGCTCCTGCCGCGGCGTTGTCGGTGCGGGTAGCAGTGAGCCAGACGGGGACTTATGCGGCGTCAGGGGCGTTGGGGACACGGACGGTGACAGTGGGGACAGGGGGACGGGCGAGTTTCACGGTGGGTACGGAGAACGACGCGGTGGATGAGAACAACGGAGGGATCACGGCGACGGTCAACGACGGGACTGGCTACGATGTGGCATCGCCACCAGCCAACACCGCGACCGTGGCGGTGAGCGACGATGACGAGCCAACGCCGGTGGTGAGCATCAGCGGGGGCTCCGGGGTGAGCGAAGGGAGCAACGCGACGTTCACGTTGACGGCGTCTCCGGCTCCGGCCACGGCGTTGTCGGTGCGGGTAACGGTGAGTCAGACAGGTTCTTATGCGGCGCCAGGGGAGTTGGGGAGGCGGACGGTGACGGTGGGGACAGGGGGTCGGGCGAGTTTCACAGTGGGAACGGAGAACGACGCTGTGAATGAGAACAACGGGGCAATCACGGCGACGGTCAACGACGGGACGGGCTACGACGTGGCGCCCCCGCCGGGAAACGCGGCGGACGTGGCGGCAAACGACGATGACAGCCCTGCGGCAGCGCCGGAGGTAACGTTGTCGGCGGGGCCGAATCCGGTGGATGAAGGGGGCTCGGTGGTAGTGACGGCGACGCTGAGCCGGGCGTTGTCGAGCGCGGTTACGATCCCGTTGGTGATGACGGCGGGGACGGCGGAGTCCGGGGACTATGGGAGTCTGGCGTCGATCACGGTGGCGGCGGGAGCGACGAGGGGGACGGGGACGGTGACGACGATGCAGGATGTGGACACGGCTGACGAGACGTTCACGGTGGCGCTGGGGCGGTTGCCCGCGGGCGTGGAGTCCGGGACGCCATCGTCGGTGGAAGTGCGGATCACGGACGATGACGAAGAGGCGCCGGAGGTAACGTTGTCGGCGGGGCCGAATCCGGTGGAAGAGGGGGGCTCGGTGGTAGTGACGGCGACGCTGAGCCGGGCGTTGTCGAGCGCGGTGACGATCCCGTTGATGATGACGGCGGGGACGGCGGAGTCCGGGGACTACGGGAGTCTGGCGTCGATCACGGTGGCGGCGGGAGCGACGAGGGGGACGGGGACGGTGACGACGATGCAGGATGCGGACACGGCTGACGAGACGTTCACGGTGGCGCTGGGGCGGTTGCCCGCGGGCATGGAGGCGGGCACGCCATCGTCGGTGGAAGTGCGGATCACGGACGACGACACCCCGCCGGCGCAGACTCACGTGACGTTGTCGGCGGCGCCGCGCCAGGTCGGCGAGGGCGGGTCGGTGAGTTACACGGTGGTGTTGCCGGCGCGGCCTTCCGCTGTGGTGACGGTGATGCCTTCGAGCACGGACGAGGAGGCGGTCGTGGTGCGCCCATCGTCGTTGCGCTTTACACCGGATGACTGGAACCTGCCGCAACCCGTGATTGTGACCGGGGTGGTGGACGCCGACGCCGAAGACGAGACCGTGGAGATCTCACACGCCGTGCACAGCACGGACCCGCGCTACCGGGGAGTGCAGGGCGGTACCGTGGTGTTGACGGTCTCCGACACCACTGGACCGGAGTTCGTAAACGCGCGCTTTGCGTTTACGTTGGCGGAGCACTTGGTGGGTCCGGCGCCGGTGCGCGACGCCGGGGGCCGCCCCGGGGCGGTGCGGGCAATGGGTTCGGGGCTGACCTATACGCTGGCGGCCGGGGGCGCCGGGCTTTTTCGGGTGGATGAGGACACGGGCGTGGTGAGCTATGTCGGGCCGGGAGAGTTGACGGGTCGTTTCGTGTTGACGGTGCGGGCAACCGATGCGCGGGGACGCACGGCCGAGACGCAGGCGAGCGTCGACGTGATCGCTCCGGCGGTGGTCCAACGATTGAACCGGGTGCATCGGAGTGTGCTCCCGGAGGCGGCCCGAGCGGCGTCCGGGAGCGTGTTTGCGGCCGTGAGCGGGCGCGTCGAGGCGGCGGCGCGGGCCGGGTCGCCGCGACTGTGGCTTGCCGGTCACGAGGTGCGCGCGGCTAGGGGTGAACCCGTGGAGGGCGCGTGCGTGGAGCGCGAGAGCCTTCCGGGAACGGTCGCGGAAGCGGCCGGGCCGGTATGCCGGGGGGTGGCGTTGACGTTGGCCCGGGCGGCGGCGGACAGCGGGTTCGTGCTGCCGCTTGCGCGGGCCGGTGCGACTCCGGGCCGTGGCCTTTCGCCGGTGTTGTGGGGCATGGGGGACTGGCGCTCGCTTGAAGGCGGCGCTGGACCTGGCTGGGATGGCGAGGTTATGAGCTTCCATCTTGGGGCGGATACGCGCCTGGGCGAGAGCTTGGTGGCGGGGGTGGCGTTGTCCCACGCGCTTGGAGAATTCGATTGGAACGATCGCGGCGTGGCGGGGACCTACGAGAGCCGCATGACCAGCGCGATGCCCTATGTGGGTTGGACGGGGCCCACGGGTTGGACGGCGTGGGCGGCGGCGGGTGTGGGCCGGGGAGAGGTGGCGCTCGAAGACGCGGCCGCGGCCCGGCGTGTGAGTGACGCGGTTTCGTGGAGCGCGGGCGGCGGGGCCCGGGGCGGTATTTGGGCCCGGGGCGGGACGTCCCTGGACGTCAAGGGGGAAGCCTGGGTTGCGCGCTGGGACGCGGACGGTTCGGGTCCGCTGAAGCCGTGGGAGCCGGTGGTGCGGCGCGTGCGACTGGCGCTGGAGGGAGGGCGTTCGTGGCTGCTGGCATCCGGGGCGGTGGTGGAGCCGTCGCTGGAGTTGGGGGTGCGTCACGACGGTGGCGACGGCGAGACCGGCACCGGGGTGGAATTGGGCGGGCGCGTGAACTGGAGCGACCCGGCGCTGGGCCTGACGCTTCAGGGACATGGGCGCGCGCTGGTGGGTCGCGGGGGTTATCGGGAGTGGGGCGCCGGAGGGGTGGCGCGGTTCGACCCCGGGACCGACGGGCGCGGTCCGTCGCTGGCGGTGACGCCGTCCTGGGGCACGGCCTCCAGCGGCATGGAGCGGCTTTGGGATGACGGTGCGTCACGGCTGGCGGTGGCGAAGAAAGGCCGCGGTCGTCTCACCGCGGCTCTGGGTTATGGGTACGCGGCGCCTTGGGGTCCAGGCACGGTGACCCCGAATGCCGGGTTGTCGTTGGGCGCCGCGCAGGCGCGAAAGTGGCACGCGGGGGTGCGCTTGAACGCCGGCTCGGAGCTGGATGCGAATCTCGAAATGATGTGGCGTGAGCGCGCTGGAAACGAAACGCCCGAGCGCGGCGTCGCGTTCGATGTGCGCCTGAGCTTCTGAGCGGGATCCGGGAGGCAGTGATGATTGGGAAACTCTTGGTCGTTGTGGCAGCGCTTGTGACGCTCTCCGCATGTGGAGGGAGCGACGACGCGCCGGTGAACCCGCCCGTGGTCCAGCCGCCGGTGTCCGCGCCTGTCCCCGCCGCCGTGGTGGCCACGCACCTGGAGATGACCGACCAGGTGTTCGCGATCCGCGACCCGGATCGAGTGGTCGCCCAGGACCGGGAATCCGCGGGCGCGCCGTCATACACCCGTACCCGGCGCGACGAGATCGTGTGCGGGGGCGGCGTCTCGTGCGTTTTCCCGGCCGGCGCCGGCGGCGGGCGGAATATCCTGGACGGCGTGTCTCACCCTCGGAGTGAGGCACGGGACGCCTCCATCGGATTCCATCAGCGCGTCCTGGCTTCGGCGACACCCGTCGGGCGGGTCGGCGGCGTCCGGGCCTTCCGGGTCGACGTCCAGGGGCCGTTGGCCGAGGTCTACGGCGGCTGGGGCGACTCGAGCGCCTGGTACGCGGTGTGGGAACGCGACGACCGCAACGCGGTGGACCTCACTTGGAGCGCCGCCTTTGGGGACCTTGCCGGCGCGCGCCCGACGGCGTTGCAGGGCTCGGCCGTGTGGCGCGGCGGGATGGTCGGGCGCACCCGCGATGGCGCTGTCGAATTGGAAGGCGGCTCGCAGCTCGTCTACAACTTCGCCGACAACACGGTGGACCTGACGCTGGACGACATCACCACCTCGAACCGGGCGGAGGACCAGGGTCGGGTCTATGGGGGCGACGCCTTGTTTGTATGGTTGGATCTGCCGGTTGCGCCCGACGGCACGTTCGGCGCACCGGAGGGCGGCAACGATCGTCCCGGCACCGACCTTCATCCCGTCCTGGGTCAGGTAGAGGGGGGATTCTACGGGCCTCAGGCTACAGAGGCCGCCGGCGTGTTCGATCGCGACGATGTCGCCGGCGCCTTCGGCGCTCGCCGCGAGTAGGTCTGGAATCCATGTAATTGAGTGGGCTTCCGTCACGCGCCGGTTCCGGCCGGGCGCGCCTTTTACTGGAAGGCCTTGACGTAGGCGCGCTGGAGCCGTTCTACCCGGCTGGTATACATCAGGCCGATGCGGGCGAAGGCTTCGAGGGTGGCGCCGTCTCCTTGGTCCATGGGGAAGTGGACGACCTTGGGAAAGCGGCGGACCTCCTTCTGCGACTCCTCGTTCAGATGCTCTACCACCTGTTGCAGTTCCTCACGCCCCGCCAGCACCTTGTTGAGGATCGGGAGCACCAGCACGTCGGCTTTGTCCTGTATGCGTGACAGGGCGGCGCTGGCCACTGGCACCACGTCGATGTCGAGGTCGGAAAGAAAGTGGCTGAGGCGCTGGCCCACCTTGTCCTTGAGGAAAGCCTCGGGCACGGCCACGGCGTTGCGCAGCCGCCGCCGCATCCAGCGCCAGCGGGCGCCGGGGTACAACTCGCGCCGCAGCTTGCGCAGGTAATCCTTGCTCAACTCGCCCCAGGTGTGCTCCGCGGTCACGTTCTCGGCAAAGGGCGCCGCCGCCACCGTCTCGGGATCCCCATGGGTCTTGTCGACGTAGTCGTGGAAATGCTTCTCGGAGATCATGTAGCTGATGGCGTAATCCAGTTTTTCGAAGTTGGGATGCGGCCACATGATCTGGCGCAGGGCCCTGAGGAAGAAGCGCCGCCGCGGGCGGTCCGTGGTGAAGACATAGTGCCCGATCGCCTTGGCCAGGATGCCGAGGGTCTCGCGATCCAGCTTGTTGCCGCGGCCGCGGCGCGTGTACTCGGGCCGGAAGTGCCGAATGCCCTGGGCCAGGCGGGCGCCGTAGTTCTCGTACTTGTAGAGGCTCCGGATAAGCCAGTTGTAGCCTTGCTGCACCTCTTCGATGCTCATCAGCTTGGGCACGAAGTTCAGATCCGCGGAGCCGTGGCCCATCATCTGCGCGGAGTCGTAGGGGATCAGCCGGCCTTCCTTCTCCATGCGCTCGTAGAGGGGCGTCTTCTCGATGGCCGTGAGTACGCCGCTGGTGGTGAAGGCGATGCCGGCCTCCTGCAGAAAATCGAACTGCTCCCGAAAGATGTCCTTGTCGTCGTTGTCGAAGCCGACGATCATTCCCGCCAGAATGGCCATGTTGTGGGACTGGATCTTGCGGATGCTCTCCATCAGCGGGCTGGTGGTGTTCTGCCGTTTCTGTGTCTCTGTCAGGCTTGCCACCCGCGGCGACTCGATGCCCAGGAACATGCTGGTGAAGTTGGCGTCGTGCAGCAACTGCAGCAGCCTGGGCTTCTCGGCCACGTTGATGGTCATCTCGCAGGAAAAGTTGATGGGGAAGCCCTTGGCGCGCCCGAACTCCGCCACCCCGGTGAGCAATTGTTCGGCGTAGCGCTGGTTGCCGATAAGGTTGGCGTCGGAGAAGCTGATGTGCCGCCCGCCCACGGCCTCGACGGCTTCGATCTCCGCGATGACGTGCTCCACGCTCTTGGTGCGCGGCACGCGTCCGTCGGTGATGATGATATCGCAGAACTCGCACTTGAACGGACAGCCTCGGGTGGTCTGCAGGAAGTAGTAGAGGTAGTCGTCGCGGGACGCCAGATCCACCCGCGGCACCGGCGACAGCGTGATGTCGACGTTGCCCTCCTGCTTGTAGAGGGACTGGGTCTTGCCGGTGCGGAGGTCATCGCAGAACTGCGGCCAGGTGATCTCCACCTCGCCGTCGAACACCACGTCGAAGAGCCCGTCGGTAAAACGCTCCGGGCACAGGGATGGGTAGGGGCCGCCCACCACCACCGTCTTGCCGCGCTTGCGGAACGCCTCGGCGATGTGCCGGGCGCGGTTGTACTGGATATTCCAGCACGAGATGGCCACCACGTCGGCGTCGGCGTCGAAATCGAGCGGCCGGACGTTCTCGTCCTGAAGCGCGACATCGAAGTCGGGCGGCGTCAGCGCGGCCACGGTGAGGAGGCCCAGCGGGGTCTGTGCGCAACGCTGCGGGAGGATGTCGGTAATGCCGGTCAGGCGCCACAGGGAGTTCGGGAAGCGCGGATTGACGAACAGGATCTTCATGACGTGCTTTTCCTCATGCGGTCGCTGTCTCCGGGTTTCCCTTTTTGTTCCCGAACGAGTTTAGTGATAATGTGCGTGAGACAGTCTGATGCAGATAATAGGTTTTCCGCCACGTTATCAGCCGTTCAAGCGGGATGTCAAGATGGATTTCGTGGTTTTCCCGCGCTTTCTCGGGGCCTCCATCGATGTCCATGATTCAACTCCACAATGTCTCCAGGGTGTATTCGCGGGACAACGCGGGAGTCAGGGACGTCACGTTCCACGTCGAGGCGGGCGAGTTCCTGTTCGTGTGTGGTCCGAGCGGCGCCGGGAAGACCACGCTGCTGCGCTTGCTGTTCCGCTCCGAGCAGACCACCGAGGGTCAGATCCTCGTCAACGGACGCAACATCACGCGCCTCACGGGGCGGGGACTGGCGGCCTACCGGAGGAGGCTGGGACTCGTTTTCCAGGACTTCAAGCTCATCCCGCACATGACCGCGCTGGAGAACGTCTCGCTGGCGGCCGACGTGGTCGGCGTCCCCTGGCGCCAGAGCCGACGCCGGGCCTTCCGGCTGCTGACCGAACTCGGGCTCAAGGACAAGTACGGCGTTTTGCCGCCAGCGCTGTCCGGCGGCGAGCAGCAGCGGGTGGCCATAGCCCGGGCTCTGGTGAACGACCCCGAACTCGTGCTGGCGGACGAGCCCACGGGGAACCTCGACCCCGAGAGGGCGGCGGAAAGCCTGCGGCTCTTTGAGCGCATCAACGAGGAAGGCACCACCGTGCTCATCGCCACCCATGACCCGCGTCTGTTGCGCGGCTTCGATGGCCGCGTTCTGCTGATGCGCCAGGGTCGGCTGCTGGGGCGCGAGGACCTGGAACCGGCGGCCCCGGCGCCATGAGGCTCGCCCACATCGTCTTCGTCGCCGGGCGCGTGGTACGGAGCCTGAAGGAGCTTTTCTGGACCCACCTGCTGACCGCCGGCGTCATGGCCATGATCCTGCTGGTGTTCGGCGGCTTCCTGCTGATCCAGGAGAACCTCGGTCGAATGGTGCGCGGGTGGGGCGAGGAACTCCACGTGTTCGTCTATCTGGACGACGAGGTGGACGCCGCCGCCGCGACGGAACTGCGGGCGCGGCTGGAGAGTTTCCCGGAGGTGCGCGCCGCGCGTTACGTTTCCCGAGAGCGCGCATGGGAAGATTTCAAGAATGCCCTGGGTTCGCAGTCGGGGATCCTGGAGGGCCTGGACCCGGCGATGCTGCCGGCGTCCCTGGAGTTGGAAGTGCGCGCCGGCTACCGGTCGCGTGATGCCGTGGCGCGGCTGGTGGAACGGCTGGAGGCGCAGGAGGGAGTCCAGGATGTGGAATATCCCGAGACCTGGCTGGAACGGCTGCGGCTGCTGCGGGTGGGCATGGAGTGGCTCAAGTGGGTGCTCGGCGGGGTCCTGTTCCTGGTGGCCTTTCTGATCGTCGGCAGCACCATCAAGCTGGCCATCGTGGCGCGGCGGGACGAGATCGAGGTCATGCAACTGGTGGGGGCCGGCGCCGGGCTGATCAAGGCGCCGTTCGTCATCGAGGGAATGATTCAGGGGCTGGTGGGAGGCGCGCTCGCCCTCGGGTTGCTGCAGGCGGCATTCTCGCTTCTCGGCGCGGAACTGCTGGCTTCGTTCGGGCCGCTGGCCGCCGGCATCCAGTTTGCTTTTCTGGACTCCCGGCAATGCGTGGAACTGCTTCTTCTGGGTTGGCTTCTGGGAACCGCCGGCAGCGTGCTGTCGGTGAGGCGTTTTCTGACCTGACGCGAGTGTCATGTCCGGCGACTTCACGCGACTGCCTGCTGATCCTGTGGGCGCTGGCGCCCGCCAGCTGCGTGGCGTTATCGCGCCTGGCGCCCGCCACCGCTCGTCAACGCGCCTTTCCGGCAACCGGATCTTCGGCGTAACCGGTGTCACACAGGGTACGAATTCGCGGGACGGGGCACGGGCGTCCCGAAGGCGCCTGTCCCGCTGGCGTTTCTCAAGAGCCTTTACCGTCGCCGGCCGCGTGGGCGCGGCGCTCGCGGTGTGCCTCTGCCTGGGTTCCCCGGCGCCGGCCCGGGCGCGGGACCCGGGCGAGTTGGCGGAGTTGCAGGAGCGTATCGCCGAGGGGCGCGTCACCCTGGACAAGGCCCAGCGCCGCGAAGCCTCCGTGCAGGAGGTGCTCGACGGTCTTGAAGTCGCCCTGGAGCGCCGGACGCGCCGGCTCGAGACTCTGAACGCACGCCTGAAACAGCGCGAGCAGGAGTTCAAAGCGGCGGAGCGGGAGGCGTCCGAGGCCGCCGCGGCACTGCGGCAGGGGCGCCGGGCACTGGCGCCCCGGGCGCGGGCGCTCTACCGCTGGCAACGTTCCGGAACGCCATTCGTGTTGCTCAACGGCGAGTTGTCGATGCTGGAGTTGATGCGGCGCAAGCATTCGCTGGAGACGGTTTTGAGCCGGGATCAGGCGCTGATCGGACGGCTGGCGGACAACCTCCGGCGCAGCCGGGACACGCAAGGAACGGTGGAGGCCCGGCGCCGGGCGCTGGCGCGCGAGCGCGACCAGGTGGCGGCGCTGCGCGATGAGCTGAGGTCGGAGCAGGCGCACCGACAACAGACGTTGCGGACACTGCGGCGGGAGCGCCAACTGCGCGAGCGCGCCTTGCAGGACCTGCAACAGGCACTGAAACAGGCCGACCGCCGTCTGGAGGGCATCATCCGCGGTTCGGAGGAATCGCGCCGCGCGCCCGTGGCGAGTCCTGCCGGCGCGGTGGGCGACGGTCTGGTTCTGCCCGTGGACGGCAGGATCGTCAGCGGATTCGGCGTCCACAAGCACCCCGACCTGGACGTGGATGTGCACCGCCCCGGCATTGACATCGCCGCGCCGGGGGGAGCCGGGGTCCGGGCGGTGGAGCCGGGCCGGGTCCTGTTCGCGGATCGCTTGCCGGGTTACGGAAAGATGCTTATCCTCGACCACGGAAAGCGCCATTACACGGTGTACGGCCACCTTTCCGAACTGGCCAAGTCCGTGGGCGACCGCGTGGAGCGGGGCGAGCGCATCGCCCGATTGGGGGACGATCCGTCGTCCGGCCAGTCGAGGCTCTATTTTGAAATGCGCCGGAACGGCAAACCGGTGGACCCGCTCCCCTGGTTCCCGCGGGCGCGGGCTGGCCGGCGGTAGGAGCTTGCGCCGCAGGAATTCGCGAAAGCAAAAAAGCGCTATCGCCGTCCCTTGGGTTGGTCGATTGAGGAGAATATCAGGTCATATTTGACGAAATCGAGCGGCCGAAGGGACGGATGAGAGGCGACTTGCAGCCGTGAATTCCTGCGGCGCAAGCTGCTTTGGCAGCAGACGGAGTCGATGGGAGGAGACGACACGATGAAGCCGTGGAATCGAGAGCGCCGCGTGTCCGGATGGTTCTGGGCCTTGGGCTGGGTACTTTTCGCGGCGGGGCTGGTGGCGCCGCGCGTCTCGGCCGTGGACTCCGGCGCGTACCGCAGTCTGGAGAACTTCGCCAACATCCTCGCCATCGTGCAGCAGAGCTACGTGAAGGAGGTGGCGACGGAGAAGCTCGTGGATGGAGCGATCCAGGGCATGCTGGAGTCCCTGGACCCCCACAGCAGCTACCTCACCGAGACCGCCTATCGCCGGCTTCAGACCGAAACCGAAGGGCGGTTCGGCGGCTTGGGGGTGGAGATCACCGTGCGCAACGGTCTCCTGACGGTGGTGTCGCCCATCGAGAACACCCCCGCCGCGCGCGCCGGCCTGCAGCCGGGCGATCAGATCGTCGGCATCGACGACGAGACCACCGAGAACATGACGCTGTCCGATGCCGTCAAGCGGCTCCGCGGACCCAAGGACTCCAGCGTCACCCTGCAGGTGCGGCGCAAGGGCGAGGACAATCTGCTCACGTTCACCTTGGTGCGCGCCGTCATCGAGATCAACAGCGTGCGCGCGCTCGCCCTCGAACCGGGGTTCCTCTACTTGCGCATCGCGCAGTTCCAGGATCGCACCGGCGAGGACCTGAAGGGCGCCATGGCCCGGCATCAACCCGGCGAAGGGGCCTACAAGGGCGTGGTGCTCGACCTGCGCAACAACCCGGGAGGGCTGCTCAGCCAGGCGGTGAGAGTTTCGGACATGTTCCTGGACTCCGGCCTGATCGTCTATACCGATGGACGCCAGAGTCAGAGCAAGCAGAAGTTTTCCGCCAGCCGCGAGGGCTCGCGGACGGACTTCCCCATGGTGGTGCTGGTGAACGGCGGCAGCGCCAGCGCGTCGGAGATCGTCGCCGGGGCGTTGCAGGATCACAAGCGCGCGCTGATTCTGGGAACTCAGACCTTCGGCAAGGGGTCGGTGCAGACCATCCTGCCCCTCGATGATCGCTCGGCCCTGCGCTTGACCACCGCGGAGTACTTCACGCCCAACGGGCGCTCGATACACGAGGTGGGCATCAAGCCGGACATCGTCATGGATCCCGCGCGCGCGCCGGCGTCGTCCGAGAGCGCCCCGGACGAGACCGCGGCGGTCGAGGCCGGCGCCCCGTCCGAAGCATCGCCGGAGGACGCCGCGCCGCGTGACGACCTGGCGCGGCGGCTCCGCAACGACCCCGAGATCGGGCGCGCGTTGGAGCTGCTCAAGGGTTGGGAAATGTTCCGTGGCCTCGCCGGCTCGGTCAAGGAAAAGACCTGAGCCGCGCGTGGCGATGTCGCGTTCTTTCCAATTTCCGTCCGCGGGACAGCCGGCCGAGATCCTCACGGTCAGCCGGTTGAACGAGATCATCCGGGACCGGCTGGAGACGGGGCTCGATGCCCTGTGGGTGGCCGGGGAACTGTCCAACGTACGCTTCGCGCCGTCGGGGCACGTCTACTTCACGCTCAAGGACGCGGAATCCCAGATCGCGGCGGTGCTGTTCCGCCGCAATGCCGAGCGGCTGCGGTTCCGTCTGGAAGACGGCATGGAAGTGGTCTGCTCCGGCCGGGTGGGCCTGTACACGGTGCGCGGCGCGCTCCAGTTCTACGCCGTGGAGGTGGAAGCGCGCGGCAAGGGCGCGCTGACCGTCGCTTTCGAGCAGTTGAAGAAGCGCCTGTGGCAGGAAGGCCTGTTCGAGAGCGACCGGAAGAAGCCGCTGCCTTTCCTGCCGCGCGCCATCGGCATCGTCACCTCGCTTCGAGGCGCGGCCGTGCGCGACATGCTGAGCATCATCGGCGAGCGCTTCCCGGAACGCCGGGTGATCATCCGCCCGGTGAAAGTGCAGGGTCAGGGCGCCGCTCGGGAGATTGCCCAGGGGATACGGGAACTGGACGAGACCGGCATGGCGGACGTCATGATCGTCGGCCGCGGCGGCGGCTCGCTCGAGGACCTGTGGGCGTTCAACGAAGAGGCGGTGGCGCGCGCCATCGCCGCGGCGCGCACGCCCATCGTGTCCGCGGTGGGTCACGAGATCGACGTGACCATCGCCGACTTCGTGGCCGACCGGCGCGCGGCCACGCCCACGGCCGCGGCCGAGATGATTCTCCCCCGGCGGCGCGAGTTGGAAGAGCGGGTGACGCTGTGGGCGCGCCGGCTGCGGCGCGGGACCGAACTCCGCATGGAGCACCGGCGCGAGAATCTGCGCCACTGGGCGCGCCGGCTGGCGGATCCCGGCCGCGGGCTGCGCCAGGGGCAGATGCGGCTGGACGAGTTGTCGCTGCGGCTGTGGCGGCGTCAGGAGGACGCGCTGCAGCGCCTGCGGGAACGGCTCGGCCACCTCGCCGGGCGGTTGGGCGGCGTCGATCCGCTGGCGGTGCTGCGGCGCGGCTACAGCATCGTGTACGAGGTTCCGGATGGGCGCATCGTCAAGGATGCCGCGTCCCTGCGCAAGGGCCAGCAGGTGCGGGTGGACTTCGCCGCGGGGCGGGCCATCTGTCAGGTGGAAGAGGTGGAGGCGCCGGATCAGGCCGGAGGACGCCGCGATGGATCGGAAATCTCTTGAGGAGGATGGGAATGTCTCGGGACGAGAGCACGACGGAGGCGCCGGACGAACGCGGATTCGAGGAGTGCCTGCAGGCCCTGGAGAAGGTCGTGGAGCGCATCGAGAGCGGTGAGTTGAACCTCGATGAATCGCTGGCCACCTTCGAGGAAGGCGTGCGCCTGGTGCGGTCCTGCAACCACAAGCTCGGCGAGGTCGAGCGGCGCATCGAGGTGCTGACCCAGGACTCGGAGGGGCGTTCGCACCTGCGGGAACTGGTCGAGGAGGAAGATTGACCGCGAACCGGGAACGCCTCGATCGCCTGCTGGTGGCGTCTTCGCTGGCGCGCAGCCGCGAGCAGGCGCAGCGCTACATCCTCGCGGGCACGGTGCTGGTGGACGACGCGCCGGTGACCAAGGCCGGCGCCCTGGTCCGGCGCGACGCGCATCTCCGGGTGAAGGCGACCGCGCGTTACGCGAGCCGTGGCGGCGAGAAGCTCGAGGCGGCCCTGGCGCGCTTTGGCGTGAACCCGTCGAGCCGGGTGGCGCTGGACGTGGGCGCGTCCAGCGGGGGATTCACCGACTGTCTGCTGGCCCACGGCGCGGCCAGGGTACACGCGGTGGACGTGGGTTACGGCCAGCTCGACTGGCGCCTGCGGCAGGATCCGCGCGTGGTCGTGCTGGAGCGCACCAACATTCGTCATCTCCAGCCGGACGCATTGGCCGAAGCACCGGATCTCGCGGTGGTGGACGTCTCGTTCATATCGTTGCGTCTCGTGCTGCCGCGGGTGTGTTGCCTGCTCAAGCCGCCGTTCGAGATCGTGGCGCTCATCAAACCGCAGTTCGAGGTGGGCAAGGGACGCGTGGGGAAGGGCGGCGTGGTGCGTTCGGAGGACGAGCACCGGCGCGTGGTCGGGGAGATCGAGGCCGCGGTGGACGCCCTCGGGCTGGAGCGCCGGCCGGTGGTTCCGTCCCCGTTGCTGGGCCCCAAGGGCAACCGGGAATTCTTCATCCACGCACTGGCGCCGGCGCTCTGGAGCGCGGTCTCAAAAGCGTCTGCCGGGCTTGACTTGGGTGGCTGATTGGCTATAGTTCGACTGACTCAAGGAGTGGAACCAACCTATGACCGGTGTTCGAATCAAGGAAAACGAATCCATCGAGAGCGCCATCCGGCGCTTCAAGAAGCAGTGCGAGAAGGCCGGAATCCTGGCGGAACTGCGCAAGCGGGAACACTACGAGAAGCCGAGCGTCAAGCGCAAGAGAAAGGCCATCGCAGCCAAAAAGCGTGCCATGAAGCGCGCCCGAAGCCACCAGTGGTACTAGGAGCTTGCGCCGTAGGGACGGATGAGAGCGGATTCGCAGCCGTGAATTCCAGCGGCGCAAGCTCCTAGGGTCCACGCAACTGCGACTGGGAGTTTCGGACGCCGCAATGGCAGGGCCGGATGAGCGCGGCGGCTCCATGGAATCCATGGAGCGTGCCTCGCGGGCAGCGGATCCCGGCGATCTTCGACAGGCCATTGTGAACATCGTAGACGCAGTGTTGGCAGCGGTCCTGTGCGTGTTTGCCGTCAGAGGCTACGCCAAGGGACTGTTCCGGGAGGTATTCGCCTTGCTGGGCCTTTCGGTTGGCCTTATCGTGGCCGTTCGGTATTACGACCAGGCCTCCCGCTGGATCGACTTCTGGCCCTACTCTCCGTTCATCCTCCAGGCCATCTTCTTCATCATCTTCTTCCTTTCCATATACATCAGCCTCAACTGGGTGGGGTACCTGCTCCACCGATCCGCCGACCGTTTGTTTCTCAGCGGCTTCAACCGCTTCGGGGGCGTCCTGGCGGGCGGCGTCAAGGGGGCGGTGTTTCTGGGAGTCCTTCTTTTCCTCGCCATCTCGGAGTCATGGGTCCCGCAAAGACTCCATCGACCGGTGGGGGCGGCCGCACTGGTCGGCCCTCTTTACCAGGTCGGGGAAGCGGTGACCTCCCTGGGTAGATCCTTCACGGGCGTCCGATGGAGCCCGGGTTTCGCGTCGAGGGTTCCTCGGGACGGAGTATGATCTCTGATCGGACCACTCAAGCGGTTCGCACACGGGCCTCCATCGTGGAGGTGGTCTCCGATTACGTCACTCTCAAGAAGGCCGGCCAGAACTACTCGGGACTGTGTCCCTTCCACTCGGAAAAGACGCCTTCCTTCACGGTCAACGAGGAGAAGGGCGTCTTCCACTGTTTCGGGTGCCGGGAGGGGGGCGACGTCTTCAAGTTCGTCATGCTCTACGACGGGCTCACCTTCCCCGAGTCCGTGGAGCGGCTGGCGGAGCGCTACGGCATTCCCATCCAACAGTCGGGGCCGGGGGGCGGCCGGCGCAGCGAACTCTTCCGCCTGAACGAGCAGGCGGCGGAGTGGTTCCACGGACGGTTGCTGGATGCCGCCCAAGGGACCCGGGCGCGCCATTACCTCGAGAAGCGCGGCGTGGACGAATCCTTGTGGCCGCGTTTTCGTCTTGGCTTCGCGCCGCGAGGCGACGGCCTGGGGGCATGGTTGCGGCACCGGGACGCGGCGCCCGGGGATGCGGCTGTGGCGGGCCTCCTGGTGGAGCGGGAGCAGGGTCGTTTTCGCGACCGTTTCTTTGATCGGGTGATCTTTCCCATCACCGAGCCGGGCGGCAAGGTCGTGGGCTTTGGCGGGCGCGTCATCGGCGACGGCGCGCCCAAGTACCTGAATTCCCCCGAGACGCCGTTGTTTCACAAGAGCGCCCAGGTCTACGGCCTGAAGCAGGCCCGGGACGGCATCCGCGCCGAGGACCAGGTTGTGGTGGTGGAAGGCTATCTTGACGTGCTTGCGCTGGCGCAGTACGGCGTGACCCATGCCGTGGCCACCCTGGGGACGGCTCTGACCGTGGATCACCTGCGCCTGTTGGCGCGCTACACCCGCAATGTCACCGCGCTGTTCGATGGCGACGCGGCCGGCCGCGCCGCCGCCGCCCGCAGCGTCGATGTGTTTCAGCAGGCCGGCCTGTGGGGACGGGCCGCCTTCCTGCCGGGCAACGAGGATCCGGACACGTTCGTCCGCAAGCACGGAAAGGATGCGCTGGGAAGCGTGTTGAAGCGCGCCGTGCCCGTCGTGGACTTCTACCTGGACTGGCTGCGGGAGCGCCACGGGACGAGTCTCGAGGGCAAGAGCCGTTCGGCCGCCGAAGTAAGCCGGATCCTTGCCAGGGTCACCAATCCCAGCGACCGCGACCTGCTTGCCCGCCGCGCCGCGGATCTCCTGGGCGTGCGCGAAGCGTCGTTGCGCCAGCATGCCGGCGACGGCGCGCGGACGCCCGCCCACGACCGCGCCGGCGCGGGCCGCCCGGCGCCGGCGGCCGCTGGCCGCGGAACACTCGGCGACGACCGCGCGGAGGTGTCGCTGGTGGCGCTGATGCTGCGCTTTCCGGCGGCGGTGACGGCCCTGCGGCGGGAGCCCATGGACAAGCTCGTGAGCGAGAAGTGGCGCGACGTGGTGGGGCGGATATTCGAGATCGCCGGTGCGGACGGGGATGTGGATGTGGGCGCCTTGACCGAGGGATTGGCGCCGGAGCTGACCTCGGCGGTGACGGGATTCGTGTTGCAAGGGCAGGCGTTCGCCGAGAGCGAGCGCGAGCGAATGACCCGGGACTGTCTCCTGTTTTTGAAACGGCGTTATCTGAACCGGCTTGATCGGGAGTTGTGCAGAGCGATTCGCGTTGCCGAAGAGACTCGCGATGACGCCGTCAAGAAAGAGAGGATGCGGCAATGGCAGGAGGTCATGCAAAGGAAACTCCGCTTGGAACGCGCGCTGCCGGGCTTGTAGCCGTGACGCCGTTCCACACGCCCCGGGAGACATCGCAGACTCGTCTGAAGAAGCGGGAAAAGGATGTCAAGCGGTTGATCGATCTGGGCAAGGAAAGGGGCTACCTGACCTACGATCAAGTGAACGACATGCTGTCGCCGGACACGGTCTCGCCGGAGCAGATCGACGATGTCATGTCCATTTTCGGCGAGATGGACATCGAGGTGGTGGACGCGGCCTCGCGTATGGCGTTGAGCGGACAAGCGGAAGACGC
The DNA here is from genome assembly GCA_965213675.1 of uncultured Binatia bacterium (SeqCode). Classification (GTDB taxonomy): domain Bacteria; phylum Desulfobacterota; class Binatia; order UBA9968; family JAJDTQ01; genus JAJDTQ01. The sequence continues at coordinate 278,831 of OZ243916.1, forward strand.
TCCCGGCGCCGAACGGGAGGAAGGAGAGGTGGAGTACGACGGCGGTGAGGCGGATGTGGCCGGCAAGACCGGAGATCCGGTGCGCATGTACCTGCGCGAGATGGGCAACGTGTCGCTGCTCAGCCGGGAAGGCGAGGTGGAGATCGCCAAGCGGATCGAGGAAGGTGAGGACGTCGTGGCGGATCACGCGCTTTCCTGTACCGTCGCGGTCCAGCATGTGCTCGACTTGGGCCAGCGGCTCGAGCGGGGCGATGTCCGCGTGCACGAAGTGATCAAGGGCGTGGAAGCCGAGGGTGACGCGGCGGAGGAGCAGGTGCACTGTCAGCGCCTGCTGGATCAGATCGGCAATCTGCGTCAGGCAACGCAGGAATGCGACGTCGTGCGGCAGAAATTGCGCAAACGCAATGCCGCGGCCGTGCGAGGTAGGTTGGAGCAGCAGTTGAGCCAGTGCCGCACGAAAGTCCTCGGACAGCTCAGGGCGTTACGCCTCAACCGTCTCCAGATCGACGCGGTGGTGCACACGCTCAAGGGAGAGTTGAGCCGCATCGAGTCCGCCAGGGCGCGGCTGGCGCGGTACGAAAGGGAGACCGGGAAGACCGCCGGGGAAATCCTCGATGTGGCGGTGGGCGACGACGGCAAGAACAACTGGCGCAAGACCGTCGGGACGTTCCGGATGAGCCTGAAGGCCTTCGGCGAGATGCGGCAGAGCATTCGCCAGGCCATCGAGGACGTGGAAGGGACGCAGCAGCGTCTGGAGATGTCCGAGGCGGAGATCCGCCAGCGGGTAAAGTCCATCCACAAGGGCGAGGTGCGCGCGGAACTGGCCAAGAAACAGTTGATCGAAGCCAACCTGCGGCTGGTGGTGAGTATCGCCAAGAAGTACACCAACCGCGGCCTCCAGTTTCTCGACCTCATTCAGGAAGGCAACATCGGCCTCATGAAGGCGGTGGAGAAGTTCGAGTACCAGCGCGGGTACAAGTTCTCCACCTATGCCACGTGGTGGATCCGCCAGGCTATCACCCGCGCCATTGCCGATCAGGCGCGCACCATCCGCATCCCCGTGCACATGATCGAGACCATCAACAAGCTCATCCGCACTTCCCGTTACCTCGTGCAGGAGATCGGGCGGGAGCCCACTCCCGAGGAGATCGCCGCCAAGATGGAGATTCCGCTGGAGAAGGTGCGCAAGGTGCTCAAGATCGCCAAGGAGCCCATCTCCCTCGAGACGCCGGTGGGCGAGGACGAGGACAGCCACCTGTGCGATTTCATCGAGGACAAACGCGTGGCGACCCCCTCCGACGCGGTTTCGATCCTCAACCTCGAGGAGCAGACCCGCAAGGTGCTGGCCACCCTGACGCCGCGCGAAGAGCAGGTGCTGCGGTTGCGCTTCGGCATCGGCGAGAAATCCGACCACACCCTTGAGGAAGTTGGGGTCAAGTTCGCGGTGACGCGCGAACGCATCCGCCAGATCGAGGCCAAGGCCTTGCGCAAACTCCGCCATCCTAGTAGAAGCAAGAGCCTCAAGAGCTTCATGGAAGGGTAGCCTCCTGCCGTGGGGCGCCGGCCGGCCTCCCCGGCGCGCACATCGCGCGAATCATCCGGCGCGCAGATCATTTCCGGGCCCATAGCTCAGTTGGTTAGAGCCACCGGCTCATAACCGGTAGGTCCCTGGTTCGAGTCCAGGTGGGCCCACTCATTCCGTCCGCAACCGGGGCCGGTCGAGCCTCCGGGGCGGCAACGTCCACGTGGTGAACGGCCCGGCCATCGCCAAGGACCGGCCCGAGGAGATTCCGCCGGCCGTGCTCGACGCTTACGGCCGCGCGGGCTCTGGCAGGGGGGCGTCGTCGGATCGAATGGCGAAGTAGATGAGCAGGGCGGAGGACAGCAGGATCAGGCTCATGATCTGCATGAAGCCGTCGTAGGTGCCGGTGTAGTCGAAGTAGACGCCGGCGAGGAAGGGGCCGCTGGCGGAGCCGATCTGGTGCACGATGAAGCTCAGGCCCATGATGAGTCCGGCGAGGCGCGGTCCCACCATCTCGAAGAACATGACGTTCTGGATGGCGATGGTGCCGAAGGTCGGCCCCATGGCCAGCGCCACCACCAGGTAGAACACCAGCGGGTCGGACATGTCGAAGGACATGAGCAAGGTGCCGACCCCGCGGCAGACGTAGGTGAGGGCCAGCACCTGGGCGCGGCCGTAGCGGTCCGACAGCCAGCCGAAGGTCACCGCGGACACCGCGGCGGCGATGCCGAAGACGGACACCGCGACGGCTCCGGTGGCGTGGTCGAAGTCCTTGCTCAACGCGATGCCCACCAGGTGCACGCTCTGGAACAGGGCCACGCCGCACGAGAAGCGCGCCAGGAACAGCAGGATCATCGTGCGGTCGCGCAAGTAGGGCAGGCAGCTCGACCAGGTCGCGCGTTCCCGCCGTTTCGTGGTGGCGGGATCGGGATCGCGCGCCCCGATCCATCCGAAGGGAAGGGCCACGCCCAGCAGCAGCGCCCCGCAGGCGAACGCGGCGATGCGCCAGTCGTGGTTCCCGATGAGGAAGTACAGCAGCGGCGCCAGAAAGAACGGACTCAGCGGCGAGGCCGTCTGCACCACGCTCACCACCAATCCCCGTTTGTCGGCTTCGTAGTGCTTCGCCACCAGCAGCGAGATGATGACCAGTCCGCAGGCGCCCTTGGCCATGCCGGTCATCATTCCAAAGGTCAGGCATAGCTGCCACAGGTTCTGGGACAGGCCCATGCCGATGAAGCCCCCGGCCATGAGGAGCACGCCGCCGAGGATCACCGGGCGGGTCCCCAGGTCGTCCGCCATTTTCCCGAAGAACACCCCGCCGATGCCCCAGCCCAGCATGGCGAACACATAGGGGATCGTCGCCACCGAACGCGACCAGCCGAAGGTCTCCTCGATGGGCGTGAGGAACAGGCTGTAGGCGTTCATGCTGATGGACGTGATGACCACGACCGCGGCGGAGAAGACGACGATGAGGACGCGTGGCATTCGCATGAATGTCTCAGGGGCAGGTCAGCAACGATGAACCGAGCGAAGTCGAAGGGCGCCCTTCGGCGCGGCGTTGACGCGACCGAGGCCCCCGGCAGTCCGTTGCCTCGTCGCCAGCGCGGGTTGGCGCATCACGCGAAGTGCCCGCGTTCCCGGTAGAAATACGCGCCGCCGGGATGGAGGGGCGCGTCGAAGGGAGCAATGAATCCGGGTCTCCCTAAAGGGCGTAGAGCGCCTTGGGATTGTGGTACAGGATGTTGTCCTTCCGCTCCTGGCTGACGTCGTCCATCTTCTTCAGGTCGAGGATGGCGTCCATCTCGCTGGACGGGTCCGTATGGCCGTAGTCGGTGCCAATGACGAGGTTGCCCTCGCCCGAGTACTTGAGGACGTAGGGTATGTCGTCGTTGGTCTGGCAGGTGACGTAGATGCCGTACTCGGCGAACAGGTCCCTGGGGAACTCGCGCCCGGCCGCCTGATAGCGGTTCTCGCTCTCCAGGTAGATCCACGGGACCCATTGGGACGATGCTTCGATGAAGCTCCAGCGGAGGTCCGGGAAGACCTGGGGAATCTCGCTCATGATGAGTCCCAGGCACGACGTCACCGTGGGCGCCCGGAACATGGCGAAACGGCCCGCGGTGGTGGGGCGATAGGTGTCGCAGTTGGCGGGGTTGCCATTGGCGATATGCACCGCGATGGCCAGATCCAGGTCACTGGCCACCTGGTAGATGGGATAGAAATACGGGTCGCACATGTCCCGGTCCCCCTCCAGGGGCCGCATGCACACGGCCACCGCGCCGTCCTCCTTGGCCTGCCGGATCTGCGCCGCGGCCTCGTCCAGCGCCAGCACCGGCACCACGCAGGACCAGCGCAGCCGGCCTTCGCTCTGCCGGTAGATGTCCCCGAGCCACCGGTTCCAACTCCGGCACAGGGCGGCCTCCACGTCCGGCTTGGTGGTGATCTGCTCGATCCAGAAGGTGTTGTGGAGCACCTGGACGTCCACTCCAAGCTTTTCCATGTGGTCGAGACGAAGCTGCACGTCGTCCAACTCGCGCGCGGCCTGGGGCGACTCGACGTTGCGTCCGAACTGGTCCGACAGGTCGCGCAACTGCTGCTCGCTGTAGGTGGGGAAGCGGAACCCGCGGATCTTCTCGTCGATGACCCAGTACTGGAGCGTGGGCTCCTGGGGCGAGGAGAAGAGCGACGGCCGGAACTTCTGCTCCGAAGGCTCCAGATAGTCCCACGTGCGCTCCGTCTCGATCACATGAGCGTCCGCATCGATAACCGGAAGGTGTTCCTGACTTGACATGGCGGTTCTCCTTGACAAGAGGCCCGGGCGCTGCCCGGGGGCTGGCTGTCCGGCGCCGCTCGGCGGCCACCGGCGCTCAACCGTCAAATTCGACCAAGAACAGGGGTTTGTCAACCGGCGAGGCTCACTTGTTGGCGGAAAGCGAACATGTCTCCCTTCCTGCAAGGCGGAAACGTCCCCGCTCTGGCGGGCGCCTGCGTGCGGCGCCAGGAGCCCGTGGGGGTGAGCGAACCGCGGCGAGAGGCAGGGAAAGGCCGGTTTCGGGCGGATTGGAGTTGGAACCTGGAACAGACCGCCGTCTGAGTTCGGACCGGCTTTCGCCTTGATGGCATGCGGTTTTCGTGTTACCTCACTTCTCATTTCCAACGGGGTTTCCACCCCAGCCAGGGTGGGTGTCCCTCCCGCCGACGGCAGCCTCCGGAAATTCCGTCCGTGCCCGGATTCGGGGTTCGGCTCGCCCCACGCGAGCATGCATCGGGGAGCGCGTTTGATGCGTATCATCTTGTTGGGACCGCCTGGAGCGGGCAAGGGGACGCAGGCCGTCTCCATCGCGACAGCCTTCGGCATTCCGCAGATTTCCACGGGTGAAATGTTGCGCGCCGCGGTCAAGGACGGCACGGCGCTGGGTGCGCGCGTCAAGGCCGTGATGGATGCGGGCGCGCTCGTGTCCGACGATGTCATCGTGGAACTCATCAGGGAACGGATTCAGGCGCCGGATTGCCGCGACGGCTTCCTGTTCGACGGCTTCCCGAGGACGCTGGCCCAGGCCCAGGCGCTGCGCGACAACGGCATCGCCGTCACCCATGTGGTGGAGATCGACGTGCCGCCGGAGGAAGTGGTCGCGCGCTTGAGCGGGCGGCGCGTGCATCCCGCATCGGGGCGTATCTATCACGTAGTTTTCAATCCCCCGAAGACCGCGGACAAGGACGACGTCACCGGGGAGGATCTCGTGCAGCGGGACGACGACAGGGAAGAGACCGTTCGGCGGCGGCTCGACGTGTACGCCGAACAGACCGCGCCGCTGGTGGACTACTACGCCCGCTGGCGCGCCCGGGAGGGTACGGCCGCGCCCCGCTGCATCAAGGTCACGGGCGTGGGTCCGGCGGAGGAGGTGAGGCAGGCAATCCTGGCGCAATTCGCCGGGGAGGCGTCGTGAGCGTGCATCCGCGGGTGAGCGCCGGCGACTTCGACGCGGTGCTCTTCGACCTCGACGGCGTGCTGACCTCCACGGCGCGGGTCCACTCGGTGTGCTGGAAGAGGATGTTCGACGCCTTTCTCCAACGCCGCGCCCTGGAGACCAGCACCGCCTTCGTTCCCTTCGATGGGGACGGCGACTACAAGCAATACGTGGACGGCAAGCCGCGCTATGACGGGGTGCGGAGCTTCCTCGGCTCCCGCGGCATCGAACTGCCCTACGGCGACCCGGAAGACCCTCCGGGCAAGCTGACCGCGTGTGGGCTCGGCAACCGCAAGGACCGGCTGTTCAAGGATGTGCTGCGCGAAGAGGGCGTGGAGGCGTTCGAGGGGACGATTCGCTGGGCCCGGGAATTGCGCCGCCGCGGCATCAAGACCGCGGTGGTCTCGTCGAGCAAGAACTGCAAGGCGATCATGGAGGCCGCCGCCATCGAGGACCTGTTCGACACCCGCGTGGACGGCGAGATCGCCCAGCGGCTCAAGATTGCCGGCAAGCCCGCGCCGGACACCTACCTCAAGGCGGCCGCGGAACTGGGCGTGGAGCCGCCAAGGGCCGTGGTGGTGGAAGACGCGCTCTCGGGCGTGCAGGCCGGCCGCCGCGGCGGCTTCGGACTGGTGATCGGGGTGGACCGGCACGGCGACGCCAGCGCCCTGCGCGAGAACGGCGCCGACATCGTCGTGGCCGACCTGGCGGAGATGCTGGAGGAATACTAGTGTGGTGTCTGGTTAATTCGCGTCATAATCTGCGGGTCTTTTTCGCCGTCGGCTACGTTGCTCTTCCTCGCGTGGTACACGCCACTGCTCGTCATCGCGCCTTGCCGACAACAAAAAATCCTCCGCAGATTATGACGCGAATTAACCAGACACCACACTAGTAGCTTGCGCCGCAGGACTTCACGGCTGCAAATCCGCTCTCATCCGTCCCTTCGGCCGCTCGATCTCGTCAAATCTGACCTGATATTCTCCTCAATCGACCAGCCGAAGGGACGGCGATAGCGAATTTTCGCTTTCGCGAATTCCTGCGGCGCAAGCTCCATGGCGCGAGTCAGGTTCTCGGCCAGGCGGCTGAAAAACTTCCCGCGACGGCAAGGCTCGTGGCGTCGCGGGCTCGTCGCTCATGGGGCACAGAGTGGCGGAACGCGGGCGTGATTTGCGCAGTATTGTCCAAGACGGTAGAAAATAAGACGAGGAGGGACCGATGATACTCGAACCGCAAGTGACTTTCCGCGACATGGAGCCCTCTCGCGCCATCGAACAGGCCATACGAGAGAAGGCGGCCAAGCTCGATCAGGTCCATGACCGCATCACCGGCTGTCGGGTGGTGGTCGCGGCGCCGCACCGCCACCACCAGAAGGGGCGGCTCTACCACGTCCGCATTGATCTGACGGTGCCCGGTGGGGAGTTGGTGGTGAACCGCGACAGCGACGGGGCGGCGGGGCATCACGACATCCAGGTGGCGATCCGCGATGCCTTCGACGCCGCGCGCCGGCGTCTCCGGGAATACGCGCGCCGCCGGCGCGGCGAGGTAAAGACGCATTCGGTGGCGCCGCCGGCGCGGGTCAGCAAGCTCTTCGCGGCCGAGCGCTACGGTTTCATCGAGACCAGCGACGGGCGCGAGATCTATTTCCACGGGAACAGCGTCGTGGACGGCTTCGATCGCCTGGCGCTGGGGACGCGCGTCCACTTTACCGAAGAGGAGGGCCAGCAAGGCCCGCAGGCCAGCACGGTGCGCGTGGCCCACGGATCGTCCGCGTAGGCCACGGCCCTTTTCGCCTGTGGTGCGCCGCCGGCGACGCTGGGTCACGCCGATGCGGACCGGAAGGATTCTCAGTCGTCCAGGTTGAGTCCCGAGACCGTGGCGCGGAGCTTCCTCAGGGCGCGCTGCTCGATCTGGCGGATGCGCTCCCTGGTGAGCGAGAAGCGCTCGCCCAATTCCTCAAGGGTGTAGTCCCGTACCTCGCCGATGCCGAAGCGGTAGCGCAAAACGGCTTCCTCTCTGGGAGGAAGCGTGGCCAGCGCCTTCTTGACCTTGTCACGCAGGTTGGCCTGAATCGTCTCATCCAGGGGTTTGGGGACATGCTTGTCTTCGACGAAGTCCCCGAGACGGCTTTCCTCGTCGTCGCCCATGGGGGTTTCCAGCGAGACAGGCTCCTTGACGATCCGCATCAGTCTGCGGATTTCCTCCGCAGTCTGTCCCATTTCGGTGGCGAGCTCATCCGGCTGCGGTTCCCGTCCGAGTTTGCGGTGCAGTGAACGGTGTGCGCGGATGAGCTTGTTCCGGGTCTCGATCATGTGCACCGGGATGCGAATCGTCGGCGCCGAGTCAATGATCCCGCGCGTGATGCTCTGCCGTATCCACCAGCCGGCGTAGGTGGAAAAGCGGTACCCGAGCCGGTAGTCGAACTTCTCCGCCGCGCGCATGAGCCCGACGTTTCCTTCCTGAATCAGATCGAGAAACTGCAGGCCACGGTTGCCGTACTTCTTGGCCAGGCTCACCACGAGCCGCAGGTTGGCCTCGATGAGGATCTTCTTGGCCGACGCGGCCTTGTGTTCGGCGGCGGTGATGGCCTCCACCTGACGGGCGATGTCAGCGGCGGAGGACCCCAGGGACTCTTCCACGGCCTCGATTTCGGCCGCGATTCGCTTGGCGGCGCTTCCGCGGGTATGGGTGCGGGCCCGTTCTGCCAGTTCCGACAGCGTCCGGTGCGACTCCTTGAGGCTCACGCCGACCTCGTCGATCCACTCCTTGGCCAGGCGCAACCCCTTCACCGTGTCGATGACTCGCGCGCACTTCTTGTCCAGATCGACGGCCAGGGCCGCGCGCCGTTTCTGGGAGGTTCGCTTCCGCGCCATCTCCGCCTGCATGCGCTCCCGCTCGCGCACGAGCCCGCGCATCACCGTGACTCCCTTGAGGAAACGCCGCCGCTCGGCAGTCTCGTCAAACGCTTCGCCGTCGTCGCCAGCCATGAGCACGCGGTTCAAGGGAGTTTCGTCGGCCTTGATCTTCTCGGCCAGATCCAGCACGCGCTGGACGGTATAAGGAGCGGCGATGACGCTGGCGACGTACTCATCCTGGCCCTCCTCCATCTGCATGCCGAGCTGCACCTCGCGCTCGCGGGTCAGGAGTGGGGTGGAACCGATGTCGCGCAGGTAGAGGGAGACCGGGTCGGTCTTGTCGTCCACCCGTTCGGTGTCCACCGGCACCTGGGCAGGAGAGGACTCCTCGGGAAAGGTCGCGGGTTGCTCCTCTTCCTCGACTTCTCCGATGGCGATGTCGTCAAGCTCGCCGATCGAGTCGTCCATCGCGTCCTCGGTGTCTTCGATGTTCAAGGCTCTCTCCATCATTTTGGCTTCCACAATTTCGTTACGCCGCGGGTCGAAAGGCCATGCTCCTTCGAACCGAAAGGCAAACCAACCGTCCAGAGGTTAAAAATATCCGCCGTCCTCGCGATGACATTGACGCGAGTTCAACATCATCGAAGGATCGGCGGATCCAGCACAAATCTGAAATGGTATGTTGAGACAGTCCTTGGGGACTACCAAGATCAAGCAACGCGACTAAGCACTCGTCCTTGAGGAAAGCCAGCAACAACCTAAGCTATCACTGACAAGGATCGTTGTCAAGCACGCCGCGGCGATCATGTATGAATCTGGCGGGGAACGCGCTGGTCGGGCCGGCGCCCCGGCGCGGGCGGCGTCACTTGTCGTCGCGCAGGCCGTATTTGCGGAGTTTGTAACGCAGGGCGCGCTCGCTGATGCCGAGGTTTTCGGCGGCCTTGGTCTGCACGCCGCCCGCGCCATCGAGGGCCTCGACGATCATGCGCCGTTCCATTCCCTCCACGGCGGCGGAGAGGTTGGTCTGATCGCCGGCGCCGGCGCGCGCCTCCTTGATGGTCAGCGGCAGTTCGCCGATGCCGATGACGTCGTCGCGCGTGAGCACGGTGGCGCGTTCCACCAGGTTCTCCAGTTCGCGCACGTTGCCAGGGTAGTCGTAGCGCAGCAGCGCGTCGCGCGCCTCACGGGAGAAACCCTGTATCGTCTTGCCGTTCTTGTCCGAGAACTTGCGGAGGAAGTGGTCGATGAGGGGGGGCAGGTCTTGCCGGCGATCACGCAACGGCGGAAGGATGATGGTCACCACGTTGAGCCGGTAGTAGAGGTCCTCGCGGAAGCCGCCCTGGCGCATGAGTTGGTCGAGGTTCTGGTTGGTCGCCGTGATGATGCGCACGTCGGTGGTGATGGCCTGGTTGGAGCCCACGCGTTCGAACTCGCGCTCCTGCAGGACGCGCAGCAGCTTGGCCTGGAGATGGGCGGGCAGGTCGCCGATCTCGTCGAGGAAGAGCGTGCCCTTGTTGGCGATCTCGAAGCGGCCCTTGCGGGTGGCGAAGGCGCCGGTGAAGGCGCCCTTCTCGTGCCCGAACAACTCCGATTCCAGCAGCGTCTCCGGCAGCGCGGCGCAGTTCACCTTGACCAGCGGCCCCGTCCTGCGGGAGCTGGCGTAGTGGATGGCCTTGGCGATGAGCTCCTTGCCGGTGCCGCTCTCGCCGCGCAGCAGCACGGTGGCGTCGCTCGGGGCCACGCGCCGCACCAGGTCCAGCACCTCCTGCATCTGGCCGCTTTCGCCGATGATGCCCTCGATGCGGTGGCGCTCCTGCAAGGCCTCGCGCAACTCGGTGTTTTCCCGCACAAGCTGATGGCTGCGCTTGACCCGCTCGATGCGAAGCCGCAATTCCTCGAGGTTGAGAGGCTTGGTGAGGTAGTCGGTGGCGCCCTCCTTCATGGCCGACACGGCGGTCTCGATGCTGCCGTACGCGGTCATGATGATCACCGCCACCTCGGGGTCCAACGCCCGGCACTGCGTCAACAGGTCGAGACCGGACATCTCGGGCATGCGCTGGTCCGTCAGCACCAGATCGAAGGCCTCCCCGCGAAACCGCTCCACCGCCTCCGTCGCGCTGCCCATGAGCGCCACCTCGAAGCCGGCCTTGCCGAGAAAGCCGCCGACGAACTCGAGCTGCGTGCGTTCGTCGTCCACCACCATGATGTGGAAACGGTCGCCGTGGGTTGATTCCCGCCGGCGCGGCGGCCGTGCGCCAGGATCCGCCCGGTATGCCTGTTCGGTCATGTCCACGTTCATTGCCCCCGCGCCGCGGCCGCTACCCGCCGGCCGCCGCGCGTCCAGGAGCCTGTAGGAGCGCGGCTCAGGTCAGCGCATGATCGAGCGGAAGAACGATGTCGAACCGCGTGCCCGTACCCTTTTCGCTGGTCACCTCGATGGTGCCGCCGTGGCTCTCCACGATCCGTCGAGCGATGGCGAGCCCGAGCCCGGAGCCTTCGGACTTGGTGGTGAAGTACGGCTCGAAGATGCGTGTCAGGTTCTCCGACGCGATGCCCGTGCCGGTGTCGCTGACCGAGAGTCGCATCCTGCCGTCGCGAATGGATGTCTCGATGGTCAGCTTGCCTCCTTCGGGCATCGCCTGGAGGCCGTTGAGAATGAGGTTCAGGAGCACCTGCTTGAGGTAGTCCGGGTCGGCTTTGACCACCGGCCGTGGGCCGTGATGCTCCACAGCGACCTCCACCCCCAGGGACGCGGCGTCGCCTTCCGTCAGGGTCGTGAGGTCCTTCAGCAACTGATCGACCTTCACCAGATCGGGCTTGATGCTCAACGGCCGGGCCAGCGTCAGGAATTCCTCGACGATGGAATTGAGGCGGTGCACCTCCGCGCGCATCAGTTCGATGAAGCGGCTGTATTCGCTCTCGTCCTGGGTCGGCTGGAACTCGGCCTTGAGGCGCTGCAAGCCCATGGAAATGGCGTTGAGCGGGTTGCGCACCTCGTGGGCCACCGTGGCCGCCAGATTGCCCATCATGGAAAGGTGCTCGCGCCGGTCCACTTCCGCTTCGAGCGCCTTGATCTCCTGCATGTGAAAGCGCTGGTTGTAGAGGATCGCCGCGAACCCGAGCATGCCGAGGGCGAGGATGCCACATCCCAGGCCCACCATGGACCAGAGGCTCTGCCACCAGGCGTTATCCACCACATCCATGGACACGCCGATACTGAGAAATCCCATGGGATCGCCATCCAGCCGCACGGGTTTCACCAACTCGTAGCGCCTCTCGCCGTTTTCCGTGTCCACGATGCGATGCGCCGAGCGCTCGGTGACGCGCGCCCGCGCGCTCAGGTCGTCCACCATCCGGCTGCCTGCCAGACCGGAGTCGGTGTGGGCCAGCACGGTGAAATCGTTGTCCAGGAGCGCCAGGTGGTGGATGCCTTCCTGCCGCCCAAGGTCCTGGATCTGACGCTGGACTCCGATTTCGTGCTGCAGCTTCAGCATGTAGGACGCGTCCGCGTGTATCGCGATGAATCCCGGGAAGCTGCGCGCTTCGAGGGCGACGCCGAACACGCTGTCTTCCCAGAACTTGTGTTGCGGGAGGGCGGGCGCCTGTCCGCGCGGTTGGGACCAGAGCCGCCCCCAGATGTGTACCGTGGATTCCTGGCTGGACCATCGCTCGCGCAATTCCGCCAGAAAGCCCTCGACATGGGGAGGTTTGGTTCCTGTGTGCGACACCCAGGGCCGTCCCTGAAGGTCCAGAAGCTCGACCTTGTGCAGTTGGTTGATGGCGCTGATGCGTTGCACGAGCGGCGCGGGCGCGTTGGCGGTGAGAAGCCGGTCGATGAGGCGCGCGTTGTCCAACAACCGCTGCCGCACCAGTTCCTCGATCAGGGCGTTTCCCTTGATGGACTTCTTGGCGCTGGTTTCCATGGTCCGGGTGAGGGCCAGGGCCTTGACCTCCACCTGTCGCACCAGTTCTTCTTCGAGCCAACGGCTCTCATAGAATACGTAGAGCGAGAAGAGCCCCAGCAGCAGCAGGACCGAGGCCAGGAAGTAGGGGACCATCGAAGCGCGTTTCATGTCAGTGAGCGAGGGTTTTCAGGCGGCTATGGTCGTTGGCGCACACGCGATGGCATTATACAAGCGGCCGGAGACTTGGCAAATGGCCCTGGCAAATGGCCCTGGCAAACCGCCGGTGGCGAAGGTCCCACCCACGCCGGGTGGGACACGGGACCAAGGCCGACGGGACGCAACCTGTCCCATCGGCCTTCCACGGTCGCATTCCCGGCACGGCGTGCCGGCTGCCGGATCGTTCCGGCGCCGGTCCGGATCAACCCTTCGCGACAAAGAAACGCTTTGCCTCGCCGCGTTGCACGAGAAACAGGGCGTTGCCTCCCTGGTCAAGCTTCTCCAGCGCCTTCTTGTAGGACGCCATGTCGGTGACGCCCGTCTTGTTGAGCTCCAGGATCACGTCCCCCCGGCGCAGTCCGGCCTCGTCCGCGGGGCTGCCCGGCTTGACCCCGGTCACGAGCATGCCCTCGACGCGTTCGAGGGACAACTGCTTGGCCACGCTTTCCGTCACTTCACGGACGGTCAGTCCCAGGTCCGAGCCTTGCTCCACCGCGGCCACGGTCTTTTCGTCCAGCAGCTCGCCGATCTCCACGCGCAGGGTCTTCTCGTCGCCGTCGCGCCACACGTTCACGTCCACCGCCTTGCCCACCGGGGTCCGGGCGACGATCATCGGGAGATCGCCCGACTCCTTGACCGCATTGCGGTCGAAGTCCAGGATGACGTCACCCGCCTGGAATCCGGCCTTTTGTGCGGGGGTATCCGCCAGGACTTCGGCCACGAGCGCGCCGCGGGCTTCGCCGAGACCCAACGATTCCGCCAGTAGCGGCGTCACTTTCTGCAGCGAGACGCCCAGCCAGCCGCGGGTGACCCGGCCGTCATCCCGGAGTTGCGGCAGCACTTCCTTGACCAGGTTGATGGGGATGGCGAAGCCGATGCCCACGTTGCCGCCGCCGCGGCTGTAGATGGCGGTGTTGATGCCGACCACCTCGCCGCGACGGTTGATCAGGGGGCCGCCGGAGTTGCCCGGGTTGATGGAGGCGTCGGTCTGGATGAAGTTGTCGTAGGGGCCGGCGCCGATGCGGCGTCCCTTGGCGCTGACGATCCCCGACGTCACCGTGCGGTCGAGTCCGAACGGATTGCCGATGGCGAGCACGGACTCACCGATCTCCAGACTGTCGGAATTTCCCAGCGGCACCGTGGGCAGGGAGTAACCGGGGTTGATGCGGATCAACGCGATGTCGGTCTTCTCGTCCGTGCCGACGACCTGGCCTTCGAACTCGTTGTCGTCGGAGAGGGCGACGGTGATGACCATGTTCTCCTGGCCGGCTACCACGTGGTGGTTGGTGAGGATCAAGCCATTGGCGTCAATGATCACACCGGAACCGAAGGAACGGCTCCTCCTCGGCCGGGAAGGCGCCTCCGGCATGCCGAAGGGGCTGGGCATGTTGAACGGCGGCGACTCGAAGAACTTGCGCCACGCCTCGGGCCATTGATTGCCGAAGCGTTGGGACAGGCTGGCGGCGCGGGTCTCGCCCTTGGCGGTGATGTTGACGACCGCGGGGCTGACTTCCTTGACCAGTTGGACGATGGTGTTCACCGGCCGTGGTTCGGGGGCCGCCGTCTGTGTCGATGCGTTGAGCGGCGGACGGCCGAGCCCACCGGCCAGGGCGACCACGGTGAGCATCACGGCGCACGCGCCCAACGCCTTGATGAACGTGGAACGAGACGGTTTGTTGAGCATTGAGCTTACCTCCCTCTGGAAATGGTGCCTCAGATGGTGCCTGTTGTTAAAGCATCTTCCGTGCCAACGGTCATGACACGGCAAGGCAGCGTGTTTCCAGGCGGTTGGCGGGTTTCAGAGATGTCGCGCCGGGCAGGATGTCGACCATTCCGTCGAAGGCACGGAAGGTTGCGTCGAGGGACGTTTGCCGGCGCGGGCCGTCATTCGACCTCGTAGATGGACTCGATCTCCACCGGAATCCCGTTGGGGAGCGTCGCCATACCCACCGCGGAGCGGGCGTGCTTGCCGATGTCCGCGCCGAACACCTCCACCATCAGGTCGGAAAAGCCGTTGATCACCTGCGGGGTCTTGTGAAACCCGGGATCGGCGTTGACCATGCCCAGCACCTTGACGATGCGGCGCACGCGGTCGAGACTGCCGAGTTCCGTTCGGAGCGTGACCAAGGTGTTGAGCGCCGTCTGGCGCGCCGCCTGGTAGCCTTGATCCACGGTCAGGTCGCGTCCCAACTTGCCGTGGAATATTGCCTTGCCGTCGTTGCCCAGGGGCCCGTGCCCGGCGAGGTACAGCAGCGGCCCCGTGCGTACCGCGCTGACGTAGTTGGCCATGGGGCGGGGGGTGGGCGGCAGGCTCAGGTTCAGTGCCTTCAGACGCGCTTCAGCGCTCATATCGACCTCCGTTGCGAATGGTGCGTCGCCCGCTCGGGACTCTACAGACCCCTGAACCAGACGTTGTCGGGGTCCAGGCTCAGGAGCGCCGGCGTGATGTCGCGGATCGTGGCCGTGCCGGTCATGATCATCACACGCCTCAGTTCATCGGTCAGCAGGGTCAGCACCCGCGCCACCCCTTTGGGTCCGGCGGCGCCCAGACCCCAGCAGATGGGCCGTCCCAGGAGCACCGCCCTGGCGCCCAGGGCCAGCGCCTTGGCGAGGTCGCCGCCCCGGCGCGCGCCGCTGTCGAGCAGCACCGGCACGCGCCCGGCGGCCGCGTCCACCACTTCCGGCAGCACCTCGATGGCGGCGCGGTTGAAGTCCAGGATGCGCCCGCCGTGGTTCGATACCACCAGGCAGTCGGCGCCCGCGTCGATGGCGATGCGCGCGTCGTCCGGGTTCATGATCCCCTTCACCACCACCGGGACCGATACCGCGTTTTTGAGCCAGGTGACGTCGTCCGGCGAGGACAGATGGACGGTGCGGGGCTTGCCGTCCGACGACATGGGAACACGGTCCCGCAACTTGGTGGGTTGCAGCGTGTCCATGGTGAGCCCGACGGCGGCGTAGCCGATCTCGTCCGCGCGCCGCACCGCGCTCAACACCTTGTCCCGCCCCTTGCTGAGGTAGGCCATGTACACCAGCGGCGTGGAGATGCCTTCCGCCCACTGGTCCACCGTGGACTGGGTGGCGCCGCTGATGAACACCATGGTGCCGAAAAGGTCGCCCCCCTCGGCCACCTCGTGCTCGCCGTTCTTGCGCACCAGCCGGAAGCTGCCCACCGGGCCGATCATCGCCGGCGAGGGTAGCCGGCGCCCGAACAACTCCACGGAGGTGTCGGGATCGGTCACCTCGTGGAAGATGCGCTGGCGGAACAGCAGCCGGTCCAGGGCGGTACGGTTGCGTTTGAGCGTGGATTCGCTCTCCGCCGCGCCCATCACGTGCTCGATGGCCTCGGGCTTGACCCGCGCGTGAAAGAGTTGCCGCAGTTCGTCAAGGCTCAGGTTCTCCAGCGGCTTTTGTTCGACCTGTTGAACGCTCATATGCACCCCCAGTGGATTCGCGAAGCAGCCAGACACCACACTAATCGGTAATTCACGAATCATCAATCACGCGGAACTGAAGCAGCAGGGTCCGTTGCAGCGGCAGAAAGTTGTTGTCGGAGACGACATAGAGCAATGTCCGTCCGGCGGGGTCGCGCCGCAGGGCGAGTCCCTCGAAGTTGTCCACCGACAAGGGACGTTTCAGGTCCGCCAGCAATTCCCCGCGAATCCGCCTCCCCGGCGTTTGCCGGGCCTGCCGCAGACGCTCGCCCCGGAGGCGCACGATGCGCACGCGCATGCGCAGGAAATCGAAGTTCCGTTCAAGCAGCAGCACGTCGCCGCCGGGCGTTGCCGCGACGCCGGTGGGGCTGTAGCCCTCGGCGGGGATGTAGGCGAACTCGTGGGCCGCGCCGGCCGTCATGAACCAGCCCTTGAGGCTGCCGTCACCATTGGCGTGCTTCTCGGTGATGCCCAGGAGGGCGCCGTCCGGCAGCATGGCGATCCCTTCGAGCCCGCCGTTCACCGGCGCCCGCCGGAGGCTCCGGGGCGTGGAAACCAGCTTGGGGTACGCGCCCGGATTCGCCGGATAGCGCCAGACCCGGTGCCTGCCTTCGAAGGAGACCAGGAACGAACCGTCGGGAGCGCGCGCGAGCCCTTCCGCGTCGTGTTCGTAAGGCCCCGTCGGTGCGCCCGCGGGGGTCCGCAGAGGCGCGTCACGCCACGAGTCGAATGCGGCCACAAGGCCCTGGGAGTCGTGGGTGAGCGCCGCGGTGACCCAGTAGCCGCGGTCGGAAACGGCGCGCAGCCGCCTGCCGTCCGGGCTGATGCTCAAGCCCGAAAGCCCGCCGAAGCGCCGGTGGTCGGAGGACAGCTCGAATCCGCTCAGGAACTCGAGGCGGCCGACCCGGGTGACGCTGGCGTTTGCCGGGTCCAGCGCGATGGGGGTTGCCGTGACAGTGAACGGGTCCGCAAACCCGTTGGCCGTGGCCAGGACGCCGGCAAGCGACAGCGCGACGACGGCGGCCCGGCGTGGTCGCGTTGGGCGCGCGCGCGTCACGATGCCAAGTCCGGGAGCACCGCCATCACCGCCTGACGGAGGAAATCGCGGGTGTAGAAGTCGGGATCGACGACCCGGCCGTTCCATACGACGATGTCGAGATCAATGGTTCGGGGGCCGTAGCGGTTGCCCTGGCGCTCGCGTCCCAGCAGCGACTCGATGCCCTTGAGTTCAGCGCGCAGGCGTTCCCGGTCCAGCGGGGTTTCCAGCAGAAGCGCGCCGTTGGTGAAGTCCGCCTGATCGACGCAGCCCACGGGGCGGGTCCGTACGAATGGCGACTCCGCCACGACCGCGTGCCGGTGGGCGATGTGACGGCGCGCTTCCGCGACGTTGCGCTCGGGCTCGATGTTGGAGCCGATGCCGATGACGGCGCGGTTCATGGGCGCTCCGATCCGGCTCTCTCCGCCGAGCATTCGACAGACACGGAATCGGTGTAGCGCAGCGCGCCCGGCTTGGCCACCCGCACGCGCGCGCGGCCGACGCGGGGGTCGTCCATGACCAACCCGAGGATGTGGTCGCACAGCCTCTCGATGAGAAAGAAACACGACGCCTCCACCTCCTCGATGAGGCGCTTGTTGAGGCGCTTGTAGTCCACGGTTTCGTCGATGGCGTCGCGGGTGAAGGCGCTCCCCGGCAACAACTCGAGTTCCACATGGACCACCACGTCCTGCCGCGTGTGGCGCTCCCACTCGTTGATGCCGATGATGGTGCGCAGCCGCAGGTTCTCGATGGTGATCTTGACCGGGTTTCGGTGGATCATGGCACACGGAGTACGCGGTTACAGGTTCTCCCCGCCGTCCACGTAGACGCATTCACCTGTGACGAAGGGGTTGTCGATGAGGAACAGCACCGCGGCAACCACGTTAGCCGTGTCGCCGATGCGTTTCAAGGGCAGCCCGGCGCTGCGTCGCTCCAGTTCGTCCGACACCCCACCCGGCGGCGGCAGGATCATCCCGGGCGCCACGCCGTTGACGCGGATGCCGGGGCCTAGCTCGCGCGCGGCCATGCGGGTCAGTTCGAGGAGCGCTTTCTTGGACAGGGTGTAGGCGGCGTGCCGGGGGTCGGAGCCGCGCACCCGTGTGTCGAGGATGTTGAGGACCTGTCCCTCCGCGCAGCCCTCGGCGAAGGCCTGCGTCAGAAAGAAGGGCGCCCTCAAATGGATGTTGAGGTGGTGTTCGAACAGGTCGCGCCCGGTTTCGCGGATCGTGGCGCGTTGGAAGATGGAGGCGTTGTTGACCAGTACGTTCAGTCGCGGGAAACGCTCCCGCACCCTGGGGACGAGGGCGGCCGTTTCGTCGTAATCGTTCAAGTCGCAACGGAACAGGCGGCACCGGCGTCCGAGGTCCTCGATGTCCCGGGCCGTGCGTTCGGCCGGCTCCGCCGAGGTGTGGTGGTGCAGCGCCACGTCGTAGCCGTGCCGCGCCAGCGCCGTGGCAATGGCGGCGCCGATACGCCTGGCTCCGCCGGTGACGAGGGCGGCACCCTTGGGCACGGACATGGGGCCATCATACCCGGTTACCGGCGCACCCACCACCGGCGCGGTCCGGCACCCGGAATGAGGCCGTGCTGACCGAGCATCCGCGTCGAGCGCCGATCGAGTTTCGTGCCCGTCCCTGGGACGCCTTGTGCCGTCGGAAAGACAGCGTCCGAACCTTCGGTTTCCATGCACACCCTGAGCGTGTGATCGCCGTGTCCGGCGCTTGGTGGAGACCGCCTCGCTACCGCTTCCCTCCGGCGAGGACGTCAATGACTTCCTTGATCCCGGGGCCGGGGTCGGTGCGGTCCTTGAACGGCGCCAGCCGCTGGTAGAGTTCCGCGGCGGCCTTGTGAAAACCGGCGGGGAGTCCGGCGGATTCGAAGCTGGCGGCGATCTCTTCCATCTCACCCACGTAACGCCAGCCCTTGGGCGCCGCCACCGTGGCCGCGCGTTGACTCTTCTGTCCGAGGGCGGGCTGCGACCCCGCCCATTCCTCCAGCAGCGCCGCTTCCACCCCTTCACTGGCCGCCAGGGCGCGTATGGCGAGGATCAGCGCGTCGCTGCCCTTGGTCCAGGCGGCGTAGGTCATCTTCAGCGCGGAAGCCGCGCCCGGTCCGCCTTCGATCACCCTGGCGTCGAGCGGACCTTCGGAGAACAAGGCAGCAACGGACTCCGCCCCGTCGCCCGAAAGATAGAGGCGCGTGGTTCCCGGCTTGCGCACCGGTGGGCCGATGATGCCGCCGTCGACGAAACGCGCCCCGGCCTTGGCGACGATGGCGCCCACGCGCTCAGCCGTGGTCCGGGACACGGCGTTGGCGTCGATGTAGAGCCCGGCGAAGCCCAGGTCCGCCACGTCCCGGGCCACCTCCTCGGCGGCGTGGGGCGGGCACACGGAAAGCACGGCGTCGCTCTCGCGGATCGCCTCCGCCAGCGCCGCCACCTCCACCAGCCCGGCCTCCAGCGCCCGGCGCCGGCTCTCCTCCCGGCGCCCCTGGGAAACCCACAGCACGCGGGCGCCACCCACGGCCGCGCCCACGGTGGCGCCCATGTTGCCCGGATGCAACAGCGTCATGGAGTTGATCTGCATGGTCTCCTCGAAGCTGGTGTCGTGTCCCGCACGGGCGATGGTTGGGGCGCCCGTGCCACGGGCGGGCAGGCTAATGGTCCTGCTCTTCCACGTCGCTGGCCTTGACCCGGCGCGACTTGAGCTTCTCGCCGGTCTCGAAGTAGCGGCCCTCCACCGCCAGCCGGGCTTCCTCGTCCAGTTCGTCGTCCCACTGGCCCAGGGAGTAGCCATACCATGGCATCTTGGGCTTCAGGGGCGGCAGGTTGAACTCCTCCCACAGCTCCCGGGCGTGCTCCATGTACTCCCGCTTGGGCAGGGACACCGGCGGGAAGGGCTCCTTCTGAATGGCGTTGCACAGCATGCCGGACTCGTCCGCCGGGAGGTGGTACGACACCACGTCCGTGCCCTTCTGCTGATCGTTGTACAGGAACGGCGGAGCGTGTCCCTTCTCCATGCCGCCGATGATCTGTACGTCCTGATGGGGCTTCATGCGGTAGCACATGGCCCAGAAGACGGCCGCCTCGTCCGACGGATCGATGTCCTCGTCCACCGCGATGACGATCTTGCCGACGCCGGGATGGAACGACGACGCCGCGTGCAGCGCGCGCCACACTTCGGCTTCCTTGGGCTTGCGCATCTGCACGATGACGAGCTTGTAGGTGTTGGTCAGCGGCTCGTGCATCTCCACGCGGGTGACGCTGGTGATGCGGCAATGATCCCGCAGGTGCACCAGCATGAGGCGGTCATAACCGATCTTGCGGATGACCGACGATTCGCTGGGCGTGAGCTGGCTCAGCCACGACACGTAGATGGCGTTCTTGCGATGGGTGATGGCGGTGACGTCCATGAACGGGTTCAACTGCCGCGGGTGCATGTAGCCGTGGGACTCGCCGAACGGCCCCTCGGGCTCCACGAACTCGGTATTGAGGCGCCCCTCGATGACGATTTCCGACTCCGCCGGCACCTGCAGGTCCACGGTCTTGCACTGGGCCATGCGGATGGGCTCGCCCACGAAGCCGCCGGCGATGGCCATCTCGTCCACGCCGTAGTCCACCTTCTGCACGGACACGTAGGAGACCACCGGCGGCGCGCCGATGACCAGGGCCGCTTCAAGGGGCTCGCCGCGCTTCTGGGCGTTCTTCCAGTGGAGATAGATGTCCTGTCCCAGCCCGGAAGGGAACACGCCCACGCGGTTGCGCGATTTGATCTGGCCGCGGTAGTTGCCGATGTTGCCGATGCCGGTCTCGGGATCCTTGGTGATCCAGTGGGAGCAGGTGGTGTAGGGCCCGTTGTCGAAGCCGGGGGTGGAGATGGGCACCGGGAACTTGTCGAGCCCGTCCTTGTCCAGGGCGTCGCCGGTCATCACCACCTCGTGGCACGCCGGCTGATCCACCACCTGGGGCTGAATGGGGTTGGAGAGGGCATGCTTCCACTTGGCGTCCATCTCCTCGGCGCTGTTGCAGCCCATGCCCAGGAAGTAGATGGCCTTGCTGCCCGCCAGCGCGCCCACCACCACGGGGAAGTCGAAGCGTCGACCGCGCGAGTCCGTGACGTTGGAGAAATACCACGCCTTGCGTTCCTCGTCGGGAATCCCGCCCCGGTACTGCCAGCGCACCAGCGGATGCAGCTCGGTGTCCTTGTTGATCTTCTGTTGGATGCGGCGCAAATGCCCCGCCTCTTCGAGCATTTTCAAATGCTCATGCAGATCTGCGTAACCCATTGACGGCCTCCTGTTCGAGTCAGACTATCGAGTGATGTCCAGTGATGTTTTTCGGGTTTTGTCGCGGAGAGTCCCCGTCGCTCCGTTCGGGCCGTGTTGCAGCCCGGATGCGGGGCTTCGGTTGTCGGAAAGAAACGGCAGGCTCCAGCGAGAAGTTCAAACAGATAGCCGATCAGGTCCGGCCGTGTCAAATTCGTTGGCTTGCTTTCGTCCCCCGCGTTGGGTAGCGTCCGCGGTAATTCACGGAGGGCGCTTCCACGCATGCACAGTGGCCTCATGACCCTGGAGAAGGTTTTTCCCCACACTCACCGGGAGGAGCTGGCCAGTCTGGCCATGGATGTGGTGCAAGTCCCTAGGCCCACCGGGAGCGATAAGGCGCGGTTTTGTTCGGTTCCGCGCGTTACGAAGCGTTACGAAAGGAGCGAACCATGAGCATCGATACAGGTCTTTACCGCAGGACGTACCGGTACGAGACCGAGGGGGCCTCCACTGACGAGGTGCTGTTCTCCTCGGATTCCCACGTCATGGAGCCCGCGGACACTTTGGTGAGCCGCGTGCCCCAGGCCTTGCGCGACAGCGCGCCCCGCTTCCCTGAGTTGAAGGTGGGAGAGGGGTTCCAGACCCATCCCGGCGGCTCCGATCCCGGTGCCCGGCTCAAGGAGATGGCGGTGGACGGCGTGAGCGCCGAGGTGCTGTACCCCACCTACGCGCTGAGCCTGTTTTCCCAGGAGGACATCGCGCTCCACGAGGCGTGCTGCCGGGCCTACAACGACTGGCTCATCGAATACTGCCAGGTGGACCTGGACCGGCTGGTGGGCGTGCCCATGATCGCCACTTTCGACATGGACCACGCGGTGGCGGAGCTGGAGCGCTGCAAGAAGGCGGGGTTGCGCGGAGCGCTGATCTGGCAGGTGCCGCCCAAGGAAATATCCTTCGCCACGGACCACTACGAACGTTTCTGGGCCGCGGCCCAGGAGATGGAGATGCCCGTGAGCGTGCACATCCTCACGGGCTTCGGTTACGTCAAGACGCGCTACGACCGCAAGGGGCTCGAACGCTACCGCGGCAGCGTCAACCTCAAGCTCGGGGAAATTATCGACAGCCTCATGGACATCATCTTCTCGGGCGTGCTGGAACGTTTCCCGAGGCTCAAGGTGGTGCTGGTGGAAAACGAGATCGGCTGGCTGCCCTACGTGCTGGAGCAATGGGACTACTACTTCGACCGGCACCGCCCCACCGAGCCGCTGACCATCGACAAGCTGCCCACCGAGTACTTCAACCGGCAGGTGTTCGCCACCTTCTTCAACGACGCCGTGGGCGCCCGCAATCTGGTGTGGTGGGGGCACGACAACTGCATGTGGTCCAACGACTTCCCCCACGCCAATTCCACCTGGCCGCACTCGCGCGAAGTGGTGGCCCGGGACCTGGGCCATCTGCCCGACGACGTGCGCGCCAAGCTCCTGCGGGACAACGTGGCGCGGCTCTACAACATGCCGGTGCCCGCGCCCATGGTTGCCGGGGTCTAACTAGTGTGGTGTCTGGTTAATACGGGTCATAATGTGCGGAGGATATTTTATCGTCGGCAAGGCGCGATGACGAGCAGTGGCGTGTACCACGCGAGGAAGAGCAACGCAGCCGACGGCGAAAAAGACCCGCAGATTATGACCCGAATTAACCAGACACCACACTAGTCCCGGAGGCGGGCCCGGTCTTCCCCAGGGAAAGCGAGAATCCCGGCTTGCGGATGTAGACCTGGGTGTATTCCTGCTGGCGGGTCAGCTCGTTGATGAGGCGCACCAGCGGCTGGCGGGCGCTCAGGTATTCGCGCGGCCGGCCCGCGTTCTGCAGCGCGTCCACGGCCTCGTCCCCGGCATATACGCGCATGATCAGTTCGTCGTCCGACAGGGACGGCCCGCCGATCTGAGCGCGCACTTCCTTGAGCGATGGGTCCGGCTGCTCCCAGTTCTCCCATGCCCTGGCGCGCGGGCGGCCCAGGATGCGGTCCTTCACGTCCGGGTCCATGTACTCGGCGCCCTGGCGGCCCCAGATGCCCAGTGCGTACTGAATGGACTGGTCGGTGACCTGCTTGTAACGCTCCCCCATGATGATGTTGATGGCGGCCTGGGTGCCCACGAACTGGGACAGCGGCGTCACCATGATGGGATAGCCCCACTCGGCGCGCACCCGCGCGGCCTCTTCCAGCGCCGCCGGGAGCTTGTCTTCCATGCCCACGAGGCGGAGCTGGTGCACGAAGTTGGAGATCATCCCGCCAGGCACCTGGTGGTTGTAGATGGACTGATCGAAGGCCGCGGGCTGGCCCATGGGTAGTCCGTCGCGTTTGGCCACGAACGTGAAGTGGTCGCGCACCGGCTCCAGTTCGGCCTCGTCCACCGAAGCGGTGTGGCCCGTGGCGCGCACGTTCCGGAGCATGTTGAAGATGGAGGGCTGGGCCGAACCGTTGGCCAGCGGCGGCACACTGGTGTGGATGGTGGTCATGCCGAGCTTGATGGCTTCGAGGTAGTTGAGCGGCGCCAGGCCGTTGTTGCAGTGGGCGTGAAACTCCACCGGCGTGTCGCCGATGTTCTCCAGCACGATGGGCACCAGCGCTCGGGTGCGCTCCGGAGTCAGCATGCCGCCCACGTCCTTGAAGCAGACGCGCCAAGGCTTCAGAGCGGCGGCTTCACGGGCTTTCTGCGCGTAGTACTCGTCGGTGTGCCGCGGCGAAATCGAGTAGATGATGTTGACCACCGCCTCCATGCCCAGCTCGCGCAGATCGTCCACTTCCTCCTTGAACACGGAGTAGTCGTTCCACGGGTTGGAGTTGCGCGTCAGCCGGATACCGCTGTCCACCACGTGCCGGATCACCAGCTTGGCCACGGACGTGGGTTTCTTCTCCAGCCCGCCGCGGATGCTGCCGTGGAGGCGCAGGGGCGTGTGGCGCGCGCGCCGGGCGCCCTCCCGCAGCCAGTGCCACGGGTTCTCCTTGTGCTCGCGCACGTACTTCTTGATCATGGTGGCGCTGAAGAACTCCATGGACTCGAAACCCGCCCGGTCCATGTTCTCGATGGCCTCCAGCATGGCCGCGGTCCTCATGTTGTAGGCCCACAGGCTCTGGTTGCCATCGCGCAGCGTGGTGTCCACGAAAGTGACGTTGCTCATGGATTCTTCTCCGGTCTCCGTTTTGAAAATCGCCGGTTGCCTGCCGGAAGGACGAAGGATTGCCTCGATAATTCGATAAACCCGACAGACACCACACTAGGAGCTTGCCGCCGCGCCCGCCCCGTTGCCGGCGTCACCGTCCGCGTTCCGCCCCAGTGAAAGCGAAAACCCCGGCTTGCGGATGTACACTTGGGTGTACTCTTTCTGCCGGGTCAGTTCGTTGATGAGCCGCACCAGGGGGTGGCGCGCGCTCAGGTACTCCCGCGGCCGTCCCGCTTCCATCATGGCCTTGGCCTCGTCCACGCCGGCGTAGACCCGCAGCACGAGTTCCTCGTCCGAAACCGACGGGCCGCCCAACTGCCCGCGCAGTTCCGCCAGCGATGGCTCGGGCTGCTCCCACGCGGTCCATGCCTTGGCGCGGGGACGGCCCAGGATCTTGTCCTTGACGTCCGGGTCCATGAGTTCCGCGCCGTCGCGCCCCCAGATGCCCAGGGCGTACTGAATGGACTGGTCCGCCACTTCCTTGTAGCGCTCGCCCAGGATGACGTTGAACGCGGCTTGGGTGCCGACGAACTGGGACAGCGGCGTCACCATGATGGGGTAGCCCCACTCGGCGCGCACCCGCGCGGCCTCTTCCAGGGCGGCCGGCAGTTTGTCCTCCATGCCCACGAGCTTGAGCTGGTGCACGAAGTTGGAGATCATGCCGCCGGGCACCTGGTGCAGGTACTGGCCGTGGTTGTATTCCACGGGCTTGCCGATGGGGAGGCCGTCGCGCCGGGCCACGTAGTTGAAGTGCTGCTCCACGGGCCGCAGCGCCTCGTCGTCCACCAGCGGCGTGTGTCCCATGGCGCGAATGTTCCGCACCATGTTGAAGATGGACGGCTGGGCCGAGGCGTTGGCCAGCGGCGGCACGCTGGTGTGGATGGTGGTCATGCCCAGCTCGATGGCTTCCATGTAGTTGAGCGGGGCGAGGCCGTTGTTGCAATGGGCGTGGAACTCCACCGGGGTGTCGCCAATGTTCTCCAGCACCAGCGGCACGAGCGCGCGGGTGCGCTCGGGGGTCAGCAGTCCGCCCACGTCCTTGAAGCAGATGCGGTAGGGCTTGAGAGCGGCGGCTTCCCGCGCCTTTTGCGCGTAATACTCGTCGGTGTGCCGCGGCGAAACCGAGTAGATCAGGTTTACCACGGTCTCCATGCCCAGTTCCCGCAGCCCCTTCACCTCCTCGCCGAACACCTCGTAGTCGTTCCAGCAGTTGGAAGTGCGCGTCAGCGTGATGCCGCTGTCCACCACCTTCCGGATGATGAGCTTCAGGATCGACGCCGGTTTCTTCTCCAGTCCGCCCTTGAGCCCGCCGTGCAGCCGCAGCTCCGTCTTGCGCAGGCGCTTGGTGCCTTCGCGCAACCACTCCCACGGGTTCTCCTTGTGCTCGCGCACGTACTTCTTGAACATGTTGGTGACGAAGAACTCCATGGACTCGAAGCCCGCCTGGTCCATCTGCTCCGCCGCCTCCACCATGGCCGCGGTCTTCATGTTGAGCGCCCAAAGGCTCTGGTTGCCGTCCCGCAGCGTGGTGTCGATGAAGTGAATATCGCTCATGGTGTCTCCTGGAAGCAGCGTCGATATGGCTTACCATAGTGGCGTGAAAGGGAAGGCCGGTCAACTCGCGCGTCTCTGTTGGCGCAAGCGGAAGTGGCCGTCGCCACGGGCTCACGCGATTCTTCGTGGCGTGGCTGTCAATGAAACGTCGAGGCTCACCCGATCATAGGGTACCCGCGGAATCAAGGCGCCGCGTTTCCCTTCCTTCAGTTCCACCAAGCCATAGCGCGATATCGTCTTGAGGGTCCGCGACAGGTTCGACTTGTGTCTCCCGGAAAGTTCCGCCAACTCTGTGAGCGAGCCCGGCCGCTCCCGCGCGATCAGCGTCAAGAGCTCTCGATTGCGCTGCGAAAGCACCTTCGCGAAGCTCTCCACCGATGTGAACCACACCTTCGGCTCGCCCCTGGCGGGCTTGGTTTCACCGCGAGCAATCGCCATCGTGCGCGCCTTCACGGAGTGGGAGCCGGCGATGCCGATCTTCAATGTCTTCATGGAAACCCCAGCGTTGCAAAAGAGTTCGTGGAGAGCGATTCGAGCCACGGCCTGCGAAGCCTCATCCCCGCGGTCGGGCGCTCGGGGTCAGGCACGGCACGGACAAGGGTTATCAGTTGCTGATAATGAAGAAAAGCTGTACGTTGACCCCTCATCAGGCATGGGAGGGAACGGGGTGGCAGCACAGGAATCTCAACGGCTGGAGGAACGCATCGTCGCGTTGCTGCGGCATCTGGGCATCGACAGGGCCCATGTGGCGGCCTATCTTCCGGGCGACTGGAGCGGGCTGCTGGAGCGGCATCCGTCGGCGGTGGCGTCGCTGACGCTCATCTGCCCGCGCGGCATGAAGCTTGAAGCGGTGGGTCCCCACGCCGGCCGGATGATGGTGGTCACGGGGGACGGCGGCAACGAGGTGGCGGAGTTGATGGACGCCATGACAAAGCTGCCCGGCGCCGCGCTGAAGGTGCTGCGGGACTATCACAGCCCCATGTGGGCCGACATCATGGCGGATCGCGGCGTCGAGGTGGCGCGGGCCATGCTGGAATTTCTCGCGGGCCGGGAAGGGGACAGTCCCGCTCCGGCGGTGCGCCTCCGGCAGGGTGAAGACGAGGCCGCGGGCATCTCCTGCACGGTGCGGGGTTCGGGGCCGCCGTTGCTGCTCTTCCCGCTGGCCTTGGCGCCGTCCCAATGGGAGCCGGTGCTGGCGGTGTTGGCGGAGCGCTTTACGACCATTTCCCTGGGCGGCCGCCACCTGGGCATGGTGGCTTTTCTGGAATCCCGCGCCGAGGGCTACCTGCGGGTGGTGCGCGGGGCCGTGGCGGAAGTGGGGCTCGAGCCCGGCCAACGGATCCTGGAGGTGGGCTGCGGCGCGGGCACGGTGGCGCGCTGGTTGGCCCGGCACACCGGCAAGCGCAACCCCATCGTGGGGGCGGACATCAATGGGTATCTCTTGCGCGAGGCCGCGAAGCTGGCAGAGGCCGAAGGGGTGGGCGACGTCCTCAAGCTGCGCCACGCCGACGGCCAGGCGCTGCCCTTCCCGGACGCGGACTTTGACGCCACCCTGGCGTTCACGGTCATGGAAGAGGACGACGCCGACGTCCTGCTCGCGGAGTGCGTGCGGGTCACCCGGCCGGGCGGAAAAGTGGCGGTGATCGTCCGTTCCCTGGACATGCCCTGGTGGGTCAACCTGCCGCTTCGGCCCGAACTGAAGCTCAAGGCCCAGACCGGTTACGGCGACGTGGTGGCGGCGGGGTGCGCGGACGCCAGCCTGTACCCGCGCATGGAGCGTGCGGGGCTTGCCGATGTGGTCATGATGCCCCAGTGGGCGACCTACGCCTCGGGGGAGCGGCTGCACCAGCAGCAGGAACGCATGGCCGTGCGGCTCGATCCGGAGGAAGCGAAGGAATGGCGTCAGGCCATCGCCGCCGCCGGCAACCAGTTCTTCATCTCCCAGCCGTTCCACTCCGCGGTGGGCACGAAGGTCTGACCCAACGGAATACGGCGTCTGCATCTCGGCGGCGCACAGGAGAAACCATGGCACGAGTCGGGTGGCGGAGAAGCTTCCAAGGGTGGGGTGCGGTGCTTGGCTTGGGACTGGCGTGGATTCTGCTTGTGCCCGCGGCCCCCGCGGCAGCGGCCATGGTACAGTTGGACGGTCCTGCGATTCAGGGAGGGCTCGTGCGCGGGCGCGTGGCGCCGGGTTCCAGGGTGAAGTTCGCGGGCGAACCCGTGCGTGTCTCCGGGAAGGGCTGGTTCCTCATCGGGTTCGGACGCGATGCGGCGCCGAAGGCCGTGCTGTCGGTGGTCTTTCCGGACGGCCGGCGCGAGCGCGTCGAGCTGAGCGTCGAGAAGCGCAAGTACCGTATTCAGCGCATCGACGGGCTGCCGCCGAGAAAGGTCACGCCGGGCAGGAAGGAACTCGCGCGCATCCGCAAGGAGGTCGCTCTGGTCAAGCGGGCGCGCACCATCGACGACCCGCGCACGGACTTCCTCGGCGGCTTCCGGTGGCCCGTCAAGGGCCGCATCAGCGGGGTCTACGGCTCCCAGCGCATCCTCAACGGCGAGCCCCGGCGGCCCCACTACGGCATTGACATCGCCGCGCCCAAGGGAACCCGGGTGGTGGCGCCCGCCGGGGGCGTGGTCACGCTGGTGCATCGGGACATGTACTTTTCCGGCGGCACCCTGATCGTCGACCACGGTCACGGGCTCTCGTCCGCGTTCCTCCACCTCGCGCGTGTCCTGGTCAAGAAGGGCCAGCCCGTGAAGCAGGGACAGCCCATCGCCGAGGTCGGCTCCACCGGCCGCTCCACCGGCCCCCACCTCGACTGGCGCATCAACCTCTTCGGCCGCCGCCTCGACCCCGCGCTGCTGGTGGGTCCGATGCCGAAGTGAATCCCGGACGAAAGTGAATCCCGGACGAGAAAGGGGGCGCCGGCGACTGCGCCTGCACCCCCTCCTTCCGCACGAGGTCTTTGCCCGGGGCCGGCTCACCCCTCTCCCACCGCCGCTTGCCGGGTTCGGCTCGCCTCCGCGGCCGCGTGGGCCTTCTGGAAATCGGCCTCGTCGAAGTTGTAGAGGCCGGCCCCGCCCATGAAGATGGCGCCGGCGATTTCCCGTGACACGTTGTTGAGCAGGTTCGTGGAGACGTTGGGGAAGTTCGAATCGAAGTGCGGGTAGTCGGTGGAGATGCACATCCGGTCCGCGCCGATGAGCTCCGCGGTTCCGGCGATCTCCGGCTCGCTGCCTTCCACCGCGGCCCAGCAGTTGCGCTGGAAGTATTCCCGTGGCGTCAGCGACAGGTACGGGGCGTGGGAGTCGCGGTAGTTGGCGTAGTCCCATTCGATGCGCGTCAGGATGCCGGGCACCCAGGAGTTCTGCGCTTCGAGGTAGCCCACGCGCAGCTTGGGATGGAACTCGAACACGCCGCCGATGATCATGGCGATGAGCGCCTGCTGCATCTCGATCCAGTGACTGGCCACGTGGCGGTAGAAGCGGTTCTCGCCGTAGAGCGCGTTCATGTGGGAGTTCCACGCGCCCGTGCCCTCATGGAAACACCAGGACACGTTTAGCTCCTCGTGCAGGCTGTAAAGCGGTTCCCAGTAGTTGGAGTGCCAGAAGTGGCCGTTGACCATGTTGGGCCGGATGAACGAAGCCACGGCGCCGAGTTCCTGCACCGCCCGCTTGAGTTCGCGGCACGCGAGGTTCACGTCATGCAACGGCAGCATGGCGGCGAACTTCATGCGCTCGGGACAGTGCTGGCAGAAGTCGTGGATCCAGTCGTTGTAGGCGCGGCTGAGGGCGTGGGAGAGGTGCGGATCCATGTGGTCCCGGGCCAGCAGGCCCAGCCCGCCGGTGGGGAAGAGGACAGCGATGTCGATGCCTTCCATCTCCATGCCCATGATCTGGGCTTCCTCGTCGTAGCCCCGCTCGATGGCGAAGTCCATGCGCCCGGTGTCCGCCAGGCGCGAGGCCGACAAGACCCCGGTGGCGGCGCCGATGACCGGCCCCGTCGCCTTGGACGAAGCGGCCCTCTTGCGATGCTGTTGCAGTTCCGAATCCGCCCCCGTGGCGAGACCGTCGATGGTCCAGGTGCGCCGGCTGACCTTCCCCTTGGCGTCCACCGCCCAGGTCACGCGGTGCTGGAACTCAGGGTCCAGGTACTTCTCCAGCAGGTTCCCGGGCTCCTGAATGTGCATGTCGCTGTCCACGAAACGCAGGCCGTCCTTCATGATCGTTCCTCCTGTGACCGCGGCCCGTGAGCGGGCCGGTCCCGTGGCGTCGATTCGCCGGTCCGATGCGTTGAATCCAACACGGTCCAACACGAACTGAGCCGACCCTATCGCAAGTGGTCGGACAGGGTCAATGAGCGCTGGCGCGCCGATGCGGGGGCGGCTGTCCGTAAAGGTGCGGCCCGCGGTCGCCCGGGATTTTCCCGCGCGTGTCGGACCCTTGAGGTTCCATGATTCGACTTCGCTGTTCCAGAACTCCGGATGGCGGGACTCTTGGACAATGCCGCCGTTCTGTGACAGATTGATACTGATCGATTGAGAATAGGCCCGCGGCCGCCGTCTGGCGATTCCGTACGCCCGGCGCCCTACCGGTTCAACATTCCCACAGGAGAACCTCCATGCGACCCACGCTCCAGCTTGCCCATCGCACGCGCGCTCCGATCAAGCGTCTGCTTGCCGTCGGGTGCGTGGCGCTCGCGGCCGCCGGCTGCGCCACGAGCGCGGACACGGCCCGTCTCCATCTGGTGGCCGATGCGGGCCTCGCGTACACCGCCAAGGCGCCGCGTCTCCTGGACCGGGCGTTCGAGTTGGCCGCGGCGGTGGATTCCCACGCCTTGTCGGGCGCGCGCGGCGGGCTATCCGGGGAACAGCGGCGGGACGCGCTGGAACGGTTCGACGCCGCCATGACGGAACGCCGGAAGGCCTACGACGCCGCCACGCGCCACAATGCCTTGCTGCGGTCGTACTTCGCGGCCCTGCGGACGCTGCTCAAGGCCGATGCGCCCCAGGAAAGCGGCGCCGCCGCCAAACGGTTGGCCGCGGACCTGGGCAAACTGGCGCCGCGACTCAAGCAGGCGCGTATGGGAGACGTTTCCGTGGGCGCGTTGATCGAACCCGCCGCGACCCTCGCGGTGGCGTCTTTCCGTTCCGCCGCCCTGCGGCGCGAGTTGCAAGCGCGCGCCGCCGTCATCGAGCGTGAGCTGGCCCTTCAGGAAGCTCTGGTGGCGGCGCTGGCGCGGCAGGTGCGCGCGGACCAGGAGTTGCTGTCCGAGGTCTTCCGCAACGATGAGGTGCTGGCGCCCTACGTGAGCGCGAAGCGGTTGCCCAAGACCTGGCCGTCGCGGCGGTTGAAGAGCCTGCGCGCGCCCACCGACGTGGCCGCGGCGCAGGCCGCCGCACGGGCCGTCCGCGCACTGCGGAAGGCCTACGTCGCGGCCGTCGAAGCGCGCCTCGACGCTGGCCGGGCCGCCGAACTCGCCACCACCGTCGAGGGCTTTGTCGAGCTCGTGTCGCGCCTCGGCGCCGAGGCAGGGAGGGCCGTCCGATGACCCCGACGGAAATCCGTGGAAAGACGCTGTCCGAGTTGCGCAAGGCGCGGAAGGACATGATGTCCGCCGAATGGCTCGCCGCGGTCGAGGACTTCCCGGAAGCCGACCGCACCGCCGCCGCCCTGGCGCTGCTGGACGTCTGCCTGGCCGTTCGCCGGCTGGAGAACACACGCGTCGCGTCCATCCGCCAGAAACTCGCCGACAATGGAACGGACCTCGAACGCGGTGTCCAGGCACTTGAACGGGCGAGCAAGAGGCTCCGCCGCACGGAAGCCTACCTCAAGGCCGTCGCCTTGCTGGTTTCCACGTTGGCCAAGGTGCTCAAGCCGTAATCGCAGGGGCGGGCGGCAACCACCTGCGACGTTGGAATCGTGTCTCCCAGGAGTCTGCCGTGATCGTGGCCGATTCCGACCGACCGGACTATGCTTGCCGCGTAGTCGGTTCCAGTGACGCGACACGTTGTCCCATTCGCGATGCCAGCGGCCCTACACGTGGATCCAGCGTTCCTCCTCCGCGGCGCGCAGGGCGGCGTCGAGCACGCGCTGGGCGGCGAGGCCGTCGGCGAAGCTGGGTGAGCCGGGGCTGCCGTTGCGGATGGCGTCAACGAAGTCACGGGTGAGCTTGGCGAAGATGAACTCGCCTTGGGCGCGCTGGGGGTCGGAGTCGTCGAGTCCGCGGGTGTAGCGTTCGGGAATGTCCAGCGGTTCGGGGGAGCGCGTGTCGCCCCGGGCGCCCCATAGGTGGCCGCGCACCCAGCCCCGGACGTTGCGGTCGAAGGCGAAGCGCAGCATGCCGGCGTCGCCGTAGATTTCGAGGTTCTGGTAGTTGCTCTTGCGCGCCACCGCGCTCAGGCGGATGCACGCCGTGGCGCCGCCCGACAGGCGCCCGAGGAGCGTGAAGCTGTCTTCCACCGTCACCGGCCGCAGTGTGCCGTCCCCGTCCGGCAACTCCGGGATGAAGGTGTCGGCTTGGCCCAAGACGCTTTCAAATTCGCCGATGAGCCAGCGCAGCCGGTCCACCATGTGTACGCCGATGTCCCCCATGACACCGAAGCCGGCCAGCTCCCGCTGGTGGCGCCAGTAGTGGGTCAGGCCGGGCGTGGCGCGGTTCTCGCTGAACCAGCGGGCCTCCACTTGGTGCACGCGCGCGCCCACGTAGCCGTCGTCCAGCAGTTCCTTCATGCAGGCCAGGGCCGGAATGTGGCGGTGGTTGAAGGCGGTCATGTGTACGCGCCCGGCGGCCTCCGCCTGAGCCAGCATGGTCTCGGCCTGGGCGGCGTTCAGTGCCAGGGGCTTTTCGCACAGCAGATGCAGTCCGTGTTGGACGGCAGCGGCGACCATTTCTGCGTGGAGGTGCGGCGGCGCGACGATGCTCACGGCGTCGAGACCGGGGTGGGCCAGCAACTCCCGGTACTCGGAGTATACCTGGGGTATGCCGTATGCCTTGGCGGTGGCTTGCGCCTTGTCGCGCGTCCGTTGGCAGAACGCCACAACTTCCGCGTTGTCGGTCGCGCCGAAGCCTTGCAGGTGCTGGATGCCGAAGCCCCCGCCAATGACCCCTATCTTCACCACTGTCATGTACTTTCTCCCTCAGGTGGTTTCATTTGGATCAATGCTGTCCCATGGAAATACGAACAAGGAAAAACCTGACGCACTCACCTGTGTCGAGATGGAAGCAGCAAACCCCATCAACAGTGAGGTTCAGGTCCATGGTGAACTGTCATACCGCATTGGGGCAGATACTCAACCCCAGTGTTGCAAACGTGTCGTGGAGAGCGATTCGGAAGACGGCCTACAAAGCATCCTTCCGG
Source organism: uncultured Binatia bacterium (SeqCode) (assembly GCA_965213675.1). GTDB lineage: Bacteria > Desulfobacterota > Binatia > UBA9968 > JAJDTQ01 > JAJDTQ01. The sequence goes on from OZ243916.1 coordinate 312,161, forward strand.
CGAAGGGAAGCACCATCCCCGCGAAAGCAGGCATCATACCCGCAGAAGGAAACGTCTTTCCGGCGAAAGGAAGCGTCATACCCGCGGAAGGAAGCATTATTCCCACGAAAGGAAGCATCATTCCCGCAGAAGGAAGCATCATTCCTGCGAAAGGAAGCATCATTCTCGCGGAAGGAAGCGTCATACCCGCGAAAGGAGGCATCATTCCCGCGAAAGGAGGCATCATTCCCGCGAAAGGAGGCATCATTCCTGCGAAAGGAAGCGTCATTCTCGCGGAAGGACACGTCATTCCCACGGAAGGAAACGTCATTCCCGCGAATGGAAGTGCCATTCCGGCAGAAGGAAGAGTCATTCCCGCGAAAGCGGGAATCCAGGCGGGGCGTGGGCGGGGACACCGGCCAGTGGGTCCCTCTCTCTGGATTCCCGCTTCCGCGGGAATGACGTCTCGTAATATTTCCGATAACCCTACTCTGCCGCTCAACCTCACCTACAGTGACATTCCCCAACAACCCTCTCCTTGAAATCCCGTCCCACGTGCCTCCCGATCCCCTCCTTGCTTCCAGCTTTCGCAGCATTGGGGTCAAGATGGTGCCGAGACATGAATTCGCGAAGCGCGGGCGCACCTACGCGGACGCACCGAGCGGGGCAGCGGTTGCGGAAAATGACGCGGTTGGGGCGGCTTCTGGCGATCCGATCCCTGGCGGCAGCCTCGGTTACCCGAGCCAAGCAGTTCGGTTCAACTGAAGCGCACCCATTCGAGCGGAGACGGCTTCCGGTTGCTGAATTTGCGCGGGCATCGTTTCGTGCGGTTGATCCTCGCGTCGGTCGCAACCGGCCAGGACGGACAGAAGGATGATGAGAATGAGAGGGAGGATGAGCGGCCGGCCATCGAATTGATTCTGTGCTGTCTCGTATAGGCCGTCGAATATGTGCAGGCGGTCTCCCCGTGGCGCCGTTGTCGAGTTCCTGAAGGAGGCTCTCCGGTGCGAACTCCACGGCGTGTCACGCGGCGAGGAACGCTGAACGTGAATCTGCATGTTGGCATCATGGTCGGGGCGCTTGTGTCGCCGCTGCACGGAGCCCTCAGGGCCTGGCAGCGATGTCGCGCGTCAGGAGTCAGTGCGGGCCCGCTCCGTTGGCGGCTTCAAGGCCATAGTGCCGATATACGGCCTCATCCACGTGGCGGCGCTGGTCGACATCGAATTCCCTGTAGTACCATCCCAAGAAATAATCAGCGCCAAGCTGAAACGGTATCGCTATGAAGACGCCGATCTTGGCGCCGGCCCAAGCTCCCGCTCCCGCAGCCACGCCGCCGGCCGGAAAAGCAGCGATTCCGCCAACGATGGCGCCGACGGTGGTAGCCCCGGCTAAGATGGCCGTCGGAGTGGCGCGACGGAATAGATCACGCTGACTGATGCGGCCCAGGTTGTACTCATGATACGCGGTAACCAACCGAAGTCCCTCTACCGCGAACGTGACAGGCAGCAACGCGGCGTTGGCGGCCGGGACCAGTACCCTGCTTGCGGCCAGATTGAAAGTCGTCAATCGAGCGGCCGAACTCGCGCCCAAGGCTGTTGCCTGGCCGATCCTTCCGATGGCGACGCCTGTCTGCATGTGGGGCAGAAGACTCCCTTGCAGGGTAGGATCGTTGAACATTCCCCGGGCGACCCCGGCCTGCTGGAATGCATCCCACACCAGTCCGGCTGCCCCCGCAACGCCGAGGATTGCCACGCCCTGTGTGCCTCTGAATTTCAGCATTGCGGCGGACTGGGCCCTACGGGCTTCCCGGAAGACTTGTCGAGCGCCGACACTCTCCCGGGTCATCGCTCGTTCGATCGCGCGCGCCTGCCCCGTCACGTTGGTGCGATTCCACCGACCCTCAAGCCTAGGCTCACCGGGCCGGCCCATCGTGTGAGGGGTCCTTACGACGCCCGTGACAAGGCGATTCTTCTGCGCGGCCACGATTACCCGGGCCGACTCGACCCGGGCTTGTCTGGTTGCGTTGGGCGACATGATGACCCTTCGAGCAGACCAGATCGTATTTGGGTTCGTGCCTTGTGAAGAACCGTAGGTGATAGTGGGCCTGGAGTTGCCTCCTTTCGCTTCGATCACACGGACGACACCCGTCCGGCGGTCCCAATACACGGAGTCCGGTCCCTGGCGGATGCCGCGGTTTCTGGAGCCGAGCAACTGGCTCCAACCGCGTTCCGTAGCAAATCGGGCCCGACCCTGTTCCCCTATTCGTTCCGCTAGACGGGCTCGATCATAGAAAAGCGCACCACCATATTCGCGTCGATAGTCGCGCTGAAAATAGTATTTGGGCTCAGCTCCCACAGTCGGAAAGAGCTTTTGTGCCGTGTCCGGCGTAGCCAACAGCCAAAGCCGCGCCGCCTGCTCCCGTGGTGTCAAGGGCAGGCTCAAGGTTGAGGCGCCGGAACGAGTCGGTACTGCACTGAAAACCGTCGTGGCCAACACGAACACGGTTACGGCGATTAACTGATGGATTCTCACGATCCGTCCTCCGGAAATTCCTGCGATGGGTTCATTTCGGCCTTCGAATCACCGCCGACTGCCTCCGCAACCCTGTCAACGATAGGCTCCGCCTCGACATTCAGTTGGCGGTCTGTACGGGTTGAAGGGAAGCAATCGCCCGTTTCCCCAGACGCCACAGGAGAGCACCATTCACGGCTCCTTCCGCTACTCTGGGGAGCACGCGGCCGACCAGGTCTCCCACGATTCCGCTCGTTTCGCTCCACAACGTGTCCATGATCGCTTCGGTGCCTTGCTGCGCCAAGCCAGCAAAATAAGTCTGCTGTATGGAACGTGCTAAGATCGCGGCCGTCTGCCCGACGGCGGGGCGCAGTCCGTAGAGGAACGTTAGTTCCTCGATCATCGCCGCGCATGCGTACAGCACGGCACCGTTGTCGAGCACTGCCAACCGGGAAACGGCGGTTCCCGCCGCCACACGCGTTGCCCAGTGTTTGATGCGACGTTCCGCCGCGCGATCCAGGATCGACTGGAATTGGCTGCGGAACTCCGAAAGCCACGCGTCCGACGGCTTGGATTCGTCGTTCGCCAAGAGCGACCGCCGCTCGAGTACAAGGCTATCCCACTCGCCGTCGGTCAAGCCGAGGCCCTTCAAACGCCTGCAAGCCTCGTCGTTGAGTTGGTAGTTTTCAAGGTAATTTCGCAATTTGTGAATTGCCTGTTCTGCATGTTCCTCAACCAGAGCCTGCATGTGCCGGCGCTCTTGAAGGGCCTGGATCGCGCGTAGGTTGACAGATGGACTGCGCTGCAAACGGAACAGCGCGACGGCGAGTCGTAGTATCATCCAAGTCAGAATCCCGGCGAAGAGAAGGGCCAAAAAGCCCATGATCCAGTTGAACGGCACCGGCAGGGTCGCGATGCTGGAAATGGCCGCCGTAACCTGAGACACGACGAAGAGTCCGAGCACGGCCGCCAAGGCAAGCCCGCCCCAAGTCAGGGCGCGACGGATGCCGGAGGGCAGCGCGAAAGCCGCGGGCTGTTGCAGCTCTTTCTCGAACTGTCGCCGCAACGCCTGGTCCTCCACGCACCTGGCCTCTTCGATCTCCTGTTCGCTCAAGACTCGGGCACCGTCCATCCGGGATCGGGGCGTTCCCAAGCCATGGTCACCCTGCCTCAGTTCCGGAAAGTCTGTGGTCGTGGCCTCGGCATCCAGGTTTGCGACTTGCTGCACTTCCGTGCCGTAGCTCTGTTGTGACTCCTGTTCGCTCAAGACTCGGGCACCGTCCATCCGGGATCGGGGTGTTCCCAACCCATGGTCACCCTGCCTCAGTTCCAGAGAGTCGATGGTCGTGCCCTCGGCACCCAATTTTGCGAGTTGCTGTGGTTGTGTGTCGGAACTCTGCCGTGACTCCTCGTCGACCAGGCGAGGCGTGCTTTCGATTTCTTGAGCACTCAGCACTGAGGAGGGTTCCTTCGGAGATGGAAGCGTTTCCGACCGGTGGTCACCTGCCGCCGGTTCCGGCGCCTCTGTAGTCGTGGTGTTGGGTTCCACGGTTGCGAATGGTTGCGGTTCCGTGTCGGACTGCTGCCGCGACTCCTCCGGTTCCGGTCGCTGCGTTTCCTCGATCTCCTGATTGCTCAGCACTCTGGCGCCGTCCATCCGGGATCGGGGTGTCCCCAACCCGTAGTCGCCCTGCCTTGATCCCGGTGTATCCTTGTTCGTTGTCTTGGTATCCATGGCAGCCCTCCCTACATGGCGACAAAGTCGAATACGGCGTTCAAATTTCGATGCAGAGGAGGCCTCTGGCGGTTGCGCGGCAAACGAGGGGCCACATCGGGAAACTGGTAACCATCCGGATCCCAGTCGCCCGGCCAATCCTCTGGCAGCGAGGACACGAAAAACTCCATGCGTAAACGGTCTGGATTGTCGTGCATCGGGACACCGCCTAGATGGTCATCGTCCATCTTGTCCGTCCGAAAGGTGGAGACGCAGGAGCTGCAGTCAAACCATCTTACATCCGCATTGGGACACAGTTCCCTTACACGCCGGGTCATGCTGTGCAACAAGGACTTCATACGACCCTTGTCCAGGTCGGCCGTCTTGACGAGGTCGGCTTTTGTAGCGACAAAGGCCACCCGTTGCACCGCGGGTGACCAGAACTTCAATTTTCTGAACAGGCTGCGGATGGAGGAATGATCCTGCATGTGTTCGAACAACGCCTGCAGGACCTGGCGATTGTCGTTGTAACGATCAACGCCGCCGAGAAGAAGTGATCGGATATCCACCAGTACGATCAGGCTGTGGACGCTGGTCATTTTCTCGAATACTGGCATGACCACATCCGCGCGGTAGTGTTTGTAGCGCGCGTTCATCGCTTGTAACAAACTGGGATCCTTGTCCAGCAGGTGTGCCGACAGCGGGGCGAACCGACTCGACAGCTCCGAACGATGAAGCCGTTCCTCGGCCATTTTATCCGGTTGATCGGGCCTAACCACATTGCCGTGACGACTCAACATGAACTCTGACGGCGATACCAGGGGCCGGTATTTCAATGCGAATCGCGCCAAAAGCGTCCAATAGCTGCGAACGACCTGTTGCAACCGGTCGAAGGGCGTCTCAGTGTCGTGCTGCGACGGTTTGACGGACACAGCCAGGATGGCCTCCAGTTCCTGCTCGTATGCCTTGATCGCGTCCCAGCGAGAGGAGTCGCTGGCCAATTGTGCAAGCATGTAGCGGGACCAAAGGGCGAAATCGTCATGCAGCGCAATCCCCACGTCCGCGATACGCTCGCCAGGGAAATCGAAGAATTCCAGCTGTTGTTTCCATCGTTGGTCAGAGCGGGTGAAGGTGCATACGTAACGATGGTCGTGCGTCGTCTTCATGGGCCAACGACTCTCTTCCGCGGCCATGAGACTCCGAAACTGCTCGAACGGAAAAGCCATTGGGGTCGGAACTTCACGAAATCGAGTGATCTTCGCCTTGTTTTCGAGTTCAAAGTTCATGCTGTCGAATTCGTGCAGGTGCCATAACAGAGAGGTCAGGAATGCGGTCTTGCCGCTGTTCTGCAGGCCAGTGAGGGCAATCTTTCTTTTTTTCGTGGTCAGGTCGAATGCCATGTTGTAGGAGTCCTTTGAGTGTGGCCGGCTTCTCTTGGGATCGACGCGTCGTGGTCGCGGTTGGTCGTGTTGATCCCGCCGGGTGGCCGGTTCGGTTGGAGTTGTCTTCACCAGCATGGTCACCCCATTTGGGCAAAACCCAAGGCAAGGCGTGAGCCGGCAACACGTTGAAGGCCGAAGTGGTAGTGGCAAGCTACTCCAAGGGACAATAGCTCACGAGCCGTCCTCCAGGAAATGGCGTATCGGCTTCTTCTTGGCCAGCGCTGACTGTTGCGCTACTTCCATCTGCTCGCGGCGACCGTCCAGCTTGTTCCAACCATCTCGAAACGCCTGTTGGTATAGCTCGGCGACGGGCAGGTCCAGCAAGGCGCGGTTGATGGGCAGGAGGTAGACGATCATGGCTTGCCGGACTACTTGATGCTCCGAGGGGTGGGGGTCATGTAAGCGCAACAACTTGAGAAACAACCGCGGCATGCGCTGCTCGGTGGCCCACTTGGAGTAGTCGTCAAGCGCAGCTTTGAACTTCCTGATTTCGGCAAGTGCCCAACCCTGATACGACCGCACCGCGCGAGCGTGGCGCTCTTCAGCCTGTCGAGTCGCTTCGGTCTCGTGGGTGGCTACGGCACGACGCAACTCTCTTTCCAACCGTTCGTGGGCCGGCGCCTGGACGCCGTTCAGAGCCAGTGCCACACGGGACGCTGCCACCCGCTGCAGTAGTGCCCTGAGAGCGGTCACGTGGACTGCGTGTCGAGCGCGCTCCGCTCTCCGAAGTAGCAACGGACGCCATTGAGGCTGATGAGCTTCATAGATGGCCGGTAGATCGGGCTTCAGTTGCTGTACGGTCTGCCATTCGCTTCGCAAGATGTCGGCCTGCTCAACGGCTTGGCGTCGCAGCCTCAATTTATCAAGCTTCTGTCGCAGGGCCGGGACATCGACGTCGGGGTCAACGACCTCCTGGTCTAGCGCAGCGATTTCGAGCGCGTCGTAGAGCGTGCCAACCTCTGCCACGTTGGCGGTGGCGCCCTGAGTTCCCTCCAGGAGTTCTTCAGCCTGCTGTACGGCCTCGGTGACGCGCCGCCGAGTAGCCTCGCCAAGGAGTGCGTTGGCGCACTCCTGTATCAGCGAAACCAACTCCCCAGCGGTGCCTTCCGGTGTGGCTGTCGCCAAGGCACCCGCCAAGGCACGCAGCTGGTCGACCCGTTGATCCAGTTGGTCAAGCGACAGGGTCTCATCGGACGGTACATTCAGATGCTTCCAGCCGTTCCTGCATGTCGTTGGGGTTGTACTCGCGGCGAGCGGCGGAGCTGCATCCGGCGCGTCATTCAAAGTCGTGAATACCATCGCCGCCCAACGGATTCGCGAGAGCCGCGGAAGGTACTGCGGTTCGGCCCATAATGGGAGGCCAGTGACCAGCGCGGATACCCCCTCAAGGAAGCTCTCGGCCTCGCCGGGGTTCTTCGGCCATTGGCTGACGTCGCTCACCTGCTCTTCAAGTTCCGCGAGGCGGCTTTCCCACTCAGGAGGCATGGTGGCGAGGACAACGCGTCTCCGTATCTCTTGCAGGACGTCGGACTGCGCGCCAAAGGCGTTTCGCAGTTGTTGTATCTGGTCCTTCAGCGAATCCAATTGAGCGGACTGGGTTCCCGGTTGCTGCGGATTTGCGAGTGTTGATTCGTTCGGCGACTCGTCGCGCTGGTCGCAGCCCACCAAGCCCGCCAGGAGGAGGAGAACGAGGATGATGGAGTGAGGATTGAGTTGACTTTGCCGTGTCTTGTGGCGGGGTTTGGGCATTTTGAGCATCCACATAGGGGTTTTTCCTTTGATGTTTGAGGTGCCCTGTCCAGCAGGCCGTGTCGTGAGGTGCCAAGCGGGGACGTAGCAGAACCTCATTGATATGAAAATGAACTGATGATTCGACAATTCAGGGGGTTACGAATCGGTACGCCTTGCGCGTCGTCCCCGCCTCGGCCTACCTGCTTTTCGCCTCCGAGCAGGATCGAGGGAAGGCTTGCGTGGGAATGACGGAGCAAGGGCGGGCATGACCGGGAAAAAAGGTGGGAGTGACGGAGGAAGGGCGGACAGGCCGAAGGAGCGAAAAGCGGATGACGTTTGGTCTTACCCGGATATGGTGGCGAGGGCGCTGGTGAGGTCGTCCACCACCACGGCGATGGCGAACAGGGTTTCGGACTTCTGACCCAATGCAGTACGGCGAAGAGGAGGTTGGTGGAGGCCATGGCGATGCCGGACAGGAACATGGCCCGGATGAGGCCCATGCGGATGGCGAAGAACCCGCCCCGCCGCACCATTCTTTATTTCTGGGGATCGCGGTCAAGGCGCCGAATCTTCTGGCAAATCCCTACCTCAGTTGGCATAATTCCCTGAGTATCTTGCGACGCCAGAGTCCACCGCCATGAACCCGCCAAAGAAACCGCGCTGGCAGTACCGGTTCGACAACTACAAACGTGCCTTCGTCTTGCTCAGGGAGGCCCTTGACGAAGACCGGGAATTCAGCCAGTTGGAGCAGGAGGGTGTCATTCAACGCTTTGAGTATAGGATGGAGTTGGCTTGGAACGTCATGAAGGACTACCTGGAAAACGAGAATCTCGTCTTGCGGCAGGTTACTCCTCGGGCGGTCATACGCGCTGCGTTTTCGTCCAGGCTGGTCAGCGACGGTGAGACGTGGATGGATGCACTGGATGACCGCAACAAGATGTCTCATACCTACGACTTCGAGAAGTTCAAGGATGTGATCGACAGCATCAGAAGCCGCTACTTGGCGGTCATGGATGAGCTCTATACGAAGCTGCTTGAAGAGAGCGTAGAGTAGGTTTGATGGACCACGGCCTTACAGCCAAGCAGCTAGTCACGATTAAACGGATTCTTGCGCCTTATGCGGACGTTATCACTCGCGTGGACCTTTTCGGTTCGCGCGCCACAGGCGTTTGCCGTCCGGATTCAGACATAGACTTGGTCCTGCACGGTCAACTGGACGGAAGAACCATCGATCGTCTGTGGACGCTGTTTCACGAGAGTAGCCTTCCGGTTGCGGTTGACGTGATGGGCTACCACCTTACGACGGATCGACCGCTCAGAGCCCATATTGACGAGGTGAGGCAGCCGCTCTTCACTCAACAGGAACTGAAGACGTAAACGGCCGTCCATCAACAAGAAATGCGCCATGTCCCAGACCCGCTATGGCGGGCGCTACAAGAAGCGCGCCCAACGTGACTACCTGACGCTGGCCGAAGTTCTCGCCATTCCGCGGATCAGATCCGACGGTACAATGAGGGCCGCAATCTTCGAGTTCATCGAAGTGTTCTACAATCGGCAACGTCGCCACTCGGCTACTACACACCAGCAGGCTTCGAGCGGATGGCACCGGTACCTTAACCAACCTGTCCACCAATCCCGGCGAAGGCCAGTTCCGTTGCGCGGAACGGTGACGGGTTCGGCACGGGTTGCTACCGTGCTTGCTCGCGCGCGGCGGGAACCGCCAGGATGGTGACCGCGCCCAACAGGTTGATGGCGCCGAAGAGATAGAAGGTGTAGCGGAGGCCGTAGGTGTCGGCCACGGCGCCGGCTACCAGCGGGAACACCAGCGACAGGGTCGAGCGCCCCACGTCCATGAAGGTCTGGGCCGCGCCCCAGATGTTTCTGGGCGCGTGCTCCAGCCCGCTGGCCTGGATGATGGGCCCCACGGCGAAGAGCGCCATGCCGCCGAGGGACACCACCGGCAGCAGGAACCACCCGGACGGCATGAGCGGGATGGCGCCGATGAGCAGGCCGCCGATGAGAAGCGAAAGGAAGATGGTGATCTTTCGTCCGAAGCGGTCGGAGAGGTGTCCGATGACCGGCGCGAAGATGGTGCCCACCAGCGCCAGGCAGGCCAGGTAGAGTCCCACCGTGGCGATGCCCATGTTCAGGTCCGTGGTCAGGTAGAGCGGCAGGAAGGTTGGGACCAGGTTTTCGCCGATGGAGCGCAGCGCCGCCACCAGGGTCACGCCCATGAGCGGCAGATTGGTGAGGATTTCGCCGCGCAAGGCCTTGCCGTAGGAAGCGGAACGGTTGCGCGCCGTGGCGTCGTGACGCAAGGGCGGCAGCACCAACCAAAGGAAGATGGCGATGGCGACGCCCGGCACGAACTGGAACAGGTAGGCCGTGCGCCACGTGATCCAGGTGAGCAGCGCGCCCACCACAATGGGGGCCAGGGCCGCGCCGACGTTGGCCCCCATGGCGTGTACCCCCAGGGCGAAACCCATGCGGTCCGGAAACTTCTCGCCCACCACCGCGCGCGCAGGGGCGTGCCACATAAAACCGCCCAACAGAGCCTGGATGCACACCAGCGCGCCGAAGATCCAGAAGGTCGGCGAAAACCCCTGGAGGGAGACGAACAGGGAGGGCCACAGGAGCGACAGCAGCAGGACGCCCCGGCGGTCGCGCAACAGGTCGGTGGCCAGGCCGCCGATGGTGATGCTCAGGATGTGGGACACCCGCTGTGCCGAGCGCAGCACGCCGATGTCGGTGTAGGAGATGCCGAAATCGCGCACCACCAGTGGCAGGCACACCGCCATGGTTCCCTGAAACACGTGCGTCACGCCGTGCCCCATGGTCAGCAGCCCGAGTACGCGGCCGCGGGACGGTTCTTCCGGGGCCACCGCATCCGGCACGGCGGCCGATGGGTCGGTGGTGTTGCTCATGGCGTGGTTCCAGGTGTTTTTTTATGGTGATTTGCCACAGCGGTAAGCCATGTTGGAATTCAGCACCACACAACAGAAGCGGTGACGGTTGGATGAACCTGGAAATTGCATTCGAGCCCATTGGGGGTGTTGTATGCTTTGGAAGACGACGACCGGCTGTCCGAAAAGGCAAGGGAACTTAAGGCGGATCTTCTCCGGAGAGCGTGTAAGTGACATTCAGTCGGCGGGAAATCGAATCATTGAGGTGGTGTCAGTCATCGAGTCGCCTGCACTTTGAGGTGCAGTCCCTCGCGTTCCTGAAGACAGCTGATGATCTCGAAGAGATTACGCGCCTGCGGATTGCCGTTCGGACTGAGCATGCGCATTAGGCTCTTGGGCGACTTCGCGGTCAGCCCGGCGAGTTCCTGGAACCCTATGGTCGCGTTGACGTAGTCGCGCAAAACTGACTTTCCGACATCGACTTCGCCGGCAAGAAGGCACTGCACGCCTTCTTCGAGTAGCGCCTCCCGGAAGCCCGGATCGCGCTCCAGCCGCTCCCGGATCGTCACTCTGAAATCGCGCGTCAATGTCATGGTCTCAACCCTCCTGCCGCTTACCGGTCATTGTGGGGAGTGATGCGGCCACGCAGTCGGACGCCGCAACGGATCAGAAAGTGCCCCAAGTAGCCAAGGTTCTTATGATAAATAAAGTGATAATCATTAGAGCGTATCGCGCCTAACCCATTGTAAAACAAGTAATTTACCAAAAACTTTGGCGGAGAAGGGAGGGAGTCGAACCCTCCGAGAACCTTACGGCCCTCAGACTGGTTTTGAAGACCAGCGGCGCCACCGGGCACCTTCCTTCTCCAGGTTCCGGCATGTGCATGATGACAGACTTCTAGGGTTCTGTCGCGCGGGCGGCAAGAGAGGGCGGCTCGAAGGCGCGCACGGCCGGCAATTCTCCGTGGAACGCCGCCACCTCGACCAGCGCCGTCTGTGAGATGGGACCCTGGGCCAGACGGGAGGTCCCCTTGTCCAGGGTCAGGACGTTGGGGTTGCCGTGCCGGTCCAATCCGCCGGGCGCGGCGGGGTCGTACCAGGCGCCGGTGGCGAGCACGACCACGTCGGGCAAGACGCTGTCGGTGACGCGAACCCCGGCCAGGCAGCTTCCGCGATCATTGTACACGCGCACGACGCTGCCATCCGTGATTTCCCGGGCAGCGGCCGCGGCGGGATGGATCAGCAGCGGCTCGCGGCCCTGCACCTTGTTGGCCAAGCTCACCGCGCCCGGGTCGTGCTGGCTATGCAGCCTCGTGGCGGGCTGGTTGGAGATGAGGTGGAGCGGGAAGCTCCGGGCTTCCTCCGCGCCCAGCCACTCCGCCGGCTCGATCCAGGCCGGATGACCGGGGCAGTCGCCGTAGCCGAAACCCGCGACAGTGTCCGAAAAGATCTCGATGCGGCCGGACGGGGTGGGCAACGGGTGCGCCGCGGGGTTCTCCCGGAAGCGCGCGAGCAGCACTTTTTCTTCGCCGCTGGTGGGCAGGGTGATGTGACCGGCGCTCCAGAAGGCGTCGAAGGGCGGCAACTCGATGCCGTCGCGGATGAAGGCGCTCCGAAGTTCGTCATAGAGGCGCCGGAGCCAACCGTTCTCCGACCGGCCTTCGGTGAAGCGCTCCGCGAAATCCAGTCGCCCCGCAACCCCGGAGAAGATGTCGTAGTCGTTCCGCGCCTCGCCGACGGGAGGAATGGCCTGGGCCATGGCGAACACGATGGGATCGGAAGCCTGCCTGCCGATGTCGTTTCGTTCCAGCGGCGTGGTGGCCGGCAGCACAATGTCTGCATGCCGTGCCAACGCGTTCCACCAAGGCTCGTGGACGATGATGGTTTCGGGGCGTTGCCATGCCTCCACCAGCCGGTTGAGGTCCTGGTGATGGTGGAAGGGATTGCCGCCGCACCAATAGACGAGACGGATGTCGGGATATACGAGGCGCCGGCCGTCATAGTCGAAGGGCTCGCCCGGGTGGAGCAGCATGTCGGTGATGCGCGCCACCGGGATGAAGGATGACACCGGGTTCGCGCCCTGGGGCAACGTGATCCCGCCCGTGGCCCGCACCGGATTGCCGATGGCGCCGGTGGAACCGTAGCCGTAGCCGATGCCACCGCCGGGAAGCCCGATCTGTCCCAGCATCGCGGCCAGCACCGCGGCCATCCAATAGGGCTGTTCTCCATGGTCGGCCCGTTGCAGTGACCAGCTCACGGTGATGAGCGTGCGGCTCGCGGCCATGCGCCGCGCCAGGTCGCGGATGGCGCTCGCCGCAATGCCGCACACGCCTGCCGCCCATTCCGGGTCCTTGGGACGGCCGTCCGTTTCACCCATGAGGTAGGCGCGGAACACCTCGAAGCCGGTACAGTACTTTTCCAGAAACGTCTCGTCGTGGAGACCTTCCTGGAGCAGCGTGTGGGCCAGCCCCAACATGAGCGCCGTGTCGGTGTTGGGCCGCGGGGTCAGCCACTCCGCCTCGAGGAAGGCCGCGGCGTCGTCCCTCACCGGACTGACGTTCACGAACGCCACGCCGTTCCTGCGGCACCGTTGGAGCCAGTCACGCGTCGTATGCCGGGCGATGCCGCCGGCGCTGACCTGCGTGTTCTTGAGCGGAATGCCGCCGAAGCTGACCACCAGCTCCGTCTCCCTTGCGATCACCGGCCACGAAGTGGCCCCGTCGCGCACCGAGTACCAGTCGTATCCGAAGACGTGGGGGATGATGACTTCACCGGCCGCGTAGCTGTAGGTGTTGACCGACCGGACATAGCCGCCGGCCTGGTTGAGGAAACGGTGAAGCTGGCTCTGGGCGTGGTGGAACCGGCCTGCGGAGGCCCAGCCGTAGGAGCCGCCGAAAATCGCCTCGTTGCCGTACGCGTCGCGCACGCGCCGCAACTCCCCGGCCACCAGGTCGAGCGCCTCGTCCCAACTCACCGGGACGAACGGTTCGGCGCCGCGGCCGCCCCCGTGATGCTCCGGGCCCCGCTCCAGCCAGCCTTGGCGCACCATGGGTTGCGCCACCCGGCAGCGGTGTTGCACCACGTCCGGGAGCGACTGGCCGATGGGCGACGGATCCGGATCGCCGGCGAACGGGTGCGCGGCCACAATGCGTCCGTCCTGAACCTCGACCTGGTAGGCGCCCCAGTGAAGGGATGTTTGAACGCGCCGGGAGTTCGTATGGCTCATTTCCGGAAACTCCTGTGTGCTGCGCCGCGTGTGCGGGTCGAATGCACCGGCCGAATGCCCGAGTTCAATGCCCGGGTCGCGCGACACTCCATGCCAAAGAACCAAGGGATACCCTGAATACCGTGAAAAGGGGATGCTACCCTGAAAAGGGGACGCCTCTCAAACAACCCAACGCAACCGCACACAGCCACCGCGCTCGCCCACGCCATCGCTTCGTGACTGGCGTTTCCCAGACGGCCGGACTACAATCCGGCGCTAGTCCCGTACATTCCTGCGACAAGTTGGGCAGGAAGTTTGTTGTTGAGTGGCCAGCCCCACCGCAGCGGCTTCGGAGTGGATGATGAAACCGGCGTCCTTCGAGTATCACGGTCCCGCGACGTTGGCCGAGGCCACATCCTTGCTCGCCGGTCTCGGTGAGGAGGCGCGGGTGCTGGCCGGCGGCCAGAGCCTGGTGCCGCTGATGAACTTCCGGCTGGCCCGGCCCGCGCATCTGGTGGACTTGAACCGCGTGGCCGAACTGGACTTTTGCGCCATCGACCGCGGCACGTTGCGCATCGGCGCGATGACGCGGCAGCGCGCGCTTGAACGCTCGCCGGAGGTGGCCGCGGGCTGGCCGCTGCTGCGCGAGGCCGCCGGTTACATCGGCCACGTGCAGATACGCAACCGCGGCACCGTGGGCGGCAGTCTCGCCCACGCCTTTCCGTCCGCCGAGTTGCCCGTGGCCATGGTCACCCTGGACGCGGACCTTGTGGTGCGGAGCGAAGGCGGCGAGCGCACCGTGAGCGCGGAGGAGTTTTTTCTCGGCGCCATGACCACGGTGCTGGAGCCGGGGGAGTTGCTGGCGGAGGCGCGGGTGGGGGCGGTGGCCGCGGGAAGCGGCGCGTCGTTTCACGAAGTAAGCCGTCGCTACGGCGACTTCGCCTTGGCGGGAGCGGCAGCGCTCGTCACCCTGGACACGAACGGCGCGGTGAGCGGCGCGCGCCTGACGCTCACCGGATCGGCCCCCATACGTGCCCGCGACGCCGAGACGACGCTGCTGGGTGAGAAGCCCTCGGACGCGCTCTTCCGCGAGGCCGCGCGCCGCGCCGTGAATGGCATCGAGCAGGACTCCGACATGCACGCCAGCGCCGACTACCGCCGCCGCGCGTGCGCCGTGATGGCCCGGCGCGCGCTGGCGCGTGCGGCACGGCTGGCCGCGGCCTCGTCCGAGTCCGGCGAGTGAATGGGGTGTTTCAGGCACGGGAGCGGGGATTGAGCATGGGCAAGATTGCGTTACGCATTAACGGTGTGGAGCGCAGCGGTGAGGCCGAGCCGCGCAGGCTCTTGTGTGACTTCATCCGCGACGACCTGGAACTGACTGGCACCCATGTGGGCTGCGAGCACGGCGTGTGCGGCGCCTGCACGGTGTTGCTGAACGGCGACCCGGTGCGTTCCTGCCTGATGTTCGCGGTGCAGGCCGACGGCGCCGAGATCGAAACCGTGGAGGGTCTGGCGCCGGACGCGGAAACGCTGCACCCGCTGCAGGAGAAGTTCCAGGAACGGCACGGACTCCAGTGCGGCTTCTGCACGCCGGGCATCCTGCTGACGGCCCGGGCGCTGCTGCGGGAGAATCCCGATCCCGGCGAAACCGAGATCCGCGAGTGGATCAGCGGCAACCTGTGCCGCTGCACGGGTTACAAGAACATCGTGACGGCCATTCGCGACGCCGCGGAAGAGATGTCGAAAGGGTAACGTGCGCGGCAAACCCGGATCGCTTGCGCCGCCCAGATGTTTGTCGTGAACGTCATCGAGAACGGTGACCGCATCATGGCCCGCCTTGGCATCTGACAGAGGGGTCGAACCCGCCCGCCCACGAGGTACACATGCCCTACATCGGCTCCAGCGTGAAGCGCAGGGAAGACGTGCCCCTCCTCAGGGGCGCCGCCAGGTACGTCGGCGACATCCGCCGGCCGGGCATGGTGCACGCCGCGATCCTGCGCAGCACCCGCGCCCACGCCCGACTTTCCGGCATCGACGCCTCCGCGGCCTTGGCGCTGCCCGGCGTCGTGGGCGTGCTCACGTCGGCGGACATGCCCGGCCTCAAGACCATTCCCATGCGCACCAGCCAGTTGCCCGGCCTGGAGCGCTCGCAGCAGACGCCCATCGCCACGGACCGCGTGCGCTACGTGGGTGAGCCCGTGGCCGTGGTGGTGGCGCAAGATCGCTACGTGGCCGAGGACGCGCTGGAATTGGTGGAGGTGTTCTACGAAGAGCTGCCGGCGGTGACCGGCGCCCGCGCCGCCATGGCGCCAGACGCGCCCCGGCTCCATGAAGCGGTGCCGGGAAACGCGCCCGCCGGGTTTCAGGTGGAGAGGGGAGACGTGACGCGCGCGTTGGCTGAGTGCGACCTTGTCATCGAGGAAACCTTCGAGACCAATCGTCATGCCGCGGTGCCGCTCGAAACCCGTGGCCTGGTGGCGGAGTACGACGAAAGCCGCGGCATGCTCACGGTGTGGGGTCCCACCAAGATGACCCACACCAACTGGCGCATTCTCTCGGAACTCAGCGGCTTGCCCCAGAGCGCGATCCATTTCATCGAGCCGACGGTGGGCGGCGGTTTTGGCGCCCGGGGCGAGTTCTACCCCGAAGACTTCCTGATTCCCTTTGCCGCCATGCGCTTCCGCGCGCCCGTGTGCTGGATCGAGGACCGCTCGGAGCATCTCAAGGCCACCAACCATTCACGGCAGCAGTCCTATCGGGTGCGGCTGGGCCTCCGCAACGACGGCGCCATCATGGCCATGGACGCGGATATCCTGTTCGACATGGGCGGCTACACGCGCACCCACGGCGGCACGCCCATCGTGTCGTCATCCGCCATGCTCCAGGGGCCGCTGCGCATTCCGAACTACCGCTGCGAGATCCATTGCGTGCTCACCAACAAGACTCCGGTGGGCACCTACCGGAGCCCGGGCCGTTACGAGGCCAACTTCGTGCGCGAGCGGCTCCTGGACATGGCGGCTCATCGCCTCGGGCTCGATCCCGCTGAGCTGCGGCGGCGCAACATGATCCGCCCGGAGGAAATGCCCTACGACCTCGGCCGGAACCCGTACCACTACAACGTGTACGACAGCGGCGATCTGCCGGGGCAACTCGACGCGGCCTTGCGCCACATGGACTACGAGGAGCTTCAGCGCCGGTGCGCGGCGGCCCGGGCCGAGGGCCGGGCCATGGGCGTGGGCATCGGCTGCTTCGTGGAGACCAGCGGCATCGGACCCTGGGAGTACGCCCGGGTGGAGGTGGGCAACACCGGCGGCGTGGTGCTCTACTGCGGCATCAATTCCGTGGGACAGGGCATCGATACCGCGCTGAGCCAGATCGTCGCCGACGAGATGAGCGTTGCCATCGACGAGGTGCGGGTGGTGCACGGCGATACCGCCAAGGTGCCCTACGGCAACGGCAGCAACGCCAGCCGCTCCACGGTCATGGGCGGCAGCGCCGCCGTGGGCGCGTGCCGGAAGGTCAGGGACAAGCTCCTGCGGCTGGCCGCGGCGGAGTTGGAGATCGACGCGGGCGATCTCGTGCTGGCGGACGGACGCATCAGCGCCAAGGGGGCGCCGGGGCGCAGTCTGGACTTTGCCGCCCTGGCGCGGCTGGCACTGCCGGGACCGGCGCTGGCACGGGGCTTCACCCCCGGCATCTCGGAGGAGCACTTCTTCGCCACCGACAAGCGGCCGTTCCCTTACGGCGTCCATGTGGCCCTGGTGGAGGTGGACCGGGAGACGGGCATGATCGAGATCCTGGACTACCTCGTGATGGAAGACATCGGTCGCAAGATCAACCCCATGATCGTCGAAGGCCAGATGGCCGGCGGCCTGGCCCAGGGCATCGGCGGCGCGCTGCTGGAAGAGTTCGCCTACGATCAGGACGGCCAGCCCCAGGCCACGAGCTTCATGGACTACCTCTTGCCCACGGCCATGGACATACCCCAGGGCCGGTTTATCTCCACCGAAAACTTCCCGTCGCCCCACAACCCATTGGGGGTCAAGGGAGCCGGGGAGGGCGGCATCACGGCCGCCGGCGCCGCCCTCGCCAACGCCGTTTCCCACGCCCTTGGGGTGGAGGTGACGCGCCTGCCGCTCAAGCCGGGCTATCTGCTGGAACTCATGGACGCCGCGGAGAAGGGCTGAGTGCCGGCAACCCCGAATCCGGCGCTCTACGCGGGTGCTCGGTGAGCGTGGGATCATCCTGGCAGCATTGCTACGTCCATTGCATTGCTATGCCCATTGTATTGTCGTAGACATGAATCAGACGCTGGTGGGTGTCACATGGATGCGCTTGAACTACGGCAGCGTTTGGCGGTTGCGGCGAGTTCGTTGCGGAGTTGTCTGGAACAGCAGCAGGCGGCGGGGATCACGTTCCTGCCGGTGGGGGGGCGCGTGGAAACCGATGTTCCTGATCGGTCGCCCACCGGGGGCCAGGGCGGTGAAGACGCCACCGCCGCAGCGCCGGGCAGCGCGGTTGCGGCGACGGCGACCGGGGGCCACGAGGTTGCGGCGGCCGCGGATCTTGACGCGCTGCGCGGCATCCTGGGCGACTGCCGGCGCTGCAAGCTTTCCCAAGGGCGCAACCGCATCGTCTACGGCGTCGGCCGGGCGGACGCGGATATCATGTTCATCGGCGAAGGGCCGGGCGAGGACGAGGACCGGCAGGGTGAGCCCTTTGTGGGACGCGCGGGGCAGTTGCTTACCGACATCATCACCAAGGGGATGAGGCTACGGCGCGAGGACGTGTACATTGCCAACGTGGTCAAGTGCCGCCCGCCGCGCAACCGCGACCCGGAGCCGGACGAGGTGGCGGCTTGCGAACCGTTCCTGATCCGGCAGATCGAGTTGGTGCGGCCGCGGGTGATCATCGCCTTGGGGCGGGCCGCGGCGCAGACGCTGCTGCGCTCCAACGAGGCGATCTCGCGTCTGCGCGGGCATTGGCGCGACTACCACGGCATCCGGCTGATGCCGACGTTTCATCCGGCGTACCTGTTGCGCAATCCGGGGGACAAGAGGCTTGTCTGGGAAGACATCAAGAGCGTGCTGCGGGAGCTCGGGACGGCGGCGGACTGACGTGACGCGCTTGCGTTCGCTGTTGGGGGTGCGGTTCTGGTGCGCGCTGCTGCTGGCGGCGCTGGGCGTGGGCGCTCTGAGCGCCGGGGGCGCCGCGCGCGAGGCCACGCCCCAGAGCGCCACGGGTTCCCATGTGAATCTCATCGTCATTGACGGCGGCATCAACCCGGCGGTCAACGACTACATTCGCGACAGCATCCAGCGGGCGCACGCGGGCAACGCCCGCGCGCTGATCATCCAGCTCGACACTCCGGGGGGACTGTTGTCTTCCACCCGTTCCATCGTCAAGGAAATGCTGAGCGCGCCGCTGCCGGTGATCGTCTACGTGGCGCCCAGCGGCGCGGGCGCGGGCTCGGCCGGGGTCTTCATCACCCTGGCCGCCAACGTCGCCGCCATGGCGCCCGGCACCAACATCGGCGCGGCCCATCCGGTGGCGGGCGGAGGACAGGAAGTCAAGGGCGTCATGGGCGAGAAGCTCGAGAACTTCACCGCCTCCTTCAGCGAGACCATCGCCCAGCGGCGCGGCCGCGACACCGAGTTCGCCATCCAGGCGGTGCGCCGGAGCGTCTCCATCACCGACAAGGAAGCGCTGGAGAAGGGCGTCATCGACATCATGGCGGTGGACGTGAGCGACCTGCTCAAGCAGGCCCACGGGCGCGAGGTGGATGTGGCCGGCGCCATGCGGACGCTGGACTTCGACGGCGTGTCGGTGCTGCGCTTCGAGATGGGGCTCAAGCTCAAGGTGCTCAACGTCCTGGCGGATCCCAATATCGCCTACCTGCTGATGATGGCCGGCATCCTCGGCCTGTACATGGAGTTCTCCAACCCGGGCGCGCTTTTCCCGGGTATCGCCGGGGGCATCGCGCTGCTGCTGGCATTGGCGTCCTTGCAGGTGCTGCCCATCAACTACGCGGGACTGCTGCTCATCGGCCTCGGCATGTGTCTGCTGGTGGCGGAGGCGTTCCTGCCGAGCTTCGGGCTTCTGGGCATCAGCGGCGTGGTGTCCCTGGGGCTGGGCTCCCTGTTGTTGTTCGATGTCGAAGGATCGGACCTCACGGTGGACCCGGGCATCGTGCTGGCGGCGGTGGGCACCTTGAGCGCGGCGGTGCTGGTGGTCACCTTCCTGGTGGTCCGGTCCCAGCGGCGCAGGGCCACCCTGGGCTACGAGGGGCTCGTGGGCGAGGTCGGCGAGGTGCGCGAGCGGCTGGACCGGAAGGGTAGGGTGTTCGTGCACGGCGAGGTGTGGAGCGCCGAGGGCGCGGAGCGGCTGGAGCCCGGCGACCGTATCGAGGTCGTCGGTCACGACGGGATGATTCTCAAGGTCAAGCGCGCCGTGGAGAGCTGATCGAGCCCGCGGCCGCGCAGGAGACACGCATGCTGGATTTCGGACCCATAGTGATCGTACTGATCATCGTGGCCGGGTTGGCCGTCAGCGGCATCAAGATTCTCAAGGAATACGAACGCGGCGTGATCTTCCGGCTGGGCCGGATGGTGAACTCCCGCGGCCCTGGGATCATCTACGTGATCCCCTTCATCGAAAAGATGGAACGGGTGGAGCTCAGGACCGTGACCATGGACGTCCCCTCTCAGGACGTGATCACCCGTGACAACGTCTCGGTGAAGGTCAACGCGGTGCTCTACTTCAGGGTGCTCGATCCCAACCGCGCCATCCTCGAGGTGGCCAACTACCTCTTCGCCACGTCGCAACTGGCCCAGGTGACGCTCCGGAGCATCTGCGGCCAGGCGGAACTGGACCAGCTCCTGTCGGAACGGGAGCGCATCAACTCCGACATCCAGAAGATTCTGGACGAGCAGACCGACCCCTGGGGCATCAAGGTGGTGCTGACCGAGTTGAAGCACATCGACCTCCCGGAGGAGATGCAACGCGCCATGGCCCGGCAGGCCGAGGCCGAGCGCGAGCGGCGCGCCAAGATCATCCTGGCCGACGGCGAGTTTCAGGCCTCCCAGAAACTCCAGGAAGCCGCCGCCGTCATCGCCAAGGAACCCATGGCCATGCAGCTTCGTTTTCTGCAGAGTCTCCAGGAAGTGGCCGGTGACAAGAACTCCACCACCATCTTTCCGGTGCCCATCGACCTGCTCACGCCGTTCCTGAAGAAGGCCGCCGGGGAGGATACCTGAGTCGGCCGCTGATCCGTTCCCCGTAAGCCATGCTGCTGGAAGAACTCGCCTACGACCTTCCTGAATCACTGATCTCTGCGTACCCGGCCGAGGGTCGCGTGTCCGCGCGCCTCATGGTGGTGGATCGCGCGTCAGGCGCCATCACCCACTCGCGTTTCGCGTCTCTCGGCGAGTTTCTGTCGCCGAGAGACCTGCTGGTGCTCAACGATTCCAAGGTCATCCCCGCGCGCCTGGAGGGGCGCAAGGACAGCGGGGGGCGCGCGACGGTGCTGCTGGTGGAGCCGTTCGATGTGGAGCAGGGGCTTTGGCTCGCCTTGGTCGATGCCTCCAAAAAGCCGCGCCTGGGGAGCCGCATCGCATTCTCCGAGACGGTCGAGGCGACGGTGTTGGGCGATCTCGGCGCGGGCCGGTACGGCCTTCGCTTCGAGCATCCTGGCGGGTTCCACGAGATGCTGGAAGAAATCGGCGCGCCACCGCTGCCGCACTATATCGAACGGCTGCGGCCCGTGGAGGACACGGACCGGGAGAGCTACCAGACCGTTTATGCCGCGGCGCCCGGCTCGGTGGCGGCGCCGACCGCGGGGCTTCATTTCACCCGCGCGCTCCTGGACGAGCTGGCTGCCGGCGGCATCGACCACGTGACCGTGACCCTGCACGTGGGCCTGGGCACGTTTCGCCCGGTACGCGACGCCGTGGTGGAGAACCATCGCATGGATGGAGAGTGGTATACCTTGAGCGAAACCGCGGCCCGGCGCATTCGCCGCGCCGCGGCGGAAGGAAAGCGCGTGGTGGCGGTGGGCTCCACCAGCACGCGCACACTGGAAAGCGTGGTCGCGCGCAAGGGCAGGGTCGCCGCCGATGCCGGCATCACGCGCCTGTTCATCACCGCCGGCTATCGCTTCCGCGCCATCGACGCCCTCATCACCAACTTTCACCTGCCGCGCTCCACGCCGCTGGCCATGGTGGCCGCGCTGGCAGGGCTGGATCTGGTGCGCCGCGCCTACACCGAAGCCGTCGCCGAGGGTTACCGGTTTTACAGCTACGGCGATGCCATGCTGATTCTCTAGTCTTGCGTTCGGCATAGACGTTGACGAAGCTGCGCAGGAATTTTTGTTGTCGGCAAGGCGCGATGACGAGCACTGGCGTGTACCACGCGAGGCCTGCCCCGGAGCCACCTCGGACTGACACCATGAAATTCACCGTGACCCACACCCACGGCCGGGCGCGCAGCGGCCTTCTGGAGACCGCCCACGGCGTGGTGGAGACGCCGGCGTTCATGCCGGTGGGCACCCGCGGGGCGGTCAAGGCGCTGTCGCCGCGGGAACTTCGGGAGGTGTCGAGCCAGATCATCCTGTGCAACACGTACCACCTGTACATGCGCCCGGGGGAGGAGTTGATCCGGGACTTGGGGGGGCTGCATGCGTTCATGGGCTGGGACGGGCCGATCCTGACCGACAGCGGCGGCTACCAGGTGCTGAGCCTGGCGGCCATGCGCAGGATTACCGAGGAGGGGGTGTCGTTCCGCTCCCACCTGGACGGCTCGTCGCACTTCCTCACGCCGGAGAAGGTGGTGGGCATCCAGCAGGCGTTGGGGGTGGACGTGGCCATGGTGCTGGACGAATGCATCCCCTACCCGTCGAGCCGGGAGTACGTGAAGGCGTCCACCGACCGGACCGTGCGCTGGGCGCGGCGCTCGCTGGAGGCGCCGCGCTCAGCGGATGGCGCGCTCTTCGGGATCGTGCAGGGCGGGGTGTTCAAGGACTTGCGCGAGGATTGCGCGGCGCGGCTCGCCGCTCTTCCGTTCGACGGCTATGCCGCCGGCGGCCTGGGGATCGGCGAAGGGCCGGCGCTGCTGGCGGAGGTCGCCGGCTTCACCGCGGCACGGATGCCGGAGGACCGGCCGCGCTACCTCATGGGCCTCGGCAAGCCCGAAGACTTGATTCACGGGGTCCGCTCCGGCTATGATCTGTTCGATTGCGTTCTGCCGACGAGGAATGCCAGGAACGGCACGTTATACACCGCCACCGGAAAGCTCAGTATCAAGAATGCGGCTTTCGCGCGGGATCCGCGTCCCGTGGACGAAAGCTGCCCGTGCTACGGTTGTCGAAATTTTTCGCGTGCCTATCTTCGCCACCTCTACGTGGCCGGCGAAATCCTCGCGGCCTGCCTGAACACGCTGCACAACGTCTGCTATTACCAGAGGCTGATGACGGAACTGCGCGGGGCCGTTCGGGAGCGGTCGAGTCTGGAGAGCGTCGCGGGCGGCATATGGGATTTGCCCGACCCCGTGGCGTAACGGCATGGCCAGCCCGGATGACGGGCAGCCGTGGCACCGAATAGCCTTGGAGGAAACCATGTGGGAAGTCGCGTACGCGCAGGCCGGAGGGGGGCCCAGCACCTTCGTCAGCATGTTGCCCCTGGTGCTGATTTTCGCGGTCTTCTACTTCCTCTTGATCCGGCCGCAGCAGCGCAAGGCCAAGGACCACCGCAACATGCTGGCGCAACTCAAGCGCAACGACGAGGTCATGACCACGGGCGGCGTGTTTGGAAAGATCCTGGGGCTGACGGATACCGAGGTGACCCTCGAAGTGGCCCCCAACGTCAAGATCAGGGTGGGCCGGAGTTATATCGCCCAGCTTTTCCGAGTCGAGAAAACGACCGCAGCGACCGGGGCCAAGGAGGCCAAGGGCAAGTAGGGCGCCCTCCGCCGGGTCTCCGGCGGCAGTGAACTCCGGTTGGGGAAACAAGCATGCGTCAAAGTCTAGCCTTTCGTCTGGTCCTGTTGGTGGTCTGCATGGTTGCGGCCGGGGCGTATCTCGCTCCCAGCTTCGTGCAGGGTCTGTGGTTCCTGCCCGAGAAAGGCATTCGCCTCGGTCTGGACCTTCAGGGCGGCTCACACCTGGTGCTGGAGGTGGAGGTGGAGAAGGCGGTGGAGAACCGCATGAGGCGGGTGCGCAGCGGTCTCAGGGACGAGCTGCGCGAACGCAATATCGTCTTCACCGGCCTCGAGGTCGGCGGCGCCGGGGAACTCGTCGTCCGGGCCTCGCCGGAGAACATGGAGCGTATCCGGGAGTTGCTCGTCGCCGAGTATCCGGTGCTGGATGTGTCCGGTTCCAGCACGGCCGCGGGCGGCGCCGAGTTGCGTGCAGAATTCACCGAGCGGGAACTCGCCAACATCCGTGACTTCGCGGTGGATCAGACGCTGGAGACCATCCGCAACCGCATCGACCAGTTCGGCGTCACCGAGCCCACCATCCAGCGCCAGGGGCAGCGGGACATCCTCGTGCAACTCCCGGGAATCCAGGATCCGGAACGGGCCAAGGCGCTCATCGGCAAGACCGCGCTGCTGGAGTTCAAGCTTGTGGACGAGCGCGGCGATGTGGAGCAGGCGGTGCGTTCCGGGCCGCCGCCGGGGCGCGAGGTGCTGTACGGCTACGAGGGCACGGATTCGTCGGTGCGGCGCGAAAAGATTCCCTATCTGCTGGAGGCGCGTACGCTGATGACCGGCGAGGCCATTGCGGACGCCAACGTGCGCCGGGGCGACCAGCTCGAGGGGCTGTACGTCGAGTTGGCGCTCAACTCCGTGGGCAGCACCGCCTTCGACCGCCTGACTGCGGAGAACGTCGGCCGCCTGCTGGCCATCGTCCTGGACGGCCGGGTCTACTCGGCGCCCCAGATCCGCGAGCGCATCTCCGGCGGGGTGGCCTCCATCACCGGCAGCTACAACTTCCAGGAGGCTCGGGACCTGGCCATCGTGTTGCGCGCGGGCGCGTTGCCTGCGCCGGTGCAGATCCTGGAGGAGCGCACGGTGGGTCCGTCCCTCGGGCGGGATTCGGTGCGGCAGGGGATCGTGTCCTTCATCCTCGGAAGCATCCTGGTGCTCATCTTCATGATGGCCTACTACCGCGGCGCGGGTATTTTGGCGGACGTGGCGCTGGTGCTGAACATTTTCTTCATGATGGCGATTCTCGCGGGTTTCGAAGCGGTCCTGACCCTGCCCGGCATCGCCGGCATCATCCTCACCATGGGCATGGCCGTGGACGCCAACGTGCTCATCAACGAGCGCATCCGCGAGGAAGTGCGCAACGGGAAACCGCCGCGCACGGCCATCGACACGGGTTACGAGCGCGCCATACCGGCCATCCTCGACTCCAACCTCACCACGTTCCTGGCCGGGGTGATCCTGTTCCAGTTCGGCACCGGCCCTGTGCGCGGCTTCGCCGTGACCCTGTGCGTGGGCATCCTCACCACGGTGATCTCCGCGGTGTACGGAACACGCATCTACTACGACTATCGCCTCACCCGGCGGAACTTGGTGCGGCTGTCGGTGTAGCGCGGAGCAGGGGCGAGGCGGCCGCGAACTACGACGGATTGAACTGAGAAGACCACATGGAAATCATCAAGCCGGGAACCCGGATACCCTTCCTGAGCTATCGCCGCTGGGGTTTCATGCTGTCGTCGGTGCTGATCATCGGCGTCGTGCTGTTGCTGTTCACGAAGGGACCGAACCTCGGGGTCGATTTCGAAGGCGGCACCATGGTGCACGTCAGGCTTCCCGAATCGGTCACCATCGGCCAACTCCGCGACGCGTTGCAGCAGTCGCCGCTGGGAGGTGTGGTTCAGGACTTCGGCGGAGGCGGCACCGGCGAGTACCTGATCCGCATGGAGAAGTCGGAGACGGAGATCGGCACCGTGGGCCGGGACATCCGCGCGACCCTGGATCAGTCGTTCGGCGCGGGGAAGTACGAAGTGCTTCGGGTGGAGTCGGTGGGTCCCAAGGTGGGCGATGACCTGCGGCGCCGGGGCATTCTGTCGGTGATCTTCGCCACCATCATGATGGGCGCGTACATCTGGCTCCGCTTCGAGCTGCGCTTCGGGCTGGGCGCCATCGTCGCGCTGGTCCACGACGTCCTGATCACGTTGGGGGCGCTGGTGGTCGCTGGTTTCGAGCTGGACCTTCCCATCGTCGCCGCGCTCCTGACCATCGCGGGTTACTCCGTGAATGACACCGTGGTGATCTGCGACCGCATCCGCGAGAACATGCGCAAGAGGCGCCGCGACTCCATGGAGAGCATCATCAACATCAGCATCAACGACACCCTCGGGCGCACGATCCTCACCACCATCACGTCGCTGCTGGTGTTGACGGCCCTGTTGATCCTGGGCGGCGGCGTCATCCGGCCCTTCGCCTTCACGCTTTTCGTCGGCTTCCTGGCCGGGCTGTACTCCACCATCTTCGTGGCCACCCCGATCATTCTGTCACTGGAACGAGGCCGCAGGCGGTAGCCGCGGTTCTCGAAAGGTGCAGGACGTCCGCAAACGCTGGATCCTCAAGGACGCCGATGAAGCCGCGGCCGCGGCGCTTTCCCGGGAACTCAAGTTCCCGCTGCTGCTTGCGCGTATCCTGGCGCAGCGCGGGTTCGCGGAAGCGGACGCGGCGCGCCGCTTTCTCTCTTCCAGTCTGAGCGCCGACCTGCCGTCGCCGCACCTGCTGGCGGGCATGGACGACGCCGTTCGGCGCATTGCCCGCGCCTTGCGCGACGGCGAGCGCGTGTGCGTGTGGGGCGACTACGACGTCGACGGCACCACCGGCGCCGCGGTGCTCGTTTCCTTTCTGCGCGAGGTTGGCGGCGCGCCGCTGTTCTACATTCCGCATCGCATCGACGAGGGCTACGGCATGAGCCGCCAGGGGATCGAGCACTTGCGCACCCAGGATGTCTCCCTCGTCGTCACGGTGGACTGCGGCATCTCCAACGCCGACGAAGTGGCCTTGGCGCGGGATCTCGGCATGGACGTGGTCATCGTCGACCACCACCAGTTGCCCGAACGGGTGCCGGACGCCGCCGCGGCCATCATCAATCCCCAGCGCCCCGACTGCGCCTTCCCGGACAAGGGGCTGTGCGCGGCGGGGCTGGCCTTCTACCTGGTCATCGGCTTGCGCGCCAACCTGCGGGAGGCGGGCTGGTTCGCTCCTGACAGCGTGCCCGACATCCGCAGGCACCTGGACATCGTCACCCTCGGCACCATTGCCGACATGGTCCCGCTGCGGGGCGCCAACCGCGTGCTGACACGGCGCGGGCTGGTGGAGCTGGGCAGTTCGGTCCGCCCGGGCATCGACGCGCTGAAGGAGGTGGCGGGGGTGGCGCCGGGCGCCATGGACGCAGGCACGGTGGCCTTCCAGCTCGGCCCGCGCATCAACGCCGCCGGGCGCATGGACGCCGCGATGAAGGTGGTGGAGATGCTCACCACGGATTCACGGGAGACCGCCGGCGCCATCGCCCGCGAGCTGGACCTGCACAACCGCGAGCGGCGCGAGACCGAGGCCCAGGTGCTGGACGAGGCGCTGGCGCAGATCGAAGAGAAGCGCCTCCAGGAGCGTTGGTCCATCGTGGTGGGCAGCCGCGGCTGGCACCCCGGAGTGCTCGGCATCGTGGCCTCGCGGATCGTGGAACGGTTCCACCGGCCGACCGTGGTCATCGGCTTTCAGGATGACGAAGGGAAAGGCTCGGGTCGAAGCATCCGCGGTTTTCACATGGTCCAGGCCATGCGCCGGTGCGCGGATCTGCTGGTGCGTTTCGGCGGTCACGAATACGCCGGCGGGCTGAGCATCTCGCTGGAGAACATGGCGCCGTTTGCCGATCGCATGGAGGAGGCGGCTCGGGATGTTCTCGGTGAGGAAGACTTGCGCCCGTGTCTCGACGTGGATGCGGAAGTGGATTTCGCGGCGCTGAGTCTCGACCTGGTGCGGCAGATGCGGCAACTGGGCCCCTTCGGAGTGGGGAATCCCGAGCCGATCTTCCAGACCCGGGGCGTGGAGGTGTACGAGCGTCGCAACTTCAACAGGGTCTCGCGTTTCCGGCTGCGGCACAACGAGCACACGGTGACCGCGGTGGCCTTCGGGCCTCCCGAGAACCTTCCCGCGCGGGTGAACGACCGCGTGGACATCGCCTACCGCCTCCGCGAGAACGAGTGGCAGGGTACCCACGCCATGGAGTTGCGCCTGCTGGACGTGAGGGCGTGACGGAACGGCCCATCCGCTCTGCGCGCCGCCGTTCGCGGCCTTGATCGCGAAGAGCAAGGGGGTCGGGCCGCCGGCCGCCATGTATCGCCGTTCGGATTGGTCATGACGCGTCGACTCCATTCCGGGCTCTACGAAGATCTCCTGACCGCCGCTCTGGAGGCGGAAATCAATACCCGAAAGGCCGACGGCTGGTGGGTTGATGTCACCCCGGCTGACGCAACTGTCCGTCCCGAACTCCTGGCCCGTCATGTTTATCGCCTCCTTCGGCGCGCGCTCGAAGGGATTCCCGAAGAAGACGACGCTCAGCCGGCCAACCAGGTCGCTCTGGCCAATCGACTGGTGGAGGTGCTCGTCGAGCATGGCGCGACGGCTGACGACCGAGTCGCAGACGCCGCGCGCCTGCTGCTGGAAGCTGTCGAACACCGAGCATTGGGCGGGGCAAAATCGGCTGTCCCTCGCCCGACACTCTCGCTTCGTCGAACCGGCCTTCTCGTCAATGGACGGCGTGATGTTCAGATCGCGAGCGAGATTGCACGGGAGATCCCGAGCGCTGATCGGATCGATCTCCTTTGTGCATTCGTGCGGCACTCGGGGTTGAGGCTGTTCCGTGCCGAGCTTGAAGAACGGGTACGAGAGGGCGCGCGGGTGCGCGTGATCGCAAGTGTCTATACCGGGTCGACCGAACGCCGTGCGCTGGACACACTTGTCGATCTCGGCGCACAAGTGAAGGTTTCCTACGAAGTTGCGCGAACCCGGCTTCATGCCAAGGCGTGGCTGTTTCACCGGCACAGCGGTCTGCACACCGCCTATATCGGTTCGTCAAATCTCACCCACACGGCACAGGTCGACGGCCTCGAATGGAATGTGCGAGTGAGCGCGGCTGAGAATCCCGAAGTGATCGAACGCTTTGCAGCGACCTTCGAACAATACTGGCAAGAGCCCGAGTTCGAGGATTATACGCCCCGTCGTGACAGCGCGCGTCTCGACCACGCGCTCTCGAGACAGCGCGGCGATGCGGGAATAGACGACCACGCCTTGCTGTCTCTGCAGGTCGACGTTGCGCCGAAGCCTCATCAGGCTGTTGCGCTGGAGGCCCTCGAAGCAGAGCGCCTGCGCGGATACCACCGCAACCTCGTGGTCGCGGCGACCGGCACCGGCAAGACCTGGATCGCGGCATTCGATTTCAAGCGGCTGCGCGACCAGGGCGTGGGGCGTTCGTTGCTCTTCGTCGCGCACCGCGACGAGATCCTCCGTCAGAGTCAGCAAGTCTTTCAGCTGGTACTGCGCGAGCCGGGGTTCGGTGAGCGACTGGTCGGCGGCGAGCGTCCACGCGCGGGTCACCACGTCTTTGCCTCGGTGCAGTCCCTCGCCAACCGGATCGACGAAATCGATCCGGACGATTTCGACGTGGTCGTCGTGGACGAGTTCCATCATGCAGCAGCTGCGAGCTACGAGCGCCTTTTATCACGTCTGAAACCGCAAATTCTCCTTGGCCTCACGGCGACGCCTGAACGCGCCGACGGCCAGTCGGTACTGCAGTGGTTCGACGGCCGCATCGCCTCGGAGTCCCGGCTATGGGATGCCCTCGACCAAGGCTTGCTCTGCCCGTTTCACTATTTCGCGGTGAACGATGGAACGGATCTTTCGGCGGTACGTTTTGAGCGCAGACGCTATGTTCCGGGTGATCTCGATAAGGTGTTCACCGGGGATCACGTACGAGCGGTTCGGATCCGCCAGGCTGTCCAGGAATGGGTGACCGACCCGCATCGGATGCGGGCGCTGGGGTTCTGCGCGGGTGTCGGTCACGCCCACTTCATGGCGCGGCAGTTCACGGGGTTCGGCTATCCGTCAGTGGCGCTCGACGCCAGCACCCCGTGGAACGATCGGCGTGCAGCGCTCGCAAGGCTTCGCCGCGGAGAACTTCGAGCCATCTTCGCGGTCGATCTCTTCAACGAGGGTGTCGACCTGCCTGAAGTCGACACCGTGCTCATGCTGCGGCCGACCGAAAGCGCCACGGTGTTTCTTCAGCAACTGGGAAGAGGGTTGCGTTGGGCCGAAGGCAAGCGGGTCTTGACCGTTCTCGACTTCGTGGGCGAGGTCCGGCGCGAATACCGCTACGACGTGCGCTATCGGGCTCTGGTCGGGGGCACCCGTCATCAGGTCGAGCGCGCCATCGAGGCGGACTTTCCGCTGCTCCCACCGGGATGTGCACTCAAAATGGACCGTGTCGCCAAGGAGACGGTGCTGCGCAACCTGAGGGCAGCCGTGCGCAATGCTCGTGTGCGTCTCGCCGATGACTTGCGTGATCTGGGTCCCGAAACACGACTCAGTGGTTTCATGCGAGACGCTGGCGCCGAACTCGACGAAATTTACGCAAGCCCCAGCTCAGGACAGTGCTTCACCGAGCTTCGACGGCGCGCTGGCTTCGATCAGGTCGTTGTGGATGACGCTCTCCTCAAAGCGATCGGCCGGTTGATCCATGTGGACGATCGCGAGCGGATCGAGGCGTGGCGAGACATATTGGTAGCGCATCAGTCGGACCGAATCTCGGATTTACCGGGTCGGCAACATCGCTTGGCGCTCATGTTGTTTGCTGTATTGGGTGGGCGTCGTCAGTCCATCGATGAGGCAGATCGGATATTGGAAACGGTCCGTGGGTCCTCAGAGTTGCGTCGCGAAATCGGCGACCTTCTGGAAATTCTTGCCGATCGCATTCGCACGGTCTCGCGACCGCTGGATCCCACCGGCGAGGTTCCCCTGGCAAGTCACGCGACCTATACCCTCGGAGAGATCGTGGCCGCCCACAAGCGCACGGACAAGCGTGGCGCGCTGCTCCGGCCGCAGGGCGGAGTTCTGTGGAACGAGGCGACGCGGACGGATCTTCTGTTCGTCACGCTGGACAAGACAGACAAGGACTACTCTCCTTCGACACGCTACGCTGATTACCCGATCTCGCCGACCCTGTTTCACTGGGAGTCGCAGAACACCGCCTCGCCCGATACCCCCACCGGACGCCGCTACGTCGAACAACCGATCCGGGGCACAAATGTCATTCTGTTTGTGCGTGAGCGCAAAAAGGATGGCCGGGGTGAAACCCTTCCGTATCACTGCCTCGGTCGTGCCCATTACCGCAGTCATGAATCGGAGCGACCCATGAAAATACTGTGGGAGCTCGAACGCGTGATGCCCGGGTGGCTCTATCAGGCGGGAAAGGCGGTCGCGGGTTGAGGCAATGCTGTGCGGCCGTCCCACGCCGCAGGTTCTCCTGTTCTTCGATGTCGGTGTTGGACTCCTCCGATGATGTGCCGGCGTTCCTCGTCTGTATTCGAAGCCGGCCGGTGGGCTGCCAAAGGATCTTCGAATACTCGTGTCGTGTCCCGTAGATTACTGCGATAATTTGCCGGTCTTTTTCGCCGTCGGCTGCGTGGCTCTTCCTCGCGTGGTACCCGCCACTGCTCGTCATCGCGTCTTGCCGACGACAAAAAATCCTCCGCAGATTATGACGCGAATTAACCAGACACCACACTAGCGACCAGAATATCCCCGCGGATCATTTTGCGATTTGACCGGAAGCCACGCCAGCGTTTGACATCCACGCCGCCGTCCATTAGAAATTGACGCAATCATGGAACGTTATGCAGTCGTAAAGACGGGTGGAAAGCAGTATCGGGTCGCCGAGGGTGAAACCGTGGATGTGGAGCGCTTGGGTGGCGACGTGGGCGCCATGGTCACACTGAACGAGGTGTTGCTGGTCAGCGGCGACGGCGACGACGAGGCCAGGATCGGCACGCCGCTGGTGGCGCAGGCCCAGGTGACGGCGGAGATCGTCGAGCAGGGGCTCGACAAGAAGATCATCGTCTTCAAGAAGAAGCGGCGGAAGGGCTACAGCCGCAAGCAGGGCCACCGCCAGAAGCACACCACCCTGAGAATCGTCGACATCCAGGCATAAGGCGGAACACCGATGGCACACAAAAAATCAGGTGGAAGCTCGCGCAACGGCCGCGACAGTCAGGGACAGAGGCGCGGGGTCAAGCGTTACGGCGGACAGCAGGTCAAGGCGGGCAATATCCTGGTGCGCCAACTGGGCACGAAGATCCATCCGGGCAAGAACGTCGGCATGGGGCGCGACTACACCCTGTTCGCTCTGGTCGAGGGCACGGTGGAGTACCAGCGCTGGGGCCGGTCGCGCAAGCGGGTGGCGATCGTTCCCGCCTAGGGGCTTGCGCCGCAGGAATTCGCGCAAGCTCCCAGACCGGTTTCCGGGCATCCTGTCTCCGGCGCTTGAAACCTTGCGGCCTCGCCGCATTTCCATCCCACTCCATACCTCGATTCGTCGTAACCGGTAGCGCGGGACGTCCCAGGAGTCCGGCGCATTTGTGCGTCTTTCGACTTGGCTGCGACGAACGGCTCGATTCTCCCGGGAGCGTTCGTCCAGAGCCCTTTCGACAGGCTCGGAACCGGCCCTTCGAAGCGAAGTCGAAGGACGCTGTCCGGGCGGTTGCGCGGACAGGCTGGAGGCCCATCGAATCATGAAATTCGTCGACGAGGTGGAGATCGCGGTGAAGGCCGGGGACGGCGGCCGCGGCTGCGTCAGCTTTCGCCGTGAGAAGTACGTCCCCAAGGGCGGCCCGGATGGCGGTGACGGCGGTGACGGCGGTGACGTGCGGGTGGTGGGAGACCCGCAACTGACCACACTCCTCGACCTGCGCTACCAAAGGCTGTATCGCGGCAACCGGGGACAGCACGGGCGCGGCAAGGATCAGCACGGCAGGAACGGTGAGGACCGGGTGATTCGGGTGCCGGTGGGGACCTTGGTCCGCGACGCGGCGACAGGCGAGTTGATGGCCGATATCGATACCCCGTCGGCTGGCGCGGTGCTGGCGCACGGCGGCACGGGCGGCAAGGGCAACAGCCGTTTCACCAGCGCTACGCGACAGGCGCCGCGGTTCGCCGAGCCCGGCGCGCCGGGAGAGGAGCGGGAGTATCGGCTGGAACTGCGGCTGCTGGCGGATGTGGGGATCATCGGCCTGCCCAACGCGGGCAAGTCGACGCTGATCTCGTCCGTCTCCGCGGCCCGACCCAAGATCGCGGACTATCCCTTCACGACGCTGGCGCCCAACCTGGGCGTGGTGGCGCATGGCGACCTGAGCTTCGTGATGGCGGACATTCCCGGGCTCATCGAAGGCGCCCACCGGGGCGAGGGCCTCGGCCATCGCTTCCTCAGGCATGTGACCCGCACGGGCGTGCTGGTCCATGTCCTCGATGTCTTCCAACCCGGCGGGGGCGATTCCCGGACGGACTTCGAGACCGTGAACCGCGAGTTGGCGTTGTTCGACGAGGAGTTGTCGGGCAAGCCGCAGATCGTCGCGGTGAACAAGGTGGATCTCTTGCCGGACCGGAGTGCGGTCACGGAGCTCGAAGCGTTCTTCGGAGCGCGGAGCTATCGCTTCTGCGCCATTTCCGCGGTGACAGGCGAGGGGTTGGAACGGCTCAAGCATTTGATCGCCGAAGGCCTTGCCGAAAGACGCGCGGCGTCCGCGGGCGGTGGCCAAAAGGCGCGACACCTGGAATCCCATGGCTGACCTGAGACGAGAATTCGTACGGCGGGCCAAACGGGTGGTGGTCAAGATCGGCAGCCGCGTCCTGTCTTCCGAGCGCGGCCTGCACGCGCGCCGCATCGGGCGGCTGGTACGCGAGTTGGCGGCGCTGCACGACCAGGACAAGAAGCTGGTGGTGGTCAGCTCGGGCGCCATCGCTTCCGGCCTGAGTCGGCTGGGGCTGGCCAAACGCCCGCGCGACCTCCCTCAGGAGCAGGCGCTGGCGGCCGTGGGTCAGATCCGGCTCATGGCGCTGTACGAGAACTGCTTCGGCGGTCACGGCAAGCACGTGGCGCAGGTGCTCCTGACCCACGAGGACCTGGCCAACCGCAAGCGCTACCTCAACGCCAAGCACACCCTCAAGACGTTGTTGGACTGGAACATCATCCCCATCGTCAACGAGAACGACACGGTGGCGGTGGAGGAGGTGAAGTTTGGCGACAACGATCATCTTTCGGCGCTCGTGGCCACCCTCATGGAAATGGACCTGCTGGTGATCCTGAGCGACGTGGACGGGGTGTTCGATCACGATCCCAGGTCGAAACCGGACGCGCGTCTCATGCCGGTGATCGACAATCTCGCCGCGGCCAAGCAGGCCGCCCGGGACACGGCGCCGTCCGAACTGGGCCGGGGCGGCATGTTCTCCAAGCTCTGCGCCGCGGAGCAGGCAAGCCAGGCGGGCATCCCCACCGTCATCGCCAACGGCCGCGAGCGGGAGGTGCTGGCGGGCCTGTTCGACGGCAGTCGCGAGTCGGGCACCCTGGTGTTGCCCGAGCAGAACCGCCTTGCCAGCCGCAAGCACTGGATTCTCCACAACCTCAAACCTTCGGGCGAGGTGATCGTGGACAACGGCGCCCTGGCCGCGGTGACCGCCAAGGGCAAGAGCCTGCTGCCCTCGGGCGTGCGCGCCATCAAGGGCTCCTTCGGCGCCGGCGAATGCGTCCGCTGCGTCGACGACAGCGGCCGCGAGTTCGCCCGCGGCCTGGTGAACTACAGCGCCCAGGAACTGCAACAGATCAAGGGTTCCCACTCGGGCAAGATCGAGAGCATCCTGGGTTACAAGGCCTACGACGAGATCATCCACCGGGATGATCTCGTGCTACTGTAGTTCAGGGGCTCCGTTCCGACGGGATACTCTGTGAATCAACGGCACGAGACCCGTGATGGGTGGAGTTTGGCAAGATGGAATTGAGTATTTCCACGGCGTGAGGAAGTCCTGGGAAACGAAGGAATATCTATGGCGTTGACGATGTCGGACACGGGAGTCGCCGAAGAAGCACGGGAAATCGGCCGGCGGGCCAAGGCAGCGGCCAACGCCTTGGCCGATCTTGCCACCGATCTCAAGAACCAGACCCTTCTCGCCATGGCCTGCGACATTGAGGAGCGACAGGGATTCCTGCTGGCCGAGAACGCCAAGGACCTGGAACACGCCGCGGGGAAGGGGCTCTCCACGGCGGTCGTCGACCGGCTGACGCTCAATCCCGAGCGGGTGGCGGCCATGGCCGTGGGCATCCGCGACATCGCGGCGCTGCCGGATCCGGTGCGGGAGGTGACGCGGACGTGGACGCGGCCCAACGGGCTCGAAGTGGGACGCATGCGCATCCCCCTGGGGGTCATCACCATCATCTACGAGGCCCGGCCCAACGTCACCGCGGACGCCGCGTCCCTGTGCATCAAGTCGGGCAACGCGGTCATCCTCAAGGGCGGCCGTGAGGCGAGGTTCTCCAACCAAGCCATCGGCGAGGTGTTGCGCGGCGCGTGCGCGCGCACCGGCGCGCCCAGCGACGCGGTGCTGGTGGTGGAGTCCACGGATCGGGCCATGGTCCACGAACTGCTCAAGCTCGAAGAGTACGTCGACCTGATCATCCCCCGCGGCGGCGAGGAGTTGATCCGCTTCGTGGCGGCCAACTCCCGCGTGCCCGTGGTCAAGCATTACAAGGGCGTGTGTCACGTCTACGTGGACGATGCCGCCGACCTGGACATGGCGGAGCGCATCGCCCTCAACGCCAAGGTGCAGCGCCCGTCCGTGTGCAATGCCATGGAGACGCTGCTGGTGCACGAGGCGGTGGCGCCGCGGTTCCTGCCCGAGGTTCTGGGCAAGCTCCGGGCGAGCGGGGTGGAGATACGCGGCTGCGAGAAGACCCGCGCGCTGCTGGACGGAGCGGCGCCCGCCAGCGAGGAGGACTGGCACGAAGAGTACCTGGACCTGGTGCTGGCGGTGCGGGTGGTGAGGGACATGGACGAAGCCATCGAGCACATCCGCAGGTACGGCTCGGATCACACCGAGACCATCGTCACCGCGGACCGCGCCAAGGCCGAGGCCTTTGTCGCCCGGGTCCACTCCTCGGCGGTGCTGGTGAACGCCTCCACGCGCTTCAACGACGGCGGCGAGCTGGGGCTCGGCGCCGAAATCGGCATCAGTACCAGCAAGATCCACGCCTTTGGCCCCATGGGCCTCGAAGAGCTGACCAGCACCAAGTTCTTCGTCTACGGCGACGGCCAGGTGCGCACCTGATTCCATGCGACTCGGACTGTTCGGCGGTACGTTCGACCCCATTCACTCGGGCCACCTGAGGAGCGCGGAGGAAGTGCGGGGAGCGTTTGCGCTGGACAAGGTCTGTTTCGTGCCTTGCGGCGTGCCGCCGCATCGAAGCGCTGAAACCGGAGCGGCGGCGCGCCATCGCCTTGAGATGGTGCGCCTCGCGGTGGCGGACAGTCCGGGCCTGTGCGCTTCGGACGTGGAGGTGGTTCGCCCGGGCGCCTCGTTTTCCATCGACACCGTGCGCCACTTCTCGGCAGCGCTTGCGCCGGGGGACGAACTGTACCTGATCCTCGGCCTTGATGCCTTCCTGCCCATTGGCTCCTGGAAGGACTGGGGCGAGCTCCTGGCCCTTGCCCACGTCATCGTCACTTCCCGGCCCGGCTCCGGCGACGCGCTTCCCTACGAGCGGATTCCCGTTGTCGTGCGGGAGGCGTTTTGTTATGATCCGATCCAATCCGGCTTCCGGAACGAGTTCGGCAAGGAGATCCTGTTCACGCGGCTGACGGATCTGTGCGTGTCGGCTTCGGCCATTCGGGAGCTGCTGGCCAAGGGGCAATCGATCCGTTACCTGGTTCCCGAAGAAGTGCAAAACTACGTGGAAACACACCACCTCTACCACGAGTCGCCGGAGTGCTAGTGTCCGACAGCCCCACGCGCGACGCCAGAGAGAAGGCCCTGTTGCTGTGCGGCTTGGCCCTCGACAAGAAGGCCCAGGATCTCCTCGTGCTGGAAGTCGGCGCGCTCACCACCATCGCCGAATACTTCCTCATCTGTTCCGGTCGATCCGACCGCCATGTGCAGAGTATCGCCGAAGGCATCAAGGAGGACGGCCGCGCCCAGGGCCTGCGCCCGCTCTTCAGTGAAGGGCTCACCCGGGGCCAATGGGTGCTCATGGACTTTTCGGACGTCCTCGTGCACGTCTTTTACGAGCCCATGCGCCGCTTCTACGACCTCGACGGCCTGTGGGGCGGCGCCAAGGTGGTGGAACTGCCCGAACCCTACGCCACCCTGGCCGCGCAGTTCACCAGCGAGGGTGATCCGCTGGACCCTTGGCCGGCCGCGGAGGGCGGCACGGGCCCGGGCTACTTCGGAAAACCGGTTCGATAGGGTGCCGCGCGTCCAGAAGACCCGGGCTCCGGCGCCGTGGTGTGGCTGTTTCGTGTGACAACGGAATTCGGGGAGATTGGGGTGTGGTGATCCCAACGGGACTCGAACCCGTGTTTCTGGCGTGAGAGGCCAGCGTCCTAACCGCTAGACGATGGGACCATGGCTGAGGAGGTAGGACTCGAACCTACAATCGCCTGATCCAGAGTCAGGTGGCTTACCAATTAGCCGACTCCTCAAGAGCCTCCAAGGATAAAATATACCGTCTCGGGCGTCAAGGCAGTGGAGGTCCGCAGGTCCGGGACAGCGACAGAGGCCATGGACCAACCCATGCTCGGGATCGCCTGTGTCGTGGGCGCGGCGGCTGAGAGTCGCTCAGCCTTGGGATGAAAGGCGGGCGTCGATGTAGCGGACTCCCGCGGCGAGCCGCGCCAGGGTCACGTCCCGCCCCAGCACGTCGATGACCTCGTAGATTCCCGGGCTCACGGTGGAGCCGGTGAGCGCCACCCGCACCGGCTGGGCCACCTTGCCCAGCTTGATTCCCCGCTCCGCAATGACGTCGCTGAATGCCTGCTCGATGCCCGCCTCGTTGAAGTCCGCCAGGTTGCCGAGCCGGACGGACAACTCCTGGAGCAGGTCCTTCGCCTCGGGCGCCAAGTGCTTGCGCCCCGCCTTGTCGTCGATGTCCACCGTTTCCGTGAGGAAGTAGTGTGCCATGTCCACCAGTTCCACGAGGGACTTGGCCCGTTCCCTCAAGGTGTCCACCATCTTCTCCAGCCACGCGCGGTCCCCAGGCGCCGCGTAGCCCTGGGTCGCGAGGTATGGCACCACGTCCTCGGCCAGTTGGCGAAGCGGTCGGCTCTTGAGGTAGTGGGCATTGAGCCACATGAGCTTCTCCGGATTGAACACCGCCGAGGACTTGCCCACGGCGTCGATGTCGAACTTCTCCACCAGTTCTCCGGCGTCGAAGATCTCCTGGTCGCCGTGGGACCAGCCCAGTCGCACGAGATAGTTGTTCAGCGCCTCGGGGAAATAACCCATGTCCCGGTACGCCATCACCGAGGTGGCGCCGTGCCGCTTGCTGAGCCGCTTCTTGTCCGTTCCGAGGATCAGCGGCACGTGGGCGAACACCGGCGGCTCCGAGCCCAGGGCCTGGTAAAGCTGCATCTGCCGCGGCGTGTTGGACAGGTGGTCGTCCCCGCGGATGACGTGGGTCATGCCCATGTCGATGTCGTCGCACACCACGCAGAAGTTGTACGTGGGGTTCCCGTCCGAGCGCGCGAGGATCAGGTCGTCCAACTCGGTGTTGTCGAACGCCACCCGCCCCTTGATCTTGTCGTCCACCACCGTGGCGCCGCTCGCCGGCGAGCGGAACCGGATGGTGAAGGGAATCCCCTGCGGTAACGGCGCCGCCTCACGCTCCGCCGGCCGGCACGTGCCGTCGTACATGGGCTTGCGCTTCTCGGCCAGCGCCGCCTGCCGCTTGGCGTCCAGCGTTTCCGGCGTGCATACGCAAGGGTAGGCGTCCCCCGCGCTCAAGAGCGCCTGAAGCCGGTCCTGGTACAGATCCATTCGCTCCGTTTGATGGAACGGCCCCTCGTCCCACTCCAGTTCCAGCCACTCCATGCTTCGCAGGATCGCATCGATGGCCTCCGGCGTCGACCGCTGCCGGTCCGTGTCCTCGATGCGGAGAACGAACTTGCCGCCGCAGTGCCGCGCGTACAGGTAGTTGAACAGCGCCGTGCGTGCGCCGCCGATATGCAGGTAGCCGGTGGGGCTGGGAGCGAAACGGGTTCGGACTTCGGGCATGGGATTGTGGGTTCCGAATCGGTTGTGACGTTGGAGTGTGCGGAGGGCCATGAAGGCGCGTCGCCAGGCCACGCCTGCCAAGCGCCATTTGTAGAAGGCGCCGGCCCGTGTTGTCAAATCGAGGCTGTCAAATCGAGGCTCGCAAGTGCGGGTGGGCTTGGTCGAACGGCGGAAGGCCGCTGGATCGAGGGGAGCCGCCAGTGAATCGAATCTCTGGGGCGGTGTCCGACTAGCCGAGGAATCGTGTGATGGCGACGGCCACCGCGGCAATGCTGACGACGATGCCCAGTATGCGCCATTCCCGGTTTGCCGCCCTTTGTTCCGACTCGCGCATGTCCCGCACCAGCCGGGTTTCCAAAGCACTGATGCGCTCCACCACACGCGTTTCAAGCTGCGCCAAGTCTTCACCCGTGGCGCAGTGTGCCATTTCCATGAGCGATCCTCCCGGTGACATTCTGGACTGTATGATACCTTAATTGGAAGCCGATTCAAATGGTGGTGTTTTGGGAAGGCGCCCCTGCGGGTCGCACCGACGGGCCAGACGAAAATTTGACCGAGTCGGCCCGGTGTGCCATAGTTTCGTTTGTGAACTGCTTCGGAGAGATGGCCGAGCGGTCGAAGGCGCACGCCTGCTAAGCGTGTGTACCCCAAAAGGGTACCGAGGGTTCGAATCCCTCTCTCTCCGCCACGCAGTCGTCACGCGGCAACGGCTTCCCTGCCCCTGGATTACTCTCAGACGGTCCACTTCCTTCATCACGTCCACTTCCTTCATTGTCAGCCCCTCTTCTGATCGCGCCAATCTCTTGCCTCACTTCTGGTCAAGCGGACACTTCAGCTTTGCACAAAAGGGGACACTATCGCTGTGCGCGAACAAGGGCGTTGCGGTTCCTCGGCTCGTATGGTTAGTTATTTGTGCTTCCCTCCTTGCGCCCGTAGCTCAATTGGATAGAGCGCCAGACTACGGATCTGGAGGTTAGGGGTTCGACTCCCTTCGGGCGCGCCACATCCCTTTCTCAACACCGACCCAAAGTTTCCCGGAAACGCCTCTCAAGCCTGGAAACATGGCGTTATGAGCCATCACTTCTGGCTGCTTGCGCATCAAGGGGGTAGGGGCTATTTTCGATCCCGAGTGTTCCGAAGCTATCCGAGTTTTCCGTTGGCGGTCGGTGGATGGACCGGCTGCCGGCGAAGGAGTTACGCAATGAAGCTGTCAAGAGTTCTTCTGCAGGTCCTTTTCGTGTGGGTCACAATCCTGGTGGCAGCAGCCGCCGTCCACGCCCAGGCCATGAAGATCACCACCGCGGAGGTGGCCTACGACGAGGGCAACGCCAAGGTCAAGGGCTATCTCGCCAAGCCCGCGGACAAGCAGGCGCGGCCCGGACTGATCCTGATCCACGAGTGGTGGGGGCTGAACGACAACATCCGCGAGAACGCGCGCGCGTTCGCCGAGCTGGGTTACGTAGCCCTGGCGGTGGACCTCTACAACGGCGAGGTGGCGACCACGCCGGAGGGTGCGCGCAAGCTTGCCGGCGGCGTGCGCAAGAACACGGAGGCGGCGTTCGCCAACCTGAAACAGGCGGTGAGCTATCTGAGCGGGCTCACTGGAGAAGTGGACCCCGCGCGCATCGCCTCGGTGGGGTGGTGTTTCGGCGGCGGCTGGTCATATCAGTTGGCCAAGAACGATCTCGGAGTCAAGGCGTCGGTGATCTACTACGGCCGCTTCAACCCGGCCGACGACCTGAGCCGCATGCGCGCCACCATCCTCGGGCACTTCGGCGAGACCGACCGGGGCATCAAGGTGGACAACGTCCGCGAGTTCCAGGCGAAGCTCAAGACCCTCCAGGGCGACCACATGGTCTTCATCTATCCCAACGCGGGACATGCCTTCGCCAACGCTGACAGCCGCAACTACGACAAGGCGGCGGCCGAGACGGCCTGGAAGCGGACCATGGAGTTCTTTCAGAAACACCTCTAAGTGCCCGTCGGATTGGGTCCAGGGCAGCGGCGACCGGCCGTTCGCCCCGACGGAGGGCTCGGATGGAATGGTGAAACGCGTGCCAATCGCTGTGCCGTTCGTCCTGAGCGTAGCGGCGCGCCGGCGCCGCAAGCCCGGAGGGCGTCGGAACCAGGCGCAGATTCCCGGCGGAGAGAGGAGATCGACATGGCGCGTATTCGTCACATCGCCATACTCACGGACGACAAGGAGAAGCTGGTGGAATATTACACCAGCGTGTTCGGGCTCAAGGTGGTCCAGGGCGTGGGCACGGCCACCTACCTGTCGGACGGGCA
The DNA here is from genome assembly GCA_965213675.1 of uncultured Binatia bacterium (SeqCode). Taxonomy (GTDB): domain Bacteria; phylum Desulfobacterota; class Binatia; order UBA9968; family JAJDTQ01; genus JAJDTQ01. Next base: position 353,263 of record OZ243916.1, read on the forward strand.
CGTGAATCTGGCCATCATCCCCAAGGCGCCGGAGGAGGCGGTGGAGGGGCGCGCGCTGGACAGCGGCCTCAATCACATCGGCTTCGAGGTGGACGACGTGCCGGCATTGAAGTCGGTGTCGGACCGGATGGGAGCGGCGGACGACGTGAGGAAGAGGCCGCCTGATCGCGAGGCGGAATACCGGGTGCAGGACCCGGACGGCAATTTGATCGACCTGTCGCAACACGGCTGGCCGGTGTGAGCGTGGCCAGCGTCCTTCGGCTTCGTTCCGCTGGCGCTCCACGACGCTCAGGACCAACGGCGGTGGAACTCATCGAACCTCCGTTCGTTCCCGCTCCTTCACCGGCGGCGCTCCACGACGCTCAGGACCAACCGGGGTGGAAGGGTCTTTCCGCCGTTTGTCGGGAGCCCTTCGACAGATTCAGGACTCGCTTGGCGAAGGGGAGTCCAAGGACGATGTTTTCTCGACGGTTGACTGTCATGGAGACCTTGTATGGCTGAACAGGAACGGGTGCTGCTGCCCGACGACGTTTGTCCCGAACGTTATGACATAACCCTCAGACCCGATCTCGAACGTTTTACCTTCGGTGGCAGTGAGACCGTCACAATCGACGTGCGCTCCGCCACCCGGCGCATCGTGCTGCACGCCACCGAGCTGGAGCTGCACTCGGTGGCGCTGGAGCGGGACGGGGCGTCGTTCGTGCCCGAGCGCATCGAGACCGACGACGAGGAGGAGACCGTCGCGTTCGTATTCGACGGCCCGCTCGAACCGGGACCGGCCCGGCTGCGCATCGAATTCACAGGACAATTGAACGACAAGATGCACGGGTTCTACCGCGGCGTCTACCACGTGGACGGTGAGCAACGGATCATGGCCGTGACCCAGTTCGAAGCCACCGACGCCCGGCGCGCGTTCCCGTGCTGGGACGAGCCCGCGCGCAAGGCCGTGTTCGCGGTGACGCTGGTGGTGCCGGAGGACCGGGTGGCGGTGTCGAACATGCCGCCGGGCGAAGTGACGCTGGGCGACGACGGACTCAAAACCGTGCGGTTCGCCGAAACCCCGGTGATGTCCACGTATCTGCTGGCCTTCGTCGTGGGCGAGTTCGATTACGTTGAGACCCGGACCGCGGAAGGCGTGACCGTTCGGGTGTACACGCCGCTGGGGCGGCAAGAACAGGGGCGGTTCGCGCTGGACGTGGCCGCCCGTACGCTGTCCTTCTTCCATGGTTACTTCGGCATCGCGTATCCGCTGCCCAAGATGGACCTGCTGGCCATCCCGGACTTTGCCGCCGGGGCCATGGAGAACTGGGGTGCCGTGACCTATCGCGAGACCGCCATTCTCGTGGACCCCGAGGAATCGTCCGCGGGGACGCGCCAGCGGGTGGCCATCATCGTGGCGCACGAGCTGGCGCACCAATGGTTCGGCAACCTGGTCACCATGGAGTGGTGGACGCACCTGTGGCTCAACGAGGGGTTCGCGTCGTGGATCGAGTTCATGGCCGTGGACCACCTGTTTCCCGAGTGGGACATGTGGACGCAGTTCGTCTACACCGACCTGGGCCGCGCCTTCTCCCTGGACGGACTCAAGAGTTCGCATCCCATCGAGGTGGAGGTGCGAAGCCCCAAGCAGATCAGCGAGATCTTCGACGGCATCAGCTACAGCAAGGGCGCCTCGGTGATCCGCATGCTGGCCGCCTTTCTCGGCGCCGAGACGTTCCGGCGCGGGCTGCAACGTTATCTGGAACGGCATCAATACGGCAACGCCACCACCGAGGATCTATGGCAAGCCTTGGCGGAGGAGTCCGGGCAGCCGGTGAAGCGGATCATGGACACGTGGACCAAACAGACCGGTTACCCGCTCCTGACCGTGGACGCCGCCGGAGGCGAAGTGGCGCTGCGCCAGACGCGCTTCTTCCTGAGCGGCGTCCCGGATCGCAGCGACCCCAGCCGGTGGTCGGTGCCGGTGGGAATCCGCTCCGAGGGGACACCGGACACGTTTCAGGTGTTTGAGGGGGAGCGCGCGAAGATGGAGGCGGGCGGCGGCCGCGCCGGCTGGCTCAAGCTCAACCCGGACCAGACCGGCTTCTATCGCAGCAATTACAGCGCGGGGTTGTGGGACAGGCTGGGCGCGGCGGTGGAGGCACGTGAATTGGCATCGGCGCGAGACCGCTTGGGCCTTCAGAACGACGCCTTCGCACTGGCGCGCGCCGGTTACCTGGACCCGTGCCGGCCGCTGGCGCTGGCGCCGGCCTATCGCAACGAAACGGACTACACGGTGTGGGCGGACCTGTCCGAGAATCTCCGGGCCTACGACGTGCTGCTTTCGAATCAGCCGTATCACGATTCGTTCCGTTCGTTCGCGCGCAGCTTGTACCAGCCAATCTACGGAAGTCTGGGATGGGACGTCCGGCCGGGCGAGAGCCACTTGACGCGCCTGCTTCGGCCTTTGGTGATCGGCATCCTGGCTCGCTACGCAGACCCCGTGGTGGCCGAAGAAGCCCTGCGCCGGTTCGACGAGGGGAGACGCGCCGGGACGCCGGTGGCGCCGGACGTGCGCGGGGCGGTGTACGGCCAGGTGGTGGAGCGGCGCGGCGCCGAGGGGTACGACGCGGTGCTGCGCGTCTACCGTGAAGCCGACCTTCACGAAGAAAAGAACCGCTGCCTGCGTGCGTTGGGCTGCAGCGCCGACAAGGATCTCCTGCGGCGCACGCTGAAGTTCTCCTTGTCCGACGAGGTGCGCGGACAGGATACTCCGCTGGCCGTGGCGGGCGTCGCCACGAACCCATTGGGACGCGACCTCGCCTGGGACTTCCTGCGCGAGAACTGGCAAGAGTTCGACGCCCGCTACGGGCAGGGCGGGTTCATCATCGCGCGCATCGTGTCCATCGCCACCGAAGACTTCACCACCCTGGAAAAGGCCGCCGAGGTGGAGGCGTTCTTCGAGTCGCATCCGGCGCCGGCGGCCACGCGCACCATACGTCAGTCCCTGGAACGGATCCGCTCCAACGCCTTGTGGCTCGAGCGCGACGGCGACGTCATTGCCGGGTGGTTGGGGGCGTACTCGCCGCCGGCGTGACTGGAGCAAGGCCGGCGTGAGCATCGGACGCGGCTCGGTCCGAAACAGGCGGCCATCTCGCAGGTGACCGTCAACGCGGTGGAACACCGGCCGCCGGGGGTCGGGGTCGGCCCCATGAGGAGAGGGAGAATATTCATGTCAGCAAATGCGGAGCTTCTATCGTTCACCACCGCCGACGGCGAGACCCTGCATGGGCTCCTGTTCAGTGCGGACGCGTCGCCGCGCCCCGACCTCGCGCTGATCCTGATTCACGGGGTCGCCATGAGCTTCTACACCGGTCCGCTCCCCGTGTTCGCCGAGGCCTTGGCCGGCCGCGGCCACCATGCCTTTTCCATCAATTGCCGTGGCCACGACTGGATCGCCCGGGGCGGCGACCTCACAGCCTTCCGGGGCGCCGCCTACGAGAACTTCGAGGACTGCGTGCTGGACATCGATGCCGCCATCCACCGGCTGAAGCAAGCGGGTTTCGCCCGCTTCGTGCTTGTGGGGCACAGCCTGGGTTCGGTCAAATCGCTCTACTACCAGGGCACGCGGCAGCGCCGCGACATCGCCGGCGTCATCTCGTGCTCCGCGCCCAAGCAGTACTATGCCGCGCGCGCCGGGGAAGACTCGGAATTCGAGGGGCGCATGGCCGAGGCGGAACGCCAGGTAGCAGCGGGTCAGGGCGAGGAATTTCTGTGGGCGCCCGCCAGCGGCGCCGCCGGGCTTTTCACGTACCGAACCTACGTCAGCAAGTATGGCCGCCACGAGACCAACGACGTGCGCCCTCACGCAGCCAGGCTTGGCTGTCCGCTCCTGGTAACCGCTGGCGAGATCGAGGCCCCCTATTTCCGTGAATACGCGCGCGAGCTGACCGAATCAGCCGGGGCCGACAACTGCACCTGCATCATCGTCCCCGGCGCCAACCACTTCTACGCCGGCTGCGAAGCCTTCATGGTCGACGCCTTGGACGACTGGCTGAACAAGTCCGAAACGATGTGGGCATCGGGCAGGTAACGCATCGGAGTTCGACGGGTTCGGCGGGTAATTCGGGGATCGGCGGGAGGACTCGGCAGACGTCCGTGAACGCCTCGTCGCTCATGTTCGGCGATATCAGGCCGATGCGTTTCATGCGCCTCTCCGTGTTCGCAAGGGCGCTGCTGTTCACGGGCCGGGCGGCGGGTCCCCGTCCTACACGTTGCCCAGGGACAGCAGCGAGAGGGATTTCACCTCGAAATCCTTGACCCAGTACTCGCCGGTGTACATGCCCGAGGCCCCGTTGGCGATGTCGGCCCGGGCCTCGCTCGCGACGTATCGCTGCATGTCCTCTTGCGTTTCCCAGTAGGTCAGGGAGATCCCTTCATCGGGGTTCTCGGAACTGCGCAGCAGTTGGCGTCCGCGGAAGCCCTGCATGTTGGCCGTGGCCGGAACCACCACCTCGTTATAGTAATGTTCGTATTCGGCCCACTTGCCGAGTCGAAGCTTGCCCCAGAAAATTCTGCAAACCATGTTGTCCTCCTGAACTCTTGGTTCGAGTTGGCTGAAGGCGCGCGTTCACGCCGCGTCCTGGCGGATAACGGATGCCACTCGCCACATTGTGACCCGAACGCGCGGGGCTCGCAATCATGAAACCTGGAGAAGCGGGATCATGCCACCCCCGACAGGCGCAGCGGTGAACTCCGGCTCAGCCGGCCGGATTGCGGCAGATGACGTTGAGCAGGGCTTGGCGCCCCTCTACCTTGACGGCCTTGAGGCCGCGTTCCAGCGCGGCCGGCAGCTCCGCGGGATCGTCCACGCGCTCGGCCCAGGCGCCGCACGCTTGAGCCGTCAGCTCGAATTGCGGCGACGGCGTCAGGTCCGTGCCCGGAAAGTTCCTTGTCTGGTGGGCGACGCCGTCGGGGTACAGTTCGCGCACGGTGCTGAGCGTCGCGTTCCAGGCTTGGTTGTTGTAGATGACCGTGAGAAACGGCACCCGGTACTTCTGCGCGGTGAAGTGGCAAGCGGTGGGCACGCAGAACATGTAGGAGCCGTCGCCCTCGCAGGCGATGACGGTGTGGTCCGGCGCGGCCAGCTTGGCGCCGATGGCCGCGCCCATGCCCCAGCCCAGGTGGCCGGCAGGGGCTTGGTCGAAGAACGATCCGGGACGCTCCATTCCCAGCACCGGCCCCAGCGGCGAGGTCACGGCCTCGCCCATGACGATGGTTTTCTCGTCCACCACGTCGGCGATGCAGCGCGACACCCACAGGGGATGGATGGGGCGCTCGTTCCTGACCTTCTGGATGCGCGCCGCAAGTTCGGCGCGGTTGGCGTCGTGGGCAGCCTGTATGCGCGTTCGCCGAGCCTCCACGTGGCTCCGCTGGGCGTCCGAGCCGTCCAGCGCCTCCCGGATCAGGCCGTTCAGCACCGGCAGGGTCACGTCGGACGCCCCGGTCATGGCGCGGTCCACCGGGAAGCCCCACACCGGTATAGAGGAGAACAGCGGGTCCACCTCCAGTTGCAGCACGGTGGCGTCGGCACGCAGGTTGTCGCGTGTGGCCGGTGTCCACGGCACGTCGACGTCAATGAGGAAGATCACGTCCGCATTCTTTACGCGACCGGGGACATCGTGGCCGGCATGGCACGGGTGGCTCGACGGGAAGTTCATGTAGGGCGACTGTGGGTGCTGCACCACCGGAATCGCCAGCAGCTCGGCCAACTCCACCAGCGGCGCCACCGCCGCTGGCGTCTTGCCCAGATAGCGGGTCACAATCACCGGCTCGGCCGCGCCCGCGAGTACGTCCGCGGCCTGTCGCAGGTCGTCCATGGGGGTCTGGATCTTGCTCGGCGGCGTGAACGCGTCCGCGGACACCCGCGTGGACTCCATGGTCTCGTACAGCCATTCCCGCGGCAGCGACAGATATACCGGCCCGCGCGGCTCGGCCATGGCGATCTTGAAGGCGCGCGGCACGATGGTGCCGAGCTGCTCGTTGGCGCGGTTCTCGTAGTCCCACTTCACGAACTCGCGCACGATGCCGCCCTGGTCGCGGGATTCCTGGCGCCAGTGGATGTGCCGGCTCTTGCCCCCCGCCACCTCGCCCTCGGTGACCGGCGTGCGCCCGGCCACGAACAGCATCGGCACCTGGCACGCCTTGGCGTTCATGAGCCCGCCGAGCCCATTGGCCGTGCCCGGAAGCGTGTGCACCAGCACCACCTGCGGCTTGCCCGATGCGCAGTAGTATCCGTGGGCCATGGACACCGCCGCCTGCTCGTGGGGCACGACGAGGATCTCCGCGCCCCTGGACTCGCTGCGATGCATCTTCGCCAGCGCTTCCAGGATCGGCCCGTGATCCGTCCCGGTGTTGGCGAATATGTAATCCACGTCGGGATTGGCGTTGATCTGCGCCAGAAAGGCTTCGGCCCCGTTGCTCACGGCCACATCTTCGAATACAGGTGCCGGCATGTTCGCGTTCTCCGTTGGTCCGGAACGGCCGCCAAGCGCGGGGCAGGAAGCTGCGCCGTGGAACTGCGCCATGGAGGTATGGCGTCTTTCGACTTCGTCCCGCTTCGCTCAACACGAAGCGTGAAGCGCTCGCCTGTCGCCAACCCGTTCGTCCTGAACCCTTGGACAAGCTTGCCGAAGTGCCCAGGACAGGCTTCTCGCAGCGAGGCCGAAGGACGCCAGGAAACTAACAACCGCGTCGCCGGCATGTCAAACCAAGGATAGGGGGCAGGTGATATATGAGAGTTTGTGTCACGGGGAGAGGAGGGGGTACTCCGGTGGGTTAACTGAGGTGGTCCCACTTCGTAGGACAGTTAGGCGGCAGGCGCTGGGCGCAAAACCTCCTCCGTCAACGAGAGGGAACCGGTTAGCCCCAGGGGCTGGTGATAACATCGGCCTGGCACGCGTCACTCATGCTGCATCGTTGATTCCTCCGATTGGTATCTGTACCGGCATGCGGTACAGAACGTCATGATCCGAAGCTTCCGTCATCGAGGGCTCCGGCGGATGTATGAGCGCGGAGATGTGACCAGGGTGGGGTCCAATCTCTCCGAGCGTATCACGCTGGCGCTGGCCGATCTCGACGATGCGCGCAAGCCTTCGGACCTCGACCTGGCCGGCTACCGGCTTCACCCGCCTAAAGGCGATCTCAAGGGGTACTGGAGCATCTCGATCTCTGGAAACTGGCGAGTGACATTTCGAATCGAGGACGGTGACGCTTACGACGTTGACCTGACCGGCTACCACTAATGGAGGCATGAGCATGGCGATGATCGATCCTCCGCATCCCGGACGCAGCATCCGCGAGAACTGTCTGGAACCGCTCGGCTTGAGCGTGACCGAAGCGGCGCGGGTGCTGGGCGTCGCCCGTCACACCTTGTCCCGGGTTCTCAACGGCCACGCGGCAATCTCTCCGGAGATGGCGCTCCGGCTGGAGAAGGCGGGTTGGTCGAATGCCGAGTTCTGGCTGCGACGCCAGACTACCTACGATCTTGTGCAGGTGCGCAAGGACCAGGACCGGATCCATGTCCAAAGATACCGGCCGCAGCAAGCGGTGTGAGGCCTCCGACTGAGGTGGTCCCGGAAAAACGGACAGGTAGCTAAGGTGTATTCCACCGACTGAAGGAGGGTGGCCTTCCCCGGGATTGGTGGAGAGGTTGGTTAACCCATCAGAGTAGCCCCCCTTTCCCCCTGACACAAACTCTCATACATCACCGGGCCAAGAACCATGTTGACCGGGTTTCCGAATCGGCCTATGCTCGGCGTTTTCCACTGGGCCAAACGGCTGTTTTTCAGGGGGATGGACCATGAGCGGGACACGGGACGGGCTGCAGAGGATTGATGGCACCTACGTCTTTGACGGTGCTCGGTCGAGCAAGGGGTACCGTCTCAACAAGTTCTTCTTTTCCCTCAACCGGGCCGGGAACCGGGCGGTCTACAAGGAGGACCCCGAGGCGTTGATGGATCGTTTCGGGCTGTCGGACTGGGAGAAGGAGAAGCTGCGCGCGAAGGATTGGCTGGCGCTGGGGCGGGAGGGCGGGGCCAATATCTATTTCATGTACAAGATGGGCTCGGTGACGGGCGACAGCCTGCAGCACATCGGCGCGGCGTTCCGAGGCGAGACGCTGGAGGAATTCCTGAGCACGCGCAAGGTCAAGGGAGCGAGATAGCATGGGCAGGATCGTTGCAGGAATCGGCTCGTCGCACGTGCCCGCGGCCGGCGCGGCATTCGACCAGGGCAAGCAGGACACACCCGAGTGGAAGCCGCTGTTCGACGGCTACCGGCCGGCCATGGAATGGCTGCGGGATGCGCATGTCGATGTCGCGATCTTCATCTACAACGACCACGGTTCGGACTTTTTCTTCGACAAGTATCCCACCTTCGCCATGGGCGTGGCCGGCAGTTACCCGCCCGCGGACGAGGGCTGGGGGGCGCGCCCCCTGGATCCGGTTCCGGGAGACCCCGAGTTCTCGTGGCACATGGCCGAGTCGCTGATCCGGGAGAGCGAGTTCGACATGACCGTGTGCCAGGAGCTGTCGGTGGACCACGGGCTGCTCATGCCCTTGCCGCTACTCTGGTCGCACCAGCCTGAATGGGACATCAAGGTGGTGCCGGTGGCGGTCAACGTCGTGCAGCATCCGTTGCCCACGGCGCGGCGCCTGTGGAAGCTCGGTCAGGCCCTGCGCACGGCGGTGGAGAGCTACCCGCGGGACATCCGCGTGGCGGTGATCGGCACCGGCGGGCTGTCGCACCAGCTTCACGGCGAACGCTTCGGTTTCCGAAACGAGGAATGGGACCGGCGCTTCATGGAACGCATTGTCAGCCGGCCGCAGGAACTGGTGGAGCTGTCGCACCACGACTACATGGTGCAGGGGGGCGCCGAGGCGGTGGAGATGATCATGTGGCTGGGCATGCGCGGCGCCCTGTCCCCCGAGGTGCGGCTGGTGCACCAGAACTACTACGCGCCCATGCTGACGGGCATGGGACTGCTGCTTCTGGAAGACGCCGGAAACTCGTGAGCACGACACTGGGAGTCTGTCGGGTTAATCAAGAGTCTGCTGCGAGGCAGGGAAATGGGTCCATTCCCGGTTGGGTTTTTGTCCAATATTACCAATATTCTCCTCAAATCCGCCCGCAACTGGCCTTTCTCCCCCTCTCGTTACGATTCGATAAACCCGACAGGTTCCTGGGGCGCGCGACGGCAACGTGAAAAGACGTCATTTCCGGATTGGCTCGGAAGTCCCCTAAGCGCGACACGTTTCAGTGGTCCGCCCGGCTATTCCTCCGCAGGCAGCCCCACCGTATCGGCCACCCGCTGGGCATAGTGGTTCCAGGCCCACTCGTAGATCCTCGACGCGGTGGCCTGAAGGCCCTGTTCCACCACGAAAGCGAAGGCGTCGATGTCCGCTTGGGAAAGCGGGTTCGGGCGAGCGCCGCCCGTGGCGCGGGCGGCGTCCAGGGTGACCTTGGCCAGGGTCTCCAGGCGCAGGCCCAGCAGGGTCACGGCTTCCACGGTGGGGCCGATGACGGTGAGCCCGTGGCCGCGCATGAGGCAACAGTCCCGCTCCCCCATGGTGGCGATGAGGTCGGCCGCCAACCCCGGGCTGTCGATGAGCACCGACCGGGGATACACGGGAATCCCCTGGATCGCGGCGCTCACGGCCAGGGGGTCGTAGCAACCGTAGATGGGGCGCAGCTCGAATCCCGCGATGGTGGCGACAACGCAGTGGTACGGGTGGGCGTGCAGCACGGCTTGGGCCTCGGGGCGCGCCTTGTACAGTTCACCGTGGATCGGCAACTCGATGGGCAGCCGGTAGCCGTCCATCTGGTCCGCGGTGCGCTCGAAACGGACTCGGCGCACGTGGCGCTCGTCGGTGTACAGCAGTCCCTTTTCCGGCGCGGTTTCGTCGCCTCCGAGGCAGCGCAGGAACATTTCATCCGAGTCTGGAATGCGCACCGAGAGGTGCCCCAGCAGGTCGCCCAGGCAGCCTTGGCTTGCCAGAATGCGGGTTCCGAGCGCCACCTTGCGCCGTAGGGCCTGTAGCAATGCGTCCATGGTGATCCTTTCGCTCCGCCGGTTTCGCGCAGCGGCGCATGCAGACGGATAAACCGCCTGTGCGGCGGTGTGTCAAGCGTGTCGTCATTCCGGCTCGCTACACCTCTCCTCCCGACGGCGAGGGTCGCGCGGATGGAGACGGCGTTGGGACGGCGGCGCAGCAACAGGAACCGTCAGCGGATGGAAGCTCGAATGGCGATTTGAGCGCCTGCCGGATGCGCGGATAGACCCACAGAAAGACGTCCACTTGCATGGTATGCGGCAATGCCGCATAATATATCCGATCAACCTCTACATCACGCGGACCTATGAGCGCGCCATTCGCAGGCTGCTGCCGGAAGATGCCCGCAGCGAAATGGAGGCGGCCATCGTCGCCGCTCCGCAGGCCGCGCCGGTCATCCGGGGGACGGGCGGTATCCGCAAGCTGCGCTGGGCCGGTTCCGGCCGGGGCAAGCGCGGCGGCATCCGCGCGATCTACTTCTGGCGCGCTAGCGCGGAGGCGATCTACATGCTGACGGCCTACGCCAAGGCGGACCGTGACGATCTGACGGCGGCGGACCGAAGGGCGCTGGTACGGCTTGTGACGGCCATCGAACGGGAGAGGCAGGGATAATGACAGACAAACGAACCGAGGCCGGGCTTGAGATAGAGACGGCACTGGGCGAAGTGCTCGCCCATGTGCGGGGCGAGACCGCGTTGCCCTGCCGGATCGTGGACGACCCTGCGGCCGAGCGGATCGTCGCGCTCCGCAAGCGGATGAAGCTGAGCCGGCAGAAGTTCGCCGACCGTTTCGGGCTGGATGCGCGCGCGATTCAGGACTGGGAACAGGGTCGCCGGGTTCCCGACCGGGCGGCGCGCGTGTTGCTGACCGTGATCGACCGCGAGCCGGATGCCGTCACTCGCGCACTTGCGCCGCCAGCGGATTGATCCAATCAGGTTGCGAAACGATTACGGTTCGATACGGTAACTGAAAAATATCAACAATAATAACGAAGTAGTAGATATCGTGGCACCATTGTGCCGGAGGGCCTGTAGCAATCGTCCATGGTGATCCTTTCGCTCCGCCGGTTTTGCGCAGCGGCGCATGCAGACGGATAAACCGCCTGTGCGGCGGTGTGTCAAGCGTGTCGTCATTCAGGCCCTCCCTCCGTCATTCCCGCGAAAGCGGAATGAGGGAGGGAGGGCCGGAATGACAGTCGGTGCCGGGGTAGGAATGACAGTGGGAGATGGGTTGGGGCGTCATCGCATCCCAATTGAAACCACCGCGGCGTTCATCTATGGTCAGGCGGTTTCATGACCGCCTACGCCACCATACACGAGTTGTTGTCGCACCAGGTCGCGGAGAGGCCGGAGCGTCTCTGCGTGATTCACGAGGATCGGCAATGGACCTACGCGGAACTTGCCGTGGAGGTGGGGCGGGTGGCGCATGCGTTCGCGGCTCTCGGGCTTCGGCCCGGGCAGCGTGTCGCGATTCTGCTGCCCAATTGTGCGGAGTTCCTTTGGACGGTGTTCGCCATGGCGCGCACCGGCGGCGTGTTCGTCCCCCTCAACACGGCCCAGACCGCGGACGAGCTTCAGTATCTCCTGGCCCACTCCGAAGCCCGTTACCTGCTGACCACCGATGCCTTCCTGCCCTTGATCCAGGGCATCCGCGGCGACTGTCCCGGCCTGGAATGCGTGATCACCCTCGACCCCCGCGGCGGGCAGGGCGTCCTGGGCTGGGACGAGTTCATCCGCGGCGCCGAGCGGCGCCCGGCGCTTGCGGAAGTCTCGCCCGGCGATCTCGCCTCCATCATCTACACGTCCGGCACCACCGACCGGCCCAAGGGCGTGATGCTCAACCATCATGCCTTCGCTTTCGCCCCGAGCCACCGCGCGCGGGCGCTGGGCTGGACCGCGGGCGACCGGGTGCTCGTGGTGATGCCGCTGTTCCACGTCAATGCCTTGTGTCACATGACTCTGGCGATGATGAGCGTGGGCGGCGGCGTGGTGCTGAAGGAACGGTTCAGCGCGTCGCGTTTCTGGGACGACGTGAAGCGGCACGGCGTCACCACTTCGAGTATCATGCAGACCATTCCACGCATCCTGCTGAACCGGCCGGGCGCGCCCGAGGACGCGGACACGCCGTTGCGGCAGGTGATGGCGCTGTTGCCGCCCGACGTGCATCTGGAGTTCGAACGGCGTTTCGGCGTCACCGCCATCCCCACCTACAGCCTCACCGAGGACCTGCTGAGTGTCCTCGGCCCCCTGGACGCTGCGAGCCGGAAGCTCGGCAGTTGCGGCGTGCCCATCGCGCCGGAGGTGCACCGGGTGCGCATCGTGAACGACGAGGGGAAGGACTGCGTGTCGGGCGAACTGGGGGAAATCGTCAAGCAGAGCCCGGCGGTGATGATGGGCTACTACAAAAACCCGGAGGCCACTGCAGCGGCCCTCCGCGACGGCTGGCTCCACACGGGCGACATCGGCGCCCTGGACGAAGACGGTTTCCTGTACTTTGTGGATCGCAAGAAGGACATCATCAAGCGCGCCGGCGAGAATATCGCCTCTGCCGAAGTGGAGCGTGTTCTCAACTCCCACCCCCTGGTGGCCGAGTCCGCGGTGGTCGCGGTGCCGGATCTGATTCGCCAGGAGGAGGTGAAGGCGTGCATCGTGCTTGCGGATGGCGCTTCACCCGAGATGTTGCCGCCCGAGGATCTCTGGCGGTTCTGCGCCGGGCATCTGGCGCCGTTCAAGGTCCCCCGGTATCTTGACTACCGGGCGGAGCTTCCCAAGACGCCCAGTTCCAAGGTGCAAAAGAACCTGCTGCGTCAGGAAGGCCTGGCCGCCGGCGTTGTGGACCGCCACGCCCCTTCACGGCCTTCGTCCGCGCCACTTCCCTCCGGTTCGCGGTGAAACGGACGCGACTCCTTCCGGCCCGTCAGTTCCGGGTAAACATGCTGGCGTGCACGATCATCTCCTTCAGCATCAAGGCCTGGCCCGCCATGAGCGGGTCCATGGCGCGTCGTTCCATCCCGAGTCCGATCCCCCGCGTGTTACTTGTCTTCATGAAGGCAAACCGTCGGACGGCCCACATTGCCCTCTCCGCCGACAGGCCCACGGTATCCGTGGGATCCGGTGGGGCTTCCAGCAGGTAGGAACGGACCAGCCCGCCCCAGTGGGTCTGCAGAAGCTCGGGCGAGCCGAACACTTCCATGGCCTCGACCCACGGACCGTGCGTGACGACGATCCCGTTCTGTTGCGGCAGCGGCCCGATCTTGACCAGGCTCTGTATTGCCCTGAGTCGGGAACGGTCGCGGTGGAGGATTTCCGTGACATTGGGGGCAGCCGTGGGAGGAATGGTCACGTCCATACGCAGTTGGAGTTCCTTGATGGCCTGCCACACGACGGCCTGATCGCTGTGATGCCGGCCTTTGCGCCGTCTGGAAGCGTTGAGCGATTCCATCAGTCTGGCGCGAACGCTGTACGGGGTTCGTGAAACGTCGCGCCGGTACTCCCGGTGGTCTCCCCATCGACCCGGTCCCACGCACGAAACGGGAAGGCGCACGTCGCTCATCGGGGCCACCAGCGCGGTCGCATTGACGCATCGGTCCTGATCGCCGCCGAGAAGCTCTTCGCCCTCGACGATGAGAATCGGCTTGTCCGTGGGATTGCGCGCGGTCAACTCCGGCATGGCTGGCTGAGCGAGCTCTTCGATGCGGAGGCCGTCCGTGGCGATGTCGGGCAATTCGTTGCCGGTCAAATAGAGGGGAAAGAACGAAACGCCGAGGCGGGTGACGGGGTAGCCGACGGATGCGGTTTCCAGTCTCGTGATGGGCATGGGATGTTTCCTCCAGGTATCTGTATCTTGACATTCTGGATTCTAACGAAGGGCAGTGACATCCGGGGTCACGGCTTCGTGACATTTGTGCGAAGTGGTCGAGACAAGGAATGAGAACGGCCGGAAGGCCTGGAGGAGTGATTTCGCAGCCTTCGGACGGGCCTTGACAACGAAACACGCAACGGATGATGATGGCCGGGGCGGCAAGGCCGTCAAATTCCGAACACAGAAGGGACGCACCGTGGCAAAAAACAGCACCGCACTAAAGCATCGACCGCAGGAACTGGGAACACCGGACATGCGCTGGGGCAGCGACGTCGTCGCCGCGGTGGCGCGCGAGCTCGACTTCAAGTACATCGCGCTGGTTCCGGGGGCGAGCTACCGCGGTTTCCACGACAGCTTGGTGAACTTCCTGGGTAACGAGAACCCGCAGATGGTCACGTGCCTGCACGAGGAGCACGCCGTGTCCATCGCCGACGGTTATGCCAAGGCCACGGACGTGCCCATGGCGGTGGCCTTGCATTCGAACGTGGGACTGATGCACGCCACCATGAATATCTTCAACGCGTGGTGCGACCGCACGCCCATGGTGATCTTCGGCGCCACGGGTCCGGTGGACGCGCACAAGCGACGCCCCTGGATCGACTGGATCCACACCGCCGCCGACCAGGGCGCGCTCATCCGCAACTACACGAAGTGGGACGATCAGCCGGCCTCGCCCCAGGCGGCGGTGGAGTCCGTCCTGCGGGCCAGCCAGATGGCCCGCACCGCGCCTTGCGGCCCCACCTACGTCTGCCTCGATGTGGGACTTCAGGAAGCGCCGCTGACCGAGGACGTGCAGATTCCGGACGTCTCGCGTTTTGCGCCGCCGGCGCCGCCCTGCGCATCTTCCGCCGTGGTCAAGCAGACGCGGGAGGCTCTCAAAAAGGCCAAGTTTCCCATCATCCTCATGGGGAGGATGTCCCGGGGCGAAGCGGATTGGGAACGCCGCGTCAAGCTGGCCGAGGCCCTGAACGCGCCCGTGCTGACCAGCTCCAACGACCCGTCCTCCTTTCCCACCACCCATCCGTTGCACCTCGCCGCGCCGGGACTGCGTCCGTCGAAGCAGGCCGTGGCGCTGATCAAGAAGGCGGACGTGATACTCAGTCTCGATTGGCTGGATCTGGCGGGGTATCTGCGCGGTTGCCTGGGGGCGTCGCAAACCCAGACCCCGGCCAACAAGACCATCGTCCACTGCTCCATGGACACGTACCGCACCAACGGCTGGAGCATGGATCATCAGGCGTTGCCCGCCGCGGACGTGCCGGTGGCGGCGTGCCCGGACACCTTCGTGGAGCAGTTGCTGGATGGGTTCGGCCGCAAACGTCCGGCGCCCGCGGCGTTGAAGACCCTCACCCATTGGACGCGCACTGCCCCCGGCCGGGCACGGCCCAAGGAGGGCGTCCCCATGACGCTCATGGACATGGCCCTGACGGTGCGCGAATTCTCCCGCAGCCGCCCGGTGACGTTCGCGCGCCTGCCCATCGGCTGGCCTGGCGAAGCCGCGGAGTTCAACAGCCCGTTGAGTTTCATGGGCAACGATGGCGGCGGCGGCGTCGGCAGCGGTCCTGGGCACGCCGTGGGCGCCGCGCTGGCCTTGAAGGACAAGGGGCGGTTCGTGGTGGGGGTCCTGGGCGACGGCGACTATCTCATGGGCTGCAACGCGTTGTGGACGGCCACGCACATGGATCTGCCGCTGCTCGTGGTCATTGCCGACAACCGCTCCTACTTCAACGACGAGATGCACCAGGAGCGGGTTGCGGTGATGCGCGAGCGGCCAGTGCAGAACCGCTGGATCGGGCAACGGCTGGACGACCCGCCCGTGGACTTGATCGCCATGGGCCGCGCCCAGGGCTTCGACGGCGAGGAGCCGGTGTCCACCGCCGAGGATCTCGCCGCCGCCCTGGAGCGGGGCGCCGAGGTCGTGTCCAAGGGCGGGCGCTACGTCATCGACGCGGTGGTGACGCCGGGTTACGCTGACGCTGGCGCCGATCAGCGCTCGGACATGACCATGAAGAAGTAACGGCGGCGCGGGACACGCAACTCCCACGGAGACCAAGCCTTCGGCAGGGGCGACCGCCCGGTCGCCCCTGCCGGGATTCCTGCCTTGCGGTAAATTCCCGGAAATCCGGACAGGCGCCTATACGTCGAAGAACACGGTTTCGCGCGTACCCTGCAGGTGGATGTCGAAGTCGTAGGCCGCGGGCGCGGCGCGGGATGGGCGCGGGATGGCCAGCAGGGTGTCGCGCCGACCGGGCTCGGTGAGGCTCTGCAACACCGGGTCCCGGTGGTTGGCGGCGGTTTCGTCCGCGAAATAGATCCGCGTCGTCAGGTGCTTCAGCAAACCGCGCGCGAATACGCACAGGGAAATGTGCGGCGCCTGCACGCTCTCGCCCGGTCCGGGCACGCATCCCGGCTTGACGGTGACGATGCTGAACCGGCCGTCGCCGTCCGTGATGGCGCGGCCGAATCCCTCGAATCCCGCCACCAGCGGCGCCTCGCGCGTATCTTCGGCGTGGGCGTAGCGGCCGTGGATATTCGCCTGCCAGATCTCGATGACGCAGTCGTCCACGGGCTCGCCCGCCCCGTCGAGGATGCGTCCTTCAATACGGATGGCGCCGGGGTCGTCCGGCGCCGCCAGTTCGGCGCCGCCTTCCCAGGGCGCCATGATGCGGTGGAACGGGCCGATGGTCTGGGATGGTGTCGTTCCGCGTGTGCTCATATCGCGACCCCTTTCCGCATCAGATGCCGCTCGGCGTGGCCTCCCGTCCCCGCAGGACGATGTCGAACCGGTAGGCCAGCGCCCACT
The DNA here is from genome assembly GCA_965213675.1 of uncultured Binatia bacterium (SeqCode). GTDB lineage: Bacteria > Desulfobacterota > Binatia > UBA9968 > JAJDTQ01 > JAJDTQ01. Next base: position 370,018 of record OZ243916.1, read on the forward strand.
CGGGGGCGGTGTTCTCCAGATCGAGACTGGCCACCAGCCTTGCCCGGGCGCGGGCATCCGGAATCGAGTTGAAGATCGCGTCGCTGTCGAGCAGCGGGTCGCCCGGAAAGTACATCTGCGTGATCAGGCGCGTGGCGAAGGCCGGGCCGAAGAGCGAGAAATGGATGTGCGCTGGGCGCCATGCGTTGGCGTCGTTGCCCCAAGGGTACGCGGCCGGCTTGATGGTCACGAACCGGTAGCTGCCCTGCGCATCCGTGGCGCAGCGCCCGCCGCCGCTGAAGTTGGGGTCGAGCGGGGCCGGGTGGTTGTCGGCGTCATGGCGGTAGCGCCCGGCGGCATTGGCCTGCCAGATCTCCATGAGCGCGTCGGGCAACGGCTTGCCGTTGGTGTCCATGACCCGCCCAAAGACGATGATCCGCTCGCCCAACGGCTCCCCGTCGTGTTGCCGGGTGAGGTCGTGGTCCAACGGCCCGACCTTTTCGTGTCCGTACACCGGCCCGGTGATCTCCGACAGCGTATGCGGCAACGGCGCCAGCGGCCGCTTGGGCGCCCGCAGCGCCGTGGAACGGTAGGCGGGGTGAAGGTAGGGCGGTTGTTCCACCGCCGGGTCACGCTTGTACGCAATGGGTCGATCCATCGTCGCCTCGCTTTCTGCAAAACGATTACGCCGTGTGCCGGGGCTTGTAAAGCAGCGCCACTGCCGCGCCCGTGAGCGTCAGCGCCCCCACCCAGACGAAGCCTTGGGGGAAGCCCCCGAGGTCGCCCATGAATCCCAGGAACCAGGGGATGCCGCCGCCGCCGATGACGAAGGCCGTGGGCACCACCAGGGACACGGCGGTGCCGCGGGTATGGGCGTCGCCCAGCGCGGACAGGGCGGTGAAGCCCGCGGGGAAAAAGCCCACCGCCACCGAGGGCTGGATGATGACCGCCACCGCGAGCCAGGCGTCCGGCGCCAGGCCCACCAGCGCCACGGTCATGCCGCTGAGGGTCAGGGTCACCGACAGGGTGCGGCGCACGCCGAAGCGGTCGGCGGCCCAGCCGGCCGCCAGGGCCAGAAACGGACACGCGCCGCGGGACAGCCCCACCAGGGTGTTGGCCCACGCTTCGTCGAGGCCCCGCGCCGACACCAGATAGAGCGGCAACATCGTGAATACGCCCAGGGTGATGGCGACGCCCATGATGAACAGCACCAGCACGACCCATAGCATGGGGTCCTTGAGAAAACGCCGGACGACGGTCAGCGCGGGAGGCACCCCCGGAAACTTGCCGCCGCGTCCGAGCACCGCGTAGAGGCCGCTGGACAGGACGGTGACGAGGCCGAAGCGGAAGAGGATGGAACGCCAGGACAGGCTGCGCAGAAGCAGCTCCCCCAGCAGCGGCACCGCCACGAAGCTCGCGTTGGGCGCCAGTTCGTGAATGGAGATGGCCTTGCCCCAGTGGGGCCGGCTCACCAGCGACGTGATGGTGGCGATGGCCGAGGGCAGGTACAGCCCCGCGCCCAGCCCCATGGCGAAGACTCCCAGGCGCATGCCGTTCAGGTCCGGCGCCCCCGCCACCGCCATGGCGGACAGGCCCAGGAAAGCAAAGGACAGCACGATGGTACGGTGGTGCGTCAACCGGGACGAGACGTACCCGGCCGCGGTCATGGCCGTGAGGTAGCCGGCGGAGATGAACAGGAACAGCATGCCGGCCTGGGCGTGGCTGATGCCCAGTTCCGCTTCCACGGTGGGCAGCAGCGGCGCCAGGATCACGCGGCCGGTGAAGTTCAACAGGAAGATCGCCGCCATCAGCAGCACGGCGGGCGCCTGCCGGCGGAAGGCGGCGTCGAGCGCCTGAACGATCTCTGCCATGGCGCTCTTTGTACCAGATGTGCGACGCCATGGCGCCGTTTTCCAGGGTTGCGGGTTGACACCCCGAATGATCCGACGATACAGTTTGCCGGTGCCGAAAAAACTTTCTCGCAGGAGGTGTCAATGAGAGTTCTTACCGCCATGGCCGCCTTGTTGCTGGCCATTGTGATGTCAGGTCCGCTTCATGGCGCGGATGATTTCTACAAGGACAAGAAGATCCGGCTCATCGTGTCGTCGTCGCCGGGTGGCGGCAACGATACGTACTCGCGGCTTATCGCCCGGCATATCTCCCGGCATATTCCGGGCAACCCTTCGATCATCGTCCAGAACATGCCCGGCGCCGGCGGCGTGATGGCCGCGGACTACCTGTACCGCAAGGCCAAGCGCGACGGCAGCGTGATGGAGCAGATCAACTGGGGCGTGTGGTTTCATCAGGTTGTCGGTGACAAGCGCGCGCGCTTCGACTTCAACAAGATGAACGCCTTGGGCGTCGCGGCCATCGAGAGCGCGATCCTGTTCACCCGCAAGAGCGAGTTTCCCACCTGGGAATCGGTGATGGCGGCCAAGAAGCCCATCACCAACGGCAACAGCGGTCGCCAGTCGTTGGGGCATACCATGGGCAAGGTGATGGAAAAGCTCGTGGGCAAGAAGATCTTCGACTACATCTTCGGGTATCCCGGCGCCCGGCAGTACAGCCTCGCGTTCCGGCAGGGTGAGGTGCAGTCTTCGGGCAACACTCCGGGCTCGTTCAGGGATCAGCTCGGCGACATGTGGGACGAGGGCAAGGTCGCCATGCTGGTGCAGGCGCCCACGCCCGAGGGGGGACGCACCAAGGACTTCCCGAACACGCCGACCCTGCTGGATTTCGCCAAGACCGATGAGCACCAGGAACTCATCAAGGCGACCTTCGGACTCACGCATTACGGCCGCCCGTATGCCATGCCCCCGGGGGTGCCCAAGGACCGTGTCGAGGTGCTGCGCAAGGCCTTCACCGCCACCATGAACGACCCCAAGTTCCTGGCCGAGGCCAAGCGCCTCAAGCGGGATATCATTCCCTCCACCGGCGCCGAGCTCCAGCAACTGTGGAAGGATGTCCTCAACGCGCCCGCCGAAACCACGGCCATCATCAAGGACATTTGGCTCTAGTCCGCGTGAAACCACGTGGAGGGCTGTTTCAGGAAGGCGCCGGGAACCGCGTTCCCGGCGCCTTTGTTCTGATGCGCGGATGTCCACACGACCATCCCACGCCAGGACCCCCTCAATCCTGGATGCTCCGGCGCCCTTGTTGACAGGGTTGCGAGGACCTCCCTATAATGCCCGGCTCATGCCCGGAACTTCCGGGCGGCGGTCCGGTGATGGGTCTGGAGCACGCTTCCGGACTTCGGCAAAAAAAACTGGGAGGTACTCATGAAGGCAGTTTTGGGTCTGGCGACGCTCGCGCTCTTCCTGTTCGGCGCGGGTCCGGCAACGGCGGCGGATTTCTACGAGGGCAAGAAGATACGGCTGATCGTTTCGTCATCGCCCGGCGGCGGCAACGACACGTATTCGCGGCTGCTGGCGCGCCATATCGGCACCCATATTCCGGGAAACCCGACGATCATCGTGCAGAACATGCCGGGAGCCGGCGGCGTCCGGGCGGCCAGCTACATCTACAACAAGGCCAAGCGCGACGGCACCGTGATGGAGCAGATCAACTGGGGCGTGTGGAACTGGCAGGTAGTGGGCGACAAGGCTCGTGGCGGCCAGTTCGACTTCAACAAGATGCAGGCCATCGGCGTGATCGTCATCGAGAACGGCCTGCTGTACAGCCGCAAGGACCGTTTCAAAACGCTCGATGATATCAAGAACTCGGGCAAGCCTGCCCGGGTGGGCATCAGCGGCAACCAGTCCAGCGGGTTCGTGCTCGGGAACATCGTCGAGAGGCTGCGCGACGAAAAGTTGTTCGAGTACGTCTTCGGCTATCCCGGCGCGCGCCAGTACAGCCTCGCGTTCCGGCAGGGTGAGGTGGACGTCTCCGGCAACGTGTCCTCGTCTTTCCTGGATCAGCTCGGGGACATGTGGAAGGCGGGGGACATCGTCATGCTCGCCCAGACCGGCACGGTGGAGGGCAAGAAGAGTCCGGAGTTCCCCAACGCGCCCTTGCTCGAGGAGATGGCCAAGACCGAGAAGCAGAAGAATCTGGTGCGGGCGACCTTTCTGCTGTCGCGCTACGGACGTCCGTACGCCATGCCTCCCGGAGTTCCCGCGGACCGCGTGGCGCTCGTGCGCAAGGCCTTCGATGACACCATGAAGGATCCGAAGTTCCTGGCCGAGGCCAAGAAGCTGAAGCGGCCCGTCAGGCCGACGAGCGGTCAGGCCCTTCAGAAGATGTGGAAGGATTCGCTGGGCGCTTCACCGGAAGACAAGGCCATCGTCAAGCAGATATTCAACCCCCCGGGCAAGAAGTAGTGCCCGGACTGCCGGGGCGCCGCAACAAAGGGCGCCGGGGACATCCGATCCCCGGCGCCCTTTGTCTTGGAGTCCGTCTGGCCAGCGTTTCATCTTGCCTTTTCCAGGTGCTTGATGCAGGATGCGCGCGTGACGAATCCTTCGAAGTTTTCTCAAGCCGGGAGGTAAACATGCAGACTTTAGTGAGCTTGATGTTGCTCGTGCTCGTCCTGTTCGGCGCCGGTTCGGCCGGGGCGGCGGACTTTTACGAGGGCAAGAAGATCCGGTTGATCGTTTCGTCATCGCCCGGCGGCGGCAACGATACGTATTCGCGGCTGCTGGCGCGCCATATCGGCAACCATATTCCGGGAAACCCGACGATCATCGTGCAGAACATGCCGGGAGCGGGCGGTGTGCGGGCGGCGAGTTATCTCTACAACAAGGCGAAGCGCGACGGCACCGTCATGGAGCAGATCAATTGGGGGGTGTGGAACTGGCAGGTGGTGGGGGACAAGAGCCGTGGCGGCCAGTTCGACTTCAACAAGATGAACGCCGTCGGCGTCATCGTCATCGAGAACGGTCTGTTCTACAGCCGCAAGGACCGGTTCAAATCGCTGGACGAGATCGAGAAGTCGGGCAGGCTGGCCACGGTCGGTATTAGCGGAAACCAATCCGGCGGGTTTGTGATGGGCAACATCCTGGAGAAGTTGCGCGGCAAGAAGCTGTTCGAGTACGTCTTCGGTTACCCGGGCGCGCGGCAGTACAGTCTGGCGTTGCGGCAGGGGGAGGTGGACACCTCCGGCAACGTAACCTCGTCGTTCCTGGACCAACTCGGCGACATGTGGCAGGCCGGAGAGTTGGTCATGCTCGCCCAGACCGGCACGGTGGAAGGAAAGAAGGCTCCCGAGTTTCCCGACGCTCCATTGCTCGAGGACATGGCCAAGACCGAGAAGCAGAAGAATCTCGTGCGCGCCACCTTCCTGCTGTCGCGCTACGGCCGTCCCTACACCCTTCCGCCGGGCGTCCCTGCGGAGCGGGTCGCCTTGGTGCGCCAAGCCTTTGACGCGACCATGAAGGACCCGAAGTTCCTGGCGGAGGCCAAGAAGCTCAAGCGGCCCGTCAACCCAACGACCGGCGTCAACCTCCAGAAGATGTGGAGGGACTCGCTCGATGCCTCTCCGGAAGACAAGGCCATCGTGGCGCAGATATTCAACCCCAAGGGGAAGAAGTAGCGCAGCGTTGGCCCGGTTTGCCTTGGGTGAACGAATGAAGGGGCGTCGCGGACATCAGGTCCGCGGCGCCCCTTTTTTATCCACCAGGCATGGCCACGACCGGCGGAAGGCGGATGGTTGGGGGGCGGAGGAAACCGCCGGTTCTCAGCCCAGCCAGGGCATGAGCACCCGGAGGAGATTCTCGGGACCGGCGATCACCGGCTCGAGCCAGTGGATGTGCAGGATCTGATCGAACACGCCCACGAAGAATACCAGCATCCCCGCGGTGAGCCACAGGGTCAACGCCCACGCTTCTTTTGCCTGATACCTGAGGTACAGCAGCGTGAATACCGGCACGGTGATGAAGAAGCCCAGCAGCAGGATGCCGAAGAACATGCCCAGGAGCCACGCGGAAAAGGTCAGACCGCCGGCCGCCACGTCCGCGGTGGACATGGTCCAGTCCACCTGCAAGTCGCCGGTTTCCCGCGTGCCCGGGCCGGAAGTCTTCATGGACCGGTAGGCGTCCATGACTAGCTGAATCAGCGCCATGATGAGCACGGGGACGCCCACGGAGCGCGGAAACATTCCCGTGCCCAGGGGCCAGTCCTTGGCGGTGTAGACCATGCCGGCGGCGACCAGCGCGACGAGCAGCGTGAACAGCAGCGAGGGTGTGACGCGCATGACTACTCTCCTCCCGCCGCAAGTTGCCGGACCTTACGCTCCTGCTTGACGCTGTAGTAGATGGTCGCGATGGTCACGGCGAGCACGACCAGGACCAGCGGCCGGAGGAGGAACGCGGCGCCGTAGGCGCGGACCGAAATGAACAGGTACCGTTCGATGAGCCCGCCGAGCAGGAATCCCAGGAGCAGCGGCGGCCGCGGCCAGCCGCATCGCTTCATGACCCAGCCCAACAGCCCGAACAGCAGCACCGTCACGAGGTCGAAGATGCTCGCCGTCGCCTGGTACGCGGCCAGGAAGACCACCACGGTCACCAGCGGCGCCAGGATGTTGATGCGCACGGAGGAGATCTTGGCCAGTTGATTGGTGAAGCAAAGGGCGATGGCCGTGGCCATGATGTTGGAGATGGCTGTGCTCCACACGATGGCGTAGGTGATGTCCAGATGCTGGTTGAGCATGGCCGGGCCCGGTTGCAGGCCGTGAATCATGAAGGCGCCGATGAGCAGGGCCATGGAGGCGCTGCCCGGAATGCCGAACGCCAGCGTCGGCACCAGCGCGCCGCCCTGCTTGGCGTTGTTGGCGCTCTCCGGAGCGATGACGCCGCGGACGTCGCCGGTGCCGAAGGTCAATGCCGCATCCTTGCAACTGGACTTGGCGTGTCCGTAGGCGAGCCAGTCCACCACAGCGGAGCCCAGGCCAGGGATGATGCCCACCCAGGTGCCCAGGAAGGCGCAGCGGAGCATCAGCCACCAGTTGGCGAACACGTCGCGAATGCCGTGACCCACGCCCTTCATGGCTTGCTTGGGCACGCTGCTGATCTGCTTGCCTTCGATGACCATGTCGGCCAGTTCGGGAAGGGCGAACAGGCCGAGACTCACCACGATGATGTTGAGCCCGTCGAACAGGTAGAGAGAGTCCATGGTCCAGCGCAGCAGCCCTTCCTGCTTGTCGATGCCGATCATGGAGAGCATCAGCCCCATGCCGCCGGCGACGATGCCCTTGAGGGGGACACGCCCGCTCAGGATCGCCACCATGGAGATGCCCATGATTCCCAGGGAGAACAGCTCGGGCGCCGCGAACAGCAGCACCAGCGGCTTGAGCACGGGAATGAGCATGCCGAGGATGAAGGCGCCGATGATGCCGCCGAGGAGAGACGAGAAGTACGCCGCGCCGAAGGCCCGGCCCGCCTCGCCCTTGCGCGCCATGGGGTGGCCGTCCAGGATGGTGGCTTGGGAGCCCACCGTGCCCGGAACCGCGAACAGGACCGACGGGATGGTATCGGTGGTGACCGGAACCGAGGACAGGGCCACCAGCATGGCAATGGCCGCGGTGGCATCCATGTCGAACGTGAACGGCAGCAACAGGGCCAGGCCGACGACACCGCCCAGCCCGGGAATGGCTCCCAGCGCCATGCCCACGACGACTCCGAAAGTCATGAAGAGAAGCCGTTCCACGCTGAGCAGCGCGGTCAGGCCATCGGCCATTGCTTCAAACACGTCGTGCTCCTAGCTTCGCTTGGAATGCGCCATGGAAGGCTGGGCTGTGATCCACATTCGCGGATTTCAGCCGCGTTACATAACGGTTTGACGTGGACTCTGTCAAACGAAGAGCTTGATTTCTCTGAAGAAAACGCCCGCGCCGGTGACGGTGGCCGCGGCGTTACGGCCTGTATTGGTACGCCTCCGCCGCCGGCTTGTACGCGCGCGGCAGCCACAGCGGGCGCCGCAGGTTTTGCGGGCCGGGGGCCGGCCGGGTCAGCTTGAGCCAGCGCTTGTAGACCTCGTGGGACTTGTGGGTGTCCACGAAGATGTCACCGTAGCGGTCGTCCGCGCCGGGCTTTTCCACCCGCACCTTCTGGTGCCAGCAGTGCTGGCCGCTGATGTTGTCGGGCTGTACCGGGAAGGTGAGGTTCTGGTGCACGCCAGCCTCTTGCCACCAAACGCGCCCGGAGTCCTTGTCGGCGCTCTCGAAGGGCCGGATTCCGTGAAGCTGCCGCATCATCCACTGGCCCGGCGCCACCTGTTCCAGGTTCACCAGCGCGGTGGCGAAGCGGCCGCCGCCGGTTTCCTCCTTGAGGCGCCAGCGCCCCAGGTGGTGCGAGCACGCCACCACGCCGGGGCGGATGCCCTCGGTGACCCACACCCGGTCCACGAAATAGCCGATCTCGGTGTGTACCTTCACGAGTTCGCCGGTGGTCACCCCGATGCGTTCGGCGTCCCGCGTATGGAGCCACACCGGATTCTTGTGGGAGATTTCGTAGAGCCACTTGGCGTTGGCCGAGCGGCTGTGGATCAGTGTCGGCAGGCGGAAGGTGGGCAGCAGCAGCATCTCGCCCTTGGCGGCGTCGATGTTGGAGTGGTGCACGTGGCTCTTGATGTAGCCCGGGTAGCGGTGCTCGGGCCACTTCCAGTCCTTCAAGGTCCCGGAATAGAATTCGAGCTTGCGCGACGGGGTGGGGAAGCCGGCGTAGCCTTGGCCGTCCACCTCCACGCCAATGGCGCCGCCGCCCTTGGAGACGACCTTGGTGACCGGATCCACCGCGGCCTCGGCCATGTCCGCTTCCTTGATGGCGTTGGCGTGGCTGCTGTAGATGTTCTCCGCCACCAGGAAGGCGCCGTAGCGGCGCATGTATTCCAGCGGCGTGATGCCTTCGGCGGCCGCGGCTTCGGGCAGCCCGGGCACGCTGTTCTCGAACATCCACTGGTAGTACTCGGATACGGCGAGCTTCTCGCCCGGCCGGTAGGGCGACTCGAAGTACTTGCGGATGCCCAGGGAGCCGTCGGGGTCGATGCGCCAGGACAGCTCGATCCAGAACTCGTCCTCCTCCCACACCTCGCCCAGCCCGGCTTCCGCGTGGGCTTCCCACGTCGTGTTGAAGGTCTTGCCCCGCCGCTCCAGCGCCACCCGCAGCACCGGCTGGCGAAAGCCGATCCAACGCGCCGAGTGGGTCTCCTGGCTCATGAGGTCGTGGCGCTCGGAGGCCAGTCCCATGGGCAGCACGTAGTCCGCGAACCACGCGGTCTCGCTCCAGGTGGGCGTCAGGCACGCGTGGCGCTCCACCTTGGACTCGTCGCTGAGCATCTCGATCCAGCTCATGCCGTCCGGGTTGGTCCATACCGGGTTGTAGACACGGGTGAAGTACATGGCCAGCTTGCCCCGGCCCTCCTTCACCAAGTGCGGCAGCAGGAAACTCATTTCGAAGAAGGCCAGCGGAAACTCCGGCGGATACATGAGCGGGTTCCACTCCTTGGCCGGCGGCGGCATCATGGGCGGGGCCGGGACGAACTTGTTCCAGGCATTGGGCGTGGTGCCGCCGGGCGCGCCCACGGCGCCCATCAGCACCACCATGAATTCCAGCGCCCGGGCCACCTCCCAGCCGCCCAGGTTGCCGGCGGCGGCGTTGCGCCACACGTGGGTGGCCAGGGCCGAGCCCGCGCGCGCCACCTCGTGGGCCACGTCCACGATCATGGCCGCGTCCACCCCGGACTCTTCCGCCGCGAACTCCGGCGTATACTGCGCGTAAAGGGTCTTGAGTATCTCCTCGAAGCGCTCGAAGGTCTGGGGCTCGTCAGGGTGTTCCTCGCGCAGGAACTGATCCCAGTTGACCCACTTGCGCACGAACTCGCGGTCGTAGAGGCGCTCCTGAAGCAGCACGTTGCAGATGGCCAGCAGGACGGCGGCCTCGGTGCCGGGCCAGGTGGGCATCCAGTAGTCGGCCTTGGACGCGGTGTTGGACAGCCGTGTGTCGATGACGCAGACCTTGGCGCCGCGCTCCTTGGCCTCCATGATGCGCTGGGCGTGGGGGTTGAAGTAGTGGCCGGTCTCCAGGTGCGAACTCAGCAGCAGCATGAAGCGGGCGTTGGCGTGGTCGGGGGAGGGGCGGTCGATGCCGCACCAGAAGGCGTAGCCCGTGCGCGCTCCCGCGGAGCACACGTTGGTGTGGCTGTTGTGGGCGTCGATGCCCCATGCGTGCATGATGCGCTGGTGGTACAGCAGCTCATGGCCGGGCCGCCCCACGTGGTACATGATCTCGTTGCGCCGGTCCTCCTCCAGGGCCTTGCGGATGCGTCCGGCCATGTCGTCCAGCACTTCGTCCCAGGTAACCCGCTCCCACTGGCCGCCGCCGCGCGGTCCCTTCCGTTTCATGGGGTAGAGGATGCGCTCGGCGTCGTACACCTGGTTGATGGTGGCCGGCCCCTTGGCGCAGTTCCGCCCGCGGCTTCCCGGGTGCTCCGGATTGCCCTCGAACTTGCGGATCTTCAGCGTTTCCTTGTCCACGTACGCGAGGAGTCCGCACGCCGCTTCGCAGTTGAAGCAGATGGTGGGCACCAAGTCATAGCGGCGCTCCACCCGCCTGGGCCACGCGGCCGCGTCGTATTCGGTCCAGTCCAGCCAGCGCTCCCGCGGCGGAAAGTTGCGCAGCCCCCCGTGGGGCGGCTCGAGGTTGGCGGCATCGGGGCTCAGGGGTTGTGGTTCATTTTTCATGACGGCGGATTCCCTGCCGGGGTGGATTCCCCGGCGGTCTTCAAGCTCACGGGTTACCGAAGCCAACGCTTCAAGACGTCGTGCGGTCTGTCAGCTCAAGGGCACAGCCTGTCCCGCTTCGACCCAGAGGCTCTCGAACACCCAAAGGCCGACCAAGGCCATCAGCGCGGCCACCGGATGCAGAAACCACGAAGCCTCGGTCTGCGCCCCGGCCCACAGCAGGAACACCACGGGCAGCAGGACGCCCACGGCCATGAACAGCCCCCAGAACTTCTCCCGCAAGGCGCCGCGGGTCATCAACTCGGTGGCGCGGCGCATGTCCTCGCTGATGGGCGTGAGCCCGATCTCGCCCAGCACCATGCCCCCGGTGACGATCAACGAAACCATGAGCGTAGTGCCCAGGGTCGCCATGAGCGCGCCGTCGAGCCCGGTCACCAAGCCCACCAGCATCAAAGTCGCGGCGCCCGCGCTGACCGCCTGCACGAGCAGGTGCCAGAAGAAGAGCGGACTCTGCCACAGGTCTCGTCCCTTGGCCTGGGCGAAGAGAAACGCGGTATAGCCCGCGGCGCCGATGGCGAAAACCGTGCACGCCGCGGCGACCCAACCGGGCACCTGTCCCCCGCCGATGCCGTAGGCGAGCCACACGAGGCTGACCAGGGAATAGGCCATGAGGATGTAACCGCCGAGCACGAGCCATGAACGCAGATTCGGTTTGGTGAGCAGGTAATAGAATCGGTCGGGCCGCTTCAGGTCGAACACGAGCAGGCCGGTCGTAATGCCGGTGAAGATCAGCGCCAGCACCGGCCCCACGACGTTCAGCAGCGGTCCGTCCTGGAGCTGTCCCAACACCATCAGCAGCGCCGCCACCATCAGCACACCCGCGCCGATGGACTTGGTCCAGAGATAAGCCGCGATCTTCGAGCCCCAGGGCCGGGGATGCGGCACGTCGTAGACCTCCCGCGCGCCGCCGGGAATCGGGCTGCCGTGCCGGGAGGACGACAGGGCGTAGAGGTCCTCGCCGGGGTATTTGTCAGCCCAGAAGTGAGTGTCGGCGGTCTCGGTCATGGTGGGCTGCAGCGCATCCTCCTCCACCCCCACGTAGAACAGCTTGGGGTGGGTGCCCTTGTGGGGCTTGCGCAGCGACACCTTGCGCGTGGCCACCGTGCGGGAGATGCGGCTTTCCGGATCGTCGAGGTCCCCCGACATGATCGCCTGGGTGGGGCACACCACCTCGCACGCGGGTTGAAGCCCCAACTCCACCCGGTGCGCGCAGAAGTTGCACTTGGCCGCGGTGTTGTGGTCGGGGTCGATGTACAGCGCGTCGTAGGGGCACGCCTGCATGCACGACTTGCAGCCGATGCAGCGGTCGCTGTCGAAGTCCACGATGCCGTTGGGGCTCCGGTAGAGCGCCACCGTGGGACAGATCTCCACGCATGGCGCGTCGTCGCAGTGATTGCACCGCAGCACCGCGAAGTGGCGGCTCGTGGCCGGGAACGCCCCTTTCTCGATGTACTTGACCCAGGTGCGGTTCACCCCCACTGGCACGTCGTGCTCGTCCTTGCACGCCACGGTGCACGCGTGGCAGCCGATGCAACGATCCTGGTCGATGACGAATCCGTAACGCATGAAGTTCCTCCAAGCCCGCTGTATATCCGCCGGGAGTTGGGGCCGTCAAACCGGGCGGGGGAATAGTCGGGACTGGGCGCGCCGGCGCCGTGCTGTATGAGCGGACGAGGTCCTTGAGGCTGACTGTGCCGTGGAAGTATGAGCGGGTCCTGCTCGTAACCCTTCGCTACGGGTGGCTCCGAGTGGCGTTGCCGCGCAAATCGCCGAGCTTGTGCAGACACCGCGATTCAACGCGGACACGGTAGTTGATGGGCACACGGATCGTCCCAAGCGTATGGTTGCGTTGCGGTACGCCAATGGAGTACCAACGTTTTCCGCACCGCTGCCAAGGCGCGGCGCGTTTATGTCGCGCTCATCGCCCTCGGGGGTCAGGACTGGATGACAGAGAGCGTCGCCAGACGAGAATTCAAGTGATGTGCGCATCCGTAGTGAGGGTGAGGTTCAGGTGATGCCCGCCGCAGGAAATGCCGCCATGCCCAAGCTCCGCAGCCTTCGAGACGCCATCGCCGGCGAGGTGGAGGATGGCATGTCCGTCTTCATGGGCGCGGCGCTGGAATCGCTTGTTCCCTTTGCCGCGGGTTACGAGATCATGCGGCAGCGCAAGCGCGGGTTGACGCTCATGACCACCATCTCCGACATGCAGTTCGACCAGATCATCGGCGCGGGGTGTGTGGACAAGGTGTGCGGGGCGTGGGTCGGCAACGTGGCGGCGGGGCTGGGGCACAACTACCGGCGCGCGGTGGAGCGGGGGGAGCCGGGACCGCTGGCGGTGGAGAACCATTCCAACTTCTCCATGGCCCTGGGGCTCAAGGCCGCGGCCATGGGTGTGCCCTATCTGCCCACGCGCACGCTCATGGGCACGGACTTCCGGGACGAGGCGTCGTTCGCCGCCGTGGCCTGTCCCTTCACCGGGGAGCGTTTGCTGGCGGTACGGGCGGTGAAGCCCGACGTCGCCATCCTGCACGTGCAGCGGGCCGACGAGGAGGGCAACGCGCATGTGTGGGGCAACCTCGGCGTCACCCAGGACGCGGCCATGGCGGCTGGCAAGGTGATTCTCACGTGCGAGGAGATCGTGCCCCACGACGTGATCCTGAGCGACCCCAACCGCACGTTGATTCCCGGCTTCCTGGTGGCGGCGTTGGCCTGCGTGCCGCTGGGCTCCCACCCGTCGCCAACCCAAGGCTACAGCCGGCGGGACGACGACTTCTACTTCGACTACCACGCGCAGTCACGGAACCGGGAGGGTTTCGACCAGTGGCTGGAACGTTGGGTGGTGGGGGTGGGCGGGCACGATGGTTACCTGGATCGCCTTGGGAGCGAGCGGGCGGCGCGCCTCAAGCCCGGGCGGGACGCCATGGCGGCGCCGGTGAGCTATGGATATTAGGGAGAGTCCCATCAATTGAGATGGCGCCCTCCGACAGGGTCACGACACCAGGAGTCCGGCCGAGTAGGCGGGACTCTACCGCGAGGTATGGAATGGTCCGTGCAAGGGCGACCGGCGGTGGCCCCTACAAGCGGGTGGAACGAAGTCGAAGGGCGCCAAATCGGCTGCGGCCATTGAATCGCAACGCCTGGGATGCTACCGGAGTGGGACGGCGGCGGTGGGAGCATCGTGACCCCTTCTTGCACTGGATCGAGTCCGGGGTGGCGCCCACGGATCACGTCCGGCTTGACCAAGATGACTTACACGCGGCGAGAACTCATGGTGATTGCGGCGGCGCGGGAGATTCGCGATGGCGAGCGGGTCTTCGTGGGCATGCGGCTGCCGTTGCTGGGTTTTGCCGTGGCCAAGGAGCTGCACGCGCCCCGCGCCATCGGTATTTTCGAGAGCGGGGTGGTGCGTGACTGGCCGGCGCTGGAGCCGATCTTCACCATGAGCGATCCGCCCAACGTGGCCGGGGCGCTCTATTGCTGCGGGCTCATCGAGGTCATGAGCCTCCTTCAGAGCGGGCGCGTGGACATGGGTTTCATCGGCGGCGCGGAGGTGGACCGCCACGGCAATCTCAACACCCATTGGGTGGGCGACGACGGCAAGCGCGTGCGCCTGCCGGGCAGCGGCGGGGCCGCGGACATCGCCACTCTGGCGCGTCGCTGCGTCATCATCATGAACCACGAACGGCGGCGTTTCGTGCCCCGGGTGCAGTTCATCACCTCGCCCGGCTTTGGCGACGGGGCCGGCTGGCGCGACGCGCGCGGCCTTGCGGGCGGCGGACCGAGCCGCACCATCACCAGCATGGGCATCTTTTCCTTCGATCCGGCCACGCGGGAGATGCAGGTGGAGTCGTACCACCCCGGCGTCACGGTGCAGGAGATCCTGGACGAGACGGACTGGCCGCTCCAGGCGCCGCCCGGCGTCGTGCGGACGCCGGAGCCGTCGCGCGAAGAGCTTCAGGCGGTAAGGAAGTACGATCCGGAGGGGGTGTGGACGTCCTGACCGGCCGTCCGCCCCGTGGATGAAGTTTGATGCTCGTCGCTGTCCTCTCCGGTTTCGTCCTGGCCCTGCTGGCGCCTTCGCTGTGCCGCCTGAACCTGCGCTGGGCGGGCGCCCTGTTCTCGCTTTTTCCGGCGGCGCTGGCGCTCTGGTTTGTGAGCCACCTGGACGCGGTGGCGGCCGGGGAGGCGGTGCGCGTCAGCTATCTCTGGCTGCCCGCCCTGGGTCTCCAACTGTCCTTCAACCTGGACGGCCTGGGGCTTCTGTTTGCCCTGGCCATCACGGTGGTGGGGACGCTGATCATCACTTACGCCGGCAGCTACCTCCACGGCCATCCGTCGCTGCCCCGCTTCTATCTGTTCATTCTCATGTTCATGGCGTCCATGCTGGGCGTCGTGCTGTCGGACAATCTGCTGGCGTTGTTCATCTTCTGGGAGCTGACCAGCATCACCTCGTACTTCCTCATCGGCTTCGAGCACCAAAAGGACACGGCGCGGGCGGCGGCATTGCAGGCGCTGCTGGTGACGGGCAGCGGCGGCCTGGCGCTCATGGGCGGCGTGCTGCTCATGGGGCAGATCGGCGGCAGCTTCGAGATCTCGGTGCTGGCGGCGGACAGCGCCGCGCTGCAGGGCCACCGGCTGTATCCGCTGGCGCTGGCGCTGGTGCTGGCCGGGGCGTTCACCAAGTCGGCGCAGGTGCCGTTTCATTTCTGGCTGCCGTCGGCCATGGAGGCGCCCACGCCGGTGAGCGCGTACCTTCACTCCGCCACCATGGTCAAGGCGGGCGTCTACCTGCTGGCGCGCCTGAGCCCGGTGCTGGGCGGCAGCGACATCTGGCTCTACGTGGTCACGGGCTTCGGCGCCGCCACCATGCTGGCGAGCGCGTATCAGGCCCTTTATCAGACCGACCTCAAGAAGATCCTGGCCTACTCCACCGTGAGCGTACTGGGTACTCTCACCATGCTCATCGGTCTGGGCGACAAACTCGCCATCAAGGCGGCCATGGTGTTCCTCATGGCCCACGTGCTCTACAAAGCCGCGCTCTTCATGGTGGCCGGCTCCATTGACCATGAAACCGGCACCCGCGACATCCGCCACCTGGGCGGTCTGCGCAAGACCATGCCCATCATCGGCGCTGGGGCCGCGGTGGGCGCGCTGTCCATGGCCGGGCTGCCGCCTTTCTTCGGGTTCATCGGCAAGGAGACCCTCTACGAGGCGGTGACCCACGGCAACCTTCTGGTGACAGTGGTGGCCGTGCTCACCAGCATGTTGCTGTTCGCGGTGGCGTGGCTGGCGGGGATACGCCCGTTTGCGGGCGAAGAGACGCATACGCCGAAGCATCCCCACGACCCGCCCTGGAGCATGTGCCTGGGGCCGGTGTTCCTGGGCTGCCTGAGCGTGCTCTTCGGCCTCGTGCCGGTGCTGCCCGAATCGCTTCTGTCCGCGGCCGCAAGTGCCGTGCTGGCCGAGGAGGCGCACATGCACCTGGCCTTGTGGCACGGCTTCAACGCGCTGCTGGCGCTGAGCCTCGCGACCTTCGGTCTGGGCGTGCTGGTCTATTGGAAACTGGACGCCATCAAGCGGGTCACGGCGTTCGCGCTGCCCGCGGCGCGCCGCGGACCCTCCCACGGTTACGCCTTGTGGCTCCGATTCCTGACCTGGTCGGCGGTGGGCCAGACCCGGATCCTGCAGAACGGCTACCTCCGGCTCTACCTGGCCACCATCATGACGGTGACCGCGGCGTTGGTTTGGTACACGTTCTTCGCGCAGGCGGACGCGGTGGCGGTGACCCTGGACTGGGGCGACATCGGCGTGCACGAGTGGGTGGTGGGGCTGATGGCGCTGGTGGGCGCCATCGCCACGGTGCGGGCGCAGACGTTCCTGCGCGCGGTCATGGCCCTGGGGGTGGTGGGTTACAGCGTGGCGCTGATCTTCGTGCTCTACGGCGCCCCCGACCTCGCCATGACCCAGTTCCTCATCGAGACCCTGTCGCTGATCCTGTTCGTGTTCGTGTTCTACTACATGCCGCCGTTCAAGCGTTTCTCCACCCGCTCGGTGATCTTGCGGCACGCGGCCATCGCCAGCGTGGTGGGCGCGTTCTTCACGCTGCTGGTGCTGGTGGCCACGTCGGTGCAGTGGCATCCGACCATCTCCACCTACTTCTCGGAGAACTCGTACCTGTTGGGGCAGGGACGGAACATCGTCAACGTGATCCTGGTGGACTTCCGGGGCTTTGACACGCTGGGCGAGATCACTGTGCTGGGAGTGGCGGGCATCGGCGTGTTCTCGCTCATCCGGTTGCGCCTCGGCAGGGGGAGGGGGACGTGAACTCGCTGATTCTCAGGACGGCCAGCCGGTTTCTGCTGATCCTGCTGTTTCAGTTCTCGGTGTTTCTGCTGCTGCGGGGACACAACGATCCCGGCGGCGGCTTCGTCGGCGGGCTCGTGCTGGCCGCGGCCCTGACCCTCTACGCCATCGCCTACGACGTGCGCTCCATGCGCCGGTTCCTTCCCTGCCACGCGCGCACCATCATCGGCTGGGGCCTGCTGACCGCGGCCCTGAGCGGCGTTTTCCCTCTATTCAAGGGGCTGCCGTTCATGACCGGCCTGTGGGGTCATTTCCACGTTCTCGGGCTCGACCTCCACCTGGGCACGCCGCTGCTGTTCGACATCGGCGTCTACCTGACGGTGGTGGGCATCGTCCTGATCGTCATCATCAGCCTGGCCGAGGAAGTGGAGGAGGACGACTGATGGAAGCCCTCCTCGCCATTGTCATCGGCGTGCTCTACGGCACGGGCATCTACATGCTCATGCGCCGGAGCATCGTGAAGCTCATCATCGGGCTGGCGCTCATGGCCCACGGCGCGAGTCTGCTGGTGTTCACCGCCGCCGGCCTCACCCGCGCGGTGCCGCCGGTGATTCCCTATGGGGAGAAGGCCGTCACTGGAGTGGCGGACCCGTTGCCCCAGGCGCTGATCCTCACGGCCATCGTCATCAGCTTCGGCGTACAGGCGTTCGCCATGGTGCTGGCCTACCGCGCCTACCAGACCGTGGGCACGGACGACCTCGACGACATGAAGGCGACGGACACGTGAACGCGCTCATCGTCCTGCCCATTCTGCTGCCGCTGCTGGTGGGGGCGGCCTGTGTGGTGACGTGGCGCTACGTGGCCGCCCAGCGCGTTCTCACCCTGGCGGGCAGCATCGTCTACCTGGCGGTGGCCGTGGTCCTGCTGGAGCGGGTGGCCAGCGAGGGCATTCAGGCGGTGCAGAAGGGCGGCTGGATCGCGCCCTTCGGCATCACCCTGGTGGCCGACATGTTCAGCGCCGTCATGGTGGCCACCACCGGCGTGGTGACCCTGGTCATCGTCGTCTACTCCCTGGGCGCCATGGACCGGCGCCGGGAAACCTACGGCTACTATCCGCTGTTCAACATCCTCATCATGGGCGTGTCCGGCGCGTTTCTCACCGGCGACATCTTCAACCTGTTCGTATGGTTCGAAGTGCTGCTGATCTCGTCCTTCGTGCTGCTGGCGCTGGGCGGCGAGCGCGCGCAACTGGAGGGCGCCATCAAGTACGTCACACTGAACCTGGTGGCGTCGGCGTTCTTCCTGGCCGCGGTGGGGATTCTCTACGCCATGGCCGGCTCCCTCAACATGGCGGACCTGTCGCAGCGGCTCGGGAACGTGGCGCAACCGGGCCTGGTGACCACCCTCGCCATGCTGTTCCTGGTGTCCTTCGGCATCAAGGGGGCGATCTTTCCGTTGTTCTTCTGGTTGCCGGCGTCCTACCACACGCCGCCGGTGGCGGTCTCGGCCATCTTCGGCGGACTGCTCACCAAGGTTGGCGTCTATGCCCTGATCCGGGTATTCACGCTGCTGTTCCTCAACAACGTCGATTACACTCATACGATCATCCTGTGGGTGGGCGCCATCACCATGGTGACGGGCGTGCTCGGCGCCGTGGCCCAGTACGAGTTCCGGCGGCTCCTGTCCTTCCACATCGTGAGCCAGATCGGCTACATGGTCATGGGCCTGGGCTTCTTCACGCCGCTGGCGCTGGCGGGCACGGTGTTCTTCATCGTCCACAACATCTTCGTCAAGACCAATCTGTTTCTGGTGAGCGGCTACGCCCACCGGTTGCACGGCACCTACGATCTCAAGAAGCTGGGCGGTCTCTACCGCGCGCATCCGTGGCTGAGCCTGTTGTTCCTGCTGTCGGCGCTGTCGCTGGCCGGAGTGCCGCCTTTGTCCGGCTTCTTCGGCAAGCTGATGCTGGTGAAGGCCGGGCTCGACATCGAGCAGTTCGTGGTGGTGGCCGCGGCCTTGGGCGTGAGCCTGCTGACGCTCTTCTCCATGACCAAGATCTGGGCCGAGGCATTCTGGAAGCCCTTGCCGGAGGGGACCCCGTCGGGTCCCGCGGGCGCCGGCAAGGGACCCATGCTCGGCGCC
Source organism: uncultured Binatia bacterium (SeqCode) (assembly GCA_965213675.1). Lineage (GTDB taxonomy): Bacteria > Desulfobacterota > Binatia > UBA9968 > JAJDTQ01 > JAJDTQ01. The sequence continues at coordinate 389,174 of OZ243916.1, forward strand.
ATCGTCACCCTCGCCGTGCTGGCGGTGGTGATGGGCGTGGCCGCGGGACCGCTCTTCACGCTGGCGCAGGAGGCGGGCGAACAGTTGATGAACCCGGCGCCCTACATCGAGGCGGTGCTGCGGGTGAGGGGAGGGTCATGACCGTCCTCCTGTGGAACATCATGCTGGCGCTGAGCTGGGCGGCGCTGACCGAAGAGGTGTCGGCGCTCAACCTCGCCATCGGCTTTGTGCTGGGCTTCCTGATCCTGTACTCGGTGCGCCGGCTGCTGCGGCCGTCCCGGTACTTCGAGAAACTCTGGCAGGGACTGCGGCTCGGCTCGCTGTTCGCCTGGGAGCTTCTGCTGGCGAACCTGCGCATTGCCTACGAGGTGGTGACGCCGTCCCACAACATGAAGCCCGGCGTGGTGGCGATCCCGCTGGACGTGGAGACCGACGCGGAGATCACGCTCTTGGCGAACCTCATCACCCTGACCCCCGGCACCCTGAGCCTGGACGTGTCCGACGACCGGCGCGTTCTGTACATTCACGCCATGTACGTGGACGACCCCGAGGAGTTGCGCCGGTCCATCAAGGACGGCTTCGAGAAGAGCGTCATGGAGTTGCTGCGATGACCACCCTGGCCTTCGTCCTGCTGGGCGTGCTGAGCCTCGGCATCGTGCTGGCGTTCGTGCGCCTGCTGCGCGGTCCCAACATCCCCGACCGGCTGGTGGCGCTGGACCTTTTGACCACCGTGGGCGTGGGTATTGCCGCGCTCTATTCCATCGCCTACGACGAGCCCGTCTACCTGGACGTGGCCATCGTGCTGGCGCTGGTGGCCTTCCTGGGCACGGTCACGTTCTCCCGCTACATCGAGAAATGGGCACACCATGGTGACTGACATCATCTGCGCCGCGTTCATGATCATCGGCACCGCTTTCATGTTCCTGGGGTGCCTGGGCATCCTGCGCATGCCGGACCTGCTCACGCGCATGCAGACCGCCACCAAGCCGCCCACCCTGGGCGTCTTCTGCCTGATGGTGTCGGTGGCCTTCTACTTCCCGGAGATCGGCGTCACGGTCCGGGTGCTGGCCATCACGCTGTTCGTCTTTCTGACCGCGCCCGTGTCCGCGCACATGATCGGCCGCGCCGGCTACCTGGTGGGCGTCAAATTCTGGAAGGGGACGGTGATGGACGAGTTGAAGGGCAAGTACCGCGGCACGTCCATCGACTCGTGACGGTCCGGGCGCTCGCGCCATGTTGGACGCGAGCCATGGCATTCGCCGTGGCGCGGCCGGGAAACCCAACGGGGTTGGCCGCGCCCAAGGGGAGTTGCCGCGTGGCTACACGCTGGCGAGCGGGCCGTACTCCAGGATGATATACGCGGCATAGACGCCGAGGCAGAGCGCGCCCGCCCCGCGTCCGAGGCGACCGCGAAAGGCGAGCCACGGAACCAGCAGGACCGTGGCGCCCAACATCGTCCACACGGCCAGATGCAGCAGGTGCGCGGGAACGTCCAGCGGATGGACCGCGGCCACGAGCCCGCCGATGGCCAGGAGGTTGAAGATGTTGGCGCCCAGCACGTTGCCCACCGCCACGTCGGAATGGCCGCGGTAGGCCGACACCACCGCGGTGGCAAGCTCGGGCAGCGAGGTGCCGACGGCCACCACGGTGACGCCGATGACCGCCTCCGACACGCCCAACAGGCGGGCGAGGGCAATGGCGCCTTCCACCAGCAGGTGAGCCCCCAGGACCACGCAGCCAAGGCCCGCGGCGAGGGTGCCGACGGCCACCCAGACCGGTCGGTCCCCGGCCTCGTCCTCCGTCTCGGCCGCGGGCGGATTGCGCCGCGCGCGGCGGATGGAAATGACCGTGAAGCCGCCCAGGCAGGCCAGCAGCAGCACGCCGTCCACACGGCTCAGGCTGCCGATCATGCCGAGGGCGATGAACAGCACGGCCACGCCAATGGCGGCGGCCCCTTCGAAGCGCACCTCCCGCGGGTTCACGACCATGGGGCTGACGCAGGCCGCCGCGCCCAGGATCAGGAGCAGGTTGCAGATGTTGCTGCCGACGATATTGCCGATGGAGATGCCGGGAGCGCCGCGAACGGCCGCTTCCAGGCTCACCAGCAATTCCGGCATGGTGGTGCAGTACGCCACCACCGTGAGCCCGACCATGAGCGGCGAGACGCCCAGCCGCCGCGCAAGCCCCACCGCGCCGCGCAACACGAACTCCGCCCCGCCCATGAGCAGGACGAAGCCACCGGCCAATTCGAGATAAATCATGGAGATCTTGGGGTCTGGTTCGCGAGGGTTCGAGAGACCGGGCCAGCCCGGAGGTTCCTGTTCAATAGTCGGATAACCGGCGCGAGTCAAACCCGACTGTGGACGCGGCGGGCTGGGAGGCGCCCTGTTCGATCTGGTAGCGTCGGCAGTTCACAAGGAGACGGAACGACATGGGAATCGGCATTGGCATCGGTTTTACGGGATGGCCCTTTGGCGCGCCCAACCCCGAGGGGTTCTGGAGCGCGGTGGACCTGGCGGAGAACCTGGCCATCGACTCGCTATGGCTGAGTGACCGCGTGGTGTCGGAGGCCCTGAGCCTGGAGCCCGTGGTGGCGCTCTCGTGGGTGGCCGCGCGTACCCGCAAGATGAAGTTTGGCACCAGCGTCATGGCGCTCCCGCTCCGGAACCCCACGGTGCTGGCCAAGGAGCTGGCCACCCTGGACTTCCTGTCCGGCGGGCGCCTGTTGCTGGCTGTGGGCCTGGGCCGCGACGACGACACCGAGCTTCAGGCCTGCGGCATCCACCGCGCGGAGCGCGCCGGCCGCACCGAGGAAATGGTGCACCTCCTGCGCGCCCTCTGGTCGGGCAACAACGTCAGCTTCGAGGGGAAGTACTACCACCTCCAGGACGTCTCCATTCAACCCAGGCCCGCCCAGGCCGAGCCGCCCATCTGGGTCGGCGGACGGAGCGGCCCCGCCTTCCGCCGCACGGCCCGCCTGGCGGACGGCTGGCTCGCATCCCAGATGGTTCCCGCGGAGGTGGAGAGCGCCATCGCGCGCATCCGGAAACACGCCGCCGACTACGGCCGCCGCATCGACGACGACCACTTCGGCGTGCTCTTCAACTATTGCTTCGCCAAGGATTCGGAGGAAGCCGCCCGCATCGCCCACCCCTACGCCCTGCGCAACCGTACCGATGTGGCGTTCACCGAAACCTCCGCCCTGGGCACCGCCGGCGACATCGCCGCCGCAATCCAGCGCTTCATCGACGCCGGCGCCTCCAAGTTCGTTGCGCGCCCCGCTTGCCCCCCCGAGGCCATTCACGACCAACTGCGCCGCCTCGGCACGGAGATCCTCCCGCGGTTCGCGTGAGTGACGAGGAGGACGGGCGTACTTCTCTCTTGCCTTTGGGCGCTGAAGGCGGGGCTGTCAGGTGATTACCGTCTCAATACAGTCTGAGTGTCACCCAACGGGCCGTCACCGCACCTCGGCAATCTTGTTGAAGCCGTCGTAGGCGGCGACCTTGTAGGCTTCGGCGAAGGTGGGGTAGTTGAAGACGTTGTCCCGGAAGTACTCGATGGTGCCGCCCAGGGCGATGACGGCGTGGCCGATGTGGATGATCTCGGTGGCCTCCTCGCCGATGGCGTGGACGCTCAGGAGCTTCAGGGTGTCGGGGTCGAAGATCAGTTTCAGCATGCCGGCGCGGTCGCCCACCATCTGCGCCTTGGCGACATCCTCGTAGAGGGCCTTGCCCACCTCGTAGGGCACGCGCTCGGCGGTGAGTTCCTGTTCGGTGCGGCCCACCATGGAGATCTCCGGGATGGTGTAGATGCCGTAAGGGAAGAAGGGCGCGGGCGCGAGGGACGGGCCGTCGAATATGTGGGTACTGGCGAGGCGGCCCTGCTCCATGGACGTGGAGGCCAGGGCCGGGAAGCCGATGCAGTCGCCCACGGCGTAGATGTGCGGTCGCGTGGTCTGGAAGTGTTCGTTGACGGCGATGCGGCCGCGCGCGTCAATGTCGATGCCGACGCGTTCGAGGCCGAGCTGGTCGGCGTTGGACTGCCGCCCCACGGTGTAGAGCAGGGACTCGCCGACCACCCGTTTGCCGCTCTCCATTTCCGCGCGCACCAAGCCATTCTCCTGAATGCGCACGCCGGTGACGTGTTCGCCCAGGCGGAAGATGGCGTCGCGCCGGCGCATGTGGTAGCGCAACGCCTCGATGATCTCCCGGTCGACAAAGTCGAGCATGGTGTCGCGCCGTTCGATGAGCGTCACGCGCACGCCCACCGCCGACAGCATGGAGGCGTACTCCAGCCCGATGACGCCGGCGCCCACGACGATCATGCTGCGCGGCAAATCGCCGCGGCCTGCGCTGCCGAAGTCTTCCGCCACCATCACCTTGCGCCCGTCGTAGGGGATGTCCGGGTTGCGCGCGGAACGGGTGCCGCACGCGATGATGATGTGGTCGCCGCGCACCTGCTGCCCGTCCTCCACCTCCAGCGTATGGGCGTCCACGAAGCGAGCCCATCCGTTCATCAGGGTCACGCCGTTGCGCTGGAGCTGATCGGTCACCTGCGCCTGTTCCCGTTCCACCACCTTGCGTACCCGGAACATGAGGTCGTCCACGGTGACGTGCGCCTTGGGCGAGTAGGCCTGCCCGTAGAACGTCTTCTGCTGGAAACCCGTGAGGTACAGCACCGCCAGCCGCAGGGTCTTGCTGGGGATGGTGCCCGAGTGCACGCACACGCCGCCGAGCATGTCGTGGCGGTCGACGAGCGCCACTCGCTTGCCCATCTTGGCCGCGGCGATGGCGCCCTTCTGGCCGGCGGGGCCGCTGCCGATGACCACGAGATCGTAGGTTTTATCGTCCATGGGTATCGTCATGCTGTCCGATGCGGGCCGAGGCGGAGGATGCTAGTGGGGCGCGGCGCCGGTTCCTGGACGGATGGGCGCCTACTCACAGTTTCTCATCGTCGGGCACCGTATCGGTCACGAGGTCGCGAATCAACGGACGCTTGGGCAACGGCTGCACCTGGGCTCCCTCGGGTGCGAGGCGCGCAGTGCACAGGTAGGCCACCTGTTCGTCCACCAGAGCCATGCAGGTCTTGCACGCGTTGGCGTTGACGCAGCCGTAGCGGAACGCGAGGCTCGAGTCCACATGGGCGCGCACCCACACTCAGTGCGTCGAGCACGGACATGCCTTCTTCGTAGGGTACCCGGTACACGTCGTAGCGGCCCTGGTCCGCGGCGCGCCCCCGCCACACGCGAAGCTCGGTCGTCGTCTGGCTGGTCCGCGGTGTCGTGTCGTTCATGTTGACGTCAGTCCTCTCCGCCCATGGATTCCTGCTTTACAGGCTGGCCAAAACTCGCCGAGCCGAGCATGACGAATACCTTATTCACGCGGAAGCGGGAATCCAGGGACAGGGTGGGGTCAACTGGCATGTTCCCCATCTCCCCGCCCCTGGATTCCCGCTTCCGCGGGAATGACATTTCGGGGGGTGGCTGCCATTTACGGTTCGTCCGGTGTTTTGTCACTTTGTTTCCCCGGAAATCGCCCATGCAGGTGTGGATCTGACACACGATAGGACGAACCGCCCCCCTGGATGAGTCAACCGGCCCCCCGGATGAGTCATTCACGCGGAAGCGGGAATCCACCGGGTCCAACGAGCAGGCGGCGACGGATGCGGCAGTCATTCCCGCGCAAGCGGGAATCGACCAACTACCACTACCAGCGCGTCGCCAGTGCCTCACCGTCCATTTCGACGGCCTGGTTGCGGACGAGTCCCGGGTCGCTTTCGGGAAAGTCCAGGCGTTGGTGGGCGCCGCGGCTTTCGGAGCGTCCGAGGGCCGCCCGCGTGACCGCTTCGGCGGTGGTGAGCATGGCGCGCAATTCCAGTCGGTCCTGCAGATCGAGGTCGAAGCCCTGGGCTTCGTGCGCCGCCACCGGCGTTTCCCGGATCTCGCGGATGCCATCGAGCGCGCGGCGGAGTTGCTCGCCGGTTCGGAACGGTCCGACATCTTCCCACATGAGATCCTGGAGCCGCTGTTGCAGGACATTGGCGGGTACGCCGTCGTCCGCCCGTGCGTTCACGGCGTACCGGAGGCGCGCCATCGCGTCCTCGGCGGCGGCGCGGCTTCCGCTTGCGTGGCTCCCACCCGCAGAGCCATCGGCCGCGGCCTTGCCGGCCGCGCGCCCCGCGCATTCGCCGAAGACAAGCGCTTCGGTGATGGCGTTGCCCGACAGACGGTTGGCGCCGTTGGCGCCGCCCACGGCCTCGCCCGCGGCGTAGAGGCCGGGTACGCGGGTCTCCATGCGCTCGTCCACGCGGATGCCGCCCATATGGTAGTGCGCCGTGGGCGCCACCTCCACGGGCGTCTGCGTGAGGTCGATGCCGTTGGTCGCCAGCCGGTCGATCACCGGACCGAAGGAGTCCCGCAGCGTCTTCTCGGGCACGTGCCGGAAGTCCAGGTAGACGCCGCCGTGGGGCGAGCCGCGGCCGGCCTCCACCTCCTTCAGGATCGCGTAGGAGGCTTGGTCGCGCACGGTGGTGTACTTGCCGCTGTCCTGCCCGCCGTAACGGTGCATGAACTCCTCAAAGTCGCCGTTGAGGAGGCGGCCCCCCAGTTTGTAGCGGAAGGGGTCCCACATGATGGGGTCCATGCCTACCAGCCGCGGCGCCAAGTGCGCGATGGGAAAGAACTGCACGAATTCCATGTCGATGAGGTCGGCGCCGGCGCGCAACGCCAGCGCGTAGGCCTCGCCGCCCATGTTGGTGGAAGCGCTGTTGCGGCGATAGATCTTGGTGAGTCCGCCCGCCGCCAGGATCACCGCCTTGGCGGCGAAGGTGACCATGTCGCCGGACACCACGTCCAGGCCCACGGCACCAGCAGCGCGGCCGTCGCCTACGACGATGTCGTTGACGGTCACGTTGCTCACCCGGCGCACCGCGCCCAGGGTGCTCACCTGGCGCCGCAACGTTCCCGCGACCCCCGGCCCGGTGTTGAGGAAGTCCACATAGCAGCAGCGCGCCCGGCCGTGGCCCGGGGCCTGGACCTGGCGGATGCGCCCGCTCGGGCCGCGCGCCCAGTGGGCGCCCCAGCGGTCCATTTCGAAAATGCGGGCGGGGCCGTTCTCGCACAACAGGCGCGCCAGCTTCTCGTCGCACAACTCGCGTCCCGCCGCCAGGGTGTCGCCGAGATGGTCGCTCCAGTGGTCCCGCTCCTCGTGGCCAATGGCCGCGGCCACGGTCATCTGCGCCATGATGGTGGCGCCGCCGCGTCCCACCAGGGACTTGTCCAGCAGCAGCACGGACGCGCCTTCCCGCGCCGCGGCGATGGCCGCGTACATGCCCGCCCCGCCCGCGCCCACCACGAGAACGTCCGTGGACAGATCGGCCGCCCGGCCCGTTCTAGTCACCGGCATCCATCCGCTCCAACAGCCAGAGTCTCCTGCCCATACTGCGCGTGCTCCTTGCGGCTCATGGTTCGTGTCGAGAACACCCGGGTCCGCGTGGCTGATCCGGAACACCTGATGATTCATGTTCACGGATACGTGTCGCATCCGGATCCCTGTTACGATCTCAAGCAGTGTAAAGGTCAGGGGCGCAAGTTGACAACCTCCACAGAAATGAAGGAATGTACTGCCATCCGCTTCAACACCACGCTTCAACATCACGGTGATTCTCCATGGACAGACACGACAAGTTCAACGGAATTCTCGCGTCGCTCCACGAGGCCATGCTCGACGACAGTCTGTGGCCGGCCGCGTCCGTGCTGATCGACGAGGCGGTGGATATCAACGGCAGCCATCTGGTGATCTCCGAAGGCTTGGAGTTCCATTACCAACAACTGAGATATCGTGGTGAGGGCAGCGATGAGTTGGAGCGGTGGTTCCTGGAACATGCCATGCACGACGTGCGTATCCCGCGTATCTACGGGCTTCCACACGGGCGCGTGGCCCATGTTCGCGAACTGTATACCGACGACGAGATCAAGACCTCCTACGGGTTCAACGAGGTTCTTGCCATGGGAGGCGCCCAGAATGGTCTGAACGTACGCATGGACGTCATGGGCGGCATGTCCGTCACGTGGGTGCTGACCGACCCGTCGGGTGATCGCGTTTCGTGGGATAGCGAGCAGCTTGCGTTGGTGGAGGGGCTCCTGCCGCACATCCGTCAGTTCGCGCGGGTGCGTCAAGTGCTCGCCAACGCCGAAGCCATGGGCGCGACCCTTGCCGGCCTCCTCGATCAGACGGGCGTTGGTGTGCTGCACCTGGACCAGAAAGGGCGCATCGTCGAAAGCAACGCCCCCGCGGACGCCATCCTGGTTCAGGACGACGGATTGTGCGCCAAAGGCCGTCAGCTCACCGCTCGTCTGAAAGCCGACAACACGCGACTCGAGAAGTTGCTGGCCGCGGCCATTCCAGGACCTGGACCCGAAGGCGTCAGCGGCTCCATGATGATTCACCGCTGGCCGGTCGGGGGATATGCGCTGCACGTCTGCCCGGTGCACCGTCAGAACGCCGGCTCGGGCCTTGCATGGGTCGCGGCCGTTGTCTTCATCGTCGACCCCGCAGCGCAGCCGCGACTGGACCCCGAACGGGTCGCCACCGTTCTGGGCCTCACCCCCGCCGAAGGCCAGGTGGCCACCGCCCTGGCCCAAGGCCTCTCCGTCCGCGACATCGCCGCCACCACCCACCGCAACGAAAGCACCGTCCGCTGGACCATCAAACGCATCCACGCCAAGCTCGAGGTCACGCGCCAGGCCGACCTCGTCAGGATGGTCCTGGCGGCAGCGGGCGGCGTGGCCGGCGGGGGGTGAGCACCTCCGCGGCGAGTTCACACCAAGGTTGCAGAAGCTGGAAGCAAGGAGAGGCCGGGAGGGAGGTGGGCGTGTCTGCCCTTCGTCCTTCACTTTCCGCGAAGTCCCCAACCGCCGGGTTGTGATCGCCGCACGGTTCCTCCATTCCGTCCCCTGTTGTTGAGACCAGCGGGTTGTTCGCCGAAACGCGGCCTTCGACACTGATTCTGGTTCTGGCCACAACCAAACCAATTGCCCATCAATAAACCCTCAATTTTGAGGGCGACAAGAGATCATCAACGTCGTACTCAATACAACCAAGCCAATCGCACTCCGACCAAGGCGTGCAGTTCACGGCGCGGTAAGGTTCAATCGAGTACGGACACAACAGCAATTACGGATTGAAGGAAGCGGTGGGCTCCATCTTGGCTGACATGATGGAGCACTCCAGCGTCGGTTTGATCTGTGTGAATCACGCGGGGCGGGTGGTGGCGACAAATGATCGCGCCGACTCAATCCTCAAACATGGTAATGTTTTCGAAGGCAACGGCAGCGGGTTGTCTCTTTGCGTGAACGCCGAGAACGCCGAGTTGGAGCGAATCCTGAACGCTGCGGTTTCGGCACCCCCGAAGGAAGCAACTGATGGCTCCATGATGGTCGGTCGATGGGACTGCAAACGCTTTTCCATCCACGTTTGCCCTGTGACACTCCCGGCCGCGCCCGAAGCCGTCCCCTCCGACGACGCCATCGCCGCAATCATTTTGGTAGTGGATCCAGCCAGGCATCTGACAATCGATCCCGAGCGGGTGTCCGCAGCCCTGGGCCTCACGCCCGCCGAAGGACGCGTGGCCGCGGCCTTGGCCGAGGGGAATTCGGTCCGCGAGATTGCGGCGGCCGCACAACGCGCGGAGAGCACCGTGCGGTGGACAGTAAAGAATATTCGCGCGAAGCTCGGTAGCTCCCGGCAAGCGGACATCATTCGAATGGTTCTGAGCGCCGTTGCGGTTGCCTTGCCGCTACCCATGCCGCGCACAACGGATGCCGACGCATCTGCTCTGAGGGGTGTGCACGGTTCTGCCCCTCCCCCCCCCCCCCCCCCCCCCCTAAATTGGGGGCGACGCCAAACAGATCAATGAGATAGAGAGGGTGTCTGTTGTTGGCGCCGAGCCCGATTCACTGCCTGAGCCAGCGGATCGAGCCAGCTTGAACCGGTTGCATGCGGCCCGCCCGCATAAGCTTGGCGACCATAGTGGATTGCGAAGCGGCTGACCTATGAAGTCCAAGACCATCAAAGCCATCATTGTTTCCGTCGCCTCCTTGATTGTCCTCGCATTGAGCGCACCTGCCTTGGGACACGACGACAAGCAGGCTCCCAAGCAGTCATCGGCGTCCTCGCCAGAAGTGGTAGGAGGGTTTGTCGGAAGTGTGACCGGCGCCACAGTCGCGGCGTGGGCCACCCTGGGAGCCAGTACGAAAACCGTGGTAGCCGGAGGACTCGCAGGTGGCAAGATCGGGGAGAAAGTCGGCGAACTCGTAGGGCGAGAAGCCGCGCGTGCGACGGGCCAGTTAGCCGAAAAGTTCAGCGAATCGTTCCCATCCACGGGGGAGGAGTTTTGCCGCGCTGTCGGCGGGCAAGCGGGCTGCGGAGGCGCCCAATGAGTTCACGAAGTGGTAGGCGGTCTATGTCGACCCTTACCGATCAATTTGACCAAGAATTTAGCGCGGAAGTCACCCTGCGTCGGCGGAAGAGTTGGGTTCAGCCATACGGCGGCGCGCAACGACATCCAAAGATCCGGGTACGCCGTAACGGGACCCGAGACAAGCTCCGTCGGCCCTACGGCCGCCTCGGGGGTACATATCGCTCAGGCCGTTGTGGTTCGTCGGCTGTAGGACCCTCCCGCCCGGCGGGCGCTTGACAGAGCACAAAACCCGACCGAAGCAGGGTTGGGGAACAAGGAGGTCACTTGTGCAAACAATGTCACGGGCGAACGAGAAAATTGGAAGTATGCCCTGCGCCGTAATAGACCTCAATCTCCCCGGCCGTGTCCACGCAACGTTGTTGCGAAAAGGCACACCACAACGATGCCCACAGTCACACCTTTGGAAGCCGAATATCGCGAGTCCACGCGTTGTCAATGGCAACCGAAAACTGCACGGTTTCTTCGCGGCGATGGTGTTCATGATTTTAGTTGTGGCAATGGTGGTTGCGTCGGGGTTTCCGCCGGTTCAGGCACAAGCCCTCATGGGCACCGCGTCACAGGGCGACATCGACAGATCACGGGCGTGCTTCACCGCGCAGGAGAATGCGACGGATGCGGCAGCTCGGAACTGCCCCAAAACGTTCAATGTCGGGGGCTGCGTGTGTCTGGAGGACCTCAACGCCAGAGCGGGCGCGGACCGCTGGTCTTGCGACGTAGGCTGGTCCTGTACTTCGCGGACAACTACACAAGAAGCGCCCGAAAGCACTTCGGACGCCACCGTGGACACACCCGGTTCCCCCTGAAAACCGCACAATAAAAGTTGGCGACCGGAATTAGCCCACCGAACCGTGAGTAATAGAAAAGGAAAGCCGAACAATAAATATAACGAAGTTAATCACGCATGAACAGTTTTTGCGACAAGTACACTGGTGACACCTCGAGACCATCCATGGTTTGGTGGTCCTTGTACGGTGCTGTCAATGGCAGCGCCGGTCATAATTGTATTGATGCACATGAGTCAGGCAGCAGCGCAGGAATGCGAGGTCGACAGCGGTCGCGTGACGAATGCTGCATCCCAGACATGTACAATGCCCACTTGGACGTAAGGGAGGACATCCTAATGTCACACGCACGAGCTACCGATAGCCGTCCTTATCCCCACCGTTACGCCGTATTGCTACCGTTGTTTGCGGTATTTGCCCTCTATCCCTCCACTCTTGTGGCCCAACTGGCCGAATGCAGGGTCGACAAGAACAAGCTCGTTGTCACTGGGCAAACCGCCTGCTCCATTCAAGCCGACAGCCAAACCCTCGTCCTCGATACGTTAATCATGGGAGATGCGAGTCGGTTGGTGGTTCTGTCTACGCCGGGGACCGACGCGAACGATGCGGCGGGCGCTACCACACTCTGGCGTATGAACGTGAGGACTGCCACAATCGGTAACGACGTGGCGATTCTCGCACGAGGATCGACAGGACACACGGGCAGGGACGGTGCGCGCGGTCGTGATCTGTCTAATTGTATGAACGGAGGCGAAGGCCACAAAGGAAAACCCGGAGAACGGGGAACGTCGGGACTAAATGTCGAACTCAAGATGGGGTTTAGCGCCCTTGGTTCGCTTACAATCGATACAAGTGGAGGAAACGGAGGTAGCGGCGGTGTTGGTGGTCGTGGCGGTCAAGGATCTCGAGGAGTGAGGGACCACGTGACGACGAAGTGTAACGGGCACGCCGGCGGTAAAGGCGGGCGAGGCGGTAAAGGCGGAGACGGTGGCAATGGTGGACACATAAGTCTCAGCCTAATGATGTCGCAACAGGACAAGGTCGTCCCACTATTGTCGCGTTTGAAACTGCTTGCATCGCCCGGAGAGCCGGGCGCAGGAGGAAAGGGGGGAGTAGGGGGCCCTGGAGGTGGCAGGGACTGTAACTTCTGGGGTTGTACGAAGTCCGGGGACGCGGGAGAAGGGGGGGGCGCCGGTAGTCATGGTGGCAAGGGGCAGGGAGGCAAGCTTAGAGCAAAGGTCGACCAACGGTTCACGCAGCAGACGTCCGGCGCCGGTTGGGCCAACGACAGTGTGAGGGATGCCTGCGGCAGAGTGGCTGAACTCTATCCCCGGTTCTTGTCCATGATGGGCAGTTACCTCATCGATAACCATTTGAGTCATTACGTTCAGTCGCAACTGAGCCTTGCTACCCACCTGGAAGGTACCTTGCCAGGGAATGCTACGCAGGGATACATAGACATACGCAGTGAAATGGAGAACATTAATGCGGTTGTGAGTGATCGATACCGCGACGTGTCACTGATAGCCTCACAGAACGCAAATTTATACAACGAAATACAAAGGCTTGAAGGGATCCTACAGCAACCAGATCAGACGAGGTGTTTTGCCGGGTTGTCGAGTGAGGGGTTTGCCACATGCAGAGCGACCTGTGAAAAAAGGGAAAGCGAGGAGCAAACGAGCCATGACATCGTGAAAGAACATGACCAAAGTAGGGGAGGGAGCGACGCCGGAAGTACTAGGGTCGGCTCGAAGACAGGCCACAAGACCGCTAAAAAGGTGACGAGCTATGTATCGGTGGTTCCGACTTGCGTGACGTCATGCCTAAAGGACGTCCACGACACTGAAAAATCCAAGGCGTGTGGGGAGGTTCACAAGCGTATCGTGAAACTGAGGGACATGGCCAGCAAGACCAAGCCAATCCCCACCGTTGACGTGGCAGGGATGATGATTCCGCATTCAAATTTGAAAACAGAGTTTAAGGAGCTGCCGTTTGCAGTTGTCGGCCCGGACGGTGCTAGGCAGATATGTGGCGTGTTAGTTGGTCGGAAGTGTGGGGAACAACGGGAGACGCGGTGGAACGTGAGCGACCAGTCGTGTTCACGATAGTCAAGCATGATAGGTTGTCGTGTCGGCGGGCTTGCGTCAATGGCGGCGAGAGGTGTGGAGACCGTCTATCTGGACCGCGAGACCCTCCAATCCCGCCGGAACACCGAGCTCTTCGGGTGCTGGAACAGTGGTACCCGACAGAGGGCTACCAGTTTCGCCTCGAACTCGCCGGCGGCATTACGAACGGAGGTGGGACGGCGGCCCGGCCGGCCACCCAGAGTTGCCTCTGGGCCCTCCCCTAGCAGGTTGTTGAAAAACTTCGTCTGACGCGGATAACAGTAAATAACATATTGGTATCGACGGGGAGGAGGGGATGAGAGGAACGGATCCGCGTCAGGAAGGGATGTTCAGCTATGTGTCGCCGGAGGCGCGGGTGCCTGCGGACCATCCATTGCGAGCGATACGGAAGATGGTGAACCGTGCGCTTGAAGGACTGACGCGGGAGTTTGAGGAGATGTACTCGCACACGGGGCGGCCTTCGATCGCGCCGGAGCAGTTGCTGCGGGCGTTGCTGCTTCAGGTGCTTTACTCGATCCGTAGCGAACGGTTGTTGGTGGAGCAACTGGACTACAACTTGTTGTTCCGGTGGTTTGTAGGACTGTCGATGGACGATCCGGTGTGGGACCACTCGACGTTCACCAAGAACCGGCAGCGGTTGATCGGGTCGGACATCGCGCGGGCCTTTTTCGGTCAGATACTGGGCCAAGCCCGCGAAGGACGCCTTTTGTCGGATGAACACTTCAGCGTGGACGGGACGTTGCTGGAGGCGTGGGCGTCAATGAAGTCGTTCCGGCCGAAAGATGGAGGCGGACGGCGCGGTGGCGGCGGACGCAACGCCGAGGCGGACTTCCACGGCGAGAAGCGCAGCAACGCGACCCACCAGTCGAGCACCGATCCACAGGCACGGCTGTACCGCAAGGGCCAGGGGCAGGAAGCGAAGCTGTGCTACCTGGGCCATGCGTTGATGGATAACCGCCATGGACTGATCGTCGATACCCGTACCACCGAGGTCGGCGGACGGGCTGAGCGCGAGGCGGGCTTGGCGATGATTGCGGCGCGTCCCGGCGCCGATCAGCTCACCCTCGGGGCAGACAAGGGATACGATACAAAAAACTTTGTGGAGGGACTGCGCTGCGCCAACGTCAGTCCGCATGTGGCCCAAAACGACACCCACCGGCGTTCCGCCATTGACCGGCGCACCACCCGTCACCGTGGTTACGCGGTGAGCCAGCGCGTCCGCAAACGGATCGAGGAAGGCTTCGGCTGGGCCAAGACCATCGGAGGCATGCGCAAACTCAAGCACCGGGGCCTGGCCAAGGTCGACTTCCAGTTCACCCTCACCTTCGCCCTCTACAACCTGGTGCGACTGCGTACCTTGGGAGTCGGAGGTTGAGCATGCGTCCATGGCCTCCGGGCGTCTGCGCCGGCTTCGTTGGCCTGAAATGGCCGGCGAAAGAAGTTCTGCTCCATGCCCTGAAGCCGGCTTTTCCATCGATGCTCTCACAAACGCTCAAATCTAGGCGTTTTTCCACGGCCTGCTAGTAGTGGCAATGGTCGTTGCGTCGGGGTTTTCGCCGGTTCAGGCACAAGCGCTCAGTGGTACCGCGTCACGGGGCGACTTCGAAAGATCACGGGCGTGCGCCGGCGCGCAGGAGGATGCGAAGGTCGCGGCTGCTCATAGCTGCGGCCAAACTTTCCGTGTCGGGAGCTGCGGTTGTGTGAACGACCGTGAGGTGGAACCGGGCGGGGACCGCTGGTCTTGCGATGTAGACTGGGTCTGCGAATCGCGGGAAACTACACGAACAGCTCCGGGAAGCACTTCGGACGCCACCGTGGACACACCCGGTTCCCCCTGATTAGTGTCCGGCAGAAAGGTCCTAACTTACTGATATTATGGAGGAACAGTGTACGAATGGGAAGGTAAGAAGGGGTTTGGGGTAGTGAACGGGGGGGCAATAAGGGAGTCTCGCTACTTGCGCTCGCTTCGTGCTGGCCGGGTCGTCGTATTTTGCTGGGCCGTGGGTTTCGCTACCGCAGGGGACGCAGCTCTTCATCTGACGTGCGATGCATCGGGAAAGGAGGTGCCTGTCTGTGTCGAGTATGTGCTGGAAGAAGTGGAGAGCTTTTTGCAAGCCCAGGATGTGTGTTCACGTTTTGGACTTCTGGTGCGATTCGACTTGTCGTGTCCAAGGAATCGTGGAGCTTTCGCCTGTCGGTATGAGGGGCCTGGTGTCGTGAGCACCGGGTATAATTACCCATTAAAGGAACACGGTGGGGCGGAGGGCGCGTGGCGGCGTCATCAGGAAGACTGTGAGAAGGGTAGGGGGCTTCCCTTGGGAACCAGGTGAACGGTGGTGTTTTCTGCGGGTGTCCGGCGGGCCAGATGAAAGGGACTGAGGTGGTCCGCTCTAACTGGGTGCGAACCCCGGTAAAGAAACCGTGGGATTGCGGTGAACCACGAATTGACGACTGTGCAGCGGCAAGGTCTTTTTCTGTTGTACTGGTGGATTCGGCTCTGAAACAGTTCGGCACCACTTCAACCTTACAAGCCGCCAACACGTCGACCGGAGACGTATGGGATGTGGTCATCAACTTGTGGGCCTCCGTGTCGCATGTCAATCGTGCATGCGACGGGGTGGCAACCATTGGGACTCGATGCCCGATCATCGCGACAGTCCCGTTTGCGGCACATCCCCAGTAACGGCATGAACTGCGGCAACCAACGGCGGACCCAAGCAACACCTATCCTACCCGAGCACCACCCGCCCCACGGCGAATTGACCACCTTCCCGGGAACGGGCAGGATACGGATATGACTCGCCGCCAGCTTCCCATCGGGATTCAGGACTTCCGGACGATTCGGGAGCACGACCGCTGCTACTACGTCGACAAGACGGCGTTGATCCGGGACTTGGTGGGCGCGGGGCGGTACTACTTCCTGTCCCGTCCGCGCCGGTTCGGCAAGAGCCTTCTGGTGGATACCTTGCAGGAATTGTTCGAGGGAAGCGAGGAGTTGTTCCGGGGCCTGGACATCCACGGGCACTGGGACTGGTCGGAACGTCATCCGGTGGTGCGGCTCAGCTTTGACGGGAAATACAACGATCCGGCGGATGTCGAGCGCAGCGTCCTCAACCAGTTGGCGATCATCGAACACGATGCCGGGATTGACTCGGTGGCGGCCGTCAGCACGGGTCCCGAGCGCCTGCAGAACCTTCTGTATCGCCTGCATCGTGCCACCGGCCGTACCGTGGCGGTGTTGGTGGACGAGTACGACAAGCCGATTCTGGACGTGCTGGAGGACCGGGATTTGGCCAGGGCGAACCGGGACTATCTTCGGGGGCTGTACGGGATCATCAAGGGCAGTGCCCGGCATGTGCGGTTCGTGTTGGTGACCGGGGTGAGCCGGTTCTCGAAGGTGAGCCTGTTTTCGGGCCTCAACAACCTGAAGGACATCAGCCTGGACCGGCGGTTCGCGACGATCTGCGGATACACGGACAGGGATCTGGACACGGTGTTTGCGCCGGAGTTGCCGGGGCTGGATCGGGACGAGATCCGGCGCTGGTACAACGGCTATCACTGGCTCGGCGAGGAGCGTGTCTACAATCCCTTCGATATACTCCTGCTGTTCTCTGACAGGCGCTTCCGTCCTTACTGGTTCGAGACCGGTTCGCCGACGTTTCTGTACCGGATGCTGGTGGACCGGCAGGTGAATCCCATGACCCTGGAGAACCGCGTGGCGGACGAGGCACGGGTGTCCCGGTTCGACGTGGACGACATCGGCATGGATGCGCTGCTGTTCCAAACGGGGTATCTGACCATCGTGGACGAGGCGTGGGACGGGGTGGAGACGCTCTACACGCTGGGCTATCCGAACTTCGAGGTGTGCCGGAGTTTGAACCACGGGCTTCTGGAGTACGTGACCCGGCGGGGGCGGGAGGCGGTGGACCGGGGCAAGGAGCTGGCGCGCCTTTTGTCGGCCAACGACTTCGAGGGATTCGGCGAGCAGTTGCGGGCGTATCTGTCGGGGCTGCCGCACCAGTGGTACGACCGGAGCGAGGTGGAGCGCTACGAGGCGCACTACGCGAGCATGCTGTACATGGGATTCCGGAGCATCGGGCTGGACCTTCGGGTGGAGGAGGCGTCGAGCCATGGCCGTTCGGACATGGTGGTGTTTCACGGGGGCCAGGTGTTCGTGCTGGAGTTCAAGATGGCGGAGGGAGACGGGGACACGGACGACATGCTGAGCCGGGCCATGTCGCAGATGCGCGACCGGGGCTATGCGGAGAAGTACCGGGACCGCGGCCAGCCGGTTCACCTGGTGGCGCTGGTGTTCGGCCGGGCCGAGCGGAACCTGCTCGGAGTGAGGGCCGCGCGGGCCTGACCCCCGTCGTTGGCGTTCTTCCCCGCGCTGGCTCCGGGGACCTGCGTGGGCCGCCAGGTGCATTCAAGAGTGCTGTTTCCCCTCCCTTGTTTCCCCTTCCGTCATCTCCACCCCCCTTCCGTCATTCCAGTACACTTCTTCCGTCATTCCCGCGAAAGCGGGAATCCAGGTGGGGCGGGGTTCGTCGGTCTGGCCGCCCCACCGCCGCCCATGGATTCCCGCCCCCGATCGGGGTCGAGGGCAAGCTTTCGCGGGAATGACAGAAGGGGTGAACCGGGAATGACGAAAGGGGTGAGCCGGGAATGACAGAAGGGACGAGCCGGGAATGACGAAAGCGAAACAGGACTTTGAAGAGCGGCGTGGCCCCGGCCTCTCCTTGACGCCGCAACGCCTTTCGTTCTAACAAGAACCGTCAACGGCAGGCTCGGGACAGGGGCGAGTGGGCACATTTTCCGAGTAGCTTCGAGTAGCCAGGCAGTCTACACAAGGCACAACGCCGCGAAGGGGGAACCACCATGGCGCATGATCTGGTCGTAAAGAACGGGCTCGTGGTCGACGGTACCGGAAGTCCGGGATTCGAGGCGGATGTGGCCATCGATGGCGGGACCATCGCGAATATCGGCAAGGATGTGGGGCCGGGCGCGACCGAGATCGACGCCCGCGGCCAGGTGGTGGCGCCGGGCTTCATCGACGCCCACACCCACATGGACCTCTTCATCGTGCAGTATCCCCACGGCAATCCCGTGGTGAACTACGGCGTCACCTCCATCGTCATCGGCGACTGCGGCGCCTCCATCGCGCCGGTGCCGCCCGAGGGCGCGCCGCGCGACGTGCTCATCACGTACCTGCGCCGGGTGCTGGACGACTATGTGAACGACGACGACTGGCGCTGGACGACCTTCCCCGAATATCTCGACTATCTCGAAGGCCGGGTGGGCGTGAACGTGGCCGCCTTGGTGCCCCATTCCCCGGTGCGGCTGACGGTCATGGGTGAGGCGGCGTACCAGCGCGAGGCCACGCCGGACGAGTTGGAGGCCATGAAGCAGATGGTGCGCGAAGGCATGGAGGCCGGCGGCATCGGTTTCTCGTCCAGCCCGCGCGGTGGTCCGGCCATTCACGCCGGCACCCCCAGCACCCTGGCGAGCCAGGAGGAGATGGCGGCGCTGGCCAACATCGCCGGCGAGTACGGCGGCTGCTTCCAGTTCAACGGCTTCGGCAATCTCCTGAAGCCCGAGAGTGGCTTTCCCGAACTCGTGGAAAAGGTCCACGTGCCCATGATCGGCAACGAGTTCCGCGTGCGCCCCGGCGAACGGAATGACGGCGAACGCGCCATCGATTACATGAAGGAGGCGCGCGAACGCGGCAAGGACATCTACGGCGTGGTGATCCCGTATTCGCACATCCGGCGCTTTGACGTGGACGACTGCTTCATTCTCGACGGCCTGCCCTTGTGGGAGGAGATCAAGCAGAACCGCGGCGAGCTGGCGCGAAAGCTCCGGGATCCCGACGTGCGCCGGAAGCTGGACGAGCAGCGGCGCGAAAACGCCGGCCAGCCCGCTTACATCGAGTGGCTCGGGTGGCAGGGCGTGACCTTCGACGTGATGCAGCGCGAGGAACTGAAGTCCCGCGAAGGGCAGAACGTCGCGGAGATCGCCGCGGCCAGCGGCAAGTCCGAGGTGGATGCGTTCTGCGACACCTGGCTGGAGGACGGGCTGGCCTCGAAGCTCTATTACCAGGGTTTCGCCAACGGGCACATGGATCTTCTCGCCGACATGATCAAGACCACCGAAGGGCTTATCGGCACCGACGCGGGCGCGCACCTCGACCGGTTCTTCTGGCACGGCGCGCCCACCCGGGTGCTGGGTTACTGGCGCCGGGACAAGGGCCTGTTCAACCTCGAGGAGGCCGTGCACAAGGTCACCGGCCATCCCGCGGCCAAGCTGAGAATGAACCGCGGCATCCTCAAGACCGGTCTCCCCGCGGACGTCACGGTGTTCGACGCGGACAAGATCGACGACCTCGCCAGCAAGCGCATGCCCCGGAAGCTCGACGAGAGCGAGATTTTCCGCCATCCCCCGGGCATCGGCGCGGTGGTGGTTAATGGCCAGGTGGTGCTGGAAGACGGGGAGTGCAAGGATGTGTTCCCCGGTCAGGTGCGGCGCCAGCAGCTCTTCGTTCCCGGTCAATAGCCGGAGGCAGGAGGCAACCATGGACGTGCTTGCGCCGGAAGCGCTCATCGACGACCTTCGCCGGATTCTCCGGGGCCGGTATCCGGTGCATCCCGTCCGCAAGCTGCTCCTGAGCGGCGAGCTTACCCGGGAGCAGTTGCACGGGTGGGCCAAGAACCAGTTCCACGAGTTCCGCAACATCCACCGGTTCTTCGGCATCCGCTACCAGAAGTGTCCGGTTCAGGATTTACGGCGCATGCTGCTGGAGAACATGGTGGAGGAGGAGGGCGAGGATCTGTTCGGCGGCGAGTACCCCAGCCACGCGGAACTCTGGACCCGGTTCGGCGAAGGCCTGGGCATCCCGCGGGAGGAGATGCAGGGCTACGAACCCCTGCCGGGGGTCAAGGCCGCTCTGGAGATGTACGTGCAACTCGTGCAGCAGAGCCACTGGGCGGTGGCCATCGGCACCGGTCTGGTCTTCGAAGGGGAGGGCCCCAAGCGTATGGGCGAGGAGCGCCAGGCCCTCGAGACGCACTATCCCTGGATTCCCTCCGAGGCGCTGGCGTTCTTCCGCGCCCACGAGTACCATGACGAAGGACACGGAAACTTTATCGTGGATGTTATCAAGGACCATATCATGGACGCGGGGCTTCAGGAGGAGATGCGCGCGGCCGTGAGAACCCGGGTGGACATCATGTGGCTGCAGAACGAGTCCATCTATCAGACTTGTGTGCGCCCGCAACTCAGCCCTGAAGCCGCCGGTCGGCTGGAGGCTGCGGCCAACTGATCCGGTCACCCGTGTCGGCGTGTCCATGAGTTCGCTGTTCGGCAAGACGATCCTGTTCCTGGCGCTGGTGGCGGCCACCGCGGCGCTGGGGTACACGGCATGGGAGGTCCGCGATCTGAAGATGGCCGCGGCCCGAACGGCCCAGGGCAACGAGACCAATGTCACCGAGATGATGATAGCGCTCGCCCAGACCGAAGGGCAGCTCGCCCGGGTGCGCGAGGCGGTGGAGTTGCTCGGAGCCGGCGGCCCGACCGAGGCGCCCGACGAGACCGCCTTGGAGGGCAAGCTCACGGCGGCCCTGTCGGTGGCGCACCGGGAGGTGTTGCAGCAGGAGTTGCAGAAGTGGGCGCAACAACTTCAGGACCAGCGGGACAAGAGCCTGGCCGCGGTGCGGGAGAGTCTTGAGCAGGAGGTGGGGCGCCGCCTGGAGCAAGGGAACCGGCAGTTGTTCGCGCTCGTTGAAGAGAACCAAGGGACGCTGACGAAGCAACTGAAGGATTTGGGAGCGAGCCTCGCCAGACCCTCGGAGGGCGGCGCGCCGCAAGGCCAGAGCCTGGCGAACCTGGAAGAGCGTTTGGCGGCGTTGGTGGAAACGGTGAACAGTCAGGGCGAGGCCCTTGCCCAGCGCAACGAACGCGACGACCAGCGCTGGGAAGAACTGTTCCTGGCGTTGCAGGAGAGCCGGGAAGCCACCCTGCGACGTTACGCCGAGGTGGCGGCGCGCCTGGAACCGAACGACCCGCCCACACCCGTCGATACGACGGAGCCGGGCCAGCCGGCCCAGGAGAGCGGCGCGCCGGACGGCGTCTTGACGGAGCGGGAAAGGTTGGATGCGTTCTGCGCGGAAGTCCCCCAGTCCGCCCTGTGCAGGGATCTGTAGCGGCGCTCGGCGGCAACCCCATGCAGTACTACGACATCTCGCTCAGGTTGAGCCCCGCCAGCGCCCGTTGGGTGACCGCGGCCCCGTTCGAGTTGGTGGACCGCAAGCGCATGCAGCGGGGCGACGCCAACAACTCGTCCAGCGTGAATATGAGCGTGCACAGCGGCACCCACATGGATGCCCCGTTCCACTTCGTCCCCGAAGGCGCTTCCATCGACGAGCTTCCGCTGGATCTCTTCATCGGGCCGGCCTTGGTGCACGAGGTGAATGCGCACCGCTACATCACCGCCGAGCACGTGGCGCAGCTCCCGCCGGGCGAGCGGGTGCTGTTCAAGACGAGCAATTCCGAGTTGCTCCGCCGCGCCGCGTATGACCCCGACTTCGTGGCCTTCTCGGTGGAGGCGGCCAGTGCCTTGGTGGCCAAGGGCTACCGGCTCGTGGGCCTCGACTACCTCTCGGTGGCCCACGCGGATGAGCAGGTGCCGGTGCACCGGGCCTTCCTGGATCATGGGGTGGCGCTGCTGGAGGGCGTCGAACTGACCGAAATCCGCCCGGGGCTCTACGAGTTGATTTGCTTCCCTGTCCGCATCGCCGGCGCGGACGGCGCTCCCTGCCGCGCTGTTCTCCGCGACCTCGAGTCCTGAAGCATTCGTGGGACTTCTTGCCCTGTCCGTTTTCGTCAGCCTCCGTTGCGCGGCCCGCGGTTGGCGCGCCAACCCAGGTGCGTCCTGGCGCGCTGACGCCGGTGTCGCGTCCCGGGGATTCATTCCACTTCGCTCCGCGACCCTCTTTTTTGCAACATTGGGGTTATGCAAGGCGCACACTGCTGGCTGGGAGTCGCTGGACGCCGGTTCCACGGCGCAGGCTCCCAGCGCAATGAAAGGTACACCATGAGCCAGTTGCAAGTTGCTTTTCTGGATGACTATCAGCACGTCGCCCACGCGCTTCTGGGAGCGCGGGAAGTCCCGGAAAGCCTGGAAACGACGGTGTTCCACGACCATCTGAGTGACGAGGACGCCCTGGCCGAACGATTGCGGCCGTTCGAAGCGGTGTGTGTCATGCGCGAGCGCACACCCTTCAGGCGCGCGCTTCTGGAGCGGCTGCCGAACCTGCGGCTGCTGGTGACGAGCGGCATGCGCAACGCCTCCATCGACCTCGACTGCGCGCGCGAACGGGGCGTGACCGTGTGCGGCACGCCCAGCGTGGGCGCGCCCACGGCCGAGTTGACCTGGGGCCTGATCCTCGGACTGTTGCGTCACATCCCGCGGGAAGACCGGGCCACCCGCGCCGGCGGATGGCAGGAGACCGTGGGCACGGGCCTTCCCGGCAGGACCCTCGGGTTGGCCGGTCTGGGCAAGCTCGGCGCTCGCGTCGCGCGCGTGGGGCTCGCGTTCGACATGAACGTGATCGCGTGGAGCCGGAACCTCACCGAGGAGCGTTGCCGGGATGTGGGCGTAACCCTGGTGAGCAAGGAAGAGCTGCTGGCGCGCTCCGACGTCCTTACGATCCACCTGGTGCTGAGCGAGCGCACACGCGGCCTCTTCCAGAGCGCCGACCTGGCGCGAATGAAGCCGACGGCCCTGATCGTCAACACCTCTCGCGGTCCCATCGTGGACGAGGCGGCCCTGGTGGACGCCTTGCAGAACGGCGTCATCGGCGGGGCGGGTCTGGACGTCTTCGACACCGAGCCGCTGCCGCCGGATCACCCGCTGCGGCACTGCGAAAATACGATTATCACGCCGCACCTCGGCTACGTGGAGGAGGCGAACTACGGCGCCTACTTCGACGGCTACCTCGCCGCCCTCAAGGGCTATGTGGAGGGCTCTCCGGTGAACGTGGTCAAGAGGTGAGCGGTGGCTGAAAAGAATCAAAACGACAACGCGGCGCAGACCGAGAACCTGGCGCTCTACTGCGACTTCGAAAACATTGCCATCGGCGTGCGCGACGCGCGCTACGCCAGTTTCGACATGCGCAAGGTCCTCGACCGCCTTTTGGTCAAGGGCAAGATCGTGGTCAAGAAGGCGTACTGCGACTGGGAACGCTATCGCGAGTACAAGCCGGTCATGCACGAGGCCTCCTTCGAGTTGATCGAGATTCCCCACGTGCGTCAGTCGGGCAAGAACTCGGCGGACATTCGCATGGTCGTGGACGCCCTCGACCTCTGCTACACGAAATTGCACGTCGATACGTTCGTCATCATCAGTGGCGACTCGGACTTCTCGGCGCTGGTGAGCAAGCTGCGCGAGAACAACAAGGTGGTCATCGGCGTCGGCGTGAAGAACTCCACCTCGGATTTGCTCATCGCCAACTGCGACGAGTTCATCTACTACGACGACCTCGTGCGTGAGTCGAAGCGCCGCGGCGGCGTGAAGCGGGAGCGAACGGGCCGCGGAGCGCGCAAGACCGCGGCCGCGCCGCCGCCGGAGAAGGCCCCAACCGAAGAGAAGGCTACGGCGGAGGACAAGACGCCGGCCGATGACAAGGCGCCGCCCGAGGACAAGGCGGCCCCCGAGGAAAGGGAAATAAAGGAAGCCCAGGAGGCGCTGGACCTGGTGGTGGAGACGGTGACCCACCTCTTCGACGAGCGCGGCGCCAAGGACACGATCTGGGGCTCCATGGTCAAGCAGGCGCTGAGACGGCGCAAGCCCGGCTTCAACGAGCGCTACCACGGCTTCCGCTCCTTCGGGAAGCTGCTGGAGGAGGCCCAGGCACAGCACCTGCTGGATCTCGAAGCGGACGAGAAATCCGGCGACTACGTTGTCAAGGGAGTCCTGCAGGACGACTGACGTTCCGGGGACCAGACCATCGGAGCCGCGCGCCTTTGGACTGACTGGGCGCCGCGATCCTGATCCCGGGGTGCCCGTCGCTGCTGTCGGGGCTGAGCCTGGGCGTCCACAGTGCTGGCGTTCGCCCCTGGTCCCGTGGTGGTTCCTCCGTGGTGGTTTCCGTTGGGAGCCGCGGCCATCGAGAGGTCACGCGCATGACGCCTTCCTCCAACCTGCTCTACGCGCTGGCCTCCATCTGCATGGCCTCCGGCGCCATCGGCAGCGCCATGCTGGCGCCGTTCTACATGCACGCCAAGGGATTCCCCGTGGCGGTGGTGGGCATGCCGCTGGTGGTCAACGGCGTCGGCGCGCTGTGCTCGGACGTGTTGTCCGGCACGCTGGCCTCCTATTTCCGGTCGAGTTTCTTGCTGCTGGGGTCGGTGGTGGTGGCCGTGGTGACGAGCCTTGCGGGCTATGCCTTCCAGGACAGCCTCGCCGTGTTCCTGGCGGCCTTCGCCATCATCGGGCTCACCGAGGCCATGTTCAGCCTCGCCATCCGGCGCATCGTGTTCGTGCAGTCCACGCCCGATCAGCAGGGCAGGGCGCAGGGTCAGGTGGCCGCGGCCCTGGGACTGGGCTTCGCCCTGGGACCGACCATGGGCGGATTCGTGGGCGAGTGGTGGGGCCTCGACAAGCTCTTCCTGGTGGTGGCGGCGCCCCAGAGCCTGGGACTGGTCTTCCTTCTGCTGGCCCGGGGCCACCGCACCGAGAAGCCGGTGGAAAGAAGCGACATGCCGCTGTGGCGGGTAGGCAAGGGCCTCCTGGCCCAACCGGCCTTCCTCGGCGCCTGCCTCGCCATTTTCCAGTCGTTTCTCTGCCTCATCGGCGTCACCCGCATCGCCTTCCCCTTCCTGGCGGCTCGCCGCGGCCTCACCCTGGACATCATCGGCACCATGGTCAGCATCTCGCGTCTGGCCGACACGGCCGGCAGGCTCACCGGCGGCTGGCTGTGCGACCGCGCCGGCGCCCGCACGGTGATCCTCCTGGGAGTCTTCGTCAGCGTCCCCGCCTTCGGCCTCCAGGTCTTCGGCCAGAGCTACATCGCGCTGGTGCTGCCCCTGTGCCTCATGACCGCCGGCTTCGGCCTCTCCAACGTCGGTTCCACCACCCTGGCGCTGCAACTCGCCGGCGACTCCAGCAAGGGCGTCGCCCTGGGGCTCATCCGCGGCGGCACCTCCATCGGCCGCATGATCGGCCCCCTCCTCGCCGGCCTCCTCGTGGCCGACCTGGGATTCCACTGGGGCTTCGTGGCCTTGGGGGTGATCTCGTTCGCCATTGGCGGCGGCGTGGCGGGGCTGTTCCGGCGGCAGCGGTAGACCCTTGCGCCGCCACGATGGATACGACCCCACGATGGATACGACCCATAGACGCGTGCGCCGCAGGGACGGATGAGAGCGGAACTGCAGCCGTGAATTCCTGCGGCGCAAGGTCCCATGGTTCGCTCTTGCCCTGCCAAGCGCTCCACAGCGCATGCGCAGACGGCATGTTCATCCACAGGCGTCAGGTCGAAAACGTATGGGGTGATGGCGCCGTTGAGCGTGTCCACTACGCGGGTTGCCAAGTCATGACAACACTGGTACGCGTCCGTGTGTGTATACGAGGCCCCTGTATTGAAACGTGCGACGCCGCTTGGCAAACGCTGACAGCACGAACCATGCGCAACTTCGATCTCCTTGAACCCAAGACCCTCGCCGAAGCCTGCCGGATGCTGGACGATGGTGAAGACGCGCGCCCGGTGAGCGGCGGGACCGCGCTCCTGATTCTCATCAAGCAAGGGCTTTTGCGGCCCCGAACCCTGGTCAATCTCAAGAAGCTCGAAGGCGCCAACGCCATCACCCTGGATGACGCCGGCGCCGTCCGCATCGAGGCCATGGCCACGATCCACGAGGTGGAGACCTCGCCGGTGGTGCGGGAGCACCTGCCGGTGCTGGCGACGGCCTGCCACCAGGTGGCCAACATCCGCATCCGGCACTTGGCGACCGTCGGCGGCAACCTGGCCCACGGAGATCACCAGTCGGATCCCCCCGGGGTGCTGGTGGCCCTTGACGCCGATGTGGAGTTGAGCGGTTCCCGGAGCACGCGGTCCATGAAGCTCGCGGACTTCCTCCTGGGCGTCTACGAGACCGCCCTGGCGCCCGGTGAGATGGTGACCGCGGTGACGGTGCCGCCGGTGCGGGGGCGGCTGGTGGGCGACTACCTCAAGTTCACCACGGGCTCGTCAGAGGAGCGCCCCTGTGCGGGCATCACCGCGCTGGTGCGGCTGGAAGGGGACCGTCCGGTGGAGGCCCGGCTCGCGGTGGGGGCGGTGGCGGACCGGCCGCTGCTCTTGTGCGAGATGGATCCCACCGAGAGCGCGCTCCAAGACATGGCGAAACGCGCTGCGGAGGAGATCGATCCCATCCCCGATTTGCGCGGCTCCGCGGACTACAAGCGCCACCTCGTGCGGGTGCTGGGGCGCCGTGCCCTGGCGGCGGCGTGGCAGGAGGCATGCCCATGAGCGTGGTGGGGAGCGACGTCCCGCGGGTGGACGGCAACGCCAAGGTTTCCGGGTCGGCCCAGTACACGGCCGACATCGAGTTGCCCGGCATGCTTCATGCCAAAGCGCTGCGGAGCCCTCACCCGCACGCCCGGCTCGTCCACATCGACGCGAGCAAGGCCGCGGCTTTGCCCGGCGTCATGGCCGTCGTCACCCGCGACGACCTCGAAGGCCTGAATCCCTATTACGGCGCGGTGGTGGAGGACCAGCCGGTGCTGGCCATGGACCGGGTGCGCTGCGTCGGCGACATCGTGGCCGCGGTGGCGGCGGAAGAGCGCGACATCGCCGAGGAGGCGGTGGATCTCATCGAGGTGGAATACGAGCCTCTGCCCGCGGTTTTCGACGTGGTGGAAGCGGCGCGGCCCGAGGCGCCGGTGCTCCACGAAGGGCGCTTCGAGACCCAGGCCGCCGTCTTCCGCGAGCAACTCAACCTCAACGCCGGCGGCAACGTGTGCAGCGTATTCCGGGCCGCGGACGGGGATGTGGACGCGGGCTTCGCCGGGTCCGACGAGGTGTTCGAGAACACCTACCGCATGCCGCCGGTGCAGCATGGTCACATCGAGCCCCACGTGGCCACCGCCGTGTGGGAGTCGCCCAACCGGCTGGTGGTGCATACGCCGTGCCAGAACGCGGTGGGGCTTCAGGAGCAGTTGGCGCGCATCTTCGACCTGCCCGAGAGCGGCGTGCGCGTGATCGTTCCGTACGTCGGCGGCGGCTACGGCGGCAAGACCCACGCCCGCCTGGAGCCGGTAACGGCGCTCCTTGCGCGCAAGGCCGGCCGGCCGGTGCAGTGGGTGCTCACCCGCGAGGAAGTGTTCCTCACCGGGCGGCGCTACGGCGGCTTCGTGCGCATGAAGACCGGCTTCAAGCGCGACGGCGCGCTGGTGGCCCGTGAAGTGGATGTCTTCTACGATCTCGGCGCCTACGCCCTTTCCGGGCCGGCCAACGCCAAGACCGGCTCCTACGTGGCCAGCGGACCGTACCGGGTGCCCAACCGCCGGCTCACGACCTACGCGGTGTACACCAACCTGCCTCCCGCCGGCCCCTACCGTGGCGTGGGCGTGCCCCACGTGGCCTGGGCCTACGAGTCCGAGATGGACCGCATCGCGCGCCATCTCGGCATGGACCCGCTGGAGCTGCGCCTCAAGAACCTGTTGCAGGAAGGCGACATCTTCGTCACCGGCGAGGCGCTGGTGTCGGTGGGCATTTCGGACTGTCTGCGGCAGGCGGCCTCGGGCATCGGCTGGCGCGGTCGCGAGGAACAGGCGAACCCGGAGCCGGGAAACGGGGGCGGGACGGACCGCCGGACGGAGCATTCTTCCGAGGAAGTGGGCGAGGCGCCGACGGCGCGCGTCGAGCAGGCGGACAGGGCGCCATCGGGCGGGGCAGCCCGTGGCGCGCTGCGGCGTGGCAAGGGCCTTGCGGTGATCATGAAGAGCACCACCACGCCCACGGCTTCGGCCGCCAGCGTGCGCCTCAACGGCGACGGCTCGGTGATGCTCCTCACCAGCAGCACCGAAATCGGCCAGGGGGTGCGCACGTGCCTGGCGCAGATTGTCGCCGAGCGCCTCGGCATGCCAGTGGATCGGGTTACCGTGTCCGCGCCGGACACCGACGTGACGCCCTACGACAAGTCCACCAGCTCCAGCCGCACCACCTTCCACATGGGCAACGCCGCCCTGCGCGCCGCCGAGGAAGTGCGCGACCAACTCCTGGAGGCCGGCGCCCAGGCGCTGGAGGTGGACAAGGCGGACCTCGAATTCGGCGCCGCCGGCGTGAGCGTCCGAGGCGTGCCCGACCGGAACCTGACCATCCCGCAACTGCTGCGGGTCAAGTACGGCGATTCCGTGGGCAGTGTCTTCGGGAGCTGCAACTTCCAGGTCCAGGGCGGGCTCGATCCCAAGACCGGCAAGGGCAAGGCCGCGGCCTTTTGGTTCTTTGCGGCCTGCGGCGCGGAGGTGGAGGTGGACGTGGAGACCGGCAAGGTGCGCGTGCTCGACATCGCCACTTCCGTGGATGTGGGCAAGGCCATCAACCCGCTCCAATGCTGGCTCCAGAACGAGGGCTCCATGCTGGAGGCCCTGGGGGCGGCGTTTTTCGAGGAGATGGTGTTCGAGCAGGGGCAGCCGGTGAACGGCACACTGCTGGAGTACATGCTTCCGTCCATGGAGGACCACCCGGAACGCTTCCAGTCGCTGCTGGTGGAGACGCCGCACCCCGACGGCCCTTTCGGCGCCAAGGGCGCGGGCGAGGCCGTGATTCCGGCCGTGGCCCCGGCCATTGGCAACGCCGTGGCCAACGCCTTGGGCGGCGTCAATATCACCGAGTTGCCGCTCCGCCCGGAACGGATCGTGGCCGCGCTGGCCGAGCGCCGACTTTAAGACTTGAACTTGTCACGTCTGCGCGTCCTTCGACTTCGCTGCGCGAGCCGCGGGACGTAGCCATACGAGCGAGGCGGCACCATGCGACATCTCATCACCGCAACGGTCAATGGAAGGCAACGCGAGTTGTCGGTCAGGTCCAGCCAGACGCTGCTGGACGTGTTGCGCGACGACCTGCGGCTCAAGGGAACCCACGAGGGTTGCAGCGTGGGCGTGTGCGGCTCGTGCACCGTGCTGTTGGACGGAAAGCCGGTCAGCTCGTGCCTGATGCTCGCCGCCAACGCCGAGGGACGCGAGGTGCTCACCATCGAGGGCCTCGGCCGGGGAAGCGACCTCGATCCGGTGCAACAAGCGTTCCTGGATAAACAGGCGTTCCAGTGCGGCTTTTGTACGCCGGGCATGATTATGGCCGTCAAGGGCCTCTTGAACGAAAACCCCAAGCCGGGCGAAGCCGAGGTGCGCGACTACCTGTCGGGCAACATCTGCCGCTGCGGCACCTACGTCGAAGTGATGGCCGCGGTCGAGCAATTGACCCGCCGGTCCGCGGGCAGGGACGACCGGCCGGTGGACCCTGCGGGACAGGAGCAGGCGGGGACAGAGCCGGGGTAGCTATCCCGCGGCAGGGCCGACCAGCAGCCCGCTCAGTTGCAGGAAGAGACAAGGACAGAACCGGGTTAGCCACCATGAGGCGGGAGCGACCGGTGGTCGCCCGCGGCACGCGCGTCGTATCGGCCGAAGCGATGACTCGATGCGATACTCCGACGGCCTGTGCCGCAACAGATGAACCGGGAGGCACG
Organism: uncultured Binatia bacterium (SeqCode); assembly: GCA_965213675.1. GTDB lineage: Bacteria > Desulfobacterota > Binatia > UBA9968 > JAJDTQ01 > JAJDTQ01. The sequence goes on from OZ243916.1 coordinate 419,298, forward strand.
GCAATGACCGAACGCATACTGGCGGGAACGCAGGAAGGCTTGCAAGTGTGGCGCAACCGGGGCAGCGGCTGGGAAGAACTTGACGTGCAACTTCCTCCCGGCACGGTGGACGCCATCGACGGCCCGGCGCAACGGCCCGGGACCGTTTACGCCAGCGTGGCCGGCGAAGGGTTGTGCCGCAGCGACGACGGCGGGCAACACTGGCGCGCCGTCTTCCACGGCAACGTGCGCGCCGTCACCGTCGATCCCGTAGATCCGGACGTGGTCTACGTGGGCACCGAGCCCATCCACCTGTTCCGCAGCGAGGACGGTGGCCTGACCTGGGAGGAACTGTCCGCCTTGCAGGCGTTGCCGCCCGAGGTGCGCGCCAAGTGGACCTATCCGCGACCGCCGCATCGCGAGCACGTCCGCCACATCTTCGTCTCTCCCGACGACCCCCGGACCCTGTACGTGTGCCTGGAACACGGCGGCATCGTGCGTACCTTCGACCGCGGCGCTTCCTTTGAGGACGTGAGCGGCGGTATCGATTATCTCGATATTCATCACATCAGCACCACGCCGGCGGGCGCGGGTCCCATGTTCGTGGCCACCGCCCAGGGCTTTTTCCGCAGCGCCGAACCGGGCACGGGCTGGCAGCGCGCGGAACACGGCATGACCCGCGACTACTTTCACGACTTCGTCTTCCTGCCGGGCGATCCGCCCGTCATGCTGGTGGCCACCGCGGACAAGTCGCCGGGTTACTGGGATCGCCCGGAGAAAGCTCAAGGGGCGCTGTTCCGCAGCCGCGACCTGGCCGGCTCCTGGGAACGGGTGGGCGTGGAGCGCGGGTTGCCCGACCGCATGCCGCAGATGGTATGGGCGCTGACCCAGCATCCCGAAGAACCGCGCCGCGTGTACGCCGGCCTGGGCGCGGTCTCCCGCGGTCGTTCCAGTGATGCCACCCAGAGAGGCAACGGCGACATCCTCGTCTCGGAAAACGACGGCGAGTCCTGGGAACGGCTGCCGCTGGAGCTTCCGGCGGACCGGGTGCTGTTGGTGCGCCCGGAGTAGAAGCCGGTGCCGCGGGAATTCGTGGGACACGACACTCAGGTCCTGTTTGATGAAATCGAGCGGCTGAGGGCACGACTGAGAGGGGATTTGCAGCCGTGAATTCCTGCGGCGCAAGTTTTCAGGCAAGGGATGGCGCCCTTCGGTCCGCGCGCACAGGCTGCGCCACGCGAGCCACGCAAGATCGAAGGATGCCCGCGGTACGATGATCTACGCCGTTTTCGACATCGAAACCCGCATCGACAAGGCTCTGGTCAAGTCGGTCTACGCGCCTGACGACGATGTCTCTGAGCGGGTGGCGTACGAGAAGGTGCGCGCCGAGCGGCTGGCGGAGTCCGGCACCGACTTCCTGCCACTCTCTTTCCACGTGCCCATCTCCATCGCCGTGGGCATCGTGAACAGCGACGCGACGCTCGTCGACGTGGAAACCCTGTGCGCGGACGCCTACAGCGAGGAGGCCATCGTCCGGGACTTCTGGGAGCGGGTGGAACGGTTCAGCGGCACGCTCGTGTCGTTCAACGGCCGGAACTTCGACCTGCCCGTGCTGGAGCTCCACGCCCTGAAATACGGCTGCCGCGCACCGCGATACTTCAACGAGCGCTACGGCCACCGCTACCGTTACTCGGAGGAGCGCCACTACGACCTCTACGAATTCATCGGCAACCACGGCGTCAACCGCATTCGCGGCGGTTTCGACCTCCTGTGCAAGCTCATCGGCCTGCGCGGCAAGGGGGCCGTGGAGGGCGCCCTGGTCCAGGACATGTGGGACGCGGGCCGTCTGGAAGAGATTCACGAGTACTGCCGCCAGGACGTGATCCAGACCTATTTCCTGCTGCTCCGGGTAGAGCGAATGCGCGGCCGCATCGACGAAAGCCAGTACGAGGCCGCTTGGGCCGCCACGGAACGCTTCCGGAAACAGCTCGAAGCGGAGTAGTTGGCGACGTCGCACCGGGCAAGGCCGCGGTGAGACGGAAGCGGCCTCCTGAAGAGGGAGATGGCGCGCCGCAAACCTGGAATGGCCATGCACCGCAGACACCCGCGCCGGGAACGGGCCTCAACAGACCGCGTGATGCAACACCGCCCTACCGCTCCAGCGTCTCTTTCGCCACGAAGGCCAGCAGTCCCGCGGACAACCAGAGTATCGGCGTGAGCGCGAGAAACGGCACGCCGGGATAGAACGCGTTGGCGAGCATGCCGCCAGCCAGGGGCGCGCCCAGGCCGCCCACGTCGGCCACGGTGCGGCGCATGGCCTGAAGGCGCCCGCGGGCATGGCGCGGCGCCACGTCGTAGGTGGATGTGGCGAGGCAACCCAGAGACAGCCCGTTGGCGATGCCGGTGAGGGACACCAGCACGGTCAGTTCGAGGAACGTGTCGGCCAGCGGTATGATGAGGAAGACCACCGCCGGGATCACGCTGCTCGGTACCGTCGCCCACTTCCTGCCCACCTTGTCGAGCACAAAGCCCGCGGGAACGATCATGAGAAAGACCACCACGCCCGAGATGGAGAAGAGGGCGCCCACCTCCACCGGGGTGAATCCCAGGTACGCGCCGGCATAGAGCGGCAGCATGCTTTGAAGCGTGAGCCGGAACATCAGGCTGGCGCCGGTGGCCACGACAAGGACGGCGTAGGTCGGACGCAGCGACGGCTCCACCTCGCGGTAGAGTGCGACGATGCGGCCGAGCCAGTGGCGCGGGCCAACGCCCCTGTCTGGGCTTCGCACGGGGGGGCTCGGCGCGGCATCGGCCTTCGCGGGCCGGTCCACCGCGAGACTGCACAAGGTCGCCAGCGCGGCCCAGAGCGCGGCGGCCAGGAACACCGTGCGGAATCCCCAGGACACGGTGAGGAAGCCGCCCACCAGCGGCCCCAGGGTCAAGCCGCCGTTGTGAACCCCGTGAAAGCCGCTCATGACCCGGCCGCGCTGAGTCTGGGCGGTGAGGTCGATGCCCGTGACCTCCCGGCCCATGGCCCATATGGCGTCGGCCACGCCGATGACGAAAAGCGCCATCAGGAGCCCGGCGAAGGAGGGGCTCGCGAATGCCCCGAGGGCGGCCAGCCCGGTGGTGGCGGCGCCGGCCACCATCATCACCCGCGGGCCGATGCGGTCGAGCATGATGCCGCTCATGGGGGTGCCGCAAAAGCGCCCCGCCGCCCACGCGGTCACGGTCTGCGCGGCCGCGCCCATGGAGATGTCGAAGGAGCCGGCCAGCACCGGGATGGTGGGCAACACCATGCCCCAGGCGAGTCCCGAGAAGAGGGCGCCGCCATAGAGCAGCGTGAAGTTGCGCAGCACGCGCGGTTCGAGTCCGGCCATGGTCACGGCGCCCATTCACACGTTCTCATCGCGCCGCCCCTCCCAGCGTGATGGCCAGCGTCCCGGTCACCACCGCCAGGCTGCCGCCCACGGTGCGCCGGTTCACCATTTCGATGTTGTGCAGGAACACCACGGCGTAGAGCAGCACCCACATGGGCTGGGTGGCGACCATGGGGGTGACCAGCACCACCGGGCCGACGCTGAGGCCGGTGGTGAACAGCAGGAACCCCAGATTCTCCAGCAAGGCGGCGGCCAGGAACGGTCCCAGGGATTGTCGGTTCCACACGGGGCGGGTGGGCGTTCCCGGCAACGCCAGGTAGCTGGCGAAGGACGCCAGCGACACGGCTCCGACCACGGCCGCGAACAGGATCGGGTAGCCGTCCCCCTGCAACGAGTAGCGCGCGAGGTTGTGCACCGCGGCCGCGCTCAAGGCGCCGCCCAGGGAGTAGACGCCATGCCACCAGCGGGCGCCGGCGCGCCGCTCCTCGTCGCGCCACGAGATCAGGGTGATGCCCGCCACGATGAGGACAATGCCGGCAAGGACCGGCAGGGTGGCGTCCTCGCCCAGGAAGCTCAGCGCCAGCAGAGTGCTGAAGAGCGGGTGGGTGGAGCGCAGGGCCGTGCCGCGGGCGGCGCCGATGCGCGCGATGCCGGTGTAGGTGAGCCAGCGCACCACGGGCATGAGAAAACCCACGAGCACGGCAGGCCACAGGAACGCGGCGCCCACGGCCGGAACCCCCGTGAAAAGCGCCACCAACGTCCACAGCACCACGGTCTGGGAGATCAGCGAGAGCAGGGTAATGGTGGTGGCGTTGGAGTATTGCAGACCCCGGCGCGCGGAGATGATGCTGACGCCGTAGGTCCAGGCGGTCAGAAGGCCGACGGCTTGAGGCAGGTACGGCGTCATGGGCGCGCGTGCGGCGCCAACCAGACCCGCCGGGCCATCAGTTGCGGATGTCCTGCTGGAACCACTCCAGCGGCAATTCGTGGCCGAGGCCGTTGTCCCTGGCGTAGCGGTAGACCAGATAACCGACGGCGGCGAACTGGATGCCGGCGGAGAAGTTGTGGTGCAGGGTGGTCTGTCCGTCGTTCTCCCGGCCCGGTTTCTCGCCCATCAACACTTCGGACAGCGTGGTGTGGTTCCGGTCGGTGTAGCGCCGCATGTAGTTCTTGTCCATGGGGCGCCGGTCGCGTTCTTCCTGCGTGCCCAGCGCGTAGTTGAACACGGCCTGGTTGGAGGTGCCGATCACCACGTCCGCCTTCTCGTAAGTCTCGTCCTCGAGTTCCTCCGGACGCACGTCCACCACGTGCATGCCGGTCTGGAGCCAGTCCGCCTGAAACAGGGGCACGCGCGAGTCCGTGCAGGTGGCGCCGATGTCGGCGCCGCTCATGGCCTCCCGCGCGGAGTTCACCGCGGTAACCTTGATCCCCAGGGTCTCCGCCATCTTCTTCGCGTAGGCCTCCCGGTTGGCCTGGGTGGGGCTGAAAACCTTGATGTGTTCGATGGGGCGGACGGCGCAGGCGGCCATGGCATAGGTACGCGCCATGGCGCCGGATCCCAGCACGCCCATCACACGGGAGTCGGCGCGGGACAGATGCCTGACCCCGACCCCGGCGGTGGCGCCCACCCGGTAACTCTGGAGATAGCCGTCGTTCATGATGCACAGGAGTTCGCCCGTGCGCGTGTCCACCAGCAGGATGATCCCGCAGTACTTGCCCGGTTCGACGTTGAACCAGTGTTCGGTGACCGCGCCGTTGTATTCCTGCCAAGTCATGATGTCGAGCTTGAATCGAAACGCCAGGACCGGCGGGTCCTTGATGGCGCCCAGCAGGGAGCCCCAGCGGAAGTAGTCGCCCACAGTGGCGGTGGGCGACCACAGGTCGGTGCGCGGCTGAAAAACGGCGTCGCCCTCGGCAAGCTGTTTGAGCGCGTTCTCCATGGCATCGACGGCGTCGTTCATGCGTAGCGCCTGTTCAGCGATGCGATTGTCGATCATCAGTGGCATGGTGTTCTCCGGTGATGCGCAAGCTGCTGGTGTGGTGTCTGGTTAATTCGCGTCATAATCTACGGAGGATATTTTGTCGTCGGCAAGGCGCGATGACGAGCAGTGGCGGGTACCACGCGAGGAAGAGCAACGCAGCCGACGGCGAAAAAGACCCGCAGATTATGACGCGTATTAACCAGACACCACACTAGCTCTCGTGCTAGCAGCTTTCCGCCGCGGGTGTCCAACGGTGTTCGCCCTGGGTGTTCCCCGTGTCCTGTGCCGCGCAGGTTGCGCAGGGATGACGGAAGTTGGAAGTTCGGACGGGGTCGATCCGGCGGAACGAGTCCCTGTGAGGACAGGAACGATGTCCCACCGGCCCTGGACGCGGGCGCCCGGTCCGTGTGGGAACGTCTTGCATCCTGTGTTCGAAACAGGGTTGCGACGGGAGTCTGTGTCCGGTAGTCTTTCGCGGACCATTTGCCAGGACAATTCGTTCCGGAACAGGAGGACCGACAACATGAACAGACGTGCCCGTCGATACTTGCTTGTGGTGGCCGCGTGGGTCGCCGTGGCGCTGACATTGCCGGCGTTCAATGCCGCCGCCGCGGATCTCAGCGGCAAGACCGTTACCTGGACGATTCCGTTCAGCGAGGGCGGCGGTTCCGGCCGCTGGGCCCGTTTCGTCGAGCCGTTTCTGCGCAAGCACAGCGGCGCCGACATCCGGTTGAAGTTCGTTCCTGGTGGTGGCTCCACCAAGGGCGCGAACCTCTACGCCAAACGCGCCAAGCCGGACGGCCTGGATTTGTTGGGCACCTCGGGTTCCACCCAGTTTCCGTTCCTGCTGGGCGACAAGCGCGTGAAGTACGACTACGGCGCGTGGCGTCCGCTGCTGGCCTATGCCACGGGCGGCGTCGCGTATATCAGTCCAAAGTTGGGCGCCAAGACCGCCGCTGAACTGGTGGCCAGTAAACCGTCGCTCAAGTACGGCTCCCAGGGCGCCACGTCGCTGGACCTCGTGCCGTTGCTGGCGTTCGAAATGCTCGGCCTCGACGTCAAGGCCGTGTTCGGCATGAAGGGCCGTTCCGCGGGTCGCAAGGCGTTCATGACGGGCGAGACCAGCATCGACTACCAGACGTCCGCGGCCTACCTGTCCAAGGTGACCCCGCTGGTGAAGGAGGGCAGCGCGCTGCCGATCCTGTCCTGGGGCGCCCTCGACGCCAAGGGCAACCTGGTTCGCGATCCCAACTTCCCGGACCTGCCGCACTTCGCCGAAGTCTATGAGCAGGTCCACGGGAAGAAGCCCTCCGGCACCTGGTTCGACGCGTGGAAGGCTTTTTTCACCGCGGGTTTCCCGGCCCAGAAGTTCGTGGTGGTCCCCAAGGACACGCCTGACGACGTGGCGAAGGCCTACGAGGACGCCTTCAACAAGATGCTGGCGGACCCGGAGTACATCGCCAACAAGGACAAGAAGATCGGCACCTACGCCCAGGTGACGGGGTCGGCGGCGGCACTGAAGTTCAAGGCGGCCACGCAGGTTCCGGCGGAGGCCCGGAAATGGGTGCGGGATTGGCTGACCAAGAAGTACAACGTGGTTTTCTGAGGACCTGTCCCGCGTGTCCGCGTCCTGTGGGGCGCGGCCGCGCTCGGACGGGTTGCAGAGCCTGAAAGCGAGGGCGGCCGGTCTTGCACGGCCGCCCTTTTTCATTCCAGGCTCCGGGGCCGCGCGGTTCCGGGCCGGACGCGTTCCAGGCGGTGCGCCGAAGTTGGGAGGACCGCGGGATGATCGATGCGCTCGTTGAAGCCTTTGCGACCCTGTTGCATGCCCAGCACATGGCCTTCCTGGTGGTGGGTGTGCTGCTGGGGCTGGTGGTGGGTATCTTCCCGGGGCTCGGCGGCATCGTCGGCCTGTCGCTGCTGATCCCGTTTCTTCACGGCATGGATCCGGTGTCCGCGCTGGCCATGCTGGTGGGGCTGGTGGCCGTCATCCCCACCTCGGACACGTTCACTTCCGTGCTCATGGGCATCCCCGGTTCCAGCGCCTCACAGGCCACGGTGCTGGATGGGTTCCCGCTGGCGCGGAAGGGGGAGGCGGCGCGCGCCCTGGGGGCGGCGTTTTCGGCCTCGCTCTTCGGCGGCCTCTTCGGCGCCGTCATCCTCACGTTTTTCGTCCTCATCGCCCGCCCGGTGATTCTGTTCTTCACCACCGCGGAACTGTTCATGCTCGCGGTGCTGGGCATTTCCATGGTCGGGGTGCTGTCGGGCAATTCCATCTGGAAGGGCGTGGCCTCCTGCGGCCTGGGACTGGTGGTGGGCGCCATCGGCGGCGCCCCGGCCACGGGCGAGGAGCGGCTCGTGTTCGGCGTGGATTACCTGGCCGACGGCATTCCCCTGGTGGTGGTGGGGCTCGGCATCTTCGCGCTGCCCGAGGTGGTGGACCTGCTGCGCGGCTCCGGCGCCATCTCCCGCGCCCACGCGCTGGGGAAGGGTTGGCTCGACGGCCTGCGGGACATGATCCGCAACCGCTGGCTGTGCCTCCGCTGCGCCGGCATCGGCACGCTCATCGGCGCCATTCCCGGGCTCGGCGGCTCGGTGGTGGACTGGATTGCCTACGGCCACGTGGTTCAGACCGCGCAGGACAAGTCGCAGTTCGGCCACGGCGACATCCGCGGCGTGCTCGCGCCGGAGTCCGCCAACAACGCCAAGGAGGGCGGCGGGCTTATTCCCACGCTGCTGTTCGGCATTCCCGGCAGCGGCAGCATGGCGGTGTTCATCGGCGGCCTGGTGCTCATCGGCCTGGAGCCCAGCCCGCGGATGCTCACGGCGGAACTGTCCACCACCTACACCATCGTGTGGAGCCTGGCCCTGGCCAACGTCGTGGGCGCGGGCCTGTGCCTGTTCCTCTCGCCCGCCATCGCGCGCCTGACCACCATCCGTTACCACCTGCTGGCGCCGTTCATGCTCATGGTGATCTCCTTCGCCGCGTTCCAGGCGAGCCGCGACATCATGGACTTCGTCGCCCTGGTCGCCATCGGCCTCCTGGGCGTGGGCATGAAGCGCTTCGGCTGGTCGCGTCCGGCCATGCTCATCGGCTTCGTGCTCGCCGATCAGGTGGAGACCTACCTCTACCAAGCCATTCAGTTCCACGAGTGGGGCATGGCCACCCGTCCCGGCGTGTTGATCATCGGGGCCATCATCGTCGTTTCCATCTGGCTCGGCGCGCGCAACCGGCCCGACGGCGAACCCGATCCCGGCGCGCCGCAACGGCACGCGCGCGACATGACACCGCAGCTTCTTTTCGCCGGCTTCGCCGTGGCGGTCTTCGTCATCGCACTCGCGGATTCGCTGCGGCATACGCTCTTGGCGGCGGTATTCCCGGTCAGCGTGGCCGCGGTGATGCTGGTGGCCGGCCTGTGCGTGTTTCACGGTATCTGGCGCAGCGCGGGCGCCCCCACGGCGTACAACGAAGACGCGGAACGCCCGGGCGTCGAGGGCCACGAAACACCCGAACGAGGCATCTGGTACTACCTCAACTGGCTGCTCGCGCTGCTCGGGACAACCGCCCTCGCCGGGTTCTTCATCGCGTTGAACCTGTTCTTCCTGGCGTTCCTGCGGCGGGAAGCCGGGGTGCGCTGGTCTCGCGCCGTGGTGCTCACCATCATGGCGGACCTCGTGCTGCTGTTCCTGTCGTGGCTCATGACCCTGGATCTCCCGGAGGGCCTGCTGCAGCGCCGCGTTCCCGACCTGCCCTGGCCGCTGGGTCCGATCTAGTGTGGTCGCGCTTCCCGGGGCACGGGTGCTTGGGCGGCGCTCGAATCGTGTTATCATTTGCCATGCCGCCTTTCAGCGCCGGTGGTGCGGGGCGGTCTGCGCACAGGTGATCCATGGCCGGATTTCTCAAGAAGCTGCTTTTCTGGGTACCCGTTGGCATTGGCGTGCTCGCGGTGGTGTACGCGTTGGGTTCGCGGGAAGCGCCGCCGCGCATCGAGGCCGAGGAACGGACGACGGCCGTGCGCGTGGTGGAGGCCGTTTCCCTGCGGGTGGTGCCGCGGGCCGTGGGGCACGGCAGCGTCAAGCCGGCCAAGGTGTGGGAAGCCGTGGCCGAGGTGAGCGGCACGGTGGTCTATCGGCATCCGGAGTTGCAGCGCGGGGCGATACTCGCCGCTGGAACGAAGCTTCTGCGCATCGACCCCACGGACTACCGTCACGCCGCCGCGGAAATCGAAGCCAACATTCGCGCCGCGGATTCCCAGCTTGCCTTGCTGGACGTGCGCGCGGTGAATGCGAAACGTTCGCTGGCCATCGAGGAGCGGAACCTGGCGTTGGCGCGCAAACAGTTCGAGCGCACGCGAGAGTTGCTGCGCCGGGGCGCGGTGTCGCGTTCCGACGCGGACCGCGAGGAGCGTTCGGTGCTCGCCAGCGAGCAGGCGGTACAGAACCTGCGCAACTCCGTGCGGCTGCTTCCGGCGGAACGCGCGGCGCAGAAGGCGCAGCGCGACCGGCTCCAGTCCCAGTTGGAGACGGCCAAGCGCAACCTGAGCCGCACCACCGTGGTGGCCCCGTTTACGTGCCGCATCGCCGCGGTGAACGTCGAGATGAGTCAGTTTGCCGCCAAGGGGCAGGTGCTGGTGGAGGCGGACGGCCTCGACGTGGCCGAAGTCATCGCCCAGGTGCCCATGAGCCGCGTGCTGGCGTTGTCGCAGTCGCGCGTCGAGCGGGAGCCGGCATTGGGCGGCGGCATTCCGCGGTTGCGCGAGCAAGTCCGGGCCGTGGTGCGCCTGCGCTCAAGGGATGTCGCCGTCCAGTGGCCCGCGCGCTTCTCACGGATGAGCGACACGGTGGATCCGCGTACCCGTACGGTGGGGATCATCGTCGCGGTGGACCAGCCCTACGGGCAGTCCCAGGAGGGCCCCCGGCCGCCGCTGGTGAAGAACATGTACGTGGAGGTGGAACTTCGCGGGGAGCCCCGGCCCGACGCGGTGGTGATTCCGCGCGCGGCCCTGCGGGGTAGCCAGGTCTACGTCGCAGGGCGGGCGAACCGGCTGGAGTTCCGCGCGGTGGAAGTGAGCTTCACCCAGGCCGATTTCGTGGTCCTCCGGTCAGGACTCCAAACCGGCGAGCGCGTGGTGATCTCCGACCTGCCCTTTGCCGCCGAGGGCATGCTTCTGCGCCCGGAACCGGATCCGGTGGTGTCGGCCAACCTGGTGGCGGAGGCCACGGGCGTGGCCCCCGTCCGGTAACGATCCCATGATCCGTTTCTTCGCCGGCCATCCCACGGCGGCCAACCTGCTCATGATCGGGTTCATCCTGCTGGGACTCGTTTTCGCGGGAACGGTCAAGCGCGAGACTTTTCCCGACATCGCGTCCGATTCCGTGCGCGTGCAGATGCCTTGGCCCGGGGCTTCGTCCGCGGACGTGGAGCAGGGCATCTGCCTCAAGCTGGAGACCGCCGCGGACAGCGTGGATCAACGGGAGGAAACCCGTTGCGAGGCACGGGAAGGGTTGGCGGTGGCCACCCTGGTGATGCGCCAGGGCGGCGATCTCGAACGTTTCCTGGAAGACGTCAAGAACGAGGTGGACGGCATCCGCGACTTCCCCGCGGATGCCGAGGCCCCGGTGGTGCGCGAACTGGGGCGCGTGGACCTGGTGGCGTCCATTGCCGTGGCCGGGCCGTTGACGCCGGCCGGACTGAAGGCCTACGCGGAACGCATGAAGGATGATCTCCTGGCGATTCCGGGCGTGGCCAATGTGGACATCCAGGGCTTTTCCCAGCGCCAGATCCGGATCGAGGTCCCGGCGTCGACCATGCGTCAATTCGGTCTCAGCCTGCGCGACCTCGCCAACGCCGTGGAACGCCAGAACGTGACGCTGCCGGCAGGGTCGGTGCAAGCCCGGGACTCGACGGTGCTGATCCGCTTTGATGACGAACGGCGCACGCCGCGCACCTTCGAGGACTTGGTGGTGGTGGCCTCGGCCAGCGGCGCCGTGATCCGCCTGGGAGACATCGCCGCCATCACCGACCGCTTCGAACACGCCGAGGAGAAGAACCTTTTCAACGGCCGCCGCGCGGCCTGGCTCACGGTGGAGAAGGGCCGCTCCGATGACACCCTGAGGGTCATCGATGCCGTCCGAGCGTATCTCGACGAGCAACGGGCGCTGGCGCCGCCGAACATGGTGTTCGATATCACCCGCGACGTATCGTCCATTGTGCGCGACCGCCTGAACATGCTGTTGGCCAACGGCGGGCAGGGCCTGGTGCTGGTGTTTCTGGTCATGTGGTTGTTCTTCGGCCTGCGTTACTCCTTCTGGCTGGCCGCGGGGCTTCCGGTGGCGTTCATGGGCACCATCGCCGGCATGGCGGCCATCGGCTACTCCTTCGACATGATCACCATGGTGGCTCTTCTCATCGCCCTCGGCCTGATGATGGACGACGCCATCGTCATCGCGGAGAACATCGCGCGCCACCGTGCCGCCGGAAGCTCGGTGGTGGACGCGGCGGTGGAAGGGACGCGGGAGGTGGCCCCGGGAGTGCTGGCGTCTTTCCTCACCACCATCGGCGTCTTCGGCGCCCTTGCCTTCCTGCAAGGGAACATCGGCGCGGTCATGGCCGTTCTGCCGGTGGTGTTGATCCTGACGCTGGCCTTCAGCCTGGTGGAGGCGTTCCTGATCCTGCCGCACCACCTGCTGAGGTCGTTGCGCGCCACGCGCCACACGTCGCCTCCCAGGTTGCGGGTGCTGTTCGACGCGGGTCTGGCGCGCTTCACCGAAGGGTTTGTGGGGCGGCTGGTGGATGCGGCCGTATCCTGGCGTTACCTCACAGTGGGTTTGATTACGGGTCTGTTCCTCTTGTCCGTGGCCGCCATGGCCGGGGGTGTGGTCAAGTTCAGGACCTTTCCCGATGTCGAGGGCAACGTGGTCGAGGCCAGCCTGCTCCTCTATCCCGGGACGCCGCTGGCCCGGACCGAGGCGGTGGTGGAGCGGGTGGTGGCGGCCGTCCGGGCTGTGGACGAAGCCTACGCGGCCGAGCGACCGGACGGCCGCCGCATGGTGCGGAATATCGGAGTTCAGTTCAGCCGCAACCGGGCGGCCAATGAGACAGGCGAGCACCTGGCCACCGTCCTGGTCGATCTGGTGGGTCCGGATGCCCGCTACGCATCGCTGGACGAGATCATGAGCCGATGGCGCGCGCGCGTGGGCACACCGCCGGATGTCATCGCGCTGACCTTCGGCGAACCGCAGTTGGGGCCTGCGGGCAGGCCCATCGACATCCGGTTGGTGGGCGAGGACATGAAGTCGTTGAAGGCCGCCGCCCTGGAACTGCGCGAGTGGCTGGGCGGGTATCGCGGCGTGTTCGATCTGACCGATGATCTGCGTCTGGGCAAGCCGGAGCTGCGCGTGCGCCTGCGCGAAGGCGCTCTGGCACTGGGAGTGAGCGCATCCGACGTTGCCGGGCAACTGCGGGCGGCGTTTCAGGGGCGCCGGGCGGGCGAGTTCCAGGTGGGGTCGGAGGACTACGAGGTGGACGTCCGCCTGTACCAGCGGGACCGGGACAGTCTCGCCGACCTCGCTCGCTTCACCGTGACCGTGCCCACCGGCGAGCAAGTGCCGCTGTACACCGTGGCTACGCTGATCTCCGAGCGCGGTTACAGCCGCATCCATCGCGTGAACGGGCGCCGCGCCGTAACCGTCCGCGGCGACCTGGATTCGGACCAGGCCAACGCCGCGGAAATCATCGCCGATACCCAATCCCGTTTCTGGCCCGGCCTGCAGGCGCGCTATCCTGACATCCGCATGGAGTTGGAGGGGCAGGCCCGCGAATCGGCCGAGACCGGGGCGTCCCTCGGGCGTAACTTCCTGGTGGGGCTGGCCGCCATCTTTCTTCTCCTGAGCTTCCAGTTCCGCGGCTACGTCGAGCCCCTGGTCATCATGGCTTCCATTCCCGTGGGCCTCGTGGGCGTGGTCCTCGGGCACCTCGCCATGGGTCTGGAACTTTCCATGCCCAGTCTCGTGGGCTTTGTTTCCCTTGCCGGCGTCGTGGTCAACAACGCCATCGTGCTCGTGGTCTTCATCAAGACACGCCGCGCCAGCGGCGAGACCGCGGAAGCCGCGGCGCGCGGCGCGGCCCGGGACCGGTTCCGCGCCGTCCTGCTGACGTCGCTCACCACGGTGGCGGGGGTGCTGCCGTTGTTGCTGGAGACCAGCCTCCAGGCCCAGGTGCTGGTGCCGCTGGTCACCAGCCTGGCCTTCGGTCTCGGCGCGGCCACGTTCCAGGTGTTGTTTCTCGTGCCGGCGCTGTACTGCGTCGTGGACGACTACGGCGGCACCGTGGCGGTGGAGACCGACCTGGAGACGGAGGCGGCGCGGGTGACGCAGGCGCCCACCGCCGCAAACCCGTGACCGGCCGCAAACCGTAACCGGACGTTTTCCGTAGAGGCGGCCGGTCGCCCGTGCCTGGAAACTACTGGGAGGAAGGGAAACAGGTCCGCCGGAGTTGCAGTACGGGCGCGAAACGCTATTCTGGATTCATGACAAACCGTGACCGCATGATCGGAACCTGGCGCCTGTACGCGTTTCGCTTCACCGACGGCGACGGCAACCCGGGTTCGACTGACGAGGCTCCGGTGGCGGGGCGGATGGAGTACACCGCCGACGGCCACATGGCCACGGCCACGCGCCGCCCCGACGGCACCTGGTTCAGCTACTTCGGGGAGTTCGAGCTTCAGGGCGACATGGTGCTGCACCACATCGAATTGGCCTATAATCCCGGGCTCGACGGCGCGACCACGCGGCGGGAAGTATCCTTTGAGGGTGAACGCCTCGTGTTGACCGCGGCGCCGCCGGTCATGGGCGGACCCGGCAGCCGCGCGTCGCTTGTCTGGGAAAGGATTTCGTGACCATGTCGCGACAAACTGCGATCCCCTGCACGATGATGCGCGGCGGCACCTCGCGCGGGCCGTACTTCCTGGCCGGCGACCTGCCCGCGGATGAGGCCACGCGCGATCAGGTGCTGCTGGCGGCCATGGGGTCGCCCGACTCGCGCCAGATTGACGGTGTGGGCGGAGCCACCACGCTTACCAGCAAGGTTGCCATCGTGTCCCCGTCGAACCACGCCTGGGCGGAGGTGGACTACCTTTTCGCGCAGGTGTCCGTGGACAAGGCGTTCGTGGACTACAGCCCCACCTGCGGCAACATGCTGGCGGGAATCGGTCCCTTCGCCATCGAGCACGGGCTCGTGCCATCGGACGACCCCCGGACGCGGGTGAACATTCGCAACGTCAACACCGACGCGCTCATCGAGGCGGTGGTGGAGACCCCCGAAGGAGACGTGGAGTACGACGGCGACACCGCCATTGACGGGGTCCCCGGAACTGCGGCGCCGGTACTGCTCAACTTCATGGATGTCATCGGCTCCAAGACCGGGGCGCTTTTTCCCACCGGTCAGCGGCGGGAGATCATCGAAGGCGTGGAGGTGAGTTGCGTGGACGTGGCCATGCCCATGGTGCTGGCCACGGCCGAGAGCATGGGAATTCAGGGTGACGAGGGCAAGGCCGAACTGGACGCCCACCGGGCGCTCCTGGAGAAGCTGGAAGCCGTTCGCGTTGTGGCCGGCGAACGGATGGGGCTGGGAGACGTGCGTGGCAAGGTCATTCCCAAGTTCGGCATCCTCTCGCGGCCGCGCCGCGGCGGCGCGCTGACCTCGCGTTACTTCGTGCCCACGGACTGCCACGCGGCCCACGCCGTATCCGGCGCCATCTGCGTCGGAAGCTGCGCCCTGGTGCCCGGCACCGTTGCCGACGGCATTGCCGAAACCGGCGGCGGTTTCTCCGAGCAGGTGGAGATCGAGCACCCCAGCGGCTCCATCACCGTGGCCTTCGAACTGAGCGGCGCCGGCGACAACTTCGCGTTGGCCAAGGCCGGCGTGATGCGAACCACCCGGAAGCTCTTCCAGGGGCAGATATATGTACCCGGGAGGGTGTGGCGCCCGCGCAACTGAGCCGGCCTCCGCGCCCTTGGAGGCTGGACTGTCCGTTCGCCTGGAACGCAGCGGGACACAGCCGAAGGAGATCAGAACATCGCGTGGTCCCGAAGGGGGCCGATGCGACCCTTGGGGTGCGTGATGTACGTGACGTTCCTCGAATGTGCGCGTTGCGGCATGGAGCATGAGCGCGGGAAGCTGCACAACCTGTGCCGGGAATGCGCCAGCCCGCTGCTGGTGCGCTACGACCTTGAGCAAGCGGGGCGGACCCTGACGCGCGCGAGCTTGCGGGAGCGGGTGGCAAGCCTTTGGCGCTATCGCGAGGTGCTGCCGGTGACCGACGGCGCCGCGGTCACTACGTTGGGGGAGGGGTGGACGCCGCTGGTACACGCCCGGCGGTTGGGTGATCGGCTGGGTATGAGCCGGCTGCTGCTCAAGGACGAGTCCTTGAACCCCACCGGCTCCTTCAAGGCCCGCGGCATGACCGCGGCGGTGTCCATGGCCCGGGAACTGGGGGCGAAGCGCCTGGCCGTGCCGTCGGCGGGTAATGCCTCCGGAGCGCTGGCCGCTTACGCGGCGAAGGCAGGCCTGGAGGCGCACATCTACATGCCGCAGGACGCATCGCAGGTCAGCATCGTGGAATGCCGGCAATATGGCGCGGACGTGGTGCTCGTGGACGGCTTCATCAACGACTGCGGGCGCATCATCGGGGAGAACAAGGAGCGCGAGGGCTGGTTCGAGGTATCGACCCTGAAGGAGCCCTACCGGGTCGAGGGCAAGAAGACCATGGCCTACGAGCTGGCCGAGCAGTTGGACTGGACGCTGCCGGACGTCGTGCTATACCCCACCGGCGGCGGCACCGGGCTCATCGGCATGTGGAAGGCCTTTGACGAGATGGAGGCACTGGGCTGGATCGATTCCCGGCGCCCGCGCATGGTCTCGGTCCAGGCCGAAGGCTGCGCGCCCATCGTCGAGGCATTTCAGGCAGGGGCGGACGAGGCGCAACCGGTGACGCGACCGGACACGGTGGCCGCCGGTCTCCGGGTACCCGTGGCCATCGGCGACTTCATGCTTCTGCGCATCCTGCGGGCGAGCGGCGGCTCGGCGGTGAGCGTGTCCGACGCTGAAATTCTGGAGGACGTGCGGGAGATCGGCGCCACCGAGGGCATCTTCGTGGCGCCAGAGAGTGCGGCCTGCCTCGCGGGCCTGCGCCGGTTGCTGGAGCGCGGCGCCGTGGACCCGGACGAGCGCGTGGTGCTGATGATTACCGGGTCCGGACTCAAATACCCGCACTTGTGGAGCGAGTCTTCTTGAAGGCTCTTGCGGGCGTCCGCGGTGACGCCCGCAAGCGTGAAATGGCGGGTTCAGACCGGCCGGTCGGATGACTTGGACCGGGGAGAGGATGACAACGTGACGTCCATCGAGAAATGGCCCGATGATGCCAAGGTGGCGGTGCTGGTGACGCCGATGTTCGAAACCTGGTCGGTGGGCAAGGCGCCGTCCTATTCGCCCATGTCCTCGCCCCTCAAGCCGGGGGTGGTGGACCGGCTCGGGGTGTCCTGGTCGGAGTATGGCGGGCGCACGGGCGTGTGGCGCTTCATGAAGATATTCCGGGAGTTCGAGGTGCCGGCCACGGTATGCGTGAGCGGGCGCTCGGCGGAGATGTTTCCCGAAGCGGTCCGGGCGCTGCATGACAACGGGCACGAGTTGGCAGGACACTCCTACACCCAGGACACCTTCCTCACCGATCTTTCCGCGGAGGAGGAGAAGGCGGTGATCGGGCGCTGCTTCGATCTCATCGAAGCGGTGGCCGGCGTGAGGCCGGTGGGCTGGCTGAGCCCCAGGGCGACGCCCACGGAGCACACCGCGGGGTTCCTGGCGGAAGCCGGTTGCGTCTGGCACGGCGATTACAACGACACCGATGTGCCCTACCGCATCGTTACCGGCGCGGGGGACATCGTGGCCATTCCCCACAGCGACTTTGCCGACAACCGGGTGCTGCGGGGCAGTCCGCGCGATTTCCTCAACGTCTACAAGGATACCTTCGACTTCCTGTACCGGTCCGACGCACCTGAGATGATCAACCTCACCGTCCACGCGCACTTCGGCGGTCGCCCCATGATCGCCAGCATGCTGACCGAAATCCTCCGTTACATGAAGGGCTTCTCACGGGTCTGGTTCGCGCGCCACGACGAGGTGGCGCGCTGGATGTTGAAGCAAGGGTAGGACGTCCTCTGGCTGCCCGCTTTCCCGGAAATGGCACACTCGTGGGTCCGGTTTCCCTCTCCCAGCGCGTCGGCTCCAAGCCGACATGGGAGATTCCCGCGGAAGGCGGGAATCCCGGGGCGCGCTGAGCCTGTCCTCGCTTCCAGCTTCTGCAACATTGGGGTTTCACTTACCCCAGCGGTATGTCCACGCCGTTGAGGGTCAGCTCCGGCACCACTTCCACGGGCCGCCGCAGCGTGTTGGTGGTGTAACAGGAGCGTTCCAGCGCCTCGGTGAACTCGACGATGCGCTCCTGACTGTCCGGACTTTGCAGATCGAGCCGATACACGAGCCGGGTGCACGCCGAGGGGACGTCCGACAGCCCGAACTTGCCTTTCTGGTCGAACTCGCCGCGCACCGACATCTCCGCGCGCTCAATGCGGATTTCCATGAATGACGCCAACTGCGTCACTTGGCTGAGCATTCAGAAGCCGATGGACGCGATGAAATATTGCAGCGGGGCCGCGCCCTTGCCGGTGCCGCCGCGCGACTCTGGCTCGTCGCACAGGATGGTGTAACCTTCCGACGTCCTGGCTTCCTTCAGGTGGTCGTTGACCAGGCGGATGCGCGCCTCATGCACTGTGACCGCCTTGGACGGATCCTCCCGGTAGACCTTCTGCCGCCGTTCGAATACGGCCTTGTGGCGCCGGTAGTCGATGGAGCAGCAGCCGGGATCGTCGAATTCCCGTTCTTCGTCAATGGCCATGTTTCCTCCGTTTCCGTTGGCTGATCCCCGTTTCTTCCCTGGAATGGTTCCCGCATGTCAAGCCGCGGCGGCCACGATTGCTTCGGGCCTTCTAAACAACAGATGGGTTTTCGATTAGACTTGAGGGCGGGGGCGATGGCCCGGAACGCGCGCCTCACGAAATTTTCGAGTTCAGGGGACCCATGCCACAAGACCTGAGAAGCTATCTGGAGTTGGTGGAATCCAGGGACGACCTGGTCCGCATCGCGGATCCCGTGGACCCGCGTTACGAAGTGAGCGCACTGGTGGCGAAACTGGCGCGGGTACGGCGCCGCCGGCCGGTGCTCCTCCTGGAGAACGTCAAGGGCAGCGCGTTCCCGGTGGTGACCAACCTCCATGCCGGCCGCCGGCGCATGGCATTGGCCATGAACAGCGAACCGCGGGACGTTCAGCGCGCGTTTCTGCGGGCCATGGAGCGCCCGGTGGCGCCCGTGGTGGTGGACAGCGGGCCGGTCAAGGATGTGGTGCATACGGGCGCCGGCGTGGACCTGCTGGCGCTGCCGCAGATCGTCCATCATGCCGCGGACGCCGGCCCCTACATCACCGCCGCCATCTCCTTCGCCCGGGACCCGGAGAACGGCGCCTGGAACTGCGCCTACAACCGCCTGATGATCATGGGGAAGGACCGCACGTCCATCCACATTACCGCGTCCAAGCACCTGTGGGAGTTCTACCAGAAGGCGGAGGCCCGGGGGGAGGCGCTGCCCGTGGCCTTTGCCGTGGGCGTTCACCCCGCCATCGGTCTGGGCGCCCTGGCCATCGGCTCCATCGACGAAGACGAGCGCGCCATCATGGGCGGTGTCCTGGGGGAGCCGCTGGAACTGGTGCGCTGCGAGACCTCGGACCTGCTGGCGCCGGCCCACGCCGAGATGATCCTGGAAGGGGAGATTCTTCCCGGTGAGCGCACTCCCGAGGGGCCGTTCAGCGAGTTCACGGGCTACAGCCTTGGGGAGCGCCAGCGCGAGGTGGTGCGCTACCACGCCGTGACCATGCGCGAAGGAGCGCTGTTCCACGACATCTCCGTGGCCCAGGTGGACCATCTGCTGCTGTCCACCATTCCCATGGAAGCCAACCTCTACCGCGCCGTGCGCGCCATGGTTCCCTCTGTGACCGCGGTGCGCGTGCCCGCGCCCTACAGTTGCTACGTCGCCATCGAACAGCGCGTCTCCGGCCAGGCCAAGAACGCCATCCTGGCGGTGCTGGGCGCAGACATGTACATCAAGCGCGTGGTGGTGGTGGACCACGACGTCAACATCTTCGACGACCGCGAAGTAGCCTGGGCCCTGGGCACCCGCTGCCAGGCGGACCGCGACATCACGGTGATCTCCAATACCCGCGGCTCCGACCTCGACCCGTCCACCGACTCGGACGGCCACACCGCCAAGTGGGGCATCGACGCCACCGCCAAGCCCTCCCTGGCCGCGTACACGCCGCGAAACCGCATCCCGCGGGACGTGCTGGAAGGCATCGACCTGGACAAGCTGGGGCTCTGAAAGCCCGCCCCGCAAGTACCGTGACCGGCTGTGGTGGGACGATGTCGGGACGATGCCCCGTCGGGGCTGTTGCGGGCGACCGCTTGGCCAGCCTGCTTCCCGGGGACACGCCGTTTGCCGACTGCGTTGGCTGCGTCTGAAGATTTTCCTTCGCACGGATCAGGCCGACGAAAACCGCATCGCCGACTTCCCGGACGCATCCAAGGTGCTGTCTTCCTCGGCGGAACTGGGTTGGCCCGCGCGCGAACTCTACGGCCTGTTGTGGCAGTGCCTGATCAACGGGGCGACCGGGGACCAGTTTCGGGCCTTCCTCGCCCAGGAGGGCTGGCCTTCCGCGGAAATTGCAGGCCAAACGCTGTATCACGTTCCACGTCGACTTGTTTCCGCCGACGACGCTCAGCGCCGGAAATTTTACGAGATCTCCGGACCGTGGACGGGCCGGAACGCAAAGCGCGGCTTTCCCTACACATGGATTCCCAACCACTTGGGAGATACAAGAGGCCAGGTAAGTCCACGGTCGTTTCTTGTCGCCTTGCGTGAAGCCGCTCGGGACACGGCGGAGCGCCACCCGGAGCATGACCACGCGCTGCACTTCGAGAGCATCAAGCACGGCGTGCAGAAGGTGTCCAGCATACGGGTTGCCGAAATCAGGGAGGACTATCCATGGATGCCCGCGTACTCGCCCCGCTCGTAGGCATGATGGTTCCATGTGGATTCGAGGCAATTGTCGAGCGCTGGAACCGGGAGAGGAGTCTGAAACTCCTGATTGAGGATTCCCAACAGGATGAGATCAAGCTTCCGCCTCGTCACGCCGACCATGGGGCGGACGGAGTTCTCCAGGACCTCGAATCGCTGGGCGTGTTCCAGCCCCTGTACGACGGGCGCGTGAATATCCCCGACGTGTTCCGGGTTGGCCATGGCCTGGGCCGCAAGGGCGGCGTGAAACCGGCCCAATGACCAGGACGCCTCCTCCTGGGCGGCGTTCAGGCGCGGGAACCCCGGCCCATCAAGTGCTCGAACCGAGGCATCCAGGACTGTTCCCGAAACTCTTCGTCGAACACGTCCGCGAACTTCACGGGCTCCGTCATGTACGGCGGACCCTGGGCTCTCTGAAACAGCGTCAGCGGAATGATGGGTGACAACTTCGCGCAGCCGGCCCGCCGTTCCTCGTCCCAGAGATCCATGCAGGACTTCAACAACTGGAGCCGCACCCACGGATCCGGGTGGGAATTCCGGTCTTCTCGCATTACATTCTGGTACTGTGGGAGCTCGTCGGACTAATCAAGAATCTGCTGCGAGGCATGGAGTTGGGTCCATTTCCGGTTGGATTTTCGTCCAATATTACCAATATTTTCCTCAAATCCGCCCGAAACTGGCCTCCAGTTCTCGGCCTCTCGCTACGATTCGATAAATCCGACAGGCTCCCAGCGATCATCATGGACCATCCTGAACCGGTCGAGCCGACTCGAAACTTCGTCTGTCTGCTGGAGGACACGGCCGCGCGCTTCCCGGAGAAGGCCGCGCTGGTCTGTCCCGAAGAGACGCTCACTTACAGAGTGCTGCACGAACGCGCCGCGGGCTTTGCGCGGGAACTCGCGGGCCGGGGGGTTCGGCCCGGCGACCGGGTGGCGCTGGTGTTGCCCAATCACTGGAGCTACGCGGCCGCGCTGCTGGGCGCCTGGAAGCTGGGCGCCACCGCGGCACCGTTGAGTCCGTTGCTGAAATCCGGGGAGCGGGACGCGATCCTGGCGGACGTGGAACCGGCCGAGGTGGTGGAGCGTGTGGAGGCGCGGGCGGGCGCGTGGGACACCGCGACGGAAACGGCCGCGCCAAGCCACTTCGGCTACAGCTCGGGCAGCACCGGCCGGCCCAAGGGCGCGGTCTTCAGCCACGGGGCGCTGGCCTTCGCCAACCACTCCTGGGCGGATATGATGGCGCTGGCGCCGGAAGACGTGGTGCTGTCGGTGCTGCCACTGCCCCATTCCTTCGGCCTGAACGGCTCTCTGCTGGCGCCGCTGCTCAGAGGCGCCACGGTGGTGCTGCCCGGCGGTTTCGCCCCGGCCGCGGTGCTTGCCGCCATGCAGGAACACCGCGTCACGCTGTTCCTGGGGGTGGCCACGATGTTCCGGCGGCTCCTGAGCGCTTCGGATTTCGCGGACGCGGACCTGTCTTCGCTGCGTCTCTCGGTGTCGGGCGCGGCGCCGTGTCCCTGGGACCTGGCTTCGGAATGGCGCCGCCGGGCCGGCCACCGCATCCTCCGAGGCTACGGCATGACCGAGTTGTTCCGGCCCATCTCGTACTTGGCGTCGGAGACGGAGGATCGCCCGGAGTGCATCGGTCGGGCGGTTCCGGGCGTGGACATCCGGGTGGTTGCGGACACGGAAACAGGAACCGGGGGCGGCGACACGGGGGAACTGTGGATCAGGACCCCGGCCGCCATGCAGGGCTACTGGAACGACCCGGCGCCGGCGCTGGAGGATGGCTGGTTCCGCACCGGGGATCTTGCCCGGATCTCCGCCGGCGGGTACGTGGAAATCACCGGACGCATCCGGGAACGCATCCTCCGGGGCGGATATTCGGTCTTTCCCCAGGAAGTCGAGGCGGTGCTGGTCGCGCACCCGGACGTTGCCGAGGCCGCGGTGGTGGGGGTGCCGCACCCGGAACTGGGCGAAGAGGTGGCGGCGTTCGTGGTGGTGAAACCGGGCGCCAAGCCGGGAACGGACGCCCTGGCGGCCTACTGTGCGGACCGGCTGGCCCGCTTCAAGTATCCGCGGCACATCCGTTTCGTGCCCGAGTTGCCCAAGGGGGCGACCGGAAAGGTATTGAAGGCGGAATTGCGAAGCGGCTGGTGAGGGGAAGAAAAGGGGAGGGGAGCCGCGGGTTCCCCTCCCCGTCATCCTGCGACTACTTC
Organism: uncultured Binatia bacterium (SeqCode); assembly: GCA_965213675.1. Classification (GTDB taxonomy): domain Bacteria; phylum Desulfobacterota; class Binatia; order UBA9968; family JAJDTQ01; genus JAJDTQ01. The sequence goes on from OZ243916.1 coordinate 442,032, forward strand.
TTCGCTTGACTGACCAGGAAGGACAGGCTCTCCTTGACCTCTGGCGGCATGTTGATGATCCCGTCCACGAGTTTCTCTACCTCCGGACCCGGCACATAGGTGAACACGAGTTTCGCCTTCTTGGCTTCAGCCAGCAGTTGGGGGTCCTTCACGGTTTTCTCGTAGGCTTTCCGCAGGATTTCCACGCGGTCTTTGGGCGTGCCCGGCGGCAGCGCCAGCATCCTCTGGAACGCCATCTGGAACGCCCATGAGTTGTAGAGCTTGAGACCTTCCTCGTTCAGCACGTCCTTGAACAGCGGAATGTTCTGGATCTCCGGATCCGGATAGCTGTGGCTGTGGATGACGAAGGGAACCAGTTTCTGGTCGCCCTCGGCGTCCAGCATGCTTCGGGCGGTCACCCTCATGGACTCCCACTGGGAGCAGAAGCCGTCCACCTCTCGTCCTTCCAGCGCCAGCCGTATGGTGGCCGTGCCCCGGTACCCGGTGATGATCTTCAAGTTGGTGCCCAAGGCCTTGTTGAGAATCGCCGGGATGTCGTGGCCGGTGGAGCCGGCCCGGGTGGCGCCGATTTTGATGGGCTCCTTGGAGTTGACGACGTCTTTCCACGTGGTCTTGCCGGTGAAAGCCATCATCATGCACACGATCTCGCCCCGGCTGGGGGCGCCGACCCATTCCAGCTTGTCGAAGGGCACCGCGCCGGCCTTCTTGTCGCCCAGTGCCGACTGCACGATGAGCGAGTTGTTGAACACCGCGCCGCTGAGCCCGTCGGGTTTGGCGCGCCGGCCGATGTAGTTGGCGGAGATGAGGCTGCCGGCGCCGGTCATGTTCTGAACCAGCGTGGTGGGGTTGCCGGGGACGTACTTGCCGAAGTAGCGGGCGATCAGCCGGGTGTAGGTGTCGTAGCCGCCTCCGGGAGAGAAGCCCACGATGAAGCGGAATGTCTTGCCCTTGTAGAAGTCTTCGGCGCGTCCCTCGGGCGCCGCGAACAGGGCCGCGCCCCCGATGATGGCCGCGGCCAGAAAGGATAGACCTTTGCGTGTCATGGATGTCCCTCCGTTTCGGTTTTGCCGGCGTTGCCGGCGCCAAGCCCCCTTGGCTACAGAAGTGGGCCTGTCATGTCAAGGCGCGCGGTCAGCGCATTGAGAAATGCGCCGGCCGGTGTTATGGGATGACGGTAGACAAACCAGGGAGGTACTTGTTTATGGCAGATTCCATCGTTCTGTTCACTCAGCCCGGTTGACCGCCTTGTCATCGAGAGAAGGAGTATCTTTCTCAAAAAGGCGTTGATTTCGTGGAGAAGAATATTCGTGAGGACCAGGACGCCCTGAAGGACCTGCTGGCCCGGGGCTTCCAGAGTACGCCGGTGGTCATCATCGACGGGGAGGCGGTGGTCGGTTTCGATCAGGATCGGATCGACACGCTTCTCGGGCTCTGATCCGAAGACCGTGCCCGGGGTTTCCGAACCACGGTGGCGGGCGGCGCGGCGTGCGCCGGATGGCTTGTTCGGTTGGTCGAATCGTGGCGCGTCGCAGGGACACGGGAAACGCACCTGCGGTCGCGCCTTGCCGACAACGAAAAAAACCTGCGCAACTTGTCGCAGGAATTTACGGGACACGACCCTTGGCCTTGAGCGCCTTGACGATCTTTTCCGGTGTGAGCGGAAGGTCGTGGATGCGCACGCCCACGGCGTCGAACACGGCGTTGGCCATGACCGCGGGTGGCGGAATGATGGGCGGTTCGCCCACCCCTTTGGCGCCCAGTGGCCCAGACGCGCAGGGGTGCTGGATGAGGCGCACATCCACTGCGGGGGCGTCCAGCGCGCTGAATATCTTGTAGTCCAGCAGGTTGGGATTATCCATTTTCCCGCGGGTGAAGGTGCATGCTTCGCTGAGAGCCTGCCCCAGCCCTTGCAGGACCCCGCCTTCGATCTGACCGCGCACCGACAGCGGATTGACCGCGGTGCCCACATCCTGCGCCGCCACGTAGCGCAGGATGCGTACGTGGCCCGTCTCCGGGTCCACCTCCACCTCGGCCGCGTGGGCCGCCATGGCGGGGTGCGGGGTGAGCTGCGACACGGACTGTGCGCTCACGATGGGGCCGCGCGCGTGCTCCAGGGCCATCTGACCCACCTCCCGCAGCGTCACGGAGCGCTCCGGGCTACCCTTGACGAATACCTTGTTGCCGTCGAGTTCCAGGTCGCCGGCGTCGGCTTCGAGCCGATCCGCGGCCACCTGCTGAATCTGCCGCTTTGCCTCCCGGGCCGCCTGCAGCACCGCGCTGCCCATGCTCTTGAGCGCCTGACTGCCCGCGCTGAGGGTGGAATGGGGCGCGAAGTCGGTGTCCGCGGTGCGCACATGCACGTCGTCCAGGGACACGCCCAGCACTTCCGCCGCGATCTGGGCCAGTGAGGTGCTCGCCCCGCTCAGGTCCACCAACCCGGTGAGGATGGCGACGGTGCCGTCCTCGTTGAGCTTCACGCCGGCGCTGGAGGCCATGCCGCCCACGAGCCAGTGGGCCATGGCCACGCCGCGTCCGATGTGCTTCCGCCGCGGTTTCGGGGCCGCGTTCAGGGCCTCCGCCGCCGTGAGCAGCGTTTCCCTGGCGTGCACGTCCTCGAGCCGGACGCCGGCAGGGGTCTCGTCGCCGTCCACCATGGCGTTCCGCAGCCGCATCTCCACGGGGTCGACGTCCAGCTCCCGGGCGATGATGTCCATCTGCGACTCCGAAGCGAAGGCGAGCTGCGGCCCGGCCGGCCCGCGGTAGGCGCCGCACGTCGGCGTGTTGGTGTAGACGCAATAGCTGTCGATCCTGAGGTTGGGGATGCGGTAGGGGCCTGGCGCGCGCACCGCCGCGCCCTGGCTGATCATGACGCCCGAGCCGGAGGAGAAACCGGTCCCCAGCACCACTTCGATTTCCCGCGCCGTGATGGCGCCGTCGTTCCTGACGCCGGTCTTGTAGCGGAGGTGAAACGGATGCCGCGGGTTGGTGGTCTGGAAGTCCTCGCTCCGGCTCATGACGATGCGCACCGGGCGCCGCGCCTTGCGCGCCAGGGCCACCGCCGCGGGCTCCACCGTGGGCGACAGCTTGCCGCCGAAGCCGCCGCCGATCTCGGTGGGGATCACCCGTACCTTGGTCATGGGCATGCGCAGGATCTGCGCGATGGCGGCGCGCAGCGGGAACTGCGCCTGGGTGGGCGCCCACACGGTGGCCTTGCCCGAAGCGTCGAAGCGCGCCAACGCGGTGTGCGGCTCGATGTAGGTCTGATGCACCATGGGGGCGTGGAAGCGGTGCTCGAAGATCCGGTGGGCTTCGGCGAAACCACGCTCCACGTCGCCGCGCACGATCCGCTTGTGGCCGCAGACGTTGCCACGGCGGTCCAGGTCCGGCTGCGACCAGTATTCGGCGTAGTCCTCGTGCAGCAGCGGCGCGTCCGGCGCCATGGCCTCCAGTCCGGAGGTCACCGAGGGCAGCACCTCGTAGTCCACCTCGATGAGCCGTGCCGCCTCCTCCGCGGTCTCCTCGTCCATCGCCGCCACCGCGGCGATGCGGTCGCCGGCGTAGCGCACCTTGGTGGTGGCGAAGTAGGCTTCATCGCGGACGAAGCGGCCGCAGCGGATGTCCGGCAAATCGGCCGCGGTGACCACCGCCCGGACGCCGGGCAACCGCTCGGCGCCCTCGGTGCGGATGGCGGTGATGCGGGCGTGGGCATGCGGGCTCAACACCATCTTGCCGCACAGCACCCGGCCGCCGGGTGAGACGTCGGCGCCGAACACCGACTGTCCGGTGACCTTCTCCATGATCTCGACCCTGGGAAGCTCCTGACCGACGACTCTCATGATTCCTTCGCTGCCTCCATGACCGCCTGGATGATGGTACCGTAGCCGGTGCAGCGGCACAGGTTGCCGGCGATGGCGTGGGTCACCTCCTCGCGGGTGGGGGAAGGGTTGCGGTTCAGCAGGGCCTTGCCGGCCATGAGCATGCCCGGCGTGCAATAGCCGCACTGGGCTGCGCCGGCGGCGGCGAAGGCGCGCTGCAGCGGATGCAGAGACTCACCGTCGGCCAGCCCCTCCACCGTTTCCACGCTCCGGCCGTCCGCTTCCACCGCGAACACCAGGCAGGCATCCACCAGCCGCCCGTCGAGCGTTACCGAGCAGGCGCCGCATTCGCCCTCGCCGCAACCTTCCTTGGTACCGGTGAGATCCAGGTCGTCGCGCAGGAAATCCAGTAGCGAACGGGTCACCGGCACTTCCTCCAGGAACGGCTCGCCGTTGACGGTTACCGTGATACGGATGCGTGGAGTCTCCATCAACCCTCGCCGCGCGCGCGCCGGAACGCGCTCCGGATGGCCCGCCGGGTCAACACCCGGACCATCTCCCTGCGATAATCCGCGCTCGCGCGCACGTCGTCGATGGGCCGGGCGTCGGTGGCGGCGCATTCTCCCGCCTCCTCCACGACATGCTCGTCCAGACGTGCGCCCGCCAGTCGTTTCTCCGCCGACGTCGAGCGCAGCGGCGTGGGTCCCACAGCTCCCAGCGCGATGCGCGCCTCCGCGATGGTGTCGGGATCGTCTGGGTCCAGCCGCACGAACGCCGCGCAGTTCACCAGCGCGATGTCCATGGCGGTGCGCACACAGCGCTGGAACGCGCTGCCCGAGCGGGCCGGCAAGGCGGGAAGGCGCACGCCCGTGAGCAGTTCGCCGGGTCGCAGCACCGTCCGGCCCGGACCGAGGAACAGTCGCTCCACCGGTATGTTCCGGGCTTCATGGGCGGCCGCGGCCTGCGCCACCGCGCCCAGCGCCATCAGGGGCGTGGCCGTGTCCGCGGCCGGGGACCCGTTGGCGAGATTGCCGCCCACGGTGGCGCGGTTGCGGGTCTGAATCGAGCCCACCACCCGGGCCGCTTCCGCCAGGGCTTGGTAACCTTCCCGAACCACGGCCGCCGTCGAGATAGTTTCCATCAAAGCCAGAGCGCCGACGCGCACACCGTCCTCAGCGGCCGTCAATGCATCCAGGCCCGGGATCCGTTTGAGGTCGATGACCATGTCCGGCAGCGTCTGCCGCCGCTCCATCCTGAGAAAGAGGTCCGTCCCCCCGGCCAGGGGAACAGCCTCGGGGCTCATTAACGCCAGCGCCTCGTCGAGGCCTCGGGGGGCATGGTAGCGAAAGGGGTTCATGCGTTCAGTGGGATTCATCGCACTTTTCCGGGGGTGGTGCAATGCGACCGCGAAGGCAGGCCAAAGGGAGAATAGCGAGTGGGGGGCCTGCGGGACGGCGAGTCCGCCGGCAGGGGGCTGTCTTGGCGGAAGGACGGCATTCCTGATAACTCTTGGCAATCGGGAAGTTTCCACCTGATGGAAGGGGACAAAGGTACATGGCCCTGTTCGGCGGATTCGACGGCTTGAATGGTCGTCGGAGTCTGCCATCTTCGAGGCGGGAGAAATCCCGGACCGCGACTACCTTGTCAGGTTGGTGAAGTGATCCTGGTTCACGAATGCGCTGTACCGTGAACGAGAGCCCCTCGACGGAGCCTTGGTTCGAGAAGGACGATTGAGATGATGAAAACGAAAACAAGCGACACTGTGTTGTTCCGCGGTTGTGCCTCCGTCCGGAGCCTCGCCGTTTCTCCCGGAACCACCGTGGGGGCTGTCGGTGGTGCGCTCCTTCTCGCGCTGTGGTGCATGCCGCTTTCGGCGTTCGGTGCGTCTCCGGACCTCAAGACCCCGGCGCCGGTGATCTATCTTGCGGACAACCTGGGTGAGAAGGACAGGCTGGGTTGGTGTATCGACACCGTCGGGCGGGGGTTTAGCGAACGCCTGCATACCCACTCGTGCAAGCCGCGGGGCGGCGATGTGCAGTTCCGCTACGATGGGGAGTCGCGACGGATCGCTTCGGCCACCTACGATGGCAAGTGCGCCACGCTGGCGGCGCCGGCCGCCGCGGGGGTGTCACTGGGTCTGGTGGATTGCGCGAGTGATTCCGCCGCCCAGATGTTCGACTATGACGCCAAGGCCATGGAGTTCCGGCCCGGGGCCGACAAGACGCTGTGCCTGGTTGCGGGGGCGGCCAGCCGGTCCGCCGGGCCGTACATGTCTCGAGCCCTCGAGCTCGCTTCGTGCGCGGCTACGGATCCGGCGCGCAAGCAGTGGCGCATCAAGTGAGAAGGGGTCCTGAGTCCGGCCGCGTGTGAATTCACGGAACGCCCGCGGCCGCATGACCAGCCCTGCGCAACCCGCGGTGGGTGGATGACAAGCCAATCCAGGACGGTGGGCCGCGGCAGCCGCGACAATCCCCAAAATCGCTTCGAGCCCATCGCCTTCGTGCCGGACGATGCCCCCGAGGGGGCTGCGACCCGCTTCTTCAGGGACACGTCCCGGTCCATCATCGCGTACAATGACAGCCCCGACGTGGGCTTCGACGCCAGCGTCAATCCATACCGCGGATGCGAGCACGGTTGCATCTACTGCTATGCCCGGCCCACCCACGAGTATCTGGGCTTCTCCGCCGGCCTGGACTTCGAGTCGAGGATTCTGGTGAAGGAGGACGCGCCGGCCCTCTTGCGGAAAGAGTTGTCCGCGTCCCGGTGGAAGCCTCAGGTGGTGGCCCTGTGCGGGGTGACCGATCCCTATCAGCCGGTGGAGCGGCGGCTGGAGTTGACACGCGGCTGCCTCAAGGTGCTGGCCGAGTTCCGCAATCCGGCGGCCTTGGTCACCAAGAATCATCTGGTGACCCGGGACGTGGACGTGCTCGGAGAACTGGCGGCGCGCGACGCCGCGGTGGTGTTCATTTCGGTGACGACGCTTGACCGGGACCTGTGCGGGCGCATGGAGCCGCGGGCCTCCCAGCCGCACCTCCGTTTGAACGCCATCCAGGCCCTCAAGCAGGCAGGCATTCCGGTGGGCGTCATCGTGGCGCCGGTGATCCCGGCCCTCACCGACCACGAACTGCCGGCGATCCTCGCCGCGGTGGCGGAAGCCGGGGCCGCCTGCGCGGGCTACTCGCTGCTGCGCCTGCCCTTCGGCGTCAAGGATCTGTTCGCGAGTTGGTTGGAGGAGAACTATCCCGACCGCAAGGACAAGGTGCTGAACCGCATCCGCGACATTCGCGGCGGCAAGCTCAACGACGCGGGTTTCAACACGCGCAACACAGGGCAGGGGATCTTCGCCGAGCAGGTGGAGGCGTTGTTCGCCGGCGCTTGCCGCAAGCTGGGCTTGTCGCGCCGGAGCTGGAACCTGTCCACGGCCTCGTTCCGGCGCCCCACCGCGCAACGGTCCCTCTTCGGCGACGACTTGTAGCGGCCACCGGCGGCCGCCCCACAATGATTTGACGAGATCGAGCGGCCGAAGGGACGGATGAGAGCGGATTTGCAGCCTTGAAGTCCTGCGGCGCAGGCTTCGAGGCAACCCGGCAACTCATCGCAGGAATCTACGGGACACGACGTCAGGGCATCAGTTCGCCACCGTTCACGCCCACGATCTGACCGGTCATGTAGCTGCTGGCCGGGCTCAGCAGAAAGACCGCCAGGTCCGCCACTTCGCTCGGCTCGCCCAACCGTCCCATGGGCACCAGCCTGGAACGTTCCGACTTGCGTCGCTCCAGCGCGTCGCCCGCAAGGCCGCGGCGCCACATGGGGGTGTCGATGGGTCCCGGCGCCAGCGCGTTGATGCGGATGCCGTGCTCCGCCACCTCCCGCGCCACGGCCTTGGTGAGGGCGGCGATGCCCGCCTTGGCCGCGGAGTAGTGGGACGCCCATTCCTGCCCCTTGAGCCCGTGCATGGAGGAGAGGCTGGCGATGACGCCGAACTTCGCTTCCATCATGAACGGCAGGGCCGCGCGGATGCAGTAGAAGGTACCGTTGAGATGCACGTCGATCATGCGTGCCCAGTCTGCGTCGCTGATTTCGTGCGCGGGCTTCTGCTGGGAGATGCCGGCCACGTTCATGAGGTAGGCCAAACCGCCGAACTCGGCGTGGGCCCTGGCGATGGCGGCGTTGACCTGTTCCGAGCGGGTTACGTCCAGAGTCAAGGGCAGGGCGGTGCCACCCCCGGCGGTGATGCGCGTGGCGGTGTCCTCCGCCTTGGCGCCGTCCACGTCGGTGACGGCCACCCGGACCTTCTGTTCCCCCAGCTTGAGCGCGATGGCCTGCCCGATGCCGCTTCCGGCCCCCGTCACGAATGCGCTGCCGCCGTCCATGTCCCAGTGCATGAGAAACACCTCCGAAGTCCAGTTTCGCAGCCGTGCGAAACCAGGAATCTGTAATCCAAGGGCGTCCGTCGATTTCCCTTCGCGATGTCGAAGGACTGTCCCACGGCGCAGGTTTCTAACACTCCGGCGTCGCGACGGTCAAACCTGCGCCCTGGCGGCCCTGATTCGCACCTCGAGGGCCGATCTGGTACACCGGCCGCGGGAGGAAACCACGTGGAATATCGTCAACTTGGAACTTCGGGTTTGCGGGTTTCGGCCATCGGACTGGGCACCAATCGGTTCGGTTCGCCGAAGCTGCCGCAGGAGCAGGTCCACGCCATCATGGACGCGGCGGCGGACTTGGGCGTCAACTTCATCGACACGTCCAACAGTTACCAGGGCGGGCGCTCCGAAGAGACCCTGGGCGCGGCGATGAAGGGTCGCCGGGACCGCTTTGTGGTGGCCACCAAGTTCTTCTTTCCCACGGGCGATGGAACCAACGACCGCGGCACCTCGCGCTACCATCTCATGAACGCTGTCGAGGGAAGCCTCCGGCGTCTTCAGACCGACCACATCGACGTCTATTACATCCACCGCTGGGACGCTTCGACGCCCATCGAGGAGACCCAGCGGGCGCTGGACGATCTGATCCGTCAGGGAAAGGTGCGCTACATCGGCGCATCCGATTTCGCGTCGTGGCAACTGGCGCGGGCCAACGTCGTCGCCGAGTTCCGTGGCTGGACGGCCTTTGCCGTGCTCCAGTCGCACTACCACATGCTGGAACGCGAGGTGGAACGGGAGGTGCTCCCGTATTGCCGGGCCCACGGCGTGGGTTTCGTGCCGTATTTTCCGCTGGCTGGCGGGTTTTTGACGGGCAAGTACGTCAAGGGCGAGAAGCCGCCGCCCGGTTCCCGCGGGGAAACCCAAGCCTACGTGCAGCAGTACATGACCGACCGTCGCTACGATACCGTGGCGCGGTTGCAGCGTTGGGCGGAAGCTCGGGGACGGGGGATGCACGAACTGGCGCACTCCTGGCTTCTGGCGCAGCCGCGGATCTGCTCGGTGATATCCGGCGCTACCCGCCTGGAGCAGTTCCAGGCCAACGTGGCGGCCATGGAGTGGGCGTTGACGCCGGCGGAAGTCGCCGAGGTGAATGAGATGCTGGAGCCGGGACGCACGGTGACGTGAGAAACCGCGCCGGGTGAAATCGCCCGGCCCCGCCACGGGCGGGATGGCGGCGGGTGTGGGCCGCCGCGGGGCGTGCCGTCAGTGCAGAACCCGCATGGAAGGCTTGAGCTCGATGACCGCCATGTCGGCCGTGTTCACCGACGCCGTTTCAGGCTTGCTTCGACGGGTGGTTTCGTTCAGCAACAGCACCACCATGCGCCACAACTCCTGCTTTTCCACGGGCGCGTGCAGCAGCAGGTCGGCGCCCGCCGCAAGGGCCCGGCGATGCTCCGGTATCAGGGCGCCCGAGAGCATCAGGATGACGGGGGTGTGCGGGTGCGCCGGCAGCTTTCGAATGGCCTTGCAGAGTTCGAAGCCGTTGAGCGGACCCTTGAGGAAAGCGTTCACCAGGAACAGATGAACCTCGTGCGCCGCGGTCCTGGACAACGCCTCGCGGCCCTCGCTGGCTCCCAGGATTTCGATGGCGGGAGACAGCTCCTGCAAATACCTTGACAGGGTTGCCTGCTGGCTTGTGTAGCTGTCGGCAACGAGAATGCTGGGTCGTACTCTGCGTGGCATGGTGCCCCCGTGACTACGCTGAACTCGGGCCCGCCGGCCTGAGTGATCTGTCGGTTCCGAGTGCCGCGGGACCTCATCCCGGGGACTCGCTCCAGAAACGCAATCCGCAGTCAATAGTGCGGAACAGCCTCTGTCAAGAGTTCAACGGGCGAAAAATGCCCGCCCTCATGCAAAAGCCCGAAGAGGCTCGGTAGCGCCGCTGTGGCTGGGCCCATGACGTTTGCCGCATGGAGCTTGCGCCGCAGAGACAGCGACCCGCCGGTCGCTCCTGCCTTGGTCTATAACACCACTGGAGCCGTGCGCTTGAACGCGATCACTTGCGGCCGTCCATTCCGGCGGCGCAGGCTCCTGGCATTGCGGTTCGGTGGCGCAGACTCCCGGGTCAGGCGTGCTGGAGAAACTCTCGCATCGCCGCATGGGCCGCGTCCGGACTGGCGAAGAAATAGCTGTGGCGTTCCCCGGAAAGCACCACAAGGCGGGCTCCGGGGATGCCTTTCTCGAGAGTCTCGGACGATGTCCGATGGGACAGGTCGCTGGTGACATTGCGGTCGTGTTCGCCGACGAGGATCAGGACAGGGCAGCGGATCTCGCCGAGGCGGTCGCTGGTATCATGTCCTTGCCGCGCCAGCAGGTGGCGGAAGTAGAACTCCACCGGTCCCATGTTGGCCATGCGCACGCGCAGGTAGTTCTCCACGCGGTCCGGGTGACGCTCCGCGAATTCCTCGGTGAATCCCACCAGGATGGAGTGGTCGCGGACATATTTCTCGTACCCCCATTCCACCATCTCCGTCGCGATCATGAGCGGGATGCCCTTGGTGTGGGGGTACGCGGCGCCGGTGGACGCCAGGACCAGCGCCTTGATCCGTTCGGGGTGGTCCAATGCCATGACCTGGGCCACGCGCCCGCCCATGGAATGGCCGCAGACGACGGCCTCGCCCACGCCGAGGTGGTCCAGCACGGCCATGGCGTCTTCCGCGAACGTCCGGGTGGTGAAGGGCATGGACGGCTTTCCGGACCGTCCCGTGCCGCGGTAGTCCATGGTGATGACCTGATGGTCGCGAGAGAACTCCGGCACCTGATGGATCTTCCACACCTCGCCGTCGCAATGGGTCTCGCTCAGGAACAGCAAAGGCGCGCCTTCACCGTGGACCTCGTAGTAGAGTTCGGTGTCGTTGACGGGCAGCAAGGGCATGAAACCTCCAGCGGTTGCAGTTCAGTTGGAGCCGGACGCAAGCGGCGCCCATACCTCAGGGCCGATACGCTCAGTCCATGTAACCGGTCTTCAACGCCCACAGCCAGGCGTAGGTGATCTTCTCGTTGTAGAGCGCCCAGTGGCCCATGTGGGTGTACTTGGGCACCAGCCCCACGTGGACCCGGGCGCCGCCGGCCGCGTATTTGCCGGCCATGTACATCTCGCGCTTGTCGCCCAGGCTCTTGCCGCCGAGCCAGTGGCCGTGGTCGTTCTCACCCACCATGAGCAGCACCTTGAGGTTCGCCAGCCACCCGGCAGGGGGGTCCTGCAGGTGGTCGAAGTATTCCTCCCGCGGTAGCCCGGTGACGCGCACGTATTCCTCCAGCCGCTCCGGGAAGACGTTGTGCTGGTTGTCGCGCAGGCCGATCTTGATCTGTGGCCGGGTCTTCTCGGTGAGGCGAAAGAAGTCATCCATGCGGCCCCAGGGCGTCAGCTCCGGCAGGTCCTCGTAGTGGGACCGCCGGTACGCCTCCACCGTGCGCCGGGAGATTTGTGTCAGGCCGTAGGGCTTGGGTGACTCCATGCCCGTGTTCTCGCGCCATTCCCGGCGCCAGCCGTCGGGTCCGCCGCTGCCCCATCCGACGATGCCGATGACGTCCGCCTCATGGGCGAAGCGGGTCAGGTGGGCGGCCATGGGGCCGCCGGTAGAGTGGCCGAAGGCGATGAGGCGGCGCCCGCGCAGGTGGCGGTCGGTGAGTTGTCCGGCGCCCTGGAGGATGACGTTGAAGGTGCATTTGAGCAGCCGGTCCTGAAGCTCCTCCTCGCCGATCTCCACGTCGAGGAGATAGACCGGGGTCCGCTCCGCAATGGGCTTGTCCCATGCGCCACCCGGCGGCCACAGGCCCGGGTAACTGAGGGTCAGCACGGTGAAGCCCTGGGCCGCCAGCCGCCGCGCCAGGCCGGGGCGGCCGTCCGGGGTGACGTCCATCACCGTCTCGTTGGCGCCGCCGCCGTGGAAGACGACAAAGGCGGGACGGTCGTCGCGCTCGGGCGCCGGGGTGTAGAGGGAGCCGTGCATGTCCCACTCGTAGCCGTTGCGCTGGTAACGCTCCACCACTCCGGTGACGGTGTAGGCGCCGTCCTCGTCCGGCGGCGGCATGCCGAGCCAGTCGTCCCAGCCGATGGGAACAAGGGTGTCGTCGGCCTCGAGGGCATGGGTGAAGGCCTGGGTTCCGGGCGGTGGTTCGGGCATGTTATTCTCCTGATCCGGGTGTCCTGTGCGGCCGGACGGCCGCCAATCTTGTGGGCGTATAGCGGGAACCGCGGCGTAAGACAACGCGGCGATCCGGAGGGCGCATCTTGGAATTGGGTCTTTCCCTGTTTTCGACGGAGTTGTCGGGTCCCGTGGGCGCCATCGCCCGGGAGGCGGAGACGCTGGGCTTCGAGTCCCTGTGGTTTCCCGAGCACATGCTCATGCCGGTCCACTATGAATCGCGCTACAAGCGCACCGCGGACGGCAAGGTGCCCGAATCCTTCGGACATCTGCCGGATCCATTTATCGCCGCGGCCATGGCCGCCCAGGCCACGGAGCGGCTGCGCGTGGCCACCGGCATCTGCATCCTGCCCCAGCGGGACATCATCGCCACGGCCAAGGCGGCCGCCACCCTGGACCTCCACAGCGGCGGACGCTTCATCATGGGCGTGGGCGCGGGCTGGTTCCCGGAGGAGGCGGAGATCCTGGGGGTCCCGTTCAAGCGTCGCTGGAAGATGCTGCGCGAGGGCGTCGAGGCCCTGCGGGAACTGTGGACCGCGGAGGAGTCTGCCTTTGAGGGCGAATTCATCCGCTTTCCGCCGGTGCGGCTTTTCCCCAAGCCGGCGCAGAAGCCCCATCCGCCCATTCATCTCGGCGTCCACGATCCCAGGTACGCCCCCGCCCGGGTGGCGCGCTACGCCGATGGCTGGTGTCCCGGCGACTTGGCGCCCGACGAGGCTGGAGAGGCCGTGGAGCGGGTCCGGCGGACGGTGCGCGAACACGGGCGCGACCCCGGCGAGATCGCCTTCTCGGTGGTGGTGACCCCGGGCGACGGGTTTCCCGGACCGGACGACATGCGCCGGTACCGGGACGCGGGAATGCGCCGGATCGTGCTGCGGGTGATGGGGGCGGTGACCGGCAGCGGCGTGGAGGCGGTGCGGCGGCTGGAACCCTACCTGGAGCAGGCCCGGCTCGTGGAGCCTTGAGAAGTTGCGGGCGTTGCCCGGCGCCACGCCTGTGGGCCTGTCCAGACAGGCCGCGGGCGCCAGGCACGGGTCCCTGGACAACCCATCCGGGCCTGTACATCCGCAGACCCCCGACCGGACGGACCCCCTATCCGGACAGGCCGTGGACGGCAAGCACCACGCCGCCCAAGCACCAGCAATAGCCCGCAAACCACGTGAGCCTGCGCGCCAGCAGCAGTTTCAGCAAGGCGCCGATGCTGGCGTAGCCGGTGGCGAACGCCGCGGCAAAGGCGAGCACGTATCCCGGGACGTTGACATCCCGCGCGCCATCCATGCCGTGGGCGAGCCATTGGAGCGCGAAGGCTCCCAGGACGGCCGGGACCGAGAGCAGAAAGGAATAACGCAGGGCGAAGGCGCGCCCGAGTCCCGAGAAGACGCCCGCGGCCACGGTGGCGCCGGAGCGGGAAATGCCGGGGACGATGGCCAGGCCCTGGACGAGGCCGATGAGGAGCGCTTGGCGCACACGCATGTGGCGGAGATCCGCTGGCCGCTCCCGCGCGCGGTCGGTGGCGCACAGCACGGCCCCGGTCACCAGGAGCATGCCCGCCGCGGTGGTGACACTGGAGAAGAGGGCTTCGAGGGCGTCCCGGAATAGCAGTCCCACCAGGGCGGTGGGCACGGTGCCGGCGGCGACAAGCCAGAGAAGCCGGAGGGCCGCGGGTTCGGCTCTGCGCGGCCGGATCGCGGCGCGGACCAGCGGCCCCACGTCCCGCCGGAACCAGGCCAGCACGGCGCCCAGGGTCGCGAGATGCACGGTGGCGTGGAACAGCACGCCGGGCTCGTCGAAGCCAGGCAGCCAGGACTGAAGGAGCACCAAGTGGCCGGAACTGCTCACCGGCAGGAACTCGGTCAGCCCCTGGAGGGTTCCGAGCACGACCAGCGTCAAGGTAGGGGTCACGGTTCCTCGCAGGGCATGGGTTTCCTCGGCGGAATCGTCACTATTCCCCATGCGGGTCCGCCAAGCAAGATCGATGCGGACGGCGCCGCTTCAGCCGCCCCAGGGGGGCGCGCGCGATACCGCGGGGATGGAACGGCGCGTTTGACAAACCGCTCCCGGATCAAGTCCAATGGCGACTTTTCGCGAACGGGCTTCATCCTGGTGTGCGGGCAGCGGCCCGGAACGGACACGGGTCTTGCCGGCAACGGCCCGGGCTGCCCGAGGCACGCGATCATGAATCGGAAATGGACCGGTTCTGTGCCGGCGGAGGGAAGGCCCCGCGATCACGGAAGGAAGTGCCATGACGGCGTTTGAAGGCAGGCTCAGCCTCCAGTTCGTCACCCATCTGGCGAACCACACCACGGTCAACCGCTTCGTGGAGCTGGCCGCGCTGGCATGCGAACGGGGTTTTCAGCGCATCTGGCTCAACGACAACGCGCGTTACCGCAGCCAGGTGGTGGTGCTTTCCGCCATCGCCGCGCGCGTGCCCATCGGCGTGGGCACGGCGGTGCTGGTGCCGTACTTTCACCATCCCATCGAGGTGGTGGATTCGCTGGCGTCCCTGTCCGAATTGAGCGACGGGCGCGAGGTGGGATTCGGACTGGCGCGCGGTTCCACCACCCAGACGCCACAGCACGTGATCATGCGCCGGCCCCTGGCGCTGGTGCGCGAGCTGGCCGTGTTCGTGTCGCGGGCGCTGGCAGGGGAGAGCGTGGCCTATGGGGATTTTCCGGTGCTGTGCGAGCATTTCCACTTCAATCCCGACGGCCGGTTCCAGTTGGCGTTCACGCCGAAGTCGCCGGTGACGCTCTATTCGGGCGGCAACGGGCCGCGGTCCTTGCGCATGGGCGGTCAGGTCATGGACGGCCTCATCAGCTCCGGCACCTTCATCCCCATGCTGCGGGCGGGCCGGCTCAAGGGAATGCTCGCGACGGCGGAAGCCGGCGCCCGCGAGGTCGATCCGCACAAGAGGCTGCGCAAGATGGTGGAGCTCAACGTGTCCGTGTCGCGGGACCGGGCCGCGGCCATGGAGTTTCCCAAGCGCCAGGTGGCCCACTCGATCCCGCAGTGGGAGTCCCTGGGGTTCACTCCGGACGAATATGCCCGCCTTGGTGTGGAACGGCGGACGGTGCTCGAACTGAAAGACGCCTTCGCCCAAGGCGCCACCATCGAGGAAGCCGCGGCGCTCGTGACCGAGCCCATGGTGCTGGCGTACTACGTTGCCGGCACGCCGTCCGAGGCTGCGGAGCAGGTGGTGGAACTGGCCCGGCAGGCCCAGGACCTGGGCTACGACGAGATCGCCTTTGCCAAGCTGGGTCCCGACTACGAGGAAGCCATCGAAGTGCTGGCGGAGAGCGTGATGCCGCGGCTCGGCGCGTAGGCGGGCCAGGAGTTTGCGACGCGGAGGCAAGTCGGCCGGCCGCCGACAAGGAAAGGGAAACACCATGGCGGCATTCAACGGGATGCTAAGTCTTCAGTTCGTCATTCACCTGGCCAACCGGTACTCGGTGAACCAGCTCGTGGAACTGGCCGGGTTGGCGCACCAGCGCGGCTTCGAGCGCATCTGGGTCAACGACAACGCGCGTTATCGGAGTCAGGTGGTGGTGCTGTCCGCCATTGCGGCGCGTGTTCCGGTGGGCATCGGCACCGCCATCCTGGTGCCGTACCTGCACCATCCCATCGAGGTCGTGGATTCGCTGGCGGCATTGTCGGAGTTGACGGAGGGTCGCGAGATCGGCTTCGGCCTGGCCCGCGGCGACCTGGCGCAGACGCCGCAGCACGTCGTCGTACGCCGGCCCATCGCGCTGGTGCGCGAGTTGGCCGTGTTTACGCGCCGCGCGCTCGACGGCGGGCGGGTTCCCTACGGCGATTTCCCGGTGCTGTGCGACTACTTCAACCTGAATTCGTCCGGCAGTTTCCAGTTGGCGTTCGCGCCGAGGTCTCCGGTGGTGATGTACTCCGGCGGCAACGGGCCGCAGTCGCTGCGCATGGGCGGCCAGGTCATGGACGGACTCATCAGTTCCGGAACCTTCATTCCCATGCTGCGGGCGGGCCGGTTGAAGGAGATGCACGAGTTGATCGAGGCCGGCGCCCGCGAGGTCGATCCCCACAAGAAGCTGCGCAAGATGGTGGAACTCAATGTGTCGGTCTCGCGCGACCGCGCCGCCGCCATCGAGTTTCCCAAACGGCAGGTGTCTCATTCGATCCTGCAATGGGAAGCGCTCCGGCTCACCGACGAGGAATACCGCCGGCTGGGGGTGGAACGCCGGCAGGTGCTCGAACTCAAGGAAGCGTTCGCGCGCGGCGCCACCGTGGAGGAGGCCGCGGCGCTGGTCACCGAGGCGATGGTTCTGAACTACTACGTGGCGGGCCGGCCGGACGAGGTGGCCGACCAGATTGTCGATCTCGCCGGACAGGCCCAGGAGTTGGGCTACGACGAGATCGCCTTCGCCAAGCTGGGTCCCGACTACGAGGAAGCCATCGAAATGCTGGCGCAGAGCGTGATGCCGCGGCTGCGGCGGTAACGCTCGCCGCAGGCTGCGGCCGCGTCCAACGTACTCCCGCCGGGTCGTGGCGCGTCCACAAGCGGCGCGCCGTGCCGGGAATGTTTGCCGGCGGGGGGTTCCGTCGGCTATGGATGGGTCTGCGTCAAGGCAAGCGCGCCGTGCGTGCGCGTTCAAGTTTCAAATACGTTCAAGTTCCAACCAAGGAGTCACGTAATCATGGGAACGACACTTGTCACCGGAGTGGGCCTCGTGGGCACCTCGTTTGCGCAGTGGGCGCTGAAACGCGACGAGAAGCTGGTCTTCTACGACTTCATGCCGCGCGCCGAGTACCTGCATCGGAAGCTGGGCGCCGCGGACGTGGAAGTGGTGCAGAAGGACATCCGGGACCTGCCGGCCCTCACGGAGGCGATGCTGCGCTTCCGCCCGGAGACCGTGGTGCACACCGCCGGGCTAATCGGCGGGCGGGTGGTGGAGTCGCTTTACAACGGCATGCAAATCAACGTGATGGGGACCATCAACGTGCTCGAAGCCGCGCGCCTCACGGGAGTGAAGCGTTTCGTGCTGATCAGCACCTTCGGGGCCTATGACCGCCGGCGTACCGGGGATCAGCCCACCCACGAGGACATGCCGCGGGGCCCGGGCGCCGGGTACGGCAACTCCAAGGCCACCAAGGAGCTGATGGCGGAGGCCTACCAGCGCCTGTACGGTTTCGAACTGCTGACCCTGCGGCTGGCCAATGCCTACGGCCTGGGACATTTCTGGGGCGGGTCCGGCGGCGGTGAGAAGGTGCAGATGCTCCTGGAGGCGGGGCTTCGCGGCGAGGTAGCGCGGATTCCCCAAGCCCAGACCATGACCTTCGAGTACGTCTACGCCAAGGACATGGGACGCGCCGTGGACCTGGCGGCCACCGCGCCCATGCCGGAGAAGACCACCTTCAATATCGGCTCCGGCGCGTTGACGACTTTCGACGAGCTGGTGGCGGCGGTGGAGCGGCAGTTTCCCCGGCTGGAGGTGGAAGTGATTCCCGGACGGCCGCCGGATGTGGCGGCCACCGCGCCGCTGGATATCTCCAGGGCGAAGCAATACCTGGGCTGGGAGCCGCGGTACACCATGGATGCGGCGTTCGAGGACTACGCCGGGGATCTCCGGGCGGTCATGGAGTGAGAGGCGGCGGCGCCATGGAATTGCTTCACTGCGTATACGAACCCGAGGGCGAGGGGCCGCATCCGACGATTCTGGCGCTGCACGGGCGCGGCGCCAACGCCACGGACCTCCTGGGGCTGGCGCCACATCTTTGCGGCGGGGTGTTCCGCGTCATTTGCCCGCAGGCCCCGCTGGAGGTGGCGTTGGCCCCGGGCATGACCGGGTATGCCTGGTTCCCCATGTCTTTGGGGGGTGAGATCGATACCGCGGCCTTCCTTTCCGCCCGTGACCGGCTGCGGACGTTCCTGGATCAGTGCACCCGGCGCTACGCCGGGGACGGCGGCAAGCTGGTCCTGCTGGGCTTCAGTCAGGGCGGAGGCATGGCCTACAGCCTGGGGTTGTCCGAACCCGACCGTTTCGCCGGCATGTGCGTGCTCAGTTCGTGGTTGCGCGAGGCGACGCTGGACGCCCTCGGCGTGTCCGACCGGGTGGATTCCCTTCCGACCCTGGTACAACACGGGACGCGCGATGAGCTGATCGAGCTGGCCCGCGCCAAACACTCCATGACCCTTCTCAAGAAGCTGCGCGTCCCGGTGGACTACCGCGAGTATGACATGGGACACGAGATCACCTCCCGCAGTCTGGCGGACCTGTCCGGGTGGCTGCAGGACAAGGTTCGGGCACAGGCCATTTCCCTTTAGGATAACTAGGATCGATGGAAGCGGCGCCCTTCGACCTCGCTCCGCTGGCGTGCAGGACGAAGGGCGCCGACCTTGCGGTAAACGACAGGATCGGCGGCACCGCCACCCCCGGCCGAAGGGTGCGCCACGGATCGCTATTCACTGACCTTTTCTGCAGCGTTGGAGGAATGCTTCACGCCAGGTAGATGGTGACGACGCCGGTGATCACGAACAGGGTGGCAATGCCGGTGCGCAGGTTGACCTGCTCGATGTCGCGGGAAAAGAGCAGCGTGCCCAGCAGCACCCAGAGCGGGGCGATGCACACGATGGGTCCCACCACCACCACGCTGCCCTTGCCCAGCGCCGACACCAGCGACCAGATGCCCACGGCCTCGAACACGCCGGTGACCAGAAACCACGGCATGGCGCGCCGGTCCGGCGCGAGTTGGGCGCGCGCCTTCGGGTTCAGCAGGTTCAGGAGCATGGGCACGAGGGCCGCGGTCCCCATCACGGCGCTGAGCAGCAACGGCTCGTTGGCCACGGTGAGGCCGTAGCGCCGCAGCGGATGGTTGAGGCCGGCGCTGAGGGATGCCGCCATTGGGAAGACCATCTCCCAGGTTCGGAAGCGTTGCTGCTGCGGTTTCCAGGAGATGAGACTGATGCCCGCCACCACAAGTGTCGTGCCGGATATCAGGACGGGCGTCACCGTCTCCTGGAGCAGCAGCACGGCGAGCGTGGTGCTGAACAGCGGATTGGTGGCCTGCACCGTGCTGGTGACCGACGCTCCCAGGCGCGCCACGCCGGTGTAGGCGCAGAGCCGGGTGACGAGTTGCAGCCAACCGCCGGCGGCGAAACAGGCGACGGCCACCAGAGGCAGGCTGCGCAGCCCCCCGGTCATGAAGGCCACCAGCCACAGGATGACGGTATTCACGCTCAGCGCCACATAGGCGGCGGTGACGGGCGTGGAGTGGACCAGCCCGCGCCGGGTGGTGAGGAAGCATCCCGCGTAGAAGACCGACGTGACCAGGGCGAGGAGACGGGCCGTCATGGGCCGTCATCCTGACCTGCTCCCAATCTTCTTGACACTGAATCCCCGGGGCGGTTACGGTTGATGGGAAAGTGGCGCACCGGCTTGCGAGTCTAGGTGAATTCCGCCGAGGAGACAAATCATGGCACGGAACGGACATCGCCTGGTGGTGGACGCGGACGCCCACGTCCTTGAGACCGAGCGTACCTGGGACTACCTGGAAGGGTCCGACAGGAAGTTCCGACCCGCGCTGTTCGGCTCACCCGACGTGGACATGCAGTACTGGGTCCTGGACGGCAAGATCCGCGGCGCGCGTTTCGCCACCTTGAGCGAGCAGCAACTCGAAGCGCTGTCCGAGAAGGCGGGCCGCCGGCTCACCACCCCGCGGGCCGCTCGCGAGATGGACGATGTGGATCTGCGCCTGGCCCACCTCGACGAGTTGGGCGTGGACGTGCAGGTCATGCACAACACCATGTGGATCGAGCGGGTGACGGACCGCGCCGACGCCGAAGTCGCCTTGTGTCTGGCATGGAACCGCTGGATGGCGGATGTGTGGAAGGCGGGGCAGGGACGGCTCCGGTGGTCCTGTGTAATCCCGGCCATGGCCCTTGATGAAGCCGTGCCACAGATGCGCTTCGCCCGGGAGCACGGCGCGGTGGCGGTGTGCATGCGCCCGTTCGAAGGGGACCGTCACTTGGTGGACCCGTACTTCTATCCGGTGTTCCAGGAAGCCGCCGACCTGGACATGGCCATCGGCGTTCACATCGCCAACGCCAGCACCGGACTCGTGGGGCAACTCCGGCCGCGCTACGACAGGAGCGGCGGTTTTGCGCCGTTCCGCGTGCCCACGGTGGTCACGTGCCTTTCGCTCGTCATGAGCGAGGTGCCGCAGGTCTTCCCCAAGCTTCGCTGGGGTTTCATCGAGTCGTCGGCGCAATGGATACCGTGGATCGTCAACGAGGCCCGGCGGCGTTCCGGAACGGCGGACTATCCGGACAATCCCCTCAAGGAATACCATGTGTACGTCACCGCCCAGTGCGATGACGACTTCCCGTTCGTCCTGAAGTATGCGGGCGAGGACAATATCGTCATCGGCACCGACTACGGCCACACCGACGCCTCCAGCGAGGTGGACGCCATTACCCGCTTCAAGGCGGATCCGACGGTGGCGGACGCCGCGCGCTGGAAGATTCTGAGCGACAATCCGAGCGCGCTCTACGGCATCGCGTAGCGGCGCGCTCTATCCCACAGGACCTCATACAAAGGAGAAGGAACATGTCTGGCAACGGCACGACCCTGGTGGTGGACTCGGACGCCCACGTGGTGGAGACCGAGGCCACGTGGAACTATCTGGACGCCTCCGAGAAGAAGTTTCGCCCGCAGCTTTTCGGCTCTCCGGAGGATCGGACCACGCAGTACTGGGTGCTGGACGGCAAGGTCCTGGGATTCCGCTTCCAGAGCCTGAGCGAGCAGCAGCTCGACGAAGTGTCGGCCAAGGCCGGCAGACAGATGCAGACACCGCAGGAAGCCCGGGAACTGCGCGATGTCCAATTGCGGCTGGATCACCTGGACAAGCTCGGCATCGACGTTCAGGTGCTTTACAACACCATGTGGATCGAGCAGGTGACCGATCGCGCCGATGCCGAGATCGCGCTGTGCGCGAGTTGGAACCGCTGGATGGCGGACGTCTGGAAGCAGGGGGGCGGGCGTCTCCGGTGGGTGTGCGTGGTTCCCGCCATGACCTTGAGCGAAGCGGTGGAGCAGATCCGCTTCGCCCGGGAGAACGGCGCGGTGGGCGTGTGCCTGCGGCCCTTCGAGGGCGAGCGCCACCTGGTGGACCCGTATTTCTACCCGATCTTCGACGAGGCGCAGCGGCTCGACATGATGATGGGCATCCACATCGCCATCGGCAGCCCGCGAATGGCGGCCCAGTTTCGGCCGCGCTACGACAGCGGCGGCGGCTTGCCGGTGTTCCGCATCCCGACGGTGTCCACCTGCTTCACGCTGATGATGAGCGAGGTGCCCAGGACGTTTCCGGACCTGCGCTGGGGTTTCATCGAGTCGTCCGCCCAGTGGGTGCCCTGGGTGGTCAACGAGACCATCCGCCGCTCGGGCACGGCGGCCTACCCGGACAACCCCATGAAGGCCTTCAACGTCTACGTGTCGGCCCAGACCGACGACGACTTCCCCTACGTGCTCAAGTACGCGGGCGACGACAACATCGTCATCGGCACCGACTACGGCCATACCGACGCCTCCAGCGAGGTGGACGCGTTCACCGTATTCAAGGGCACCGGCGGCATCAGCGAAGATCAGAAGCGCAAGATCCTGAGCGACAACGCCCGGGCGCTCTACGCGGTGTAGGGTTTCGGAGTGACTGGCGGATAGGGGCCGGGACGGCGCGTCGTCCCGGCCCCTATCTCATCGCGCGCCCACCAGGATCGACGCCTGGTAGCAGATGCTGGTGAAGAGCGGGCTGGTGCTCAGGCCGGTCCAGACGAAGAGCTTGCCCTCGGCGAAGAAGATGTGCATGCCGCAGTCGAACGCCAGCACCACCGCGCCGAGCACGGTCGCGGTGATGGAGACCACCGCCAACCAGCTCTCTCCGGCGCTCTTCAAGTAGAGGAATGTCATCAGCCCTACGCCGAACTGGAAGCCGACGAGCCAGATGGCCACGGCGAAGGCCAGGATCCAGCCGATGATGCCCGCGGTGCGGCGCCGTTCCTCCGCCGGGTCGAGGGTTTCGCCTTCCTGCTCCAGGAGCGACGCGTTGAAGACTTCCGCTTCGCTTCCGTCCGCCGGGGCGGGCTTTTCGCCGGCCCCGATCCACTGCCGCGCAAGCTGAAGCGCCAGCAGCGCCGCGGTGGGCAGGCCGATCATCCACGCCATGAGACTGGCCTGCAACTCCCAGCGGGAGGCTTCCCACAGTCCCAAGACCATCATCAGGAGCAATGCGCCCGTGAAGGCGATGGAGTACCCGCGGAAACTCATGGGACCGGCGCCGCCGCGGCCCGCCGGCGCCGGCGGTCGTTGATGAGCGGCCAGGCGATGCTCGCGATGATGACGCCCAGGATGATGAGCACCCCTGGGCGCGCGAGGAAGCTGAACTCGTAGCGCGACCACGTGATCCACAGATAGTTGTCCGCCAGGCGCCCCAGCACGAGACCCAGCAGGAGTGCCGGGCGGGACCAGTCGAACACCACCATGAGCCAGCCCAGGGCGCCGAAGATCAGCGTGATGACGATGTCGCCGATGCTGTTGCTGTGGGTGTAGGAGCCCAGATAGATGAACAGCAGCAGCGGCGGGATCAGCAGCGTTCCCTTGATGCGCGTGAGCCGGGCCAACTGGTTCAGGAACAGGAAGCACACGGACACGGTTATGACGTTGGACACGACCAGCACCCACACCAGGGACAGGGTCACGTCCAGGTCCTTGGTCAGCATGGAAGTGCCGGGGCGCAGTCCCAGGATCAGAAAAGCGCCCAGCAGAATGGCGGTGGTGACGTTGCCGGGGATGCCGAAGGCGATGGTGGGGATGAGCGCGCCGCCGAGCGTCGAATTGTTGGCCGCGCCGGGACCCACCACGCCCTCGATGACGCCGGTGCCCACTTGGTCCTGCTTGCCCGCGGACTGCATGGCGTGGGCGTACGCCACCCACTGGGAAACCGGTCCGCCCATGCCCGGGATGATGCCGATGTAGGTGCCCATGGCGCTGCAGCGGATCACCAGCCACCAGTGGCGCAGCGCGTCCTTCACTCCCTGGAGCACCCCGCCCAGACGCCCCACGCGGGCCTGCGCGATGCTGCCCCCCTTGGTGGCCAGGTCGATGATCTCGGGGATGGCGAAGAGCCCCACCGTGGCGGGCACGAGCCCGATGCCGGCGCCGCCGGTCTCGCCGCCGCCCCAGAGGTAGATGAAGCCGAAGGTGTAACGCTCGGTGGCGGTCTGGAGGTCGAGGCCCACCAGCGAGAAGATGAAGCCCAGCCCGCCCGCGGCCAGCCCCTTGACCACGCTGCCGCCGCTCAGCGCCCCCACGAAGGTCACGCCCGCCACCGTGAGCATGAAGAACTCCGGCGTGCCCAGCGCCAGGACCAGCGGGGTCACGATGGGGATGGCCACGGCGATGGCGCAGGCGCCCACCAGGGCGCCCATGAGCGAGCTCATGAGCGAGGCGCCGAGAGCGCGTCCCGCCTCGCCTTTCTTGGCCATGGGGTGGCCTTCCACGATGGTGGAGGCGGTGGATCCCTCGCCGGGAATGCCGAAGAGGATGGAGGTAATGTCGCCGGTGGTGGCGGTCACGGCCATCATCCCCAGCAGAAAGGAGAACGCCTCCACCGCGTCCATCTTGAGCTGGAACGCGAAACCGAGCATGAGGGCCATGGTCACCGGTCCGCCGAGACCGGGCAGCATGCCCACGGCGAAACCGATCAGGTTGCCCAGCAGCAGGTAGCCGAAGGCGGGCCAGGCGAAGACCCGGAGGAGGCCCTTCACGGAGGCCGCGCCGATCTCCGCGGCCATGCCCTGGGCCATGAAGATCCACAGCGCCAGGACAGTCAGGACGGCGAGCCCGGTGAGGCGGCGGTTGGCGGTCACGCGGGTGGTTCCGGCACGTCGGCGTTCACGGCTTCTGCGCCATGGCCTTCAGTAGCGCGACGGCTTCAGGATCGCTCTTCTGGATCTCCACCACCCGGTCGATGATGGCCTGGGCCTGGGGTGCGTTGAGGGAGATCAGCTCGAAACCGATGGCCTTCTTGAAGTGGGCGCGCATGGCGGGGTCTTTGAGGAAGCGGTCGAAACTCGCCGCCATGGTGTCGAAGGTGGCGTCGGGGACGCGCGGCGCGTAGACCCAGCCGCGCCGGACGCCCGCCAGGAAGGCCAGGGTCTCCATGGCGCGGTAGCGCACGTCCTTGCGGATGGACTCGCCCTTGATCTCCAGGACGATCTCGAAATAGGTGGGGATGTCCGGCAGACGCGGATCCCGGATGATCTTGCCGTCCTGAACGGTGCCTTCCTGGGCCAGGGGAACGACGATGCCCTCCTTGATCATGGGCTCCACCGCGGTGAAGTAGGCGCTCTGGCTGTCGTTGGTCATGCCCAACTCGCCCCGGCGAATGGCCGCGCGCATGTCGCCGCTGCTGCCGTAGCCCGTCACCACCTTGTGGTCGTTGCCGAGGATTTTCATGAGCAGCCGCGGCAGCATGGCGCGCGGGCTCTGGATCGACGTGGTGCCGAAGAATATCTTCTTCTTGAGGCCGGCCAATTCGGCGCCCTTGCGGATGCCCAACTCCTTGCTGGCGAAGGCGATGGTGGTCTCGCGCACGCCACCGAGCCAGCGCAGCTTGGCCAGCTCGAACCGGACCTTGTCGGGCTTGAAGATGGTGTCCGTGACCGACGTCGAGAACTGTCCGATGACAGTGCCGTCGGTGGGCGCGGAGTTGTAGACCCAGTTCTCGCCGACGATGCCGCCGCCGCCGGGCATGTTGCGTATGATCATCGTGGGGTTGCCCGGGATCTGTGCGCCCATGAACGGCAACATCTGGCGCGCCATGATGTCGGCGGCCCCGCCCACGCTGTAGGGGATCAGGATGGCCACCGTCTTGCCTTCGAAGGACACCTCGGCCACGGTCCGGGTGGCGCTTCCGAACAGAAGGCACAGGGCGACGGCAACGGTTGCGAGAGCTGTGGAAAGTCGTTTCATGGAGTGCTCCTTCCTGGGTTGATCCAAGGCCCTTGTATTGCGGGCCGGCGCTCCGTGTCAACCGCAAAGGCGTCCGGGAGTGTACGGCATGCTCGTGAGGCAGGGCCAGGCGCCGGGCTCGGTTTGACAACCCACGGCCCTTCGGCTAAGAACGCCGAATCTTCGTAGGCTCCAGTCGATACTGTCCTGCGCCGCGAACGACCGCACGTCCGTAGGGAGTTCGTTGGCGGCACGGCAAAGTCGTACCCAACCCATTTGCAAAGAGGTGACACATGCCCAAGAGCTTGGGATCGTTTCTGGAAGACTGCCGGCGTGAGATTCCCAACGAGGTGGTCCACGTGACAAAGCAGGTGGACCCGGCGCACTACGACGTGAGCGCGCTCATCAAGCACCTCGACGAGATGCGCAAGTTCCCCATCCTGGTCTTCGACAACCCGCTGAACCTGCACGGGCAGCAGTCGGAGATCAAGCTGGCCATGAACTGCGAGATCTCCCAGGGCAAGACCCAGGTGGCCCTTGGGTTGGACAAGAGCACGAGCCGGGAAGTCATGACCGACATCTGTCTGGAGCGTGAGGAGCATCGTGTGGAGCCGGTGGTCATCGAGCGCGATCAGGCGCCGGTCATGGAGAACGTGCAGACCGGCAAGGACGTCGACATCTACCAGATCCCGGTGATGCGGCACCACTACATGGACGGCGGCCCCTACATCGTCATGTCCACCATTACCAAGGAACGGACTTCCGGCATCTACAATTGCTCGTATCACCGCATGGAGGTGAAGTCGCCGCAAAGCACCGCGCTCTACGCGTCGCCGCGCCACCTGTGGAAGATCTTCAAGGACTACGAGGACAACAACCTGGAATGTCCGGTGGCCACGGTGCTGGGACACCATCCGGCGTACCACATGGGGGCGTGCTACAGCGGCCCGTTCGAGGTGAGCGAGTTCGACATCATCGGCGGCTACATGCAGGAGCCGCTGCGCCTGACGCCCTCCTCCACCTGGGGCGACAACTTCCTGATCCCGGCGGACGCCGAGGTGGTCATCGAGGGCCTGTTGCAGCCCAACAAGCGCGTGGTGGAAGGTCCCTTCGGCGAGGCGCCGGGGTACCTCGGGCCGCAGCGCTACTCCACCTGCGTGGAATACAAGGTGACGGCCATGAGTTGGCGCAAGGGCGCCATGTTCCAGTCCATCATCACCCCGGAGGGGGACAAGCCGTGGATGGACCTGCCGCGGGAGGGCGCCTATTTGCGCCGTTGCCGCGAGGCCGTGCCGGGTGTGACCGCGGTGTGCAAGATGGGCCGCCACGCCCACTACAACGTGTTCATTTCCATGAAGAAGATGTCGGAAGGCGACCCCGGGCGCGCGGCGGCGGCGGCCCTGACCTTCGACCACACCAAGAACGTCTTCGTGTTCGACGAGGACATCAACGTGTACAATCCCACGGACATCCTGTGGGCGCTGGCCACACGCGTACAGCCGCATCGCCAGATATCGATCCTGAAACCGCTTTTCCGCGGCAACTTCCTCGATCCGTCCCTGGTGGACGAAATCAAGACCTCCGGGATGATCGTGGACGCGACGCGGCCGCTGGACCGGCCGTTCTCGCCGGTGTCCAAGGTGCCGGACGAGGCCATGGAGCGGGTCAAGGTCGAGGACTTCATTCCAGGCGAGATCGTGTCGCATATTCCCATCGACCGTACCACGTACTGGTCGTAACCAACTCTGTTCCGTTGTCGTGCGGCTCTTGACGGCGTCCCTCGGCGCCGAGTCAAGTGTGGGGCGAACGCTGCCGTTGGTCTCGGGTGAGCCGAAGGGCGCATTCCGTCGATTCATTCAGAACGAAAGGAACCCCTCATGGGTCAGGCTGTTGAAGTCACTTGTCCGAAATGCGGTGAGAAATTCGTTGTGAACCCGCACATGCTGGGCTCGGGCATGGAGTTCCACTGCCCCTTCTGCAGCGCCTACTTCCCCGAGGAAGAAAGCCCTCACATCTGGAAGTAGGAGAGTTCGTCGCCCCACGATTTCTTCGATTTGGGGCGCCTCCTCGCCTTCCGGGAGGCGCTGGAACGCGTCGCGGCCGCGGATGCGCCCGCCGCCGTCCTGATGCGCGGCCGGGAGCCGGCCCGGGGCGGCCGCGTGGGCGTCCTGCCGGGTTCCTTCAATCCCCTCACCGCCGCCCATCTGGAGCTGGCGCGGGCGGCCCGGCGGCGCTTCGAGCTGGACACCGTCGTCTTCTCCATCAGCAGCGTCATCGTCGACAAGGAACGGGTGGAAGGGCTGTGCCGCGAGGACCGGCTGCTGCTGCTTTCGTTGGTGGCGCAGGACGATCCCGGAACCGCGGTGGCGGTGGTCAACCGCGGCCTCTATTCCGGGCAGGCGCCTGCGTTCCGCGCGTGTTTCGGCGATGACGCGGATCTGTGGTTCATCGTGGGCATGGACAAGGTGCTGCAGATCTTCGACCCCCGATACTACGAGG
The DNA here is from genome assembly GCA_965213675.1 of uncultured Binatia bacterium (SeqCode). Taxonomy (GTDB): domain Bacteria; phylum Desulfobacterota; class Binatia; order UBA9968; family JAJDTQ01; genus JAJDTQ01. The sequence goes on from OZ243916.1 coordinate 469,895, forward strand.
ACCGCGATGCCGCGCTGGACAAGCTCTTCGCCCACGTGCGGCTCATCGCCGCCAACCGCGAGGCTTGGGACGTCGAGGCGCTGCGCGCACTGCTGGACCGGCCCGACAACGCGCCCTACAGGGACCGGGTGCAACCGCTGGCGTTGCCGCCGCGCCTGCGGCATCAATCCTCCAGCGCCGTGCGCCGGAGCGTCGGGGGCGGGGAGCCAACCGGCGACGCGGTCTCGCGCCCCGTGCGCGAGTTCATCGAAGCCACGGGCGCGTACCGGGAACCCTACGAGTTGCGCCTGGCGGCGCTCGACATGCTTTATCCCGTGCGTGAATGGGCGGCGCGGGAAGTCGCGTTGGATGTCTTGATGGCGCGGGCGGCGGATGCCGCGGGTGGCGGGACGGTGCGCGAACTCCTGCGCGCGCCGCTGCCGCCCGAGGAGTTCAAGTCCCGGCTGAGCGCGCTGGGTCTGGCGCGCTCCCGCGTCCAGGCGCCTGCGCCGTAGAAACAGCGGCCCGACGAACTCCCGCAGGGGCGAAAACCCCACTCGATCCATCCACTTCAACGGGGTCGCTTGCGACCGCGTATTCCGCCGGCGCAAGCTCCGGGCCGCGGCCACGCAACCGGCGAGACACTCGCGCCGTTGCGCGTCCGACCCGCGCCCGGCGCCCCCGTGCACGAGCTCCGTACACGATGATGGCGGGCCGGAATTTCACCATGCCGCCAACTCCCCGCCGTGGCCGGCGCGGACGCGCCCCAGTTCATAGCGCGATTCGTTCACTTCGTAGCCGCCGCGCACTGGGTCCTCGGCCAGCAGCAGGGGGGTGTCGAGGTCGATCCACTGGAAGGCGCCGGTGCCGGCCGCCAGATGGACGCTGAAGCCCATGGCCAGACGCGTCTCCACCATGCCGCCGATCATGAGGCCGAGACCCGAGGCGCGGGCGATGGCGATGATCTCCAACGCCTGAACCACGCCGCACTTGGCGAGCTTGATGTTGATCACCTGCGCGAGACCGTGGCGCGCGATGCGCGCGGCGTCCTCGGCGGAGCGGCAGGATTCGTCCGCCGCCACGGGTACGCCCGCCTCCCGCGCCAGGCGCGCCAAGCCGTCCCAGTCCTCCCGCGGCACCGGTTGCTCCAGGAGCGCGGGCTCCAGTCCCAGGCGGCGTAGCGCGCCGAGCACGGCCAGCGCCTGGCGCGCGTCGTAGCCTTCGTTGGCGTCGAGGATGAGACGGCACCCCGGGTGGCCGCCGCAGATCGCGCGAACGCGCGCGATGTCGCCATCGACATCGCCGCCGACCTTGGTCTTCAGCGTGGTGAACCCGCGGGCGCGGTATTCCGCGGCCAAGGCGCGGGCCTGTGCGGGATCGCAGATGGGAATGGTGATGTCCGTTTCCAGGGACGCGGACGCGCCGCCGAAGTATTCGAAAAGGGGAACGCCGTGGGTGCGCGCGAGGGCGTCGAAAAGCGCCATCTCCAGGCCAGCCCGGACCGTGGGAAAGCCCTCCAGGGTGGCCGACAACGCGGCCAGGAGCGGACGCCAGCGCTGCGCTTCCTTGCCGGTCCACGACGCGCCAGCCCGACGCGCCGCCGCCAGCGCCGTGGCCTGAGTTTCCGGCGTCACCGTGGGCAGGGTCGGAATCTCCCCCCAGCCACTCACGCCGTCGGCGAGATCCAGCCGCACGGCGACGTTGGCGACCGTGTCCAGGCGCGCCCCGGCAATGGTGAAAGGCGCCTTGAGCGCCACGTCCAGGGGGTGGGCTTCGATGCGGGTGATGCGCGGCATGGGGGTTCCGGGCGGGTGACACCGGAGGCGTACAGATCAGTGTGGCGTTTCACGCATGCGTTGGCAAGTGACGAATCCCGCGAGAGAGGAGCCTCAAGTCGGCGGACCGGGAGAAGGCGAAGGCCCGTCGCTTCATCGGCCCGGATCTGTTACGTTCCCGGGCATCGCAGTGCGCGGACGTTGCGCCTGCGCGGCGTGCCAGGGAGGACCGAGCATGATTTCCGAGGTCGAGTTCGCTGCCGGCAAGAAGGGGTATCTGGCGAAACCCGCGGACGGCGGCCGCCACCCAGCCGTGATCCAGCTCCATGAACGCTACGGCGTCGTCCAGCACACCACGGACATCGCCGAGCGTCTGGCGCGGAACGGCTACGTGGTTCTGGCGCCCGACATGTTTTCCCGTTTCACGGGAGACCGGGAAGCGTTGGCGCGCGGCGACATCGGCGCCGGCATCCGCGACGACGAGGCGCTGGCGGATCTGGACGAGTGTGTCCGTTACCTGCGCGGTCTCGACGAGGTCGACGGCGGGCGCCTGGCGGTGATGGGCGTGTGCCAGACGGGCCGGCAACCCCTGCTGGCGGCGGCCCATCGCAACGACCTGCGCTGCGCGGTGGTGTTCTACGGCGGCATCTACCAGCGCGACTGGGAATCCCACGAGGAGCGTCCCACCCCGGTGGGGGAGTTCATCCAGCGCTTGTCCTGCCCGGTGCTGGGGGTATTCGGCGACAGCGACCACATCATCTCGGTGGACGACGTGCGTCGTTTCCGCCGCGCCCTGGAGGACGCCCGGAAGACCTACTGCATTCGCATCTTCCGCGACGCGCCCCACGGCTGGCTCAACGACACCATGCCGGGGCGTTACCGGCCGGAAGCGGCGGAAGACGCCTGGGCGCTGTTGTTCCGCTTTCTCCAGCGGCACATGGCCGGGGAGGCCGACGCGTCGCGCGTGGAATGGGAGTTCGAGGGCGACGTCCCCGCCGCATACGACTTCTCCAGGATGGTGCGGCTGGCCTGAATTCCCTGGCGTGTCCTTTCGCCCACGGACGGCTCGCCAACCTCACGACCACCGGATACGAACGGCGCGCGGCCCGCGTTTCGTTTGGTTTCCCGGAGATTATTGCTTAAGTTGAGTCACCCGGAGTTGCTTGAATCGAGTCATTCAGATTGCATTCAGAGTGTCATGGGGCGGAGTTTTGCGGAAACGGGAGGCCTACGCGTGAGCCCCGGACGCACATGGCTGTGCAGGTTGCTGCTGGCGGCGTGTTGCCTGGTGCCGTCCGTGTGGGCCGAGGAGGGTCCGAGGGCCGGGATCGAGCAGGCCCTGCGCGCCGGGCTCGCGATCCTCGCCGACGCCAGTCTTCCGGAGGAAGCCAGGATCAACGGCGTCCGAGGGGTGATCATGCCCCTGTTCGATTTCTCCGAGATGGCGCGGCGTTCCCTGGGCTCGCACTGGCGTCGCCGGACGCCGGAAGAGCGGGAAGAGTTCGCCCGGCTTTTCGGCGCGCTCCTGGAGAAGACCTATACCAGCCGCATCGCCGCGTTCCAGGGCCAGCGAGTACAGGTCACCGGCGAGGAGATCGACGGGGGCTACGCCCAGGTGGAAACCCAGGTCCTGGACCAGGAGGGACGCAGGTACGACCTGGACTATCGCCTGCGCCGCGTGGAGTCCAACGGCAAATGGCTCGTCTATGACATCATTTTCCAGGACATCAGCCTGGTCAACAACTACCGCGCGCAGTTCAGCCGCGTGATCAACCGGAGTTCGTATGACAACCTGGTGGCCAGGCTTCGCGCGCGGTAGCGCGCGTGTCCTGTGCCATGTGCGCTGAGGCCCGGTTGTCCGACCGGTTGCGCCGAGGACCCATGCAGGAGAAATCGGTTCCGTCCGTGCCCAGGAGAGCGTCCACGCTCGTGCTCGTGCGTCCGGGGCAAGGCGGGGCGTTCGAGATCTTCATGACGAGACGGCCCCGGGAGATGCGTTTCCTCGGGGGCTTCTTCGTCTTTCCGGGGGGCGCCGTCAAAGGGACGGATGCGTCGCCGGCCATGCTGGACATGTGTCGCGGGCTTGCGCCCGCGGACGCCCGCGCGCGCCTGGGGGACGAGTTGAGCGCCGAGGACGCCATGGGCCATTGGGTGGCGGCCATTCGCGAGTTGTACGAGGAAGTGGGGGTGTTGCTGTGCGCCACCCGGGAAACCGGCGCGGCCGTCACCCTGGATACCTGCGAACGCGTGGTGGCGCGGCGCGCGGCGCTGCTGCGCCGTGAGGTGAGCTTTGCGGAACTGCTGGGCTCCGAAGGGCTTTGCTGCGATGTGGGCAAGCTCGTCTATTTCTATCACCGCACCACCCCCGAGCGTTACGCCATGCGCTTCGACACCCGCTTTTTCCTCGCCGCTCTGCCGGAGGGACAGACGCCGCTGGAGGTATCGGAGGAGGTGACGGAAAGCCTCTGGCTCACCCCGGCCGAGGGGTTGCAGCGGGCCGGGCGCGGACGCATGGCCATCATCCCGCCGACGTTGGCGACCCTGCGCACCCTGGCGGAACTGGAAACATGGGACGCGCTGTGCCGGGACTTCGCCTTGCCGCTGCCAGAGAACGCATGAACCTGCCCGGGAGGGTTGGGAGGGAGCAGTCGATACCATGAGAACGGTGGACGTGATCGCCCGGATCCTGAAGCGCGAGGGGGTCTCCTACCTGAGCGCCTTTCCCACATCGAACCTGATCGAAGCGGCCGCCGCCGCCGGCATCCGGCCGATCATCTGCCGTCAGGAACGGGTGGGGGTGGGGATCGCGGACGGCTACAGCCGGGTCCACAACGGCACGCCGCCGGGGGTGTTCGCCATGCAGTTCGGGCCTGGGGCGGAGAACGCCTACGCGGGCGTGGCCACGGCCTTCTCGGACGCCGTGCCCGTGCTGCTGCTGCCCCTGGGACACGCGCGTGAACGGGACGGCGTCTTCCCTCAGTTCAGTTCTGTTCGCAACTACGCGCCGGTAACCAAGTTCGTGGAGCAGGTCACCACCGCGGACCGGGTGGTGGATACCATGAGGCGGGCGTTCGCGCGGCTCAAGATGGGGCGTCCCGGCCCGGTGATGGTGGAGATCCCCGCGGACGTGGCCGGCGAGGAACTCGATGGCGCAGCGGTGGACCGCTATCGTCCGGTGAAGGCGGCGGTATCGCAGGCGGACCCGCGCGACGTGACGGCCGCGGCCAAGGCGCTGCTGGACGCGCGGGATCCGGTGATCCTGGCGGGTCAAGGGGTGCTGTACGCGGAGGCGGCCCCCGAGTTGCTGGAGCTGGCGGAACTCACCGGCGTACCCGTGGTGACCACCATGGGCGGCAAAAGCGCGTTCCCCGAGTCCCACCCGCTGGCGCTGGGCAGCGCTTCCGGCGTCATGAACCGGCCGGTGTACCACTTCCTCAAGAAGGCCGACGTGGTGCTGGCGGCGGGCACGAGCCTCACCCGCCATCCCATGACCACGCCGGTTCCGGCGGACAAGACCTTCATCCAGGTGACGGACGATCCCATCGACGTGGGCAAGAACTACGACGTGGAGCATCCGGTCATCGGCGACGCCAGGCTGGTGCTGCGGCAGTTCGTGGAGGCGGCGAGGGACCTGCTGAACGGGCGTTCCCGCGACCACCGTGCCGCCGCCGGCGCCATCGCCGAATTGCGCGCCGCGTGGCTTGCCGAGTGGAACGCGAAGCTCACCTCCGACGCCGTGCCCATCAACCCGTACCGGGTCGTCGCCGAGTTCATGGGCGCGGTGGACCCGGCGCAAGCCATCGTCACCCACGATTCCGGCAGTCCGCGGGACCAGATCATGCCCTTCTATCGTTCCGCCGGGCCGCGCTCCTACCTCGGTTGGGGCAAGTCCCACGGCTTGGGCACCGGCCTGGGATTGAATCTCGGCGCCAAGCTGGCGGCGCCGGACAAGTTCGTGGTGAACTTCATGGGCGACGCCGCCTTCGGCATGACCGGGCTCGATTTCGAGACCGCGGTGCGCTCAGACCTGCCGATCCTGACCATCGTGCTCAACAATTCCACCATGGCGGTGGAGACGCGCCACATGACCGTGTCCCACGAGCGTTACGGCAGCCGCGACCTGGGCGGAAACTATGCGGACATGGCCCGCGCCATGGGCGGTTGGGCCGAGCGCGTGGAGGACCCGGCGGACGTGGGCGCCGCCGTCGTGCGCGCCCGGCGCGCCACCGAAGAGGGCAGGGCCGCGCTGCTGGAGTTCATCACCAGCGCCGAGATCGAGTATTCCCACAAGGGCGCCTTCTGATTGGGACCGCGCTGGCGGCCCGGAGGCGTTGAAAGGATTCCATGCGAAGATCCATCGGTTTGATCGCGCTGGGCGCGTTTATCCTGTTCTCACTGGTCGGCGAGGCCATCTACCTCTACACGGACTATCTGTGGTTCGGTGAGATCGGCTACTACGGAGTATTCGTCAAGACGTTGTGGATCAAGGTGTTGCTGGGGGTGGTCTCCGGGGTACTGTTCTTCGCCCTCTTCTACGGCAACATCAAGCTGGCGGCGCGCCGGCGCGAAGGGGTGTTGCCGCTTCAGACCAGCAATCCCGAGGTGCCGGGTTTCGAGGAGCTGGATCCGTTGATTCGCCGGCTGTTGCTGCCGGTGGCGCTGGTGCTGGGTTTCCTGGCGGCGCCCCAGGCGGCCATGCACTGGGAGTCGGTGCTGCTCTACTTCAACGGGGTTCCGTTCGGCATGCAGGACCCGCTCCTGGACAAGGATATCGGCTTCTACCTGTTCGAGCTTCCGGCCATGGACGCGGTCTACCGCTGGTTCCTGGTGGCCTTGGGCGTGATCCTGGTGGCCACGGCCTTCGTCTATCTCCTCTACGGTGGCGTCCAGTACTCCGAGAACGGGCTCACCGTACACCCCGCCGCCAAAATGCATCTGTCGGTGCTGCTGGCCCTGGTGCTGCTGGTTCAGTGCGGTGGCTATCTGCTCGACGTCTACAAGCTGCTCAATTCGCACAACGGGGTGGTGTTCGGCGCGGGCTACACCGACATTCACGCACGCTTGCCGGCGTTGCGCGTGCTCGCGGTGGCGGCGGCGCTGGTGTCGGCGCTGTGCCTGGTGCAGATGCGCCGGCCCGGGCTGCGGCTCCTGTTCATGGGCCTCGGCGCCCTGGCGGTGGTCCACGCCGTGGGGATGTACGCCTATCCGTCCTTCCTGCAGCAGTTCCACGTCGTCCCCAATGAATTGGTGGCGGAGACCCCTTATATCGAGCGCAACATCCGCTCCAGCCGGCATGGCTACGGCCTCGACCGGGTCGAGGCCCAGGAGTTCCCGGTGAACGAAGTGCTCACGGTGGACGACCTGCAGCAGAACGACGCCACCGTCAAGAACATCCGTCTGTGGAACTACCAGCCGCTCTTGTCCACCTATGCGCAGTTGCAGCAGATCCGCACCTACTACGAGTTCGTGGACGTGGACAACGACCGCTACAAGATCGACGGCGAGTACCGTCAGGTGATGCTGTCGGCGCGGGAGCTGTCCCACGAGCAGCTTCCGAGCCGCATCTGGATCAACGAGCACCTGGTGTACACCCACGGCTACGGCGTCGTGTTCAGCCCGGTGAACCAGATCAGCAAGGAGGGGCTGCCCGAGTTCTTCGTCAAGGACATCCCGCCAGTGTCCAACGGCTTCATCAAGGTGACGCGGCCGGGGATCTATTTCGGCGAGGTGGCCAACGACTACGTGTTCGTGAATACGCGGGCGCGCGAGCTGGACTACCCGGCAGGCGACAAGAACGTCTACACTACCTACGAGGGCGGCGGCGGGGTGCCGTTGAGCTCTTTCTGGCGCAAGCTCCTGTTCTCCGCGCGCTTTGCGACCCTGCGCATCTCACTGTCCAACGACCTCACACCGGAGAGTCGGATACTGTACCATCGCCGCATCCAGGACCGGGTGCGGAAGCTGGCGCCGTTCCTGGAGTTCGACGAGGATCCCTACCTGGTGGTGACGCCGGAGGGGCGGCTCTTCTGGATCATCGACGGCTACACCACCTCCGACCGCTACCCCTACTCCGAGCCCACGGAAGGAATCGGCAATTACATTCGCAATTCGGTGAAGACGGTGGTGGACGCCTACAACGGCTCGGTGGACTTCTACATTGCCGACGCCGGCGACCCTGTGGTGCAGGCCTACGCCAGCGGGTTCCCCGGACTGTTCAAGCCGCTGGAGGCCATGCCCGACGCGCTGCGCGCCCACGTGCGCTATCCGCAGGACCTGTTCAAGGTGCAGGCCCGGATGTACGCCACCTATCACATGCAGGATCCGCAGGTCTTCTACAACAAGGAGGATCTGCTGAGCATCCCGAGTCGCACGGTGGACGAGGAAGACCAGCCGATAGAGCCGTACTACACCATCATGCGCCTGCCGGGGGAGGAGAACGAGGAGTTCGTGCTGCTGCTGCCCTTCACACCCAACAACCGCGACAACATGCGCGCGTGGCTGGCGGCGCGCAGCGACGGCACCCACTACGGCAAGCTCCTGGCCCTCAACTTCCCCAAGGCCCGGTTGGTCTACGGCCCCAAGCAGGTCGACGCCCGCATCGACCAGGACGCCTTCATCTCCCAGCAGTTGAGTCTGTGGGGCCAGCGCGGCTCGGAGGTCATTCGCGGCAGCCTGCTGGCCATCCCCATCCAGGATTCGCTGCTGTACGTGCAGTCGCTGTACCTGGCGGCGGAACAGGGCTCGCTGCCCGAGTTGAAGCGGGTGGTCGCGGTGTTCGGCAACCGCATCGCCATGCGCGAGAATCTCGAGGATGCATTGCGCGAGCTGTTCGGTTCCACGGTCACGGCGGACGGGGCGACGCCCGCGCCGGAGGTCACGCCCGCGGTGGCGACCGGGGAGGACGGCGACCCCTCGGTGCGCGCGCTGGAGCAATACCAGCGCTCGATGGAGCGCCTGCGCGCCGGCGATTGGGCCGGCTTCGGGGATGCGTTGCGTCAGCTCGAGCAGTCGCTCCAGGCGATGCAGAAGCCTTGACCGAGGGCCACGCGACTCAGCGGCGGGCGGCCATACGAGAGGGCTTATGAGAAGCATGACCGGCTTTGGCCAAGCCATTTTGCAGGACCGGCGCGTCAAGGTCTCCGTACAGATTCGCAGCGTCAACCATCGCCACGCGGACATACACCTGCGCGTGCCCAAACTCTACCTGAGCCTGGAGGACGCGCTGCGGGAGCAGGCGCGTACGAAGATTCACCGGGGGCGCGTGGACATCTACGTGGACCGGACCCCCCTCAAGGGGCGCGGTTACCGGGTGGAGGTGGACGACGCCCTCATGGAGCAGTATTGCGCAGCGCTCCGGCGCATCAAGGAACGCTTTCAACTCCAGGGTGACATCGATCTCCAATTGGTGCCGCGCCTGCCCGATCTCTTCCAGTTCAAGGAACCGGAGGAGATCGACGCGAGCGAGCGCCGGCTCACTCTGCGCGCGCTGGACGCGGCCGTGAAGGCGCTCACGCGGTCGCGGGACCGGGAGGGGCGCAACCTCAAGCGCGACATGATCGCGGAGGCGCGCCGGCTCACTCAAACGGCCCGGCAGCTCGGCAAGAGCGCGGCGTCCATCGACCAGCGTCTCCAGGAGCAGAACGCCGCGGCCAATCCCGTCGGCGAGGCCGGCAGCAGCGCGTTCAAGGGCAGCATCAACGAGGAGGTGGTACGGCTCCGCAGCCACGTGGAGATGCTGGCTGGCCTGATGCGCGAGCGCGAGCCGGTGGGCAAGAAGATCGATTTTCTGCTTCAAGAAGTGCAGCGCGAGTTGACCACCATCGGCGCCAAGGCGCCGCAACTCGAAGTGGTGCGGCTGGTCCTGGGGGGGAAGGAAGGCGTGGAGAAGATCCGCGAGCAGGTGCAGAACGTGGAATGACGCTCTCGATTCGCAGCTTCACCAAACGCCGTCCGGGCATCGTCTTCATCGTGTCGGCGCCGTCGGGAGCGGGCAAGACGACGCTGACCCGCAAGGTCCTGAACCGCCACCCCGAGATGAGCCTGTCGGTGTCGTGCACCACCCGCAAGCCGCGTCCGGGCGAGGTTCGGGGCAGGGACTATCATTTCGTGTCGGAGCGGGATTTCAGGCGCAGGCTTGAGGCCGGCGACTTCGCCGAGTGGGCGGAGGTGCATGGATGCCTCTACGGCACGCCGCGGCGCGCGCTGGAACGGCAGCTCCACAAGGGACAGGACGTGCTGCTGGACATCGACGTGCAGGGGGCGCGGCAGATCAAGCAACACTTTCGCAGCGCCGTGGCGGTATTCGTCCTGCCGCCGTCGCTGAAGGAGTTGCGCCGGCGGCTGGCGGCGCGGGGCACGGACGAACGCAAGACCATCGCGCAACGCTGGCGGCGGGCGCAGGACGAGATTCAGGAAATCGAGGGGTACGATTATTTCATCGTGAACCGCGATGTCGGCGACGCGGTGACGCAGCTGGCCGCCATCATTGCGGCTGAAAGGGTCAAGGTTTGCAGGTTCATCCAGAGTCGGAAGCCCGGGTAAGGCCGCGTCGCCGCGCGCGTGGCGCGGCCGGCCAGGGTGTCGCCAACGAGCTGATCGAAAAGGTCCTGCAGTACCAGCCCGCGCTGGACGTGGAACCGCTGCGTCAAGCGTGCCGGTTCACGGCACAGGTGCACGAGGGTCAGAAGCGCCTGTCCGGGGAACCCTACGTGAACCATCCGCTGGCGGTGGCGGGCATTCTGGCGGACCTGAAGCTGGATCTTCCCAGCATCATCGGCGGCATGTTGCACGACACCGTCGAGGACACCTTGGCAACCCTGCCGCAGATCGAAGAGCAGTTCGGCGCGGAGATCGCGGTGTTGGTGGACGGTGTCACCAAGCTCAGTCAGGTCAACTTCAACAGTCAGGAGGAGAAACAGGCCGAGAACTTCCGCAAGATGATCCTGGCCATGGCCAAGGACATCCGGGTGGTGCTCATCAAGCTGGCCGACCGGACCCACAACATGCGCACGTTGCAGTACCTGCCCACGGAGAAGCAGCGGCGCATCGCCCAGGAAACGCTGGACATCTATGCCCCCATCGCGCACCGGTTGGGGATTTACTGGATCAAGAGCGAACTGGAGGATCTGGCGCTCAAGTACCTGCGGCCGGAGATCTACGCCGAGTTGAAGCACAACGTGGCGCAGAAGCGAAAGAACCGGGAGAAATACACCAACGACGTCATATCGCGCATGAGCAAAGCCTTGGCGGAAGAGGGCATCGACGGCGAGGTGAGTGGACGGCCCAAGCACTTTTTCAGCATCTTTCGCAAGATGGAGAACCAGAGCCTGGACTTCAGCCAGGTCTACGACCTCGTGGCTTTCCGGGTGCTGGTGGACACCCAGATCGAGTGCTACGAGGCCCTGGGTGTCGTCCACTCCAAGTGGCGGCCGGTGCCGGGCCGGTTCAAGGACTACATCGCGCTTCCCAAGGCCAACATGTACCAGTCGTTGCATACTACGGTCATCGGCCCCGACGCGCACCGCATCGAGATTCAGATCCGCACCCACGACATGCACCGCGTGGCCGAGGAGGGCATCGCCTCGCACTGGCGTTACAAGAAGGGCCAGGACCTGCAGGTGACCGACATCCAGCGGTTCACGTGGCTGCGGCAGCTCCTCGAATGGCAGCAGAACCTTTCCGACCCCCAGGAGTTCCTGCACAGCATCAAGGAGGATCTGTTCCCCGACGAAGTCTATGTCTTCACGCCCGGGGGCGACCTGCACAGCTTTCCCAAGGGCGCCACGATCATCGATTTCGCCTACCGCATCCATTCCGACATCGGACAACAGTGCTCCGGCGCGCGGGTCAACGGGCGCCTCGTTCCCTTCAAATACCTCCTGCGGAGCGGCGACACGGTGGAGATCATCACCACCCAGGAACAGACCCCGAGCCGGGACTGGCTGAAGGTGGCCAAGACGCCTCGCGCCAAGTCCCGGATTCGCGCCTGGATGGCCGCGCAGCAGCGCGCGCGCAGCGTGGCCCTGGGACGCGAGATCCTCGAGGGAGACCTTGGGCGCCACGGACTGCATTACCAGGTCCTCCAAGAGCAGGGGACCGTGGATACGCTGGCGCGCGAGCTTGGAGTCCGGAACGAAGAGGGCCTGTTGGCCGGCATCGGCTATGGCAAGGTGATGTCGCGCCAGGTGTTGGCCAAGCTGCTCCCGCCGGAACAGATCCAGAAGGACAACGAACAGATCGAGGGCGGTCTGGAACGCCTTTTCCGGCTGGTGGGCTCACGGGACCGCGGTGTGCGCGTCAAGGGCATCGACGATGTGCTGGTGCGGTTTGCGCGCTGCTGCCATCCGCTGCCGGGCGAGGACATCGCCGGCATCATCACGCGCGGGCGCGGGGTGACGGTTCACGTGGGCGGCTGCCCGACGGCGCTTGAGGGCGACCGGGACCGGAAGGTGGAAGTGAGTTGGGCGGACGATGTGCGGATGCCACGGGCGGTGAAGATCGAGGTAACCTGCGCCGACAAGCCCGGCCTTCTCGCGGCCATCAGCGCGGCCATCTCGGAGGCGGGGGTCAATATCACGCGCGCTCACATACGTACGTTCGACGACAGGGCCGTGAACACGTTCGAGATCATGATCGGAAGCTTCGATCAGTTGGGGCGGGTGCTGCAGGATATCTCGCAGGTGAAGGGCGTATACCGGGCCAACCGGGTTCAGGTATAGTGTCCGGGTCGCACCGACCGCTTCCCGCGCCTGGAGTCGGTGGGGTTCATTGAAGCGTGGCTAGAGGCAGTCTCCCGGGTTCGGATCGGCCGTCAGGCGACCTTTTCGACCTTGCCGGATCGCAGACACCGGGTGCACACGCGAATGCGCTTCACCGCGCCGTCCAACCGTGCGCGAACCGGCTGCAGATTGGGGAGCCAGCGGCGCCGGGTCTTGTTGTTGGCATGGCTGACGTTGTTGCCGACGGAGGGTCCCTTGCCGCAAATGGTGCATCTTCTGGCCATGGTTACTGTTCCCGTATCCTTTCGATCAGTTTCGCCGAGGAGCAACGCTGCAGGCGCGTCACGATGACGACATGGCCGCCGTTGGCCTCCGCCGCCATCCTCCTCAGGAGATCTCCTCATGAGATCCGCCTGGCGCCGGTCGCCGCCCTTGACAAGCACATCCGGTTACACGGGACGAATGGTACCACAGAGTTCCGGATTTGCGAAGCCCGTGACGTTGCCGGCCATCTACCGGGGCGCCCTCATCCCCACGCGGTGGTTCTGCGTGTCCGGTCGTGATTCTGGCGGATGCGTTCAAATGGAGCGCATTCACATGCAACCATGACGCGAGGTTCGAGTCGATACGGAATAGCACGTCGCCCCGAAGCGTTGCACGTTGTGTTTTATTTTCGACCATGTTAAGCGATATAAAAAACGAGAGACATGGGAGGAGCCAAATGGCGTTGGATTTACGGGACAGCGTTCGAAAACAGATCGACCTTTTCAAGAAGGAACTGGCGGCGGCCAACGAACGCGTCGACAATCTGAAGGATGAGATCAAGCGGTATGAGGTCATTCACGAGATGCTCGCCGGTGACGACAAGCCGGCGCCGCGTCGAGGTCGTCCTCGCGGGCCGCAGAAGCGCGGTCCCAGCGGCTCCATGATCGACTGGAACGCCATTTTCGAAACCCTGCCCAACGAATTCAACCTCGATACCATTGGCGCCAACGAGACCGCTCAGGAGAAGCCGCGCGCCTACCTCAGGCAGGTGGTGGTGCGCTGGTCCAAGGAAGGCCGCATCAGCCGCGTCGGACGAGGCCAGTACCGCAAGGCGTGAACCTCTCCATGGATGCGCGTCATGCGCACGCTGGCCCCCGGGTCAAGCGCGTGCGTGCACGCGCGGAGCGGTCAAGACTCTTGACCGGCCCGCTTGCCCCGCTGGACGCGTTCGGGCGTGCGACCATAACCCGCGTAATCAACCGTCAGAAATTGGAGGTCCCATGCAGTTCAATGATTGTCGTGAGTGGATCGAGAAAGCGGATGCCATGGGCGAACTCAAGACCCTCAAGGGGTGCAACTGGGATCTTGAGATCGGCGCCATCACCGAAATGGTCATGCGCAGGGAAGACGGCCCGGCCGTTTTGTTCGACGAGATCAAGGACTATCCCGCGGGCTACCGGGTCCTGTCCAACACCCTGACCTCGCGCAAGCGTATCGGGCTCACACTGAATCTGCCGCCCGGCGACAGCAAGATGGAGTTCGTCAATACCTGGCGGAATCACTACAAGAACATCAAGCCGGTTCCCGCCAGGGTGCTCAAGGACAGTCCGTTGTTCGAGAACGTCTTCGAGGAAGGCAACATCGACCTGTTTAAGTTCCCCACGCCCCGCTGGCACGAACGCGACGGTGGCCGCTACATCGGCACCGGCAGCATCGACATCACCTCCGACCGTGACGAGGGCTGGACCAACTGGGGTACGTACCGGGTGATGGTGCACGACTCGGACACGGTGGGATTCTACATTTCGCCGGGCAAGCACGGGCGTATTCACCGGGACAAGTATCAACAGACCGGCGAGTCCTTCAAGATGGCCATGTCCTTCGGCCATGATCCGCTGGTGTTCCTGGGCGGCAGCATCGAGGTCCCCTACGGAGTGCCCGAGTACGATTTCCTGGGCGGCATTCGGGGCGAGCCCCTGGATGTGGTGAAGGCGCCGTACTCCGGCCTGATGGTTCCGGCCAACGCGGAGATCGTGGTGGAAGGCGACGTGCTCTTCAACGAGGATCGCGTGGAAGGTCCCTTCGGCGAGTGGACCGGCTACTACGCCAGCGCCGAGCGCAACGAGCCCATCGTCAAGATCAAGCGGCTTTACCATCGCAACAACCCCATCATTCTGGGATCGCCTCCGGGACGGCCGCCGGCCGAACTGGGGTGGTACCGGTCGTACCTGCGCTCCGCCCTGATCTGGGACGAGATGGAGAAGGCGGGCGTGCCGGACGTGAAGGGCGTGTGGCTGATGGTGGCGGGCGGAAGCCGCCTGGTGATGGTGGTTTCCATCAAACAGCGCTATCCGGGGCACGCGCGCCAGGCCGCGGTGGTGGCGTCGCAGTGCCATGCGGGCGCCTATCTCGGCCGTTATGTCATCGTGGTGGACGACGATATCGATCCGTCCAACACCGACGACGTTATCTGGGCCATGGCCACGCGCTCGGATCCCGACGCGGACATCGACATCATCCGGCGCTGTTGGAGCGGTCCGCTGGACCCGATCGTGCATCCCACCAAGAAGGGTTTCAACTCGCGCGCCATCATCGACGCGTGCCGTCCCTACGAATGGATGGATCAGTTTCCTCCGGTGGCGGAATCGCCCCGGGAAGTGCTGGATGCCACCGAGAAGAAGTGGGGCAAGATTCTGTTCAGCACCAACGGCACAGGCGCATAGCCTGAGTTCGCGTTTTCCGGTTTCATCGAGACGGCGGGCTTGTCACCAGCGTGACGAGCTTGCCGTCTCTTTGTATGTTGAAGACGTGGAACTGCCGGTTGGGGGAGGCGTGGAGTATTTCCAGGAGTTCGCGGCCGTTTCGGACGGGCTCGCCGTCCACTTGGGTGACCACGTCTCCACGCCGGAGCCCGAGCCGATGGGCGGCGCTGTCCCTTTCGACGTGAGCCACCAGGGCGCCGGTATCCACCGTCGCGCCAAACAACCGCGCCAGATCCGTGGTGAGGTCCTGCACCTGCATGCCCATGGCGCGTGAGACCGCGTCCCGTGGCTTCGATTCCGATCCGTCCAGTTCGACGCCCTGCCGCAGCACCTCGGGCGTGGCATAGACGGGCGCGTCCGTTCGCAAGGCCACGGCAATGGCGTCGCTGGGACGAGCGTCAATGCGAACGCGCCTGTCGTTCGTGGTCAGGGTGAGGACCGCGAAATAGGTGCTTTCCCGCAACTCCGTGATGGTCACGCGTTCCAACGTGGCGTTGAGGCTCGTCAACACGTTCTGGATCAGGTCATGGGTACGGGGCCTGGACGGTTTTTCCTGTTTCAGCGCGCGGGCAATGGCGGCGGCTTCGGCGTTGCCGACCCAGATGGGGAGCAGCCGTCCACCGCCGGCCAGCAGCACCACCGGCGTTCCGTGTGCGGGGTCCACCACCACCTGCCGAACTTCCATGCGGACGGGTTGCGCGTGTGCGCTCCCATTCTGAAATGAGAGTCCCAGGAGCGTCCCGAACAGCAGGGCGCGCACGGTGCGCGCCAACACCCTCCTCAACCGCTGTGCCCGGAATCCGCACCGCACGGCTGGCCAATCGCCCTCCATGCCGCGGAGCTTGGTCATCGGCGTTGCCCGGTGTCCACAACGTGGCCGAAGGGCAGGAAACGCCCGCGGCAACCGGTTCGCCTGAATTGGGTTCAAGGACGGGGTGGACGTGTCGATCATCCGCTGCCCGATCCGGTCAGACGCAATACCATGCCGGCCATGAGCATGGCGCCGTGGGCCAGCGCGCGCTCGTCCACATCGAAGGTGGCGGTGTGGTGTCCGGTGGGAGCGCCGCCTCCCAGCAGGAAGTAGAGGGACTTGCCGCCGCGTTCCTGGACCCGGCGCATGAAATACGTGGCGTCCTCGCCGCCGCCCAGGGGACGGGCGTCGTGGACTCGGAAGTCCACGGGTGACGACCCGGCCACCCATGCAAGGTGGCGCTTCATGTCCTCGTCCGACTTGGCGCCGATGGTGCGGCCGGTGATGGCGGTTTCGACGTCCACGCCCTGAAGCGTGGCCGCGCCCGACAGGCAGCGGCGCGCGCCTTCCTCCATGAGCTCGCAGATGTCGTCGGCGCCGCCGCGCACTTCGTATTTCATGAGCGCGTCGGAGGGCACCACGTTGGTGCCGGTGCCGGCGTTCAGCACGCCGACGTTCACGAAGGTGGCGCCCTGGCCGTTGCGCGGCAGGGCGTGTAGTGCCAGCGTGGCCTGGCAGGCGGCCAGCAACGCGTTGCGCCCCCGTTCCGGGGCGCCGCCGGCATGGGCGGCCACGCCGCGGAAGCGCGCCTCCATCTTCACCGACGACAGGAAGTGCGTGGCCTCCAGGGCCACTTCCCCCAGCGGCAGCGTGGGGCCGCCCATGTGCAGGCAGGCGAAGTAGTCGGCGTCGTCCACCACCCCGGCTTCCACCATGGGATGGGCGCCGCGACCGCCTTCTTCCGCGGGCTGGAAGAGCAGCTTCACCCGCCCGCGCCAGTCCGGATCCTCGGCCAACAGTTCGGCCGCGCCCAGTCCGATGGTCACGTGGGCGTCGTGCCCGCAGGCGTGCATGATCGCGGGCCTTGCGGACGCGAACCCCTGAGCCACCGGCGGGTGGACGGGGTCGTCGGACTCGGACACCTCGGTGGCGTCCATGTCGAAGCGAAGCGCCACCGTGGGGCCGTCGCCGCGCTCGAGAATGCCCACCGCTCCGGGGATTTCGATGTCACGGGCCACTTCGCCCGCCTGGGCCCGACTCTCCCGCACCACGGCGTCTTCCGGCCATCCGCGCACCGCGTCCGGATGCACGCAGTCCGATCCCGTCTCCACGCGGTACCCCAGCTCGCGCAGCCGCTTCGCCACCATGCCAGTGGTGCGGAACTCGGTCCAGCCGGCCTCCGGATACCGGTGCAGGCCACGCCGGATCCCGGTCAAGGCGGGGAGTTTGCGTTCCGACTGACGGGCGAGTTCCTTCAGGCGTTCCGTGATGTCTTGTGGCATAACATCCTCGTTTCACTGAGCCATGACTCGGTGACTCGGATTGGCTCCCAGGCGCTTGCGCCGCAGGGATTCGCGAAAGCGAAAAGTCGGCATCACCGTCCCTTCAGCCGGTGGATTGAGGAGAATATCATGTCATATTTGACGAAATCGAGGGGCGGAAGGCAGGGATGAGAGCGAATTTGCAGCCGTGAATGCCTACGGCGCAAGCGCTTGGCCTTCCCGAACGATCTCCACCACGCGCCTGCGCTGTTCCTGGGTGCCCAGGGGCATGAGCAGGGGGAGGTCGAGGCCGCCTTGAATGAACTCGTCCAGGCGCCGCCGGCATTCCGCGGGAGTGCCGGTGACCGAGTGTGCGTGGACCACTTCGTCGCTGATGAGGCCCTTGGCCTCGTCCCATGCCCGGCGGCCAATGGCGTCGGCGAGCCGGTCCTGGTCCACCGTGCCGCCGCCGAGGCGCAGGTTTTCGGCGTGGTGCTTGTTGCGGAAAATGTAGGCCAGAAAGGTCTTGGTGGCGTCCATGGCCTCGCGCGGGTCGTCGGATACCGAAGCGGCGATGAAGCCGGCTACGTCGCCCTTGGCCGACTTTCCGGCCTGGGCCGCCCCCTTCTCCACTTCATCGACGCAGCGCCGAATATAGGCGGGCGTGCAGCCCGCGGACAGCAGCACCCCGTCCGCGGTCTCGCCGGCCAGCCGCAGCATCCCGGGCCGAACCGCGGTCATGTAGATGGGTATCCCGGTTCCAGGCGTGAGTCCCATGCTGGCCCCACGCATGGTGAACACTTCGCCGTCGAACTCAACCGTCTCGCCCGCCAGCAGTCGGCGCAGCAGCGTCATGTACTCGCGCATGGTCCTGAGCATCCGGCCGGGCTCGATGCCGATCTCCCGGAGCGCGGTGGGGTTGGCGGTGCCCGCGGTGGCGGCCACCCGTCCGGGGGCGAACTCCTCCATGGTGGCCAGCGCCATGGCCGTGACCATGGGATGGCGCGAGTAGGGGCTCAGGGGCGCCGGATTGACCTTGATCCGGGGGGTCCTGGCGAGGAACGCCATGGCCGAGGCAATGGAATCCCGGAAGCAGATGTGGTCGGACATCCAGATGGAGTCCATGCCGATGTCGTCGGCCAGTTGCGCCAACTCGATCATCTCCTGGATCGAGTAGAAGCCGTCGAAACACAAGCCCGCGTGCATGGGTCACAGGGTAGAACAAAGGGGAGGGGAAGAAAAGACGAAGTCTTTCCAAAGACAAACGAGCCTGAAGAATGGGTGAGAAAGGTCGCTGCGCTGTTGCCGGGGAATACCATCGCTGGGTTCATGGGGCCGTCGCCATCGTGCCGGGGTGGCACGCGGCCGGACGCCCTCCCCGGACATCCGGCCGCGGCCCCGCTCACGGCCCCGCTCACGGCCAACCCGCTCCTCTTGCCGGCGAGAAGCGCGCGGATGGAGACGCCGGCATGACGGCTGCGTAGCAGGCAGGGGCGCGGCGCGAGTTGAAACGCCGTACCGGGTATCATAAAAGGACCCGCGAAGGGGATGGGCGCGAGGGACGGATTGCACGCGTTCAAGACCAAGGCGTTCGCCGGTTTCTCCGACCGCGAGGAGCTGGAGGATGCGGCGTTGTGCGACGCGGTCCGGCGTGCCGGGGAGGGGCTGATCGACGCCGACCTCGGCGGCGGTGTCATCAAGCAGCGCGTCGCCCGCAAGGGCAGCGGCCGGTCCGGTGGGTTCCGCATTATCGTGCTGTTCCGCCAGGGCGACCTGGCGTTTTTCGTGCATGGGTTTGCGAAGAGTGACCGGGATAACCTCCGGCGCAAGGAACTCACGGGGCTGCGGTTGCTGGCAAACGAGTATCTGGGGCTGGACGCGGCGGGTCTTTCGGCCGCGCAGGCGACTGGAGCGATAATCGAGGTGGAATGCGATGACCAAGCAGTATGAGAGCGAGGTGCTGGCGTCGGTGCACGAAGCCGCGCTAGGTCTGGCGGAGGCTGGCGTGATGCCGAAACGCACGATGCGCAAGTTCGACGAGATGTGCTTGACGCCGGTCGAAGATATGACGCCCGAGGACATCCGGGCGCTCCGTTTGCGCGAGCATGCGAGCCAAGCGGTGTTCGCGCGCTACCTCAACGTGACGACCGGCCTGGTGAGTCAGTGGGAGCGCGGCGAGAAGTGCCCGCGCGGCGCCTCGCTCAAGTTGCTGACACTTGTGGCCGAGAGCGGACTCGCGGCGGTCGCGTGACGCCCTGGCACTACCTCAGTTAACACGACGAGAAAAACACATGCCTATTCGACGACATGGCAACGTCAATTTTGACAAATAGCACAAACTCCGATCCGCATTCGAAACACTTGTCAATAACGGCGTGTACAAGTCGAGTTCGAGTGGAGCCATCTGATGAACAAGCTGGCCACCCGCGCACCCGAGCGGTATCATGAGTTGCTTGCGGTGACTCTCCCCTTGTCACATCCATTGTTCCGCGTGGTCCCCGGCGCCGTGGCCCAGTGGGAGAAACCGAAAAGCCTGGTTGGCATCGACAGGGGACGAATCGAGATTCTCGACCACATCATCAAGCCGCTGGGTGAGTCGCGGCATTCCGAGGAGGCATAATGGCAAAGACATCCACCGATCTCTTTCGCGTAACCCTTCTCGGCACCGGCGCGCCGCCGCCGAGGCTCGACCGGTTCGGACCCAGCACCTTGGTGGAGGTGGGCGGTGAGAAGCTGCTATTCGATGCCGGGCGCGGCGCTTTGCAACGCCTGTTCCAACTCGGGATTCCGTTCGGCGAGATCACCGCCATGTTTCTCACCCATCACCACTCGGACCACGTGGTGGGGTTCACCGATCTCTGGCTCACCGGCTGGATCGGCATGCCCTGGGGCAAGCGCAACGTGCCGCTCAAGGTGTGGGGGCCGGAGGGCACGAACCAGATGGCCGAACACCTGCCGCTCGCCTTCGCCACCGATATCCGCGTCCGCAGCCACAGCTACCCCGCCGAGGGCGTGAAGCTGGAATCCACCGAGATCGAGGAGGGGATGGTCTACGAGTCCGGCGACATCCGGGTCACCACCTTCAAGGTCGATCACGGCGGCGAGCAGCTCGACGCCTACGGCTACCGCATCGACTTCCAGGGGCGCTCGGCCGTGCTGTCCGGCGACACCACGTTCAACGAAAACCTCATGGCCCATTCGCAGAATGTCGATCTGCTGGTGCACGAAGTGCAACACGGCATGGGCCAGGGTGTCCAGCGCGCCAACCTGGAGCGAATCCGCCGCAACCACACCATCCCCCAAGACGCCGGCGTCGTATTCACCCGCACCAAACCCAAGCTCGCCGCCTATACGCATCTCCTGCTCTTCGGCGAGGCCACGCCCGCCGACCTGATCCCGGCCACGCGCGGCACCTACGACGGGCCGTTGGTGGTGGGCGAGGACCTGATGCGGTTCGAGATCGGCGATGAGGTGCGAAGCAGCCGGTTTACGCCGCCGGACTGAACCTCGTTCAGTTTACCGCGAGCGGAACTCCGCAAGGCGCGTGTGCTCCACGAGCTGATGCATGTTTTGAAGCGTGAAGACCTTGCCCCGGGTTGAAAGAAGCAGCTTCTTCATGTCCTCGCGTCGGATTCCGAAACCTCGCCCGGCGATGCAGGCTGCCACTTCGAACCCAGGTTGGCTTGGTGGCTTCCCCTCCCTGCTCAGCTCGCCGAGATGTTGAACCCGTGTCACCGGGGTCGGCCTTAAGCGCTTTCTGCCGCTTGGGATACGGACCCTAGTCCAACCTTCCCTCACGATCCAGTCAAGGCATCGAGTCTGATTCGACCCGGCCGGGTGAGCCGGCGTTTGTAGTGGCGCAGCTCCAAGCTGGCGTTGAAGGCCGCGAGAATCTCATCGTCTGCAGTTGCCAATTCCTCGCCAAGGTGCTGCGTGAGCCAGTGCTTCACATCCGACCACCGCCATAATCGGTAACGGCTGCGGGGATCCGTGACCGGCGGAGGAAACCCACCTGGACCCCGTGCTCCAGTAATCAGGAGCCGCATCCCTTCCCGTGTGCGTCCGATACGCGAGGCGATGTCCGCCATGGAGACAAAACCTGCGTTGGCGATCCGCACCACGGCGACGCCATTGATACGTTCCAGGTCGGCCACCGCCGAGATGATGGCTTGGTCGAGGCCGGCGGCTTCCCGGTCGAAATCGACATACTGGATACCGTCGACCCGGCCGACCGCAGCATCGTCACATCCCGCCTCGAGAGCCGCGTCTATAAGGGCATCGTCCTGCAAATCGGGACCGTCAACGATCAGAGTGAAATGGTGTATTGGCATTTCAGGTTTCCCCTGTCGTCCACGTAGGACTTGTGTGGACACCGTCTGATGAAGCGGCGCAGTTGCTCCGCGTGAACTCCGGTGCTGCGATGCGTTGCGCAGGGTCACTGTCGCCGGCCAGAGCACGATGACTGGCAGGGGCGACCGCGGGTTGCCCCTGGCAGGACCCGCCACCGGGCGTGTCCGGGAACCGGGTCTTGTCGTCGTCCCCACCGGGAACCGCCTCCCCGGAAAGAAGGAGGGAGGTGTCCCGCAAGCTCCTCGGGATCTATGGGAAGCCAGTCTCAAGGATGGATTGGAGTTTCGCGGGGTCGGCGCCCCTCAGGCCCATGCGCTCCAGGGTGAGGCCGGTGCGGCGGTAGTCGGTGCGGTTCATTTCGGACGCCAGGGTGATGAGGGCGTCGATGACCGGCGTGCCGATGCCCAGCAGGGCGGCCAGTTCGGCCATGGGGACGAGGCCGTGCCCGACGTCTTCGTGGACGTAGCGGTGGTCGTGGGTGGTGGGCGCGACGATGGTCTTGTTGGGTTCGCTTTCCTGCGTGGCCTGGTAGACGGAGCCGCTGGCGAGGGCCTCGCCGGAGGTGAGCCCCGCGCCATGGAAGATCTCCACGAAGGTGCGGGGCCGCAGCCCCAGCGCCCGCACGATGGCCAGCCGTTCCCGGTCCACTCCTTCGATGATGCGCGCCACAGCCGGCGAAACGGCCTCGCGGTAGAACAGCAGTTCGCCGCCGTGCCGCTCGATCCAGCCGGCGTTCCCCACCATGCCCGCGGGGTGCATGATGGCGTTGATGTTGCCGAGTCCGGTGTCCAACACGTTTTCGGCGGGCACGACGTTGGGGAACACCGCGGCTACGTCCGGCAGGATCTCCGGCGCGCGGCCGGCGGGGAAGGCCGCGCACCCCAGGTTGGCGGTGCGCCGGTAGATTGCCACGCGCGCCGGGCTCGCCATGCGGCAGATGCTCGTCAGGGTCACGGTCTCGCAGCAGCGCACGGGCACGCGGCATCCCGCGCGCCGCAGTTCGTGCACGAAGTGCAGGCTGCCGCCGGTCTGTCCCGGGTTGAGGTGGACGATCTGCGCCTCGGTGAGCAGTGGCGCCAGCGAACGAGCCATGAACGCGTGGGCCACGGCCGGAGCGGCGATGACGATGAGGTCCGCGCCGGCGACGGCCTGTTCCAGGCCCGTGGTCATGCGCCGCGGCCGTCCGAAGCGCACTTGGCCGTTCTCCACCAACTCGATGCCGCCGCGCTCCAACAAGGGCGCCAGCGTCTTCTCCGAACGGGAGTAGAGCCGCGTCTCGAAGTCCCGCAGGGCGAGGTCCGCCGCGGTGGCGCAGCCGCCGTTGCCCGCCCCCAAAATGGCTATCGTCCGGATGGTCATGGTTCCGAAGAGTCGCTCCCGTGCAGGCCCGCGGCTGGATGCTCGCCGGCTGGCTGTGTCAAGACTCCCAAGCCGACGACGCTGTTTGCGGTCATTCCCGCCGATCCCCGCGGCGAAGATCCCGTTATTTGTCCAGCCGGTAGCGCTCGATCTTTTCTTCGTCCAGCTCGATGCCGAGTCCCGGCCCCTGGGGCGCCTTGACCGCGCCATCGACGAATTCGAAGGGTTCGGTGACGATGTCGTCCTTGTAGTAGATGCCGGCTATGCGCCCGGTGGCTTCGGCGTCGGGGGTGGTGACGGGGATCACGCACGCGAGGTTCGCGGCGGCGGTGGATGCGGCCAGGTGGACGTTGGCGGCGTTGCCCACCCCCATTTCCACCGAGCCGTTGACGTTGCACGGGAAGCCTGCGGCCTCGGCGATGGCCGCGACCTTCCTGGCCTTGAGCAGCCCGCCGGGCTTGGTGGTGTAGATGGAGATGATGTCCGCGGCCTTCTTGTCGATGATCTCCAGGATGTCCCAGGTGGTCCAGGCGCTCTCGTCCGCCATGACCGGCGTGTCCACCCGGCGGGTGACTTCGGCCATGGCGTCGAGCCCCTCCACGGGCTGTTCCATGTAGAGGATATTGTACGGTTCCATGGCCTTGGTGGTCCGTACCGCCTCCTTGGCGGACTTGTAGCCGTTGTTGGCGTCCACCGTGAGGTTCATGTCCGGCCCCAGGGCCTCGCGCACGCGCCGCAGAAGCTCGATGTCGCGCCCCGGCTCCACCCCGCCCTTGAGCTTGATGGTCCGGATCCCTTCCTCCTGCACACGCCGCACCTCGGTCACGGCCTCGTCCATGCCCATGAGGCCGATGCTGTGGGAGATGGGCACCGCTTCCCGGTAGAGCCCGCCCAGGAGCTGGTAAACCGGCACCCCGGCCGCCTTGCCCACCACATCGTGAAGCGCCATGTCGATGGCGGCCTTGGAATAGGGGTAACCCTTCACCGCCTGGTCCATGAGCGTGTGGATCCATTCGATGCGGCGCGGGTCCTCGCCCGCGAGGGCGGGTGCGAGGATGTCGTGGATCACGGCCGCCACCGAGATGGGGGTCTCGCCGTAGTAGCGCATGTGATCGCCGCCCCAGTCCTTGAGGGCGGGGGCCTCGCCCAGGCCGATGACGCCGTCGTCGGTGACAAGCTTCACCAACAGGTAGACGCCGATGGGGGTCTTGAGATTCGCCCACTGGTGCGCCCGCCGCGTGGGCAGTCTGACCGGAATGGTTTCGATGGACTGAATCTTCATCTTCGCTCCGCGCTTGGTTCCCGCCAAAAACCCGTCGGGATGTCCCGTAAAATCGTTATAGAAAGCAATTTTATGTGAAAACTGATTCCAATTGGCTGCTGTCGTCGCGATTTGATCACTAAACGAGACACAACACTAGTGGCCGATGCGAATGAGATGGTCCGTGCCGGTGACGTCCGATAGCAGCTCGCAGCCGTCTCGCGTCACCCGCAGCATGTCCTTGTTCTGCAGCCCCATGCGCCCGGGGATGTAGACCAGCGGCTCGATGGCCACCACCATGCCTTCCTCCAGCACCTCCTCGCCGTAGCGCCCGAGGTACGGCTCCTCGTGCAGGAAGACGCCGATGCCGTGGCCCACGAAGCTGATGGGTTCCAGCCCCAGTTCGTTGAACTTCTCCAGAAACCGGCGGTAGACGTCCCTGGCATGAGCGCCGGGCTTGATCAGGTCCATGACCAGGCGCTTGCATTCCACCAGGTTGTTCCAGATGCGCGCCTGCTCGGCTGTGGGCTCGCCCACCACCGCCGTCCGGCAAACGCCCGCGTGATAGCCGTCCAGGACCCCGAAGATCTCCATGCGGATCAGGTCGCCTTGCCGCAGCGCCCGGTCCGTGGGGCCGACGTTGGGAAACTGGCTGCGCTCGCCCGAGGCGATGATCATGAGCTTGAAGTGCTGCGCCCCGCCCGCGAAGATTCGTCCGGTCAGTTCACCCGCCAACTCCATCTCGGTCATGCCGGGCCGCGCGTGGGCCAGGGTCCCGCCGATGGCTGAATCCGTGATCCGGCTCAGGCCGCGCAAAAGCCCGATTTCCCGTGGAGTCTTGACCTGGCGGAGCTTCCCGAAGAGTCCGTCCGCGGCCACGAAGTCGACCCCGGGCAGCAGCCCGCGCAGGGTGGCGAAGTCGCCGGCGGGAAGATACGCCATCTCCACGCCCACCCGCGCTCCCGCCCACCCGCGCGCCGCCACGGCGGCAGCCACCTCGCGCATGGGATCGTCGGTGAACTCCCGGTACACGCGGATGTCGTCGAAGGCGGCGTGCGCCTTGACCGTGGTCTCCTCCATGTCGATGGCGACCATGGTGGTGTGGCCCGACCGGTCCACGAGACACATGGCGTGCCGCCAGCGCATGAGGAGTTGCGAGGGCACCACGAACCCGGTGGTGTAGGCGAGGTTCTCGGGGGAGCTGGCAATGAGGGCGTCGAGCCCCCGCTCCTCCATGGCGTTCCGCTGTTTTGCGATGATGTCCGCGTCCATGGAATGCAGTTCCGGGTCTCCGCCCCGAATCGGGGTCGGCCTGCGAGCATACCGGCCGCCCCCGTCCTCATCAACTGCGCGTCGCCGCGCGTGCAGGCCGCGTTCCGGGACGACGTGGGTGCGCGGGCGCCGCGCATGCAGGAAGCGCGGGCCGCGGCGCGCGACACGGACGCCCTCCGCCACTCCGGGTTGCCTGCATCCGCGGGAAACCGCGTATGCGGAAGCGGCTTTTCAACGAGGATTCCATCGTATAGGCTCGACGAGATTTGTCCAACGAAAGGAAACCCGCATGCTGCTGATCAACAATCAGGAAGTCGAAAAGCTGATGGACATGAAGGCTTGTCTCGAGGCGTTGGAAACGGGCTACGAGGATCTTGCGCGCAACGACGCGGTTTACCGGCCGCGGCTCGACGTGTGGGTGCCGTGCGAGCGTCCGGACGGCTACTACCGCTGGGGCACCATGGAGGGCGCGAGCCGCACCATCGGCACCTTCGCCATCCGGATGAAGTCCGATATCGTGCACTGGCCCGGCGGCGACACCGAGGAGAAGTACTGCATGGAGCCGGGCAATTACTGCGGGCTCATCATGGTTTTCAGCGTGGCCAATGGCGAGCCTCTGGCCATCGTCAACGACGGCGTGCTCCAGCACATGCGCGTGGGCGGTTGCGCCGGACTGGGCGCCAAGCTGCTGGCGCGGGAGGATGCCTCGGTGGTGGGCATGTTGGGGTCGGGCGGCATGGCCGAGACCTATCTCATGGCGTTCAACGAGGTGCGGAAGCTGGAGGAAGTGCGGGTCTACAGCCCCACCCGGGCCAACCGGGACCGGTACGCGGGGAAGATGAGCGAGATGCTCGGACTCAAGGTCACGGCCATGGACCGGCCCGAGGACGTGGTGCGCGGGGCGGACATCGTCTCGGCGTGCACGGATTCGACGCGGGTGGTGTTCGACAGTCCCGAGTGGCTCAAGCGCGGCGCCCACGTCACCTGTGTGCGCGCCTGCGAGATCGGCCCCCGGGTGGTGGAGGTGTGCGGCGTTTCCGTCAAGCTGGGGCGCAACACCGTGGTGACGACGGACGAGGGCATGGTCCGGCTCCACGGCAATGTGGGTTACGTGGCCGGGCAGCCCGAGGAGATCGCGCGCATCCCGAACCCGGTGCAGGACAACTACACCGGCGACTACTTCCACTACTTCATGGACGTGAAGCTGGGCCGCCAGCCGGGCCGGACCCATGACGACCAGACCACGTTCTTCATCAACGCCGGCACCCAGGGGCTCCAATTCGCCGCCTGCGCCGGGCGCGTCTACCAGATGGCCCGGGAGAAGGGGATGGGGCGCGAACTGCCCACGGAGTGGTTTACCCAGGACATCCGGGACTGAGGCGCGCCCTGCGGGATTGATGCAGGGCCCGGGGAGGGCCACCGCCGGTCGCCCCGGCACGGAAGGGCCCGGAGGCAGGGGGGAACCCATGACGTACACACGGTCTGTGCGGTCGCTGTTGACTTGGCTGGTTCTCGGGGTGCTTCTGGGCGGCGCGGACGCCTTGGCTCAGGGGCGCGCGGACGCGGCTTTTCCGGACTATCGCCACACGGACATGGAGCGTCGTCTTCGGACGGACGCGGCGCTTCCGCGCAGGCCGTCGGCGGCCAAGGTGCTGGCGGCCCAGGCGCGGGCCAAGGCCGCGGTGCGGACGCGTCGCGAAGTCGAACTGACGCAAGCGGCCAGAGACCTCGTGTTCCACGCGCAGGACGCCGCCACCGGTTGGAGCAAGGCTGCGGCAGCCTGGGCGGGATTGTCCCGTTCGTGGCGCGTCCATCACCGCGATTTGAAGCGCGCGGAGGCGTCCTGGATGCTGCGCCGGGAAGCGGAACGCAGGGCGTACGCGGCTTTGGCGGAATCGGCCTACAGCCTGTATGCCGCCTATCGGTCGACCTCGGATACCGTTCGCGCGGGCCGACTGCTCATCGCGTTCGGCAACGTCCAGGACACCCGTGAGCATTACGTGAGCGCGGAGTTGGCGCTGTCCGCCGGCCTTGGCGTCAGGGAAGACGCCGGCGCGGCCAAACGGTTGGCGCGCATTCGCGCAGAGCAGGGCTTCCGCATTGCCGGTGTGCGTGAGGACGGGGACCGGGAGGATCCCCGGATCTGCCTGGCCATGAGCGCCGCGGTGGCGGCAAGGCACCGGCGCCATATCGAGGATTACATCGTCCTCGAACCGGATCGCGGGGACCATCCCATGGCGCTGCGCGACGCCACCGTGTGCATCGGCAATGTCGAGCGCGGCGCGAACTACACCGTGGCCGTGCGCGAGGGTCTTCGCGACGTCGATGGCAGGACCGTGGTCCCGGGCCGGCGGACGGTCAAGGTGCCGGACCGTCCAGGGAGCATCCGCTTCTCACGGGGGCGGTACGTGCTCCCGGCCGCGGGCAGCGCGGGTCTCCCGATGACCACCGTCAACGTGGACAGGGTGTCGCTGACCGCGCTACGCATCACCGACGGCAACCTTGTGGAACAGGTGATGGAACAACGCCTGGGGCGGGACCTCGACGGCTACGACCTGCGCCGGATCGCCGAAGAATCGGGCGAGCATCTCTGGCAAGGCATCCTTCCCATCGAGGGCGCGCGCAACCGGGAAGTCCTGACTCACGTGACGCTGGACTTCCTCGGACCGGAGCGCAAGCCCGGGGTGTACGTGCTGGCGGCCACGAATCCGGACGTGGCGTACCGCTTCTACCAGGATCGCGCCGTTCAGTGGTTCGTGGTTTCGGACATCGGGCTTGTGGCCATGCGCGGGGCCGATGGCCTGTCCGTCTTTGCCCGCTCCCTTGCCACCGCCGAGCCCCTGGCCGGAGTGAAGCTCTCGCTTCAGGCGCGCAACGAGGACATTCTGGGGAACCTCGACACCGATGTCCACGGGCGGGCGACGTTCGCGGCCGGGCTGCTCCGGGGAACGGGCGGGCGCAAGGCCGTGCTCCTGCGGGCGCGCGCCGGCCACGGCGACCACACGTTCCTGTCCCTCGACCGTCCGGGCTTTGATCTGTCGGACCGTGGCGTGGGCGGCCGCGCGGCGCCGGGCCCGGTGCAGGCCTGGCTCTACACCGACCGCGGCATCTACCGGCCCGGCGAAACGGTCCACCTCACCGCGCTGGTGCGGGACGATGAAGGACGGGCCATCGCCGATCTTCCCCTGGAGCTGGCGGTGGTGCGGCCCGACGGCGTCCAGGCGCGCGCCTACCCGGTGCGCAGCGATCACACCGGTGCGATTCCCGCCGACCACCGGGTGTCCGACAACGCCGTCACCGGCGCCTGGCGATTCCTCCTGCGCGTGCCCGGGGACGCGGCGCTGGTGGGAACGCGGTCGGTGCAGGTCCAGGATTTTGTCCCACCCCGCGTGGAGGTGGCGCTGAAGGCCCCGGAGTCCCTGGATGGTCGAACTCCGGCTCAGGTCACCGTCAGCGCGCGTTTCCTTTACGGCGCTCCCGCGGCCGGCCTGCGCGCCCAGGGAAGGGTCCAGGTGGAAGTCGCCCCCGAACCTTTCGCCGGGTGGTCCGGTTACCGTTTCGGCCCGGTGGAAGACGTGCCGTTGCCCGCGCGCTCGGACCTGCCGGAAGCGCGCACCGGGGAGGACGGCACGGCCACCCTGCCCCTGCAACTCCCCGCAGTGGTCGAAGGCGGGCATCCCCTGCGGGTCCGCGTCGACGCCGGCGTTCTGGACCGCGGTGGCCGGGCCGTGGGCGCCACCGTCGTTCTTCCCGTGCGGGATGATCGGAAGCGCATCGCCATTCGGCCTCGATCCAAGGGCACGGTGGCCGTGGGACAAGCGGCCGTGTTCGATGTGGCGGTGGTGGACGGCGCTGGCGCATCGGTGAGCCGCGGCGATCTGACGTGGCGGCTTTACCGGGAGGAGCGTGAGTGGTTCCAATACATGAGGACCGGCGGTGAATGGGCGTACCGCGAAGTCGCCATGGACACCACGGTGGACGGCGGCACGGTCGCGACCCGCGCGGGAACCATGGAACCGGCGCGGATCACGGTGGCGCCGGATTGGGGAAGCTACCGCCTGGAGGTCACGGATCCCGGCGACGCGGGCGCTTTCCGCGCCAGCGTGCGCTTTCGCGTGGGTTGGAGCGGCCCCAGGGGAAGCCCCGACATTCCCGACATGATGACGGTACGGCTGGATCGTCCGCGCTATGCGCCCGGCGACACCGCCACCGTGCGACTGGAGTCGCCCTTTGACGGCAACGCCATCGTCACGGTCCTGACGGACCGTGTGGCGCAAACGCACGTCGTCCGAATCGCCGCCGGCCGGGCGACGTTGGCGATTCCGGTGGAACGCTGGACGGCCGGCGCCTACGTGGCGGCCACCGCGTTCCGCCCGGCGCCGCCGGACGCCGCACAGGGGCCGGGGCGGGCCGTGGGGATCGCCTGGCTTGCCGTGCACGATCCCGAGCGCCGCCTGTCGGTACGCTTCGATGCCCCCAAGACCGCGCCCTCGGGCCAGACGCTGCGCGTGCCTTTCCAGGTGACCCGCGGCACGGGACTTCCCGCGCAAGCCCGGGTCACGGTGGCGGCGGTGGACGAGGGCATCCTCCAATTGACATCCTTCGAGCCGCCGGATCCCGCCGC
This sequence comes from uncultured Binatia bacterium (SeqCode), assembly GCA_965213675.1. GTDB lineage: Bacteria > Desulfobacterota > Binatia > UBA9968 > JAJDTQ01 > JAJDTQ01. The sequence continues at coordinate 500,212 of OZ243916.1, forward strand.
GGTGGTGTTCGGCAAGCACTTCCTGAACGTGGAGATGCGGGACCTCTACGGCCGGCTCATCGACACGCGTGGGGGCCCCAAGCGCGCGTATCGGTCCGGCGGTGACGGCGGCCGGCTGTTCGGCGGGGTTCAGCCGCCGCAAAAGACGGTGGCCCTCTACCACGGTCTCATGCGCACCGATGCGCAGGGACGGGGCGAGGTTTCACTGGTGGTCCCCGCGGGCTTCAGCGGCCGCCTGCGCCTGATGGCGGTGGCGCACACGAAGGACGCCCTGGGGCACGGACACGGCCGGGTGGTCATCCGCGACCCGCTCACCGCGAACCTTTATTTGCCCCGCTTTCTGGCGCCCGGGGACCACGCCCACGTGACCCTGGAAATGGTCAATCACGACGCTCCCGAAGGCGGATATACGCCGACACTGACGGCGGGCGGGGCGGTGACGGTGAGCCGGGCGCCCACGGATACCGTGCCCCTGGCGCCGGCGAAGCGGTGGTCCACGCCCGTGACACTTGCAGCCGGAGAGCCGGGGGAAGCGGTGCTGCGCCTCGCCGTCGCCGGCCCCGGCGGTATCCGGATGGAACGAACCTGGACCCTTGACGTGCGTCCGGCCCAAGCCTGGCGGCAAACGCGCCGCACCGTGACCCTGGAGCCCGGCGGGAGCGTCAAGCTCACGAAGGACCTGCTGGAGGGTCTGTACCCCGTGGACGCCCGGGTCTCGGCGAGCGTGTCGCCGGTTCCCTATGACGTGCGCGGTGTGCTGGCGTCCCTCCAGCGGTATCCCTACGGCTGCACGGAACAGACCATCAGCCAGGCGTTGCCGTTTCTCTACGCCGGGGAAACGGGACGGGGCGCCGCCTGGGACGCGGGGCTGAGCGATCAGGTTCAGGGGGCGGTGCGCAGGGTGCTCGCGCGCCAGACCGAGGCCGGCGGCTTCGGCCTGTGGAGCGCGCGCGATGACTCGGAGCCGTGGGTTTCGGCCTATGCCCTGGACTTCCTGGACCGGGCTCGGGCCAAAGGGTACGAGGTGGACGCCGGGGCGCTGCGGCGGGCGCGGAGCTACATTGCCGGCCTGCCCGAACGGCGTCGTCCGTCGGACGAGGCGTGGGAGGCCTACGCTTACGGCCTGGCGGTGTTGGCCCGCTCGAATGCGGTGGCGCCCGGCACGGTGCGCCGCTTCATCGACAACGGCCTCGACAAAGTCAAGAGCGGCCTGGGCCGGGCGCAGTTGGCGCTTGCCGCTGCCTCCTTCGGCTTGGCCGAGAGCGCGCAGACCGCATTTGCCGGCGTGGTCCCGGCCCTTGGCGGCAACGCCTATCTCACGTATGGTAGCGCCCTCCGCGACGCCGCCGCACTGGTAGCGGCGGCGTCCGTGGTGGAGCCGGCCGGGTTGGAGGAAGCGGCCGCACACCTCCGTCGCATTTCGGCCGGCTACGCCCGCGCCAGCACACAGGAACAGGCTTGGATGGCAATGGCCGCATGGGCGCTGACGCGGGCCGCGCCCGCGCTCACCGTGGACGGCGCGCCGGTGCGGACCGGAGATCGGGGCTTCCACCGCACCGTGGGCTCCCGCGAACTGGAAGGCGACGGGGTCACCCTCGGCAACCCCGGAGACCGGCCGGTGAGGCTTGTCATCACTGTGGAGGGGCACCCGATGGCCGAGGAACCCCCGCACGCCAACGGCGTCGGCATGATGCGGACCTTCGCGACGCCGGCCGGCGTTCCCGCCGAACTGGACGCGGTGAGGCAGGGAGATGCATTGATCGTGTTGCTGGAAGGCGGACTGCCGGAAGGTGCGACGGCCCGGCGCCTGCTCGTAGCCGATCTCTTGCCCGCGGGACTGGAAATCGAGGCCGCCATCCTCGGCGACAACAAGGAATACGAACGGATTTTCTGGGAGATGGACTGGCCCGACGCCTTGAGGCTGCGCGACGACCGCTACGTGGCGGCGGTGAACCGCAAGGGCGGCCAGAGCTTCGTGCTGGCTTACGTGGTGCGCGCGGTGACCCCCGGCACCTTCCACGTGCCGGGGTCGTATATCGAGGACATGTACGACCCCGCCGTGCACGCGCGCGGCTACATGCAGCGCATGACCATACGGCGTTAGGAACACCCGGAGACAATGAATCGTCGCCGGCGAACGGTACTGGCGGGACTCGCCCTGGCGGTGGCTGCGGCGTGGGCTCTTGACCGGTTTCTCCCGTTGTCCGTGGCGAAGGTCGGGGACGTTTCCCGGGTATTGCTCGCAGGGGACGGCGCCGCCTTGCGCGTCACCCGGACCCGGGACGACAAGATCCGCCTGCCGGTACGATTGGCCGACGTGGACCCGCGTTTCCTGCGGATGCTCCTGGCGTACGAGGATCGGCGGTTTGCATGGCATCCGGGGGTCGATCCTCTGGCGCTCGTCCGAGCACTGGGCCAGTGGGTTGTCTCAGGACAGGTGGTTTCAGGAGCTTCCACCCTGACCATGCAGGTGGTGCGCCTGCTCGAACCGCGGCCGCGCACCCTCGCGGCCAAGCTCCTGGAGATGCTGCGGGCCCTGCAACTCGAAGCCCACCTGTCCAAGGACGAAATCCTGGAGCATTATCTGACGTTGGCTCCCTATGGCGCCAATCTGGAAGGGATCCGGGCTGCCTCGCTGGCCTGGCTGGGCAAGGAGCCGGCGAATCTCACCGACGCCGAGGCCGCGCTCCTTGTGGTGTTGCCCCAAGCCCCGGGCCGTCTCCGTCCGGATCGGTACCCGGAGCGCGCCCGCGCCGCCCGCGACAAGGTCCTGCGGCGCGCCGCGGCACTGGGCCTCCTCACCCGCCGGGAAGTGGCGCTGGGGCAGCGCGACGATGTCCCCGCACGCCGCCGGCCGTTGCCCTTCCATGCCGTCCACCTGGCCGACCGCCTGCTTGCGGATCCCCCGGGCGCCAGCGTGCGCACGACCCTCGATGCCTCGCTTCAGATTCGCGCGGAGGCGCTGGCGGCGGCGTACGCGGCCAGCGCGGGTCCCCGGACCGGCGCGGCCGTGCTGGTGGTGGAGCATCGCGCAGCCATGGCCGCGCGTGCCTGGGTGGGCGGTCCGGACTATCTTTCGCGACCGCGGCTGGGCGCGGTGGATATGGTGCGGGCGATACGCTCGCCGGGCTCGGCCTTGAAGCCTTTTGTTTACGGCATGGCCTTCGACCGCGCCATCGCGCATCCCGATACACGGATCCTGGACGCGTTCCGCCGCTTCGGCAACTACGCCCCGAACAACTTCGACGGGCGGTATCGCGGAGCGGTGAGCGCCGCCGACGCCCTGCGCCTGTCGCTCAACGTCCCCGCGGTGGCGGTGATGGATCGGCTCGGGCCGCGCCGTTTCGCCCACGCCCTGGCTGTCGCCGGAATTGCGCTGACCATGCCATCTGGCGAACGGCCCGGCCTGGCGGTGACTCTGGGAGGCGCCGGCGTGACGCTGGAGCAACTCGTCACGCTCTACAGCGCCCTGGGCTCGGACGGACGGGTACGGCCGGTGCGTGTGCGCCCGGAAGCCGTTGCGCCGGAGGCGGCGGCGTTTCTCGATGCCGGCACCGCCCGCACCGTGGCCGCGATCCTCGAGGACGCGCCGCCGCCCCGTGGCCTGGCGCCGGCGCATGTCCTTGCGGAAACATCGGGGTTCGCGGCCAAGACCGGCACTTCCTTCGGCTTCCGCGACGCCTGGGCTCTCGGCGTGGATGGACGTTATGCGGTGGGGGTGTGGATCGGCCGGGTGGACGGCACGCCACGGCCGGGACGGTTGGGACGGGACGAGGCGCTGCCCTTGCTCCACGCCGTGTTCGGCCTGCTCCCGCCCGATCCCCACCGCCGGCTGCGGAAGCCGCTCCGGCCCCTGTCCGAGCCCGCGCCGCCCGCACTCCGGTACCTTGACCGCGCCGCCGGACCTGCCGGCCGCAGGGTTGCGAAGCTGGCACTGGACTTTCCGCCCGACGGCGCCACGCTGAGCCTCTCGCGCCGGGGGCGCTTCCGGCCCTTGCCGCTCAAGGCCAAGGGCGGCGCCAGCCCGGTGCGCTGGCTCGTCAACGGGCGTCCCTTGAAGGACGCGGTGTGGCGCCCCGACGGCCCGGGCGCCGCCACCATCACCGCGCTGGATGCCGGTGGACAGTGGGCGCGCGCGACCGTATGGGTGGAGTAGCGCAGGAGGAGCCGGCAAATCAGTGTCGGCGCACGTCAGCCGGGCTTTATTGCCTTCGGTTCGACGATCGTCTACGCTGCGCTGGGTGGCGGGATTTGGGAGCCTGTTTCGTGAAGTTGTTTCGACGTTTCCCGTCGGCGCGATGGCGCCGCCCGCGAAGGAGCCCACGGACTTGGGCCGCGGGCGCGTGTCTCCGGCTGCTGGTGGTGGGGTCCGCGCTGGCGCTGGCGGGCGGTTGCGACCCCCAGCGGGGCGGTCCCGCGCCCGTGACCGTGGAAGTCATCGCGGACGATCTGGACCCGCGCTCCCTGCGCGGAGCCGTGGCGGAGAGCCTGCGCGCCCTTCGCCCGGTGCCGGGGGAGGAGCGGCTGGGGGAGTGGCCTCAAGCGGTGACCGCGGCGGACCTGCGGTTGTCCCTGACCGATTTCCTGGAGATCCTGGACCGGGCCGAGTCCACGGACCCGTCGTGGCTGGATCGGGTCGCGGAGCGGTTCGAGTTCTATCCCGCCCCGGTGGAGCTACCCGAAACCCCGGTTCTGGTGACCGGCTACTACCGGCCGGTGATCCATGCGAGTCCCGTGCGCACGGAGGAATTCCGGTACCCGGTGTACCGGGTGCCGGTGACTCCGGGCGCAGGCGCCGGAGGAACGGCGGGGACTGCGCCGGTTTATCCGTCGCGCCACGAAATCGACGTATTGGGAGTGCTCGACGGCAAGGGCTACGAGATCGCGTGGCTGCGCGATCCGGTGGAGCGCTTCTTCCTCCACATCCAGGGTTCGGGGCTCCTGCGCATGACCGACGGACGCGAGTTGGCGCTCAACTTCGCGGCTTCCAATGGACGGCCCTACACCAGCATCGGCAAGGTGCTCATCGACCAGGGCCGGCTTGATCGCGAGTCCATGTCGATGCAGCGCATTCGCGCGTGGCTGGCCGAGTTCCCGGAGGAGCGCGAGGGGTTGTTCGCGCGCAACGAGCGCTACATTTTTTTTCGCTTGGGCGAGAACGGGCCGTTCGGGAGCCTCGGGGCGGCGCTGACCGCGGGACGCTCCGTGGCCACGGACCCCGCCGTCTATCCCAAGGGGGCGGTGCTGTATGTCGAAACCCGGACGCCCGTGGTGGACGCAAGCGGCGCGCTGGCGGGGTGGCGTACGGTGCGGCGCTTCGTGGTCAACCAGGACAGCGGTGCGGCCATCCGCGGGCCGGGACGGGCGGACCTCTATTTCGGCGCCGGCGCCGCGGCCGGCGCGCAGGCCGGATACATGCAGAGCGAGGGCAGGCTCTATCTCTTGATGAAGCGGCGGCCGGCGCCCCTGGGCTGAGGGGGCCGGGACTTTACCAACAGGACAGGAGGCAATCATGGCATCGGTTTTGCTATTGGGTCCGGAGGACATGAGCGGACTCATCACCATGAAGGAGGCGGTGGACGCCATGGAACAGGGGTACCTGGACTGGGCGAAGAACCGCGAGCTGGGAGCGCTCCGGCGCCGCGTCCACTCCGTGGACAACGCCCGGGTTACGGTGCACCAGGGCGCGCCCGATTCCGCGGGGGTGACGGGAATCCTGACCCACTGCGAACACGTGATGATCCACGACAACGGCATTCAGACCTACCAGACCCGCGGCCGTCCGGTGCGGGTGATGTTCGACGGCGCCAACGCGGAACTCAAGTGCATCACGGTGGGCGAGGTGCGGGTGGCGGAGCTGCCCGAGGCCAACAACGTGGTCAACGTTCAGACCGCCTGCTCCACGGCCGTGGGCATCAAGCACCTGGCGCGCCAGAGCTCTAGGGTGGTGGGGGTCTTGGGCTCCCGCGCCCAGGCGGAGTGCCAGTTGCTCGCCACCAAGGCGGTGGTGCCCGGCATCGAGGAAGCCAGGGTCTACAGCCCCAATCCGGAGAACCGCACGAAGTTCGCCGCCAGGATGACCGAGCTGCTGGACATGGAGGTGCGCCCGGTGGCCACCAACCGCGAAGCCATCCAGGGAGTGGATATCCTGTTGTCGGTGACCAACTCCAACGTGCCCACCTTCGACGGCGACTGGCTGGAACCGGGGGTGCACCTGTGCTCCATCGTCTCCAGCAACATCGGCCTCAAGCGCGGCGGCTTCATCCAGGTGAAGCGGCGCGAGGTGGACGACAAGACGCTCCAGCGCTGCGACATCATCGTGTGCAACTCCAAGCGTCAGGAGATCCTGGACGAGCCCGGGGTGTTGTGGGATCCGGTGCAGCAGGGCGTCATTACCTGGGACGACGTGTGGGATCTGGGCGAGGTGCTCGCCGGACAGGTGCCGGGCCGCACCTCCGAGGAGCAGATCAGTTTCTACAAGAACAACGCCTTCTGGGGCGTGGGCGACCAAGTCATCGGCCGGTTGCTCTACGACCGCGCCGTGGAGAAGGGGCTCGGGACCGAACTGCCCATCGACGGCGCCGAGTACCGGGAAACGGACGCGTAGCATCGCCGGGCGCCGGCGCGTCCCGGGCGCGTTTCAACGGCGCAGGCTCCTGGTGTTGCGTTCCGCAAATACGTTGACAAATCTGCTTGTCGTTTTTGCCGTCGGCTGCGCTGCTCTTCCTCGGGTGGTGTCCGCCACTGCTCGTCATCGCGCCTTGCCGACAACAAAAACTTCTGCGCATCTTCGTCAACGTATTTTCGGAGCGCAACACTACGTGGCGTTGTTCGTTCTTTCGACGATCTCGATGCGCACGTCGTCCGGCGCGCGCAGGAAAGCGATCCTCAGGCCGGGCCGCAGCAGCCGGGGTTGGGAGAAGAACTCGGCGCCGCGCTTGCGCAACTCCGCGGCGGCGGCCTCGAGGTCGTCCACCCGAAGTCCGAAATGGTCGAGTCCCACGTAGGGGCGGTCCGGCGCGGACGGAATATCCTGGTCGGGCTGCGCCCTGGCGATGCAGATGGTCATGCCGTCGATGTCGACATCGACCCGCGGGCGCCCGTCCGTCTGAACGGTCTCGACGATCTTCGCGTCGAACATGTCGTGATAATACCGCGCCGTGGCCTCGGGGTCCCGGCTCCTGAGGTGGATGTGGTCCTGTCTGTACCTGGCCATGAGCGTCCTCCTCGTCCCGTCCCGCCAGCGGTCCGCTGCGTCCCGCGGGCGACTCGTATCGTACCGGCCAACCGGCCATACATCAATGCGTGTCAAGGCACGTGACCCAGGCCGGCGGGGAGCAGGTACGTTTTGCCCCCTGGATTCCCGGTTTCGCGGGAATCTTCCGTGCCGGGTGGAGCCGACACACGCGGGGACGGAAAACCGCCCCACGGATGTGTCATTCCCGCGGAAGCGGGAATCCAGGCGGGGATGCGTTGAGTTCACATGGCGAGGAGGTCCACGACCATCAGCTTGTCCCTGGCGTTTCCGTCCGTTCCCCCGACCGCCATGCCAGCGGCGCCATCAGGCCCACGCTGGCGAAGGACACGATGGCCATGGCCTGGAAGAGGGTGGACATTTCGGTGAATCCCAGCAGTACGCCGATGCCGGACACACCGGCGGTCTTGGCGATCTGTTGGCTCAGGCGGTCGAGGGCGATGACCCCGCCGCGCAACTCCAGCGGCGCGTTCTGCGTCAGCAGGCTCTTCTGCATGGGTGAGATGATGCCGTTGGCGAGGCCGTAAAGCACCAGCGCCGGGACCAGGATGCCGGCGCCGGAGGCAAAGGACACGGCCATCAGCGCGAGGCCGCTGACCACGAAGGCGCCCAGCACCAGCCGTCCCTTGTCCCATGCGCGCGCCAGCCGGCCGGCCTGACTCGACGTGACCATGGCGCCCAATGCGTGGAAGGAGCGCAGCAGGCCCGCCCCCGCGGTGGAGTATCCGTGGGCGCGCACCAGATACAGCGGCAGGTAGGTAAAGAAAGCGTAGTCCAGGAAGAACCGCAGGAAGCCGGCGGCGAAGGCCAGCAGCAGGCGCGCGTCGCGCACCACCCGGGCCACGTCCTTGAGATACTGGCGCGCCGACGCGGGCGCCTTGCCGCGGGTCTCCGGCATCCACGCCCAGGCGAGCACGGCCAGGGGGAGGGCGGCGGCGTAGACGAGGAAGGGCCAGCGCCATCCCACCAGCGCCAACGCGCCGCCCAGGGGCGGCAGCACCACCTCACCCACCCGGTCGATGAAGACCTTCAACCCCTGGCCCGACACCTCCCGGCGGCCTTCCAGCAGGTCGCCAATGAGTACGATGGTGAGGGGAATCACGGCGCTGAAGCCGACGCCTTGAAGGGCACGCAGCGCCAGCACCCAACCGAACCCCGGCGCCAACGCCACCGCGGCGCCGGCCGCGCCGAACAGCAGCAGCCCGCCCACCAGCAGCGGGCGCCTGCCGTAACGGTCGGCAACGACGCCGAGAAGGGGGGCCAGCACGATGGCCGGGGCGGTGTAGACCGCGATGACGAGGCCGGCCTCGGCGTCGGTGATGCCGAAGGGCTCGATCATGACCGGGAGAACCTGCTGGACGAGGTTCACGCCCATGATCACCAGCAGGCTCGAGGCGTAGACGAGCCCCAGGGAACGCCGCAGGTCGGCGGGAAGCTCGCCCAAGTCGAACAGGGAAGTGGCGGAGAATCGCATCGGGCCCCTCGCTTACTGTCCTTACGCGCAAATGGCCCTGGCCCGCAAACCTGCGTTGCGGGCGGATGCCACCAAGAGTCCGTTTTCTTGTCAGTCCCGGAGCCCGTCTTGTGACAGTCCCGCATCCTTGCCGGTGACGGGAAATCCTGTGCATATTACAGGCATGGGTTTCCATTCCACACGGCCGGTTGTGACGACGGTGCGGCACGGGGCGCTGGCATGACGCTTTCGATCTGGGTTGGCGTTTTGGGCATCGTGGCCGGGGCCGCGGCAGCCGTGTATTTTCGCGAGCGCCTGGCAAAGCCCGAGTTTCTCTGGCTGGTGGGGCTCGGGGCCATGGCGCCGGCGTGGCTCTTGGCCCTCACCGGCCTGCTGGACGGGCTTTCCGGGGAGAATCCGGACAAGGGGCTCAAGGCGTTCCTGGCCTTGTCCTCGGCCTCGGCTCTGATCGGGGTCATTGCCACCGAGTTCTGCGTGCGCTGGCTCAAGGCGCGGGCGGCGTGGCTGCCGCGCGCGCTCTACTGGTTGCTCGGCACCGTGGCGCTGCTGCCGTCCTGGGGCGTGCTCTTGTGGAGGGTTGGGTGACACGGGCGCGCCTGGGTGCGGCTACGGCGGTGCTGTCCACGCTCTCGTGGCCGCGGTTCCTGTTGGCTCACGGAGGCGGCCACGGTGGTCCCGACGAGCCGCTGCCGTTCGACGCGCTGATGCTGCTGTTCGGCATGATGCCCTCGGGCGTGCGGCTGGACATCGTGCTCGTGCTGGCGCTGGCCGCGGGCATCTTTCTCACCGGCTGGGTGCGGCTTCGGGGGCAGGCCGAGGGCGCCGCCACCGTGACCGGGCTGCTGCTCTACCTGGGCGGCATCGCCGCCCTTGTGGTGGCGCTGGTGTCGCCGGTGGACCGTCTCGCCGCCGAGCGCCTCAGCATGCACATGGTGCAGCACATCCTGCTGCTGATGATCGCGCCGTTGGGCATCCTGCTGGCCAACCCCTTTCCCGTGGTCTTGTGGGGCCTCCCGCGCGGCCTTCGGGAGAGGTTTGCCGGACTGTTTCGCGAGGGGCGCATGGGGCGGTCCTTGCTCACCGTCCTCACGGCGATGCCGGTGGCCTGGACCCTCTACGTGGTCAACCTGTGGGGATGGCACCATCCGGCGCTGTACCAGGCGGCGTTGCGCCACGGGTGGGTGCACGACCTGGAACACGGGCTCTTCTTCGCCAGCGCGGTGCTTTTCTGGTGGCCCATCCTCAACGTGGCGCCGCTCTACCGTCCAGCGCGGCCACTGGGGACAAGGATCATCTACCTCCTGGCGGCGACGCTTCAGAACACGCTCCTGGGCATGTCCATCGCCGTGCCCGAGCGCGTCCTCTATCCGTTCTACGCCGCGGTTCCCGGCCTCGCGGCGCTGAGCCCGATCCAGGACCAAGGCCTGGGCGGCGGCATCATGTGGGTCAGCGGTCACATGTACGTGCTCCCGATCCTGGTGCTGGTGGCGCGCCGGCTTATCTCCGAGGACGAGGACGTCAACGCGCGGGAAGGCGTGGCGGGCGCGGGAGTTCGTTGACATGGCGTTCCGCGAATGGGGTTCAGGGTGCTTGAGGGCGGCAGGGTGGTTCCAGTCTTGGGCGCCGTCCGTTCCTTCACAGGCTCCGGGCTCGCGCCGGGCAGGGGCGCGAGGCGCTGGCTTGTGGTTGGTGGCGCTGGCGGTGCTCGCGCTCGTCTTGTGCGCGCCGGCCTGGGGGGCGGGGCAGGAGGAGCGTTTGCGCAAGCTCGGTTTCCTGGTTCAGGAGGGGTTCGAGGCGGCTCCGGGCTTCACGACGGTGGACGCGAACGGGAATGCGGTCACCCTGGAGGACTACGGCGGCAAGGTGGTGCTGCTCAACTTCTGGGCGACGTGGTGTCCGCCGTGCCGCCTCGAAATGCCGGACATGGAACGGCTTTATCAGGAGTTCCGGGGGCAGGGGCTGGAAGTCGTCGCCGTGAACTTCATGGAGACGGCGGCGCAGGTGAATGCCTTCGCCGAAGAGCAGAAACTCACCTATCCCATGCTGATGGACCCGCGCAGCGAAATCGCCGGGCAGTACGGCGTGATGCGGCTGCCGGAAACGGTTCTCATCGGCCGCGAGGGGGAGGTCCTCGGCAAGAGCATCGGTTACAAGCCCTGGTACAAGGACGACGTGCGCGAGTTGATGGCGGCGCTGCTGGGCAACGGCGCGGCGCTGGCCGCGGTTCCAGCGGGCGGCGGCGCGGGAACGGAGTCCTCGGGCAACCACGAGACGGCGTATCTCGCCGGCGCCGTGGTCCTGGTGCTCGCCATCTATCTGGTGTTCCGGCGCAGGCGCGTTCGCGGCGGCTCGGACGGCCGGGAGTCCGCGCCGTAGCCCACTCCGGCATCGACGATGTGGACCTTCCCCAACATTGATCCGGTGGCCCTTCAGCTAGGGCCCTTGGCGGTGCGGTGGTACGGGTTGATGTACCTCTTCGGGTTCGTCGGGGGTTACTTCATCGCCGTGTGGATGGCGCGGAAGCGTGGCGCGGCGTTGGACGGGGACAAGCTGGTGGAACTCATCAGCTATGTGGCCATCGGGGTCGTGCTGGGCGGGCGGCTGGGCTACGTGGTCTTCTACAACCTGCCGTACTACCTGACGAACCCGGCTCAGATCTTCGCGGTGTGGGAGGGGGGGATGTCGTTTCATGGCGGCACGCTGGGGGCCGCGCTGGCGGGCTGGTTGTACGTGCGGCGGCAGGGGATACCGTTCTATTCCGGCTCCGACTGCATCTTTGCGGCCGCCCCCCTGGGGCTGGGGCTGGGACGGTTGGGGAACTTCATCAACGGCGAACTGTACGGGCGCGTGACCGAAGCGCCGTGGGGCGTGGTGTTCCCGGGCGGCGGGCCGCTGCCGCGCCATCCCTCGCAACTCTACGAGGCGTTTCTCGAAGGTCCGGTGCTGCTGGGCGTGTTGCTGTGGTTGGGAACGCGGACGCGCGCGCCGGGCGTCGTCACGTGGGCGTTCGTCGGCGGCTACGGCATCGCCCGCTTCATGGTCGAGTTCGTGCGCGAGCCCGACGCCCACATCGGGCTCGTGTGGGGCCTGTCGCGCGGGCAGTATCTCAGCGCCGTGATGATTGCCGCGGCCGCAGTGTTCTTCTGGATGCTTCGGAAGCGTTGGCGAACACGGCCCGGTGCATCCGGACGCGCATCCGCGCGAGGCGTGGCTACTCGTCCATCTCGCCGAAGTAGTCCCTGAGAATCCGCTCCTTTACGTACTCCAGAGCGCCGAGATCGTGGAGAATGTCGCCGCCGGTGTCGTAAAAGAAGATGTCACCGTTCTTGTTGCGGCCCACCGCCATGAGCCACTCCAGCTCGTCGCGGTCCTCGAGCAGGTAGTTGATGGTCTGGCTGGCGCCGTTGCTGTCGATGATGGTGACCTTCGGAGTTACCCGTTTCTTCGGCTGGGTCATTGATTCCTCCCGCCCCGGAGTCTACACCAGCGAGCGCCCCTGACTCAAGAGTCGATGGCGGCCCGAAACGCATGCGTGATCCGCTGGCCCTTGGTCCCGGTCATCGCGGGGCCTCGCGCACCGGCTCGTTTCGAACCATTTCCGCGATGGTTTCCACGTGGAACGTCTGGGGGAAGAGATCCATCGGCCGTACGCGCCGCAATGTGTAGCCGCGCGCCGCGAGCTCACGCAGGTCGCGCGCCAATGTGGCCGGGTCGCATGACACGTAGAGGATCTTGCCGGCTCCGAGCGCGGCCAAACCGGGAGCGGCGCGCCTGGCCCCGGCGCGGGGCGGGTTGAGGACGATGGTGTGGAAGCGGCGTTTCTGGCGGGTGAATTCGTCCACGGCGTCCACGGCGTCCCGGCGCTGCCAGCGGATATTGCCGAGGTCGTTGTCCGCGGCGTTGCGTTTGCCGCTGCGCACCAGCCGCGAGTTCGCTTCCACCGCGGTCACGCGGCGCGCCCTCCGGGCGGCGGGCAGGGTGAGGTTGCCGGCGCCGGCGTACAACTCCAGCACGTCGTCCCCGGGCCCGAAGCCGGCCCAGGCCATCACCTCATCCACCAACCGGCGGTTGCCCTCCGGGTTGACCTGGCTGAACGCGCTCGCGTCGTGGGTCAACCGCAGGTCGCCGTCCACGACGAAGGACAGGGCGGTCTCGCCCCAGCGCCGCTGCCATCCGGGTCCCGCCATCACGATTCCCGCCACCGCGCCGCCCACCAACCCGGCGCACGCATCGCCGTCGGCGCGCTGGTACGCTTGCCGGCTCTTGGCCGAGAGGATGACCTGCCCGGGGCGGTCGGCGCTCAGGACCTCCACCTCCGACACGTGCGCGGCCAGATGCCCGACCCATTGGGCGGCCAACTCGATGCCGCGCTCCGCGTCGGTTTCGGCGATGTGGCAGCCGCCCACCTCGACGATTTCCCGGGAGAACGCCCGGTGGAAACCCATCCGTCGCTCCCCGTCCACGTGCAGTACGATGCGGCGCCGGTAGTGGAACTCCCGGGGCGCCGGCAGGATGGGGAGGAGTTCGAAACCCGTGAGGCCGCCGACACGCGCCAGCGCGTCCGCGACGTTGCGTTGCTTGGCTTGAAGCTGCGTCTCGTAGGCCGCCTCCTGCCACGAGCACCCGCCGCACTCGCCGGCGTAAGGGCAGGGCGCCGTCCGTCGCGCCGGCGACGGTTCCACGACTGACGTGAGCCGGGCTACGGAGTAGCGCTTGTGTTCCTCCACCACGTCCACCTCCACCCGGTCCCCGGGCACGGTCAACGGGGTCAGGACGACCTTGCCGTCGCTCCGGCCGAGCCCGAAGGGACCGTGGGTAAGCGTGTCGATGGTCAGCGTGAGCCGGTTCGTCATGGTTTCTTGCCGAAGCCCTCGCCGGGCAGGACTTTGCCGGGCAGGGCATATGGGGTAGGAATTGGGAATTCCAGCGTACCGGTGTTCACGGGTTTACACCACCGGATGGGAGGTCGCTTTTACGTCATGGAACACGACCCACGCTTTCTCACCGCCATCGACGAGTTCAACCGCGGGCTTTACTATGAGGCTCACGAGACCCTGGAGCAGCTCTGGCTCGAGGACCACAGCCGGGAGCGGGAATTCTACCAAGGCATCATCCAGGTGGCCGCGGGCTACTTCAAGTGGGAGCAGGACGTGCCCCGGGGGGCGGTCAAGCTGTTGCGCTCGGCCGTCCGCAAGCTCGATCCCTACCGGCCCGCGTGCCTCGGCGTGGACATGAGGCGGTTCATGACGGACGTGGAAGCCGATCTGGCGGCCATGGAGGCCGCCTGCGTCGAGGGCGGCGTCGCCCCGGAACTGCGCATGCCGCGGTTGCCCCTCCCCGGTTGACGCGCGGCGGACCCCAGGGCTTTCCCCGCCGCGCCGCGCGCCAGCAATCGCCCCATGGCCATCCCCGCTCAAGTCATCGCCCTGTGCGCCTCGCTGTCCTACGCCTGCGTGCTCGTCACCTCGCGCCGGGGCATGCAGTATTCCACGCCCAAGACCGTCACGCTGATCTCGCTCATCGTCCACACGGTGAGCCTCTGGACCGCGGTGTTCGTCACCGGCGGCATTCCTCCGGTGGACACGGTGGCCGTCTACGTCTTTGTCGTGGCCGGCATGCTCCAGCCCATCATCCGGTTGTTCACCTACACCGGCGTGCACCGGGTGGGCGCGTCGCGCAGCGCCCCGATACGCTCGACGCATCCCATGTTCGGCGTGTGCGTGGCCGTCACGGTGTTGGGGGAGAGCGCCACCGTCCTGGTGCTCGCCGGGGTGGTCTCGGTGGTCTGCGGCATCGTGCTGATCACCTGGAAGCCCGCGGCCGAGGCGCGTTCATTCCGCTGGTGGGAGTTCCTGTTTCCGCTCACCGCCGCGCTGCTGGCGGGCATCGTCCACCCCATGCGCCGCTACGCCCTGGCCATCTCCCACGAGCCGCTGTTCTTCGCCGCGCTGGTGGGCATCGTCTCCCTGGTGTGCTTCCTTGCCTACATGCCGTTCAGCCGCGAGCCGCTGGTGTGGGACCGCCGCGCCATGCTGCCGTTCGTCGCCGCCGGCGCCGCCGAGACCTGCGGCATCCTGCTGGTGATCACCGCCCTGGGCGTGGGCAGCGTGGTCACGGTCTCGCCGCTGGTGGGCATCAGCCCGCTGTGGGTGCTGCTGGGAACCGTGATCTTTCTGAGGGACCTGGAGCAGGTGCGTCTTCGCACCGCCGCCGGCGCCCTCTGCGTCATCGCCGGTACCGCCGCCATCTCGCTGGGCGGGTAGAGGGAAGCCTGCGAATGCTGGATTTCCGCTTCCGCGGGAATGACGCATTCGTCACGTTCTCGTCTGATGCGTGTCATGCCGCCTCGTCCGCAGGAATCACGTCGGAGTTCATGCGTTCGCCTGAGCGGCGTTCACCCGCGCGAGCCAGGGCTTGCTGAGGCACATGTAGAGACCGGCAGAGATCAGATACAGGACGGCGATGCCCAGAAGCGCGGGCCCGTAGCTCTGGGTGGCGTCGAAGATGGCGCCCGCCAGGGCGGGTCCGAACAGGCCGCCCCACTGGTAGAAGAAGCCCATGTTGCCGCGCACCTTGGCGAAGTGGCGGCGCCCGTAGAGGTCGCCCACCATGGCCCAGGTCACCGGGAACACGGCTTCCACCAGGGAGAATAGGGGCAGGACGAGCCAGATCCATCGCAGGTCCTGGGCGTAGGTGAGCAGGACGAGCGCGCCGGCCGCCAACACCATGCACACGGCCATGAGCCGGGCCTTGTTGAACCGGTCCGAGAGCCAGCCCACCGTGAGATGGGTGGGAAGCGACAGCGCCGCGAAGGCGCCGAGGAAACGGCTGGCAGTCAGTTCACCGACGCCCTTCCACACGAGGATCGGCACGAACGCCTGGATGACCGTGGTGAGGCCCAGTACGCGGAAGAGCGTCGCGAGCACGAGCAGCCAGAAGGGCGAGCCGCGCAGCGCCTCCCAGATACCCACGTCGCGGTCGGCCGTGGCTCCGGCCGTCCGGCCGGCGGCGGACGCATTTCTGGAGGGGGTGGCTCCGTCCGGGGACAGGCCCATGTCCTCGGGGGAGCGGCGCACCATGGCCGCAAGCGGCGTCCCCAGGCACAGGAAGGCGGCGCCGGCGAACACCATCCCCCAGCGCCACCCGTAATGGTGCACGACATAGGCAAGGACGGGCGCCAGCAGGGCGCCGCCGACGCCGATGGCGGAGCTCACAAGGGCCATGGCGCGGCCGCGGTAACGGATGAACCAGCTATTGGCCAGCACCATGGGGCAGTGCATGAAACCCGCGCCAAAGGCCAGCGAGACCACCCCCAGGTAGATGACCAGCAGGGTCCAGTAGGACTCGACCCAGTAAAGGAAGATATAGCCCAGTCCGGTGAGCAGCACCGCCGCCATCATGATGGGCCGCGGCCCCACGCGGTCGATGAGATAGCCCGCCAAGGGGCCCTCCAGGGCGCCTTCGGCACGGGCCAAGCCGAACACCAGGCCCGTGGCGGCGCGGCTGACGCCCAGGTCCTTGCCCAGGGGCAGCACGAAGACGGTAAATCCGTAGAAGTGGAAGCCGCCACCGAGAATCCGGAAGAGACAGCCCACCAGCACCATCCGCCAGCCGTAGAACGAGAGATGGTTGCGGCACCACTGGACGGGATTGTGCAAGCGCATGCGAGGTTTCGCCGGGCCGGGGTCAGGGGGCGTCGCCTGTCACATCGCCGCCGATCATCCTGCCGATGAGTTCGGTGATGTCGGGCGGCGATTCCGTGTCGCGGATGCGGCCGCCGTTGGGAACGTGGCGGTCCGATGCTCCGGGGGAGATGGCAATGAACTTGTCGCCGATGAGGCCCCGGGCCCGCACCGAGGCGATGGCGTCTTCCTGGATGGCCACGCCCGGGTCGATGCGCAAGGCCAGGCGCGCGCGATCCTCCACCAAGGTCAGGGAGTCCACCCGGCCGATGCCGACGCCGGCGATTTCCACCGAGTCGCCCCGGCGCAGCCCCGCCACGTTGGCGAAGTCCGCGAACACGACGTATCCCGAGTTGCCGAAGGCTTCGAGCTTGCCCAGGCGGATGGCGAGATAGCCGGCGCACAGGAGGCCCGCTACCACGAAGAGGCCGACGACGACTTCCGTAGCTTTGTGTTTCACTGATCCGCCTCCTCGGCATCACCGTCCAGGAACCGCCGTACCAGCGGATTTTGCGATCGAAGGAACTCCGCCACGGGGCCGGTCTCGACGATGACCCCGTCGGCCAACATAGCGACGCGGTGTGATATTGTAAATACTTCCGGGATGTCGTGGCTGACGACGACGCCGGTGAAGCCGAGTTGGCTCTGCATGGCGGCGATGAGCTGGTGGATGCTCCGTCCCAGGCGCGGGTCGAGGCCGGTGGTGGGCTCGTCGAAGAGCACGATCCCGGGATCGGTCACCAGCGCGCGCGCGAACCCGGCGCGTTTCTTCATGCCGCCGCTCACCTCCGCCGGGTACTTGTAGCCCATGTCCTTGAGCCCCACCTGTTCGAGCCGGTCCCGCACCTTGCGTCCGATGGCGTCCTCCCCCAGGCGCGTCCTCTCGCGCAGCGGGAAGGCGACGTTGTCGAAGATCGTCATGGAGTCGAGCAGGGCGGCGCCCTGGAACAGGAACCCGAAGTTGCGGCGCATCTCGTTCAGGCGCCGTTGTCCCAGGCGGGTGAGGTCGGCGCCGTCCACGAGCACGCGCCCGCTGTCGGGGAGCAGCAGCGCGATCATGGTCTTGAGCAGCACCGTCTTGCCGCTGCCGCTGCCGCCGATGATCGTGGTAATGCGGCCGTCCTCGGTGGTCAGGTTGGCGCCCTTCAGGACCTCCTGACGGCCGAAGCTCTTGTGGACGTCGATGACCTGAATCATGGGCCGCTCCGGACCGGCCGGCGTGTGGGTCGTGGCAACGAAGTTTCCATGGGACTACAGCAGCAACGAGGTCAGGAAATAGTCCGACAGGAGGATCAACACGAACGACAGCACCACCGCCTCGGTGGTGGCGCGCCCTACTCCCGTGGCCATGGGGATGGCGTGGAACCCCTTGTAGCAGCATACCCAACTGATGATGACGCCGAAGGCGGCGGACTTGAGCCATCCCTCGCCCACGTCCCGGAACCGCACGCTCTGCTCCATGCCGGCTATGTAGCCGCCCGAACCCAGGTCCAGCATGCCTACGCCCACCACGTAGGCGCCGAGAATGCCGATGACGTTGAATATGGAGGTGAGAAGCGGCATGACGATGAGGCCCGCGAGGACGCGCGGCGCGACCAGGTACTTCACGGGATTGATGGCCATGGAATGCATGGCATCGATCTGCTCGGTGACGCGCATGGACGCCAGTTCCGCGGCCATGGCCGACCCGGTGCGGCCGGTGACCATGAAGGCCGACAGCACCGGCCCCAGCTCGCGCAACAGGCTCAGAGCCACCACCGCCCCGAGGAAGCTCTCGGCGTTGAACTTGCGCAGGCTGTAGTAGCCCTGGAGTCCCAGCACCATGCCGGTGAACAGGCCCGAGAGCAGCACCACCAGCAGCGAGTCCACCCCGATGGCGCGGATCTGTTGCAGGATGAGGCGGACCTTGGCCGGCGGGCGCAACGCCCACAGCAGCGCGGACCCGAGGAAGATCACGCCCCGGCCCATCCCGGCCAGATGGTCGAGGGTCCGGGCGCCGATGCTGGCGAAAAGTGTGGTCATGCGGAGGGTTCAACCCGTTCCGGGCGCGCCCCGGCCCGCGCGACGGTTGTTTTGAACGAACTGGTATCTGCGGCTTTCTTTGGCCATGTGCGATCCTCTTGCAACCGAGAATCGGCCACCCTCATGGACTCTTTCATCTTAGACGACAAGCAGCGCTCCGCCAAACTCGAAACCGTGGACCGGGTGTTCGACGGAAGGGTCGCGGTGGTGCAGCGGCGGGACGGTTACCGGTTCTCGCTGGATTCCCTGCTGCTGGCGCGTTTCGTCGAGGTGCGGGGGCGCGAGCGCATCGTCGACCTGGGGACGGGCAACGGCGTGGTGGCGCTGTCCCTTGCCGTGTTGCATGGCGCGGTGGAGGCCGTGGGCGTGGAGCTTCAGCCGGGCATGGTGGAGCGGGCGTTGCGCGGCGTCACGCTGAACGGTCTCGAAGAACGGGTGCGCATGGTGCCGGGGGACGTGCGCGCGTTGGACGCGATTCCGGGCTCCGGGAAATTCGATGTCGCGGCATGCAATCCACCGTACCGTCCGCCCCGGAGCGGCCGGGTGAGCGCCGGCGCCGAACGGCTGCTGGCCAGACACGAGGTGGAGGGCGGACTCGATGACTTCGTGCGCGCCGGGGCCTGTTTGCTGCGGCACCGGGGTCGGATGTGTCTGGTGTATCCCGCGGCAAGGGCCATGGAGCTGTTCACCGTGATGCGCGGGCACGGTCTCGAGCCCCGGCGCGTCCGCTTCGTCCATTCGTTCGCCGATGCTGCGGCGAGTCTCGTGTTGGCGGAGGGCATCAAGGGAGCGCGGTCGGATCTTTCCGTGGCGCCGCCGCTGGTCGTCTATCGCGGCCAGGACGAATACACGGACGAGATGGCGCGGTGGCTGAACCCGCCGGCCCCGTCGCGGCCCCGGCCTTGAATCGGCAGACACCACACCAGGGGGATGCGCCGGGTTATCGTGCGATGCGGACGGGATGGATGTCGTTGGGGAAAACGTCCCGCGGCAGCGTCAACCTCGTTTTCGCAGGTGGTTCAGCAGCAGGCCCCGCAAGGAGTTCCGCAACTCCGGGTCGTCGATGCGGTTCAGTGCCTGCTCGGGAAGCCGCGTCGTGTCCACCGCGGGAAGTTCGACGGGATTGACCGACTCTTCCCGCGGCGGCGCATCGGCGGTCACTTCCCCCAACACGAAGAAGATGCGGGTGATGGCCGCGCGCCCCAGCCGCCGGTTGAGCTTCTCCAGCATGATGTCCCGCATGTAGTGGAGTTGCTGCATCCAGGCGGGAGCGCGCACGCGCACGAAAAGGGTGCCGTCGCGCAGCTTTTCCGGACGGGCGTTGCGCGCGACGGCCCGGCCGACGGTCTCGTCCCACACCGTCCAGACCGCGTAGTCCTCAAGACGGCGGCTGAGGGGCAGCCGCTTCACCGTGCGGTCGACAATGTCGCCAAGTCGTTCCATCGTTCACCGGCCGTGCGCGCTTCCGGGGCGCGGGCTGTCGCCCCGGATCGCCGTCATGTTAGCCCGCGGCGCCTCTCCGGTTCAAGCGCGCGGGCACGGAACTTTACTTGACAGCACAACATGTGGTAGGTACTCTGGGCGTTCAACACAACATCGAGGAGTTATCCACAGCCCATCCACAGTGGATCCACAACGCGCCAACAGCGAATGTCCCACGAGGCGAACGCCCCACGACATTCCATCATCCAAGGGGGAGCAGTCATGGCCGTCACCACCACTACCCAAGCCGCCGAACCGTTTGCCGAAGACACCGTGCGGCACAATGCCGGCATCCGCGTGCGGCGCTACTTCACCCGGCCCGGGGTCGATCCCTACGACGAAATCGAGTGGGAGCTGCGTTCCGCGACCATCCACAACGAGAGCGGCAAGACCGTGTTCGAGCAGAACAACATCGAGGTGCCCAAGGCGTGGTCGCAGATGGCCACCAATGTCGTCGCCTCCAAGTATTTCCGCGGCCCCCTGGGAACGCCCCAGCGGGAACGCACCGCGCGCCAGCTCATCAGCCGGGTGGTGGACACCGTCACCGGATGGGGCCGGAACGACGGCTACTTCGCGAGCGCGGACGATGCCCAGGCTTTCTCGGACGAGCTGACCCACATCCTGGTGTGGCAGAAGGCCTGCTTCAACAGCCCGGTGTGGTTCAACTGCGGCATCGAGGAGCGGCCCCAGTGCTCGGCGTGCTTCATCCTGTCGGTGGATGACACCATGGAGTCGATCCTGGACTGGTACCGCAAGGAGGGCGTGATCTTCAAGGGCGGCTCGGGCTCGGGCGTGAACCTGTCCAACATCCGCTCTTCAAGGGAACAGCTCGGCGGCGGCGGCACCGCCTCGGGGCCGGTGTCGTTCATGCGCGCCGCCGACGCGTCCGCGGGAGTCATCAAGTCCGGCGGCAAGACCCGGCGCGCGGCCAAGATGGTGATCCTCGACGCGGACCACCCCGACGTGGTGGAGTTCATCCAGTGCAAGGTGGAAGAGGAGAAGAAGGCCTGGACCCTCATCGAGGCGGGATACGACGCGAGCCTCGACGGCCCGGCCTATGGCAGCGTCTTCTTCCAGAACGCCAACAATTCGGTGCGGGTGACGGACGCGTTCATGCAGCAGGTATTGGACGGCGGGGAGTGGAGCACGCGCTTCGTCACCACCGGGGATGTCTCCGAGACCTTCCGCGCCCGGGATATCCTCAGGATGATCGCCGAGGCGACCCACGTTTGCGGCGACCCGGGCATGCAGTTCGACACCACCATCAACAACTGGCACACGTGTTCCAACACCGGCCGCATCAGCGGCTCCAACCCGTGCTCGGAGTACATGCACCTGGACAACTCCGCGTGCAACCTGGCCTCGCTCAACCTGCTCAAGTTTCTCCGCGACGACGGTGTTTTTGACACGGAATCCTTCCGTCACACCGTGGACATCATGATCACGGCCCAGGATATTCTGGTGGACAATTCCTCCTATCCCACCGAGGAGATCACCCGGAACGCGCGCGATTTCCGTGAGTTGGGTCTGGGCTACGCCAACTTGGGAGCGTTGCTCATGTCCCTCGGATTGCCCTACGACTCCGACGCCGGCCGCTCCTACGCCGCGGCGGTGACCGCGCTGCTTACGGGCGAGGGGTATCTCCAGTCCAGCCGCATCGCCGAGCGGCTGCAACCGTTCGGCGGCTACGCGGTCAACCGGGAGCCGATGCTCAAGGTGCTGGACATGCATCGCTCCCACGCCCACCGGATCTCCCCGTCCCATGTGCCGCTGGATCTCCTGGCCACGGTGCGTGATGTGTGGGATGGGGTGTGCGAGGAGGGAGGGGCGCACGGCGTACGCAACTCGCAGATTTCCGTGCTGGCGCCCACCGGCACCATCGCCTTCATGATGGACTGCGACACCACGGGTGTGGAGCCGGACATCGCCCTGGTGAAGTACAAGAGGCTCGTGGGCGGCGGCATGCTCACCATCGTCAACCACACGGTGCCGCGGTCGCTCAGGCGGCTCGGCTACGACGACCGGCAGACCCAGGATATCGTCGAATACATCGACGAGCACGGCACCATCGAGGGGGCGCCGCACTTGCGCGACGACGATCTGCCCGTGTTCGACTGCGCCTTCAAGCCCGCCAACGGCAGCCGCACCATCAACTACATGGGCCACATTCGCATGATGGGTGCGACCCAGCCGTTCATCTCCGGGGCCATCTCCAAGACCATCAACATGCCCGCGGACGCGTCGGTGGACGACATCGCTCAAGCGTACATCGAGGCCTGGAAGCTCGGCGTCAAGGCCGTGGCCATCTACCGCGACGGTTCCAAGCGCACCCAGCCCCTGAGCACCAGCGGCAAGAGCGATGCCCCGGCGGAAACGTCCGACTGGCGGCCCATGCGCCACAAGCTTCCCGACGAGCGCCGTTCCATCACCCACAAGTTCGACATCGCCGGCCACGAGGGCTACATCACCGCGGGCATGTACGAGGACGGCCAGCCGGGCGAGATCTTCATCACCATGTCCAAGGAAGGCTCCACCATTTCCGGCCTCATGGACTCCTTCGCCACCGCCATCTCCATGGCCATGCAGTACGGCGTCCCCCTGCGGGTGCTGGTGGACAAGTTCAGCCACATGCGCTTCGAGCCCGCCGGCTTCACCCGCAATCCCGACATCCCCATGGCCAAGTCCATCATGGACTATATCTTCCGCTGGCTCGCCACCAAGTTCCTCGACGGCAAGGCCCAGACCGAGGTGGGCGTCATCAGCCGGGATACGGAAGAGCTGGCCGCGGCGCCCGCCCCGGCGTCAAAGCGAACGGAAGGCGCCAACGAGGGCTTCAGCGTGGCCGAAGGCTTCTACCAGCAGGACGCCCCGTCCTGCTCCGACTGCGGCGCCATCATGGTCCGCAGCGGCGCCTGCTACAAGTGCATGAACTGCGGCTCGGTGAGTGGGTGCTCGTAGGACTGAGGCGCTTGTGCCGTGGAGGTGGGCGCCAACCAGGGAACTCACTTTTCGTCATCCCAGTCGAACTCAGGCGCCTCTGAAACCTTCCTTGCTGTGTGCCGTTTGTCCACAAGTGTTGGGTTCATCCGCAGGGCGATTGCGGCGGCTGCATTTGACAGGGAACCACACGCGGCAGGTGCTGCGCTGTTCAGCGGCTCCATCCCGGCCCGGGTTGTTCAACACCGGCCAGGGAGCGATGAACCTGAAGTCTGATCTAACCTTGAACGCTTGCCTGTAGGACCAGCAGGGGCCAATCCTTCATCTCCGCCTCCGGCTCGTTGAAAGGAATCGCTCGTCCCGTGCGCCATGGCTCGACCTGGTCGCGGTAGTGGGGCGAGGTGGGGTTGCCGGCTTGTCCGGGGATGATGACGAAGCTGGAGCGGATGGGATCGCTGAGGGTGACGGTCATGCGCAGGGAGACGCCGATGATCTGGTCGTAGGGGTTGGAGTGGCGGTAATGGGAGTTGTTGACGGTGCAGGCGCTGCCGGCGGCGGGGAAGGGGCCGACGGAGAAGAAGGGGGCGAGCCATTTCATGGGTCCCAAGGCGTGCTGGGCGGTGAGGGTGTGGAGGCGGCCCCACGTCCAGTTCCCGGGGTCGGGGCCTTGTTGGCGCGTGAGCTCGGCGCGGGCCTGGCGGAGGCTCTTGGTCAGCACGGCTTTGCGGGGGAGTTCGCGGAACCAGATCGAACCGGGGTCGGTGAGGATGTCGTCCAAAGGGGCGATGGGCTGGTTCAGGATCTCGGCGTAGCCCGACAGGATTTCCGCGCCCAACTCCTTTTCCCATATGTTCCACATGAGGCGATGATAGAGGACGTGGAACAGGGCCGCACCGGAGGACTCGGCGTTGCAGTCGAAGTTCCATTCGGTGAGCACGTCCACGGCGGGCTTGAGCGCGGTCTCTTCATGGGCGATTTCAACCAGCTCCGGACCCAGGACGGTCAAGAGCCGCTCGGCCTGGACCGAGCGGGTGTCGAGGTGCAGGCGTGACATGGCGTCGGGGTCCACGCGCTCGGCCCCGGCGAGCACTTGGCGAATGCGCTCGATGCGATAGGGCGGTTCGTACAGGTCGGACAGGTAGTAGGGGTAGTTGCCGCCGGCGATGCGGTTGTTGGCGGTGGCCACCATGCCTTCGGGCGGATTGTACAGGCGCGGCAATTCGGGGAAGGGGATGACGCCGGTCCAGTCGTGGGCCGGGTTCCAGCCTTCCAGGGGCAGCCAGGAAGGCGGTTCCGGGCGCACCGGGACGTGCCCAGCCAGGGTGTGGCCGATGTTGCCGCGGGTGTCGGCGTAGACGCAGTGCAGGGAAGGGGAGACGTGGTGTTCGAGGGCCGAGAGGAAACCGCTCCAGTCCCGCGCCCGGTTGATCCCGTCCAGGAATCCCAGTTCGTTTCCCGGCGTGTGCGCCGTCCAGCGATAGGAGAGCACTTCCGGGGCGGGCGCCTCCCGGGTGCCCTGGGACGGCGCCAGCAGGTCCGAAAGGACCGGACCGTGGCGCGTGTGGCGTACCGCGGCCTCCACCGGGCGGCGGCCGCGGACGGCGATGGTCTCGTTCCGGGTCTCGAACGGGGCCCATCCATCCGGTGTCTGATGGAGCTCCGGCCGTTGGGGGTGCAACCGTTCGCGGTAGAGGTCGGCGTCGTCGCACAGGGCGGCGGAGAACCCCCAGGCCATGTCGCGATTGTGACCGATGTAGACGAAGGGAGAACCGGGGAGCGAGGCGCCGCCGACCTGAAGGCCGGGGTGTTCCCCGGCGTTGGGGGTGAACCCGTTGCGCTCCCTGGCTTCGGGAGCGACCCGGAGGTGATTGAGGTACCAGATGCCGGGCGCGCTCATGCGCAGGTGCGGGTCGTTGCACAGGATGGCGTGTCCCTGGGCGGCGCGGGCAGGGTCCACCACCCAACTGTTGCTGCCCTGGCCTGGAGGGCTCCACAGGTCGTCGGCAAAAACATCGTTGACAAAGCGCAGCAGGGCGGCGCCTTCCTCGCCCACGGCACGGGTGACGGCGGCGCCCCAGTCGGGATAGCGCGGCGCCAGCGAGTGGAACTTCTCGGGTTGGTTCTCCAACCGGCGATGCAGCGCCAGAAAGCTGAGCCGCGTCACCAGCGCGGACGACAGGAACAGGGAGAACCCGCGGGCGAGGGTGAGGCAGTCCACCGGGCGCCACGGGTCGGGCCGGTAACGCAGAAGGCGGAACTCCACCGGCAGGCGGCGTCCGCGCGCCTCGATACAGGCGTTGACGCCGGCACAATAGGCCTCCACCGCGCGCGCGGGCCTTTCCGGCAGCAGCGGGAGGGACAGCCCGGCGGTGTGGCGGACGCCGAGCAGCCGTATGAAATGATCGACGGTGGAAGTGGTGCCGGAGCGCAAGTGGCGTACAAAGTCCCTTCGGGGACCGGGCCGCTCGCCGAAGATCTCGGCCAGGCGGCCGCTGAAGAGGCGCCGGGCGAGGTCCATCTGCCACAGGCGGTCCTGGGCGTGGATGTATCCTTGGGCGAAGAAGAGGTCGCCCTCGGTCCGCGCCGTGATATAGGGGATGGCGAAGGGGTCCCAGCGGACCCGGACGTGTTCATGCAGCCCCGGCACGTGAACCGCGCCCCGTCGCTGCGCGCGCGACCGGCGCGCCCAGTGGCGCAGCAGCGGCGATATCAGGGATGACAGGAGGTTCATGAGATCGCGCTCCGCAGGATGGGCCACGGCCGTTGCCAGCGTCGGCTATGTCGGGTTCTTTCCAGTGGCCCCGGGCACGGCCGCCAGCGCCGTCGCCGCCCTGGCGTACTGGCTCGTCGGCCCGCTCCAGCAGTTTTCCGTGCTCGCGCCGGCGGCCGTGGCCGCATTTGTCGTGGGCGGTGTGGCCACGAGCCGTGTCGTCGGCGGTGGCGGACCCAAGGACCCCGCGCACGTCGTGTGCGACGAGGTGGCGGGCCAGTGGATCGCGCTCCTGACCGTCACCCATGCCGGCCGCTGGGAGTTTATTCTACTCGCGTTTCTGCTGTTCCGCCTGTTCGATGTCTGGAAGCCCCAGCCCGTGGCGTTCTTCGACCGCCGTCAGGGAGCCTGGTACGTGATGATGGACGACGTGGCGGCCGGGATCTACGCCAATGCGGCCGCCCACCTGTGCCTGAACTTCGCGTGGTCCTGACAAGCCGCGCGTTTCGCGGGCCCGTTCCCAGTGTGGTGTCTGGTTAATACGCGTCATAATCTGCGGGTCTTTTTCGCCGTCGGCTGCGTTGCTCTTCCTCGCGTGGTACCCGCCACTGCTCGTCATCGCGCCTTGCCGACGACAAAAAATCCTCCGCAGATTATGACGCGAATTAACCAGACACCACATTAGCGTCCCACGTTGCCGCCGTCGAGGTTCCGGCGGCAGCCGCCCGCCGCTACTGTCCCAGCCGCAGTAGACGCGCGGCGTTGTCGCCGAGGATCTTTTGCTTGTCGGAGTCCGGCAGGCGCACGTCGCGCACCGCATCCACCGAGCGCTCCAGGGGGATGGGCACCGGCGGGAAGTCGCTGCCGAAGAGCACGTGGTCGGCGCCGGCGGTCTCCACCGCGCACGTGACCGCGGGGGCGTGCAGGCTCACGGTGTCGTAGTAGAGTTGCTCGATGTAGGTGCCGGGCGCCCGCGGCAGCACGTCGGGTTCCCAAGGGCCGAAGCTGTCGTCCTTGCGCAACTCGTAGCCGAAGTCCAGGCGGCCAGGCAGCATGGGCAGGGCGCCGCCCAGGTGGGAGCAGATCATCACCAGATCCGGGAACCTCTCGAAACCGCCAGTGAGGATGAAACGCGCCAGCGACAGCGTGGTGTCGAAGGGTCGTCCCACCATTTCCGGCAGACGGAAGATCTCCATCTTCTCCGCGCCGATGGTAACTCGCGGCGGATGCACGAAGAGCGGCACGTCCAGGTCGGTCACCAACTCGAAAAAGGGCACGGCGTTGGGCGAATCGAGATACTCGCCGGCTACGCTGGAGTTGATCATGATGCCCTTGAGGCCGTACTCGCGCACCGCCCGCTCGGTTTCCTTGAGGAAACGATCGTCGCCGAAGGGCACGGCGCACGCCAGCCCCAGGAAGTGGTTGGAATGGCGCGCGGTGGTCTCCGCGGCGAAGGCGTTGAACTCCGTGACGATGTCGTAGGGGTCTTTCCCCTGGGGCGTGCGAATCCAGTTGTTGCCGAAGATGGTCAGGTCCACGCCGGCGCGGGCCTGCTCGTCGATGACACGCGGGATGTCGAAGATGGCCTGCGGCGACTTGGGGTGATACCAGTCTTGCGGCACCAGATGGGCATGGGCGTCGATGATCATGCAGACGTAACTAATGGACTTTTCGTGGTGTTTCAAGTCCGGACGCGGGCGCCGGCGAAGAACCGGAAAAACCGCCGGGAAGCGGCTCGATGTGGCTTGACGACCCGGTGATGCGGTGTTAACAAAATGCGTCCCTGTCTGCGGAGGGGCGCCGGACGGGCGCTTTCGGGTACCCTAAGGAAACCTCGGAGACTTTCGGCCTTCTCCGGTGACTTTCGGAGACACGGGCGGAACCGAAAACGCCTGGACACACCCAAACCCCTGCCGGGAAATTCGAATCGAACGACATTTGGCTGCCGGTCGCGAGAACGTGCGCTCGGGATCACGGCTCATATCCATGAAACTGGACATTGAATTCAATTCGGGCGCCCAACTGCCCATGGGCGCCATCCCCGCGCTGGCTCGCGCGGCCGAGGACAGCGGCTTCGACTGCGCCTGGGGCGGGGAGGCCAACAACAAGGACCCGACGGTGATGCTGTCCGCGGCGGCCGCGGTGACGAGCCGGCTCAAGGTGGGCGCCGCGGTGTACCATATGCTGGGGCGGACGCCGGTGAGCATGGCGCTGCACGCCGCCGGACTCGAGGAGCTGTCGGGCGGACGGTTTCTGTTCGGGCTTGGCATCTCCAACCCCACCATCGCCAATTGGCACGGGGTGGAGTTCAACCGGCCGCTGGCGCGCATCCGCGAGTACCTGGAGGTTGTTCAGGGAGCCTTGCGCGGCGACAAGCTGGATTACGAGGGCGCGTTCTACAGCGCCCATGGCTTCAAGCTGGCGTTCAAGCCGTCGGGCCGCAGGGTTCCGGTCTATCTGGCGGCGTTCGGGCCGCAGATGAGCCGTTTGGCGGGGCGGCTGAGCGACGGGGTGCTGATCAACATGGCCAATCCGCCGGAGATACGCCGGATCGTCGAAAACGTACGCGAGGGCGCGCGTCTCGCCGGCAAGGATCCGGACGGGCTGGAAATCATCTGCAAGGTGCGCTGCTGCGTGGCCCGTGACCGAAGGGCGGCGCGCCAGGCGCTGGGGCGCATCCTCACGTACTATGCCCTGGCGGACTACTATCGGGACCTGCTGACGCGCATGGGCTTCGGCGAGGAGGTGACGGCGATCCGCGATACCTGGCGGGCGTCGGGCTTCCACGCAGCGGCCGCTCGGGTCACGGACCGATTGTTCGAGGGGTTGCCGCTGGTGGCGGGCGAGTCCGTGGACGAGGTGCTGGACAAGGTGCGGGTCTACGGTGAGGCCGGGGCCACGCGCGTGATCCTGCCGTATGTGCCGTGCACGGACGACGTGGTGGGCGAGATCCGGACGTTCATCGAGGCGTTCGGACGCGCCTGAGGCGCTGACGCCGAGCTTGACTATGCGCGGTACCATGCTTATGGAGAGGCAAGCCTGACCACAGGCGACACCATTCAGCAGGGAGAACGGTCATCGCATTCGAACTGATCAATCCGAGTGGGCTGGAGAACCCGGTGGGGTACTCCCACTTGGCGCGCGTCTCTTCCGGCCGGCTCGTGCTTGTGGCCGGACAGGCGCCGTTCAACGCCCAGGGGGACGTCGTGGGCAAGGGTGATTTCGCGGCGCAGTTCCGGCAGGTCTGGGAGAACCTGCGCACGGCCATCGAGGGGGCCGGAGGGAGCCCCCGGAACTATGCGACGTTGACCATGTACGTCACCGACGTCGACGCGTATCACGGGCACCGCAAGGAAATAGGCGCTTCCTACCGGGCGATCTTCGGGAAGCACTTTCCCGCGATTACCCTGGTTCAGGTATCAGGACTCTACCATCCGGACTGTATGGTTGAAGTGTCCGGGCTGGCTGTTATCGATTGATGGCTGGAGGGATAGCGGGACGGCGTGAAGCGGCACTCCGCTCCCGCCCTCCCGGCCCTTGCACCACATCCACCGCCATGGGAGTCGCACGCAGATGCGCCACGTACAGATAGCCGGCCACGGTCTCCTGGATTCCCCGGACACCTTCGACCCTCCCACCGAGACCGAGATCATCGGCCTGTGGCAGTCCTTTCGTGCCTCCGGGCTGTCGGCAAAGCAGGCTTGGGACGCCATCGTGGCAGGGATCGCCCTGGACCTGGCGTTTTCGGATGGCCGCAAGCGGCCGCGCCTGGAGCAGTAATGCGGGTGTCGGGCAGCGGCTCCGGCTTCCCGGGGCCATCGGGCAGGGGTCAGGTCTGTTCCGCTTGGGGGTCGGCGCGGGCCAGGAGGTCCAGCAGGGCCTTCTTGTGTTGGCGTTCCACCTCCACGAGTTCGCGGAGCAGCCGGCCTTGTTCGGGCGCTTCGAGAGCCAGGCACGATACGTCGTCCACCATCGCGGCTTCGACGCGCTTCTGATCCTCGACGTCCTGGCGCATCCGGTCCCAATGGTTTGTGCCGGACGGGATGCTTGAATCGAATTTGGCGACCCGGCCGCCGAGCCTTTCCACTTCCTCAAAGAGCCGCGCCGTGCTCCTTTCCTTTTCCGCGGCCATTTGCTTCAGACGTTCGACCACGAACGGATAGGGCGCCGTTTCTGCGTGCAGTTTGAGCTGATTGGCCAGCCGCGACAGCTCCCGGTAGCCGTCGGCGAGCACCGTGCGCGCATTGCGCTCTTCGCGTTTCGCCCGATTGCGATCAAACCAGTCCGTGATGGTTTCCGTCAGGGCCATGGTGGTAAGATAGGGGGCGCCGGGGATTGTGTCAAGATGCGGCCGTTCTTGTAAAACGTCGGTCGCAACGGTAGATTCATTGCATACGCATGGCTGAAAATCCGCCCATCGAAGTCGTCGATAATAGCCAGGAGCCGTCCGCGGACGCGCCCGTGGAACCGGTGTTGCTTGACGATCTCGAAGCGCCGGCGGAGGAGGCCGAGGAGCCGTCCGCAGCGCTGGTTCCTTTTGACGCGTTGCAGCGTTATCTCTCCGAAATACGCCGCTATCCCGTCCTTACCCGCGAAGAAGAACACGAACTGGCCGTCCAGTACAAGGAGTTCGGCGACATCGAGGCAGCCTACACGCTGGTACGCTCGAACCTCCGGCTCGTGGTGATGATCGCGCGGGAATACGAGCGTGCCTTCCGTAATCTCCTGGACCTGATTCAGGAGGGCAACATCGGCCTCATGGAGAGCCTCAAGAACTTCGATCCCTACCGTGGCGTGCGCTTCCCGTCCTACGCCGTCTGGTGGATCCGCGCCTACATCATCCGTTATCTCATGAACAACTGGCGCATGGTGAAGCTGGGCACGACCCAAGCCCAGCGCCGGCTGTTCTTCAACCTGCAGAAGGAGAAGGAGAAACTCGAAGCCGAGGGTTTCGTGCCCGGCGCCAGGCTGATCGCGCAGCGTCTGGACGTGAAGGAGTCCGAGGTGATCGAGATGGATCAGCGGCTCTCGGGCGGCGACGTTTCCACCGACGCCCCCATGGTGCAGGGCGAGTCCCTCACGCTGCTCAATACCCTTGCCGACGACAGCCCGACCCCCGAGGATATCCTGGCCGAGGACGAGTACCGGGAGGCGGTCAGGGAGCGCCTGAGGATCTTCGGCAAGGGCCTCAAGGACAAGGAGTTGGTGGTGTTCCGCGAACGTCTGATGGCGGAGCAGCCGCTCACGCTGCGCGAGATCGGAGAGCGCTACGGCATCAGCCGGGAGCGCGTGCGGCAGATCGAGAATCGGGTCAAGAAGAAGCTCAAGAGCTATTTGTCCGAGGAGTTCGAGGTCCTCGAAGGCTTCAATGAACGCGCTTGATGTGGCGCGTGGGATTCTGCTAAGAACCCGGCTATGAACTTCGAGAACAGCATTGAAATCGGCGTGCCACGGGACACCGCCTGGGACTTCTTGTGGGATGTGGACCGGCTGATCGCCTGTGTTCCCGGTTGTGAGGAGGCCTCGACGGTGGAGGCGGGCAAGCTCTACAGCGCCACGATGGTGGCTCGGGTGGGCCCCTTCAAGGTCACGTTTCCGATCAAGATCGAGGTGGTGGAGAACGAGCCCAAGCACCGGATCAAGGCTCGCGCCTCGGGCAGCGACAACAAGATCGGGAGCCACCTCAAGGTGGATCTGGACGTCTCGCTGGAGGATCGAGGTGAGGCCACCGTGGTGTCCCTGGTCGCTTCCGTGGATGTCCTGGGCAAGCTCGCTACCCTGGGGCACAGCATAATCAAGCGCAAGGCCGACAACGACATGGCCAAGTTCGCGCAGGCCGTCAAAAAGGAACTCGAAGGAGGAGCCTGATCCATGCTGCGTCCGTTCCGTCTGGAAGAGCCCGAGAGCGTCAAGGATGCATCCGAGGCGCTTGCCCGCTACGGTGACTCCGCCAAGGTGTACGCGGGCGGCACCGAGTTGCTCTTGGCCATGAAGGAAGGGCTGGTCCACTTCGAATGCCTGATCAACGTCAAGAAGATTCCGGGCCTTGACGGGGTTCGGCGTGACAATGGCAACGTCCGAATCGGCGGCCTGAGCACGCACCGGGCGCTCGAGTGTTCCGAGGTGCTGGCAGGCGCCCTGCCTGTGCTGGTGGAGATGGAGCACAACGTCGCCAACCTGCGCGTGCGCGAGGTGGGCACCATCGGCGGCAATCTGACCTTCGCCGAGCCCCACGCGGACCCCGGCACGCTGCTGCTGGCGCTGGACGCCACGGTGATGGCGCGGAAGGCGGACGGGGAACGCGAAATCGCCATGGCCGACTTCTTCGTCGACGCTTACGAGGCCGCCCTCGAGGAGGATGAGATCCTCACCGAGATCGTGGTGCCCGTGCCCGGGGCCAACGCCGCGGTGCGCTATCGCAAGTTCGGCTATCTGGAGCGCCCGAGCGCGGGCGTGGCATTGCATGTGGTGGCGGACGAGGCGCGGCAGTCGGTGCGGGACGTGCGCGTCGCCGTGGGTTGCGTCGGCCCCAAGTCCATGCGGGTGGAAGAGGCCGAGGCGACGCTGCGCGGGAAGAGCCTGGAGGAAGCGGCCAGCGCCATGGCCGAGGCCGGCGCCATCGCCGGGCGCGCCGGGGACGCCATCAGCGACCTGCACGGTTCGGCCGAGTACAAGGAACACATCGTCAAGGTGCTGCTGACCCGCGCCTTCAACGATATTCGCGCCGAGCTGGCCGGGTAGCCGGTCGCTGCAACCATCGGACAGTCAGAAACCAGCGGAGGCCAACGGCTATGGCAGACACAGGACGGCAGACCCTTCCGCTATCCTTCACCGTGAACGGAACGCGTTACGACATCGAGGTGGAGCCGCAGGAGTTGCTGCTCGACGTGATTCGCAAGCGCTTGGGACTGACCGGAGCGAAACGTTCCTGTGACGTGCAGGTGTGCGGCGCGTGCACGTTGCTGCTCAATGGGCGGCCGGTGAGTTCGTGCACCTTGCCGGCCTTCGAGGCGCGGGACAAGGACGTCCTCACCATCGAGGGTATGGCCCGGGACGGCAAGCTGCATCCGATTCAGGAGGCGTTCATCGAGTATGGCGGCTTCCAGTGCGGCTTCTGCACGCCCGGCATGATCCTGACCGCCAAGACACTGCTGGACGAGAACCCGAATCCCACGGACGAAGAGGTCATCGAATACATGAACGGCAATATCTGCCGCTGCACGGGCTACAAGAAGATCGTCGAGTCCATCACGGGGGTGGGGAAGCCCAACGCCGAGGTGTCCTGATCATCGGGTCTTTGCCGTCGGAGGACGGATGCGGAAAGGGCAGGTGTCGGATGACACCTGCCCTTTTTTCGTGATGGCGCGGATCGGCTCCGCTGGCCCGCGGAGGACGCGTCACGCGCGGATTTCCGTCCTCATGAACTTGATGTAGGCGATGCCGAAGCACACCGCTACCAGCGCCAGCAGCGTGAAGAACATGGGCAGGATCAGGCGCATGCTCTGCCCCAGGCTCAGGGGCGTGATGATCAGTCCCTGTAGTTGTCCGAGTTGCTCGGGCAGCACTGGCACCAGCGTTCGCGCCACCGGATTGAGCAGCAGTCGCACCGACTCGCTGTACAATGTACTCGGGGACATGCGTCCCAGAACGGTTTCGATGGTGGCCAGCCGGGTCACCTCGTCCGCCGTGGCCGGGTTCGGGATGATGAGACCGGCGACGAAACTCGCGAGCACACCGATGAAGATGCCGAGGAAGAGCCACAGGGCGATGGACGCCAGCGCAGCGGTGACGGTTCTCCGGAGCAGCATGGAGAGCAGCATGGCGAGGGCCAGCCAGAACCCGGTGTAAGCGATACCGACAATGGCGAAGAACAGCATCCGCCACAACTCCTCGGCATTGGGGAAGTACCCGATGAGGGTGATGCCGAGGCCGATCACGACGAGCAGGATCGATACCCACAGGATCGCCAGCGTGGTGAGGCCCGCCAGAAACTTGCCGTTGATCAGACTGTCTCGATAGATGGGCTGGGAGAGCACCCGGCTGAGTGTTCCGCGGCCGTATTCGCCGCTGATACTGTCGAATCCCAGGGTAATGCCCACCAGCGGGCCGAAGAACCCCAGGAATGTGGATAGCGAGAAGAAAATGGACTCCGTCGTGAGCAGCCTCAGAAAAACATGTTCGGTCGGATCGCCTTGCAGCGACGACTGGAGCCCCTGTCCGGCGAAGTAGACGGACAGGATGCCGGGCAGGATGATCAGGGCGAGCAGGATCATGAAGCGCAGGCTGCTGAAATGATCCTGAAGCTCTTTCCAATACACGACGAGCATCGCTACGCCTCCCTGAAGTACTTGAGATAGATCTCTTCGAGCGTCGGGTCCTCGGAGCGGAGTTGCATCAGGTCGAGTCCCTGGTCCCGAATCAATGCCATCAGCTCCGGCCGAACGTCGCGGGTACAGCGGATGAACCATCCCGCCGCCCGTCGTTCGCATTGGCCCACGCCGGGCAGGGCGCTCAGCATGTCCTCCAGGGGGTGGTCGCCGCCGACCTCCACCAGGAAGTTCCACTGGTGCTCGTTGAGGATGGCCTTGCCCAGATCGTCGGGACTGCCCTGCACCACCATGCGGCTGCTGACGATGATGCCGATGCGCTGGCACACCCGCTGCACCTGATGCAGAAGGTGGGAGCACAGCAGCACGGTGAGGCCGCGCTCCTGCCGGAGCGTGGTGATCAGGCCGAGGAGCCGGGTCACCCCGTCCGGATCGATACCCAGGGTGGGTTCGTCCAGGATGATCACCTCCGGTTCCTTCACCAGCACTTCGGCGATGCCCAGCCGCTGTTTCATGCCGCGGGAGAACTCCCGCACCAGCCGGTTGCCGTCATTGGCCAGACCCACCTGGTCGAGTACCTGTTCCAGCAGGTTGCCGAGCCTGCCCTCGTCGATTCGGTTGAGCCGCGCGATGTAGGCGAGGTTTTCGTGCGCGGTGAGATCCTCGTAGAATCCCGGATTCTCCGGCAAATACCCCACGCGCCCCTTGACCTCCAACGGCTGGGTCTTGGGATCGAAACCGCACACCGACGCCGTTCCGTACGTGGGCTCCGTCAGCCCCAGGAGCATCAGGATCGTCGTCGTCTTGCCCGCGCCGTTGGGGCCAAGGAAGCCGAACACTTCGCCCCGGGGAATCTGCAAATCCAGTCCGTTGACCGCGACCTTGTCCCGGTAGCGCTTGGTCAATCCCTTGGTTTCGATGACGTAATCGCTCATCGCCGTCCCAACCGGATGAACACCGCCGCGAGTCCGAGCACCACCACGCCCACGATGAAGGCCCCGATCCAGCCCCAGATGGTCGGCGTCGAAACCGTGATCCGGAAGTCGATGGATTTGGCCACGTCCGGGCTGTTGGTGGTCACCGCCAGCATGTAGTCGCCCGCCACGGCACGGTCCGGCGCGGTGACTTCCATCTTTACCTCGCGAACCTCTCCCGGATTGAGGGAGTCGACCTTGTCGGGGCGGAAGTTGACCTCCCACCCGTCGGGCTTCGACGAGATGAACGCCAGATTGGTGAGGGGCGCGGTGCCCGCGTTGGCGATCAGGAAATCCACCTGAGACTCTTCGCCGGCCGTGGCCGCTGCATTGAGCCGGCCCGTGGCCGTGCCCATGTTCAATTCCTGCGTGCCCGCAAGGGCGACCTTCAGGTCCACCTGCGCGGACAGCCCGGCAGCGCGCGCCCCGACGACGATGGGGTAGTCGCCAGGCTCTCCCTGGAGGGGCGGCTGAATCTCGACGCTCAGGGTTTCGGTGGAATCCTTCTTGAGCGCGATGGAGGATATCTGCGTGTCTTCGAATTGTGGCTTGATCCGCACCACCCAGCCCGGAGGCGACTGTGCCGCCAGGGCAGTCGTCACCGGATTGTCGGTCTCGTTCTTGAGGTCGATGCTGAACTTGAACACCTGGCTGGTGTTACCGCTCAACACCGGGTACTGGCTCTCCATCTTGAGCCCCCCGGTATCGATCTTCTTGGCCGAGACGCGAAAGGCGACCTTGGCGTTCTCCGTCTTCTCCCCAGCGTCGTCGCTGGCGGTCACCGCTACCTCGTAATCCCCCGGCTCCACGTCGTCCGGGAGTTTGACCTTGAATTCAAGGGTGGTGGATTTCTCCCCCTGAACCACGATCCCGGCCACTGGATAGCTCGGATACCGCGAATGAAACCCCGCGCTCCACCCGTCCGGCAGTGCGGTGGCTTCCAGTTCCACCCGCACCGTCGCCTTCCTCGGGTTGACGATCTCGGCATCCATTTCGAACTCCTGGCCGGGGCCCACGGTGATGCCGGTGTAGGCCATGATCAGTTCGAAGGGTTCCTTTTCCTCGTCCGGTATGTTGTCTGTCTGCGACGCACCGGTTTCCGCAGTCTCGTGCGCCGTGCCCGAAAGCGGCCAATGAACCGCCAGCACGGCCAGCAAAAGAAAGACAAGAAAAGCCTTGCTAGTCCTCATGAAAGACCCCCATGGTGTGGTTTGCAAAGTGGTGTGGTTTCACCAGGTTCGAATTGGTTTCGCACAAGTTAAGCACGACCGGTGGGGGAGTCAATCCCACGACGGTCGTTGGGTTCGCGCTCCTTCCGCGTCCGGCCTGGGGGACGCGGTGCGCCATGGCCGTGGTTACAGCCGTCCAAGCTGCCGAAGCCCCTCGTAGAGCACGATGGAAACGGCGTTGGCGAGGTTCAGGCTTCTCACCGCCGGGCTCATCATGGGAATGACATAGCTGCGCGCCTCGTTGGCGTGAAGCAGCTTCTCCGGGAGACCTCGGGTCTCGGGTCCGAACACGAGAAAATCGTCTTCCTCGAACCGCGCCGAGACATAGGATCGCGCGGCCTTCCTGGAGAAGAAATACAATTGTCCGCCGCCGTGGCGGTCCAGAAACTCCCGCCAGGAACCGTGCACCCGCAGGTCCACGTAGGGCCAGTAGTCCAGGCCGGCGCGCTTGAGGTGCCTGTCATCGAGCTGAAAGCCAAGGGGTTCGATCAGGTGCAGGGGACACCGGGTGGCGGCGCACAGGCGCGCCACCGAACCCGTGTTGGGCGGGATCTCCGGTTCGAAGAGCACGACGTTCATGTTCTTCCTTCGCTCATGACCGTTTCCCGGACGTCGCGCTGTCGATGAGGAACGTCACCGGCCCGTCGTTCACCAGAGACACCTTCATGTGCGCCTGGAAGGTCCCGGTGGCGACCCGCGGCCCGACGGCGCGCGCCAGCCGGTCCACGAAGTCCCGGTACAACCGGTCCGCCTCCTCCGGCGCGGCCGCGGCCGTGAGGGAAGGGCGGCGGCCCTTGCGGCAGTCGCCGTAGAGGGTGAACTGGGACACCACGAGGATCTCGCCCCGGGTGTCCAGGAGGGAACGGTCGAAGCGTCCGGCGGCGTCGGGAAAGATCCGAAGATGCAGCAGCTTGTCCGCGAGCCACGCGCCGTGTTCCTCGGAATCCCCCTTGCCGACCCCGAGGAACACGCACAGTCCGGGTCCGATGGCCGAAACCGTCTCGCCGCCGACGCTCACGGCGGCCTGTTCAACGCGCTGTATCAGGATTCTCATCGGGTGCGTGCGGTGGCAGCCGGTTCCCCGGAGACGTTGACTTCCCAACACCCTTCCGACTAACAACAGCCGGACCATTGTTCAATAGACCGCGGTTCGTGGAGGCCCGGAAATACAGCGCATGAGTACCATCCTCGTCACCGGAGCGTGCGGCTTCATCGGCTGGAAGGTGTGCGAGCTGCTGCTTGCCCGCGGCGATGCCGTCATCGCCGTGGATGACCGCAATCCGGCCTACGACGTGCGCCTAAAGGATTGGCGCTTGGCGCGACTCCAGGGGCAGCCGGGTTTTTCCTTTGCGCCCGCGGACATCAGCGATCGCGGGGCGATGCCGGCGCTGACGCATGCCGTGGAGACACTCGGTCCGGTGGCCGCGGTGATCAATCTGGCCGCCCGGGCAGGGGTGCGCGCGTCGGTCGGCGACCCCTGGGTCTATTGTTCCACCAACGTCACGGGAACCCTGAACCTTCTCGACCTGTGCCGTACGCGGGGTATCGGGAAGTTCGTGCTCGCGTCCACGTCGAGCCTCTACGGCGGCGACAACCCGCGCCCCTTCCAGGAGGACGCCGCCACCGACCGCCCCCTGTCGCCGTACGCCGCCTCCAAGAAGGCCGCCGAGGTCATGGCGCACACCTACCACGCCCTTCACGGCATCGACGTCACCGTGCTGCGCTTCTTCACCGTCTATGGGCCGGCGGGTCGCCCGGACATGAGCCTGTTCCGCTTCGTTCAGTGGATCAGCGAAGGGCAGGAGGTCGCGGTTTTCGGCGACGGTACGCAGCAGCGCGATTTCACCTACGTCGATGATGTCGCTCGGGGCGTCCTCGCCGCGGTGGCGGCCGCGCCCGGCTACGAAATCATCAATCTCGGCTCCGACCGCCCCATTGTCCTCAACGACGCCCTCCACCTGATCGAACGGCTCCTCGGCCGTCGCGCCGCCGTCCGTTACCATGATCGACACCCGGCGGACATGGACGCGACCTGGGCCGACATCTCCAAGGCCCGGCGTCTGCTGGGCTGGCAGCCCGAGACGGATTTCGCCACAGGCGTGGGCAGACTCGTGGACTGGTACCGCCGCAACAGGGACTGGGCCAGGGACATTGCCACGTGACGGAGACCCGGCGGAGAGTGGCTGCCGGGCGGCGTGGTGCGCCCGCAGTTCCCGGAGAGTCGCCAATCCCGCGCCTTGATGCTACATACTACGGTAGAGGATCGGCGGCCGTGCCGGCCCGCGGGACGCTTGCCCCCAGAACCGGATGAACCGGACAGCCCGATCCCCACGTCCCACGGAGAGGTGACCGAGTCCGGCTTAAGGTGCACGACTGGAAATCGTGTGTACCCCAAAAGGGTACCAGGGGTTCGAATCCCCTCCTCTCCGCCACCCGATCCGCGCAACCGGGGGTTCCACTCGACCCTTTTCGATCCGTCCCATCCGTCATCGCGCCGCTTTCCGGTTTGCGCACCGCCGGAGACGCCGGCGGTTCCGGCCGCGGGAGGGCCATGAAGACCGACCACAGAAACGTACTGGTCCTCGGTACTTGTCAGATGCTGTCCGGCACGGGGCGCGGCCTCTTCATGGTGACGTCCCCGGCGGTGGCCCTCTTGATTGCACCGCATCGGGCGCTCGCCACCTTGCCGACCGGGCTGATCGTCGTGGGCGCGGCCCTCGCCGCCATGCCCACCTCGTTCTTCACGCGGCGGTTTGGACGCAGGATCGGTTTCCTTTGCGGCACCGCCCTCGCCGCGGCCAGCGGGATTGCCTGCATGGCCGCCGTCCTCTACCAGAACTTCCCGCTGCTGTTGCTGGGTGGTTTCCTGTACGGGTTGTTTTCCAGCTTTTCCCAACTCTATCGGTTCGCGGTGGCCGACGCTGCCTCGGAGGATTTCCGTCCCAAGGCCATTTCCCTGGTGCTGGCGGGCGGCGTGTTCGCCGGCTTTGCGGGTCCCAACCTGGCCAATTGGGGCAAGGAGTTGCTGACGGGCCACCTTTACGCCGGCGCGTTCATGTTCATGATCGGCACCGGGCTGCTGGCGGCGCTGGCGCTCCTGTTTCTCAACATTCCGAACCTGACCAAGGCGCAACGGGAAGGTGAGCAGCGGTCGTTGCTGGAAATCGTCAAGCAGCCGGTATTCATCGTCGCCGCGGTCTCCGCGACGGTGGCTCAAAGCGTCATGAATTTTCTGATGACGGCGACGCCGGTGGCCATGATCGTGTACGGTGGCCACGATTTCGGTTCCGTGGCCATCGTGCTTTCCTCGCACTCGGTGTCCATGTTCGCGCCCGGTTTCGTCACAGGCTCACTGGTCAAGCGGTACGGTGCGATCTCGATCATCTTCACCGGCCTCACCCTCCAGGGCGCCTGCATCGCCGTCGCCCTGTTGGGCATCCACGTGGCCCATTTCTGGTTGGCGTTGGTCCTGCTCGGGGTGGGTTGGAATTTTACGTACACCGCTGCCACCACCCTGATGACCACCGCCTACACCCCGGCCGAACGCAACAAGACGCAGGGAATGATGAATCAGATCATTTACACGGTGGTCGCCATCGGGTCGCTGTCGTCCGGCGTGTTCATCCACTTCCTGGGCTGGACTTGGGTGAATATCGGCGCCACGCCGATGCTGCTGTTGGCCGCGCTCGTGACCATCTGGCATGTCGCCACAAAGTCGAAGGCTGCCGCCTGACCGGCTGCGAGGAGGACATCATTCCCGTGACAACCACGTTCCACGGCCTTCGCGCCACCGGTGAGCCTCTCCGTGACGGCGACTCGGTGATCTTCCTTGATCGCAAGGACCGGGAGTACCTGAAGACGCTTCGCGCCGGCGAAACCATTTCCATCCGGGGCGGGGCCATCCCCGTGGACGACCTGCTGGGCCGGTCTGACGGTTTCAGCGTGCGGTCGTCGCTCAAGGAGCGGTTCGTGGTCTTGCGCCCGACGCTGGAGCGCCTGATCCCGAACCTGCCACGCAAGGCCCAGGTGATCTATCCCAAGGACTTGGCGCTGATCTTGATGTGGGGCGACATCCATCCCGGCGCGACGGTGGTGGAGGCGGGGGTCGGCCCAGGGGCGCTCACGCTGGCGCTGCTGCGCGCGGTAGGGCCGGAAGGACGGCTCATCTCCTTCGAGATCCGGGAGGAACATGCCCGCGCCGCGGAACGGAACGTGGCGCGCTACTACGGCGCGGCGCCCCAGTGGACGCTGGAGGTGGGGGACGTTGCCGACGGCCTGCGGGAACTCACCGTGGACCGGATTCTTCTCGATCTCCCGGAGCCCTGGCGGCAAACCGATGTGGCGTGGCGGGCGCTAAGGCCCGGCGGCGTTTTCCTGGGCTACGTGCCGACGGTGCTTCAGGTGAAAGGATTTGTGGATTCGCTGAAGGAGCACGGCGGTTTTGCCTGCATCGATACCATGGAGACCCTGGTCCGTTACTGGCACGTCAAGGAGATGAGCGTTCGGCCGCAGCACCGCATGGTGGCTCACACCGGGTTCGTGACGACGGCTCGGCGCGTGGAGAGGGAGAGCGGCGCGGACCGGGTAGGCGGATGACGGCGCAGGGACGCGTCGCCTGCGGGATCACTTCCTTTTTCGACAGCCCGCGCAGTAGCAGACGTGCGTTTCAGGGTCTTGCACCAGTCCTTCGTCGAGGTTGTGGCAGATTTTCTTGCACGCCAGACAGATGAAGTAGATGCCCTCGATGGTCTTGTTGATCTTCTCCCGGTTGAGGACGCGACCCTTGAGCTTCTCGATGCGGATGCCCAAGAGATCTTCGTACTGCCGCTTGATCTTGAGCCGGCCGGCGGCGTCGCTCGGGAGCTCCTGATCAGCGGCGTCGTCGGCGGGTTCGTTCACCGCGCCCTTGGACGTTCGCGTATTCCGAATCGCCTTCGTGGCCCTGGAAGCAGGCTTTTCCGTGCTGTCTTTGGCAAGAGTCATGCGTGGTGCCGTTGACGGATAGCCCTTCGATTCCGCTTTGTCAAACAGGCATTGGGTTGCCAGGCATCGGGTTCCGTGCGTTCCATCAAGGCGACGCTGGAGATCCCTGCCGCCTTCGTCCGCGCCAACCCTCGTCCGCGTCCTGTATCTCCGTTACGAATCCCCGTTACGACAGGCCGACCCATACCGTGACCGACAGGAACAGCAGCATCAGCACGGACGACTGATCCAGCTTGCGCAGCACCCGATCCACCCCTTCGGCGGTGACGCCCTCCGGCGATTCGGATTGCCTGACGAAGCGGTGGGCGATGCCCATGCACTGCCACGTCCCCAGCATGATGACACAGAAGGCCAGCAGCAGTTTGACGGCCAGGCCGGCGCCGAACTCCTGCGAGTAGGCCGAGCCGTGCAGCGCCTTGAGATCGGTGATCTGGGAGGCTCCGGTCAGGGTCAGAACCCCCAACAGGCCGATCTGCGCGGGGTTGTAGAGCCGCAGCGCGCGCACCAGAAACCGCGTCCGGGCTTCGCTCCCGGGCTCCAGCCGCAACGCCGGCAGCAACACGCGCCAGAGCCCCGTCACCAGTCCGATGTGCAGGGTCAGCGAGATTATGTGGAAATCCGCGGCCAAACTGTACGGCGGAGCGAACGCTAACCGGCGACCTTGGAGCGCCAGCTCAGGAGCGCCCGCTTGGCGATCTGTTTCCCCGGGGCCTGATAGTCCGCGGTGAGTCTGGCCAGGCGTTTGCTGAACTCGTCGAGTTGCTTCTGCCGGTCCTTGTCGAATGCCGTCAGTTCACGTGCGCGTCGTTCCTGGAAATGCTGCAGTTCGCGCTGGCGATTCTCCAGGAATGCCGCAAGGTCGGCGTTCCACTGGTCATGGAACTGCTGCACGGTGGTGCGCACCAGATAGTTGAGATCGTCCTTGACGACCGTGGACTTGAAGCAAGCGGGACAGAACAAAACGTTGCCGATGGTCAGGCGGCCTGTCTCCACCTCGTAGGTGGCGTTGCAGGCATAGCAGTGCAGGGACACGGGCCACTCGTCCGGGGGCGGCGCGGCGACGGAGGGTTGGGACGCGTCGGCATATACGGCGGCGGGAGCCCCGACGGGTTGGGGCGCGCCTTGGGGAGGCGCGCTGGCGGTGGGGGCGGCCTCAGCGGTCGCGGCGGCGGCGGCTGGGGCGGCTCCGCCCTCGCGGAACCGGGATTCGAAGGTGTCGCCGAAATCGGTGTCGGCGTGGATGGTGCGCGCCCGGCCGATGAGCGCGTCCTCGGTCTCCACGTTGTTGGGGTCGGTCACGCAGCAGTCCACGGGGCACACCGCCGCGCACGCTTCGTAGTCGTGAAAGCCCACGCATTCGGTACAGAGCAGCGGGTCGATGATGTAGATCTCGTCGGCCTGGGTGATGGCGTTGTTGGGGCATTCCGGCTCGCACGCGCCGCAGTTGATGCACTCGCTGGTTATCATGGTGGCCATGGACTCGAAGACCTCCTGTGTTCCGGCCGATTCACTGGCGTCGTGTCGGTCGCGTCGGACGGTAAACGCGCCAGGAAACGCGCCACGAAACGCCCCACGCACCTTCTCTTGGAAATAACAGCGGCCGCGGGATGCGTCAAGGTTTCGCGGGCGCCGCCGCGATGGCGGGGACAACGCAAGATGCGCCGGAAACGATTCTTGACAGCGAAAGTCCGCTCTGCTACGCGTCCTACAGCCCGATGGGCGGGCGGGTTCCACGGTGTTCGCATCGGCCCGCAACGCAAGCGAAATGATTGGCTGAAGAGAACCGAGACGAACCAGCCGCTTCCTGGCACGACCGGGAGGACGCGCTGGTTTTTTTGTGGACGGTACCTGCCGCGGGAGGGCGGCGGGAGTTCGGCCAAGGCGCATTGGATGGAGGACTTGATGAAGACTTTGGGTCTGATCTCGCCCAATCTGGACGATCCGACCGTTCAGGAGTACTACCGCATTCTGCCGGAAGGCATCGAAATCAAGGGCCGGCCGCTCCATGTCACCACGTTCACGGACGAGACCTTCGCCAAGGTGGAGGAGGATTTCGCCGACGTCGTCCGTGACCTGACGCGGGATTCCCTCGATTTTCTCATGATCACGGGGGAACTGTTCCTCTCTTACCGGGGTCCGGGCTCGGACCGGCTCGTGCTGGACGCGGTGCGCGAGATCGCGCCGGTGAATGCCTCGACGGTGCTCACCGCGGTGGTGCGCGCCTTCAAGGCACTTGACATCTA
Source organism: uncultured Binatia bacterium (SeqCode) (assembly GCA_965213675.1). GTDB lineage: Bacteria > Desulfobacterota > Binatia > UBA9968 > JAJDTQ01 > JAJDTQ01. Next base: position 543,530 of record OZ243916.1, read on the forward strand.
CCGCGTGGTCATGGCTTCGCCGTTCCCCCACGACCAGGACGAGAACCTCATCCGGTTCCTGGACCACTACAACATCGAAGTGGCCGCCAACCGCGGTCTGGGCTACGACAACACCCACGAGATCTGGGACCTTCCGCCCGAGACCGGCTACGACCTCGCCGCCGCCGTGCTGGAGGAATGCCCCAACGTGGACGGCATCTACATGCCGTGCAACAAATGGCGCGTGTCGCCCGTCATCGAGCGGTTGGAGACGGATCTGGGCAAGCCCGTCATCACCAACACTCAGGCGTGGATCTGGGAGGCGCTGAAGGGAATGGGCATGAGCTCGTCTCTGTCCGGGTACGGCAGGCTGCTGAAGTAGGACCGGACACCACACTAGAACGTGGTGAGCACGATACCGCCGAGACAGATGGAGGCCGCTCCCACCAGCACCTTGAGCGTCACCCGCTCCAGGGCACGCAGGAAAACGGTGCTCAGGATCACGGTGAAGAGCGGCGTGGTGGCGATCAGTGGCGACACCAGCACGACATCGCCCCTCTCCAGGGCGGTCATGTTCAGGGACACGGCCGCGCTGTTGAGGATCCCCGACAGTCCGAACCACCACAACGTCTCGCGCCGGAATACCAGTTCCCGATATTTCCCCGTCGCCAGCAGGTAGAGCAGCAGGGCCGCGAATCCGCCCCCCTGCACCATCCAGATCGCCAGCGGCACGGAGTCGATCATGCTGTAGCCGAGCTTGCGCATGGGGCTCGAGAAGCCGCCCAGGAACGCCGCCATGATGGGCAGCAACAGGTAGATGGGCTGATAGGGCGCGGTTGCCTCGGAATCCTTCATGCCTAGAAGAGTCGCGCCGGCGATGATGAGCAGCGTGCCCGTGGCGATGGCGGCGGTGACCGTTTCTCCCAGCACCAATACGGCCATGAGGCCGGCGAACAGCGGCGTGGTGTTGCGCAGGGGCGACGCCCGCGAGATGCCCACCTTGGTGGCGGAGACGAACAGCAGGATCTGCGTGCAGAAGGGCGACAGCACTCCCGAGCCGATGAACAGCAGCAGCCCCGCGGGCGGCGTGTGTTCCCAGGAAACGAACGGACCCAGCGCCACAAACAGGACGACCGTGGAGGTGAAGAGGGAGAAGGAGGTGGCGCTCGTTGGCGTGCCGTATTTGAGCCCCAGGCGGGAGCAGATCTGGCCCGAGGAAAAGCACAGAGCGGCGCCCAACGCCAGCAGCGGGATGTGCAGGTTGTCCAAGGCTCAGGCCGAGTCGCTTTGGCGGGTGGATGTGGGGCGTTCCATGACGAGGTTGGCGGCTTGCGCACGAGTATGCGCAGGAAATCCTGCGGTGGGCAAGGCATGACCAGGGCAGGGTTCGGCGGCGCTTCCGTGGGACAGCACTGTCCCGAGTTGTCGGTCTGCACGGAAACCGGAGATCCGGACGGCGACCTTCCCACGTAACGCGGCCTCGTGAGGACAACAATAGAGGCCCCTCGAAGCGGATGCTCGTTCAGCTTGGGGTCGCCGTGCCCGTGGCGCGCCGCGACGGGCATGTGAGTTGAAAAGACGCAGCGCATCGGATAGCGTCCGGAAGGTTCGATTTTCAATCGAGAAGGAGTCGTGAATGGCATACACGAGCTGGCGCGGCACCGTCGGCGTGGTCAAGCCCACCATGCGCCCCGGTTCCCTGGAGGAATTCATCCGCATGATGCCCGATGGCATCGGCATCATCCCGCTCTTCATCGGTTTTCAGCGCGGCGACGCGAATGAGTTCCAGCAGGCCATGGTGGCCTACGAGGAACGGGTGGCCGAATTGGCGGGCTACGGGGTGGACCTGATTCACCCGGAAGGGGCGCCGCCCTTCATGTTCCAGGGCGTCAAGGGCGAGCGCAGGATCATCCGCGGCTGGGAAAGGAAGTACAAGGTGCCCATGGTGACCGCGGGGCAGACCCAGATCGAGGCGCTGAAGGCGCTCAAGGCCCGGAAGGTCCTCGGCGTGACCTATTTTACGGGCGAGATCAACAAGACCTTCGCCAAGTACTTCGTGGAGGCGGGTTTCGACGTGGTCGCCATGGAAGGGATTCCGGTGGAGTTCGAGGACGTGGGCAAGCTCGCCGGTCAGGAAGTCTATGCCCACACCCGCAACGCGTTCCTGAAGCACAAGGGCGCGGACGCCATCTACATGCTCGGTTCCGGCTGGCGCACGCTGGACATCATCGGACTCCTGGAGCAGGACCTGCAAGTGCCGGTGGTGCACCCGGTTCCCGCCCGCGTTTGGGCCATCCAGAAGCGGCTTCACGTGAACGAGTCGGTGTTGGGGTACGGGCGGCTGCTGGAAGAAATGGTGTAGCGGGGCGGCCGTCAAAAGGAAGCCCGCCAGCATCGCGGCGGCGAAGCCGAACACCACCTCGTGGGCGTGCCACGACGTGCCCGCGAGAAAGCCGGCCCGGGTAGCGGAAGATCGGCTCCAAACCGCCACCGCCGTCGCCGCGAACACGGCGGCCAGCAGCTAGTGTGGTGTCTGGATAATTCGCGTCATAATCTGCGGGTCTTTTTCGCCGTCGGCTGCGTTGCTCTTCCTCGCGTGGTACACGCCACTGCTCGTCATCGCGCCTTGCCGACAACAAAAAATCCTCCGCAGATTATGACCCGAATTAACCAGACACCACACTAGAAGGCCCGGAAGCCCATGTGAAGTACGGGCCAAGAGTGCATTTCTTCGGGCTCCGTACTCAGCGCTCTCAAAAGCGTCGGCTCAACCGGGCAAACCGTTGGGGCGAGACCTGGTCAGGAAACTCCAGAACAGGCTCATATACAGGGCGAATCCCAGGCACCAGAGCAGGGAGGAGAGGCCGTAGCCTACCGGCACCACGGTCCCGACCTCCAGCCACGGGGGAACGATCCGCCCAACCGCGGGTGGTGCTGTACGGCAGAAAATAGTCCACGAGCAGGAAGATCGCCAGCACGCCGATGGCGAAATGGCGGAGCGGCGGCCGCGCTACGAACGGCTCGTCCTCGTCGGCCTCTAGCAGGCCGTGGGAAAACGCGTAGATTTGAGCGTTTGTGAGAGAATCGATGGAAAAGCCGGCTTCAGGGCAAGGAGCAGAACTTGTTGCGCTGGCCATTTCAGGCCAACGAAGCCGGCGCAGACGCCCGGAGGCCATGGACGCATGCTCAACCTCCGACTCCCAGGGTACGCAGTCGCACCAGGTTGTAGACGGCGAAGGTGAGGGTGAACTGGAAGTCGACCTTGGCCAGGCCCCGGTGCTTGAGTTTGCGCATGCCTCCGATGGTCTTGGCCCAGCCGAAGCCTTCCTCGATCCGTTTGCGGATGCGCTGGCTCACCGCGTAACCACGGTGACGGGTGGTGCGCCGGTCAATGGCGGAACGCCGGCGGGTGTCGTTCTGGGCCACATGCGGACTGACGTTGGCGCAGCGCAGTCCCTCCACAAAGTCTTTTGTATCGTATCCCTTGTCCGCCCCGAGGGTGAGCCGATCGGCGCCGGGACGCGCCGCAATCATCGCCAAGCCCGCCTCGCGCTCAGCCCGGCCGCCGGCTTCGGTGGTACGGGTATCGACGATCAGTCCATGGCGGTTATCCATCAACGCATGGCCCAGGTAGCACAGCTTCGCTTCCTGTCCCTGGCCCTTGCGGTACAGCCGTGCCTGCGGATCGGTGCTCGACTGGTGGGTCGCATTGCTGCGCTTCTCGCCGTGGAAGTCCGCCTCCGCATTGCGTCCGCCGCCACCAAGCCGTCCGCCTCCGTCTTTCGGCCGGAACGACTTCATCGACGCCCACGCCTCCAGCAACGTCCCGTCCACGCTGAAGTGTTCATCCGACAAAAGGCGTCCTTCGCGGGCCTGGCCCAGTATCTGCCCGAAAAAGGCCCGCGCGATGTCCGACCCGATATCTTATTTACTCTTATCCGCGTCAGGCGGAGTTTTTCAACAACCTGCTAAAAGCAGGTCCCGTGCATTGTGACGCTACACCGTAATCCGTAACTGCATTCCCAAAGCCCGTGTGATCCGCATCACCGTGGCGAAGGTCGGATTGCCGTCCTGCGACAAAGCCTTGTAAAGACCCTCCCGGCTCATTCCGATCTCTCGGGCCAGTCGGCTCATGTTTCCCGCCCGCACCATATCGTTCAGGGCGGCCCGGATCAGACTGCCATCGCCCGGATCCTCTTCCGCGCATGCTTCCAGGTAAAGGCGCGCATCTTCCCGGGTCCGAAGCTGCTCCGTGACGTCCCATTTCGTGAAGGTTTCGGTCATGTCCGCCTCCAGTCCTTCGCCAACCGCTCGGCGCGTTCGATGTCGCGCTCCTGGCTGCCCTTGTCGCCTCCGCAGAGCACGACCACCGTCGACCCTCGCGGAGGAAATACAGGCGGTAGCCCGGTCCGTGATGTACGCGCATCTCAAACAGACCGCCGCCCACCGACTTCGCCTCCCCCGCATTGCCCAGCGAGAGGTTTCGCAGACGCGCGTTGATCCGTGCGACCGCAGTGCGGTCGCGCAAGCTACGAATCCAGCGCTTGAACGTCACGCTTTCTACTATCCGGATCACCAACAGGGAGTGTGAACTATAGTTCACAACTAGTCAAGTACTCGTCAGGAGAGACAGAACGAGACCTGGAAGAGCGTTGAAATAGAGTCGGCGAAGAACGTTGAGGATTGCGGGGGAAGGCGGACGAATAGCTTGATGGTCAGGGTCAGCACGAGAGGTTGGGGAGGCGGCGTCAGGCGGCGCATCGTCGTCGGGTCTGTCGGCGCAGGCTCCTGGCGGCGAGTTTCGACGAGGGAATCCGCAATGAGCAGATCCGCCTGGACCGCGCGCTGGGGACAACGACGCCGCGGAGGGGCGAGCCGAGCCCCATTTCATGGGCGCCGTCGTGCTCCAGCAGACGCAGTTTCCGACGGCGACGATCGAGCGCCGCATCGTGGTTGACGGCCAGCAGCGGCTCATCACGCTGTAGCTGCTTATGGACGTAACCCAGGAGGTGCTTGAAGATCAGGAGCACTCTGGCCCCGCCAAGCGCTTGGCCGCGCTGGTGGCCAACGGCGAGGAATACCTGAACGAGAACCCGAATCACGCCTTCAAGGTCTGGCCAACGACCGTCGACAGGGAAGCCTTTCGACATGCGATGAGCAACGAAATGACGCCTGCCAAATACGCGAATTCCCGAATCGTGCAGGCACACGAGTACTTCAAGGCGCAGGCGGAGCAATGGCTCGACCAGTTCCCGCGAGACACAGGGGAACGCGACAGCGCGGCTTCTGCTTTGGAAGTAGCTGTGAGCCGTAGTTTGGAGATCGTGGTCATCGACCTGGAAGAGTCCGACGAGCCACACATCATCTTCGAGACGTTGAATGCGCGCGGCACGCTGCTACTCCAATCCGACATGGTCAAGAACAAGGTGCTGCACGAGGCGGGAATCGGGATCAGGAATGACGACGAGGAATCAACTCCCGAAGAGCGGAACATCTGGCCGCTCTTGAGAGCTTCCTGGTTCGACGGGTCGTGTGCGGATATAGCGCCAGGAGTTACGGAGAGCTCTTCGTTGGCCTGATTCGGAAGCTCGCGAAAGCACCGACGCGCGACGTCGACCGCGTCATCGTCTCCCATCTTGGAGAGCAGACCGCGCAGGCCGGACTGTGGCCTGGTGATGAGGAGTTACGCGAGAGATTCGTCAACGCGCCCCTCTACTCGTACCTGACACGTGTTAGCCGAGAGAGGGGGGAGGACGATGCGAGGACCGCCGTGTACCCGAACACGGGCCCGGGAAGTTTTGCCAAACCTCCCGCAAGGGGCCGGTCTTCCGCAGCGACGGCGCATCACCCAGGGCCATTCTGTTCAGCCGGTGGGGCCTACCAATCCGCCGGTTTGACTATCTTTGTTCCCGGTAGCGTTTCGGGAAACTGCGCCGCCCGCAGCATCGCGGGACGGATGTGGCGTACGTGGCTCGCGGCGTTCCGCAACTGTGAAGCGATCTGCCAACGGCCCGGACAGGCGACGAAGATCGGGCGTTTCAATTCCCCGGTGACCATACGAATCGGCACCACCAAGTCAGTGTCGTTCGACACGACCACTGCCGCATCGAAAAGGTCCTTCCACGCGTCGTTAAGCAGGTGGGCGGCAAGATTCACGTCCGAGCCCTTCTCCTCCATCGTGTGGAACTCCGCGATCACGGCGTCCGGGAGGGGTATCCTCGTCCCGCGACCCCCGCCCTCGCGTTCGCCGTGTCTGTCGAGATAGAGGCCCACCGGCAGTGTCTGGGGCCGCTCCCCGAGCACCCGGTGGTCGCCTTCGGGGAGCGTGACCGGCCGAGGTGCATCGATCCGTCTACCAGCGACCGGGAGGTTGGCGAGAGGACGCCACGCGGTCTTGGCCAGGAAAGGCCCGTAATGGATCTCAACTTCTGGCGGGGTCACAAGCGCCTTCAGGTAAAGCTGCTGGCGAGCCGGCGCCTGTGGATCGAGCTTACCGGAAACACGCGCCGTGAAGTAGCGAAGCCGGTCGATCGTGCACTCGCGGGGACGCAGAAGGGCGGTTAGCTTGACCGGGTCGAGCCACCTGAAGGGTGTCCCCTTAAGGGCTCCGTAGTACAGGTTGAAGCCATCGACATAGACCCTCGTCCTCATGTCCGTCCCCAGAAAAAGCAAGGGCCGCTCTCCTGGAGCAGCCCTTGAGCCGACAGCACGCTGCCAGCGGGTAATTCCGACAACCTTACGACCATTCCGCCCAGCCCGCAAGCGGTGGCCAGTCCGGTTTCCGTGCCTAAAGGGCCATGTCATGCTCGATGTTCTCGGCCCGCGCCCGAGATGCAATAAGCCGCCCAGTCATCCATCAGCCGACGGCGGCGTTGGACAGGTCCGTGCGACGAGATACGGTTTCGACTTGGTTGCGAGTCGTGTGTTCCAGCGCAGCATGCGCCACTTCGCACGGATGGTCCGTCTCTTCGGTCGTCCAATCCCAAACTCGACTGGGAGCCGCGCGCCAAGGTCGCGATCTTCGACGCTCTGAAAAGTCCGGTATCGCCGCGCTCCCGAGTTGCCAGCCGTCTTTTGGCCAAACGGAACCAGCTTGATCGCGTCGGACTACACCCACGCCATCGGCCGCGAAGTTGAAGGCTTGTTTACTCAGGGTTTGAGCAGAATCTTTTCGACATTGCGAAACACTGCGCTGTTCCACCGCTCGTCTCGATGGTTCATCTGATTCATTTCCTGCGGAAACTGTCGGCTTTCTCGAAAAGGTTTCACCGGTCTTGGGGTCGTGGCCTTCGACCCGCATGACCGATCTCCCGACTATCCTTCACCTGCTAGGGTGCCGCCTGGGCCAGCGGCGATACGTTCAGGTTGTAGAGCCGCGTCACGTTGGTGGTGAGCAGCTTGGCGCGGTCGCCGGCGTCGAGGCCGTTCATGTCGCGGGCAATGACGTCGCGGGAGTTGGGCCAAGTGGAATTCTGGTGCGGGTAGTCGTTGGACCACATGCAGTTGTCGGCGCCCCACCAGGAGAACAGGCGGCCGCCGATGTGGTCGTTGAAGAAGGTGGCGTACACCTGCCGGTTGAAGTACTCGCTGGGGAGCTTGTCCATGGGCAGGGGCTGGGCGTGGCGATGGCGCCGGAAGTTCTTGTCGCACTGGCCGAGCCAGAAGGGCATCCAGCCGATTTCGTTCTCCACCGAGACGATCTTGAGGCTGGGATAGCGCTCAAGCGCCCCCGAGAAGATGATGTCGAAGAGCGCGTCTTCGATCTCGCGGGTCTGCTCCACGCCGATGCGGTAGCGCTTCATGCCCGTGGCAGTCTGGCGGTGCATGCTGTCGCCGAACCCCGTGAGGATGTGCAGGTGTACCGGCATGTCGAGGTCCTGGGATGCGGCCCAGTAGCGTTCGTAGTGATCGGAGGTAAAGGGCAGGTCGGGGTGGGGTACCTGCCAGATGAGAGTGCCGACCATGCCGGCCTTGCGGCAACGCTCCATCTCGGCCAGCGCATGGTCCATGTCGAACGCCGAGATCAGTGCGACCCCGAAGAGGCGGTCCGGCGCTCCTTGGCAATACTCGATGAGCCAGTCGTTGTAGGTGCGGAACAGGCCTTCCTGAAGCGCGGCGTCCTCCACGCAGAAGAACCCGAGTCCCAAGCTGGGATAGAGCACCTCGCCCGAGACGCCGTCGGTGGCCATGTCCTTGACGCGCTCCACCGGGTCCCAGCCGCCGGGACGCGCCACCGAGAAACCGGCGCGGCGGAAGTCCTCCACCTGCTCCGGGCGCTGGCCCGCCATGAAGAGCCCGCCCACGGCCTGCGGGATCACGTCCGGGCACCCGAACATCCAGGCGTCGCGTCCCTCGTCGAAGTAAGCCTTGGGCGCTCGGTCGCGCAAGGACGACGGCAACCCCTTCTCCCAGAGGTCTGGAACCTCGATGACGTGCGAGTCTGCCGAAATGATGGCTTCTTCCATGACGGTTTCTCCTGTTCTTCTTCCACCCCTTCTTTGCCCAGACAGGGCTGCTTTGGGTGGCCTCTTGCCACCACCGCTACCACGGAGCCGGGCTCAACCACAATCCTCGATTGCCGCTGCCTCCCGGCCGGCGATGTATCCCTGCACGGTGCAGCGGCCCATGCCGTGCTGGTTGAAGCCGCCGGCGGACTCGCCGCCGCAATAAAGGCCGGGGATGATGGCGCCGTTCATGTCCAGCACCTGGCACTTCTCATTGATGCGCAGGCCGGCGCGGCTGTCGTGGATCAAGGGCGTGCCCCAGGCGGCGTGGAAAGGCGGCTTCTCGATCTTGTACTTGGGGGAGGGCTTGCCGAAGTCCTTGTCCGTGCCGGAGTCCACAAAACTGTTGTAGCGGCGCACCGTGGCTTCCAGTACGGCGCCGCTCACGGGCGCGGGCTGCCATGGGTTCCGGATGGCGGAGGCCAGGTCCGGCAGGGTGTCGGCGCTGAAGAAGTAGCCGGCGGGGTCCACATGCGGCGGGGTGACCGTCCAGCCTTCGCGTTCCACCGCGGCGGAGTCGAAGATGGCCCACACCGGCCCGCCCGAGTAGTCGGGAGGCATGGAACCCGGGTTCATGGCCACCGCGGCGTTGAAGAAGTTGGAGTGGTGGGGATCGTACTGGATGTGGGTGTTGCGGTGGTCTCCCGGGGTGTACGGGTCGATGTCCTTGTGCTTGTTTCCCTCAGGGTAGTCGCCTTGGGTTTCGTCGTAGAAACGCTCGCCCACCTGGTTCACCAGGATCAGGTCGTGCCAGTTCTTGACGGACAGGCCCATGGCGCGCACCAGCGGGAAAATGGGGCTTTCCAACTCCCACGTCATGTAGTTCCAGCGCGTGCCCAGGGCGCGCTGCACCCGGATGTTGTCGCCGTTCTCCAGGACTTGGTTGGCCAGGCCCCACAAGGACGCGCCCACGGCCATGGCGGCGAGTTCGCCGCTGCCGTCCTGGTACGTGTAGGGCTCGCCGGCCACTTGGTAGACTTCGGTGAGCCGGGGGTCGAACATGCGCCGGAAGTTGACGTTGCTGGTGCTGCCACCGGTGGCAACGATCACCGCCTTGCGGGCGCGGATGGTCAGCGCGGCCTCGGTGCGGTCGATGTTGCCGTGGTTGCGGAAGCTGCGCAGCGGGGTAGTGCTGCCGGGCATGACGGTGGGGGTGTATTCGGCGGTGATGCCGACGACCCGTTCGGAAGGCTGGCCGGGGGCGCCTTCCCGGATGATGGCGGACATTTTGTAGTTCAGCAGGAACTTGACGCCCTTTTCCCGGGCGCTGGCTTCCAGCGGCCGCACCATGCCGGTGCCGGGCCGGGCGTTGGGGCTTTCCAGGCCGGCGCCGTGCTCCCAATAGGTGTGGTTCTCCCGGTGCGCGGAGTTGCCGGTGGAGTGGGCGCCCCGGCTGTCGGGCGGAATCTCCCGAAACTTCACGCCGTTGGCCACCAGAAACTCATAGGTTTGCGCGCAATGATCGGCGAAGGCGCGGATCACCGCCCGGTCGCTGTAGCGGTAGTCCGGGGAGCCGTTGACCTGCACCACCGACCAGTCCGTGAGGTCGGCGAAGACCGTGTCCGGTGAGTCTTCGATGCCGTACTTGCGCTGCGCGCTGGTGCCGCCACCCAGCGGCACGTTGCCGCCGCTCAGGATGGCGTGGCCACCCACGTCGTAGTTGGTTTCCACCACCAGCACGGACGCACCCGCGTCCGCCGCGGCTATGGCCGCGGGCAACCCGGTGGCCCCCGATCCGACAATGACGACGTCCGCCGAAAGGTCGGGCTCCGTCCGTAGTCCGGTTGATTCCTGTGCCATGGCTGCGTCTCCCTCCGTGAACTGCGTTCGGCGTGGCCGACCGCTGTGGCCCCGCGAAGTCCGGCAGTACTCGCGAGTCACCACGATGTCCTTGTCTCTTTATATTATGTTTCAGGGCAAGTCTGACAGACTTCCGCCAAGCACGATGGCGTCCATCGACGGCGCCACCCTTGGACCGGCGCCGTTCGACCTCGCTGCGCCACGATTCGGGCGTGACGACTCATGATTCCGGCGCCCACTGAAGTTCCCGTTCCATGAAGTCCACCACCATGGGCCATGCCAGTTCCGCGGTGTGGGCGTGATAGCCCACCGCGCCCGGGTCCACGAACCCATGCCCGCCGAAAGGAAAGAAATGCCATTCCAGCGGCTGCCCGTTCCCTCGGAACGCGTACATCATCCTGTCCTGGACCGGAATCGTCGTGACCACGTCATCGGCTCCGTAGATGTTGATGGAAGGACAACGCATGGCCCTGGCCTTCTCCCACGGCGGGATCGGCCGCATGTCCGTGGGCGGCTCATCCCGCACCGTGGGGTAGTAGCCCACGAACGCCCGCACTTCGGGGGTCGCCGCGACGAAGTTGATGGCGATGCGCCCGCCCATGCAGTAGCCGGACACGGCTACCCGCGTGTTGTCCACGTGGGGCTGGGACAGCAGGAAGCGCCAGCTCTCGGTGAGCGCGGCGTCAAACTGGTCGTCTGACGTCTTCGCCTGGATCTCGGCGCCGCTGACGATGTGAGTGGGCTCCGGATATCCCAGTTGCTCGAAGACATTCGGCGCAAACGTGCTGTAGCCCAGGGCGGCGAACTTCCGCGCCTCGATCTTGATGTAGTCCGTCAATCCACCCTTCGGGTGGATCAGCAGCAACGCCGGCCCCGGCTCCGTCCGTTGCGGATGCGCCAGGAACCCGGCGACGCCGTGTTCCTTCTTGTTGAATGAGCGCTCAATGAGCTGCATGGGTCCTCCCGGTTTGGACATGGTCTGTGGACTCCGGATCGTCGGAGGTGCGCGTATCCGCAAAATTCACTGCGGACTTCCTTCGAAAGCGTCGAGCAGGTCGTCGGGCAGTGGCTCGAAGAACGTGGACGGGACGGTCATCCCTTGATCGATTCCCACCGCTTTCGGTTCCATCCGCGGTTTCGTGACGGCCCGCAATTCGGCCACCGGCACGTTGCGGCGGAAGAGAAGGATGGTTTCGCCGACTCCTACGCTCGCGAGATTCCGGGAAGGATTGTTGTTGGCTTCGGAAGACTCGATCCGAATCATGGCGTGATTATGGATTGTTTCCTTGACCAATTTCAACTTCGGGAGACGGATGACCCGTCGGGTGCGCATGGCGGTGGCGCCGTCTTGACTTGAAGAGGGAAATCGGCAAAGGGTACGGCCATGCGAATCATCGACGCAGACGGACACGTGAACGAGTGCCCCGCGACCTTCGACGACAAGTACATGGACCCGGCGTTCCGGGACCAGCGGCCGGCAATCGTCGGTTCGGGAGGGATGTACTACTGGATGATCGGCGAGCAGGTGGTGCCGCGGCGGTCGGGGCTGGGCTGCAACAACTTCAGCACCCCGGCCCGGGTCGATGGCAAGTCCACGCGTCATGGGGCACTGATCGAGGGGAAGAACCTGGATAGCTTGGACAGCCAGGAGTTGACGGATCTCAATGCTCGTCTCGAGGCGCTGGACGCAGAGGACATCGATGTCCAGGTGATCTTTCCGACACTCTTCCTGGCCTATCCCTTGACCACGGATCCGGCGCTCATGACAGCGCTGTGTTCTTCCTACAACCGCTGGATGGGCGACACGCTGTCGGGTTGCGAGCGCCTGAAGTGGGCCGGGGTCGTCAATTTGGAAGACGTGTCCGGGGCGGTGCATGGCGTGTACGAGGCCAAGAGCCTCGGCGCCTCGGCCATCATGGTGCTGGGGACCGCCGGTGACCGCATGCTGGACAACCCCATGTTCCTGCCCTTCTACGAGGCCATGGCGGAGACGGACCTGACCCTGGGCGTGCACGTGGGATGGTCGTGCCCGTCGCTCAACAACCTCTACAGCGAACTGTACCCCTCCTGGATCACGGCGTTCACCATGCCGTTGCTGATGGGGTTCGTCGCCTTCATGACCGGCGGCGTCCTGGACCGGTTTCCGAACCTGCGGGTGGTCTTCCTGGAGGCGGGCTGCCTTTGGATCCCGTTCGTCCTCGACCGCCTCAAACACCGGTACCCGCATGCCCACCGGCTGGCGAACCTCTACCCGCAGATCCACGTCAACGCCGCCGCCGAGCCCAATGAGTACCTGAAGCGCGGCAACCTGTACTGGAGCGCGGAAGTGGAGGACGACATGCTGCCCCAGGTCATGGACCTGGTGGGGGAGGGCCAGATCGTTTTCGGCTCCGACATGCCCCACTCCGACCGGGAGCGCTACGCCGCCAGGACGCTGCGCGAGCGGGACGACGTGAGCGAATCGGGCAAAAGGGCGATCCTGGAGAGCAACCCGGCGCGGTTATACGGGTTCTAATGTCGTGTAACGTCAGAATCGCGAACCCCGCATCCGCCGCGAGCGCGGAATGCCTGAACCGCAAGGAGAACTTGAAATGTCGCTCAATACCTATCTCTTCTTTGACGGCAATTGCCGGGAGGCCTTCGAGTTTTACCGCTCGGTGTTCGGCGGCGAGTACGAGATGCTACAGACCTTCGGCGACGGGCCGCCGGATCTGAACGTGACGGAGGAGGAGAAGGAGCGCATCATGCACGTCGCCCTCGCCGTTGGATCGGGCGTGCTGATGGGAAGCGACAGCGCCTCCGCCTTCGGTCCGCCTCCGGTTCAGGGGACCAACTTCGCGATATCCATCGACGGCGAGAGCAGGAAGTACTGCGACGAGGTTTTCGCGAGACTGTCGGAGGGAGGCACGGTCACCATGCCCATGCAGGACACCTTCTGGGGCGCCTACTTCGGCAGTTGGATCGACCGGTTCGGCGTCACTTGGATGATCAGCTACGAGTTGCCGGGCGAATAAACCGGGAACCCTCCACTTCACTTGCACCCGGAGTAGACATGGCAGAGAAGACGCTAAAGGGCAGTTGTCTGTGCAAGGCCGTCCGATTTGAAATCAGCCCGCCGTTCATCCGCTTCGCCCACTGCTACTGCATGCGGTGCCGCAAGGCCACGGGCGGGGTGAAGTCCAGCAACATCTCGGTGCCGCTGGAGCAGTTCAAGTGGATCTCAGGCGAGGATGTGATTTCCCGGTGGGACATGCCCGAGGCGCGCGCGTTCGCCATCGCCGTCTGCAGCAAGTGCAACTGCCCGGTAGCGCGTCCCACCCGGGACCGCTCGCGCATGACCGTTCCCGCCGGCAGCCTCGACGACGAGCCCGGCGAGGGACCGTCGGCTCACCGCTACTGGGACAACCGCGCCGGCTGGGCGGCCACCGACGAGTCCCACCTGCCCTACGAGGACTGATCGGACATGGCCCAACAGGATCGTGAATTCGTGGTGGGCTCCGTATGGCCCACCAACCGCACCGGGACCTTGGGCGACAACGAGCTCGACCGCCGGCTACCGCCGGCCATCAGGCTTGTCCACGTCACCATGGACTTTCAGGAGGGGACCGAGGAAGAGTTCGCCCGCTCCATCCCCGGCTACGAGGCCAAGGCCGCGGGGCTCATGGGGGAGAAGCCCAACCTCATCCGCGTGCTCGGCGCGCCGCCCTTCATGATTCTGGGGTTCGACGGCGAGAGCCGGGTCATACGGGGCTGGGAAGAGAAATACGGCGTGCCCATGTTTACGTCGGGCCAGAACCACGTGCGCGCGCTCCGCGCCCTCGGGATCAAGCGCCTGCTCGGCGGTACCTACCTGCCCGACAACCTCAACGACATCTTCGCCAGCTACCTGCGGGAAGCCGGCTTTGACGTCATCGCCATGGAGGGCATGGACGCGCCGTTCCATGAGGTGCCGAATATCCCGGCCACGGAAATCGCCGAGCACTTGAAGCAGTCGTTCCGGCGCCATCCGGGCGCCGAGGCCCTGTACCTGCTGGGGTCGGCCTGGAAGGTCCTGGACGTCCTCGAAGACATCGAGGACAGCGTAGGCGTACCGGTGATATACCCCCTCACTGCCCGGAGCTGGGAAACCCGGCTACGCCTGGGCTTCCGCCAGCCCATCCCCGGCTACGGCCGGCTCCTGTCCGAGATGCCGGACCTGGGTCCCGTGGTCGGTAGTTAGTTTGACGTCGCGGTTGATCTACCTGCCGAGATTTCGCTCCTGAATCTCGTTTCGGGCAGCGCTGGAAAGAAACGCGGAGCGGGTCATGCCGCGCCGCTTGGCCTCGTCATCTATGGCCTGCAAAAGGCCGTAATCCAGGGAGACATTGACGCGCCGTGGCGACCCTTTGTCGATGACCGCGGGGATGAAACAGATGGTCGCTCCTTCCCGCCATTCTGCGAGGTTCGGATCGGCTTCGATATCCTCAAGCGAACGCGGCTTCGGGATTGCCTCCCCGTCTTGGATCATGCCCTCGATATGAAAGGCGAGCGCAGTAGCGCCACGCCGAATGGTCTCATCAATGGTGTCGCCGTCGGACACGCATCCCGGAAAGTCGGGAAAGCTAATACCGAAACCCGGTTCATCATCTCGGTGGACGAAGGCGATGTAGAGCATGGCCATTCCCTTTGTTACCTCCAGCCCGCTTGCCTGTAGATCGAAATGATCGTGCCAGGTTTGATGTCCCGCCTCGGGTGCGGCACGGTCACACGCCCCGTCTTGAGAGGATGTTTGAACTGCCAGTGGTCGCCTTTGACAGCGACGCGCGCGTCGCGTTGCCGCCAGCGGGGAGCGACGACGCGATACGGTGTCTGGTGCATTACCGTTGAGAGGTAATCCTTTACGACGCGAACCGCGACATCGTCACCGGCGTGTACTCGTCCGGCGCCTGGGTGACCACCAGCTCGGGCTCGATGCCGTAGAGGCGGCGGGCGTTGCCGCCCAGCATCTTCTCCTGGACGTGCTTCGGGACGTTGTGCTTGGTCATGGCGTCCATGGCTTCCCATACGTCGGCGGCGTCGAGGTGGGGCATGTCCGAGGACCACAGGCCGATGTCTTCGTAGAGGTCCCAGAGCCGGAAGGTGATCTCCTCGTCGCCCTCGAAGGCGATGAAGCAGCTCTTGTAGAAAACCTCCTTGGGATCGCCGATGTTCTCGTTGGTGTGGCGGTAGAGCTCCAGGTAGCCTTCGGCCTTCTCCAGCACCAGCGGTAGCCAGCTCGAGTTGGACTCCAGGATCGCCACCTTGAGGCGCGGGAACTTCTCGAGCCAGCCGGTCATCAGCACCACGCCGGTCCAGGTCATGGCCTCGGCGATGAAGCCGTAGGCGGCGTCGCCGGCCTGCTTGGACCCCATGGCCTGCATGATGTTGGCGACGAACTGGCCGGGCGAGTAGACCAGGATGTCCTCGTCGCCGAACAGGCGCTTGCGGTCGGTGCCCATGCGCTCCGCCAGCCCCGGCGACATGGCCTCGCCCCGGGAGGGGAAGGTGTGCATGCCCAGCACCATGCCCAGTTCCTCGAACTCCTTCCACAAGGGGTCGAACTCCGGAAAGGTGGGGTAGCGGTTGAGGGCGATGATGGGCCGCACCAGCGCCGACTTGAAGCCGCGCTTCGCCACCCGCCGCAACTCGTCGATGGCGCGGTCCACGTCCTGCAGGGGCAGCACCGCCGCCGGGTACATACGTTTCCGGTCGGCGCCGCAGTAGTCGTAGACCCAGTCGTTGTAGGCCCGGGCGCACAGGTGCGCGGCCTCGGCGTTCTCCACCAGCGGCAGGTAGACGAAGGTCGAGGGAAAGATCATCACCTGGTCGATGCCGGAGGCGTCCATGTCCTTGAGGCGCACGTGGGGGTCCCGGGCGCTGGCGTTGCGGCCTACCGTCTCGTCCCATTCTTTGGTGCCGGGCTGAACGCTGCCGATTTCCTCCTTGGTCAGCCCGGGATGCCAGGTTTCCGCCGGATACTTCCACTCGTTGGGGCTGCGAAAGCTGATGCGCGAGTTGCGCACCAGCACGAGGCGGTCCGCGTCGCGGTAGAAGTGCGTCTTGGCCAGCGAACGGTGGCGCTCCGGAATGTACTTGTCCCACACCTCCGGGGGCTCGTAGATGTGGCTGTCGCAGTCGAAAACGGGAAAGTCCTTGGTACGACCTTTGGCGCTGTAAGCCATGATACCTCCTGCGGGTGGGTTGGAGTTACTTCCGGTCGGGCCATGCCGCCTGCGAAGACAGGTCCTGCCAGGCCGCCGGACGGCAGACTGCCTTGGCGGCTTCGTCGGGCTCCAGGGCGGTATCCCAGTCGTTGCCCACGAAGCGGCAGCCGGTGATGTCACGGGAAGCGTCCGACACGAGCCAGCGGACGGGCGCGGCCATGACCCCGGGCTGGACCAGCTTGCCGCGGTCGAAGGGGGCGCTTTCGGGGATGAAGCTCGTGTTGGTGGGTCCGCCGGGCACCAGCACGTTGACGGTGACGCCGGTGCCTTCCAGGTCCTTGGCCCAGCTCGCGGTGGCGGCCTCCAGCGCGGCCTTGGACATGCCGTAGGGGGTGTAGGCGCCGCGGAACATGGTGTCGAGGCTCGTGGTGACGTTGACGATGCGGCCGGAACCTTGCTCTACCAAGTGAGGAGTGACCGCCCGGGCCATCAGGAAGGCGCCTTTCCAGTTGACGTCCATCACCGCTTGCCAGCGGTCAGGCTCCACTTCCCAGAAACGCACCGGCTCGCTCATGTAGTTGGCGCGCACGGTCTGCATGCCGATGCCGGCGGCGTTGACCAGCGCGTCCACGCGCCCGAAGCGGTGAAGCACCGCGGCCGCCACCCGCTCGCATTCCTCCGCCTGGGTGATGTCCGCGGCGAGGGTCATGAGGGCGCCTTCCTCCGCCACACCCGCGGCGCGCCGGGCCATGGCCTGGCAACGCTCCTCCTGGTTGTCCACCACCGCCACCCGGGCGCCGTCCTCCAACAGCGCCAGCGTCATGACCGTGCCCATGCCGCCGGCGCCGCCAGTGATAATCACGATCTTTCCGTTCAGGGGTTTTTCGGGCACTGGGCGGTCCTTTCTCGAATCGGTTTCAAGTGTGTGCCGGACGATGACGCGCGCGGGTCCCGCAACCGTGGGTGGCCACGCGAAGGGTGCCGGAATCTCCCCGGCCTCATGCTCCCTGCTTGTTCGCCTTGTACTGCTGGTGGTTACGGTCGAGGGCGGCCAGGCACTCGGGGTCGAAGTCCTGCTTCGCCAGGGGTTCGGACTCCCAGTGGCCGTGGGTGTCGGCGCCGCGCAGCAGCGCCGCGCTGGCATGGTCGAACAGCGTCTGGTGCACGTGCGGGGCGATGAAGTGGATGGAGTAGCCCAGCCGGCGGTCGTCGGACTGATTGGGATTGGAGCCGTGGATCACGGTCTCGCTGTGAAACGAGATCTCGCCGGCCTCGAGCTCCACGTCCACCGCCTGGGACTCGTCCACGCCCTCGATGGTCTGGCCCCTGGACAACAGGTTGTCCTCGGCGAAGGTCTCCACGTGCCGGAGCGCGCCCGCCGCGTGGGAGCGGGGGATCACCCGCATGCAGCCGCTCGGAACCCTGCTGTCGGTGAACGCGAACCAGGCGGTGAGGGTCTCCCGCGGCTGCAGCCCGTAATAGGTGGTGTCCTGGTGCCAGGAGACGAACCGGGAATCGTGGGCGTTCTTGGTGAAGAAGCTGGAGCCCCAGCACAGGATGTCCGGACCGATGATGTCCTCCACCGCGTCCAGCATCACCGGATGACGGATCAACTCGTTCAACCAGGGGAAGGGAAGGTGGGCCTTGATGCGGTAACGCTCCTGGAGTTCGCCGCCGATGGTTTGTTCCACCTCCTCCAGCCTGCACCGCAGCGCGCCCGCGGAGTTCCTGTCCATGATGCGGACAGGAAATAGAAACCCGTCCCGATGGTAGGCGTCCACCTGCGCTTGTGTCAGTACCTTGGGCATTGTGGTCTCCGTCCAGTGTGGTGTCTGGTTAATTCGCGTCATAATCTGCGGGTCTTATTCGCCGTCGGCTGCGTTGCTCTTCCTCGCGTGGTACCCGCCACTGCTCGTCATCGCGCCTTGCCGACAACAAAAAATCCTCCGCAGTTTATGACGCGAATTAACCAGACACCACACTAGAACATCTGTGTATGTGGATTAGGACAAAAGCCAACGGGCCAAGAGACAATCTGGCGTCAGCGGTACATTCTGTCAACCTCGCCTGGAGGGGATGCGTGGCGCCATGATGCTCCAGGCCGGGAGGCGCGGCAGCCTGGAGCCAATGCTACAGTTTGGCCGCTTGGCGCAGGCTGGCGATCATCGAGACCCGCAGCAGGTAGTCGTAGGACTTCTTCGGGTCGGCGGCGGTCTCGCGCAGGGTGCGGCGGAACTCTTCCTGGCGCTCGGGGTCGCGGGCCTCCAGGTTGCGCTTGTTGCGCGTGGAGTGGAGGTTGGCGTACTCCAGCGCGATGGGCCGGCGCTGGCGCTCGTAGCCGTCGAGCTCCGCATCCGGCGCCTCGCCGCGGCACACCCGCGCAAGTCTTCGGGCCAGGTTGTAGCCGTCGTGGATGCCGCCGTTCATGCCCATGCCGCCCAGCGGGTTGTTGATGTGGGCGGCGTCGCCGGCGAGGAACGCGCGGCCCTGGCGGTAGCGCGCAGCCACCCGCTGGTGCACGGGGTAGAGGGTGCGGTGTTCCACCGGGTAGGGCCGTCCGGTGGGCAGGACGCTCTGCAACCGCCGTTCGATGCCGCTGTCGCTCAGCACGTCCGCGTCGCTCTCTGCCGGTTGCGTGGGGAACATCACGCGCCACAGTCCAGGCACCCGCAACAGGAAGAACCACTCCACCGGATCCGCAAAGTAGCTCACGGGCGCGAGCCCGGCGAAGTGCTCTTCGAAACGAAACGGGGTGCTCACCACGAGAAAGCGCTCAGGCCAGGTGAACCCGTCGAAGGGGATGTCCAGGGCCTTGCGCACGTTGCTGCGGGCGCCGTCCGCGCCCACCAGGTAGCGCCCGCGGAAGCGCCGGGTTTCGCCGTTCTGCCGCACCACCGCGGTGACGGACGTCTTGTCCTCCTCCACGCCCGTCACTTCGCTTGCGAAATGCACCGATGCGCCGGGCAGGGTCGCAAGCTTTTCGTAGAGCAGGCGGTTGAGCTTGAACTGCTCGCATTGGAGCCGGTAGGGGTGCGCGGTGACGGCGGCGATCTGTCCGAAGTCGAACTCCGCGATGCAGCCGGCGCGCTCGCGGTACTGGAGGGTGGGCGCCTTCAGGCCCAGCGCCAGGAAGTCCTCCATCACGCCGGTGGACGCCAGCATGTCCAGGGTGGGCGGATGAAAGGTGGATGCGCGCAGCGTTTCCGGCAGCGCCGGTTCCGCCTCCAGCACGGTGACGGGTATTTCGTGCTGAGCGAGGTACACCGCCGCCACCAGCCCCACGGGTCCGGCGCCCGCCACCAGCACGCGCTCCGCGCTCATGTCGTTGGCAGGGCGATCAGGCACGAATCCGTCTTTGCGCGAAACCGGCTGTCTCGATACTCGCCGGGCGGGGACGTCACGAGGCGTCCATGCCATTTCATGGCGGGGCGAAGGATGGACACGGCCTGGGCAGGGGCAACCCCGGCGGATCGGGTGACCCTACCGGAAGTGCGGCATGATGTGCTCGGTGCACACGTCCAGGTGCTGGAACTGGTCCTTGGCGGCGAAGCGCACGATGAATGTCTGGATGCCGGCCTCGGCGTACTGGTTGATGAAATCCACCACCTCGTGGGTGCCGCCGGCCTTGACCACGAGCTGCGCGGCCACCTGCTCGTAGGTCTTGTGGTAGTAGGCCTCCAGGAACGCGCCGCCTTCGCGCCGGGCCTTGTCGGCGTCGGGGTCGATGTGGATGGTGAGGTAGAGGCAGCGGTGGATGTCGCCGGGGTTGCGTCCGGCGTCGCTGGCGAAGTCTTCGAGCTTTTTCTGCGACTCCTTGAAGACCTGGAGTGACGGGATGTTGGTGATCCAGGCATCGCCATAGAGGGCGGCGCGCTTGAGCCCGCTGTCCACGTCGTTGCTGGAAACCCACACGGGGACGCCGGGCCGCTGCACGGGCTTGGGCAGCAGCGAGAGGTCCTGGATGGTGTAGTACTTGTTCTCGTGGGTGACGTTGTCCCCGGCCCACAGCATCTTCATGATCTTCAGCACCTGGCTCAGGCGTCCGGCCTTCTGGTTGAAGGGTACGCCGCAGGCCGTGTACTCGTCCTCGAACATCTTGTCGTTGCGCGACACGCCCACGCCGCAGATCAGACGCCCGGCACTGAGCACATCGACGCTGGCCAGGGCTTGGGCCAGCACCACCGGGTTGCGCATGGCCGCCAGCAGCACCGCGGTGCCGATCCTCACGCGCTGGGTCTTCACCGCCAGCGCCCCCAGGGTGCTGATGACCTCCAGGCGCGATTTGGCCGTGACGCTGTCGCCGATCCACACCGAGTCGTAACCGGCCTCCTCGACGGCGGTGGCCAGGTTGAAGACGGGGCTCAGGTCCGGGACCGCGGTTTGGGCGAGGATGACGCCGCGGGTCGGTAGCAGGATGCCGAAGCTGAGTTTGTGGTTCATGGGGTTCTCCAGTGAGGATGCTTTCGTGATGGCGCCATGGACGGTGGGTCCGTACACTGGGCCTGCGCTCGTGGCGGCTCAGGGGGCAACCGTGGCTTGCGGTTCAAATACGCACGAACAAATCGCGGGCGCCTTCGTTGGTGAGTTGGCTGATGGTGGTGATCCGGTCGCTGAACTCCTGGAGGGTCCCCAACGAGTTGGAACCCACGTCGATGAGGATGGAGAAGAGCGAAAAGCTCAGCCGGTCCTTCTCCCGCAGAAATCGTTCGGACCATTCTTCCGACACGCGGCACTCGCCGTCCGTGATGAAGACGATGTCTCCCTTCTTATATCGGGATTTCTTCAGGCACTCCAGCGCTGCGTCCAGCGGCTGCTCGAAGTCGGTGCCGCCGCCGGGAAAGTGTTCGGCGAGGTCCATGAGCTTGTCCGGCTCCACCTCGCCGCCGCGCCGGGTGGTCATGTCCAGGACGTGCAGAGCGGCATTCCGCGAGGAAAAGCAGATGGAGCGGAACGGGCGGCGCTGGCGCCGGGTCAGCTCCAGCAGGGTCAGGGTCACGGCCTTGGACCACAACTCCTTGTCCCCGGCCATGGAGGAGCTGCCGTCGAGGCACACCACCACCGGCCCCTTGCGCTTCTCCTCCATGCCCCGGAGGGAGTACTGCAGGAGCTGGTTCTCCAGGAGACGGCGCTGGAAGTCCCGGTGCAGCAACGGCTGGCGCAGCGCCGCCAGCTCCTGGGGCAGCAGGCGCTCCAGCGCGCCCCCTTGTTCCACCGAGTAGAGCTCCTCGTTGGCGCGCTCGAAGGTGCGCTTGCGCAGCGCCAGCGCATGGGATTTCATGCGTCCGACCATGCGGATGAGCTTCTTGAGCTTCTCGTTGCCCGCGAGCCGCCGCCCCAACTCAAGCCGCCGGTCCGCGGGGAGGCGCCCGCCGCCGCCCAGGGCGGAGCCCCACGCTTCCGCTTCCGCCGCGGCTTCCTCTAGCTGTTGGGCGGCGCGGATGGCGGACGCCTGCACCCGCGCCCTGGCTTCGTTGCCCGTGCGGTGGAGGTCTTCGGTCAACTGCCGCCGCTTCTGCCGGATGGACGCCGCTTCGCCCCGCAGCCGGCTCTGGAGGCGCTCCCGGACTTTCGCCAGCGCGTCCTCCTTGCCCTCCTGCCCGGCCAGTTCGCCCGCGTGCTCCAGCATTTCCTGGACCTTGTGGAACTCCTCCTCCTGCTGGCGCAGTTTCCAGGTATCCATCATGTCGTGGCGCGTCCACGGCTTTTCCGACTTGAGCATGGCGAGGAGCCCCTCGCCCACTAGCAGGGTGCACAGTCCGGCCCTGGCCTCGTCCAGCACGGTCATTTCCCGCAGGATGCGGCTCACCTCGCCGCCGTGGAGCGCGTCGAGAAGCGTCCGGTTGAGCGCGGCGCTGGGGAGCAGGTCGGCTTCGGCGACAAAGACGATGTTGTACTTGAACAGCAGGCAGAAGACGTCCCGCAGCAGTGAAGGGAAATGGGGCAGCAGCGCCTGGCCGGCGCGCTCCAACTCGCGCAGCGACGCGGCGTTCCGGCGAAGCTGCCCGTAGGCGTGCCGGTCGTAGCGGTCGCTCTCGATCCAGTTGGCGTTGTCCGGCAGGCCGGGCAGCGGAACGGGCCGTTTCTTCGCGGTCCCGCGGGCCACTACATCTCCTCCAGCATGCGCTTCTGCAGGGTCTGGATCTCTTCGCGCATGCCTTCCACCCGGACCACGGGACGCTCCGCGCTGGAAGCCTTCTCGATGAGCTGCTCCAGCCGGGCCAGGATGTTGCGCAGCTTGGTGTGCCCCTCGATGAGGGCCTGTGAGCGCAGATCCTCCGTTTCCCACGGGCGCTGCACATACTCGCCGATTTCCCGCGCCTGATAGAGCAGTTCCTGTGCTTCCTTTTCGTAGCCCAGCACGATCTCCCGGATGACCGCGCTGACCTCGGCGTGCTCCGAGGGCTCCCGCCACAGCACGTGCTCGAGGAACAGCAGGCTCTGGTCGGAGACCTGCGCGTCGCCCGCCAGATACGAATGGGCCTTCATGAGCGCCAGGGACTGGCGGTAGCGCCGGTCCGAGGCCACCATCTGTTTCTTGCCGAGTTGCCGGCGGATTTCGGCCATGGCCCGGTGCACGTGGCCTGGAACAGGCTGCGCGGCCGCCTCGCGCTGCAGCGCGTTCAGTTCGCTCAGGGTGAGGCAAACCCGCGCCGCTTGCGGCGCCGCCTCCAGCATGCGCAGGAAGCGGTAATCCTCCTGGATGTAATCCACCACGAAGCGGAGCAGGAAACGGTCGTACAAGGCGGTCAACTCGTCGTCTTCGGGCAACTCGTTGCTGGCGCCGAACAGGGTGATGAGCGGCACGTCGCGCACTTGCTGTCCGTTGTGAAAGCGCCGTTCGTTGATGATGGTGAGGATCGAGTTGAGGATGGACGAGTTGGCCTTGAATACCTCGTCCAGGAACGCGATGTGGGCCTCCGGCAGCTTGCCGGTGGTGACCCGCCGGTAGTCGTCCTGTTCAAGCCCCTTGAGGCTCACCGCGCCGAACAGTTCCTCGGGTGCGGTGAAGCGTGTCAGGAGCCACTGAAAATAGTCGGCGCCTTCGATGCGGCGGCACAACTCGTCCGCCAGCATCGATTTGGCCGTCCCGGGCGGCCCGATGACGAGCAGGTTCCGGGCCGAAAGCAGCGCCGCGAGAGCGCCGTCGATCAACTCGCCGCGCTCCAGGAACATCTGTCGCAGCTCCTCGCGCAGCGCCAGCAGTTTTTCCTTGGGGGTCATGTCGGAGGCCTGAGGAACGTGTAACAAAAGCGGGTGAGCCGCACAAATATGTTGCAACCCTTCAACGGACGTTTTACCTTGGCATCAGGAGGGGATGGGCGGCGGCCGTGGCTGTCGCCCGCAACCAGGCGGACAGGAGGGAAGCCCATGCCGATTATCACGATCATTCGTGGCGCGTTTGGCGCGGGGCCGGAGGTCGCCGAGCGGGTGGCGCAGGACCTGGGCTACTCGTGCGTGGACCGGGAGGTGCTGATCGAGGCGAGCAACCGGTACGGCATTCCCGAGGCCAAGTACGAGGAGGTGCTGGAGTCGGGGCCGCACTGGTGGGAGCGCTGGCGCGAGAGCCTGCGATTGTATCGCATCACGCTTCAGGCGGCCATGTGCGAAATGGCGCGCGACGGCCAGATCGTCTACCACGGCCACATGGGCCAGGAACTCCTGCCCGGCATCAGCCACGTGCTCAAGGTACTGCTGACCGCGCCGCTGGAATATCAGGTGGAGCAGGTGCGGGACCGGGAAGGTCTCGACGAGGCCGGCGGCCGGCGTTACGTGGAGAACGTCAACAAGGCGCGCTCCCGGCGCATGGAGGCCGTCTTCGGCGCGGACTGGCGCGACGCGTCGCGCTATGACCTGGTGCTCAACGCCGGACAGATGACGGTGGACACCCTGGCGCGGTTGATCGAGGACGCGGCCGGGCGTCCCGAATACCAGAAGACCGCGGAGTCCGAGCAGGTCTTCGCCGACCTGTCCCTGACGTCGCGGGTCCAGGCGGCGCTCGTCGTGTCGCCCAAGACCCGCAACCTGAACGTGCGCGTGCGGACAAGCGCGGGCGTGGCGCATATCTCCGGCATCCTGACCCAGCCCGCCCTGCAGGAAGAGATTGTCGCGGTGGCCAAGGAGGTGCCCGGAACCACGGAAGTGGAGACCGACTTCGAATCGCCGCCGGTGGAGTACATGTTCCCGTAACCGGACGCGCATCCGCGTTGGGAGGGACCCCACGCCGGCGGAGCGGTCCAGAGAACGGCCCGGAGAATCAAGAGGCTACAAATGGCACAGAAGAGCATTCTGGTGACCGGCGGCACCGGTCTGGTAGGCGCGTACGTGGTGGGAATGCTGCAGGAGCGGGGCGAGCGCCCGGTCATCTTCGACGTGGCGGTCAACGAGCGCCTGCTCCGGGCCGTGGGCGTCGATCCGGCGTCGGTGGAGACCGTGCGCGGCGACATCCTGGACCTGCCGCAACTGGTGAGCGCGGTGCGCGACCATGATGTCGGCCAGGTCATCCATCTGGCGGCGTTTCTCGGGGAGGAAGTGCAGCGGCGCCCCTACACCGGCGTGCGCCTGAATCTCATGGGGACGGTCAACGTGCTCGAGGCGGTGCGGCTGGAGAACGTGCCGCGGATGACGTTCCCGAGTTCGGGAACCGTCTATCTGGGTTCCATGGGGGAGGGCCTTCCGACCATCGACGAGACCGTTCCCGTCAATCCGCCGTCGGTCTACGCCGCCACCAAGGGCGGGTGCGAGTTTCTCGGCAACGCCTACGCCAGGATGTACGGCTTCGAGTTCGTGTGCGTCCGTTACGTGGGAGGGCTGTACGGCCCGTCGCCCACCGCCATGAAGGCCACCCGGGAGCAGGCCATCCAGGACATGATCCGCGCGGCGTTGAAGGGGGAGGACGCGGTCATCAACTGGCCTTATGGCCCCACGGAGATTCTCTATGGCAAGGACGCCGCCACCGCCACGGTCCTGGCGGCGCTGAAGCCGGAGCACAAGGACCGGCTCTTCCACATCGGCTGCAGCGGCATGGTCACCGGCGACGACGTTCTCGCGGCTTTGAAGAAGCATTTCCCGGAGTCCCGCGTGGCGCTGCAACGGGGCAGCGATCCCATGTCCTATCCGTCCAATCGGGCCCTGACCGACCTGTCGCGCGCGGCGGAGCAATTGGGTTTCGAGGCCGAATACACCCTGGACAAGGCCATGGCGGACTACGCCGAGACCATGAGGAAGCTCGAGGGCCTTTAGGATGACGTGTTTGCCGGCCCCTGAATCCCATGCGGGCGGCGCAATGCCGGCCGCCGGTTCGGTCTTTCCTTACGAGTCATGATCGCCGCCGTCGTGCTGTCCGCGGGCGCTTCGAGCCGCATGGGCCGGCCCAAGGCGCTGTTGCCGCTGGACGGGGTTCCCTTCATCGAGCGCATCGTGCGCGCGCTGGAGCGGACCCGAGTGGAGCGGACTTTGGTGGTGCTGGGCCACAATGCCGGGGCCATGCGTGAAGCCATCGCCTATCTCGGCGTGGACACGGTGGTGAACCCGGACTACGCGCGCGGGCAACTCTCCTCGCTTCATGTTGCCATCCGGGCATTGGAAGGCGAGCCCGTGGAAGCGATCCTGGTTCATTTGGTGGACCACCCGTTCATCGAGAGCCGTCTCGTGGACCGGATGATCGAACGCTTCCGGGCGGACGGGAAGCTCATCGTGGTGCCGCGCTTCAACGGCCGGCGCGGCCATCCCGTGCTCTTCTCCGCGCGGCTCTTCCCCGAGTTTCTGGCCGCTTCGCTCGACACCGGCGCCAAGCCGGTGGTGCGGGGCCACCCCGACGAGACGCTCGAGTTGGACACCGACGAGGCGGGCGTCCTCGTGGACATCGACACGCCCGAGGAATACCGAAAGCATGTCAGGGAGCCGTAGTCCGTTCCCGTCGAGGGCGGCCGCGTTGGCGCCGCTGTGCGAGGGCCCGGGCCGAACTCACGGGCGCTCGTGCGCGAACGGGTCCTCGGGGCGCGTGCCGTGGATCCGGTGGGTGCGAGTCTTCACAAGGAGCGGTGAATGTCCCGGTTGAAGCTGAACTTTGCCTGCGGCAGTTATGATCTCCTGCGTCCCCTGTGGGAGAAGGTGGTGGAACCCGCGGGCGTCGATCTGAACGTCATGACCATGCCGTCGCCCGAACGCCATGGACGCATGCTGCGTCACGAGGAGTTCGACGCGTGCGAGCTGTCGCTGGTGGGTTATCTCGTGGCCCATGACCAGGGGCGCGACTTCACCGCCATTCCGGCGTTTCCGCACCGGCGTTTCCGTCACAGCTACATGGTCAAGCGCACCGGGTGCGGCATCGAGACGCCCGCGGACCTGAACGGCAAGCGCATTGGCCTGGATACGCTCCAGAACTCCGCGGGCCTGTGGATGCGCGGCATTCTGCAGGACTACTACGGCGTGGACCTGCGCACGGTGGAGTGGTGGTGCCAGGAGGAGGAAGACGTGCCTCTGGAGCCGGCCTCGTGGATGAATATCCACCGGGTGCGTGAAGGCCGGGACATCGACGAGATGCTGTGCGCCGGAGAGTTGGAAGGGTCGCTCTATCCCGAGGTGCTGCCGTCGATCCGCTCCGGCTCCGACAAGGTGGCGCTGCTCTTCCCGGAACCCCGGCAGGCGGAGGTGGAGTACTACCGCCGGAGCGGCATCTTCCCCATCATGCACACGGTGGTGGTCAAGGACGAGATACTGGAGCGGAACCCCTGGGTGGCGGTGAGCCTGCTGCAGGCCCTCCAGCGGTCCAAGGAAGTCTGCTACGAGCGCATGCGCGACCCCCGAAGCCTGGCCCTGGTGTGGGCCAAGGAAGAGCTTCAGGAGCAGCACGCCATCTTCGGGCCCGACCCTTGGCCCTACAACCTGGACGACAACCGCCCCGCGCTGGAAGCCGCGGTCCGCTACGAGTTCGAGCAGGGCATGATCAAGCACAAGCCCGCGATCGAAGAGCTGTTCTTCCCGCCCTCCCTCCAGGAGATCCAGCACTACGTCTGAGACGTCACGCCCATCAGGTTCCCGACGGGTGCGGCGACTTGTTGACGCCATCCACCGGACCTGTGGAAAACCTGTTCACATGCCGTTGTACCGGGCGGTTCCAGCCCTTGAGAAACGGCTGTGTCAGCGACCTGCACAGAGAGTAACCAGGGGTTCGCTCGTGTTTTCGGGTGGTTATCTCCAAATGTGGCTGGACAGCAGCGGGACGGTCTACGGCACGATCAAATTCGAAAGGTGCGGTGCGTGCTCGCGGCGAACAGTTCCTCGATGGCCATGCTGTGCTCGATCATCCCCTGTTCGCCCATGTAACGTACGAATGTTTCGAGGGTCTTGCGGTTGGATTCCACACCGTAGGGCCAGAAATCCTCGCCCATGGCCTCCACGGTCCGGTAGGCGTGCTCGGTGAGGAAGGGCAGCGTCAGTGGGAGGGCGCTGGTCTGGGTAAGGTCGGCCACGGCCAGGTCCTTGGCCTCGGAAAAGGCCTTCATCAGGGTAGCGGCGACCCAGGGATGCTCGTCGAGAATCTCCCGCCGGATCGACACCGTGTGCATGATGGGGAAGATCCGGGTGCGGTTGAAGTAGTCCCGCTCCACCTTCCAGGGTTCCGGGAAGAGCCGCCGTACCGTGGCACCGGCAGGGTCGAAGGTGGAGGGCGTCCGGGCCGTGATCAACGCCTGGATCTCGCCGTCGGCCAGCATTTGCGCCAGGGAGCGGTCCGGCGGCGCGAAGCCGAGGCTGATGCCCGCCGGTTCCACCGGCTCGAAGGGGATCCGGCCGGGGTCTTCCAGGCCGCCCTGGATCCATTCGACGTCCCCGGCCCGGACGCCGTAGTCGTCTGAGAGGATTCCCCGCGCCCACACGGCCGCGGTCATCTGGTACTCCGGCACGCCGATTTGCTTGCCCTTGAGGTCCTCCGGGCCGTCTATGCCCGAACCGCCGTGAACGAAGATGCAGGACTGGCGGAAGAACCGCGACGGGAATACCGGAATCGCCATCAGGTCGTCGACGCCGCGCCCCCGGCGCACCACGTAGCCCCCCAGGGAGGTCTCGGCCACGTCGAACTCGCGGTATTGCATCATGCGCCAGAAGGTCTCCTCCACCTTCAGCGTCAGGCAGTTGAGCCGGATGCCGTCGGGCCGCACGCGGCCGTCCCGCAGGGCTTCGGTCCGGTCATAGTGGCCGCACGCCAGAGTCAGGTTCAGCATGATGTCTCCCGGGGTCCGACCTTCCCTGAGGCAGTTGAATCAGTTGACAGGGTTCCGGCAGATTAGCTAATGCTGAAACAGTTTTCCAGACAGGACACGAACCTTGGGGGGTTGCCATGAGTGATGCGCCGGTGCCGGTCAAGAGATGCCTGATCCGGACCATGTCCGACACCATCGAGACGGACATCCATCGGGTCCACGTCATCGCCAACGAGATCCTCCCGCGCTACCACAAGCCCAAGCTGTCCTTCGAGGAGCTGCGCAAGGTGGCGGACGGGCCGTTCGATTTCTTCCTGGCGCCGATCCTTTTCGCGGAAGACTACGCGCGCGACCCGAACATCATCTACAACGAGGGGGTCCGCCGCGAGATCCGCGGCCACGCGCTGGAGATCGCCCGCCGCCACGGCTTCGACGTCGACCCGCCGGACTTCATCCCCGGCGTCGAGGAGTCCCTGAAGCAGGCCCGGGCCGCGGGCCTGAGCAACATGGTGCTCACCACCAGCGGCCGCCGCTACAAGCACCGGGTCATGGAGGAGCACGGCATCAGCGAGTACTTCGAGGAGATCATCGACCGCGACGAGACCTACTTCCGCAAGGAGCAGGGAATCTACCACCTGTTCCGGAAGCTCAACCGGAATCTCGAAGTGATCCTCCTGTCCGGAACCGCCACCTACCTGCGGGCGGGCAACAACCTGGAATTCGCCCAGGTGGCCGGCAGCGACCTCTCGGTGTTCACCGTGGCCCTGGCCACGGAGCACTCCTACAACGACGAGGAAACACTGGCCGCGGCCAGGCCGAAGCTTCTCATCCGGAGCCTTGACGAGTTGTTCCCGAAGCTGCGCGAGGCCGGCGTCCTGGCCCCGGAAGGGGCCGCCCACCGCCCGGCTGCGTCCACCGCGGCATAGGGCACGGCCGCCCGCCCGGCGTCAGCTCCGCGACCACTTGGTCTTCGGAATCTCCAACCGTTCGCCGTCCACGTGGATGGCGTCGACGCGCTCGTTGAAGAAGCACATCAGGTCCTTGATCCTGGGACACTCGGCGATGGTTTCCTCGTAGCTCCAGACCGTGTCCTCGAAGGGCGTGCCGTTTACGTTGGCGGACCAATAGCGGGCCGTGCCCTTGTAGGGACAACGCGACCTGGTGTCGCTGGGTTCCAGCAGGTCCATGCGCACGTCTTCCCGCGGCAGGTAATAGCGGATCAGGTGGCCGGTCTCGAGCACCAGCCGGGGCTGCCGCGAATCCGCCACCACCTCGCCGCCCAAGGTCACCTGCACCTGGCGTGAGCTCTTGAGCACGTCCACGCGCTTGTACGGGTCCCGGGCATGGACGAAGATCTCGTCCTCCTCCTCGTACCAGCCGTCCATCCGGTTCCAGTAGAAGGAGAGGTATCCCGCGATGTCACGGGACTGCGCCAGGGGGTCGGGGTAGCTCCAGGCCGCCGATTCGGCCGTCTTGCCCCCCGCGGCCACGTCCCAGTAGCAAGCCTCCCCCTTGACGGGGCAGCGGGTATGGTGGTCGTTGGGCGTCAGGCACTCCATGCGGACGTCTTCTGGCGGGAAATAGTAGACCGGGACGTGCCCCGCTTCCCGCAGAAGCATGGCCCGTTTCGTGTCGACGAGGGTCTCCCCGCCGAACTTCACCCGAACGCGCCGAGGGCTTTCCTCGAAGTCGAGCCAGTGCTCGGAGTGCTCGCCGTAGCTCCGCGGTTTGTGTACCGTTTCCATGGGTTCCTCCGTTCGGGTTTCATGCAGGCGTCCCGCTCCCGGGACATGCGGATTCTGCTCATGCAAGAGATGGGGTGTCAAGACGGGCCGGTTCCGCGGTTTGGCACGGGCCACCCCGCGTTGTAGAACATCCGGGAACACCCCACGGGAGGAAACGGACCCATGAAACACAAGCCCGGTGACAAGGCGCCGGATTTCCGGTTGATGGACCAGCACGGCAATTCCCACAAGCTCTCCGGCTACAAGGGGAAGTGGGTGCTGCTGTTCTTCTACCCCAAGGACGCCACCCCCGGCTGAACGATGGAGGCCCGTAGTATACGGGACCACATAGCCGAGTTCGACAAGGCCGAGGCCATCGTCCTGGGAGTCAGCATCGATCCGGTCAAGAGCCACGCCAGGTTCGCCGAGAAGCACCAGCTTCCGTTCACGTTGCTGGCGGACGAGGAAAAGGAGGTGGTGAGGCTGTACGACGTATGGGGGCTCAAGAAGTTCATGGGTAGGGAATACGAGGGCACGTACCGGATGTCGTTTCTCATCGATCCCAAGGGCAAGATCGCCAGGATTTACGAGAAGGTGAAACCCGGGCAGCACGCGCAAGAGGTGCTCGATGACCTGGCGGAGCTGGCTTAGGGTTTCCCGGACATCGGCCGGGCCGCCGAACGCGGGGGTCGGAACCGGGTCGGGATGAGCCCGTGACCGACACACGGCAGGGGGATGAGGCGTTCATGGCGCGGGCGCTGGCCGAGGCCGAGGCCGCGAGCCGGGAGGCGGAGGTGCCCGTCGGGGCGGTGGTCGTGTCCGGCGGCTCGGTGGTCGGCCAGGGACACAACCTGCGCGAGGCCCTGGGAGATCCGACGAGCCACGCCGAGATCCTGGCCATCAGGGAGGCGGCCCGGGAACGCGGGTCCTGGCGCCTGGATGACTGCACGCTGTACGTGACCCTTGAGCCCTGCGTCATGTGCGCGGGCGCCATCGTCCAGGCCCGCATCGAGCGCCTGGTGTTCGGCTGCCCGGACCCCAAGGGTGGCGCGGTGAGGTCGCTCTACCGGGTTTGCGACGACCCGCGCCTCAACCACCGCGTGGCCGTTACCGAAGGTGTCCTGGCGGACCGGTGCGCAGGCCTGCTCAAGCGGTTCTTCGCGGGCCTGCGGGGTTCCGATGCAGGCGGTGGGAGCGGATGACGTCGTTATGGATGCCAGCGCGAAATACTTGAGCGCCTACGCCGCCGCCCTGGACTACCGGGACCTCCCTCCCGACACGATCCACGAGGCCCGCCGCCGGATCCTCGATTCGGTGGGTTGCGCGTTGGGGGCCTACGCTGCCGAGCCGTGCCGCATCGCCCGGGAACTGGCGCCCGCCGTCCACGGCGGGGCGGCGGCGCGGATCCTGGGAACCGGACGGGTCACCCCGCCGGACATGGCCGCCTTCGCCAACACCGCCATGATCCGCTACCTGGACTGCAACGACAGCTTCGTGTCGCCGGGCGGAGGGCATCCCAGCGACATGCTGCCCGCGGTGCTGGCCGCGGCCGAGGCTGCCGGCGCGTCCGGGCGCGCGGCGATCACCGCGCTGGTGCTAGCCTACGAGATCTACGGACAGTTCGCCGAGCGCGTCGCCACCCGCGAGAAGGGGTGGGACCAGGGACTCTTCATCGGTCCGGCGAGCGCCTGTGCCGCGGGCAAGGTCCTGGCGCTGCCGGAGGACCGGCTCGCCCACGCCATGTCCATGACGGCGGTGTCCCAGGTGCCGCTGGGTCAGACCCGGGTGGGCGAGCTGTCCATGTGGAAGGGCTGCGCCACCGCCATGGCCGTCCGCAACGGCGTCTTCGCCGCGCTCCTCGCCGGTGCCGGCATGGAGGGGCCGCCCGAACCCTTCGAAGGACGCTACGGCTTGTTCGACCAGGTGACCGGAGCCCTGCAGCTCGACGGTTTCGGCGATGCCGGGGCGGGCGTCCGGTTCAAGCTCAGCGACACCAGCATCAAGTATTTCCCGGTGCAGATCCACACCCAGGCCGGCGCGGCCATGGCGCTGGAGCTGAGGGACGAGTTCCACCTGGACGACTTGGAACGCATCCGCATCGCCACCTACGCGGTGGCCGTCCGGAACGCCGCGGGCGAGCCCGAGAAATGGGATCCCAGGACCCGCGAAACCGCTGATCACAGCCTCCCGTACGTGGTTGCCGCCGCCCTGACCGACGGCGCGCTGACCCCGGCCAGCTTCGACGAGAAACGTATCGGCGATCCGCTGCTGCGGCCGCTCATGCGCAAGGTCGAGGTCGGCGAGGACCCCGAGGCCACCCGCAACTATCCCGCCCAGCAGCGGGCCCGAATGGAGATCGAGCTGCGTTCCGGACGCCGGCTGACACAAGCCGCCGACTACCCCAGGGGTCACAGCCGAAATCCGCTTTCCGACGACGAGCTCGAGCGGAAGTTCCTGGGCCTTACGACGGGCGTCCTGTCGCCGTCGCGGCAGAAGTCGCTGGCGGAGCTGCTGTGGCGGTTCGACGAGCTTGAAAATCTCGATGGCTTGTTCGAAGCTGCCCGAGTCGAATAACGCCCTCTCCCGCCGAGAGGGGCCATTCAAGAGGAGGTTTCATCATGTCCAAGCTGGCCCAGTTCCGTTCGTGGAATTTCAATGCCGAGGATCTGGACAAGACCGTGAGCTTCTACCAGGATGTCCTCGGGGCCACGGTCCGCAAAAAGCACGTGGTGGCTGGCGTGGATGTGGTCCGGCTCAATCTCGGCGGCACCGTCCTGGGCGTCTTCGACGCCTCCAAGGATCGCCACCCCCGCGTCCCTCACCACACCTTCGAGATCGACGGATCACCGGGCGAGCCCGAGGACTTCGTCAAGGAAATCGAGGCCAGGGGCGCCAAGGTCAGCGAAATCCGCCGCCACGGCGAGGGCAAAGGGTACTCGGTCTACGTCATCGACCCGAGCGGAAACCGGCTGGAGTTGTCCACGTCGTCGGGGTAGGAGCTCGTGGCGAGGGTGGGAACACGCAAGCTTGCACATGACCCGTTTGAGGTCTATATTTGGTCTTTGGGGAGTCCGTCGTGAAGCTGTCCAGTCAGATCAAGCCCATAAGCTACCTCAAGTCCCACGCGGCCGAGATCGTGCGAACGCTGGGCAACAGGGGGGAACCCTTGATCATCACCCAGAACGGTGAGGCCAAGGCCGTCTTGCAGGATATCGACACCTACGAACAGATGCAGGAGACGGTTGCGCTGCTCAAGATTCTGGCGCTGGGTACCCGCCAGATCGAAGCCGGCCAAGTTCAGCCGGCCACGGAAGTCATCGCGCGGCTCCGGGCGCGACAGACTACCTGATGTCGTTCGCGGTCCAGTTGACCGAAGACGCGCTACGGGACGTGGAGGAGATCGACGACTACGTCCGGCAGCACGATGGGCCGCGTCGTGCGGATCATGTCCTGGAGCGGTTCGAGTCAGCCTTCGCGAGTCTGTCCGATCGTCCTCACAGCGGACGCTATCCACGGGAGTTGCTGGACACCGGGGTTCGGGAGTACCGCGAAATCTTTTTCAAGCCCTACCGTATCGTCTACCGGGTGATAGAGAACAGTGTCTACGTGCTGCTGATCGCCGACGGGCGGCGTGACATGCAAACTTTGTTGCAACGGCGCCTGCTCCAGGCATAGGTCTTGTCGCGGTCTGGCGGCGGCTGACATGGAGTAGCTTGGGAACCTCAGCGTGCCGAATTCCAGGAAAGCACCGCTTGGCGCACTCTGCGTGGCACTGTTACTGTTCGCGGGACCGCAACCCGCGGCGTCCGATCCGGTTCTGATAGCCAAACGCGAGTCCGTCTACAACAACATCTACGTCTTCAAGGAAGGCCCCATCGTCACCATGACGTTCGGTCACAACCGGGCGCTCTACACGGAGACGGTCTACGACACGCGCGACGAGTTCGCGCTCCCTTCACGATACACACGGTACATGACCGCCGTCCTCGCCTACGCGGGCGACGTGGACCGCGTCCTCGAAATCGGTTTCGGCGGGGGCCGGACCGCGTGGTACCTCCACAGGACCATGCCCGACCTTGAAGTCGTTTCGGTGGAGCTCGACCCGGAGGTGTTCGATCTGGCCAAACGTCACTTCGGAGTCCGGCTCGAACGGAATTTCAATGTCTCCATCGAGGATGGCCGCCGATACATTCAGCGTCGGAGAACACAATGGCCCGTCATCCTGATCGACGCCTATCGCAGCGCGTTCGTGCCTTTTCATCTGCTCACGACGGAGTTCTACAAACTCGTCAAGACCCGCCTCAGCCCGGGCGGGGCCGTGGCGCAGAACGTCGAGCCCAACACCATGATGTTCGACGCCGCCCTCGTCACCATCGGCAAGGTCTTCGACCACGTGGACCTGTACGATGCGGGAGGCAACGTGGTGATGATCGCCTATGACGGGCCCAGGCGCGAACAGGCGCGGTTGGCGTCAACCGCCGCAAGGTTGGACGATGCGTTCGGGTTCAAGTACCCGTTGAGCGGAATGGTCTCCCAACGACGCAGCGTCGAGCGCCTGCCGGACACCGCCGCGCTCACGGATGATTTCGCGCCGGTGGAATCGCTCCGCGCGATAAAGAGGCACAATCGCAAACTGGACGAGTTCCTGAAAGGGAAGTGGTGATGGGACGTGCGATCGGTTCGGTGTGGCTGTTCCTGCTGATCTTTCTTTCCGGCTTCGCCCTCATGGGCTTCGAGATGTTGGGAAGCCGGTACCTCAATCCCTACTTCGGCAGCGGCATCACGACATGGGCCTGCCTGATTTCCGTGGTGCTTTTCGCGATGATGGTCGGCTACACCATGGGAGGCATCGTCGCCGATCGTTCCCGAGAAATCTGGATCGTATCGAGCGTGCTCTCCGTCGTCGGAGTGTACCTGATCCTCGTGGCGTTCCTGGCGAACCGGGTCATGGAAGGCATCATGCTGTCCGCCGGCTACGACTTCTGGGGCATCATGCTCGCCTCCGTGTGTCTGACGTTTCTCCCCGTGGCGCTGCTTGCAGCGCTATCCCCGTTCTTCGTCCGTCTCTTGCTCAAGGAACTGGAGTACGGCGGACGTATTACCGGCGCCGTGTACGGAGTCTCCACCATGGGAAACGTGCTCGGCACCCTGGTGACCGTGTTCGTGTTCATCCCCAACGTGGGGACCAGCAAGATAACCGTGGTGTTCGGAGGCGTCCTGATCGCGTGCGGCGTGGCCTCACTTCTCCTGAGTCGCTCCGGCGCCGTGCGGGACGTCTGAAATATATTGAATGGCCCGCTATATGGACGGCCGTCTGGATTAAAATGAACGATTTTAGTTGACAAATAGGTGAGTAGTTGGGAAATTTATTGCCATTATGTCGCTGGAGCGTCTGACTAAAGGTTCGGCACGACTCAATGATTTCCTGGCCCGGCACGCCGTCTTCTCGGTGGACGAACTGGATGATTTTCTGTCCAACCGAGGGTCCAACAACACGAGCACTCGCGCATCGCTACTAGCCTACCACAGTAGACAGGGGCGGATCATCCACGTGCGTCGTGGCCTGTATGCCACCGTTCCGTTGGGATCGGACCCGGCCTCCGCGCCGGTCGATCCGTATCTGGTGGCGGCCAAGATGACCGAAGACGCGGTGCTGGCCTATCACACGGCCATGGAATTCCACGGCAGGGCCTATGCCGTCCATTGGAGACTGGTCTACCTTTCAGCGATCAAGTCTCTTCCGCTCACCTTCCAATCGCATGCATATCGGGGTGCGCTGTTTCCACCGCCGCTCCTGGCGAAGAGCGCCGCAGGGTTCGGAGTCGTCCGTCACCATCGCTCCGGTGTGGAAGTTAGGGTGACGAACCACGAGAGGACCTTGGTCGATATGCTCGATCGGCCGGATCTCACTGGAAGCTGGGAAGAGATATGGCGCTCTCTGGAATCGGTGGAGTTCTTCGATTTGGATCAGGTCATCGAATACACGCGTCTCTTGGAGAATGCCACCACCTCGGCAAAGGTCGGATTCTTCCTGGAGCAACACAGGGAACCGTTGATGGTGGAAGATGCCCACCTTGATGCTCTGCGTGGCTTGAGGCCCCGGCAGCCCCACTATATGACGCGCTACAACCGCAGAGACTGCAAGCGGGTCAAAGGCTGGAACCTGATGATCCCCGACGAGATCCTCAATCGATCCTGGGGGGAGGTCACGTGAGATTCTCCTCGTCGGAAATATTGCCTTTGGCCAGGGCCAACGGCTTCAACGAACACGTTGTGGAGAAAGCCCTTCACTTGCTGCATCTCCTGAACACCCTCGACTCCCATCCATCACTCAAGGGGAAGTGGGCTTTGAAGGGCGGGACGGCCTTGAATCTGTTTGTGTTCAGCTATCCGAGGTTGTCCGTAGACATCGATCTCAACTACATCGGCGCGCTGGACCGTGAGGAAATGTTGGCGGATCGGCCCAAGGTCGAGCAGGCGGCTCAGGCCGTTTTTTCCAGAGAAGGGTTCACCGTTCGGCGGGTGCCGAGCGAACATGCGGGAGGAAAGTGGCGGCTGAGCTACCCAAGCTTCACCGGACAATCGGTGAACCTTGACGTGGATTTGAACTTCATGTTCAGACGGCCACTCTGGGAAGTTCACCGCGCTGATTCGCATCCGCTCGGAGGCTTCCAGGCCAGACGCGTCCCTCTTCTCGACCTGCACGAACTCTTAGCCGGAAAGCTCGCCGCACTGCTGTCCCGCAGACAGGCGAGAGATCTGTTCGATTGCCATCGGATTCCGGATATGGACGGTCTCCGGCGCGACCGGCTCCGCATCGCCTTCGTCGTCTACGGAGGAATGAACCGCAAGGACTGGAGGACTGTTTCACTCGAAGACGTGGACTACGATGGATCGGAGCTTGAAAGGCAACTCGCCCCCACGCTCCGTGCCCGCCCATCGCAAGAGCCAGCCTCACCAGCGGAATATGGCGCGCAGTTGGTACGCGGGTGCAAAAGGGCTCTGTCCGCCGTGCTGCCGTTCACCGATAACGAGCGAGCCTTCCTCGACGCGTTGCTTGACAAGGGAGAAGTCGACGCTACGGTCTTGACCTCCGATCCGTCCCTCCAGGATCGGATTCAGGCCCAGCCGCTCCTTGAATGGAAGGCCCTCAACGTGCGGCGGCACAGGGGTTAGGGTGAGTGTCAGTCGGTGAGCTTTCTTTGTGAGCTATGAAGCGGTTGGGTCCCATTCCGTGCAGATCGCACTGAAGGCGGCCCTTTACAACGCTTGGTGCCAAGCTGGGGTTTCGCAACACGGTCTTGCCCGCCCACCTCGACATGGCCGAGAGCGAGGTGCCGCGCATGCTGAATTCAGGACACAGAACCGAGGCTGCGACGATCGATCTTGTCCTGCGCCGGTTGGGGAAGCGCGTCCCCGTGACTGTCGGCGAGGCGGCGTTCCCGTTCGCCGCTGAACAGCACCTTGCGGCTGTCTACGAACACATTGCGCAGGACGCACTTCCGCACGCACAATGTGTGGCTGACCGGACCACGGCGCGAACTGCTCACCCAGCCCGTGCCGCCTGGATCGTCCTCTCCACGTACACCTGCGCCAGATGGGAGCGGTAAACGGGAGTGGCGTTGACGTCCTCGATGGGGTCGATGCCGTCCGTGACCAGTGCCGCCGCGCTTGCGATGGTGCCGTCGTCGAGCTTCTGGCCCCGTAGCGCGGCTTCCACCTTTTCGGCGCGGAAGGCCACGTCGGTCATGCCGGTGACTGCCACGGCGATGTTCTCGCAGACGCCGTCGGCGGACTCTTGCAGGCACACCGCGACGCCGACGATGGCGAAGCCGGCGGCTTGTCGCGACACCTTCTGGTACGAGGACTTGTAGCCCTCCCGTGCGGGCACCCGGATCTCCGTGAGGAGTTCTTCGGGCATGAGGCTGGTGGTGAGCATGGTGATGAAGAACTCGCCGGCGGGGATCCAGCGCTCGCCGTCAGGTCCGGTTGCCTTGAGTTCGGCGTCCAGGGCCAGGATGGCGGCGGGCAGGTCCTCGGCGGGATCGGCGTGGGCGAGTCCGCCGCCGACGGTGCCGCGGTTCCGCACCTGGACGTCGCCCACCACCACGGCGGTCTGGGCCAGTAGCGGGCAGCGGCTGAGGATCAACTCGGACTCCGCCACGTCGGTGTAGGTCGCCAGCGCGCCGATGGCGATGTGGTCTCCGTCCTCGCGGATGTAGTTGAGTTCGTCGAGGCCGCCGATGTCGATGATGACCTCGGGCTTGGCCAGCCGCAGCTTCATGAGGGGCAGCAGGCTCTGGCCGCCGGCCAGGACCTTGGCGTCGTCCGCGTTGGCGGACAGCAGCGACAGGGCCTCCTCCAGGGAAGCGGGTGCGTGGTAGTCGAACGCGCCGGGAATCATGCCTGGGCCTCCTGAATCAATTGCCATACACGCTCGGGGGTGAGCGGCAGATGCCGGACCTTGACGCCGAAGGGTTCCAGGGCGTTCTCCACGGCGCTGGCGATGGCGGCGGGGGAGGGGATGGCGGCGCCTTCGCCCGCGGCCTTCTGTCCCAGCGGCGTGAACGCCGACGGAGAAGGCGCGTGTTCCACCTCGACGTGGGGGGTCTCGGCGGTGGAGCACTTGCCGTAGTCGGTGAGCGTGATGGTGAGGAGTTGGCCCTCGTCGTCGTAGACAAAGCCTTCGCCCAGGGCCACGGCGATGCCATGGGCGGCGGAGCCGTAAATCTGTCCGTCCACCACGCCGGGATTGATGATGGTGCCGTTGTCGCCCACGATGAGGTAGCGCAGCACTTCGACCTTGCCGGTGCGCGGGTCCACCTCCACGACGGCCACGTGGGCGCCGGCGCCGAAGGTGAACTGGGCGCGGACCCGGCGATCCTGGCCCGGCACCATGTTGGGCTGGGCGTGGGGAAACGTGTAGTAGAACGTGGTCTGAAGCCCGGCGTCGATGCCTTCGGGCAGGAGCGACTGATTGTTGTAGGCCACCTTGCCGAGTTCGGCGAAGGTGAGCCTGCGCCGCGGGAATCCGGGAACGGTCACCACTCCTCCGGCGATCTCCAGGTCGGAGGGCGCGGCGTCGAGGATGTGCCCGGCCACCTTGAGGATCTTTTCCCGGAGTTGCGTGGCTGCGCCGATGATGGAGCCGATGTCGTAGAGGTGAAAATTGTTGCCGCTGTTGGCCGCGGCCACACCCCAGGGTGCGATGTCGCTGTCGAAGGGTGTGGTGGTGCTGATGACGTCCGGGCTTACGCCGAGAATCCCGGCGGCCACCTGGGCGGTGGTGGTTTCGTGGGCCTGTCCGCAGTTGGGGGAACCGAGATACAGGGCGATGGTGCCGTTCTTCTCCAGCTTGATGGTGGCGCCGTTGATGCCGCCGGAGCCGGGCGTCTCCTTCATCTCGGGGAAGATGGCCATGTCCCGGGCGGCGTTGCGGCCGCCGGGCTCCACGCCGATGACCACGCCGATGCCGAGGTAGCGGCCCGTCTCGCGCTCCCGCGCCTGCTCCTCCTTGAGCGCGGGGTAGTCCACCTTCTCCAACGCCCGCTTCAGCAGGCCGGGGTAGTCGCCGCTGTCGTAGATGTTGCCGTTGGGCGTGGTGTAGGGCATCTGCTCCGGCTGCACCAGATTCTTGAAGCGCACCTCGGAGGGGTCCATGTCCAGGTCCTGGGCCACCCGGTCGATGATGCGCTCCCAGATGTAGCACATGGCGGGCTTGCCGATGCCGCGGTTGGGAATCACCGGACAGCGGTTGGTGACCACGGAATAGCCGTCGGCGCGGATGTTCTGGACCTTGTAGGTGTTGCTCAGGTTGTTGAGCTTGTTGGTGAAGTGGATGGTGAGCGTACTGATGGAGCCGCCCACGTCGTCGATTTCCTTGAAGCGCAGCCCGTCCACCGTGCCGTCGTTCTTCACCGCGGCCTCGACGTCGAAATGCTGCTCGCACGCGTGGCCCGCGGCCATCATGTGCTCGTTGCGGTCCTCGATCCACTTGACGGGCCGGCCCGACTTGATGGCCAGCAACGCCACGATGACCACGTACTTGCGGATCAGGTGGATCTTCTGGCCGAAGCCGCCGCCGATGTCGGGGATGATGACCCGGATGTCGTCGATCTCGAGGGCGTCCCGCAGCGCGTCGTAGATGTTCTCCGGCACCTGGGTGTTGGTGCGCACCGTGAGCTTGCGGCTGAAGCGGTCGTAGGAGGCGATGCACGCCAGCGGCTCCAGCGGCGTCGAGCTGTAGCGGTGAATCTTGAGGTTCTCCCGCACCACCCGGTCGGCCTCCCGGAACGCCTTCTCGGTGTCGCCGTATTCCAGGGTGCCCTGCCACGCCAGGTTGGCGCCCAGTTCGTCGTAGATGACCGAGGCGTCTTCGCCGGCCATGGCCTTGTGAACGTCGGTGTTGGCGGGGAGGATGTCGTAGTCCACGGTAATGGACTCGAGCACGTCCTCCGCGGTGCTCCGGTCCCGGGCCGCCACCGCGCCCACCGGCTCGCCCACGTAGCGCACCTTGTCCACCGCGCCGGCGTACTCCGCGATGGGCCGCTTGAGGCCCGCGGCGTAGCGTCCGGGGCGAAACGGCCGGGTGTCCCGCTTGATGTCCTCGGGGGTCACCACCGCGAACACGTCCGGGCGGCTCAGGGCATCCTGGGCGTCCACGCCGGCGATGCGCGCATGCGCGTGCGGGCTCCGCAGGAACACCGCCTGCAACATGCCGGGCTCGGTGAAGTCGTCGGTGTATCGACCCCTTCCGGTGACGAGCCGCGGCCCTTCCTTGCTCCGGGCGGCAAGGCCCACGTACTGTTTCGGATCTCCGTTAGCCATGGTCCACCTGTTCCGCGGCTTCCTTCACGGCCGCCACGATCTGCACATAGCCCGTACACATGCACAGATTGCCCGCCAGACCCTCGCGGATCTCCTCCTCGCTGGGGTTCGGGTTCTTCTTCAACAGGGCGTCGGCCGCCATGATCATTCCCGGCGTGCAGTAGCCGCACTGGAAGCCGTAGTGGTTGATGAAAGCTTCCTGAACCGGGTGCAGCGTGTCGTCTTCCGCGAGCCCCTCGATGGTCGTGATCTCCTTGCCGTTGGCCTGCACCGCGAACATCAGGCAGGATTTCACCAGCGTCCCGTTGACCTGCACGCTGCACGCGCCGCACTCCCCGACGATGCAGCCGATGTGCGTACCGGTGAGACCAATGGTCTCCCGCAGAAAGTAGGAGAGGAGCTGGCGCGGCTCCACCTCTTCTTCGTACAACCGTCCGTTGACGGTTACCCGAACCGTCTGTTTCATGGTGTGATCGTCGCTCCCCGTGTGTTTGGATCGTGTTCCCGGCGCGTCGCGGGACGTGATCGCCGTTCATAATCGAAGGCGCGGCCGAAACCCCGGCCGCGCCCTGAAACTGCACAAACGACGGTTTATAACGGGGAGTTCGCGGGAGTGTCAAATCACGGCTTCGGGACCGGTGATCGATGGCTCCAATTCAAGGCGAAACGCCGGAACGGGCCGCGCGTTTCTTCGCCCACGGCGCGTTGCGCCAGACCGCGATGCGGTAGCCGAGCAGCAGCGCCAGCACGCTCGCGAAGATCAGCGGCTCCCGCAGGTCGGCCTTCACCAGCCACAGGAAATGGACCACGCCGGCGATGGCGGAGAAGTAGACGAGGCGGTGGAGTTGCTGCCAGCGGCGCCCGCCGAGCCTGCGGATCCAGCCCGCGGTGGATGTGACGGCCAACGGCAGCATCAGCAGGAAGCCCACGGAACCCGCGGTGATGTACGGCCGCTTGAGCACGTCCTGGAGGATCGCCGCGGGGTCGAAGAAGTGGTCCAGCACTACAAAGGTGGCCAGGTGTACGCAGGTGTAGAAGAAGGCGAACAGGCCCAGCATGCGCCGCAAGCGGATGACGTTGGCGTAACCCGTAAGGCGCCGGAGCGGCGTCACCGCCAGCGTCAGCATCAGGAACACCAGCGCAAAGGTGCCGGTGGCATGGGTAATGAACTCCACCGGGTTGGCGCCGAGCCCGCCGGTGAAGATCCCCACCGTGAGCCGCGCCGCCGGAATCAGCGCCACCGCAAAGACGAGGACCTTGATCCAGGTGAAGGACCTGCCCCGGGCAGATGGTTTCATCGGTCGTGCGTCCGGCATGACACTTCCCGTCCCCTGAACGGCATGCCGCCCGGGCGGGTGGACGGGGCGGCCGGGGCTCGGCGACTCAGTAGAGCTTCTCCAGGTCCATGTCCTTGTACAGGTGCGCCACCTGCTCTTCATAGCCGTTGAACATGAGCGTCTTGCGCCGGAAGAAGTCGCCGATGCGGCGCTCGCTCGCCTGGCTCCAGCGCGGATGGTTCACCGTGGGGTTGACGTTGGAGTAGAAGCCGTACTCTTGCGCCGCCGCGACGTTCCATGACGTGGGCGGCTCCTTCTCCACGAAGCGAATCTTCACGATGGACTTGATGCTCTTGAAGCCGTACTTCCACGGCACCACGAGGCGAATGGGCGCGCCGTTCTGATTGGGCATCACCTCGCCGTAGAGGCCCACGCCGAGGATGGTGAGCGGATTCATGGCCTCGTCCATGCGCAGTCCCTCGATGTACGGCCAGTCGAGGATGGCGCGTTTCTGGCCGGGCATCTGCTCGGGATCGTGCAGCGTGACGAACTGGACGTATTTGGCGTTGCCGGTGGGCTCCACCGCCTTGATCAGGTGACTCAGTTCGAACCCGATCCACGGGATCACCATGGACCACGCTTCCACGCAGCGAAGCCGGTAGACCCGTTCCTCCAGCGGCATCTTCAACAGCGCTTCGATGTCGAAGGTCTTGGGCTTGTGCACCTCGCCCTCCACTGCCACGGTCCACGGGCGGGTCTTGAGGCTCCCGGAATGGCGCTTGGGGTCGCCCTTGTCGGCGCCGAACTCGTAGAAGTTGTTGTAGCTGGTGATGTCCTTGAGCGGCGTCTGGGGCTCGTCGGTGGTGAACTTGCCCTTGCCGACGTTTTCGAGCCTGGCGGCGCCCCAGGCCGTGCCCACGGAATCCAGCAGCCCAGGGGCCAGAAGGCCCGTCCCCAAGGCAGCCGCGCCGACGGACGCCGTTTGAATGAACTGACGCCGGTTGAGATACAAGTCCTTGCCGGTGATCTCGCTGCTCTTGATGTCCGCGGGCCTCTTGATCAGCATAAGTGCTTCCTTTCCTCGTTCAGGCACGGTGAGTGGTGTCGCACTCACTTCAGTGTGGCATGGGAACCCCTCATGTCAACTCTCGACGGGTTCAAGGGCCATCATGCCGGGAAGGCGCGGAAATGGACCGTGGGGCCATTTCGTAGTAGATTCCTCCATCCCGTTGATTCCCTGGAAATTGGAGGCGCCACGATGCAGGAGAAGATCGTCTATCTGAACGGCAGCTTCGTGCCCGAGAGCGAGGCCAGGGTCTCGGTCCTCGACATGGGCTTCCACGCTGGCGACGGCGTCTACGACGTGACCCGCACCTTTCGCCACCAGCCGTTCAAGCTCAAGGAACACAATGAGCGGCTGTTCCGCTCCCTGAAGTATACCCGCATCGACTGCGGCCTGTCGCTGGACGAAATGGAGGCGGCGGCCCTGGAGGTGCTCGAGCGCAACCGGGACCTCCTGGAGCCCGATGACGACTTTGCCATCTGGCAGGTGGTGAGCCGGGGAGAACGGTCTTCGAAGGGCGGACGGGCCAAGGGGAAGGCCACGGTGGCGATCTACTGCCACGACGTGGATTTCACCGGCTTCTGCCGCCACTACCTCGAGGGGGTCCCCATCATCGTGCCCGCCACCCGGCGCATTCCGCCCCAGTGCCTGGAATCCAAGGCCAAGATCACCAACAAGATGAACCACATCATCGCCACCTTCGAGGCCAGGCAGGCGGACCCCAAGGCCATCCCGCTGATGCTGGACCTTGACGGCAACATCGCCGAGAGCAACGCTCACAATTTCTTCGCGGTCATGGGCCACAAGGTCTACACGCCGGGCTCCAAGAACGTACTGGGGGGCATTACCCGCGCCGTCCTCGGCGAGTTGTCCGGTCGCCTGGACCTGGAGGTGGAGGAGACCAATCTCACCCCCTACGATTGCCTGAACGCGG
The DNA here is from genome assembly GCA_965213675.1 of uncultured Binatia bacterium (SeqCode). Taxonomy (GTDB): domain Bacteria; phylum Desulfobacterota; class Binatia; order UBA9968; family JAJDTQ01; genus JAJDTQ01. Next base: position 588,020 of record OZ243916.1, read on the forward strand.
ACGAGGCCTTCCTCACCAGCACCAGCCCCACCATCGTGCCCATCAGGAGCATCAACGGCGTCGGCTTTTCCTGCGACGCTCCCGGTCCCGTGACCGTGCGGCTGCTCAAGGGCTGGTCCGAACTCGTGGGTGTGGACATCGTCGCCCAAGCCATTGACCACATGGGGGAGGAGAAGGGCGAGTTGATGGCCGCGTGGAACGAGAAGCAGGCCGCGCTGGGAATGTAGCGGCAGCGTGGCCCCCACCAACCGCCCGCCCCGCGGGCTGAAGCATTACCTCTACGTCGCCGTCTCCGGCCTGACCATGGGCGCCGCCGACGTCGTCCCCGGCGTCTCGGGCGGCACCATGGCCTTCATCATGGGCGTCTACGAAGAACTCGTGGACGCCCTCAAGACCTTCAACTGGCGGCTGCTGCTCCTGCTTCTGCGCCTGCGCTTCCGCGAGGCGGCGGCCGCCGTTCCCTGGCGGTTCCTGGCCGTACTCGGCGCCGGCATTGCCGCCGCCGTCCTGGTGCTGGCCGGCCCCATCGGCTGGCTGCTGGACCATCACCCGGTGCCGCTGTTCGCCTTCTTCTTCGGCTTGGTCCTGGCCAGCATCGTCACCGTGGCCGCCCGGTTGCGCGGGTCCGTGGCCGCCGTGCTGTGCCTGCTGCTGGGCACGGCGGCCGCCTGGTGGCTGGTGGGCCTGGTCCCCGCGGCAATGCCCCACGATGCCGTGACGCTCTTCCTGAGCGGGGCCGCCGCCATCACTGCCATGATACTGCCCGGCATCTCCGGCTCCTTCATCCTCCTGCTCCTGGGCCAGTACGAATTCGCCATCGACGCCGTCCGTGACCGGGACTTCCTCGCCATCCTGCCTCTTGCCAAGGGCGCCATCTGCGGCATCCTGCCGTTCGTGCGGATCCTGAGCTGGCTGCTGCGCCGGCACCACCAGCTCACCCTCGCGCTCCTCATCGGCTTCATGGCCGGGTCGCTGCGGAAGATCTGGCCGTACAAGGCGGTGGTGCCGGGACAGGGCGAGGGGGCGGCCTTCCGGGAAATCAACGTGCTGCCGGCGGTGGATGGCGCCTTCTGGCTGGCGGCGGGTTTGTGTGTCCTTGGATTCCTGTTGGTGCTTGGCTTGAACCGGATGGCTCGGACAAGAGGGCCGGCCGGTGCATAGGACAACGCTGCCTAGTGTGGTGTCTGGTTAATTCGCGAAAGCGAAAACTTGCCATCGCCGTGCCTTCGGCCGTCCGTTTGAGGAGAATATCAGGTCAAATTTGACGAGTTCGAGCGGCCGAAGGGATGGATGAGAGCGGATTCGCAGCCGTGAACTCCTACGGCGCAAGGATTCACGGACCGTCCTGCAGCTTCCCGTAGGCGTCAGCATACCGCTCCCCGAAGACCCTCAGCGACCGGGCGTCGTAGTGCAGGCGGTCGCCCTTGTCGGTGAGGCCTTGGGCGTTGACGAAGGCGCTGTGGGGAACGGTTTCCGGGACCTTGCGCAGTTCCGCGTTCACGATGCGGTAGTGCGGGAAGTCGGCACGCTTGGAAAGATAGCCTCCCAGCTCTCCCACGATCACCGGCAGAAAAGGGGTGTCGAGCTGCTCTCTCAACCTGGCCGCCATGACGCTGAACCGCTGGAGGTAACTGGAGGCGTCGGCTTGGGACTTGGAGTCGTGCTCTCCCTGGTGCCACAGCACGGCCTTGATGGCGCCGTCCCCGGCAGCCTCGCGAGCGGCGGCCATGGCGCCTTCATGGAGGTCGGCGCCGGGCATCCAGCGTTCGAGAGGCGTGGAACCCACGGCCCGGGGCACCAAGCCGATTTCCCGGTCCGGGCCGGCGGCCAGCACCGCGCGGGCGAAGCTCATGGCCAGGCCGATGCCGGCGGTGGGCCGGTCATGGTGCAACGGCTCTTCGGCGGTGGCCCAGCGGCCGTCCTGGAACACCCGGATGCGTTCGTCGCGGATGGGCGCCACGTCTTCCAGGAGCCCGCGGCCGGCCATGTTGGACTGGCCCATGAGGAGGAAGATGTCCATGGCTTGTGGAGGGATGGTTCAGTAGGGCAGCCGGGTTCCGGCGCCTTCCTCCAAGGCTTTCCGGTACAGCCACGCGGCCAGCGAGATGTCCTGGTTCACCAGGCCGATGGCGCGCATGAAAATCCGTTCCCGGTCGTCTTCCCGGCCGGGGACCTTGCCCGACAGGACGTCCGGGATCTCGGCGTAGACGTCATCGGCGGTGAGGAAGCCTTCCTTGAGCATCCGGTCGATGTCGGACTTCTTCCTGCACTGGGCCCAACTGTCCACCACGAACTTTCCCATGCCCTTGTAGGCGGCGTTCTCCAGTTCCTGATGCTTGCCGATGGAGTAGACGAAGGCCCCTTCGGAGATCCATTCCTGCTTGACGAAGGGCTCGGCGGTGGTGGTGGCGGACACCACCAGGTCCGCGCCGTCCAGCGCCTGTGGAGCGGTGTCGCAGGGGACGATGTTCAGGGCCAACTCCTCGCCCACCTCCCGGGCGAAGGCCTCCCGGGTCTCGGGGCGGCGGGACAGCACCCGCACCTCCTTGAGGTCGAAGGCGCGCGCCATGACCGGCACGGTGGCGCTGGCGGTGTCGCCGACGCCGAGCATGGCCATCACCGACGCGCCCCGGCGCGAGAGGCTCTGGCAGGCCACGGTGGCGGCGGCGCCGGTCCTGACGGAGTGGCACCAGTCCTCGTCCATGATGGCGGTGACCTCGCCGCCCTGGCGGTCGCTCAGGATGAGGATGCGCCGGGGGCCCTGGGGCGGCCGTGACGGGTCGCGGCTCCCGCCCGCGGCCTTGATGGCGCGGAAGCGGAACCCGGCGGCGGCGTCCAGCGAGCAGCCGGTGACCCAATACTGCCAGCCCTGCTCGGGCTTGACGGCTAGATCCTCCGGAACGGACCAGCCCACGCGTCCGGCGCTGTGGTCCTGCAGCGCGGACTTGACGATGTCGATGGCCTCGCCCAGGTCGAGGAGGCGCTTCACGTCGTCGTTGGACAGATAAAGGATTCCGTTGGCCATGGCGTTCCCCGGCTATCGCGGGCCCCGCGGCCCGGCCGCTTCATGGTTCGATGATGTGGAGCCGTTCGGCACCGGCGGTCAGGGGCTCCGCCCCGTCCGCCGTGATGAATACGTCCTCTTCCAGGTGGATGGAGGCCCCCGGGATGCGCACCTTCGGCTCGATGGCGAGTACCATGCCCACCTCCACGTTGCGCACCTCGGCCTCGCTGATGGAGGGGGGTTCGGCCCGGGCCATTCCGATGCCGTGTCCGATGCGCTTGGGGCTGTCCACCTCGGGGTATCCGTTCCGCTTGAGCTCGACGTTGGCCACCCGCGGGATCTCGGCGATGGGCGTCCCCGGCTTCATCACCTTCTTGCATTCCTGGATCAGGTGCAGCGCCAGCCCGTGTTCCTTGATCTGGTCGGCGCTCGGCGCGCCGAAGACCGCCTGGCGGGTGATGTCGCCGTAGTACCCCTCGTAGCAGGCGCCGAAGTCGGCGATCAGGCGGTCGCCTTTCTCGTAGCGCCGCTCGTCGTACTTGGTGGAGGCGTTGAGCATGAGGAAGCCGGGATGGCGCGGATGGGCGCCTTCCTCGATCATGGCGATGTAGAGGCGCTCGGCCACCTCCCTGCGGGTCACCCCGGCCTTCAGGTCCGGCAGGATGCGGTCGAAGGCGTTTACCGAGATGTCGCACGCCTTGCGCATGTTCTCCATCTCCCGCGGGCTCTTGTAGAGCCGCTGGTCGGTCAGGGCCGCGGACCCGTCCTCGATCTTGGCCTTGGGCAAAGCCTCGGTGAGCTGGGTGAGATAGTTGACCGGGAAGCCCAGCCGCTGGTCGTCGTCGAGCTCGAACCCCAGCTTCGCCGAGCCGTAGCCCATGTCGTTCAGGATCCCGCTCAGCATCTCACGCGGAAAGGGCACGTCCACGTAGCTCCGCACCTCGCCGAACCAGGGCAACGCCTCGGCCTTGGTCTTGTTGTTGCCGTACACCAGTGCGAAGGGCTTGCCCTCCCTGGGAATGAAGCAGATCTCGGGCCGCATCAGGTGGTCGAACTGGTAGCTGACCAGGCCGGTGAAGTACCAGAAGTTGTCGCGGCTCGAGGCCACGATCAGGTCCAGCTCGTCCCGCTCCATGAGCCGCTGCAGCTCCTGGTGCCGTGATTCGTACTCTTCCTGGGGAAACGGTGCTTCGATCATGCGCATGCCTCCGTACGGGTGTAGTGATGGGACGGCTGGAACATATCAAGGGGTAGTGAGGGCCGCAAACCAGCCTGGCGCCGCGCCGCCCGGGGTCCCGCCTTCGTGGGAAACCGTGCCGTGTCCCGCAAGCTTCTGCGGCGCGCGCCGCGGAAATGGACGGAACGGGACAACCGGGGAGCGGGACGCCTCTGGCGGACTTCAGAACTCCGCGAATCCCGGGACTCGGGGGAAGGGAATGACGTCGCGGATGTTGCCCATGCCGGTCATGAACTGAATCAGCCGCTCAAAGCCCAGCCCGAAGCCCGCGTGGGGCGCGCTGCCGTAACGCCGCAGCTCCAGGTACCACCAGTATTCTTCTTCGGGCAGGCCGCATTCCCGGATACGCTGGCGGAGCTGCGTCATACGGTGCTCGCGCTGGGAGCCGCCGATGATCTCGCCGATCTTGGGCACGAGCACGTCCATGGCGGCCACGGTGCGCTCGTCGTCGTTGAGGTACATGTAGAACGCCTTGATCTCCTTGGGATAGTCGATGACCATCACGGGCCGTCCCACGTGCTCTTCCACGATGTAGCGTTCGTGCTCGCTCTGGAGGTTGACGCCCCACGACACCGGATACTCGAAAGAGCGGCCGGAACGCTGGAGGATGTCCACGGCCTCCGTATAGGTCATGCGCTCGAAGGGCTGCTCCACGATGTGGGCAAGCGTTTCCAGCACGGTGGTGTCGATGCGCTGGTTGAAGAACGCCATGTCGTCGGCGCAGTTTTCCAGCACGTCCCGGGTGATTTCCTTGAGGAACGCTTCCGCCAGGTCCATGTCGCCCTGGATGTCGCAGAAGGCCATTTCCGGCTCCACCATCCAGAACTCCGCCAGGTGGCGGCTGGTATTGGAGTTCTCCGAGCGGAACGTCGGGCCGAACGTGTAAACGTGGCTCAAGGCCAGGGCCGCGATCTCCGCCTCGAGCTGGCCGGACACCGTGAGGCGCGCTTCCTTGCCGAAGAAGTCCTGGGAGTAGTCCACCCGGCCCGCCGGGGTGCGGGGCGCGTCGTCCGGGTCCAGCGCGGAGACCCGGAACATCTCGCCGGCGCCTTCGCAGTCGGACAGCGTGATGATGGGGGCATGCAGGTGGATGAAGCCACGCTCCTGAAAGAACCGGTGAATGGCCTGGGCGGCGGCGTTGCGCACGCGCATCACCGCGCCGAAGGTGTTGGTGCGCATGCGCAGGTGCCCCAGGGTGCGCAGAAACTCGAAGCTGTGACGCTTCTTCTGGAGCGGATAGTCGTCGTCGGCGCGGCCCACCACCTCCACCCGCGCCGCCTGGATCTCGTAGCGCTGCCCCTTGCCCGGCGATTCCACCAGCCGTCCCGCCACGCGTACGCAGCAGCCAGTGGTAAGCCTGCCCACCTCGGACTGGTAGTTGGCCAGTTCCGGCGCGGCCACCGCCTGGATGCCGGCCATGCACGATCCGTCCGAAACGTCGAGAAACGAGACATTCTTGCTGTGGCGCACGGTGCGCAGCCAGCCTTCCACCGTCACGTCCGCGCCCGCCACGCCGCGGTCGAGCACGTCCTTGATACGTTCCTTTGCCATGACTGTTCAGTGTCTCCTTTCCGAGGGATCATCGCGACCGGTCCGAAACCCGTCGTCGCTCAAGGCTCCCGAGTCCCTCCCTGCTCCCGGCCTCTGCAGCATTGCGGTGAACGTGTGAATCACGATTTGGGCGCCGCTCACATCCCCAGCCGCAGGATCATGCGCAGGGCCAGCAGCGTCACGACCCACTTGAGAACCGTGCGGAACAGCGCTTCCGGAACCCGCGCGCGCAGCCGGGTGCCCACCCAGGAGCCCAGAGTCGTGCTCACCACCATGCCGGCGATCAGGTGAAGGTACGGCGCAAAGGCGAATCCAAGCAAGAAGAAAGTGGACACCTTGATGACGTGCACCGCGGTCATCTGGACGGCGTGGGTGATGACGAGGCGGTCCCGGGGAAGTCCCTCGCGGATGAGGAAGGGCATGTTGAGGGGGCCCACCACGCCGACGAACAAGGACAGGAATGCCTGCACGCCGCCCACGATGGCGAATTTCCCCGGAATGCGCGGGACGCTTCGGATGCCGGGCGCCCAGGTGATGAGCAGGATGAAGCCGCCGATGACCACGGGCAGGTATTCGGAGTCGATGTCCACCAGCAGCATCGAGCCCAGCGACGCCCCCAGGAGCCCGCCCAGAACGAATGGCAGGAAGAACGTCCACACCACATGGCGCAGGCCGAACAGCGCGCGCGTGAGGTTGCTGAAGATCTGCACCATGCCGTGCACCGGGATGATGGCGGGGGTGGGAATGAGCCCCGGCATGACCGACATGAGCAGGATGCCGCCGCCGAGGCCCACCACGGCGGCGGTGACCGCGGCGACGAAAGCGATGCCTATGAGGAACAGTTCGGTCACGGAGCGGAGGGACCGTCAGGGGCCAGGGACTGGCCGGTCTGGACCGTTGCCTCCGGGACCTGTCCCACTGTCCCTGCTTCCAGCTTCTGCCACATCGGGGCTACGATTCCGGGTCCGGGGTCGTGTCCCGTCGCACCGGATTGCGCAGGGTGCCGATGTGGTTGATGTCGACGGCCACCACGTCGCCATCCTTCATGTCCTCGGTGGCGCCGTCGGTGCCCATCCACAGAATGTCTCCGGGCGCCAGGGTGAGGTAGCGGCTCATGGCGCTGATGTAGCGGGCCACGCTGAAGATGGCGTCCTTCACCTGGTACTCGCCCACCACCCGGTCGTTCAGGGTGACGGTGACGTGCAGGTCGTCGGGATGGAGGTCGGTGACGATCCACGGGCCCATGGGCTTGAAGGTGTCGGTGTTCTTGGCGCGCCACAGGGTGCGGTCGGACCGCTGCCAGGTGCGTTCGCTCACGTCGTTGCCGATGGTGTAGCCGAACACGTAGTCCAGCGCCTCGTTCTCGGGCACGTTGCGGCAGGTGCGTCCGAGGACGGCCACCAACTCGCCCTCATACTGCACCCGCTCGGAGGCATCCCGCGGGATGACGATGGCGTCGCCGTCAGCCGCCAGCGCATTCACGGCGCGGTAGCCCACGTCCGGCTTGGGTGGGAACACCGGCTCTTCGCCCCGCACCTGGGCGGCGAAGGTCACGTGCTCGCGGTAGTTGACCCCGGCGGCGTAGAAGGTTGGCGGCACCACCGGGGCCAGCAGCTTCACGTCCGCCAGCGCATGGGTGTCGCCGGTGACGGTATAGTTCTCGAAGGGGCTGCCGCCGATGACATGGACGGTGTCCGCGTCGTCGATGAAGCCAAAGGCCGTCTTGCCGCTGCTGTGGAATCTGCACCACCTCATTCGAAGTTCTCCCACACACATTCGCCATTCCCGCGAAAGCCTGCCCTCGACCGTGATCGGGGGCGGGAAACCAGGAGCGGGGGCGTGGGACAAACCTTCGCGCGGCCCAACCGCCCAGACCCCTGGATTCCCGCATTCGCGGGAATGACGGTTACGAGTTGCCGTCGCCTATTCCCGCACCACCCAAAGGTCCATGAAGTCCCGCACGCGCATGGGTTCCAGGAGGTCGCGAGAGGCGCACGCCGTGAGGATTGCCGCGCACTCGCCCGCGGGGAGGCGCGCGTCCAGGTGGCGCTGAAACTTCGCCTCCAGCAGCGGCACCGCCTCGCCGCGACGCCTGCGGTGTCCGATGGGGTAGGCCACCTCCACCCGCGCCGTGGCGCTGCCGTCCCTGAAGTGCACCTGCACGGCGTTGCCGATGGCGCGCTTGTCCGGGTCCATGTAGTCCACGGTGAATTGCGGATTCTCCCGCACTTCCATCTTGTCGCGCAGGGCATCGATGCGCGGGTCCTGCGCCGCTTCGTCCTCATAATGCCGCGCGGTGAGAGCGCCGTGGATCAACGGGACGGCCACCATGTACTGAAGGCAATGGTCCCGGTCCGCGGGGTTGTCCAGCGGGCCGGTCTTGTCGATGATGCGTGAACCCGCCTCCTGGGTCTCGATGACCACTCGCTCCACCGCGTCGAGCCGGTCCTTGACCGCGCCGTGCAACGCCAGCGCCGCTTCCACCGCGGTCTGGGCGTGAAACTCCGCGGGAAACGAGATCTTGAACAGCACGTTCTCCATGACGTAGCCGCCGTAGGGCTGGCTGAACGAGAACGGGCGGCCCTTGAAGAGTACGTCGTACCAGCCCCAGCCCTTGGCGGAGAGCGCCGAGGGATAGCCCATCTCCCCCTGAAGCGCCATCAACGCCAGGCGCACGGCGCGACTGGCGGCGTCGCCCGCGGCCCAACTCTTGCGCGAGCCGGTGTTGGGGGCGTGGCGGTAGGCGCGCAGGGCGCCGCCGTCGATCCAGGCGTTGGAGAGGGCGTTTACCACCTGCTCCTGCGAACCGCCCAACAGGGCCGCGGCCACCGCGGTGCTGGCCACCCGCACCAGCAGCACGTGGTCCAGGCCCACGCGGTTGAAACTGTTCTCCAGGGCCATGACGCCCTGGATCTCGTGAGCCTGGATCATGCTCGTCAGCACGTCGCCCATGGTGACGCCGCCGCCCTCGCCCGCGCGCCGGTCGAGGTAATCCGCCACCGCCAGGATCGCCCCCAGGTTGTCCGAGGGATGGCCCCATTCCGCGGCCAGAAAGGTGTCGTTGAAGTCGAGCCAGCGGATCATGGCGCCGATGTTGAAAGCGGCCTGGACCGGGTCGAGTTCCCATTCCGTGCCGGGGACGCGGGCGCCTCCGGGCATGACCGCGCCGGGCACCACCGGCCCCAGCAGCCGGGTGCACGCCGGAAACTCCAGCGCCGCCAGGGCGCAGCCCAGGCTGTCCATGAGACACAGACGCGCGGTCTCCCGCGCCTCGTTGGAGAAAGGTCCGCCCGAAAGGGCGTACGACGCCATGTCGGAGAGGACCGCATCGGGCCGGGGCCGCTGGGCGTCGCGCACGGAAAAGTGGGTCATGGTGAAGCCGTGGAAGCGATGGGCGGCTATTCCTTGCGGAACAGGGCGTCCAGTTTCTGCTCGTAGGCGTGGTAGCCAAGCACGTCGTAGAGCTGCTCGCGGGTCTGCATCCCTTCGATCACACCGCTCTGGGTGCCGTCCTCGCGGATGACCTGGTAGACGTTCATGGCGGCTTGGCTCATGGCGCGGAACGCGGACAGGGGATAGAGCACGAGCCCGACCCCGGCCTCGCGCAACTCGTCCACGCCGAAGAGCGGCGTGCGCCCGAACTCGGTCAGGTTGGCCAGCACCGGTACGTCCACGCCGGCGCAGAAGGCGCGGTAGTCGTCCAGCGTTTGCACCGCTTCGGGAAAGATCATGTCCGCCCCGGCGTCGACGTAACGCCGCACCCGCTCCAGCGCGGCCTCCAGGCCCTCGCTGGCGAAGGCGTCGGTGCGCGCCATGATGACGAATTGGTCGTCGATGCGTCCGTCGACCGCCGCCTTGATGCGGTCCACCATCTCGCCGGTGGAGACGATCTGCTTGTTGGGCCGGTGGCCGCAGCGTTTGGCCTGAACCTGGTCTTCCATGTGCACAGCCGCCGCCTGGGCGCGGATCATCTCGCGGATGGCGCGGGAGATATTGAAGGCCGTGCCCCAGCCGGTGTCGATGTCCACGAGCAGCGGCAGCGGGCTTGCCGCGGTGAGCCGGCGCACGTCTTCGAGCACGTCGTTCAGGGTGGTGACGCCCAGATCCGGCTGGGCAAAGGATGCGTTGGCGACTCCCGCGCCGGACAGGTAGAGCGCCCGGAAGCCCTGCCGCTCGGCCAGCAGCGCGCAGTAGGCGTTGATGGCGCCGACGACCTGAAGCGGGCGTTCTTCCCGAACCGCGCGCCGGAACGCCGCGCCCGGTGATCTCTCGTGTTCCATGTTCGTGGTGTCCCGGTGTGTCCCTGCAACGCTCAGAAGTAGGACAGGTCCAGTGCGCCCACCCGCTGCAGGTGGGTGACGTCGCCCCAGGTCTCCAGCCCCCAGGCGCCGTCCTGAAATCTGAACCGGTTGACGCTGGCGTTCTTGAAGGAGAAACGCCGCGGCGCGTCCAGGGAGATGTCCAGCGTGTGGCGGAACAGGGCGCTCAGGACGCCGCCGTGGGTGACCACCATGATCACGTCGCCGGCGTGACGCCGCGCCAGTTCTTCCAGGCACCGCATGTTCCGCGCGGTTTGCTGCCGGAAGCTCTCGCCCTGGGGCACCGCGTGGTCGGCGCCGCCGTTCCGGTGTTCCTGGTACTCCGTCGGATAGCGCCGGCGGATCTCGTCGCCGTCGAGCCCCTGAAAGATGCCGAGATGGCGCTCGCGCAGGCGCGCGTCGGCAACCACTTCGTGGCCGGTCTTCTCGGCGATGGCCTTGGCGGTCTCATAGGCCCGGCCCAGGTCGCTGCTGTAGATGGCGCTGCAACTCTCCGGGGTGAAGCGCTGCGCCAGCGCTTCCGCCTGGGCGCGCCCCTTGGGCGTGAGCGTGCTGTCGAGGTGGCCCTGGCGCCGGCCCTCGGTGTTCCACTCGGTTTCGCCGTGCCGCACCACGATGACGTCGGTCGCGTCCATGCGGGACATCCTAGCCAATGGACCTTGAAATTTCTATCGGAATGGAGGATAGGCCAACGGAAGCGCTGGCCGTATGCGCTCCACATCATTCGTCCCCAAGGAGGAGAACCATGGAAGCCAAGACCTTTTCCGTCAAGACGCCCTGCATCACCGGCGGCCGCAGCCACATGCCCCTGGTGCGGACCGACGTGCTCATGAGCGGCCTCAACTACTACGCGCCCGGCCGCAAGAACAAACTGCACACCCACCCGGGCGAGGACCACATGTTCGTGGTGCTGGACGGCGAAGCCACCTTCTTCGACAAGGAACAGAAGGCTACGGTGCTGGGCAAGGGAGACGGCATCCTTCTCCCGGAAGGCCACTACTACCAGTTCGAGAGCACCGGCGACACGGCGCTGGCGTTGCTGCGCTTCGCCGCCTACAAGCCGGATCGGAAAGACATCCGGCGCGTGGACGCCACCGGCGAAAACTCCCGCACGGAGGATGAGATGGATTACGTGTGCGTGGACGGCGACCCCGTCGAGGGCCAGGAGTGGACGCTGAGTTGATCCAGGACCGGGCGACGGCGGCGTGCCGGTTCGCCCCTCGGCGTGGTCGATGCCCGGATCGATATCCGCCCCGCGCCAGTCCGGAAGAAGCCGTACATCCCGCACGGTTGAAGCGTATCTCAGGGAGTGGTTGGTGAGCCGTGCCGGGATCGAACCGGCGACCCTCTGCTTAAAAGGCAGATGCTCTACCTGCTGAGCTAACGGCTCGCGGTGGGGATGCGGCGGCGCGGTGGCCACCGCGCCGACAAGTGGATATCAGTCTACCAGTGCGTCGCGGCAGCGTGCAAGGCAGACGCCTGCGCCATCCTCGTCATGCGGCTCGCGTTCTGGTAGAGAGCCACGAAACCCGCCAGCTTCCAAGACACCGGTCGAGAGGAGATCCGTCAATGCTTTTGATTGCCGATCCTGACGTACAACAAGTCCTTCGGGTGGAGGACATCATCGACGACATGGAGCGGGCCTTTGCCGAGGAAGCGCGCGGCATCGCCGTCAACAAGCCGCGTACGCGCTACAAGGTGCCGCCGGATCCGGACTCCGACGGCTACATGGCCAACATCATTCCCGGCGCGGTGCCGAGTTCCGGGGTGGCGGCGCTCCGCTATGATTCCATGGTGGTGCGGGAGCGGATGGTGGAGGGGCTCAAACGCATGGATTACCCGTATCCGGCGCGCCGGAGCTGGGGCTTCGTGCTGCTGTTCAACCTGGAGGACGCGGAGCCCCTGGCCATCATTCACGACTTCAGCCTGTCGGCGATACGGGTGGGCGCCACCACCGGGGTGGCCACGCGCGCGCTGTCGCGGGAGGACAGCCGGGTGGTGGGGCTCTTCGGCTCGGGCAACGAGGCGGTGCAGAACCTTGCGGCCATCTGCGCGGTGCGGGACGTGCGCGAGGTGCGCGTGTACAGTGTCACCAAAGAGCACCGGGAACGGTTCGCCATGGAGATGACCGGCCGGCTCGACATCCAGGTGCGGCCGGTGGACAACGCCCGGGCCGTGGTGGAAGGCGCGGACATCGTCATGTGCGCCACCAACGCCAGCACGCCGGTGTTCGACGGCGACTGGCTGGTACCCGGCCAGATGGTCACCACCATCGTCAACACCGACGGGGTACACCGGCGCACCGAGGCGGACGCCGCCACGTTTACGCGCGCCGATCTCATCGTGCTCAACAACAAGGAAACGTCCCTGCACAATCAGCAGCGCGAGATGCTCGACCTCATCGACGAGGGCAGGATCGGGTGGGACAGGATCTGCGAGTTGGGTCAGGTTCTCATCGGCGACAACCCGGGCCGAAAGAGCGCGGACGACATCATCTACTACAAGAGCAACACCGGGGTCGGAATCCAGTTCGCCGCCGCCGGCGCGGTGATCTACGAGGAATGCAAGAAGCGGGGGCTCGGACGCGAGTTGCCCACCGAGTGGTTCGGCGCCGACCTGGGCGAGTGGCTGGACAAGGGGTACTCGCCGTCGCCGTAGGCGGACGCGCGGCTCCACGACGCGGCCGTGCAAACCCGGGACCTGGCCGGCGGCATCAGGGTCGTCGACATCGAACCCCTGCCCGTGCCCTTGCGGGAAGGGCTGGATAACAGACACCACACTAGAACAGGTCCGGAAACAGGTCCTCCGGTATCTCCCGTCCGAGTCCCTGGCTCACCGCCGCCTCGTACACCTTGCCCGCAAGGGCGGCGAACTGCAGACCGAAGCCGACGCTGTTGTTGAAGCAGGTGATCTGCTCGGAGTCGGTGCGGCCGGGGTGGCGGTTGAGCAGCAGGTCGGGCAGGTCGGGGGCGTGGGCCCAGTCGATGTCCACGGCTTCGCCGGGCGGGTAGCCCTTGTCGATATCCAGCAGGACCCGCGGGGGCAGAGGTCCCTTGTCGTTCCGGGCTACGAAGACCATCGGCCCGAGGTTGTCCCGGGAGTTGACGGCGAGCACGTCGAAACGGTTGAAGGTCTCCGGCGCGATCTCGCAATGGCGCACCGAGCACACGTACATGCCGGGCTCCAGCCAGGCGCTTTGGATCACCGGCGTCAGGGCGTTGGTGGCGATGATGACGATGTCGCTGCCGCGCATGGCTTTTTCGGCGCTGTCCACGGCCGCCACATCCGGACGATTCTCCCACCGCGGATCCTCGACGAAACGCTTGCGGTGGTCCGCGTTGGGGCTGAAGACCCGGATGGATCGGATCCCGCCGGTGGCGTGCAGCATGGCTTCCACGTGCGCCCCGGCCATGAAACCGGTGCCGAGCACTCCCACGCTGGCGGCGTCGGGCCTGGCAAGATATGTGGCCGCAAGACCCGCGGCGGCGCCTACCCGGAGATTGCGAATGTGCCCCTCGCTGACCAGGGCGAGCAGGTCGCCGTTCTCCAGGCTGAACAGAAACAGCAAGCCCCGCGTGACGCTGTGGGACCGGCGCGTGCCCGGGGTCCGGTCCCGGCGAAAGCTGCCGGCGCGCTCCTGCCAGAAAAGCTTGTCGGTGAGGAACCGGATGGCCGCGTACTTCCGCGTGGCGGCGGACATGGTCTTCAGGCTGTGGGCGCCGGGCAGCGTGTTGCCGTCCACGTCCACGTAGGAATCGGGCGTCAGCAGATCGATCCGCGGGCTTGTGACGGCGGCGCCGGCGCCGAGATCCCGGTAGGCTTCCTCAAGGGCCGCCAGACTCGTGGGCATGTCCAGAAGCCGTTCGGCGTCGTTGTGGTCAATGGCGAGTATCATGTGCATTCCTCTGACAATGGAACGTTGGCGATTGGATTCAGGGGCGTTCCGCCGAGGCCGGGGGAGCGCCGATGATTCCCGAAGGCTGGCGCGTTGTCAAGACGCCGGCGCCATGCCTCGGCGTCGATTGATGGATTGCCAAAAATGCAAACCCGTATAACGTTCCAGATATTTCTCGTAGTTGTGTCGTGCAACAAACTCTATGATTCCCGAGTGTGTTTATGTATACTCCCCGCGATTGGCCGAAGGGGCAGGGCCACAGGCACGTTGCGGAGACCCACGACAGGAGGCGTAGAATGGCACTCGATCCGGCAGCCACTGCCAGCACATTCGACCGTTACATCGAGGAGCTTCGCGCGCTGTGGAAGGACAGCAACGACGTGAATCTTCCCTTCAAGGTGAAGGCCGCCATGGAGCGGATGCTCGCATCCACGAGTCCCGACGATCCGTGGATGGCGGAGATCATCGGGGACGCCAAGCCGTCGCGGGAACTCTACCGGGATCCGGAGTACGGATTCGTCCAGATGGGTCACGTCCATCCCCAAGGGCACGGCAATCTGCCCCATGACCACGGCCCTTGCTGGGTGGTCTACGGCGCCTATCAGGGACTGACGGAGATCAGCCTGTACGAGCGTGTCGACGACGGCAGGAACGCGGACAGGGCGGACCTGCGCACCACTGAGGTCCACAAGCTGGGAGCCGGCGTCGTCTACCCCTATCTGACCGGACAGATCCATTCGACGCACGCAGCCGAGACGCCCGCGGTGGTCTTTCGCTTCCTGAGCGCGGATCTCACCCGGATCCTGCGCCGGCGCTATGACGTCGAGACAGGCGAGGTATCGCTCATCGAGCCGCAGCCGTAACGGTTTGCCGCCAGAACCCGGGCATTCCCGGCCGCAGGATGCGCCCGGCGGCCGCAGCGAATGTGGCGCAGTCCGCGCGTGAATTGCAGGGCCGGTTCTCCGCCAGGCGCCGAAAGGAGTTGGAACGCATGGACGTCGATATCAAGTGGGGCCGGAAGGACGGGCTCGTGATCGCCATGCTGGCCGGTCGTTTCAGCAGCGCCAACGCGCCCCTGTTCGAAAGCCTGTTGGAGAACGGAATCGACCCGTCCGACCACGCGTTGATCCTGGACTTCGAGCACGTGACCTTCCTGAGCAGCGCGGGTCTCCGAGTCGTCCTGAGCATTGGCCGGCAGTTCAACAAGCCGGGAAAGAAGTACGCCATGTGCGCCCTTCAGGAAGGGGTTCGCGGTATTGTCAAACTCAGCGGCATAGACAGGTTGATCCCGGTATACGACACGCAGACATCGGCGGTGGCCGCGTACGAAGCAAAACCGTCTCCGTGAGTTTCGCACAGGGCCCGTCTTGACGGATGCCGTGTTCCCCGCCGCATTCCCTTTGATCTCCTGGCCGCTTGCGCCGCAGGAATTCACGGCTGCTTGTCCGTTCTCATCCGTCTTTTCGGCCGCTGGATTTCGTCAAATTTGACCTGAAATTCTCCTCATTCCACTTGCCGAAGGGATGGCGATCGCGAATTTACGCTTTCGCGAATGCCTGCGGCGCAGGCTCCTGGACAACGACGTGTCCGGGAATCCCGTCGAAGGTTCATGGAGTTCGAGGAAATCGTCGTGAACGAACCCTACCCCGGCGCTCCCGAGAGCCGGATGATCGAAACCGCCGCGCCCGAAGTCATCCGGCAGCTCCAGGGTGAACGCCTCGCCGCCCTCGTGCAGCGCGCTTGGGACCGCATCCCGTTCTACCGCCACCGCTGGGAAGCCTGCGGCCTCCAACCCGGCGACATCCGCGCCGCCGGCGACATCCGCAAGCTCCCGGTCATTCGCAAGAGCGACTTCGAGGACAGCCTGCGGCTGCACCCGCCCTTCGGCGACTACCAGGGCGACTTCGCCGCGGTACGGGTGCAGGCCAGCTCCGGCACGTCGGGCAACCCCAAGCCGTTCTTCTTCACGCGGAACGACTGGGACATCATCGCCAGGCTGTGGAGCCGGCGCTTCCACGCCCAGGGTGTCAGGGAACGGGACATCCTCCAGATCGTGTTTGCCTACACGCTGTTCATCGTGGGCTTCACCGCGTCAGAGGGCGCCATGCGCCTGGGCGCGCTGGTGGTGCCCACCGGCAGCGGCAGCGTCACTCCGAGCGAGCGGCAGGTGAAGATCGCCCGGGACTGGGGCACCACGGTTCTGGCCGGAACCCCGTCCTATGTGCTCCACCTGGCCGACGTGGCCGAGGCGCAGGGTCTCGACTTGAGAAAGGACTTCCGCCTGCGCCGCACCATCCACACGTCCGAGACCATGACCGAGGCGGCGCGCCGGGCCATCGAGAGCCGCTGGGGCGTGACCGCCTACGACAACTTCGGCAGCGTCGAGACCGGCTCTCCCACGTTCGAGTGCGAGGAACGCAACGGCTACCACGTGAACGAGGACGCCTACATCTTCGAGGTGCTGGATCCGCGTACCCACGAGCCGGCCGCCGCGGGCGAGGAGGGCGTGCTCGTGGTCACCTGCCTGTTCAAGGAGGCGGCGCCCGTCATCCGCTACAACATCGAGGACCTGTGCGCGTTCATCGAGGGCGCGTGCGGCTGCGGGCGCACCTTCCGGCGCATCTCCCGGCTGCGCGGGCGCCTGAGCGACATGGTCAAGGTGAGCGGCATCCCGTTCTACCCGACGTCGGTGGAGAGCGCGTTGGAGCGGCTGCCGCAGCTCACCCGCGAGTATCGTGTCACGGTGGATCGGGTGGGGCAGCAGGACCGCCTGACGGTGGAGGTGGAAATGCGCCCCGGCTGCGAATCCGGCGACGGCATCCGGCGGCAACTGGAGCGGGAACTCAAGGTGGCCACGAACCTCACCATGGAGGCGGTGCTGTTGTCGCCCGGCGCACTGGCGCGTTCCCTGGGAGTGGAGAACCGCATCAAGGTGCGGCGCATCCGGGACCGCCGGCCGTCGTGACGCCCGCCCCCGGGCGCCGGTTTGCGGTACCGGGGTTTTCCGGTACCCCTGACATCATGGAAAGCATCGAAGACGCCGCCCGCGCCCTGGCCCTGGACCGCAAGTGGCTTCAGGAGTTCGACGTGGTCGATCCCTTGAACGACACGTCGCTGCGCGGCTTTCTCTCCCGGCGGCCGGATCATCGCTACGGGGCGCTGGCGCTCACCCACGTGAACGAGGCGCCGGCGCCGCAGATCGTGTTCGCCACGCCCAAGCTGCACTATCCCTTCGACCGGCAGGGCCGGTTCCATTTCCCGCCCCTTCGCGAGATCGAGATCTTCGAGAAGTACGACGGCACCAACGTGCTCGCCTACGCCTACCACGCCGCGGGCGGGCGCCGGTTCCTGACCTACAAGCTGCGCCTGTCGCCGGTGCTGCGCAACGGCCGCTTCGGCGCGTTCCTGGACCTGTGGCGGGAGCTGCTGGGGCGCTACCCGGTCATTCCCGAGCTGGTGGACTTGAACGGCTGCGCCCTCGGGTTCGAACTTTACGGGCGCCGCAACGCCCATCTCATTCACTACGAGAATCCCCTGGACTGTGTGCTGCTCTACGGCGTCACCGGGGATGGAAACCCGGTGTCGCCATCCGTGCTGGACGGCCGCGGGGTCCCGACGGCCACGCGTTACGGCGCCCTGGCCGCGGGCCGGGATCCGGTGGCGGAGTACGGCGCGATTCGCGAGCGTATGGAACGGGACAACCGCCCGGCGGATGACGGCCGCATCGCGGGCGTGGAAGGCGCCGTGTGGTACGTGCACACCGGCGCCGGCGCCACGGTGCTGTTCAAGTGCAAGCCCGAATCGGTGGAGCAGGTGCACTGGGTGGGCAGCATCCACAAGGCCGCGGTCACCGCCACCTGCTGGAACGTCTTCGAGAGCCAGGACGCGCTCACCTACGAGACCCTGTATCCGCTCCTGGCCGAAGAGTACGACGGCGACGAGATCGAACGCTTCAGGACCTGCATTGACGAATGCATCGCCGCGGTGTGCGAGGAGATGGAGTTCAAGAACCGGGTGCTGGACGAATATCGCCGGGTGGGGGTCACCCTTGCCGAGGACAAGGGCGCGGTCATGCGCCGCCTTTCGGGCAAGTTCCGGAAGCAGGAGATGAAGAAGGTCTTTGCCCTCATCGCGCTCGATGAAGGGTAGCCCGCCCGGGGACACGGCGCGTCCTTGCAATCGCCCCATCGCCCCCTTACGTTGAACGCCATGATCTTCGACGACAACCGCGGTTTTATCGATGCGTTGCGGCAGTCCGGCGACCTCGTGGAAGTGGCAAGGGAAGTGAGCTGGGACCTGGAACTCGGCGCCGTCAGCCGGCTGGCGTGCGAGAAGGACGGCCCCGCGGTGTGGTTCAAGCGTGTCACCGATTACGTGGAGGACGTGTCGGTGTTCGTCAATCCGGTGGCCACCTGGCGGCGCATCGCCATCGCCCTGGGGTTGCCGCCCACGGCCACGGTGCGGGAAATCTACGAAGCCTACGAGAAGGGGGAAGCCAACCCCGTCGAGCCGGTGGAAGTGACACGGGCGCCGTGCAAGCAGGTGATCCGACTGGGCGCCGCCGCCAACCTGTGGGACCTCCCCACGCCCATGCTCCACGAGGGCGACGGCGGCCGTTACCTGGGCACCTGGGACTTGGTCATCTCCAGGGACGCGGACAGTGGCTGGGTCAACTGGGGCATGTACCGGTTCATGGTCTACGACGCGCACCACCTCACCGGCTTCCCGCGCCCCACCAGCCACCTGGGCAAGGTATTCCTGGACCAGTACGCCGCCCGGGGGAAGCCCATGCCCCTGGCCATCGCCATCGGCGCCGACCCCTTGTCGCACTTCGCCGCGGCGGCCACCTACGCCCTGGGGGGCGACGAGGCGAGCCTGGCGGGCGGTTTGCGCGGGCGGCCCGTGGAGATGATCCGCTGCGAAACCAGCGACCTGCGGGTGCCGGCCCATTCCGAGATCGTCATCGAGGGTGAAGTGCTGCCCGATCGGGTGGGGCTGGAGGGACCCTACGGCGAGTACCCGGGCTACCGCACCGGCGAAATGGGCAACGGCATCCTGTTCCGCACCACCGCCATCACCCACCGGGAGAAGCCCGTGCTCACGGTGGACGCCACCGGCTACAAGGACGACAGCTCCACGGTGACGGCGCTGTCCGGCGCGCTGGCCATCAAGCGCCGGCTGGAGCGCCACGGCGTGCCGGTGCGGGACGTGTACGTGCCGCCGGAGGGGGCCGTGCACCTGGCGGTGATGAGCGTGGAGTACGGCGGTCAAGAGGTGGCCCGCAAGGTGCTCCAGGTGCTGACTTCGCGCCGGGCGCTGCTCTCCAAGCTCTTCCTCGTGGACACCGATACCGACGTGTTCGACATGGGCAAGGTGCTGCACGCCTTCTCCACCAAGTGCCATCCGGCCAACGGCATCCACGTGATCCACTACGAGGGCCGGGCCAATACGCTCACGCCCTGTTACAGCCAGGCGGAGCGCGCCGCGCAGAAGGGCGCCACCGTGCTGTACGACTGCACCTGGCCGGGAGAGTGGTCGCGGGAGTGGGAGACGCCGGTGAAGGCGACGCTGGATTCGATCTTCTCGGAAGAGGTGCGGGAGAAGGTGCTGAAGAACTGGAGCGACTATGGCTTCAAGCAGTGAGACGCCGGTCTGGGACACCTTCGTGCGCCGGCCGGGGGATGTGCGGTGCGGCGTGGAGACGCCGCTGGTGTTGCGGGACCTCAAGCCGGGCCGCGGCAAGTACGGCCTCCGGCACGTCGTCGGCGTGATTCATGAGGATGGCGGTTCGGGCGAGCGCCTCGTCGTGCGCACCGTGGTGGGCGTGGCGCTGCCCGGTTCCTATTCCGTGGAAATCGTCCGGGACTTGCCGCAAGAGATCACGGGCACTCCGTACCGCGACTTCTATGCCGCGCTCCGGCAGGCCGCGGCAAAGAGCCAGGCGTGATCCATGGAGTTGCGCGACGCACGGATGCGGCCTTGAGTCCAACCGTGGGTTTCCGTTCCTCGCGTGTCTGTGGCTGGCAGCGGCAACGGAGTCATGATCTTGGGCAGTTCCGGCCACACGCGAGGGGCGGTCACATGATGGCGACAGGGGCGTTCCTGTTGGGCGCGCGGTGTGGCGGCATACGGCCGTGGACCGCGTGGGCGCTCGCGGGGCTGATCATCGCGGCCTGCGGTTCCCATCCCCGGCTCGCCGCCGCCCTGCCGCTGCCCGCCAACGACAAGGGCGTCACCGGGCACTTTGACACCACCGTTTCCATGGGCGCGGCCATGCGCGTTTCCCAACGCGAGGATCTTCTGTTCAGCCGCGCGAGCGGCGGCAAGGCTTACACCTTCAACTCGGACGACGGCAACCTCAACTTCGACCGCGGCGACCTCGTTTCCCTCAACGCCAAGATCAATCACGAGTTGCAGCTTCACCTGGAAAGACCGGGCGCGGAGTGGAGCCTGTTCGGGCGGGCGCTGTACTACTACGACCACGTGGCCGCGGACGGCGACACCGAGCGCACGGCCTTGTCCGCCGCCGCCAAGAGTCACGCCGGACGCGACTTCCAACTGCTGGACGCCTATGTCGCGGGCGACTTCGACGCCGTCCCGCTCTCCATTCGATTGGGCAACCAGGTCCTGAACTGGGGCGAAAGCGTCTTTCTCCGCGGCGGCATCAACTCCATCAACCCGGCCGACATCGCCAGGCTCCGGGTGGCCGGCTCGGAGTTGCGGGACGTGCTCGTTCCGGTGCCCGCGGCCAACGTCAAGCTGGGCATTGGCGACAGCTTCTCCCTGGAAGGCTTCTATCAGCTCCGTTGGGACCACTCGGAGATCGAAGCCCAGGGCACGTTTTTCTCCACCACGGACGTCGCCGGTCCCGGAGCGAATACCATTCACCTGGGACTCGGCCGTGCGGGAAGAGGGGACGATGTCGCCAACACGCCCGACCCCGCCTGCCCCAGCCGAACCAATCCGGCGGGACTGTGCTCCCGCGTGCCGCGCGCGGCCGACCGCGAGGCCGGCCATCAGGGACAGTTCGGCGTGGCCCTGCGCTACTTCGCGGAGGCGCTGAACGATACGGAGATCGGACTCTACTACGCGCGCATCCACAGCCGCCTGCCGCTGGTGTCTCTTTATGCGGGCGATCCAACCATGCGGACGGCGCCGGGGGGCTTTGTCGGCTCCATACGCTATTTCGTGGAGTATCCGGAAGACATCGACCTCATGGGCGCGAGCTTCAACGGAGAAGTGGGCGCCAGCGGCTTCGCCATACAGGGCGAGGTGGCCTGGCGCCGGAACCAGCCGCTTCAGGTGGACAATGCGGAACTGATTTACTCCGCCATGAGCCCGTTGCGGCGCCTCGCCGCCCAGGCGGCCAGGGCGCAAGGCCCGGCGCGACAACTGCTGGCGGGTCTTGCGCGCGCCGGGCAGTTGTTCAGCGGTAGCCAGACCGGCGCCGCGGAATCGGGCCATGAGGTTTCGGGCTTCCGCCGCAAGGACGTGGTGCAGGGATCGCTTGCGGTGTCCAAGGTCTGGGGCTCCCTGTTGGGCGCGAGCGAGTGGAGGGCGCTGGCCGAGGCGGGCTTCACGCACATCCGGGACATGGAGGACCCATCGGAGCTCCGTTACGATGGGCCGGGCACGTGGACCAGCGGCAATCCGGTCTTCACCGCCGCCGGCGTGCAACCGCAGACCCAGGTGAAGGGCTTTGCCGACGCGTTTTCGTGGGGCTACCGGGCGGTGGTTCGGGGTCTTTACCACAACGCCATTGGACCCGTGAACCTGGCGCCGCAGGTGGCCGTGGCCCACGATGTCGACGGCACCACGCCAGCGCCCATTGGCAACTTCGTGGAAGGACGCAAGACCGTGACATTGTCGGCGGAGGCCAGCTATCTCTTGTCGTGGCGCGCGCAACTCGCGTACACGCATTTCTTCGGGGCCGGACAACACAATCTGCTGGCTGACCGCGACTTCGTGTCATTGACGGTGAGCTACTCGTTTTGACCGGCCTGGACGCGGAAGACTTGACATGAACGCGCAACGGATCATGGCAGCGGCAGTGTGCGTATGGGGCCTCTCGGCGGCGCCGTTGGAGGCGAAGGTCACGGGCGAGGAAGCCGCCCGGCTGGGAGCGGCGCTCACGCCCTTGGGGGCCGAAAAGGCGGGCAACGACACCGGCGCCATTCCCGCATGGGAGGGCGGCATCACCGAACCGCCGCCCGGCTACCAGCCGGGAATGCGTCTCGTCGATCCCTTCCCCGATGACAAGCCGCTTTTCACCATCACCGCGGACAATTTCAAAGAGTACGAGGCGAATCTCACGCCCGGTCAGATCGCGGTGATACAACGTTATCCCGACACCTACCGGATGCCGGTGTACCAGACGCGGCGAACCGCGTCGCTCCCGCCGCGCATCTACGAGCGGACCATCGCCAACGCCATGACGGCCACGCTCACCGCCGGCGGCAACGGCGTGACGAACGCCGCCGAGGGGATCCCGTTTCCGATTCCACGGAACGGGCTCGAGGCCATCTGGAACCACATGCTGCGTTACCGCGGCAAGTCCGTGCGCTTCACCAGAGGGCAGGCCGCGCCCACGGCCGACGGCGCCTACGTGATGGTGCAGATGCGCGAGCAGGTTTTGTGGGGTTATCAGCAGCCTGGGGCGACCACGGAGAACATCGACAACAAGCTCGCCTACTTCCTGCAGGAGGTGCTGTCCCCGGCGCGGTTGGCGGGCGCACTGATTCTGGTCCACGAGACCCTGAATCAGGCGGCGGAGCCGCGCAAGGCATGGGTCTACAATCCCGGCCAGCGGCGTGTGCGGCGCGCGGCCAACATCGGCTATGACAATCCCGGAACCGGCTCCGACGGCCAGCGCACCAACGATCAGGCCGACATGTACAACGGCGCGCCGGACCGCTACGACTGGACTCTGGTGGGCAAACGGGAGATCTACATTCCGTACAACAGCTACAGGCTCGCCAGCGACCGTCACGGCTTCGACGAGATCCTCAAGCCGGGCCACATGAACCCGGACCTGACCCGATACGAACTCCACCGGGTTTGGGTCGTGGAGGCGCGGTTGAAGCCGGGCGCCCGGCACATTTTCCCCCGGCGCACGTTCTATCTCGACGAGGACAGTTGGCAAGCGGCGGTGGTGGATCAGTACGATGACCGCGGTCAAATGTGGCGGGTGAGCCAAGCCTACATCGTCAACCACTACCAGGTGCCTCTGGTGTGGAGCACCGGCATGTCGATTTACGACCTCCAGAACGGGCGCTATCTCGTTCGGGGACTGACCAACGAGTTCGAACCGGCGGAGTTCGACGTGGAGATGAGCCCAAGCCAGTTCACCCCCCGGGCATTGCGGCGCCGCGGCCGGCGTTGACGAAACCGCGGGTTTCGCGCACCCATTCAACGGCAACCCGGGATTCTGTGCGGTGGATCGAATCGTGGCGAGAGGCGGAGAAGGGTCGGTTTCGGGCGGCTTCAGGAAGAAACCGGGTCGTCTTGGAATTATTTGAGGGAAATCCAGCGGGAAGCCGATTTCCCTGCCTCGCGGTAGATTCTGGATGAACCCGACAGGCTCCTGGGCAGGAGGTTCACGATGGCGGACGACGACGTACGGGTCCTGACCAACGACGACATGGAGGGTCTCCTCGACATGGAGGAGATCGTGGACGCGGTGGAAACGGCTTACGTGGAACTGGGCCGGAAGATCGCGGAAGGGATGCCCCGGCGCCGGCTGCACATGCCGCTGGAGGGGCAGGAGCGCACCTGGTACTGGCTGAACGTGATTCCCGGCGCGGTGCCGGCGTTCGATACCGCCGCGGTGCGGCTGGATTCCTCGCAGATCCGCTTCCGCAACGTCGGCGGCGGCAGCCGCATGGAGTTCCCGGGCGACTTCTCGGGCTTCGTGCTGCTCTTCAGCATCAAGGAACGCGCCCTCAAGGGGATTGTCCACGACCACTATCTGTCGGCGCTGCGCGTGGGCGCCACCAGCGGGGTGGCGGCAAAGTACCTGGCGCGGCCCGACGCGTCCGTCCTGGGCATTTTCGGCAGCGGCACCCAGGCCCACGGCCAGGTGGACGCCCTGTGCGCGGTGCGGGACATCCGCGAGGTCAAGGTGTTCTCGCTGCGGGAGGAAAACCGCAAGCGCTTCGCCCGGGAAGTGTCCGAGCGCTATGGCGTGAAGGCGCGGGCGGTGCGGCATCCGGAGGATGTGGTGCACGACTCGGACATTGTCGTCACCGCCACCAACTCCGGCGATCCCGTGTTCGAGGGCGACCTGCTGGAGCCGGGCACCCATCTCGTGTCCATGATCGGCCCGGACTGGTTCGACAAGCGGCGGGAACTGGACGACGCCGCCATCGAGAACTGCGATCTCATCGTGGTGAACTCCAAGGAACAGGTGGAGATCGACGAACAGCCGGAGTTGATGTCGCCGATACGCAAGGGCATCATCGGCTGGGAGCAGATCCACGAGTTGGGGGACTTGGTCATCGGAAGCATCGCCGGCCGCACCACCGCCTCGGAGATCACGCATCACAACAACAACTGCGGCATGGGCGTCCAGTTCGCCGCCATTGGCCACTTGGTGCTGGAGCAAGCCAGGAAGCGCGACCTCGGCACCCGGCTGCCGGCGGATTTGTTCATGACCCGGCGCAGTGACGTGTCCTCTCCCTGAACGCGGCGGTGATTCGACCGGCTCGAAATAGGATCCGACGCCAGGTCCGTTCGGGACGGCGCTGGCAACGAAACCTTCCCGGAGAACTTCCCATGGCAACAACTCTCAGCATCGACCCGCAACACCTCAAGGGACGGCATGTCGACCGCGCCGTGGAGGCGCTCAAGCGCGACGGCGTGATCGTGTATCCGACGGACACCATTTATGGTCTGGGCTGTGACGTCACCAGCAAGGCCGCGGTGGAGCGCATCCGCCGCATCAAGGGCCGCGACGCCGACAAGCCCATGTCTTTCGTGTGCTCCGACCTCATGCAGGTGAGCCGCTACGGCCACGTGTCCAACTTCGTCCATCGCATCCTGAAGCGCTTTCTCCCCGGGCCGTACACCTTCGTGCTGACCGCCACCAAGGAAACGCCCAGGGTGCTCCAGTCCAAGCAGAAGACCGTGGGCATCCGCATTCCCGACCACCCCGTGCCGCTGGCGCTGGTGGAGCGGCTGGGCAACCCCGTGGTCAGCACCAGCGCCAACGAGAGCAACGAGGAGGTGGTGACCAACCCCGCCGACCTCGAGAACATCTTCGGGCGCCGCGTGGATCTCATCATGGAGTGCGGCACGCTTCCGGTGCTGGCCTCCAGCGTCATCTCGCTGGTGGATGACCGCATCGCCATCCTGCGCGAAGGGCAAGGGGATCTCACATACTTCAAGAGCGAGATGGCCGCCGGGTGAAGCCTGCGTGTGGGCCCGGGCGCGTCATGCCGGGCCAGGGACTTCGCGGCCCGGCGGAGTTGGCCGTCGGGGCGTGGCCCGTTGTCGCGCAGGCAATCCGCGAAAGCGGAAATCCAGCGGGGCGGGGCGGCTAGTGAGGACGGGGAATCGGATTCTTCACCGGACCTGACACGTTCTTCCGTTTCATTGACACGCAAAAGGGGCCTGTGATAGGCATGCGCCCCTGTATCCCGCGCTTCCGGCGCCAGCTTGGAACAGGCCAGCGGGCGGCGGCAGCAGACTGAGGCAATGCAATCGCCAAGGAGGTTTCTCATGTTGCGTAGACTCGTCGGATGGGTCCTGCTGTGCGCGGTCTTGTGGCTGGCCGCACCCGCAGGTGTGGCGTTGGCCGCGGACAAGTACCCGAGCAGGACCATTACCTGGCTGATCCCCTACGGTCCCGCCGGAGGATTCGATCTTCACAGCCGAGCCATGATCATCGGCATGAAGAAGTCCCTCGGGGTCAACGTCATCATCCGCAACCGGCCGGGGGCGGGCGGCACCATCGCGTGGAACCTCACCTGGGCGGCCAAGCCCGACGGTTACACCATCTCCACCGTGAACATCCCGGGAGCCATCGTGGCCGAGTTGTTCAACGATCCGAAGCCCAAGTACCGGCTGAAGGATTTCTCCTGGATCGGACAGATCTCCTCGGGTCCGTATGTGTGGGCGGTGGGCGCCGACACTCCGTTCAAGACGCTGCAGGACATGCAGAATGCCGACAAGGTTCTGCTCACGGGTACGGGGGTAGGCGGCACGGCTTGGGTCACGGCGGCCCTGACGGCGTCGGTCTTGAAGTTCAAGCATCAGTTCATCCTGGGTTATCCCAGTGCGCCGGCCGCCAACATGGGCATCGTGCGCGGCGAGGGGCATGCGCGGGGCGTGGGCCTGGATTCACCGGGACAGATGCAGTTCGTTCGCGACGGCCACCTGCGGCCCATGTGGGTCTATCTGGATGAGCGTTCTCCGGAGTTCCCCGACGTTCCCACCATCGGAGAGTTGGGCCATCCGGAGTTGACGGTGCTGGCTTCCCACCGGGTGGTGACGGCTCCGCCGGGCGTGCCCAAGGAGCGGATGGCCATCCTTCAGAAGGCGTTCGACGCGGCGGCCAAGGACCCCGACGTGCTGGAGCGGTTTGCCAAGATGAAGGCCAAAATCGAGCCCGTGGTGGGTCAGGAGTGGACGGACATGCTCAATGGCTTCTACGGTCTCATCGAGGACAACGGCGAGGTCTTCAAGAAGTCGCTGTCCGGGAAATAGTGGCGGTGCAAGATCGGAAAGGGGAGCCTGTATGCAGGCAGTGAGACTGTACACCGGGGACGACGGCGAATCCCATTTCGAGGATATCGATCTCAAGTTCGAGCCGGATCGCAATATGGAGAGCGTTTCGTTGGGGTCCGCCAAAAGCGTCAACGTGCGCCGCGTACCGCCCGGCGTGCTGCTCGACTGGCATCCGGCGCCCCGGCGGCAGTACCTGTTCACGCTCTCGGGAGCGTGGGACATCGAGTGCGGCGGGGGTGAGGCGCGGCGTTTCCAGGCCGGGGACATCATGCTGGCGGACGACTTAACCGGCCGCGGGCATCGTAGCCGTGTCATTGGCGACGCGCCCCATGTGTTCGCAGTGGTGCCGCTGGCGGATTGAGCCTCACGCGCTGGCGGCGGACGCGCCGCCATCCACTACCAGGGTGGTGCCGGTGACGAATGACGATTCGTCCGAGGCCAGGAACAGGATGGTGCTGGCCACCTCCCGCGGCTCGGCCCACCGCTTCATCAACGTGTGCCGGGCGCCGGTGCGGCGCAATTCCTCCTCGCTCACCCCACGCGCTTGGGCGCGCGCGATGTGGAAGGGCGTGATGGTGGGGCCGGGACACACGGTGTTCACGCGAGTGCCGTGCTCCACCTCCTCGATGGCCAAGGTCCGGCTCAGGCTCACCACTGCGGCCTTGGTCACATCGTATTGCCCCATTCCCGCCCGTCCGGTCACTCCGAAGACCGAGGAAACGTTGACGATGCTGCCGCCGCCCCGGCGGCGCAGCAGGGGCACGGCGGCCTTGCAGCAATGAACCGTGGCCATTAGATTGACGGCCAGGATCGACTCCCAACTATCGCGCCCGGCGTCGGCCAGGGCGCCGAATACGCGGATGCCGGCGACGTTGACCAGAATGTCGAGTCCACCGAAACGCGCGTCCGCGGCCGCCAGGGTCCGGCGCGCCTCGTCCTCGTCACTCAAGTCCGCCGCCAGGGGTAGCACGTCCGCTTCAGGGACCCGCTGGCGGACGGCCGCGGCCGCGCTTCCGGCGGCGTCGCCGTCGCGGTCGACGATGGCCAGCCGGCCGCCTTCCTCGGCGAACAGCATGGCGGTAGCGGCGCCGATGCCGCCCCCGCCGCCGGTGATGAACGCGACCTTGTCCTGAATGCGGCCCATGGGCTGCCTACCGTGAATGGCCGAGGGCCGAGCGCATGGCCACGTCGGCGGCCGGGACCGAGAAGCCTTCCGCCTCCAGCGCCGCCGCGGCCACTTCCTCGTCTTCGTGCGGCGCGGCGCCGCTGACGCCGATGCCGCCCACCACCGCGTCGCCCAGCCAGATGGGCAAGCCCCCTTGACCGATGGCCATGCGCCCGTCGTGGACGATCTGGACGCCGGCATAGAACACCGGCTTGGGGTTGGCTTTCTCCTCCAGACCTCCGGTGCTCTGCCGGAAGGCCGCGGCCGCGAAGGCCTTGCCCCGGGCAATGTCCGGCGCCACGAACTTGGTCCCGTCCATGCGCCCGGCCCACATGAAGTTGCCGCTGGCATCCACCACCGTTACGGTGACCAGATAACCCTTGTCCTCCGCCGCGCGGATGCCCGCATCCACCAGGGCACGCGCCTGTTTCATTCCGAAGCTCAAGGCCAGACTCCTCTCTGCCGGCTTTCCGCCGGTTCCTGTTCCGTCACTTTTACCAAACTTTCATCCCTTCGCGTGCCGGCCCCACGCCGGCATGGACGGCTCTCGCGAAAGTTTGTCCTGGACCTCCATCGGGGTCGTGGAGCCGGAAAGAGCCGCCCGCCTTCCGGCGCTCTTGAGCCGCTCCAGCGGACGGCGCGGCACCGGGATGTCCCCGCCCGCGGCCAAGCGCTCCCGCACCATGCGTTGGCGGTTGCGGTCGAGGTCGTCCAACGCCTCCTCGGGTGACAGGCCTTCGCCGAAACAACCCGGAAATTCGGGGTACTCGGCCCGGCGCCGCCAGCGGCCGTCGGCTCCCCGAACCGCGGCCACGCGCAGGACGTAGGGCACGGCCATGTACTCCTCAAACGTCATGATTCCGGGTGGTTCGTGGCGATCGGCTGGTCCCGCCGCCGTGAAAGGTTGTGGGTCCCACTCCTGTCACACGTTGCGCAGTGACTGCTGTTCTCGTCAAGGCGCTGTCAGCGCGCAGCCTTGCGGGGGCACCCGCCCGTCGCGCCTGCGGGAACGGCTTCCATGCGCTGGACCGGCGGCGCGCGCATCGCTTCACGACGCGATGTTCACGCGGTCCTGCACCGCTTCGACCCACATGGCTTCTCTGGGCAGCCGCACCGAGGTGGCGCGGACGCGGTGAAGCGCCGGGTCGAGTCCGGGGGGGTCCGCCTGTCCCTCCTGCAGCATCCTGGCCGAGTCGATGAGGCACTTGCGCACCTTGATGATGGCGGTGTCGCTGGTGCCCAGGCGCTCCCGGGTGCGGTCGAAGATGGGACCCTGGCTTTCGGTCATGGCGCGGTCCTGCATGCCGAAACCGGGAATGCCGCAGAACATGCGCGTGCGGTGCGCCTCCCAGTCCATGCCGTAGTCGTCGTCCGGGGTCGCCGCCGGGCGAACGTCGCCGTAGGGGCCGTTGGTGGGCGGTCCGAAGCGCGTGACGTGAGAGCTGAAGCCGTCGGCCAATGAGGCCAACTCCTCCTCCCGCAACGGCCGCGTGGGATGCCACGTGATGGTCCAGTTGATGAGGTGTTCGTCGTCCGCCGGCACCCATGCGTGGGAGTGCAGGATGGGGTCTTCGTCCTGGGGCGGCGGCATGGTGTAGAAGGGCATCAGGAATTGGGTGATGCGCCAGTAGTAGCGGTCGTCGCCGGCATTCCTGCGCGCCCCGATCATGACGCCGTAGTCCGTATCCACCACCTCGAAGCGGGGGCTCCGGTCCGTGGTCCCCACCGCGGTGTCCACGCCGAAGCCCGCTTTCTCAAGGCTTTCCAGGGATCTCCGGTCCGTGGCGTCCAGCGGCGCATGCAGGAACGAGATGTGGCTGGAGTCGATGCCCCCCTCCAGCGCCTGGAAGTAGTTGTTGCTCTGGTAGTACTTGGAAATGAAGCGCTGGTTGTCCGGCAGCCCGAGCCACTCGAAGTCCGGCAGCCCGGTCATGTGCGCGGCATCGCCCATGAACGCCCACACCAACCCACCGCGCTCGCGGCAGGGGTAGGCGGGGTGCCGCACCGCGTGCTTGAAGTCGGTCTCCGGGGACTCGTTGGGCATCTCCAGGCAGCGTCCGTCCAGTCCGTATTTCCAGCCGTGGTAGCAGCAGCGCAGCCCGTCCCGTTCCACGCGCCCGTAATAGAGCGATACGCGCCGGTGCGAGCACAGTTCACCCAGCAGTCCCGCCTCGCCCTGGAGCGTGCGGAACGCCACCATGCTCTCGCCCAGGATGCGCACCCGCTTGGTCCGGCCCCCGGCCTCCAACTCGCTGGACCGCACCACCGGCACCCAATAGCGGCGCATGAGCGCGCCCATGGGCGTGCCCGGGCCTACCCGTGTCAGAATTTCGTTGTCTTCCCGTGTCAGCACGCTGTCTCCAATCCCCTTGTGGTCGATGCTTTCGCCGTGGGTCCCCCCAGCCGAAAAACTACAATCGGGGCTGGATTTATGTCAAGCATGTAGCTGAACCGGACGGTCGGGGGGCTTGGGATGAGGGCCCTTGGAAACGCGAGGACGGCGTCGCATGCGAAAACGCGGTTTGGCAGGGAGGCTCGGAATGGACGGCGGCTTTTGGTTCATGTTCGTGGCGAGCATCGCCGTCGGCGGGTTTGTTCTCTATTCCTACGGCGCGCAGCGGGCTCTTGACGGCCTGTCGAGCGGCGGCCAGCTTCTCATGGCCACGCTTCCCAAAATGGTTTTCGCCTTCACCGTGGCCGGTCTGATTCAGGTCATCCTCCCCACCGACCTGATCTCCGAGTGGATCGGCGAGGGCTCCGGCATCAAGGGGCTCCTCATCGGCACGGTGGCGGGCACCTTCACGCCGGGCGGCCCGATGATGCACTTTCCCATCGTCGCCTCGCTGCTGCACTCCGGGGCCGGGTCCGGACCCATTATCGCCTACTTGACCGCCTGGTCGGTGCTCGGGCTTCATCGCGTCATCATCTGGGAGATCCCCATCCTGGGATTCGAGATATCGGCGGTGCGATTCGTGGCCAGTCTGGCGCTGCCGCCGCTGGTGGGCTTCGTGGGGTCGGTTCTCTTTCACAGTCTGCCGGGCCGGGTGCCGTGACCGTCCGGCCCGTTCGGGCGTGACCGCGCCCGCGGCCTCTGCCGCGTCGGATTGCGTACCCGGCGCAAGCTCCTCTCGCTACGAGCGCGTGTCCGCGTGTCCGTCCTTGACGAGATCGATCTCCCAGGACAGGTAGCGTTCCATGTCTTCGCGGGTCTTCCCCAGGGCGCCGGTCCACACGCTGTGACCGAAATCGGCTTGCGCGTCCTCGGTGGACACGCCCGTGCCTTCCAGACCGTCTTCCAGGGCGCGGCCATGGCTCTCCCACGCCCGCGTGCCGCCTTCGAGCACCTGCACGGCGGTATAGCCGAGTGTTTGCAAGGTCCCCGCGGCCAGGGTCGAACGGACGGCGTTGTCGCACACGACCACCACGGACGTGTCCTTGTCCGGCGCCGTGGCCGCGATGTCGAGTTCCAGGCGTCCGCGGGGAAGCCACCGGGTCCCGGGGATGTGGGCGAAGCCGTATTCGCCGATGCTGCGCACGTCGAGGGCGAGGCCGCCCGCGTCCAGGTGTGCCTGAAGCCCGGCCGCGCCGGTGAAACGCGCGCGCCCACGGGCTTCTTCGAGTCCGAAAACGGCGGGATCGGGCGCGCCCTGTTCCAAGGGCAGCCCCGCATCCCGCCAACCCCGCAGGCCGCGATCGAGGATCGACACCTCGCGGAAGCCGAGTTGTTGCAGGAGCGCCGCGGCCCACACCGGCCGGAGGTCGTCGTCCGAGATCAGAAACACGGGGGCCGCGCGCACGGCGAGGAAGTTCTCGTGGGCCAGGGCCATCTGTCCCAGCGGAAGCGAAATGGCGCGTGGAACGTGGCCGGCGTCAAACTCCTCGGGCAAACGCACGTCCACAAGGTAGAAGGTCGCGCCGGAGTCGTAGACGCCCTGGAAGGAGTCGAGCGGGCAGCGACGCACGTTTTCCGCCGAGGCAAGGGCGTCGGTGGCGCGCTGGATCCGCGCCAC
Source organism: uncultured Binatia bacterium (SeqCode) (assembly GCA_965213675.1). Taxonomy (GTDB): domain Bacteria; phylum Desulfobacterota; class Binatia; order UBA9968; family JAJDTQ01; genus JAJDTQ01. Next base: position 619,927 of record OZ243916.1, read on the forward strand.
ACGCGCCGGGGATGCCGCAGCGGGCACCTCCCGGCCCGCGCCTTCGGCGATGTCATGTCCGGACAGGAACCAGCCCATGACGCCGTTCTCCAGGGCGTAGACACGGTCGAAGCCGTTGTCGTGCAGCAGCTTGGCGCCGAGAATGCCCCGCGTCCGGCCCGCACAGCTTACCACCAGGGTGCTGCGGTCCGTCAGAGGCAGGCGCGGCGCGTCCAGCAGGAGGTTGCCGCCGGGAATGTGATAGGTGCCGGGAACGTGGCCGCGCAGGTACTCCTCGCGCGAGCGCACGTCCACAACCACCACGTCCTCGCCGGCCGCGCGCCGGCGCGCCAGTTCCGGCGCGGTCATGTGCGTCACGGCGCCGCCATGGGCGACGCGCTCGCCGTACTCCTTGCCGTGAACGCCCCATCCCGAGCGCACCGGGAGCCCCTGCCGCTGCCACGCTTCGACCCCGCCGGCGAGCACCCGAACGTCGCTGTAGCCCATCCGTCCCAGCGTGTCCGCCGCCAGCGCGCTGCGACGCCCGTCGTCGCACAGGATCACCACCGGAACCCGCGGGTCCGGCGCCATCATGGGCAACCGAAGTTCCAGCGCGCCCCGGTTCACCGGGTTGGTCCCGGCGATCTGCGCGCGGGCGAACTCGCCGCGTTCGCGTACGTCAATGCAGGCAAAGGGTTCATCCGAAGCCAGCAAGGCCTGCAATGCCGGGGGATCGATGGTGAAATGACTCATGGGTCTCCTCCCGCAGGGCGTGGGTTCGACGCGCCGTGGACGGGATGCTGGCCAAGGGTCGCGTGGTCACGTGAGACAACCGTGTCACAAACGGGAACCGGAGAGGCGAGGCCGCGGAAAGACTCGGCGATCACCCCGGGCATCCCTGTGGCGGGGGCGCCAGCCGAGTGGAGTCGCGACCGTGGTTCTACGCCACGTGCGCGGGCCGCACCGCGTGCACCACCGCCCCCGCGGTGGTGGGCACCGAGGCGGCCTTCGCGGGATCCCGGAGGATGCCCTTGGGATCCCTGCCGGCCTTGACGTCCTCGATGGCGGTCCTCAGAATCTTCCGGAACAGCAGCACGCCTTCGTCAGAACTGACGTGGCGCTCCATGGCGTGCGCCACGATCTCGCCCTGGCCTTCCTGGGCTTCCTTGTCGTCGGGGAAGCGCTGGCTGTACTCGTAGTCCCGGGGTCCCCGGCCCGCCGGGGCCAGTTTCTCGCGGCCGGACAGCTCCCGGTCGTCGGTCCCGTCCGGCGCCCAGCGGATGCTGGCGCCAAGCTGATGGGTGTCGTCCACGGGAACGCAGAAGGACACCCGGTCCACCTTCTCCGTCGCGGGCTCGTCCGTGTAGGTCAGGTGCACGTTGAGCGGCATGATGTTTTCCCAGATGACGTCGGCCCAGCGTCCACCGTCGAGCTTGCGGGTCATGACGAAGCGGATGCCCATGTCGGTCTCTTCGTAGACCAGCCGTTCCGGCAGGGTCGCATGGGCTTGGGTGGGGAACTGGGGACCGCTGTGCACCGTGTGCAGCCACACCGCGTGGAGGGCGTCCATGAGGTTTTCCTCGCTCTGGAGCCAGTTGCAGTCCTGAGCGCCCCCCACCCGGGGTCCGAAGCGCGCCTTGAGGGTGCCCCCCTCCGCCTCCAGGACGTCATAGCGGGGCAATAGCGGCATCTTCTCCAACGGCCCCATGTAGGCGAACACCAGCCCACCGTACTCCTGCACCGGGTAGGCGGGGTGCCACAGATGGTCCTTGACCGTGCTGTCCGCGGGTTCCAGGGGCATGTCCAGAATGCGCCCTTCCACGTCGTAGAGCCAGCCGTGGTAGCAGCAGCGCAGGCCGTCCCGCTCCACGCGCCCGTACTCCAGCGATGTGCTCCGGTGACTGCAGCGGAAGAACAGGAGCCCCGGGCGTCCCTGCCCGTCCCGGAACGCCACCAGGTCCTCGCCCAGGACGCGGATGCGCCGGGGCAGGTCGGAGAGGTCGGCCGAAAGGCACACAGGCTGCCAGTAGCGCCGCATCAACTCGCCGCACGGCGTTCCCGGTCCCACGCGCGTCAGTTCCGGGTCGATCACGGGGATTCTGAGGCCGTAGGCGCTGCGCATGACGTTCCTCCTTGTGAGACGCAACCGCTTGTCCCTGCGCCGGCGGCCTCGTCCGGGTAAAGTGCCCGTGGGCGTGGCGCTGGCGCCGGGGACGGTCAGGCGGCGGATATATCAACACCCGCGCGCCTAGTAAAGCGGGCAGGGGAGCCGGAACTCTTCGTTGGCGCGCCACGCGCGTTTCGTTCCGGGCCCCCTGAGGTTCACGACGGACTCCCGTATTTGACGATGGACTTCCGTATTGAATGGCGCACGCATCGTTGACCCGGGCGTCGTCCTCCGGTTTGACAGAGGGGCGGCGCTGGTACTACCATCGACGCGGCTTGCCCGAAGGATCGCCTTGGCGGCGTTTCCGCATCGCCGATGCGGCGCGCCACACGGATTCATGATGCCGCGGACATTCTGATCGGACACGGGGAATTTCATGGCGAAACAGGACGAACTGGCGCTCGGAACCGGAGACACGGCGACACGGGGCGCGGACACGTCCCAGGGGCCGCGGAAGAACCATTCGGTCTTCTCCGAGACCGGCTGGGACGTGTCTCTCCGCGTGGGTTCCGTCGTCGCCCTCATCTTCGCATGGTGGGCGATGGGCCTTTTCTTTCCACCGGCGCTGGTGCCGCGGCCTTGGGAAACCTTCGCGGAGGTGGGCGTCATCATCAAGACGGGCGAGTTCTATCACCACATGGGCAACACGCTTTGGCGCGTGTTCGTCGGCTTCGGCCTGGCCATGGTGGTGAGCACGCCGCTCGGGATCGTCATGGGGAGCTTCCGCAACCAGGAGAGCTTCTTCGAGCCTCCGGTGATCCTGGGCCTCACCATGCCGGGCCTCATCTGGGCGCTGCTGATGCTCATGGTCTTCGGCATCAAGGAGATCAGCGCCTACCTCGCGGTGGCCGTGACCATCTCGCCCATGCTCACCATCAGCATCTGGCAGGGAACCAAGTCCATCGACAAGGATCTGATCGACATGAGCACGGCGTTCCACGCCAGCGTGTATTCCAAGCTCGTGGACGTGATCCTGCCGCAGTTGGTGTCGCACATCCTGGCCGCCATTCGTTATGGTCTGGGGCTGGCGTGGAAGGTGATCGTGCTGGTGGAAGGGTTCGGCTTCAGCAACGGGGTCGGTTATCAGGTCATGCACCAGTTCGACCTTTTCTCGGTGAAGGGGGTTCTGGCCTGGGCCATCACCTTCCTTATCGTGATGATCTTCCTCGAGTTCGGGGTGGTGGGTGTGCTGGAACGCAGCGTCACGCGCTGGCGGCCGCGCGTGGAGGCATGGAGGCGGTAGTGGCGTACGTACGCATCGATCAGGCGATCAAGTATTTCTCGCGTGAGGACGGCTCGCCCCTGAAGGTGCTGGACGGCATCTCCTTCGACACCAAGGAGTACGGCATCACGGCATTGCTGGGGCCGTCGGGTTGCGGCAAATCCACGCTGTTGAACATCATCACGGGCCTGGAGCGCCTCGATCACGGGCGCGTGGAGATCGTCTCCGACGGTGAAGGCGACGCCCGGACGCACCCCCAGTTGGGGTACGTGTTCCAGGATCCGAGGCTGCTCAACTGGAAGCGGGTGGAAGACAACCTGCGGTTCGCCCTCAAGGGGATGGACGTGCCGGGCGAGGAGTGGGACGAACGGCTGGACAAGTACCTGTCCCTGGTGGGTCTCACGGATTTCCGCAAGCAGTACCCCCTCTACCTGTCGGGCGGCATGCGGCAGCGGGTGGGCTTGGCGCGGGGGCTCGTCATCGAGCCGCAGGTGCTGTTGATGGACGAACCCTACAGCAAGCTCGACCAGCTCACGGCGCGGCAGTTGCGGGAGGACACCCTCCAGATCTGTTCGCGCCTCCACCAGACCGCCTTGCTGGTGACCCACGACGTGGAGGAGTCCGCCTACATGGGCGACCGGATCGTGATCTTCTCCGCCCGCCCGGCGCGCATCGCCGCGATCTACGATAACCCGCTCCGCTCCTCGGAACGGGATACCGACGACATGCGTTTCATCGATTTCAAGAAGGAAGTTCTGGGAACCATACTCAACCTGGTGAAGGAGGAATCATGATGATCGCAGGAATCAAGAGGTTTCGTCTGCTGGCGCTGGCCGCAGGTCTGTTCCTGGCCGTGCCGGGGCTGTCCGTGCCGGCTCTGAGCGCCGATCTTCCCGTGGTGGATTTCGGCCTGCCCTCCGGCGGCGTATTCGGCCTGGGCGGCCAGTACATGATCGACAAGAAGCTGGACCGCAAGCACGGCTTCATCGCCAAGCCGCGCTGGGGCGGCGTGGCCAACGTCGAACGCCTCATTGCCATCGGCGCCATCCCCGTGGGGCTGGCTACGGTGGAGTCCGCGCTGCGCGCCAACATCAAGGGCATCCCCCTCAAGCTGGTGCAGCCCTACATGAGGACCATGCACAACTACCTTCTGGTGCGCAAGGACTCGCCCTACAAGACCATTGCCGACCTCAAGGGCAAGTCCATCGCCGTGCCGCGGGAAGTCACGTCGGCCTACAACCTGTTCGACTTCATGATGAGGAAGCAGGGCGTCTCCATCGAGAAGGACTTCCAACTCAAGAAACTGGGCGCCGCGGGCATCATCGCGGTGATGGAGAAGGGCGAGGTGGAAGCCGCGCTGCACTGGGAGGCTCACGTGACGCGGATGCTGGCCACGGGGAAATACCGCTCCATCGCCAAGCTGGGTGACGTGATTACCCAGGTCCTGAACAAGGACATCCACATGTTCGGCTGGGTGGGCGCGCAGGAGGCCTGGGCCAAGAAGAACCCCGGAGTCGTCGGGAAGATTCGCGCCGCGTGGCAGGAAATGATCGCCGGCGTCCAGAACGACCCCGAGCACTTCCGCAAGTACGCCAAGAAGATCTTCGGCCTTGAGGGCAAGGATGTCGTGGACCTGGGCTACGAGCGGGTCCGGCCCTTCCTGCTGCCGGCGGACTTCAAGTGGCCCAACCCCGAGAGCCTCGCCAACCAGAAGCAGTACCTGAAGGACGGCGTGGCCCTGGGGATCTTCCCCAAGGAGGCCGAGGCGCAGATCGACGGCCTGTTCGTGCCGTAGGCATTTGCGCGGCAAGCGGCGCTGGACCAGCACCGGGGTCCATGAGTCCCGCCGAGCGCCGACAGCGTGTTGGACCGGGGAGATGCCCGCATCTCCCCGGTTTCTGCATCAGGCGCCGGTGAAGCGGGCGGCGAACCGGTCCGGAAGGGCGTTCCCGAGCCGCGCGTGGACGCGGCGTTGACATTCCCCGGAGCATGCGCCTAACTTGACGGCACACCGCACGTCAGGGAGTCGAGACCATGACCGCAGGGATCACACTGAGCCGCCATCTTGTCCAAGAGGGGGGCTGGCGCGCCGACGGAGCGCGGGATCTGCTTGGGCTGCTGGAGCCGCTGGCTCTGGCCGGGAAGATGCTGGCGCGGGAAATCGATCAGGCGGCCCTGGCGGGCACGCTGGGTTCGGCGGGCGGGGCCAACGCCACCGGGGACATGCAGAAGAAGCTCGATGTCATCGGCAACGACATCGTCATGGACGCCTTTTCAGGATCGACGGTGGTGGCGGGCATAGCCTCCGAGGAGCTGGACGAGCCGGTGGTGACGAGCACGTCCGACGAGGCGCGCTATCTCCTGTGCACGGACCCTCTGGACGGTTCGTCCAACACCGACGTCAACGCGCCCCTGGGAACCATCTTCGGCATTCTGCGCCGTCACCGGCAGGGGGAACTGTCCGGCGAGGAGTTCCTGCGCCCGGGCTCGGAGTTGGTGTGCGCCGGCTATGTGCTCTACGGCGCCAGCACGTTGCTGGTGTACACGGTGGGCGCGGGGGTCCACGGCTTCACCCTCGACCGCGGGGTGGGCGAGTTCGTGCTGTCTCACCCGGACATCCGCTGTCCGGCGGCGGGCAAGATATACAGCGCCAACGTCGGACGCCACAAGGAGTGGGGCGCGGGGGTGCGGAAGTACCTGGACCACGTCACCGAGAAGGACAAGCCCAGCGGCCGGCCCCATTCACTGCGTTATACGGGAGCGTTGGTGGCGGATCTGCACCGCTGCCTGCTGGACGGCGGCATGTATCTCTACCCCGGTGATCCGGGGAGCCCCAACGGCAAGCTCCGGCTGCTCTACGAGTGCGCGCCGCTGGCGTGCGTGGCGGAGCAGGCCGGGGGCGCGGCCACCACCGGGAGCGGGCGCGTACTGGACGTGGCGCCGGACGCGGTCCACCAGCGCACTCCCATTGCCATCGGCAGCGCGGACAACGTCGCCCTGTTTGAACGGTTCATGGCGGAAGACTGATTCCGCGCCAGCCTCGCGTTCCGCAAGTTCCCGCGGCGCGGGAATGTCGCCGCCGGACGCGACACCAGGAGGATGCGTGATGACCGAAAGAGTGCGAGAGGTATTGGGCTGGTACGGCAGCGACAACCCCGGCACCCTGACCAACCTGGCCCGGATCCTGAACCACGGCCGTCTCGGCGGCACCGGCAAGTTCGTGATCCTGCCGGTGGACCAGGGCTTCGAGCACGGCCCGGCGCGAAGCTTCGCCCCCAATCCGGCCGGCTATGACCCGCGCTATCACTTCAAGCTGGCCCTGGACGCGGGCTGCAACGCCTACGCCGCGCCGCTGGGCTTTCTCGAAGCCGGCGCGCGGGAGTTTGCCGGAGAGATACCGCTCATCCTCAAGGTCAACAACCACGACCTGCTGAACGATGAACCGGACCCCACCCAGGCGGTGACTTCCAGCGTGGAGGACGCCTTGCGCCTGGGTTGCGCCGCCGTGGGTTTCACCATCTATCCTGGTTCCGCGCACCGCTTCGGCATGTACGCGCAGATACGCGACATCGCCCGGGAGGCCAAGCGCAACGGGCTGGCGGTGGTGATGTGGTCCTACCCGCGGGGGTCGGGGCTCAGCAAGGCCGGCGAGGCGGCCGTCGACGTGTGCGCCTACGCCGCGCAGATCGCCGCCCAGCTCGGCGCCCACATCATCAAGATCAAGTTTCCCGGCGCGAACATCGAACAGGACGCCGCGCGCAAGGTCTACGAGAAGGAGGGCGTCGCCATCGCCGAGCCCGCGGATCGCATCCGCCACGTGGTGCAATCGGCCTTCGACGGCCGCCGCATCGTCATCTTCTCCGGCGGCCCCGCCACCACCGACGACGCGCTTCTGGCGGAGATCCGGGCCATCCACCAGGGCGGCGGCTTTGGTTCCATCATCGGCCGCAATTCCTTCCAGCGCAGCAAGCCCGACGCCATGACCCTGCTCGACAAGGTCATGCGCATCTACGCGAGCGAGGAGGACTGAGCGGGTTCGTAAACCCCTCGCGTGGGATTCCAGCCAGAACGTGGGGCGACCGCCGGTCGCCCCTGCCAGTCATGGCGCCTTGCCGACGACAAACTGCGCCCGCATGACTTGCTGTCACGCTACCTTGGGCGCGATCTGCTACGCCGCCGGTCTCACCCGGTCCGCCAGTTTGCCGATCACTTGACGGACCTGGTCGAGGGCCTTGGCGAGGTCGGCGAATTCATCCGTGGAGGACACGGTGATCTTGCCGCCGATCTGACCTTGTCCCATGCGTCGCACCCGGTCGGTCAGCGCCAGCACGGGCGCGAGCACCCATTTGCCGAACAACCAGTGCAGCAACAGCGTCGCCAGCAGCAGCGAAGCGCAGACACCGACTCCGAGCGCGAAAATGCCGGACAGCCAATTCTGTGGCGCCGGCGGCTCCAACGTACCCGGCACGGCGGTCAAACCGCTCAGATTCGGAGCATCCACAACGACCATCCAGTCGAAACCGGTAAATCCCTCAGCCACCTGAGCGTAGACGTCCGGGCTCCCCGTGCGCGCGAACGCCACCAGATGACTGGACGCCGCCGAGCCGCCCTCGTGGTCCATCCTTTCGGCAACGAACGCTCCGGAACGGTCGCCTTCGTATGCCGGTTTCAGGTGACGGAGGGGCTCGCTTGACAGCAGGTTGACTTCGGGCCGCATGATCCGGCCGCGAGCATGTCCGGAACGCGTTTCCGCAATCAGTTGTCCGCTGGTGGTTGCCACCAGCAGGTGGGTATCGACCTCCACCTGGTCCGCCGGTGCGGGCGCGCCATTGTCCGGGGCGGCCGACACCTCGGGATGCAGGAGCTGGCCGGGGGCGGAAAGCCGCCGCGCCACATGATCGGCGAACAACTGAACGAAGCGTGTCGAGACCACGGCTTTCATCACGCCGACAGGGTCACGAGTGTCCGGGTCGTGGATGCGCACCGAAAGGTCCAGTGACCAAACGCCGGCGGACTCGTCGAACTCGATCTCGCCGACGGAAAACCCCGACGACCACGCCCGCTGCCACCACGCCTCGTCGGACTGCACGAAGTCCGACGTCGGGTTCGTCAGCGCCACGTTGTACCCTTGACGATCGGTGAAGAAGACCTCCGCGAAGTGAGGGGACGACTTGATCTGTTCGCGCATGTAGGCCTCGGCATCCGGCGCGAGTCCCAAGGTTTTGCTGATGCGGAACTGGTCTTCGACCTGCTGAATGGCCATGGTGTCCAGGCCCTGTTTCGCGTGCGCGTCGCGCGCCCGTCGTACCGCCGCCACCACCACCGGGGACGCCGCCCAGACCTGGGCTTCACCGATCCGGTCGATCATGAACCTGTCAATGGACTCCACCAGGCCCGAAGCGGCCTCGGTGAGTTTCAGCGCGTCACCGCGCAAGGCAAGAGACGCAAGCGCGGCCGACGGCCGCTCCCGCGCGGCGGCCGCGTCCTTCCACAGGAAGTAGCCGTATCCGAGCAAGGCCACCACTGGCATCCAGACGAATGCGAATACGGCCAATCCAAAACGAACTCCAAGGGAACGATTCATGCGAAGTATACCTCCTGATGCCGGGCGACGGCCTGCCGCCCAAGCCTTTCGACGCGCGCACGTTGATGTTTCACCCAACGGTTCGGCGTACCTCAAGCTCGCGCACGAGAGGCTTCCGACCGGTGGCTCGATTCATACGACCGGCCACGGAACGCTTGCTGTTCAGCCCTGTTGTTGAGTCCGCACTTGACCCGGAGGATCCGGGTTTTCCATGCTAAAAACAGACACGACTGCCATAGCACAGCCTGTCGCGAATTTGTAGTCCTTCACGCCGATCAGTTTGCACAAAGTTTGCACAAAAAACGATGACGATGATTCTGGGCGATGCCCCGTTGGACAGGCAGCAGTCTGCATCCAGGGAGCAGGCTCCTCGCCATGCCCGGCGCCGTAATCACCGGAGGCCAGGCGGGTTGGCCCAAAGGGGAAAAACTGAAAGCGGAAGCGCTTCAAGAAGCGCGGCGACGCCGCCGGCCCGCGCGGCTTGCGGCTGGTGAAGGCGTGTGCTAACCGTGGCCTGCATGCCTCTTCAGAGAACCATGGAAATCAAGCGCCGCCGTCGACGCCGGAAGAGTCTGGCAAAGTTGCGAGCGGAACTTCAGGCTGCCCGCACCCCCCAGGCGCGGGCCAAGTTGCTGGACAAGGCCTTCAGGATTTCCCCGACGGCCGTTCTGGAGTAGTCTTCAGGCTTCCCGGAGTTTCCGCTCAGAACGGTTCCACCACCCGGTAGCTCCTGCTTTTGGGCCTCACCGGAGCGAGTATTCCCATCTTCACCAGGCCGCGGATGTCGCGGTAAGCGGTGTCGCGATCCACGTCGGCGATGCGCTGGTAGTCCGCGGTGGACAGGGCCTTGCCGTGGGACAGGGCGTACACCAGCAGCCGTTGCTGCCGCGGGCCGAGCCGCGAGCGGTCGAAACGGTCCAGCCACTTCAGCGTCTCGTCGTCATAGATGGGGGTATTGCGCAGGGTCACGGTGAAGAAGAAGCCCTCCTCGCCGAAGTCCGGCGGATGCAGCGCGTTCTGTTCCATCTGCTGGAACATGCGCGGCACCCCTTCGCCGATCTCACGCATATAGCCCAGATCGGAGAGCGCGCGCACCAGCAAGGGATTGCGCGAGAAATGCACACGTTCCTGCCGCTTCAGGTGATTCAGGGTGACGGGCGCGGGCAGGGAGCCCGGGCTGCGCACCTCCAGGCGGTCGTCGAACATCCATACTTCGATTCCCGCGCCGGAAAGGGAGTAGTCGCGATGAGCGACCGCGTTCACCAGCGCCTCCTGCCATGCGAACGAAGGGTATTCCAGGTGTTCCTTGAAAAACAGGTCGTGCAACACCATGCGCTCGCGAATATGCTCCTTGATGCGGCCCACCGCCTCATCGATGAGCACCCACAGCGGCTGCTCGATGCGCACCCGCCGGACCACGTTCAAGGACTCGCCGTAGCCTCGTTCCGTGCCCTCGTACTTGACGAAGTCAATGCCGCAGCGTGGATGCCATTGTGACGGCTCCTTGGCGAGCAGCAACAAGGCGGCCATGGAAATTTCCGGCCGGTCCGCCGATCCGCCCACGAGGTGGTACGGCCGCGCCAGCGTCGCGCGCGGGTGCGTGGGCGCCCCCACGCGTTCGTTGAAGGATTCCAGGGAGACCGGATCCAGATCGTCCCACGTGGCGCGGTCGATACGCTGCCGTTCGAAGGAATACGACAACCTGGCTTCTTTCAGCCGCCGGATCTGCTCGGGGGGGACCGCGGGATTCTCCGAGGCCACACGATAGAAGGTTCGGCCGCTGGCCACGCGGCGCACTTCGAGGCCCGGCGTCACTTCGAACCGGAGCAGCAGCAGGTTGCCGAGGTCGATGCGCTCGTACAGCGGATCGAGGGGCGGGTTGAGCAGTCTCCGCGGGACTTCGCTGAGCTCGCGGATCTCGTCTTCCGAGTAGGGCAGGCCGGTGAGGCTCTTGTCGGGCTCGACGCCCACAAGCAAGACGCCGCCGTCGGCGTTGGCCATGCCGCCGAGTAGACGCGCGATCTCGCGCGCGAGGTCACGGGGCCGCTTGGTCTGGGTGCCGCGCTTCTTTGGATCGTAGGCGCTGGCGAATTCGAGGAACTGGCCCCGTTCTTCCTTCAGCAGCGTTTCAAGTTCGCGTCCAGCCATGATCGTCGATGGGGTGGGTCGGAACCATTCTCTCGCCTTGCCTGGCGTGGGGCGAAACCGTCGCCGCGGCGCGTTCCCCAGGCGCCCGCCCGCGTACCCGACGCACCCGATTCACCGGGCGCCGTCGCCTTCGAGCCGCAAGACCTCGTGGATGATTCGCGCCGCGGACACGAGATCGTTTACGTCCAGCCATTCGTGCACCGTGTGGATATCGCGCATGCCGCTGGCGAGGTTGGCGACCTGGAGACCGCGCCGGTTGAAAACGTTGGCGTCGCAGCCGCCGCCCTTGGCCACGGTGTCGACGGCGAAACCGAGGTTGCGCGCGGCCTCGTGCACGCGCCGGACGATGGGGGTGTCGTGGGGCACGTCCATGCGGTCGTATTCGCGCACGATCCGGGCCTCCACCCGAGCTTCGCGCAAGCGGCCGTCCACTTGCACCGCGGCCTCCGCCGCCGCCTGCCGCAGACACGCCTGCATCGCCTGTGTCTGCCGTTGGAGCTTGGTCTCGTCGTGGCTGCGAACTTCGCCTTCAAGCGCCACCCGATTGGGCACAATGTTCACCGCGGCGCCGCCGCTCACCAGGCCGATATTGGCGGTGGTCTCATCGTCGATGCGTCCCAGCGGCATGGCCGCGACGCCTTGGGCCGCCACCTGAATCGCGCTGATGCCGCGTTCGGGACAGATGCCGGCGTGGGCCTCGAGGCCGTGGACCACGAATTCCAGGCGGTTCACCGCGGGCGCCTTGGTGATCAGGAACCCCACCGAGTCGCTGTCGAGCACGAGACCGGTTCTTGCGCGCAGGAGCCCCAGATCGAGATGTTTGGCCCCCAGGAGCCCCACCTCTTCGCAGATGGTGAAGACCACGTCGATGTCGCCGTGGGGGACGTCCTCTTCGGCCAGCGCCTCGATCACCTCCAGGATGATGGCGATGCCGCTCTTGTCGTCGCCGCCGAGGACCGTCCGCCCGTCGCTCCGGATGACGTCGCCCTCCACCACGGGCGCCACGCCTTCGCCGGGCGCCACCGTGTCCATGTGCGCGGACAGGAGCATGGGTTCGGCCCCGCGGGCGGCGCCGTCGAAGCGCGCGACAAGGTTCCCGGTCTCGCCGTTGACCGCGGCGCCGGCGTCGTCCGTGAATACCGTGCCCCCCAGAGACAGGAGGATCTCCTTCAGGCGCGCCGCGATGGCCCCTTCGCGGCGTGACAGGCTGTCGATCCGAACCAGCTCCAGAACGCGTTCCTTGAGCCGCGTTTTGTCAATCAACGAAACATCTCCTTCGAATCCGTCTGCGCCGCGGTCGGCGCAAGCGCCTTCGGTGAACGGCCCGCCGCGCGGCCCGCGCGCGGCGCCGCAGTCTACTATAAGGAAACTCGGAACAATTGCCACAGGAACGATGGCGTCCTCCGGCTCTGCGCCCCTGAGGAAGGCGCGTCCCTGCGGCGACCGGGTCGTCTCGGGGTCGTAGTCCAATGGGCGGGGCGATGTCCACCGCCTGCGCGCCCCATCGGTTGTCATCGCTATTCAAGGGGGCGCCGGGCCGGGTTCACGCCGGTTGGAGCGACCGGAGCCCTTTGGTATCATGCGCGTTGATTTGGCGGGTCCGTGGGCCGGACCGACGAATCGCGAGCTTCCGAGTGACTAACACTCCGAGTGCCTGATGGAGGAGGTTGCCGTGCAGCACCAGGGACGTGGCTCTTCCGACGTTCGCTACCAGCCTGACGAAAAACCGCCATTGGCGCTGTCGGCCGGGTTGGGCCTTCAACTCGCGATCCTCTCCATTTCCGGGGTCGTTCTGACGCCGGCCGTGGTCATCCGGGCGGCGGGCGGGAGCGAAAGTTATCTTGCCTGGGCGGTGTTCGCGGCGGTGGCCGTCAGCGGACTCACCACCATCCTCCAGGCCGTGCGCGTCGGCCGCTTCGGCGCCGGCCACGTGCTGCTGATGGGCACGTCCGGCGCCTTCATCGCGGTCTGCGTCGGCGCGTTGGCACAGGGAGGCCCGGCGCTGCTGGCGACCCTGGTCCTGGTCTCGTCGTTCTTTCAATTCATCCTGTCGTCGCGGCTGTCGCTGCTCCGGCGCATCCTCACGCCGGGGGTTGCGGGGACCGTGCTCATGTTGATCCCCGTGACGGTCATGCCCATCGTTTTCGGCATGCTGGGCGACGTGCCGGAGGGCTCCCCGCCCCTGGCGGCGCCGTTGAGCGCGCTGGCCACCGTCGTGGTGGTGATCGGCATCGCGTTGAAAGCCAGCGGGCCGCTGCGCCTGTGGGCGCCGGTGATCGGCGTGGTGGCGGGCTCCGTCGCGGCCCATGGCTTCGGTCTGTACGACACCGGTCTCGTGGCCGATTCCGCCTGGGTGGGGCTTCCGGACGGCCAATGGCCGGGACTGGATCTGAGTTTCGGCGCGGCTTTCTGGTCGCTGTTGCCCGCGTTCGTATTCGTGACCCTGGTCGGGGCCATCGAGACCATCGGCGACGGCATGGCCATTCAGCGGGTCTCCTGGCGCGACGGTCGGGCGGTGGACTTTCGCCGGGTGGAGGGCGCGGTGGCGGCCGACGGCGTGGGCAATCTGCTCTCCGGGCTCGGCGGGACGGTGCCGAACACTACCTACTCCACCAGCATCGCCGTGACGGAGTTGACCGGGGTGGCCTCACGCAACGTCGGCATCGCCATCGGCGTCATCTTCCTTGTGGTGGCCTTTTTTCCCAAGGCGCTGGCGCTTATCCTGGCGATTCCGGCGCCCGTGGCGGCCGCCTACGTCACGGTGCTCCTCGCCATGCTGTTCGTGGTGGGCATGAAGCTGGTGCTCCAGGAAGAGATCAGCTATCGCAGCGGGCTCATCGTCGGTGTTTCCTTCTGGGCCGGGGTCGGCTTTCAGAACGGCGTGATCTACCCCGAGTACTTTGCCGGCTTCGCCGGCGGGCTGCTGCAGAACGGCATGACCGCGGGCGGGCTGGCGGCCATCCTCATGACCTTGTTCGTGGAGCTGACCGGTCCCCGCCCGAGCCGCATCGAAGTGCCCTTCGGCCTGGAAGCGTTGCCGAAGATCCGCGAGTTTCTCGCGAGTTTCGTTTCGCGCGGCGGCTGGGACAAGGCCACCGCGGACCGGCTTGACGCGGTGGCCGAGGAAACCCTGCTGACGCTTGTGGGTCAGGATGAGGCCGGCGCGGCAACGCAGCCGCGGCGCCTGCGCCTGACCGCCCGCAGGGAAAGTGGCGGGGCGCTCCTGGAGTTCGTGGCCGCGCCCGGGAGCGAGAACATCGAGGACAGCATGGCCCTGCTCGGAACCGGCCCCGTGGAGGCCCCGGACGAGCACGAGATTTCCCTGCGGCTGCTGCGGCACCTCGCCTCACGGGTGCATCACCAGCAATATCATGGCACGGACATCGTGACCGTTCACGTGGACACGGCGGCACGGGGTAAGCCGTAAGACTCGTGGAGGGTTGGGCGGAAGTTGGTGGCGGTGGCTGGACTTGAACCAGCGACGCCGCGGATATGAGCCGCGTGCTCTGACCAACTGAGCTACACCGCCAACGTGTCTCCAGGAAGGATGGGTCAGGGTGGCTCGGGCGCTCAGGCCCGCGCACCCGGACAGCCACTCTCATCATAAAACGCGGCCCGCCAACATGCAAGCCAATGCCGCGGCGGCGCGTTTGCCTGCCCCACATTTGCCGCCCCAATACCTCCAGGTGTTCTTTAGACGTTCTGAGCCCAGACATTCTCAAGCCATATTTTCGAATGGGTCGGTTTCTTTTCGTTGACAATCGTGTTGCGCGTGTTAGCCTGTTACAGGTGTTACGTTTTGCAACAAGGAGAGGCCGGCATGGGTTGTCCTGACCGTGAAAACTCAGACCACCAGCCACGGTCCGGCGGTCAGCGGTTCCCCCTTGTGCCGAATCTCGCTCCAGAGCAGGCCTTCGAAAGGCTGCGGGGTCGGCGCCCACAAATGAAAAGTTCAACAAACACATCACCAAACACGGTGAGCAGGGCGTGGTCACAGCGCTTCAGAAATTCATGCGCTCCTGATGCGTTCGGGCGCATGGTTTTGGAGTCAGCATCATGTGTAATGCAACATCCATTGTCGCCGTCGTCACCCGAAGGGCTTCACGTTACCGGCATCCTGCCGGCCCCACTCCGTGGGCGCTTTTTGCCTTTGCCTTGATCCTGTGCGCGGCGCCGGGTCTTCTGGTCGCTATCCCAGGCGCCGAGGCGCAGACGCCCCCACGCTCCACCATCACGCTGACGACCGACACGGCGTCGTTGAACGAGAACAGGGTGGGAGTGCCGGTTCGAGTCACCGCCACGCTGTCGGCAACCTCGTCGAGCGACGTTGTCGTCGTGTTCGACTTCACGGGCGGCACCGCCGAGCCCGGCGACGACGACACCCCGCTGGACTTCGTGCCCGGCGGAGCCGACCGGATGACCATTCCGGCGGGGCAACTCACGGCCACGCAGCAGATTTCGTTGCGTACGGTGGACGACAACTTCTGGGAGAGTACGGAAACCATCGGTATCGGTGGCGCTACCGATGCGGACTTCGACGTGACCGGCGCCGTGATAACCCTCTTGGACAAGGACACCAAGCCGCACATCACGCTCTCCAAACCTCCCGGTACCCCTTCGATTGAGGAAGGCTTCAGCGCTACATTCAAACTCACGGCGACGCTTCAAGGCGACCCGGTCCAGGCCGACATTCCCATCAAGCTGACCGTGACGCTGCCGACAGGGACCAACGCGGAACAGGACATCCAATGGACTCCTGATCCCACGACCTGGAGCATGGTGATACCGGCCGAGGGCCGGAGCGCCGAACTCAAGGTGACGCAAACGAATCCCGATGATGATCGTGCGGAGCGCCAGGGGCAAGTCTACTATGGCGGCACGGCCACCGCTTTGGGCGAAAGTATCCCCGTCCGTAGAGTCGGACATTTTGTGAACCCCTCGGACATACTGAACTACTCCTGGGGAATTCTCGGCGACCGATCCATCCCTTCGGGCAAGCCTGCGGAGGTCAAGTTTTACGTACAGCTCTACAGCGCGGCGGTTCCAGAGGATGGCGTCACCGTGACGCTCGCGCCGCGCGTTTCGGACAAGGAACTTCGCAAAGCGTTCGCGCCGCCTTCGCAGACGTTTACGTTCGCGGCAACCAACGAGTGCAGCAAGCGAATCAATGCACAGAAGAAGGGTTTGTGCAGAAAGGAAATCGTCTGGTCGGTGACGCCACCGGCACTGGACAGCCTCACGGAGATAGGGTTCACGGCAAGCATCGATGCTCCCAACGCGGAGATTCCGCCCAAGCTCAACAAGTCCCCCTGGAACGTCCTCAGCCTTCTTCGCTCACTCGGCCCGCTGAGCGTCGACAAGGAACTCCAATTGAACGCGACCCTTACCGGCGTCGGTGGTCGGCAGGCCTACAAGGCAAACGACAAGATCTACTTTGTGGTGGTGTTCGACCGCGGGATTTCGCCGCCTTCAGACTTGAAGCTCCGCATCCATCTCGACAGCGGACCGCGGGATATCCCTTGCGCGGCTCCCCAGGGCAATGAACACAGGATCGAGTGCGCGTACACCGTGAAAGCGGGAGACTACGACTTCGACAAGAAGATCCGCGTGGACGCGGGCGCCCTCGGCCTCGGTGCCACGGTGACGGACCCCAACGATCCCGGCACGAACTGGCCGGCCCCCGTGGTTCCCGCGAAGCGCATCGACATCACGGTGCCTTTGGAGATCTACGGAGGCCAGCGTGTTCTTCAGGCCACCGCGACGGCCCTCGAGGGTTTTCGGGAGGGCGGCGGCAAGCAGGATGTCAAGGTCCTCATCACCGACATCACCCGGACGCCATCGCCGCGGGATCTGGTGATCCCGGTCGCGGTTTCGCACGGCACCACCAGCGCGGGCGACTGGAAGGTCACCCGTGCGGGGTCCGTCACCATTGAAGCGGGCAAGCACGAGGGCACCGGCACCATCCAGTTGGAGGCCGCACTGGATGGCGTCAAGGAAGGCCAGGAAACCGTCCTGATCGGCGGATCGGGAGTGGTGGTCCGGCCCGCGAAGCTGGTCCTGAATGACGCTCCGGAGCTGCTCCTGTCCGCCAGTCCGGCGACACTCAGCGAGGGGGACGGGCAGGTGACGCTGACCTTGCGGGTGGAAGTCGAACAGGGCGCCCTTGCGTTCGGTCACGACCTGAACGTCTTCGTCTTTCCCACGGGCAGCGCGCGGGTCGGCTACGGCCAGGGCGCATACGACGTCCTGTTCCCCCGCACCGGCGCTTCGTTCAAACTGCCGGCGGGACAACTGTTCGCCACCAAAGAGTTGGAAGTGACGGTCGTGGACGACCGGCTCGTGGAGGGGCCCGAACAGATGAGACTCGTGGGATGGGTGCCTTTCGTCAGCGTGCGGTCGGCCAACATCAATGTGGTGGACAACGATGCGGCGCCCGATGTGAAGCTTGTGGCGAGCCCCAACCGCATTCAGGAGGGCGGCGGCAAACAGAACGTGCAGGTGAGCGCGGAGCTCACGGGTTCGGTGCTTTCGGATGACGTGATGGTGACTGTGGATGTCGGCGGGGAGGCCAAGGAGGGGACGTCCTCCGTGGCTGACCGGGATTTCACGGCTTCCTGGAGCCCGTCTGCCCGGAAGATTCGGATCCCCGCCGGGCAGTCCAATGGGGTCTCCCAGGTCACCCTGAGCGTGGACCCGCTGGACGACGCCTTGGCGGAGGGGCCCGAGACCATCGCGGTGGAGGGAACGGCCGAGCAGCAGAACGGCGCGAAGACCAAGCTCTCGGTGCAAGTGGCCGACGTGGAGATGGAGGACAACGACACGCCGGGCGTTGAGGTGAAGCCCACGACCATGACTGTGGAGGCCGGGCTTTCGGTGACCTACGCGGTGCGGTTGCTCAGCCAACCCGACCTTGCGACCGGCGAGAAGGTGCGGGTCGCGCCGCGGGTGCCGGGCGGGGCGTACCTGTCCGCCCAACCCGCCGCCCTGGAGTTCGACGCGAACAACTGGAGCACCGCACAGTCGCTCACGGTGGTGGTGCGCCCGGATGCCCCCACCGGCGACGTCACGATCCCGCACACCGTACGCGGCGGGGACTATCTCACGGTGACGGCCGATCCGGTCACCGTTTCCGTGGTCAAGGCGCCCGTCCTGACCTTGAGCCTGGACAACGCTTCCATCGGCGAGAATGGCGGGGTTGCCACCGTCACTGCGTCGCTGGACAAGGCATCGGCCGTGCCCGTCACCGTCACGGTGGGGGCGGCCGCCAAAGCGCCGGCGGTGGCGCGGGATTTCGTTCTGAGCGTCGCGAAGACGCTCACCATCGCGGCGGCGTCCACCAGCAGTTCCGGCACGGTCACCATCACCGCCAGGGATAACGACTTCTACGCGCCCGAGGGCCGGGAGGTGACGGTTTCGGGGACGGTTTCCGGCCATGACGGCGTCGAAGCGCCCGCGGAACGGACCCTCGGGATCACGGACGACGACGTCAGACCGTCGTTTTCCGTGGCTTCCGTGGCTGGCCCCGAGAACAAGAACCTCGTCTTCACGGTGACCCGGAACGGCGCGAGCGCGAATCCGGTGTCCGTGAAGTGGGCCACCGCCCTGGACACGGCGGAAGACGCGGTGGCCGCGTCCGCCGGCGATTTCACCGAGGTTTCCACGGCGCGGGCGCTCAGCTTCGCCGCGGGAGTCACCACGAAGAAGCTGACGGTCGCGGTCACCAACGACAAGCTCGACGAGCCCGCCCGCGAGACGTTTGTGGTGGTCTTGAGCGAACCGTCCGCCATCGCCGAGATCGCCCAGGATGGAGGGAGGGCCGCCGGAGGCATCACCGATGACGACGATCCGCCGGTGTTCTCCATCACCGGAGGTTCCGCCACGGAGGGCGACGAGGTCACGTTTGCCGTCGTTCGCGCCGGCGCGGTGGACAATGTGGTGACGGTGGCGGTGCACACGGCCGAGGACGGCGCCGAAGACGCCAATCCGGCCGCCGCCACGGACTATACCGCCATCGCGCCCGCCCGGACCCTCACGTTCGGCAAGGGGGTCACGCGCCAGGAGGTGAAGGTCCCAACCACGGAGGACGACCTCTACGAAGCCGACGACGAGACTTTTCTCGCGGTGCTGAGCGGCCCGGCGCTGGCCACGGGTGATCCTGGAACCGGGGTGAGCATCGCGGCGGACGGCGGCAGCGCCGAGGGAACCCTCAAGGACGACGACACGCAGCCAGCCTTCTCCATCGCCAACGCCAAGGCTGGCGAGGGCGACCCGGTCACGTTCACGGTGACGCGCGCGGGGGCCATGGACAACGTCGTTTCCGTGTATTGGAGCACCAAGGCGCATTCCGGTGACGGCGTGACCCCGGCATCCGCGGATGACTACACCGGGACGACCACTGCCACGAAGCTCGACTTCGCCGCGAGCGTCGCCACCGTGACCTTTACGGTAGCGACCACGGAAGACGCCACCGACGAGCCCGACGAGACCTTCGTGGCGGAGCTTGCCAACCCGGGCGGCGGGGCGAGGGTCGCCAAGGCGCGGGCCGTGGGGACCATCGAAGACGACGACGATCTGCCAACGGCCACGTTGAAGCTCACGCCGGACACCATTGCGGAGGCCGGCGGAGCAACCACGGTCACCGCGACCCTCAGTCATCCATCGTCCAAGGCGCTGACGCTTGCCGTTGGCGCGAAGCCGGTTGCGCCCGCCACCGCTAGTGCCTACGCGGTGAGCGCGCACAAAACGCTTACCATCGCCGCGGGCACCACTTCGAGCACCGGCGACGTCACCATCACCGCCAACCCCAACAACGTCGATGCCAGCGACGCCCAGGTGACCGTGACCGCCGCGGCCAATGGAGGCCGGGGCGTGCTCGCGCCCGCCGCCGTGACGCTTGCCATCACCGACGACGACGCACTGCCGGGTTTCGCGGTGGCCGATGCGGCCGCCGCCGAGGGCGATGCGGCGTCCTTTGTGGTGACGCGGTCCGGGGCGACGGGGAACGTGGTGTCGGTGAAGTGGGCGACCGCGCTGGTGGATGAGGCGGGAGGCGCCAGCGCGGGCGATTTCACGCAGACGACCAACCCGGCGACGCTGAATTTTGCCGCGGGGGTCACCACGAAGACGATCACGGTGCGGACCACGGAGGACGTGCTGCACGAAGGGAACGAGACCTTCGAGGTGCGGTTGAGCGAGGCGGCGAAAGGCCCCAATGATCCTGCGCCGGCCACGCCCGAGATCACGGACGCCACCGGCGTGGGGACCATCGAGGACGACGACGCCGCGCCCACCGGCATCACGCTGGCGGCGAGTCGGGACAAGGTGGGAGAGCAAGCCGGGGCGACGACGGTGACGGTAACGGCATCGGTGAACGGGACGACGCGGTACGTGGATGCGAAGGAGGTGACGGTAAGCGTGGGCGGCGGCACAGCCACGGAGGTGACGGACTACGCCGCGGTGACGGACTTCACGGTGACCATCGCCGCGGGGGCGGCCAGCGCCGCGGGAACGTTCACGCTGACGCCCACGGATGACACCCTCGACGAGCCCGACGAGACCATCCAGGTAACGGGGGCATCGGGACCACTGGCGATCACCGCGGACACCGTCACCATCGAAGACAACGACGCAACGCCGAGCTTCTCGGTGGCGGACGCAAGCGTGCCGGAAGGTGGTGCGGCGGCGTTTGTGGTGACGCGGTCGGGGGCCACGGGCAATGCGGTGTCGGTGGATTGGGAGACGGCGCTGCGAAGCGGCGCCGGAGCGGCCGGCGCGGGAGATTTCATGCAAGCGACGGCCGCGACGCTGAGTTTCGCGGCGGGGGACACGACGAAGACGGTAACGGTTCAGACCACGGAGGATGTGCTGCACGAAGGGAACGAGGCCTTCGAGGTGCGGTTGAGCGGCGCCGCGAAGGCAGCCGATGATCCGGGTCCGGCGACGCCGGTGATCGCGGACGCCACGGCCGTGGGCACCATTGAGGACGACGACGCCGCGCCCAGCGGCATCACCTTGGCGGCCAGTCCGGACGCCGCGGGGGAGGAAGCCGGGGCGACGACGGTGACGGTAACGGCATCGGTGAACGGCACGACGCGGTATGTGGATGCGAAGGCGGTGGTGGTGAGCGTGGGCGGTCGGACGGCCACGGAGGCGAGGGATTACGCGGCGGTATCGGATTTCACGGTGACCATCGCCGCTGGGGCGGCCAGTGCCACGGGAACGTTCACGCTGACGCCAACCAACGACACGTTGGACGAGCCGGACGAGACCGTCCAGACAACGGGCACGTCGGGCTCGCTGGCGATTACCGCGGACACCCTCACCATCGAGGACGACGACGCCACGCCGAGTTTTTCGGTGGCGGACGCGACGGCAACGGAGGGTGGCGCGGCGGCGTTTGTGGTGACCCGGTCGGGGGCCACGGGCAACGCGGTGTCGGTGGATTGGAAGACGGCGCTGTCGAGTGGAGCGGGAGCGGCGAGCGCGGCGGACTTCACGCAAGCGACCAACGCCGCGACGCTGAGCTTTGCGGCGGGGGACACGGCGAAGACGGTAACGGTGCAGACCACGGAGGACGTGCTGCACGAAGGGAACGAGACCTTCGAGGTTCGGTTGAGCGGCGCGGCGAAGGCGTCGGATGATCCGGGTCCGGCGACGCCGGAGATCGCCGACGGCACGGGCGTGGGGACCATTGAGGACGACGACGCGGCGCCCAGCGGCATCACCTTGGCGGCGAGTCCGGACAAGGTGGGGGAGGAAGACGGGGGGACGAGGGTGACGGTGACGGCATCGGTGAACGGCGGGACGAGGTACGCGGATGCGAAGGCGGTGGTGGTGAGCGTGGACGGTGGGACGGCCACGGAGGCGAGGGATTACGCGGCGGTATCGGACTTCACGGTGACCATCGGCGCGGGAGCGGCGAGCGGTTCGGGGATGTTCACGCTGACGCCAACCAACGACACGTTGGACGAGCCGGACGAGACCCTCCAGGTAACGGGAACGTCAGGCTCGCTGGCGATCACCGCGGACACCCTCACCATCGAGGACGACGACGCCACGCCGAGTTTTTCGGTGGCGAACGCGACGGCAACGGAGGGGAACGCGGCGGCGTTTGTAGTGACCCGGTCGGGAGCGACGGGGAACGCGGTATCGGTGGATTGGAAGACGGCGCTGTCGAGTGGAGCGGGAGCGGCGAGCGCGGCGGACTTCACGCAAGCGACCAACGCCGCGACGCTGAGCTTTGCGGCGGGGGACACGACGAAGACGGTAACGGTGCAGACCACGGAGGATGTGCTGCACGAAGGGAACGAGACCTTCGAGGTTCGGTTGAGCGGCGCGGCGAAGGCAGCCGATGATCCGGGTCCGGCGACACCGCAGATCGCCGACGCCACGGGCGTGGGCACCATCGAGGACGACGACGCCGCGCCCAGCGGCATCACATTGGCGGCGAGTCCGGACAAGGCAGGGGAGGAGGATTCGGCGACGACGGTGACGGTGACCGCATCGGTGAACGGTGTGACGCGGTACGCGGATGCGAAGGCGGTGGTGGTGAGCGTGGGCGGCGGGACGGCGGTGGAGGGGACGGATTACGCGGACGTGTCGGACTTCACGGTGACCATCGCCGCGGGGGCGACCAGTGCCACGGGTACGTTTACGCTGACGCCGACCGACGATACCTTGGACGAGCCGAACGAGACCCTCCAGGTGACGGGGGCATCGGGATCGCTGACCGTGACGCCTGACACCCTCACCATCGAGGACGACGAAGTCACGCCAAGCTTTTCGGTGGCGGACGCGACGGCAACGGAAGGCGGCGCGGCGGCGTTTGTGGTGACGCGGTCGGGGGCCACGGGCAACGCGGTGTCGGTGGATTGGAAGACGGCGCTGTCGAGTGGAGCGGGAGCGGCGAGCGCGACGGATTTCACGCAAGCGACCAACGCCGCGACGTTGAGCTTTGCGGCGGGGGACACGACGAAGACGGTAACGGTGCAGACCACGGAGGATGTGCTGCACGAGGGGAACGAGACCTTCGAGGTGCGGTTGAGCGGCGCGGCGAAGGCGTCGAGTGATCCCGGGCCGGCGACGCCGGTGATCGCGGACGCCACGGGCGTGGGCACCATTGAGGACGACGACGCGGCGCCCAGCGGCATCACCTTGGCGGCGAGTCCGGACAAGGTGGGGGAGGAAGACGGGGCGACGACGGTGACGGTGACGGCGTCGGTGAACGGCTTGACGCGGTACGCGGATGCGAAGGCGGTGGTGGTGAGCGTGGGCGGGGGGACGGCCACGGAGGCGACGGATTACACGGCGGTATCGGACTTCACGGTGACCATCGCCGCGGGGGCGGCCAGTGCCACGGGGACGTTCACGCTGACGCCAACCAACGACACCCTGGATGAGCCGGACGAGACCGTCCAGATAACGGGCACGTCGGGCTCGCTGGCGATCACCGCGGACACCCTCACCATCGAGGACGACGACGCCACGCCGAGTTTTTCGGTGGCGGACGCGACGGCAACGGAGGGGAACGCGGCGGCGTTTGTAGTGACCCGGTCGGGAGCGACGGGGAACGCGGTATCGGTGGATTGGAAGACGGCGCTGTCGAGTGGAGCGGGAGCGGCGAGCGCGGCTGATTTCACGCAAGCGACCAACGCCGCGACGCTGAGCTTTGCGGCGGGGGACACGACGAAGACCGTGACGGTTCAGACCACGGAGGACGTGCTGCACGAAGGGAACGAGACCTTCGAGGTTCGGTTGAGCGGCGCGGCGAAGGCGTCGAACGATCCGGGTCCGGCGACACCGGAGATCGCCGACGGCACGGGCGTGGGGACCATTGAGGACGACGACGCGGCGCCCAGCGGCATCACCTTGGCGGCGAGTCCGGACAAGGCGGGGGAGGAGGACGGGGGCACGACGGTGACGGTGACGGCGTCGGTGAACGGCGCGACGCGGTACGCGGATGCGAAGGCGGTGTTGGTGAGCGTGGGCGGGGGGACGGCCACGGAGGCGACGGACTACACGGCGGTATCGGATTTCACGGTGACCATCGGAGCGGGAGCGGCGAGCGGGTCGGGGACGTTCACGCTGACACCGGTCAACGACACATTGGACGAGCCGGATGAGACGATACAGGTCACGGGGACATCGGGATCGCTGACGGTAACGGGTGACACGATTACCATCGAAGACAACGATGCGGCGCCGGACGGGATCACGCTGGCGGCGAGTCCGGACAAGGTAGGGGAAGAGGATCGAGCGACCCGGGTGACGGTTACGGCGTCGGTGAACGGGCAGACGCGGTATGTGGATGCACAGGTGGTGAGGGTAAGCGTGGGCGGCGGGACGGCGATGGAGGGGACGGACTACACGACGGTATCGGACTTCACGGTGACCATCGCCGCGGGGGCGGCCAGCGCCACGGGCACGTTCACGCTGACGCCGACCAACGACACGCTGGACGAGCCGGACGAGACCATCCAGGTAACGGGGGCGTCGGGATCGCTGACGGTAGCGGGTGACACGATTACCATCGAAGACAACGATGCGGCGCCGAGTTTTTCGGTGGCGGACGCCACGGTAACGGAAGGCGGCGCGGCGGCGTTTGTGGTGACGCGGTCGGGGGCGACGGGGAACGCGGTGTCGGTGGATTGGAAAACGGCGCTGTTGAGTGGAGCCGGAGCGGCAAGCGCAGGGGACTTTACGCAAGCGACCAACGCCGCGACGCTGAGCTTTGCGGCAGGGGACACGACGAAGACGGTGAAGGTGCAAACCACGGAGGACGTGCTGGACGAAGGGAACGAGACCTTCGAGGTGCGATTGAGCGACGCCGCGAAGGCATCGGACGATCCTGGGCCGGCGACGCCGGAGGTCACAGACGGCACGGGCGTGGGCACCATCGAGGACGACGACGCGGCGCCCAGCGGTATCACGCTGGTGGCGAGTCCGGACAAGGTGGGGGAGGAAGACGGGGCGACGCGGGTGACGGTGACCGCGTCGGTGAACGGGACGACGCGGTACGTGGACGAGAAGGTGGTAGTGGTGGACGTGGGCGGCGGGACGGCCATCGCGGGCACAGACTACACGACGGTATCGGATTTTACGGTGACCATCGGCGCAGGGGCGGCGAGTGCGGCGGGAACGTTCAGGTTGACGCCCATCAACGATGTGGTGGACGAGCCGGACGAGACGATCCAGGTAACGGGCACATCGGGTTCGCTGGCGGTCACCGCGGACACCCTCACCATTGAGGACAACGAGACAGCGCCGACGGTGACGCTGGTGTTGACGCCGGTGAAGGTGGTGGAGGGCGACGCCGGGAAGGTCGCGGGGACGAGCGCAGTCACGGCGACGTTGAGCGGGGATTCGAGCGAGGCGGTGGTGTTGACGGTGGGGACGGCGCCAGGTGAGGACACGGCCACGTCGGACTACACGGTGAGTGCGAACAAGAAGCTGACCATCGCGGCGGAGACGCGGAGCAGCACGGGGACGGTGACGGTCACGCCGGTGGACAACGATGTGGACGCGCCGGACAAAACGGTGACGGTCACGGCGACGGTCACCGGGGGCAACGGGATAGCGGCCCCGGGTTCAAAGACCTTGACGTTGGAAGATGATGATGACCGCGGGGTGACGGTGACAGAGAGCGGGGACGGGACGGTAGTGGAAGAGGACGGGGACACGGACACGTACACGGTGGAGCTGAACAGCGAGCCGACGGACACGGTGAGGATCGGTGTGGCAAGCAGCCACACGAGCCTCGCAACGGTGGACGTGAACACGCTGACGTTCACGAGCCAGAACTGGGATCAGCCGCAGACGGTGACCGTGACGGGGGCGAATGAAAGCTTCGCCAACTCGGATGGATCCCGGACGGTGACGATCACGCATACGGTGAGTGCGTCGGGCACGGACTACGCCAGGGAGACTGTGGAGTCGGTGGAAGTGACGGTGGAGGACAACGACGATGCGCCCGAAATAATCGAGGTGAAAGACAAGGACATCGGCAGGCCGAATATCCCTCCGGTGGACGAGGGGGCTGGGCCCACGCAAATTGAGTTGGTGGTGGCGTTTCCGGGCGAAACGCTTTTTGATGTGGACAAGACGGTGACTGTGGAGGTCGGGACGTCGGATGATACGGCGACGGAAGGGGTGGACTACACGACGGTGGGAACGCACTCGCTGACGATCGAGGCGGGAGAGCGGGGTACGACGTTCACGTTCACACTGACGCCCACGGACGACGTATTGGATGAACCGGACGAGACGCTCAGGGTGAAGGCGACCGTGGACGGCGAGACGATATCGACGACAACGACGATCACCATCGAGGACAACGACGCGGCGCCCAGCGGCATCACCTTGGCGGCAAGTCCGGACAAGGCAGGGGAGGAGGATTCGGCGACGACGGTGACGGTGACCGCATCGGTGAACGGCACGACGCGGTATGTGGATGCGAAGGCGGTGGTGGTGAGCGTGGGCGGCGGCACGGCGGTCAAGGGGACGGACTACGCGGCGGTATCGGACTTCACGGTGACCATCGCCGCGGGGGCGGCCAGCGCCGCGGGAACGTTTACGCTGACGCCAACCAACGACACGTTGGACGAGCCAGACGAGACCCTCCAGATAACGGGCACGTCGGGCTCGCTGGCGATCACCGCAGACACCCTCACCATCGAGGACGACGACGCCACGCCGAGTTTTTCGGTGGCGGACGCGACGGCAACGGAGGGGAACGCGGCGGCGTTTGTAGTGACCCGGTCGGGAGCGACGGGGAACGCGGTATCGGTGGATTGGAAGACGGCGCTGTCGAGTGGAGCGGGAGCGGCGAGCGCGGCGGATTTCACGCAAGCGACCAACGCCGCGACGCTGAGCTTTGCGGCGGGGGACACGACGAAGACGGTAACGGTGCAGACCACGGAGGACGTGCTGCACGAAGGGAACGAGACCTTCGAGGTGCGGTTGAGCGGCGCGGCGAAGGCGTCGAGTGATCCCGGGCCGGCGACGCCGGTGATCGCGGACGCCACGGCCGTGGGCATCATCGAGGACAACGACGCGGCGCCCAGCGGCATCACCTTGGCGGCGAGTCCGGACAAGGTGGGGGAGGAAGACGGGGGGACGAGGGTGACGGTAACGGCGTCGGTGAACGGCTTGACGCGGTACGCGGATGCGAAGGCGGTGGTGGTGAGCGTGGGCGGTGGGACGGCCACGGAGGCGACGGATTACGCGGCGGTGTCGGACTTCACGGTGACCATTGCCGCGGGGGCAGACAGCGGTTCGGGGACGTTCACGCTGACGCCAACCAACGACACCCTGGACGAGCCGGACGAGACTCTCCAGGTAACGGGCACGTCGGGCTCGCTGGCGATCACCGCGGACACCCTCACCATCGAGGACGACGACGCCACGCCAAGCTTTTCGGTGGCGGACGCGACGGCAACGGAGGGGAACGCGGCGGCGTTTGTAGTGACCCGGTCGGGGGCGACGGGGAACGCGGTATCGGTGGATTGGAAGACGGCGCTGTCGAGTGGAGCGGGAGCGGCGAGCGCGGCGGACTTCACGCAAGCGACCAACGCCGCGACGCTGAGCTTTGCGGCGGGGGACACGACGAAGACGGTAACGGTGCAGACCACGGAGGACGTGCTTCACGAAGGGAACGAGACCTTCGAGGTGCGGTTGAGCGGCGCGGCGAAGGCAGCGGATGATCCGGGTCCGGCGACGCCGGAGATCGCGGACGCCACGGGCGTGGGCACCATTGAGGACGACGACGCGGCGCCCAGCGGCATCACCTTGGCGGCGAGTCCGGACAAGGTGGGGGAGGAAGACGGGGCGACGACGGTGACGGTGACGGCGTCGGTGAACGGCTTGACGCGGTACGCGGATGCGAAGGCGGTGGTGGTGAGCGTGGGCGGCGGTACGGCCACGGAGGCGACGGATTACGCGGCGGTATCGGACTTCACGGTGACCATCGGAGCGGGAGCGGCGAGCGGCTCGGGGACGTTCAGGCTGACGCCGGCCAACGACACATTGGACGAGCCGGACGAGACGATACAGGTGACGGGGACGTCGGGGTCCCTGGCGGTAACGGGCGACACGGTGACCATCGAGGACAACGACACGGCGCCGGGCGGGGTCACGCTGGCGGCGAGTCCGGACAAGGTGGGGGAAGAGGACGGGGCGACGAGGGTGACGGTGACGGCGTCGGTGAACGGCTTGACGCGGTACGCGGATGCGAAGGCGGTGGTGGTGAGCGTGGATGGGGGGACGGCCACGGAGGCGACGGACTACACGGCGGTAACGGACTTCACGGTGACCATCGGAGCGGGAGCGGCGAGCGGGTCGGGGACGTTCACGCTGACACCGGTCAACGACACATTGGACGAGCCGGATGAGACGATACAGGTGACGGGGGCATCGGGGTCTCTGACGGTAACGGGCGACACGGTGACCATCGAGGACAATGACGCGGTGCCGGGCGGGATCACGCTGGCGGCGAGTCCGGACCAGGTGGGGGAAGAGGACGGGGCCACGACGGTGACGGTGACGGCGTCAGTGAACGGCACGACGCGGTACGCGGACGCGAAGGCGGTGGTGGTGAGCGTGGGCGGCGGTACGGCCACGGAGGCGACGGACTACGCGGCGGTATCGGATTTCACGGTAACCATCGGAGCGGGAGCGGCGAGCGGGTCGGGGACGTTCACGCTGACACCGGCCAACGACACATTGGACGAGCCGGATGAGACGATACAGGTCACGGGGACATCGGGGTCTCTGGCGGTAACGGGCGATACGGTGACCATCGAGGACAATGACGCGGCGCCGGGCGGGATCACGCTGGCGGCGAGTCCGGACCAGGTGGGGGAAGAGGACGGGGCGACGACGGTGACGGTGACGGCGTCGGTGAACGGCGTGACGCGGTATGGGAGCGACACGGCGGTGGTGGTGAGCGTGGGCGGTGGGACGGCCACGGAGGCGACGGATTACGCGGCGGTATCGGACTTCACGGTGACCATCGGAGCGGGAGCGGCGAGCGGTTCGGGGACGTTCACGCTGACACCGGTCAACGACACATTGGACGAGCCGGACGAGACGATACAGGTCACGGGGACATCGGGGTCCCTGGCGGTAACGGGCGATACGGTGACCATCGAGGACAATGACGCGGCGCCGGGCGGGATCACGCTGGCGGCGAGTCCGGACCAGGTGGGGGAAGAGGACGGGGCGACGACGGTGACGGTGACGGCGTCGGTGAACGGCGTGACGCGGTATGGGAGCGACACGGCGGTGGTGGTGAGCGTGGGCGGCGGGACGGCCACGGAGGCGACGGACTACGCGGCGGTATCGGACTTCACGGTGACCATCGGAGCGGGAGCGGCGAGCGGTTCGGGGACGTTCACGCTGACACCGGCCAACGACACATTGGACGAGCCGGACGAGACGATACAGGTGACGGGGACATCGGGGTCTCTGACGGTAACGGGCGACACGGTGACCATCGAGGACAATGACGCGGCGCCGGGCGGGGTCACGCTGGCGGCGAGTCCGGACAAGGTGGGGGAAGAGGACGGGGCCACGAGGGTGACGGTGACGGCGTCGGTGAACGGCGCGACGCGGTACGCGGATGCGAAGGCGGTGGTGGTGAGCGTGGGCGGTGGGACGGCCACGGAGGCGACGGATTACACGGCGGTATCGGACTTCACGGTAACCATCGGAGCGGGAGCGGCGAGCGGTTCGGAGACGTTCACGCTGACACCGGTCAACGACACATTGGACGAGCCGGACGAGACGATACAGGTCACGGGGACATCGGGGTCCCTGGCGGTAACGGGCGACACGGTGACCATCGAGGACAATGACGCGGCGCCGGGCGGGGTCACGCTGGCGGCGAGTCCGGACCAGGTGGGGGAAGAGGACGGGGCGACGAGGGTGACGGTGACGGCGTCGGTGAACGGCTTGACGCGGTATGGGAGCGACACGGTGGTGAGGGTAAGCGTGGGCGGGGGGACGGCCACGGAAGCGACGGACTACACGGCGGTAACGGCCTTCACGGTGACCATCGGAGCGGGAGCGGCGAGCGGGTCGGGGACGTTCACGCTGACACCGGTCAACGACACATTGGACGAGCCGGACGAGACGATACAGGTCACGGGGACATCGGGGTCTCTGACGGTCACAGGCGACACAATCACCATCGAGGACAACGACGCGGCGCCGAGTGGCATCACGCTGGTGGCCAGCCCGGACAGTGTAAACGAGGGATCCGGGGCGACGACGGTGATGGTAACGGCGTCGGTGAACGGGGCGACACGGCCTGGGAGCGACACGGCGGTGGTGGTGAGCGTGGGCGGCGGGACGGCGACAGCAGGGGAAGACTACGCGGCGGTATCGGATTTCACGGTGACCATCGGAGCGGGAGCGGCGAGCGGGTCGGGGACGTTCACGCTGACACCGGCCAACGACACATTGGACGAGCCGGATGAGACGATACAGGTCACGGGGACATCGGGGTCTCTGACGGTCACAGGCGACACAATCACCATCGAGGACAATGACGCGGCGCCGAGTGGCATCACGCTGGTGGCCAGCCCGGACAGTGTAAACGAGGGATCCGGGGCCACGACGGTGACGGTAACGGCGTCGGTGAACGGGGCGACACGGCCTGGGAGCGACACAGCGGTGGTGGTGAGCGTAGGCGGTGGGACGGCGACAGTAGGGGAAGACTACGCGACGGTATCGGATTTCACGGTGACCATCGGAGCGGGAGCGGCGAGCGGTTCGGGGACGTTCACGCTGACGCCGATCAACGACACATTGGACGAGCCGGATGAGACGATACAGGTGACGGGGGCATCGGGGTCTCTGACGGTAACGGGCGATACGGTGACCATCGAGGACAACGACGCCACGCCGGGGGGGATCACGCTGGCGGCGAATCCGGACAAGGTAGGAGAAGAGGACGGGGCCACGACGGTGACCGTGACGGCGTCGGTGAACGGCGTGACGCGGTATGGGAGCGACACGGCGGTGGTGGTGAGCGTGGGCGGTGGGACGGCCACGGAGGCGACGGATTACGCGACGGTATCGGACTTTACGGTAACCATTGGAGCGGGAGCGGCGAGCGGCTCGGAGACGTTCACGTTGACGCCGGCCAACGACACGTTGGACGAGCCGGACGAGACGATACAGGTGACGGGGACATCGGGGTCTCTGACTGTAACGGGCGACACGGTGACCATCGAGGACAACGACGCGGCGCCGGGGGGGATCACGCTGGCGGCGAATCCGGACAAGGTGGGGGAAGAGGACGGGGCCACGACAGTGACGGTAACGGCGTCGGTGAACGGGGCGACACGGCCTGGGAGCGACACGGCGGTGGTGGTGAGCGTAGGCGGTGGGACCGCGACAGCAGGGGAAGACTACGCGACGGTATCGGATTTCACGGTGACCATCGGAGCGGGAGCGGCGAGCGGTTCGGGAACGTTCACGCTGACGCCGATCAACGACACGCGGGACGAGCCGAACGAGACCATCCAGGTAACGGGGGCATCGGTATCGCTGGCGGTCACGGGCGACACGATCACCCTCGAGGATAACGACGCGGCGCCGACACCGGCGCCGCGACCGGTGCCGACCGGGATTACGCTGGCGGCCAGTCCCGACAAGGTAAATGAGGGATCCGGGGCGACGACGGTGACGGTAACGGCGTCGGTGGACGGGACGGCGCGGTTTGGGAGCGCCACGGCCGTCCTGGTAAGCGTGGGCGGCGGGACGGCGACAGCAGGGGAAGACTACGCAACGGTAACGGACTTCACGGTGACCATCGGAGCGGGAGCGGCGAGCGGTTCGGGGACGTTCACGCTGACCCCGACCAACGATGTGATGGATGAGCCGGACGAAACCATCCAGGTCACGGGCGCATCGGGATTGGTGACGGTGACGGGCGATACGATCTTCCTGGAAGATAACGACGCGGCGCCGAGCGGCCTCACGCTGGTGGCGAATCCGGACAGGGTAGGGGAGGACGACGGGGCGACGACGGTCACGGTAACGGCCTGGGTGAACGGCGTGACGCGGTACGTGGATGCGCAGGCGGTGCGGGTAAGCGTAGGCGGCGGGACGGCGACAGCCGGGACGGACTACGCGACGGTGGGGGATTTCACGGTGACCATCGGAGCGGGAGCGGCCAGTGGTTCGGGAACGTTCACGCTGACCCCGACCAACGATGTGATGGATGAGCCGGACGAGACCATCCAGGTCACGGGCGCATCGGGATCGCTGGCAGTGACCGGCGACACCCTAACCCTCGAAGACAACGACGACGCGCCGGCCGTCCAACTGGTGCTTACCCCCGGTACGATCACCGAAGACGGATCCACGAGCGTAGTGAGCGCCATCATGAACGGGCAATCGTCACAAACCGTGACGTTGGCTGTAGCCGCGGCTCCGGGGGCGGGGACCGCGGCTTCGGACTACACGATGACGGGGAGTACGCTGACCATCGCCTCTGGCGCGCAGTCCAGCACTGGACGGGTGGCGATTACGGCGGTGGACAACAACCTCTCCAACCCGAGCCGGTACGTGATCGTGTCGGCCACGGCATCGGGCACGGTCAAGGGTCCGCAAGACGTGAGCCTCACTATCATCGACGACGAGACGGCGCCCGTGGGAGCGGTTCTGAGCGCCACTCCCAGTTCCCTCAACGAGGATTCCGGAAAAACGCCGGTTGCGGTCACCGCGACGGTGGACGGCGCGCCGCGATCCGCCGCGACCGTGTTGCAGGTATCGGTATCCCCGGACACCGCGCAACAGGCGGACTTCGTCCCGGTGCCAGGGTTCTCGCTGACGATCGCGGCAGGAGAAACCCAGGGGACAGCGACGTTTCATCTGACACCCGTGGATGATCTCATCGACGAAACGCGCGAGACGCTGGAGATTGCCGGAACCACCACCGTCACCGATTACGCCGTGACGCCCGCGGGCATGGAAATCTACAATACGGACCCGCCGGCCTCCAATGTGATGCTCTCCGCGTCGCCGGCCAGCATCACCGAGGAGGGCGGGCCCCAAACGATCACGGTAACCGCGCGCTTCGGCAAGGGACACCGGGGAACCGACACCGCGGTGACGGTTTCGGTGACGGGCAACACGGCTTCCGCCGCCGACTTCGAGCAGGTGTCCGACTTCGTCATCCTGATTCCTTCGGGGACCGCCGACGCGTCGAAGGACTTTGTTCTGACCCCGGTGGATGACGGCGTGCCGGAAGAGACGGAAATCATCACCATCTCCGGGACGACGAGTGTCCCGAACTTGACCGTCTTTCCCGGCGCCCTCTTGATTATGGATCAGGATACGGAGCCCACCGCGGTTACGCTCAGCGCGAGTCCCGACGCCGTGCCCGAGGATGGAGGCCCACGGGTCGTGCAGGTCCGAGCCGCGGTGGATGGCCCCGGTCGTTTCCCGTCGGACCGGATCGTCCGGGTTTCCGTGGGAGCGAGCGGTGACAGCGCGAGAGCGGGAATCGACTACGCCAATGTCGACACCTTCGACGTGACGATTCCTGCGGCAGCGGCCAGCGGGACCGGCACGTTCGTGCTGGCGCCGGCGCCGGACGCGATACACGAACAGGACGAGACGCTGTCGGTCACGGGAACCCTGGCCGGTGTCAGCGTGACCGGGGACACGGTGTCCATTGTGGATGATGAGCCGGTTCCGGGGGTGACGTTGGTGGTGACGCCGGAGCGGATCAGCGAAAACGGCGGCGGGAGCCGGGTCACGGCGCGGCTGGATCGGAAGTCCGAAGTGGGGTTGGCGGTCGCGGTGGAGGTGGCGGCGCTCGCGGTGGCGCCGGCGAAGGCGGGTGATTTCGAGTTGAGCGCCAACCGGACATTGCTCATCGCCGCCGGGGCGACGGAGAGCACCGGAGATGTGACCCTGCGGGCGGTGGACAACGACCTGCACGAAGGGGACAAGACCATCCGGTTGAGCGGCAGGACCGGCGGCGGGGATGGAGCCACGGCGCCGGCGCCGCGGGACCTGACCATCGTCGATGATGATACGATGCCCGTCCTTTCCATTGCGGACGCGCGCGCCCGCGAGGGAGAACCGATGGTCTTTATGGTCACGCGCAGCGGCGCGCCCGGAAATGCGGTGGCCGTGATGTGGCAGACCCTGGATGACGCCGATGGACCGTTTCCGGCAAGCGCGGCGGATTATGCCGGCGCCAGCACGCCGCAAAAACTCAACTTCGCCAGCGGCGAGATGTACAAGTACATCGAGGTGCAAACACTGGAGGACCCGTACGTGGAACGCGATGAAACGTTCCGCGCGCGCCTCACGGAAGCGCAAGGCGTGGCCATGATCGACCCGGCTCGCCGCGACGGCAAGGGGACGATCGAAGACGACGACACGGCCAAGGGCGAGCGCATCACACGGCTGAACGAGGATATTCTGGGACGCGTGGGGTCGGCCTTGGTGCGGAGCCGGATGGATCAGATCGGCGAGTGCATCGAGCACGGCGCGTCGGGTCAGGGGGACGACGTGGCGCGCACCCTGGCGCATTGGGCCAAGGCCAACGCGGACGACGCCAACCGACTGGACCGGCGGGAGGCGCGGTCCACCCGGGACATTCTCAACGGCGCGACACTGAGCGCCGGTTGGCAGTCGCATCAAGAGGTTCCGAGCGCGGGCGACCTGATGCTCTGTCTGGGCCTGGGGGCGGACGTGCGCAGCCTGTCCAGTGGCGACAGCGATTCCTTTGACTGGGACGGAGAGTTGTGGGACGTGCATTTGGGCGGAAACATGCGCCTCGGGAGCCACACGCTGGTGGGCGTGGAGGTGTCCGAGCACAGAGCCAGGATCGACTGGACCCTCAAGGGCGCTCCCGCCAATGCGGATGGGGACTGGCGTATGAACCTGACCACGGTGCACCCCTATGCGGCGTGGTTCAACCCTGAAGGACAGCGGCTGTGGTTGATCGGCGGTTTCGGCCTTGGCGACCTGCGAATCATGGAGGACAGCGACTACGACGAGAAATCGGATCTGGGGCTCCGAAGCGTCTATCTCGGCGGGGTGGTGCCGCTTGATGGAAACTGGGGCGACCTGTCGCTGCGGCTGCGCGGCGACGCGTGGTACGGGACGTTGGAAGCGGACGACAACGGCAAACTCGTCACCGGGGCCAAGGCCCGCCTCGAGGGGGCACGCGTCTTCCTGGAGGCGCAACGCCGGGTGGCGCTGGGTGACGGCGGTTGGTTGCTGCCCTCGGCCCGGCTGGCGTTGCAGTATGACGACAGCGCCGGCGGACTGGGCACGGAAATCGGCGGGACGTTGCCTTGGGAGAGCGCTTCGGGGGTTTGGAGCGGCTCGTTGGCCGGGCGCGTGTTGCTGGCGCGCGACCAAGGACGCGAGTGGGGCTTCGGCGCCGATGTGCGGATGTCGTCGGCGGGCGGCTTGGGGCCGTTCCTGGAAGTAGCGCCTTCATGGGGCGTTACCGACGATGGCGCCGCCGCCCTGTGGGACCGGGGATTGGAGCAAACGTCCACCGGCCGGGAAGACGACGAGCCGGGCGCCCTCACCCTGGACATCAAGACGGGCTGGGCCATGCGGAGCCGCGAAAACGACGACGTATGGACTCCCTACACCGGCTTCTCATTGCCTGAGAACGACGCGTGGGCCGCGCGCATCGGGGTGGAGATGGCCGCGGCAAGCGGATTGAACATGGCAATGGAAGGCGAGCGCCGGCAACCTGACGCCGGCGCCGCCGAGTACGAGGTCTCCCTCAAGCTGCGGATCCGTTGGTAGCGCGCTGGCGGGCACGGCGCCGCATCCTCCGGGGCTCCGGGGTTGCAAAACCCTCTACGCGTATGGCATCCACTAGTGTTGCGTTCGGCACATACGTTGACGAATCTGCGCGGGTATTTCTTGTTGTCGGTCTTGTTGTCCGCAAGGCGCGACGACGAGCAGTGGCGTGTACCACGCGAGGAAAAGCCACGCAGCCGACGGCAAAAGGACAAGCAGATTCGTCAACGTATTTGCCGAACGCAACACTGGCAGCTTGCGCCGCGGGAATTCGCGAATGCGAAACTGGCTATCGTCGTGACGGCGGCGCAACTCCGTATGTTCCATACCGCGCCGTCGCCGCAGGCCAGGGCGCGGTATCGACATTTCACGAACGTTCCGACTCACGGGGAGGTTATGCGCCATGCGGGGTTGGGTTACGCACGCATTCAACGACATGCGCCTGGAGGAATTGCCCGAGCCCGAGTGCCGGTCGGGCTGGGCGGTGCTGAAGACCCGGGTGGTGCAGCCGTCGGTGACCGAGGTGCAACTCTTCTACGGCGAGCGCTCCAACAGTTACGAAAAGGTCAGGACAAAGCTTGCCCAAGGCCCCGAGCCGCTGTTCGGGCACGAGTTCTGCGCCGAGATCGTCGAGATCGACAAGGACAACGGTTACGGCCTGTCGGTGGGTGATCGGGTGGGCGCCACGCACACGGAGATCGGCACCATCGGACGTGACTTTCCCGGGCTTTTCTCCGAGTACGCCGCAGTGCCTCTGGACGCCCTCGCGAAGATTCCCGACGGCATCAGCGATTGGGAGGTGTCGGCGCTGCAGCCGCTGACCAGTTGCGTGCACAACATCCAGGTTCTCGGCGTGACGCTGGGAGACACGGTGCTGGTGTTGGGGCAGGGTGTCATGGGGCTCAACTCGGCCCAGGCCGCCAAGGCCGCGGGCGCGGACACGGTCATCGGCACGGACATGCGCCCGGAGATCCTGAAGTTGGCCAAGGACCTTGGGGTGGACGTCACCATCGACGCATCCAGGGAGAACGTGGTGGATGCGGTGATGGACCTGAGCGGCGGCAAGGGTATTCCCTGCGTCATCGAGGCGGCCAGCGGCAGCCCGCAGATGGGCCTTTCCGGCGGCGCCACGGTGTCGGAAGCG
Organism: uncultured Binatia bacterium (SeqCode); assembly: GCA_965213675.1. Classification (GTDB taxonomy): domain Bacteria; phylum Desulfobacterota; class Binatia; order UBA9968; family JAJDTQ01; genus JAJDTQ01. Next base: position 656,960 of record OZ243916.1, read on the forward strand.
GTGGCGTGCGTGGCCGCGGGCGGCAAAGTGCTCAGCATCCCGCACTTCCATGAGCCTGTGACACTTGACTTCAACTACCTGCGGGCCAAGCGCGTGACCTACATGTTTCCGCCGGAGCTGGCCCATCCCTCGGAGATGACCCTGGCGGCGCGCCTGGTGGCGCAAAAGCGCATCAACATCGATCCCATGATCACCCACAAGCTGGAGGGTATCGAGAAGATGACAGAAGCGCTGGAGATCACCGCCAACAAGTCCAGGCACGGTGCGCTGAATCCGGCCCAGGTGCGGTTCTCCTGACCGGAGCCCCGTGGTAGACTCGCGCTCTGCGATTCCCCATGCGACCGCTGCACCAACCGAATCTCGACCCGGCTCCCGGCACGCTTTGTCCGTGCAAGAGAACGGGAGCACGACACAATCCTGAAGGAGGCAACCATGAACGCCAAGATCATTGACGCGGACGGACATGTCCGGGACCGGGATGCAGACATCCGCGCCCACATGGAAGATCCCTGGAACAAGCGCGAGGGGTCGCTGCTGCCGTCGGACGAGTGGGATTCGAGCATGTTCGGCACCCTGGGAATGAACATCACCGACGTGCCTACGCGCCTGCGCGACATGGACACCGAAGGCATTGAGATGTCGGTGCTGTTTCCCACGGGCGCGTTCCATGTGAACCGCATGCCGGAAAAGGCCTACGCGGGAGCGTTTGCGCGCGCCTACAACAACTGGATTTCCAGCATGTGCAGCGAGGCGCCGGAGCGGCTCAAGGGCGTGGGCGTGGCGCCTTTCCAGGACGTGCCCGCGGCGGTGGCCGAGATCAACCGCGCGGTCACCAAACTGGGGGTGGTGGGGATCACCGTCGGAACCTTCGGCATGAAGGATCACTTGGGGCAGGAGCTTTTCTGGCCCATCTACGAGGAACTCGAGCGCCTCAACGTGCCGCTGCTGATCCACAACTCGCGCTCGGGACCGGCGGGCGAGAACCGCTTCGATACGTTTCTGTTCAAGCACACCATCGGCCGCCCCTTCGAGACCCTGCTGGACTGCGCCGCGCTCATGTACGGCGGCGTTCCCGAACGGTTCCCGAAGCTGCGCATCGCGTTCCTGGAATGCGGCGTCGGCTGGGTGCCGTACTGGATGGACCGCATGGACGAAGAATACGAGCACCGGAAGTCCGAGGCGCCGTTGCTCAAGGCCATGCCCAGCGAGTACATGAAGGCGGGCAACTGGTACTATGCGGCGGAGCCCGAAGAGGAGAGCCTCCCTTACGGCATCGAGCGCATCGGCGACAAGAACATCGTGTTCGCCTCCGACTATCCCCACTGGGACGGCATGTTCCCCAACGTGACCAAGACCATCAAGGAACGGACGGACATTTCCGAAGACTTCAAGGCCAGGTTCCTGGGCGAAAACGCCAAGGCGCTGTACGGCTGGAACTAGGACTACGGGGCTTTACACGTGCGACTGAATGCCAGGGCCGGTTTCAGTATTCTGGTCCTTGTCTTCTTCTGCTACCTGGTATGGGAAGCTGCGGGGTGGCGCATGCAGGCGCGCCTCTATCCGTGGGCCATCGGCATTCCGATGATCTTCCTGGCGATCCTCAACATCGTGCAGGAGATCCTAGGTCCCGGGAAGGCCGAGGATGAGGGCGCCTCCAGCAACATGCCCTCCGATTTCCAGTTCACGCAACCGCTGGATATGGCGGTGGCGGTGCAACGCACCATCATCATCCTTTCCTGGATCGTGGGCTTCCTGGCGGGCATATGGCTCGTGGGGTTTTCCATCACCGTCGCGGCCATGACGTTCGGTTATCTGAAACTCCAGTCGGGGGAGAGCTGGCCCATGTCGCTGATCCTCACGGCCTCGGCGTGGCTCATCTATTACATCGTGTTCGAGCGCACCCTGCTGCTGCCGTTTCCCGAGGGCCAGATCTTTCGTTGGCTGGGCATCGAATAGACCGGGCCAATGGCGCACGGCGTGTGTCGCAATGGTTGGGCTTCAACCAAGGGAGGTTTACAATGACGAAACGAGTGATCGGTCGAACTTTTCTCGTGCTGCTGCTCGCCGGGTTTCTGTTCATGAGCCTGTCGGGCCAGGCGGCGGCCAAGGACTTCTACGAGGGCAAGACCATCCGCATCCTGGTGTGCTGCTCGCCGGGGGGGTTCTATGACCGGTGGGCCAGGCTGTTCGCGCGGCACATGGGCCAGTACATTCCGGGCAAGCCCGACATCATCGTCCAGAACATGCCCGGGGCCGGCTCCCTCATCGCCGCCAACTACGTCTACAACGTCGCCAAGCAGGATGGCACGGCCTGGGTGATGCCATTGGCGGGCCTGTACCTGGACCAGGTGGTGGGGCGCAAGGAGGTGCAGTTCGACATTGCCAAGTTTCAGTGGATCGGCACCCAGGAGGTGAGCCACTCCGTGCTCTTCTGCCGCAGCGACTCGAAGTTCAAGAGCATCGACGACCTCATCAAGACCAAGGACGACCCGGCGCGGCTCGGCAATACCGGCACCGCGGGCAACAGCTACCTCATGGGGAAGATCCTGGAACAGGGCTTGGGCGCGAACTTCAATTTCGTCATGGGCTATCCCGGCGGCAGCGAGATCGATCTGGCGGTGGAACGGGGAGAGGTGCTGTGCCGCGGCCTGAGCATACCCCCGTTTTTTGGCCGCGAGCCCTATCTGACGTGGCACAAGAAGAACTTCGCCCGGCCCTTGGCTCAGAGCGGCAGGGAGCGGGACGAGAGGCTTCCAGACACGCCGACGTTGTATGAGTTGTTCGACAAGTACAATGCGCCGGAGGACATCCGGGCCATGGCCAGGGTCATCTTTGCCAGCGGCGACTTCGGACGTCCGTTCGCCGTGGCGCCGGGGGTGCCGGCGGAGCGCGTGAAGATCCTGCGCGATGCCTATGCCAAGGCCTTGCAGGACCCGGAGCTGGCCGCCGAGGCCAAGAAGGGAAGAATGGTGCCCTACAAACTGCTCCGGGGTGAGGAGCTTCAGGAGTTGGCCAAGAACGTCGTCAGCCAGCCCGAGGGCGTGGTGAACGGCGTGAAGGGACTGCTCGGGAGGTAGGTCTCAGGCCATGATGTTCGACGCCTTCATCTCGGGACTGCTGCACGTCCTGTCGTGGCCGGCCTTCGGGTTCCTGCTGCTGGGGGCGTTCGTGGGCTTCGTCGTGGGGATTCTCCCCGGCCTGGGCGGCTTGGCCACCCTGGCGCTGATGCTCCCGTTCGCCTACAAGATTCAGGAACCCATATCGGCTTTCGCCTTTCTCCTGGGGATGCATGCCATCACCGGCACCACCGGTGACCTCACCTCGATTCTCTTCGGCATCCCGGGGGAAGGCACGGCCGCGGCCACTATCATGGACGGGTACCCGATGACCAAGAACGGCGAGGCCGGCCGGGCCATGGGCGCCGCGCTCATGAGCTCGCTGGTGGCCGGCCTCGAAGGCGCCCTCATCCTGGCCCTCGCCATTCCCATCATGCGCCCGCTGGTGCTGTTCTTCGGCTCTCCCGAGCTGTTCATGCTGGCGATTCTGGGAATCACGTTCATCGCGTCGCTGAGCGGATCGTCGCTCACCAAGGGCCTCCTGTGCGGAGGCATCGGACTCATGCTGGCGGCCATCGGGGTCGATCCCCAGACCGGGACGCTGCGTTACACCATGGGTACGCTCTATCTCTGGGATGGCCTGAGCCTGGGACCCGTGGTGGTCGGGCTCTTCGCCATCCCGGAGATCATCGATCTGGCGGTGCGCGGCACCAGCATCGCCGAAGCCAAGGTCGAGAAGATCACCGGAGTCATGGAGGGCGTCAAGGACACCTTCCGCCATTTCTGGCTGACCATGCGCTGCGGTTTCATCGGCGCGTTCATCGGCGCGTTGCCGGGCCTGGGCGGCGGCGTGTCCCAGTGGCTGGCCTACGGCCACGCGGTGCAGTCGTCCAAGGACAAGAGCCGCTTCGGCAAAGGCGCGGTGGAGGGCGTACTGGGACCCGGCGCCGCCAACAACTCCCGCGAGGGAGGTAACCTCATTCCCACCGTGGCCTTCGGCATTCCCGGCAGCAGCGCCATGGCGATCCTTTTGGGCGCCTTCCTCATCGTCGGTCTCAATCCCGGACCGGAGATGCTCACCAAGCACCTGGACGTGACCTTCGCCATGGTGTGGATCCTGGTGGTGGCCAACATCATCACCGCGGGCGCGTGCTTCCTGTTCCTGAACCAGCTCGTGAAGCTCACCTTCGTGCGCGGCCACTTGCTGATTCCGTTCCTGCTTATGTTCGTGTTCCTGGGCGCCTTCGCGGCCCACAACAACTTCAGCGACATCATCGTCACCGTCATCTTCGGGCTGCTGGGCTACGTCATGGTGCTGTTCCAGTGGCCACGGCCGCCCTTTGTGCTGGGGCTGGTGCTGGGGACCATCGTTGAGAATTACCTGTGGATCTCCAGCAGCGCCTACGGCGCCGGTTGGCTGACGCAACCCACCGTGGTGTGCATTGCCATCCTGATTGTCGGGACCATCGTCTACTCGGCCATTCAGGCGTACAGGGGCCGTTCGCTGGAGGAGGAACTCGAAAAGCGGATCGGAGGCGAGAGCACTCACGAGTAGGGGTGGTCCGGCGCCCGCGCAAGGACCACGCGAGGCGGTCCTCAAGCCCACCGCTTCCGCCCCCCGCGAGACATGCTAGCCGTTGCCTTGGGCCTGCTGGCTTCCGTTGCCTTTGCCTGCACGGCGATGCTCGTGCAGCGAGGGGTGCGGCAGCTCGATCCTTTCAGCGGATTGCTGGTGGATCTTTTCTGCAACGGGGCGTTGCTCTGGCTTTTCGTATTCGCCTTTCACGATCTGGCGGAAATCTGGTCCCGCGCCAACCTGATCTTCGTCGCTTCGGGGCTCATCGTTCCGGGGTTGTTCCGTCTGGTGGCCTTCAAGGGCATCGAGCGGCTGGGAGCTGCGGTGGCCACGACCGTTCTCAACTCCGCCCCGCTCTTCGCCGTGCTCCTGGCCATGGTGCTGCTCGACGAAGAGCCCGGCCCGGCCAACCTGTTCGGCGCCGTGGCCGTGGTCTCCGGGCTCGTCGTTCTGTCATGGAAGGGTGAAACGCGGTCCTGCCGTCTCCCCGACCTGCTGTTTCCCGTGTCCGGCGCCCTGTTCGCGGCTTTGCGCGACAACGTCGTCCGGTTGGGCCTCCTTGCCGGTCCGGCGCCCATGGTGGGCGCCAGCATCACGGTGACCACTTCGTTCCTGACCATGTCCGCCGCGTATCTCCCGGTCCACGGCCTCGGGCGATTGAGGACGTGCGGGCGCGGCGCGCTCGGCAACTTCGCGCTGATCGGCTTCGTGCACTTCCTCGCTTATCTGCTGATGTTCTCGGCCCTGGACATCGCGGACGTCTCGGTGGTGTCGCCGCTGATCCATTGTTTCTCCCTCTTTACCCTGGCGCTCTCGCCGCTTGTCCTGGGCGATTCCGAACCGATCACCCGGCGCAAGGTTGCCGCCACCTCCATGGTGGTGCTGGGGGTGCTGCTGATCGCGTGGTCGCGCTGGACCGCGTAAGGTCGTCACCGTCATGTGGACATTGCCGAACCTGCTGAGCCTGTTCCGCATCCTGCTGGTGCCGTTCCTGGCCTGGCTGCTTGCGTTCACCGACCCGGTGTCGTGCGCGCTGGCCGCCCTCGTCTTCATCATCGCCTCCGTCACCGACATGCTGGACGGCTACCTGGCGCGACGCCACAAGAGCGTGTCCGACTTCGGGAAGATCCTGGACCCCTTGGCGGACAAGCTTCTGGTAGTGACCGCCCTCATCATGCTGGTGGCCATCGAACGTCCGGGAGACTCGTATGTCCCGGTGTGGCTGGTGGTGATCATCGTCGCCCGGGAGGTGGCCGTGACTGTGCTGCGCGGCATTGCGTTGACCGAGGGGATCGTCATCCCCGCGGATGCGCTGGGCAAGTACAAGCTCCTGGTGCAGACTTTCGCCCTGGTGGGCCTGATGGTTCATTACCCCTATGGCGGCGTGGACTTCTTCGTCGTGGGCATGTACTTTCTGGCGCTGTCCACGGTGCTCGCGGTGTGGTCCGGCGTGGAATACCATATCCGGTTCCTGCGCTCCCTGCGCTCCACGGGATCAGGCTCCCACGACGTTTGACAATCATCGCGGCGTCATGTACGACCTGAGCCAGGATGCGGGTGTAGCTCAGTTGGCTAGAGCGTATGCTTGCCAAGCATAAGGTCGCCGGTTCGACCCCGGTCACCCGCTCCAATCCCACCTCCCCACAGCCTGTTCCCGCTCCAATCGTTGACTTCACCCGTCGCCGGACGCCGTGCAGAGACCGCTGACATTCGCCACTTCCAACAGCCACAAGGTCAACGAGGTAAGCGCCATCCTCGCGGACTACGGGATCCACGTGGAGATGGCCGCCATGGAACTCCGGGAGATTCAGGCGGATACCCTGGAAGAAATCGCCATGGAGAAGGCCCGGGAGGCGTGCCTTCGAGTCGACGGTCCGGCCCTGGTGGAGGACACCGGGCTGTTCATCGACGGCCTGAACGGTTTCCCGGGCCCTTACTCGGCCTATGTGTTCCGCACCGTGGGGAACCACGGGATCCTGCGGCTGTTGGAGAACGCCCCGGACCGCGGCGCGACGTTCCAGTCCGTGTTCGCCTACTGTCGTCCCGGAGGGTCTCCCGAGTGCTTTCCCTCCGCCGTGGCCGGGACCATCGCGCTGGAATGCAGGGGACAGGGCTGGGGCTACGACCCGGTGTTCATTGCCGGCGCCGCCGCCGGAAGGACCTATGGCGAACTCGGCGACGAGAAGAACCGGCTATCCCACCGCCGTGCGGCCCTTGAGAACCTCGCCCGCTGGATTCAGGGCTCCGGAAACTCGCTCTGAGCCGACGACATCCCGCACAAGCGTGAGGGTGCAGGGTAAGGCGCCCTGCACCCTCACACGATTACTTCCTCTTCGGAAAGAGAATGTCCTTCAGCCTCTGGACTATTTCGGGCGGCAGCGCGTCCAGTGAGTCCACGACCTTTTGCACCTCGGTGCCGTCCGAAGGGTCGATGTTCAAGCGCGTCTTCCTGGCGTCCGCCAGGAATTGCGGATCCTGCATGGTCTTCATGAACGCGGTTCGAAGCATCGTGACACGTTCCGGGGGCGTGCCCGGCGGCAGCGCGTAAATGCGAGTGAGCCTGGCGGGGTCATGGATGCCCGCCTTGATGAGAAGCCGCGCCTCGTCGGTCTTGGCAAAGCTGATGTCCAGAGGGACGTGCTTGAGCTCGGGATGCGATTTCGGAGACATCTGAACCACCGGCACCGCATCTCCGGACTTGAACTTCGCTCCCCAGGTGGCGGTCAAGGCCGTCCAGCTCAGCCCGCATATTCCGTCCACCTCGCCCTTCTCGGCGGCCAGAAGCATGCCCGGTGCGCCGCCATACCCCTCGATCAGCTTGATGGGCAGGCCAAGCGCGGCGTTCAGCAATCTGGGACCGTCGTTGGTGGAATTGCCCGGACCCGTTCCGGACAGCTTGACCGGTCTGGGCGAGCTCATCCATTTCGTCATGTCCGTGATGCCGCTCGACTTGGTGAACGCACAAATGGAAATGGTCGATTCCGGGACCCCGAGAAACTCGTACTTGCTGGAAACGAACTGGATACCCTTTTGTCCGTAGAGACGGGCCCAAAAAAGGCTTCCGGGAAAATTCCCTATGGTCAGGCCATCGGGTTTGGCCTTTCGGTACAAGTAATTGGCCGATATGAGCCCTCCTGCCCCGGTCCTGTTCTGCACCAGGAACCGCGGGTTCCCTGGGATATAGCGACCCATGTGGCGGCCTATGGTGCGCGAATAGAGGTCGAAGCCGCCCCCCACGGAGAACGCCACCACGATGCGAATGGTCTTGCCCTTGAAGTACATGTCTTCCGCGGCCGAACTGCCGGACGGAACGGCCATGATGGAGACTCCCATGACCAGGCAGCACAATATCGACAGCATGCGTTTCGGTAGCGAGCGGTGTCTCATATCAAACCTCCCCTGTTCGAGTCATACGGCGTTGGCCGCCTTGTAATGGTCCTGCAGCACCCGTGCCACGCAACCGGTGAGGCGGACGCCGGTTTCGATGTGCAGAAATTCGTTGGGGCCGTGGGCGTTGGACCCGGGGCCCAACACGCCGGTGATCATGAATTGCGCTTGCGGGAATTTCTTCGCCAGCATGGCCATGAACGGGATGGTGCCGCCTTCCCCGGTGGCGCAGGCGTCCTTGCCGAAGAACTCGCGGGACGCGCGGTTCAAGGAGTCTTCCAGCCACGGCAGGAACGGCGGCGCGTTCCAGCCGGCAGCGCCCTGGCCGGTGTCGAAGGTCACCCGGGCGCCGTAGGGCGGTTGCGGTGTCAACGTGTCGCGAAGGCACGTCACGGCGGCGCGGGCATCGGCGGTGGGAGGGAGGCGCAGGGACAGCTTGACCCGCGTCTCCGGGCGCAGGACATTGCCGGCCTGCTCCAGGGCCGGGAGTCCGGCCGCGCCGATGATCTCGAGCTGCGGCCGCCAGGTGCGGTTCAGCAGCAATTCGGCGGGATCGTCGGCCGGCGGCGTGGTGCCGGGTTGGAAGGGGTAGCCCTGGTGCAATCCCGCGCCGAGCACTTCTGCCGCTACCTTGGCCTGCGCAAGCCGGTCGGGCGGGATCTCCACGTGTAGGCCCGACGGCAGGATCCGTCCGGTGTCCTCGTCTTCCAGGCGACTCAGGAGGCGCCGGAGGACTCGGAAGCTCGACGGCACGATACCGCTGGCGGCGCCGGAATGAACCCCCTCGGTAAGGGTCGATACCGACAGGGTGGCGTTGATCACACCCCTGAGCGAGGTGGTGACCCACATGCGCTCGTAGTCGCCGCACCCGGAGTCCAGGCACACCACCAGGTCCGGCGTGCCGATGCGGTGCGCCAGCGCGTCGACGTAGTGGGGGAGATCGTAGCTCCCGCTCTCCTCGCAGGCTTCGATCATGACGACGCAACGGGCGCAGGGTATGGACTCGAGCTGCAGCGCCTTCACCGCGGTCAGGGCCGCGAACATGCCGTAGCCGTCGTCCGCGCCGCCGCGGCCGTAGAGCTTGCCGTCTTCCACAACCGGCGTCCACGGTCCCAGGCCCGGGCGCCATCCCTCCATGGGCGGCTGCTTGTCGAGGTGGCCGTAGAGCAGCACCGTCCCTTGGCCGGCGCCGGGTATCTCCATGAGCAGGAGCGGCGTTCGCCCCTCGGCCCGGGCCACGTGAAGCTCCAGGCCCGGAATGTCCTGGGCCGCGGCCCAGCCCGTGAACAGTTCCACCGCCCGGTCCATGTGCCCGTGCTCCCGCCACTGCGCGTCGAAGGCCGGCGACTCGTTGGGGATGGCGATGTACTCCTTCAAAGCGGGAACGATGCTGTCCCGCCATGTGTCGCGCATGAATGGTTGCATTGACATCCTGTTCAACCTCCACCGGCAAGCCCGCAAGCTGGGAGCTTGCGCCGCAGAAATTCACCGCTGCAATCCGCTCTCATCCGTGCCTTCGGCCACTCGACTGCGCCACATAGGCTTTGAAATTCTCCTCGATCCACCGGCCGAAGGGACGGCGATAGCGAATTTTCCCCTTCGCGAGTTCCTGCGGCGCAAGCTTCTGGCCGGACGAGGCGCCGATCCAACCCGACGTTCGCCCGGCCGCGGCTCGGAAGCTGGCTTGGATCGTCATGCCTCCGGGGACGAGAAGCGCTCGATTTCCACGTGGTCCGCTCCCAAGGCCGCCAGTTCGTCGAGGTCCAGTGCCGCCTCGGCCTCGCGCACCCCGCGCAACGTGGCTTTCACCGCGGGATGGCGCGGTACGAATAGCTGGCAACAGTCCTGATCGGGCAGGATCGACGTCTCGAAGGTGCCGATCTGCATGGCCTCGTCGATGATTTCCTGCTTGTCCATGCCCACCAGGGGACGCAGCACCGGGAGCCACGAGGCCTCCTCGATCACGGCGATGTTGGGCAGCGTCTGGGACGCCACCTGCGCCAGGCTCTCGCCGGTAACCAGCGCCCGGGCGCGTTCCCGGACCGCGATGATCGAGGCGATGCGAAGCATCATGCGACGATAGATCACCACCCGCAGGGGACGCAGCACCGCGGCCACGATGCGCCGCTGAATCTCGCCGAAGGGCACCAGATAGAGCTTGGAGTGGAACTGGTGTCGGGTGAGCCTGCGCACCAGCGCCGTGGCCTTTTCCTGAGAAGACCGGTCAAGAAACGGACTGCTGTGGAAATGGACGTAGATGAGACGGCATCCGCGCTTCATCATGCGGTAGGAAGCCACGGGTGAATCGATGCCGCCCGAGATGAGGGAGACGAGACGCCCGCTGGCGCCCACGGGAAGCCCGCCTGGACCGGGCACTCGCCCGAGGCTCACGAACGCGCTCGACGGAAGAACCTCGATGGCCACCGTCAGTTCGGGGTTGGTGAGGTCCACCCGGGCGCCGGACCGTGCCTGGACGGCTGCGCCCAACTCCCGGTTGATGTCGTTGGACGTGAGCGGGAAACGCTTGTCCACTCGCCTGGCCGCGATGCGAAAAGAGTCGAAGGAGCGCCCGTCGATGGCTGCAAGGACATGGTCCTGCAGCGCGGCCATGTCGTTGTCCGTGCGCTCCACCAGAGAGAAGTTGGCAATGCCGAAGACCCCGGCCAGCCGCCCGGTCACTTCGTCCGCCGGCACCTCGTGGTTGAAGTTCAGCAGCAGCCGCGACGACGCATTGCGAATCTCCTTGAGTCCCAGCCCACGGAGCGCCGCGCTGATGTTCTTCTTCAAGTGTTCCACGAACCAGGCGCGGTTGCCGCGCTTCAGCGCGATCTCGTGGTATCTGACCAAGGCCGAGCGCATTTTCGAGAGATAGCAGATTCCCGCCGGCTTTTGCACGCGGCCTGCCTGTGATATTATGCCGGCCAGTTGGGAGGCGCCGTTTCATGGACGTGTTCAAAAAGGTATCCGAGATCACGCAGTTCTCGGCCGAGAAGATGAAAAAGAACGGTGTCTTTGCCACCGGGCACCTGTGCTGCGACGTCTATTGCTTCGAGTCGGGCCAGGCGCAAAAGGTGCATACACACCAGGACACGGACAAGGTCTACTTCGTGCTCGAAGGCAAGGGCGTTTTCCACGTGGCCGGAGTGCAGCGGGAACTGGGCAGGGACGAGGCCGTGCTGGCGCCGTCGGGCGCACCCCACGGCGTGGAGAACCCCGGTCCGGAGCGGCTCAAGGTCCTGGTGGTGATGGCGCCGCCCCCGCGCCATTGAGGCGCTTGGGGTGAACGGGCAGGGTGGCGTGACCCGTCATTGACAGGAAGGCGGAAAACCGGCTTGCTCATTCAGGACGTTGCCAGTCGCCACATCACGGGGCGTCCTGCCCTGCGCTGCCTTGATCCGATCCAGGCCTGTTCGAAAGTTGCGGTTGCCGGGCGCCAACGCCGGATATGGCGCGGTTATGAGATGCTTTTCAGTGCCGGAGGCCATGGACGGGCGCGTGATGAGCCGTCAACCGGGACTTTTGAATGTCCCTGTGATCCGATCCCTCCTGCTGTCATTCCCGCGAAAGCGGGAATCCACGGGTGGGGGAGGTAGCCCATGACTGCCGAAGATCCGGTAAACGAAGTCAACCGGCGTTTCTACGAGGCGTTCGAAAGCCTCGACCTCAAGCGCATGGAAGGCATCTGGCTGCGCGAGGACTACATCCAGTGCGTCCATCCCGGCTGGGCGCTGCTCACCGGCTGGGACACCATCATGGAAAGCTGGAAGCGCATTTTCGAGAACACCCAGGAAATGCGCTTCGCCCTGACGGACGTGCGGGTTCGGGCGCAGGGCGGGCTCGCTTGGGTCACTTTGTACGAGAACCTGAACTCCACGCTGGAAGGTCAGAGCAACGCGGCCGTGGTGCTCGCCACCAACATCTTCGAAGAGCGCCCGGAAGGCTGGTTCATGGTCCACCACCACGGCTCGCCGGTGATGATGCGCCAACCGGAGCCGCATCCCACCGTTCAGTGACACCCCTCCAGGACAAGGTCTGCATCGTCACTGGCGCGGGCCGGGGCATCGGCCGGGCCATTGCGCTTGCCGCCGCGGCGCACGGTTGTCGCGTGGTGCTGGCCGCACGGAGCGCGGATCAGTTGGATGAGGTTCAGTCGGCCATCGCGGAGCGTGGCGGACAGGCGTCTCCTTTCCGCGCCGATCTGTCCCGCGACGAGGAACTCACCGCCCTTGTGCAGCATACCATCGACCGCTTCGGCACGGTCGATTTCCTGGTGAACAACGCGGGTTGGGGCGTCAAGGCCAGTGTGGTCAAAAGCAAGGTGGAGGACTGGGAGCGGACCTTCCGTGTCAATCTGCTGGCGCCCATGATCCTGAGCCGTCTGGTGCTGCCCAACCTCATGGCCCGGAAGACCGGCGCCATCGTCAATGTGTCCTCGATCTCGGGCCGGGTGGGCCAAGCTGGTTCCGCGGCCTATGCCGCTTCCAAGTTCGGGCTCATCGGCTTCAGTCAGTCTTTGTTCGAGGAGGTGCGGGAGCACGGCATCAAGGTCGCCGCCATCCTGCCCGGCTTCGTCGACACCGGAATGATTCCGCCGGTCAGGCACCTGGATCGCTCCCGGATGATCCAGCCGGTGGACGTGGCTGAAGCCGTGCTCTTCGTCCTGACCGCGCCGCCCACGGTCTGCCCCGTGGAAATCACGGTACGCCCGCAACGCACCCCGTACCGCCAGGGGCTTGCGCCGTAGGAATTCGCAAAATCGAATTTGCAGCCGTGAATCCCTACGGCGCAAGCTCCTGGACTGAAACTGAAACGGCATCCCCGCGGTAGCAGGAATGCCGTTTGGCAGTGCCCGGATACGTGTCCTTCGGACGAATGCTCAGGCGGCTCCCTGAATGTTGCAGAACTCCTCGTAGTCGATGAGTTCGTGGATGGTGGGCGTGTCCCCGCACATGGGGCACTCGGGGTCTTGCCGCAGGCGGAGCGTGTTGATCTCCATGGTCAGGGTGTTGAAGTGAAGCAGCCGGCCGGCCAGGGACTCGCCCTTGTCCAGGATCAGCTTGATGGTCTCCACCGCCTGGATGGTGCCGATGAGACCGGGGAGGACGCCCAGCACACCCGCCTCGGCGCAACTCGGCGCCATGCCCGGAGGAGGGGGTTCGGGATAGAGGCAGCGGTAGCAGGGGCCGTTCCCGGGATGGAATACGGATACCTGCCCCTCGAACTGGAAGATGCTGCCGTGGACGTTGGGCTTGCCGGTCATCACGCAGGCGTCGTTCACCAGGTAGCGGGTGGGGAAGTTGTCGCAGCCGTCCACCACGATGTCGTAGTCCTTGATGATCTCCATGATGTTGTCGGAACTCAGGCGCTCGGGAATGGCGATCACATTGACGTCGGGGTTCAACCCCTGGAGCGTCCGCCGCGCCGACTCGGTCTTGGGCTCGCCGATGCGGTCGTTGGTGTGGAGGATCTGGCGCTGCAGGTTGGACAGGTCCACCACGTCGTGATCGACGATCCCCATGGTGCCCACCCCGGCCGCGGCCAGGTAATATGCAGACGGCGAACCCAGCCCGCCGGCCCCCACCATCAGCACCCGGGCGTCGAGCAGTTTGGCCTGTCCCTCCTCGCCGACCTCGGGCAGCAGGAAGTGGCGGCTGTAGCGCGTAAGCTGTTCCTGGGAGAACTGCCGATCCTGCACGAAGTCGTAGCCCTCGTTCTTCCACGCCGTGTAGCCGCCTGACATGGAGGTCACGTCGTCGTAACCCATTTCCTTCATCACCTTGCCGGCGAGAAGGGACCGCACCCCGCCGGCGCAGTAGGCGATGATGGGCGTGGACTTGTCGGGCACCTCGGCATCCACCTTCATCTCCAGGAAGCCCCGCGGCACCGACACCGCGTTTTTCAGGTGTCCGTCGCGGTATTCCTCTTTCTCACGAACGTCGAGGACAACGTGCTGGCCGTCGTTCCGCAGCACGTTCTGCACCTCCTGCGGAGACAGTTCCTTCACGACGCCGCGCGCCTCGTCCATCAACTGCTGGAATGTCTTGGCCATGTTCTCTCCCCGGCGGCTGGCCGGCGCATGCTCGTTACGTAAACCCGGGAGCTTGCGCCGCAGAAACTCACGGCTGCGAGTCCCACGACTGCAAATCCGCTTTCGCGAATACCTGCCGCGCAAGCTCCAACGGAGCCGTCGTGGGCTCCGACAACTCCCCTGGAAAAAACTCGTTCTCGTTATTCCATTCTAACCGACTATGGCCTTGAATCAAGTCGCAGATCGTTCAGTCGTTCAGTTCAGCCGGTAGAAGCGGTTGGCGTTGTCCGCCAGGATCTTCCGCTTTGCGGTGTCGGAAACGTCCTCCCTGGCGCACAGCTCGGGGATATCCTTCAGGTATTCGTCGCGCGGCCGCTCGTGGGGATAGTCCGAGGCGAAGAAGATGTGATCTTCGCCGAAGAGTTCGATGACGAAGGGCAGGGTGCGCTCCTCCGACTCCACCGAGACGTACACGCTGCCGCTCTTGATGTAGTGGCTGGGGGAATGCTTCAACCGGGGCGCCCACTTCGCGCCGCGCCGCTCATAGCCCTCGTCCAGCCGGTCCATCATGAACGGTACCCAGCCGGCGCCGGCCTCCAGGTAGGCCACCCGCAGCTCCGGGAACAACTCGTACACCCCCTGGAACACCATGTTGGTCAGGTGGATCAGCAGGGGAATGGGGTGCTCCAGCGCGTGGACTTCGGCGAACGTGTCGAGGTAGTCGAATCCCAGGCCCCGGCTGGGCGCGCCGTGGATGGCCAGGGCCATGTCCAGGCGGCAGGCTTCCTCGTAGATGGGGAAGAAGCTCTCGTGGCCGTAACCCTTGCCCAGGGAGTTCACCGAGGGGAGCACCGCGGCGGGCATGCCCAGTTCTTCCCTGGCGTAACGCATTTCCTGGACCGCGTCCGCCACGCTGTGCACCGGGATCAGCGCTGCGCCCAACACCCTGGACGTCTTGTCCATGTAGTAGCGGTGCAGCCAGGTATTGTAGGCGTGGGCGATGTTGACGGCGTAGGCCGGATCCTGAATCAGCCCGTAGCCGAGGCCCGCGGTGGGATAGACGATGGTGCGGTCGATGCCGCAGTCGTCGAGAAAGGACACCCACATGTCGCAGTCGGGATAGTCCCGGAGCCCCGACGAGCTCATGTTGGAAAGCCGGGTCCAGCCGTCCAGCGAGGGAAACAACGCGTACATGCGCGCCCACGCGGGTTGTCCGTCGCTGCCCACGTATTTCTCGCCCATGAAGGGCATGATTTCGCCGGCGTTCTCCATGATATGGCCGTCGCCGTCGATGACCGGAAAGGCGTTCGCGCGCATGGGGTTTTCCTTTCGTCTTGAAACCGGTTCGATCAGCGGCTTGATCGGCATTCCGCATCCCGCGTCAACGATACGCTGGCGGAGTTCAGGCGCTGTCGATGCCGTAGAACCGTTTGGGATTGTCGCTGAACATCTTGTCGGCCACCCGTTGCGGGATGTCCTCGCGGCCCCGGATGGCGCCCGTGAGGTCCGGCTCGAAGGACGGGTCCTGATGGCCGTAGTCCGACCCGATGAGCAGGTTGTCCTCGCCGATATAGTCTACCAGGTAGGGGACGTCCTCGTCCGCCTCGCAGGCCACGAACAGGCGATACTCCTGGAACAGGGCCACGTCGGACTTGTGTTTCCAGTCGCTTTTGAGGAGCCGTTTCAGGATGTGCAGCATGAACGGCACCCAGCCCGCGGAGGCCTCGATGAAGCCGATGCGGAGACCCGGGAATTGCTCCGGGATGCGGTTCGCGATGAGGTCCCGGAAAGCGAAGATGGGCAGCACCCGTCCCTGGGCGAAGGAGAAATTCCGCTCGAAGCTGAACAGGTTGATGATGGACGGCGCGCCCATGCCCGTGTGGATGCAGATGGGCAGGTCCAGCCTGGCGGCTTCCTCGTAGATCGGGAAGAACCAGGGGTCGTCCAGGGTTCGGTCGCCTTCCATGCCGCGGAAGAAAAGGCCCACGGCGCCGTGCTCCCTGGCCAGTCGCATCTCGTCGATGGAGGCCTCGATGGAGCGCAGCGGCAGCACCGCGGTCCACAAGAGCCGGTCCTGTCCGGTGCGCTGCACCTCCCACATGTAGCGGTTGTAGGCCTTGCACAGACCGATCTCCAGTTCCACGTCGTGGGTCAGGTAGACCAGGAACAGCGTCGGGTAGATCACCTGCACGTCGATGCCGAGCCGGTCCATGTCCGCCAGTCGCACCTCGGGCCGGGTGATCTCGCGGCTGGCGATGAGGCTGTCGCTGCGCGACGATTCCAGCTTCGAGGCGGAGGGCGTCACCAGCCGGAAGCCGCCCTTGCCGTTGGGCTTGGGCACGATGTTGCCGTCGATGAGCCAGAAGGCGTTGCGCGGACCGTAGAGGGTGTCCTCGGGCACCGAGGCCAGCACCGGGCGGCGCGGATGGAGGCCTTCGTCGAGGTGGTCCCACATGGCCAGGGGCTCGGCGATATGCGTGTCGGAGTCGATGATCATCATGGGCGGGCTCGCGTTGCGCCGGCGGCCGGGAATCCCTTATTCCCGGCCGCCGTCATTGCAGCGCTCTACAGCGCGTAGAACTGCCTGGGGTTCTCGCACAGGATCTTGTCCGCGATGGCGGGGGACAGGTCCTCCCGGGATCGGATGGTCTGGGCCAGCTCCGGCTCGAAGGACGGGTCGTTGTGGCCGTAGTCGGAGCCGATGACGATATTGTCCTCGCCCATGTGGCGAATCAGGTAGGGGATGTCCTCGTCCGCCTCGCAGGCCACGAACAGCCGGTATTTCCGGAACAGCTCCACGCTGCTGTCAAATTGGAACTGCTGTTTCAGCAATCGCCGCAGGATGTGCAGCAGGAAGGGCACCCAGCCGGCCGAGGCCTCGATGAAGCCGAAGCGCAGCTTGGGGAACATCTCCGGGATGCGGTTGTGGATGATGTCGCGAAAGGCGAAGATGGGCAGCACCCGGCCATGGGCAAAGGTGTGGTTGCGCTCCAGGTTGAACATGTTGGTGAGAGTCGGGCAGCCGGAACCCGTGTGGATGCAGATGGGCAGTTCCAGGGAATTGGCCTCCTCGTACACCGGGAAGAAGTACGGGTCGTCCAGAGTCCGTTCCCCCTCCATGCCGCGAAAGAAGATGCCCACCGCGCCGTGCTCCTTGGCCAGGCGCATCTCGTCGATGGAAGCGTCCACGGAGCGGAACGGCAGCACCGCGTTCCAGCGCATCCGCCCCCCGGCCTTTTCCTCGATTTCCCACATGTAGCGGTTGTAGGCCTTGCACAGGGCGATCTCCAGGTCCACGTCGTCGGTGAGGTAGACCAGGAACAGCGTCGGGTAGATCACCTGCGTCTCCACCCCCAGGCGATCCATGTCCTTGAGGCGCACATCCACGTCGGTGATTTCGCGGCTGGCGATGAGGCTGTCGTTTCGTTGCGTTTCCTGCGTGGCCGCGGTGGGTGTCACCAGCCGGAACCCCCCCTTGCCCGAGGGTTTCGGAAAGATGTTCCCGTCGATGAGCCAGAACTTGTTGCGCGCGCCGTACAGGGTGTCGTCGGTGATGGACGTCAGCACCGGGCGGCGCGGATACATGTCCTTGTCGAAGAACTTCCACATCGCCTCGGGCTCGGCGATGTGCGTGTCGGCATCGATGACTCCTGCCATGACAGCCTCCTTGGAAGATTGAAAACGCGATTGAAGACGCGAAAACGAACCAAGGGCAGGGAACTGCGGTCAAGAAGCCGCGATCAAAGAGTGGGGGGAAGGACGGTTCCCTGCCTCCTGATACGGTTCTTACTGCCGCCCATGGCGTCTTGTCAAACCTGTTGCGGCCCCGGGGACGGGCGCTTCAACCCGCTGGCCCGGGAGAACGCCCTCGCTGCCGAATCCGGCCCACGGCCACGCGAAGGCCAACCGCAATCAACCCGAGCACCTTGTCCGCGTCGAGGCCACCCTCAACGGGTGGCCTGAAAGGCTGCGCGGCAGGACGCGTGGCGGCGACGTTGATTTCACAAGGACAACGACCCGGTGACGCGCTCCCCTTCGGCGCAGAGCCGTCCGAGCCCCGGGACGGAGGCCGGCCGGTTCATGCGCCGCAGGCAGGCCCAAAGCGCCGCCTGGTTGCTCGATACCACTGGACGTCCCAGGCGATGCTCCACCGCCTCGATGGTCTCGATCATGCGCGTGTTGGTGCAGCTCAGAAAGTAACCCTCGGCCTCGGGCCGGTCGTGGTCGCAGGTGATGTCCAGCCACTGTTCCGGCGTGACCTCGATATAGGCATCGCTGCCCGGCAGTCCCAGGCCCAGTTCGTGCACCACTTCGAAACCGGCTTCGTTCAGGTAGCGCACCTCGGCCTGGTTCGTTTCCTCGACATAGGGGCTGATGAGCACGAGCTTGCGGACCGCGAGTTCGTTGAGCGCCTCGGTGATGGCCTGGCTGGTGGTCACTGCGGTGCACCCGCTTGCCCGGCTGACCCATTCTGTGATCCGTTTCTCGCCGGCGAGGCCTCCTTCCATGGAGTTTGCCGTGCAATGGAACACGATCACGTCCGGGCTGGTGTCGGACAAGACCGCCGCGGCTTCCTCGATGGCTCCCTGGAGCTGGTCCAGGGGTTTGCCCCACTTGCCGGTCATCCGCAGACGGGTGACGTGGATGTCCATGTCCGCCGGCGCGTAGCGGTTGAATTGGGGTTCGGTCAGCCGGTTGGCTGACGGAATGATAAGACCGATGCGTGCCTGGTTGCCCATGAGGTTCCTCCGTTCTTCCGAATCGCGACCCCGGTGCTTCCGGCGGTCAGGCGCCCTGCGCCACGGTGCCCTGTAGGGGCTACCGGCCGGTAGCCCCTTGCCCGCGTGTGCGGCAAATCGGCCAGTGACGGCGGTGGCGCCGCCAGCAAAGGCCGACCGGCCGATCGCCCCCGCCATTAGCTTGTGGCGGCGGGACGTCCGGCATCCCTGGCCAGGCAGGTCAAGGCGGTGCGCGCGCCTATGGCGGCGGGACGCCTTCGTGGCCGTTGCTCCACATGCCCATGGCCTTGGCCAGCGCGCCGGGCTCGGGCAGGTCCTTGAGGTCGAAGAACTCCACGGCATTCTTGTAAAGCACCCGTTCCTTCTGTTCGAAGCTCAGGTCGTCGCCGAAGAGGACGTCGCGGACGGAGTAGGGGAAGTGGCAGTCCCAATGGCAGTAGTCCGAGGCGTAGAGCACGGTGGCGGCGCCCGAGGCATCGAGCACCCGGTCGAGTCCGGTCTCCTCGGACTCGCACGACAACACGAGCTGGTCGCTGCGGATGACCTCGCTGGGGCGGCGGCGCATCTCCGGCATCTGTGGCGCCAGCTTCTCCATGTGCTCGTCGAAGCGCTCCATCCAGAAGGGCAGCCAGCCGGCGCCGCCCTCCATGAATGCCACCTTGAGGCGCGGATAGCGGTCGAACACTCCCTCGCCGAGCATGTGCATCATCGCGATCATGAGTTCGAAGGGAAACGCGGTCATGTGCACGTAGACGTACTTGTAGAAGCGCCGGCTGCCCGCGCCCATGACGCCGGACACCCCGGGAATCCCGTCGTGGCCGGTCTGCGGATGCACGGACAAGGGCAAGCCCATCTCCTGGGCGGCGGCGTAGACGGGATCGAACAGAGGGTCGCCCATGTTGCGGCCGTAGACGTTGGTGGGCAGCATGGCGGTGGCGGCGCCGTGATCGGCCAGGAAGCGCAGTTCGCGCACCGCCGCCTCGGGGTCCTGGCAGGGGATGAGTCCCACCGCCCGCAGCCGCTTCGCGTCCGCGGAGCAGTATTCCAACAGCCACTCGTTGACCGCATGGCACAGAGCGCCGGCCAGGCCCTTGTCCATCAACCCATTCACCGTCAGCGCGATTTGCGTGCCGAAGATCACGGCTACGTCGATGCCCTCCAGGTCCATGTCCTTGAGGCGTTCCTTCGGGTCGGTCATGCCCGGTCGGCCCTTGCGCGCCGCCTCGGTCATGGGGCCCGTGACCCCCGGCCCCGGTCCTTCGTTGGCGGGCCAGATGCGCCCCTCCAGCATCAGGCGGTTGCCGCCGCGGTTGTCCTTGAGGCGCACCGGCGCCAGCGACTTGTACCTCTCGGGCAGCCACGGCGCGAAGTCGATGTCGCCCTCGTTGACGTGACCGTCCGCGTCGATGACCAGTGTGTGCGTGAAGTCGTCCATGTGCGTTTCTCCATTGCCGGGGCGGGCCGGGACTCGTGTCGGCCGGGCCGTGTCGATTCGGCCTCACCGTTCCGCCGGCGGTTTCGGCACCGGCGCGTTCGTCGGAATGACGGTTACTACTACCGCTGTTTTTGTGTCAAGATGCGTTCGGCCGCCGTTCCCGCGCTCCGGTGGATGTCATGGACACGCTCGCCAACACTCCCCGCGCACCGCTTCTGGAAGTCAAGGACCTGAGGACGTACTTCTACACCCGCCGGGGCACGGGCAGGGCCGTGGACGGGGTGTCCTTCTCGCTGGCCGCGGGCGAATCCCTGGGCCTGTTGGGCGAGTCCGGTTGCGGCAAGAGCATGACGAGCCTTTCCATCCTGCGGCTGGTGCCGCGCCCGGCCGGGCGCATCGTCGGCGGCCAGGTGCTGTTCCAGGGGAGGGATCTGTTGCGTCTGTCCGAGGGAGAGATGCGCCAGGTGCGCGGGCGCGAGATCGCCATGATCCTGCAGGACCCTCTGAGCACCTTGAACCCGGTGTTCACCATCGGCGACCAGGTGGCGGAGCCGTTGCGCGTGCACCGCGTGGTGCCGCGCTCGGGCATACGGGCGCGGGTCGCCAACCTCCTGAGCCTCGTGCGCATTCCCGCGCCCGAGTCGCGCCTCAAGGACTATCCGCACCAGTTCAGCGGCGGCATGCGCCAGCGGGTGGTGGGCGCCGCCGCCATTGCCGCCGGGCCCAAGGTCCTTATCGCCGACGAGCCCACCACCTCGCTGGACGTGACCATCCAGGCCCAGTATCTGCGCTTGCTGAAGGACATCCAGCGGGAGTCCAATCTCTCTATTCTCTACATCACCCACGACCTGGGCACGCTGGCGCGCATTTGCGACCGGGTGGCGGTGATGTACGCGGGCAGGATCGTGGAGCAGCTCACGGTGGAGGCCCTGTTCGAGCGCCCGGCTCATCCCTACACCGAGGCGCTGCTCCGGTCGGTGCCGCGCATGGACCGCAAGGTGGATCGTTTTCCCTCCATTGAGGGAAGCCCGCCGCTGGTGCACGATCTTCCGCCCGGATGCGCCTTTGCCCCCCGTTGCGCGCGGGCGCGCGACCTCTGCCGGAAGCAGTATCCGCCGGTGACGCCACTGGAAGACGGTCACTCTGTGGCGTGCTGGCTGCACGCAGAGGATCCCCATGCTGCTGGAAGCCCGGAATGTCCGTAAACACTTCCCCGTCGCCACGGGTTTGATCTTCGGCGGCACCGCCGGCTGGGTGCGCGCCGTGGATGACGTGAGCTTTTCCCTTGACGCGGGTGAGACCCTCGGGCTGGTGGGGGAGTCGGGCTGCGGCAAAAGCACCACCGCCCGGCTCGTGTTGATGCTGGAGCAGCCCAGCGCCGGCGCGATCCACTACGAGGGTGTGAATCTGCAGGAGATGTCCGGCGGCGAACTGCGGCGCTACCGCGCCACTGTGCAGGCGGTGTTCCAGGACCCCCACAGCTCGCTCAACCCCAGGATGCGGGTGGGCGCCATCGTTGGCGAGCCGCTGGAAGTGAACGCCGGGCTGTCCCGGCGCGAGGTGCGCCAGCGCGTGGCCGAGGTGCTGCGCAACGTCCATCTCGATCCCGCCTTTGCGCGCCTCTATCCGCACGAGTTCAGCGGCGGCCAGCGCCAGCGCATCGCCCTGGCGCGGGCGCTGGCGACCCGCTCCCGCCTCATCGTCCTGGACGAACCCGTGGCCTCCCTCGATGCCTCCATCCGCAGCCAGATCATCAACCTGCTGAAGGACCTCCAGGACGAGCACGGGCACAGCTACCTGCTCATCACCCACGACCTCGCCGTCTCCCGCCATCTGAGCCACCGGGTTGCGGTCATGTATCTCGGACGGATCGTCGAGGAAGGCGCCGCCGATACGCTCTACAGCGACCCCTTGCACCCCTACACGAAAGCGCTCATCGCCGCCGCCCTGCCCGCGCGCGCGGGAAACCCGGACGCCCCCGTGGTCGCCGGCGAGGTCCCCAACCCCATGAAGCCGCCGTCAGGTTGCCGCTTCCACCCGCGCTGCCCCGTGGCCACGCCGCGGTGCGCGGAAGAGGAGCCGCCGCTCCGGGAGGTGAACCCGGGACGCAGGGTGGCCTGCCACCTGTATTGACCCGCAACGTTGCGATGCGTGCGCGGGTGACCGCCGGTCACCCCGCAAACGAGTTGGGCACGGGACCGTTGTGGGTGTGTGCGTCTGCGGGTCGCCCCTTCCCATCAGACCGAGACCGGCGGCGGGTTCGAGGGGTGGGGGCGACCCGCGGTCGCCCTGCGGGTTTCACCGGGGTGTCGGATTCTGGTCTCTGCGGGCTCCGCCCCTCGTTGCTAATGGAGATTATATACGAAAGTGACCAAGCGGCGTTGCCATTAGGCAATTCCGAACAGCGCCAACGCTGCATAGCCGAGACCGCCAATCACAGCCGCTACCCAGCAAACCGTCAATACCAGCAGCGCAATCGCTCTCCGCTGTAGCGGGACTAGAAATAGCCTGACGCACTTGGCCAGCGTGTATTGGAGCGCGCCGAACAGGGCTATGAGCACCAGAGCCCCACCGATCCACTCCACCACCTAACCGCCCGCTGGCTTCGGCTGCCGCTTGAGATAGTCCCATTCGTCATCGCGCTTCGGAGGCGTCGCCAGAATCGCCCGCATGATGTTTTCCGGCGAGTCCGGGATGGGGTCCGGCCACTCCTTCTCGACGGGGCGGCCGCGCGGCCGTTTGGGTTCATCTTGCATCACGTATCTCCGTTTGCGGCGATGCTCGGCAAGTGTGCCTCACCATATCAGAGGGACGCCCCGAAGGGGAGAAACGGGACCTCCGGGGCGCCCAACGGCTATCGGCTTGCGCCGAATGCCGCTGTCAAGTCGGAACGCTCCAAGGTTCCAGAAACGCCTTCATGGCTGCTGCCGTAGAAGCGGCCGTTCACGGTGCCAGCATCCCCGCCAGTGCTGCGCAAATAGTTCCCGCCAACCGTGATTGTGTAGCCGAGAGAGCCGGTGTTCCACTGAAGGCCGGTCCCAAGCACGCCCGGCCCCGATCCGGCGGCCCAGGACTGCAACTCGGTGAAGTCCCCGCGCCCGTCCATGGTGGCAAGATCGACGGCGATACCGGCCTTGCCGGCAACCGGGTATAGCTCCGGCGTGAAACCCAGCAATTCACCGTTCCATGTCGCCGTTCCCCGGAGCGCGCGGTTGTCCGCAAGCACCGTCGCCGGGTCGCTGCCGTCCGTCCAAGGGACGCTAAGCCCGTTACGGTGGCGGACGCCCCAAGACATGCCGTAGAGAGTGTCAGAAAGCGTGACTGCCTCCGTCTCCCACGGGCCGAGATTTTCCGCCGTCAAGTCTTCCGGTTGCAGCGCCGCCGCGCCAAGGCGCGTGAAAATCTTTCCCGCTGCGGCAATGGCGGCAATATCAATCGGCCCAAGCTGCGTCACATTCCGCTTTGCTCGCGGCACATTCGCGCCAAGGAAGGAATCCGGGTATTTGTCGAGGTCTGCATGGCCAGTGGAACCTATCGCGTGTAGAAGCTCGTGAACCATGGTAAACATGGTGGAACGGTCGGCGGGAGAAAGATCGTTCAGCATATATATGCGGGCGTATTTTCTGCCCGCTCTCGACCTCTCACCATCTTCGGTTACGGAATAGCGGTATCTTGCATACCCGTGGAATGCGGTCACATCATCGTCAGGATCGTGGGTTTCCCAATCTTCATGCGGAGCAAAATCAACGAATATCTGGCCGTCCGGCACCTCGGCCCACGGGGCCAGCGCCGGCGCGTCGGGGCCGATGCGGATATGGCGCTGATAGGGCAGTGCGCGGTTCACCATGGCGACGCCGTGCAGGATCATCGCGCGTTGATGATCGTCCGTCCCTTCCGCTATGCGCAGGGTTGCAGGCTCCCGGAAGACGGATAAGCCTGGACGGCTGTGGCTGTATTCCTCGCCACTCGCCGAAGGCCACGGCCCGCCGCTCGCAAAGACGCCCAGATAATCCAAGACTTCCGCAGCCGTCGGGCCGTCTGTTTCTGTGCCATAGCGGGCCGGATCGCCTTGCGGACGGGCTGGCGGGTCCATGCGCGGCGGCGGGTCCATCATCGTTTGCGGCCCCGATCCGCTTCCGCCTCCGCCGCAGGCGGCAAGCATGGACATGACGGTGGCGAGAATGGCGGCTATGCGCATGTCGGTTCTCCGGTTTCGACGCAGACCCGACGGGTTGCCGCGCCGGTCGCCAAACAGTCATCGGTGCATGAGACTCCCGCGCTGTCCCGTGAACGGTCTTCTATAGCGCAGGCGGCCCGACATAGGCCGCTTGCACCGATCTGTTTGGCGTGAAGGAAGTCTCCGCTTGCGCAGACAGGCGTGTCAAGCGGAGAGGATACCGACCCGAGCGTCGGGATCACCACCACGACCTAACCTCCCGCTGGTCACTTTCGTATATAAGCCCCTTGCTAATGGTCCCGCAGCAGCTTGCCGTACCCGTTGATCTTGTCGTTCACTCCGGTCCGGCGCAGGGTTTCCCACAGGATGGCCTGTATGGCGATGACCACGTTGACGCCGAGCTCCCGCTCCAGGGGTTCGATGATTTCGATGATGCCCCAGTGTGGCGCGGGGATGTAGATGGTGTCGGCCTCGGGGTGCTCGCGGTAGAGGGCCTCGGCCAGGGCCTTGACCTCGTCCTGGGAGATGGTGGCGAGGTCGGCGACGGTTTTGCGGGCGCCCTTGAACCCCAGCAGCTCGAAGCCGTAGTGGGTGACGTATTCGGCGTGGAAGCCCTCGGGGTCGGTGAAGGGGTGGATGAGCACGAGCTTGTGGGCGTCCACGGCGCGCAGCGCGTTCACTTGCGCGGTGATGCTGGAGGTCACCGGCACGCCGATCTCCTCTTCGGTCTTGCGCAGGGTCTCCGCAAGCCCTTCATAGCCCAGGGAGAGGTTCAGCGGGACACCGCCGAAGACCATGATGTCGACTCCGGCCTTGCCCATGGCCCGGGCGGCCTCCAGGGTCATTTCGACGCTGCGAGTCGTTTCCTCCTCGGTGAGCTGCTTGATGGCCAGGGTGGTCAGGACCAGCGTGACGCCCTCCGGCGCCATCTTGTAGAACTCGTAGGGGAAGGTCTCCGTCAGATAGGGAGGGGACGTGTATCCGATGCGGGCGCGGTATCCGTACATGGCAGGGCCTCCTCGAGCGGTTTCGTGTTCTGAGTCCGCAGGCGAACCTGGGAGCCTGTCGGGTTCATCAAGAATCTAGTGTGGTGTCTGGTTAATACGCGTCATAATCTGCGGGTCTTTTTCGCCGTCGGCTGCGTGGCTCTTCCTCGCGTGGTACCCGCCACTGCTCGTCATCGCGCCTTGCCGACGACAAAAAATCCTCCGCAGATTATGACGCGTATTAACCAGACACCACACTACTGCGAAACAGGGAAATGGGTCCATTTCGGTTGGATTTTCGTCCAATATTACCGATATTCTCCTCAAATCCGCCCGAAACCAGCCTTTCTCTGCCTCTCGCTACGATTCGATAAACCCGACAGGCTCCTGGGTGACTATCCGTTCGGTTTCGCGCATTGTGCGCCTCACATGATTGCGACTTCGTCTCGTTGCGTGGCGGCTACCATGGGAAGGCCTCATCCGTACCGCCAGGTTCCTACGTCAGATTTCTCGTTTTCGGGTCCAGGAAGTCCCGCAGCCAGTCCCCCAGAAGGTTGATGGACAGCACCACCAGCACCAGCGCCATCCCGGGGAAGAACGACAGCCACCACGCGGTGGTGATGTGGGAGCGTCCGTCCGCGATCATGGCGCCCCACGACGGCGTCGGCGGAGGGATGCCGGCGCCCAGGAAGCTCAACGACGCCTCCACGATGATGACCCAGCCCACCTGCAGGGTCGCCAGCACCACCAGCGGGTTCACGATGTTGGGAAAGATATGGCGCTGCAGGATGCGAAACGAGGAACAGCCCGCCACCCGCGCCAGCGCCACGAACTCGCGCTCCTTCCAGGTCAGCACCTCGCCGCGCACCAGTCGCGCGAAGCGCGCCCACATGACCAGTCCCAGCACCAGGATGAGGTTGCGGAAGCTCGGGCCGAACACCACCGCGAAGAGCAGCGCGATGAGGATGATGGGCAGGGACAGCATGGCGTCGGTGGCGCGCATGATGAGGGTGTCGGTCCAGCGCCCGTAGTAGCCGGAGATGAGCCCCAGCAGGGTGCCGATGACCCCGCCCACCAGCACGGCCGCCAGGCCCGCGGCGATGGAGATGCGCCCGCCGTGGATGATGCGGCTGGTGATGTCGCGCCCCAGGCGGTCGGTGCCCAGAGGATGGGCCAGGGTGCCGCCTTCCTGCCAGAAGGGCGGCAGCAGACGCGCTCTCAGGGCGATCCTGTTGGGCGGGTAGGGGGCCACGAGGTCGGCCAGGATGCCCAGTGCGCCGAAGGTGATGAGGATCGCCAGCGGCAGCATCAGCAGCTTCCGCCCGCGGGCACGTACCGAGGCCGGGGCCTCACGGTCCACGGGTGCAGCGATGCCGGCGTCAGCCATAACGGATCCTGGGATCGATGTAGGCGTACAGGATGTCCACCACGAGGTTGGCCGACAGGATGATGGCGGACACCAGCAGCACCACCCCCTGGATCACCGGGTAGTCGCGCCACTGCACCGCCTCGTAGGCCAGCCGGCCGATGCCGGGCCAGGCGAACACGGTTTCCACCACCACGCTCCCCGCCATGAGAATGCCGAAGTAGAACCCGACGAAGGTCACCACCGGGATCATGGCGTTGCGGAACGCGTGCTTCCAGGTCACCGCCGACTCCGCCAACCCCTTGATGCGCGCGAACTTGACGTATTCGCTGTCCAGCACGTCGAGCATGGAGCCGCGCAGCAGCCGCACGACTCCCGCCAGCATGAAGCCGAAGAGCCCCAGCGTGACCGCCGGAAGCACGTACGAGGCCACGCCTTCCTTGCGCCCCGCGGGCAGGATGTCCAGGTTCACGGCGAAGATGGAGATGAGCACGATGCCCGCCCAGAAGGTGGGCACGGACTGGCCGAAGAGGGCCACGGTGCGCGCGCCCACGTCCCATGGGCCGCCCTTGCGCGTGGCCGCGACGACTCCCAGCGGCACGGCCAGCAGCAGCGCCATGCCGACGGAAACGCACACCAGCTTCAGCGTGTTGGGCAGGCGTTGGCCGATGAGTTCCGCCACGGGCTTGCGGGTGCGGATGGAGGTGCCCATGTCGCCCCGCAGCAGTTGGCGCACGAACAGCGCGTACTGCACGTAGGCTGGCCGGTGGAGCCCAAGCTCCCGGCCCATTTCGTCGCGCAGCTCCGGCGACGCGTCGATGGGCAACATCACGTCCAGCGGATTTCCGGTTAGCCGCGCCAGGGCGAACACCAGCAGGCTGATGACCAGGAGCGTCACGAGGCACTGGATCAGCCTGCCGGCGATGTAGCGTTGCATGAGTTGCGGCGCGAGGGATGACGACGCCAGGAGCTTGTCAGGTCTATCCGGAATCCACTGCGAGGCATGGGAATGGGTCCAGTCTCCGGTCGGATTTTCGTCAAATATGACCCATGTCATCCTCAAATCCGCCCGAAACCGGCCTCCGTTCCCCGGCCTCTCGCTACGATTCGATCAACCCGACAGGCTCCTGGCGGCGGGGCTATGGCTTCGCCGGGGTCGCGGTCGCCAGACTCGGTTCGATGTAGCCCCGGTGCGGTCGTACGCTGATGCTGTCCACGCCGTTGCCGTATCCCCAAAGGATGCCGTTGACGTCGGCGATGGGGATGCCGCGGTAATCGCCGTGCAGGATCTTGTAGGCCTTCCGAACCTGCGCCGCAATGCCGTCGATGGTGGCTTCGCCCGCCGCCTGCTTGGCGAGGTCGTCGACGTTGTTGGCCATCTTGACGATCCTGCCGGCCGAAGACCACCAGATGCGCAGGTCATCGGAGCCGTTGAGGCGTCCGGTGGTGGCGAAGACGCCGGCCTGACCCACGATCTCCGGCGATTGCGGGTTGGCGATGTAGAACGGGCGGAAAGCGCCGATGTCCGTGGGCACGATGCTCGTCTTGACGCCCACGGCCTCCCAGTAGCCGGCTACGATCTCGGCAAGTTGCAGGTATTGCGTAAAGCCGCCCGTGGACAGCGCGAACAGTTTGACCTGCAAGCTGCTGTGTCCGGCCTCGGCGAGCAGTTGGGCCGCCTTGGCGGGATCGAACGGATACGGCTCGAGGTCCTTGGGAAAGCCGATGGAAATGGGCGAGATGGGAAACACGGCGGCGGGCCTGGCCTTGCCGTGGAACAGCGTCTCGACGATCTCCTTCCTGTCGATGGCCAGGTTCAGGGCCTGGCGCACCCGGGCGTCCTTCAGGGGCCCCGCCTCGTCGTAGTAGGTGGCGTAGAGGTGAATGCGCACGGACGTGGGCTGGGGGTCCTCGGCGATCTTGAACCCCGCTTGGGTGACCTCGGGAACCTCGTCCAGGGAAATGCGCGCCACGTCCACCTGAGCGGTCTTGAGCATGGCCACCCGCGTGGAGGCCTCGGGCACCAGCACGGTGCGGAGACGGTCGAACCCGGGTGATGCGCGCCAGTGGTCCTTCACCGCCTCGAACTCGATGAAGTTGCCCACTTCGTGCTCAACGAACTTCCAGGCGCCGGTGCCCACCGGCTTCCGGGCGAAGCCGTCCCAGCCGACCTTCTGGATGTAGGCCTTGGGCAGCACGATGCCCTCGATGCCGGGTTGGTTGGCCAGGTCATAGGGCAGTGTGGGCCATGGCTTGGCCGTGACGATCCTCACGGTGTGGCTGTCGACGACCTGCACTTCCTTGATGCCCGTGCGAAACTGTTTCACACGGGAACTCTTGGCCTTGGGGCGGCGGAACCCCTCCATGAGGGTGAACTGCAGGTCCTCGGCCGTCATCTCGCTGCCATCGTGGAACCTGACCCCGGTTCTGAGCTTGAACGTCCAGGAAAGCCCGTCCCCGGCCGGCTCCCAGCTCAACGCCAGGCCCGGCGTGAGATTGCCGGCGGCGTCCACTTCGGTGAGCCAGTCCCACAGCGGCCCCACCAGCCCGAGAGAGGCGCTGATGGAGGTGCGGGTGGGGTCCATGGACTCCTCGCCGAAGTTGCCCGCGGCGTAGCGCAGCGTCGTGGCCTCGGCCGCGTGGGCGACCGATCCCGTCATGAGATGCGGGGCTTGCCAGAGCGCGGCCGATAGAGCCAATGGAAGCGCGAGAACCAGGTAGCGAAGGAAACGTTTCGACATGGCAAATCCCTCCTGCTGCCAAAACCCTTGTACAGCCTTTGTCCTTGTACAGGCCTTGTCGTCCGGGCCGACCCCGGCACGCCCGCACATTACTCCGGGTGGAGTTCCAAGTGCAAGACTACCCGACACGGGCTCGTTTTGACTCCCCGCCGGGGTCTCGGCTATCCTGCGGTGGTCCCGGCCGAGGGCAGCACGTTTGCCATTCCGTCAGGCCTTTGCCGTCATGCAGTTCGATTCCCTTTTGATCATCTTCGTCGCCCTGGGCGCGGGCGCCTTCTCGAAAGGCGCCACGGGGATGGGGCTGCCGCTCATCGCGGTTCCCATCATGGCCGGGTTCCTGGGAGCGCAACAGGCGGTCATCGTCATCACCGTTCCCAACATGGTCAGCAACTTCTGGGTCATGTGGTCCTACCGCTCCAGGTTCCAGGCCGTGCCCGGGCTCGTCTCCGCGACCGTGGCCGGGGCCCTGGGCGTGGCGGCCGGCACATGGTTCCTGGCGACCTCCGAGGAGCGCCTCCTCACCCTGGTGCTGGCGGTGTGCGTGGGCTCGTACCTGGTCCTGCTCGCTTTCAGGATCGAATTGCGTTTCACCGGCCGGCAGGGCCGCGTGCTCTCTCCCCTCATCGCGGCGGCCGCCGGAGTCTCCCAGGGCGCCGCGGGCATGTCCAGTGCCGTGGTGGCCGCATGGGTGCGCGCGTTCGACCTGGAGAAGGAGGGATACATCTTCGCCGCGTCCACCATGTTTCTCGGCCTCACCATCACCCACTTCGTTTTCGTGCTGGCCGCGGGCCTGTTCGACAGGGTGCTCTTGGGCCAGTCCGTGCTCGCGCTCGTACCCATCGCCCTGTTTCTGCCCCTGGGCATGCGCGTGACCCCGCACATCAGCCGCGAGTGGTTCAACCGCGTCATCGTCACCCTGATCGTCGTGATGGAACTGAAGCTCGTATGGCAGGGACTGACGGGATAGCAGACGCCCAGCCAAGGCGTTGTCAGTGAGGCACGGACCGCACCGGCGTCGCTGGCAAGCAGGTGGTTGCCCGTGGAACCGGCCGGCCTGGACGGCGGAAATCCGGCGCTGGTGGGTGGCGTGGGCAAGGAACGCGGCGCAGGCTCCTGGGGCATCAACCTGGCAGGTGCGCGGTCTCCGGCAGTCCCAGCATGAGGTTCAGGTTCTGGATGGCCACGCCGCTGGCGCCCTTGCCCAGGTTGTCGAGCAGCGCCACGAGCAGCGTGTGGCCGGAAGGGTGGGGCACGACGTGAAGCTCCATGCGGTTGGTGTCGTTGCACGCCCGCGGGTCGAAGCTTCGCTCGTGAGCGTCGCGCGGGTCCGGATGATGGAGTACCCGGACGAAGGGTTCGCCCTCGTGGCGCGCCCGCAGACATTCCAGGATCGCCGCGCTGTTCACGCCCATGGGCAAGTTTCCGAGGGGAATGGGCACCTCCACCCGCATGCCGCAGCGGAACGGCCCCACCGCCGGCACGAACTGCGGCTCCGCGGTGAGGCCGCTGTACGCCATCATCTCCGGGATGTGCTTGTGGCGCGCTCCCAGGGCATAGGGCGCCTCGTAGGGCAGGGAGGCGAGTCCCTGCCCGGGGCTCTCCCATTTGTCGATCAGTCCGCGCCCGCCGCCGGAATAGCCGGACAGGGCGTGGATGGAGATCGGGGTATCGTGAGGCAGCAGCCCCGCGTCCACCAGAGGCCGGGTCAAGAGGATGAAAGCCGAGGGGTAACAACCGGGGTTGGCTACGAAACGGGCCTCGCGAATGGCCGCGCGCCGTGGGGCATCTAGTTCCGGCAGCCCGTAGACCCATCCCTCCGCGGTCCGGTGGGCCGTGCTGGCGTCGATTACCCGGGCGCCGCATGCTGCTGCCCAATGGGCTGCTTCCCGGGCGGCTTCGTCCGGCAGGCACAGCACCGTCAGGTCCGCCGCCTCCATGGCCGCGCGCCGGGCCGCCGCGTCCTTGCGCCGGTCCTGGTCCAGCGTGGACACCTCGATGTCCGTCCGGTCCGCAAGCCAGTCGCGTATGCGCAGCCCCGTGGTGCCCACATGGCC
This sequence comes from uncultured Binatia bacterium (SeqCode), assembly GCA_965213675.1. Taxonomy (GTDB): domain Bacteria; phylum Desulfobacterota; class Binatia; order UBA9968; family JAJDTQ01; genus JAJDTQ01. Next base: position 688,505 of record OZ243916.1, read on the forward strand.
GTCTATGTACACTCTGGGAAGCACAGCGCCCTCCTCCGTACGTTTTCAAGATGGAATCTAACAGAAACCGTTGCGCTTGGGGAAAGCCCGCAGTGCGGCAGCGCCTGCAAGGACGCCGCGCCGGCCGGGAACCTGAGAGCGTGAGACCAAGGCTTCGTGTCCGTATCCCGGGCGAACCGCCGGGCACTGCGGTTTACGCTCCCTTCCGGAATTGTTAATTTCCTTGTCCATCGATCGCGGTCCCGCTCGGCGGTGCCACCGCGATCATCAACGATTCAAGGAGGACTGAAATGGACGCCGATGCCAAGAAAACCGCTTTGCGCATGATTCCCTATGGACTGTACATTCTGACCGGCGAGGCCAGTGACGGCCGGGTGGCCGCGGCCACGGTGAACTGGGTGACCCAGGCGTCTTTTGCGCCGCCGCTGGTGGTGGTGGGCGTGAAGGCGGACTCGGGTGCTCACGACATCATCAAGGAGTCCGGCAACTTTGCCCTGAACGTTCTGGGCAAGGGACAGCAGGGCCAAGCCTTTACTTTCTTCAAATCGCTGGAACGGGAAGGGAACACCATCGGCGGCCAGGAGTTCGCCGCTGGCGCCACCGGGGCTCCGGTGCTGTCCGGCGCGCCTGCCTTCGTCGAGTGCAAGCTCGTGGAGACGGTGGAGAAGGGCGACCACTCCATCTTTGTCGGAGAAGTGGTGGAGGCCGGTGTCCGGGCCGAGATCTCCGGCCGCGCCGATGACGCCACCCTTCTGCTCAAGGACCTGGGCGACTCGGTCTTCTACGGCGGCTGATACACGGTCCCTGGAGCGCGGGGCGGCGTGCGCTCCAGGGGCGGCAAGCCATGACAAACGCAACGCTCGTCCGCCGTTTGCGGAATATCGTGGGCGACGACGGCGTGGTCTCCCACGCCACGGAGTTGAGCGTCTACGACTGCGACGGCTACACGCTGGAGAAGTCCGCCCCGGAGATCGTGGCGCTGCCGCGCTCCACCGGGGAAACGGCCGCGGTGCTGAAGCTCCTTCACGCCGAAGGCGTGCCGTTCGTGCCCCGGGGCACGGGCACGGGTCTGAGCGGCGGCTGCCTCCCCCTGGGCGCGCCGGTGATGGTGAGCCTCACTCGCATGAACCGGATCCTGGAGCTGGATCCCGCCAATCGGCGCGCGGTGGTGGAGAGCGGCGTGATCAACGCTTGGGTGACCCGGGCAGCCGCGCCCCATGGCCTCTACTACGCGCCGGACCCGTCGAGCCAGATGGCCTGTTCCATCGGCGGCAACGTGGCAGAGAACTCCGGTGGCCCCCACACCCTGAAATACGGCGTCACCACCAACCACGTGCTGGGCGTCACTCTGGTGCTGCCGGACGGCGAGGTGGTGCGTCTCGGCGGCCTGACGGAGGACCCGCCGGGGTACGATCTGCTGGGCGTCACCGTGGGCTCGGAGGGCACCTTCGGCATCGTCACCGAGGCGGTGCTCAGGCTGTGCCCGCGGCCCCAGGCGTACAAGACGCTGCTGGCGGTGTTCGATTCCGTGGCGGACGGCAGCGCCGCGGTTTCCGGCATCGTCGCCAGCGGCATCGTTCCCGCCGCCCTGGAGATGCTCGACCGTCTCATTATCCAGGCGGTGGAAGACGCGTTTCATTTCGGTTTCCCGCGGGAAGCCGGGGCGGTGCTGATTGCGGAACTGGATGGACTCGAGGCCGGACTCGAGGCAGCCGCGGCGAGGATTCGCGAGGTCTGTCAGCGTCACGGCGCCACTGAAATACGGGTGGCCCGGGACGACCGCGAGCGGGAAGCCTTGTGGAAGTGCCGCAAGCGGGCGTTCGGCGCCCTCGGGCGTCTGGCGCCCAACTATTGTTGTCAGGACGGAGTGGTGCCGCCAACGCGGCTGCCCGAGATCATGGAACGGATCGCGGCCATCGGCGACGCCTACGATCTTCGCATTGGCAACGTCTTCCACGCCGGCGACGGCAACATCCACCCGATTCTTCTCTACGACGAGCGCGACCCGGATCAGACAGCGAGGGTGGTGGCCGCCGGCCGCGAGATTCTCCGGGAGTGCGTGGCGCTCGGCGGCAGCCTCACCGGCGAACACGGCATCGGCGTGGAGAAGGTGGCGCTGATGCCGTTGATCTTCACTCGCGACGACCTGAACCTCATGGAGCAGGTCCGTTCGGTGTTCGATGCCGGGGACCGCTGCAATCCCAACAAGATATTCCCGTCCGCGGAACGCCACGTGGAGGTGCGCGCGCCGCGGCGTCAGGCCGCCATGTAGGAGGCGTCGCGCGGATTCGCGGGACACGCCACTGAATCGTTCACGACGATACCCGCGAGGTCAGCCTTGGCAAACCATGCAACCGATCACGTCGCGCCCGCGCCGGACTGGGCCGGGTTCGACGCCGACCTGCGGCAGTGGCCCGACGTTCCAGCCGGTGCGGCGGCCGCCGCGCGGTTCACCATCGGAGGCGTGCGCCCCGAGCGGGTGCTCCGCCCGGTGTCGGAAGCTCAGGTCTGCCGGATCATGGAGATCGCATCGGCCCGCGGGGTGGCGGTGGCGCCCGCGGGACTGGGCGCGCGCCTGGGATCGGGGACGCCGCCACGGCGGCCCTTTGCCGTGGTCTCCTTGAGTTCGCTGAACGCTTGGGTGGATCATCAGCCCGCCAACATGACCCTCACGGCCCAGGCCGGGATGACCCTCGCGGACCTCCAGGCGGCGGCTGCCCGTGGCGGACAATGGCTGCCCGTGGATCCGCCCCTGCCCGCGGCTACCAGCGTGGGCGGTCTGATCGCCGCCAATCCGAGCGGACCGCTGCGCTATTCGCAAGGCACCGTCCGGGATCTCCTCATCGGCATCACGGTGGTGCGCGCGGACGGGACGCGGGTCAAGAGCGGCGGCAGGGTGGTCAAGAACGTGGCGGGCTACGATTTGGGGAAGCTCTACTGCGGCTCCATGGGCACGCTGGGCGTCGTGGTGGAAGCCACCTTCAAGGTGCGCGCCCTGCCGGAGGCCACCGCGGCGGCGCGCATGACCTGCGGCGGCGCGGCGCGGGCGCGAGCGTTGTTGGAACGCATCCTGGCGCCACCGCTGGAACCCGCATTCGTGGAATTGACGGCGCGCGTTCCCGGAGCCGCCTCGGAGTGTGTGCTCGTGGTGGGATTCGCCGGCTCCCGGGACGACGTGGCCTTCCAGGCGGACACGCTGAAGTCCTGGGTCGCAGCGGACTGCCGGCTGGAGACCCTGGCGGACGCGGAGAGGGAGTCCGTCCTGGCGGAGTTGCGGGACGCCCGCGCCGCCGCAGGCGCGGTCTGCGTTCTCAAGGTGAGCGTGCTCCCGGCCCGTCTCACGGACTTCATCCATGTGCTGGAAGACGAGAGCCGGAGCAGCCGCCTGGCCCTGGCCGTTCAGGCCCATGCCGGCAACGGCATCGTTCACGTCCGCGTGTCCCGGCCGGAGGGACGTGACCCGCGGGAGCCGGTGCGGCGCGCGGTGGAGCGCTTGCGCGGTCAGGCTGCGGCGCTGGGCGGCACACTGGTGGTGGAGCAGGCCGACCCCGAGGTCAGACCGGCGCTGGACCTGTGGGGCGGCGGCATCGAGGGCCTGGCGCTGATGCGGCGCGTCAAGGAGACCCTGGACCCCGGCGGCGTGTTGTCGCCCGGGTGCTTCGTGGGCGGGATCTGAGGCACGGACGCGGCATCGCCGGACGGAAAGTTCCGAACGGAGGACCGGGGACAAGAGCATGCCTGACCGGTTGAATCATGAGTGACCGGATCGCCGACTTTGAAAGCTCGGGGAACTGCGTCCATTGCGGGCTGTGCATCGGGTCGTGCCCGACCTTCCTGGAACTCGGGACGGAGATGGACTCGCCGCGGGGGCGCATCCAGCTCATGCGTTCCCTGGACGAAGGGAAGGTGGCGCTGGACGATACCAGCGTGCGGCACCTGGATCTCTGTCTTGGCTGCCGCGCGTGCGAGACCACCTGTCCATCGGGCGTGCGTTACGGCGCGCTGATCGAGGGCGCCCGCGCCTTCGTGGAAACCCGCCATCGCCGCTCCTGGTGGGATCGGGCGAAGCGCGGGTTGATGAACCGGGCCTTCCCCAGTCCCTCCGTCATGAGGATGTTCGGGTGGGCGGCGCGCTGGATGGCGCGGCTGGGGCTTCCGCGTCTGGCCCGGACGGCGTGGTTGCCGGCGTCCGTGCGCCGGCCGCTGCGCTATCTGCCGGGTCCGGAGGCGCCTTTCCGCTCTGTGACCCTTCCCGAGGTAGTTGTGCCCAGCGGTCCCACGCGCCGCCGCGTCGGCCTTCTGGCCGGATGCGTCATGCAGAGCCTGTTCGGCCATACGCATTCCAGCACGGTGCGACTCTTGACGGAGCACGGTTGCGAGGTCCGGGTTCCCAAGGGCGCCGGTTGCTGCGGCGCGTTGCTGCTGCACAATGGCGACAAGGAGCGCGGTCTGGCGCTGGCGCGCCGCACCATCGATGCCTTCGATGCCTTGGACGTGGACGCCGTGCTGACCAACGCGGCCGGTTGCGGCGCGGCCATCCGCGAGTATGCCGCGCATTTCGGCAAGGATCCCGCATATCGGGCCGGCGCCGAACGTGTTGCCGCCAAGGTGCGGGATGTGACAGAGTTCCTTCACGGTCTGCCTGAGTTCGCGGCCAGAAGGAGTGTGCACGTCAAGGTGGCCTATCATGACGCGTGCCACCTGTTGAACGGGCAGGGCGTGGGGGCGCAGCCGCGTGAGCTGCTCAAGAACATTCCTGGTGTCGAGTGGGTGGATCTCCACGAGGCCGAGGTATGTTGCGGCAGTGCGGGGACTTACAATCTCACGGAACCGGAGTTGGCCGGGCGGTTGGCTGCGCGAAAGGCCAGAAATGTGATGGAGACCGGAGCGGACGTGCTGGTGACCGGCAATCCCGGGTGCATCCTCCAGATTCAGGCGGCGCTCCGGGACCAGGGGTCGTCCATCCGCGTGATGCACACGGCCGACATTCTGGCTCAAGCCTACACCCGTGTCCTGTCTCACGAATAGCGTGGTGACTCTGCGAGGCATTTCCGACCGCCGACGGCGTGGATCATCCTCGCGCGTGACCGCCACGGCGCGTCAGCGCGCCCTGCCGGCAGCGGAAATCCCCGCGCATCGTCTTGACGCTGTTTGCAAGAGAGGACACGCACGGCGAGGCGGCGCAGCATTCAGCCGGCACACCCGAAACGGAGGATCCCATGAGAGATGGCATTCGCATACTCGACAGCGACATGCACGTGTTCGAGCCCCACGATCTCTACCTGACCTACATGAATCCCAAGTGGGGCGACCGCATCCCGCGCGGCGAAGTGCGGCGAAAGCGTGAGGACAAGGGACTGACGCTGCACGGTATGACGCGCTACGTGTTGGGCGACGGCACGCCGATACGCACCCCGGGGAAGGTGGTGAAGTTCCACGAGCAACGCCAGAAGGACGCCTACATCAAACCCGCGAGCCAGAACTACAACAACGTCTCGCAGGTCGAGGCCATGGATGAGGAAGGGCTGGACGTGGCGGTGCAGTTTCGTACCTCGCCGCTGCATACCAACGAGGACTTCGAGCCGGAGTACGCCAACGACCTGTGCAAGGCCTGGAACGACTGGATGCACGATTTCTGCAGCGTCGATACGTCGCGCCTCAAGGGTTCGGCGCTGATCACGCTGCACGACGTGGACCTCGCGGTTGAAGAAGCAAGGCGGTCGGTGAAGGAACTGGGCGCCATCGGGTTGTCGCTGTGTCCGGAGCCCATCAACGGACGCCATATCCACGACCGGTGTTTCGACCCGTTGTGGGCGGAGGCCGTCGACCTCGACGTGCCCATCTGCTTCCATCCGCCGGCCCGGCCCAACCAGATTCAGGTGTCGCGGCGCTTCGAGGGTCATCCCAACGAGGAACTGCTGGTGAATCCCCTGCGCAACCCGGTGGAGCTGATCCTGGCCGTCAGCGCGTTCTGCGCCGGCGGCGTGCTGGAGAAGTTCCCCAAGCTGCGGGTCGCTTTCCTGGAAGGCAACTGTAGCTGGCTGCCGTGGCTGATGTACCGCCTGGACGAGTACTGCGAACTTCAGGGGGCCATGGCGGACATCCCGTTGCGCAAAAAACCCAGCGAGTACTTTCGAGAGCAGTGCTTCATCTCGGCGGACGTGGACGAAGCGCTGGTGGTGCAAGTCATCGACACCATGGGAGACGACAACATCGTCTTCTCCACGGACTACCCGCACATCGATTCGCGCTGGCCGGAGGCCGTCTCCACCTTCACGTCCATCCCCGGGCTGAAGAAGGAATCCCTGGAGAAGATCCTCTGGAGTAATTGCGCGCGGCTGTATGGCTTGGAGTAGGCGCCGGGGTGTGCGGCCTCGGCTCAGGAGTCTGTCGGTTTTCCCGGGAACCTGCTGCGAAGCAAGGCGTTGGGGCCATTCCATGAACCCGGCAGGCTCTCCGGCGAAAGGATGATGTGACACGAATGAGTTGGCAGGGGACACTTTGGCATCCTCCCGCGGAAGTCTCGCGGGACCAATGCCTGACGGACTCCCGCGAAGTGCTGGCGATGCCGGACATTCCGCTCAGGGAGTATGAGGATCTGGTGCGCATCCAGGCGGTGGGGCTGGAGTGGGACATCGGCGCGCAAATCTACGAGCCTGAAGACCCGGACAGGATCGTCGTGGGCGCGGACGGCAGGAAGGCCGGGGCCTATCTGCTCTCCGGCGGCGACGGCGACTTCAAGACCATGGCGCCGGTGGCGCGTCTTCTGGCCGGGAAGTTCGGTTTCAAGGTCGCCACCATGACCTATCCCGGCCGGCTCTGTCTGGACGATCCGTCGCGCAACTGGCCGGGGGACACTATCAATCCGGACGGCTCCATCCGCACCCCCATCTGGCTCACCGGCGAGAAAATCACCCCGGACCAGTACGAGGTGGTGAAGGACCGCTCGCTGCGCGAACGCTACGGCACCCGCACCGTGCTCCACGCCAAGCCCGGGACGAATTTCTGGTACCGCATGGCCGCATGGCCCGCGGCCTTTGAGGAAGGAGGCAGGCAGGTGATGTCGCGGAACCTGCCGGACGGCGAGTATTCCATCTACGTGCATGGCCACTCCACCGGCGGCCCGTTCGTGTTCATGCTGTCCCAGAGGGTGCCCAACGTTGCCGGGGTCATGGCGGTGGAGAACTCGTCCTTCGGCTACATCAACCAGGCCAAGCTCGCGCTCCAGGGTTCCCTGGGCGCCATCGGCAACTACGAACGACGGGTGACCGAGACCAGCCGGGTGGACCCGTTCTACGAGTTGTACATACGCACTTGGCGCGACAAGGCGCGCTACATCGGCCCGGAGAAGCTGGGCCAGGATGGCCCCGTGGCGCTCATGCGCCTGCCGCTGGTCATCGAGGAAGTGATGGAGGCTTGGGAAGCGGCCCGGAACGAGCCCCAGTTCAAGTGCGAGTACGTCGTCAGCATGAACATCGAGGCGTCGCTGGAAGCGGGCGCGCGGGTCACCGCGGAACGGTTGGGTGTGGACGAGGACGGCGCCGAAGCGTTGGTGCGCCAGTACCTGGGTTATGGGCGTGAGCTCAAGGGAGGCGGCGTGAAACCGGTTCCGCCCGTTCTCTTCTGCGTCACCAAGGACAGCCGCGACCACTCCGCCGGCTCGTATCGCGACTTGGTAATGCCCATGTTCGCGCGCATGGAGCCGGCCCCCAAGACCGCGCTGATGCACTTCCAGGCCGGCGTTCATTCCTACTGGACGCCCGAGACGGATCTGCCCCTCGGCGTGGCGCCCGGCGTCGCCAAGACGTGGCACGAGGCTATCACCGGCGGGTACTTCCTTTCGGAGAACGGAGCGGTTGGGTGACGACGGGAACCGGGAAACGGGCGTACAACCAACGGGTGCGATGGAGGCAGGAAAGAGTGGTCGGGTCGGCGCGCGCTACAGGAACTTGACGAGGGCGACGACCAGGCTGCCCTGAGCGATCAATGCGCCGAACAGCCATTTCACAAGGTCGGCCTTCACGGCCTCGATCTTGGCCTCAACGTTGGCGATGGCGGCTTTGGTCTCCAGCCGCAGGGCGTTGATATCGGCCCTGGTTTCCTGTCGCAGAGATATCGGCTTTGGTTTCCTGTCGCAGGGCGTCGATATCGGCTTTGGTTTCCTGTCGCAGGGCGTCGATTCCGGCTTTGGTTTCCTGTCGCAGGGCGTCGATATCGGCCTTGGTTTCCTGTCGCAGGGCGTCGATTCCGGCCTTGGTTTCCTGTCGCAGGGCATCGATTCCGGCCTTGGTTTCCTGTCGCAGGGCGTCTATATCGGCGTTGATGGCCGCGAGATCGGCCTTGATGGCCGCGATGTCGGCTTTGGTGGCAAGATTGGTGTTGAGCAGAGCGACCTGCTCTTCGGCGAGGGTTTCGGCCTGCTTCTCGGTGAAGCCGCTCTCGGTCAGGCGCTTGACGAAGCGATGAGTGTCGAAGGCAATGGCCTCAGGCATGGAATGATCCTATCAGCCTTTCTGGTACCGCACAAGAAAATACAAGGCACGATGAACAAGGAGCAGGAACATGGCGAGGAACGGAAATCGGGTATTCGACAGCGACATGCATGTCTATGACGCTCAGGATCTGTACGAGAAATACATGAACCCCAAGTGGGGCGACCGGATCCCTGTCGGAAAGGCGCGCACCAAGCACGGCCGCATCGAGTTCAGCTTGGGTAATGGGGAGGTGTTGCGGCCGCGGGAGAAGCTCCTGGAGCACGGCGAGGACAACGTGGCGAACCGTTACGGCTACGCGCTGGAGCACGGATACGATGCGCCGTCGCAAGTAGTGGCCATGGACAACGAGGGACTCGATGTGGCGGTGATGTTTCGCACTTCGCCGCTCCATTGTGACGACAGCTTCGAGCCGGAATACGCCAACGACCTGTGCCGGGCATGGAACGATTGGATCGCGGACTTCTGCGGCGAGCGGCCGGAGCGCATGAAGGCGTCGGGGCTGCTGACGCTGCACGATGTGGACATGGCCGTGGACGAGGCCAGGAGATCGGTGAGGGACTTGGGGGTGGTGGGGTTGTCGGTGTGTCCGGAACCGGTGAACGGACGGCGCATCCACGACCGTTACTACGATCCCCTGTGGGCGGAGATCGACCGGCTGGGAGTGCCGTTGTGTTTCCACCCGCCCGCCAACCCCAAACAACAGCAGGTGGCGCGGGAGTTCTACGGACACCCCAATTCCGGCGTCATCGCCATGGCGTTGCGCAATCCCATCGAATTGCAGCTCGCGGTATCGGCGTTCTGCGGCGGCGGCGTGCTGGAGAAGTTCCCGACTCTCAAGGTGGCGTTCCTCGAAGGCAATTGCGCCTGGCTGCCGTGGCTGCTGTACCGGCTGGACGAGAGGGCGGAGCTACACGGAGCCCTCACCGACGTGCCGCTGTCACGGAAGCCCAGCGAGTATTTCCTCGACCAGTGCTACATTTCGGTGGACGTGGACGAGTACCTCGTGACGGACGTCATCGGCCGGCTGGGGGATGACAACATCGTCATCTCCACCGACTACCCGCATATCGACGCCCACTACCCGCACGCCGTCGAGGAATTCATGGCAACGCCGGGCGTGAGCGAAAGCTCTCTCAAAAAGATCCTGTGGGACAACTGCGCGAGGCTGTACGGAGTTAGCTAGGAGCGTTCGACCAAAGGTTCGATAATGACGACTCTGATCACCGGGAGCGGACTCATCGGCGCTTCGTTCGGGCAGTTTGCCGCCGAGCGCGGCGAGCGGCTCGTGTTCGTGGACTTCCAGCCTCGGGGTGACTACCTGAGGCAGAAGCTCGGCGGCGCGGACTTTGTCTCCCTTCAAGGAGACGTGTTGGACCTGCCGGCCCTCACGGGCATCATCAAGGCCCATGACGTCGATACGGTGCTGCACACGGCAGCCATCATCGCCGGCCGGGTGGCCCGGGAGGGTTACTGGGCCTTCAACGTCAACATTCAGGGCACCATCAACGTCGCCGAGGCGGCGCGACTCGCGGGCGTCAGGCGAATCGTTCATGTGAGCACCCTCAGCGTCTACAACCGCGCTTTCGAGGGGCCGGACCCCGTTCCCGAGACCCTCCAGCGGGGCGACAGCACGGCGTACGGCAACTCCAAGAGCGTTCAGGAATTGCTGATGGAGGCCTATCAGAGGCTGTACGGCTTCGAATTGATGGTGGTACGGCTGGCGCACGTATTCGGGCTGGGGCATTTTCTCGGCGGGGCCGAGAGCGGCGCCATCACGCATACGCTGCTCACCTGCGGCCGGGAAGGCGGCGTGGCGAGGGTCCCGCGGCGCCAAGCGAGGCCGCTGGAGCGCATCTATGCCAAGGACGTGGGCCGCGCGGTGGATCTCGCCGCCACCGTGCCGGCGCCGCCGGTGAACGTGTTCAACATCGGCACCGGTCTCGTGACGACCTTCGACGAGCTGGTGGAGGCGGCGCGGATCATCTATCCGGATCTGGAGGTGGAAGTCGTTCCAGACGGCACGCCGCACGTGGGGCCGAAGCAGCGCCTGGACATTTCAAGGGCGAAGGAACACCTTGGCTGGGAGCCCCGGTTCGACCTGGAGGCCGCGTTGCGCGACTACGTCCAGGATCTGGACGCGCTGCAGGAATAGGCGTCGCCGCGCATCGCCAACCCAAGCGCGGCCCTGGATGGAACGCCACGACCGGGCGTTCATGACCGAAGCGGAACGGCGCAGCGTCCGCGCCCACTGCCCGCCGTGGTGGGCGAGGCCGTCCAGCAACACAACGGACCGTGCCACCGCGTCCTTGCCGCGGCTTCTGCATGAGCGCATGGACCCGCCTGGGCATTGATTTCGCCGTGCTCTATCCCACGGAGGGTCTGGCCGGCAGAACCGTTTCAACTGATTCGAACGGGAGACAGGGAAGGGGAAGGTTCATGAAGGACGGATTGAAGGTCATGGATTCGGATATGCACGTGCGCGAGCCCGCGGATCTCTGGGAGAAATACCTGGAGCCCGAGTGGCGCGACCGGGGACCCAGGATTCTCAGTGCCACCACCCGCAGCTCGGCCATGGTCTTGCTCGACGGCAAGATTCTCAAGGGCTATCCGCCAGCGTACCGCGGCGGCATCTTCGACGCCACCCGCATCGACGCCGAGATCGCCGGCGCCCGCGCCCGGGGTTTTGACGGCGTGTCCCAACTCGACGCCATGGAGAAGGAGGGACTCGACCTCGCCGTGATGTTTCCGTCCATCGGCCTGGGTGTCATGATGCGCGACGACATGGAGCCCAAGCTCGGGGCCGCGGTGGCGCGAGCCTACAACAATTGGCTCCACGACTTCTGCCAGACCGACCCGGCGCGCATGAAAGGCGCCGCCATGCTTTCGCTCCACGACGTCACCGAGGCCGCCCGTGAGGCCAGGCGGGCGGTGGAGGAACTGGGCTTCGTGGCCGTGTTCGCGCGCCCCGAACCGCTGCGCTCGCTGCCCTGGCACTCTCGCTACTACGACATGCTGTGGTCCACTCTGGAGGAGCTGGGCATTCCCATCGGCTTTCATTCGGCGGCCTCCGCGGGGGAGGTGCGGCAGATGGGCGACCTGTTCGGCGACGACCTGCTGCTGCGGCACATCTGCGAGCACCCCATGTCCAACATGATGGCCATGGTGGACGTCATAGGCGGCGGCGTGCTGGAGCGCCACCCCAGGCTCAAGGTAGCCTTCCTCGAATGCTACTGCGGCTGGGTCTCCTTCATGCTTCACCGCATGGACGGCGCCATGGACAAGGCGCGGCACCCCAACGTCTCGGAGCTCAGGCCCAGCGAGTTCTTCAAACGCCAGTGCTGGATCTCCACCGAGTCGGAGAAGGAACTCCCCATGATCGCCGAGCTCATCGGTGACGACAACATCGTCTACTCCACCGACTATCCCCACGGCGACTCGGACTTTCCCCACGCGGTGGAAGAGTTTCTGGAAGTGGAAGGCGTTTCGCGGGAGACGAAGCGAAAGATCCTCTGGGACAACTGCGCGCGGCTGTATGATCTGTGAACGCTGATCGAGTCGGGGAGTCCCGGTAAGCCATCTCTGGCGGAATTCTGCAGTGGTGAGATGTGCGGAGGGACGCCAGATTAGACCAATTTCTGCTTTCGCTGGTCCTCGTACGCCGCCGTGGCCGCGGCGACTCCCTCCATCGCGGCGGCGCGGAATTCCGGTTGGCGCCTTGCGGCCGCGTCGTAGCTGGTTTGCCGGCCTTCGAACTGGCCCTGGAAGTGCGGTACCACGTGCCGGGCGAACAATTCGTAGCTGCGCCGGGTGGCGTCCCAGTCGGCCCAGTCGTGGCACATGAACAGCACGACGCCGAAGCCGCCGGTGCCGGCCTGCATGCGCTCGATTTCGCGGATGGCGTCGTCGGGGGCACCGATGATGGCGCGGCCGGACTCGACGATGAACTTGCGGGTGTCGGTGACCTCCTTGGGGACGGTTTGGTTGGGGAGCACGTCACGGGCATAGCCGCCCCAGGCGTCGATGCCGAAGCGCACATCCTCCATGGCCTGGGCGCGCGTGTCGGCGAGGTGCATCTGCACGGCGATGCGGAAGTGTCCGCGGTCGGCCACGCGGCCCGCGCCGGCCGCGGCCTCTTCGTAAATCCCCCAGTTGCGCGCATAGACGGCCAGTGCGTCGTCGGAGTGCCCACCCAGGGACAACAGGCCCAATCCGTGACGCCCGGCGAGCAGCGCGCCCGCGGGGGATCGGATGGTGGTGACCGCCATGTCCATCCGCGGCCGGGTGAAGGATGCGTGTTGCAGCCTGGCCTGGTCCAGGGTGAACCAGTCGGTGCTGGCGCTCACGCGCTCGCCCTCCAGTAGCGGGATGATGACGTCCAGCGCCTCGTTCATCATGCGCCGGGTGCGGCGCGGGTCGATGCCCATCTGCGTGGCGTCCGAGGGCAGGGCGCCCGGTCCCACGCCGAACATGGCGCGCCCGCGGGTCATGTGGTCGAGCTGCACCATGGTGTCGGCGACCATGAAGGGGTGCGCGTAGGGCAGGGACTTCACGCCCGTGCCGAGGCGGATGCGCCGGGTCTCCCGGGCCGCCGCCGCGATGAGAAGTTCCGGCGCGGCGATGGTTTCGAATCCGCCCGAGTGGTGCTCGCCTATCCACGCCTCGTCGTAGCCCAGGCGATCCAGCAGCGCGATGAGTTCGAGGTCGCGTTCGAACAGGAGGGTGGGGTTCTCGTTCAGCGCATGGAAGGGCGCCAGGAAAACCCCGAAACGGAGCATGGTATCAGACACGCGGAAGTTCTCCCTTCGTCGCCGGGTTTCGGTGTCGTGGAAACCTACGCATCGATGCCGTAGAAATTCACGCAGTTGTCCCACAGGATCTTGCGCGCGTGCTCTACCGGCAATTCCTGCTGGAGGAAGGCGTCCACGGCGTGGGGGAACTCCGAATCGCTGTGGGGGTAATCGGAGGAGAAGACGATATTATCGTCGCCCATGAGTTGGATGACCGAGCCCACTTCGCGCTCCTCGCCCTCGCAGCCGACCACGCACTGCCGTTTGAAGTATTCGCTGGGCTTCATGGTGAGCAGCGGCGCGTCCGCGGCGCCCAACTGCTCCCAGTGCGTATCCATGCGGCTCAGCCATGACGGCGTCCAACCGCAGTTGCACTCCAGGAAGGCCACCTTGAGTTCGGGGAAGCGCTCCAGCACGCCACCGACGATGATGTCCACCATGGTAACCATCTGGCCCGTCACATGGCTGCAGATGTGGCGCATGAGACGGTTGTTCTGGCCGAAACGTTCGATGTGCGGGTAGTAGCCGGAGTTGGTGCACTCGTGGAAGCCCACGGGCATGCCCAGCGCCTCCAACTCCGCCCACAGCGGCTCCCAGTAGAGCCCGAACCAAGTGTCGCCGGGGAGCGGCGTGGCCCGCAGGAAGGCGGTGACGAACCCCAGATCCTTGGCCGCGCGCCGGGCTTCGCGCACTGCCAGGGATACGTCGTGGGGCGGCAGCATGGCGGCGCCCTTGAGGCGCGTCGGGTTTTCCTGGCAGAAGTCGTAGAGCCAGTTGTTGTAGGCGCGGCAGATGGCTTCGGCCAGAAGCGGGTCCATGTCCGGCACGGTCATGATGTGCAGGCACGCGGTGGGGAACAGCACCGCCACGTCCAGTCCTTCGATGTCCATGGCCTGGAGCTGGGACCTGGGACTGAAGCCTTGCTCCCGCGCGAAGCTGATCACGTCCTCGCGTTTGTGCGCGCGCCGCTTGCCGATCATGCGCGCGTCGTTCGCGAGGGAGGGGCTCTTGGCCCTTGGCTCCTTGCCATCCAGGAGCAAGAGATTGAAATCGCCCCGGCTGGGAACGTTCACGACCCGCGGCGCATGCTGCTTGAAAGGCGGGTCCACGTAGTTCTCCCAGAGGTCGGGCGGTTCCATGATGTGCATGTCGGAATCGATGATCCTGAGACCGTTCTTCATGGGGGTCTCCTTTACGGAAGCGTCGGGTGATTCAGTCCGCATACCGTTGGCCTTCGCGCGCGTCAAGGCGGCGCCTTTGACTCCCGCGGCGCGCCGTTTCTATAGTGTAGCCAGCGTTGGCTTCCGCTTGTTCCCGCGCCGGCGTGCGCGGAGCCGACAGGCACACCGTGAAGAAGGAGTGAATGGATGGCACAAGCCCTCGGCGGCATCAGGATTCTCGATCTCAGCAACTACATCGCCGGGCCGTTCGCGGCCATGTTGCTGGCGGACATGGGCGCGGCGGTGGTGAAGATCGAGAACACCAACGGCGGCGACCCCTTTCGGAAGTGGGGCCGGGAGCCGCGCATGTACAGTCCGTTGTTCCGCAGCTACAACCGCAACAAGCGGGCCATGACCCTCAACCTGCGTCACGCCGAAGGCAAGGAGATCTTCCTGCGCATGGTGGAGGAAGCCGACATCGTCATCGAGAACTATCGGCCGGGGGTCATGGATCGCCTGGAACTCGGTTACGAGCGCCTCAATCAACGGAACCCGCGACTGATCTACTGCGGCATATCCGCGTTCGGGCAGAGCGGGCCGTACCGGGAGAAGCCGGGCTTCGATACTCTGGGCCAGTGCCTCAGCGGCTTGTTGAGCCAGATCATCGACCCGAAAAAGCCGCAACCGCCGGGTCTCGCCTTCTCCGACCACCTGGGCGGCATGTTCGCCTGTTACGGCATTCTCGCCGCGCTGATGGCTCGGGAGAAGACCGGCAAGGGCCAGAAGGTGGAAACCTCTCTCATGGAGGCGTCCATGGCGTTCATCGGACGCAGCATCATTCAGTACTTCGCCACCGGCGATATCCCCAATGTGGAGAGCCGCGGGCGTTCCGCCGGTGTTTTCGCATTGCTGGCGGGTGACGGCCTTCCGTTCGTCATCCACCTCTCGCACCTCAACAAGTTCTTCGTGGGCCTGACCCGCGCCATCGAACGTTCGGAGCTGGCGGACGATGCGCGGTTCCGGGAACACCCGGACCGACTGGCCCATTACGACGAACTCAAGGCCATCCTGCAGGAAGTCGTCGGCGCCAGGCCCCGTGCACACTGGCTCGAGGCCCTGAGTCGGAACGACGTGGCCAATGCCCCCATCAACCGCCTCGACGAAGTGTTCGCCGACCCCCAGGTGCGGCACCTGGATCGAATCGCGGAAGTGGAACATCCCCGCCACGGCTCACTCCACACGGTGCGGAGCGGCGTCAACCTGAGCGATACCCCGGCGAACGTGTCTGGCCTGCCGCCGGAGTTGGGCGAGCACACCGCGGAAATCCTGCGGGAGCTGGGCTTCAGCCAGGAACAGATCGACCAATGGGCGGCAGCGGGGACAACCTGATGGGGTTGCGCGTGGAAACGCGGTCCGGCGCACACCGGCGTGTGGCGCCCGCGGCGGGGGTGGATGGGGCTCGCGTCCATTGAACCCAAGCATGTTCGCGCGCAACCCCGAATGATCTCGACAACGCGGAAGGAGCCCTTACCATGGCCCGAGACGGTTTCAATATCTTCGATAGCGACATGCACGTGTTTGAGCCGCACGATCTCTACCTGAAGCACATGGATCCCAAGTGGGGCGAGCGGATTCCCAGAGGCGCGCCGCGCACACGCCACGGACAGGTGAAGTTCACCTATGGCGACGGCACGCCGGTGCGCCTCTCCGGCATTTCGTCGCGCCCCAACGTGACCCCGGGCGAAGACAAGGTGGCCCACCGTTACACGAAGCCCCTGGCCCGGGACTATGACGCGGTCTCCCAGTTGGAGGCCATGGACGAAGAAGGGCTGGACGTGGCGGTTTTGTTTCGCACCTTTCCGCTGCACACGGACGACACGCTGGAGCCGGAGTTCGCCAACGCCTTGTGCCGTGCCTGGAACGACTGGTGCGCGGAGTTTTGCAAGGAGAATCCCGCGCGCCTCAAGGCCTCGGCGCTGATCACCCTTCACGATGTGGATATGGCGGTGGACGAGACCCGGCGGGCGGTGACGGAGTTGGGAGCCGTCGGATTATGTCTCGTGCCGGAGCCAGCCAATGGCCGGCACATTCACGAGCGTCACTTCGATCCCCTGTGGCGCGAGGCGGAGCGCCTGAATGTCCCCGTCTGCTTCCATCCGGCGGCGGCTCCGCGCATGGATCAGGTGGCGCGGCGGTTCAATGGCCTGCCCAACGAAGGACTTCTGGTCAACGCGTTCAGGAATCCCGTGGAACTCATGCTGGCGGTGGGGAGTTTTTGCGGCGGCGGGGTGCTGGAGCGCTTCCCGCGCCTCAAGGTGGCGTTCCTGGAAGGCAACTGCGCTTGGCTGCCATGGGCGCTCTACCGCCTGGACGAACGCTGGGAGTTGCGCCAGCATCTGTGCGACGAGCCCTTGTCCATGAATCCGAGCGACTATTTCATGCGCCAATGCGTCGTCGCCACGGATGTGGAGGAAGATCTGGCCGCGGACGTGGTGGCGCGGCTCGGCGACGGCAATATCGTCATCTCCACCGACTACCCCCACGCCGATTCGCGCTGGCCGGAAGCGGTGGCGAGCTTCCTCGGGATGGGCGGCCTCGGCGACGCCTCAAAGCGCAAGATCCTTTGGGACAACAGCGCGAAACTCTACGGCCTCGGGTAGTTGGCTCCTCGACGGCGTGACGCGGCGCCAGCGATACGCGCGGGTCCACGCAGTTGCGAAACGCGTTCCTGGGAGCCTGCGGGATTTGAGTCCAGGGCGGGGGCGACCGGACGGTCGCCCCCGCGGGAAATCGTCCGGTCACGGTTCTTGCGGCGCAGGCTCCTATACCGCCTGCCTGAGGGGCTGCGCCTCGAAGTGCTGTTTCACTTCCGTCAGCTTCATCACGTCCGCGTATTTGTGGTGCAGGTCGAACAGGTTGACCTTGTGGGAGATGATGCTGCGGTCGAAGACGCATTCCTCGACGATGGAGGCATGGTAGCCGTTGGAGTAGGCGTCCACCACGCTGGCGCGGACGCATCCGCTGGTGCTCTCGCCGCACACGATCAGCGAGCTTATGCCGAGGCGGGTCAGGTGGGCGATGAGCGGCGTGCCGTAGAAGCCGCTGGCGCGTTCCTTGTAGATGATGATGTCCTCGGGCTGCGGCGCGAAGTCCTTGTAGATCTCGTAGTCGTCCGGGTTGATCCCCGTTATCTGACGGTTGGTGGCGTGCACCGATGCGGGCGCGACTTCTTTCCGCGTCTCGGTGGTGGTGTAGAAGATGGGCAACCCTTGGGCGCGCGCCAAGGCGAAGAGTTCCCTGGTGGGCTCGATGGCCTCGAACGCGTTGATGCCGCACGAACTCTTGTATTCCTTCACCACTTCGTGAACGGGCTGGGGGCCGCCCCGATAGGCGAGGTTGTAGAGGTCGATGGCCAGCAGCGCGGGACGCTCGCCCACGAAGATCTCCCGGCGGTAGGGT
The DNA here is from genome assembly GCA_965213675.1 of uncultured Binatia bacterium (SeqCode). Taxonomy (GTDB): domain Bacteria; phylum Desulfobacterota; class Binatia; order UBA9968; family JAJDTQ01; genus JAJDTQ01. Next base: position 706,406 of record OZ243916.1, read on the forward strand.
TTGTAGATGTCCATGATCTCTTCGGTCACGATGTCCTGCCAGCAATGATCTTCGAATTTGTCCACCATAGGGAATCTCCCTTTCCGTGTTTGATCGAGTGTTGATACCGTTTCGGTTCCCGCGGTGTCAACCTTGCGCGGGCGTCCGGTTCGCACGCCGGCGGTTCCCGGGGAAGGACCCGGAAATGTCCGGGCTCCGGCCGCATGCCGGCGCGGGGCCGTCTTGCCCAAGGGTTCCCAATCCGGCCCGCGCGCACGGCTGCATGACGGTCGCCGAATTCGCATTTTGACGGGTTCGCGGGTAGCCTCTCCTGCCCATGTGGTTCGTGCTGTCGCTCCTCTCCGCCCTGTTCCAGGTGCTGCGCAACATCTCCATGAAGCACCTGGGCCATGAGCTGGACGACATCATCAACGTGTGGGGCCGGTTCACGTTCCTGCTGCCGTTCGTGGCTCTGGGTTCGGCCTGGCACGGGTTGCCCGAGTTGGAGGACGGGTTCTGGCTCTATGCGCTCGGCTTCGGCGTCACCCAGTCCATTGCCACCCTGAGCCTCTCCAAAGCGCTCAAGCTGTCGGGCATCGCCATTGTCACCTCCCTGTGGAAGCTGAGCCTGTTGTTCCTGGTGCTGTTCGCCTACGTGACTCTCGACGAAACGCCGTCGGCCGCGGGGCTCGCGGGCGTATTGCTGAGCACCGCCGGCGTCTATCTCCTGAACGTGCAGAAGAGCCGCATTTCCGCATGGGCGCCGCTGCGTGAACTGTTCGTGGACCCGGGCTTGCGCTACACCCTGGCGGCAGCCTTCTTCTACGCGCCTTCGGTGGTGCTGGTGAAGCTGTTGATCCTCAATTCCGACGTCTACTTCGCCAACCTGGCGGGCTATCTCGTGGCCTCGCTGATGGTGCTGCCGCTGGCGCTGCGTCACTCCGCCGGCCATTTCCGCGCCATCCCCCGCCACAGGTGGTCGTTCATGGCCATGGGTCTGTGCGCGGCGCTCACCAGCATCTGCCATAGCCTGGCCTACGAACTGACCCTCACCTCCTACGTCGAGGCGGTGAAGCAGGCCGAAATCCTGTTCGCCCTGGCCGCGGGCTGGCTCGTGTTCGACGAGCGCGCGCGGGTGCGCGAGATCCTGCCCGGGAGCCTCACCATCATGGCTGGCATGGTGTTGCTGCGCTTGAGCTAGTGTGGTGTCTGGATAATTCGGGTCATAATGTGCGGAGGATTTTTAGTTGTCGGCAAGGCGCGATGACGAGCAGTGGCGTGTACCACGCGAGGAAGAGCAACGCAGCCGACGACGAATAAGACCCGCAGATTATGACGCGAACTAACCAGACACCACACTAGGGTCGCAGGAATTCGCGATAGCGAATTTGCAGCGGTGCGTTCCTGCGGTGCAAGCTCCTGGCCGGCGGCAATGGATCAGGATTCCCTCTGGTGGCCTTTTGCACCTTGCTCAGGCGTTGAACCGGCTCCAGGTCCACAGGGGGCGTTGGCGGTACAGCCGCTCGACGTCCACCGGCACGGCGGCCCCCGCGTCCCGGAGATACCGCGCGATGGGCCGCAAGGGCATCCCCACGGCGGCGAGGTAGTCGCCCTGGATGCGCTCGATGAAATGGTGGCCGTCGCCCTGGATGGAGTACGCGCCGGCCTTGTCCATGGATTCGCCGCGAGCCAGATAGGCGCGTATGTCGGCGTCGGTGAAACGGCGCATGCGCACGTCCACGCGCTCCAGATGCGTGACTTCGTCGCCGGTGGCGCCGTGGATGAGCGCCAGCGCGGTGAGGATCCGGTGGTCGCGCCCGGAGAATCGCTGCAGGATGGCCGCCGCGTGTTCAATGCTGTCGGGCTTGCCGATCTTCTCGCCGTCCAATTCGATCAGCGTGTCGCCGCCGACAACCAGCGCCGTGGACTCCGCGCGCGCCACCGCGCGCGCCTTGCCCAGGGCCAGATCCAGGGCCTCGGCCTCGGGGGCAAGGTGCGCACGCGGGGTTTCGACGAAATCCGGAGCGCGCACTTCGAAGGGAAGGCCGAGAAGGGCGAGGATATCGCGCCGGCGCGGCGAGGTGGACGCCAGGATGATTCGCATGGGGCGGCGCGTTGGGGTGAAATGCTTGCGGGCCGAAGACTGTCAGATCGGTGCGTGTCCCTGGACTTCGCTGACCGATGCGACATCCATGGACGCGGCCTCTCCGCCGGCGCTGACGATGCGCGCGACTTCGGCGGCGTTGCGCGCCTGGACCATGCGCGCGCGCCATTGGGCCGCGCCACGGAAACCCTTGCAGTACCACGCCAGGTGCTTGCGCATGGCGGGGAAACGGCGCTCGCCCCACAGGTCCTCGAAGTGCCGGCTGTGCTCGAGCAACACCCGGGTGCGCTCTTCGCGAGAGATCTCGGGGGCGGCCGCGCGGAACTCGGCGCCGCGGGTCAGCGCGTCCTTGGCCCACTGCTTGTCGCGGAACACCCAGGGGTTGCCCATGGCGCCGCGCCCCAGCAGCACGCCGTCGACGCCGGTGCGGCGCACACGCTCCACGACGTCGGCCATGGATTTGAGATCGCCGTTCCCCAGCACCAGGGTGCCCGTTCCGCGCGCCAACTCCACCACCCGGCCGATGGCATCCCAGTCCGCCAAACCCCGGTACATCTGCTTCAGCGTGCGCCCATGCACCGACAGGGCCGCCGGCCGTTCGTCCAGCAACACCGGGATCCACTCGTCCACCTGCACCCGGTCGTAGCCCACGCGGGTCTTGACCGAGAGGGGAATGGCGCGGCGCGCGATTCCCCGCGGCTGACCTTCGCTCATGCTTCGTATCCGCTCCAGCACCTCGGGCGCCAAGGCGAGGTCCTCCAGGCGCTGCCCCGCGGCCCAGTCCGCGATGCCGCGGCGCGCGGCGCGGATCAACTGCACCGCCAGCTCGGGATTGAGGATGAGGCCGGCGCCGCAACCCTTGTTGGCGACGTTCCTGGCCGGACAGCCCATGTTGATGTCGAGCCCGTCGAAGCCCAACTCACAGACGACATGAGCCACCTGGTAGAAGGCCTCGGGCGTGCGTCCGTAGATCTGGGCCAGGATGGGCCGTTCGCTCTCGCCGTAGACGAAGTCGCGCACGAAGCCGTCGGCGCCGCAACAGATGGCCTCCACGCTGGTGAACTCGGTCATGCACAGGTCGGGCCGTCCGTGCCGCGCGGCCACCAGCCGGAACGAGGCGTCGGTGACCCCGTCCATGGGCGACAGGCCGACGATGGGCTTCTCGATGCGGTTCCAGAAACTCATGAGACCGAACCCGCTCGGCCCAGGACCTCTTCCCGCTGCGCGATCATTTCGTCCAGCTCGTCCTTCAGGCGCGGCAGAATCTGGTCGTAGGGGAACGCTCCCAGCGGTTCGCTGCCGCGCTTGAGGTTGACGAACCGGGGGCCGCACCACAGGCCCAGGTCGGCGTCGTCCGTTTCGCCCGGGCCGTTGACGCGGCAGCCCATGACGGCGATGGTGATGGCATGATCGGCGGCGAAGGCGGTCACTTCCTTGACCTGCTGGGCCAACTCCACGAAGTTCTCGTTTTCGACCCGCGAACAACTCGGGCAACTGATGATGTTCAGGGAGTCGAGGCCGTAGTCGACGACGCTCCGCACCCGGCCCTGGGCAATATCGGCCAGGATCGTGCGTCCGGCCACGATCTCTTCGCTCTTGCGCGCGTTGGGCACGGTCAAGGACACCCGGATGGTGTCGCCGATGCCGCGGCTGAGGAGCTGTTCGAAGGCGATGCGGGTCTTGATGATGCCATCCGGCGGCAATCCCGCCTCGGTCACGCCGAGATGCAGCGGCACGTCCGGGCGCTCCTCCGCGAACCGTTGGTTCACCTCGATGACCTTGGCCGGATCCGAGTCCTTGAGCGAGACGCAGTAACGCGTGTAGCCGATGCGGTCCAGCAGTTCGCAATGCTCCCAGGCGCTGGCGAGCATGGGCGAGATGGAGTCGTCTTCGGGGAACTTGTCCTGCTGCGCGGGATCCACCGAACCGCAGTTGACGCCCACGCGCATGGCGCAGTCGTGGGCGGTCGCCACCTCCGCCAGGAACCTGACCTTGTCCTGCCAGGATTTCCGGCGCTCATGGTGGTAGAGATGGCCGGGGTTGTAACGGAGCTTGTCGACGTGGGGCGCCACGGCACTGGCCAGACGGTAGTTTTCCTGGAGGTCCACGGACAGGTTGGCATCGCTGGCGCCCCGGATGGCCGCCAGGGACGCCGCGTCCTTCTTGCTGTCCACGGCAATGCGGATCACGTCGGCTCCGGCCTCGGCCAGATCCTTGATCTGCGCCACCGTCGCCTTGACATCCTGGGTATGGGTCGCGCACATGCTCTGGACCGCGATGGGGTGGTTGCCCCCGATGATGGCGGTGCCGATGCGAACGATTCGAGTGGGGTTGCGTGGCAGTTTCATGAGATCGTGCGACTCCGGGGCGCGGGACCGTCGACTTCAGGCTAGCCTGAATGGCGCGTTGAAGCAACTTCGGGGTGCGCGCGGATTCCCGGCGGCCGCGCGTGGCGGCACCTTGATGCAGGTATGGATTCCGTCTAGGATGGTGTTGGAAGCCAAGGAGAAACGATGAAGACCGCACGCCTGACACGACATTTCGCACCGGTGGCCGCGGCGCTGTGCCTGCTGGCATTCCTTTCGCCACTCTCCGCGTGGAGCCAGAAGGATCCGGCCGGGACGTCCGGTGAGTTGCAGCCGAAACCGGCGCATTCGGGCATCACCGAAGAAATCCATAAACGCCTCACTCGGGTCCACTACAACGCCGTCACCCTGAACGACGAGGTGTCGGGGCGGATTTTCGATTCCTACATCAAGGTGCTGGATCCCGCGCGACGTTATTTTTTGAACGCCGACATCCAGGAGTTCGAGCCCCTCAGGACGCAATTCGACGACATGATCGAGGAGGGGGATATCGCGGCGGCCTTCGATATATTCAACCGCTACAAGAAGCGGCGGGGCGACTATCTCCGGGACCTCGTCGGTATGCTCAAGGACGGGTTCGACCGCCTGGATTTCCACAAGGAGGAATATCTGGAGCGCACCCATACGACCTGGGCCGGCTCCGCTGCGGAGTTGCGGGAACGCTGGCGCCGGCAACTCAAGGGCGACGTGTTGAACCGCATGTTGGCGGGCGCCGAGCGTGACGAAATCCGCAAGGCGCTGCGGCAACGGTACGAGTATCAGTTGAAGCGGTTGGGTCAGCAGACCAACGACGACGTATTCACCGTGTTCACCAACGCATACCTCCGGGCCATCGACCCGCATACGGCATATTATTCGCGTCATCAGAGCGAAAACTTCAATATTCACATGAGCCTGTCGCTGGAGGGCATCGGCGCGGTGCTCCAGGACGATGCCGGGACGGTGAAGGTGGTTCGGCTGGTTGCGGGCGGACCGGCGGACAAGGCCGGGGAGTTGCGCGCCGGAGACCGCATCGTGGGTGTGGCCCAGGGTGAGGACGGCCAGATGGTGGACATTCTCGGCATGCGCCTCGACAAGGTGGTGACGCTGATTCGCGGCCCCAAGGAGACGACGGTCCGCCTGGAGATCATTCCCCAGACGAGCACGAACGAACAGCACAAGGTGATCCGCATCGTTCGCAACAAGGTGGATCTGGCCGACCAGGAGGCCAAGAGCCAGGTGATGGAGGTGGAAGTAGGGGAGCGAACGGAGAAGATCGGCGTCATCCGCTTGCCCACGTTCTACGCCGACTTCGCCGCGCAGCGCGCCCGCAAGGCCGACTACAAACATACGACCCGGGACGTGAAACGGCTGATCGCGGAGTTGCAGGATGACAGGGTCAGGGGCGTGGTGGTGGATCTGCGGAGCAACGGCGGCGGCTCTCTCAAGGAAGCCATCCAGCTCGTCGGGCTGTTCATCCGCACCGGCCCGGTGGTACAGATTCGCGACGGACGTGGAGTGATCCGGGTTCGTTCGGATACGGACCCCGACATCCTCTACGACGGACCCCTGGTGGTGCTGGTCAACCGGCTCAGCGCCTCGGCTTCGGAGATTTTCGCGGGGGCGGTTCAGGACTACGGCCGCGGAATGGTTCTGGGGGTGCAGACCTTCGGAAAGGGAACCGTTCAGACGGTGATGCCCATCAGCGAGGGCCATTTGAAGCTCACCCAAGCCAAGTTCTACAGGATCTCGGGGGAGAGCACACAGCACCGCGGCGTGATACCTGACATCGAATTTCCGGGCATCGTCGACAAGACGGAAGTGGGCGAGAGCGCGCTGGAACACGCCTTGACGTGGGATGTCATCGACCGCGCGCGTTACACCGAGGTTGGGGATACTGCGCCGTTTCGCGAGGAGTTGCAGCGAAGACACCTGAAGCGCACGCAGGCCGATCCGGACTTCGCGCACCTGATGGCGCGTATCGAACGTCTGCGGAAGGAGCGTGCCGAAACCACGGTCTCATTGAAAGAGGAAACGCGCAGGACCCGAAAGAAGAACGACGAGGTTGCTGAACTCGAAAGCGAGAACGCCCGCCGGGCCGCCAAGGGCGAGAAGCCGTTCGCCAGTTTCGCCGAACTGGTAGACTACAACGAGAAGCAGGCCGATTCCGACGACCTTCCGGAAGAGGACCCGATCCTGGAGGAGGCGGTCCACGTCCTCGCGGACTTCATCGATCTCTCCCAGCCTGCCGCGCCGGCGCCGCGCCGGGGCACATAGCGGCCAGCGCGCGGTCCGCCGCCACCGGATATCCCGCGCCCCCGGCGGTTATTCGCCGCCGTTCACGTCCACTACCGAGCCGCTGACGAACGAAGCCGCGTCCGAAGCCAGGAACAACGCGACCCCGGCGACCTCGTCCGGCCGGCCGTGGCGCCCCAGGGCAATGCTCTCCAGCCCCTCCGGCTCGATGCGCCCGAGGCTCGTGCCTCCAGGCCGCGGCGTGTCGATGATGCCTGGCGCCACCGCGTTGACGCGCACGTCCGGTCCCCACTGATTGGCCATGTGAAAGGTCAGGTTCATGACCGCGGCCTTGGCAGTGCCGTACGCGGCCATATTGGGCCGCTCATGCTTGGTGGAGCGGCCCGATATGGAGCCGATGTTGACGATGGCGCCCTTGCCGCGTTCCTTCATGTGCGGCACCACCGCCTTGGAACACAGGAAGGCCGTCTTGGCGTTGACGTCGTACACGCCCATGAAATCCTCGGGCGCAAGCTCCAGCAAGGGCGCCCTTTGGAATCCCGGCATCTCCGGGTTGCGGCTGTAGGAGCCGCCGGCCACGTTCAGGAGCGCGTCGATGCGGCCGAAGCGCTCCAGCGCGGCGGCCACCATCTGCTTCACCTGATCCTCCCGGGACACATCCACCGCCACGCCCGCGGCGCCCACCCCCAGGGCTTCGACTTCCGTCACCACCGGTGGAATGGAATCCGCCGGCAGCGAGGCGATCATCACGTTGGAGCCCGCCTGGGCGAAGGCCAGCGCGCAGGCGCGGCCGATGCCGCCGCTGCCGCCGGTAATGATGGTGGTGCGTCCTTCCAGGGAAAAACGGGACAGATCCATGGTGTTTACTCCGTAGGCTTTGCCCGACTCCAGGCAGATGCCGTTGATTCAAGGGGTTCCTTCGACCGTCTCGAGTTCGCTGACGGCGCAACGCCCCCGGCTGACGGCGGTGCGTGCGCCCCGATCCTTCGACTCCTTTCGGTGCTTCGCCGAGCGCGGTCGAAGGGGGTTGGATGGTTCTTCAACCCTCCCACAGATGGCTGAACTGCACGGCCACCACGTCCTCGTAGGCGGCGGGCCCGTCCAGCAGGCCGATGTCCCGGGCGAACTGATTCATGGTCGATACCACCGATTCCGGTATGCGAGGATCATAGTAGGGGGTGTCGCGTTGGATGAGGGTGGCGATGAGCCCGGCTTCTTCGGGCGGATACAGCGCCTTGCCCACGTCCGCGGCCTGTTGGGGGTTCTCTATCAGCGCCTTCTGGGTCTTGACCAGGGCGCGCACCGCGGCGGCGGCGGCGTCCGGGTTTTCAGAGATGATCCGGTCGGAGGTGATGAGGGCAGGGAAGGTGTAGCCGCGCGCGTCCGGCGGCCCTTCGCCGCGCCGGATGTCCAGGACCACGGTGCCGGCGCCGTGGCGCACGGCCACCTCCGCGCCCATGCCATTGGCCCAGAAGCCGTCGATGGCGCCCTCGGACAGGGCCTTGGCCGCGGTCACTCCGAAGGAGACCCCGGTCGCGGTGGCGCCAGGCACGGGACCGATTTCGATCTTGTCCGCTTCGGGGTCCAGGCCCGCGGCTTTGAGCATGCGCTTGAGCCCCAGGTCCACGCCCGGCGCGGCGCCGATGCGCAGCCCCTTGACGGCTTGGATGTCGCCGCGCTGGACTCCCAGGTCCGCGCGCAGCACCAGGAACCAGTACATGTGTTGGGCCAGGGCGGCCAGCAGCTTGGCTCCCTTCCAGTTGGGAAACCGGGTGAGGGTGGCGTGGGAAGAGGCGGCCACGAAGTCGAGCTTGTGGTCCCGAAGGGCCTCGAGAGTCGAGGGTACGGGGAAGATGAGTTCCACCTCCATGTCCAGCCCTTCGTCCTTGAAGAAGCCGAGTTCGGCGGCGGCGATGGCGGGGAAATAGGAGTTGGAGACGAAGTCGGGGAGTCCCAGGCGCATGGCGTTCCTTTCACTCTTGAGCAGGTTCTTGCGGGGCGGAGTTGGAGGCGAAGTCGGAATGCGTTGGGCCGGGTGTAACGGATTCGGGGCCGGGATGCAAAGTGGCGCGGTGGGTCTGACGCTTCAGCCCCAGTACGTGGTGCGATCCACCGGGATGGCGTCCAGCAGGTCGAGGGGCAGGTAGTCCTCCACGCGGATGCGCGCCATGGCTTCGTCGGGACACTTGGACACGGGGGAGAAGGGCCGGTCCAGCGGGCGGGTGGCGTCCACGATCATGGCGGAGGTGCGGATACCCGCGTCCATGGAGGGATCGATCAGGGGGCCGCGCATGATGTCGGTGATGAGAGAAATCTGGCGGTGGGGTTGGACCCGGGTGGCCAAAGCCCACAGGATTTCCGTGGGGTTGTAGACGTCGATGTCGTCGTCGAAGATAAAGACGTGCTTGCACTGGTCGAAGCTCAGGGCGGCGGCCGCGGCCCGGCCGGGGTCTCCCTCGGACATCTTCTTCATGGCGATGAACACATTCATGAGCGCGTGGCGGCCGTTCTTGCAGACCGCGGTGACGCCGGGCACGGCCTCGCGGCAGCGCCGCAGGTAGGCGCCTTCGCGGGCCAGGTCCATCCACGGCTTGTCGCCGTCCGGCGTGATCACCGATTGGTGGATGGCGTCGCGCCGCCGGGTGATGGCGCGCACTTCCAGGAAGGCCGCCTGCCGGTAGCCTTGGGGGCCGACGTAGCCGTGCACCTCGCCGAACGGTCCTTCCACCACGCGCTTCCCCGGAATCAGCGCGCCTTCGATGACGATCTCCGCGTCCGCCGGCACCATCAGGCGTTCGCCGAAGGTTTCGGATGGCGTCAGCCGCAGGGGTTCGCCAAGATAGCCGCCGATGATCTCCAGTTCGTCGGCGTCGAAGGGGCCGCGGTAGCAGGCGCCGATGTTGAAGGCCGGATGATGTCCGGTCACCGCGGCCACCGGACATTCCTGTCCGTTCTCCTCGTAGTCCCGGAAGATGCGCCACAAGTGCTGCAAGGACAGGTAGAAGCCGGTGTGGTTCCGGTCCTTCACCTCCATGCGATGGTAGGAGACGTTGTACACCCCCGAGCGGCGGTCGATGCCGAGGCTGGGCATGTCGATGTAGGGGCCGCCGTCCAGGGCGTGGTGGCGCATCACCGGCAGTTCGAATAGGTCTACCTCGTCGCCGCGGCGGATCACCTCCTTCACCGGCGCTTCCGACGGCTCCACCACCACCGGCGCGATGGGGTTGGCTTCGCGTTGCAGGCATTCCAGGGCCAGGTCCGCCCGGGTGGTGTGCGCCGGCGCGCCCAAGGCGGTCTGGAACTTGCCCATGGAGACCTCGCAATTCATGGCGAGGCGCACATCGGACGAGTTGCCGTGGAGGTTCTTCGGGCGCTCGAACAGCAGCACCGGAAACTGCTTGCGCTCGGCCAATTGGGCGATGAGGGCGGAAACGTCGTGGCGCGCCGGGTTGACCGGGCGCGTCACGTGCACGAGTTCGCCGGGGCGCTGTTGCCGCAGGTCGTTGAGAAAGGTGCGCAGGCTCTTGGGCATGGACGTGACCAGGCGTCAGGGATGGGGTGCTCTGGCGGCGCCGGGGAGGACGTCACGTCCACGGGCCCGGTCCCACGCGGAGGAGATGGCCATCAGTACAGGATGTCGCCACCGTCCACCACCAGGGTCTGGCCGGTGACGAAACCGCTGTCCGGGGCGGCGAGGTAGAGCACGGCGCCGGTGAGGTCCGCGGGCGTCTGCTGGCGCTGGATGGAACGGGCGCTCACGCGGCTGGCGGACAGTTCCGGCGGCAGGCGCTGGCCTTCGTGCTCCACGAGACCGGGAGCGATGGCGTTGACGCTGATGCCGTGTGCGCCCATTTCCCGGGCCATGGAACGGGTCATGCCGATGAGCGCCGACTTGGACGCGACGTAATGCAGGAAGTTGGGCGTGCCGGCCATCACGGTGTTGGAGGAGATGTTGATGATGCGGCCGCCGCCCTGATCGCGCATGTGCGGGAAAACGGCCTTGGCGCACAGAAAAACGCCCTTGATGTTCACCGCCGTGACCCGGTCCCACTCTTCCGCGGAGATCTCGTGGAACGGCCGCCGCTGGATGCTGACGTAGATGGCGGCGTTGTTCACCAGCACGTCGATGCGCCCGAAGGCGTCCATGGCGGCTGCAGCCATCCGCAGGGTGTCGTCCTCGCGCGCGACATCCACCGTGACGGCCACCGCCTCCCCGCCCGCTTCCCGAATGTCCGCGGCCGCGGCGGTACCGTCCAGAACGTCCGCGACGAGCACGCGGGCGCCCTCCGCCGCCAGCGCTCCGGCATAGACCGCGCCGATGTTGCGCGCGCCACCGGTGACGATGGCGACCTTGTTGTCAAGCCGTCCCATGTTCCTTCAATCGTTCCATGTTCAAGAATGCGGACCGGCGGCGGTGCTTGCCGCCGCGCGTTCGTTCATCTCCCGGAGTTGCCGGCGCAGGTCCAAGGGTTCCCACCAGAGTTTCAGGCCGAGGTCCCGGGCGATGGTCTGGGCGGCGTTGTAGCCCGGCGCGCCGGTGATGTTGCCGCCGGGATGACAAGAGCTGCCGCACAGATAGAGCCCGTCCACCGGGGTGCGGTATTGGCCCCAGCCGGGGAAGGGGCGGTTCTCCAGCGCCTGGTCGCCGGTGTACTCGCCGATCATCCAGTCGCCTTCGTACATGTTGCGGTCGTGGCGCTCGATGTCCAGGGGCGTAGTGGAGTCGCGCGACAGGATGTTGTCGTCGGTAAGGTTGGGCGCGTACTCGCGCCATACGGCGAGTTGCCGGTCGAACCACTCGCTCCGGACCTTGTCCCAATTCTGCGGATTGCCCCACAGATTGTACGGCGATAGCTGCCACATGAACGCGGTGGCCTTGCCCGGCGGCGCCTGGGTGGGGTCGTGATGCGACGGCGTGGCGCCGTTCATGAAGGGCTTGCGCGGCAACTGGCCGCTGCGGCAGTCGTCGAACAGGTTGCGCAGTTCGTCGTAGCTTTCCAGCCCGACGATGTGCATGAAGCTTTCGGCCACTTCGGGATGCGCTTCCTCGGTGATGTAGCGGGGGCGCTCGTTGAGGGCCAGGTTGGTGGCGAAAATCGGGGTGGTCTTGGAGAACTTGAACCCGGCCGCCTTGGCGCTGAACTCCGCGTCGAGGTTCTCCGCCCCCACGAGCTTGATGAAGGTCTCCACCGGGTTCACGTTGGAGGCGACGAAGCGCCGGGCATGCACCACGGTGCCGTCTTCCAGCACCACGCCGGCGGCGCGGCCGCCCTCCACCAGGATGCGCTCCACCCCCACGGCCTCGATGTAGTCCACGCCGTTGTGCGACAGCATGTGCGCGAGGTTGTCTCCCAGGGCGTGGGAAGTGCCGCGGCAAAGCTGGGGGTTGACGCCCCAGGCGATCATGGCCGGCACCAGATAGCCGGTGTTGGGCGCGTCCAGTTCGTAGCCGCGCATCACCGCGAGGAAGCCGATGAAAGCGCGCACTCGGGTGTGCTCGAAATGCTCCAGGATGAACTGTTCCGGCGTGGTGTCGAAATAGCGCAGGTACTCCCGCCCCTCGGGCAATCCTTCCAGCAGCCCGCGCTTTTCGCTCATGGGGATGGGCGGGCAATAGGTCTCGGGGAATACGACGTTCTTCACCACCGGCTGCCAGCGGCTCCAGATGTCCCGGAAACTCGCCGCGTCCCGGGCGGAATACTGTTCGATGGTGGCAAGGGTGCGCTCCACATCGGCGAACCAGCCCAGGTAGGTGCGGTCCAGGAAGTGCTGCACCACGCCCGGGTCGGGCTTGTAGTAGTGGATGCCCATGCGTTCCATTTCGAGGTCCTGGAACCACGGCAGCAACATCAGCCCGCGGTGGAACACCGAGTGGATGTTGTGCCAGAACCCGGGGTAGTTGCGATCCTCGTGGGAGTCCAGCCCGCCGCCCACCTCCATGTTCTTTTCGACGACGAGGATCTTCTGCCCGGATTTCCCCAGGTAGCCGGCGCAGATCATGCCGTTGTGGCCCGCGCCGATCACCACGCCGTCGTAATGCATCACCTTCGCCATGGTTCACCCGTCTTCATGGTTTGGTTTCCTTGAACTTCCCGGCACCCTGCGCCTGGTAGACGCCTGGGAGACTCTTGCGCCCCTCGCTCAAGGCGCCGTCACGTCAGAGCAAGGTCCTCACGCAATACGCTCCAGGCTGCCCGCCCGGAGCCGGCGATGACGGCGTCCGCGGGATGCGTGGCCGCGCCCACCTGGTAGAGCCCCTGAATGGGTGTGCGGTATTGCGCCAATTGCGGGATGGGGCGCTGATCGCCCATCTGGTCCGGAGTCTTTCGGGCCACCCATATCGAGCCCTGGCGCATGTTCTGCCAGCGGCCCGACAAGTAGTGCGGGTCCATGGGCACCTTCATGACGATGTTGTCGTCGGTAAGGTTGGTGGCGACTTCGCGCAGCCTTGACAACACCCGCTCCATGAAGCCTTCCTTGAGACACACCCAGTCCTCGGGCTGATGGCCCTGGATCTGGTACGGAACCGGCATGAACACCGACGCCGTGTGCTTGGCCGGCGGGGCCTGCAGCGCGTCGAACCAAGTGGGGCAGGTGACGTGCAGGCACGGATGTTCGGGGAACTCGCCGGCGCGGATCTCGCGCCACATGGCCTGAAGGTCCGCCACGGAACGCGGGCCGTAGTTGACGTTCATGGCCTGGCCCACGAAGCCGTCGGCCGCCTCGTGCACGGCGAAACGCAAGGGCGCCTTGAGGGCGAGATGCACCTGGAAGTAGGAGAACTCGTCGGGCTCGATGGCGCGTACCGCCCGTGCGAAGCCGCCGTCCAGGTGCTCTTCACCTACCATGTCGATGAGCGTGCCGTGGGGATCCACATTGGACACCACGGCCCGGCGCGCCTTCCATTCGCGTCCGTCGCGCAGGCGCACACCCACGGCGCGGCCGTCCTCCACCAGAATCTTGTCCACGTGGTGCAGCGCGCGGATCTGGCCGCCGTGCATGACGTAGGCGCGTTGCAGCACCTGGGCGATGGAGTGGGAGCCGCCGCGGGCGAGTTGCGGCCGTTCGTCGCCGGCAATCAGCGCCAGCACCTCGCGCCCACCGCCCTCGTAGTCCAGTGCCCAGCCCCTGGGGATGGCCATCTGCGACAGGACCAGGGTGCGCACCGCCTCGCTTTCGAACAGGTGTTCCGCCGCCCCCGCGGCGCTCATGCGCGCGATGCGCAGAAACTCCTCGCCGACGGGGTCCGCGGCGATGCGTTCGTCAAGGGCCTCCGGGGCCTCGGGCGGGGCATAGTACGACGGGATCACGATGTCCCGGACGATGCCGCGAAACCGCTGGTGCGCATCCTTCCAGGCGGCCCGGTCCGCGGCGGAGTGGTGCGCCAGCGAAGCCAGCGTGCCGTCCAGGTCCTGGTGGTGCGACACGGAAGCGCCTTCCGGCAGCAGCAGCGTGCTGATGACCGGTGGCGTCACGAACTCGGCATGGTGTCCGTTCTCCCAGTCGAGTTCCCGCCACACCGGCGAGATCTCCCGGTTGTCCTGGAAGTAGGCGAGGCTGTTGTGCCAGTAGCCCGGCAGGGTGATCTCTTCGGAGAAGAGCCGCCCGCCGTTCTCCAGCCGGCTCTCGCAGATGACCGTCTCGAGGCCGGCCATGCCCAGGTAGGTGCCCAGCGCGAAGTTGTTCTGCCCCGCCCCGATGAGGATGACGTCCCAGTTTTCGTCTACGGCCATGGATGATGTTCCTCTTGGGCCAGTATCACGCGCCGCAAGTTCGTTGGATGAGTTCCCGGGATGTCTTCCTGGCTTGCCGCGGGCTGCGTAGCTCTTGCTCGCGCGGGGATCGCCGGTCGCCACGGCAAGTCATTGCGCCTCGCCAGCGACAAGGCCTCCAGGCAACAAGTCGCGGTCCGTTGCGGGACAGGACCCCAAGTCCTCCGGACGCATGGCGTCAGCCTGATTGCGCCGCCGCCTGCTCCAGCGCCCGGCGCACGAAGACGGCGGTCAGCTCGCGCTTGTAGTCGGACGAGCCGCGCACATCCTCGATGGGGTCGGCGGCGTCCGCGGCCGCGGCGGCGGCTTCCTCGATGCGCGCGGCGGTGAGCTCCCGGCCGCGCAGTGCGTCTTCGGCGGCGCGGGCGCGGAAGATGGTGGGGGCGACGGAGTTGAGGGCTATGCGCACGTCGTCGCAGCGGTGGCCCTCGCCGGTCAGGGTCACGGCCACGCCCACGGTGGCGAAGTCCTCCTCGCTGCGCGGGGTGAACTTGATGTGGGACCAAGCCGGGCCGGCGGGCGGCGGCACGTGGACCGACGTGAGGATCTCGTCGGGCTCCAGGGCGGTCTCGTAGTAGTCCACGAAAAAGTCTTCCACCGGCAGGGTGCGCTCGCCGCGGCTGCTGCGCAGCGTCACTTCGGCATCCAGGGCCATGAAGCTCGCGCCGGGATCGGTCATGGGATCGCCGTGGCTCAAGTTGCCGCCCACGGTGGCCATGAGGCGGATGCGCGGTTGCGCCACCTTGTAGAAGGTCTCCCGGAGCAGGGGATAGTGTTCCTGGACTTCCGGGCACAACTCCAGTTCCCGATGCTTCACGCCGGCGCCGATGCGAAGGCCGCTGGACGGATCCCAGGTGATGCCGTCAAGTCCGGGCACGTTCTCCATGTCGATGACGTAACCGGGGCTCAAGAGTCCCATGCGCAGCCACATCACCAAGGCGGTGCCGCCGGCCAGCAGCTTGGCATCGCCTTCGTGTTCCTGAAGCAGCGCGCAGGCCTCGTCGAGGCTCGTGGGCGCAAGATATTCGAACTTGGCGCGCATGATGTCAGCTCCCGTTCTTCTTCTTTTCCTTAAGGGCGCGCAGCACCTTTTCCGCCGTGATGGGGAGGGTCCGGATGCGCACGCCCACGGCGTCGTAGATGGCGTTGCTGATGATGGCGGCCACCGGATCCATGCCCAGTTCACCCAGGCCCTTGGCGCCGAAGGGTCCGGTGGGTTCGTAGGAATCGGCGAACTCGTGCACCAGTTCGGGCATGTCGCGCATGGAGGCCAGCCGGTAGTCGCTGAAGTTGGGGTTCACCGGGCGGCCTTCCTCCATGCGGATGCCCTCGATGAGCGCGTAGCCCAGCCCCTGGGCGATGGAACCTTCCACCTGGCCCTCGGCGCCGACGCGGTAGATGACCGTGCCGCAGTCCGACGCCACCGCATACTGGATCACTTTGACGTGGCCGGTGTCCGGGTCCACTTCCACCTCTGCCGCTTGGCAGCCGAAGTTGTACGCGCCGGACTCGTTGCCGTAGCGCAGAGCATCCTGGCTCACGGAATCGGCGTCGAAGCTGCCGGATGCCACCACCGGCGCGCCGCCGCGCCGGAACTGCCGCCCGCGCACCACGTCGGCCACGCTGATGGAGCGTTGCTCGGCGCCCTTGACGAAGATCATGCCGTCCCGCGACACCAAGTCTCCGGGGTCGCACTCCAGCATTTCCGCGGCGGTCTCGTGCAGGATCTCCTTGACCGCGGTGGCGGCATTCTTCACCGCGTTGCCGGCGACGTAGGTGAGGCGGCTGGCGTAGTTGCCGAGGCAGAAGGTGGTGAGGTCGGTGTCGGCCTCGGAAATGCCCACGTCGGAGAAGGGGAGGCCCAATTCCTCGGCGGCGATCTGGCACATGGCGGTCCAGTGCCCCTGTCCGGTCTCGCCCTCGCCGCTCAGGATGAAGGCCTTGCCATCCTCGTTCATCTTGATGGTGGCGGAGCTGCCGTCGTAGTCGCCGAAGTGGCGCTTGCCGCTTACGTGCACGGTGCAGCCCATGCCGAGGCCGCGCAGAGGCTTCCGGTTGGCGCGCTTCTCCTTCCACCCGATCATGCGCTCGGTGCGGTCGATGCACTGCTTCAACTCGCAGCTTATGACGCGGTTGCCGTGGGGGGAGACGTAGCCTTCCTCGGCGGCGTTGAGGCGCGCCATCTCGAAGGGGTCCATGCCCAGCTCGTCCGCGGCGATGTCCATCATCTGCTCCACGGAGAACTCGGCCGACGGGTTGCCGAAGCCCCGGAAGGCGCCGGTGGGAATCTTGTTGGTGTACACCAGGTAGGCTTCGGAACGCACATCAGAGTACTTGTAGCAGGTGTCATGGCGCAGGGCGGCCACGCCGGTGATGGCCGGTGCCTTGCCGCTGTACGCGCCATTGTCGGCGATGATGCGCATGTGCTTGGCGCGGATGCGGCCGTCCTTCTTGAAGCCCATGCGCACCCACACCTTCATGTTGACCCGCGGCCGGCTGCCGGCCAGGAATTCCTCCTCCCGGCTGTTGATGATCTTCACCGGACGGCGCGCCTTGCGCGCCAGGATGGCCGCCACCATGGCATTGTTGTCGTCGCAGGACTTGCCGCCGAAGCCGCCGCCCACCGCGGTCTGGATGACGCGCACGTCGGCTTCCCGCACGCCCATGGCCACGGCCAGGCGCATGCGCGCCATGAACAGGGTCTGGGTGTTCATGTACACCGTGTACTTGCCGTTGGCCGAGTAGTCAGCGACGCTGCCGATGGTCTCGATGGCCGCATGCCATTGAGGCACACTCTCGAAGGTGTCCTCGATGACCAGATCCGAGTCCTTGAACGCGGCGTCGATGTCGCCCCGCACCACGTCGATGGTGAGGGCGACGTTGTTCTCCTTTTCCTCGTGAATCAGGGGCGCGCCCGGCTCCATGGCCTCCGCGGCATCGAACACCGCGGGCAGCTCTTCCCAGTCGACGTCGATGAGTTCCAGGGCCTCCTCCGCGGTGTCGCGGTCCACCGCCGCCACCGCGGCCACCTCCTCGCCCACGTAGCGCGCCTTGCCCACGGACAGCGGATACTGGTCGGGGAAGAATACCCCCCAGCCCTTCTTGATGGTGTCTTCGGCGGTGACCACGGCCTTGACGCCGCGGAGCTTCTCCGCCCGGCTGGTGTCGATGTTGCGGATGCGGGCGTGGGGCAGGGGACTTCTCAGGATACGGCCCGTCAACATGCCTGGCAGGAAGACGTCGGCCACGTAGGCCGCGCTCCCCGTCACCTTGTCGTAACCCTCGTAGCGGTCGACCTTGCGGCCCAGCACCGCGAAATTCTCTGCCTTGCTCATGTTTCCCTCAAGACGTTTCGTTTCCCTGAAACACGTTTCCGAACGTCAAGCGCGTTCAGCAGGATGCACTCGGATTTTCTCCGGTGGATCACCGGAATGATTCGCGTATCCCTTTCGCGGCCTGTCCTCGCGCGAAAGGATCCCAAGGCAGACTAATCCGCGGTCTCGCTCTTGTAGGTATCCGACTGGTAGAGGCTCTGTATCCGGGCTTGACGGGCGGCCTCGCCGGGCTGGCCCTGCTCCACCTTGCCCTCCACCACGGCCATCACCGATTCCAGGATCTTGTAATAGCCGGTGCAGCGGCACAGGTTGGCGGACATCCACTCCTTTACCTCGTCGGCGGTGGGGTTGGGGTTCACGTCCAGCAGCGCCTTGGCGGCCATGATCTGGCCGGGGGTGCAGATGCCGCACTGAAGTCCGCCGTACTGCACGAAGGCGTGCTGCAACGGATGCATCTCGCCCTCCCGGGCCAAGCCCTCGATGGTCTCGATTTTCTTCCCCTCGCAGGCCGCCGCCAGGGTGAGGCAACTGCTCACGAGGCGGCCATCCACGATGACGCTGCACGCGCCGCACACGCCGATGCTGCACCCTTCCTTGGTGCCCGTGAGGCCCACATCCTCGCGCAGGGCCTCCAGCAGCAGGCGGTTGGGCTCGATCTCGACATCGTGCTCCTCGCCATTGACGTTCAAGACCACTTCTCTCTTCATGTTTGACCTCTGAAGTTCATGGACTCGGCCGCCTTCATGGATTTGGCCTCGGACCGGTTGAAACCTGCCGAAACAAACCGATCCCGGTATGGACAGGCGGGCTCGAAACCGGTCGCGACGCCCTTCATGCGGACACGTGCGGGTTGCGGCGCTCCCGTTATACCGACCGCCCGGCGTGGGTCTTGCCCCATTCCAGACGGATGGACTTGAGGGTCTGGCCTTCGCCCACGTCGACGCGGGTGCCCTGGAGCTTTTTGCCCACTTTCTCGTAATCGCCCTCGGCGGCCATGCGCGCCTCCTCGTCCAGCTCGTCGGGCCACAGGCCCATGAGGTAGCCGTGCCACGGCTCCTTGAGTTGCAATTCGGGGAGGTCCAGTTCCTTCCACAACTCCACCGCCCGTTCCATGTAGGGCTTCTTGGGCAGTGACAGGGGCGGCAGGTCGGCCTTGCGAGTGGCGTCGATGAGCAGCGCCGAGTCGGTGCTGTCGTAGCGGCTCGACGGGTGGCTCACCACCATGCCGATGGGGGTGGCTCCGAAGGGGCGGTTGGGGATGATGGTGACGTCCTTGTGCGGCTGGCAGCGGTGGGTAATGGCCCAGGTCACGGCCACGGGGTCGCTCACGTTGATGTCCGCGTCCACCGCCACGATGAACTTGCCCACCCGGTCGCCGTACTGAAGCACGGCGTCCATGACCCGCCGGGGCTCGCCGTCGTCCTTCTTGTCCAACCGGACGGCGACATAGGGGCGCATGTTCACCAGCTCCTCCATCATGTAGACTTCCTTCACCGAATCGAAGCCCTTGCCGGTGAGGTAGCGGTGCACCAGGGTGCTCATGCCCATGGCCTTGATCTTGGAACTCTCGCTGGGGGTCACCTGGCTGATGATGGAGACCCAGATGGGATCTTTCCGGTGCATGACGCAGGTCAGTTCCATCACCGGGCCGATGGTCCGGGGGTCGACGTAACCCATGGACTCGCCGAAGGGGCCTTCCTCTTCCAGGTAGTTCGTGGGAATGATGCCCTCGAACACCACCTCGGAGGTGGCCGGCACCTCCAGGTCCACGGTCTGGCACTTGACGAGCTGCACCGGGGTGCGGGCGAGGCCACCGGCCAGGGCCAGTTCGTCCATGTCGGGGGGCACCTTTTGGGTGGCCGTGTACGAGGCCGCGGGCACCGTGCCCACGGCAATGGCCACTTCCAGTGGAATGCCCCGCTCGCGGCACTTCTCCCAGTGGGCGGACAGGTCCTGAGGCGTGCCCGAATTGGCGCCGCAGCGCAGCGGCGACTTCACCAGCCCGCGGTAGTTGCCGACGTTGCGCGCGCCGGTTTCGGGGTCCTTGGTGATCCAGTGGCCCGCGGTAATGTACGGTCCGTTGTCGAATCCGGGAGTGGAAATGGGGATCGGGAAGCGCGCGAAGCCGCCGCTGGCGGCAAGGTCGTCGCCCTTGTGAATGACTTCCATGACCGGACCGCCGGGCACCATGGCCGGCGGGATGGGGTTTTCCATGGCCTCGATCCAGCGGTCCGGCACCTCTTCCGGCCGGCACTGGAGCCCCAGGCTGTAGATGGCGGTGGAGCCGGAAAGCCCCCCCACCAGCACCGAGCCGTCATAGCGGCGGCCCTTGGAATCGGTGACGTTCTCGAACAGGAAGGCCTTGCGCTGCTCGTCGGGCAGTCCCCGGAACTGCAGGCGCACCAGCGGCTGCAGTTCGGTGTCCTTGTTCACTTCCCGGGTGATGCGGATGAGCTTGCCGGCGTCCTCCAGCACCGCGATGAATTCGCGTAGATCTTCGTAGGGTCGTTGGTTGGCCATGGGGTCAGGATTTATGGGTTTTTGGCTATTTACGCAACCCTTGGGCCGGGGCCGCGCCTCTTGCGGCCGGCGCATTTTGCAAATCCCACGGCGTGGCGTAAGATGATCCGACATGGCTCTTTGCATCACGAACACCATGAGCGGAAGGAAAGAGCCGTTCGTTCCGCTCACGCCGGGCACGGTGAACCTTTACGTGTGCGGCGTCACGGTCTACGACGAGTGCCACATCGGCCACGCCCGCGCCCTGCTGACCTTCGACGTCATCTACCGTTACCTGCGCTTCCTGGGGTTCGATTGCCGTTTCGTCCGGAATTTCACCGACGTGGACGACAAGATCATCAACCGGGCCAACCAGGAGGGAATTGCATCCGAGGAGCTGGCGCAGCGCTACATCGACGCCTTCCACCGGGACGCGGACGCCCTCGGGCTGGCGCACCCGACCGTGGAGCCCCGCGCCACCGAGCACATTGACGGGATGATCGGGCTCATCGCGGCCCTCGTCCAACGCGGTCATGCCTATCCCGTGGCCGGGGACGTCTATTTCGCGGTGGAGAGCTTCTCCGGGTACGGCAAGCTGTCGCGCCGGAGCCTCGACGAGATGACCGCGGGCGCGCGCGTCGAAGTGGACGACCGCAAACGCCATCCCATGGATTTTGCTTTGTGGAAGGCCAGCAAGGAAGGGGAACCCTCCTGGGAAAGTCCTTGGGGCAGGGGACGCCCGGGCTGGCACATCGAATGCTCGGTCATGAGCACGAAGTATCTGGGCCAGCCCTTCGACATCCACGGCGGCGGGCAGGATCTGGTGTTCCCCCATCACGAAAACGAGATCGCGCAGTCCGAGTGCGGCGCCGGCGCGCCCTTCGCGCGTTACTGGATCCACAACGGTTTCGTCCAGTTGTCGCGCGAGAAGATGTCCAAGTCGTTGGGCAACATCCTCAGCATCCAGGACGTGCTGCGGCGCTTCGATCCGGTGGCGTTGCGCCTGTACATGCTGACGACCCATTACCGCAATCCCATCGAGTTTTCCGAGGAGGGCCTCGCGGAGGCCCAGCGCACGGTGGCGCGGCTGTACGAGACCGTGAGCCGGGCGGACCGCCTCGTGGACGCCTCCCCGGGCGGCGCGCCCGAGCCCGGCCCCATGGAATACTTCCAGCGCGAGATGGACGACGACTTCAATACGCCGCGCGCCCTGGCGGTGGTATTCGAGGAGCTCCGAGCGGTCAACCGCTTGCTGGATCAGGGCCACGCGCGCGCCCTTGCGGGAAGGCGCGACGCGCTGCGCGCCATGATGGAGGCCCTCGGCCTCATGCAGGCGCCGCCCGAACGTTTCCTGGAGCAACGGCGCCAGAGCGGGCTTTCGCGTCTGGCCCTGTCCGAGGACGAAATCCGGTGCATGATCGGGGAGCGCAACGCCGCACGCCGCCGGAAGGACTGGGCGCGGGCCGACGGCATTCGGGATGGGTTGAAGGAAAAGGGGATTCTGTTGAAAGACGGTCCTTCCGGCACCACCTGGGAATTGGCGGAATGAGCCCCGACTTGTTCCAGAACACCACTGCTTGCCGTTGATTTAAAGGCATGGCTCGAAGGCGAAAGGGCTGGACGTTCCTGCCGCGAAGAAACCTGGGTCTCCTGGGGGCACTGGCCGTGCTGCTGGTCCTGGTCGTGGGGGGCGTCCTGGTGATGCGGCAATGGGAGTGGTCCCAGCCGAGCATTGAGGTTCGTCTTGATCGAGCCACCGTCGGAAGGCGCGCATTCGCCGTTGAGGTGGCCGACCGCGGCACCGGCCTTTCCTACGTTTCCATCGACGTCGTCTCCGCGGGCGTGTTAATACCGATCCACTCCCAGCAGTTCACCGAAGCCGTGTACTCGTTCGATATTTCCGTACAGCTCGATCCGCAAAAGCACCGCTTGAAGGACGGCCCCGGTGTGCTGAAGGTGACCGCGGTGGACCGTTCCTACTGGCGGTTTTTTCGCGGAAACGAGTCCATTCTGGAAAAACAGGTTCTTCTGGACTTCAAGCCGCCGGCCGTGGAGATTACCGGCGATGATCGCTACGTCACCCAGGGCGGCACCGGCCTTGTGACCTACAGGGCTTCGCCGGACACGAAGCGAACCGGTGTGAAGATCGCGCGGTACTTCTTTCCGGCGTACAGGAATCCGAGCGCGGATGACGGCGCGTATCTGGCTTTTTTCTCCCATCCCTACGACGTCCCGGCCACCGAGCAGGCGGTGATCGCGGCCGAAGACTTCGCCGGCAACAAGTCGGAGTCTCTGTTGAGATACAACGTCCGGCCGCTCCGGTACCGGTCGGTTCGGGTCGCGGTTTCCGACGACTTCATCCGGCGGAAGATCGTGCCGCTGGTCAGCACGGCCGGCGGTTCGGGTGGAGGCCCTCGCCAACAGTTCGTCAAGGTCAATCGCGACCTGCGGCGGGTCAACGAGGACACGATTCGCAAGACGTGCCGGCGCTCCGCGCCGAGGAAGCTTTGGGACGGCCGTTTCAGGCAACTCGCCAACTCCGCGGTACAAGCCAACTTCGCTGATCGACGCTCCTACTACTACCGCGACGAGAAGATCGACGAGGCGCGTCACCTGGGTTACGACCTGGCCGTCACCCGGCAGTATCCCGTGGGAGCGGCCAACAGCGGGGCGGTGGTATTCGCCGGTCCGCTGGGGATCTACGGCAACACCGTGATTATCGATCACGGACTGGGCTTGTGCAGCCTCTATTCCCACCTGAGCTCGGTGACCGTGAACGCCGGAGAGACGGTCCGGAAGGGCGCCAATATCGGCCGCACCGGTGAAACGGGTCTTGCCGTCGGGGACCACCTGCACTACGGCGTCTATATTCACGGTGTCGCGGTGCTGCCGCTGGAATGGTGGGACCCGAAGTGGATCCGGGACAATGTCGCGGGCAAGCTCAAGCCCCCGGCCAAGGCGGCAGGCCGTACACGAGCGCCCGCGTCAGGGCTTTTGCCGCGGCGCGCCGCTCGCGGGGACACGTGAGGGTGGCCGCGGGCATACTCTCCCGGGCCGGCCGATTCCTGGTGTGTCAGCGGCGGGGCGACGGCCTGTTCCCGCGCAAGTGGGAGTTCCCCGGGGGCAAGATCGAAGCGGGGGAAGGGGCGCGCGCCGCCCTTGACCGCGAACTCAGGGAAGAATTGAATGTGACGGTCGAGGAGACTCGCGAGATCTTCCGGCATACTTACGAATATGCCGGTGGTTTGCGGGTGGAGTTGGTGTTCTTCGAGGTGCTTTCCTACGGTGGCATCCCGCGCAATCAAGTATTCGAGCGCATCGATTGGGTGCCCGCGGAGGCGCTTGGGACGCTCGACTTTCTGGAAGGGGACCAGCCGCTGGTGCGGGTCCTGTCGGACGGCGGTCTGAAGCGGCTGCCGGAACGGAGGGAGGAGCCTGGATGATCCTGGTATTGCGTCCGGAAGACATAGACGGCCTGATCACCATGAAGGAAGCCGTCGACCTGGTGCGGGAGGGGTTCGCTCAGTGGGAGCAGAATCCGGACATCAGCATGGTGCGCCGGCGCACACACATGCCGTCGAACGTGCGCGTCAGCGTCCATCAGGGAGGGCTGCCCGCGGTCGGGGTTACCGGCTTGATGACCCACTGCGAATGGACCAAGAATCCGGTCCACGGATCGCATTCCATCGAGGCCTTTCCGGTGCGCGGACGGCCCACGCAGGTGCTCTTCGATTCCGAGACCGGAGAGCTGCGTTGTGTCATCATCGGCGAGCCGAGGCCGCGCGAGTTGTCCCTGAGCGGCGTGTCCGCCCTGCGCACCGCCGCCAACAGCGCGGTGGGTACGGATCTGCTGGCGCGCAAGGACGCCCGCACCGTCGGCATGCTGGGATCGCAGAATCAGGCCAAGTACCACCTGCTTGCGTTGCGGGAAATACGCGCCCTCGGGACCGTCAAGGTGTTCAGCCCGAACCCCGAGCACCGGAAGGAGTTCGCCGATGAGATGGGCGATCTCACGGGACTGGAGATCCGCCCGGTGGAGAGCGCCCGGGAGGCCGTCCGGGACGCCGACATGGTCATCGCCGCCACCAGCTCCAACGTCCCGGTGCTGGACGGCCACTGGCTGGAGCCCGGTGTCCACCTGACTTCCATCGTCCTCAGCAACATCGGGCTGATGCGCGGCGGCTTCGTCCCCAAGATGCGCCAGGAACTGGACGACGAGAGCATGCGGCGCGCGGACATCATCGGCGTCAATTCCCGGCAGACCATCGAGGTGGATCAACCCGGCGACTTCATGGAGCGGCTGGAGAAGGGCATCATCTCCTGGGACAAGATCGTCGAGGCTGGCGAGATCCTGAACGGCGTGAAGCCGGGACGCACCGCCGACAGCCAGATCACCCTGTTCAAGAACACGGGCGGGGTGGGGATTTCCGACGTGGCCATCGGAGGCAGGTTGTACCAGTTGGCGCGCGAACGCGGCCTCGGCATCGAGTTGCCCATCGACGGCGCCGAGTGGCGCGAGCCGCTCTAGGAGCCTGCGCCGGAGGAATTCGCGAAAGCGAAAATTCGCTATCGCCGTCCCTTCGGCCGGTCGATTGAGGAGAATATCAGGTCATATTTGACGAAATCGAGCGGCCGAAGGGACGGATGAGAGCGGATTTGCAGCCGTGAATTCCTGCGGCGCAGGCTCCTAGGGGGCCCGGGGAACGCCGGGTCGATTGCCGGCGATCGGAAAGGATGCGGTCATGACCCTGATCCTGAACAACGACGACGTGAAGCAGGTCCTTACCATGGACGTCACCATGGCGGCGCTCGAAAAGGCGTATGTGGAGCTGGTGGAGAAGGAGGCTGTGTGCCGTCCGCGAATCGACCTGCAGGTGCCCACCTCGGACCCCGAAAAGTTGTACCAGTGGGGCACCATGGAAGGCGGCTCCACCTCCGGCTACTTCGCCATTCGCATGAAGTCGGATGTCATCTACGAGCAGGAATACAACGGCGCCGTCACGCAGGAGAAGTACTGTGTCCGGCCGGGGCGTTTCTGCGGCCTGATCCTGCTCACCAGCATCGAAAACGGCGAGCCACTGGCGCTGCTGAACGACGGCCACCTGCAACACATGCGCGTGGGCGCCGACTCCGGCATCGGCGCGAAGTACATGGCCCGCGAGGACGCGGCTGTGGTGGGCATGGTGGGTTCGGGCGGCATGGCGCGCTCGCACCTGGAAGCATTCATGAATGTCCGGCGCATCGAACGGGTGCAGGTCTACAGTCCCACCAAGGCGAACCGGGAGGCGTATGCCCGGGAAATGACCGAGCAGTTCGACGTGGAGGCCGTGCCCCTGAGCGACCCGGACGCGGTCTACAAGGGCGCCGACATCCTTGCCGGGTGCACCGATTCCGCGGTGGACATCATCAAGGGGGCGTTGGTGGAACCGGGCACCCACATCACTTCCATCGGCGGCCGGCCGGATGCCGAGACCTTCGAGCGCATCGAAGCGTCGTTGAGGCTGGGTACGGCGCCGGCTCCCTGGGGGCTGGATGAGTTCGCACTACCCGACGAATACATCACCTATGCGGCGCGGCCCGAAGACGATGCCGGGTTCAAGATGAAGCGCAAGCGCCGCCGCGCCCACGGCGTGCAGGGCGGCGACAGGAACGTGATGCTGGCGGACCTGCTGGCGGGCCGGCATCCGGGCCGGACTTCCGAGGACCAGATCACCTATTCGGAGCGGGGCAACGTTCAGGGCGCCCAGTTCTATTCGGTGGCGGGCAAGGTCTACGAGCTGGCCAGGGCACAGGGTCTGGGGAAGGAGATTCCCACGGACTGGCTGCTGCAGGACATCCGGGACTGACGGCAGGGGCGGCGACCGGTCGTCCCGTGGCAAGGACCGCGCCAGGCGTCCTTCGCCAGGCGACCGCTGGTCGCCCCCACCCGCTGGATATCGAACGGGCCGCCACCTTGATCCTGAACCATGATTGCAAGGGCGCCCGGCGGTCGCCCTTGCCCGCTGGATGCCGGGAGGGACGCCATGCTGATCCTGAACAATGACGAGATCGAAGCACTGCTTTCCATGGACACCTGTCTCGACGTGTTGAACAAGGCCTATCAGCAACTCGCCGACGGCCATGCGGTCAACCGCCCGCGTACGGATCTCTACCTGCCTTTTCCCGAGACTTCGGGCGTGTACGCCTTCAAGTCCATGGAGGCGGGCCTGTTCGATCCCAAGGTGGTGGCGCTGCGGCTCAACTCGGACGTGATCCGCTGGGAGGACCGCGGTGACCGCATCGTCAAGGACAAGATCCCCACGGCGCCGGGGGGCAAGTGGGTGGGTCTCGTGCTGCTGTTCTCGGCCGAGACCGGCGAGCCCCTGGCCATCTTCCCGGACGGGGTGATTCAGGCCTACCGCGTGGCCGCTACCAGCGCGGTGGCGGCTCGGTACATGGCGCAAGAAGAGGTGTCCTGTCTCGGGATGCTCGGTTCGGGCTGGCAGGCCCGCGCCCACGTGGAAGCCTTTTGCAAGGTGCGTTCCTTCGAGAAGGTGTTGGCATTCAGCCCCACCCAGGCGAACCGCGAGTCCTTCGCCAGGGAAATGGCGGCGAAGGTCGGCGTTCCGGTGGAACCCTGCGCGGACGCCGTGGCAGTGGCCCAGCAGTCACAGGTGCTGGTGGCGGCCACCAATGCCATCACGCGGGTCATTCCGCCGGAATGGGTGCGTCCCGGCCTCCATTTTACCTGCGTCAAGACGTCCGAATTGGGCGACGAGACCGTGGCGCGCGCGGACCGTGTGGTACTGCATACGCGCAAGGCCGCGCCGGAGAACTACATCGCCGGGATGGGTGACGAAAGAGTGGTGGCCCACGACCCATTGGAGTTCCTCAACGCGGCGGACAAGGACTCGGTGGAGCGGCCCAAGGAGCCGCCTTGGCTCGACGCACCGGAACTCAAGGACGTGGTGTCCGGGAAAGTGGCGGGTCGTACAAGCCCCGACGAGTCCACGTGCTTCATCAACACCATCGGCCTGGGGCTGCAGTTTGCGGCCGTCGGGGGTGCGGTTTACGCGGATGCCAGGGCCAAGGGTGTGGGGCGGGAGATCCCGACGGACTGGTTCCTGGAGTCGGTGCACCCTTGACGGGGTGGCGCAGACACCTAGTGTGGTGTCTGGTTAATACGCGACATAATCTGCGGGTCTTTTTCGCCGTCGGCTGCGTTGCTCTTCCTCGCGTGGTACCCGCCACTGCTCGTCATCGCGCCTTGCCGACAACAAAAAATCCTCCGCAGATTATGACGCGAATTAACCAGACACCACACTAGCGCTTCCAGCGCGGAGCCACGTCCGTCACCCGTACCGAGCGGCTGCCACGGCGAATTTGATAGAGTGCCCGGCCGTTGATCTCGAGGCAGCTCAGGGCGTTGCCGTAGACCAGACCGGTGTCGAGGCCGATCTTGTAGGGCAGGTCGAAGAAGGCGTCCTGCATCGGCGTATGGCCGAAGAGGACGGTGTGCGGCAATTCATGGGGGTTCATGATGAACTCCCGCCGTATCCACAGGAGTTCCTCGTCCGACTGCTCGTCCCAGGCGCGCCGCGGATTGATTCCCGCGTGCACGCACAGAAAGCCGGAGATGAAGCGCCACGGCTCGAGTCGCATGAGGAACTCGACGTGTTCCGGCGGCAGCGCCGCGAGAAGACGCTGGCCGTCGGCCGCGGTGGGGGAACGGGCCGGACCCTCCACGCCGTAGCTGGCCAACGTGGCCATCCCGCCGTTCAGAAGAAAGACGTCCCCATGGTGGCCTGACAGCCCCATGAACGACAGCATCATGTCTTCATGGTTGCCGCGCAGGAATACGGTATTCTGCTCGCCACGCCGTTTCAGATCGGTGAGATAGTCGATGACCCCCTTCGAGTCGGGGCCGCGGTCGATGTAGTCGCCCAGGAAGACGAGGGTGTCGTCCTTTTCGAGGGGGAGGCCTGCGACCAGGGACGACAGTTCGTCCACGCATCCGTGCACGTCACCGATCACGTAGCACTTCATCCCTTGCACTTCCTTTATGGCTCCGCTACCGTCCGATGCCCATGAGTCTCAAGGAACTGTACCTGAAGCCCGGTTTCGTCACCGGTCTGGTGCTGGTGTTGTTGGGAGCCGGCAACTGGATCGTCGGTTCCGTGCAGGTGGCTCACTATCGTGCGGTGGTGGCGGCCGGATCCGGGTTCGGCGCGGACGGCGGGTTCGGGGCAAGGACGCCGCGAGAGAACCGGCAGATTCTCGGCCGCATCCACGAGGAGAGGGAGCAGTACGACGCCGCCAAGGTCAAAATGGACTTCTTCCATGTGGTGCTGACGGGCGGTCTGATGTTTTTTCTGGCCGGCCTTTTTCTGGCCGGTTTCTCTCTTTTCATGTCGTCCGCGGCGTGGCGCGGACGACCTCAACGGGAAGGTTTGGACTTCTGATACTTTCTGTAGTCGTAACCGGTGGCCATGGACAGCAGCAGATCCTCCATGCCCCCTTCCTTCTCCCGCCTGAGAATCAGCAACCGCTCGAAGAAATCGCGGAAGGTCTTCTGGAGTCGCTGCCGCTCTCCGTTATCCCGCAGGTAGAAGTCGTGCAGGCTGGTAGCGGCGGTCCGCAGGGCCGAGAAGCGCAGTTCGTTGGGGAACGAATCCCATTCGGGCAGCGACAAGGGGCGCAACCCTTCATAGCCCATGATCAATTCCTCGAACCGGTCCAGCCGGTAACGTCCTTCGTGGTAACAGACAGCATTGACGGTAGTGGCAAGGTCGCAGATGAATTTTCCACGGCATGCCTTGTCGAAGTCCATGATCCCGACCAGGCGCGAGCCCTTGAACTTCATGCTTTCCCACGAAAGATCGCCGTGGATGATGCCCTTGGGGAGATTGTTGTCGAGATAGGACTCCAGGTAGTTGACCTCGTCATCCAACACCCGGACG
Organism: uncultured Binatia bacterium (SeqCode); assembly: GCA_965213675.1. GTDB lineage: Bacteria > Desulfobacterota > Binatia > UBA9968 > JAJDTQ01 > JAJDTQ01. The sequence continues at coordinate 735,635 of OZ243916.1, forward strand.
ATGGTCTTGAGGTGGGTCGGGAGGATCTTCCGCACCTCCTGGTACAACGCCGCCACCCTTGAGAAGGAGAAGCGGTTCTCCACGCCCTTCTTGTATCCTCTTCCGATCAGATGCAGGTCGGCGAGCACCCGTCCGGCGGCGGAAATCTGTCTCCGTGTCAGATCCGCCACGGGGACCTCGGCCCCATCGATGTTGCGGCTGGCCGAAATGAACCGGCCGTCGGCCTGAAGGTAGTGCTGCCCGCCCCGGCTCTTCAGGGGCTGCAGGCACTGGAATCCGTGGCGCCGCAAGAACAACAGGAGCTCGATGTCATGCTTGACCTCATTCTCGCTCTTGAATCCCTCGATGGAGACGAGGAACTTGCCTCGCTTGGTTTCGAGAATGAAGAAAGCCTCGGCTGACTCACGGTGAAGTCCTGCGGCGGAGAAGGGCTCGCCGAGGGAGAATTCCTCGGCGATATCCGCCAGTTTTCTGGCGTTGGGCTGGGCGAATACGTCAGCGAGGATCTGCCGTTCCGACGGTTTCTCGTGCGTGGACAACATATGGCGCCTATCCTATTCCGTTGAGACAATATGTCAAGAAACTTGTCAACAACCTGTCAACAGCACTTCCCGGACCCGTCGCGCCTGATGGCGTTTCATGGCGCGGCCTGGGTATCGAACGGCTCATGATGGAACATAGACGCACTTTCCGTGCCAACCTCAAGTAGGCGAAATTGCGGCATATTTTCCCGCCGGGCTCGACGATATTGTCGCGCCAGGCTGGCAGTTTTCTGGAATCTCCTTATTTTTCAACAAGTTATGGATTTCGACTTTTCTGTCGACCCGTTGAGGCCATGCGCGACGCGTTTGTCGTCCGCATTGCGGTCCGACTTCCATGAAGATAGGATGAAAGCAAGGAGGATCGGCCATGGGCGAAGATGATGCCAGCGACGGCCTCGATGGCTCAGGTGTCGAAGGTGCGACCGACGAGGAATCGCCGGATCTCTACTATCACGGGATCATCCGGCGCCTCTCGCACCGCAAGAACAACGGCGTGGTCCGCACCGCCAGCGGCCGGGACGTGCGATTTTCCTATCAGATGGTGCGCATGTTCGGCCCGGTGAACTCCCCCAAGGGTCTCAAGGAAGGCATGGTGGTGGGTTACGATCTCGGTTGGACCGGACACGGGCTGCGAGTCACCGCGATACGGACCTATCCGCGACCAGAATACCAGCCGCGGGAGGAATGACGGTCCACGTAAACGAAGCCCCGGCGTCCCGGCTTCAGGGTGACACTGAAGTGGACGGGACGCCAGCGGGATTCCGTGCGATGGCCGCCGCGTTGTTCACCCTGAACCGTTCGACATGCTCGGGACGAGTGCCGCCCGGCGCGGTGGAAGGGCGCTGGCCCAGGAGTTGGCGGACGTCGATCAGAGTTTCACCAGGGTACCGTTCCACCCGCAAGGGCGAGGATGTGGCTCGACAGCAGTTCTCCCACGAATACCCCGAGCAGAGCGATGTAGAACAGCCCCGTGGCGGCCATGGTGTTCTTGTAGTCCTTCAGGGTCTTCCAGATCATCCAGGACAGTGCCAGCGGCGCGGCCTGGGCCACCACGAAGCGTGAAGACAGCAGCATCAGGTGGTGGCTGAAAAGCCGTTCCACGTTGGCCTCCGTGGCGGCGGTTCCGAACAGGTAAAGCAGGGCCGCCCCGATGATCTCCAGACCGGTCTGAATGATCAGCATGGCGACAAAGAAGCGAAAGACGCGAAAGAACGGTTCGAGGCTCTGACCCGTTTCGATCAGGTACCAGTGACCGATCAACATGCCCACCGTGACGGCGCCCAACAGCAAGGCCGACACGACGAAGCTCAACGGCAGGAATACCGCTTCCACCGGACCCAGGGTCGGGCCGGAGAAGCCGTAGGAAGCCACCATCAGGCCGGCGAGCCCGGTCAGTATGGCGGTGGAGAAGAAGCGCGCGCGCAGAAAGCCGCGTTCTCCCCAGAGTGAGACGAAGTACAGAACCAGAAAGAGCGTGAAAACCGCCAGCAGAATCACGCCCAGCACACCGCGAACCCCGCTTTGTGCAGGGAGAATATCGATCTGCCCCCACAGCGCCAGCACCGCGGCCACCACGAGCACGCCCGCGGTGGACTTGTAGAACCCCCGCTCCAGATCGTTGAACGGCGTCGCCGAAAGACCCACCAGCCCGCCCACCGCGACCTGGTAGAGAAACATCACGAACGCCGCGCCGTAAGGGTTCATGGCTCCCATGTCTTCTGCCCCGGCCTTCCCCCGGGCTTGGCCGCGACGTGAAGACAGACCGCGCCGCGCAGGTACCGGTGGATGCGGGTTTCCGCGAAACCGGCCGCGGCCAGCGTCTGCGCCACGGTGTCCGGCGCTACGAAGGACCGCACGGAGTCCGACAGATAACGGTAGGCGGAGGGGTCGCCGCTTACCACGCCGCCGATGCGCGGCATGAGTCGCCCGAAATAGAGCCAGTACAGATGGGAGAAAAGCCCGCGGGGCGGCGGAAACATATCCAGCGACGCCACCTGTCCGCCGGGTCGGAGCACGCGGTACGACTCGCGAAAAAACGCTTCCAGGTCCCCCACGTTGCGCAGCACGAAGGCGCTCATGACCGCGTCGAAGGTCCCGCTCTTCACCGGTGCGGCCAGCGCGTGCGCCAGGACGTAGTCGGCCCGGGACGCCTCCCCCTTGCGCCTGGCCTGCTCCCGGGCGCGCTGGAGCATGGCGTGGGAGAAATCGACGCCCACCACCCGGGCGCCGGGCGCGAGTTCGCGGCAGGCGTCCAGCGCCAGCGCTCCCGTGCCGGTGCCCATGTCCAGAACCCATGCCGGCCGGCCAGCCAGGCCCAGGGCACGGATGAGCTTGCGGCGCCACAGCGCGTCGAGCCGGAAGCTGATGATCCGGTTGAGCAGGTCGTAGCGTCCGGCGATGCGATCAAAGATGTTCCGGACCTGGGTATCGCGGGAGGCAAGCCGGTTGGGCGCGGGCATTAACGATCACGGTCCGTGAGCCGTTGCGCCAGACCCTTGAGGGCGTCTCGCGCAACCGCGTCCGGCAACTGGTCGATCTCGCGGCACGCCTTGAGAGCGTACTTGCGCGCGAAGCCCCGCGCGCGCTCGATGACGGTGCCGTTGCCCATGGCGTTGAGGGCGCGCTGGATGTCGTCTTCCGTGGGCTCGGCCGACTGGAACACCTGGGTCACCGCCCCGTGTCCGTCGAGAAGGGAAAGCACGATGGGCAAGGACGGGTTGCCGTCGCGCAGGTCCATGCCCGTGGATTTGCCCAACAGGTCGCGCCGTCCCACCACATCGAGGACGTCGTCCATCATCTGGAAGGCGATGCCCAGATTGAGACCGAAGTTCGCCGCCACTTCCACCTGCGAGCACGGCGCGCCGGCGATGTGGGCCCCCAGCCTGGCGCCCGTCTGAAAAAGCGAGGCGGTCTTGCGCTCCACGATCTGGAGATAGTCGCGCGCGGTGACCGTGCGATTGCGGTTGAAGGAGCCTTGCAGTATCTCTCCCTCGGTGAGGCTCGTGCACGCGTCCGCGGTCCACTGCACCACCTGCTCATCGAACTTGCCGGCGAACTCGAACGCCTTGATGAAGAGGAAATCCCCGGTCACGAGGGTACGCGTAAGGCCGTAGCGCTTGTAGGCGGATTCCTTTCCGCGCCTGAACTCCGCGCCGTCGATGATGTCGTCGTGCAGCAGGGTCGCGGCGTGGATCAACTCCATGGCCGCGGCGATTTCGACGATGTCCTGTACCCGCTGGCCGTGGAACGCCTTGAAGGCAAGGAGGGTGATGACGGGCCGGATGCGTTTGCCGCCTCCCCGTATCAGATGGGAGGCGATCCGGGTCAACTCCGGCTCCTTCGAACGGGTGCACTCCGCCAGCTTTTGCTCCACGAGCGCCAACTGGTCGGCGACATAGCCGTAGGGGTCCATCGAGTCGCGGGATTCCAGGTGTTCTTCGGCGACGTCCGTCAGAGAAACCTGAAGGTCACTCTCATGGTCTTGCTGTGGCAGAAGGGACTCCGTTTCAGGCTGGTATGATTTTACAGATGGCACAAATCGAAAACGAGGTCAACGATGGAGGCGAACGGCGTCGGGCGGACGGGCCGGCCCGTGCGAGCCGGCGGGCGAAACTCTGGAAGCAAGTGATGGTGCGAAAGGGGGGAATTGAACCCCCACGGGATTGCTCCCACAGGATCCTGAATCCTGCGCGTCTACCAAATTCCGCCACTTTCGCACGAACGGGAAACCCCTTATATCTAGCAGCGGACGCGCCCTTGTCAAGTTCACAGGACGCAATCATGTCTGCTACCATGCGCTGAACACCGGAATCGGACCCCCAGACCGAAAGCACAATTCCATGCCCCGAGAAATCGCCAAGTCCTACAGTCACCAGGAGGTGGAAAGCCGCTGGTACCAGCGCTGGGCCGAAGCCGGGCACTTCGCCCCCGGTGGCGCGGACGCGCCGTCCTACTCCATGGTGATTCCGCCGCCCAACGTCACCGGTTCGCTGCACATGGGCCATGCCCTGAACAACACCCTCCAGGACGTGCTGTGCCGCTTCCACCGAATGGACGGACACAACGTGCTGTGGGTCCCTGGCACCGATCACGCGGGCATCGCCACGCAGAACGTGGTGGAGCGACAGATCGCCAGCGAGGGACTGAGCCGCGCCGACCTCGGCCGGGAAGCGTTCATCGAGCGTGTGTGGAGCTGGCGCGAGGAGACCGGCGGCACCATCCTGCGCCAGTTGCGCGCCCTGGGCGTGTCCTGCGACTGGAGCCGCGAACGCTTCACCATGGACGAGGGGCTTTCCCGGGCGGTGCGCGAGGCCTTCGTGCGCCTGTGGGAGGAGGGTCTGCTCTATCGCGCGGAACGGCTGATCAACTGGTGTCCACGCTGCAAGACGGCGCTGGCCGACATCGAGGTGGTGCACGAGGAGGTGGACGGGCACCTGTGGCAGGTGCGCTATCCATTGGTGGGGGAAGGTGAGCTGGTGGTGGCCACCACCCGCCCGGAGACCCTGTTGGGCGACACGGGCGTGGCGGTCCATCCCGAGGACGAACGCCACGCCGGCAGCGTGGGCCGGCGCGCGCGCCTTCCGGTGGTGGGCCGGGAGATTCCGGTGGTGGCGGACGCTTTCGTGGATCCCGAATTCGGCACGGGCGCCGTGAAGATCACCCCCGGGCACGACTTCAACGACTTCGAGATCGGTTTGAGGAATGATCTCGACGTCCTCAATATCCTTGACGATGATGCGGCGGTGCGCGGCGAGGCGTTTGTCCAGGGGGACGGTCTGTCGCCGGCGTGGGTCGAGCGTTACGCCGGCCTCGACCGCTACGCCGCGCGTGAGCGCATCGTGCGGGAGCTGGAGGACACGGGCCTCCTGGCGGGAGTCCAGCCCTACCGCCACGCCGTGGGCCACTGCTACCGCTGCCACACGGCCATCGAGCCCTACCTCACGCCCCAGTGGTTCGTGAAGATTCAGCCCTTGGCGGACCCGGCCATGGACGCGGTGCGACAGGGCCGTACGCGCATCATTCCCGAAGGGTGGAAGAATTCGTACTTCGCGTGGATGGAGAACATCAAGGACTGGTGCGTGTCGCGCCAGATCTGGTGGGGCCATCAGATTCCCGCGTGGTACTGCGCCGATTGCAATCCGTCGCTGGCCGCGGACGGCGCGGGCCGGATCGCGCCGGAATGCGTCCCGGTCGTGGCCCGCGCCGCGCCCGCGCGCTGCGCGACGTGCGGCGGCAGCCGCTTCGTGCAGGACCCCGACGTGCTGGACACCTGGTTCTCCTCGGCCCTCTGGCCTTTCTCGACCCTGGGATGGCCGGACAAGACCGCGGAGCTCGCCGCCTTCTATCCCACGGCCGCGCTCGTGACGGGCTTCGATATCCTGTTCTTCTGGGTCGCGCGCATGATGATGATGGGTCTCAGGTTCATGGACGAAGTGCCCTTCCGGGATGTCTACATCCACGCCCTGGTGCGCGACCAGGAAGGCCAGAAGATGTCCAAGTCCAAGGGCAACGTCATCGACCCGCTGATCATGGTGAACCGCTACGGCGCCGATCCGTTCCGCTTCACGCTGGTGGCCATGACCGCCATGGGCCGGGACGTGAAGCTCGCCGAGGACCGCATCGCGGGCTACCAGCACTTCGTCAACAAGCTGTGGAACGCCGCGCGCTTTGCGCTCATGAACCTCGACGACGACGTGCTCGCGGAACCCCGCCGCGCGCCCGCGGACCTCGCCGGAGCGGACCTGGACCTGGCCGACCGCTGGATCCTGTCGCGCCTCGGGACCACGGTGGAGCGCGCCCGGGAAGCCATCCACGCGTATCGCTTCAACGACTTCGCGCACCATCTCTACCAGTTCACCTGGCACGAGTTCTGTGACTGGTACATCGAAATGAGCAAGCTGCGCCTCAACAGTGAGGACGGCTCCCGGACGACCCAGAGGGTGCTGCACACCGTGCTTCGGAGCATCCTGCTGTTGCTCCACCCGTTGATGCCGTTCGTGACCGAGGAGCTTTGGAGCGCGGTCACCGCCAGGGATGCGTCGGCGCCGCGCAGCGACGACATCATGGTGCAGGCCTGGCCTGCGGCCACGGACTTCCCCGCGGATGCGGAGGCGGAGGAACAGATCGCCTTCCTGAGCGGCATCATCCGCGCGGTGCGGAACCTTCGCACCGAAATGAACGTGCCGCCGTCCAGGAAGGTCCGGGTGGTGCTGTCGGATTCCCAAGAGCGTCTGGCCCTCGTGCGCGCTCATGAGCCGCTCCTGTGCGCGTTGGCGCGGACGGAGCCGCCGGAGTACGTTGCACAAGGGCGCCGCCCCGAGCGCGTGGCCACCGCCATCGTCGAAACCACCCACGTCTTTGTTCCCCTGGACGGGGCTGTGAACCTCGAAGAGGAGAGCGCGCGCCTGCACCGCTCCCTTGAGAAACTCGAAACCGAGATGGGACGTGCGCGCAACAAGCTTGCCAACGAGAACTTCACCGCCAGGGCGCGGCCGGACGTGGTGGAACGGGAACGCGACAAGGCGCGGGAGATGGGAGAGAAGATCGAAGCCCTGAACCGCAGCCTGGAGAGGATCCGGGAACTGCAGGCGCAGTGATGCCGGGTACGGCCGCGCCGAAGCCGGCGCGGGGCCACGTACTCCGGTGAACCCCTCGATTCCGGTGAACCCTTCAATCATGGATTCGGCACAGGGAAAACCCGGCGCGATTTCGGGCGAGGCGTTGAGCGCCGCGGCGCTCCTGCGCGGCCTGGGCGCCCGGCGCCTCGGGCGCCGGGTGGACGTATACCCGGAGCTGGATTCCACCAACCGCGCCGCCCGTGCGCTGGCGCAGGCCGGAGAGCCCGAGGGCGCCGTTGTCATTGCCGAGACACAAAGCCGGGGGCGAGGAAGGATGGGGCGGCACTGGGTTTCGCCGCCAAACTGCAACCTCTACATCTCGTTTCTCCTGCGTCCCGCGCTGGCGCCGGCCGAGTCGGCCAAGATGACGTTGCTCACCGCCGTGGCCTTGGTGGACACCCTGACGGAACACGTGGCTGCGCCCCGGATCAAGTGGCCCAACGACATCCTGCTGGGGGGGCGCAAGGTGGCGGGCGTGCTGAGCGAGCTGGCGTGCGAAGGCGACCGGACCCTGTTCGTGATCGTCGGCATCGGCGTCAACCTGAACTACCCGCGCGCGCTCATGCCGCCCGAAATTCGCGAGCGCGCCACCTCGGTCCTGGAAGAGTCCGGCGCCGCGGTGGACCGCGTGCGCGTGACCCGCTCCCTGATGCGTCACATGGACAAGCGTTACATCGAGTTCCAGGAGCACGGGTTTGCGCCCATCGCCCGGGGCTGGAACCGGTACGCGCGCATGAAAGGATGCCGCGTGCGGGCGCATACGCCGGACGGCGAGCGGGCCGGACGGGTGCGCGAGCTGGACGGAAGCGGCTTTCTGGTGCTCGAATGCGAGGGTGGCCGGACCGAGCGCGTGGTGAGCGGGGACGTCTTCCTGCTGGACGGGGCGGAAGGAGCCTAGATGTTGCTGGCCGTGGACATAGGAAACAGCAACATGGTGCTGGGCGTGTACCGGGACCGGGACCTCGTGACCCACTGGCGCCTGCTGACGGAGCCGCAGCGCACGGTGGATGAGTACGGCGCGCTCATCGCGCCTCTGGCGGCGGCCCAGGGCATCCGCGGCGACGACATCGACGCCATCATCGTCTCGTGCGTGGTGCCGCCCATGGTGGGCATGATCGACGAACTGGGCCGGAAGTTCTTCGGCGTCCGGCCGCTGCTCGTGGGGCCGGGTCTCAAGACAGGCATGCCGATTCTCTACGACAGTCCGCAGGATGTCGGCGCGGACCGCATCGCCAATGGCGTGGCCGCCTATGATCGCTTCGGCGCCGCCTGCGTGGTCATCGATTTCGGCACCGCCACCACCTTCGACTGCGTCTCCGACAAGGGCGAGTATCTCGGAGGCCTCATTGCGCCGGGTCTGGTCATCGCCCTGGAGGCGCTGTTCCAGCGCGCGTCGAAACTGCCCCGGGTGGAGGTGGTGTGCCCGAGCAGCGTCATCGGCAAGTCCACGGTGCACTCCATCCAGTCGGGCATCTACTACGGCTACGTCGGCCTGGTGGACGGCATCGTGCAGCGCATCGAGCGGGAGAACCGCATCAAGGCGCGCGTCGTGGCCACCGGCGGGGTCGCCTCCCTCATCGCCCACGAATCGACGGTGATCGAGGACGTGGACGAATTCTTGACCTTGGAAGGGTTACGTCTTATTTACGACAAGAACGCGACTCCGTCACAGCGCAAGCGCAAGACACCGCAAGTTCAAGGAGGTTGATACATGACAATTGAAGCTGGCCGGCTACGCAACGTTGGATTGCTGGGACACCGGGGGGTGGGCAAGACCTCGCTGGGCGAGGCGTTGCTGTTCGTTGCCGGCAGCACGAACCGGTTGGGACGGGTGGAGGACGGCAGCTCCGCATTCGACTACGAGCCCGAGGAAGTCCAGAGGCAGGTCTCCATTTCCACCGCCTTTCATTCCCTGGAATGGCGCAAGACCACCTGTATTCTGGTGGACACCCCGGGTTTCGCCACGTTTCTTCCGGAGACCGTCCATTCGCTGCCGGCGTGCGGCAGCGCGGTGTTCGTTCTCCATGCCGGGGCCGGCTTGCGGGTGGAGGCGGAGCGGCTCTGGGGCCACGCCGCGGAACGCGAGCTTCCGCGCATGTTCTTCGTCAACCGCATGGACCGTGAGGAGTCCGATCCGGTGGAGGCGGTGGACGCCATTGCCGGCGGACTGGGGGCCAAGGCGGTCCATATACAGGTTCCCATCGGCCATGGAGAGAACTTCCGCGGCGTCGTGGACCTGATCCGCATGAAGGCGGTGTGCAAGGAGGGGGAGGGCGAGGAAAGCGAGGGGGACATCCCCGCGGAGCTTCAGGAACGCGCCGAGGAGATGCGCGTCAAACTAATGGAGAACGTGGCGGAGACCCAGGACGAGCTGCTGGAGAAGTACCTGGAGGGCCAGGAGCTGACCGCGGACGAGATCTCCGACGGGCTGCGCGCCGGCGTCGATGCCGGGGTGTTGTGCCCGGTGTTGTACGGCTCGGCGACCCGGGGCATGGGCGTCGCGGCGTTGCTGGACGGCATGGTCGCATGGCTCCCGTCCCCGTTGGAAGAGGGCGCCGCCCAGGGCACGAATCCGGTGACGGGTGAGGAAGAGGCGCGCGACAAGAGCGCGGACGCCCCGTTCTCAGCATTTGTCTTCAAGACCATCGTGGACCCCTTCGCGGGTCGTCTTTCCATCATGCGGGTGCTCTCGGGGACGCTCACGGCCGACAGTACCGTCTACAACCCGGCCAAGGAATCCAGGGAGCGGATCGCCCATGTCTTCCGTCCGCAGGGGTCCAGGCAAGAGGAAGTCCCGGAGGCGGGTGTCGGCGAGATCGTCGCCGCCGCCAAACTCAAGGACGTGGCCTCTGGCGACACGCTGTGCGAGGAGTCCGCCCCCATCGCCTATCCCGGACTGGCGCCGTTCAACCCGTCCATCTCCTTCGCGCTGTCGCCCAAGTCCCGGGCCGATGAGGACAAGGTGCCGCAGGGGCTCCAGCGCATGATGGAAGAAGATCCGTCCATCACCATGCACCGCGACGAGCAGACGCGCGAGTTCATCCTGTCGGGGACGGGTCAGCTCCACATCGAGGTAGTGGTGGACAAGCTCAAGCGGAAGTACGGCGCGGAGGTGGAATTGAAGGCGCCCAAGGTGCCCTACCGGGAAACCATCCGCGCCAGCGCCAACGCTCAGGGGAGGTACAAGAAACAGTCCGGCGGGCGCGGCCAGTACGGCGACACGTGGCTCAAGCTCGAGCCCTTGCCGCGCGGCAAGGGATTCGAGTTCGTCGACAAGATCGTGGGCGGCGCCATCCCGCGCAATTACATCCCCGCGGTGGAGAAGGGCATCGTCGAGACCATGTCCGGCGGTTACGTGGCGGGATTCCCCATCATGGACGTGCGCGCGACCCTCTACGATGGCTCGTTCCATTCGGTGGACTCGTCCGACATGGCCTTCAAGATCGCCGCTTCCATGGGCTTCAAGAACGCCATGGAGAGCGCCAAGCCGGTGATTCTCGAACCGGTCATGTCCATGGAGGTGTCGGTGCCCGACGAGTGCATGGGGGACGTCATCGGCGACCTCAACAGCCGCCGCGGCAAGGTCCTCGGCGTGGACGCCAAGGGGCACAGCCAGATCATCAAGGCGCAGGTGCCCATGGCCGAGGTGTTGCGCTACGCCTCGGACCTGCGCTCCATGACCAGCGGACGCGGCGAGTTTCAGTCGGAGTTCTCGCACTACGACGAACTGCCGGCGCATCTCATGGAAAAGGTCCAGGCCGACGCCAAGGCCGCGTCGGACGGGGACTAGCCGTCCTCGCGGCACGTTCCCGATAACGCGGAAAGCGACCGGCGGCCCACGCGCTTTCCCCTCGACGGCAAAGTCCCAGGGAGACATGGACAAGAGCTTCGAACAGTTGTCGGCGTCGTTGCTTTACTGCAACAAGTGCGGTCAGGCCATGCCGGTGCGCGAGCGCCTGCTGCTGGTGCTGCCTGACGGGGACCTCTACGACTACAGTTGCCAGCGTTGCGGCAACTCGGTGGGCTCCAGGACCGTCAAGTCCGAGCCCCGGTTGCCCGAGGGCGGGCCGCGCCTCGTGCGGGGACTCTGACGCAGGGCACTGGACGCGCGCCATGATCATCGATTTTCAAAGCCACATCTTCCCTGAACGCTACATGGCGGCCATGGACCGGCGCGACGGCGCCGTGGTGCTGGAGGAGCCGGACCCCCACAGCGGCATGGCCTATCTCTACGACAAGACTCTCAAGTGCCGCATCAACACCGCCATCTTCAAGGGCCGCAACGTGGAGGAACGGCTGGAGCACATGGACCGCCAGGGGGTGGACGTGCAGGTGGTGAGCATCCCCGCGCCCGGCGCCGACCGTTACGATCCGGAGGACGCCGTGGCGCTGGCGCGCGTGGCCAACGACGAACTGGCGGCAATGTGCCGGCGCCATCCCGACCGCTTCGTCGGCCTGGCGACGCTGCCCTCCGCCTCCATCGAGGCTTCGTTGCAGGAACTGGAGCGGGCGGTGCAGGAATTGGGGTTGCGCGGGTTCGGCTGCTTCACCAATCTCAACGGCCGGCCCCTGGACGATGAAATATTCTTCCCCATTTACGAGAAGCTCGCGGACTACGAGTTGCCGGTCTACCTTCATCCCACCGCGCCGCTGGCCACCGAGGCGGTGGACCTCGACATCGTGCCCATCCTCATCTACGGTTGGGCCTTCGACAGCACCGTGGCCATGACCCGGCTGGTGTACGGCCGGGTGTTGGAACGCTTCCCGACCCTGCCCTTCGTGGTGGCGGACGTGGGCGGGGTGCTGGCCTTCTTCGGGCAGCGCGCCATCAACATCTACACCGGCCGCACCGACGAGATGCGCCAGCGTTACGGGCTCAAGGAGAATCCCCTGGACTCGTTCCGGCGCTTCTTCGTGGACACTGCGGATCATCCGGCCAACACGCTCCAATGCGTGCTGGACTTTTTCGGCCCCGAGCAGATGGTTTTCGGCACCAACTATCCCTACGGGCCAGACGATGGCTGCGGCTTCATCCGCAACAGCCTCAAGGCCCTCGACGATCTGGGACTTGCGCCGGAAGCCAGGGAACGGATACTCGGCGGCAACGCTGCCCGGATTCTGCGCATCTGACGCGCAAGCTCCGAGAGCGACCATGACTCGCGCGGACTCTTCTCCGTACCAGCAGGGCGGGACGGGAGATTTCCGCATGGCGGGATCCGGAACACGGGAGAGCTTCGGTCATGTCTCAAGACACCCATGAGATACATTACGGCAAGGCCGCGCGCGCGCTGGTCATGGGATCCCACGGCGTGGTGGCGGCGGGTCACCCGCTGGCGTCCGTCGCCGGACTCAGGATGATGCAGCAGGGCGGCAACGCCGTGGATGCCGCGGTGGCCGCGGGGTTCGTCCTGGCGGTGGTCAAGCACGAGGCCTGCGGCCTCGGCGGCGACCTGTTCTCGCTGGTCTACATGAAGGACGAGGGCACGGTCCGGGCGCTCAACGCCAGCGGCCCGGCCCCGGGCAACGCCACCATCGACGCCTTCAAGAGCCGCGGTCTTGACGCCATACCCACTTCGGGTCCCCTGAGCATTGCGGTGCCCGGAGCCGTGGACGGCTGGCTGGAGCTGCATCGCCGCTACGGCGCGGTGGACCTGGCCGACGTCTGCGCCGACGCCCTGACCCTCGCCCGCGACGGCTTCCCCCTGTACCTTTCTCTGGCCGGCTCCATCGCGGACTGGGCGCCCTCGTGCCCCGACATCCATCGCGGTTTCCGCGCGCCGCTGCCAGACCTGACGCCCGGCAGGCTACTGCGCCAGCCCGAACTGGCGGCCGTGCTGGAAGCCATTGTGCGCGACGGCCGGGACGGGTTCTACCGCGGCGGCGTGGCCGCGCGGATGTGCGCGGGCATTCGCGCCCAGGGCGGCCTGTTGGAGGAGCGGGATCTGGACGGCCCGTTCGCCGAGTGGCTGGAACCCCTGAGCACCGACTACCGCGGCTATCAGATTCTGGAGCAGCCGCCGGTGTCCCAGGGGTTCGTGATTCTCACCATGATGAATCTCCTTGAGGGCTACGACTGCTCCAGCATGAGCCCCACCGAGCTGGCCCACGTCATGGTAGAAGCCAAGAAGATCGCCTTCGAGGATCGCATCCGCCACCTGGACGATCCCCGCTTCGGCGACCCCGAGGTCGAGCGCCTCATCAGCAAGGAATACGCGGACGCGCGCCGCGCCGGCATCGGCGACAGCGCGGGACCGCTATCGTCCTCCAGCGCCATGACCGGGAGCGACACCACCTACCTGTGCGCGGCCGACGGCCAAGGCAACGTGGTTTCGCTCATCCAGAGCGTCTTCTCGGTCTTCGGCTCACGCGTGGTGGCGGGGGACACCGGCCTGGTCATGAACAACCGCCTGTGCAGCGCCCGGCTCGACCCCAGCGCCGCCAATGCGCTCCAGCCGGGCAAACGTCCCGCGCACACGCTCAACTCCTACATGGTGTTCCACAACGGCGGGTTCCTGGCCGTGGGCGGCACTCCCGGCGCCGACGACCAGCCCCAGACCAACGTTCAGGTGCTGCACAACTTCCTCGACCTGAAGATGGATCCCCAGTGCGCTCTGGAAGCGCCGCGCTGGAGTCATGTGCCGGGCACGCCGCCCAACGTCGGTTATCCCCAGAGCCTCCGACTGGAACAGGGATTTCCCGCGGAAGTGATCGAAGGCCTGGCGGCCAAGGGACACCCCGTCACGGTGGTGGACCCGTGGTCCTTCGGCGGCGCCGCGCTCATTGCCCGGGACCCGCGCAACGGTGCCCTCATGGCGGCCGCGGACCCGCGCCGGGACGGCTACGCCGTGGGGTGGTAGGACATCATGAACGACACGATTCATCATCGGACGCTTCGAGTCGGCGGCATCGAGACCCATTACCTGGAAGCCGGGGAGGGGCCCGAGCTGGTGCTGCTCCACGGCGGCGAGTACGGCGCGTCGGCCGAGGCCACCTGGGGCACGGCCATGGCGAAACTGGCGCGAAACTTCCACGTGCTTGCCCCGGACATGCTGGGCTACGGCGGCACCGCCAAGATATACAGCTTTTCCGATCCCTCGGGGTTCCGCATGGCGCACCTCGCCCAGTGGCTGGATGTGGTGGGCGCCGGCGAGGCCTTCTTCGCGGGCAACTCCGCCGGCGGCGGCACGCTGCTGCGAAGCGTGGTGCGGCAGCCGGCACCGCTGAAGATCAAGAAGATGGTGACCATCTGCGGCAACGCCGGGGTGTTCAAGAGCGACTTCCAGGCCGACCTGGAGGACTACACGCCGAGCCTGGAAAACATGCGCAAGCTCCTCAAGCTGCTGTTTCACGACGAAAAGTGGCTCACGCCCGAGTGCGTCGAGTCCCGCTACAACGACTCCATCGCGCCGGGGGCCTGGGAGGCCCTGTCCGCGGCCCGTTTGAAGCGTCCGGGCTACCAGCGCGGCTCCACCATCGACGCCTTCGTCAAGCAACTTTCCACGGTGACCGTGCCGCTGCTCATCATGGCCTGCGACCACGACCCTCTCAACCAGCCCGACTGGGACGAACGGCTGCAGCGCATCGTGCCCGGCTCCACCGCGTTCCGGTTCCACCACTCCGCGCATGAGCCGCAGATCGAGGAACAGGACACGTTCGTCAAGATCGTGACGGATTTTCTGCTGGCTTGACACGGCCTCGGAGCTTGCGCCGCAAGAACTCGCGAAAGCGAAAATTCTTCCAAATCCTCCGCCTCCTCCATCGTTCGGGAGGAAACGCCGGATCGACCGCGATACGGTGGAACAGCAGGCGGACAGCATCGGACGCTGTCAACCCCATGGCGGCCAGCGACTGGGAGTGCGGATTGACAACGCGCGGCTCCGTCTGTTAACCCCGTGCAGCATGGATTCCCGCGAAATCCGGCACGTGATGGGACACTTCGCCACCGGAGTCACCATCGTGACCACCAAGGACAAGGCCGGAGTTCCCACGGGGATTACCGCGAACGCTTTTTCCTCCCTCTCGCTGAACCCGCCACTGGTGCTGGTGTGCATCGACAAGAAGGCCAACTGTTACGAGTGTTTCGAAGACTCGAAGGTGTTCGCCGTCAACCTGCTGGGCGAGCACCAGGAACAACTGGCCAACCGCTTCGCCACCAAGGGCATCGAGAAGTTCCAGGACACCGCCTGGCACATGAGCGCCAACGGTATCCCGCTCCTCGACCACACCATCGGTTTCATTGAGTGCCGCGTCACCCAGGGCTACGACGGCGGCGATCACACCATCTACCTGGGCCATGTTCTCCACGCCGAAGCCGCGGGCGACCGCCCGCTACTCTTCTACAAGGGCAAGTACCAGAGACTTCCCGAAGAGGGGTGAATGCCGCGGCGCGCCTGAAGGGACGCCTGAGCCGGCGCTTCGGGGGATCACGGCTTGCAGCCGTGTCCGTCAGCGCAGCTTCACCACGACATCGCGGGCGCCGGGGGAGACGGGGTTTCCTTCGTAGGCGCCGGCGGGTTCGCCGGGTTCCCGGGTGAGGGGGTCGCCGTCGCGGTCCAGGCGCGCGGTCACATTCACGGGGCCTTCGAAAGCCTTTCCCTGAAGCATCACGTCCCGGGGACCCAGCGAGAACGACACGGGAAACGACGGCGCGGCGATGCGCTTGACCGCCAGGGGCGGGCCGCCCTGGGCGCCCGCCGGGCGGGCGATGACGTACAGGACGGCGTTGGTTCCGGCGCCGGCGGACTGTCCGGCGGCCAGTTCCACAGCGCCTTCGATGCGCGCGCCCGCGGGCGCGCCTGCCGCGTCCGGCGCGGGCTCGCCCATCTGCGCGATGATGTCGCGGACGCCCTGGCGTTGTTCTCCATCCGGCAGAAGGCCTTCCAACCGCGTCAGAAGCTGGCGCGCGCCCGCAAGATCGCGCCCTTCCTGAAACAGCACCATGCCCTTGGCCCAAAGCGCCAGGGGGAAGTCCGGGGCGCGCGCCAGCGCCCGGTCCAGCGCCTCCAGCGCGGCGTCGGCATGGCCGGCCTGGGCCAGAATCATGCCCATGTAGGCGTTGGCTGTGGGGTGGCCGGGGTCCTGGCGCAACACGGCGCGGAAGGCCGGGATGGCGGCCTTGAAGTCCTTGCGCTGGAACGCTTCCTGCCCCTGGCGCAGCGCCGCCGCCGGATCACTGGCGCCGGCCGGCGCGATGCCCCCCGGACCGGTGCCCGTGAGGAAGTCTCCGGTGATGCTGTCCTCCGGCGACGTGCGCTGGCGCAGCGACTGGCCCAGCAGGAGCCCCAGGGTCACGCCGCCCGCCAGCAGCAGGACGGCCCCGCCGGCCATCGTCCACGACCGCTTGTTCCACCGGGAGGGAGTGGCCCCGGTCATGTCCGGCTCCGGCGCGTCCGGCGGCGAAGGCGGCGCGGCGTCCTTCCGTTGCTCACGCAACCCTTCCACGGCCTGTCGTTCATAATGCAACCTCAGCGACGCGTAATCGTCGTCAGACAGCTTGCCCGCCTGATGGTCGAACTCCAGTTCCCGAAGGTCCCGGTAGACGGGCAGGCTCGCGGGCTCCAACGCGCTGGGCGCGTCCGCGCCGGCAGCCACGGCCGCCCGCACCTCTGCCAGAAGCTCCGGATCCGGGGTTCCCTGGGGCGCGCCGGCGCGCCGGCGGCTCCAGCGCCGCAGATACCAGCCGGCGCAGGCAAGACCGGCAATAAGCACCACAAAGGGGAGTATCCAGACGGTGAGATTGAAGCCGTGGGCGGGAGGGGCGAGCAACACCCATTCGCCGTACTTGGAGACGAAATAGGCGCGCACCTCGTCCGGCGTCTTGCCGGCCTGAAGCTGCTCGCGCACGATGCCGCGCATCTGCACCGCCATCTCCGCCGGAGAGTCGGCCACGGAAAGGTTCTGGCACACCACGCAGCGCAGTTCCGAAGCGATGACGCGCACCCGCTCCTCCAGCGCCTGATCGGCGTGGGTGTGCAGCACGAGCCCCAACAGCAGCGCGCCGGTGAACGCGGCCGCGCGTGGGGCGCGCCGGCGCGCAGGTTTTCGCACCGCCCTCCCGTTGTCTCCTGTAACCCGACTCATCGTATGGTCTGATGCTCGCCGCGGCCGCTCTCGGCGCTGGCGCGGTCCTGGCGCGCTTCGGCGAGCTTGGCCGCCAGCACCGCCGGCGGAATGGCGCCCACATGCTTGTAGGTGATCCGTCCCGCGGGGCTCACGAAAAAGGCTTCGGGAATGCCCCAGACGCCGTAGTCCACCGCAATCTTGCCGTCCCGGTCCTGGCCGTTGGCGAAGGTGATGCCGAACTCTTCGATGAACTTGCGCGCGTCCGCCTCCTGGTCCTGGATGTTGATGCCGAGGAACACCACGTCCTCTCCCTGCCGCTTCCAGGCCGCCTCCAGATCCCGCGCCTCGGCCCGGCAGGGCAGGCACCAGGACGCCCAGAAGTCCAGCATCACGGTCTTGCCGCGCAGCTCGGACAGGCGCACTTCGTTGCCGTCGAACAGGGTCAGGGAGAAGTCCGGAGCCATGCCCCCCACCAACGGCGACGGGATGTAGCGCGGGTCGCGGTAGAAGCCGTAACCCAGCAGGATCACCAGGGCGCCCACGGCCATGAGCGTGAGCAGCACGCGCCGCGCCGCCGGGTTCACGCCCGCTCCCGCCGGGCCGGACCCAAGGGCAGGATGGCCATGAGCGTGCCCAGCGCCATGACAACGCCGCCGAGCCAGATCCACAGCACCAGCGGACGGATCAGCACCTTGAGGGTGGCCCGGTTCTGCCCTACCTCGCTGAACCCGGAGAGGATCAGGTAAACGTCCTCCTTGAGGGTGCTGCGGAACACGGCCCGGCCGATGGGCGAGTCCTGGATCGGATAGAACTTGAGCGCGGGCGACAGGCGTCCCAGGGCGTCGCCGTTGCGCGACACCTCGAACGTTCCTTCCACCCGATAATGGGTGGGCTCCTGCGATCCTTGCAGTCCCTTGAAGGAGACGTGGTAGGGTCCCGCCGTGAGGCTCTCGCCCACGCTCAAGGTCGCTTCCCGTTCGACGCTGTAGGCCATGGAACCGGCAATGCCCAGCACCACCAGCACGACTCCCAGGTGCACCACGAAACCGCCGTAACGCCGCTGGTTGCGCCGCACCAGCGTGGCGAGGCCGCGCAGCGGCCCCTCGCCGGCCTGCCGCCGGCGCGCGCGCAGGGAGAGCCAGGTGTCGCACACCATGGTCCAGACGGTGAAGGCGCACAGCGTGAAGCCCAGAAGCGCCAGGAACGAGCGGATGCCGCCGGCGAACAGACCCGCGGCCACGGCCAGGGATGCGGCCACCGGCCAGGTGAAGTTGCGCTTGAGGTTGTCCCACGACGCCCGGCGCCACGCGATGAGCGGTCCCACGCCCATGAGAAAAACCAGCAGCAGGAACAGCGGCGCGGTGACGGCGTTGAAGTAAGGCGCGCCCACGCTCACCTGAACGCCGGCCACCGCCTCGGACAGGAGCGGGAAAACCGTGCCCAGGAAGATGGTGAACAGCGCGGACACGAACACCACGTTGTTGAGAACGAAGGCCGATTCGCGGCTCACCGCCGAGTCCAGTTCGGGCTGCCCGCGCAGTTGTTCGCTGCGCCAGGCCAGCAGCCCCAGCGACGCCACCAGAACGAAGGCGAGAAACGCCAGGAAATAATACCCCACCGGACCGGACGAGAACGCATGGATGGAGGAGAGGATGCCCGAGCGCGTCAGGAAGGTGCCGAAGATGGTCAGACTGAACGCCATGATGATGAGCAGCAGGTTCCAGGTCTTGAGCATGCCGCGCCGTTCCTGCACCTGCACCGAGTGCAGGAACGCCGTCGCCGGCAGCCAGGGCATGAAGGCGGCGTTCTCCACCGGGTCCCAGGCCCAGTAACCGCCCCAGCCGAGCACGTGGTACGACCACCACGCGCCCACCAGGTTGCCCAGTGTCAGGAAGAACCATGCGGTGATGGTCCAGCGCCGGGTGGCCACGATCCAGGAATGATCGAGCCGGCCGCGGATGAGCGCCGCCATGGCGAACGCGAACGGCACCGTGAGCCCGACGAATCCCGTGTACAGGAGCGGCGGATGGCTCAGCATGTTGGCGTCTTCCAGCAGCGGGTTGAGACCGCGGCCGTCGGCGGGCACGGGCGAGAGGGGATCGAAGGGATTGGAGGCAAAGGCGATGACCGCCAGAAAAAACGCCGAGACGATGGAGAAGACCATCAGCACCCAGGGCATGAACTCGCGCATGCGCGCGCGGTAGCACCACGCCACCAGCGCCGAGAAGATGATCAGGATCCACTCCCAAAGGAGCAGCGAGCCTTCCAGGGCGCCCCAGAGCCCGGTGACGCGGTAGTACACCGGCGTGGCCCGGGTGGTGTTGAAGGCGACGTAGCGGATGGAAAAATCGGTGGCCACCAGGGCGAAGATCAGAGCACCGGCGGCGGCGGTGACGAAAAGGAACTGTCCGGCGATGGCGTAACGGGCGGAGGCGTGAAAGCGTTCGTTGCCGGTGCGCGCATGCAGCACCGGAGCGGCAATACCCCAGAGCGCCAGCGCAAACGCCAGCAGGACGCAGATATGTCCCAGCGTTCCGGTCACGAACCGCCCGTGGCCCGTGCGGGCACGAAGCTGCGCGCCTTGGAGGGATCTTCGCCTTCCTTGTGCGGGCTGTACTCCTCGGCGTGCTTGGCCATGACGGTGGAGGCCTGGAAGACGCCGTCCTTGCCCAGGCGTCCTTCCACCACGGCGCCCTTGCCCTCCGAAAAGAGATCCGGCGGCACGCCCTGGAAGTAGACGGCGATGGACTCCTGGCCATCGGTGATCCTGAAGCGGAACCGGCGCTGCCGCAGGTCCTTCTCCAGCGATCCGGGCAACACCATGCCGCCCACCCGCAGGAAGCGGTCGGCCGCCCCGGTGCCGGCGTGGAGTTCGCTGGGCGTGACGAAGTACACCACCGCGTTCTGCATGGCGCCGTATATGAGATAGGCCAGAGCGCCGGCGATGACGAGGCCTCCGATGAGAAAACGCCTACGCTTCATGGCCGTGGGCCTCCCCTCCGGCATGCCGGGTGTCCAGGGCCGCGGCCTTGCGGATGCGCCGCTTCAACAGCCACACGTAGAGCAGGATGGCGCTCCACACGATGCCGTACGCCAGAAAAACGAATCCCCATTGTCCCATGGTCACGAACCCCCGCGCCGCGCCGCTCAACCGGCCCCGTAGAGCCGGCTCCGGCGCGCCCGGTCTTCCATTTCGCCCAGATGGATGCGCAGCGACAGCAGATAGAAGAACAGCACCAGAAACGCCAGAAAATTGATGCCCAAGGGCCACAGCATGGCCGGGTCGATGTTGTCCCAGGGCGCCTTGTCCGGCCGCATGATGGACGGCGGCTGATGCAGGGTGCGCCACCAATACACCGACATGTGAATGAGCGGGATGTCGAGGAAACCGATGATTCCCAGGATGGCGCCGGACACCGCGGCGCGGCGCGGCTCCTCGATGAGCGAGCGCAGCAGCAGGTAGGCGGAAAAGATCAGCAGCAGGATGGCGGTGAGGGTAAGGCGCGCGTCCCAGGTCCACCACACGCCCCAGGTGGGCTTGCCCCAGATGGAGCCCTCCACGATGGTCAGGGCGGTGAACAGGACGCCGATCTCCGCGGCCGAGTGGGCCAGGTTGTCGTCCCGGCGCTCGCCCTTCCACAGGTACAGGCAACTTCCCACGAACACGATGAAGAAGGCCAGGTACGCCACCAGAATGCTGGGAATGTGCAGGTACATGATGCGCTGGGTCTCGCCCTGGCGCGCATCCGGCGGCGCCTCCACCAACCCCCAGTACAGGCCCGTGAGGATGAGCAGAAACGCCAGCGTGCCTAGTATTCGTCGAGCCATGGATCATCAGCGCACAGGATGAAAGTGACAAGGCAATGCATCCGGGTTCATGATAGCACCCGCTCCCGGCACTTCCCAATCCATCCGCCACCGGCCTCAACCGTCCAGCACCCATTCCAGCAGCAGAAAACCGGCGGTGATGAAGATCAGGTCGAAGCCCACCAGGAGGCGGAACCAGGGCGTCAGTTCTGCGGCCGCGCCGGCGCCCAGAATGATCTGCAGCGTGCGCACGGTGGCGAGAATCACCGGAATCATCAGCGGGAAGAGCAGCACCGGCAGCAGCAGCGCCCGCGCCCGCGCCCGCAAGGTCACGGCGGCGAACAAGACCCCGACGACGGAAAATCCCAGGGTCCCCAGCAGGGTGTAGAGCAGCACGCCGGGCAGGAGATGCCAGAAGTCCAAGCGGAACAGAATGCCGAAAAGCGGCAGGATGCACAGTTCCAGCAGGACCATGAGGGAAAAGTTGAAGAAAACCTTGGCCAGGTAGTAGGCGCCCCGATCCAGCGGGGCGAGCAGCAGCGCGTCGAGGCAGTCGTTCTCGCGGTCCCCCTGAAAGAGCTGATTCAACGCCAGTGTGCCGCTGAACATGAACGCAAGCCACAAAAGGCCGGGGGCCATGCGCGACACGTTCTCGCTGGAGATCTCGAAGGCGAAGGAAAAGAGGAAGAGCAGAGAAAGGCCGAAGAAGAACATCGACAGCAGGTTGTCGCGGCGGCGCGACTCCAGCAGAAGGTCCTTCCAGAGGAGCCAGTAGATCTGTCCGAGGGCGCCGGTCACCGGGAACCGCCGTGGTCCTGCGACGCCAGCGCGTCGAAAGCGCGATGGAAACTGTCCCAGGGTTCGCGCCGCAGCTCGTCGAAGACGACCCTTCCCCGGTCCAGCATGACTGCGCGGGTGCAGCGTTCGAGAAGGCGCGGCACGTCATGGGTGGCCAGGATGACGATGCCTCCGGCCGCGCAGGTGGATTCCAGGAAACGGTTCAGCAGCGCCACCCCCGAGGGGTCCAGCGAGCCGTACGGCTCGTCCACCAGTAGCAGCCGGGGCCGCACCAGGCGCCACTTGGCGATGGCAAGGCGGCAGCGCATGCCCAGAGACAAGGCCGAGACCCATTCGTCCCGCTTCGCGCGCAGGCCGACCTCGTCGAGCGCCGCGTCGCGCTCGTCCGCGCCCACGTCGTTGCGGTAAAGCGAAACAAAAAAGCGCAGGTTCTCGTGGACGGTCAGACTGTCGTACAGATGCGCGCCGGCGGCGAGAAACCCGATGGAGCGGCGCAGCGGCGTGTTTCCACAAGACAGGGGCTGACCGAACAGTTCCACGGAGCCGGCGCTGGGGTAGGCGAGGGCCGCCAGCAGTTTCAGAAGCGTGCTCTTGCCGGCCCCGTTGGGTCCGAGCAACCCGACCCATTCGCCGGCCTCCACCTCCAGACACACGTTCCGGAGCGCCCAGAGAAACCCGTACTCCTTCGACACGCTGTCCATCCGAACGCTCAGAGCCACCTCCACGACCGATTCGACGACGGGCCGGATCGATGCGCCGCGCCAGCCGGCAACGCGGCGTTCACGCTTCATCTTCCTTGAATATAGCCGGTCGCCGGCGAAATCGCATATCTTTGGCCCAGGAGATTGCGCCGCAGGAATTCACGGCTGCAAATCCGCCCTCATCCGCCCGGTCCTTCGGGGCGCCTGCCGCTGCCTGCATCCACCCCACCGCTCCCTGGGCCGCCTCCTTGACGCGCCCGGATAGATTCGCTAATGACTAGCTAGTGTCGTGTCCCGTAAATTCCTGCGACAAGGTGCGCAGGAATTTCTGTTGTCGGCAAGGCGCGATGAAGAGCAGTGGCGGTTGCCACGCGAGGAAGAGCCACGCAGCCGGCGGCGAAAAGACCAGCAAACAAGACCACCAGATTATCGCAGACATTTACGGGACACGGCACGAGTCAACGCGCTGGGACTCGTTCCCGCGCTCAGCCCCTCCATCACCTGACCCGGACGGGTGGAACGGTGGAGTCCAAGGCCACCGCCCGGTTTCAGGAATCCGAGACCGGAATCCACGTTCAAGGAAGCCAACGTCAGGGACAACGTCAGGAATAATCGACCAGAGGAGAGCCATGGCAGAATATCTTCATGTGAAAGTGCCGGAACAGGGCGAAAAGGTTACGCTTTCGGACGGCAAGGTTCAGGTTCCCGACAATCCCATCATTCCCTTCATCGAGGGCGACGGCATTGGAGTGGACATCTGGGCGGCGGCGGTGCGGGTGCTCGACGGCGCCGTGGCCAAGGCCTACGGGGGCAGGAAGAAGATCTCCTGGATGGAAGTGTACGCCGGCGAGAAGGCTGAGGCGGTGTACGGCGACGACTGTCCGCCGAGCCTGCTGCCGCAGGAAACGGTGGACGTCATCCGGGAATACCTGGTGGCCATCAAGGGTCCGCTGACCACGCCGGTGGGCGAGGGCTTCCGCAGCCTCAACGTCACCCTGCGCCAGGTGCTGGACCTGTATGTCTGCCTCCGTCCCGTGCGCTACTTCAAGGGCGTGCCCTCGCCGGTGGTGCGGCCCCATTTGGTGGACATGGTGATCTTCCGCGAGAACACCGAGGACATCTACGCCGGCATCGAGTGGGAGACGGGAACCCCCGAGGCCGAGAAAGTCGTGAAGTTCCTGCGCGAGGAGATGGGGGTCAAGAGCATCCGTTTCCCCGACACCGCCAGCATCGGCATCAAGCCCATCTCCATTGAGGGTTCCGAACGCCTGATCCGAGCGGCCATTCGCTACGCCGTAGAGCACGACCGGCGCAACGTGACCTTGGTGCACAAGGGCAACATCCAGAAGTACACCGAGGGCGCCTTCATGCGCTGGGGCTACGCCCTGGCCAAGCGCGAGTTCGGCGACAAGGTGGTGTCCTGGGAAGACTGCGGCGGGCGGCCGGACGAAGGGCAGATCCTCATCAAGGACGCCATCACCGACGCCTTCCTTCAGCAGATCCTCACCCGGCCCGACGAGTTCGACGTGATTCCCACCATGAATCTCACCGGCGACCTCATCTCCGACGCGCTGGCGGCCCAGGTGGGCGGCATCGGCATCGCGCCGGGCGGCAACATCAACTACGACAGCGGCCACGCCCTGTTCGAGGCCACCCACGGCACCGCCCCCAAGTACGCCGGCCAGGACAAGGTCAACCCGGGTTCGGTGATTCTGTCCGGCGAAATGATGCTGCGGCATCTGGGGTGGGACGAGGCCGCGGACCTGGTGATCCAGGGCCTGGAGGAAACCATCGCCCAGAAGACCGTGACCTACGATTTCGAGCGCCTCATGACCGGCGCCAAGCTGCTCAAGTGCTCGGAATTCGGCGACGCCATCGTGGCCAACATGTAACGCAACGGGACCATGAGCATTTCAAGACGCAAGATCGCACTCATCGGGGGCGGCAACATTGGCGGCACCATGGCGCACCTGTGCGCCCTCAAGAAGCTGGGCGACGTGGTGCTCTTCGACGTGGTGGACGGGCTGCCCCAGGGCAAGGCGCTGGACCTGCTTCAATCCGCGCCGGTGGAAAGCTTTGACGCCAGCATCGTCGGCACCACCAGCTACGAGGATATCGTCGGCGCCGACGTCTGCATCATTACCGCGGGCATCGCGCGCAAGCCGGGCATGAGCCGGGACGACCTTCTGGGCACCAACGCGAAGATCATGTCGCAGGTGTCCGAGAACATCAGGAAATACGCGCCCGACGCCTTCGTCATCGTCATCACCAATCCTCTGGACGCCATGGTGACCCTGTGCCAGCGGGTCACGGGCTTTCCCAAGCACCAGGTGGTGGGGCAGTCGGGAATCCTGGATTCGTCGCGCTACCGCACCTTCATCGCCCAGGAGCTGAACCGCTCGGTGGACAGCGTCTCGGCCATGGTCCTGGGCGGTCACGGCGATGACATGGTACCGGTGCGCAGCGCCTGTCAGGTGGGCGGCGTGCCGGTGGACCGTCTCATTCCATCGCAACGGCTGGACGCCATCGAACAGCGCGTGCGCGTGGCCGGGGGCGAGATCGTGGCGCTGTTGAAGACCGGCTCGGCGTTTTATGCGCCCGCGTCCGCCGCGGTGCGCATGGCCGAAGCCTACCTGCTGGACAAGAAGGAAGTGTTGCCCTGCGCGGCTCTGCTCGAAGGCGAGTACGGCGTCCAGGGCTACTACTTCTGCGTGCCTGTGCTCATCGGCGCCGGCGGCGTGGAGCAGGTCATCGAGATCGACCTGGCAGCAAACGAAAAGGCACAGTTCGACGAGTCCCTGTCCCACGTGCAGGAGATCGTCGGCGCCATGGACCGGGTGCTGGCGCAGGCCTCGTAGGGGCGCCCGCGGTCGCTGTGGCGGTCACCGCACGGCTTGCTGGGGCGGCCACGTACCGATCTGCGGGCCTGAGGGGCGGCCCGCGAGGAGCCACAACCCAACCGCCGGCAACCCATCAATGACCGCGGAAACTTGCCGGACGCCACAGCGGTACCGGGCATCCTCCACGATGGATGCTCGGCGGCTTCAAACGTTCCGGCGTCCGATTCCAGTCTCTCCATGAACATTCACGAATACCAGGCAAAACAGTGGCTCGCGCGCTTCGGCGTAGCCGTGCCCCAGGGCCGGGTGGCGGCCAGCGCGGAGGAGGCGCGGGCGGCGGCCCGGGAGATCGGTTTCCCTTGCGTCGTGAAGGCGCAGATCCATGCGGGCGGCCGGGGCAAGGCCGGCGGCGTCAAGCTGGTGCATGCCGAGGACGAAGCCGCCGCGTTCGCCGAGGGCCTGCTGGGAAAACCCCTGGTGACCCACCAGACCGGTCCCGAGGGGCGCATTGTCCGGCGCGTTTGGGTGGAAGAGGCCTCGCGCATCGCCCGGGAACTCTACTGCAGCATCGTCCTGGATGCCGCCGCCGGCGCTCCCGCCGTCATTGCCTGCCGCGAGGGCGGCATGGAGATCGAAGAGGTGGCCCGGGAAACGCCCGACGCCATCATCATCGAGGTGGTGGACCCGCTGGTGGGCGTGCAACCCTTTCAGGCGCGCCGTGTGGCCGGACGGCTGGGTTTGAGCGGCAAGGAGGTTTCGGCCTTCGGCGCGTTGCTCCAGAGCCTCTACGACGCCTTTCTCAAGTCCGACTGCATGCAACTGGAGATCAACCCGCTGGCGCAATTGGACGATGGACGCCTGCTGGTGCTGGACGCGAAGATGAACTTCGACGGCAATGCGCTCTTCCGCCAGGCCGAAGTGGTGGCGTTGCGCGATGTGGCCGAGGAAGACCCCAAGGAGGTCCAGGCCGCGAACCTGGGCATCTCCTACGTGGCGCTGGACGGCAACATCGGCTGCATGGTCAACGGCGCCGGCCTGGCCATGGGCACCATGGACATCATCCAGCAGTACGGCGGCATGCCCGCCAATTTCCTCGATGTGGGCGGCGGCGCCAGCAAGGAGATGGTGGGCCAGGCTTTCCGCCTGTTGCTCTCCGACGACAAGGTGCAGGGTGTGCTGGTGAACATCTTTGGCGGCATCATGCGCTGCGACGTCATCGCCGCGGGCGTCATCGACGCCGCCCGGGAGATCGGCGTCCACGTGCCCTTGGTGGTGCGCCTGCAGGGCACCAACGTGGAGCGGGGCCGGGAGTTGTTGTCCCGATCCGACCTCAGCATCATTCCCGCGGATACCATCGCGGACGCCGCGCGGAAGATCGTCGAGGCGGTGCGGTTGCAGGAGGACCGGGCATGAGCATCCTGGTCAACGCCGAGACGCGCGTCCTCACCCAG
The DNA here is from genome assembly GCA_965213675.1 of uncultured Binatia bacterium (SeqCode). Lineage (GTDB taxonomy): Bacteria > Desulfobacterota > Binatia > UBA9968 > JAJDTQ01 > JAJDTQ01. Next base: position 762,453 of record OZ243916.1, read on the forward strand.
GGCATTACCGGCGCCACCGGCCAGTTCCACACCCGCGCGTGCAAGGAATACGGCACCCGGATGGTGGCCGGCGTCACTCCGGGGAAGGGCGGCACGGACTTCGAGGGCATTCCCATCTTCGACAGCGTGGAGCAGGCGGTGCGGGAGACCGGCGCCAATGCCAGCGTCATCTACGTGCCGCCGCCCTTTGCGGCGGACGCCATGATGGAATCGGCCGCCGCCGGCGTACCGCTGGTGATCTGCATCACCGAGGGCGTCCCGGTGCAGGACATGATGCGCGTCAAGCGTTACCTCGCGGAGCGCCACACCGTGCTCGTGGGCCCCAACTGTCCGGGGGTCATCACTCCCGGCGCGTGCAAGATCGGCATCATGCCCGGCCACATCCACAGGCCCGGGCGCATCGGCGTCATTTCGCGCAGCGGCACGCTGACCTACGAGGCCGTGGATCAGCTCACCCGTCTGGGCATGGGACAGTCCACCTGCGTCGGCATCGGCGGCGATCCCATCCGCGGGCTCAACTTCGTGGACGTGCTCGCCCGGTTCAACGAGGACGACGAAACCGAAGCCGTGGTGCTCATCGGCGAAATCGGCGGCAGCGCCGAGCAGGAAGCCGCGGCATGGATCCGGGCGCACATGAAGAAACCCGTGGTGGGCTTCATCGTGGGCCAGACGGCTCCGCCGGGCAAGCGCATGGGCCATGCCGGCGCCATCATTTCCGGCGGCAAGGGCACCGCCGCGGAGAAGGTCGAGGCATTGCGCGACGCGGGCGTGCGCATGGCGCCGACCCCGGCAGACATTGGAATCAGCATGAAAGAGGCATTGGGATAACACGTATGGAGCGCACACTGTCGATCGTCAAGCCGGAAGCCGTGGCCCAGGGCCATATCGGGGACATCCTGAGCCGGTTCGAGGGGGCCGGCCTCAAGGTTGTGGCCGCGAAGCTCACACGCCTGGACAAACAGCGGGCGGAGTCCTTCTACGCCGTGCACCAGGAGCGCCCGTTCTTCAACACCCTGACCGATTACATGTCCACCGGCCCCATCTTCGTATCGGTGCTGGAGGGCGACGGGGCCATCGCGCGCAACCGTGAGATCATGGGCGCCACCGACCCGGCCAAGGCGGCGCCGGGAACCATTCGCAAGGATTGGGGCACCAACGTGGAGGCCAACGCGGTGCACGGCTCCGACGCCCCCGAGACCGCAGCCGCGGAGATCGCCTTCTTCTTCACCGCCGGCGAGATCCACTCCTGAGGATCGTGGGCGGCCGCCGATGGGGCGTCCTTCGACGTCACTTGGCGAAGCTTCTCCCGAGCCTTGTCCAAGGACGCCGCGCGAAACCATGGAACAGCTTCCCACGGGGGACCCCCGGCGGCCCATCGAGGGCCTCGGCCACGCCGAGTTGAGCGCGTGGCTCGACGCGCGTGGGGTTCCGGCCTATCGCGCCCATCAGATACGGCGCTGGCTGTTCCAGAAGCGCGTCACCGCGTTCGAGAGCATGACCGACCTCGCCAGGGAGTTGCGGCAGGCACTGGCGCGGGAATTCGTCATCGGCTGCGCGGCGGTGCAGCAACGGAGCCGTTCCCGCGACGGCACCGTCAAGTATCTGCTGCGCCTGCGCGACGGCAACGTCGTGGAGACGGTTTACATACCGGAGGCGGATCGGGTGACGCTGTGCGTGTCCACGCAGGCGGGATGCGGGCTGGGGTGCGCATTCTGCGCCACCGCGCGCATGGGGCTCCAACGCAACCTCACCGCGGCGGAGATCGTGGGCCAGGTTCTTGAGGTCCAGCGCGAGTGTGCGGAGGAGCGGCGCATCTCCAATCTGGTGTTCATGGGCATGGGCGAGCCCCTGGCCAACTACCAGGCCACGCGCGCCGCGCTGGAAGCGATGACCGACGCCCACAGCGGCATGGCCATTTCGCCGCGCAAGATCACCGTCTCTACCGTGGGGTTGCTCCCGCAAATGCGCCGGCTCATGGAGGAGACTCGCGTGAACCTCGCCATCTCGCTCCATTCCGTGCGTGACGACGTGCGCTCGGAGCTGATGCCGGTGAACCGCAAGTACCCGGTGGCGCGGTTGCTGGAATGCTGCCGGGAGCTACCGGTGCCGCGGCGCAAGCGCATCACCTTCGAGTACCTGCTGCTGGGGGGCGTCAACGACCTCGCCGCGGACGCGACGGAGCTGGCGCAACGGCTGCGCGGCATTCGCTGCAAGGTGAACCTGATACCGTTCAATCCCCACGAGGGGAGCGGTTTCCAGCGGCCGCCGGACGCGGCAGTGGAGCGTTTCGGCGAGACGCTGCGGGCTTGCGGCATCCAGACCCACGTGCGCCGTCCCCGGGGGGAAGACATCCAGGCGGCCTGCGGACAATTGTATCACGCGGCGGCCACCGCGGGCGCTGCCGAGACACCGGGACTGTCGCCGACAACCGGCTGCACATGAGGTCGCTTCAAGGCGCACACGTCTCGAATGGACACGAAAATGCAAGAGAACACGACTCTGGGCGTCATCGGCGGTACCGGCCTGTACGACATGGAGGGGCTGAGCGATGTGCGCGAGGTGGCGGTGGAGACGCCCTTCGGCGAACCCTCCGCTGCCTTCGTGACGGGTACCCTCGCCGGCGTCGACATGGTCTTTCTGCCGCGTCACGGCAAGGGGCACCGGCTCCTGCCCACCGAAGTGAACAACCGCGCCAACATCTTCGGCATGAAGAAGCTCGGCGTCGGGCGGATTCTCTCGGTGAGCGCCGTGGGGAGCCTCAAGGAGGAGATCGAGCCAGGCCACATGGTGCTGCCGGATCAGTTCATCGATCGCACCTGGCGCCGCACGAGCACGTTCTTCGGCGACGGCATCGTCGCCCACGTGCAGTTCGCCGATCCGTTCTGCAACGATCTGCGCGCCGCCGTGGCGGCGGCGGCCGGGGGCGAGGCCATCACGGTGCACGGCCGCGGCACTTACGTGTGCATGGAAGGGCCGCAGTTTTCCACCCGGGCGGAGTCGGCGCTGCACCGGAGCTGGGGCGCGGATGTCATCGGCATGACCAACCTTCAGGAGGCCAAGCTCGCTCGGGAAGCCGAGATCTGCTTCGCCACCATCGCCATGGCCACCGACTACGACTGCTGGAACGAGGCCGCCGGCGACGTGGACATCGAGGAGATCATCGCCGTGCTGCAGAAGAACGCGGAGGTGGCCAGGCGCATCGTCCGGGGCACCGCCGGGCGCCTGACCGCCGAACGCGCCTGCCCCTGCGCCACGGCGCTGGCCATGGCCATCGTCACCGATCGGTCGGTGATTCCGGAAGAGACCCGCAAGAAGCTGGGGCCGTTGGTGGACAAGTATCTGCAGTTGTAGCCGCCAAGTATCAAGGGGAGGGGGTGCGGGAATGACGGAAGGGCGAGTGAGCAGCGTTCGGGACTCAGGAGGTTTGTCAACATGAACGTACTGGTGGTGGGTTCGGTGGCGTTTGATTCCATCGAGACCCCGCACGGCCGCGCCGACCGAATCCTGGGGGGATCCGCGGCCTATTTCTCTCTGGCGGCGGCTTTTTTCGCCCCCGTGCGCATCGTCGGCGTGGTGGGCGAGGACTTTCCGGACGAACATGTGCGTGCGCTGTCGCGCAGCGGCGTGGACCTGGAGGGCTTGCAGCGCGCCCCGGGCAAGACCTTCTACTGGCACGGACGCTACCACGAGGACCTCAACGTCCGCGACACCCTGGAAGTCCAGCTCAACGTGCTGGAAGACTTTGTTCCCCGTCTCCCGCCGGGATACGAGGATACGGAGTACGCCTTTCTCGGCAACATGCACCCGGCGGCGCAGTTGGAAGTGCTGTCGCGCTTGAAGCAGCCGCGGCTGGTGGCCCTCGATACCATGGATCACTGGATTCACGAGACGCCGGAAGAGTTGCGCAAGGTTCTGGGACGGGTGGAGACCGTGGTGATCAACGACTCCGAGGCGCGCATGCTGAGCGGACAGCACAACATTGTGCGCGCCGCCCGCGCCATTCTCGAAATGGGGCCGCGGGTGGTGCTCATCAAGCGCGGCGAGTACGGGGTCTTCCAGTTCTCCGATACCGCCGCCTTCGTGGTGCCGGCCTATCCGCTGGAAGAGGTGCTGGATCCCACCGGCGCGGGCGATTCCTTTGCCGGCGGCTTCATGGGATGCCTGGCCGCGGCCGGCGCCGGGGAAGCGAACGCGTTGCGCCGGGCCATCGTGTACGGCAACGTGACCGCGTCCTTCACAGTGGAGGATTTCGGTCCGCGACGGCTGATGGCGCTGGACCGCGCCGGGATCGACGAGCGTTTCGAGCGCTTCGTGGATTTGACCCGTTTTCGCGACTGAAGGCGTCGAATCAAGTCGCATGAACATCGCAATGATCGGCGTGGGCTACGTCGGCCTGGTCACGGGAAGCTGCTTCGCCGAGACCGGGAACGATGTGGTCTGCGTGGACATCGATCAGGTCAAGGTCGCGCAACTCCGGCAGGGGCGGGTGCCCTTCTACGAGCTGGGCTTGGAAGAGTTGATCCAGCGCAACACGCGGGAGGGCCGGCTGTCCTTTTCCACGGATCTGCCCGAAGCCGTAAGGGGCGCGGAATCCATCTTCATCGCGGTGGGCACGCCCCAGGTCTCCGCGGGGGATGCGGACCTGACTCAGGTGTTCGCGGTGGCCGATAGCATCGCCCGGGCCATGAACGGCGCCAAGATCGTGGTGACCAAGAGCACGGTTCCCGTGGGTACGGCGGCGCGCGTTCGCGAGATCATCGAGGCGCGCACGGAGTATCCGGTGGCGGTGGTGTCCAACCCGGAGTTCCTCAAGGAGGGCGCCGCGGTAGAGGATTTCATGAAGCCCGACCGGGTGGTGCTGGGCGGGGAGGACGCCGCCTCCCTGGAGTTGCTCAGTGGCCTCTACGAGCCCTTCGTGCGCACCGGCAAGCCCATCATCCGCACGGATTCGCGCAGCGCGGAGATGAGCAAGTACGCCGCCAACGCCATCCTCGCCACCAAGATCTCCTTCATCAACGAGACCGCGCGCCTGTGCGAGAAGGAGGGGGCGGACATCGAACAGGTACGGCGCATCGTCGGCCTCGACCATCGCGTCGGGCCGCACTCCATCTATCCCGGCATCGGTTTCGGCGGCTCCTGTCTGCCCAAGGACATCCGCGCGATGATCGCCATGGCCGGGGACGAGCTCGATATGCCGCTGCTGCGGGCGGTGGACCGGGTCAACGAGACCCAGAAGGGAATCCTGCTGGAGAAGCTGCGCAAGCATTTCGACGGGGCGCTGGCGGGCCGCATGCTGGCGGTGTGGGGCCTGGCGTTCAAGGCGCGCACCGACGACATGCGCGAATCCCCGGCGATCCGGGTCATCGACGAGTTGCTGGCGGCGGGCGCACGCGTGCGCGCCTTCGATCCCGAAGCCATGAACGAGGCGCGCAAGCGCTATGGCGACCGCATCGCCTACGGCGAAAGCAATTACGAGGTGGCGGACAACGCCGACGCCGTGCTCGTGCTGACGGAATGGAACGAATTCCGCAGCCCCGACTTCCCGCGCCTGAAGACGCTGCTGCGCCAGCCCGTGCTGTTCGACGGGCGCAACCTCTACGACCCGGCCGTGATGCGGCGCCACGGTTTCACCTACTACTCCATGGGACGGGGCCGTGGATAGCAGCCGCATCCGCAACTTCTGCATCATCGCTCACATCGACCACGGCAAATCCACGCTTGCCGATCGGTTGCTGGAGCACACCGGCGCCTTGAGCGAACGCGAGAAGACCGACCAGTTCCTCGACAAGATGGAGCTGGAGCGCGAGCGCGGCATCACCATCAAGGCCAGCCCGGTGCGCCTCGAATACCGTTCCCGGAACGGCGAGGACTACATCCTCAACCTCATCGACACTCCCGGCCACGTGGACTTCACCTATGAGGTGTCGCGCAGCCTGGCGGCCTGCGAGGGAGCCATCCTGGTGGTGGACGCGGCCCAGGGAGTCGAGGCCCAGACCGTGGCCAACGTCTACCTGGCCCTGGACCACGACCTCCAGGTGTTTCCAGTCATCAACAAGATCGACCTTCCGAGCGCGGATCCGGAGCGGGTCAAGGGTGAAATCGAGGATATCATCGGGCTGGACAGCTCCCACGCCATCCTTGCCAGCGCCAAACAGGGCGTGGGCACGGAAGAGGTGCTGGAAGGCATCGTCGCCAACTTCCCGCCGCCCCTGGGCGAGGAGCAGGCGCCGCTGCGCGGGTTGATCTTTGATAGTTGGTTCGACCCGTACCACGGCGCGGTGATCCTGCTGCGCGTGTTCGAGGGAACGGTGCGGACCGGCGACGCCATCCGCCTCATGTCCACCGGCGGGGTGTTCGAGGTGAACCGCTTGGGCGTCTTCGCGCCCGGCCCGGTGGTGGTGGAGAGCCTCGGTCCGGGCGAGGTGGGTTTCCTCATGGCCTCCATCAAGAACATCCGCGAGGCGCGCATGGGCGACACCGTCACCAGCTACAAACGCCCCACCCTCGAACCCATGGAGGGGTTCCGTCCGCTCAAGCCAATGGTGTTCAGCGGCCTCTACCCCACCGACTCCGGGCAGTACCAGGCCTTGCGGACCGCGCTGGAGAAGCTGAGCCTCAACGATTCCTCTTTCACCTACGAACCGGAGTCATCCCAGGCGCTGGGTTTCGGTTTTCGCTGCGGCTTCCTCGGTCTGTTGCATCTCGACATCGTGCACGAGCGGGTGGAGCGGGAGTTCGACCTTTCCCTCATCACCACCGCGCCCACCGTGGTCTACCAGGTGACCACGCGCAGCGGCGACGTGTTGGCCATCGACAACCCCGTGGCCTTTCCCAACGAGGCCGACATCGAGATGATCGAGGAACCCTTCATCCGCGCCACCATCCACCTGCCGCAGGACTACCTCGGAGCCGTCCTCAAGCTCTGTGAGGAAAAGCGCGGCGCGCAGCAGGAATTGCGCTACGCGGGCCTCAACCGCGCCATGGTCACCTACGAACTGCCGCTCAACGAAATCGTTTACGACTTCTACGACCGCCTCAAATCCCTGAGCCGGGGCTACGCCTCCATGGACTACGAGATGGCGGGCATGCGCGCGTCCAAGCTGGTGAAGCTGGACGTGCGCATCAACGGCGACCTGGTGGACGCCATGTCGTTGATCGTGCACCGGGACAAGGCTTACGCGCGCGGCCGCGACATGGTCCAGCGCATGCGCGAACTGATCCCGCGGCAGCTCTTCGAGGTCGTCATCCAGGCGGCCATCGGCAGCCGCGTCATCGCCCGGGAGTCGGTGAAGGCGCTGCGCAAGAACGTCACCGCCAAGTGCTACGGCGGCGACATCACGCGCAAGCGCAAGCTCCTGGAACGGCAGAAGGAAGGCAAGAAGCGCATGAAATCCGTGGGGCGGGTGGAGATTCCCCAGGAAGCCTTCCTCGCCGCCCTCAAGAGCTAGGAGCTGCTAGGAGCTTGCGCCACCTCCGGGCAACGGCGCCGCTTGCGGCGTCAACGACGGATGGGCTACATTATCCAGGTCTGCAATGAAGACCGCAGCAGATGGGGCTCGACCCTGCCCGCGCATTCCCTACGGCGAAGCCGACATCAGGCGCATCCGTCTGAGAGGTTGGCTGTACGTGGTCAAGACCCGCTTTATACGCGAGTTGGAACAGGAGAGGCATGCTTTCCTGATCCGTCCCCGCCGCTTCGCAAGAGTCTGTGGGCGCCGGTGCTGGAAAACGACCATGATCGGGGCTGTGAGCTTGCGCCGTTCGTGCGCTTCGCTTGGCCATCGTGTTCCATGGCTGGGCAACCGCCGCCTGCGAGACGGTGGGGCACGGCATGGAGTGAGTGGGCCGGTCCCCAGGTCGATGGCGCCGGGAAGCATCAATGGGCTGGTGTCCGGATGAAGGACGTGACGGGCGGAGCCACGTAAACGAAGTATCGGGTTTGGGGAAACAGGACTCCGCACGTGGCCATATTCTCAAAGGCTCGGAAGTCCGTGTTCCGGGAATACACGGAAGCCATCGTCATCGCCTTGTTGGCGGCGCTGTTCCTGCGCACGTTCGTGGTGCAGGCGTTCAAGATCCCTTCCGGCTCCATGATCCCCACGTTGGTCATCGGCGATCATATCCTGGTCAACAAGCTGTCCTACGGAGTCCGGCTGCCGGACCTGAACTGGGTGCCCTTCGCCGGATGCGTCGATCTGGCGCGAGGTTCCCATGTCGTGAACTGGGACGCCCCGGAACGCGGCGACGTGATCGTCTTCATCTATCCGCAGGACCGATGCAAGGACTTCATCAAACGGGTGGTGGCGGTGCCCGGCGACGAGGTGCGGATCCGGGACAAGAAGGTGTTCATCAACGGGGAGCCCGTGGAGGACGCGCACGCCGACTTCGAGGACAAGGGCATGATTCTGGGCGAAGGCCATCCGCGCGACAACCTCGCTCCCATTCAGGTGCCGGAAGGCCACTTGTTCGTCATGGGCGACAACCGGGACCGAAGCTTCGACAGCCGCTTCTGGGGCTTCGTGCCCATCGATGACGTGCGCGGCCGGGCCTTCGTCAAGTACTGGTCCTGGGACTCCGAAAGGGAGCAGGGCTCGTGGGAACGGCTGCGCTGGTGGCGCATCGGCGGACTCATTCACTGACCTTTCAACCGATGACGTACACGACATGAAAGCCACGCTCACCCTGGCCGACGGGACCTCGTTTGCCGGCCGCTCTTTCGGCAGTGAAGGAGAGACCGCGGGCGAGGTCGTCTTCAACACCAGCATGACGGGATATCAGGAGATCCTCACCGATCCATCCTACGAGGGTCAGCTCGTCGCCATGACCTATCCCCAGATCGGCAATGTCGGCGTCAATCCGGAGGACGACGAATCTTCCCGGGCGTTCGTCAGGGGGTTCATCGTCAAGGAATACTGCCCGGCGCCCAGCAACTGGCGCAGCACCCAGGCGTTGCACGACTACATGCGGGAGCGCGGCATCATCGGCATCGAGGGGGTGGATACGCGCGCGCTGGTGACCCGCATCCGTGAGCGCGGGGCGCAGGAGGGCATCATCTCCACGACGGGCCACGACGCGGAGGAACTGTCGGCAAAAGCGCAACGGCTCGGCGGACTTGAGGGCAGGGATCTGGTGAAGCACGTGAGCTGCCGTGAACCCTACACGTGGGATCAGGGAGGCTGGCGCATGGGCAGCGGCTTTGTCCGCGCCGGCGAGCCGGAATTTCGCGTGGTGGCCTACGATTACGGCATCAAGTTCAACATCCTCAGAGGTTTGGTGGGAGCGCGTTGCGCGGTAACGGTGGTGCCGGCCTGGACCCCGGCGGATGAGGTGCTGGCGCTGGATCCCGACGGCATCTTCCTCTCCAACGGTCCGGGAGACCCGGCGGCGGTGGCGTACGCCGCGGACAACGTGCGCCAACTGGTGGGCCAGCGCCCGGTCTTCGGAATCTGCCTCGGCCACCAGATCCTGGGGTTGGCCCTGGGCGGGCGCACCTTCAAGCTCAAGTTCGGCCACCACGGCGGCAACCAGCCGGTCATGGACCTCACCACAGGGAAAGTGGAGATCACAACCCAGAATCATGGTTTTGCGGTGGACCCCGATTCCCTCAAGGGCGCGGTGGAAGTGACCCACGTGAATCTCAACGACCGCACCGTGGAAGGGCTGCGGCACCGCGAATACCCGATCTTCTCCGTCCAGTACCATCCCGAGGCGTCCCCAGGACCGCACGACGCGGACTATCTGTTCGAACGCTTCCGCCGCCTCATGGCCGGCGCCGGAACCTGAGATGCCCAAACGCACCGACATCCAGTCCATCCTGCTCATCGGGTCCGGCCCCATCGTCATCGGGCAGGCGTGCGAATTCGATTATTCGGGGACCCAGGCGCTGAAGGCCCTCCGGGAGGAGGGCTACCGGGTCGTTCTGGTCAATTCCAACCCGGCCACCATCATGACCGATCCCGAATTCGCGGACCGGACCTACGTGGAGCCGCTGGAGGCGCGCACCCTTACCAAGGTCATCGAGGCCGAGCGTCCGGACGCGCTGCTGCCGACCCTGGGCGGCCAGACCGCCCTGAATCTGGCCATCGAATTGGCCGAAACGGGTGTGCTGGAACGTTACGGCGTGGAGATGATCGGCGCGCGCATCGAGGCCATCAAGAAGGCCGAGGACCGCGACCGCTTCAAGGAGGCCATGGCCCGGATTGGTCTGGACCTGCCCCGCAGCGTCTACGTGCGCTCGTTCGAGGAGGCCCTTGACGCCCGGCGGGAGTTGCGCAGCCTGCCGCTGATCATCCGTCCGTCACGCACGTTGGGGGGCAGCGGCGCCAACATCGCGTACACGGAAGAGGAATTCGTCGAGATGGCGCGCTCGGGGTTGCACATCTCCCCGGTACACGAGGTGCTGGTGGAGGAATCGATCCTCGGGTGGAAGGAGTTCGAGCTGGAAGTGATGCGCGACCACAAGGACAACGTGGTGATCGTGTGTCCCATCGAGAACTTCGACCCCATGGGCGTGCACACGGGCGATTCCATCACGGTGGCGCCGGCGCAGACCCTCACCGACAAGGAATACCAGGTGATGCGCGACGCCGCCCTGCGCATCATCCGCGAGATCGGCGTGGATACCGGCGGCTCCAACATCCAGTTCGCGGTGAACCCCCGCAACGGCCGGCTCGTGGTCATCGAGATGAACCCGCGGGTGTCGCGCAGCTCGGCCCTGGCCAGCAAGGCCACGGGATTCCCCATCGCCAAGATCGCCGCCAAACTGGCGGTGGGCTACACCCTGGACGAGATTCCCAATGATGTCACGCGGGAGACCCCGGCCTGCTTCGAGCCCACCATCGATTACGTCGTGGTAAAGGTGCCGCGCTTCACCTTCGAGAAGTTCCCGCAGACCCGCGACGTGCTGACCACCCAGATGAAGTCGGTGGGGGAGGCCATGGCCATTGGCCGCACCTTCAAGGAAGCGCTGCAGAAGGCCATGCGTTCCCTGGAGACCAGCAGCTATGGGTTCGAGCAGCCGGAAGTCGGCCCTCAGGATTCCCCGCGCGGGCGCGAGGCGGCAGGCGTGCCGGGAGCCGGCGGCAAGGCCGAGGGCGCGGCGGTGGCCGGAACGGCTGCCGGAAACGGCGTGGAGACGTGGCTGGAAGAGCGTCTGCGCCGGCCCCGTTCGGACCGGCTCTGGACCCTGGGCGCGGCTTTCCGCGCGGGCTTCACCGTACCCCGTCTGTACGACATCACGGGCATCGACCCGTGGTTTCTCCAACACGTGCAGGCCATCGTCGCGAAGGAGGGCGAAATCCGCTCCCGCCTGCGCGAGGGCGGGGACGCGGACCGGGAGTTCTGGTGGGAGGTCAAGAACATGGGTTTCTCCGACCGCCGCCTGGCCGACCTGACGGGCCGCTCGGAGGACGATGTGCGCGCATTGCGCGGCAACGCGGGGGTACACGCCGGATTTCGCACCGTGGACACCTGCGGCGCGGAGTTCGAGGCCCATACCCCGTACTACTACTCCACCTACGAAGGCGCCCAGGAGTCCCGGCGCAGCGAGCGCCGGAAGATCATGATCCTGGGCGGCGGTCCCAATCGCATAGGCCAGGGCATCGAGTTCGACTACTGCTGCGTGCAGGCGGCGTTCGCCCTCAAGGAGGACGGCTTCGAGACCCTGATGGTCAACTGCAATCCGGAGACCGTCAGCACCGACTACGACACTTCCGACAAGCTTTACTTCGAGCCGCTGACCCTGGAAGACGTGCTCAACATCGCCGCGCTGGAGCGCCCCGAAGGGGTCATCGTGCAGTTCGGCGGACAGACGCCGCTCAAGCTCGCGCTGGCGCTGGAGCGGGCCGGCGTTCCCATCATCGGCACGTCGCCGGACAGCATCGACCTGGCCGAGGACCGGGAGCGCTTCAAGGTCCTGCTGGAAAAGCTCGGCCTGCGCCAGCCGCTGAACGGCACCGCCCGCTCCACGGACGATGCCCTGCGCGTGGCCCAAGGCATCGGCTATCCCGTGCTGGTGCGGCCGTCCTACGTGCTCGGAGGCCGCGCCATGGAGATCGTCTACGAGGAGGCCCGGCTCCGGGAATACCTGGTATCGGCGTTCCAGGCCTCGGTGGAACACCCGGTGCTCATCGACAAGTTCCTGGACGACGCCACCGAGGTGGACGTGGACGCCATCGCCGACGGCGAGCGCGTGGTCATCGGCGGCATCATGGAGCACATCGAGAGGGCGGGGGTCCACTCCGGCGACAGCGCATGCTCGATCCCGCCGAGAACGCTGTCCGCGGCGGTGCAGGCGGAGATCCGGCGCCAGGCCGCGGCTCTGGCAACGGCCCTCAAGGTGCGCGGCCTCATGAACGTCCAGTTCGCGGTCAAGGGAGAGGACGTGTACATCCTCGAAGTGAACCCGCGGGCGTCGCGCACCGTGCCCTTCGTCAGCAAGGCCATCGGCGTATCCCTGGCCAGACTGGCGGCGCGGGTCATGGCCGGGCGGACTCTCGACGAGTTGGGCTTCACGAAAGAGATCGTGCCGCCCCACGTATCGGTCAAGGAGTCGGTCCTGCCCTTCCACAAGTTTGCCGGGGTGGACACGCTGCTGGGGCCGGAGATGAAGTCCACCGGCGAAGTCATGGGCATCGACCAGAATTTCGCCAAGGCCTTCGCCAAGGCGCAGATGGCCGGCGGCATGCGCCTGCCCGATTCCGGCACGGCCCTGTTCAGCCTGCCGGACCAGCACCGGCCGGCCGCCGCCGGCATCGCCCGATCCCTGGTCGCGCTGGGTTTCCGGATCGGCGCCACCGGCGGCACCTTCGACAGCTTCAGGAGCGCCGGCATTCCAGTGGAAGGCGTGCACGACGTCGAGGACACGGAACGCCGCCAGGCCGTGGCCATGGTCGTCAATACCCACGCCAACGAAAGCTACCGCGATGACGGTTACCTGGTGCGGCGCAACGCCCTGGAGCGGCAGATCCCGTACTTCACCACCCTCGCGGGAGCGGAGGCCGCGGTGGAGGCCATCGAGTTCCTGAAGCGCGGCGCGTTGACCGTGCGACCGCTCCAGGACTACCAGAGCCGTACTCGGAACAGACCGCGGGACGGGGCATGACGCCCCGGGAAAGGCGGCTGTGTGACCGCCTGAATTACGGAGCCGATTCCTTTTCAACTCCTGTCATTGACGATCCGAGGCGCTGGCGCCGTTTACAGGATGCTTGACCCGCTTTCTCATTCGTTGCGGCGAGTCCCGAATCCCATAGCCTGTTGTCGTGGCCCACTCCTATCGCGCCAACGCCGTCGATCCCGCCGCCTGCCGTGAGGCGTTGCAGCTTCCTCTGAGCGTGCTGAAGGGCATCGGTCCGGTACGCGCCGCGCAACTGGCCGCGCGCGGTCTCGCCACCATCGAGGACCTGCTCTACCATCTGCCTTTCCGCTATCAGGACCGCCGCGCCGCCGCGCCCATCGCCGACGCCGCGGCCGGGGGAACCGCGACCTTCGCGGGCCAACTGACAAGTCTCGGAAGCGGCCGGACGCGTGGTCGGCGCCGCATCCTCACGGGCACGTTGACCGACGACAGCGCCAGTCTGGAGTTGCTGTGGTTCAATCCAGCCCGTTATCTCACGGACACCCTTCGCGTGGGGCAGCGCCTGGTAGTGTACGGGCGGGTTGCGCGCCAACGCGGCGCGCGCCTCGGCCTCGCTCACCCGGAGTTCGAGGTGCTCGAAAGCGACACCGGACGCGCGCCGGAAATCCGCCCGATCTACGCGAAGCCCGGCAACGTGCCGCAGTCGACGCTACGCGGCTGGATCGTTCAGGCGCTGGAGGGTTACGGTGCTTTCCTCCCCAGCTTTTTGCCGCCTGACGTCGCGTTGCGGCAGGGGCTCATGGACCTGGAACAGGCTCTGGAGACCCTCCACCGGCCATCCTTGCAGAACCCCGATATCCCGCGCGATGCGGTCCGACGACTTCCGCGCGGCAGCGGCGCTCCAGAACCCGCGCCGCTGAAGAGCGCGGCGGTTGCGGCCGTCACGGAGGACGCCCGCGGCTGCGCTGTCTCCGGGTCCTTTCCGGCGCCGGAGGCGTCCCGGGAACCGGACTTGGCCAGCGAAGCCTGCGTTGCGGCCCGACGCTCCCTGGCGTTCGACGAGTTCTTCTATTTCCAACTGGCCCTGGCCCTGCGGCAACGGCAGCGCCTGGACACTCCGGGCCTCGCTCTGCCCGCTCTTCCCGCGCGAGTTTCCTCTCTCACCGGCCGGATGCGGCAGCTTCTGCCCTACCGTCTGACGGGCGGACAGGAGCGGGTGCTGCGAGAGATCCACTTGGACATGGCGTCGCCCAACCCCATGCGCCGGCTGCTGCGAGGCGACGTGGGCTCGGGCAAGACCGTCATCGCCTGGCTCGCGGCCTTGCGCGCCATCGAGAACGGCCGTCAGGCGCTGCTGCTGGCGCCCACGGAGTTGCTCGCGGAACAGCACTACGAGCGCCTCGCTCCCCATGCCGAGAGGCTCGGCGTACGCGCCGCGCTGCTTTCCGCGTCGCTCTCGGCGGCTTCCCGGAAGGACGTCGTCGGGCGCATCCGCGACGGCGCGGTGGATTTTGTGGCCGGCACCCATGCGCTGTTCCAGGAAGGAATCTCGGCGCCGCGCATGGGATTGGGCATCGTCGACGAGCAGCACCGGTTCGGGGTGGGCCAGCGCGCCGCCTTTGCGCGGCTCGCCGCGCGGACCGCGGCGGAGGAAGGAGCGCCCGAAGGCGCGCCCGAGCCGGATCTGCTTCTGATGAGCGCCACGCCCATTCCCCGCAGCCTCGCCATGGTCCTGTCCGGCGACCTGGACGTGTCGGTCCTGGACGAAGCGCCGCCGGGCCGGACGCCGGTGCGCACGGTGGTGGTGCAGGAGGACCGAAGGCAGCGGGTGTACGAGCGCGTCCGCGCCGCGGTGGCGGATGGACGGCAAGCCTATCTCGTCTGTCCGCTGGTGGACGACTCCGACAAGATGCCGCTGGCCGCCGCCAAACACATGGCGCGGGAGCTGTCTCGCACCGTGATGCAGGGTCTGCGCCTGGACCTGGTTCACGGTCAAATGCCCGCCGCCGATCGGGACCGGGTGATGCGGCGGTTCCGGCGGGGGGATATCCAGGTGCTGGTGGCCACCACCGTCATCGAGGTCGGCATCGACGTTCCCCGCGCCACCCTCATGGTGGTGGAGCACGCCGAGCGGTTCGGGCTCGCGCAGTTGCACCAGCTCCGGGGCAGGGTGGGGCGTGGCCGGGACGAGTCCCATTGCGTCCTCATCCACCACGGCTCACGGGACGAGGACTCGCGCCGCCGGCTCGAAGTGCTGGCGCGGACCTCCGACGGCTTCGAGGTGGCCGAGGCCGATCTGAGGTTCCGCGGCGCCGGAGAGATCCTCGGGACCCGACAGGCCGGTGACCAGGGCTTCCGGGTCGCGCACCTGGTGCGGGACAACGAGGTGTTGCAGGCGGCGCGGCAAGAGGCGCGTGACTGGCTCGCTGGGAACGCCCGCCGGGCGAACGATGTCTCGCGGCGTATGCGAATGGAGCTTCGACGCCGTTGGGGGGATGACTCGGCACTGGCGGCCTGGATCGACTGAGGAAAGGCGGAACCGTGCGCTTCACGCTGGCTGCCTAGTGTGGTGTCTGGTTAATTCGCGTCATAATCTGCGGGTCTTTTTCGCCGTCGGCTGCGTTGCTCTTCCTCGCGTGGTACACGCCACTGCTCGTCATCGCGCCTTGCCGACAACTAAAAATCCTCCGCACATTATGACGCGAATTAACCAGACACCACACTTGCGGCCCACGACAGCGGGCGATGCCGGCCCTTCGCCTGGGAGCTTGCGCCGCAGCGATTCACGAATGCGGATTCGCAGCCGTGAATTCCAGCGACACGAGCCTCTCCCGGGTGGACCGTGAGGGCGCTTGGAAGGGTTCCGGGCATTCCCGGCGCGTTGCGCCCGCATGGCGATTGCCTTATATAACAAGGTTATCCTGCCTTTTTGTTCGCCGACATGGGCTTGGGGCACGCGCTGTTCGAGGAGATGATCTATGAGGGCAGCCAACTGAAGAGCCGTGCAGCCAGCCTGCGACAGGACACGGGTACCGCGTTTCGCAAAGAGGTTGACCATGGAGCGCGGAGTCTGGTCGGCGGCAAGGCGTCCTTCAGCTTCCACAAGCGCGGTGGAATGACGCCTTGCAGCATGTTGCCGCGCGGGAAGAGTCGAGAGGGATCGCGATAGTGGAGTTCAACCGCATCAAGAGGCTGCCGCCCTACGTCTTCAACACCATCAACGACCTCAAGCAGGAGGCCCGGAGGAGGGGAGAGGACATCGTCGACTTCAGCATGGGCAATCCGGACATGGCGACGCCGGCGCCCATTGTCGACAAGCTGGTGGAAGCGGTGCAGAAGCCTCAGAACCACCGTTATTCCGTGTCCCGCGGCATCTACAAGCTGCGGCTCGCCATTGCCGACTGGTACCGGCGGCGCTACGGGGTCGCCATCGATGCGGACGACGAGGCCATCGTCACCATCGGCTCCAAGGAAGGGCTGGCGCACATGGTGCTGGCCATGATCGATCCGGGGGACGTGGTGCTGTGTCCGAGTCCCACGTATCCCATTCACCAGTACTCGGTGGTCATCGCCGGCGGCGACCTGCGCAGCATCCCGCTGGTTTCCAGCGAGGGGTTCATGGACCAACTCGAGGAGGCCCTCAAGCAGACGTGGCCACGGCCCAAGCTGCTGATCCTGAACTTCCCGCACAATCCCACCACCGAGGTCGTGGATCTGGAATTCTTTGAGCGCATCGTGAGCTTCGCCAGGGAGAACGAAATCCTCGTGATCCACGACCTCGCCTACGCGGACCTCACCTTCGACGGGTACGAACCTCCCAGTTTCCTCCAGGCCGCGGGCGCCAAGGACGTGGGCGTCGAGTTCTTCACCATGTCCAAGAGTTACAACATGCCGGGTTGGCGCGTGGGGTTCGCGGTGGGCAACGCCACCATGATTCATGCCTTGGCGCGGATCAAGAGTTACCTGGATTACGGCATATTCCAGCCGGTTCAGATCGCTTCCATCCATGCGTTGAACCATCAGGACGAAGACGTGGGGGAGATCTCCGAAAAGTACCGGAGCCGGCGCGACGTGCTGGTGGACGGCCTGGCGCGGCTCAACTGGATGATCCGCAAGCCCAAGGCCACCATGTTCGTGTGGGCCGAGATCCCGGCGCCCTACCGCTCCATGGGTTCGGTGGAGTTCTCAAAGTTCCTGCTCAACGAAGCCAAGGTGGCGGTCTCTCCCGGCATCGGCTTCGGCCAGTACGGCGATCAGCACGTGCGCTTCGCGCTGATCGAGAACGAGCACCGCACCCGGCAGGCCATCCGCACCATCCGCAACGCCATGGGCATCCTGCCCGAATAGCGCATGGGATCACGGGTTCGCATCGGCATTCTCGGCGCCGGCACCGTGGGCGGCGCGGTCCACAATCTGGTGGTCCAGGGGCATCTGGCTCGTTTCGGGGTGGACGCCAGCGTGGTCAAGGTGTTCACGCGCCGGCCCGAGGGAAAGCCACGTTACGCGGCGTCGCCGGAACTCTTCACCACCGATCCGGCTGAGGTCACCGGCCACCCGGATGTCGATGTCGTGGTGGAGGTGCTCGGCGCCGGGAGTCCCGAGGATCTACGCGCCCAGAAGGAATGGCTGGTGGACGCGCTGCGTCACGGCAAGCCGGTGGCCACGGCCAACAAGGCGTTGCTCGTGGCCCATGGCAGGGAAATCTGGAGTGCGGCCCGGGAAAACGGCAGGGCGGTGCGTTTCGAGGCCTGCGTGGGCGGCGGCATCCCCATCATCGCACCCCTCACCCAGAGCCTCGCTGCCGAGCAGCCCGCGGCGGTCTACGGCCTGTTGAACGGCACCAGCAACTACATGCTGACGGAAATGGCCCAACGGGGCCGGTCGTACGAGGAGGCCCTGGCTTCCGCCCAGGCTCTGGGCTACGCCGAGGCTGATCCGGACGCCGACGTGAGCGGCCGCGACGCCGAGGCCAAGCTGCTGCTGCTCGCCTCCATCACCTTCGGCGCGCGCCTGGAGGCCGGCGCCATCCACCGGAAGGGCGTCGAGCGCATCCACGCCATCGACTTTCTCTATGCGGCGCGCAAGGGCCGCGCCACCATCAAGTCCGTGGCCCTGGCGCGCAACGCCGGCGGCGCGCTGGAGGCCATGGTGAGCCCCATGGTGGTGCCGGAACGCCATCCCATCGCAAGCATCGACGGCGTCACCAACGCGTTGTTCTTCAAGGGCAGCGTCAGCGACGGCGGGGCGCCGGACGCGGGTGACTGGGACTACGTTTTCGCGGGGCCCGGGGCCGGCGGCGGCGCCACGGCGGTGGCGATTCTCGGCGATGTCCAGGAATTGGTGTTGGGTCCACGCGATGCGCCGTTTCTGCCGGTGGAGAGCCTCGTTTCGAAGGTGACATCGGTGCGCCCGCAAAAGGACCTCAGGGCATCCTTCTACGTCCGCTTCGTGGTGCGGGACCAGAGCGGCATCGTCGGCGAGCTTTGTCAGATATTCGGCGCTCAAGGGATCCATGTTTCCGAGATCTGGCAGCTCCAGCACACGGAAGACGAGCTGGAGTCCCTCGTGGGAACAGGGCAGGGCGGAGTTGCGGCCCACGACATCCTACCGTTCGTCATCACGCTGGAAGAGACCAGCGTGGGCCAGTTGCGCCAGGCCCTGGAACGCATCGCGCACAAGGACTACGTACTGGTGGAGCCGTTGTGGCTGCCCATCTGGAAGGCTTGAACGGGCGCCGCGCGCGCGAACACCGGAGCGGACAGGCCCCGCGGCCGGACATGGATGACGGGAGCGGCCGGGTGGGACTGGTGGCCGTGCGGGACAGCCGCCGCTCCGGTCTTCAGGTGCTGTGGCCGAAAGCTTCTGCGGCGGCCGCACACGGCGGCAGCGGGAGCCTGTCGTTTCCCGCGGGTGAGTGCGACAGGGGCGATCGCGCACCGGCGACTTTGCTGCGGTGCCACGGGGTGACCGCGGCCAAGGCGCGCCGGTTGCTGGGCGCGGAGATGAGTCCGGACTACGCCATGGGCTGGTGGGTCGCCGCCGCGAGGGTTCTCCTCAGTGCTACAGGGCTTGTATTCGCGGTGGAAGGCGAACACCGTACTCCGGTGCAACGAAGGGTCCCGCCCCGTGAACGGCATGCCTTGAGCGACAGGGGAGTGGACTTCAGCGATTTCCTGGTCCGTGAGCAACTGCATTGCGATCTGGGCCGCCTGTGCTTCTTCAGCCGGTGGGTGGCGCCGGATTCGGGTAACGCCACAAGATTTTTCCTGGTCAAGGTCCCCGACGACCTGCGCATCGCGGGCTGCGTGTGGCATGCCCCGGACAAGGCTTTGTTGCTGTGGCGCGCCGGTGCGTGGACCCTGGACTTCCCCACTTTCGCGTGTCTGCGCATCCTGACGGACTTCGCCTCGTGTGATAGTCTTCTGTCCGAGTACCGGGACCCTTGAGTGTGCGGCCGGCGTGATTCATGGCCCGATGCGATGCGAGGGCCCGCATCGCGGTCCAACAAGCAGGAGAACCCGATATGGCAACGGCATTGACCCTGGCGCTGGAGCGATACGACCGCCACGTACCGTTTTTCATGGGCATGGTCCCGCCGCCGGACGGCATCGATCTGAAGGTGCTTGAGGTCGGCATGGCGCCGCCGCGGCGCGACGGCATCGACCGCCACCGGCGCTTCATGCTGGGCAACGAATTCGATATCTGCGAAATGTCGGTGTCGTCCTATCTGACGGCCAAGAGCCGCGGCCTCGACTACACCGCGACACCGGTGTTCCCGCGGCGCCTTTTCAGTCAGAACCACATGTTCGTCAGCACCGCCGCCGGCATCGACAAGCCCACCGACCTGATCGGCCGGAAGGTGTGCTGCCGAAGCTTCCAGACCACCATGTCGGTTCTGGCCAAGGGCGATCTCGCGTTCGAGTACGGCGTTCCCTGGCAGGAGCTCGACTGGCACACCATGACCACGGAACTCGTGGACTGGCCGGGCCGCGAGGCTGCCAGGTTGACCACCATCGACGAGCCCAGCGCGCCCGACGCGCTGATCGCGGGCGAGTTGGCCATGATGATCCACCCGCATCCGCCGGAGCGCCTGCTGGAGGGCTTGCGTGCAGGTTCGGTGCGGCGGCTTTTCCCTGATACCAAGCAGGAGTGCGCCCGTTATTTCAGGAAGTATGGCGATTACCCCATCATGCATGTGCTGGTCTACAAGCAGGAAATCGCCGAGCGGCATCCCGGCCTCCCGCGCGCGCTGATGGACATGTGGGAAGACTCCAAGACCCAGGCGGCGGGATTCTATGACGACCCCGGCTATTCCGAACTGGCGTTTGCGCGCAATGAATTCGAGGAGGAACGGACCCTGTTCGGCACGGACATCTGGCCGTCGGGCCTGGCCGCCAATCGCGCCAGCATCGAACGTTTCATGAAGTACCTGACCGACCAGACGCTCATCCAGGCGCCGTACCCGGTGGAGGAGCTTTTTCATCCGAGCGTCCTGGATACTTGAACCCGCCTGGACCGGCTTGAACCGGCATTCCGCGGACCGCCCAGGCCATTCCCATTCGTGGGCGATGTCCATCCGTCCTTTCGCACCACGCCGGTGCCGCCCCTCGGTGATGGCGAAATCCCCCCATATGTGGAATACTGCTTGCGGGTCGCCGGGATGCTGAAACACGCCGCAGAAGCACCGTTCCACGGACTCGCCAAAGCCATGAAGCTCTACGTCCAAACCTGGGGCTGCCAGATGAATCAGCTCGACTCGGCGAGGATCGTCCAGCTCATGAAGTCCGCGGACTATGAGCCCACGGATCGTGTCGAGGAGGCGGATCTCATCATCCTGAACACCTGTAGCGTGCGCGACAAGGCGGAGCAGAAGGTATACAGCGCACTGGGACGGTGGCGGAAGCTGAAGGAAGAGAACGGCGCGGTGCTGGGTGTGGGTGGGTGCGTCGCGCAGCAGGAGGGTGAAACGCTGCTGCGCCGGGTGCCACACCTGGACCTGGTGTTCGGCACTCACAACATGCACAAGTTGCCGCAGATGGTGGAGGAGGCCCGGGAGGCGGCGCGACGTTCCGTGGAGACGGCCTTCTACCGCGACCCGTTCTATCTGGAGGATCCCTCGGGGCCGCCGGAGGTTGACGGCGCCAAGGCGTACCTCACCATCATGCAGGGATGCAACAAGGTGTGCAGCTTCTGCATTGTTCCGCGCACCCGTGGACGCGAGGTGAGCCGCGCCAGCGAAAACATCGTCCGGGACGTGGAGGAATTGGTACGGCGCGGCGTCAAGGAGGTCATGCTGTTGGGCCAGAACGTCAACTCCTACGGCCGTACGGCGGCAGGGGAGAGGTCGTTCGCGGAGTTGCTGGAGCGGGTCAACGACATTCCCGGCATCCGGAGGATCCGCTTTACCACCTCCCATCCCCACGACCTCTCGCCTGAGCTGGTGGATGCCTTCGCCCGGCTGGAGAACCTCTGCGAGCACCTTCATCTGCCCCTTCAGTCCGGTTCCGATTCGGTGTTGGAGCGCATGCGTCGCGGCTACCGGCTCGACGAATACATGGAGCGCGTCCACTCGCTGCGCAAGCGGCGGCCGGACGTTGCCATAAGCACGGATATGATCGTAGGCTTTCCCGGCGAGACGGAGGCGGAGTTTGAGGAGACGCTGGCCGTGGTCCGCGACATCGAGTACGACGACATGTTCATCTTCACCTATTCGCCGCGTCCGCGCACGGTGGCGGCCAAGGTCTACCGCGACGACGTTCCCGAGGAGGTGAAGGGGAATCGCTGCCAGAGGCTGCAGGAGCTGCAGAAGAGCATCTCGCTCAGGAAGAACCGCAGCCTCATCGGCACGGATCAGGAGATTCTGGTGGAAGGGCCGTCCAGGCTGGGCAGAGATCAACTCATGGGCCGTACCAGGACCAACCGGATCGTCAACTTCACGTCCGGCGACGCCATGCCGGCCGAGATGGCGCGGGTCCGCGTGGTTGGCGCAACGCCCAATTCACTGGTCGGCGAGGAGCAAGGGAGGTCAAGCAATGAGTGGTCCTCAAGCAATTGAAATGACCGTGGCGGGCTTGACGCTCGATCAGGTGACCCGGACGCCCATCGTGGTCCTCAAGGACTCCGAGAACAAGCTGCAGTTGCCCATCTGGATCGGGCTGCTGGAGGCCACGGCCATGGCGACGGAGATCGAAGGCATCAAGATGGCCCGCCCCATGACCCATGACCTTTTCAAGAACGTGCTCTCCGAGCTCGGCGGTACGGTCAAGAGGGTGGCCATCACCGAGCTCAAGGAGAATACCTACTACGCGGTCATCACGCTGCTGGTGGGAGACCGTGAGGTGGCCATGGACTCGCGGCCGAGCGACGCCATTGCCATGGCGCTCCGGAGCAAGACCCCCATCTACGTCGCCAAGGAAGTGCTGGAGCAGTCGAGCGTCCTGCAGCAGACCGAAGAGGGGGGAGACCCGGATTTCGCCAACGTCTCGAAGGAGAAGTGGGGCGAGATCCTGGACAAGATGTCCCCCGACGACTTCAAGTACAAGATGTAAGCCAGACCTGGAGAAACAGCCGGAATGGTCGCGCCGAGAAAACGCATTCTGAGAAAGGAAATACGCCAGCCGGACCGGTTCATGGTATGGACGGGTCTGGTCCTGGACTGGATCAAGGCGTACACGCGCCCGTTGATCGGTGCGGGAGCGGCCATCGTGTTGGTGGTGGCCGCGGTGCTCGGATGGCAGTACTACCGCGGCTACCGGCAGGATCTGGCGGCGCAGGATTACAACAAGGCTCTCATCGAGTATCAGGAAGGCCGTTACGAGGCCGCTCTGGAAGCCTTTCGGAACCTCCGGGCGCAAGGGGAGGCGCCATACGATCAGCTCGCGGACCTTTATGTGGCCAATAGCCATGTGGCGCTGAAACAACCGGCCAAGGCCGTGGAAGTGCTGGAGAGCGTTGCCGGCGCGGAACCCGATGGTATCGTGGGCCAGGTTATGCTGGTGACTCTGGGTCTTGCCCAGGAAATGAACGGCGCCTGCGATGAAGCCATCGTCACGCTGAGCCGCGCTCTGGATCGACAGGGCCCGTCACGCCAGGAAGCCATGCTGGGAAAAGCGCGTTGCAGCGCCCACCTCGGCAAGACCCAGGACGCGGCGGAGACTTACAAAGCCTATCTCAAGGAATTCCCCGAAGGAGAAACCGTGGAGATCGCTCTACGGCTACAGCAGTTGGAAGGCAGTTCCACCAAACCCGCCAGCGCCACCAAACCCACCCAATAGCCACGCATCACCGGAATTCCGCAGTGAACCCAGAGAACTTGCTGCCGTCAGGACTATCCCAAGCTGCCGATATGCTCGGAAGTGGGAGGTTCGGACGGGTTCCTTCCGACGAAACGACGCCTCGCAGGGACTGGAACGAACCCCATCTAGCCGTCCACGCGGATGCACGGTCAGCGTAGGATCATCCTGGCGCGCCGTGTTCCGGTCAATCGCGGACCGACGATGCCCCGCGACGGTAGTCCTTCGCCAACCGAAGCCCACTTCATACAAACAAACAAAACGTCTGATAATGTATATTATGTCAACTTTCATATCGGCGCGGGCGCGCCGATATGAAAGCCGACATAATATGCCCAAGGTTGTAGAAGGCCGACATAGTGTGGCCAAGGTTGTAAACAGTTTGTGAGTGCGATTCGAGACAGGGCCTACGAAGCGTCAGGCCCGCGAGAATAGTTTGTGGGGATAGATTCGAGACACGGCCTCAAGATGTCATTCCCGCGAAAGCTTGCCCTCGACCCCGATCGGGGGCGGGAATCCAGGCGGGGCGTGGGTGGGGAGACCGCCGTAGTTCCCTCTTCCCGGATTGCCGCTGTAGGGGTGACCGCCGGTCGCCCTACGGTCATCGCGGGTTGTGCGCCAGCTTCGGTCCAACGGACGAAGGGTCAGGTCATCCGCTTCTTGGCGGGAGGTTGTTTCTCGATTTCGTCAGGGGTTGGCTTGGCTCGTCCCCCCTGGAGGAGGAACAGGCGTGTTCTGACGTGCTGGCGCCGGTGGTGGTAACTCCAGACGCCGTAGGCGTTGTCGCTGAGGGTGTGGATTCCCTCGGCTAGGGGTTGGGCGCTCATGTCGCTGCACGTGGTGAACCGGGAGCGTGGGATCCATTGCCGATGGTACGCGCAGTTGCCGGAGCCTGCGCTCCCGGGCGTGGGCTGCAGGTAGAGACAGTAGTCGCAGGTATTTTCCCAGTCGGGATAACGGCGGCGGCGCTTGGACTGTTTTGGCATGATCGGCAGGCTTGGCTGAGGAGTTGGAGGGTGGAGTTTCGATCATGCGGGACGGCCGGCTAACGTTCCACGGGCAGGCCCGCCTCATTCCAGGCGACAAGGCCGCCGGCCAGGTTGGAGACGTCCGCAAAGCCCGACCTGCCGAGGATGGCCGCGGCCGTGGCGCTTCGCATTCCGGCCCGACAGACGGTGACCACCGGGACTTGCTTGTGTCGCTGAATCTCTTCCAGGCGGTTCATGAGTTCACGCAGCGGCACCAGGACGCTGCCGGGCAAGTGGCCCAAGTCCCCGGAATACTCCGTGGGTTCGCGGACATCCACCAATACTGGCGGCTTGCCAGAGGCCAGCATCGCCTGGAGGCCTTCGACGTCCACCACCTGGACCTTCTTGAGCTCGCCCCAGTCGGGGAAGCTGATCTCGTCGCATCCGAGGGCGGACTGGTTGGGTTGCAGCACATCCTGGATGTTCTGGGGCGGTGAGAGATTGAGGTTGTTCATCAGGTCGATAAAGTCCGGACGCGCGCGGTTGGCGAGACGTGGATTGGTGCGCTTCTCCGCTTCGATGGTGGAGGTGGTGTGGCCGCGGTAATCGTGGCCTGGATGGATCACGGTTTCCCCGGGTAGTGTGAAGAGCTTCTGCGTGACGGAATCGTATTGAGCGCCCGCATCGCCGCCGGCGAAGTCGGTTCGCCCACAGCCGCCGATGAACAGCGTGTCGCCGGTGAGGACGTGCCCTTCCACCAACAGGCTCATACCGTCAGGGGTGTGTCCGGGTGTGTGCAGGACTCGCACGGCGAGATCACCCACCGAGAACATCTCGCCGTCTTCCAGGTGGACGTCGACGGCCGGACTGGGCGCCCATTTGTGCATGGCTATGGGTGAACCCACCAGGAAACGCAACTGCGGACAACCGCTCAGATGGTCGGCGTGGGTGTGCGTGTCGATGACCAGATCGAGTTCCAGGCGGTGGTAGGCGAGCACGGCCAGGTAACGTTCGACGTGGGGGTAAAGAGGGTCCACCAGAACGGCTCGTCCCCTGCCCTCGTCGGCTATAAGGTAGGTCTTGCTGCTCTCTCCGTTCAGTTCCCGCAGGATCATGGCTGCCTTCTCCGCTTTGCCATAACTTCTCCGAGCCCGCCGAAGTGCCTTGCCGCTGGGCTCAGGCCGAAGGGCGGCTTAGAAGTAGCGCCATAGCCACCATTTTTCGAACAGGACCTTGCTCCAGTAGATCATCCGGGAGGGTCCCCAGGACCGTGAATCGGTGGCGCCGAAGGGCGGCCATCCCTGAGGGTACGTGGTGCGGTTGGCGGCGGCGCGTCCCGCGCCGCAGGAAAGCAGTCATATGGTGTGCAAATGAAGGGTGGACAACTCCCCTTCCCCGGTGATCTCCGCCACCAGGTTGTCCGCCACCACGTCCGCTTCCTGATGCGCCACTCCGCCCGCCTTGGACGCGGGCATGTTGGCGCAGTCGCCGATGGCGTAAACGTTCTCCCACTTGGTTTCCAGGGTGTCGTAATCCACCTGGATGCCGGCTTCGTTGTCCACCAGTCCACAGTCGTAAAGCACCCTGGAGGGCCGGTGCGGCGGCACCATGAAGAGCAGGTCGTAGGACAGCTCATAGCCGTACAGGCCGTGGACGCGCTTCTTCTCCGGGTCGATGGACTGGATGACGAAGTCGTAGTGGATGGTGACGTTGCGTTTCTTGCTCTGGGCGTCCATCCACACCGACGGCATGTGTTCCTCGCCCGCGGGCTCAGGCTCGCGGGTAAAATACTGGATGTCCACCAAGTCGCGGATGTTGCGTTCCTTGAAGTAGCTGTCCAGCATCCACTGGGCCTCGTACGGCGCCGGCGGACAGCGGTAGGGGCCCAGCGGCACGCCCACCATCACGCGCCCTTCGCGGAAGCTCTCGAGGCTGGTCTTGAGCCGCAACGCGGCGTCCATTTCCCAGGGATGATGCGCCCCTTCGGCGAAGCCGGGAAGCAGGTCGGGTCTCACTTCCAGGCCCAGCGAAACCACAAGGTAGTCGTAGGGGATGGCCGTGCCATCCAGAATCACCTGCTGGCGGCCGGGGTCGATTCCCAGGATCTCCGCCTGAAGGACCCGGATGTTGCGCTTCTCCAGGCGCTTGAGTTTGCGGGATATGTCCTCGGGCCGGCGCTGCCCGACCATGAGGAACAGGAAGGCGGGCATGAAGACGTGATCCGTCCGGCGGTCGATGAGGGTGATGTCGTGGTCCGCGCCGAGAGCGCGGCCCAGCTTGGTGGCCGCGACCACCCCGCCGCTCCCGCCTCCGAGGACGACGATCTGTTTCCTTCCGTTATGGTAATGCATCCCTGTGTGGTCCCGTCGCCGTCAGGAAGCGTCTCGCTGCCGCCGCCTGGCGCGCAGAGCGAGCCCCTTGAGATTACGCATCCGCCGGTCGCGCCACAAGCGCTGTTCCTGCCGGCCCTCGTCGGTCAGCTCGGATTCAAATCGTGAAGTGCCGCGGATCAGGAGCAGCACCAAAAGGTCGGAACACGCCTTGAGGCGCTCCGCAAACCATGTGAGGAGTCCGCCGGACATGGCCGCGTCAACGGAGGAACGTGTCTTCCTGGGCAAGCTGGACCGCGGCCTGATCAAAGGCGACCTCGTCCGGTTCGCCATCCCCCAGGATGCCGATCTGGCTCAGGAACTGGCCGATCTGCGCGTGATCCCGCGGGCTCACCGGCGAGTACGGCCGCGCCGGATCCCCGATGTCCACGCCGAAATGCTTGAGGGCCGACTTCATGATCGGGGGCAACCCGTAGGCGCCCCACTTGCCTGGGAAGAGCGTGAAGCAACGTTGCCAGTAGCGCGCCTTGTCCACATCGCCATCCCGGAAAGCCCGCACCACCCGCGCGCCGATGCGTGTTCCCGGCGGCGGCATGGTGGCGCCGGCGCCTCCCATCATGAGCGTGGTCAACAGCGGCTGCATGGTGGTGAAGTAGTTGGCTTTGCCGGCAAGCTGAATCTGCTCGATGAGTCGGGTGATTTTGGTAATGTCCCTCGAGCTTTCCTTGAAGTAGTCCACCTTGTTCAGCTCGCTCAGCCGCACGAATGCGTCGAGGGGCGGGTCGGCGCCCGGACCGGGGTTGTGATAGGCGACGATGGGCAACGGACTCGCCGATGCCACCTCGGTGAAGAACTGCACCAGATCCGAGATGGTCGGTTGTCCGCCCCAGGGACGAATGGGCATCAGCACCTGAATCAGGTCGCCGCCCACGGCTGCGGCGTGCTCGGCCAGATCCAGGATGGTGTCGATGGAGTGACTGGAGGCCCCGAGGATGACGGGCACGCGCTTGTTGACGATTTCCGTGGCGCGCCGCATCACTTCCTTGCGATCAGCAAGCGAGAGGACCGTGTATTCCGACGCTTCCACCGCGGCGATGGAGACCGCGTCGCAATCGGCCACGAGAAACTCGATCTCGCGCGCCAGGCCGTCGTAGTCCACCTGCCCGTCGTCCGTGAACGGGGTCAGGGCCGCGCCGATGATTCCTCTGATGGGGCTAGCCAGCATCCGTCACTCCAGATTTCTCACTGCAACTCGGCGACGATCCTCGCGTGCGCCGCGTCGCTGCCCTGAACCTTGAGGGGCAGCGCCATGATGCGGCAGTTCCGACCTGCGATGGCGCCGAGATTGGTGACGTTCTCGGCGATCAGCACGTCGTTCCCCAGCAAGGTTCGATGCACCGGAAAGTCGAAGCCTTTGGGCCGAAGCGGGGTGGGCAAGTCCACTGTAATGCAGTCGATGCCGAAGAGTTTCACCCCGCGCTGGACGATCCATTCTGCCGCATCTACGGACAGATAGGGGTGCATATTGTATTCATCACTTTCAAATTTCTCGTCCCAACCGGTGTGCAGCATGAGGATGTCGCCGCGGTTGACGGGCACCCCGGATCCTTCCAGATCCCTGGCCGTGACCTCCTTGCCGCCGTCCGTCTGCACGGAGATGACCGCGCCCGGGCCCATGAACGCCTCGAGGGGCA
This sequence comes from uncultured Binatia bacterium (SeqCode), assembly GCA_965213675.1. Taxonomy (GTDB): domain Bacteria; phylum Desulfobacterota; class Binatia; order UBA9968; family JAJDTQ01; genus JAJDTQ01. The sequence continues at coordinate 790,812 of OZ243916.1, forward strand.
GTTCCTCGATGGATTTGCCGTCGGGCACGATGTGCACGGGAGCGTCCACGTGGGTGCCTGCGTGAACAGGCAGGTTGATCTCGGTGACGTTGAGCGGATGGCCTTTGCCGAGGTCGAAAAACCGCTGCACATGCACGTCCGGCAGCGCCGGGATCTTGGGCATGCCGTCGTAGATGAGGCGCGAGAGATCGATGATGGACATGGTGGTGTTCCTGACGGATCAGGCCGAAGCGCCGTTGCGCCACGCGGCGTAGATGGGATCCTTGTCGACGAAGGCGCGTTTGATGCCGTCAAACGCCAGCCAGAACTGGTCCAGGGTCTTTCGCACGGACTGGCGCACCACATCCTGCTGTGGGTCCGTGACGGCGTAACGGCTCACCGCCAACGGTCCTACCTTCATGTGTTCCTCGTCCACGCCCATGTGCAGGGTCCAGTAACGGATGTCGTCGCTTTCCCGGTCGAAGCCGTAGTGGGTGGTCAGTCCGGTGACGATGCGGCTCATGCGCTCGCTGGCCGTGCCTTCCAGGCAGAAACCCTGGCAGGCGTAAAGCTCGAGCCACGAGCGCTGGTACATGAGCAGGTCGCGCCAGTCGAGAAACGCCGAGGTTTCGGGCAACGGCTGCACCGCATCGAGCTCTGCCTTGGACGCGTAGCCGCAATTCATCGCGAAACGGATGAAAAGGCCGCGGTGGCTGTCCGTGCCGGAGATCTCGCCTGTGCCCTCTTCCACCACGTTCTCGATCCACATCCGTTCCAGCTCGGGGTCCTCGGGGCAGCGCCCGAGCATGGCCGCGATGGGCTTGGGGAAGGGCTTGGGGAAAAAAAGGTAGAACTGGCCCACGAACCCCTTGAGCGCTTCGCGGTCCAGTTCTCCCCGTTCGATCATCCCGATCAGCGGGTTGTCCTTGGAATGTTTGGCGCGCACCGCTTCGTGTATCTCGTTGACGAACTCTTCGCCGGAAAGTGCCATCGACTCTGCTCTCCCTCGTTGGATTGACTTGTTGTGGGATGCGGCCGGTCCCGATGTCGCGTCCGTCGACATCGGGACCGGCGGGGCATTACAACGAAACCGGAGTGTTACTGGAAAGCCTCCGCCATCGCAACCGTTGTGGCCGCCAAGCCGTGCCTCACCGGTCGAGGCTGTAGAAGCGCCGGGCGTTGTTGCCCAAAATGTTCTCCTTGGCTTCCCGCGTCAGGTCGGCCCGCCCCCAGATCAGCGAGCCGGACTCCGGCCAACTCATGTCCCAATGGGGATAGTCCGACGCGTACATGATGGTTTCGGAGCCGATCTCCCCCACCACGTAGCCGATGGTCTTTTCGTCGGGTTCGCACCCGTAGAAAACGTTCTTGCTGGTGATGTAATGACTGGGCTCGCGCTTGCACTCCGGGGCCTCCACCGAGCCGCGCTTCTCCCACTCCTCGTCCATCCGGTCCGACCAGTAAGGGATCCAGCCGCAACCGATCTCCAGAAACCCGAGCTTCAGGTTCGAAAACTGCTCGGGAACGCCCGCGAAGATCATGGCCGTGAGCTGCCGCAGCACCGGGAACGGATGGCCGGTGGTGTGGATGGAGATGAACTGGTCGAAGATTTCGCTGCCCGGCTCGTCGCCGCCAAAGGCATGAATGGCCAGCGGCGTGTCGAGCCTCTGCGCTTCCTCGTAAAGCGGGAAGAACTCGGTCGAGCCGAAGTTCTTGCTGTGGCCTTGGGCCGCCATCATGCCGCCCACCAGCCCGAGATCCTGAACCGCATGACGCAGCTCCTCAACCGCCGCCGCCGGAGCGTTGACCGGCAGGTTCGCCACCGCCTTCAAACGCGGCGAGGCCTTGCAGTAGTCGGAGATGAACTCGTTGTAGGCACGGCACAACTGCGTCTGGTAGTTGGGCTCGCGGATGTGACCGATGCCCAGACCACTGGTGGGGTACATGACCGCGGTGTCGATCTCCTGGGTGTCCATGGCCGCCAGCCGTTCCTCGTGCTTGATGCCCGAGTGCCCGAGCGTCCCGCCGAGGTTCCGGTCGTAGGGTTCCCGCGGGATGAACGGCGGACGCCGGTTCTGGAAGGCATCTCCCAGAAACGGCTTGACGAGATCGTCGTTGTCGCGCGCATGTGCGTCGGCGTCGATCACCTTGAAGGACGGATCGATCTTACCCATGTTCTTCTCCCTCCCTGAGCGTCCACGATCATATGAAGCAGACCGCCGGACCTACAGGCGCGCCTTGGCGCCAAGTCATGCAACAGGGCCAAGCTACCACCTTCGGCCCGGAATGCCAATTCTTCCATATGAAACGGCAACACGCCGCAAAACTCGTCACCAAAGTCAAGCTCACGCTGACCAAGAAAACCGTAGACGCCCTTGAGCCCGAGGACAAGCCCTGGATCGCCGGGATGACAAGCTCACCGGATTCGGTGTGCGCGTCCACCCCTCCGGAGCCAAGTTCGTCGTCGTCAACTACCGTGCCGGCAACGGCGTCTCGCCAAGCCTTTTTGGAGGTCACCAGTTGAGGGCGACCTTGAAGCGGAGGATGTGTTCGGGTTTTGAGTGAGCGGCGTCCCTTCGGGTGGCGTTTAGGCCGAGTTGGAGATCGTGGGCGTTGTTGCGGGCCAGGGGGTTGAAGCGCCAGCCCAGGCTGTAGTCGCGGGCGCCGGCGGCGAAGCCGAAGCCTAGATGGGGGCTGGCGGCGAAGCGGCGGTCGAGGACCGGGAAGCCGTAGGCGGCTTCGGCCAGCCAGCGGCTCTCGGCGGTACCGCCCGCGCCGCCGCGGGTGTCCAGGGGGTCGGGGGCGAACAGGGCGTCGATGCCGCCTTTGGCCTGTCCGCCCCAGTCCTGACGAAGAGTCAGGGAGGGGCCGAGAGTGGTTGCCGGGTCGGGGTTGTAGGCGAGGGAGGCGGCAAAGCCCCGGTCCTCCAGATCATCGGACCCGTGGGCCAGCAGGGTGCGGCCCTCGACATCGAGGCGGAGGCCCAGGGCGGGGTCGCTCCAGGCAATGCCGCCGCCGAGTTCGATGCCCGTGCCGGTCTCGGCATCGCCGCCGTCATGGCGCGCGCCCACTTCGAGCCTGGGCGTCAGATGGCCGTTTTGGTCCAGGGCGATCTTCCAGCTTCCCTCCAGACCGAGCCTGAGCCGGGTCACATCGGAGTCCGAGGCCGCGAGGTCCCGGGTCTTCTCCGAAGAGGTCCGCGCCCAGAGCGCGTCCGACTCAAGCGCCAGCGCCGGCCCGGAGCGTTGCTTCTGCGGGGACCACAGGTTCCCACGGAAGCCCAACGCCGCCATGGTCCAGGAAACGTCCGACTTGAACACGCCGCCGACCTCCGGCTTGAGGGTCACCGCGCCGGCGCCGTAGCCTGCCGCGCCCCAGAGCTTCAGCCGCTCGGTGGCCTGGAAAGAGGCGTAGGGTATGGCCGCGGTCAGCGATGCGTCGAGGCTGCCGTCGCCCTCGCGCACGGCGCCTTCGCACAGAACCTTCCTGGCATCGTCGCTCATGTGGTCCGCGCCGGCTTCGGCGCAGGGTTCAGGGGCCGTGTCCGTGTCCGCATAGGCGCCCTCCCCCTCGCTGTGGGTGAGGGCGAGGCCGGCCATCCAGCGGTTCCGGGCGTAGTCCGCCCCGAGCATGCCGGTGGTGGTGTCGCCGTCAAGGGAGAAGGTCCCTTCCCTGCCGTCGAAGTGCGCCTGCGCGGCCTGGCCCCAGAAGGTCAGGCTGCCGCCTTTGGCGTCCTTGCCGCCGGTGGCGGTGAAGCGGCTCTGGAGCATGAGTTCCCGCAAGCTCAGGGCTCTCCATGCCGAAGCGGTCCCTGGCTCGGCGCCGTCCTGGACGCCACCCGTAAGGCCCTTGGCCCGGGCTCCGGGCGCGGCGTGGTCATGGGCCGCGGTCTGCCATCCCGGGCCGGACCCGGTTTCCTGGGAAGCGGTGCTGCCGTCCGGCAGCGCCTGTCCCGCCAGGGTGCCCTGCACGCCCGCCTCCCGCGGCGCCCTCATCCGGCTCGCGATGCCGTCCAGCGCCTGCTGGGCCACCGTGCGGCCGAACCGGCTCAGCCACGCCTTGGGCATCGGGTCGTTGTTGACGATGGTGCCCACCGCAACCCCGTCGCCGATGGCCGTGCCCCCCGTCGGGTTCGACAGCGCCACCTCGAAGGTCTCCGGGTCCTCGTCGTGATTGTCGTTGTAGACGTAGACCCACATCCGCTTCTCGGTCTGGCCCGGATGGAAGGTGAGCGCGATGCCGTTCGGCCACCACCAGAACCAGTCCTCGCCCTGCCGGGCCGAGACCGGGCTCGCCTCGCGCGCCGTGAAGGTCACCTTCACCGTCTGCTGCACGGCCCGGTCGAGCCGCACCGTGAAATACATCAGCCCGACATCCTCGTTGGCGGTCTCGTCGCCCACCGAGAAGGTCGGAGCCGTCGCCGCCGCATCGTCGTCGGTCACCTTCACCGAGGCCGCATTGTCCGGCGCCGCCGCCACCGTGTAGCGCAGCCCCTTCTCGCCGTCCCCGGCAAGGGTCGCGGTCACCGTCCCGCCGGGCTCGTCCGCCGTGTCGTTCACCGTCGGCACCGTAAAGGTGGCCTCTGTCTCGCCCTTCGGCATGGTCGCCGTGGCGGTCCCCTCATGCTCGGCCGCCACGAAGTCGCTGCCGTCGGCCTCCGAGACCGTGAGCCTGACCGTCAGGTCCGCGCCGGGCGCCCGGCTCGCCGTCAGGGTGAAGCTGGCGTCCGCGCCCTCCGCCACGGTCCCGGTCTTCGCCGCGATGGCGATCTCCGGCGGCGGCTCCAGGATGGCGAAGCCGGCCGCGCCCGAGGCCGCCGCCCCGCCGCCGAGGCCGGTGGCGACCGGCGTGCCCGGCTTTACCGTCACCGTCTCCCGCTCGCCCTCGGCCACGCTGTCCGCCACCGTCGCCAGCACCAGCGTCGCCGCTGTCGCCGACTTGCGCCCCGCGGCGCCGGCGAAGGTCACCGCCGGCGGGTTCTTCGGATCGGTACCGCCAAGGTGGGTATAGGTCACGCCCGCGGGCGCCGTCTCCGGCGCGGCCAGCGTGTAGTCGGTGCCGAGCGTGGCCGTGCCGGCAAACGCCAGCGGCACCGACAGGCTCTCGCCCTCCACCAGCGCCCGCCCGAGCGTCAGCGTCAGCGTCTTGGAGCCCGACGCCTCGGGCAGGTCGCCATCCGGCGCCGTCAGCACTACCGCGGTGGCATCGTCGTCCTCCACCGCCACGCTTGCGCTCTTGCCCTGGTCGTCCACCGTATAGCCGGGGCCGTCGCTCACCGTCGCCGTGACGGCGCCTGCCGGCTCGTCGGTCTCGTCGGCCAGCGTCGCCACCGTGAAGGCCGTCTCGGCCTGCCCGGCCGGGATCGTCACAATGCGTTCGCCCAGCGCCGAAGCGTCGGCAATGGCGCCGGTCTGCGCCACCGCCACCGTCACCGCGAGCTCTTCCGCCGGCGCCGGATCGGCCTTGAGCGTGAAGCCCGCCGCCGTGCCTTCCGTCACCCCCGCTCCCGCGGTTACGGTGATCGCGGGAACCGCCTGTTGCGCCTCTGCCTGTACCTCCGCCTGCGCCGGCTCCTTCTCCAGGCATTCCAGCGCCGGCGCCACCGGCGCCCAGCGCTGAAGGCCGCGGTCCGCCTGCGCCTGCGCCTCGGCGATGGTCATCGGGTTGTTGCTCCAGGCGTTGCTCTCCCCGAAGGCGGCCAGCACCCGGCTCCAGCGCTCGACATGGCCCGGCGAAGTCCGCCAGGTCTCGCCCGCAGCCTTCCGGGCGTCGGCCAGCAGGGCGTCGGAGACGCAGGCCGGCGCCTGGCTGTCGGTGCTCTGCGCGCTGGCGCTCAGCGCGTCGCTGCCCGGCCCTACCGCCAGGGTTGCCGTGCCGGCGAGGCTGTCCAATTGCTGCGTGTCGCCGTTCTTGTCGACATATTCCGGCGTGACCGTGACCGTCAGCGTCATCGGCACCGAGGCGCCGTGGTCGATGGTGGTCGTGGTGCCTGTCACGCCGGGCAAGTCACCGGCGGAAGCATTCAGCGAGTCGCCGCTCTCGGCACTCCACGACACGTCATAGGAGGTGGCATGCTCCACCGCGTCCCAGGTGACGCTGGCGCTGGCGTCGTCCACCGCCGTCACCTGCAGGTTGGCCACCGCCTCGGTGGGCGCCGGGGCGGCCGTCGCGGGTGCCGCTTGCGTGTTGCCGGTCAGGTTGCGGCATTGGGTGTTGTAACCGCTTGACCCCCGTCTGTTGCGCGACGGGTTCCTTACATGGGCGCGGATCGTATCGACCGTGACCTTGCGCACGCCGCCGCCTGTGGCGGTGTGGGTGATGTCGGCGCAGGTGTCGTCGATGTTCCGCGAGGCGTCCTTGCGGACCACATAAATCATGCGCCAGCACTCCCAGGGCGTGTCCGCCGTGCCGTCGTAGCTCTCGCTCGGCTGCCGGCCCGACACTGTCCGCGTGTTGCCGTGGCTGTCGAAGTATTGATGCGCTTGATGGCCGAACCAGTTGCTGCAGCCCGTGCCTGCGCCGGGACTGCGGTCCTTGAACTCCACCGTCACCGTGTCTTGCGCCGTGCCGCCCTCGGTCAGCGACAGGCCGACGAGGTTCCGCTTGTCCGAAGGCACCGTCGCCATCACGGTCACCGTGCCGCCCGGCTCCGGGCGGTTCGACAGGCGCACGGCATAATTAATTCTGTCGCCGGGCGCCGCGTTCTGCCACGGCGTCAGCCCGGGCGTTGACGTTATCGTATGCGGTCGCCGGATCCGCGCGCCGCCCGCGCCGCCCTTGATGTACCAAAACGCCTCGACCTCGGGCGCGTCGTCCACCGCTACCCGGACATTGCCCAGGTTCTGGCTGGAATAGCCGCCGCCGTTGGCCGTGTGCGTCAGCCTCATATCTGGCCGGTTGCGATGCGTATTGAGCTCGTCCACGCCGGTCACCGTCACCGGCTGGGGCGTCTGATAGTTCGATGACGTGAATGTGAGCGTTCCCGGGCTGAAGTTCGCCGCCCATCTGTTCCCGCCGTCCCTGCCGATGGTGACGGTGGTGTTGCCGCCGGAGGGGGCGGTCGTCAGTCGTACGCAATAGGTCGTTTCGCCGGTCTCGAGGATGCGAAGGCTGGTTTCGCTGAAGACGGTGTTCTGGGCAGGGCATGCCGGCGTCGCGGCCTCGTCGTCCGCCAGCGTCAGGGTCGCCATGTAATCTGACGCATGCCGCTGCGCGCCGCCGCTCACCGTCGTGCCGATGCCGGTGGCGCCGAGCACGCTGTTGGTCGCCAGTGTCGCGGTGATGGTCTCGTGGGCCATGTTCCCGTCGTCGCGGCTCGCTACCGGGGTCAGTGTCACCGTCGCCGTCTGCACGGTGCGTTCGTCGTCGCCGGTGAAGGTCAGCCGCGGGTTGGCCGTCTCTTCGTTCGCGCTTGTCACGCCGCTTTGCCCGGACGCAGCCGCGGCCGCGACCGTGAAGTCGTGGTTGGCGGTGCCGCTGTTCGTGCTCCCCGGCAGCCGCGCCCCGGTGCTCGACGCCAGCGTCAACGGCACGACGATGACCTCGCCGGCATACAACTGGCGAGACAGCGAAACCGTCAGCACCGCCGTGTCCGAGGCGTCGCCCTCGGTCATGGTCATGTCAGAACTCGTGAGCGAGACCGTGGTCGCCTCGTCATCCTGTATGAGCAGCTTGTCGGAGGCGTCGCTGGACGAGACCGTGTAGCTGTCACTGGCCTCAGAGCAGCCCACGGTGTTCGGCGCCACCGCCTCGACGGTGACGCTGCTGTCCAGATCGTCGGTGGCGGTGTTGGTCCAGGTGAGGGTATGGATGCCCGAGCCGTTGGTGACGCTGCTCGGCATGGTCACCGTATGGATGCCCTCGTTGCCCGAGGCCACCCGGTCGCCGCCGCTCTCGGTCACCCGCACGCACACCGTCAGGTCGCTCGTCAGCGGCCGGTCGGCGGCAAGGCTGAACCCGATGCCGACCCCGCCATCGCTCTCCGCGACCTTCTTCTCGCCCGCATCCGAGCGGTTCTCGCCCTCGCTGATCGGCAGCGACACCGAGATCACCGGGGCGTTGGCATTTGCCGGTGTTGCCGACATCTCGTCCGAGAACGCGCCTCCCAGACTGCCTTGGGCGTTGATCGCCAGCGTATGCACCTGGAAGGTGTAGGTGGTGCCGTTGGTGAGGCCGGTGACCGTGTGGCTGGTGGTGCTGCGGTCGGCGCCGCTGATTGTCATGAAGGAGCCGTAGCTGCCCGACCCCGCCTTCTGCCGATACTGCAACCGGGTGAAAGATGAGCTGAAAGCGTTCCATGACAGGATGACCTCACCGTCACCCGCCGTGGCTGTGAAACCCGTGGTCGCCGACGGGGCGGGGGGAGGATTGGTGGCGTCGTCATCCTGGATCGTATAGGTCACCACAGAGGTGCCGAGGGTCACGCCGGCGGGCGGGGTGCCATTGAAGGACAGCGTTACGACCACTGTCTCATGGAATTCGATGGTGGTGTCGCCCCGTATGCGCATGCCGATGTTACTGTTTGTAGTGATCTCCGGCTGTCACGCCGATGTTTTGGCAAGCGTTGGTGGAGGTTAAGGCGCCATTAAGCCTCACGTAGTCGTCGGATGTGCCCAGGGTCGCGGTTCCTGAATAGCAGACCCGCAACGGGACAGCCGCCGAAGCGGCCGACGACAGGGTTATCGTGAAGTACTTGTCGGTCGTGGAGGCATTGCCCTCGTTGGCATCGGCGGGGGCGCTGATGGATACCAGCACCGACACCACCTCGATGTCGAAGGTATCGCTGACCGTGCCGCTTCTGCCGTCATCCGCCTGCACCTTCACCGAGAGTGTGCCGATATTGCCCGAGGCGGGCGTGCCCGAGAAGGTGCGGGTGTTCGCATCAAAGGCCAGCCAGCCCGGCAGGGCGGTGTCGTCGGATTTGGTCGCGGTGTAGGTCAGGCTGTCGCCATCGGGATCGCTGAACGTGCCCGCCGGGAAGGTGTAGCTGAAGGCGGCGCCCGCCCCCGCCGCCTGGTCGGGGATGGCGTTGTCCAGCATGGGGGCGTTGTTTTCCAGGCAACTAAGCGCGGTGTAGACCGGGTTCCAGCCGGTCCAGGTGTCGCCCCGACCGCTGAGAAAGGAGCGCAGTTCAGCCTCTGTAATCGGAGTCGTTGGCGCGTTGCCCGAGAGGTTGTTGCCGCTCCACGCCGGAAGGGTGCCGCCTAGCGCGATCAGTACCCGGTAGGCCGCCGTCGCAGTCGGCTCATTCCCGCCGCCGTTGTCCCGGTGAAAGTTGTAGGCGGCCGTCGCTTGCGTTGTAGCGTCCGCGACGTTGCAACTCGTTTGCGCGTACGCCTCGTTCGGGGCGGCAAGGCCAAGGAGCAGCGGCAGGCAGAGCAGGGCCGAGAACAGGCCGCGCCGCAGATTGCGGGCGGCAGGATGGGAACCGGCAACGGCGCGGGCGGGAGAAGGATCGAAGCTGTCGGAAGAAGAAGCAGGCCGGCGGGTATCGGTGTGCCCGCCATCGGAGAGGGAAGGCTCAGGACGGGAGGAAGAGCGCCTTAGGCGGCGCCACCACGAAGACGCGCGATCCGGCGATCCGGCGATCCGGCGATCCGGCGATCCGGCGATCCGGCGATCCGGCGATCCGGCGATCCGGCGATCCGGCGATCCGGCGATCCGGCGATCCGGCGATCCGGCGATCCGGCGATCCGGCGATCCGGCGATCCGGCGATCCGGCGATCCGGCGATCCGGCGATCCGGCGATCCGGCGATCCGGCGATCCGGCGATCCGGCGATCCGGCGATCCGGCGATCCGGCGATCCGGCGATCCGGCGATCCGGCGATCCGGCGATCCGGCGATCCGGCGATCCGGCGATCCGGCGATCCGGCGATCCGGCGATCCGGCGATCCGGCGATCCGGCGATCCGGCGATCCGGCGATCCGGCGATTATGGGTTGACTCAGGCCTTGTCAAGTCCTGAGCCAAACTATTTTCCGCGCGCCCCGCTATCTCCCCATGCCTCCTGCCCAACGCCCGGATCCCATCTCGTCCTTCGTTCACCATGACCATCGCATCGCCTCCGAAGCTGTTGCCCGACCCGCTGGCCCGCGCTGCCCATACCTCTGCCGGTCATTGCCTGTCGCGTTTGGCGTACATTACGCCGAGTCCGGTGGAAATTCAATACGCGCGTGTTTGCATCCTCGCGACGACGGCAAGCCGGTATCGACCGCTACGGAACCGCCGGCCGCAGCGCCGCCAGCCGTGGCTACAGGGTGTTGCGGCCCACCGCGTCGCCGGCGGCCGCGGCGTCCCGTTACACCCGCCTCACTGCCCATACAACCTTGCCGAGGATGTGCGCGTCCTGGACGAGACACGAATACGGAGCATAGTCCGGGTTGGCGAAGATGAGCCTGAGGCGGGGCGGCTCGTTCCCGTCGTCGTCGGCGCCATGCAGGACCTCGACGTGTTTGGCGATGAGGCAGGCCGGACGGGCGGTCGAAGAAGGGCTGTGTGGGGCGATTCTCGACAAGTCGGTTCCGGCAAGGTTCATTCGGGCGGCCTGTTTTTGAGCGTATTCTGAAGCTTGCGGGCTTCGTCGACCAGGCGTTTGAGTCGCCCGCGGTCTCCATTGTCGATCATGTCGCCGCGTATTTTGGTTGCCATGATGTAAGTGTAACGAAAGGTGCGCATGATCAGTGGCACGAGATGGGCGGGCAGAGAGACGGGGGCGGCGTTTTCGCGGTTCCGGACGAGCGCGAGAATCTTCTTCCGTACGAACTCGGCGGGGGTGATGCCGTGGGATTGCGCGGCTTCCCGCACCTTCTTCCATTCGGAGTCGGAGAAGCGGACGCCGCGGTTCTTGCGTGCGGCATCGTGTTGCTGATCCCGGGCGTCGCCGGTTTCGGGGTCGGGGTGGTTGGCGGTCATGCTCTGGGGGCCTGGTGGCGGATCGACTCTGGGCTCGTACGGGCACCCTCGCCGATGGTGATGGTGGACCTGCCGGCGATGGTGCAGTTCTCGCTGTCCGCGACCCCGACGGGTATCGCCGCCGGTGACGGGCTACTGCTCGTGGTGAGGACGAACTGCCGGCGGCACTGCGGGGGCGGTGGGTGCCAGCGATGTCGCACGGGTGCGAACGCACGATGCGCCCTTGCCTTCCTGTTGTGCTGCCCTTAGAATGCGTAGCATTGGGGCTCGGCGTCGCTGATGCTGACCCGGGACTGGGGCGGTGCCGTGCGGGACTACACGCTTGGCTGGCGCCTCGCCCCCGCGGCCGGGCCCCCGAGCCCGAGAAGGAGGAAGGCCATGAGACAGGAATCGAACAGGAAATCTTCATGGACCGCATGGTGCGTCGCCCTTGCCGGCGTCGTGCTGGCGGGGGGCGCCGCGCTCGCCACGCCGCAGGTGGCGCACGCCGCGGATGCCGGCGCAACCGAGGGCGACACGATGGAGTTCACGGTCACGCTCGGTGCGGCGCCGAACGGCTGGGCGGTGCGCTACAAGTACAAGACGGAAGACGGCGCAGCCGTCAAGGACGAGGATTACGAAGAGACCACCGGCACCGTGACCTTCAACTCGGGGGTCAAGGAGCAGAAGATCTCTGTGGACACGATTGACGACAGCGATGAAGAAGACCCGGAAGTCTTCAAGCTCAAGCTCTACGACCAGGAGGTCAACGGGCTCTACCGCGGCGTCACCGGGTGGGTTACACCGACGTCCAACATCCGGTCCATGCCGAGCACGATGACGTTGAAGGGCCAGATCCAGGACAACGATCAAGCGGTCAAGGCGGGATGCGGGAACGCGGGTCAATACTGCGATTGATACTGCTGCAAACCCGCGCCCGCCGCCGTCCATGGCGGAGAACAGCGGAGAACAAAGGGGGGCGAATGCCATGAGAACCTCACACGGAACCTGTCTCCCATGTGTCCGGTTGCTCCCCCACCGGATCCTGCGCACGCTGGCGCTCGTCCTGTTGGCGCTTGCGGGCGGGCTCTTCGCCGCGCCGGAGGTCTACGCGCAGAATACGAGCGTGGATGCGAGCGCGAAGGAAGGCCGCAAGGTGACATTCGTGATCACCGTGACGGGATTCACCACGCGCGACAATGACGTTCGCTACTCATACCGAACGAAGGACGGCACGGCGGAGGCCGGCAAGGATTACAATTCGGCGGACAGCCATGTCACATTTCTTCGGCCACCTATCCCAAAGCGCAAAAACTCACCATGACCGGTCGGATCGTCGATCAGTGACCGGGCAGAAAGGAAGGAAGCGATGAAGACCGATGGAACCACGACCGGGCTGCGGGCCTCTCCCAGATCGACCGGGCCCTTGGCGATTGCCCTTGCGGCGGTCGTGCTGGCCGCCGCCCTTGCCACCGCGCCCGCCCGTGCCCAGGACGCTCCGACATATGGCGACTGTGCTACGGCGTGGTACGAGAGCGACGCCTCCAATCATTGCCCGGCTCGCGGCACCCAATTCTGGTTTGACACCCCGAACGGAGAGTGCAGCGTCACGGCCAGGTGCCGGAAATTGAATGGCGTGCCATCGACCCAGCAAACCGTCACGGGCGATCTGGATGACATGCGCGATCTGGTGAGCTGCGACGGCAAGCTCAAAATCGGCTCTTGCCTCTCCGCTGATCAACAAACCGCCCTGGAGACAGCATGCAACGACGCGTGGGATGCCAGCGATGCCAGCCAGAGATGCGGTTCGTCCTACGGATCCCACAGCGTGTCGACATATCAAGGCGTGCAATGTCATGTCTCGACCTCCTGCGGGACCCTGGCGGTGGCGGCGTCCTTCTACGGATCTCCCGACACTGTGAAACAGCTCGATTTCTGCAACAACGAGTTGTCCACCTCTTGCCCGACGGTCGAGAAATGCACGAACGCATGGAATGCGAGCTCGGCCAAAGCTACCTGTAACTATACCGGCCCCTACAGCACCCAGATCGGAGTGGATTCGGGGCAGTGCTCCGTAAAGACCCATTGCGAAAGACTGGTTGACGATCCATTAAATAAGGTCGGGGGAAGCATCGCAGTTGAGACCTCGTACAAGGGGGACCTGGGACAGGTGCAAAACCTCAAGAACTGCCATGGAACACTCAAGACCTCCTGCTGAGTTCCCGGTTTCGCGGATCGCATGACCATCGATCGGTGACCGTGACCGGGCAGAAAGGAAGGAAGCGATGAAGACCGATGGAACCTCCACCGGGCTGCGGGCCTCTCCCGGATCGAACGGGCGCCTGGCGATTGCCCTTGTAGCGGTCGTGCTGGCCGCCGCCCTTGCCGCAGCCGGGCCCGCCCGCGCCCAGAACGGCCCGACGCGGACCGAGTGCCTTGACGCGTGGGGCGAAAGCGACGCCTCCGAGCATTGTCCATTTTCCAGCAACCAGTTCTGGATGACGGCTTCGAACGGAGAGTGCAGTGTCACGACCAGGTGCCGGAAATCGGATGGCTGGGCATCGCAGATGCAAACCGTCACCGGCGATCTGGATGACATGCGCGATCTGGTGAGCTGCGACGGCAAGCTCAAAGTCAGCTCCTGCCTCTCCGCTGCCGAACAAACCGCTTTGGCGACAGCCTGCGAGGAGGCGTGGGACGACAGCGATGCCAGCCAGAAATGCGGTTCGTCCTATGGATCCCACAGCGTGTCGATATCAGGCCGGCAGTGTCATGTCTCGACCTCCTGCGGGACCCTGGCGGCGGCAGCGTCCTTCTACGGATCTTCCGACGATGTGAAACGGCTCGATTACTGCAACAGCGAGTTGTCCCCCTCTTGCCCCATCCCCGTAACGGTGGAGAACTGCAAGAGCGCCTGGAATGCGAGCGATGCCAACGATACCTGTAGTGTTACAGGATATGCCGATACCAGGCCGGTCAGGGTGGATTCGGGACAATGCACCATGAGGGCCAGGTGCAGAAGATGGAGTACGTTATTCCCCGGCAACCCGGAGATCTCCCCGCGGTACGGCGATTTCAGGGGGAGTGTGGAACAGGTGGAAGCCCTCAAGAATTGCAACGGGTACCTCAAGACCTCCTGCTGAGTTCCCGGTTTCGCGGGTCGCATGACATCGATCAGGGCGCGGGGCCTCTTCGGCCCGGCGCCCCGGCGGCTTCCTACTTGCCCTGGAGTCCGGCGATGGGATCGAGCCTGGAGGCTTGGTGGGCGGGCTGGAACCCGAAGAACAGGCCGACCGCCGCCGCCGTGCCGAGGCCGCTGGCCACGGAGAGCCCCGAGATCAGGAAGTCCCAGTCGGTGAAGCGGCAGATCGTCCAGGTCGCCGCCAGCCCGAGCGCGATGCCGAGTATGCCGCCTGTAATTGTCAGGATGACGGATTCAATTAGGAACTGGCTCTTGATGTCCCGTTGCCGCGCGCCCAAGGCCCGGCGAATGGCGATTTCCGCGCGCCGCTCGGCCACGGACACGAGCATGATGTTCATGATCCCGATCCCGCCGACGATCAGCGAAATGCTGCCGACCGCGCCCAGCAACAGGGTAAAAATGCCCATCTGCGCCTCCATCCGGGCGATCAGCTCCTTTGCGGTGACGATATCGAGGCTGAGACCGGGCGCGCGCTTGCGAAAAAACGACCGAATATCCTCCACCGCCGCCTCGTAATGGACGCCGGCGCCGGATCGGGCGACGATGACCTCGATTCCGGGGTCGGGAGTGATCCTCCGCACCGTGGTTATCGGGACGAAGACCGATTTGTCCGCTGCCACCTGGAATGGCAGCGCATAACTCTCCGCCTTGCGGTTCAGCACGCCCACGACGGTGAAGAGAACCTCATCGACCTCGATGAGCGTCCCCAGGAGACGATCCGCCCCCGCCGCACGCATTTTCTTCGCGACCTCGGCGCCGATGACGCACCAGTATCTGTCGGCATCCAGGTTCGAAACGAACCGGCCCTCCTGCAGCGTCAGCTTGTTCACGCTCGCGAAGGATCGGGTGACGCCCTGGACCGTGCCCCGCCCGACTTCCCGGCCGGCGAAGCGGAACGTCCCGCGCCCCGATATCCTGGGCGCCGCCTCGACGATGGACGGGACCTCCGGCGCCAGTTGCAGGGCGTCCCGGAGGCCGATCTCGACCCTTCCGGCAGTAGAGGACTTGCGTACGACAACGATGTCGGTGCCGAGCGCCTCAAACTGCTTGCGGGCCTGCTCCTTGGCGATCTCGCCGAGCGAGACCATCGCAATGACCGAGGAGATGCCGATCATGACGCCGACAAGACCCAGCACCGTGCGCAGCCTCGCCCGGCGCAGGCTTTCGGCCGCCTCGCGGGCATTGGCCGCAATGACCTGGAAGGTTCTCGACATGCCGGACGCCCGCGTCACGCCCTGGACGCTGTCACGGCGCCGGGCCCGGCCCCCGGCTCGAAGATCCTGCCGTTGCGAATGCGCGTCCGGCGCGCGCACTGGTCTGCGACCGACGGGTCGTGCGTGATAATCAGGATCGTGATGCCGCGCTCCTCGTTCAGCCGCCGTAGCAGCGCCATCACCTCGCTGGCCGTGTCGATATCCAGCGCACCGGTCGGCTCGTCGGCGAGCAGCAGTGCCGGCTCACCCACCAGCGCCCGGGCGATGGCGACCCTCTGTTTCTGTCCGCCGGAAAGCTGGTCCGGCCGGTGGCCGGTCCGGTCCGCCATACCGACGCGCTCCAGTATCTCCTGCGCGCAGCGGCGCATTTCCGGCCGCCCGGCGCCCCGATAGACCAGCGGCAGGCAGACATTCTCCAATGCGGTCAGTTGCGGCAGCAGGTGGAAGGACTGGAACACGAAGCCGATATGCCGGTTCCGGAGCGCGGACAACTCGTCGTCACGAAGCCCGGAGACATCGCGCCCGTTGAGGACGCAAGCGCCCGATGTCGGGCGGTCCAGCAGGCCGAGAATGTTCATGAGTGTCGTCTTGCCGCTGCCCGAAGGCCCCATGATCGACATCAGGTCGCCCGCATCGACCTCCAGATCGACCCCGCGCAGGACCTCCGTCGTGACCGGCCCGACCTGATAGGATCTGCGGATGTCGGTCAGCCTCAGCATCCCGCCCAGCGCCTCCCTTCGGCGCCCCCGTCCCTGCTCCGGATCATCGGACGAGGACAATCTTGTCGCCGGGCGAAAGGCCCTTCACCACTTCGACCGAATCGAGAGTGGTGAGGCCAAGCTCGACCGCGCGCCGCGCCGCGCCGCCGCCGTCGGCGAGGACACGCAGCCAGGCCTTGCCGTTCCTCTGTTCCACTGCGCCGATGGGCACCATCAGGGCCGCCGGGCGGTGGTGGACGACGATCGTGACATAGGCCGACATGCCGACCCGCAGCCGGTCGCGCGCCTCCGCTTCCAGCCTGTTCAGCGTGACGACGACCTCGAATTGCGGCGCGCCGCGCCGCCGCGTCCTCCGATCCGCCCGCGGCGAGACGCGGGTCACGGCGCCCTCGACCTTCAGGCCGGGAAACCCGGGGCCGGTGATCCAGGCCCGCTGGCCGGCCTCCACCTTCCTCACATCCACTTCGTCCACGCTGGTGACGACGGAGAGGCGCTCCAGGTCCGCGATGCTCAGCATCAACTCTCCCTGTCCCACCGGCCTGCCCTTCGTCAGGGGCCTGGCCCTCGGGCCTTCCGCCGCCATGACGACCCCGGCGATCGGCGCCCGGACCCGCGCCAGGTCCAGTTTCTCCTCATGCGCGCGCAGGCGGTCCTCGGCCGTCCGGGCCTCCAGACGCGCCACCCGCCGCGCCTCTTCGCCGCCTTTCGCCTTCACCGCCTCCAGCTCCCGCCGGGCCTCCTCGATATCCAGAGCCCGGTTCTGCCGCTGCCGTTGCGCATCCTCGTGCTGCGAGGCGGGAACAAGGCCCTGCTCCAGCAGGAAGGCGGTCTCGGCGAGGTGCCGCTCCGCATCGTCGAACGCGATCTTCGCCCGCCGCAAGGCCCGTCGGGCGCGCGCCATGCCGGCGCTGTTCTCCCACTCCTCGATCTCGACAAGCCGGTCATGCGCCTTGATATGCTCGACCTGGGCGCGCCTGTGGTCCGAGGCGAGTTGGCCGGTATCGAGAGCAACCAGCGGGTCGCCGGCCGCCACCCGGTCCCCGGGGACGGCATGCAATACGCTCACATGACTTTCAATGGGGCTGACGATCTCGGCGACGCGGCCCGGCGCCAGATGGCCCCTGAGCGCGATGGTGGAGCGGAATTCGCGCGGCTGTATCGTCACGGCCGGCAGCGCGCCCGGATTGCGGGCGTCCGCTTCCGGACCGGCAACCAGCGCCGCGGTGTCGCTGAAGAGATCCAGCGGCCGGACATACCAGGCGCCGATGGCAAGGAAGAGCACCATCACGAAAAGCATCGCCGAGCCGCGCACCATACGCACGCGCTTCGTCATCGCCGAAAGCGCCTCGTTTCGGGCCTCGAGGTCGCGATAGGCGCCCCGGAGTTCGCCGAGCTGCGTCTCGATGACCGCCGCCTGGCGCAGCTCGGTCTCGCGCAGCTCGCGGACTTCGGTGATGTCGGAGACAACGACGATCACCGCCACCCGCTCCTCTCCCGACATCAGGCAGGACGTTGTCACGGACAGCGACCGAAGCGCCTTGCCGACCCGGACCCGCGTGACGCGCCGCGCGATGTCCCCGCGTTCGACAACCGCGTCGAAGACGATCTGGGTGAACTCGTCGAAACCCTCGAAGGCGATGAATATCTGCCCGAAGGAACGCCCGGCCGCCTCATCGGAATCGAGTCCGAACATCCGGCAGAAGGCGGCATTGGCCATCCTGACCGCGCCGTCGAAACCGACGACGATCACCCCGTCGGACAGGTTATCCAGAAGCGTGCGGTAAATGTCGGGGTCGCGGTCCGTCATTGCGGCGCCGCCTCAAGCCGGACGCCCCAGCGGTCCAGGGTTCGTCCGGCGGTCCGGTCGAGCCGTGTCAGCGCATCGAGCCAGGAGAGGATGGCGTCCGCTTCGGCCTGCTCCGCCTGCACCAGTTCCTCCTCGGAGGACGCCACCTCGAAGGTGGACGACAGGCCTTGGCTGAATTTTGCCTCCTCAACCGCCAGGTTCCGCTCCGCCAGCGCACGTGCGTCGCCCGCCAGGTCGGACAATCGGAGCCCCACCTCGACATCGTTCAGCGCCTGGCGCAGCGCCGTGCCGATGGACTCGCGCAATTCGACGACGCTTCTCTCCGCCTTCTTCAGCCCGTTGCGGGCCCTCAGGCGTTGGAGTTCAGGCGCCCGGTCGTTCAGCGGAACCGTGGCGTCCATCCGCACCTCACTGTCCGTCCGGCCAGGATCGTTATGCGTCCACCGGAAGCTGAGAGCCACATCCGGCAAGAGATTGTTGCGGGCCTCCGCCAGCGCGATCTTGGCGATCTCGACCCTGAGCCCGGCCTGAAGATAATCGACGCGGTCCTGCAGCGCGTCTTCGAGCGTCGGCGCGCGGGCTGCGTCCCGCTGCCCGGCCTTCAACTTCTCCAGCGTGCGGATTCGGACCCGGCTGTCCAACTCCAGAATGTCGATCAAGCGGAATTGCGCCGCCTCCAGGCGGTTGCGCGCCCGGACCAGCGCCAGCTCCCGGTTGGCGATCGCCGCTTCGGACCGCCCCGCTTCGCGCTCGGCCACGCGCCCCGCGCCGATCAGCGCGCGCGTCGCTTCAAGCTGTTCGCGGGCGCGCTGCAATGAAGCCTCGCCGATTTCCACTTGGCGCACCTCCCTGATCAGCGCCCGATAAGCCCCGATCACCGCAACCACCAGATCCGCCGCCGTCCGGCGGAAGGCGAGAATGTCGATCCGGTCTTCCAACCGCGCCCGCCGCACCGTTGCGCCGTCGATATCGGCCCAGGCACCCTTCAGCAAGGGCTGGGAAAAGCCGAAGCTCTGCGAACCGGAGCCGTCGGACCTCCTCGACAGCGTTTCGTCCCAGCCGAGCGCGAACGCGCCGCCGGTGGGAACGCGCAGGCTCATCCGGGCGCCGACGCCCGCCTTTTCGTCGCGCCGGTCCCGGCTGGCGAAAGGGCCGACGGTAACCCGGGGGCTCCAGCGGTCCTCGGCCACATCCAGCGAAAATCTCTGTGCTTCCCGGTCGAGCCGGCTGTTCAGAAGCGGCCGGTTGCGCGCCAGCGCCAGCGCGATGGCGTCCCGCAGCGTCAGGTCGCAAACACTCGCGGCGCAGCCAGGGGGATCGTCCGCGGTCGCGGGCGTCTGGGCGGCCGCGGCGACCGGTGCCAAAAGGCACAGAACCGATACGATCGCGCGGAAACGTCCCGCCAGTCCCGGCGATGAGGCGAACGCAGCCGAAGCCCGGCCGCGGCCCGCCGCCCCCGGTTGCCCGGACGAACCAACCGGCCTTCTCCACGCTGTCCTGCGACGAACCTCTACTCCGTCGATCACGTCCACCCTCGGCGGGCCTCCAATGACAGGCGAGAGCCGTTCACCGGCATCCCGCCTCCAGAAAATCTACCCGATTTCAGCGGGGCAGCCAAGGGCCGATTGGCGGAAGCCCGAGGCCGACAACGCGAGGCCGGTCCGGCATCGTGCAGGGGATAAGGAAGACAGCGACGTTGCCGCAAGTCTTGTCGAGGGCATGATAATTCGGTTTTGGACGATTATGGGACAAAGCGGCTTGAACCGTCCCGGGTTTTCCGGAGACGGAATAGTTTGAGTCAGGCCACCATGGCCGATTCACGGCATTGCTGATGGAACCGCTCTTCAAGTTCCGCGGGCGGCACATGGCCGATCCCTTCCAGGAGTCGGCGGTGGTTGAACGAGGCGACCCATTACTGGCCGGTTTCAAGGGGGCGTCGCGGTCGCTGTGGTGCACCCGAGCGACATCATGGCCCACCGCGCGGTCATGGAGCGCCTGATCGAGGGCGTCCAGGGCAAGATCTGTGTGCAACGAGTCGGAAACCCGCCCGTGGAACTCCGGGTGACGCTGCGTCAAGCCTGCGTCGGCGCGGTCGCCTCCGCATCCCGATCCGGAATGGTAATCACCGGCTCCACATCGCGCAGTTCCTCCAACGGGATATGGCAGGCGATGGAGTGGCCTTCGCCGTCGAGTTGCACCGGAGGGGGCTCGTTGTCGCAAATGCTGCCGACCTTGCGCTGACAACGGGTGGAGAACGGGCAACCCTTCGGTGGGTTCAGCGGGCTGGGGAGGTTGCCTTCCAGCACGATGCGGCGTTTCTCCACCTCGGGGTCGGCGATGGGAACGGCGGACAGCAACGCCTCGGTGTAGGGGTGGTACGGCGGCGCGAAGACTTCGTCCGTGGTGCCCCGTTCCATGATCTGGCCCAGGTACATGACCACGATGCGGTCCGCGAGGTAGCGCACCGCGGAGAGGTCGTGGCTGATGAACAGGAGCGTGGTGCGGTGCTCGCGCTGGATGTCCATCAGCAGTTCGGTGACGGCCGCGGCCACGGATACGTCGAGGGCGGAGATGGGCTCGTCGGCGATGACGGTCTTGGGGTTGCCGGCGAAGGCGCGGGCGATGCCCACCCGTTGCTTCTGGCCGCCGGAGAGTTGGCGTGGCTTGCGCGCGGCAAAGGCGCGCGGCAGCTTCACGGTGTCCAGCAGCTTGTAGACCCGTTCCTGGACCCTGGCCGGATCGGACTCGATGCCGAAGCGCTTGATGACCCGGCCGATCTGGTAGCCGACGCTGTGGGACGGATTGAGGGTGTCGTTGGGGTTCTGGAAGACCATCTGCAGGGACGCGAGCTGTTCGGGAGTGCGCTTCTTGACCTCGATGCTGCCGAGGTCCGTGCCATCCAGGCGCACTTCGCCTTCCGTGGCGGTCTCCAGCCCCATGAGCACCTTGGCGAAAGTGGACTTGCCGCAGCCCGACTCGCCGACGATGGCTACGGTCTCCCCTTCCCCGGCGTCGAAACTGATGCTCTCGTTGGCCTTGACCTGCCGCGGCGAGCCGCTGGACACGAGCGCCCCCAAGGTGCTCTCCCTGACCTCGTAATACTTGCGCATGTTGTCGACTTCGAGCACGGTGTCGCCCACCTCGATGGGCTCGCGGGTGCTCTCGACCTGACGGGCTTCGTCGTGGTCGATCTCGTTCCAGCGCAGGCAGCGCACCCGGTGGGCGGGATCGTCGTCGGTGAAGACCGCGTCCATGGGGATGTGGTCGCTGTCGCAGCGTCCGTCCTGGAAGAACTCGCAGCGCGGCCCGAAATAGCAGCCACTGGGGCGCTGGTGCGGTAGCGGGAGCTGGCCCTTGATGGCGTTCAGCGGCCGCGCGTTCTTGTCCGCGTGGGGCAGCGGGATGCAACCGAACAGGCCGTGGGTATAGGGATGCTTGGGCCAGGAGAAAATCGAGCTGATGTGCCCCTCTTCCACCACCTCGCCGGAATACATGACGCAGATGCGGTCGCACACCTCGAGCATCAGACCGAGGTTATGGGAGATGTAGAGCAGCGACGTGCCCGACTCCTTGCTCAACTCGGCGATGAGCTCCACGATGCCCGCCTCCACGGTCACGTCCAGCGCCGTGGTGGGCTCGTCCAGGAGCAGCAGCGCCGGCCGGGACAGAAGCGCCATGGCGATGACCACGCGCTGCTGCTGGCCCCCGGACACTTGGTGCGGATACGAGTCCATCAGGCGCTTCGGATCCGGGATATGCACGGCGGACAGCATGTCGAAGGAGCGCTGGAACGCCTCTTCCTCGCTCACGTCCTCGTGGATCATGGGCACTTCCATGAGCTGGGCGGCGATGGTCAGGCTGGGATTGAGCGCGGCCATGGGCTCCTGGTAGATCATGGCGATGTCCTTGCCGCGCACCCGCCGGATCTCATCCTCGGTCAGGTCCGCCATGTCCTGGCCCTGGAACTTGATGGTGCCGCCGACGATGCCGCCGTTCTTGCCCATGTAGCGCATGATGCCGTTGGCCACCGTGGACTTGCCGCACCCGGACTCGCCCACCAGCCCCACCGATTCGCCCTTGGCGATGGTAAGGTCGAAGTCCATCACCGCCGGAATCTCCCCGGCCCGCGTGTAGTAGCTCAGCCGCAGGCCCGAAATCTCCAGGACCGGCGTCTCGCCGCTGCCGTTGCCCTTGCCGTTGTGATCAGCCATTGCGTGTCTCCCAAATCGTGCCGAGTTGGCGTCCTTCGCTGCACCTGAGTCCGTCGACGAGGCGCCAGCTCGAGCCCTCCGGATCAGTCTCTCAGCGATACTTCCCGCAGCCCGTCGGCCAGGAGGTTGAAGCCCAGCACCAGCAGCGACACCGCGCACGCCGGCATGATCGCCATGTGCGGGAAGCCGCCGGTGACGAAGGCGCGGGTCTCGGTGATCATGCCGCCCCAGTCGGGATCCGGCGGCGGCAGTCCCAGGCCCAGGAAGCCGAGGGCGCCGATGGTGATGGTCGTGTAGCCCATGCGCAGGCAGAAATCGACGATGAGCGGACTGCGCGCGTTGGGCAGAATCTCCACCAGCATGATGTACCAGGGGCCCTCGCCGCGGGTCTGCGAAGCGGCAATGTAGTCGCGGGTGGCGATGTCCATGGTGACCCCGCGCACGATGCGCATGATGCCCGGCGACGACGCGAACACCACCGCGAAGATGATGTTGAGTCCGGACGCGCCCAGCTTGGCGATGATCAGCACGTACAGCACCATGATGGGAAACGACAGGATCACGTTGGCGAAGAACGAGATGATCTCGTCCAGGTAGCCGCGGAAATAGCCGGCCGCCAGACCCATGATGATGCCGACGATGTAGGCCGACACGGTTGCCGCGGTGGCGTAGAACAGAACCCGCTGCCCGCCCCAGATGATGCGGGAAAGGATGTCCCGGCCGAGATGGTCGGTCCCCAAGAGGAATACGCCGCCGTCCGGAGCGGCGGTTCCCGGGAAGGCAAAGGGCAGTATGGTGGCGTTGGGATCGAAGGGCGACACCAGCGGCGCGAAGATCGCGAGCAGGATGAACAGCAGGACGATGAGCGCGCCGATGAGGCCCACTGGGCTCTCGCGCAGAAGAGCCACCGCCTTGAAGATGTTCACGATGCTCGAATCCGGTCTTACGAGAGGTGTATTTTCGGTATTCGTGGCCATGTTCCCCTCCTCACTTGAACCGGATTCGCGGGTTCAGGTAGGTGTACCCGACATCGCCGATGGTCTGGGTAAAGACCGCCACGAACACCGCCGCCAGGCCACAGGCCTCGATGACGAAGATGTCGCGCCGCAGCGCCGCCTCCAGCAGCAGCGCGCCGAAGCCCTTGTAGCCGAAGGCGAACTCCGTCACCACCACGCCGGACAAGAGCCAGTTGATCTGCAGCATGATGACCGTGAACGGCGCGATCAGGGCGTTGCGCAGGGCGTGCTTCATGATGATATGCCGGTAGGGCAGCCCCTTGAGCATGGCCGTGCGGATGTAGGGGTTGGTCATCACCTCCGCCATGGACGCGCGCGTCATGCGCGCCACGTAGCCGAAACCGTACAGTGTCAGCACCATCACGGGCAGGATCAACTCGACGAAATTGAACCCTCCGGTCATGGACGAGGTCCCCGGCAGCCAGCCCAGCCAGAAAACGAAGATCCAGGCCAACAGCACCGCGCTGGCGTATTCCGGGATCGAGGTCGTGGTGATGGAGAAGACCGAGATGGCCCGATCCTGAGCCGAGCCTTCCTTCATGCCCGCCAGCACCCCGAGGGTCAGGGCCACCACCACCATGACGACGAACGTGATGCCGGCGAGGATCCCGGTATTGCCAAGCCGGTCCCAGAAGATCTCGTTCACCGGCCGTTTGTAGATGATGGAGTCACCCAGGTCGCCGGACAGCACCCGCCCGATCCAATCGACATAGCGCACCAGGATCGGCCGGTCGTAGCCATGCTCCGCGATCCAGGCGTCGAGTTGCTGGGCCTGAGCGTAGGGCCCGAGAACGCTGCGGGCGATCAACCGCGGGTCGCCCTCGTTCATGAGAAACAGAAGCAGCGAGACCGTGAGCATGATGAGGAGCATCATGCTCACGCGCCGCAGAATCAGTTGTGACATTTCAAGTCTCCGATGCTCGCGGTTCGCGCGCGCAATCCCGGTCAGCCGCGAGGGGCGCACGGGCAGGGGCGGCCCGCCGGCCGCCCCCGCAGCCATTCCCCTGCTTCCGGCGATCCCCCGTATCCGAGGGCGCGGGCAGGGGCGACCGGCCGGTCACCCCTGCAGGATCCGTCGCAGCGTAGACTCTCAACCTTCCAGCCAGATGTTCTGAAACTGGTGGTACAGCGTTGGATGCGTCTGATGCCCCTTGACCCGCTTGTTGGCCGCCTTGAAGACCGAGCGCCAGAAGGGCTGCGGGATGATGGCGTCGTCCTGGAGGATCTTCTCGCACACGGCCATCTTCTTCTTGCGTTCGTTGACATCGAGGGTGGCCTCGGCGGCGTCGAGGGCGGCGTCGAACTCGGGGTTGTTGTAGGCGGCCTCGTTCCATGGCACGCCGGAGCGGTAGCCCAGACCGAGAACCATGGTGCCGAGGGGGCGGTGCGTCCACGCGGTGTAACCCCAGGGCGCCTTGTCCCATACGTCCCAGTACTGGTTGGCGGGCATCTTGTTGATCTTGAGGTTGATGCCCGCGGGCGCGAGCTGATTCTTGAAGATGGCGCAAACGTCGGTCATCCACGGCCCTTCGGTATCGCCGTTGGCGATTTCGACGGTGATGCCGTCCTTGTAGCCGGCTTCGGCCAGGAGCTTCTTGGCCTTTTCGATATCCCGCTTGAGCGGCGGCAGCGCCGCGTAGTCGGGATGGATGGGGCAGACGTGGTGATTCTCCGCCACCTGACCGAGGCCCTTGAACGCCTTGTCCAGGAGTTCCTTGTGGTCCATGCACGCGGCGATGGCCTGACGCAGCTTGATGTTGTCGAAGGGTTTTTCCGTGACGCGGAACCGCATGACCGCGGTCTGCGCCGTGGTCGCCTCGTGAAGTTCCACGAAGGGCAGGCGCTTGACCGTCTCGATGGCGTTGTTGGGCAGCCGGAAGACCATGTCCACCTGCTGTGACGCCAGCGCCGCGATCCAGGCATTGGTATCCTCGCCATGGTCGAAATACTGGATCTCATCCAGGTAGAACGGCCCGGCCCACCAATCCCGCGCCTTCTTGAGAATGGCCCTCTCGCCGACGGCGAACGACTCCAGCTTCATCGGACCGGTGCCGATGGGATTCCTGGACAGGTCGGCGGGGTAGTCCTTGCCGAATCCGCGATGGACGATGGCGGCCGGGTAGTTGTAGAAATTTTCCGGCATGGCCAGGGCGGGCTGCCTCAGATTGAACTTGATGGTGTGGTCGTCGATGACCTCCACGGCGCCCGCAATGCCCCGCTTGATCTCCTTTCCATCGGCTCCCTTGACGGTCTCCACCATGGCGGCGAACAGCCCCAGGTTGGAGGAGCCGGTCTTGGGGTCCAGCCACCGGTTCACGGTGTGCGCCACGTCCGTGGAGGTGAACTTGTCGCCGTTGGACCAGGTCACGTCGTCCCGGAGGTGAAACACCCAGGACTTGAGGTCGTCCGACGCCTCCCAGCTCTTGGCGAGGTAGGGAACCGTCACGTTGTCCGCCCGGGTCCGGGTCAGGTGCTCCACGATGAAGCGCGCGACGTTGGATTTCTCGGTCCAGTCGAAGGTCGCCGGATCGGTCACTTCCTGAATGCGCATGGACACCCGCAAGGCGCCGCCGGGTTTCGGGGTTGCTGCCGCCACGGTGGGCGTGAACGACCCGCCGACGAGCTTGTCGACCATGGCGTAGGCGCCGCCCACGGTCACGCCGAGCAGCGCCGCCTGGCGCAGAAAATCGCGCCGGCCGATCTTCCGCGTGCGGAGTTGGTCGCACAACTCCGGCATGTAGCTGTGGGTTTCGGCTCCGAGGGCGCGCTCCGACGGCAGCGTGTAGCGCCGTGCGTCCCGGTTCAGGACTTTCTTGTCGCTCATGAATGTAACCTCCGTTTAACTCGACTGCCGGGCGGGTCCCCGGGCGGGATGCCGCGGGACGATGGCAAGGATGGGCGCCGGACCCTATCCCCACAGCCCGTCAGACCACTGCAACAAAAGCCGTAACCCTATTTCACCTTCGGTGTGGAATGCAACCCTGTTACTTGAAATGCTCCCGGCCATTTTCTGCGGCTCCCGTGTCCTGTCCGGCGGACAGGTGTGATAAGATGCGCGCGTCATGCGAACGTCGGACGGTCACCGCGGGCTACATACCATCGGACAGGCAACGCCCTTGGTGGAGGGGGCGGCCAAGGTCACCGCCGAGGCCCGCTACCTCGAGGACCTGCACGCCACGGGAATGCTCTACGGCAAGATCTGCCGGAGTCCCCTGCCCCACGCCCGGATCCTCGACATCGACACTGCGGCGGCGGAACGGCTGCCCGGGGTCGTCTCGGTCATTACCGCGCGGGACATGCCCGACATCAGGTTCAGCTTCGTCCCGGAGTTCGCGGACAAGACGCCGCTGTGTGCGCCCGGCCGCACAGTGCGCTACGCGGGCGACGAAGTGGCCGCGGTGGCGGCGCTGGACGAAGCCACCGCCGAGGAGGCCGCGCGCCTCATCGAGGTGTCGTACGAGCCCCTGGAGCCGGTGCTGGACGTGGCTGCGGCCCTGTCTCCGGACTCCCCCGCGGTCCACGACGGCGGCAACCTCGCCTACGAGGTGCACAAGGCGGAGGGCGATGTCGAGGCGGCGTTCGCCGGCTGCGACCTGGTGCTGGAAGAAGAGTTCGAGACCACGCGCCAGTCCCACGCGGTCATGGAGACCCGCGGTTGCATCGCCCAGTACGGCGCCACCGGGCAGCTCACCGTGTGGCACCAGACCCAGGCGCCGCACACCTTGCGCGCCGAGATCGCCCGCTCCCTGGGGATTTCCCAGCGGAACGTGCGTGTCATCCAACCCGAGACCGGCGGCGGCTTTGGCGCCCGGCTGGTGATGAACGTGATGGCGCCCATTGCCGCGATCCTGTCGCGCAAGTCCGGCGGCCGGCCCGTGCGCATCGTCAACACCCGGGACGAGGAGTTCCGCTGCGCCGGCGCGCGCTACGCCTACCGCTTCAAGCTCAGGCTGGGCTGCACGAAGGACGGCGTCATCCGCGCCAAGCATCTGGAGGTGCTGGGCGACAACGGCGCCTACAACGACAAGGGCATCTCCACCATCAACTTCATCACCATGACCTTCTTCTCGAGCTACGACCGCCACCACCCGGCCACCTCGGTGGACGCCCGGCTCGTCTACACCAACAAGCCGCCCGGCGGCGCCTTCCGGGGCTTCGGGCACGCCGAGGAGACCTTCGCCTTCGAGTCCATTCTGGAAACCATGGCCCGGCGGCTGGACCTGGACCCGGTGACGATGCGCGCCGAGAACCTGAGGCGCCCGTGCGAACGCGCCTGCCTGGAGCGCGCCACCGAAGTGATGCGGCCGGGCAAGGGAAGCGCCGAAGGCACGACGCGCACCGGCATCGGCATGGCGGTCCTTTCCGAAACCGGCGCGGGCTTGCGCTACTACCGGCAGAACTCCACCGAGGCCATCGTCAAGGTGGACCGGGACGGCAGCGTGGCCCTCATCGCCACCATCGCCGACACCGGCACCGGCACCCGCACGGTGATGGCGCAGATCGCCGCCGAGGAGCTGGGCGTGTCCGTGGACCGCATCCGCATCTTCCACAACGACACCGACGTGATCCCCTTCGACCTGGGCACCTGGGCCAGCCGCACCACCTACGTATGCGGCAACGCCGTGGCCGCGGCCGCCGCCGACGCGCGCCGGCGCCTGGCGGAGGTGGCCGGCGGCATGCTGCGCGCGGCGCCCGAGACGCTGGAATTCGGCAACGACCGCGTGGCCGCCACGGTGGAGCCCGGCGGCGAGGTGGGTTTCGATGACGTGGTGCGGGAGGCCTACGACCGGCAAGGCCTCCTCATCATCGGCAAGGGCGCCTTCGTGGACGAGGAGGCCACCCGGTTCGTGACCAATGACTACGAGGCAGCGGCCCCGGTCATCGCCGCGTGCTGCCATGTCGTCGAGGTGCGGGTGGACATGGAGACCGGCGCGGTGGAGTTGCTGCGCTACCTGGCGGTGCACGACGTCGGCAAGGCCATCAACCCCTTGGGTCTTCAGGGCCAGATCGAGGGCGGCCTCACACAGGGGCTCGGCTATGCTCTGTACGAAGACCTGACAGTGGACGGCGGCCAGGTGCTGAACCCGAACTTCGTGGACTACCGCGTCCCCACTTTCGGCACCATGCCCAAGCGTCTGGAGACCGCTTTCGTAGAAGGCGATCCCTCCGAAGGCCCCTACGGCGCCAAGGGCGTCGGCGAGCTGCCTTTCGGCCCTGCAGCCCCCGCCATCGCCAACGCCGTCTACAACGCCGTGGGGGTGCGTCTGAAGACCCTGCCCATGACACCGGAGCGGATCTTGCGCGCCTTGAAGGAACTCCCATGAACCGCGGGAATGACGGTTCGTGGGGTGGTTGCCTCTCCCGGATGGAGTTTCGACGCGACCTGTGCCGCGGGGCGGGATGCAGCCTTTCGCGGCATGGAGACTCGCGCACGGTGATGGACGATGCGTGATCTACCCACGAGATGGGGACTCAGCCTCCCCAACCGCGGCGTGCTGTTCGGCCTCACGACGGCCGAGGACCTTTTCGCCTCCGCCGCCCTCGCCGAGAAGTCCGGCGTCTTTGAGTCGGTCTGGGTGGGCGACAGCTTCATCCACAAGCCCAGGCTCGATTCCATCGTGATGCTGTCGAACCTCGCCGCGCGCACGGAGCGGGTGCGGCTCGGCACCATTTGCATGGCCACCTTCCCCTTGCGCCATCCGGTGGAGCTGGCGATCCAATGGGCGAGCCTGGACCATGTTTCAGGGGGCCGTACGGTGCTCGGCGCCTGCATCGGCGGCGGCCACGAGCCCGAGCTGCGCGCCTTCGGGCAGACCTCCAGGGAGCGGGCGGCCCGGCTGGAAGAAGGGATCGCGCTGCTGCGCGCCATGTGGAGCGACGGCAAGACGCATCACCGGGGGCGCTTCTACACCCTGGAGGACTACGAAATCCTGCCCAAGCCGGTGCAGCGCCCGTGCCCCATCTGGATCGCGGTGAACCCGCGCCGGCCTCTGCAAGGCAGTCCGCTGGTGGCGCGCGCGCTGGAGCGCGTGATCCGGCTGGGCGACGGCTACATGACCGACGCGGTGGCGCCCGACGAGTTTCGCCGCCGCTGGGCGTTCATGCAGGAGGCGGCAGAGCGCCAGGGCCGCGACCTCAGCGCCTTCGAGACCTGCATCCACGGCATGATCCACATCAACGAGGACAAGCGGGCGGCCTACGAGCAATCGAAGCACTACTTCCAGGAGTACTATCCGCTGGCGCCGCCCAGCGACGAGGTCATCCGCACCTGGCTCGCCTACGGCGCGCCGGAGGAGTGCGCGGCGCGGCTGCGGGAGTGGCTGGACATGGGCATCAGCACGCCCGTGCTGCGCTTTACCGGACACGACCAGTTGGCGCAGATCCGCCGCTTCACGGAAGAGGTCCTGCCTTTGGTGTGACCGGCGGAACCGCGCGGGTCGGTGGAAACCCACGCTGCCGCGGCAGGGACGCCGCGCAGGCCGGCCGGCGGCTGCACGATGCGGGACGAAAGAGGCTACCCATGAATCCTGACTTGAGAACGTTCCTTCAGGCGGTGCGGGAAACCGGACCGGACAACTACGTCGAGGTGACCCAACCGCTGGACCCCCACCTGGAGATCGGCGTCATTCAGCACAAGCTCGCGGCCGAGGGGCGCAACCCGGTGATCTACTGCCCCGAGATCAAGGGCAGCACGCTGCCGCTGGTCACCAACATGTTCGGCTCCTTCGAGCTCCTGGCCTGGGGGCTGGGCTGTGACCCCCGGCGCATGACCCGGGTGGAGATCTACGATGTGCTGCGCGAGAAGCTGGCCCAGCGCAAGGAGCCGGTATGGGTGGACGCGGCGACGGCCCCGGTCAAGGAAAGGAAGTTCGTCGGCGACGACGTGGACCTGGGCATGCTGCCCGTCATCCACAACTCGAAGCTGGATGCGGGAAAGTACATCAGCGCGGGCTTCATGATCGCCCGCTGGCCGGACACGGGGGTCCCCAACGCGGGCATCTACCGCCACCTGGTCATGGGACGCAACCGCCTCGGCTGCATGATCAATCCGGGCAACGACGGCGCCTACATCGCCCGGCGCTGCGCGGAACTGGGGCGGCCCATGGAGATCGCCCTGGTCATCGGCCACCACTCCGCGGTGTTGCAGGCGTCCCAGGCCAAGGGAGTGGTGGAGTTCGATCTCATGGGCGGCTATCTGGGCGAGCCGCTGGAAGTGGTCCAGGGCGAGACCGTGGACGTGCCGGTCCCCGCCCAGGCGGAAATCGTCATCGAAGGGACCATCGACGCCGGCGCCATGGCCACCGACGGCCCCTACGCCGAGTACCTGGGCTACTACGGCGTGGGCGACAAGCCTTGCTACGTCATTGACGTGAGCGCCATCACCCTGCGCGGGGACGCCGTCTATCATCATCTGGACTCGGCCCACATCGAGCACAACCTGGCGCCCAACGTGAGCGCCGAGATGAGCATGTACGACCGCCTGCGATCCCAGTTCCCCACCCTCAAGGCGGTGAACATCATGGGATGGCTGGGCACCTACGTTTCGCTGCAACAGCGCGTCCCCGGCGAGGGCCGGCAGGCCGGGCTGGTGGCCGTGGCCACGGACAACTATGGCAAGACCGCGGTGGTGGTGGACGACGACGTGGACGTCTACAACGAGCGCGAGGTGGCCTGGGCCATCAGCACGCGCATGGTGGCCGACCAGGATCTGCTGATCCTGCCGGGGGTCAAGGGCGCGCACCTCGATCCGGTGTCCTACAACGAGGCGCGCACCGGCCGCGGCCCCATGACCACGCACCTGGTCATCGACGCCACCCGCCCGGTGGAAAAGGAATTCGAGACCCGCATCGAGCCCGATCCGGAGCTGTGGCGCACCATGGATCTGAAGGACTATCTGAAACCGTGATGGCGCGGCGCACGGGAGATTCGCATCGCAGGTGGCGCGAAATCCCCATCCGGCATTGACAAGGAATAACGCACGCACTAGTATTCGTCGTTCCGCAAGGGCGGGAACGGCATTTGTTGGCTGCCCGTGAAGCGGCAACCCGTCAAAGGAGGAAAGAATGCGACGTTACACGTGGACAACACTACTGGCGCTGGCGCTGGTGAGTTTCCTGGCTTTCGAGGCCGCCGCCAAGGATCTGCACAAGATCAAGGTCACCGCCGGCCGGAACAGCATCATCTCCATGCTCTATCTCGCGGGCGATATGGCCGGCATCTTCGAGAAGCACGGCATCGACGCGGAAGTGGACGTGCGTCCCTTCGCGGGGCACATGGCTGCGCTGCCCGCCAAGGAAGTCCCCTGCTCCTCGTACGCGGGTACCGCCGCCATTGCCAGGATCACCCAGGGGCTTGACTTCGTGATCATTGGCGGGGGCCTGACGGTGATGCAGGAGGTGTTCGTCAAGAAGGACAGCCCGGTGAAGTCCATCGGCGATCTGCGGGGCAAGAAGTTCGGCACTTGGTCCACCGGCGCCGGCGCGTTCAAGGCCACCCGAGCGGCCATCATTGACGGCCACGGCATGGACGTGATCGACAAGAAGGACATGGATCTGAAGCAGGCCGCGGCCCCCGCGCTGCTGGCCCTGCTGGACCGCGGCGACGTGGACTCCATGTTCAACATCAGCTCGCTGACCGTCCGCGCGGCGTCGCAGCCCGACAAGTACCGCTCGGTGTTCGTTCCCAACGATTATTGGAAGTCGAAAACCGGCCAGCCCATCGTGTGGTCGGCCCCGTTGGTGTGCTGGCGCGAGTGGGTGGACGAGGACAAGGAGCGCGCGGCCAACTTTGCCTCCGCGGTCATGGGGTCCATGCAGTGGCTCCGGAACCCCAAGAATTTCGATCAGGCCGAGGCGAAATTCGCCAAGGTGACCGGCATCAAGAACAAGGCCGAAGCCGGCATCTACCGGGACTGGCTGCAGAAGGGCAAGGTCTTCCTGGCCAAGTGGGACAAGGAAACCGTGGATCACCAGTGGGACTTTCTCGAAATGGCCAAACGGCGCGGGGTCCTGGACTTCGTTCCGGACAAGCAGAAGCACGGCCTGATTCTCAACTAGCTGGCGTTGCGGCGTCCGGGTTCCCGTGTGGCGGCTTCGGCCGCGCCCGGGACCCGGACCGCTCTACACTCATCCCTGACAGGCTCTCCTCATGATAAAGGGCAAGCCCGGTCTACTGCCCGGGGTTCTCACCCTGCTGGCCTTCGTGTTGCTGTGGCAGTTGGTGTCGTTGCTGTTCCTGGCCGCGTTTCTGCCCGGGCCGCAGGAACTTCTCCAGCGGCTGGTCACGGTCTATTCGGATCCCGACAGCTACACCGTGGTCTGGGATACGCTGCGTCGCATCATTCTGGGTCTCGGCTTCTCCATGGTCATCGGCGGCATCGCCGGACTGGCCATGGGGCTCCACCGGCACGTGGAGGCGTTCCTGGACGGCTGGATCATGGTGCTGCTCACCTTCCCGGCCATCTGCTGGGCCTTTTTGGGAGTCCTTTGGTTCGGGCTTTCGGACGTGGGGCCGGTATTCACCACGGTGCTCATCGTCTTTCCATTCGTCGCGCTCAACGTATGGGAAGGAACCAAGGCCATCGACAAGGAAGTCATCGACATGGCCAAGGTCTACAAGGCCAACCGGCATCTGATCGTCCGCAAGGTGGTGATTCCACAACTCATGCCCTATCTCTTCTCCTCCATGCGGATCGCCCTCTCGCTTTCCTGGAAGATCGTGCTGGTGGGTGAGGCGTTCGCCGTGGGCAGTGGGGTCGGGCAGATGCTGGTTTTTCATTTCCAGGATACCCGGGTGGACATGATGCTGGCTTGGGGCGTCAGCTTCATGGTGTTCATGGTTCTCGTGGACGTGCTCATATTCCGATCCTGGGAGCGGCGCGCCTTCCGCTGGCGCCATCAGGTGGCCACTTGATGGCGTGGTGACCCGGCCTTCAAACATTCAACCCGGATTCAACCCCGATACAGGTGTCGTTCATGGCTTCGACGGTCGTTCACGTAGACAAGTTGACGAAGAAGTTTCCCGCTCCCGGCGGCGGCAAAGATTTCGTGGTGCTCGACGCGGTGAGCCTGGACGTCAAGGAGGGTGAGTTCGCAAGCCTCGTCGGTCCGTCCGGCTGCGGGAAGTCCACGCTGCTGAACGTCATCGCGGGCATTGAGGTGGACAACGGCGGCAGCGTCACGGTGCATCCCGCGGCCGAATCCACCGACGGCGTCATCCACGTGGGCTATGTTTTTCAGAGCGCCCGCCTGCTCAACTGGCTGACGGTTGAGGACAACATCCGCTTCGCGCTGGAGGCTCAGAATGTGCCGCGAGCACAGTGGCGCGAACGCGTCGGCAAGTATCTCGAAATGGTCGGCCTGGGAGGGCAGGAGCCCAACTTTCCCCTGAATCTGTCCGGCGGCATGCAACAGCGTGTGGCCATCGCCCGCGCCCTCGCCATCGAGCCGGATATCCTGCTCATGGACGAACCCTTCAGCCATCTGGACGAGATCACCGCGCGGAAGATGCGCATCGACCTGATGGAGATCCTCGAACGCGCAAAGACCACGATCCTCTTCGTTACCCACGACCTGCGCGAAGCCGTCTATCTTTCAGACAACGTCTACATGATGAGCACCAAGCCCGCGCGCATCTTCAAGCATGTTCATGTGGACCTGCCGCGGCCGAGGCAGCCCGAGGATCCGCGGCTCTTCGACATGGAGAAGGAACTGGTGCGGGAGTTCTTCGCCGTGCTGGAGGACCAGGGCGAATGAGCATGCGATTCTACATGCGGGCAGCCTCGATGGTGGCGCTGGTGCTGGTGTGGTGGATCTGCTCGCTGTTCACGCTCCCGGAGGTATTGCCGAACCCGTGGCGCATCCTCCTGACCATGGGACGCATTCTGGTGGAGCCGGGTCCCGAGGGCAACTCGGCGTTCTTCCACATCGGCATCACGCTTTTCCGCATCATCATCGCCTTCGTGGTAGCCATGCTGGCGGGCATCGGCATCGGACTGGCCATGGGACTGCGCAGGACCGTGGAATACGCGCTCATGAGCCTGATCCCGCTGTTCCTGACCATACCCACGATACTCATGGTCTTCCTTGCGGTGCTGTGGTTCGGATTCAGCGAAACCGGAAGTCTGGTGGCGGTGATGGCCGTGGTTACGCCTTTCGTGACCGTGAACATGGCCGAGGGCACCAAGGCCATGGACAAGAGCCTGATGGACATGGGCAAGTCCTTCAAGGCCAGCAAGCAGATGATGATGCGGAAGGTCTACATTCCGCAACTCATGCCCTACCTCATGTCCGCGTTCCGCTACTCCTTCGGCATGACCTGGAAGATCGTCGCCCTGGCCGAAACCTTCGGCATCAAGTTCGGCATCGGCTACATGTTTTTCTTCTGGTTCGAAAGTTTCGACATGGAGCAGGTGCTGGCGTGGGTGCTGCTCTTCGTGATTCTGATGCTGATCATCGAGTACGGCGTCATCGCGCGCTTCGAACGACGCGCCTTCGCCTGGCGCCGCACGTTCTCGGCCGCCGCGCTCTAGGAGCCTGTCGGGTTAATCAAGAATCTACTGCGAGGCAGGGAAATGGGTCCATTTCCGGTTGGATTTTCGTCCAATATTACCAATATTCTCCTCAAATCCGCCCGAAACTGGCCTCCATTTCTCTGCCTCTCGCTACGATTCGATAAACCCGACAGGCTCCCAGGAGCTTGCGCCGCAAGCGCCTGGCATGATCGAACAGTCAAACCTGCCCGATATCGTCATCCCCGCGCAAGCGGGAATCCAGGAGGGGTGGGCGCGGAGAAACGCTACCGCCCCTGCGCCTTGATCTCCGCCAGGGAAAACGGCCCGGCGCCCATGACCTGGTGGAGTTCCCATTCGATCAGCTCGAAGGTGCAAAAGCCCGCCGCGGTGTAGGGATCGCTGCCCGCGATCTCCTCCGCTTCCTCCCGCGAGTCCGCGCGGATGAGATAGACGCCGAGCTTTCGATCCGGCGTCGGCCCGGACATCAGGATCTTTCCCGCCGCGTGCTGGCGTTTCATCCAGGACAGATGCTCGTCCAGCGTGACGGTCCACTCTTCCCTGGGTATGGCGGCGCTCCTCAGTCCAATGAACCACATGCTCGTCTTCTCCCTTGTCGTCCGAAGCGAAACCCCTACCGGGCGGCGCAGATATCCCACCAGTTCTGGTCGAGGTCACTGAACACGAACGAAACCTCGCCGTTGACTTCCTCCAGGCCGTGCACCTCGCCGATGCCCATGTCCTCGTCCGCGGTGCTGAACGCCCGGTGCGCGTCCACCACCTCCTGCTCGGTTTCCACCTCCAGGGTGAATCGGTTCAACGCCGATACATAGTGGCGCTTCCGGCCCGGCAACACCACCACGTACCACGGCGTGTCGAAGTGCTTGATGTACACCGACATGCGGCCGCCGCCGAGAATCTCCAGCCCCAGCACATCGCTGTAGAACTTCGCGCTCACCGTCTTGTCGTCGCACTCCCGGGTGCCGTGGCTCAGGGCTTGCGGCAGGTAACCGCGGCCGGGAAAGCGCTCCTCCGGCATCCGGTTCTCGCCCCAGGGATTGATGGCGTTCCGCTGGCCGCGCACCACCGCTTCGTGATCGTAGTACTCGATCTCCCAGTCGTTGCCGCCGGGCTCGCGGAAGTAGACGGAATGGGCGAAGTGGTTCTCGTGGGGGCGGCTGACGCGCATGAGCTTGTAGCGTTCCTTCTGCGACAGGAGGTAGTCGTAGGCCGCGTTGACCTCGTCGAGGGTCTCCACCCGCACGCCATAGTGGTGCAGGTGCGGTTTGTCCACCGCCTCGGGGGCGCCTTCGTGGACCACCAGCTCCCAGTCCGTGTTGGGATGCTTCACCGTGGCCTGCCCGTCCCCCTGCCGCACGATGTCGAACGCCAGCAGATCGGTTAGCACCGGCAAGGTGTCGTCCAGAGACTTGCATTCGTAGTGGCCGCGCTTGAGCGCCGTGGGTTGAACGGTGGGCTTGATCATCAAGACTTCCTCCCTGAGTGTTTCTCATGCGGCCGTGCCCCGTGCGTATCCGAGCACGGTTACCAACCAACGGTCACCGGCCAACGTAACGCATTTCCAGCGCCGGATGAAGGCCACCCTGTCCTGGCGGCGCTCACGTTTGCGTTTCCCCCGGCTCCCTGTTTCCATTTACCTGTGCCGCCGTGACCGCCTGGAAACAGTTGGGAAACCCGATATGAAGAATGAAGCAGGCCACGCCCTTTACACTTACGACGACTATCTCAAGACCTCCGATGACATCCGCCATGAACTCATCGAGGGCGAACTGCTGCTCATGGAGCCGGCGCCCACCACGTCGCACCAGACGGTCCTGGTCAACCTCACCGTGCTGCTGGCGCCGTTCGCAAGGGACCATGACCTGGGCAAGGTGCTCATCGCCCCTACCGATGTCTATCTTTCCGACATCAACGTGCTGCAGCCGGACATCCTCTTCGTGTCCGCGGCGCGGGCGTCGATCATCACCGAACGCGATGTCCATGGCCCTCCGGACCTGATCGTGGAGATTTCTTCGCCGTCCACCCGGCGCCGCGACCGCGGCATCAAGACGGAACTGTACGCCCGTTACGGCGTCGCCGAGTACTGGCTGCTGGACCCCGCCACGGCCCTGGTCGAAACGTTCCGGCTGGAGGATGGGCGGATGGTCGCCGTTGGCCACCACGGACGGGCGGACACCTTCACCACGCCCTTGCTTCCCGGCCTGTCCGTGGATCCGACAAAGGTTTTTGAAGGACGACTTCGTTCATGTTGACCCTCTTCCGCACACGTCGCCGGCAAACGTTCGCCGAGGGTCACGGGTTCGGGCGCACGGGCGCCTACGAGATCGTGGCAGGAGAGGCCCACGGCGATGTGCTCCCGGACGATGCCCGCAATGCCGGGATCGTCAACCTCGCCAACGCGCCCCGGAACGAGCGCGGCGCCGTGGAATACCGTGGCGACGTCCACATCCTGCGGCCCAGGGACATGAAGAAATGGAACCGGCGGGTGCTGTACGAAGCACCCAACCGGGGCAGCAAGCGCGGGTTGATGTTCCTCAACGACGCTCCCGAGTGCAACGACCCGGTGTCCCTGGAACACGCTGGCAATGGCTTCCTCATGCGGCACGGCTACACCTGGGTCACCTCCGGCTGGCAGGGAGACCTTGTGCCGTGGAAGGACGGCATGACCCTGGACGTCCCCGTGGCCGCCGGCCATGGACAGCCGATTCAACGGCGCGTGCGCACCGAGATCTGCGTCAACCGTCCGGGCGTGTACAGCCAACCCCTGAGCGGCGATGCGCGCGTGCACGGCTACGCGGCCACGACGCTGGACACCGCCGGCGCCGAACTGACCGTGAGGATGCACTCCTACGGTGAACGTCGGATCATACCCTCCAGCGATTGGGCCTTTGCCACTTCGAGCGGGGCCGGCGGTGATGGCGCGGATGGCGCGTCTGCGATCACGCCGAGCGCTTCCCATCTCTACCTGCCGGGAGGATTCGTTCCAGGCGCCATCTACGAGCTCGTGTACATGGCCCGGGATCCGCTGGTGCTGGGCCTGGGGTTCGCCGCGGTGCGCGATCTGGTGTCGTTTCTGCGCTACCGGACCGCGGACGGCGCGGGCAACTCCAACCCGCTGGCAAGCGATACCGGCGCCGGCCCCACCGTCGTCGAGAAGGTCTATGCCTGGGGCCGTTCCCAGAGCGGCCGCTTTCTGCGGGACCTGGTCTATCAGGGTTTCAACGAAGACGAGCAAGGCCGGCGGGTGTTCGACGCCATCGCGCCCCACGCCGCGGGCGGCGGGCGCATTTTCCTCAACTACGAGTTCGCCCGGCCCGTCACCTCGTGCCAGCAACACACCAACCAACTTGAGCCCGAGCTGTTCCCGTTTGCCTACAATGTCATGGAAGACCCGCACACGGGCCGCGGGGACGGCATTCTCAAACGTCCCGCCACCGATCCTCTGGTGATCCATACCCAGACATCCACCGAGTACTGGCAGAAGCGGGGAGCGCTGGCCCACACCGACGGCCGGGGAAACGATGTGGCCCCGCCGGAGGGCGTGCGCGTGTACCTGTTCGCAAGCACGCAGCACAACGCGCCCTACGGTGCGCCCGCAGCCAAGGGCAAGACGCGGCACCCGGGCAACCCCGTGCCCATCGGCCCGGCCTTGCGCGCGCTCATCGTCGCCATGGACCGCTGGGCCAGCGACCGTACGCCCCCGCCTCCAAGCCGCATCCCGCGACACGCGGACGGTACGCTGGTCGCTCCCGACAGTTTGCGCGACCGCTCTCCGGCCATTCCCGGAGTGGTCTGCACCGGGCTCCACAACCGCCAGCTTTTTCTGGATTACGGTGAAGGCGTCGCCCGCGGCGTCATCGACGCCCACCCCAAGCCCCCACCCGACGGCGCGGGCTACACGATCCTCGTGCCCGCGGTGGACGCCGACGGCAACGAGATTCCTGGAATCCGCCTGCCCTGGATCAGCGTTCCCCTCGCCACCTGCATCGGCTGGAACCTGCAATCCCCGGAGGCGGCGGACGGCGAACTGGCCGGTCTCCTGGGCTCATCCATCCCCTTCCCCCGAACCCGGGCAGAGGGCGAAGCCAGCGGCGACCCGCGGCCGTCCCTGGAGGAGCGCTACGCCAGCGCGGCCGACTACCTGGGCCGCGTGCGCGAAGAGATAGCCGCCCTGGTCGAGGCGGGCTACATGCTTGCCGAGGATGCGGAGACGCTGCAGGCCGACTGCGGGAAGGCGTTCCGGGACGCGCTGGGCGGACATCGCGAATGAGCGTCCAGCGGGACAACGGACACCGGGCGGTTTGTGGGTGTGCGACACTGAAAAAGGAGTGCCCCCGGCGAGACTCGAACTCACGACACCAGGATTAGGAATCCTGTGCTCTATCCTGCTGAGCTACGGGGGCGTTTGGGGCAGTCCGGCACGGCGTTGGCGCCGCGAGGCCCTTGGCGACTCGCGCCTCAGTCGCGCGCTGCGTTTCTGACACGCCCGCGCACGGCTTGTCAAACGATGCGCCTTTGCAGAGCGCTGCCCGCTCGCCAGGGTCGAGTCCCGCCATTTCCTGCGATCATCGGCTGATGGGTCGTGGACGGCGCTACGCCACGCCGGGCTTGACCCGTGGTGTTCCTAGTGTGGTGTCTGGTTAATTCGGGTCATAATCTGCGGGTCTTTTTCGCCGTCGGCTGCGTTGCTCTTCCTCGCGTGGTACACGCCACTGCTCGTCATCGCGCCTTGCCGACAACAAAAAATCCTCCGCAGATTATGACGCGAATCAACCAGACACCACACTTGCGGCGACCGCCCAGGGGGCGACCCCCGGTCGCCCCCGCAGGTCATCGCCTTGCCGGTGATTCCCGCGCGACTTGTCGCAGGAACGGAGGAGTGGAGGGGATGCGACGCTACGCGTCCGGCGGCGCCTGCATGCCGCGCTGCACCGCGGGGCGGGCGCCGATGGCGTCGAACCAGCGCTTGACCTGCGGGAAGTCGGTCAGATCCACCTGGTGCCTCTCGTGCCGGCCCACCCAAGGGTAGGTGGCGATGTCGGCCACCGAATATTCGCCGGCCAGGTACTCGTGGTCGGACAGGCGCTTCTCCATGACTCCGTAGAGGCGGCGGGTTTCGTTCTTGTACCGGTTGATGCCGTAGGGGACCTGCTCCTTGGCGCCGAGGAAGTGGTGCGCCTGGCCGAACATGGGCCCGACTCCGCCCATCTGGAACATGAGCCACTGCATCACGTCGTAGCGCGCCCGGGATTCCTCGGGCAGGAACCGGCCGCCGGCCTTCTCCGAGAGGTACAGGAGGATGGCGCCGGACTCGAAGAGGCTGTAGGGAGCTCCCCCGGGGCCGTCCTGGTCGACGATGGCCGGGATCTTGTTGTTGGGGCTGATGGCCAGGAAGTCGGGGGCGAACTGCTCGTCCTTGCCGATGTTGATGGGTTGGAGCTCGTAGGACATCTCCAACTCTTCCAGCATGACGGAGACCTTGCGGCCGTTGGGAGTTCTCCACGTATACAAATCAATCATGATGCCTCCTTTCGGTTGATCTTGACGCGTCTGGCCGTCCAACGCAACGGCAGGCAGGTGCCTGGCGGAGTTCAGCGTCATGGCCCCCAAGGGTACCGCCCACGTGGTACGGCTCGTGTCGGCCGTTGCGGCTCCGGACTCGGGGCTGCCCGGGTCTGTTCGCGACCCGGGCAGGCTTTTGCTCGGGCAGACCGCAGACCTGAACAGAAAAGTCGGGGAACTATAATAATATAAGCGTGAAGCATCCTTTACTCGATTGTGGAAATTGTACTATGTTTTCTTGCCCTGTAATTTGCGGAAACAGGACGCACCCCCACATCCAAGGATGCCGAAATGGAGCGAGTCGCTACACCACTCGACGATTGCTTCGGGCCGCATCCAACAAGAGGTGAGTCATCATGAAGACCCGAAATCTGCTGTTGCTTTCTTCGTTCGCGCTGTCCCTGGCCGGTGTATCGGCCATCGCGCCCGCCTTCGCGCAGGAATGTCCGCGCCCGGCCGGTTTGCCCGAGAACGTTCTCGAAACGCCGGGCGTTACGGCGGCTGAGGCGGCGGCGGATGGCGAGAGTCTCCGCGCATTCGCGCTGGCGGGTAGAGATTATTTCAACTCCCTCACGACGCCTCAGGGCTTTGCTTATTCCGGGTGCCTCATCAGGAATGAAGGACCCTGGAAGTCCGGCTCCACCTACATCGCCGCCCTGACGGCCAACGGCCGGGTGATTTTGAACGGGAAGGACATGTCGACGGGGGGCAGGCCGCTCAGGCAGGACATTCATGGGGGTATCCTCAGCGCGCTGGGAATCGACATCAGGGGTGACATACCTGCCCAACTGGGCCAAGTGTCCGCAAATGGCGCTTACCCGAACCCGGACGGCGGACCCGTGTCGGGAGTCGGTGGCTACGCCGTCGGGTATGGCGGCTCCTTCGCCTACATCCTGCTCGCAGGCGTGGGTCTTCAGGAAGCCCACTTCGCGCCGGAGACCGCCGACCCCGGCGACCCGGAGGTGAGCGCCGACGAAGTGGTGGACCGCGCAACGCTCAAGCGATTCGTGAACGGAGCGATAGACTACCTCCGGGAGCTCAGCGAAATGAACCCCACCGGCGCCCTCGGAATCGCGAGGAGCGTTCTGAGAAATCCGCCCTGGAGAAGCGGTCCCACCTATCTCTTCATCATGGAAGACAGCGGCTATACACTCCTACACGCCGGATTCCCGGACAGATTCGAATTCCAGACGCCCACGCAAACCCTGAGAGACGAAGTGACTGGACAACTCATCTTGCCGCAGATCATCAAAGCGGCGAAGGAGGGTGGCGATGAGGGGGCCTTCGTGCAGTATTACTTCGACAACCCGGACGACCCGAACGACGACTTCAATACGCTCAAGACGACCTATGCGCGCCAGGTGACGTTCAACATGCCGGGTTTTCCCCAACCGCTATCCTACATTTACGGCGCAGGCATCTACGGCGGGGATCAGAGCGTGGTGTCGGAGAAGAGCGTAGCGGCTACCAGGGGCTGGCTCGCGCGCTTCGGCCGCGCGGTGGGAAGCCAGGCGGTGGAAATGATATCGAACCGCCTGAGTTCGTCCACGCAGAGCGGAGCCACGATGACCCTCGGCGGCCAGACCGTGAAGCTGGATGCGGATTCGGAGCGCTACCTCACGAAAGACGGCGCGGGCTTCGATTTCGCATCGCACGCGCATGGCGGACTCGACACGCGCGGCATTGCGCGCGCAAGAATCGCGAACCGGCCGACCCCGTGGAATGACGATTCCACGGGGTCCTATCGCGAGATGACGCTGAACGGGCTCCTCGCGGGCGCTTCGTTCCACCTCGCCTCCACCGGGGAAGCCGCGGAGGCGGCGGGCAGTCAGTGGTCGCTATGGGGCCGCGGCGCGAGGAGTTCGTTCGAGGGCGGTGGCGACGCCGCTATCGAGGGCGATGTGACCACCGCCATGCTCGGCGTGGACTACGAGAAGGGCGAGCTCCTCGCGGGCGTGGCGCTCTCCCGCGCGAGCGGCGACGGTGGGTTCCAAAACGATGGCGGCAGCGAACTCGACGCGACGCTCACCGGCGTGCATCCCTATGTTCGCTATGAGGCGAGCGAGCGGCTCTCGTTGTGGGGCATCCTGGGTCTCGGTCAGGGCGAGATGACGCTCGACGAAACGGACAGCGAGAGCGGCCAGGAGTATGAAACCGACATCGAGATGCGCATGGGCGCGTTCGGGGTTCGCGGAGAACTCATCAAGCTGGGCGCCTTCGACCTGGCGGTCAAATCGGACGTCCTGCTCATACAGTTGGACTCGGATGCGAAGGACGGTCTCGATGCCGTCTCGGCGGAATCGAGCCGTCTCCGTGGTATGCTCGAGGCTTCGCGCAAGATCGACATGGAAGGCGGCGGCACCTTCCGGCCTTCGGTGGAGGCGGGCCTCAGGTACGACGACGGCGATGTGGATGAAGGCTCGGGCGTCGAATTGGGCGGCGGCCTGCGCTTCACCAACCCAGGCTTGGGCCTGACACTTGAGGCAAATGCGCGGGGGCTCATCACGCACGAGGAGAGCGACGTGGCCGACTGGGGCGTGGGCGGCACGATCCGCATCGCGCCAGGCCAGGCGGGCCGCGGCCTCGCGCTCACCGTGCAGCCCTCGGTGGGTGATGCCGCAGGTGGCGCCGCGCGTCTGTGGGGCATCAAGGACGCCTCGCGTCTCGCGAAAGAGGAGATCGAGGACCTGGACCCCCGCGTTCGCGCGGAGATGGGCTACGGACTGGACGCATGGGGCGGTCTGCTGACGCCCTACGCCGGTCTTTCGGTGTCCGATAGCAACGAAATCTACCGCTTGGGCGGGCGCTTCAGGATCGGCGAGCGCCTGAGCATGAACCTCGAAGGCGACTTGCGCGAGCGGGTGAACGCCGGTCCCGTGCATGGCGTGACGCTTCGCGGCTCGCTGCGCTGGTAGAGCACACACGGGCTTCATCGGCTCCCAGGCTTTGTGCCGGCTTCAGGTTGTATCGAGACGAAAGTGGAGACGTAATGGCGAGTTCGGAAAGAGGCGAAACATCGGATCTTGAGCACGGCCTCCGCATGACACCCGATGCAATGCTTGAACTGGCGCGCAGGGCGTCCGAACTTCTGGTGGAGCGCATCGAGAATCTCCCCGGCGAGGGCGCCTGGGACGGGGATTTCCAGCAGGAACTCGAAAAGCAGCTCATGGAGGCGCCGCCCGAGGCCGGTCGCCCGGCCACCGAGGTTCTGGAACGCGCCGCGAAAGAGATACTCCCCCTTACGGGGCGAAACGATCATCCCAGATTCTTCGGCTTCATCCCCTCCTCGCCCACCTGGCCCGGCGTGCTGGCCGATTTCATGGCCTCGGGTTTTCAGATCAACCAATGTACCTGGCTGGTCGCGAGCGGTCCGAGCCAGCTCGAACTGGTCGTCATCGACTGGTTCCGGCGCTGGGTCGGCTATCCCGAAAGCGCGGGCGGGCTTTTCACGAGCGGGGGTTCGGCGGCGAGCCTGGACGCCTTCGTCGCGGCGCGCGAAGCGGCGCGTAATCCCGACCGCGCGAGCGTGTACATGAGCGACCAGAGCCACAGCGCGCACATCCGCGCGGCTCGCATCATTGGTATCCCGCCCGAGCGCATCCGGCTGCTCCCGTGCGATGAACGCTTCCGCTTGGACATGGTGGCGCTCGAGCGCGCCGTGGCGGAAGATCGCGCCGAGGGTCTCCATCCCATCGCGGTGTGCGCCAACGCCGGCGCGTCCAGCACGGGGGCCATCGATCCGCTCGGCGAGATGGCGGACTTCTGCGAGGCGCAAGGGGTCTGGCTGCACGTCGACGCCGCCTACGGCGGATTTGCGGTTGTGACCGAACGGGGCAAAGAACTCATGCGCGGCATGGAGCGCGCCGATTCCATCGGGATGGACGCTCACAAATGGTTCTTCCAGCCCTACGAGGCGGGCGCCCTGCTCGTGAAGGATGTAAGCAAGCTCGAAAATGCCTTCGCGGTGCGGCACGATGTTTTACAGGACACTTTATGGGGCGCGAACCACCCGAACTTCTCGGATCGTGGCCTGCAGCTCAGCCGCTCGTTCCGGGCCTTGAAGGTCTGGATGTCGGTGCAGACCTTCGGGATGGCCGCGTTCCGGCAGGCCGTCTCGAAGGGCATGGAGCTGGCCGAACGTGCGGAGGAGTACATTTGCGAGAGCCCGGTTCTGGAGATGTTGATACCGGTCTCGCTTGGGGTCGTGTGCTTTCGGGTCAATCCGGCGGACGCAGAGCTGGACGAGGATGCGCTGGGGAAGATCAACAAAACGATGCTCGCCCGCATCTTCTGGGAAGACAAGGCGTTTGTCTCATCCACCCTTCTCGAGGGGAAGTTCGCGCTCAGGTTCTGCATCATCAACCACACCACGGCCTGGGACGACGTGCTCGAGACGCTCGAGACGATCGAGCGCTTCGGGAAGGAGGCGCTGGATCAAGACCAGGCGTCTCGTCGGAAGTCCTGACGATGACTTTTACTTCGGGCGCGGCTATCTGCAATACAAAACAATTCGGGTAAATTCCTGTTCAGTCTTCGCCGAGCATATCGGTGGCGATGCTCATATTCGGTCCTGGTCCTCGGCTTGCCTTGGCGCCTGGTCCAGGCGCCGGTATTCCTCCGGCGTCAGGAACCCCTGCCGCACCCGCGTCCT
Organism: uncultured Binatia bacterium (SeqCode); assembly: GCA_965213675.1. Taxonomy (GTDB): domain Bacteria; phylum Desulfobacterota; class Binatia; order UBA9968; family JAJDTQ01; genus JAJDTQ01. The sequence goes on from OZ243916.1 coordinate 835,593, forward strand.
GTAGTGGCGCACCGAGAGTCAGGGGTTCCGCCCGGGCGGAACCCATCGAAACCAGGAAAAGAACCATGAGCTTGAACCGCCGAACAATCCTGGCCGCAGGCGCCGTGTTGCCGGCCTGCGCGTCACTCCCGGCCCGAGCCCAAGTTGACAACCACCCCCGTCGCATACGAGACTGCGCCCATGAGTTTTCGCTACAAGCAAGGTGATCGGGTACGTGTTCTGGACACGTTGACGCTGGGGCATCACATCCGCTCGCCCCAGTATCTCCGGGGCAAGGACGGCGTGGTGGCGGACATCCGGGGCAGCTTCAAGGACCCGGAACTGCTTTCCTTCGGCAAGGACGGCCTGCCCAAGGCCAACCTCTATTCCATCGAGTTCGAACTCGCCCACGTATGGAACGACCGGCCCGCGCCCAAGGGCGTCAACAAGATCTACGCGGACATCTTCGAGCGATGGCTGGAACCGCGGTAAACGAATCACAACGAAATTCAGGGGGGACATCATGGCAAGGGACAATCAGGACGTGAACACGGAGCCGGCGCCGGTGGAGGAACCGAGCTACTTCGAGCGGCGCGCCCGCGCCACCGTGGACCTGTTGAAGGAAAAGGACATCCTGGACACCGGCGAGGCGCGGCGGGCGAAGCACGGACACGATCACAGCCACGACGACGTGTTCGAACAGCTCCACGCCAACAACCCCATCGATACCACCGAGCACGAATACACGCTGTTCGAGAAACAGATGTTGGCCATGGGGAACCTTCTGCGGGAAAAGGGACTCATCAGCACCGACGAGGTACGGCGCAAGATCGACGAGAACGAAGGCGTATCGCCGCATCAGGGCTCGCGAGTGGTGGCCCGGGCCTGGGTGGATCCCGAGTACAAGAAGCGGTTGTTCGAGGACGGCATCGCGGCGGCCGAAGAGGCCGGCGTTGACATGTCCACGGCCAATCAACTCATCGCGGTGGAGAACACCGAAGACGTCCACCACGTGGTGGTATGCACCCTGTGCTCGTGCTATCCGCGGCAACTGCTGGGCCAGCCGCCGGACTGGTACAAGAGCACCAACTACCGCACCCGCGTGGTGGTGGACCCGCGCCGGGTGCTGAAGGAGATGGGGCTGGATGTGCCGGAATCCACGGAGGTGCGCGTGGTGGACAGCACCGCGGAAACCCGCTACCTGGTCCTGCCCCGTCGTCCCGAGGGGACCGAGGGCTGGAGCGAAGAGCAACTGGCCGGGCTGGCCACGCGCAACAGCATGGTCGGCTGCGCCAACGCCCTCACCCCCATGCAGAAGGAGATGATGGCCGACTGAGGGCGTCTCGGCGCAGGAGCTTGCGCCACCGAAACCTGAAGGCGCGGTGCGGAGCGATTCAAATCCGAATCCCGGGAGGCAGGCATGAGCGTATTACGAAGTCTGACCGAACGTTGCGACCCTGCCCTCGCGGGGCTGATCGTGGTGGATGTGCAGAACGATTTCTGCAGCCCGGATGGAGCCTGCGCCCGGCGCGGCGTGGACATCACCTCGGGCCTGGAGATGATGCCTAACCTCTACAAGCTCATCGAAGAGGCCCGCGAGGTGAGCTTGCCCATCATCTACATTCAGACCCTCCACAGCGAGTGGACCGACACCGAGCCCTGGATCTACCGCAAGCCCGAGGGCGCGGACAAGGAGACCTGCCGTGAAGGCTCCTGGGGCGCCGACTTCTTCGACGGCATCGAGCCTCGAGCCGACGAGCGGGTGGTCGTCAAGCACCGCTACAGCGCGTTCATCAACACCGACCTCGACACGATCCTCAAGGCCAAGGGCATCGAAAGCGTGCTCCTCACCGGCGTGGCTACCAACGTGTGCGTGGAGAGCACCATGCGCGACGCTTTCATGCTGGACTACTACGTCACAATGGTGCACGACTGCATGGCCACGTCCGACCCGGCACTCCACGAAGGCACCCTGGAGAACACCCGCCGCCAGTTTGGCCTGGTGGCTTCCCACCAGGAAGTCATCGAGACATGGGAAGGGGTGGAGCGGCACAGGAAAGGCGCCCGGGGCTTCTAGGAGCCTGTCGGGATTATCGAATCGTAGCGAGAGGCAGAGAAAGGTCAGTTTCGGGCGGATTTGAGGAGAATATTGGTAATATTGGACGAAAATCCAACCGGAAATGGACCCATTTCGCTGCCTCGCAGCAGATTCTTGATAAACCCGACAGGCTCCTAGTGTGGTGTCTGGTTGACCCTATTGCATACCTGACAGGTTCCTGGGTAGGGGCGACCGCCGGTTGTCCCTACAATTTGATATCCAGTTCTTCCAGCAGCGCGGCGGCGTCGGTCTTGAAGGCGTCGTCGATGTTCTGATACAGGCTCCGGCCCTTGGTGTCGGCGTCGACGATGAGCGGGCCCAGCCGGTCCGCCTCCACGATCCACATGGCCTCGGGCCGGCCCAGCTCGGGCCAGGCGCAGTCGATGACCCGGACCACCCGGGCCGCGTACTCGTTGTAGTTGCCGGCGCACACCAAGTGTATGCAGCCGGTCTGCCTGCAGAACTCCTCCAGTCCGTCGAGCATGCCCTTGCCGATGATCAGCTTGAGGCCCAACAGGCCGACGGCCTTCTCGATCTTCTCGCGCCCCGCGAGCCAACTCGGCATGGGCACCATGGCGATCATCTCGGTGCGGTCCGGCCCTTCCTTGACCAGCGGACCGCTGTGAAACACGGTCTCGGCGCCGAGTTCCTTCAGACGCTTGCGGACGCTCTGCCCGCCCTCCGGATCGATCAGGCGGTCGTAGGTCAGCGACCTGCAGGTGAACAACCGGCCGCTGATGGTGACGGAGTCGCCCGCGTCCAGGTCCCGCAGGGTCTCCTCGCTCACCGGGCTCGTCAAATGAACCGTCTTCATGGCGTCTCCCGTACTTCGAGGGTGCCGGCTGTCTCGTCGCCCCGAGTCCTCATCGATGTGGAAAAAGCGGCTTGCAAAGTCAGGATCATCACTCCCGTTCCATCCAGCTCGACAGTGGCCGGCTCTCCACGCGCCCGTCGGCGTACAGGCGCACCGTGGTCCGGCGCATGGCGGCGCATTGGAGATAGACCGCCACGGGCAGGGTCGCCATGTGGCAGAATGCCATCTCCAGATGCACGTCAAAGGCCGAGGTGGCGCCGCCCATGCCCATGGGGCCCAGTTTCAGCCGCAGGACATCGTCCATGAGCTGGTTCTCCAGCCGGGCCAGCTCGGGGTCGGGGTTGCGATCCCCCACCGGGCGCAGGATCGCGGCCTCCTTGGCCATGCGCGTACAGGTCTCGAAGGTGCCGCCGATTCCCACGCCCACCAGATTGGGTGAGCAGGTAGCGCCCAGGCGCACGAGGTTGATGGTGGACTCCACCACGAACTTGCGCACCCCCTTCTCGCCGGCGGTGGGCGGCAGCACCGTGTACTTGCTGCCCACCAGCTCGGGGCCGCCGCCGACGGCGACGTTGGTGATTTCCAGGTAGTCGGCGTCCGGCACCACCCGCACCTTGATGTCCGGGCAGCCGGGACCCTGGTTGGTATTGGGATTGTGGCGCGTGATGGGGTGGACCGCATTGGGACGCAGCGGAATGTCCTCGGTCACCTCGGCGCTGACCTCCCGCAGGGTCTGCTCCAGTGCGCCATACCCCCCTTCCAACTCACCGATGATCCCCGTCCCCAAGGCCACATAGTAGGTCAGGAGCCCGGTGTCGGCACAGAACGGCATGCCGCGGGCGGAGGCCGTCGCCACCGCGTCGAGATTGGCCTTGAGGTGCGCCTTCCCCAGTTCGCTGGTCTCCTTGTCGTGCTGCTCTTCCAGAAACGACTTGAAGTCTTCCGGCAGGTCATACTGATTCGCCTTCCACAATGTGGTGACCGTGCGCGCAATCGCTTCCTGGCTGAGCATGATTCCGCCTTTCCGGCCGCATCACGAATATCTCGATGACGCAGCACACTCGTGTCGTGGCCCGTAAATGACTGCGATAATTCGCGGGTCTTTGTCACCGTCGGCTGCGTGGCTCTTTCTCGCGTGGTAGCCGCCGCTGCTCGTCATCGCGCCTTGCCGACAACAAAAATTCCTGCGCAACTTGTCGCAGGAATTTACGGGACACGACACCAGCACCTACAACATGCCACGTGATCAGGCAACATGCTCCGGCGCCAGGCGAATTCCTGCGGCACAGGCTCCTGGGCCATGTTCCCTCCGAAGTTCGTGGTCCGAACCTCCGGGTCCCGTGCGAATCGGCAACGCCGTAGGGTCCTGCGCTCCGGAGGTTCGCCACTTCGCCGCTGTCATAGTTGACAATCGCCGCGGTCTTTTGCATTGTGTGGGGCCTTGAACCAAGGGAGTGAAGACGGACACAAGGAAGGGAGTCGTGAACATGCGAGTACTGACGGCCGTGACCAAGGCAGGCGTTGTCCTGACACTCGCGCTGGGGCTCACCGGCACTGCCCACAGCGTCGAGGACTTTTACAAGGGCAAGACCCTCCGTTTCATAGTCGGCCATGCCCCCGGCGGGGGTTACGATGGCTATACCCGGATGGCCGCACGCCACATCAGCAAGCATTTTCCCGGCAACCCCACTCCGGTGGTGCAGAACATGGGTGGCGCGGGCGGGTTGGTCGCCGCCAACTACCTCTACAACAAGGTGAAACCGGATGGCTTGACCGTGGGGGTGTGGAACAATCTGTGGGTCGTGCACCAGGCGTTGGGCAGCCGGAGGGTCCAATTCAAGGGCCGGGAATTCGGCTGGATCGGCGCCCCGGTTTCGGGCTGGCCGAGCTGCGCGGTGATGGGCTTCACCGGCCTCAAGAGCTTCGCGGATCTCCTGGAGTCCGGCAAACCCCTCAAGGTGGGATCGCCCGGCGGCACGGGAACGACCCTGCCCACCATTCTCAACATGGTGTCCGGCAAGAAGCTCTTCGACATCATTCCCGGCTACACGGGCACGGCCCCGGTGCGGCTGGCCATGCAGGCCCGTGAGTTGGGCGGAATCTGCATGTCGTTCGAATCCATGCGCGTGACCGCCCGGGCCATGCTCGACGCCGGCGGAGACGACAAGCTCATCCCCATCCTCGTTTACGGGAATCCTCCGGACAAGGAGGTCCGCAACGTCCCGCGCTTGCGGGAACTGGTCAAGGGCGAGGAAAACGTGGCCATGCTCAACGCCTGGGCATTGCAGTACGAATTCCAGCGGCCGTTGACGCTGCCGCCGGGAACCCCCAAGGAGCGTGTGGCGGCCTGGCGCAAGGCTTATGCCGCGGCATTCCAGGACCCCGCCCTGATGGCCGACGCGAAAAAGTCCCGGCTTAATGTCGTGTTCGTGTCCGGGGAGCAGATCGACAAGCACGTGGACACGATTCTGTCCATGTCGGACGACACCAAGAAGCGTCTTCAGTGGATGTTGCCGAAGTAGATTGCCATCCCACTGTGGTTTCCACGCCAAGCATCCGCCGCTGACGCCATCAACCGCCCCTTCCGGGGACCCTGGGCGCCCGGTCGGGGCGGTTTCGAGCCGGCGTCGCGACGGACGGCTACACCACTGCGACGGCGCGGCAGGGCGCGCCGTCGCCTCCCTCGATCTTGATGGGGAAGGCGATGAGCGTGAACGTGCGCTGGCGCACCTTGTGCAGGTTGGCCAGGTGCTCGATGAACGGGATGCCCTTGCCCAGAAAGGTCCGGTGCACGGGAAAGTCGCCCGGTCGGGGCGCGCCGCTCCCCTGCACCTGGTCCTGGGGCGAGTCGAGCGCCAGCGCCTTGATGCGTTTGGATACCAGCCAGCGAGCCAGCTCCGTCGTGATGAACGGGTTGTCGAAGTAGTACCTGGGGTCGCCGAACATCTTCCGGTTCCAGCCCGTGTGGAGCACCACGATCCTGCCCGTGAGACTCTCCTGTTCCTGAAAGCCCGGTGAGGCGCACACGTCGTCGATGGTGATGCCGGTGCGGGGCTTTACCTTGCGGCGCAGGTCCATCTTCACCGCCTCCCCCATGAAGCGCTCCAACGGCATTTGGTCTATGGTCTTGCCGCCGGGCACGAAGTGGAACGGCGGATCGCAGTGGGTGCCGGTGTGAATGCTGGCGTGCATTTCCGTGTTGGAGCGCCCGTGCGTCTCGTGGGTGTGGATTGGATGGAACGACAGCACCGGATGGCCCGGCACCACGGTGACGTTGGGGGTCAAGGGCAGGCTCAGGTCGATGAGCTTCGGCATGGTTGTCTCCTCGCGGCTTTCGGGTATGCCCGCGTCGTCTCCAACACGATGCCCGCGTCCCGGTCACATGAAGTGGGGCATGGGATGACGGGAGGACAGCATGGGGCAGGCGCTGGCGTCGGCGGCACGTGCGCTCGCTCGATTCCGCGCGGATGGGCCGTCAGATCGGATGACGTTCCAGCCATGCCACGTACCCACGCAGCCCGCGCGCGATGTCGTATCGCGGCGTGAACCCCAGGTCTTCCCGCGCCCGCGTGATGGCCAGCGGTCCCCGCAGGCTGTCCCGGAAGAAGGATGACAGGGCTCCGCCCTGCCGAAGGCGGAAGCCGAATCCCGGGCGAATCCGCGCCAGGGTTGCAAGGATATCCGAGAACCGGAGATTCTCGCCGCAACTTGCGTTGTAGACGGGATACTTCAACCGTGGCTTGCGCAACGCCAGCACCACGCAGCGGGCGGCGTCCGCCACGTAGGTGAGGTCACGCTCCAGATCCTCCGACAGTTCCACCTCTTCACCGTTCAGCGCCGCGCGGCACCAGTCGAACACTGGCGACATGACGGTGCGCTGGGGATTGGGGCGTTCCAGCGGACCATAGGGCGCGGAGAGGCGCAGGATCACCCCGCTCATTCCGAACAATTCGAAATAACGGCGCACGATCTCTTCCGCGGCGCGCTTGGTGATGCCATAGACTCCGGTTGGCGCCAACGGGGCATTTTCCTCCAGCGGCACGGACGGAGCCGTGGCGCCGTACACGCTGGCTGAGCTCAGGTGGATGAAACGCTGCACGCCATTGCGCCGTGCGGCTTCCAACACGGTGGCGGCGCCGCCCACGTTCACCAGCGCGGCCGAGCGCGCCTCCTCGGCCTCGAGGGCGCCGATGGCGGTCACCGCCGCGCCGTGGATGACCCGGTCCACGGCGTGGTACGCCAGCACGTCGCACAGGGCCCCCAGGTCCAGGACATCGGCCTTGACGCAGGTCACCTTCGCCACCGCCCGGCCGAGGAAGTCCCGCGCCGCCTCGTCCAGCTGGCCTTCGGCGGAAAGCGCCACCACGCGCTCCCCCAGCGACGCCAACTGGGCGACGATGTGCGTCCCTACGAAACCCGTGCCGCCGGTTACCAGAACGCTCATGTCGTCTCACTGCTCCCCTGCGGCCTGTCGCCCGGCGACCCGGCCCGTGATGAACGCCTCGGAGTTGTTGCCGGAGTTCAGGTAGAGGTGTCCGAAGACGCCGCCCATTTCGCCGGCGCAGTAAAGGCCGGGAATGGGGTTGCCGTGGGCGTCGAGCACACGCTGGTCCGCGTCATGGGCCAGGGCGCCCTGGGTGTTGGTGATAACCGGCCACACCTCCACGGCGTAGAACGGCGGCTTGAAGATGGGGAACAAGCTTCCCTTGAAGCGGCGGAAATCGGTGTCCTCTTCTCCCTCGCAGATCGCGTTCCAGCGCGCCACCGTGGCCGCCAGGTTGGCCTCGGGCACACCGATGGTTCGCGCCAGCGCCTCGATGGTGGGAGCCTGCCGGATCCAGCCCTTGGCCAACTCCGCGCTGTTGTCGACGCTCCAGTCGTAGCGCCGGCTCGGATGGTCGCTGATGGGGGTGAACAACGGCCCGGTGATGCGCCCGTTCTCGTCCAGGATCATGTACGACGGAATGCGTGGAAAGTCCTTGATGTGCACGTCGTAGACGCTCATGTCGCGCCAGGGGCTGTCCTGGGGCGCGGGCGGGTATTCGTCCATGTAGCGCTTGCCGAAGCGGTCCACCACGATCCAGGGCATGATCTTGGGCCCCTCGTCGCCGCTCTTGAGCGAGAACTCCTCCCCGGGCTTGGGCAGGTGATTGGCGCCGTGCCGCCCCTGTATGCGGTGGCGGAAGGCGATGGGGAACTCGGGCGTCTTGAAGCCGTAGCCCCCGTGCACGTGCCACATGTGCCAAAGGCCGGCGCCGGCCTTCTGCCCCATGCGCAGCCCATCGCCGGTGTTGCCCAGCGCGCAGATGGCGTGGAACGGTTGCGCCTGAAGGTACTGGAGACGCATGGCCTCGTTGTGCTCGAACCCTCCAGCCGCCAGCACGACGCCCTTGCGCGCCCGGATGCGCACGCGCGCGCCGTCCCGCTCGGCAACGACGCCCGCCACCCTTCCCTGTCCGTCCCCCACCAACTCGCACACCGGCGTGGACAGGGACACGTCGATGTTTCGCTTGCGCACGTTGTCGTCCACCACCTTGAACGCGATCCAGCCGGTTCCGTGAACCTGGAGCCACGGGTAACACTGCGCTTCCTCGCTCTTCACCGCCAACAGGCCGATGGCGTCGCCCGGCGGACCGCCGTCGAAACGATAGGTGCCGCCGGTGCCGGGACGCTCCTGCACTTCGATGCCGCTGCCGTCGGTCAATTCCCTCATGAAGCCGGAGAGATTTCGCAGTTCCCTCGCAAAGGCGTGGATCACGGCATCTGGAACGGTGTTGAGGCACATGCGCTTGAGATACGCGAAGGCCTTTTCCACGTCGTCGGTGATGCGGAAGAATCCGCCGGAGAGAATGGAATTGCCGCCTGGGTGCGTCATCTTCTCCAGCAGCAGCGTGCGTGCGCCGTGGTCGTGGGCGACGATGGCGGCCACCCCGCCCGAGTATCCGTATCCCACCACGACGACATCGGTTTCCTGATCCCAGGACGTGTTCATGCGCTCCCCGTGCGTGTGCCCGTCACGCCAGGCCCAACCAGTCGAAGAGCGCGCCGGGCGGGAACGGCAGGTGCAACCCGTAGTCGAACAGGCCGTAGAAGAAGACCCAGGCCAGCGCCGCCAGCGCGGTGCTGATGCCCCACCGCTCGCCGGCGCCGAACTTGAGATACAGCAGTGTCGCCACGGCTGACGCCACCACGAATCCAAGGAGCCAGATGGCGAGGAAGAAGCCCACGCTCCAGGCGATGATCACTCCTGTGCGCCGGGCCGTCTCAGCGCGCTCCGCCGCCGCGGCAGTGCCTTCCGGAACCGGCTCCGGCGCGGCGCGGCGCGCTTCCTGGAACAGCGCCACCAGCGCCAGCAGCAAGCTCGGTATCCCTACCCATGTGGGGAAGAGCGCCGCGTTGCTTTCGATGGCGCCAAACCCGAAGATGGCCTCGTAAAGCACGTAGACGAAGAGCGCCGCAAAGAACCCCGCAAACAGCACCCGTGCGGAGCGCGAGGTTGCCGCGGCCGGCTCCGATCCAGGCCCGGCGGCAGTGTCGGGTACGTCTCCGGCCTCGGCTCGCTGGCGGCGGCTCTGCCACAGGGGATACAACAGCGCCAGCGCGATCAGGAGCCCGATGATGAGGACGCCGGGGCGCGTCATCCATTCGGCGCCGTAAATGCGGGTGGTGTGGAACAGGTTCTTGTCGGCGATGCCCCCGAGCACGAGGCCCAGCAGCAACGGCGGCCGCTGCCAGTCGTAGCGCACCATCAGCCAGCCCAGGGCGCCGAACAACAGCACCACGATCATGTCGCCCAGGCTGTTTTTCACCGCGAAACCGCCCAGGAAAATGAGCAGCAGCAGGAACGGGATGAGATAGGTGCCCTTGACGAAGGTGATGCGCGCCAACTGCTTGAGGAACAGCAAGCTGACGGCCACGGTGATGATGTTGGACAGAACGATGATCCAGACGAAGGAGAAGGTCAGGGTGAGGTGCTTGTGGGGGTTCAGCAGATCCGGTCCGGGCACGATCCCCTGAATGATGAAGGCCCCCAGGAGGATCGCCATGCCGACGCTGCCCGGCACACCGAAGGCGATGGTGGGCACCAGCGAGCCGCCTTCCTTGGAGTTGTTGGCGGCGCCGGGACCCAGCACTCCTTCCACCGCACCTTCGCCAAAGCGCGTTTGACTGCCGCCCTGCACCGCGTGGGCGTAGGCGACCCACTGGGCCGGTCCGCCGCCGAGACCGGGAATGAGCCCGATATAGGTGCCGATGGCGCTGCACCGGAGCACCAGCTTCCAATGCCGGAAGGTGTCCCGTATCCCTTCCGCCACCCCGCCCAGCCGGTTCGGCGCGTCACGGGCAATACTGCTCCGCTGAACACCCAGCTCGATGATCTCCGGGATGGCGAAAAGGCCCACGGTCACCGCCACCAGGGACAACCCGTCCCACAGAAACAGCGCGTTCTGGCTGCCGAGCAGCGGCTCCAGCGTGTAGCGGGACACGCTGGTGATCTTGTCGAGCCCCACCATCGCCAGCACCAGACCGAAGCCCCCCGCGGTCAGCCCCTTGGCGAGGTTGCCGCCGCTCAGGGAGGCCAGAAAGGTGATGCCCAGGATGCTCAGCATCAGGAATTCGGGCGCGCCGATGGAGAGCACCAGAGGCTGGACGATGGGAATGGCCAGGGCCAGCGCGAAGGCGCCGAAGATGGCGCCCACCAGCGAACTCATGAGCGCCGCGCCCAGGGCCCGGCCCGCCTCGCCGTTCTTGGCCATGGCGTGGCCGTCGACGATGGTGGCGGCGGTGATGCCCTCGCCCGGCACGCCGAAGAGCACCGAGGTGATGTCTCCGGTGGTGGCGGTCACCGCGTGGCTCCCGAGCAGAAACGCGAAGGCCGTCACCGGGTCCATGGTGTAGATGAACGGCAGCATCAGGGCCAGCGTCGTGGCCCCGCCCAGCCCGGGCAGGATCCCCACCGCGAAGCCGATGGCGATGCCCACCATCATGAACACGAAGGGATCCTGTCCCGCCGCGGTGAACGGCAGCACGGCCGTCAGACCGGCGAACAGGGAGCCGAAATAATCAAGCATGGCTCAACGGCCTTGAGTCCTCACCAATCTTCCAGCGCCGCGGCGTTGCGGCCGGCGATGCGGCCGGTGACGAAACACTCGGTGATGTTGCCGGCTTCCAGGTAGAGGTGGCCGAAGGACGAGCCGCACTCGCCCGCGGAGAAGAGCCGCGGGATGGGATCGTCGCGCGTGTCCATCACGTGCTGTTCGGCGTCGTGCACCGGGCCGCCCTGGGTGTTGGAAACGATGGGCCACACCTCCATCAGGTAGAAGGGCGGCGTGTCGATGGTCAGGCGCGTGCCCGGGACCCGGTGGTAGCGGTCCTCGCCGCCGCTGGCGCACACCGCGTTCCATTCCGCCACCGTGGCCGTGAGCGTGGCCGCGTCCGTGGCCGGGATCATGGCGGCGATGGCGTCGAGACTGTCCGCCTTCCTGATCCAGCCGCGCTCCACCTCGGCCAGGTTGTCCTCGCTCCAGTCGTAGGAGACGTGTTCGTCGTGCACCGTGGGCTGGCCCACCGGGCCGAGCCGGCGTCCCTTTTCGTCGAACACCAGATAGGCGGGAATCCGCGGGAACTCCTGTTTGTCGGCGTCGTAGAACTCCAGCGCCCGGTGGCCCGTGTCCTGCACCGCCGGCGGATACTCGTTCATGAACCGGCGGCCGTACTTGTCCACGGCGATCCAGGGCATCACCCAGTCGTCCTTGCGCGGCCCCCGGAAACAGTGGCGAAAGGCCAGCGGGAACTCCGGATACTTGAAGCCGTAGCTGCCGTGGAAGTGCCACATGTGCCACAGCGACGCGCCCACGTCCTGGGCCATCTTGATGCCGTCGCCGGTGTTGCCGGTGAACAGCGTGTAGACGGGCATGGCCTCGAAGTAGTTGCGCTTCATCTCCTCGTTGTTCTCGAAACCGCCGCACGCCAGGATCACGCCCTTGCGCGCCTTGATGGCGATCTCTTCTCCCTGGTGCTCCGCCAGCATTCCGACGATCCCTTGCTCCGGATGACGGATGAGACGCTGGGCCGGGGTCGCCAGCCGCACCGAGATATTGCGCCGCGCCTCGACGTTATCCAACAGCACCTTGAACAGGCGCGCGCCGCCGCGCAGGCCCTTGGCGTACTGGAAGCCCTCGTAGCCCTCCATGGGCGCGATCTTGAAGCCGTCCAGGCCGGCGCCCCCCGGGAACGGATAGGTGCCGCCGTTGCGCTGTTCCTCCAGCTCGAAGGGGGTCTCCTTCACGAGGTCCTTGACGAACTCCTTCATCTCCGTCATGCCCTTGGCCAAGGCGCGCAGCACGTCGTCCGGAGTACGCCCCGCGTTGGTGTGCTGGAGGTATTCGAACGCATCGTCCTCGTCCATGGCGGTGGCGATGCCGCCGCCCGCGAGGATCGAGATGCCGCCCGGGTTGGGCATTTTCTCCACAAGGGTCACCTCGGCGCCGGAATCCGCCGCGGCCACGGCCGATACCCCGCCGGCGAAACCGAAGCCCACGACGATGACATCCGTTTCGACGTCCCAGCGGGCGGGAAGCCCGTTATCATAACTATCCACGATACCTCTCCTTCCTTGAATGGCGTCCTTGAAATCCGCTCCGCGGCGTTATTCATCAGAGCGGGCGGCCGGGCAGCACCACCTCGGCTTCGCCGCGGGTGTTCGCCATGCCGTCCTGTCGGGTGCCGGTGATTTCCAGGGTCACGGTTCTCGTTGCGTCGTCCCGGGCCGTCACGCGGCCGGCATATGTGGTCAGGTCGCCGTAGAGGCCGGGACGCACCACCTGGACCTTCAGACGCTTCAGGAAACCGTCGTCGCCCATCCAGTTGGTCACCAGCGGCGCCACCCAGGCGAAGCGCATCACGCCGTTGTCGAAGGGCGCAGGCATGCCGCGCCCGGCGGCCATGTTGGCGTCCTCGTGCTGCTGGGAATACTTCACCGGAAAGCCCGTCACCGGGTTGAACATGGCGGTGTGCATGGCCTTGCTGAGGTCCAGGTAGCCCCAGCGTCCGGCCTTGTAGGACGGACCGATGGCCGCGTTCCACGCCACCATGTCGCCGATGGTGAGGGGGCCGCGCAAGATCGGCGGGATCTCGCTGCCAACCGCTGCGTCTTCGTAGTGCAGGGTGTCCGCGCCGCGGCGGTGTTCGCGCCGCCACGTGCTCTCCAGCCGTTCCAGAGCGCCCTGGTCGTAGTGCGGCGCCTTGTGCTCCATCATGGTCTGGAGGCCGATCTGGGTGGCCATGATCATGGTGCCGGTGGCCCGGGCCACCAGAGCGTTTTCCTGATTGTGGTAGTCGATGCCGGAGATGACGAAGTTGAGCCGCCGCCCTTCCTTGTTGCGCTTTTCGTAGAACTCCTTCTGGCGCGGTTCGGAGTTCAGCGTGTCGCCGGCGAACACGCGGCCGAACCATTCCATTTCCACGCCGCCGATGAGGGACGCCAGGGGCGCCTTCATGGGCGCGCCGTGCAGGATGGGATAGCGGTTCACGATCACGAATGCCGGAGGCGCCTGAGTTCTCCCCGGCCCCGCCCCGGCGGCGTAGTCCGGGTCGATCCACAGGGGATTGTCGTCGTCGGTGCCGTAGGCATAGTGCTTGATGGCGTCTTCGGTGACGGCGCTGACCCAAGGCTGGCGTTCCTCGACGATCTTTCCCGTCATCTCCTCCGTCACGGCCTTCCACGCGTCGATGGCCGCATCCACCTGCGCCATGTCCACCTGCTGCTCCCCTTGCATGAAGTCTCCCTCGTTGAAACGGTGATGAACCTACCAGTTGCGAGGCATCCACACCCGGCGACCGTCCTCGGCCTTCTTCGGCCGGCCCCTCTCCCACCCGCGAGCCGTCAACGGCTACCCGCCGACTCGTCTTCGCGTCACTCCGTCCTCTGGCCGGTGATGCCCGAAATCTCCTGATCCGAATAACCCAATTCCCGCAACAAGGAAACCGTGTGCTCGCCCAGCAGGGGCGGATCGGTGCGGCGCGGCAGTTCCGCTTCCCGGAAATCCAGCGGCAGCGCGGGCAAGGGCGACGAGGTTCCATCGGGCGCGGTGAGCGCCGTCCAATGTTCGCGTTCCTTCAGGTGTGGATGGTCGAACAGGTCCATGGGGGTGTTGATGGGGGCGTGGGGAACGTTGGCCGATTCCAGCCGCGCCACGATGTCCTTGAAGTCGAGAGTGCGCGCCAACTCCTCGGTGCGGCGCGTCAACCGCCGGAACTCCGCCCGCCGTCCGGCGTTGTCGCGCAGCGCGTCCTCCGCCCAGAGGTCGTCGAGAACGAACTCACGGCAATACGCTTCCCATTGCGCGTCGCTGGTGACGCCGATGAACACGTGGCGCCGATCCCGCGTCTCGAATACCCGGTAGATGCCCCAGCCCAGGTCCTGCCCCACGCCGCGCTCGGTCATGGGCGCCGGCGCCTCGCCGGAAATGCCGGCCTTGGCGATGTGCTGGGACACCAGAAAGACCGCGGTCTCGAACAGCCCCACCCGCATGGCCTCGCCGGCGACGTCATGGCCATGTCCCGTAGCGGCGACCGGCGGTCGCCCTTGCCCGCGCCCGCCCATGACGTCGCCGGCGTTCCCGCGTTCGCGTCCCACAAGCGCCGCCAGGACGCCGATGACACTGAACAGCGCGCCGGTCAGGTCCACCACCGACGCCCCCGCCCTGAGCGGCATCCCCGGCGGGCCGGTCATGTACGCCAGCCCGCCCATCATCTGCGCGGGTTCGTCCAGCAGGTTGCGGTTCTCGTAGGGTCCGGAAAGAAAGCCCTTGATGCCGCAGTGCAGCAGGCCGGGCCTGATGCGCTGCAACGCGTCATGGTCCAGCCCCATGCGCTCCAGCACGCCCGGTCCGTAATTGTCGATGAGAACGTCGGCGGTGCGCAGCAACCGCTCGAAGGCCTCGCGTCCGCGCGGGTCCTTGAGATCGAGGGCGACGCTGCGCTTGCCGCCGTTGAAGGCCAGGAAGTAGCCTTGATTGCCACGGCTGAAACGCGCCTGGTCGCCGCTTCCGGGCCGCTCCACCTTGATGACGTCGGCTCCCAACGCCGCCAGGACGAGGCCCGCCGTGGGGCCGGCCACGATGTGGCCGAGTTCAAGGACTCTGATACCGTGAAGCATGGTGTCCGATGCGCCGCTGCGGCTACTCGGGCAGGTTCCTAACGAAGCTCCCTTCGCCGTGTCAAGACGTGCCTTGACGCGGCGGCGCAAGCGCCCCGCGGCAATGGATCCTCGCGTTCCTTAACGAAGCCGATCCGGCAACGTCATCTCCAGAAGTCCACGGGGGCGGCCCAATCCTGCCCACCGACTCCATTCCGCCAGCGGCGGAAAATGCGTCGCGGCCCTTTCGGCCACGTTGGCCCCTGGAAGCCGCATTTCGGCGTCCTCGGCCCCGGTCCAAACGTCCACCAGCAACCGCACCGTCGACTTCCGGCGCGGGAACGGTTGCAGGCGGATGGCTGTCTCCGGCGCGATGGCTGCCGCTTCGCGTACCGCCTGAATCGCGGCCGTATAACCGCCCAGCTCGTCCACCAGACCGCGCTCCCGCGCATCGGCGCCGGTCCAGACGCGACCCTGGGCAGCCGCCAGCACCTCTTCCCGGGACAGTTGGCGCCCTTCCGCCACCCTGGACACGAAATCGTCGTAGACCGCATCGAGGCGGCGCTCCAGGCGTTGCCGTTGCGCGGGATCGTAATCCCGTATCCCGCTCCAGAAGGTCGCGTTGGAGTTCGCGGCCACGTGGTCCCAGGAAACGCCGAGCTTTTCCCACAGCCCTTCGGTCACCATCTTCCCCGCGGCCACACCGATGGAACCGGTGAGAGTCGCTGGCTGCGCCACGATCCGGTTGGCCGGCGCCGCCACCATGTAGCCGCCGGAACCCGCGACGTTGCCCATGGAAACGACCACCGGTTTACCGCTCCGCCGGGCGCGCGCCACTTCGCGGTGGATCACGTCCGACGCCACGTAGGAGCCCCCCGGGCTGTCGATGCGGAAGATGATGCCGCGGACATCGTCGTCCTCCGCGGCCCGGCGCAAGGACCGCGCCACGCTGTCCGAACCCATGGAGCGCGCCCCGGTGAACGCCTCGTGGCGGCTGCGGCCGCGGTGGATCTGCCCCATGCCGTAGACCAGCGCCACCGTGGCCGTTTCCTCTTCGGTGTCCTTGGCGCGCCCGCGGTAGTCCGTCAAGGACAGGAATTGGATATCCTTTCCCAGCGCTATACGGACCAGCGCATCCACCTCGTCACGGTACCGCAGGCCGTCCACGAGGTTCGCTTCCAGGGCTTCCGGGCCGGCCAACGGCGCCCGTTGCATCAGCTCGCGTACTTCTGCGCCGGACAATCCGCGGTCCGCGGTGATCCCGGCGGTCAACTGCTCCGTCAAGGACTCCAGAATGCGGCCCAGGGCCTCCCTTTGGGGAGTTGTGAAAGCGCTCTCCGTGAAGAGATCCTTGATCCCCTTGTACTGCTCGCGCTGGCCCAGGCGCGGTTTCACGCCAAGCTTTTCCAGCGTTCCCTTCAGGAAATAGCCTTCCGCCAGAAGGCCCGTGAGGCCAACGTCGCCCGAGGGTTGCAGGTAGATGTTGTCGAACGCCGCGGCCAGATAATAGGCGCCGTTGCCGGGTCCGAAGTCACCCAGGGACTGGGCGAAGGCATAGGCCGGCTTGCCCGAACCCCGAAAAGCGTGCACCGCGCCCCGCAACTCCTGGATGCGCGCCCAACCCAGGCCGGAAGCGCCGACCTGGGCCACCAAGCCCACGACGCGCTCGTCCTTTGCCGCCCTCTCCATGGCGGCGATGGTCTCCCAGAGGGTCGGCTGCGTCTTCCCGAGACCGCTCCAGGGCGTGAGCCCGGCGCTTCCCAACTCGTCGACATGGCGGTCGAGGTTCAGAGTGAGCACCGTCCGCTCCGGCACCGGCGCGGTACGCGTGGCGAAGAATAACAGGGCCGCGGCCGTGCCGGCGGCGGCCAGCGTGGCCAACGCCCCCACGAACATGAGAAAGATTCGAATGATACGCATGGGCACTCCTCGATTGTTCCATCCCGGATCTGTTACACAAGGGGACGGCGCCTGAAACGGCGCCCGGGGGCGCCGGGGTTTGCCGGCGGCGGAGGCGAGACCATCATGCTGCGGATCACCAGCCGCATCAGCCTGAACGAAGACGAGATCGAGGAGCACTTCATCCGCGCCTCGGGGCCCGGCGGTCAGAACGTCAACAAGGTGGCCAGCGCTGTCCAGCTCCGCTTCCGCATCCTCGATTCGCCCTCGCTGCCGGATCCCGTGCGGGAACGCCTGCGGCGACTCGCCGGCACCCGGGTGGACAAGCACGGGGTGTTGACCATCGAGGCCAGGCGCTACCGTGATCAGTCCCGCAACCGGGAGGACGCCCTGGAACGTCTGGCCGCGCTGATTCGCAAGGCCGCGCAGACGCCAGCGCCGCGCCGCCCCACCAGACCCACCGCCGCTTCACGCCAACGCCGTCTCGACGACAAGCGCCGCCGCGGGGAGATCAAGAAGTCACGCCACCCCGACGCTGCGGAGTGATCGCCTGCGCGAGAACTTCCGCTCCCGTTTCGGCCCTGTTTGGACGGCGGGGTTCAGTGCAACGTCGATGATTCGTCGTCCTTCTTTTTTCCCTGGATGACGCGAAGGCGCCGCTTCAATCGCGCCAACTGAAAGCGATAGTACTCGCGCCGGACCGTGGCCCATGAACGCCTCGGGCTCAGCGTGTAACCCCACTTGAGGTAGAGATAGCCGAACACCATGCCCCCCAGGTGCCCGAGGTGGGACACGCCGTCGCTTCCCGGGTCGATGGACGAGAAGAAGGCGATGGCGCCAACAATCAGCACGAGAAATTTCATGCGGATGGGGAACAACAGGTAGAGGTAGACGACGCTGTCCGGGTAGAGCCGCGCGTACCCCAGCAACACGCCGTAGATGCCCGCGGAAGCGCCGATGGTGGGGATGCCCTGATTCGGTTCGAGGAACAGCACGCACAGACCGCCGCCGACCACGCAGACCCAGTAATACTTGAGAAAGAAGCGCGTTCCCCAGGTCCGCTCCAGGTCGCACCCGAACATCCACAGTGCGAGCATGTTGAAGAGGATGTGGAACAGGCCGAAGTGGAGGAACTGATAAGTGAAGAGCTGCCAGACGTGCCCCTCGGTCCAGACGAGTCGGGGGACCAGACCGAAGGTCCACAGGAGCACGGACCCGCCGAAGGCGGGAAGCTGAAAGACGAAGACCGCGATGTTGACGATGAGCAGGCACGTCACCGCCGGCGTCACTGTCCCCCCGAAGCTGAAGGAGTCATACGAGGACTGGGGCCGGGGAATCATGCGTTCAATATAGCGTATTGCACGGGGCGTCGTAAGCCGCTAAGCGTGGGGCATGAAGATCCTCATCACCGGCGGAACCGGCGTGAACGGCGCGGCCACGGCGCGCCTCCTCGTTTCCCGGGGGCAGCGACCCGTGCTGCTGGACAACCGGGTGGACCTGTCTCTTGTGGCGGACATCGCGGACGATGTGGACCTGGTCACCGGCGACATCCTCGACGGCGCCGCGCTGCGAGGCGCGGTGGCGGCCCACGGCGTGACCCACATCGTGCACATGGCGGCGCTGATGCCGGGGCCGGCGGAGGCCAACCCTCCCCTCGCCATGGCCATCGGCGTGGACGGCACCCTGAACGTGCTGGAAGCCGCGCGTGCCTGCAACGTGCGGCGCGTGATCTATACCAGCTCCAACGCTTACGTCGGCGACATCCGCGGCAAGCACGGCGATCCCGATTTCGTCCCCCTGGACGAATCGCATCCACCCAACCCCGCGGACATCTACGGCGTGACCAAGGTCTGTTCCGAAACGCTGGGCAACTACTACCGCAAACGCCACGGCGTCGAGTTCGTGGCTCTGCGCTATCCTTCCATCTACGGCCCGGGCAAGCTCGCGCGCCACGGCGTCCTCGCCCTCTATGGCAAGATCATCGAGGACGCCATAGCCGGACGCGCGTTCGCGCTCCCCCGGGGCGGCGACCAGCGCAACGATGTCGTCTATGTCGGCGACGTCGCCCACTCCATCGTGCTGGCGCTGAACGCCGGGCGCCTGACCCAGTGGGTCTTCAACATCGGCACCGCCCAAAGCGTCACACTCAAGGACTTCGCCGCCGAACTGAAACGTCACTTTCCCGACGCCCGGCTCGACATCGGCCCCGGCCTCGACTTCCGCGACGGCTACAAACAGAGCTACTGCAAGTTCGACATCACGAAGGCAAGGGAACAACTGGGATATGCGCCGATGTTCGACCTCGAACGGGGCGTCGCGGACTATATCGAGAGCGTCCGGAAACTCGGGCTGGAGGTGTAGCGCGGGCGCGGTTCGCGCAGGCCTGAAACGGCGCGAAGAGAGTTTGCCGTTCGTGCCGCCCCCGGGTTTGTGCTATCGTCGCGGGGCGGGGCTGAGGATACGAAATTCACGGACTCGTATTGCGTTCCGCAAATACGTTGCCGAAGATGCGCAGGAATTCTTGGCGTCGGCGAGACGCGATGACGAGCAGTGGCGTGTGCCACGCGAGGAAGAGCCACGCAGCCGACGGCAAAAGGGACAGGCGGATTAGTCAACGTATTTGCGGAACGCAACACGAGAATCAGGAGATCGGGGCATGAAACTCTATCACTTTCCACCTTCAACGAACTCGTTGAAGGTGCGCATCGCCCTGCTGGAGAAGGGGTTGGAATTCGAGAGCGTCGTTATCGACCTGACCCGGCAGGAACAGAAAGACCCGGAGTATCTGAAGATTCACCCCTTCGGCCAGGTGCCTGCCCTCGATGACGACGGCTTCGTGGTTTACGACTCGACGATCATCAACGAGTACCTGGAGGAAGAGTACCCTCATCCGGCGCTGCTGCCCTCGGATTCCGAAAGCCGCGCCGTGGCCCGCCTGTTGGAAGACTACCGGGACAACTGCGTCAATCCCCACTTCGTGACGCTGATTCACGAATACCGGAAACCCGAGGATGAGCGCGACGCCGCGCTGATTCGCGGCACACAGACCTATATCGGTCAGGCGTTCGCCGGCCTCGACACGCTGCTCCAGGACCGGGAGTACCTGGCCGGCTCATTCAGCCTCGCCGACATCGCCTACATGCCCAACATCGCCCTGCTGGAGCGCTTCCAGGTGCCCCTGGGTCCCGACTTCAAGAACCTGGCTGGCTGGATCGGACGGTTGCGCACCCGCGCCAGCTACTCCGCCACGCAGAACTAGCGCCCCGCGGTTGCGGCGCCGCTGCCCATTTATCTTGCCATCGCTGCTTGCCTGGCTGGTACACCTCTACACGGCGCTCGGGGCGGCGGTGGCGTTGTTCACGCTGGCCATGGTGGCCGGCGGTCGCCATCGCGAGGCGCTGGCGCTCATGGGGTTGGCGCTCGTTCTCGACGCCACGGACGGAACGCTCGCCCGCGCGGCGCGGGTCAAGGAGCGGGTCCCCCGGATCGACGGCGCCCGTCTGGACGACATCGTCGACTACCTCAACTACGTCCTCGTTCCCTGCTTCCTGTTGCTCTGGGCGGGACTGTTGCCCGCCGGTCACGGGTGGATCGCGTGCCTGCCGCTCCTGGCGAGCGCGTACGGTTTCTCACAGACCGACGCCAAGACTCCGGACCATTTCTTCCTGGGATTCCCGTCGTACTGGAACGTGGTGGCGTTTTACTGCTACGTGCTGAGACTGAGCCCCTTGTTCAACGCGTTCGTGGTCATCGTATTGTCGGTGATGGTGTTCGTCCCCATCCGCTACCTGTATCCGAGCCGGAACACCTTCTGCCAGGGTCTGACCATCACCTTGGGCGTTGTTTGGGGCGCACTCTGTTTCGTGGTCGTATTCCATATGCCCACACCGCCGCCCGGCTTGGCCTGGGCGTCGCTGTTCTTTCCGGTCTACTACCTGGCGGCGTCGTTCTGGTCGCACCTGCGGGCGCGATGAGCCGGGTGTGGGGCGATCCCCTGGGCCGTTCGGCGGGGGTCCGGGGCTGGTTCCTAACGCGTGGGCTCCATCGACTCGTCGCGGTGGATGCGGATGGCCAGCACGTCCGCTTCGGCGCACAACTGCTGTTCGCAACTCAACGTGCAATGGATCAGGCTCTTGCGCCCCTCGACCTTGCGCAGGGCGGCGCGCAGTTCCAGGGGTTTCCCGAGGGGGGTCGGGCGGCGGTAGTTGATGTTCATGCTGGCGGTGACGAAGAACACCCGCGGCGCGCTGCCGATGGGGCGCCGCTCGTCCTGATAGGCGCGGGCGATGGCGAGATTGAGGCTGTGGCAATCGAGGAGGGTGGCGATGACGCCGCCATTCACTACCTCACGGGTGCCGCCGCTGTGATGCGGCTGCGCGGTCCACGTGCACACAGCGTCGTCGCCGTCCCAGCGGCTCTTGACCTGGAGCCCCTGCGCATTGGCCGGACCGCAGCCGTAACACAGGGTCGTCGCGCCCTGATCCTGAAAGGGCAGCTCCTCGGTCATGCGGTGTCTCCTTCGGCGGATGGGTCTCCGGGCGGACAGTACGCCGTCTACCCGGCGCGCGCCACACCCAGCCGGAGTCGGCCGACTCCTTCGATCTCCGCCACCAACTCGTCGCCCGCCGCCAGTGGCTGCTGAAACTCCGGAGAATCCGGATTGCCGCTGGCAATGAGGTCGCCCGGCATCAGGGTTCCCACCTGTGACAGGTAGCTGACCAGCCGTGCCACGCCGTTGATCATGCCGCCGGTGCTGGCGGATTGGCGCAGTTCGCCGTTAACCCACAGACGCATCTCCAGGGCCTGCGGATCGGGTATCTCGTCACGGGTGGCGATCCAGGGTCCCA
Organism: uncultured Binatia bacterium (SeqCode); assembly: GCA_965213675.1. Taxonomy (GTDB): domain Bacteria; phylum Desulfobacterota; class Binatia; order UBA9968; family JAJDTQ01; genus JAJDTQ01. The sequence continues at coordinate 857,366 of OZ243916.1, forward strand.
CGGGCGCGAAGGTGTCGAAGCCCTTGCGCACGCAGCGGGTGCCCATGAGGTTCTTCCCCGAGCCGTAGCCCCTGGCAGTGACATCCAGAATAACGCTGTAGCCGAACACCGCGTCCAGGGCCTCATCCGCCGGCAGGTCCCGGCTCTCTCTGCCGATGACCACGCACAACTCCAGCTCGGGGAAAATGGTTTCGGCGTCGCGCGGTATGACGATGTCCTTGCCCGGGCCGACCACCGCGGACGGCGGCTTGAGGAAGATGTGCTCCAGCAACTCGTCCGGCGGCCGTTCCCGTGCCTCGCCGCGCCCTCCGGCACTGGTCAGGTTCGCGCTGCCGCGATGGTAGTTGCCGGCGGCGGCCCAGATCTTCGAAGGCGCCGGCACCGGAGCGGCGAGTTGCGCGGCATCGAGGGCTGCCGGAGTCCCTTGCGAGATCGCGCGCTCGATGGCCGCCCGGTCCGCCTCATACGCGGCCGCGAGATCCTTCATGGAGGCGCAGACACCGTCGAGAACCACCATCTGAAGGTCTGACGTGACCGCGGCCACGGCGCCGTCCTCAAGGGTCGCAAACCGCATCGCATTTCTCCTGGTTCCCCTCCCTCACCGGGTTGGGGCAAGCTTTCGCGGGACTCATGTGACCGGGCTGACGCCGGTTTGGCGCCTAATACGAATCCTTCAGTTCCCGGACCTTGGCGAACACGGAAACCGGATCCGTCCCGATCCCGGGGAAGCGGTCGGCCAGACCCGTCTTGATCTCGTCGCTTTCACAGCGAAGGAACGGATTGGTCGCCAGTTCGTCGTCCAGGCGGGAAGGCACCGTGAACTCATCCCTGGACCGGAGCGCCTGCACCGCCTCCAGCCGCTGGCGCACCGCCTCGTTGCCGGGCTCCATGGTCAACGCGAACTGCAGGTTCTTCTCGGTGTACTCGTGGCCGCAGTAGACCAGGGTATCGCCGGAGAGGTCGCGGAGCTTGTCCAGGGAGGACGTCATCTGCTGGGCCGTTCCCTCGAAGACCCGGCCGCAACCGCCGGCGAACAAGGCGTCCCCGCTGAACAGCTTTCCGGGGAATACGAAACCGAGGTGTCCGATGGTATGCCCCGGAATGAACAGCACATTGCCGCCCTCTTCCCCCACCTCGATATCATCCCCCTCCATGAGCCGATGCGTGATGCCCGGAATGCGGTGCTCGTCCACCTTGGCGCCAAACACCTTCAGGTCGGGCTTCTGTCGGAGGAGATACTCGTTTCCGCCCGTGTGGTCCCGGTGATGGTGCGTGTTGAGGATCGCGACAAGGTCGACCCCCTCCTCCTGCACCGTGCGCCAGACAGGCTCGCCCTCGGAAGGGTCCACGATGCTCGCCTTGCGGGTCTTCTCGCAGACCAGGAGGTAGCCGTAGTTGTCCCTCAACAAAGGTATCTGAACGATTCTCATGGGCGCCTTTATAGCAAAACGGGATGGCCCGGACCATAGCCCGTTCACTTCGGCGCCCTTGATGACAGCCGGTGAGCAAGCCCTTGCCAGCGAATCGCCGAGCGGGAGTCGCCTCATGGATCGGCCGCGACGCCTGGATTGACCTGCGGCAAGGGTTCGCCTAACCTGATTTCATGCTCAAAGCCGGAGTCGGACAGTCCTCACAATCGGAGACCCGCGTGGCCATCGAGGAGGCCGCCGTGAATGCCATGGCGAGCCTTCCGGACGATGGCGCCGATCTGGCGATGCTTTACGCCACGGTCGATCACGCCGGAGGCCTGGAACAGGAGTTGACCGCGCTCCAGCGCATCACCGGCACACGCCACGTCGTGGGTTGCAGCGGTCTGGGCATCCTGACCGACAGCGGCGAGATCGAGGGGGAATCCGGCGTGGCCGTGATGGCGCTGGCGTCCGACACGGTGCAATCGCGTCCCTTCATCCGGGATTCGCTCAAGGGGAACGACACGGCGGCGGGGCAGGAGATCGCCAACGCCGTGGCGGCCGGCGCCCCTTCCCTGACCGTGGTGCTGGCCGACGGCTACCGAAGCCGCCCCGACGCGTTGCTGGAGGGCATGGCGCGCGGCGGCCACGCGAGCCCCGTGGTGGGCGCGGGCGCGTCGGAGAACGGCAGCCACGGCCGCACCTACCAGTTCTACGAGGACCAGGTGACCAGCAACAGCGTGGTGGGCTTTGCGCTGTCAGGCGCCTGCACCACGGCCATCGAACTCACCCAGGGCTGTCAGCCCGTGGGCGGGCCCATGGTCATCACCAAGGCCCAGGAGAATCTCATCTTCGAGATCAACGACCGCCCCGCCTTCGAGGTGTTCGCGGAACTTATCGGGAAACCCTTCCAGCAGGACCTCCGTCGCGCGCTGGCGTTCGTGTTCGTGGGACTCTCGCCGGACCCTCGACAGACGGAGATCGAGCCCGGTCAATACCTGGTGCGCAACATCATCGGCCTGGACGCGCAGCGGGGCATTCTGGCGGTGGCGCAACCCGTGGAAGCCGGACAATCGCTGCAATTCACGTTGAGAGACGGACAACGGGCGCGGGAAGACCTCCGGCAGATGCTGGAACGGCAGACCGCGCGGTTGGAGGGGCGGACGCCCCGGCTGGGGCTCTACTTCAATTGCTGTGCGCGGGGCAACGGCCTGTATGGCGTGCCTGGAATCGACACGGCCTACATCAAGCAGGCGCTGCCCGACGTGCCGGTCATCGGATTCTTCGGCAACTACGAACTCGGCCCCATGGCCGGCGGCAACCACCTCCTCACCTATACCGGCGTGCTCGCGCTGGTGACCGAGTGACTGTCCAGCCGTCACCCGCCCATGGTCACCCCTCCCACGAGTCATTGATCCAATAAACCCCACACCCGATCCTGGGATAGGGCGACCAGCCGCTTGCCCCTACGGGAGATCGTTCAGCCACGAACTTCGCGGCACGGGCTCGTCCGACGGCGCATGACCCCCCGGACAATTCAGCAAGGGTTCCCAGGTCCAGGGAAAGCGGCCACCGGCCGGTCGTCCTTGCGGGAGATCGTCCGATCACGGAGTTTGCGGCGCGGGCTCCTCGGACGGCGTATGACGCCCCGGGAGTTGCAGGTTTGCAGGCTCCCGAATGACCGGGGCGATTTTCTCATTTCCATGGGCGCGTCAGCGCCGCAGGCGCTTGCGCTTGTTGGCGAGGTAGTCGACGACGATGTAGTTGCCGATCTCGTCGGGGGAGGTGTAGAAGACGCGGCCGGTGTTCATCCGCGTAAGGCGGTCCACGAAACCCATGCGGTAGTAATCCATGCCCAGCATGAAGGTGTTGATGCGGATGCCGCTCTGTGTGCAGCGCCGCACCTCCTTGAGGGTTTCCCGGACGATGCGCTCGTGCAGCAGGGCCGAGCCCCAGCCGCTGTGCAGGCGGCCGCCCCGGTCGACGTTGCAGGCGGTGGGCTCGCCGTCGGTGATGAGGATGATCTGCCGGTTGGTGGCTCGATTGTTTCCCAGCAGTTGCCGCGAGAACCTCAATGCTTCCTTGATATCGGTGCCGTGCTCCATGAAGTACGTGATGGCCACGATGGAGGGCAGGTCCTCGGTGCGTATCGCCTTCGCATTGGAACGGAACGCCACCAGGTGCAGGACGTCCTGGGGGAACTTGGTCTCGATGAGCCGGTTGAGCGCCAGCGCCACCTTCTTGCCCGCGTGCAGGGCGTCGTTCATCAGCATGGAATAGCTGACGTCGATGAGCAGCACGGTCTCCGTATCGGTGGAGAACTCGTGCTGGTACACGTGGAAGTCCTTGGGCTCGATGCGCACCGGGACCCCGGTGCGGCCGTCTTCCAGCGAGTGCATCAGGGTCTTGCGTATGTCGATGTTGAGCGGATTGCCGTACTCGTAGGGCTGGGCGTCCTCCAGGCGCATGCCCTGATTGCCGATCCTGGCGCTGGAGTGTTGCCCCCAGCGGTTCTTGTTCATGAGCTGGAAGATCTCTTTCAGAGCCTTGTCGCCGAGTTGGCGCATGCCCCTGGGACTCAGACGCACCCCGCTTCCCGTACGCACCAGGTAGCCCGCGTCCACCATCATCTGCTCGACGCCCTGGAGATACTTGAGCTGTTCACAGGCGTCCTCGCCCAGAAGCTCGCGCATGGCTTCGAGGTCCAGGTCCGAAACGTCACCGAGCCCGCGGCGTCCCCAGCGCATGAACTGCTCCAGGCTGCGTAGCTGCCCGAGGACCTGCCCGGCCTCCCCCGTGCTCATGCGCTGGCTTCCCTGAAAGGGGTACTGGTTCAGCAGTTGTTCGAGCTGCTCCATATCGGACATGGCGTCGCTCAGCCGCTGCAAATCCTGCTGGCTCAGGGAATCGAGGTTCTCAAGCAGGTTGTCGAGGTCCTCCACCGCGGCATCGAGCATGTTGGGAAGGTTCTTGAGGAAGTCGTCGTCCTTCAGCAGCCGGCTGAGCCTGTCCAGCATCTGTGTCAGGTCCGGCGCGCCCGGCCCCGTGAGGTTCCGGGCCTGTTGCCCGGAGCGCTGTTCGATCTGGTCGCCCAAGCGCTGCTTGAGTTGCTGGTAGCGTTCCTGGGCCTGCCGCATCCGCTCGGCCAACTCGTCCATGTTGCCGGCGTAGCGCCCGGAAAGCCGCTCCATGAAGTGGCGCATCTGCTCGTGATACGCTTCCAGCTTCTCCGCCAGATCGTTCAGCTTCTGGCTCAGGGCCTCACTTTCCTCGGGCGAGAGCTTGAAGGAATCGGGAGCGTACCTGTTGAGGAGTTCCTGCTTCTTTTCTTCGGCCTGCCGCAACAGGTCGCGCAGCCCTTGCACCGAGCGCATGCCGTCGTCGGACTCGAAGCCCCGGCGCATCAGGCCCCGTAGGGCACGGTGCACACCCTCTTCTTCCAGGAACGTATCCGAAAGCTGCTTCAGCAGGTCATTGGCGGTGGGAAAGCGGACCTCCTGGGAACCGTCCCAGTGGGTGTAGCGGTGGATCCTCATGCCGCGGTCACTATATCGCAGGCGCTTCCGGCACTGCAACAACGAATGCGTGAATGCGTGGAAGGAACTGCGGGTGGAACCGCGCCGCGGACTTCGTTATAAAACGACAGCCAAACCAATAGGGACATCTCAACCCAGCCCCGGAGGACACATGAAGGTCACGGTGGACAACACCAAGTGCGACGGCCACGAAAAGTGCGTTCAGGCGGCGCCCAAGGTCTTCAAGATGAACGAGCGCTTCATCGCGGAGGTGGCCGACCCCAACGGCGACACCCAGGAGAAGGTCGTCCTCGCGGCCCGGATCTGCCCCACCAAGGCCATCACGGTGGAGGACGACGACGGCAACACGCTCTTCCCTGTGTAGAGCCGACCCGCGGACGCCCGTGCCCGGAACCCCGGTCAGGAGTGACCCGCGGCGGGCCCATGCCGGGGCGCCGAGTCCGGGGCCAACCGTCGCTCGGGCACGGCCGGGCTCCCGATGTCGCGCCCGTCGCCGCGGCCGGCACACGAACCGGTCCCGTCATTCGAACACGACGCTGGCGAAGCTGCATATGGAGCCCACGGGGTCCATGTCGCCGTGCCCGTGGGCCACCACCCGCCCCCGTTGGGCCGGCATAGCCTTCAGCATTGTATAGATGGGCGCGAAGCCGCAAATCCGGCGCCGGTCTTCCTCTTGCGCGAGGTAGCCGCGGAAGCCGTCCGGGTCCACGTTTTTCACGTACTCCAACATCTCCATGTCGGCGTCCTTGACCGCGTCCAGCGATTCTCCCCTGAAACCCTCGGCGTCGCCGTAACGCGGCCCCACGTGGGCCAGGTCCGCGCTGGCGATGACACAGATGCGCCGGCCATCCGCCGCCAAAGCCTGCCCCAGCGCCTGGGTGAATTCTTCGATGAGAACGCCCGCCGGGCTGGAGCCGGTTGCCGCGTACGAAAACGAGCACAGCACCGGCACGATGGGCACCGTGTTGCCGAAGAGCTGCTGCATGAACAGCACCTGAAACTCGATGGTGTGCTCGGAGCGGTGGGCCAGCTCGTCCGCGAACAACGCTTCGCCGTGCAGCTCGCTCAGCCGGGCGACAAAGCCGGCGTCCACCGGGACCTCCCCCAGGGGCGTCGCAAAGCGCTTGCGGGTCAGGGCATACGGGTTGCGCAGCGCGCTGTGCCCGGTTCCGAGGATGACGAACAGCTCCGGCGGCTCCGCCTCGGCCAGTTCCTTGTAGGCCCAAGCGTAGGCGTGGCCCCCCAGCCGCAGGTCGATGTGTGGCGCGACGATGCCGGGGATGCGCCGCTTCCGCTCCCCCGCGCCCGGCAACCCCGGCCCCTCCGGCGGTTCGAACAGTCGGCTCAGGCCGTCCTTCAGCGCCCCGGGGTCTTCGTCGTAGCTGACACCCGCGTGAAACGCTTCTCGTACCGCGGCCTCCCGGAACGAAACGGCAAGCTGCTGATAGTGGCGCCTGAAGTTGTCGTTCTCCAGGAAGTATCCCTCATCCAGAATCCCGCAAAGCTGCTCCAGCAACTCCAGCGGGAACTCCACCCCGTGTGCCTCCCGGTAGGCCGCCTGAATCTCCGGCAGCGTGTGCCGGCCGTCGAAAAAGCGCAGCGCGTAGGCCGCCTGGGGGTGGAGGCGCAGAACCTTGTCGCTGACGTGCTGGGGATCACGGATGCCGAAGTCCCGCCTACCCGGCTCGCCTGGCACGGGAAACACATCGACATAACGAAGGCGCGGCCGCATGGAGGAACTTTCGTGGCTCATGGAAACAAGTTATAGGCTGGGGAGAGTCGGATCAACGGCGCCTTTGGAGCTTGCGCCGCAGGAAATCGCGCAAGCTCCTGGACTGTGCTGCGCGGAGTTTGTCTCGAATGAGCGGGACAAATGGGTGAGGCGGCCGGTTCACCGGGCGGACGCGGCGCACTCGCGATGAAGAACGAAACCCTTACCGCCGTTCGGGGCATTCAGGTGGGTCACGCCACCCGCCGGCGCGCGCGCACGGGCTGCACGGTGGTGCTGTGCGCGGCGGGCGCGGCCGCGGGCGTGGACGTGCGCGGATTCGCGCCCGGCACCCGCGAGACCGACGCCATTCGAGCCGGCCGCCTGGTGGGACAAGCCCACGGCGTCCTCTTGACCGGTGGCAGCGCCTTCGGCCTCGACGCCGCCGCCGGGGTCATGCGTTTCCTCGAAGAGCGCGGCGCCGGCTACTCCACCGCCCACGGCGTCGTCCCCATCGTGCCCGCGGCGGTGATCTACGACCTGGGAGTGGGCGATCCGCGCGTCCGCCCCGACAAGGCCATGGGCTACCGGGCCTGCGCCGCGGCCACGGACACGCCGGTCCCCACGGGCCGCATCGGCGGAGGCACGGGCGCCACGGTGGGCAAGGCCCCGGGCCTGCGCCGCGCCTCCGGCGGCATCGGCTCGGCCTGCGCCAGACTGCCCGCCGGCGCCACCGTCGGCGCCCTCATCGTCGTCAACGCGGTCGGCGGCATTGTCGATCCCGCCACCGGCGCGTGGATCGCCGGCGCACCGGACGAGACCCCCGAGCGGACGGCGGACGCGCGGAGACCCCCGGATCCAGCCTGCTCCCAAGGCCCGCTCATGCCCGGCGGCAACACCACCATCGGCGTCGTCGCCACCGACGCGGACCTCTCCCCGGCGGAAGCCAACGTCGTCGCATCCATGGCCCACGACGGCATCGCCCGCGCCATTCATCCCGCCCACACCCTCCACGACGGCGACACCCTGTTCGCCCTCGCCACCGGCAAGGCCGAGGCCGAGGTCAACGCCGTCGGCATCCTCGCCGCGGACGTCGTGGTTCAGGCCATTCTCAACGCCGTGGCGAGCGCCGTCGAGGGGCCCGGCGCGTAGGGGCCTGTGCCGCAGGAATTCGCGGCTGCAAACCAGACGGGACAGCATTCTTGCCAATCATCCATCATCTGGACGATATGCAAGGACAAAATGCGGAAATACTTTCGAACACGGTGGGGGTCGTCACGACTTCCTTGAGTCCTGGTGCGCTTGTCTGATAGATAGAGAGACAAGCGCCCGTAGTGAAAAGGACATCACGAGGGTCTCCGGAACCCTAAGTCCAGGTTCGATTCCTGGCGGGCGCACCACTCACGCAGCTCTTGTCCGCCCAGCTCCTGTCCGCCCGCTTCCCCCCTGCTGTGGCGCCCCTTGCCTGGCACCCTACTTCGGCAGTTTGTCGTCGATGCCCTTGACGTACCAGTTCATGCCCAGCAGGGTGCCGTCGTCGAGGTTCTTGCCCTTGGGCACGGCCAGGGAGCCGTCCTGCTTGTGAATGGGGCCGGCAAAGACGTGCATCTTCCGGGAGCGGATCTTTTCCTCGGTGGCCTTGGCCATGGCGGCCACTTCAGCGGGCATGTTGGTGTAGGGGGCCATGCCCACCATGCCCGTGTCCATGCCGCCCCAGGTGTCGGTGGACTTCCAGTTCCCGTCGAGTACGGCCTTCACGCGCTGGATGTAGTAGGGCCGCCAATCGTCGATAATCGAGGTGAGCTGGGTCTTGGGGCCGAACTTGATCATGTCCGACGCCTGGCCGAAGGCCTTGACGCCCTTCTCCCCCGCGATCTGCATGGGCGCGGTGGAGTCCGTGTGCTGGGTGACGATGTCCGCGCCCTGGCCGATGAGCACCTTGGCGGCATCCGCCTCCTTGCCGGGATCGAACCACGAGTTCACCCACACGGTCTTGACCTTGAAGTCCGGGTTGATGGACTGAGCGCCGAGCATGAAGGCGTTGATGCCGCGCACCACCTCCGGGATCGGAAACGAGGCGATGTAGCCGGCGACGCCGCTCTTGGACAGCGTCGCGGCGATCTGGCCGATGACGTAGCGCCCCTCGTAGAAGCGCGACGAATAGGTGGCCACGTTCCTGGCGCGCTTGAAGCCCGTGGCGTGCTCGAACAGGACCTTCGGAAAGCGCTTGGCCACCTTGATGGTGGGATCCATGAAGCCGAAGGAGGTGGTGAAGATCAGACCGGCGCCCTCCCGCGCCAGACGCGTAATGGCGCGTTCGGTGTCCGGACCCTCGGCGACCTTCTCGATGTAGAGGGTCTTCACTCGTTTGCCCAGCGCCTCTTCGACGGCCAGTCGGCCCTGATCGTGCTGGTAGCTCCAGCCGTGATCGCCGATGGGGCCCACATAGACGAAGCCGACCTTCAAGGGGTCCGCCGCGAACGCGGACGCGGTGACGAGGGACAGGGCAAGAACGGCCGCCAGCACGATGAATCGTCTCATTTTTCCTCCTCCGGATGCGTGAAAGGCGCCGGCGGACTTACCGGTCCGGCACGAATGTTTGACCGATACAAGCAGGTGTATTCACTTTCGTCAAGATGCGGTTGCCGGAGATGGCCAGCAGCGCCGCAATGGTCACCAGATACGGCAACGAGGCCAGAAACTGGGGCGGAATGGCCACGCCGATGGCCTGGGCGTAGAGGCCCATGATCCACACGGCGCCGAAGAGATACGCGCCCACGGCCACGCGATTCGGCGTCCAGGTGGCGAATACCACCAGCGCCAGGGCGATCCAGCCGCGTCCGGCGGTCATGTTCTCGATCCACTGCGGGGTGTAGACCAGCGACAGGTAGGCCCCGGCCAGCCCGGCGCACGCGCCCCCGAAGGCGATGCAGCGATAGCGCACCCCGGCCACGTCGTAGCCCAGGGCGTGGGCGGAATGATGATTGCTGCCCACGGCCCGTATCACCAGACCCATGCGCGTGCGCTTGAACATCCAGGCCACGAATACGGTGACGGCCACCGACGCATAGACCAGCGCGTCCTGGGCGAAAAGCACCGGACCGATGAGTGGCAGATCGCTCAACCCCGGAATGTGCCACGCCCTGAGCTTCACGCCGGGAAGCCCGGTGAAGGGCTGGCCGACGAGCCCGGAAAGCCCGATGCCGAAGAGCGTCAGCGCGAGGCCCGTGGCCATCTGGTTCGCCGCCAGCGTCTGGGTGAGGAAGGCGAAGAGGAGCGCCATGACGACACCGGTCGCAATGGCGGCAACCACGCCCAGCGCGGCCGACCCGGTGGTATACGCGGCCGCGAAGCCGGTGACCGCGCCCATGATCATCATGCCCTCGACGCCGAGGTTCAGTACGCCGGAACGCTCCGTCACCAGTTCCCCCACCGCGGCCAGAAGTAGCGGCGTGGACGCGGTGATGATGGTGAGCAGGACCGCTTCGAGGGCGCTCATGGCGTGGTTCCCCCAGCATCCGGCGCGCCGGTTGCGCTGTTGTCCGCCGCCGCCGCCGGCCCATCCTCGGACGCCGTGGCCCTGGTCCCCCACGACCACCGCACGCGGCAACGGATCAGTGTATCGCAGGCGAGAATGAAGAACAGCAGCATGCCCTGGAAAACCTGCGCGGTCTTTTCGGAAATGGCCAGCTCCACTTGCGCGGCCTCCCCGCCCAGGTAACAGATGGCCAGCACCAGTCCGCCGAACAGCGCGCCCAGCGGGTTGAGACGCCCGAGGAACGCCACGATGATGGCGGTGAAGCCGTAGCCCGGTGAAATGGTGGGCTGCAGTTGTCCCACTGGACCGGCCACCTCGCAGATGCCCGCCAGTCCGGCCAGGGCGCCGGAGATGCCGAAGCACAGCCAAGTGGTGCCGGACGCGGAGAAGCCGCCGAAGGTACTCGCGCGCGGCGCCTCTCCCCGCGCCCGGATCTCGAAGCCTTTGAGCGTGCGCGTCAGAAACAGCGCCAGCACCATGGCCGCCACGAGGGCCAAGACCGCGCCCAGATGCACCCGCCCGTCGCCGAAGGTGGCCAGCAGGTGCCAGTCGTTGAAGCTGATGGACTTGGGAAAGTTGAACCCCTGGGGGTCGCGCCATGGACCGCGCACCAGCCAGTCCAGGAGGTACTGCGCCACGTACACCAGCATGAGGCTGGTGAGGATTTCGTTGGCGCCGAAGCGGTTGCGCAGGAGCGCCGGCACCGCGGCCCACGCCATGCCGCCGAGAACGCCCAGCAGCAGCATGGCGGGAATCGCCAGCGCGGAATTCCACTCGGGCGCCAGAATGGGGATGGATGCGCCGGCCAGGGCGCCGGCGATGAGCTGACCCTCGGCGCCGATGTTCCACAGGTCGGCGCGGAAGCAGATGGCCAGTCCCGCGCCGATGAGCACCAGCGGGGCGGCCTTGACAATGAGCTCCTCCACCGACCACAGGGTGGTCAGGGGACCGATGAAATAAACGAAGATGGCGTGCAGCGGATCGATGCCCCGGGCGGCGAAGAGGATGCTGCCGAAGAGAACGGTGAGGGCCACGGCCAGCAGCGGCGAAGCCACCTGCATGACCCGGTTGCGCTCCGGGCGCTTCTCCAGCGCCAGCCTCACGCGCGCGTGTCCTGGTCCACCGCCGCGCCTGCCTCCTGCGCGCCGGCCATGAGCATGCCGATACGCTCGCGATCCATGTCGCCGGCCGGCCAGGCATCCGACAGGGCGCCGCGGGAGATGACCGCGATGCGGTCGGCGATCTCGAAGATCTCGTCGAGATCCTGGCTGATGACCAGCACCGCGGAGCCCTCCCGCGCCCGGTCCACCAGGGCCTGCCGGATGAGCGCGGCGGCGCCGGCGTCCACGCCCCAGGTTGGCTGGTTGATCACCAGCACCCGCGGTTTCCGGTCCAGCTCCCGCCCCACCACGAACTTCTGGAGATTGCCGCCGGACAGCGCGCCGGCCTCCTGATCCCGGCGGCTGGAGCGCACGTCGAAGCGCGCGCTCACCCGCTCCGCCAGGGCGCGGATGCGGTTGCCGCTGACGAAGCCGGTGCGCACGAGGTGATCGTTGGAGGCATGCCGGGTGAGGAGCACGTTCTCCGACAGGCCGAAGCCGGGCACGGCGCTGTGGCCCAGCCGTTCCTCGGGCACGAAGGCGGCGCCCAGCCGCCGCCGCTCGGTGATGTCCCACGCGCCGCAGGGCTGTCCCGCGATGGTGACGGAATCGGGCGTGGGCGCGGGCCGTTCACCGGACAGCACCTCGAACAGCTCGGACTGGCCGTTGCCGGCCACGCCGGCCACCGCCATGACCTGGCCGCTGCGCACCTCCAGGGACACATGGCGCAACGCTACGCCGAAGGCGCCCCCCGGGGGGAGGGAGACGTCGGTGACGGTGATGGCCGCCGGTCCGGGCGCCTCCCGGGCCTCGGCGGTCACCGCTTGCACGTCGGCTCCGACCATGCGGCGCGCCAACGACGGCACTGTCTCGGATCGAGGATCGACGTCGGCCACCACCCGGCCCTGCCGCAGGATGGTGGCGCGATGGCACATCTCCCGCACCTCTTCCAACCGGTGCGAGATGTAGAGCACCGCGCAGCCATCGCCGGCCAGCCGCCTCAACGTGACGAAGAGTTGCCGCGCTTCCTGGGGAGTGAGCACCGCGGTGGGTTCGTCCATGATCAGAAGGCGCGGCTCCTGCAGCAGACAACGCACCACCTCGATACGCTGGCGCACCCCCACGGGCAGGTCCGCCACCACGGCAACCGGATCGAGCGGCAGTCCGTACGCCGCGGACACCCGTTCCACCCGTTGCGCGAGCGACCGGAGATCGAACGTACCCGGCGCCGCCAGCGCGATGTTCTCCACCACGGTCAGCGCCTCGAACAGGGAGAAGTGCTGAAACACCATGCCGATGCCGAGGCGCCGCGCCGCCGCGGGGTCCGGCACCACCACGGGCCGGCCGCGCCAGCGGAGCTGTCCGGCCGTGGGCTGCAGCGAGCCGTACAGGATCTTGACCAGCGTGGACTTGCCTGCGCCGTTCTCCCCCAGCAGGGCGTGGATCTCCCCGGGGCGCAGGCGCAGGCTGACGCGATCATTGGCGGTAAAGTCGCCGAAGCGCTTGACGATCTCCCGCGCTTCGAGAAGATGGCCGTCGTGGTCCAGGGTCGCCATGAATGCAGATTGCCCGAGTCGAGGGGATGCTACCGCACAGGGGAATGAGCGCACACTATAGAAGGCGCTCTTGGGGGATGCAACCGGCCCGGATCCGCTTCACAGCCGCGGCACAAAGGCCTCGGCGCCAAGCTTGTGCCTGATGATCTCGTCCCGCGTCAACCCGTGCAACTCGTGGGGGAACACCAGCCAGTGATCCGTCTCGTGCACGTAGTAGTCGGGTTCGCGGTCGGTGCGGTTGTTGTGCGGCTTGTAGTAGACCGTGGCCACTCGGGTATCCACGGGAGCGTTGCGGCGGGACTTGCGCTTGAGATGAGAGAGCAGGGCCTCGATGCTGAGGCCGGTATCGAACACGTCATCGACGATGAGCAGACCTTGATCCGCCTCGACGTTGTCGATGATGTACTGCATGCCATGGATGCGGATCCGGGAGCCGGTTCGTCCGATGCCCTTGTAGAAGGAGGTGCGGATGGCGATATGGTCGGTCTCGACGCCGAAGTAGTCGAGCAGTTCCTGCACCGCGATGCCCACGGGCGTGCCGCCGCGCCATATCCCGACGATGAAGCTTGGGCGGAAGCCGCTCTCCAGAACATCCATCCCGAGCCGGAAGGAGTCCTCGAGCAGCGACTGCGCGCTGATGTAGGTCTTCCGGGTTGTCGCGGGCTCGGTATGGGATATGGGCTCGACGGGATATTCGGCCATGAGTATTTCCTCTCGACGGATGCGCGGGTGGGGCGCGGCTTCGCGTGTTCCCTCCTTTTATCGGATATACGTCGCAGCGCAAGCGCAGGCCCCGAGCGTGGGCCAGGCGCGGTTCGGGTTGCGATCCCCTGCAAAGGGATTAGATTGGTCTTATGCCTATGGTCGCCAAACCGACCGTACACACTGGGCGCCCTCCCTCGTCGTCCCGTTTCCATCAGTTGCGCCATTTGGGCACGGACGCACACATCGTCATGCACCGGCTGCTGCGGACCCATGGCGACTTCGTGCGCTGGCGCGGGTTCCAGGACGTTTACCTGGTCAACCATCCGAACTTCATACGCACGGTGCTGGCGCAGGACCACGCGCACTACTCCAAGCGCCTCATCGACTACCGCGTCCTGGCACAGGTGTTGGGCAACGGCTTGGTGACCAACGACGGCCCCCACTGGGTTCGCCAACACGGACTCATTCAGCCCCTGTTCGGCCACCATCACGTCAACAGCTTTGACGGAACCATCAACGCGCTGACGACTTCCCTCATGGATGACTGGGAAACGCGGGACGCCGGGGAGATCCTTCGCGTCGACCGGGAAATGAGCCGCTTGACCTTCCGCATCGTCGGCGCGACGCTGTTCGGCAGCGACCTCGATCATCACGGCGACGACATTGCGGAGATCGTCGAGTTGGTGAATCTGGACCCCCTGGAATTGCGCGCGTTGCTCACCCTGTTCCCCTGGCTTCCCACGCCCTACAACGGGAAGTGGCGACGGGCGCTGAAGCGGCTCGACCGCATCGTGTATGGATTGATCGAGGCGCGCCGGCGCCGCGGCGTGGAGGGGGATGGAGATATTCTCGAGCGCCTGCTGCATGCCTTCGAGGGCGGGGGCGGCAACGGAATGGACGAGAAGCAGATACGCGACGAGGTGGTGACGTTGATGCTGGCCGGACATGAGACCTCCGCCACCGCCTTGGCCTGGACTCTGTACCTGCTGGCCACGCATCCCCGGATTGAAGCGCGACTGGCCGAGGCGCTGGCCGCGAGCCTGAACGGCGCACCCGCCACGGCCGGCGACCTGCCGCGCATTCCCTATCTGAAGCAGGTGGTGCAGGAATCCATGCGGCTCTATCCGCCGGTATGGGCCTACGCCCGGCGCGCGGAAGAGGCGACGGAATTCAACGGCTACCTGCTGCCCCTCCACGCCGCTGTCGTCGTGGCTCCCTTTGCGCTCCACCGGCACCCCGATTTCTGGCCCGACCCCGAACGCTTCGATCCGGACCGCTTCGACCCCGTTGCCGGCGTGGGCCGCGAACCCTACGCCTACCTGCCCTTTGCCGCCGGACCGCGCGCCTGTATCGGCGCCGGCATGGCCATGCTCGAAATCCAGCTGGTGCTGGCGCAACTCATCCAGCGCTTCAAGGTCCACATCGTTCCCGACCACCCCATCGAGACCCTGGCCAAGGTCACCCTGAAGCCGCGTTACGGTATCCTTGCGACCTTGAGCCACCGGTAGCTCGAAGCCCTCCCCCAAGCGCACCCGGAGCCTGTCCATGCAGAGACGGCCGGCGATGGCTCCTGCCGGCTTGGCGGTGTGCTTCAAACCGACTACGACGCCACCACTGTCCATGCAGGGGCGGCCGCCGGTGGTCCTTGCATGGTCACGCTCCCAGGCAAGGGAAACCGTCAGTGGGCACGGCCTTCATCCGTTCGTCCCGAGCCCATGGACAAGCTTGAGACAGGTTTCATGTAGCGAAGTCGAAGGACCTCCGCCCCGCCTGGGTCAGGACACCGTCCGCGCCAGTGTGAGCACCTGAACGTCCCGCGCGCCCCCGCGCCGCAACGCCCGGGCGCACTCGTTGACGGTGGCCCCGGAGGTATAGACGTCGTCCACCACGAGCACGCGCCGGTCCTCCACCGACCTTGCCCGCGCGATGGCGAAGGCGCCGCGTACGTTGGGTTGGCGCTCCCTCAGATTCAGGGTGCTCTGGGGCGCCGTTTCGGTCTTCCGGATCAGCACGAAGGGGTCCAGGTGAATTCCCCACGCGCGGCCGACTTCCCTGCCCAGGAGCACCGACTGATTGAAACCGCGCCATCGCAGCCGCCGCGGATGCAGCGGCACCGGCACCACCACATCGAAGCCCGGCCCGTGAAACCACGGTTGACACGCTTCCGCCATGAGCCGGCCCAGTATCGTTCCCAGGGACGGCTGACGGCCGTACTTGAAGCGGTGGATCACCTGCCGCAACGGGTGCGCCGCGTCCGACTCCCTTGGATAACACCCCCAACTCCGCGCCCGGGAGAAGGCCGGCGGCCGCAGCAGGCAGCCGCCGCACGGATGATCGCCCTGCCAGTCGTGCAGGTAGGGCCGGCCGCATCCCCGGCAAAAAGGAGGCTGGGCCAACTGGATCCGGTCACGGCACGACGAGCAGAACGAATGCGGTGAAGGCGTGGAGAGCCATACTTGGCAGGCGATGCAACAAGGGGGAAACACGACGTCGAGCATCGCATCGAATGCGCGCCGGGCCAGTCTGCCGGCACGTCGAAGGTCGCTGGGAAGTGCCTTGTCCACGTTGTGGGGAATCGGCATCCATACCGGAACCTTTAATTCTGGAATATCGGAGTATTCGTTCCGACCATGCGCCGGGCCGTGCGAAGCGGTGGTGGGAGCCTGTCCGTGGAGGGGCGACCGGCGGTGGCCCTGACAGGGTTTTCACGCTTTTCTTTACTACCGCGACTCGCGGACAGGCTCTTGGAGATAGTCCTCCAGCTTGACCTCGTCCATGAACGGGTACTCCAGCAGTTCGTACTCTGCGGGATCGACATCGTCGGGGATGGTGGCGTCAATACCCATTTTCGAGGTGGTGGGGAGGGCGCCCCGGGGCAGCCGGGAGGCCTTGAGGGTGGGGTCGAGATGCTTGCCACGGGCGCCGGAGACGATGATGACATCCTCGTCCGGCTGAACCCGGAAGGCCATGGCGCGTTCCACCGCCATGGGATCAGTGAGATCCACGTCGCCGTCGGTGACCACCACGAGCTTGAGGGCGTGGAGCGACATGAGCGCGAGAAGGGCGTTCTTGCCCTCGCCCGGGCGCTTGTCGATGGCGGCGTAGAGGTGCCAGTAGCAGGCGCTGCCGGGGGTGGCGTAGACTGCCACGGTCTTGACGCTGGCTTCCCGCAACGCGCGCCATCCCGCGGCCTCCAGGGGCGGCGCCTCCAGCCAGTCGTTTTCCCACGGCATCAGTATGGTCTGCAGGATCGGATCTATCCGGTGCGTCACCGCCTTGACCTTGAACACCGGATTCCAGCGGATCGAGCACTGGTGGCCCGTGAAATCGCCGTAGCGCCCCTCGTCGATGGTCCAGCCGTCGGTGGAGATCTCCCCTTCCAGGACCAGCTCCGCGTGCGCGGGCACCTCCAGGTCCACGGTCTTGCACTTCACCAGCGGCACGGGACGCCCGTACAGCGCCCCAGCCACGGCGAACTCGTCGTAGCCGGGCGGCGCCTTGTAGGCGGCCGCGATGATTTCCGGGGTGCCCACGCCGAAGGCCACGGCGATGGGCAGAGGCTCGCCGCGCCGTAGCGCAGCCTCGTAGCTGAAACGCATGTCCGACGGCGACACCAGGTCGATGCTGGTCTCCCGCGCAGTGCGGTACATGAGCCGGTAGCAGCCCGCGTTGCGCCGTCCGGCGGCGTCTTTGGACACGGAGATACCCGCGGACAGGTACGGACCGCCGTCCTTCCGGTGCTGAAACGGAATCGGCAGTTCGGTGAGATCCACCTCATCGCCGGTCTTCACGATCTCCTGGGCAGGTCCGCGCTCCACCACCTCGGCTTCCACCGGGTTGTCCAGGGCTTCCATGAAGCGCCGCCCCAGCTCCCGCTGGTCACAGCCTAGCCCCAGTGCGACCCGCTGGCGCGAGCCCACAAGCCCGCCCACCACCGGCATGGAGTAGCCTTGGACGTTCTCCATGAGGAGTGCGGTGTCGGCCTGCGCCAGCAGCGTGTTGAGGTAACGGGCTTCCACCGGTCGGGTGATGCGCCGGAGCCGACCCTGGGCCTCCAGTAGCGCCATCAGACCGCGCATGTCGTGATACGGCAATTTGTCAGGCTGGCTCATGGCAACTCCGCGATTTGGCGACGTAGCGCCCCGTCTCGATCTCGCGGTCGAGGCAGTCCCTCTCGCGCAACCGGCCCCAAGCCTGGAGCACCAACCGGTAGGGGGCGTCCCGGAATTCCAGCAGGATGTCCTCGAAGTGGAGCGGGCCGTCCTTCAGCCGCTCCAGCATCCTGTTCGCCAGCGTCTCGGCGGTCATGCCTTCACCGTCACAGGTTCAGGAAGCGGCGTCCGTTGACGCTCAGAATCTTCCACTTGAGATCGTCCGAGATGTCGTCCCGTTCCAGGATCTCCTGCTTGGCGCCTTCCCGGGCCTCGGCGTGGGGCATGTCCCCCTCGAACAACAGCCGGTCCTCGCCCAGGTACGCGGCCACCTGGGGCAGGAAAATCTCGTCGGCCTCGGGCGTAAAGTAGACATCGCTTTGCTTGAGGGTCTCGGATGCCGGCTGCCCGATGGGCCGGGGCAGTCCCAGCGCGCCGTCGGCGTGGTGGTAGTGGTCGCAGCGCTGCACCAGGTAGGGCACCCACTGGACGCCGATCTCCATGAACGCGACTCGAAGACGCGGATGCCGTTCCAGGATGCCGCCGGCCACGAAACTGTAGAAACCCATCATCACCGGCAGCGTGAAACCCAGGGCGCGGGAGCCGGAGACGTCGTCCATGCTGCGCGTGATGCCGGGATGGCTCCAGCCGGCATGGATGGCCAGGGGCGCGCCCATCCGTTCCACCTCCGCGAAGAACTCGTCGTAATAGCGGTCGTGCAGCATGGTTTCGCCCACGGTGCCGTAGATGCCTCCGACCGAGGCCCCCAGCTTGAGACTGTGCTCCAGCTCGGCCAGGGCAAGCCGCGGGTCGCGCATGGGCAGGATGGCGCCCCACTTGAGGCGCTCCGGGCACTGCGCGCACGCCGACGCCATCCAGGTGTTGTAGCTGCGCATAAGCGCGGCCTCGAACAGCAGATCGTCGGTGACCGGCTGGAGGAAGACCGTGGAGAACACCACCTGGACGTCGATGCCCACCGCATCCATGTCCTTCAGGCGCGCGGGGATATCGGTCATGGACTGGGAACCGATGGTGAAGTCCTTCTGGGTGGCGAAACGCATCTCCGTGGGGGTGCCGTACACCAGGTTGCCCCGCCCCATGGGTTTGGGATAGACGGTGCCGTCGATGTACCAGAAGGCATTGATGCCGCCGAGGACGGGCAGGTCCGGGCCGACTACGGGAAAAGGCCTTCGATCCGCGTACTTCGAGTCGAGATGCTCCCAGGCTTCCTTGGGTTCCTCGACGTGCGAGTCGATGTCGATGACCGGCATATTGTCAGTGCTCAAGGGCTCATCCTCCTTCGTCGACCTGATCCGCCGTACGGCCATGCCGCATCAGCATCGTGTCCCGCGGTCTCCTGCGAAACGCGGCGCAGAATCTTCCGTTGCCCGCAAGGCGCGATCACGCATGGGGGTGAGCGGTGACCCCTGCGCCAGCCGCCACGTCCTGCGTTGTCACCGCCCTGCCCTCTGTCACAACCGCCCTGCCCTGTGGGGGCGATCGGCGGCCCGCCCCTAAAGGGCAGGCGCCTGAGGTCCCTGCCGGGCTTGTTTGCACTCCTGGTCCAGCGACCGCAACTCGCGCGGGTTCAGCGGGAAGCCGAATTGCTCGTTGCGCATGCGCAGGCGCTGGGACGACACGTTGGCGATGATGCGCCGGGCGCGGTCGTGGTCCTTGCGGGTCCTGACCAGGGCCTCCAACTCGTTGGCGTCGCTGTGCCGCGTCTCGTCCCGATGGATGTGTCCGAAGATGGACGCGATCCGCCGGTTCGTGCGGTTCCCCTTGAGGTGGCGGCACACCTCGTACAAGGCGCCCCCGCCCCCCTCCGTCAGGGTGATGGCGGCGCGCTCCAGCGCCTCGTCCCGGCGCTGTATCTCGCTCGTGGTGATGCGCTCGGAGCCGTGCAGCAGCCCGGCATAGCTGCGCGAGTAGCGCGCCCGCACCTCGGCGAGCTTTTGGTCCTCCGGCAACCACGTCAGGTCCTGCTGTGTCAGCCGCGTTCCTGTCAACTCCTCCAGGAAATCCATAATGAGCCGGGCGTGGCTCATCTCGTCGCCGAGCTTGTGGCACAGCTCCTCGTAGTCGTGCCGGTCCACCTGCCGGTCGAGCTGAGGGTAAAGCTTGTCGAGGGCGTGAACCAGCGGCTGGATGGCCGAGTACTCCTTGAAGGCCTGGGCCTTGAGCCACGGGATGTGATCCTCGGGCGCGTGCCGCGCACCGAAGTACGCGGCGACCACTTCCCGCTCGGCCTTGCCGTAGCCCTCGGCCAACTGTTCCAGCGCCTTTCCGTAGTCCATCATGCGTTCCCCGGAACCTCCATGGTGCTCCGTTCCTGCGCCCCTCACCGCGGAGCCGGTCGGTGTCGGTTCAGCGTCCTTCGACGTGGCCCGAGCCGGTCGAAGGGCTCGGAACTGGCTCGCGCAGCAAGATCGAAGAACGCCGTCCAGGCGCCTATTCCGGCGGCGAAACGACGCTGCCGCAGTCACGGCAGGTGCGGAGCTCCTCACTGCCGTAGAACTGCCGGTGAACCTGCCCCACGGGGTCGTCGCTATAGTTCCCCACGGTGACGTCCACTTCGTAGACCTTCTTGCCGCAGTTCTCGCAGAACCACATGAAGCGGTCTTGCTCGCCCGGCTTGCGCACGCGTTCGAACACCAGAAACCAGGTGCCCTCGTCCACGCGCGGGGAGTGCGGCACACCGCCCGGGCACAAGGTCATCTGCCCCGGTCCCATGGTGACCACCTTCTCCTCGCCGTCACCGGTAAGGCAGTGGAGACGCTGCTCGCCCTTCAGCACCAGCGTCACTTCATCGCTGGGGTCCACGTGAAAGTCCATGCGGCGCTTGCGCCCGCTGCTGAGGAACGCGATGGACTCCGAGTCCTGCCACACCACCGTGCGGCCGTTGCCCTCGGCTTCGGTCTTCTCCATCAGCGCCGCCAGATCGATGGTCTCCATTGGCTTCATGACGTGTCCCCCAATCAGGCCGTGCCGGAACTCCAGTCGAACAAGGCCACCGTCGCTTGATTCCGTCCGTGATCCGAAAACAAGAACCTATCCAGTGAATTCAATGGGTTGCAAACGCGGCCTCTCTCCAAGCCTGGATTCGCGCTTTCGCGGGAATGAGGAATAGTGGGGTACGGGATGTCATCCCATGGGATGCAGTGTTCGTTCCCGCAAATGTCGGCTCCAAGGCGAAATGGGTGATTCCGCGAAAACGGGGAAACCACAGCGGCGTGAAGACCTACGGGTAGTAGGTGTCCTGTCCGGGCACGTAGTTTCGCTGGGTCTGTCCGGCGTTCCGGTTCACCATGACACGGCCCACCATGGGGTGGTAGAGGCTGCGCACCTCGTGTTCCAGTTCGAAGACCTTCTCACCCGAGGTGGGATCCACGATGTCCTTGAAGCGGTACTGGTGCGCGTTGCTCTCTTCCATGATCAGGTCCCGCCGCAACAGGAACTGATGGGCGCGGGAGTGGTTCGCGATGTAGATGGCGATGTGGTGGCCGTCGAATTTGGGGATCTTCGCGTTGGTCTCGGTGAAGATCAGGCTTTGGTTGCGTCCCGTTCTTACCCGCGCGCTACCGTTCTTGTGGACCACCGGCGCCTGCAACACGGTCTTGTAGAACTTGCCGATGGCGCGGGCGGTGCCCGGGCGGGTGAGGAACTCCACGTAGGGCATGCCGATGCTCATGTCGCCGAACTCCGGCCCGGGCGCGTGGCAACGGAATCGGTTGCCCCAGGGACCCGTCACCGCCACGTGGTCCGCGGCCTCGCGCCATTTGAACCGGGTCCCCTGAAGGTCCGGTTCCACCGCGGCGAGACGCCGCTTCAGCGCCTCCAGATCGGACAAAACCAGCCCGATGTGCCCGGGAATCTTTTGTGTTCCGCGCGTCGGCAGGTGGAACTGCTGGCCGCCCACGTTGACCCACATGTTGTTCAGACCGACGTTCATGTAAGGGTCGCGGGTCAGGCCAAGGCCCAGGACATAGAACGTCACGGCCGTGGACTGGTCCGGTATGGTCAGGTTCACGTGTTCCAGCCCAACCACGTTGCCGAGATCGTCAGCCTTGCGATCATAACCATTGGTCTTCATCCTTGCCTCCCTGGAACTATCGTATCCCGTAATCGTATCCCGCAATCATATACCGTAACCTGCCGCACAGCTTGCCCAAGAGCCCGCGCCGCAGGAATTCACGGCTGCAAATCCGCTCTCATCCGTCCCGTCGGCCGCTCGATTTCGTCAAACTTCGCAGCCAATAAATCACCTGACTACGATGGCTGCAACGCCGTCAGGCCCAGGCGAATCGACCATCCTGTGGGCGGCACGGCCACCTTCGGCGCTCCGCCTACAAGGTGAACGCGAAATCCTCCACCACCGCACCCGGGAGGCGCATGCTACGGGTTGAGCGGCCGCCGTAGGAACCGGCATCGGGCAGTAGCTCCACTTCGCGGGTCAAGCCCACGAGATTGTCGCCCAGCATCCGGTAGAGCGTCTCGTCGAAGCGCATGACGTTCACCGGCGCCCGCACTTCACCGTTCTCCACCCAGAAGCCAGCGAAGCGTGTCATGCCGGTCATGCGGCAGGCGTCCCGGTCGGAGTAGTTCAGGTACCAAAGGTTGTTGATGAGGATGCCGGTGCCCAGCACGGCCGGCACGTCCTGCCGCGGGATGGCGCCGCCGGCCATGGACAGGGATTCCGGCGCCTCGCGCCGGCTCGCTCCATTGCCCGGGACGCCGTATTCTTTCGCCGCCCGCGGCGACACCAGCGGATCGCCCAACCGTCCCCCGTTGATGAGCGTCACCGCATCCGGCTTGAGGAAACCGGCCTCATCGAAACCGGCGCTCAATCCGCCGCGCGTGTCCTCCACCATGCGCACCGACGGGTCGAGGGCGGCGTCTCCCGTGAGCATGCGCAGCAGCGGAGTCCGGCGCGTGCGCCGGCCGCTCAACCCGAACCCACCCCAGCACAGCAGGCCGATCACCTCCTCCAGCGCCTGCGGCGCAAGGTACACGCGATAGCGTCCGGGCTCCAGGGTTCGCGGGGGCTGGCGCAGGGCCTCGAGCTCGGCCCGCGCCCGCGTCATTTTTTCCTCGAACTCCGCGGGATTCCACACGCCCCCGGCATAGGCGCATTTGACCGCCTTGTCGCCGTCCAGATGAAAGCTCCAGTCGAAGTGGTGGCTGTACGCGGAAAACCAGTTGCGTTGGCCCAAAGAGTTGGCGAAGCCCCGGTGAATCCCTCCAGCCATGTAGATGCCCGCGAGGTCCCGGCCCGCTCCGGCCTTCACGATGGCTTCCACCACCTGCCCCTCGTCCTCGGGCAAGCGGTTGGGCTGCACGGTTTCCGTGGAACGGACCTCCGTCGCGTAATGCAGGTAGGGATCTTCCGGAACCACGGCCAGCCGCGCGCGGGCGTCCTCCATCGCCTGGCGCACGCGCTCCCGGTCGAACGCGGCGGCGCCGGAAAGCGTCAGGTGCGTGGCAACTTTCCGTCCGTCGCCAATCAGATGGAGCGCCAGTTCGCGCTGCTCCACGGCCCCGGCCTGCCGCACGGCGCTCCGGTTGAAGCGCAAGAAGCTCGAGTCCTCTCCAGAGAAGCCCAGAAGCAACACTTCCCGCGGCTGCAACAGCGTTTCGGTGAAATCCGCCAGTTCGTAGAATGGCTCCCGCATGGCTGTCATTCAGCTTTCACCCCCGAACACCTGCACGCCGGCGAACACGCACGCGGGCGCGGCGTGGCCCACACGGATCACCTGGTTGGGCTCGCCCTTGCCGCAGAAGGGCGTTCCCAGTACTTCGCGCGTCTCGGGGTGGCCCACATGGGTGAGGTTGCGCCAGAAGTTGGCCGAGATGCCGCGGTAATTGGGCTTTTTCACCACTTCGCGCAACACGCCATCACGTATGACGGTACCGCGCTCGCAGCCGAACTGGAACTTGTTGCGCGAGTCGTCGATGGACCACGAGCAGTTGGTCTGCATGTAGACGCCGCGTTCGATGGAACGCACCATGTCGTCGAAGGTTGCGTCCCCCGGCTCCAGATTGAGGTTGGCCATGCGGTCGATGGGCGGACGGTTCCAGCTTGTGGCGCGGGAGTTGGCCACCCCGGGAAGTCCCGTGCGCTGCTGGGACAGGCGCCCGCCGAGGCCGCGCAGGAGAATTCCGTCCTTGATGATGTGCTCCCGTCGCGCCGGGAGCCCTTCGTCGTCGAAGCCGAAACTCGCGAACTGTCCCGGATCGGTGGGGTCGTAGGTGACATTCAACAGTTCCGAGCCGTAGCGGTAATGCCCGAACATGTCCGGGGTGACGAAGCTCGTGCCCGCGTAGTTGCGTTCGTCGCCGAGGATGCGGTCCAGCTCCAGGGGATGGCCGATGGACTCGTGGATCTGGAGGATGAGCTGATCCGGCGCCAGCAAGACGTCCATGGCGCCCGTGGGACAGTGGGGCGCAGCCAATAGCTCCAGGGCTTCCTGCGCCAGCGCCGGCGCGGCCTCTGAAAACCCCGTCTGCTCCAGCACCTCCAGGCCGCCCTGGCGGCAGAAACCCCGGCCGCCGAAGGTGCGGCTCACGGTTTCCGGGCCGTCGTTGGCGGTGCAGCCCAGGCCGGGAACCAAATGGCTCAGCACTTGATGTATGCGCGTACCGTCCGCGGTCAGGTAAAGGGTCTCCGTCTCCGTGTGCCATAGGGACACGTCCCAGTCGACGATGCGCGGGTCCGGGTGCAGCCTCTCGCTCTGGTCCCGCAACAGGCCGATCTTGTCGGACAACGGCATCGCGTCCCAAGGCAGCGCCACCGGCGTGCGGTACTCGCCCCGGCGCGCCTCCCGAAGCGCGGCCGCGGCGAAGTCTGTCACGGCCCACGCCCCGGTTCGCCGGGCCCAGTCCCGCGCCTGTTCCAGAGCCCGTTGAAGCCCGGTCCGGCTCAGGTCGCACGTGCCCGCGTAGCCCATGCCGCGACCGTGGGCCACCGTGACCATGACGCCCGCGTCGTCCCCCGACGCGATGGGCTCCACCACGCCGCGGCGCACGGAAACGTGCTCGGAACGCTCCCTCACATAACGCAGCGAGCAAAAACTCACTGCGGGCGCGGCTTCCCGGAACCATGCTTCAAGGCGTTCGGTCAGAGTCGGCACGGCATCTCCCGTGGGACGGTGTATAGCACGATGTTGCAAAAAAGTTCGTGGCGAGCGATTCGAAACACGGCCTACGAAGCGTCACTCCCGCGAAAGCTTGCCCTCGACCCCGATCGGGGGCGGGAATCCAGGCGGGGCGGGGGCACCGCCAGTGGTTCCCTCTCTCGTTCCAGTTTTCGCGAGGCCTCGTTCCGTGGAAACCGCGCTGTCCGAACTTCCCGACTGCCGTGCGAATCGGCAGCGTGGGATAGTCCTGGCCCAAGTTTGACCCTGCTTGGGCTGGCCCCTATAGTGACGGATGCCGGCAACCGGCGCGCCACAACAAGCGCCTGCCCCGCAATGCCAGGGCCGGACTGTGGCGGGACCGTGGCTGCCCTGTGACTGGACCACGGTGGACCGTGACCGAACCTTGGTCGGATCGTCGCGGGACGATCTCCCGGGCACAGGAGAGCCGGTCGGGTCCATGGAATCGTAGTGAGGGGGTTGGTGATGAACTATTGCAGCGTCTGTGCCGCCCCCGTGGAGTTCCGCATCCCGGACGGAGACAATCTTCCGCGCCACGTGTGCGGCTCCTGCCACACCATCCATTACACCAATCCAAAAGTCGTGGTGGGTTGCATCCCCGAATGGGACGACACCATCCTGCTGTGCCGCCGCGCCATCGAACCGCGCTACGGCTATTGGACCCTGCCCGCGGGTTTCCTTGAGGACTACGAGACCACCATCGAAGGCGCCGCCCGCGAGACCCGTGAGGAAGCCTTGGCGGACGTCGACATCGCGGAACTCTACACCCTCATCAACCTACCCCAGATCAACCAGGTCTACGTGATGTTCCGCGGCAGTCTGCGCGAGCGCAAGTTCGGCGCCGGCGAGGAGAGTCTCGACGCGCGCCTGTGCCGCGAGGAGGACATTCCCTGGGATCAGATCGCGTTTCCGGTGGTCGAGCAGACCCTGAAGCTCTACTTCCGGGACCGCCGGCGCGGGCGCTTTGGCACCTACACGGGCGACATCACCCGTCCAGCAGACAAGTGGAGGGACTACCACGTGCGATTTCTGAACGGGAATGGCGCCTGATGCTGGCGGCCATCCAGCGGTTCTTCACGAACCAGATCGACCCCGGACACCGCGATGTGCGCCAGTCGGACCAGCACCGGCTGCAGGTGGCCACCGGTGCCCTGCTCGTGGAGATGATGCGCACAGATGTCGAGTGCACGGAGAACGAACGCGCCGTGGTCCTTGGCGCGCTTCAGGACAAGTTCGGTCTCAGCGAGCAGGAGACCCGCGATCTGATGGAACTCGCCGAGGCCGAAGCCGACGACGCCATCGACCACTACCAGTTCACCTCTCTTGTCAAGAGTGGTTTCTCCGGGGAACAGAAGCGGAAAGTCGTGGAGTATCTCTGGGCGGTGGCCTACGCCGATGCCAACGCGGACCCGCACGAAGAGTACCTGGTGCGCAAAATTGCCAATCTCATCGGCGTGTCACACAAGGAATTCATCGAAGCGAAACTCCGGGTGCGGCGCGGCGGCTGAAACGGGGGGAAGCTCCAACGGCGCAGTGGTTCCCCTGGCTGGTCTGCTTCAGCTCAACTTCCCCAGCCTCAACGGCAAGCGCGTTCCCAGCCACAGGGACCGGTCGCGATGATCGCCGATGTGCTCCCCCGTGCTGGGGTGAATCAGGATGTCGAGGCCTTCGCGGTTGAGCATGAGCCACGGAACCACGTTGGCAAACTCGTCGGGGGCGAAGGCCACTTGGTACATGGCCTTGGGGTGGGGGCCCACCGGGACGTCGTGCCAGCGGCCGAGGACGACGTTGAAACGGCCACCGATCCCCTCGCGGACACGCCCCGCCACTTCCCGGGAATCACGGTCGTAATAGATGTGGGCGTGGTAGCCGGAGATTTCGCTGGCGTCTTGCGTCATGTCTCTGCCTCGATGGGGTCGGGAAGCCTGCATCGCAAAATCCGTGACCGGACGGTCGCCCCTGGCCTGCTCAAACCCGACAGGCTCCTGGTACGCATTTCACAAAGAAAAGCGGGCCCTCCTCCCGGGAAGAGCCCGCTACCGGCGTTTATCCACGCCGGTGGATGCGTTTCTTTCTTGTTCGGCTCCCCGGTCGCGGGTTGCCGTTGAGGAACTTCCGGGATTGCTGTCCTGTGCTGCCGTTTCCCCTCACACGTTATACGCTACAGCCGTGTTGTCCAACACCTGAGTCGGGACGGTCAGCCGGTAGCCGTCTTCGGCAAGCCTCCCGGGGAACCCTGTCAGCCCGCCTGACGCGGGCGTTTCGTGTCGGGCGGATTGTTTGTAGTCATCTGACACCTCCTGGCAGTTTGATGACCAAGCCCGAAACCAGCGCGCGGGGTTTCGAACTCTTGCCCGTTCGCGAACGACACAAGACAATCCTAGGCCCGCATCGGCCCGCTGTCAAGAAAAAAAGACGCGCGTGAGGACGATCCCACGTTGATCGAGCATCGGCGTCCCGGGCCGGGGGGGTTCGTTCCAGTCCGCACGAGGCCTCGTTCCGTCGAAAGGACGCTGTCCGAACCTCCGGCTTCCGTGCGAACCGGTCGCGTGGGATAGTCCTGGACGCGCGGTTCACGTTGTTGAAGGGCAACCGCGGAGTTGATACGGGAAAGAGATCAACGGCTCGGAACGGGAAAGGGACGTCATGGCAAACGAATACGATGTGATCCTGGTGGGAGGGGGCTCCGCGGGTTGTGCGGCCGCGGCGCGTCTTTCGGAAGACCCCAACCGGAAGGTGTTGCTGCTGGAGGCCGGCCCCGACCCCCTGCCCATCCCCGAGTTGGTGGCCGAGGCCGCGGGCCGGGTGCGGCTCCTGCTGGAGACGCCCTACATCAACATGTACCCGACGGAGCGGAAGCTCGACGGCAGCACGTTCTATTCCCTGGCCGGAAAGATCATGGGCGGCGGCTCGTCTGTCAACGTGATGTCGGTGATCCGCCCCATCAAGGCCGACATGGACGCGTGGGCCGCGGCCGGGAACCCGTCCTGGTCGTGGGCGGACGTCCTGCCCATCCTCAAGCGACTGGAGAACGATCAGGACAACTCCGACAGTCCCGAGCACGGCCACGGCGGGCCGCTGTTCTTCGAGCGGCACTATCTCTTCGGCCAGGAAGTCCCGCGCGCCGTGCAGGTCTTCATGGACGCGGCGCGAGAGCTGGGGTTGCCCCAAGGCGACGTGAACGACCCGAATCCCTGGGGCCTCTGCACATCGCCCTACAACATCAAGGAGGGCATGCGGCAGTCCACGACCGTCGCCTACCTGAACGCGGCCCGGGAGCGTGCCAATCTCACCGTCATCGCCGACGCCCCCGTGGTTTCGCTTGCCGTGTCCGGCCACCGTGTGACCGGTGTGAACTACGAGAAGGACGGCCAGCGGCACACGGCGGCCGGCACCGAGGTCGTGCTTGCCGCAGGGGCGTTCCACAGCCCCCACATCATGATGCTCTCGGGCATCGGGCCGGCGGCGGAGTTGGAACGGCACGGCATCGAGGTGCTTCACGACCGTCCCGGGGTGGGCGAAAACTACCAGGACCACGCCATGTTGCACATGGGCTTCGAGGGACGCGGCGCCTTCGACGTGGACTGGGTGGTGCCGCCCTTCCGGCTGATCACCAAGAGCGACCCGTCACGGGAAACCGGCGATTTCCATGTGTTCATGCGCCCGCCTACCGTGCTGGAGGGCGTGGGCCGGACGCTGAACATCTCCGCGGCGCTCCTGGAACAGCGCAACCGCGGCCGCGTCTTCCTCCAGAGCGCCGATCCCCACGAACTGCCGGGGGTGGATGCGCGCATGCTGGAGCACCCCGGAGACATCGCGGCGATGGTGGCTACCATGGAGTTCCTGGAGAAATTGAGCCAGACCGGCGACATGCCCGAGTACTACGGCCCGCCCATCCAGCCCAAACGCGGCGAGGACTGGGCGCGATTCGCACGCACCGCCTTCGACAGCTACCACCACGCCGCCGGCACCTGCCTCATGGGTCCCGCGTCCAACGACATGACGGTGGTGGACGAGCAGCTACGGGTCCACGGAATCGACAATCTCAGGGTAGCGGATGCCTCCATTATGCCCACGGTGACCCACGCCAACACCAACGTCACCTGCATGATGATCGGCGAACGGGTGGCGGACTTCATCAAGGGGATTTAGTGCCGTGTCCCGCAAGACTCCCGCGACAAGTTGCGCAGGTCCTTGGTTGCCGCAAGACGCGGTGACCTGTAGGGGCGACCGGATAAGCCTACCCTCGCAGGCACGACCGAATATGCCGGCGCTCCGACGGAAGGCCGTGGCCGCAGTGGAGCGCCTTGGGCGGGGACGCTCATTCAGGCATGGAGCAACTCATCGAGCCGGCCACTGGCTTCCAGGGCCTGCAGGTCATCGAAGCCGCCGATGAGTTCGCCGTTGATGAAGATTTCCGGGACGGTCCAGCGGCCTTGGGAGCGCTCCAGCATCTCGTCGTATTTTTCCGGCTCCCGCTCCACGTCGAACTCGATGAACTCCTGGCCCTTCGCTTCCAGAAGGCGCTTGGCCATGCGGCAGAACGGGCACCAGCCCTTGCTGTAGATTTCGACGGTTGGCATGAGGCGGCGGAGGGTTGCGCGCCGGCTCGCCCGTTCCAGGGCGTTCCGGCGCGGCTGCGGATCAGTCCAGCTCGAATACCGGCAGCTTGATTTCGGGATCCTCGGTCTCCATGAACGTGACGGTGACGGGAGCGCCGAGCGTCACCTGGTCGCGCTTGTCGCCGACGACGCGGGTGATCATGCGCACGCCCTCCTCCAGCTCCACCTCGGCCACGTAGATGGGCACCTCGTCCATGAAGGCGCGGTTCCGCGGTACCCGGCAGAGGGAGAAGGTGTGCACCTTGCCCTTGCCGCTCACCGGCACCCACTCCAGGTCACCGCCGAGGCAGCCGGTGCAGGCGATGCGCGGGAAGAACTGCAGCTTGCCGCAGGCGACGCATTTCTGGAGCCGCAACTCGCCTTGGGCGGCCCCCTCCCAAAACCCGCGGTCGATCGCATTTACGGCGGGAAGACTCTTGCCGGCCATCAGGACCTCCTCTCCAGGATCATTGCCGCGGTGGTATTGAGATTGCGCGCGTAGGACAGCCAGCCGATGCCCGTGACCAGCGCCGTCTGGGCCGCCGAGACCTGCCGTTCGCCGGCTTCACCACGCAACTGCCGCAACGCTTCCACCACGTGCAGCATGCCGCCGGCCAGCCCGGCCTGCCCTACCGAGATCTCGCCGCCGCCGGTATTCACGGGGAAATCGCCCTTGAAGGTCAGGTCGTGCTCGTCGACGAACGGGCCGCCCCGCCCTTTGGCGCAGTAGCCCAGATCCTCCAGTTGCATCATCACCGCGATGGGGTAGTCGTCATAGATCGCCAGAAGATCGATGTTGTCCCGGCTCATCTCCGAAAACAGGCGCTCGCCCACCACGCTCATGCCCGTGACGGTCTTGTCGGGCAGCATGTTCGAGGCCTGAAAGCCGATTTTCTCGGCGTCCGTCACCAGATATACCGGCTTGTCTGTAATCTGCCGGGCGCGCTCCTCGGAGGCCACCACCACGCACTCGCCGCCGGAACACGGCATCACGCAGTCGAACAACCGGATGGGATCGGAGATCAGGCGCGAGTTCAGATAGTCCTCGATGGTCATGGGCGTGCGCAGGAGCGCCTGGGGATTGGGGCCGGCGTTGAAGCGCTGGCTCACCGCAATCTTGCCGATCTGCTCCAGGGTGGTGCCGTACTCCTCCATGTGGCGGCGCTGCACCAGCGCGAACAGCGTGTTGGGTCCGCCGTAGCCGTACACGTCCACGTAGTTGGCGCGCTGGTACTCCAGCACCCGCTGATGGGACACGTTCTTGTCGAAGGCGTTGCCCGCAACGATGAAGGCCACGTCCAGGTAGCCCGCCTCGATGGCGTCCGCGGCGCGCCGGATGGCGCATACCGCGCCGGCGCCGCCGCAGTCGCCGTTGAGCACCCAGTCCAGTTCCAGGCCCAACTGCTCGGCCACGTAGGGCGAGTAGTCGGGGCTCGCCTGGGTCACCATGGAGAAGCCGTGGATCTCCTTCTTGGTGAGACCGGTCTGGGCCATGGCGTTCTGCATGGCCTCGGCATAGTACGACAGCAGCGGTCGGTCGGACTTGCGCGAGTATTCCGTCGAGCCGTAGCCGACGAGACATACCTTCCTTCTCAACATGGGGGTTCCCCTTTCACCTCGCACGACTCCGGCAAGAGGTCCGGAGCTCAGATCATGAAGTCTCCGCCGTTGACCACCAGGGTTTGTCCCGTGATGTAGCCAGCCGCCTCGCTGGCAAGAAAGGCCACGGTGTTGGCGATGTCTTCCGGTTCGGCGATGCGGCCCAGGGGTGTTTGCGTGGCTCGTTCCCGCAGGGACTCTTCGGAGCGGTGCTGGCGCGGCATGGCGGTGTTGGCGGTCCCTGGGGCCACCGCGTTCACGGTGATGGCGTGGGGCGCCAGTTCACGGGCCAGCCCGCGCACGAAACCCAGGGTCGCGGCCTTGGACGCGGCGTAGTGGGAATGCCCCGCAGCGCCCTTGTAGGCGATGGACGAAGCCGTGCAGATGATGCGGCCGCTGCCCTGCCGTTTCATGGCCGGAACGAAAGCCCGGGCGCACAGGAACTGACCGCCCACGTTCACGTCCAGCACCCGATCCCACTCCTCCTCGGGCATTTCCACCACCATGGAGC
This sequence comes from uncultured Binatia bacterium (SeqCode), assembly GCA_965213675.1. Classification (GTDB taxonomy): domain Bacteria; phylum Desulfobacterota; class Binatia; order UBA9968; family JAJDTQ01; genus JAJDTQ01. The sequence goes on from OZ243916.1 coordinate 888,934, forward strand.
GCGGATACACGCCAGCGTTGGCGGCCAGGACATCCACGCGCGCCCAGCGGTCCAGGGTGCTCTTCCGCAAGGCGGCCACGGAAGCCTCGTCGGCCACGTTCACCCGCGCCGCCAGCGCCGCACCGCCCGCCGCCACGACCTCGGCGGCCACCGCCTCGACGGTGTCGGGGTTCATATCGGCCACCACCACCTTCGCGCCAGCCCGTGCCAGCGCCAACGCAATGGCCCGTCCCAGGCCCTGTCCACCGCCCGTCACCACGGCGACCTTGTCCGCAAGCGTCATGATCCGTTCCCCTCGCTGCTAGTGTGGTGTCTGGTTAATTCGCGTCATAATCTGCGGAGGATATTTTGTTGTCGGCAAGGCGCGATGACGAGCAGTGGCGGGTACCACGTGAGGAAGAGCAACGCAGCCGACGACGAAAAAGACCCGCAAATTATGACGCGAATTAACCAGACACCACACTAACACCGTGATTAGCCCGCCCCGGAAGGCTTGTCAAACCAAGCGGAGGGCCGGCGCGACCCCGGCGGGACATGGCTCCTGGCCGAATGAGGGCCATTTTCGCCGGATGCCCACCGTTACCCTGCCAAGCTTGGCAACCGCGGCCCGATGGCCTATACCGGTTGCCCAAATGACCTCGTTCCCATCGAGGAACCACGAAGGGAACCGAGCCGGAGAATGCGGCTCATCCGGCGCTTCCGCGGCCATCGAGAAGGCTTGGCCTGATGGCGCGGCGGCGCCACCGGCCAGACGACGGCGTTCACGCGGCGGCATACGCGAAACGAGATCCACGAGGTATTCCCATGGCAGACGGCCACATCCCCTGCGGCATCGAGATCCCCCAAGTGTTCATCGGCGGACCCGTGGACACGGACCACATCAAGAAATTCGTGACCCGCGCCGAGGAGCTGGATTACGATAGCCTGTGGACCCAGGAACGCATTCTCAGCAACTTCTCCATGCTGGAGCCGGTCACGTTGATGACTTACGTGGCCGCGGTCACCTCCCGCCTGAAGATCGGCGCCTCGGTGCTGCTCACGGTGCTGCGCAATCCGTTGCAGCTTGCCAAGAGCCTCGCCAGCCTGGATCAGTTGAGCGGCGGACGGATCGTTCCCGGCATCGGCTTGGGAGGCATTCGCGGACGCATGTGGCCCGAGCCCGAAACCGTGTTCGGCTACCCTTCCGAGCACCGCGTCACCCGTTTCGTGGAAGGCATCAAGATCATGCAGGCGCTGTGGAGCCAGGAACGGGTCAGCTTCGAGGGACGCTTCTGGAACTTCACCGACGTGGCCATGGAACCCAAGCCCCTGCAACGGCCCTTCCCGCTCTGGTTCGGCGGCCACGCCGAGCCGGCGCTGCGCCGCGCCGTCACCTTCGGCGCCGGCTGGATGGGCGCGGGCTCCTCCGGCACCGACCGCTTCATCAAGGAGCACGAGCGCATCGTGCGCCTGCTGGACGAAGCCAAACGGGACCCGGCCACCTTCACCATCTCCAAGCGCGTCTACCTCGCGGTGGACGACGACCGCGACCGCGCTGAGCGGCGCCTGCGCGAGTTCTTTGCCGTGCGCTACCGCAACGCCGACATGGCGTCCCAGGTGTGCGTGTGGGGCGGACGCCAGGAGGTCATCGACAAGCTCAACCAAGTGGTGGGCCACGGCGCGCAGCACCTGCTCCTCAACCCCGCCTTCGATGAGACGGAACACCTGGAGTTGCTCGCCGAGGACGTGGCGCCCCATCTCGGCTGACGGCGCATACCGTATCCCTGCTGCCGAAATCTCTTGCGCAGGAATTCAAGCCGCCGGCCAGGCGCGATGACGTGTCAGGGGGACCGGCAGTCGCCCCATGGGCAGGTCCCGCAAAGCAGGGACACGACACTACCTCTCCGGCAACTCATCCACACGCGCCAGCGGCCTTCCCCACACGGTCCACAAACCGAATGCCAAAGGCGCCGCTGCCAGACTCATGAACACCGGGAAGAAGCCGACGGCGTCCAGGCCCGCGGTGACGACCATGGGCCCCAGAAACAGTCCCACGTCCCCCACGGCCCGGTGCAGCGCCATGGCCTGTCCGCGCATGGCTGACGGGAACAGCGACAGGATCCCCACCTGGCCCGCGAGATTCACCATGCCGGCCCCGGCGCCCAGCGCCGTGTGCACCACCAGGAGCGACCAGAAGTCCGTGGTCCATGGCACCAGCACAAAGCCGGCGGCCGAAATGAAGAAGCCAGCGGCCAGACACGCGTCGACACCCGAGCGATCAGTCCAGAGTCCGCCGAAGAACCGCCCGTTGACGTTGCCGAGCTGGCTGATGCCGCGCATTACGCCGTAGGAACTGAGCGACAGGCCCAGGGACTCGGTGGCGTAGAACGCCAGCGCCAGGGCGCGCGCCGGCTGGTAGAACAGGGAGAAGAAACTCGCGGCGCACAGTAACCCCGCGCCGGGGGTACGCAGAATGTCGCGAATCACGCGCCCGTGCAGCGACTTTTGGCCTTCGGGTTTCCTCTCGCGCGGGTTGAGCCGAAGGAGAAGCAGCGGCAGCCACAAAACGGTCCCCGCCCCCAGAGCAAACAGCATACGGTAGCCCAGATGTTCTGAGATGAATCCGCCGAGCGTAATGCCCACCATGGGGCCGGAGGCAAGAAAGAGGCTCAGGATTCCCAGGGCGCGACCGCGCCGGCCCACCTGCGCTTCCTCGAACACGATCTGCCGCAGTGCGATCTGCACCCACGCCACGCCGGCGCCGATGAAGAAGAATGCCGTGGTGACCGGGTAGGCTCCGGGAAACAGTGCGCACGCCAGTAGCGCCAGGCCAGTGAAGGCGACTCCCAGCGCCAGCAGCATCTGCGGGCGAATCCCCCGCCCCGCCACCACGATGGCCGCCGCATCGAAGGCGAACCGGCCAATGGCCCGGATCCCCAGGGGCAGGCCGCTGAGGAAGTACGAAGAACCCAGGCTCTTCATATGGAGCGGCACATAAGTCACCGCGGCGCTCATGGAACTGGAGACACAGGCGCCCGCCAGATAGTTGAGCCGCCTGGCCCAACGCTCACTGCTGCGGGGGTCCATGGTTTCCGGATGCGGGGGCATGAATACCAAAGTCTCCGGAAAACGCCGACGCCGGCTCAGCGTTACAGAAACAGTTCCCGGACGGACGCGGGAATGGCAACCGCGCGCATGGACCGGGGTTGCGCGCCGGCCAGCGCCGCCCACGCGCGCGTCTCATGGCCCTCCACCGCAGGCTCGCCCTCGCAATCGATGCGGTGCTGCACCACGAACACTTTCTCGCGCCAGGACTCCACCCAACTCTCCATACGTATTCGCTCGCCGTGCCGGCAGGGACGCAGATATGTGGCGCCGGTTTCCAAAAGGGGCAGGCCGATGATGCCGTAGTGCTCCTCCATGGCGCGGTAGGTCAGGCCCGCGGAGGCGAACAGCCGTTCCGTGGCGCGGTCGAACCACTTGTAGAAGTTGGGGTAGAACACGATGCGGGCGGAGTCGCAGTCGGCGAACTCCACCCGGCGATCGGATACAAAGCGTTTCAAGGACCCGCCTCCGTTCCGGCGCGGATGCGCCGTCTTCAGGCCGCTCGCCGAAAAGCTACCTTCAGTTCCGTCACGTGATGGTGTAAATTGGCCGGTCAAGGAACCGGACGCCATTCATGCGCAGTCTTTTCATCGCGTTGACGGTCATTATTATAGTTGTCGCCGCAATGCTAGGTTGGGCGCTCTACAATATCGACACGGTCGTCAACTGGAACAAGGACCGGATCATGGCCGCGGCCTCGCGGCGCATCGGCCGCAGCGTCCAATTCGATCGCGTGCATGTCCATCTGCGAGGCGGAACCCGGGTCCGCATCCTGGGGCTCGCCGTTTCCGAGGGCCCATCCGCGGGCTCCGAACGCTTGCTCGAGGCTCCGGAAGTCCGGGTGGGTCTCCAGCTTCGTTTTCTGCGTCCTCGAATCACGGTGACCCGCGTCGAGGCGGCCGGCGCTGTCCTCCACTACCGCGACGGCCGCCGGCACCTGCGGCTGCAGGATCTCGAATGGCACGCCGACGCCCACGGTGACGGCGCCCGCCTGCGCTCGCTTCGCTTCCGCCTGGGCCAGGCCGAATTTTCCGGCAACGGAGTGATCGAGAGCTTCACGCCGCTGATCGTCACCTGCGACCTGCGCGCGCCGCAACTGCGCATGGCCGACATCCAGGTCCGACCCGCGGACGGTGTGCTGGAAGAGGTTCATGCCTCCGGGCGCCTCGTCTGGAAGCAGGACCCGGCGGGTGGCGGAACCCTGACCGCGTCCCGTGGCAAACTCATGGGAGTCGACTTCAGTGATCTCGCGGCCACCGTCGGCGTGGCCCGGCCGTGGTTCGCATTGGAGTCCCTTCGTCTCAAGGCGCTCGACGGCACGCTGGAAGCCAATGGACGCATGCAGGTCCGGGACGCGCCGTTCCCGTTCGAGGCCGAGTTGCGCGTACGCGGCCTCGACGCCGGCGCTTACCTCAACGGCGCCGGCGCCCTCCCCCCCACCGAAGGGACCCTGAAAGTCGACGTGCGCGTCGCCGGTCAAGGGCGCACCTGGAACGCCATCAAGCCCACGCTCACGGGAACCGGCAAGGCCGCGGTTCTTGAAGGCCGGGTGCGGGAGTTCAATCTGGCCGAGGAGGTCCTCGAAGGCGTCACCGGCATCCAGGGCTTGACCGGGCTCTTCAGCCGCCGCCTCAGGGACCGCTATCCGCACATCTTTCAGCGCGGCACCACCGTCCTGGAGCGGCTGGACGGAGAGTTCGAGGCCAAGGGCGGCAAGGTGCTCATCAAGGGCGTCACCTTGAAGGCCAAGGACTACGGCCTCACCGGCTCGGGCTCGGTGGCGCTTGACGGCGCCACCGATGTCCACGGCGTCCTGACCCTCTCCCCGCGGTTGTCCACCGACCTGGTGCCGCCTTCACGGCTCGACTCCATGGCCAACGACCGCGGCGAAGTGGAACTGCCCTTTGCCGTCAACGGCACGGCGCCGAACGTGCGCGTGAAACCCAAGCGCCAGCTCGTGACGCGTTTGCTCGAAGGACGCGTCGGCGCGCGCCTGGGGAAACTGCTGGACCTTTTCTCCGGGCCGGAGACCCCCCAAGAAGCGGAAGAACCCCGTGCCACACAGGAAAGCCCCGAGGCATCGGAGAAGAAACCGGAATCAGCGCGCGAGACCCAAGAGGCCGGCAAACGGCTGCAACAGCTCATCGACCGCGGACTCAGGATCTTCCGCAACAACGATTGAACCGGGGAGCCCGCCGGGTTCATCGAGCGCAACGCCCTCCGGGAAGACCACCCGGGCCCGCGCGGCAGGAAAGCACCCGATGTGGGACAAGGCAGTCAGGCAGCCGCCAACCAGCATCGAACAGATCCAGGGCTTCGTGGAGCGGGTCACCTTCCATGGCGAGGACAGCGGCTTCTGCGTCCTCCAGGTGAAGGCCCGCGGCCAGCGGGACCTGGTGACGGTGGTGGGCAGCGCGGGCGCGGTGAACGCGGGCGAGGAGATCGATTGCCAGGGGGGCTGGGTGAACGACGCCACCTATGGCCTCCAGTTCCGCGCGGCGACCCTGAGAGTCATCCCTCCGACCACCCTCGAAGGCGTTGAAAAGTACCTGGGGTCCGGACTGATCAAGGGCATTGGCCCGCATTTCGCCCACCAACTCGTCAAGGCCTTCGGCGGCGGAGTGTTCGACGTCATCGAGCGGGAACCGGAACTTCTGCGCACGCTGGAAGGCATCGGCGCCAAGCGTCAGGAACGCGTCGTCGAGGCGTGGCGCGAGCAGAAGGCCATCCGGGAGATCATGGTCTTCCTCCACTCCCACGGCATCGGCAACGCGCGCGCGGCACGCATCTACCGGGTCTACGGCGACGACGCCATCGAGCGCATCCGCGAGAACCCCTACCGGCTGGCTCTGGACATCCACGGCATCGGCTTCCTCACGGCGGACGTGATCGCGCGCAAGCTGGGCATTCCGCCGGATTCGATGATCCGCGTGCGCGCGGCCCTGCGCCACGTGCTGTGGGAGATGTCGGCCGAAGGCCATTGCGCGGCCGCGCGGCCGGACCTGATGGAGCGCACGGTGGAGCTTCTCGAAGTGACGCCCGCGCGGGTGGAGCAGGCCATCGGCCTGGAGGTGGCGGCCGAGAACCTCGTGGGGGAAACGGTGGGCGGCGAACCGGCGCTCTTCCTCACTCCGCTTTATCGCGCCGAGACCGGCGTGGCCAGCCATGTGCAGCGGCTTATGCGCGGCGGCCCCCCGCCCTGGGGCAAGGTGGATGCCGCGCGGGCGATTCCCTGGGTGGAGCGGAGCACGGGCTTGAGGCTATCGGAGTCCCAGCGCCGGGCAGTGGCAACCGTGCTCCACAGCAAGGTGACGGTGCTGACCGGCGGGCCGGGGGTGGGCAAGACGACCATCGTCGACAGCATCCTCAAGCTCGTGGAGGCGCGGCGCGCCCAGGTGCTGCTGTGCGCCCCCACCGGGCGCGCGGCCAAGCGCCTGTCGGAGTCCGCCGGGGGCGAAGCGCGGACCATTCACCGCCTGCTGGAGTTCGATCCCCGGCAGATGGGCTTTCGCAAGGATGAGACCGATCCCCTGGACGTGGACCTGCTGGTGGTGGACGAAGCCTCCATGGTGGACGTACTGCTGATGAACCAGCTTCTCAAGGCGGTGCCCACCCACGCCGCGGTGCTGTTCGTGGGGGACGTGGATCAGCTCCCCTCGGTGGGGCCGGGCGCGGTGCTGCAGGACATCATCGAGTCCGGACAAGTGCCCACGGTGCGCCTCACCGAAATCTTCCGCCAGGCCGCGTCCTCGAGCATCGTGGTCAACGCGCATCGCATCAACGACGGCAGCCCCATCGAGACTCCGGACGCGAGCGGGGCGCTGCAGGACTTCTACTTCATTCCGGCGGAGTCCCCGGAGGAGATCCACGACAAGCTCTTCCAGGTCGTGACTGAGCGCATTCCCAAGCGCTTCGGTCTGAGCCCCATCCGGGACATCCAGGTGCTGACCCCCATGAACCGCGGCAGCCTGGGCACCCGTTCGCTCAACGTGGAGCTGCAGAAACGCCTCAACGCCGGCGCCGAGCCCCAGGTAAGCCGTTTCGGGTGGAGCTATGCGCCCCGCGACAAGGTCATTCAGACCGTCAACAACTACGACAAGGATGTCTTCAACGGCGACATCGGCCAAGTATCCCAGGTGGACCTGGACGAGGGGCAGCTTCACGTCCTGTTCGACGACCGCACCGTGCCCTACGACTTCACCGAACTGGATGAAATCGCCTTGGCCTACGCCACTTCGGTGCACAAGAGCCAGGGCTCCGAGTATCCCGCCGTGGTGATCCCATTGGCCATGCAGCACTACCTGCTGCTGCAGCGCAACCTGATCTACACCGCGGTGACCCGCGGCAAGCGCCTCGTGGTCATCATCGGCCAGACCCGCGCCCTCCGCATGGCGGTGGAAAACGCCCGCGCCACGCGCCGCCTCACCAACCTCTCGGCCCGTCTCGCAGGGGCGACCGGCGGTCGCCCTGGCCGGCCACCACGCGAGGAAGGCTCCGGATGAAGCCCAGGGGTGACGTAACGCAGCCGGCGGCAAAACAGCAGATTCGTCAACGTATTTCCCAAACGCCAAACCAGGCTCGAGACCAACGGTGATGGGCTTGCCGATCCATCGTTCGGTTCCTGGAGCGGATTATTTGACAGTCCGCGCGTCTTTCGAGTACAGCACAGCGGGACGGCACGACGAGGTGAACCAACCATGAAGACACTCATTCAAGGCGGCTGGGTGGTGGGCTACGACGGCCGCGGCCACGAGCTGCTGCCTGACGGTGTGGTGGTGTACGAAGACGACCACATCGTCCACGTGGGTTACGGCTTTGACGGACCGGTGGAACGCACCATCGACGCGCGCGGGCGGCTCGTCAGCCCGGGGCTCATCAACTGCCACATCCACGCGGGCACCAACGCCCGCCACGTCATGCTGAACGACGCCAGCAAGGCCGACTACCTGGGGATGAATTTCCTTTCCTACGGGGCCATGCGGCGCGGCGCCAAGGGCATGGGGCCGCCACCTCGTGCCGACGTCGAGGGGAAGTTCGGCGTGTGGGCGGCCATGCGCGGCGGCGCCACCACCATCCTGGACGTGGGCACCCGCGGGACCATGATCGAGGGTTTCACCGAGATGATCGGGGAGTTGGGCGCCCGCGCCTACCTCGGCGCCGGCTATCGCAGCGCCGCCTACGTACTCGACGATCAGGGCCGCATTCAGTGGGACTGGAACGAGGCCAACGGCGAACAGGGGCTGGCGCAGGCCGTGGCATACGCGAAGCAATACGACGGCGCCCACAGCGGACGCATCCGCGCCATGCTCTATCCCGGACAACTGGACACCTGCACGCCCGAGCTGCTCCAGGCCACCAAGCGCGCCGCGGGAGAACTGGGCATCGGAATCCAGCTTCATACCGCCATGAACATCGTGGAGTTCCAGTCGAGCCTGCGCCAGCGCGGGGTGACGCCGATCCAGTACCTTCACGACCTCGGGTTCCTGGGCGAGGAGATCATCCTGGGACACTGCGTCTTTCACGGCCGGCACTCGTGGTGCCATTACCCCTATGTCGACGATCTGGCGATCCTGGGGGACAGCGGCGCCTCGGTAGCCCACGCCCCTTACAAGTACGCCAAGATGGGCATCGCGCTGGAATCCTTTGACGCCTACCGCCAGCGCGGTATCAACGTCGTGCTGGGCACGGACACCTTCCCCCAGGACATGGTGCATGAGATGCGCCTGGCCGGCCTGGCCTGCCGCCTGGTGGAAGGAAGCTTCCGCGCAGGCAAGCCCTATGACGTCTACAACGCCGCCACCCTTGGGGCCGCCAAGGCCCTGAGGCGCGACGACCTGGGACGGCTGGCGCCGGGCGCCAAGGCCGACATGATCCTCGTGGACCTGGGCCGCACCCACTTCGGCGCCGTGCGCGACCCCATCAAGTCCCTGGTGGAGGGCGGCAGCGGCAGCGACATTCAAACCATCATCGTGGACGGGGAGACGCTGCTGGAAGACGGCCGCGCCACGCGTTTCGATGAAGCCGGGTTGCTGGCCCGGATCCAGGAAGGCGCCGGACCGCTGTGGGACTCGGTGCCGGAATGGCGCGCCCTGGGCGAGACCATCGATGACGTGGCCCCCATGAGCTACCCGGTGCGGCCGCGCTGAAACGCCGGTCGCCTCAGCGAAGCGTCCATCCGGCGAGGACAACGGGAACAGGCCGCCAGGCCCATCCGCCCCTTGTGGACACGAAGCGTCCGAGGAGGCCGTCGTGCCGACCATCGAAAGACAAGGCGTCACACTCTACTACGAAGCCCACGGCGCGGGCCGTCCGTTCCTGTTCCTCAGCGAGACGGCGTGCCACTGTGACGTGTGGAAACTCCACCAGGTACCCGAGTTCTCCCGCGACCATCAGGTGATTCTGTGCGACTACCGCGGCACCGGCCGTTCGACGTCGCCGTCAGAGCCTTACAGCGTCACGGACTTCGCTGACGACGCGGCCGCGGTCCTGGAACACCTGGGCGCGCGCGACGCCATCGTATGCGGCCATTCCATGGGCGCTTCGGTGGCCCAGATCATGGCCCTGGATCACGCCGACCGGGTCTCCGCGCTGATCTGCGCGTCTGGCCGGGCGTCCAACCCGACACCGGGCATCCCGCTACGCATCGCCAGAGAGATGGTGGAGTGGGGTTACAGAGGGTACCTGCGCGAGCACGGCATCGCCGTGGGCTTCACCGATGCGTTCGTCCAGCGATACCCGCACCGCGTGGAGGGCTACCTGGCGGTGCGCATGGCGCACCTCAACCCGGTGGAACAATATTTTCGCCACGTCATCGCGCGCCAGGCCCACGACGTGAAGGGACGCCTCAGCGAGATCCGCATGCCCGCGTTGATCCTGGTGGGCGCGGACGAGCACAACGTCACCAGCGACACATCCTTGCGGCAGGCCGCCGACGTGTTGGCCGCCGGAATTCCGGGAGCGGCATTCGTGGAACTCAAGGACGAGAGGCACAGCTATTTCTTCGTGAACCCCGACGCGGCCCACGCCGCCATCCGGAGGTTCCTGGCCTCTTGACCGGGAACCGGCCGGCGCGGCGCTACGCCGCCCTGACGCCGCCGCCGACGCGGCCGGCGGGAGAACAAGGATGAACGCGATCTTTCAAACGGAACCGAACCTGGCCTTCGTGGTCCTGCGCCTGGGCCTCGCCGTGACCTTCTTTGCCCACGGCTCGATGCATCTCTTCGGCTGGTTCGGCGGCCGGGGCATCAAGGGACAGACCGGCAATTGGCGCGACAAGTATCACATTCCCGTGTGGGTGGGCGTCATCGGCATTCTCGCCGAAGCGCTCAGCGTGCCGGGAATGATCCTGGGGTTCTTTACCCGCCCGCTGGCGTTGGGGTTGCTCATCTTCCTCGCCATCGCCACCTGGAAAAGTCACGTGGAGTTCGGCTTTTTCCTCTCCGGCGGCGGCCGCAAGGGCATGGGCATCGAGTACTGCCTGGCCCTCATGCTGATGGCGCTGGCGCTCCTCATCGGCGGCGCCGGAGCGCTGTCCATCGACGGGATGCTGGCTGGATAGGATCGCTGCGCGACTCCCGGGGACTCCGGGGAGTTGTCCGCCCCTCGGCCGAGCCTGCATGAGGTGTCAGGTAGTGGGATCTCCGGCGGCGTGAGCCCGATGACGTGCATCCCGGGTGCGGCGCTGCCGGGAATGCGTCTCTTGGCGGCCTCCTGCGCCAACCATTTTTCCCCGTGGTGGCGCGGCGCCACTGCTCGGATGGGAGACCAGTGCTGGTCGAGTCCATGGGACACGACCAGCGCCGGCGGAGGTGCAAGTCGCCGGCAACGTTCGCTTCGAGATCAACGGAGTTCCCCGCCGGTTACGAGGTCCGCTTCCGCGAACCGGGCGCGGTTGAGCGCTGGGTTCGACGGCCTCCGGTTCGGGAGGCCTCCGTGGATTCGGTGCGCTTTCCTTTCCGGGTCTTGCGCGCCGCGCGCCGGCGGCGCACCCAGGCGATGAGCCTCCTGTAGACGATCCAACCGGCCACGGCGGCGATCCAGACCGGGGCGCTGGTCTGGAGGATCACGTCCCGGTCCCGGTAGAGCAGAAAACAGAGCAGGGTCCAGCCGACGCTGAGCCACAGGAGAACGATGGCGGAACGCATGAGTTCTGAGAGGGCGGATGTTGCCGTTTCAGGCGGATTCGGTCCCGGCCTTGCGGAGCGCGCGCCATACGCGCTCCGGCGTGAGCGGCAACTCATGGATACGTACGCCCGTGGCCTGGGCCAAGGCGTTGCAGATGGCCGGCGCCACCGGGATGATGCCGCCCTCGCCCATGCCCTTGGCGCCGTAGGGGCCGGGGCCGTCGCCGTTCTCCAGCAGGCACGACTCGAAGGTCCGGGGAATGTCCCGAAAGCCTGGTACCCGGTAGTCCACAAGGTTCGGATTGAGCGGTTGTCCATCCGCGTAGACCAGCGATTCGAACAGCGTGTGCCCCATGGCCATGACCGCGGCGCCTTCGTCCTGGCCCTCGGCCTGGCGCGGGTTGATGGCGCGGCCGACGTCGGCCACGCTGCTGTAACGCTCCACCGTCAACGCCCCGGTTTCCCGGTCCACCGTCACCACCGCGCCGCCGATGCCCACTTCCCAGAAGATCGGCAGGATCGGTGAAATGCCCCCGCCGGCGCGCACGTAGCCGCGGCCGATGAGTTCGCCGCCAGGCATGCCGAAGTAGCCGGCCACCACCTCCGGGAAATCCCGCCGGGCTTCGCCGCACCAGGCCGCGCCGCCTCGGAGCGTCACCCGCTCCGGGTCGACGCCGAACTGTTCCGCGGCGATGGCCTTGACCTGACGGTGGACATCGCCGGCGGCGAACTTGACCGCGGTGCCCATCACCGTGGTGGAACGGCTCGCGCCGGTGGAGCGGTCGAACGGCGTGGTGTGGGTATCGGTGCCGCGCAGATTGACCCGCTCGAACGGGACACACAGTTCCTCGGCCACGATCTGACTCAGCACCGTGCGCGCGCCCTGCCCCACCTCCGTGCTGCCGGCCATGACCACGACATCGCCGTCGCTCAGAAGGCGCACGATGGCCGTGGACACCGGGTTGGCTTCGCTGTCGGTGATGCCCACAGCAAAGCCCGTGCCGCTCCCGGCCGGGGGCGTTCCCGCCTGCCGGACCATTTCGGCCACCCGGCTGAGCCCCTCGCGCAGATCGCCGTCGATGCCGCGGGAGTTGGGACGGATCGACTCGTCGCGGCCCAGCAGGTGGCGCAGGCGGTATTCCACGGGATCCAGCCCGAGGGCTTCGGCGATGCGGTCCATCTGCGCCTCCACCGGCCAGATGGACTGCGGGCCGCCGATGGAGCGCATGGAGCCCGCCGGCACGGAGTTGGTGTAGACGCCGTAGCTGTTGGAACGGAAGTTGGCGCAACGATAGGCGCCGTGCACCCGCAGGACGGACCGCGCCACCACCCGCGGCCCGTTGTCCGCATAGGCGCCCGTGTCCAGGTGCATCGTCACTTCGCGCGCCATGATGGCGCCGTCGCGCTTCACCCCGGTCTTGATGCGGCAGCGCGCCGAGTGGCGCCGGGCGGTGAGCATGGACTCGGTGACGGAGTGCTCCAGGCGCACGGGTTGCCCCGGGGTCTTGCGCGCCAGCGCCACCACCAGGGGCTCGATCTTGAGATACGATTTCCCGCCGAAGGCGCCGCCCACATAGGGCACCACCACCTGCACGTCGGTCATGGACAGGCCGAAGAGCTTCGCCAGCTCCGAACGGATGAGAAAGGGATGGGCCGAGGCGGACCACAGCGTGACCTGCCGCCCCTGCACCAGCGCGGTGGTGGTGTGCGGCTCCATGGAGTAGTGGCACACCATGGGGAACTCGAACACGTCCTCGAAGATCTCGTGGGACTGCGCAAAGCCCCGTTCCACGTCGCCCAGCTCGATGTGCTCGTGGTGGCAGATGTTGGGGCGCTCGCGGGCGTCCGAGAGGTTCACGTCGTGGAAGTCGCCCGACCCCGCAACGCGCTCGTGCAACACCGGCGCGCCGTCCCCCAGGGCCTCGTCCAGGGAGGTGACGCAGGGCAACTCTTCGTACTCGACCGCGATGCGCGACACCGCCTCCTCCGCCGCCAGTGCATTGTGCGCCGCCACCGCGGCCACGGGTTCGCCCACGTGACGCACCCGCTCCATGGCCACGATGGGACGGTCGCGCAGACAGTGGCCGTAGTACGGGTCCATGCCGCGCAGGTCGTCCCGGGACAGGACCGCGGCCACGCCGGGCACGCGCCGCGCCGCGCTCACGTCGATGGAACGAACCCGGGCGTGGGCGTGGGTGCTGCGCAGCACCCGCGCCTCCAAAGTGCCCGGGATGTCCAGGTCGCCCGCGTACTTCGCCGCGCCCGTGACCTTGTCGGCACCCTCGACGCGGTTCCTGGGCGTGCCGACGACCTCCAGGGCCGCGGACGCGCGTCCCGCCCTAGCCATACCGCACCACCGAGCGGATGCTCTTGCCTTCGTGCATGAGGTCGAAGGCGCGGTTGATGTCCTCCAGCGGCAGCGTGTGGGTGATCATGTCGTCGAGGTTGATCTCACCGGCGGTGTAGCGGTCCACGTAGCCGGGAAGCTGCGAGCGTCCCTTGACGCCGCCGAAGGCGGTGCCGCGCCACACCCGACCGGTGACGAGCTGGAACGGCCGAGTGCGGATCTCCTTGCCGGCGCCGGCCACGCCGATGATGATGGACTCGCCCCAACCCTTGTGGCAGCACTCCAGGGCCGCGCGCATGGTGTCGACGTTGCCGATGCACTCGAAGGAGTAGTCCGCCCCGCCGCCGGTCATGTCCACCAGCACTTCCTGAACGGGACGGTCGAAGTCCCGGGGGTTCACCGTGTCGGTGGCGCCCAGGCGCCGCGCCATGTCGAACTTGGCGGGGTTGGTGTCGATGCCGATGATGCGCCCGGCATCGGCCATGACCGATCCCTGGATCACGCTCAGACCGATGCCGCCGAGACCGAACACCGCCACGGTGGCGCCGGCCTCCACCCTGGCGGTGTTGAGCACCGCGCCGATGCCGGTGGTGACGCCGCACGCCAGCAGGCACACCTTGTCCAGCGGCGCCTTGGAGTCGATCTTCGCCACGGAAATCTCCGGCAGCACCGTGTACTCGCTGAACGTGGATGTTCCCATGTAGTGGAGGATGGACTTGCCGTCGAGGGTGAACCGTCCGGTGCCGTCGGGCATGACGCCCCGGCCCTGGGTCACGCGGATGGCCTGGCACAGGTTGGTCTTGCCCGAGAGGCAGTACTCGCACGCGCCGCATTCGGGCACGTACAGGGGAATCACATGGTCGCCGGCCTTCACCGTGGTGACGCCCGCGCCCACTTCCTCCACCACCGCGCCGCCCTCGTGCCCGAGGATGGCGGGAAACAGTCCCTCCGGGTCGGCACCGGAGAGGGTGAACTCGTCGGTGTGACAGACCCCGGTGGCGACGATACGCAGCAGCACCTCCCCTTCGCGAGGTCCCTCGACGTCGACTTCCACAACTTCCAGAGGCTTGCCCGCTTCAAACGCAACGGCCGCGCGTGATTTCATGTTCGGCTCCTTTCCGCATGCCCGCCAAGGCAGACTCGAGTCCCAGTTCCGGCCCAACCCTCATCGGGTTTCCCGCACCCGCGCGGCATCGGGAATACCCGGCCGACCCCACCGCGCTCGCGTTCCACGTTTCCCGGCGCCTTCGCGGAGAATGCGCTGGATTCGCTGCAGCCCCCCGCCGTCCTCGGCTTCCAGGCGAACCCCTGGGGGCAGCCGCTCGATGCGTTCCCGCAAGTTGGCGATACGAGCCGACGTCGCCGGATGGCTCGACAGAAAGCCCGGCGCGGAGCGGCCTTTCTCCTGGCGCAGCGTTTCAAGGAAGCTGACGAGCCCGCGCGGATCGTAGCCCGCCCGGTACAGGAGGTCCAAGGCAACGGCGTCGGCTTCATGCTCGGCCTCGCGGCTGAAGGTATTGAGATATCCCATGGCCGCCACCCCCCCGGCAGCAGCGGTGGCCCGGCCCGCGCCGGTGCCCGCGGCCATACGGACAGCGGCCGCGCCCGCCCGCCGCACAATGTGGGTGGCGATGGCGCGACTGAAGTTGCGGGCAACGTGGCGCTTGACCACATGCGCGATCTCGTGGGCGATGACCCCGGCGAGTTCGCTCACGTTGCGCGCCTTGAGCAGGGTGCCGGTGTAAAGGTAGATGTGGCCCGCCGGAGCGGCAAACGCATTGACCTCTCTTCCAGGGATAACCTGGAAGGTGCAAGTGAACGGCTGGGGTCCCGCCTGACGGAGAAGCCTCGTGCCGATGGCGGAAATGTACCGCGCAACGGTGGGGTCGCGCACCAAGTCGGTATTTTGCTCGAAGTTGCGCGAGAAGTCGGCGCCCAGTCTGCGCTCGTCGTCGACGCTCAAGGGGGCACAGGCCCCCAAAAACGTGGCCACCAGCAGCAGGGATCCCAGCGCCGACCGGACAGTTCCGGGAAAACGCATCGCCCAAGACTAGCCGCCGCAACCTTCCCTTTCAAGCTTGGCTGGCGCATCTCGGACCTGGCCGCGGAGCGGTAGCTCACCGCCGGGGGATTTCCCCAACGCCTTCGGTTGCGTTAGAATCCGCACCATGGCTCCCGATCCAAAAAAGCTGGCTGGCAGGCATGCCGCGGAGTATGTCACGCACGACATGATCGTAGGCTTGGGAACCGGCTCAACGGCTTGGTTCGCCATCGAACGGCTGGCCGAGAGGATCCGTGAGGAGTCATTGCGCATCCGCTGCATCCCCACGTCCGAGCGTTCGGCAACCCTGGCGCGGGAACTGCACATTCCCCTCACCGGCTTCGGGGATGTGCTGCACGTGGATATCACCATCGACGGCGCGGACGAGGTCGACCCCGCGTTCAACCTCATCAAGGGCGGCGGCGGAGCGCTCCTGCGCGAGAAGTTCGTTGCCTCCGCCAGCGCAACCGAGTTGATCATCGTTGACGAGAGCAAGTTGAAGGAGCGACTCGGGGCCTTCCCCCTGCCCGTGGAGGTGACGCCGTTCGGCTGGCAACTGACGCGGCAACGCCTGCGGGACCTTGGCTGCGACGCGCGTTTTCGCTCGTCCGGCAACGGCCCCTTCGTGACCGACAACGGCAACTACATCCTGGACTGCTCGTTCGGAGTCATCCACAACCCGCCCGCGCTGGAGCGTAAGATCGTCGGAACCTGTGGTGTGGTGGAGTGCGGCATCTTCAGCGGGCTCGCCACCCGTGTCATCATCGGCAAGTCCGACGGGAGTCTGGAGGAGCGGACGGAGCCCGGGAAGCCCGCATGACCGGACCGGCTACCAGCGGTTCCGGCCTCCGCCGCCGCCGCGGTTGTCGCCAAATCCACCGCGGTTGTCGCCGAAGCCGCCGCGGCGTTCCTGAGGACGCGCCTCGCTGACCGTGAGCTTGCGTCCCCCCAATTCCGAGTCGTGCAGAGCCTCGACGGCCTGTTGCGCCTCGTCCCCCGATGACATTTCCACGAAGCCGAATCCCCGCGAGCGGCCCGTGAACTTGTCGGTGATGATGCGGGCGGACACCACGGTGCCGTGCGCGGCAAACACGTCCTGGAGTTGATCTTCCGTCGTCGAATAGGGCAGGCCGCCCACGTACAGCTTTTCGTTCATGCTTTCCTCCGTTCTTCTTCTTTTCAACCCCGCGACAGTACACGATGAAAGCCGAACGCTTGCGTAACGATCAAGGCTCCCGAACCGGCTTGGGTCTTGCACGGTCTCTCACAAGGCCAAAAGATTTCGTTCATTGGTAGACCCGAAGTCTCTTATATTTTCCTGCCAGCCTCTTTGTCAACTGAATCATGTCAACTGAATCAACCGCGAATCGCAAATTGCATTCGCAAATGGATCACCGCCTAGTGTGGTGTCTGGTTAATTCGGGTCATGATCTGCGGAGGATTTTTTGTTGTCGGCAAGGCGCGATGACGAGCAGTGGCGTGTACCACGCGAGGAAGAGCAACGCAGCCGACGGCGAAATAGACCCGCAGATTATGACCCGAATTAACCAGACACCACACCAGGTCAAGAACGCAACAACCTGTACCAGAGAGGCGTGCCCAGGGCCACCAGGAGGAAGAAAGCGCCGGCACCGGTGAACATCCATGCAAAACCCCACGTATCGGCCGCCCAGCCGAGGGCCAGTGGAAGGACCATGGGCGACATGTTCCAGCCAAGTCCGGTGGCTGCCATCACCGCCGAACGATCATCGGCGCGGCTGAGATCCACCGCCTGCACCTGGTTGAGGAGATCCGCCACCGCTCCGGCCATGCCCAGGCCGCCGATGCAAAGACACAGAAGCAGCCACCCCTCGCTCCAGGCGCTGGCCAGGATGCACAGACCCAACCCGGCCATGCTGACCGCGTAGAAACCCTTTTCCCTTTCAATGGTAATCTCCGCGCCCAGGCCCAGGCCGATGGCCACCGGGCCGACGGAGCGCACTGCGATGAGCACGCTGATCCAGCCTTCGGGGAAGGCGAGGCCGCTCATGTAGACCGGGTAGATGGACTGGGTGATGCCGAAGGGCACGGCCGCCGCGCACGAAGTGGAGATGAGCAGCCAGGTCCTGCCGCGGAGCAGGCGGCGGCTCATTCCCAAGGTGGTCTCCCACACGGAACGCCCGCCATGCACGCGGATGGGCGGGAGCACGAAGCCCAGCAACATGCCAAAGATCGACACCACGGTCACCAGCGCGAAGGTGTAGCCGTATCCCAACCAGCCCGCGAGAACTCCGCCCAGGGCCAAGCCCAACAACTGACCCGTGTAGTTGGCCGCCGACAGTTGCCCGAGCATCTTGCCGGGATAGCGACTGGAGAGCTGGCTCGCCATGGACTGGGCCGGGACCCAGAACATGCTGCGCGAAAGGTTCGCCAAGGTGCTGGACAGCATCAGCGAGAAGAAGCCACCCGCGAGGGCCAGCGTGACCGCCGCCAGCACGTTCAGCGAATAGCACGCCTGGAGCATGCGATGCTCGCCGTAGCGGTCGGCCAGCGCGCCGCCGACGAAGCGCATGACGATGGTCAGCAAGTAGGGAAGCCCCACCAGAGACCCGATGTCGAGCACGGAGAGTCCCAGACTCACGCCGACGAGCGGCGTGAGCACGAACAACATGCCGTTGCCCAGGTTCCACAGAAGCGCGCCCGTGAAGAGGATTCCGCGCGCCGGTCGGATGCGGCCCGAATCGTTCATCGAGACGAGGGACGTGCGGGTATCCGCCGCGCCCTCATCCGTCCCGATCCAGGGCGTAATAGGCCGCGCAGTTGTCCCACAGGATCCTGTGCTTGTCTTCCTCGCTGATGGTGGAGAGTTCAAGGAAGCTTGCCACCGCGTGGGGAAACTTGGAGTCGCCGTGGGGATAGTCGGTGGAGAACACGATGCGTTCGTTCCCCAGATAGTCGATGACATACTTGACCGGCGCCTCGTCGGGCTCGACGGAAACGAAGCACTGACGCTTGAAGTACTCGCTCGGCAGCATGGCCAGGTCCGGCGACCACACGTCGGCCTCCCTCTCGCACGCCTCGTCCATGCGCCAGAGGAGCCACGGCAACCAGCCGCAGTTGGCTTCCAGAAAAGCCACTCTCAGGTTCGGATGCCGCGCCAGCACGCCACCCGCGCACATGCTGCCCATGGCAAGCATCTGCTCCACGGGCTGGGCGAAGACACGCCGCAACATGAAGTTGGGCTCGAACTGATCACCCACCTGGCGCACGCCCGAGGACGAGGACTCGTGCAGCCCCAGGGGCATGTGGAGTTCTTCCAGCGCGCTCCAAAGGGGTTCATAGCAGGGGTCGTGGAAGTTGTGGGCGTTGACCGGATTCGAGCGCATGAAGATGCCCCGGAAACCCAGTTCCCGGGCGCATCGGGTGGCTTCGGTCACGGCCGCATCCACATCGAAGGAAGACAGCATGCCGGCCCCCAGCAAGCGCGCGGGGTCGGCGGCGCAGAAATCGTGAAGCCAGTTGTTGTAGGCCCGCGCCACCGCGGCGGCAAACTCCGGCTCCATGTCCGCTTCGCTCAGCGCCTGGAGCCCGCGCGTGGGATAGAGTACCGCCACATCGATGCCTTCGATGTCCATGGCTTCCAGTTGCACCTCCGGCGTCCATCCGCGCTCCGCATGGGTACCGTAGATGCCCTGGTTCTTCTGAAAGTTGTGCCCCCGAGTGACGTTGCCGGCGTGGACCGCGGGAAGGCCCCACAGCCTTCCGTCCGGATGGACCATGCGCAGGTCGCGCACGTTGTCGCTGGTGACCCCGCGCGGCGCGTAGGGCCTGAACTCCGGCTCCAGGTACGTCTCCCACAGATCCGGCGGCTCCATGATGTGCATGTCGCTGTCAAGCACCTGGTATCCATTCTTGGCCATCGGTTTCTCCCGTCGTGCCAGTGTTCATGGGTAAGAACGCCAGGACCCGGACTATCCCTTCCACGCGCCCCACGCCAAGCTGAGCCAGCCCAACAGGAAGGCGAGCCCGCCGATGGGTGTGATCGCGCCCAGCCAGCGGACGCCGGAAAGGCTCAGGACGTAAAGGCTGCCGGAGAACACCAGCGTACCGAAGACGAACGACCAGCCCGCCACCAGGAACTCCGGTCGGGGCCAACGCCCGAACGCCAGAGCCACCGCCACCAGTCCCAAGGCGTGGTACATGTGATAGCGCACGCCGACCTCGAAGATGTCGTACATCTCGACGGACAATCTGCCGCGCAGCGCGTGAGCGGCAAACGCGCCGAGCGCGACACCGATGAACCCGGACAAGGAACCCAGCAGCAGGAACAGACGATCAGCGCCCACGGAAACTCCGGCGTATGGCTCTGGCCTTCGGCATGCGATGCCAAACAGGATAGCCGCCGGCCGTCCTCCCGAAGCCTTCGGAGGGGGTGCCCGAGCGACCCGCGTAGTCTTCCACACGGACACCGCGATTGCAACGCAGCCACAGGAATGGCGCTCGGCAATACCCCGGCGCCTCCGCCATGCGCGGCGCTCCAAGACTCGACGGACCCTGGCGCCGGGGATGGACAATTCAGTCGCCTTGGGCTACTCTATCGCAACACAAGCCGGGTTCGTTCGGATTTCGCGAAAGGGGGTTTGGTGCACGCCACACACGGTTTATGAGTAAACAAGACAATATAGAGGTTTCGGGTACGGTGAGGGAGAGCCTTCCCAACGCCATGTTCAAGGTCGAGCTGGACAACAAGCACAACGTACTTGCCTACACCGCGGGCAAGATGCGCAAGTTCTACATCAAGATTCTGCCCGGAGACCGGGTGACCCTCGAACTGTCGCCCTATGATTTGAGCCGCGGCCGGATCACCTACCGGCATCGCAACTGACCCACCGGCGCACGCGCAAGCCAAGCTGGCGTCCCGCGTGCACCACCGGATACGACAATCCCAGAAGCTTGCGCCGCAGGAATTCGCCAAGGCGAACATCCGCTATCGCCGTCCCTTCGGACGGTCGATTGCGGAGAATTTCATATCCTGTTTGACGAAATCGAGCGGCCGAAGTGACGAATGAGAGCGGATTTGCAGCCGTGAATTCCTGCGGCGCAGACACCACACTAGGCGGCGGGCATGCGTTCCATGAGGTCGCGGCGCGCGGCCTGCGCGCGCCGGATGACGGTCTCTTCGTCGAGCAGGGTGCAGCGGCGTCCGCGCATCAGCACCTGGCCGTCGGCTACCACCGTGTCTACGTCGGTGGCCTTGGCGCAATGCACCAACTGGCTCACCAGGTCGTTGACAGGCTGGAAATGCGGCTTGTCCACATCCACCAGAATCAGGTCCGCGCGCTTGCCCGCCTCCACGGTGCCGCACACCGGACCGAGCCCGAGCGCGTGGGCGCCATCCACCGTGGCCATGCGCAGGACACTGTAAGGGTCGATGACGCCAGCGTCCTGGTGCTTGACCTTCTGCAGCAGCGACGCCGCCTTCATGGTCTCGAACAGGTCCTGTCCGTGGTTGCTCGCCGCGCCGTCCGTGCCCAGACCCACCCGGACGCCGGCCGCCAGCATCTCCACCACGGGCGCGATGCCGTCGCCCAGCATCATGTTGCTCACCGGGTTGTGCGAAACAGCCGTGCGGGTCTCCGCCAAGTGGCGAATTTCGTCGTTGGAGAGGTGGACGCTATGGGCGAAGATGGCGTCCTCGCCGGGGATGGCGAAGTCCTTCAGGTGCTCCACCACGCCCGCGCGGTTCAGCGTCCGGCGCGTCACCTCCACCACGGATTGCGATTCCGCCACGTGGGCGCTGATGCCGATGGAGTGGGCATCGGCGAACCGGCGGATCTCCCGCAGCAGGTCGGGCGAGGCATTGATGGGCGGCGTGTTGGGGCCGGTGCGGAAGGTCAGTAGCGGTGGACGTTGGGGCGCGTCGCCCATCAACTCCTCGATGCGTGCGAAGGCCGTCTCCGGGGTCTCTCTGGTGCAGTCCGGCACGATCTCTCCGGTGTCCATGATCGTGCGCGCGAACACGCTGCGCAAACCCGACCGGGAAATGGCGTCCACCGTCGCCACGGCGCACTCCGGGCCCGGGTTCAGGAAATTGTGCTCGCAGATGGTGGTGACGCCGCCCTTGAGATTCTCGAGACAACCGAGCAGCGCGCCCGCGGCCGCATGCTCCGGATTCAGCACCCGCGCCACCCCGTAGATGCGCTTGAGCCAATCGAGAAACGGCATGTCCTCCCACACGGCCCGCAGGAGCACCTGGTAGAGATGGGTGTGGGCATTGACCAGCCCGGGGAGAAGCACCTTGCCGCGGCCGTCGATGCGCGTCTCCCCGTCCCGCGCCGGCGCCTCACCCTTGTCCACCGCCGCGATGACCCCGTCCACGGCCGTCACGTAACCCGATTCGATGACCGCCTCGCGACCGGTCATGGGGAGAATCGTACAATCCGTGATGGTTGTGGTATCCATGGCCGTTCCCAGGCAAGCGGCGCAGCGCCGCCCCCTTTGAGCTCGCAGTCCCGCCGGCGCGGACCGTGTTCAGGAGTCCCGTGTCCTCCGTTCGTGCGCCTCGTTGACCTTGAGCACGCGCCCCTGAAGCTCCGTGCCGTTCAAGGCCTCCATGGCCGCCTGGGCCTCGGCGTCCGAGCCCATCTCGACGAATCCGAAACCGCGCGACCGGCCGGAAAAGCGGTCGGTCACGATCCGCGCCGAAGCTACTTCGCCGTGTGCCGCGAAAAGCTCCTGCAGCTCGGCCTCGGTCACGGCGTAGGGCAGTCCGCTCACGTATAGTCTGTCACCCATGGCACACCCCCTGTTGGATGTCCGAACACCGTGTTCGAACGTGACATCAGCAAGGCAAACGGCCCGATCTTATCGCCATGCAGCCGGCAATGCAAACGTAGGCACGCCACGGGAAAGGCTCCGCTGCCTGCGAGGCCGACGGTGTTCGTCCCGATCCGGCCGGAGTTCAAGGATGCGTGGACGGCGCCGGTCCGGGGCCGTCCTTCACGACGGCATCCCTCAAGCCTGCGCCGCCCGGCGCACCGCCGCGACCACGCAATCCAACAGTTCTTCGGGCCGGTCCACGGCCATTTCCATCCTCAGGGCCAGCACGCGTCCGGTGGAGAAGGGAAACCGCGCCAGCTTGACGTAGTCCTTCTCGGTGGTGACGATTTTCTCGGCTGGGTGCCGGTTGATTTCGCGCCAGTCTCCCTCGGAGTACGCATGATGGTCGGGATACTCAAGCGTATCCACGATGATCGCCTCGCACTCATGGAGCATGGCGTAGAACGGCTCCGGGTCGGCGACCCCGGCCACGGCCAGGCAGCGGGCGCCGGCGAGGGCGCCGAGGGTCAACTCGCGGTGGCCGGACTCGGTGCTTGCGAGTGTCGCGCGCGCCTTCCGCTCCGCGAAAAAAACCCTCGAAGAGTCGAAAAAGCCATCCAGCCGGGTCCGCCAGCGATCATGCGCTCCGGTCACCAACACGACATGGGCGCGGCGCAGCGCCCCGAGCGGTTCGCGAAACGGTCCCGCGGGAAGGAGCGAGCCCTCGCAGTCGGAACCCACGAGGACGACATCGAGATCCCGCCGGAGCCGCCGGTGCTGGAATCCATCGTCCAGCAGGAAGAGGTTCGCCTTCCGCGGATCCCCAGCCGCCTCCAGGCCGACGCGGTGGCGATCAGCGCCCACCCCCACGCGTTGCCCGTACAGGGCGCTCATCATGGCCGGTTCGTCGCCATGGACCAGGAGCGTGCCCGCGGCCTCGTCGAACCATCTCCCGGCATCCTCGGGTTCGATGACGGTCGGCCGGCCGGCGCCGCCGTAGCCGCGCGTCAGGATGGTCGGCTGGAAGCCGCGGCGCTGCAGCGCCTGGGACAGCCACAGGACCGTCGGGGTCTTGCCGGCGCCGCCCACCGTCAGGTTGCCCACGCTCACCACCGGAAGCGGAAGTTCGCGGACACGCAGCACCCCGGCCGTGTACAACCCGTTCCGCAGCCCCATCGCCATCCGGTAGACCAGGCTCCACGGCCACAACAACAGCCACAGAATGCCAGCGGTCGCGCCACGCCGCCGCCAGATATCCCGGACCCACCGTGTCAGGATACCCGTGTGGCGTTTTACGAAAACGTTGACAAACATCCTTGTCCTTTTCGCCGTCGGCTGCGTCGCGTCACCCCGGGCTTGACCCGGGAACCTCCTGGCGTGGCGCCCAGCGGGTCGCCCCGGCCCTGGACTTGAGAGCCGTGGGCCTTATCGAATCGCAAGGAGAGGCGGAGGGCGGTTTCGCGCCGCATGGACCCATTTTTCTCCCTCATGGTAGAATCGTGATGGACCCGACAGGTTCCCGGCCAAGGCCGCCCCCCGACGCGCCGCGCGCGAGTTGCCGGCTCACCAGTCGCATGCTGCGCGACAGGACGTCCGTGTCCGCCACCGCCGCCTGCGCGGCGGCGCGGCCCATGGCCGCCGCCCGGGCGGGTGCCGCCAGCAGGTCGCCGATCACTGCCTGGAGGTCCTCGGAGCCGTGTACTTCGACGCCCCCGCCACTTTCCAGGAGCGCGCGCGCCACCGCCGCGACGTTGGCGTGATGGGGCCCGAACAGCACCGGCTTGGCCCAACGCGCCGGCTCCAGGAGATTGTGTCCTCCCACCGGGACCAGCGTCCCCCCCACGAACGCGACATCGGCGCAGCCGTACACGCGCGGCAACTCGCCCAGAGTATCCCACAACAGCACGCCGACCTCCCCGGACGGGATGCCCTCCGCCTGGCTTCGCCTGCAGAAACGCAGTTCGCGTTGCCGCAGCAGGCGTCCCACCTCGGCGAACCGCTCCGGATGCCTCGGGGCGAGGATCATCAACAGCCGCGGGAAACGGCGGCGCAACCCGGGAAGGACATCCAGCAGCATCTCCTCCTCACCCTTGTGGGTGCTGCCCGCCACCAGCACGGGACCCGGGCCGAAGCCGGGCAGATCCGCGGGGGGCTCCGCCCCCGCGGCATGGGGGACGTGCTTCAGGGAACCCGTGACCGTGACCCGGGCCGGATCCACGCCCAGATCGAGCAGGCGGCGCGCGTTCTCTTCGTCCTGCATGCCGAAGGCGGACACCCGCTCCAGCACGGGCCGGAAGAGCCGCCGGAACCGCTTGAAGAGAGCCGCGCCGCGCGGCGACAAGCGGCCGCTGAGCACCACCAGAGGAATGCGCCGCCGGTGCGCCGCAAGGATGAAATTGGGCCAGATCTCGGTTTCCAGCACGACGATGACTTCCGGGCGAAGACGCCGGAGGCTGCGCGACACCAGCCACGGCAGGTCCAGAGGCAGGTAGGTGACGGCGTCCACCTGAGGAAGGGTCTCCCATCCCGTCTGCCGGCCGGTGGCCGTGGCGGTGGACAGCAGCAGCTTGCGTTCCGGCCAGCGCGACTTCATGCACTGGAACAGTGCCGCGGCTGAACGCACTTCGCCCACGGAGGCGGCATGGACCCAGATGGGGCGGGAACCGGCGAGCGCGTCGCCCAGCGCCGCCGGATAGGCGGCAAAACGCTCGCACAGGCCCCGATACGGCCGCCGCGGGAGAACGAACAGCAACGGCCACGCCACGAGCGCCAGCGCGAGGCCCGCGTGCCACACCGCATTGTAGAGGCTCAACACCCGTTCCGGCTCCGTCCGTTGTGGTCCGCCGGGAGGGCGGCCTCAGTGCAGGTACTTCCCTTCCGTGGCGCTGCCTTCCACGGTTTGCAAGTGATAGAGGCGGCTGTACTCCTTGCGCCGGGCCAGCAGATCCCTGTGGGTACCCTCCTCCACCACGGTGCCCTTGGCAAGAACCACGATGCGCGTCGCGTTGCGAATGGTGGACATGCGATGAGCGATGACGAGACTCGTGCGGTTCTTCATGAGTTCGTCGAGGGCGTCCTGCACGAGCCGCTCCGACTCGGAGTCAAGGGCGGATGTGGCTTCATCGAGGATCAGGATCGGCGCATCCTTGAGCACGGCGCGGGCGATGGCGATGCGCTGCCGCTGTCCCCCGGACAGCTTCAGGCCCAGTTCCCCCAGCACCGTATCGTAACCCATGGGCAACTCCATGATGAAGTCGTGGGCATGAGCCGCCCGGGCGGCGCGGATGATCTCGTCCATGTCCTTGGAGGGATCGCCGTAGGAGATGTTGTTTCTCACGCTGTCGTTGAAGAGAAAGGTGTGCTGGGTCACGATGGCGATCTGACGCCGGAGCGATGCCAGGGTGATCCTGTGAATTTCCCTCCCGTCGAGGGTGATGCTGCCCGAAGTCACGTCGTAGAAGCGCGGCAACAGAGCCGAGAGCGTGGTCTTGCCCGAACCGCTCGTGCCCACCAGGGCCACCGTCTCGCCACGCCGTATCTCCAGGTCGACGTCCTTGAGGACGGGATCCTCGCGATATCCGAAGGTCACTTCCGAGAACACGATGCGGTCGGAAAACCGTTGGATGGGAACCGCGCCGGGATGGTCGGCGACGTCCAGCGGCGCGTCCAGCACGTCGAAGATGCGCTCGCCCCCGGCGATGCCCTGATGGATCTCCGGAAGCGTACGGCTCAGGTGCTTGAAGGGTTCGTAGACGAGGAACATCGCGGTGATGAAGGCGAAGAACTCGCCGGCGGTGCGCCCTCCCGCCATGACCGAGTTGCCCCCGTACCAGAGAACCCCCGCCATGCCGAGGCCCGCCAGCATCTCCATGACCGACGGAATGATGGCGCGGGCGCGGCTCGCCTTCATGCTGTGGCGCAGCACTTCCCGATTCTCCCGGTTGAAGCGGTCCAGCTCGTACTGCTCCATGCCGAAGGCCTTCACGATGGGGCTGCCCTGGAGGCTCTCCTGCAGGATCGCGGCGAGGGTTCCGGTACTGGCCTGGCTGCGCCGGGTGGACCTGCGGACGCGCCCGGTGAGCCGCCGCACGGGAAGAACCGCGCCGGGAAACGCGATGAAGGCGATGGTCGCCAACACCCAGTCCATGTAGAAGGCCACCAAGGTCAACGCCGTCACCGATGTCGTGTTGCGCGCCAGCGAGGCGACGGCGCTGGTGAGCGCGACGCGCACCAGACTCACGTCGCTCGTGACCCGGGAGAGCAGCGTTCCCGTGGGATTGCGATGGATGTAGGCGAGCGAGAGCCACTGGAGCTTTCCGCACAACGCGGAACGCAGGTCGCGAATGATCCGATGGCCGACGTAGTCCATCAGATAGGTCTGGCCGAAGTTGGACGCCCCGCGAAAGGCGAACACCAACACCACCAGGAAAGGAATGTAGAGCAGCATCCCGGAGTCCTGGGCCACGAACATCCGGTCCACCATGTCCCGCACGACGAACGGAAGCGCCGCGGTGGAGGCGCTGAACAGCAGCATGCACACGATGGCGACGCAGAAGTGCGGCCACACGTACGGCTGCAGAAATCCGAGCAAACGCCGGTAGGGCGTCATGCCGGCGCCCCCGTGCCGGCGCGCGCCAGCAACCGCGTGGCCATGTCGGCGACCCGCCCCGGCGCACCCGGAGGCCCCAGGCGGCGCCGCACCGCATCGAGTTTCGCCGCCACCGCCCGGTGAACCTCGGGTCGGAGCAGGCGTCGGGTCTCGGCCACGATCCGTTCAGCCCTGACCTCTCCCTGAATCAACTCGGGCACCACCCGCTCGCCCGCGATGATGTTCACCATGCCGATGTGATCCACCCGAATGAGCAGACGCCCCAGCCAATAGCTCAGGGGCGACAGTCGATAGGTGATGACCATGGGCTTCTTGAGCAGTCCCGCTTCCAGGGTCGCCGTCCCGGAAGCCACCCACACGAGGTCCGCCGCCGCCAGCACGTTGTAGGCGTCCCCGTCGGCGATACGCACGGTGAAGGGGGCTTGCGCCACGGCCCGATCCAACGCCCCGCGTTCGATGGTGCTGGCGCGAATCAGGACGAACTGCACCGCGCGCTCGCCCGCCAGGACCCGCGCGGCCTCCATCATGGGGACGAGGAGCGAGGCCACCTCCTTGCGCCGGCTGCCGGGCATCATCGCCACCGTCAAGGTCCCGGCGTCCAGTCCCAGCGCCCCCAGGCTCTCGGCGCGCTCCCGGGTCGGGTGGACGACATCCACCAGCGGATGCCCGACGAAGTTCACCGTCCGGACGCCCGAAGACTTGTACAGGTCCGCCTCGAACGGAAACACCACGGCCATGGCGTCCACGCAAGCGGCGATCTGGCGGACGCGGTAGCGGCGCCAGGCCCAGACCTGCGGACTGATGTAGTAGAGCACGGTGATGCCGTGGCGCCGCGCAAGACGCGCCAGCCGCATATTGAATTCAGGGAAATCGATGAGAATGAGCAACTCCGGGCGGGCGCTCAGCAGCAGGCGCCTCAAGCGCCGGTAGGCCAACCACACCTGACGCAGGCTGCCCAGCACCTCGGACAACCCGACGCCGGACACCCTGGCGAAGTCATGGACCACGTCCATGCCCGCTTGCCGCAAGCCGGCGCCGCCCATGCCGAAGAGTTCCACCGTCGGGTGGCGCTGCTTCAGGATTCGCACCAACTCGGCCCCGCGGGCGTCGCCCGAGGCTTCGCCGCACACCAGCATCACACGCTCCGGCGGGGACGCGTGGCGGGTCATCACAAACGCTCGCTGATGTCGGTGGCGATCCGCAAGGCGTGCAGCCCGTCCTCCCCGCTCACCACCGGCTCTCTGCGGGTGGCCACCGATTCCAGAAACGATTCGATCTGGTCCTGGAGGGCGTCGCCGTTCCCGGTCACGATGGTCTGTCCCGCGATGCCGTCCCAACCGCGGCTTCGGTCCTCCATCCGGTACACCTGCGCCTTCTTGGCGTCATAGTCCAGCGAGATGTAGGCGTCGTGCTGAAAGAAGCGGATCTTGCGCTCGCGCTTCACCGACACCCGGCTGGCGGTGACATTGGCGACACAGCCGTCCTCGAAGCAGATGCGCGCGTTGGCGATGTCCGGCTTGTCCGTGAGCACCGTGACGCCGGTGGCGTCGATCCGGGCCACGGGCGCGCGCACCAGGCTGGAGATCACGTCGATGTCGTGAATCATCAGGTCCAGCACCACGTCGACGTCCGTACCCCGGGCAATGAAGGGCGCCAGGCGGTGACACTCCACGAACCGCGGCGCCGCAATCACCGACGAGAGTGCGCGCACCACCGGATTGAAGCGCTCCAGGTGCCCCACCTGCAGGATGCGGCCGTGACGACGCGCGACCTTCACCAGCTCGCAACCATCGGACACCGTCGCGGTGATGGGTTTTTCCACGAGCACGTCGACGCCCGCCTCCAGGCAAGCGCGGGCGACCCGGTGATGCTCCCGTGTCGGAACCGCGATGCTCACACAGCGCACGCGCTCCAGGATTCGCCGAAAGTCGGCGACCGCGGGCACGCGGTAGTGCGCCCCGGCCTCCTGCGCGCGCCGTTCGTCGATGTCGGCCACGGCCACCAGCTCGGCCGCGGGCGAAGCCGCGTACTTGGCCGCATGGAGGCTGCCGGCGTAGCCCACGCCCACCACGCCCACCGGGATGAGACCCCGCCCGTTCATTCGGTCTCCAAGGCCACCGCCACCACCGCGATGGCGGCATCGTCGGCCGCCGCCAGCAAGTCATCCTTGTCCAGCAGAATCGACCGCCCGCATTCCACCGCGAGCACGCCGCCGCCGGCTTCCCGCAGGACGCCGATGGTGCCCGGGCCGATGGCGGGCACGTCGAAGCGCAGGTCTTGATCCGGCTTGCTCATCTTCACCACCACGATCCCGCCCTTCGCCATCTCGCCACCGCGGCGGATGGCGGCGTCCGTGCCCTCGATGGCCTCCACGGCCAGAACGACTCCGTCCTTCAGCACCAAGGTCTGACCAATGCCCATGCGTCCGAGGGTTTTCACCATGGGAATACCCAGACGCACGTCCTGCCATTGCCCCGCGCTCGGCCCGGTGCGGGTCAAGACCCCCGGCGCCCCGGGGACGATGCGTTCGAGGAAAATCGTCGAAGGCACCACCCGGATGCCCTCGCCCTCGAGTTCCCCGGCGACCCCGCGCAGGAGGTGGTCGTCGTCCCGCCGCCGCATCCGCGCCAGCAACGCCAGACCCCTGGGATCGGGCCTGAAATTGGAGAACATGCGCACCTTGCGGATGCCGCCCGCCATGACGGCGTGACGCACTTCGGCCTTGTGGAAGGTCCGGATGATCCGGCCCAACTGCCCCACCTTGATCCAGGTGACCTCCGCCGCGCACTGCTCGATCTCCGGGTCCGTCTCCCCGTGATGGGCCACCGCGATGACGCGCACCCCGGCCTGGCGCGCGTTTCGGGCGAATATCAAGGGAAAGCGGCCGCTACCGGCAATGAGGCCGACCCGGTCCGCGGGCATTTCCGCAAACCGGCTCAGCGGCAGATCCCCCGCCTGGAGCCTTCCACGAAGTCGATCATCTGCTCCACTTCCCGGGTCCGCGGCACCTCCGCGCGCACCCGCGCCAGCGCATCACCAACCCGCAACCCGGACCGGAAAAGGATGCGGTACGTCCGCTGCAACGCATCCACGCGGCTCTTGTCGAGCCCCTGCCGGCGCAGCCCTTCGACGTTGAGGCCGCGCAGCTTCACGCGGTCCCCCGTGGCGTTGCAGTACGGCGGCACGTCCTTGGAGACCATGGAGCCCGCGCCGACGATGGCGCCGCTGCCGATGGCGACGAACTGATGCACGCCCACCAAGGCGCCGATGACCGTCCGGTCCCCGACACGCACGTGGCCGCCGAGCATGGCTCCGTTGGCGACGATGTTGTCATCGCCGACAATGCAGTCATGGGCGATGTGGCTTTGCATCATCAAGAGGTTCCGGTGCCCTACCCGTGTAAGCATCCCGCCGCCGCGGGTCCCCGGGTTCAGGGATGTGAATTCGCGGATGGTGTTCCCGTCACCGATGACCAGGCGGCTGTCCTCGCCCTCGTACTTGAGGTCCTGCGGAACGGAGCCCAGGGTCGCAAAGGGGTGGATGACGTTGTCCCGGCCGATGGCCGTATTCCCCTGAACCGCCACGTGGGATGCCATGCGCGTCCCCCTGCCGACGCTCACCCCCGGCCCGACGACCGCATACGGCCCGATTTCGACGTCGTCGTCGAATTGCGCGGCCGCATCCACCACCGCGGTGGGATGCACCCGGACCATGCTCCTCCCCTCAGCGGCGCGCCCGCGTCACACGGGCATTTCCATGGCGGACAACTCCGCCTCCGCCACGCGCCGCCCGTCAACCGTCGCATGCGCGGTGAGGCGCCAATAGTGCTTGCGCCGCCGCGCTATTTCCAACTCGATGCGCAACTGATCGCCCGGCTCCACCGGTTGCTTGAACTTCACCCGGTCGAGACCGGTGAGAACGAAGACCCCGTTCGACGCCTGGTCGCTGCAACGCGCGAGGATGGCGCCCGCCTGCGCCATGGCTTCGCAGATCAGCACGCCCGGCATGATGGGCTTTTCCGGGAAATGGCCCTGGAAGAAGCTCTCGTTGATGCTGACGTTCTTGAGGGTCACGATGCGCCGGTCGGGTTCGATCTCCACGACCCGATCCACCAGCAGAAACGGATAGCGATGCGGGATCAGCTTGCGAATCTCGGTTACGTCCATCATCTCGCTACCGGACCTCCTTGTCCTCCGAAGAGGCCGTCAAACGCAACGCGCGCTCGATTCCGGCGACCCGCCGCCAGAGCGCGGGCAGCTTCGGGAGCAGTCGGACCACCCTGAGCCAATCCTTGTGCGGCGCGGCCAGAATCAGCCCGGACAGCACGGAACCGGGAGGCACCGAACGCATGATCGTACTCCGGGGTCCGATCACCGAGCGGGAGCCCACCTCCACGTGGTCCGATACGCCCGCCTGTCCGGCCAGCACCACGTCGTCGCCCAGCACCGCACTGCCGGCGATGCCCGTCTGGGCAACGATCAGACAGCGTTCGCCCACCACCACATTGTGCCCTATCTGCACCAGATTATCGATCTTCGTGTCCGCCCCGATGCGGGTGCGGCCGATGGTCGCCCGATCGATGGTGGTGTTGGCGCCGATCTCCACGCGGTCGCCGACCTCCACGATCCCGGCCTGCGGCACCTTGAGACGCCGCGGTCCGTGGCCCGCGTAGCCGAAGCCGTCACTGCCGATGACCACGCCCGCATGAAGAATGACGCCGTCGCCGATCCGGCAACCCTCCGCCACCGTCACGTTGGGATGCAAGACGCAACAACGACCGAGCCGCGCCCCGGCCCCGATGGACACACCCGGCATCAGCACGGTCCCCTCGCCGACCCGGGCGCCGTTCCCCACATGACAGTGCGGATAAAGGCTGGCGTTCGCTTCGATGACAGCGGATGGATCGACGGCGGCCAAGGGGCTGACGCCCGCCGCGTGCACGGCAGGGGGGTTGAACAACGCGTGGATGCGCACGAACGCCCGTTGGGGATCGTCGACGTGAAGCAGGTTCAGCGACGCGTCCGCGCTCAGGTCCGGAGCCACGATGACCGCGCTGGCCTTGCTGGCGGCCAAGTGAGGCTTGTAGCGCGGGTGGGCCACGAAGGTGATGTCCCCCGGCCCGGCGTCCTCGATGGGCGACACCCTCTCGATGGTGACGTCGGGGTCGCCCACCACCCGTCCGCCAACGA
This sequence comes from uncultured Binatia bacterium (SeqCode), assembly GCA_965213675.1. Lineage (GTDB taxonomy): Bacteria > Desulfobacterota > Binatia > UBA9968 > JAJDTQ01 > JAJDTQ01. Next base: position 921,125 of record OZ243916.1, read on the forward strand.
GATCCGCGAGCTCGGCGAGCGATTTGCCTGAGGTGGTCACCTGTCCTGGTCGGTCTTGCCGGTAGTCTTCTGAAAGCGTTCGTCGTAAAGCTTGATCACATCGTCGGTGACGTCCGTTCCCTTGTCGGTGTAGAGAAGCTGGCTTCGTTCCAGAATCATCGAGAACTTCCCGGTCTTGCCCATCTCCGCGATGATCTTTTGCAGGTCCTTCAGGATTCCGTCGGTAATCTCGCGCTCCCGCAGGGCCAGTTCTTCCTGCATGTCGCGCTTGTCGCGCTCGTAGTCGCGCACACGGCGCTGGAACCGGAGCTGCGCCTTGGCCCGCTCGCTTTCCTTCATCAGGACGCCTTGCTTCTGCAAGTCCCGCTGCTCCTTCTCAATGGCCTGCTGCTCCCTCAGCAATGCGTCCTGTTTGTCCTTGACCGAGACCTGAAACTGCGCGCGCGCGCTCTTGCCGCGCTCGGACAGGCTGATGGCCCTCTGAAGATTGACGAAACCGATCTTGAGTTCCTGGCCCCAGGCGGGGGCAAGAAACAGCGTCATCAAGAGAACCAAGCAGACTCGGATCACCATTACCTCCTGGAAGAATCGCGCTCGCAATGCGTCCGGGTGTCGCGTCACAAACCGCCCAAGGCTCCGAACGCGAAACCGAGCAGTTCCTTGCGGTCAGTGGGCTCCGCGTTCACCGGGAACGCCCAACTCAGTCTGATCGGCCCGATGGGCGACTGCCACTGCATCGCCAGTCCCACCGAACGCTTCAGATCCTCGATGTGGATGTTCTGTGACGGCCCGAACGCCTGTCCCTGATCGAAGAAAAGGGAGCCCCGGAACCCCCATTGATCCGCGATGGGAAAGTGCAACTCGCTCTTGAGGATGAGCTGCTTGTCGCCGCCCACGGCCTCGGGGTCTTCGCAATCGGGCTGGTCCTTGGGGCACTCCCGCGGACCGAGGGTACGATACTCGTACCCGCGCACCGAATTGATGCCGCCCGCGAAGTAGCGTTCGAACAGCGGCAGGTCCCGGTCCGTCCAGGAGTCCCCGTAGCCGATACGGCCTCCCAGCATCAGGGCGAAGCGCTTGCCCCAATCGAAATTCGCGAGAATGGGATAGTACCAGACGACGGACAGGTCGTTGCGTATGAAGCGGTTGTCTCCCCCGAGTCCAGCCAACTTGACGGACATCGTGGAACGCGTCCCCGCGGTGGGAGAAAAAAAGTGGTTGCGCGTGTCGTAGGAGAGCCTCGGCGTGACCGCGCTTGTGGTGGATGCGCCCGGCTCGATGCTCAACGGCGCGTCGTTATCCACGTCCGTGACCTTGGCGCGAAAGAAGGTATAGCCAATGCCGCCGTTCAGGTGATCCAGGATGGAGAACCCCGGTTCCAGGTCCGGATCGTCGCTGCGCCAGAGGTCCGCGCGGCGTCCGAAATACGGCAGGCGAACGTACCGCAACGGAGCACTGACCCGGGTTTCGAATCCGGTCCGCCGGTTGGTCCACGTGGCGTATTCCGCCGTGGTGTGAAACACGTCGAGACCCAGATCCGCGCGGCTGCCAAAAACGCGCGGCTCCACAACGCCCAGGACAACGTCCTGGTCGGTGCCACTCAAGGTGAGATCCGCCGACACACGCCGTCCGGTGCCGAACAGGTTGCGTTCCTCCAGCGAGGTGCGGAAGGAGAACCCGCTGGCGGTGCTGTAGCCCGCGCCGACGCTGAAGGAGCCGGTGGGCGCTTCCTCCACCTTCACCAGCAGATTGACCCGGTCCTCCCGATCGGACTTCTCTGTGGACACGGTGACGTCCTTGAAAAAACCCGTGCGCAACAGAACGTTGCGGCTCTCCCGGACCCGGGCGGACGAAAACCGCGCCTCTTCCGCCACTTCGAGCTGACGCCGGATCACCTTGTCCCGGGTCTTGACGTTGCCGGTGATCCGGACCTCGTCGAAGTAGACCAGCGGTCCCTGCTCGATGATGTAGGCCACATTCACCAACCGGTCCTCGACGTTGAAGCGTGTCCGCGGCGTCACCTCGGCAAAGGCGTAGCCGCGTTCCAGGTAGCGTTCCTGCAACGCGGTCACGTCGCTTAGCAGCCGGCTTCGGCGAAAGACTTGTCCCGAGGTGAGGCTGACCCGTTCCAGCAGCCGCTCGGGCACGCGCCCGATATCCCCGCCGACCTTCACTTCTCCGACGCGGTAGCGCTCGCCTTCCTGGATGCGGATCACCACCTCCAGGCCTTCGCCCCGAGGCAGGACGATGGGCTCGTCGATCTTGTGGTCCACGAATCCATGGTCGTAGTACAACGACGACAACTGCGCGGTGTCGTTGGTCAGGACGTCGGGATCCAGGCGGCCGCGGCTGGTGAAGGGAATGAACCACCGCTCCTTCGTGTCCATGACGTCTTTCAGCTCGTCTTCGGTGAAGGCCCGGTTGCCCTCGAAGGTGATCTTGTGGATCAGCAGCGTCTCGCCTTCGACGATGCTCAAGGTCACGAGGGTCTGGTTGTTCTCCGCCGGGGTGAGGGTGTAGTCCACACGGGTGTTGACGTGTCCAGCCTCGCTGTAGAGCCGCAGCACCCGTTGCAGCCCCTCCTGCAAACGCGCGCTGTCCAGGGCCGTGCGTAGCTGGACTCCCAAGGCCGCTTCGATGTCTTCCTCGGACACCTTGTCGTTGCCCACGATCCGGACTTCCCTCACGTAGGGGCGTTCCTTCACCGTGTAGGTCAGAACGCCGGCGGCGGAGAAATCCGCGCTCACGTCATCGAAAAGACCCATGCGGTAGATGGCCTTGACATCCCGGTCCACCATCCCGGCGTCCAACGCTTCACCCGGGCGCGTCTGAATGCTCAACCGGATGGCGTCTTCCTCCACCCTCAGGTGGCCCGCAACGCGAACCTCCGCAACCAGCGACTGGGCCACGGCTGAACCTTGCCAACCGACAATACCGCACAGCACGGCCAGAAGCGCCGCGACGATTTTTCCCCCAATAGTGATTCGCATGGTTCAATACACCGAAAAGGCATGCATCGCGCAATGTCCTGCTACCAAGTTCCCAAGCTGTTGTAAAGCGTGCCGGAACGCCCGCAAACGCCGCCGCGGCCGCGTCCCGCGGTCGCCCAGGCCGGGGCCGCCGCAGGGCGACCGCCGGTTGTCCCTACAATGGGAACAGACGGCCCTGGCGCAGCTCGAGAAGACGGTTCATGCGGCCCGCGAGATGACGGTTGTGAGTCGTGACGATCAGACCCAGGCCGCGCTCTTCGTTGAGGCCGCAGAGCAGGTCCTCGATCTCGCCCGCGGTGCCGGGATCCAGGTTGCCCGTGGGCTCGTCGGCGAGCATGAGCCGCGGCCCCAGGATCAGCGCGCGCGCGATGGCCACCCGCTGTTGTTCCCCGCCGGACAACTCTCCGGGCCGATGTGTCAGCCGATGCGCCAGACCCACGGCCTCCAGCAACTCCAGCGCCGCCGCCCGCGCCCGGGAGCGCTCCCAACGCGCGATCAGCGCCGGCATCATGACGTTCTCCAAGGCATTGAAGTCAGGCAGCAGGTGGTGGAACTGGAAGACGAAGCCGATGGCGCGGTTGCGCAGCGCGGAGATCTCATCGTCGCTCCAGCCGGTGACGTCGCGTCCCTCGTAGCGCAGCGTCCCCCGGTCGGCCCGGTCGAGGGTGCCGACGATGTACAACAGCGTGCTCTTGCCCACGCCGGACTCGCCGATGATGGCGAGCCGCTCGCCTTGTTGCAACTCCAGGTCCAGATTCGCGAGCACGTCCACGCGCCGGTCGCCGCTGGTGTAGCACTTGACCAGTCCGCGTATTTCGATCAGCGCCGACATGTCCGCCTACTCGTACCGGATCACGTCCACGGGATGAAGCCGCGCCGCCTGCCGCGCGGGATAGAGGCTGGCGAGACAACAGATGACGAGGGACACCAGCGCCACCACGGCGAAATAAAGCGGCGAGATGCTCACCGGAACCGTGGAGACCACGAAGACGTCATCGGGCAGATCGATGAACTGGTAGCGCTCGATCAGCCGCGCCAGCACGTAGCCGAAGACCACGCCGAGCGCCGTGCCGGCGGCGCCGATGATCCAACCCTTCAGCAGGAAGATCCAGCGGATGCTGCCGCGGGACGCCCCCATGGAGCGCAGCACCGCGATGTCCTTGCGCTTCTCCATCACCACCATGATGAGGGTCGAGACGATGTTGAAGGCCGCGATGAGCACCATGAGCAGCAGCACCAGGAAATAGACCGTCTTCTCCAGGCGCAGCGCGGCAAACAGGTTGGGCCACAGGCGCGTCCAGTCCTCCACCCGGTAGCGCTCGCCGACATCGTCCTGGATACCGGCGGCGATGGCATGGGCGTCATCCACTTCCGTGACCGTGATCTCGATGCTGGTGGCGACCTTGCCCACGCCGAAGAAATCCTGGGCCGCCGGAAGGCTGAGGAACGCCAGGCCGCTGTCGTACTCGCGCATGCCCGAATCGAAGATGCCCACCACGGCAAATCGCCGGATGCGCGGGATGATGCCCACGGCGGTGGGGCTGCCTATGGGAGACACCGCCTGCAGCGCATCCCCCCGTCCGGCCCCGAGCTGCTCCGCCAGCCGATCGCCGATGATGATGCCCGGGAGTTGCAGTTCCCGGCCGCCCACGGTCACGGGGGTGCGCGCCTTGAGATCGTCCAGGCGTCCCTCCCGCAGATGTTCCTCGATCTCCACGCTGGAACGGTCCGGGTCGATGCCGCGCACGACCACGCCCGACACGCGGTTCCGGGACGTGAGAATGATGTGACCGGTGAGCATGGGCGCGGCGGAGACGACGTCATCGCGCTCACTCACGCGCCCGGCGAGATCCTCGTAAGCCCGCAGATAGCTGGCCGGCCTGACCAGGAGCACATGGGCGTTGAGGCCCAGGAGCCGGTCGCGCAGCACCTCTTCGAAGCCGGTCATCACCGCGATCACCACGTTCAGGGTGATCACCGCGATCATCACTCCGAGCACGGAGATCACCGTGAGCAGGGAAATGAACCGCTCGCTGCGCCGGGCGCGCAGATAACGCAGCCCCACGAACAACTCGTACGGCATGGTCAGGAACGCAGCAACGGAAAGAGGATGACGTCGCGGATCGAGGGTGAATCGGTCAGCAGCATCACCAGGCGGTCGATGCCGATGCCTTCGCCCGCCGCCGGCGGCATGGCGTACTCCAGGGCGCGCACGTAGTCCTCGTCCACCTCGCAGGCGGTATCGTCGCCGGCCCGGCGCGCCGCGGCCTGTTCCTCGAAGCGGCGCTGCTGATCGGCCGGGTCGTTGAGCTCGGAGAAGGCGTTGGCCAGCTCCCGGCCGCCGATGAAGAGCTCGAAACGATCCACGAACTCCGGGGCGGTGTCGTTCCGGCGCGCCAGGGGCGAGACTTCCAGGGGATAACCGGTCACGAACACGGGCTGAATCAGGCGCGGCTCCACCAGATGCTCGAACAGCTCCACCAGGAGCTTGCCGCGGCCGAGCTTCGGGTCGACCTTGAGGGAATGCCGCCCGGCGATCTTGCGCAGGGCCTCCACGCTGGCCAGTTCCGACTCGGCCACGCCAGCATGGCGCGCCACTCCCTCGGTCAAGGACAGGCGCTGCCAGGGCCGCTCCAGATTCACCTCGTGCTCACCCCACGGAATGCGCAGGCTCCCGCGCACGGCCTGCGCCAGCTCCACGAACAACTCCTCGGTGAGTTCCATCATGTCGCGATAGTCGGCGTAGGCCTGGTAGAACTCCACCATGGTGAACTCGGGGTTGTGGCGCGTGGACAGGCCCTCGTTGCGGAAGTTGCGGTTCAACTCGAACACCCGATCCAGCCCTCCCACCAGCAGGCGCTTGAGGAACAGTTCCGGCGCCACGCGCAGGTAGAGGTCCAGATCCAGGGCATTGTGGTGCGTCACGAAGGGTCTGGCCGCGGCGCCCCCCGCCATGGGCTGCATCATGGGCGTCTCGACCTCGAGGAAGCCGCGCTGTTCCAGGAAACGGCGGATGAGCGAGATGACGCGCGAGCGGTTGCGGAAGACCTCGCGCACCTCCGGGTTCACCATCAGGTCCACGTAACGTTGCCGGTAGCGGGTCTCCACGTCCTTCAGGCCGTGCCACTTCTCCGGCAGCGGGCGAATGCACTTGCTCAGCAACCGGACTTCCCGCGCCTCGATGGTCAACTCGTTGGTGCGGGTGCGGAACAGCCGGCCCGCCACGCCGACGATGTCGCCCACGTCCGCGGCGCGCACGCGCGCGTAGGCCTCGTCTCCGAGCCGGTCCTTGCGCGCGTACACCTGGAGCCTTCCGGTGCGATCCTCCAGTTCGAAGAACGCCGCCTTGCCGTGGGGGCGGTGCGCGCGGATGCGCCCGGCCAACGCGAACTCTGCCGTCAACGCTTCCAGTCCGGCCGCATCCAGGGCGCCGTGTCCCTCGCGGATCTCTCCTGCCGTGTGGCCGGGCCGAAAGTCGTTGGGGTAGACCGGAAGACCCTGCGCGTGGAGCTGCGCCACCTTCTGGCGGCGCGCCGCCATCTGCTCGTTGGCTTCATCCATGTGTCGTCGGTTGGGTGTGCGCGAACCCGGACGGGTCACTACAGCATGCCGAGTTGCAGCTTGGCCGCGTCCGACATGCGGCCCGGATCCCAGGGCGGCTCCCAGACGATGTCCACATGCACCTCCGTGACACCGTCCACCGCCCGGACCTTCTCCTCCACCTCAGCCGGCAGGGACTGGGCCGCGGGGCAATTCGGCGCCGTCAGAGTCATGGTGACGGTCACCTGCCCGAGGGGATCCACGTCCACCCCGTAGATCAGGCCCATTTCGTGGATGTTGACCGGCACCTCGGGGTCGTAGCAGGTCTGGATCGCCTCGATGGCGCGCCGTTCGATGTCCTTCTGCTCCGCAACGCCTTCCACAAATCCCTCTCCGGTTCTGCTTCCGCACGGCTCCGCGACCCTACTCGGTGCTCACGGCCTTGTCCGCGCCGTCCAGGGCGGCGCACAATGTATGCCACGCCAGCGTAGCGCACTTTACGCGGGCCGGATAGTCGCGCACGCCGGCGAAGGCCGCCAGCTTGCCCAGGCTCGCGCCGTCGATGTCCCCGCCGTCGTCGGCCGCCACCATCTGGTGGAAACGCTCGAAAAGCTCCCGGGCGTGAGCACAACTCCGATCCTTGAGGCCCTCGGTCATGACCGAAGCCGAGGCGATGGAGATGGCGCAACCCTCGCCCTCGAAACGGACATCCCTCACCTGGTCGCCTTCCACGCGCAGGTGCACGGCCACCTTGTCGCCGCACAGCGGATTGACGCCCCTGGCGCTGCGGTTGGCATCGGCCAGCGGTCCGAAGTTTCGCGGCTTGCGGTTATGGTCCAGGATCAGCTCCTGGTAGAGGTCCCTCAGGTCAGACACCGTCGAACAGCCTCCTTGCTTTTTCCAATCCTTCCGCAAGAGCCTCCACCTCGGCCTCGGTGTTGTAGCACGCGAACGACGCGCGCACGGTGGCGGGAACGCCGAACCGCTCCATCACGGGCATGGCGCAATGATGTCCGGCGCGCACGGCAATACCCTCCTGATCCAGAATGGTGCCGACGTCGTGGGCGTGCACGTTGCCCAGGGTGAACGACACCAGCGACGCCCGCCGGGCCGGCATGCCGATGAAGCGCAGGCCGGGAACATCCGCCAGCCGCGCCACCGCGCCGGCCAACACCCGGTCCTCGTGGGCCGCCACCGCCTCGATGCCGAGATCGCTGAGGTATTCGACCGCCGCCCCCAGACCGATGACCCCGGCGATGTTCGGCGTGCCGGCCTCGAACTTGTACGGCAGCACGTTGTACTCGGTGGTCTCGAAGCTCACCGTGAGGATCATGTCGCCGCCCCCCTGATAGGGCGGCATGGCCTCCAGCAGTCCGGCCTTGCCGTAGAGCACGCCGATGCCGGTGGGGCCGTAGAGCTTGTGGCCGGAGAAAGCATAGAAGTCGCAGTCCAGATCCTGCACGTCCACGGCCGCATGGGGCGCTCCCTGGGCGCCGTCGATGAGCACCGGGATGCCCTCCCTGTGCGCGTCCGCGATCATCTCCTTGATGGGGTTCACCGTGCCGAGCGCGTTGGACACATGTGGCAACGCCACCATGCGGGTGCGGGGACCCAGGAGCCGGTGATACGCCTCCATGACGACGTCGCCGCGGTCGTCCACGGGGATGACCCGAAGCACCGCGCCCTTCTCCTGACAGATGAGCTGCCACGGCACGATGTTGGAGTGGTGCTCCATGGCCGAAATGACCACTTCGTCCCCCGCCTCCAGGTTGGCGCCGCCGTAGCACCGGGCCACGAGATTGATGGCCTCGGTGGCGCCGCGCACGAACACGATCTCCCGTGGCTGCGCCGCATTGAGGAACCGCTGCACCGCCCCCCGGGCGTCTTCGTAAGCGCGGGTGGCCTGTTCGCTCAGCCGATGCACGCCTCGATGAATATTCGAGTTCTCGGTCTCGTAATAGCCTGTCACCCGCTCGACCACGGATCGCGGCTTCTGGGCCGTGGCCGCGTTGTCGAGGTACACCAAGGGCTTGCCGTGGACGCTCACGCCAAGGATGGGGAAATCCTCGCGCACCCGCGCCACGTCGAACCCCTCACTTGGCCCGCTCCAGCCTTCGGTCTTGACCTGTTCCATGCTCATACTCGAAGAAGAGAGTGTCATCGATGGCGCTGGCTTCCTTGGACTTCGTTCCGCCGAACTCAGGATGAACGCACGCAGCGCGCCTTCACCAGGCTCGCGTCGTGGACCATCTGGATCAAGTTCGCGCAGCAGGGGTCTCTTGCCAAGCGTTGCGGGAATATCCCGTGGGGCCCGAGCTCTTCGACACGCTCAGGCAAGCTTCGAAAACGACGTCGAAGCGCGCCATTGTGTTCCTCGGCGACCCCGTGCGCTTGCCGTCACGCCCCCAGTTCCGCGAGCAACCGGTTCGTCAATCCGTCCCGCAACGGCTCGATGGCCACGCCGTCCAGGATCTCGCTGGCGAAGCCGCGCACCAGCAGTTTCCGCGCCACCGTCTGATCCAGCCCGCGCGAGCGCAGGTAGAACATCTCGTCCTCCCGCAATTGTCCGATGGTGGTGCCGTGGGCGCAGCGCACGTCGTCGGCCAGGATTTCCAACTGCGGCTTGCTGTTGATCTCCGCGTCCTTGGACAGCATCAGGTTCTTGTTGGACTGCTCGGCCGCGGTCTTCTGCGCGTCCTTGCGCACCACGATCTTGCCGTTGAAAACCGCCCGCGCCTGATCCGTGAGCACACCCTTGTACAGCTCCCTGCTGGTGCAGTGGGGCTTTGCGTGTACGATGGCCGTGCGGCTGTCCACGTGCTGGGAGCCCCCGGCCACGTAGAGCCCCTGGAGCAGGCAGTCGGCCCCTTCCCCGTCAAGCAGCGCGTTCAACTCCACGCGGGTGATGGCGCCGCCCGCGGTCACCGAATGCGACCGGTAGCGGCTGTTGCGCGCCTGACGTACCTGCACGGTGCCGATGTGAAAGGCCTCGTCGCCCTCGCGCACCAGGCGGTAGTGGTCCAGCTCGGCGTCGTCCTCCAGCACGATCTCGGTGACGGCGTTGGTGCAGTAGGCCGCGCCCGCCGAACCCGCATAGGTTTCCACCAGCGTCAGACGGCTGCCCGCCCCGGCCACCACCAGTGTGCGCGGATGCACGATGCGGTTGGGCGTCCGGCCAAAGTCGGCAGAGTACCTCACGTGGATCGGGTGTTCGAGAATCCGTCCGCGACTCAGCCAGACGGCAGCGCCGTCCTCCAGGAACGACGTGTTGAGCGCGCGGAGCGCATGCGCCTCGTGGTCGGCGTGCCGTCCGAGATGCGCTTCAACCCAGGGGCGCCGTTGTTCCACCGCGTCGGCCAGGCGGCCGACGAAGAGGTCCCCACCGCGCGCGTCCAGGATGTCCCGGAGCGGTTCCCCGCCGGGCGCGTGCGGAATCCCATCACTGTCGCCTCGGTCGCGGGAAGCCCCGGGCCCCTTGCCACCCCGCGGGAACGTCAACTCATGGCGTTTCCATCCGCCGGCATCGAAGGGATCAGGAGCACCGCCCGGCGTCGACGCCGGCGCCTCCGCGGTGCGCGGGCACGCTCGCCGCAACGCCTCCAGGCTCGTGTATTTCCACTCCTCGTCACGCGTCGTGGGAAACCCCAGGGAGCAAAAGCGGTCCATGGCCTTGCGGCGCATGTCGCCGAGCCAGGCGCTGCCGTTGCCCGAGGTCCGCGCCGCGAGCCTCTCGAAATCTTCGAGGTAGCCCTGCTGATCGGCGGCGGTCCCGGTCATGCGCCGCTCTCCCGGCCGGGAACGTGTCCGGGCTGATGGCCTGCCGCCTCCCCCTGCCCGGCCGCAGCCTCCACCCAGGCATAGCCGGTCTCCTCCAGCTCTCGGGCCAGATCCTTGCCGCCGGACTTCACCAGCCGCCCGTTGTGGATGACATGGACCACGTCGGGCACCACGTAGTTGAGCAGCCGCTGGTAATGGGTCACCAGGATGATGGCGCGCTCCGTGCCGCGGAACAGGTTGATGCCCTGGGACACCACCTTCAGGGCGTCGATGTCGAGTCCGGAGTCGGTCTCGTCGAGGATCGCCAGGGTGGGCTCCAGCATGGTCATCTGAAAGATCTCGGCGCGCTTCTTCTCGCCGCCGGAGAAACCCGCGTTCACCGGACGCCGCAGCAGGTCCTCGCCCATCTCCACCGCCTTCATCCGCTCCTTGGCCAAGGCCATGAAGTCCACCGCGTCCAGCTCCTCCTCGCCCCGGTGGACGCGCGCCGCATTGACGGCCGCGCGCAGGAAATAGAGGCTGTTGAGCCCGGGGATCTCCACCGGGTATTGGAAACCCAGGAAGAGTCCCTCCATGGCCCGCACCTCCGGCGCCATCTCCAGCAGGCGCCGGCCCTTGTAAAGGACCTCTCCCGCCGTGACCTCATAGGTGTCCCGGCCGGCCAGCACCTGGGCCAGGGTGCTCTTGCCCGAGCCGTTGGGGCCCATGATGGCGTGCACCTCGCCCGCCTTCACCGTCAGATCGATGCCGCGAAGGATTTCCTTCCCCTCCACGCGCGCATGCAGGTTGCGAACTTCAAGCATTGTTTCAAGTCCCGTGGTCGGAATCGCCAGCAACGGCGGTCAGCCGACGCTGCCCTCCAGGCTCACGTCCAGCAGCCGCTGGGCCTCCACGGCGAACTCCATGGGCAATTCGCGGAAGACCTCGCGGCAGAAACCGTTGACGATCATGGAGACCGCGTCCTCTTCCTTGATGCCGCGCTGCCGGCAGTAGAAGATCTGATCCTCGCCGATCTTCGATGTGGAGGCTTCGTGCTCGATGTGCGCCGAGTTGTTTTTCACTTCCAGGTACGGGAAGGTGTGCGCGCCGCACTCGCTGCCCATGAGCAAGGAATCGCACTGGGAATAGTTGCGCGCGTTGTCCGCGCCCTTGAGGACCTTCACCAGCCCGCGGTAGCTGTTCTGGCCGTGCCCCGCGGAGACACCCTTGGAAATGATGGTGCTGCGGGTGTTGCGGCCCGCGTGGATCATCTTGGTGCCGGTGTCCGCCTGCTGGCGGTTGTTGGTGACGGCCACCGAATAGAACTCGCCCACCGAGTCGTCTCCCTGCAGGATGCAGCTCGGATACTTCCAGGTGATGGCCGAGCCCGTCTCCACCTGGGTCCAGGAGATCCTTGAGTTGCGGCCCGCGCACTTGCCGCGCTTGGTGACGAAGTTGTAGATGCCGCCCTTGCCGTCCTTGTCCCCCGGGTACCAGTTCTGCACCGTCGAGTACTTGATCTGCGCGTCTTTCAGCGCCACCAGTTCCACCACCGCGGCATGAAGCTGGTTCTCGTCGCGCATGGGCGCGGTGCAACCTTCCAGATAGCTCACGTAGCTGCCGGCGTCCGCCACGATCAGGGTGCGCTCGAACTGACCCGTCTGCGCCGCGTTGATGCGGAAGTAGGTGGACAGCTCCATGGGGCAACGCACGCCCTTGGGCACGTAGCAGAACGACCCATCGCTGAACACGGCGGAGTTGAGCGAGGCGAAGAAGTTGTCGCTGTAAGGCACCACCGAGCCCAGGTACTGCCGAACCAGATCGGGATGTTCCCGCACCGCCTCGGAGAACGAGCAGAAGACGATCCCCATCTCCGACAGCTTGTCCTTGAAAGTCGTCGCCACCGATACGCTGTCGAACACCGCGTCCACCGCCACGCCTGCAAGGGCCTCGCGCTCGTGCAGCGGCACCCCCAGCTTGTCATAGGTGGCCAGCAGTTCCGGATCCACCTCGTCCAGGCTCTGGGGGCCATCCTTCTTCGTCTTGGGAGCCGAGTAGTAGATGATGTCCTGGTAGTCGATGGGGGGATAATGCACGTTGGCCCACGTGGGCTCCGCCGCCGACTTCTCGAGCTTCGTCCAATGGCGATAGGCCCTGAGCCGCCACTCCAGCAGCCACTCCGGCTCGCCCTTCTTCTCCGAGATCAGCCGAACGACATCCTCGCTCAGCCCCGGGGGCACATGCTCGGCCTCGATGTCGGTAACGAAGCCGTACTTGTACTCGCTACCCACCAGCTCGCTATTCAGTTCCGTTTTCGCCATGTCCTTCATCCGTCCGAAGATGGACTCGAAGAGTCCGCCCTCGGCCTATCGAAATTCAACTATGCAGCCCGTTCAAGCGCCCCTTCAGCCCCTCCCGGTCGGCAAGACTCCCGATGGAGACTCCGGCCAGGAATTCCACCAACAGCATCTGCGCCCGTTCCCACACGGAAATCTGCGTGCATACCGTGTCGTAGGGGCAGCAGTGATGATCCAGACACTCCATCAGGCTCAGTGGCTTCTCCACGGCTTCGTAGACTTCCTTGACGCTGATGGACTCCGGAGGGCGCGCCAAGCTGAAGCCGCCCTTGCGGCCCATGTGGGACCGCACCAGCCCCGCCGCCGCGAGATCCTTCATGATCTTCGACATGTAATGCGTCGGAATGTCCTGTCGCGCGGCGATCTCCTTGCTGCCCACCACCCAACGGTGCGGCTGGGCCGCCAGATACGAAAGCGCCCGCACGGCATAGTCGACCTTCCTGCCGATATTCATCAGCGAGCTTCGGTCGGCCGTGACCCTGACGGAATTCACGGCGGATTCTTGCATGCTGGATCCCCTAACGAGATTGGTTCGGATCTTTGGCTCGGAACTCCTGCGAGTTCTCCCGTGCGTGGAACGTCGTGAGTCAAAAATAGACCTAAAGCGTCCATGTTGTCAAACCCCGATCCTGTCGCCCACAGGAACCGGGGGCTGCTGTGTTCAAGAAAGGCCTTGGCCGAACGGGCAACGCGGCTTGAAGGCGCCGAAATCCCCATGCTACCAAGGCCGCATGGCCATTCTCAAGGTCGCCCGCCTAGGCAATCCCGTGCTGCGCAGGCCGGCCCGCGCGGTTCCCGCTGAAATCGTGGGAAAGGCAGATTTCCAGCGTTTCATCGACGACATGGTCGTCACCATGCGCGAGTACCAGGGGGTAGGCCTCGCCGCGGTCCAGGTCCACGAATCCATGCAGGTGGCGGTTTTGGAAGTGGCGGACAACGCCCGTTACCCCGGCAAGGACGCCGTGCCCCTGTCCGTCCTCGTCAACCCCGAGATCGTACCGCTGGATGACGAAACGGAAGACGATTGGGAAGGATGCCTGAGCATTCCCGAGATCCGCGGCCGGGTGCCCCGCTACAAGCGCCTGCGGGTGACCGCGCTGGACCGCGAGGGCCATGCACTCGACTTCGTCGCCGAGGATTTCCACGCGCGCGTCATCCAGCACGAGGTGGACCACCTGCGCGGCCAAGTCTACATGGACCGCATGCCCGATCTCACGACGCTGACCTACCTCACCGAGTTGGCACGGTATTGGACGGAAAGGTAAGGGTGTTTTTGGCCCCTTGACACGTCGGCACTGACGGATGAGTTTACGATTGTCGGGTGCCCTTCATGGGCTCCATATGCTTCGCCCAGCCTGACATCACCTTCGCCTCATCCGCCTCTCCCCTTCTCATCCGCCCATGCCTTCCTCGCTGCTCCAACCAAGTGGGACCACCTCAGCCACCTCCTATGCTCTCATCCGCGCCCATCCAAAACACTTCTCAACGTCTCCGTCTCCAGAAAATCATCCTCACCCTCGGCCACGAACTCCGGCGCCTTGAACAACGGATTGCCCGGTGACCAAAGCTCCACGCTTTCGGTGTGCTGCTCGTAGTATGCGGGGTCGGTGGTAACCCGCAGGCGTTTGGGCATACCCGGCGCGAGGAGGCTATATTCCCGCGTCCCCATGGTCTCGACCTCGACGCCCGGAGGCATCAAGGCCAGACAGGAAATGACGCGGTCCAGGTCTTCCATGAGCACGGGGGACGGCGATCGTTGCGGCATGGTGAGGTCCTCGGTCAGGGCGGCGTCCAGGTCGAAGCCGCCGCGTTCCGCGTCGCTCGCCTGTTGTTCGATGGCTTCCACGACCTCCACGCGTCCTCGTTCTCGTCCAGAGAGCACCGTGTCGGCGATTGCACCCGGAAGCTGCGCCAGAATCGGTTGCAGGCGCCCCACTACCGTTTCGAACAGCCCAATGCGTTTACGCAGCGCGCGGTAGACGTCGGTCTCGACCGTGCCTTCGTAATGCAGATTGATGATCCGGATCACCGGATAGTGCTGCCCGAGTCGGTCGATACGGCCAATGCGCTGCTCCACACGCATGGGGTTCCACGGCATGTCATAGTTCACCAACGCGCCGCAGAACTGAAAGTTCAACCCCTCGGCAGCAGCGTCCGTGCAGAGCAGCAGGTCTGCCTCACCGTCTCGGAAACGGCGCTTGGCGTCGTCCCGGCCGATGCGGCGCCAAGCGCCATCGGTCCCAGGGAACTCGCCGCCGCGACCCGAGAAGCACAGCAGCCGCAGATTCGGATCCTGTCCGAGTTCCTCGCGAAGAAAATCCATGGTGTCGGTGTACTGGGTGAACACCATGATCTGCCGGTAGCCATCGGCGCGCAACGAGTCGAGGGCTTGCCTTAGACTGGCGAGCTTGCTGTCCGGCGGAAGACGGCGGATGCTATCGAGCAGGCCTTGGATGTCGTCGGTTTCTTCCGCGGCCAGCACGTGCTGCTCCATGGCGACCATTTCTTCCGTGTCCGGTGCTTCGTCGAGCGTTTCGTCGTCCGGCGCGTCCTCGTCCAGCGTGGTCAACGTGCGGCCTACGGTGACGGCGTCCAGATGCCGCTGGAGCGTGCTGCCAAGTGCGCGGAAGCTGCTCGCCAAGCGGCGGCGATAGATGGTCATCACGAAGCCCACGGCGTTTCGCTCGGCCGCCGCTGCCTGATTGTAGGTTCCCGAGATGTAATCTTCCACCGCTTCGTAGAGAGCGCGCTCGCCAGCGCTCATCTTCACGAAATGATCTTCGACCCGGCGGTCGGCGATGGAGGTCGTCAGGGTTCCAGCCTTGAAGTAACGGCGCAACAACTCCCGCGTATGCCGTGAAACCAACTGCCGAATCGGGGTGTGCGCCTGCACGATCCTTACGGCCGCCTGGCGCTCTAACGTCTCCAACTGCCTGCGTGGAATGCTGGAACTGTCACGCAACGCTCGGAGAACCTTGTTGGCCTTGAGGCGCGATAGGTCGGCGAGGCCTTGCGCGTCCTCCGTCGTGACAGCACCGTAGCGATGCTCGACAGCCCGGAACAGACGCGCCATGCGCTCCGTGGCCTCGGGCGATGGGCTCGGCTGCTCCAGATCATCGAAGAAACGGAGGAATGCTTCCGCAGTCCATTCCGGCGGAAGACCCAGGAGATCCAGCAGATCCCAGACTTCCACCGGATGTACCTGCATGGGAGTCGCGGTGAGCAGCACCAGGCCCTGAGTGCGCTCCTTCAACCCGCGCATGAGCCGAAGCAGGGCGTTCGGCCCGCCTTCGCTCTGGCTTCCCGCTCCGCGACGGCGGGCGTGGTGCGCCTCATCGAGCACCACGAGATCCCACGACTCTGCTTCCGTCAGCAGCGCCTCGGCGCGGTCGTGTCGCCGCATGAGCTGGCTCGACACGATCACCGCCGGCTCCTCGTGCCAGTCGGCATGGCCGACGTCACGCTCGTGGCGGCCGCGCTGTGCCGGCGACGGATACCAAGTGAGCTTGCGTCCGTCGTAGATGGGCCAGTTGAGGTTGAATTTCTCGCGTAGCTCGATTTGCCATTGCCTGAGCACGGCCTTGGGCGCGAGGATGAGAATCCGCTGCGCGCGTCCCGCAAGCCATGCCTGCCGCAGCAACAATCCCGCCTGGATGGTCTTGCCAAGCCCCACCTCGTCGGCAATCAGGAGTTTCGGCGGCCAATTTCCGTAAAGGCGCTCGAACGCGCGTATCTGATGCGGCCACGGCGTGACCGCCGCGGTGGCCTCGCCGACGCGCGCACCGCCGCCGGGAAGGGTCGGGGCGCGCCGGATGAAAGCCCACACGAGCGTTCGCAAGTCGGCCGTTGAGACTATCGGTGGTTCAGGCCTTGGGCGGGCGGCTGACGGTGTATCCGTCTTCCCTTCCACCACTCCCTTCAATCGTTCCGGCAGCGCATCGGCGGAGGGCAGGAAGCGCAGCAGGTCGCTCCGTACCGCATCCGGCACGTCCAGCACGGAAAGGCGCGGAGTGCGGTTGGCCCAGATGCGCGCGAAGTTCGTCTCCTCAGCCACCACCCGCTCGGGTTGCGGTCCCCAACTCGTGTAGACGTTGATGCTCTCCCAGTTGGTGCGCCAGCCGGCGGCGGTCTCGTTCAGGCTGCCATTCCAAGCTATCTTCTCGCCCGTACGGTCCTCGATGACGCCAGCCTTCTCGTGGAAGATGCCGTCATCACTGACCGGCTTTCCGTTCGCGTCGCAAGGCACTGCTACCTTCACGTCGAGATGGCCGCGGGCGACCATCCAGGCCAGCAGCTCGAGAGCACCGGAAGCTCCCGCGTCCGGGGGCGCCAGGGGCAAGTCCGCCAGACGCTGCTCAACCCGTGCCCGCAACGCCTCGCCCCGCTCGATGGCCTCAATCTCGGGCGGGGCCAACGTACAGCCGACGATGAGCCGCATGCGCCCGCGGTTGCGCACCAGCCCCTCGATGCCGCGCGCCACCAGCGCGAGAGCTCCAGCATTGAAGTAGCCGGTCAGGCGGTCGTAACGCTCGGCGTCTTCCAGAGCCGGAACGTAGAAGAGCCGGACGAGGTCGCCGTCGTCCGGCGTGTACTTGAGCTTCCAATTGCGGTCCCGAAGCATGACTCAGCTATCGTCGTCCTGCCACAGCTTCAACTGCTCGGGCTCGTCGATGCGGTCGCTGTAGGCGAGCCGGGAGAGGTTGTAGAGCGTCTCGAAGTCCGTACCCGATGCCGCGGCCTCCCCCGTGAGATCGATTCCGGTGAAGGCGCGAGAGACGGGTAGCACCTCCAGCACAGCCTCCAGGGAAGCGAAGAAGCGCGTGTCCTTGTCCGCGAGTGTCGTAGCGAGCAACTCGCGCGCCGCGTCCAGGGACCGAAGGCGCGCCAGGTTGGCCGCGTGATGGATCGCGTCGATCATGCTTCGGGAGCCGTCAGCCGGACCGAGCGCCCCCTTGGCGGCTCGCCGTGCGCTGTCCCAGAGCCGGATGTCACTCCCCTTCTTCTCCGCAAGCCGGCCCACCACGTCCGTATCGAGATCGACGCCCACGGCCCGCGCCAGCCTGAGCGCCTCGTCGTACGAGAACACGGGCGCCTTGAAGGCATCCCATGCCAGAACGAAGAACGCCGTCGCGGGATCGAGATCGGCGTTGGCCTTGAGATGGGTCAACTGCTCCAGACGCCAGCGCTTGACCTCCCGCCGGGCGACCCCGAGGGCATCCTCCGGCGTGGCCTCGTAGGGGTCCCATTCCTCCTCGACAAGCACGTGCTGACGCCGTCGGCGGCGTTCCGCGGGAAGCTCGCGCGGCGTGCCCCGCTTGATCGGCCAGTGGCGGGAGAACTCCTCCAGCGCCGGCCCGAACGAAGCAAGGTAGAGATCGACCCCGGCAATGCCCGCCTCCTGGAACTCCCGCACCCGGGACCGCACCGCGGACGCAACCCGCGGCTCCACGTCCTCCCAGTAAAGCTCCGGCTCGTCTCTCACCAGAAACGGATCACGGACGCGCGGGCGGCACACCAGAAAGATGGTGCTGTTGGCCGCCGCCTTGTCCTTGATGTGCAGGCTCCCTTCCGCCTCCGTATTGATGGGCCAGGAGGCCGTGATGACGAAGCCCGCTTCGATCAACCCTTTGGTGAGGGCGTCCCAGGCTCCCGTGGCCTTGTGGGTGAACATCAGGGTCATGATGCCGTCGGGCTTCAGCACCCGGCGGCACTCCGCGAAGATCGCCGCCATGCGCTCCTGGTAGTCCTGACCGGCGAGCGCCCGCGCCCCTTTCTCTCCCTGAAACTTGGCCGGATTGGCTACCGCCTCGTTCTCCTTGTCGGTAAGCTGGCGGCGGAACAGCTCGGGAAAGACGTGCCCGGCCGTGCGCTTCAGCCAAACATAGAAGAAATCCGAAAGCTCCGCGTACATCACATTGTCGCAGTACGGGGGGTCCATAACCACGGCATCGATGGATGCGTCGCGGATGTGGTCAAGGCTATCGCCCGGCTTGCAGGTGATGGTGACAGGGGGCGGTTGCGAAATCTCGGCGGCGTCTTCAGGAACCCTATCGAAGAGATCAGGGCTGGCAGCAGTGACTCGGGCATCTGGACGAACGAGAGCGACGAGTTCGCCGATGCACTTGGCGGTCTGCTTGATGGCCCAGTCATATCCAAGGCCGGTAATCAACGGCGCCATCTCAGCATACGACCACTTGAACGAGAAATCATGCCGGTCGAAAGTATTGACCATCACCTCGCGATTCGCGTGCCAACGGGTCATCCTGGAATTGTAGTCACGCAGCTTGTCCAGGGCCAGTGCAAGATACCCATAAGCCGCCTTCCGAACTTCGTCGAGCCGGCCCGCAGTTCGATCCTCGTCGAGCATTTCCCGGAAGAGTTCTACGCTCGTGCCGTGGCAAAGGAGTTGGCGAGGCGAGAACAGGTCACGCCACATGCCCATACCATAGCGCTGCGGTTCGGTAGTCTTGTTCCCTTCGGGGACTCTCTCCCCCGGCACGATATCGAAAGCTTCCCACTCAGCCAATTTCTCGTCGAGCCGCGCCCGGATCTCCACGCCGTTGTCGTCCTCGGGACGCGGCGCGCGGTAGCCGCGCACCCACTTCACTCGAATTTGTCCCGTCTTGGTCTCGTATTCGATCCGTTTCTTGTACACGACGGCGTAAAGCTGCTCGCCCATCCTCCCAACCTGCGCCTGAGCCTTGATGGTGTCACCGTCGATGATTCGCTGACAGTCCGGATAGGGGCAGTCACCCGTCCCGCGTGACACCGTACCTAGCGACTGCTCTGCGGCATTTCCCACAATTTCGAACCAGCACACACGCCCCCTCGACCCTGGTCCGGCACCAAGTCCGGGCTTCAACCGGACGCCGGTCCCGTCGGGTGCCAGCCGCCAGTTGGGCGACAACGGAACCAGACCTTCGCAGTATGGACAAGTGACGGTTCGAGCCCAGAGATAGGTTACATCGATTCGTTCCGGGAGGCCCCTTTGTGGGAACAATACGCCGAGACAGTCTTCGATCTGCCTGCGCCACCTAGCAGGCCGTGGAAAAACGCCTAGATTTGAGCGTTTGTGAGTGATTCGATGGAAAATCCGGCTTCAGGGCATCGAGATAGACTTGTTTCACCGGCCATTTCAGGCCAGCGGGCGCGGCGCAGACGCACTGAGGCCATGGACGCATGCTCAACCCCCGACTCCCAAGGTGCGCAGTCGTACCAGGTTGTAGGCGGCGAAGGTGAGGGTAAACTGGAAGTCGACCTTGGCCAAGCCCCGGTGCTTGAGTTTGCGCATGCCTCCGATGGTCTTGGCCCAGCCGAAGCCTTCCTCGATCCGTTTGCGGATGCGCTGGCTCACTGCGTAACCACCGTGACGGGTGGTGCGCCGGTCAATGGCGGAACGCCGGTGGGTATCGTTCTGGGCCACATGCGGACTGACGTTGGCGCAGCGCAGTCCCTCCACAAAGTCTTTTGTATCGTATCCCTTGTCTGCCCCGAGGGTGAGCCGATCCGTGCCGGGACGCGCCGTCATCATCGCCAGGCCCGCCTCGCGCTCAGCCCGTCCGCCGGCTTCGGTGGTACGGGTATCGACGATCAGTCCATGGCGGTTATCCATCAACGCATGGCCCAGGTAGCACAGCTTCGCTTCCTGCCCTTGGCCCTTGCGGTACAGCCGTGCCTGTGGATCGGTGCCCGACTGGTGGGTCGCATTGCTGCGCTTCTCGCCGTGGAAGTCCGCCTCGGCGTTGCGTCCACCGCCACCGCGCCGTCCGCCTCCATCTTTCGGCCGGAACGACTTCATCGACGCCCACGCCTCCAGCAACGTCCCGTCCACGCTGAAGTGTTCATCCGACAAAAGGCGTCCTTCACGGGCCTGACCCAGCACTTGCCCAAAAAAGGCCCGCGCGATGTCCGACCCGATCAACCGCTCCCGGTTCTTGGTGAACGTCGAGTGGTCCCACACCGGATCGTCCATCGACAGTCCCACAAACCACCTGAACAGCAAGTTGTAGTCCAGTTGCTCCACCAACAACCGTTCGCTACGGATCGAGTAAAGTACCTGAAGCAGCAACGCCCGCAGCAACTGCTCCGGCGCGATCGAAGGCCGCCCCGTGTGCGAGTACATCTCCTCAAACTCCCGCGTCAGTCCTTCAAGCGCCCTGTTCACCATTTTCCGTATCGCTCGCAACGGATGGTCCGCTGGCACTCGCGCCTCCGGCGACACATAACTGAACATCCCTTCCTGACGCGGATCTGTTCCTCTCATCGTTTACTCCCTGTCCTTACGAATAGGATACTTACTGTTATCCGCGTCAGGCGGAGTTTTTCAACAACCTGCTAATGGCCAACCTGTAAAACTCTACCTCAATCTCATGAGTGTAGGCTGACGGCCACTCAACCGTCGCCTTGGTGATCAGAGTAGCGACAGGATTAAGGTCGTTGGCAAGTGGCGTCAAGGTCATGCGCATCGTTTCGAACGGAATACTGCCTCCGCCGGCGGTCGGATCAAGGACTGTACAGTCCTCTGTGGTACGCTTGATCGTCGCCCTAATCCATCCGATGTCGCGGTTGGTCAAGACGTGTTTGAACGCCCGAACATAGCCGTAGGGATCAGCCACGCGAACTCCAGTCCTGCGTGCGCGATCTATCGCATGTCGTGCAGCGATCGGGTCCCCGTGTATCCCGAGAACATGCAGAAACCGTTCCCGATCCGCGTCTGCCGGTAAGAGCGACGCCAGCACCGCCGCCCGTGACGCCACCAGCGGACGCCGCGCCCACCACACGTGGAGCCGGTTCGGAGCCGGGAACGGCGTCATCGGCGTCCGTTCTCGCAGGCTCTCCTCGCCGATTTCTGCTATCGGCAACCACCGCTCAATCAGGCGTGTGTTAGCCATCCTTCTGATCCGTCTGCACTGACGCGTGACTCGCCAACTTCTCCCTACTCAATGCCGCCGTGCGGGCCTCTTTCAACTTCACCAGATCCCGGCGGATATCCTGAGCGACTTCCTCGACCTCCTGTGCCACCCCGGGTTCAAGCCCGATCTCCCGCTCCAGGGCCGTAACGAGCGGCAATAGGAGCTTCACCGACGGTGACGCCTGAATGAGTTCGCGCATGTGCACCGGCCCAAGCTCAACGCTCAAATACATCAGTGCATCAAGAGCCTCATACGGGAGAGCTCCGATCTTCTGCAACAGCGCAAGAACGGTTTCGATGTCGAGTTCGCTTGCAGATCGTTTGCCGTCGGCAAGAGTCGCCTTGGCCCGAATCAGATGACCACGGACACGCCTCGCCAGTGATTCCGGTCCGAGTGCAGATAGAGCCCGACCCGCCGTCTCGACCGCTGCCTCATACCGCAGGCATTTGAACTCCATACCGGCTTTTCGAAGAAGCGCTTCCCCCATCCATTCACCGGGCACGGCAGACGCGTCTCTTGCAATTCGGTGAACCGCCTCGTCAAAGGCAGCGAGTGCGTCCCGGAGCCGGCCCACTCGGTCGAGTATTGCACCCTTGACAACAAGGGCCTGTGTAACCCACCCGAAGACATCCCCGTTCTGACTCTCCCCAAAACGACGAACTGCCCCGTCCCAGACGGCCAACGCATCTTCGTGTCGGTTCATATCAACCAGTACATCTCCTTTGTTGAAGAGAGCCTTGGCTACTACCTCAGCAACAGTTGGGTCCTCACTCTCCGCGAAGCGACGAACTACCTCCTCCCAAGTGGCCACGGCATCCTGAGGCCTGTGCAATTCACGCAGTGCACACCCCTTGTTGAAGAGGGTCTTCGCTACCCACCCAAGAATTTCTGGATTGTTGTTCTGGCCGAAGAAATGCAGCATCTCGTCACAGGCGGCCAGTCCGTCCTGCGGCCGATTCAATCGAGCGAACAGAGCCCCTTTGTTGACGAAGGCAATCGCTACTTGCTCAAGAAGAGTTTGATTTTCACTCTGTCCGAACCGGAGTAACAAGTCATCCCATGCAGCCAGTGCGTCCTCCGGCCGATTCAATCTGTCGAGTGCATCTCCTTTGTAGACGATGACATTCGCCACCAGTTCAAGAAGGGCCGTGTTAGTGCTCTGCCCAAAGCGACTGACGACCTCTTCCAGGGCGTCCAACGCATCTTGGAACTGGTTCATTCCGCCGAGTATCATCCCTTTGTAGAAAAGGGCCTTGGCGACCGACTCAAGAACAGCCAAGTTCTTGCTCTGCCCGAATCGACGCACCACTCCGTCGTAGGCACATAGCGCATCCTCGGATCGGTCCATTCTGCCGAGCGTGACGCCTTTATTGAAGAGAGCCGTCGCAACCGGCTCAAGCAACGTCGGGTTCGTGCTCTCTCCGAATCGAAGCAGCAACTGGTCCCACACGGCCAGTGCGTCCGCTGCTCGATTCTGATTGTTCAGGGTAGCCGCTTTGGCGAACAGATCCATCGCTTCCTGCTTTGCCGCCTCGTCCGTACCGGCGTGAAGCGTCTGCAACTCGCCTCGGTGCTTGCTCAGCGCCGGTGACTCCAGAAACCGTGGGATGGCGATCCGGTAGAGCGACTGCATCTCCCCGTTGGAGCTTCCCGCCTCGCGGATGAGGCGAGCAACGATGTCCTTCAGTTCGGCGGGCGAGTAATATGTCTCCATGAACTGGACAATGGCTTCGACCAAGCTACCCGGCCCGCGGGACCGTCGCATCAGGTAATAGATGTTGTACAAGCGCTCGGTCAGGTAGTACTGCTTGCGCCGAGCCGTGCCGCCCTTGACCTGAACGACCCCTCGTTCGATGAGGCGCGCGAGTTGAGCGCTGCATTTACTCGTCTCCAGCCGGGATCGATCCGCGATTTCCCTCGTGGTCGCCGGTTTCCACAATTCAGCAAGCGCAAGATAGACCCGCCGTTCCTGTGGCGGAAGCGATTCGATATGGCTTTTGAAATACTCCGTATGGTCATCGACCAGATCGAGCAGTTCGACCATGAGTTCGCGGAAGGACCTGCCCCCGCCGAAACGGGCCACGATCGCCAACAGTCGCGGGCTTCCGCCGGTGAGGATCTCCAACGACCGAATCGTCTTGGGCGCAGGGCACCGACCGGACACCGTTTCCCAAAGAACCGCGCACTCTTTCGTGTTGAGGGGGCGCAGGGTGTGCACCCTGAAGAGATCGTAAAGTGCATGCTCCGGGTTGTCGATCTCCTCGAAACGGCTGGTGGCGCTCGCAAGCATGACGACCCGGGGCTCGGTCTGGAGGGTGTGTCTCAGCCGCCAACCCGCGTCCGGGTCCGCCATGTCCCTGAACATCATGTTGAGGTTCTCGACTATCAAAACCAGCCGTTTACCCTCCCGGTCCGAGAAGTCCAACAGGGAGGCGCGACAACGCTCAGCAAGAGTCTGGTCGTCACTATTGGTTCGCAGGTCTTCGACGGTGCGTTGCAGATCGGGACCGCCCTCTCGGCGAGGCACCTGCGCCGCCAGGCGAGACAGGCATTCGAGCCAGAACTCCCCAGCGGTGGTGACCTCGTAGCTTTCCTCTGCAAAGACGATCGGAAAGAATCGGGACGACAACCCGACATCCCTGCGCACCTCGGCCGCGATCCGCAGGAGGAGGCTCGTCTTCCCGCTGCCGCGGGCGCCGATCACGATCTGATGCGGGTTTGAGCTTCCGGTGCAATCGCGCAGCATCTCGACCATCGACTCGAACTCGACCGTCCGCACACAGAATGATTCCACCAACTCATCGTCGGTTAGGAAGCCTGGGTTGTACTTCCTAGCGACGGTCACGGCCATTGCTCCGTTGTCCGGTCGGACTCGACGCCGAACTCTCAGGACGACACCGTTCACACAGCACGACGGTCACGCTGTTGTTATCCCCTGACACGCTAACCTGAGAGGATGCTGGAGGCGGCTGGTTTCGGGACCTCAAGTTCCGCAGAATCCACAGGCCCGCTACGCCGAGGAATCCCTCCGTCCAGAACTGGTTGATGAAATCATTCATGGGACATCCATGCTTCCAACAATCTCGTTGCTAACGATACTGTTGGGACAATAGAATGTCAAGCCGTTTTTCAGTATTTCTGTTGGGAACACTCGACGCCACCCCAGAATTGCTTGTCAGAACTTGTAACCCGTTACGTGACATGTGATACTCTGTCACGTGATTAAAGGCTTCAAGCACAAAGGGTTACAGACGTTCTTCGAGACCGGAAACAAGAAGGGTATACAGCCGAGGCACGCCAACCAGTTGAGAGATATCTTGGCTGCTCTGGACGCCGCAACATCTCCAAGGGACATGCGTGCACCCAGTTTCCGTTTGCATCTACTGGAGCCTCGTGGCGCCAATATCTGGTCGGTGTATGTCGCCAAGAACTGGAGTGTGGACTTTCGTTTCGTTAGCGGGCACGCCGAAGCAGTGAATTACGTGGATCACCATTAGACTGTGATATCTCGACAACATGACAAAGAACTGCTTGTCGACCAGCCTCTGGTTCCGGCTACGCCAGATTGGATACAGGTCAGGAGACACTCATGAGAATGCACAACCCACCTCATCCCGGCGGAGTGCTGTTTAGACAGTGGATTTCGCCTTTGGGTATCTCCATTACCCAGACTGCCAAGCACCTCGGCGTTTCCCGGAAGGCGCTTTCCGAGATCGTCAACGAGCACACCGGGATCAGTCCCGAGATGGCGGTGAGACTCTCCATAGCCCTGGGAACCAGCTCCGAGCTATGGCTGAACATGCAGTCCAATTACGACTTGTGGCACGCCGAGCAGCGCAGGAAGGAGCTAAGGGTAGAGTCTATCATTGCAGCGTAGGGGTTCTCGGCGGCTTCGGCTCCGTCAGCAGGAAACGCAGCGCCGTCAGCACTCGGCGCGGGTGTCTGCGGTGCATGGCCATGCCGAGCCAGTAGGCTGCCTCCTCACGCCCCATGGCCTCGATGCCTTCGGCGACGGCGCGCATGTTGTCGCGGCTTCGCATGGGAGCGAGGGTGCGGAACAGAAGGCCGAGCGTCAGGGCCAGGTCCTCAGAGACGGCATATCCCTGCTTCTGTTGGTTGCCGAGGACGGGCTTTACGCCCGCCTGTGACAGCCGCTTCAGAACCCTGTGTTCCACCAGTTGCAGGTTGCGGCCTTTCAGGCCAGCGACGCGGGCCGCTATGCTCAGGTGCGGAGTTGCGGGGCTTGGCATCTGCCAGATCTCGTACTCCGTGTCGGCGGGGCCGTGGCGTCCGATGCGAAGCTCGTAACGCGGCGCCGATTCCGGCGTGTCGATCTGGACAACCCGTTTGAGACGCGCCATCAGGCTCCAGCCTCCCTGGCGGTAGCCATGACGAATGCCGCGCCGCTGGCGAAGCGCGACAATCGCTCGGTCATCTTCTCCGCGGCGTCGCCCTGCATGGGCAGTCCTTCGGTGAACGTCAATTCGAAGCCGACCTCCAAGGTCCGGGATGCGGCGTCGCGAAGCTGCGGTTCGAGAAACTCCCGAACCGGCTGGGCGTCGGACACGGGTCCCCGGAACTCCAACTCGAACGAGCCCTGGTCGCGGGTTTCGTAACCGCCGGTCAGGGTCACGAGCTTATCGGCCCCTGAAACCGCGCCCACGGCTCCGAGCAGGCGAAAGGCGTCGCCGGCTTCGAACAGGCGGATGGTGAGGACGCCGATCTTCTCGATGTTGCGGGCGCGGGCCTGTTCCCAGAGTCTGGCCAAGGCTTCGGTCAGCAGGCCTTCGGCCGACAACCCACCGAGTGAAGGTTGCTCCTCGGGCGTTGGCTCCACGACCTGACCTCCGCCCTCGTCAATGGGCTCGACGTACTCGTTCCCTCCGCCGGGCGGCTCCGGTTGCTTTCGCGGCCAGATCCCCTTGTTTCTGGCGTAGGCCATGGTGAAGACCGCGGACTGCTCGTCGATGACGATGGTGGGCAGCGGATCGCCCGGACCGCACAACAGGTCGCCGCGCTGGTAGACGTACTCCTCCCGCTCGATGCCGCGCAGGATGCCGCGGATGAATATGTCGTCGCCGCACAGCATGGGCAGCGCGGGATCCCGGCGGAACTCCTCACGCAAGGCCAGAGTCGTGATCTGGCCCTTGCGGAGCGGCGTACGGTCGCGCACGTAGGCGGGTGAGTTCGGCTCGTCCTCGGACATGCGTAGCTTCGGCAGGTCGCGGAGCGCCCGCACCACTTGTCGTTGTCCCGAACCCGGCCGGTCCGATGTCGATTGGACGTCGATGGCGGTGTGCGCCAGATCGACATCGCTCCCGCCGATACGGTTTCGCGACGGGTAGAACACGTGGCGGTAACACTGCTGGACGGCTATCGCCAACTCCTGCTCGGAGCGCGCTTCCAGCTCGCGGATCTTGTCCTGCTGGTGTTCGGCGAGATCCACAAGGCGCTCGGGCTTCTTGAGATCCTGCAACGCCAGCCGCCGTTGCGCCTTGCGCCGCATTTCCTCCTTGCGGGCGTCTTCCGCAGCCAGGAACACCAGATTGTTGCGCAGTGCCCGCAGGGCCGAGCCTTCCGAGCCCTTGCGGGAGTGGATGCGCGCGATCAGTTCGGGAACCCTCTCCACGGCGCTGCCGATGGCGACGCCGTCGTAGGCGAGCACGATCAGTCTTGGGCGGCCGTCGCCGACCTCGTCTGGCACGTCGAAGGGACCGCCGGGAAAGGGAATGGCCTCGAAGGCGCCGCCCGCGCCGCCGCTGAAGATACCGCGAATGCTGTCGTCCAGATGCGCGCGGGTCTCGCCGGCATCGACGTGTTGCTCCTCGCGGCGGATGATCTGGCTGAGGTTCGCTTCGGCAAGAAAGCGCATGGACGCGCCCGGCCGGTCGTCGAGATAGGCCGATTCGGCGACGAACTTTCGACGCGCCTCCTCGATGAAGCTCACGTCCGTGGCCGGCGCCAGCACCGAGTACCGCAGTTGATGAGGCGACAGGCCCTTCAGCGGGTCGTTGAAGGCCAGGCTGTGCAAAAAAATCGTGCGCGCTACATACGTGGCGTAAGGTGGCAAGCCGCGGTGATGCTCGGCGTCGATCTCCCCGGCAAGCGCCTTCTTCTCCGTACCGGCCACGTCACTGGCGATGGCCGGCAGGTACGCCGTCTGGCCGAGACGGGTAACGATCTCCTGCCGGATCGGCTCGTAGCCGGGATCGATATGGTGGAGATGGATCGCGGCGGCGTCCGCGGGTTGCTGTTGCCACAGATGGACGATGGTGCGGGCCAGGAGCCGCAGCATGCCGCGCACGCGCTGGAAGTTGCCCAGGGTTGCAGTCTTGCCCGTCAAGGTCGCCAACACTTCGGGATGCAGCGGGTAGCTGGCGAGAAATGACTCCGTGGTCTCGGGTCGGGCGGCCTCTCTCGACAGGGCTTCGCCGGCGGCAGTCCAAAGGTCGCGGTATGTGGCGACCACCGAAGACGCTTGGAAATCGTCAATCGATTCGAAAAGGCGGCGGCGCAACACCTGCGCCGTCTCGTCTTCTTCCGTGGGATTCAGTAGGGTAGCCTTCCGGGCGGAGACGCTTTCGGCTTCAGCCATCCGGTCGGCGATGAACTGGTTCTCCGCGCTATAGGCGTCGGTGGCGCGGCCGTCCTTACCGATAGCGAGAGTGTAGACGAGGGCCGCATTGGGCGCACCCTCCACGGCCTTGAACAAGGATGTCAGGAAAGCCGTCAACTGGTCGTGGGCATCATCGAATTGCCGTACCTTACGCAGGTATACCGAAAGCTCGTCTAGCAGGATCAGGACAGGCTCGCCCCCGAACAGTTCCCGCAAAGTTTCCGCTCCCGGCGCGACCTGGTGCTCGTCGCTGTTGCGGACCCGTTCGTATCCTTCCCGTCCGGCGAGAGCGTAGGCGATCTCGCCCCAAGGTGTGCAAGCCAGTACGCCGTCACCCATCGCCCGCCCATTGGCCGGGTCCGCGTTCTCCCCATCAAACGCGGCAACGCGGACGGGGCCTTGCGGCAGCAGATCAGGTTCGACGAACTCCGCGGCGTTGGGCACGTTCGCCATGCCACGGGCTGCGTGCGCAAGCGCGATCAGGCCGTGGGTCTTGCCGCCACCGTATGAGGTGTCGAGTCGAAAGATCGCGGCGACCTCGCCACCCGAACCGCTCAAGCGCCGACATACATTGGCCAGAAGGTTCTTGATACCCCGTGTGGGCCACGTATGGGCAAAGAACCTCACGGGGTCCAAGTACTCGGCGCTGCCTTCTCCGACGATGACCTGAGCCAAGTCGGCCGCGAAATCCGCTTCAGCAATGGCTCCCTTGAGAACGTCCTCCCGAGGACTACATGTATCGAATATCGTCGGGACCGTCATGGCTATGCTGTCCCCTCCTTCCCTCGTCGCCGGCCGCGTTTTGGTCTGTTGGGCGCGCGAGTAGGTCCTAGTGCGACCACTGCAGGTCCAAGACCACCTCAGCGTATCCTCCCTCAGTCCGTGGAATACACCTTGGCAACCTGTCCGATTCTCCGGGACCACCTCACCATGCACTGGAGTACAATATCAACGACCTGCCGGTGTACTTGTACACCGACTGAAGGTAGCCCCGCCGTACACCGTCAAAGTCTGGCCCGGAACCGCTTGGCGCGCGGCTCGCATGGAGTTCTTTCAGAATCGCGCCCCAAGTAGGCAAGGCGTCATCCCGAGTTGGTGGAGTTGGAAGTGCGGGAAACCTGGGGGTTCGTGAGGGATACGTTTGCTGCCACGTCTATTTCTTCAGCGCGCATATAGAGTTCGATGGATTCGGTCACTCCGGCCTCTTTCGAGGTCGGTATAACATTCATCTCTACGCGACCTTTTGGTACCGGATCGGCCATTGCCCACCTCCGAAGGACCTCTTTATGCATGCGCGGAAAGACTGCCGCAAGCCGGCGTTCGGCACGCCGCGAGTTCCCAGCCTCGTCTAGTCCCCGGCCAACGTCCTGATCTGCAACTCCCCAAGCTGCCTTGCATCCACCGTGGTGGGCGCTTCCGTCAGCATGCATACGGCGCGCTGGCTCTTGGGAAAGGCGATGACGTCGCGGATGGCGGGGGCGTCGCTCAGGAGCATGGCAAGGCGGTCGACGCCGAAGGCGATGCCGCCGTGGGGGGGCGCGCCGAGGTCCAGGGCTTCGAGGAGGAAACCGAACTGTTCCTCGACGGTGTCGGGGTTCACGTCCAGGAGCGCCAGCACCTGCCGTTGCAGTTCCGGGGAGTGGATCCGTATGCTGCCGCCGCCCAGCTCCATGCCGTTCAAAACCAGGTCGTAGGCGCGGGACTTGACCCGGGTGGGATCGGTTTCCAGCAGCGGCAGGTCTTCTTCCCGCGGGGCGGTGAAGGGATGGTGCACGGCGGTGTAGCGCCCCTCGGCTTTCCGCCACTCCACCAGCGGGAAGTCCAGGACCCAGGTGAAGGCGTGAACGCCGTCCGGCACAAGGCCGAGCCGCCGGGCCATTTCCAGCCGCAGGTTGGCGAGGCCCTCGTTGACGATGTCGAAATCGTCGGCGAGCATGAAGAGAATGTCGCCGGGCCGTACACCGGCGAGGTCGCGCAGGGCGTCTTTCTCGGCCGCGCTCAGGAACTTGGTGAGCGGCGACTGCCACTCGCTGTCCGTGACCTTGATCCAGGCGAGCCCCTTGGCGCCGTAGCGTCCCACCAGACCAGTGAGATCATCGAGGTCCTTGCGCGACAGATCGCCGGCGCCGGGCGCCCGCAGGCCCTTGACGATGCCGCCGCCCGCCAGCGCGCGCGTGAAGATGGCCACCCTGGAATCGCGGAATGTGTCCGAAAGCTCCACCAGCTCCAGGCCGAAACGGAGGTCGGGCTTGTCCGTGCCGTAGCGACCCATGGCCTCTTCCCAGGTCAGGCGCCGGAACGGCGTCTCCAGCTCCACCCCACGGACCTCCCGGAACACCCGCGCCATCATGCCCTCGACCATGTCGAAGATGTCCTCGGGCCGCACGAAAGACATCTCGATGTCGAGCTGGGTGAACTCGGGTTGGCGGTCCATGCGCAGGTCCTCGTCACGAAAGCAGCGCACCACCTGGAAATAGCGGTCCACGCCGCCCACCATGAGGATCTGCTTGAAGAGCTGGGGCGACTGCGGCAACGCATAGAACTTGCCCGGGTGCATGCGGCTGGGCACCAGGTAATCGCGGGCACCCTCGGGCGTGCTCTTGGTGAGCACCGGAGTCTCCACCTCCATGAACGCCAGGCCGTTCAGGTGTTCGCGCACGGCGGACAGCATGCGGTGGCGGATCTCCAGGGGGCGCAGGCTGCGCGGCCGCCGCAGGTCAAGGTAGCGGTAGCGGTAGCGGCTGGTCTCGGTGGGCTCCACATCGTCGTCAACCGGGAAGGGCGGCACCCGCGAGGGGTTGAGCACGCGCAGTTCCAGGGCCATCAGTTCGACGGCGCCGGTGGCGATGCTGGTGTTCACGGTCTCCTCGGAACGGTGCACCAGGGTTCCGCGCACGGCCAGCACGTCTTCGGAGCGCACGCGCTTGGCCTTTTCGTGGGCCTCGGGCGTCACCTCGGGGTTCAACACCACCTGCACCGCGCCGGACCGATCCCGCAGGTCGATGAACAGCAGGCCGCCGTGATCCCGCACGGACTGCGTCCATCCCATCAGGATCATCTCCCGGCCCACGTCGCCCTCGCCCGGCTCCCCGCAGCGGCAGCTTCGCTGCCAGTCGCCCATCAGATCCACATTCCGCTCGTTCACGTGTTCACCCGAGACTTTCCTCGACATCCGCGAAATCCACCTCGGTCTGTTCCTTGGTCGCCATATGGCGCACCAGCGCCCTGCCCTTGTCCATCTCGTCGGGGCCGACGATGAGCACCACGCTTGCCCCTTGCTTGTCCGCCCGCCGCATCTGGCTCTTGAGACTCCGGTCCTCGCCCTCCAGGTCCACCCGCCGGCCGCGCCGGCGCAGACGATGGGCCAAGGCAAACGTCCACCGTTGCGCTTCCTCGCCCATCCAGGCGAGATAGAGTAGCGGCGCGCCGCTTTCGGCCGTTTCCCCTTCCGACAGCAGCAACGCCAGGCGCTCCACCCCCAAGGCGAAGCCCACGCCCGCCACCGCCGGTCCCCCCAGGGAGCGCGCCAGCCCGTCGTAGCGGCCGCCCGCGGCCACGGTGTTCTGGCTTCCCAGGCCCGCGCCGGCCTTCCATTCGAAAGTGGTGCGGCAATAGTAGTCCAGGCCGCGCACCAGGCGCGGGTTCACCACCGGCTCCGGCCGGAGGTTCCGGAGCAGCTCCAGCACGGTGTCGAAGTGTCTCCGGCAGTCATCGCAAAGATGGGACCGCATCGACGGCGCCGCGCTGACGATGCCGCCGCAGGACGGACGCTTGCAGTCCAGCACGCGCAGCGGATTGTTCTCCAGCCGGCGGTCGCAGTCGGCGCACAGTTCGGACCGGCGCTCCTCCAGGAACGCCACCAGCGACGCGCGGAAGCCCGGGCGGCAATCGGCGCAGCCGATGGAATTCACCTCCAGCACCGTGTCGCCCACACCGAGATCCTCCCACAGGTCCCGCAGCAACAGCAGCAACTCGGCGTCGATGTAGGGATCGGTGCGGCCGAAAACCTCGGCGCCGATCTGGTGGAACTGGCGCAATCGCCCCTTTTGGGGGCGCTCGCGGCGAAACATGGGACCCAGGTAATAGAGCTTGCGCACCGGCTCCACCTGGTGCAGCTTGCCCTCCCCGTACGCCCGCACCACCCCCGCGGTCCCCTCGGGCCGCAGGCTCAGGAGGGTCGCCTTGGAGTCCCGGTCGGCGAAGGTGTACATCTCCTTCTCGATGACGTCGGTGGACTCGCCCAGGGAACGCGAAAACAATTCCGACTTCTCCAGCACGGGTATGCGAATCTCTTTGAAGTTGTAGCTCGCAAACACCCGTTCCGCCGCCCTCTCGATGCGCTGCCACGTCTCCACGTCCCCGGGCAGAACGTCGGCGAAGCCCTTGATACGGGTCAGGTTCACAGGCACCACCCAACGGGCGCCCAAGCCACGGTCGTCATGGTTCGAATTCAATCTACAGGGGAGTCGTGATCGACAGCAGGAGGACTGACGCACGTGCTGCCAGAATGGCTACGAGCTAACAGAGGCTCGGTGGAATGTCAAACAAACGCACCGTCCACAAAGCTCCCCTCACAAGTTCATTCGCCCGATGTCACACCTGCCCCGCCTTGCCCGAAAGGCGCCCCTCGTCGTCCATCCGTGCCACGCGCGCCGGCCGATCACCGCCCCAGATCCAAAGTGCCAGGAGCTTGCGCCGCAGGAATTCGCGAAAGGGAAAATTCGCTATCGCGCATCCCTGCGGGCAAGCTCCCAGGCTCACCGAAGGAGCCGGTGGACGATGGCGGCCAGTGTCAGGATGAATCCGTAGCATGCCGCCACCATCCCCCAACCCGGACGCGGGAACGAGAGCGCCGCCATGGGAAGGCCTGCCAGAAGGTCGACAGCCCACAGAAACAACGCCGCCACGGGCTCGACGGCGGCCGCCAGGAGCATCGAGCCGGCGGGGTTGAATAGGCACAGAAAGCCGGTCAGGAGCCCGGCGGGCACGATGAAGAAGCCCACCAGCGGCACCAGCAGCGGGTTGGCGACGAAGCCGGCCAGGGAGAGAGTGCCGAAGTGGTATGCCACCACCGGCCCGGTGCCAAGGGTGGCGAACACGGGGACGAGGACCGACAACAGGATGGCGCGCCCATACCGTTGCAGGCGGCTTTCCCGGGCGCCTTCGGTCGGCTGCATGAAGCGCGCCTTGCCCAGCATTCGTATCCCCCCGGCGATGGACAACACGGCCAGGAAGGAAAGCTGGAAGGATGCCTCCATGACGGCGCCGGGCCATACCAGCGCGGCGACGAATGCGGCCAGCGCCAGGCTCCTGAACAGGCCTGAGCCGCGCCCGGTCAGCACCGCCACCTGGTACAGACCGATCATGAGGGCGGCGCGCACCGTGGGTATCCGCGCCCCGGCAACAGCGGCGTAGAGCAGCACCGGCGCCAGCGAGCCCAGGGCCGTCAGCTTGTGGACTGGAAAACGCAGGAGCAGCCACGTGCTGCGGCCCGCCAGCGCGCGGCACAGGAACCACACCGCGAAGCTCAGCATGCCCACGTGCAGTCCCGATATGGACAGCACATGAGACATGCCCACGGCGACGAAGCGCTCCCGCACCGCCGCGGTCAGGCCGCCGCGATCCCCCACCACCAGCGCCTTGAGCAGCCCCGCGGTGGCCGGGTCGAACACGCGCTCCAGGAACCGCCCGATGCGCCGCCGCCCGGTCTCGATCCAGCCGCGGACGCCGCCGCCTTCGCGCCGCACCAGACGCACATCGAAATCGTTGTGCAGATACGCCACATGGTAGATGCCGCGGCGCGCCAGGTAAGCCGTGTAGTCGAACTGTTCGTCCCAGTTCTTCGGTTCGCGCAGGCGCAACGGCAACCGCACCACATCTCCGTAGCGCCAGTGCCGGTAGGCGTTGCGGACGGTCACCCGCACATTGCCGCTGGCGCTGCGCGCGCCTTCCGGCGTCCACTCCCGCTCCGCCGAGAAGTACCAGCGGCTCCGTCCGCCAAGACTTTCCGGTTCTCGGTAGAGGCGTCCTTCAATGACCGCGCGTTTCCCCTGATCCAGATGCCGAAGGTGGTCGGAGGGCAGCCGCGGATGAAGCAGCCCGTGGTGCGCGGTGAAACCCCAGTGAAAAGCGAGTGTGCAGGCTAGCCCGAGAAGCCCCCAACGGGGCCTGGCGAAGCAAAGAGCCAGGGAAGACGCCGCCAGAGCCACGGTGAACGCCCCGGCGGCGTCGGCCATGACAGCCACGGCTTGCCCGCCGAGCAGGGCCAGTAGCGGAAAGACGAGGACGGCCGTGGGATGAGCGAGGCCCATGCTCAAGCCCGGAAACTCAAGCCGAGAATGTCCAAGCACGGAATCCGGTCACACCAGGGGCATTCCGGTGTTGGCGGGAGAGACGCGACCATGACAGCCTCTTACTCCGCGGCCTGGAACGATGCCAGGATGCGCTCGGCCACGGGGCGGCTCATGGACGGGACTTCCAGCAGTTCCTCCAGGGAGGCGTCCCGCAGCCGCTTCATGCTGCCGAAACGGCGCAGCAGGGCCTTGCGGCGCGCCGGCCCGATCCCGGGGATGCCGTCGAGGCCCGAGCGCAGGGTCTCGCGCTTGCGGATGCTCCGGTGATAGGTGATGGCGAAGCGGTGGGCCTCGTCGCGCAGGCGCTGGAGCAGGAACAGCGCGTTGGAGTTGCGCCGCAGCACCACGGGGTTGCTGCGGTAGGGCAGGAAGAGGCGCTCCTCCGAGCGCTCGATCTCGGCGGCGCGCGGCGACGCGGCCACGCGCATCTTCGCCATGGCCACCACGTCCACGCCGGTGATCCGCAGGTCCGCCAGGGCGGTCAACGCCACCTGCAACTGCCCCTTGCCCCCGTCCACCACCATCAGGTCCGGCAGATCGGTCTCCTGGAGGCCGCGCTGGAAGCGCCGCTTGATGACCTCGTACATCATGGCGAAGTCGTCGCCGCGGGTCTCGGGGGCCACGGTGCGCACCCGGTAGCGGCGGTAGTTCGACTTGTCCGGTTCGCCGTCGAAGAACGCCACCCGGGAGCCCACGGCGTGGGTCCCCTGGATCATGGAGATGTCGTAACACTCGATGCGCTGGGGATAGCGCCGGAGCCGCAGCTTCTGCTGCAGCTCGCGCAGCATCTTCTCGCGCTCCCGCTCCTGATCGTGGCGTTCGTTGAAGCCCTGGCGGGCGTTGTTCATGGCCATCTCCAGGAGTTGGCGCTTCTCGCCCCGCTGCGGCTGGTGCAGCGTCACCCGCCGGCCCTTGCGCTCGCCCAGGTACTCCTCGTGGACGTCGCGGTCGTCCAACGCCACCGGCACCAGGACTTCCTCCGGTACGAAGCGGTTGCCCTGGTAGAACTGGGTCAACAGCGCCCCGACGATGTCCTCGTCGTCGAAGTGATGGTCTTCCAGGGAATAAGCCTGGTTGCCGGTGAGCTTGCCCTGACGCACGAAGATGATCTGGACCTCGATGAAGCCCCCTTCCCGGTACAGGCCGAAGATATCCTGGTCGGCTCCCCAGTGGGACACCATGCGCTGCTTCTCCAGGGTCTTCTCCACCGCATGAATCCGGTCCCGCAGCCTGGCGGCCTGCTCGAACTCCAGGGCGTCGGCGCGCTCGCGCATGCGCGCCCTCAGTTGCCCCAGCAGGTCGGCGCTCTTGCCCTCGATGAACCACACCGCCTGACGCAGATTGCCGGCGTACTCGTCCGGGTTCACCGGATGGACGCAGGGCGCCGGGCAGCGCTTGATCTGGTATTGCAGGCACGGGCGATCGCGGTTGCGGAAGTTGTAGTCGGTGCAGCTCCGCAGCAGGAAATGCTTCTCGATGACCTCCAGTGTCTCGCGCACGGCGATGGCCGAGGCGTAGGGGCCGAAATAGCGGCTGCCGTCCCTGACGATGCTGCGGGTGGCGAGAATGCGCGGCCAGTCGCCGGCCGTGACCTTGATGCTCAGGTAGCTCTTGTCGTCCTTGAGGCGGATGTTGTAGCGCGGCTTGTACTGCTTGATGAGGTTGTTCTCGAGGATCAGGGCTTCCTTCTCGTTGCTCGTCACCAGGGTCTCGATGTCCGCCACCTGACGCATGAGGAAGGCCACGTGCGGACGCCCGTCGCCGCCCCGCAGGTAGGAGCGCACGCGCGCGCGCAATTCCTTGGCCTTGCCCACGTACACGACCTTGCCGCCGCCGTCCCGCATCAGGTAGACGCCGGGTCCGGCGGGCAGCGTGTCGAGATGGTCCTTGAGTTCTTCGACGTGCATGGAAAAACTCGATTCAGTCGCCCTCGTGAAGAACCGCGCCCTTCGACAAGCGCCAGGCAAGCGTAGAGAAACGAAGTCCAAGGGCTGCACACTGATCGAGCGACGCCGTCATCGCCAGCGGCAACCGTTTCAAGCCCGCCCGGCCGCCGCGCCGCGCGACACATACGGGCCGGACAGCTCTTTTTCCTGCAGCTCGCGGATGCGGTCCCGGACCTCCGCCGCCTTCTCGAACTCCAGCCGGTCGGACGCCTGCTTCATTTCCTTCCTGAGCTTCTCGACCATGCGCGGGATCTCGCTGGGCGGCGGGCCGTCGTCGGCCACCAGCGGCACCTCCACGTAGTCGGCGTCGTAGGCCTGGATCAACGGCTCGTCGATCTGCTTGACCACGCTCCGGGGCACGATGCCGTGCTCCTCGTTGAAGGCCTGCTGGACCCCGCGCCGGCGCTCGGTCTCGCCGATGGCGAGTTTCATGGAATCGGTCATGACGTCGGCGTACAGGATCACGGTGCCGTCCACGTTGCGCGCGGCGCGGCCGATGGTCTGGATCAGCGAGCGCTCCGAGCGCAGAAACCCTTCCTTGTCCGCATCGAGGATGGCCACCAGCGACACCTCCGGCAGATCCAGCCCTTCGCGCAGGAGGTTGATGCCCACCAGCACGTCGAACACCCCCTTGCGCAGGTCCCGGATGATCTCCACCCGCTCGATGGCGTCGATGTCCGAGTGCAGGTAGCGGACCTTGACGTCAAGGTCCTGGTAGTAGTCGGTCAGGTCTTCGGCCATGCGCTTGGTCAACGTCGTCACCAGCACGCGGGCGTTCGCCGCGGTGCGCTGGCGGATCTCCTCCAGCAGGTCGTCCACCTGGGTGCCCGCGGGCCGCACCTGGATCTCCGGGTCGGTGAGGCCGGTGGGGCGGATCAACTGTTCCACGCGGACGTTGCCGCTCCTCATCAATTCATAATCGGCCGGGGTCGCGGAAACATAAACCGTCTGGCTGATTGCCTCCTCGAATTCCTCGAAGTTGAGCGGGCGGTTGTCCAGCGCCGAGGGCAGGCGGAAGCCGAACTCCACCAGAGTTTCCTTGCGCGACCGGTCGCCTCGGTACATGCCGCCGATCTGCGGCACGGTGACGTGGCTCTCGTCCACGAACAGGACGAAGTCCTCGGGGAAGTAGTTGAGCAGCGTGGGCGGCGGCTCTCCGGGGCGCCGCCCGGTGAGGTGGCGGGAGTAGTTTTCCAGCCCAGGGCAGTAGCCCATCTCCTCCAGCAGTTCCAGGTCGTAGAGGGTTCGCTGGCGCAGCCGCTGGGCCTCCAGGAGCTTGTTGTCGCGCTTCAACTCCGCCAGCCGTTCCCGCAACTCCTCCCGGATGGCCGCCACCGCCGCCTTCATGCGATCCGCGGTGGTGACGTAGTGACTCGCGGGATAGATGGTGGCCTTGTCCACGCGCCGGCGCACCTTGCCGCGCATGGGGTCCACCTCCACGAGCGACTCCACCACGTCGTCGAAGAACTCGATGCGCAGCGCCGACTTGTCCTCGTAGGCCGGGAACACCTCCACTGTGTCGCCCCGCACCCGGAAGGTGCCGCGGTGGAAGTCGTAGTCGACGCGCTCGTACTGGATGTCCACGAGCTTGCGCAACATGCGGTCGCGGTCGATGCGCATGCCCTCCTCCAGGTACACCATGAGGTCGAAGTAGGCTTCCGGCGAGCCCAGGCCGTAGATGCACGAGACGCTGGCGACGATGACCACGTCCCGGCGCTCCAGCAACGCCATGGTGGCGGCGTGGCGCAGCTTGTCGATCTCGTCGTTGATGGAGGCGTCCTTGGCGATGTAGGTGTCGGTGGAGGGGACGTAGGCCTCGGGTTGGTAGTAATCGTAGTAGCTGATGAAATAACGCACCGCGTTGTCCGGCAGCAGCAGCCGGAACTCGTTGTAGAGTTGCGCGGCGAGAGTCTTGTTGGGCGCGATCACCAGCGTCGGCCGGTTGATGCGGCTGATGACGTTGGCCATGGTGAAGGTCTTGCCCGAGCCCGTGACCCCCAGCAGCACCTGGTGCCGCCGGCCCGCGTCCAACCCCTCCACCAGTTCGTCGATGGCCCGGGGCTGGTCCCCCTGGGGCTGGAAGTCGGCGACCAGGCGAAACCGGCCGGATTTGCGCTCCTTCAGCATGTCCAAGGAATAACACCGCGGGCGCGGAGTGCGCAAAACCGCGGCGGGGCGTCCACGCCGGTTCCGGTTCCCTGGACACACGCGCGCCGAAGCTGGTAAGGATCAGTCTGCTGTCTCGGGGCGCCCGTTATGACTGCAAAGCGGCGGTAGCTCACTGCACCCCCATGGAAACGTTCGATCTCACCATCATCGGCGGCGGCATCGTCGGCTTGGCCACGGCCATGCGCATGGCGCGGGAGCATCCCGGGTTGCGCTGCGCCGTGCTGGAGAAGGAGCCGGAACTGGGCATGCACCAGACCGGCCACAACAGCGGCGTGCTCCATTCGGGCATCTACTACAGGCCTGGATCGGTGAAGGCGCGCACTTGCGTGGCGGGGAAGAAGGCGTTGCTGGAGTTCTGCGACGAGCACGGCATCCATTACGACCTGTGCGGCAAGGTCATCGTCGCGACCCGCCCGGAGGAATTGCCGCGCCTGGATGAGTTGAACCGGCGCGCCGAGGCCAACGGCGTCGAGGGCGTGCGCATGATCGGACCGGAGGAGTTGCGGGAGATCGAGCCCCACTGCACGGGCCTCAAGGCGCTGCACGCTCCGTTCACCGGCATCATCGACTTCGGCGACGTAGCGCGCGCCTATGCACGGCTGTTCGAGGGGGCCGGGGGCGCCATCCGCACCTCCTGCGAAGTGACCGGCATGACCCGGTCGGGCAACGGGTTCGTCATCGAGACTTCCCGGGACGTGCTGGAGACACGCACGCTTATCAATTGCGCGGGGCTCTTCGTCGACCGGGTGGCCGCCATGACGCCGGGGTTCGCGGAAAGCGTGAGGGACGGCATCGAGGAGCCGGTGCGCATCGTTCCGTTCCGGGGCGAGTACCACCGGCTCAAGCCCGACAAGCAGGGATTCATCAAGGGGCTCGTGTACCCGGTGCCCGATCCCCAGTTTCCCTTCCTCGGGGTTCATTTCACGCCCACGGTCCACGGCCAGGTGGAGGTGGGTCCCAACGCGGTGCTGGCCTTTGCGCGCCAGGGCTACCGCCAGAGCGACGTCAACGTGCGGGACCTGTTCCAGGTCTTCACCTACGGCGGGTTCTGGGCCATGGCGCGGAAGCACTGGAAAACCTCGTTGCCGGAGCTGCGCCGATCCTTCGACAAGCGCGCGTTCACCCGCGAGCTTCAGCGCTTGATTCCCACCGTTCAATCGGACGACCTGGTGTACAGCGGCGCGGGGGTGCGCGCCCAGGCGGTATCGGCCAGCGGCAAGCTGGTGGACGACTTCGTCATCGCCGATTCCGAGGGCGCCGTGCACGTGCTCAACGCGCCCTCCCCCGGCGCCACGTCCTCTCTGGGCATCGCCGACACCATATGCCGCGCCGCGTCGCAGCACTTGGCATCGTGAAATCCCGCAAGAATCATCCTCGAACGACCCAGCGATGACCCATGGGGACGCGGGTTCCGACAATTGGACGGTCGCAGGCCCCGTTGCTCGGGAACTCGCTGAGCCGAAACACATCCAACCCAAGGAGACAGCCATGCTCATCCAGTACAAGGGGCAGCGCCCCAAGGTTTCGCCGGAGGCGTTCATCGCTCCCACGGCCGTGTTGATCGGCGACGTCACCGTGGAAGCCGGAGCCAGCATCTGGTTCGGCGCCGTGCTCCGCTCCGACGAGAACCAGAACCCCATCGTCATCGGCGCCAGAACCAGCATCCAGGACAACTGCGTCCTCCATTCCGGCGAAGGCGCGGTCCTCATCCACGAGGACGTGACCGTGGGGCACGCCGCCATCATGGAAGGCGCCACCATCCGGCGCTCCGCCATCATCGGCATGAACTCGACCCTGCTGGAGGACACGGAGATCGGCGAGGAGTCGCTCATCGCCGCCGGCAGCGTGGTGGTGCCGCACACGCGCATCCCGCCGCGCTGCCTGGCGGCCGGCACCCCGGCCAAGGTCAAGAAGGAGATCAGCGGCGAGGCCTTGAACTGGATCAAGATGGGCTCGGCCACCTACACGGAACTGTGCCGGAGCTACCTGGGGGGCGACTACAGGGTCGTCGGCTGACGTTTCGAAACCCACCGGCCTTGCCCAGGACCATCCCGCGCCGCCGATTCCCACGGAAATCGGAGGTCCGGGCGCCGCCTTGTTGACGGAACGAGGCTTCCGCCCCACGGGAGCGCCTGATGCTACCGCTGGCACCGGGGACAGTAGAACACCCCGCGGTTGCCCAGCCCAATGCGTTTGATGGGCGTCGCGCAGGCGTGGCAGGGAGCGCCCTTGCGGTCGTAGACCCGCAGGCGCCACTGGAAGCCGCCGCGATGATCGTTGCCGTCGCGGTAGTCGGACACGGAACTGCCACGCCAGCGGATGGCCTCGCGCAGCAGCGCGGGAATGGCGCGCACGAGTTCCTCGGTGAGCGCCCGCGAGACGCGATTTCCCCGGCGGGTGGGTCGTACCCGCGTGCGGTGGAGCACCTCGTTGATGTAGATGTTGCCGAGGCCGCAAACGATGCGTTGATCCAGCAACAAGTCGCGCACGGTGCGACGCGAGCGGTGCAGCAACGGGTAAAGGTAGTCGGCGGTGAAGCCCCGCTCCAGGGGGTCCATTCCGAGGCTCGCCAGAGGGGGCCACGCGGCGACCGCTCCTTCCGGCAGAACCACGCACATGCCGAAACGGCGCGGGTCGTGGTATCGCAGTTCGCCCCCGTCACTCAGCCCGAAAACGATGTGATCGTGCTTCTCCAGCGACGCGCCACGCGGCCGGAACACCAGCTTTCCCGACATTCCAAGATGGGATACCCAGATCCAGCCGCGGTCCAGCGTCACCAGGATGTACTTGCCGCGCCGGTTCACCGCCACCACCCGCCGGCCTTCCAACCGGGAAGCGAAATCCGCGGCCACTCGCCGCCGCAGGCGCTCTTCGATGACCCGAACCTCGAGGATGCGCACGCCGTCGAGCCGCTGGTGCAGGGTACGGCAGACGGTCTCCACCTCGGGCAACTCAGGCATGGCCTCTGGTCCTCTCCGTGGTCCGCCTGCAAGCGACGACGCCGCCCCGGGCGGCGCGGACGCATCGCCGGGTTCGCGCGCCAGCGAGCCGCCGCAACCAGATGCGATCCTTGTTCAACGAACCGTTTCCTTCATGTCGCGAAAGGCCTTGGCCAGCCGCCCGAACTCGTGCAGGTCCAGCGTCTCGGCGCGCCTCCGGGAGTCGATGCCGGCCTCCACGAAGATCGTCCCGGCCGCGCTCCCGAACAGGCCCGCGAGTGCGTTGCCCAGCATCTTCCGTCTCTGACCGAAGCCGGCCCGAACCACCGCGCGCAAACCCGGCACCTCCGCCGGGGGAAGCGCCGGTGGGTCCAGCAACTCGATGCGCAGTAGCGTGGAATCGACCTTGGGCCTGGGCGTGAACGCCTCGGACGCCACCGCCACCTTTTCAGTCACGCGACCGTAAAGCTGCGACCACACCGAAAGCGCGCCGTAGGAGGGCGTGCCCGGCGCGGCGGTCAAGCGGCGCGCCACTTCCTTTTGCAACATCACCACGAGAAGCGAGAAACGCCGCCCTTCTTCGAACAATCGCAGCAACACCGGCGCGGCCACGCTATAAGGGAGGTTGGCCACTACCTTGACCCTGCCGCCGGGCAGAAAGCCGTCAAAGTCGGTCTCCAGGATGTCGCCGTGCAGCAAGTGAAAGCCCGGGCGCGTGCCTAGCGGGCCGTCGTCCAGCCAGCGCACCAGAAGAGGGTCCACTTCCACCGCCCACACTTGCCGCTCCGCCCCCACCAGGCGTCGCGTGACGAAACCCAGTCCGGGGCCCACCTCAAGAATGCGGTCCCGTTCGCCGGGTTGCACGAGCCGCAGGATGGCGTCGATGACGCGCTCGTGAACGAGAAAGTTCTGGCCCCGCGCCTTGCTGGGAGTGAACCCCAACTCCCGCGAGGCGGCTCTGGCTTCCTGATACAACGTCGCGATGGAGATGTCCTCAGAGGATCAGGGCCGGGTCGGCGTTGAGGCGGGGGCCGTCGCGGCGGCCGCCGGCCAACCGATGGCTGCCCACCAGCGCCACCATGGCGCCGTTGTCGGTGCAGAAGCGCAGGGCGGGGTAGTACAGCTCGGCGCCGATCTCCCGAACTTTCTCGGTCATCTTGCCGCGCAGCCGGCTGTTGGCGGACACGCCGCCGCCCAGCACGACGCGGCGGATGCCGGTTTCGCCCACCGCTCTCAGGGTGGGCGCGATGAGCATGTCCACCGCGGCTTCCTGAAAGCTCGCCGCGATGTCCGCCATCTCGTCGCGCCAGTGGTCCTTCCGCTTGCGCGTCAAATAGTGCCACACGGAGGTCTTGAGGCCGCTGAAGCTGAAATCGTAGGGCGTGCGCAGGCGCGCGCGGGGAAAGGCCACCGCCCGTGGGTCGCCCTGCCCGGCGAGCTCATCGATGACCCTGCCGCCGGGGAACCCGAGGCCCATCATTTTGGCTACTTTATCGTAGGCCTCCCCGGCGGCGTCGTCCAGGGTGCCGCCGAGATGCTCGTACTCGCCGAACGCGCGCACGACGTAGAGCAACGTATGCCCTCCGGAGGCCACCAGCGCGAGATAGGGAAAGCCCACTTCCTCCTCCAGGAATATGGACATCACGTGCGCTTCCAGGTGGTTGACCCCGACGTAGGGAATACCCGAGCGGAAGGACCACGCCTTCACGAACGACAGGCCCACCAGCAGGGAACCGGTGAGCCCGGGGCCGCAGGTGACGGCGAGGCCATCGATGTCCTCGGGCGCGACGCCGGCCTGGGTGAGCGCCTTGTCCACCATCGGCTGAATCGCGTGGATGTGCTGGCGCGAGGCCATCTCCGGGACGATGCCGCCATAGGGCGCGTGCACCGCGTCCTGGGACGATACCAGATTGGCCCGCACCGCCCTGCCGTCTTCGAGCACGGCTGCCGCCGTGTCATCGCACGATGTCTCAACGCCCAGTACGATCACGATGAAACCTCCATGAATTCCGCGAGCGTTCGGTCCGCCTGCCTGTTCCGGACCGTGCCCGGCGCTCCAGCGTCCGACGGTTTCC
The DNA here is from genome assembly GCA_965213675.1 of uncultured Binatia bacterium (SeqCode). Classification (GTDB taxonomy): domain Bacteria; phylum Desulfobacterota; class Binatia; order UBA9968; family JAJDTQ01; genus JAJDTQ01. The sequence goes on from OZ243916.1 coordinate 964,778, forward strand.
TTCGACAGCCTACCATGACGACGCCTTGGAGCGTTGCCGTGCCCACTGGAGCCCGCGATGCGCCGGCGGGTCCGCGGGGTCCAGGGACAGCGCCTTGCGGTAGGCGGCCTGTGCGCGACCGAAACGTCCCAAGGCCCGCAGGTTGTCGCCGCGCAGGACCAGAGTCCGCACGAGCCAGGGGCGGCTCGATCCCGGCACGGCCTCCGCCACCTCCAGAAAGTCCAGTGAAGCCGTGAAGTTTCCCAACCGGTAGTGGCTCAGCGCGATGTAGTAGTGCGCGTACGGATTGGAGCCGTCCACGGAGAGACTCTTCTCCAACTCCGTCAAGGCCAGGGTGTACTGGCCGGACCGGAGCAGTTGCCGCGCGTGTTCCGTCCGACTTACGGAAGCCACCCGCCGTGGCGTCGAACCCCGTTGCATGGGCAACTCGGAGCGTTGGGCGCCCGCGTCCGGGGGCAGTACCGTTGAACCGCTGGCTCCCGAGCCGGGCTTCGCCAGTGCCAGCGGGCGCTCCGCACCGCTCGAAGGAACGCGTCTCGCGGGGGTTCCGCAGCCCGACAGCAGCACGGCGAGGGACAGCCAGGCGAACCCGTGAAGCCAACGCGAGGTCATGGACCGGGATGCTCCGCTCGACCCGTCGTCACCGGGACGCCGCCAGCGCGTTCCCGCCCGCGCCGGAAACCGCCCCGGAACGCCGGGGCGGACCTTTGGCCGAGACCCCGGGAGGAGCGCGGAAGTCCGTGAACGGCACACGGCTGGTGGCCTGTTTCATGAACGCCGTCCAGATCGGCAGGGCCGCGCTGGAGCCGGACAGTCCCAGTTCCGACTGCCGGTCGAAGCCGACCCAGACCAGCGCCAGCAGGTCCGGCGTGTATCCGGCGAACCACGCGTCGCGCGAGTCGTTGGTGGTGCCGGTCTTCCCCGCTGCCGGACGGGTGAAGCCCAGCGCGCGCACACGTTGGGCAGTGCCCCGCTCGACCACACCCCGGAGCATCTCGTGCATGTCGAACGCCACCCGCGGCGACAGGACGCGCTTCACCCGGATATTGCGCTTCTCCAGCACATCGCCTTCACGCTCCAGCACGTTCTTGATGGAGAGCAGATGGGTGCGCACGCCGTTGTTCGCCAGCGCCGAATAGGCGCCGGCCAACTCCAGAGGCGTCACTTCCACGGCGCCCAGCGACAACGACGGCAGCAACGGCAGACGGCTCTGAATGCCCATCCGGTAGGCCATCTCGCGCACCTTCTTGATGCCCACGTCCTGAGCGATGCGGGCCGTGGCGGCGTTGAGAGACTTCTCCATGGCCTCACGCAGGGTCACCCAACCCTCGTAGGAACGGTTGTAGTTCTGCGGCGTCCACTCATCCGCGCCATAGCTCCACGTGAACGGCGTGTCCTCCACGTACGTCGTGCTGTCATAGGAACCCGAGCCCTGCGCCGATCCGTGCGTGAGCGCCGCCAGAAAGACGAAGGGCTTGAAGACAGAGCCCGGTTGACGCTTGGCTTGCGCCACTCGGTTGAATTGGGACTTGCCGTAATCGCGCCCGCCCACCATGGCCTTGATCTCGCCTGTCTGCGGCTTGATCACCACCATGGCGCCTTCGAGATCGTCCTGCCTGGCGGTCTTTCTGAGATGGCCGTAATTCTTCTCAAGCGTGGTCAGGCCTTCGGACAGAGCCTTCTCCGCCGCCCGCTGAAGCTCCAGGTCGAGACTCGTGAAGATGCGCAGGCCCTCGGCGGTCAGCGTGTCCTCGCTGTAGTGCTCAGCCAGTTCGTTCTTGACGTAGTCGGTGAAGTAAGGCGCGCTGTTGGTCAATCGAACGGGCGCGCGCTTCTGGAAAACCTCCTGAAGGGCGTTCTCGTAGGCGCGGCGCGTGATGATGCCGTCGCTCACCAACTTGGCCAGCACGACGTTGCGCCGCCGGTTGGCGTCTTCCACGCTCCGGTAGGGAGAGTAGCGATTGGGGGCGCGGATCAATCCGGCCAGCAGCGCGGTCTCGCCCACGGTGAGCTGCTCCGGCTCCTTGACGAAGTAGAACCGCGCCGCCTCCCAGATGCCGAAGATGCCCTGGGCGCCATTCTGGCCGAGATAGATCTCGTTGAGGTAGTTCTCCAGAATCTGGTCCTTGGTGTACATCCACTCCGTGACGAGCGCCATCAGCGCTTCCTTGACCTTGCGCTCGAGGGTGCGCTTGCTGTCCAGGAAGAAGTTCTTCATCAACTGCTGGGTCAGCGTGCTGCCTCCCTGCACCACGCCGCCGCGGCGCACGTTGGCCAGGAAGGCGCGCATCACCGCCACCGGGTCCACGCCTCTGTGGTAATAGAAACGCTCGTCCTCCACCGCCAGCACCGTCTTCCGCACCCGCGCCGGCACCTCGTCCAGGCGCACCACCCGCCGTTGTTCCCGCACCCGGTCGTAGAAGCCGGTCACCACTTCGGGTTCCAGCTCGAGGGAGGGCAACACGTCGTTGTTATCCAGCCGCTGAATGCGGTGGATGGTGCCGGACTTGAGGGAAATGCGCACGGGGAAGCCGCGAAAATCGCGCAGCGGGTAGCGGAAGTCGTGCAGATAAATCTCGATGCCAGCATCCTTGCCGAGAATCCGATACTCACCCTTGTCGCGGGGCCGGGCCTTGGAGATACGATAGCCCAGCCGGCGCAGCTTCTCGCGCATCCCAGCCACGGAGATATACATGCCCGGATAGATGATCTTGCTGTCGGCGTAGATCTTGGACGGGAACTCCCACTTGCGGCCCTCGAACTTGGCCTTGACCACGTCGCTCAAATGCGACACATACCAGGCGCCCAGCCCGGCCCCGGCCAGACCCAGCAATACGGACAGCACCGCCAGGATCTTGAGCAGGCGAATGAGAAATCGCTTGAGGCGGCGCTTCATGAGTGGCGTTCTTCAGCGAGGAAGGCGCAACGCCAGGAACAGCGTTGTATCCTCGCGCCGCACCAGCAACAGGATGCCGGTTCCCTCGTCCAGACCGGCCACCACCCGCCGGAAGTCCCGTACGCTGCCGATGCGCTCGCGATCGATCTCCAGAATGATGTCCCCCACTTGTATGCCCGCGGTCTCCGCTGGACTGCGCGATGCCACAGCGGTCACCACCACCCCCTCGCGGCGGCGGGCGCCGGGGCTGAACCGCGCCTGCGCATCTCTCACCGTGAGGCCGAGATCGTTGCCGTCCTCCAGCGCCGCGACTACTTCGTCGTCCCCCAGCTTCGCCACCGTCACGCGCAACGCCGCCGGCTGGCCGTCACGCTGGATCACCACGTCCACGGCCTTCCCCACCGGGGTGCGGGCTACCATCAGCGGCAGCTCGCTGGAAGCGTTCACCGGGGAGCCGTCGAAACGGACGATGACGTCACCCACCTGCATTCCGGCGGCTTCGGCCGGGCTCCCTTGCGACACGTTGGTGACCAGCGCCCCCGCGGCCTTCTCCATGCCCAACGCCTCGGCCATGTCGGCGTTGACCTCCTGGATGACCACCCCCAGCCAGCCTCGGGTAACCTTGCCCTCATCCCTGAGTTGGGACAGCAGTGGCTTCACGAGGTTGATGGGTATCGCGAAGCCGATTCCGATGTTGCCCCCGCCCCGGCTGAAGATCGCGGTATTGACCCCCACCACCTCGCCGCGCAGGTTCATGAGCGGCCCGCCCGAATTGCCCGGGTTGATGGACGCATCGGTCTGAATAAAATTGTCGTAGGGGCCCGCGCCGATGCGCCGGCCCTTGGCGCTGACGATCCCCGAAGTCACGGTGTGTTCGAGGCCGAAGGGATTGCCGATGGCCAGCACCCACTCGCCCACCTCGAGAGCTGCCGAATCTCCCAGCCGGGCCACCGGCAGTTCACGCCCGGTCTCGATCTTCACGAGCGCGATGTCGGTCTTGGGGTCGCGTCCGGCGACGCGCGCCCGATGCTCCGATCCGTCCGCGAGCTTCACCGTGAGGTCCAGACCGTCCTCGATCACGTGGTCGTTGGTGAGGATGTAGCCCGTGGGATCCACGATGAAACCGGAACCCACGCTCCGGGACGGTCGCGGTGTGGGGCTTTGCGGCATGCGCTCGCCGAAAAAACGTCGCCAGAAGTCGCTGAAGGGATCGTCTTCCCGGAACGCGCTGGAACTCGACGCCGCCGACGCGGAGATGTGCACCACCATCGGGCGGGCCTCTTTGGAGAGCGTGACGAAGTCCGGCAGGTTGAGCTTGGCGGCCGCATGCGACCATCCGGTCCCCAGCAACGCGGCCGCCAGACAGGCCAGGAACCACGTCCGCCTGCGTTTTCGCTGAACGGGCCTCATGCGTTCCGCACCGCCTCCACGTAGCGCATCCTGAGATTGTAGAGAATCTCCTGCATCAGCCGTTCCTCGGTCTCGTCGAGATTGCCCTTGCTCTTCTCGTTCAGCATGGCGATGATGTCGATGGTCTGCTTGGCCACGGCCACGTCCTTCTCCACCTGACCCGTCGCCGGATCGCCGATTTCGCCGAGCTGCATCAGCGCCTGGGTGCTCAGGCTCATGATGAAGGTGGAGAAATCGATGGGCGGGAAGTCCCGCGTGGCGGACGCTTCCGGTGGCGGTTCCCCATGCGTTTCCGCCGTTGCTGCCGGCGCATCCCCGGCCAAGGCCTCGTCACGGCCTGCCTGTGGTTCACGCGCCTCGCCCTCGTCGGTGAACCGGCGCTTGTCGTGAACCTTGAACCCTTTCTGCGTATCGGATTCCTCCGCCATGAACGCTCCTCCGCGGTGTTTCCTCGGTCGTGCCTGGTCCGGCCTCGTTTGTCCGGCATTTGTCGGGCAAACCCTATTGTCCGGCAGACTCGTGCAACGAACCCCTACAATCAATTATTGATGCGCCCATCCGGGGTGTCAAGATGCAACGGCGCCGCCAGGGTCACTCAAAGGCCGCGTCTGCCAGTGTGTCCGCCAATCCGAGTGGACTTCGCGTTGACTTGGCCGGCGCGTCCCCCTATCCTGCCTTGATTCCAACTGCACCGCATTCTCACCCCGGCATGAAGACCCATCCACCCGGCGCGCGATCCATCCTCGATCTCATCGGCTCCACGCCCGTGGTGCGCCTCACCAGACTACCGGCCGAAGACAGCGCCGAGGTCTGGGGCAAGCTGGAGTCCCTCAATCCCGGGGGCTCGGTGAAGGACCGCATCTGCCGCGCCATGATCGAGGACGCCGAACGCAAGGGCCTGCTGAAGCCCGGCGGGACCATCGTCGAACCCACCAGCGGCAACACCGGCATCGGTCTCGCGCTGGCAGCCGCGGTCAAGGGATACCGTCTCGTTCTTGCCATGCCCGACACCATGAGCGAGGAGCGCCGCAGCCTGCTGGCTGCCTACGGCGCGCGCCTGATCCTCACGCCCGACACCCGGGGGATGGGCGGAGCCATTCGCCGGGCTGAAGAATTGGCCAACGAGCACCCCGACTTCTTCATGCCGCAACAGTTCACCAATCCCGCCAACCCCGCCGCCCACCGAAACACGACAGCGGTGGAACTCGTGAGCCAGTTCGGACCCATGGACGCCTTCGTCTGCGGGGTGGGCACCGGCGGCACCATCACCGGCGTGGGCGAGGTCCTGCGAAAAGAGTTTCCCGCCGTTCGCATCTACGCCGTCGAGCCGGCCGCGTCGCCGGTATTGTCCGGTGGCGAGCCCGGGTTCCACAAGATCCAGGGCATCGGTGCGGGCTTCATACCGCCGATCCTCAATACCGGGATTTACGACGAAATCATCACCGTCAGCGATGAGGACGCGGCCGCCACCATGCACCGGTTGGCAGTGGAAGAAGGCATCTTCGTCGGCATCTCGTCCGGCGCCAACTGCTTCGCCGCCATGACGGTGGCCCGAACCATGGGCAAGGGCCGCCGGGTCGTGACCATGCTGTGCGATAGCGGTGAACGCTACTTGAGCACAGCCTGAGACCCGCCCCCTACACAGCAGCCGGGTTTTCTGTTAGGAATAAAGACCCTGCCCATGTTTCGATCAACGCACGTCCCCGTCGTCTAGGCTGGCCCAGGACACCGGCCTTTCACGCCGGCAACACGGGTTCAAATCCCGTCGGGGACGCCAATCCTGTCATGTATGCTTTTCATGGGACGCCGTTGGCCACCAGGGCTTTCGCATAGAGGATGTCCTCGGGATAGGTGACCTTGATGTTGGTGGTGGATCCCTCCACGATCCCCACCGGCAGGCCCAGCCGTTCCACCAGCATGGCGTCGTCCGTCGCTTCCACCCCATCCCGTTCTGCCCTTGCGTAGGCGTCCCGCAGCACGCGCACGGGAAAGGCTTGAGGGGTCTGGATCTCCCACAGGCTTTGTCGCGGGAGCGTTTGCCGAACCTGTCCACGCAGCACCGTCTTGATCGTATTGCGCGCCGGCACCGCGGCCGTGACCGAACGGCCCCGGCGCGCCTCCCGCGCGCAACGGTCGATGAGGTCCGGCGCGGCAAAGGGCCGCGCCCCGTCGTGGACCACCACGAAAACACAGTCGGGGTCCAATCCCGCGAGCCCGGACCGGACCGAGTCCTGCCTGCGCTCCCCGCCGGGCCGAAGCGCGATCTCCAGGGACGCCGGCCGCGCCGGCTCAAGCAACGCCTCGTAGTCCGCCACCGCCCCCGGGGGCACCACCAGCACCGCCTTGCCAACTTCACGGGAACGACCGAAGCGCTCCAACGTATGGACAATCAGCGGCCGCCCGCCCACCGGCAGCAGCACCTTCGAGTTACGGCCCCCAACGCGGGTACCGCGGCCCGCGGCCAGAATGATGGCGTTGATTTCCACGAACCACTCCCGATGGCTTCCCCTCGACGCCATGCCGGAACCACAAAAAAGAGCTGGAGGCATCCCTCCAGCTCTTTTTCACCTTGCCTGGAACACAAGAGTTATTGGGTGAAAATGTGACTCAACTCCTCCATGATCTTCTCTTCCGTATGCGACCTGGCGATGGACAGCTCCTTGACGAGAAGGTTTCTGGCGGTGTCGAGCACTTTTCTTTCTCCGAAGGATAGTTCCTTGTCGCCCTTCAACAGGAACAGATCCCGCAGCACGGCGGCGATTTCGATGACCGAGCCGGTCTTGATCTTCTCTGTGTACTCGCGATAGCGGCGGTTCCAGGTCTGTTGGTCGACGGGCGCCTTCTTCTTTTCCCGCAGAATGCGGTATACGCGTGACACGGTTGTCTTGTCGATGATCTTCCTCAGGCCCACGGCGACGGCGTTGTCCACCGGCACCATGATTTTCATATCCGTATCGAGAATGCGCAACATGTAGAACTTTTTCTCGGTGCCGGATATCGCCTGACTGCGTACTGCTTCGATTTCACCGACTCCATGGGCAGGATAGACAACCTTCTCTCCGACCTTGAACATTCATTCCTCCTTGAGTGTCAGAACCCGTAAGCGGAACAGGGGCAAGAAGTCCGGTAAATCCGGAGGAAGGTATTTCCAGAGGGGTGGGCGAGGATTTGAAATACACGTTTCAACGACTGTTCTCTTCCAGAATCAATAGCTCTTCCTTTATACATCGGTGAGGACGAAAACGTCAAGCAACGGACGAACAAATTAAACGTTCATAATATTCGCATGTTGCATCCATATATTCAATCAGAGCATTAAGGTAAACCTTGGCGGTGAAGCTTGCGATCCATCAGCCACGCGTCCTCACCGTTGTCCGAATAGTACCCACGGCGCTGGCCACAGAACTCGAACCCAAGTGATCGGTAAAGCGCCTGCGCCGCATCGTTGGACTTCCGGACCTCCAGTGTCACGCGCCGGAACCCGCGCTCGGCCGCCCGGTCGATGAGATCCTCGAGCATGGCCCGGGCGACTCCGCGACGGCGATATCCTGGATGCACGGCGACATTGTGGATATCCAACTCGTCGACAACTTCCCAGTAAATGACGTAACCGACGGGCTCGCCGTCGGATTGGCACAGGAGGGAGCGCGCGTTGGCGGCCTGCAATTCCTGAAGGAAGAACTGCCGGCTCCACGGACTCGCGAACGCGGCGCGCTCGATGGCCATGACGGTCTCGATGTCCGCCACGGTCATGGACCGGAATTCAAGCTGTCCGCTGGCGCTCGCCGACATGTCCCGGAGGGGCGTGGGCGGCACTTAGTTGACCCAACCCAATCGCGCTGCGCTTTCCTTGAGGAGGAGCACGTCCAGAACCTTGCTCCCAAGTTGGTGGGCGAATCCGTAGACGCGATCCTGGAGCGGTATGACCGTGGTGAACTCGGGTGGGAAGGCGCCGACGCTCGACGAGATCCTGCGTACGCGCTCGTCCAGCAGGCGGCCCCTGACGATAAGTTGGCCTCCCTTCAAAAGCAGATCGTAGTCGTAGTCGGGCATGTGCCGGGGCAGCCTGGCGGGGATGGCGATGCCGAGGCGCGGGAGTTGCGTGGGGAACTCAAGGCGCAGGTGATAGGCCTTGCCCAGGTCCTGCACGGTGTAGGCGTGACCGTAGCGGCGCTCGCGTTCCAGCTTCTCGACGAACCGGGAATCGTAGAATCCCTCCACCGGCACCGGAATCCGGCGCAGAAGCTTGCCCTCACGTGACAGGAAGGGCCGCAACACAAAGGCCAGCGGCACGCCGTACAGGGCCGCGCTCACCGTGACCTGCTCGACCGGCACGGCGCGGAATACGCTGTGCCGCAAGCGATAGAGCACTTCCGCCAACGCCACGAGGAAGCCCACCAGAATGTACATGTTGACGCCCTTGCCGAACGCCAGCCCGAGCCCTTCCACCGAAACGCCGATGACGATGAACACCAGCGGATAGAGGAGCAGATTCAGCGTCATGTTGAGGGCCGTGGCGGCCGCACCGAGAAAGTAGGGCCACCCCACCAACTCGGCCACATCATCACGCGACTCGGGCGGCAAAGCGCCAAGCAGCGGCTGCAACAGCATCACCGCGACGCGTAGCGCACCCGACTCGCTGGTCTGGATGCGCTGCACCAGCTCGTCGAAGCCCATGGGCAGTTGTCCGGGAAAAACCTTTGGGGGGCGCGCCGGCTCCGGTTCCTCGTCAGGCTCTTCCACGGGCATCGGAACCGGCGCGGCGATGACGGGTGCGGGCGGCGGCGCCGCTGCGGGTGCGGGAGCCACCGCCGGTGCCGTGGTGCCGTTGGCGGCCGCGGCCGGCGCGGCGGCCTCGGCGGGCGCCGCCGCCTCGCCCGCACCTTCTCCGGTACGGAAGCGGGACTCGAACTCCTGGCCGAAGTCGACGTCCGTGTGCAGCACCCGTGCCCGGTCGATCAGCACTCCTTCGGATTCGACGTTGTTGGGGTCGGTCACACAGCAGTCCACCGGACAGACCGCGGCGCACGCCTCGTAGTCGTGGAACCCGACGCATTCGGTACACAGTACCGGGTCGATGACGTAGATCTCATCGTTCTGGGTGATGGCTTCGTTGGGACACTCCGGCTCACAAGCGCCGCAATTGATGCAGTCGCTGGTTATCATCGTAGCCATGGAAACAACGCTCCTGAAAACGCTCCTGAATCACATCCGGCCGCCGGATGACCGCGACCGATCCCTGCCGTTCCGCGCAACGGTTTACAGCCCGGGTTTACAGCCCGTGACGGTCAAAATAGTTGATTTTTCGAGTTTCTTCAACGTGTTGGCGCCGCCTTGAACAACCCCGAAGCCGTATGTTAAACGTAATGCTTCCGGCGGCGTACCCAAGTGGTTAAGGGAGAGGTCTGCAAAACCTCGATGCGGCGGTTCGAATCCGCCCGCCGCCTCCATGTCCAGAACACCCCTGTCCAGAGCACCCTTTTCCAGAAGCCACACCTTCCCGACTGACAGCACACGGCCGCGTCTTGTCTTGCCCTGCCCCCGCGCGCTGCCTCAACCGCGTTGCAGCATCTCGTCGATGAGGTCGCCGTAGCGCTCCATCACGATCCGGCGCTTGAGCTTGAGGCTCGGCGTCAACTCCCCGGTGCCGGTGGAGAAGTCTCCGGGCAGGACGCGAAAGTCCCGCACCGCCTCGAACGGCGCCAGTTCCCGGTTACGTTCGCGGATGCGTTGGCGGAGAAAGTCGGCGAGCCGCGCATCGGCGGCCGCATCCTCGGGCTCGGCCCACTCGACACCTTCCTTCTCCGCCCAGCGTCGGGCCTCCCCCGCGTCCAGCGTGATCAGAGCCACCAGGTGGCTGGTGTTGTCGCCCCACACCATGGCCTGGCTGATGAGCGGTTCCTTGCGCAGATGGTTTTCGATCATTTGCGGCGCGACGTTCTTGCCCCCGGAGGTCACGATGAGTTCTTTCTTGCGGTCGGTGATGCGCAGGAAACCGCCGTCCTCGATGCGTCCCACGTCGCCGGTGTGAAACCAGCCGTCCTCGTCGATGACGTCGCGCGTCGCCGCGGGATCCTCGTAGTAGCCCTTCATCACGTTGGCGCCCCGGATCAGGATTTCGCCGTCATCGGCAATGCGGCACTCCACTCCGTCCATGGCCAGGCCCACCGTGCCGATGCGATAGCGGTCGATGCGGTTCACGTGGGTCACGGTGGAGGTCTCGGTGAGGCCGTAGCCCTCCACGATCCACACCCCCAGGGCCTGAAAGAAATCGGCGATGGCGTCCGCCAGCGGCGCGCCGCCGGAAACGGCCATACGGAGCCGGCCGCCCAAACCGGCGCGGACCTTCGACAGCACCAGGGAATCGGCCAGCCGGTAGCACAGCCGCAGACACGGATTGCACGCCTCGCCCCGGCGCGCCCGGTCATTGTAACGCTGGCCCACGGACACCGCCCAGCGGAACAGGCGTTGGCGCAGCGGGCTGGAGCTCTCCACCCGGTTGAGGATGCGCCGGTGGGCGTTCTCGTACACCCGGGGCACCGAGAAGAGCATGGTGGGGCGGACCGTCTGCAAGTCCGCGGACAAGGTCTCGATGGCGCGCGCGAAGGCACACTCATAGCCCCGGCCCACGACGATGAAATGCTCGAGACGGCCGAAGGAGTGCGCCAGCGGCAGGAACTGCAGCGCCACGTCGTCCTCGCTCACCGATATGGCGCCCAAGGCGGACGTGATGATGAACAGGTAATGGCCGTGGGTGGTGAGGACCCCCTTGGGCTCGCCGGTGGTGCCCGACGTGTAGATGATGGTGAGGTCGTCGTCCGGCCCCAGAGCCCCGGCCAGCTCCCGGAACGTCTCCGGGTGGGCGCCACGGTATTCCCGCCCCATCTCCTTCAGGCCCTCAAGAGACAGAACATGCGCATCCGATGGCGCGGCCTCGCCGTCCAGCAACACCACGGTCCGCACCGCCGCCAGACCCGCCCTCGACCGATCCAGGCGCGCCAGCGCCACGGGCGAGTCCACCACCAGGACTGTCGCCCCGGAATGCGCGACGATGTATTCCACTTGTGCGGGAGTGTTCGACGGGTAGACCGGGACCGTGAGAGCGCCGATGCAGATGCCGGCCCAATCCAGCAGGCACCACTCCACCCGGTTGGCGGCGAAGAGGGCCACCCGATCCCCCTTCTTCACGCCCGCCGCCACCAGTCCGAGGGCGATCTCCTCCACTTCGGCGGACGCCTCCGCCCATGTCTGGCTGCGCCAGACGCCTTCACGCCAGAAGCGGTAGAGGACGCGCTCGCGCTGAGCCTCAGCTTGACGGAGAAAAAGGTCGGCAAGGCTCCGGTACGCCATGCTTGAACTATAGCACAAGGGACTCATTGCGTGCCTCCCGCCAGAATGCCGCGACGTCGCCCGTGAACGTCCCAAGCTTCCGCGAGCCATGGAAGGGGTCCGTGCAGGGGCAACCCGGCAAGGGCCAGCGCCGGCCGCCCCTACACGGACTCTGCGCCGTAGAACCGGCGGATATGCGCGGCGACGTATTGCTGCTGCGCCGCTGTCAACTCAGGGTAGTTGGGCAGTGCCAGGGAGGACCGGGCCGCGGCTTCGGCCTCGGGGAACTCGCCGGCACGGTAGCCCAGGCCCTGGAAGCATTCCTGCTGGTGCAGCGCCAGCGGGTAGTAGATTTCGGTGGCGACGCCGCGCTCCTCCATGAAAGCACGCAGGCGGTCGCGCTCGGGCGCGCGGATCACGAACTGATTGTAGACGTGGCCGGGACAGTCGCCGGGCAGGGTGACCCGGTTTTCCGACGCCACAGGTTCCAGGAGTTCCCGGTAGCCTCGCGCATTGCGCCGCCGCCCCTCCACCCATGCCCGGAGATGCTTCAGTTTCACCCGCAGCACGGCGGCCTGCAGGCTGTCCAGCCGGAAGTTTCCTCCCACCAGGCGGTGATGGTACTTGGGCTCCTCGCCGTGGACACGAAGCAGCCGGACGCGCCGGGCCAGCGCCTCGTCGTCGGTGACAACCATGCCGCCGTCGCCGAAAGCGCCCAGGTTCTTGCTCGGGTAGAAGGAGAAGCAACCCAGGGCGCCGGTCGTGCCGGCGCTCCGGCCGCGGGAATCCACCGCGCCGAAGGACTGTGCCGCGTCCTCGACCACGGCGACGCCGCGCGCGGCAGCCGCTTGCAGAATGGGATCCAGGTCCGTGCAGCGCCCGAACAGATGCACCGGCAGGACCGCGCGGGTACGCGGGCCCAGGCGCGCCGCCACCGCTTCCGGGTCCATGTTGAAGGTGTCGGGGTCGATGTCGACCAACACCGGCCGCGCCCCCAGCCGCGCGATGACGCCGGCGCTGGCAAAGAAGGAATAGGCCGTGGTGACGATCTCGTCTCCCGGCCCCACGTCCAGCGCCATCAATGAAGCCAGCAGCGCATCGGTGCCGGACGAGACGCCCACCGCGAAACGCGCCCCGGTAAAGGCCGCGGCATCCTCCTCGAATCCGGTCACTTCAGGCCCGAGGATGAAACGCTGCGACGCACACACGCGCAGCACCGCTTCCTGGATTTCTTCCCTAATGGTTTCGTACTGTGCTTTCAGGTCCAGCAACGGCACTTGCATGCGAGTCACCACGCGCGTCCTGATGTCCTGCGGCGGCCGTGGAACTTGCCGCCGCAACGGGAAGTTGGTACCAAACCAGCCAGCGGCGCCCCGACGGCGCCAGCTCCGAGCCCGAGACCACCATGACCAGAGTTATCGGATTGACCGGGGGCATCGCCACCGGAAAGAGCACGGTATCGCGGATATTGAGTGATCGCGCCGCCATCGTCGACGCCGACCGGCTGGCGCGCGAAATCGTCGAACCCGGCCAGGAAGCCTGGCGGGAGATCGTCGACCTTTTCGGCCGCGCCGCGCTCCGCGAGGACGAGACCCTGGACCGCGCGTACCTCCGCGGCATCGTCTTCAAGGAGCCCGCCAAGCGCCGGCGTCTCGAGGAGATCACCCACCCGCGCATCCGCGCCCTTGCGCGGCAGCGCATCGTCGAGCGGTCGCGCGATCACGCTTTCGTCATCTACGACGCGCCGCTTCTGTTCGAGGCCAGGATCCATCACTGGCTCCGTCCGGTCCTGCTGGTGGCATGCGCGCGCCCTGCCCAGGAGCAACGGCTGCGCCGCCGCGACGGACTCACCGAGGCCGACGTCGCAAGGCACCTGAAGGCACAAATGTCCATGGACGAAAAGCGCCGGCTGGCCGACTTCGTCGTCGACAACAACGGCACCCTGGCGGAACTCGAACGGAACGTGGCGCAGGCTTGGCAAGCCGTCCTGGCTACTTCGCCCGCTCGATATATTTTCCTTCCGACGGATCCACCCGAATCCGATCCCCCACCTGAATGAACGGCGGTACCTGCACCGTCACGCCGGTCTCCAGCCGGGCGGGCTTGTAGGACGCGGACGCGGTGGCTCCCTTCATCGAAGGCTCGGTCTCCACCACCTCCAACTCCACGGCGGAGGCAAGGCTGACCCCGACGGGGCTGCCGTCGTACAACTCCACGTTCACCACCTGATTGGGCAGCAGAAACGGCAGGATGTCGCCCACTTCCTCGGACGAAAGCTCCGTCTGCTCGTAGCTCTCGGTATCCATGAAGTTGTGCCGGTCCTCCTCGGCGTAGAGGTACTGCATCTCGCGACTTTCCAGGATGGCGCGGTCCACCCGGTCGTCGGAGCGGAACTTGTGCTCGGTGCCCACGCCGCTGCGCAGGTTCTTGAGCTTCGTCTGCATGAAGCCGTGGCCCTTTCCGGGGGTGAGATGCTTCACGGCGGTGACGCGGTAGAGGTCGTCGTCGTAAAGGATGACCATGCCGGGCCGAAGCTGTGTCGCGTTGATCATGTCGTCGCTTGTCCTTTCGTAGGCGCGCATCGAGCGCGCAGGCCGAGCCGCCCGATGGATGTCTTGATGCAATGGTTCGTTGCCGCGTACCCGGCCCTCGCGCCGGGTCCATCGCCCGGTGCCGCGCCATTCCGTTATCCCGGCGGCCACCCCAGTGCCCGTCCGCCGAGAAGGTGGAGATGCACATGGCCGACACTCTGGGCCGCGTCCGCTCCGGTGTTCACCACCAGACGAAAACCGCTCCCGGCCACGCCCTGGTCCACTGCGACCTGCCGGGCCACCTCCATGGCGCGCCCCAGCACGGCGCCATCCCCGGGCTCCAGTTCCGCAAGGCTGCCGATATGCCGGACGGGAATGATCAGGATATGCACCGGCGCCTTGGGGTCGATGTCCCTGAACGCCTGTACCGAGTCGTCCCGGTACACGATGTCGGCGGGGATTTCCCCCCTCGCGATGCCGCAGAAGAGGCAGTCGGCCACGATCCGTTCACCTCCCGTCAATCGTCTTCCGGGCAAAAGGCCCGCACCGTCCCCTCCTCCACCTTGAGCGGGACCCTTTGCAGCCACTCGCCGTAGCACGGCCCCCAGAGGCATTCTCCGGTGGTGGGCTCATACAGCGCGCCGTGGTTGGCGCAGAGCAGGTAGCGTTCGTCCTCGGTGAAGAACTGGCTGTCCACCCAATCCAACGGCAAGGGCACGTGCCGGCAACGGTTGACGTAGGCGTACAACTCGCCCTCGAAGCCGAACACGAACCCTTCGAGACTCTCTCCGCGGCAACGGAGCGTGAATTTCCGGGCCGCGCCGTCGGTAAACTCCTCCCGGCGGCCCACCCGCTTGCCCACAGATCGTCGCGCCATGATGCCAGTGCGGGGCCTGGTGTCGAGTTCAGTCCGCCATCTCGTGCAGAAAGGAAAGGTCCCCGGCCGGACAACGTACAACGATGTCGCCTCCGTCCACAACCACCGGCAGGGAATGGAGCGAGAGTCCCTTGCAGGGACCGTCCACGCACACCCCCGTATCAGGCTCGTAAAGAGCGCCGTGGGTGGCGCACATCAGGTGCCGTCCGTCGTCGGTGAAGAACTGGTAGCGGACGAAGTCCAGCGGCGTCACCAGATGACGGCAACTGTTGATATAGGCATGGAAGCGTCCCTGGTGATTGATCGCGAAGCACGCGATCCGGTACTTGCCGCAGATGAGCCAGAACTTCTTCACCGTTCCCGCCGGCAGTTCGTCCACCCTCGCCACCACCTTGCCGCCGGCCCGCGCCTCGCTGTGCATGCGCATGCGGTCGCGCCGAAAGCGTATCCGGCGCACGGCCAACGCCACGAGATACACGGCCAGGAACACGGCCGATGCGTAAAGGGTCAGTTCCATGACGCGGGTTGCCCTCGCAGTCCAAGGGCGCTCGATTCCCCCGGCGGAGACTAATCGGAGTTTCCCTGGTCCGGTCTCGGGGGCTTCTCGGTTACTTCGCGAACGCGCTGGACATCATCGGGGGTCTGACGCTCGTTGATGCCCATGACCTGCAAGAGATCATTGGTCATGTCCGCGGTGAGACGGTCGCGCACGCTGCCGCGTCCGTCGGGGTTGGCCTTCAGAAAGCGCATGATCTTCTCCGGCGGGGCGCCGGTCTCTTCCAGCCGGTCCAGCAACTCGCTGAAGCCCACCTGACCGGCACAAGCCTGGACGGTTTCCGCCAGCCGCCGGCACTCGTGGCAGCTTCGGGCAAACAGTCCGGCGCGTGCGCCGCAGTAGATGCACGCGGCCATCTCAAGCCTTGCCCTGCAAGCGCGCCAGCAGCGCCTGAATCCTGTGATTGGACGACTCGCTTCCGGCCACGAGCCGCTGCAATACCGGCTCCGGCCGGTTGAACACGGGGCGTTCCCCTTGCCCGGTGGCGATCCGGCCCCCGGCCTCCTCCACGAGAACGATGCCCGCGCAAACGTCCCACTCCTTGACCCGGCGGAACGTCACGGTGGCATCGGCGCGCCCCCGCGCCACTGAGGCAAGGCGCCAGGCGATGCTGCCCATGGGCGTCAGCTCGAACTCGCGGGCCAGTTCACTCAGGCGCCGGCGCGGTTCCGACCGGCTGATGAGCAAGGAGGGGCGACGGCCATCACCGTCGCGTGTCACGCGCACGGGCGCAGGGGCGCCCCCCGTGTTCAACCATGCGCCGCCGCCCGCCACCGCCGTGAAAAGCTCCCCATGCAGCGGATGGTAGACCACCCCCAGGACGGCGACCCCGTCCACGGCCAGGCCGATGGACACGCAGAATTCGGGTATGCCGCGAATGAACTCACGCGTGCCGTCCAGCGGGTCGACGATCCACACACGGCGCTTGTCCAGCCGCTCCGGGTTGTCCACGTCCTCCTCCGAAAGCCACGCGTCGTCGGGAAAACGCTTCTCCAGGGTTTCGCGAATAACCCGGTTGGCCGCGAGGTCGGCGGTGGTCACCGGGTCGCCGCGCGACTTCTCCGCAACCTGATATTCGCCGCCGTAGAGCCGGGCGATGATGCCACCGGCCTCCCGCGCCGCATCCGACGCCGCGCGACACTCCTCCGCGAGGGCCGGCGGCGTGCCGGACCCCGTGCTGGACAAAGCTCCTGCCGAGGGTCCATAATGAAGATCTGCCATCGGTTCAACTATAACAGAACGCCCGTAGAACACGCGAAAGCAGTGCCATCCATGACAGCCCCCGACCCGGCCCCGACAACCAAGGCGGTGTTCCTCGACGCCGCCGGAACCCTGTTCGAGTCCGTCAAGCCCGTCGCCGTGACTTATGCGGAGATGGCGCGGCAGTTTGGCAAGGACGTGCCGTTCGAGGAGGTGTCGCGGCGCTTCGGCGAGTGCTTCGCCAGCGCCCCGCCCATGGCGTTCCCGCGCGCCAGCGGCAAGAAGCTGGCGGCGCTGGAGCGCGCCTGGTGGCGCGACGTGGTCTGGAACGTGTTCGGCGCCGCTGGACCGTTCCCGCGCTTCGACGACTACTTCGCCGCGCTGTTCGCCTACTTCGCCCGCGCCGATTCATGGTCGCTCTTCGACGACACGGAGGCGGTCCTGAAATCGCTCAAGACGCGCGGCCTGATCCTGGTGATGATTTCGAACTTCGACTCGCGCGTGCTCGGGATCTGCCGCGGGCTGGGCATCGCGGACTACTTCGACTCGGTATTCATTTCCAGCAGCGCGGGTTTCGCCAAACCCGCGCCCGGCATCTTCCAGCTCGCGCTGGAGCGCCACGGCCTCGCCCCGTGCGACGCCGTACATGTGGGCGACAGCCCCGAAACCGACATCGAGGGGGCGCGCAACGCCGGTGTCCGCCCCGTGTTGCTGGACCGGAGCGGCAGGCTCGAAAGCGGCGGCGCCGCGCGCATCCGCGGCCTCGGTGAGTTGATGGGCCTGCTGTAGTCGTCTAAGTCATGACGACGGCGATGGGGAAGCGGAAAGCATGGAGAATCGGCCTTTCCGGAGTCCCGCTTGCGCGGGAATGACGTTTCGCAGGGCGGGTTTCGGATCGTTCTTGACGAACTTGTTTTGCAGCAGCGGGAGGACCGTCGCACCCGTTGCGAACCCGACATTTCATCGGAGGTAGGACCATGGCGATCATCGACGCAGACGCGCACGTGCTGGAGACCCAAAAGACCTGGGAATACATGGAGGGTGCGGAAAAAGCTTACCGCCCCCGGATCGTCACCGCCCAGAACGGCACGGGCGGCGAAGGCGAATACTGGCTGGTGGATGGACGACTCCATCTCAAGTCGGACAATGTCGGCAAGGACACGCCGGCGGAATCTCGCGAAATGGCGGACGTGTCCTCCCGGTTGCAGCACATGGACGAGATGGGGGTATCCGTCCAGGTGCTCTACCCCACCATCTTTCTGCGCCCCGTCACGGACAAGCCCGAGGTGGAGCGGGCGCTCTTCAAAAGCTACAACCGCTGGCTGTGCGACATCTGGAAGCAGGGCCAGAACCGCCTGCGCTGGGTCGCGACCCTGCCGTTGATGAGCATGGACGAGGCGCTGAAGGAGCTGGACTTCGTGCTTCAAAACGGCGCCTGCGGGGTGTTCGTCCCCGGTCTTGTCGGCAACCGGCGCCTGAGCGACCCGTACTTCACGCCGCTCTATGAAGCGCTGAGCGACGCCGGCACCCCCCTGTGCGTCCACTCCGCCACCGGCAGCTTCACCCAGCACGACCTCTTCTTCGACGAGCCTGGCTTCAACAAGTTCAAGCTCGCGGTGGTGGGATCGTTCCACTCGGTGATCTGGGACCGCGTCCCGGAACGCTTCCCGCGACTGCGCATCGGGTTCATCGAGGTGAGCGCGCAATGGGTTCCGTACGTATTCCACGACCTCGCCAAACGTTTCCGCCAGAAGCGCGGCATCGAGCTCTCGCGCAGCTTCCTCAAGGACAGCCGCATCTACGTGGCCTGCCAGACCGACGACGACCTCGACTACGTGCTCGAATACGCGGGCGACGACAGCATCGTCATTGGCACGGACTACGGCCACAACGACACTTCCAGCGAGATCGAGGCACTGCAGAAACTCCAGGACGACGGCAAGGTGAGCCCCGCGGCCGTCGCCAAGATCCTCGACGACAACCCCCGGGCGCTGTACGGCCTGTAGACGCGGGACGCCAGGAAATAGCGGGGCGCGGCGGCGTTTGTCGCATTCCCGTTTGTTGCAATCCCATGACCGCGCCGTTCGTTCCGAGCGTCGCGAAGCGAAGTGGAAGGACACCGGATCCAAGGTAATATGATGGCGAATCGTCAACTGAAGTATGTCGGCGCCAACACCCCGCGGGTGGACGGCTACGACAAGGTCACGGGGCAGGCCAAGTACACCGGGGACCTAGAAATCCCGGGAATGTCCTACGGCCACGTGCTGCGCAGCCTGCACGCGCACGCGCGCCTCGTGGACATCGACACGAGCGCGGCGGAGCGGCTGCCGGGCGTCGCCGGCGTGCTCACCGGACGGGACGTGGACGATCTCGACCCCCACTACGGCGGCCGCCCGCTTATCGCGCTGGAGCGAGTGCGTTACGTCGGCGAGCCCGTGGCGGTGGTGGCCGCGGACGATCCGCTGACCGCCGAGCAGGCCGCCGCCCTGGTGGAGGTCCGATACGAGCCCCTGTCCGCGGCGGTGGGGCTCGACGCGGCGCTGGCGCCGGACGCGCCGCGCGTGCACGAGGACCGTGAAGGCAACATCTGCGCCCACGACAAGGTGCGGCGCGGCGACATCGTCCGAGGGTTCGCCGAGTCGGACCAAATCTTCGAGCACCACTTCACCTTTCCCATGATCTACCACTACTCCATGGAACCCCATGGGGTCATCGCAGACTACCGGGACGACGGCATTACCTTGTGGTCCTCGGCCCAGCATCCGTTCCTGGTGCAGGCGGATCTGGCGCGCATCTTCGGGTTTCCCGAAAGCAGGGTGAGTCTCCACGTGCCCTACCTAGGAGGCGGCTTCGGCGGCAAGTCCTACGCCAAGATCGAGCCGCTGGTGGTGGCGGCATCGCGCAAGGTGGGGCGCCCGGTGCGGGTGTGCCTGTCGGTGTCGGAAGCGATGGTGACGGTGCGGCGGCACAGCGCCAGGGTTCGGGTCAAGACCGGCGTCAAGAACGACGGCACCCTCATGGCGCGGGAGGCGGAGATCTACCTCGACACCGGCGCGTACATGGACAACGGCCCTCAGGTCGCCACACGCGCCGCCACCCGTGTGCTCGGCCCCTACCGCATCCCGCACATCCACACCGACGCCTACGCGGTCTATACCCACGCCGGCGGAGCCGGCTCGTTCCGATCCATCGGCGGCCCGCAGTCCATCTTCGCGGGCGAAAGCCAGATGAACATGATCGCGGCGCGCCTGGGCATGGACCCCGCGGCGCTGCGACTCAAGAACCTGCTCAAGCGCGGCGAGGTGCTGCGGCCGGGTCTGCGCCCCTTGGACGTGAACCTCGCCGGGACCCTGAAGCGCCTGCTGAGCGCCAGCCGCTGGAAAGGGCGCACAGCCCGGGCGCACGCGCCGGCAGGCCTGGCCTGCGGCATGACCAATGCCGGCGGCCAGCCCATCACGGTGGCCATGGTGCGTCTCCAGGCCGACGGCGCCGCCACCATCATGGCCGGCAGCACCGAGATGGGCCAGGGCGTGCGCACGGTGCTGTCCCAGTTCGTGGGCGAGGAACTGCAACTGCCGCTGGAACGCATCCGCATGTCCGGCGCGGATACGGCCATCACCCCCTACGACCGCTCCACCGGCTCCAGCCGTTCCACCACCCTCATGGGGCGGGCGGTGCAGCAGGCGGCGCGCGATGTGAAGCGCCAGCTCCTCAAGATCGGCGCCGCGGCGTTCGGCGCGCGCGCCAGGGAGGTCCGGCTGATGGACGGCTCGCTGGTGTGTGGCGAGGCGCGCATGTCCTTCGCCGAAGCCATGGAAAAACGTTTCGGCGCCGCCGCCGGCGAACTGATCGGAACCGGCACCGTCGGACCGGAGATCATCCAGAACGTCCTGCCCGTGGTCTGGGAAGTAGGCATGGGTGCGGTGGAGTTGGACATCGACCGCGACACTGGCGCCGTGTCGGTGGCGGACTACCTGTCCGTGGCTGATGTCGGCAAGGCCATCAACCCCATCCAGTGCGAGGGACAGGAAGAAGGCGCCGCCATGATGGGCTTGGGGCACGCGCTGTTCGAGGAGATGATCTACGAGGGCGGCCAACTCGTGAACTCGAACCTGGTGGACTACCGGGTCCCTTCCTTCACGGACATGCCCCGGGGCTTCCACACGGTGCTGGTGGAGAACGGCGACGGCCTCGGCCCCTACGGCAGCCGCGGCATGGGCGAAGGCGGCATCTTCTCGGTGGCGCCGGCCATCACCGGCGCGCTGGCCCATGCCACCGGCGTGCAGATCTGCGACCTGCCGCTCACCCCGGAGCGGGTATGGCGCGCCCTGCGCGCCGCTGGAGCTACGGACGAGGCATGAAGATCCGGGATCGCTTCAATGAGAAACAGCCGCTCTTTTCCTTCGAGTTCTTCCCGCCGAAGGATGACCAGGGCGTGGATGCGCTGTTCGAGACCGTCGCGAACCTGAAGGCCTTGGGACCGGCCTTCGTATCCGTCACCTACGGCGCCGGCGGCAGCACGCGCGAGAAGACCGTGGCCATCACCCGGCGCATCAAGCGTGAGACCGGCATCGAGGCCATGGCGCACCTGACCTGCGTGGGGCACGGACGCCATGACATCGCCGCGCTCCTCGAGGATTACGAGGCCGCGGGCATCGAAAACATCATGGCGCTGCGCGGGGACCCGCCGCGGGGAGACACGACTTTCACGCCCCATCCGGACGGCTTCTCCCACGCCGACCAACTCATCGGCTTCATCCGGGAACGCAAGGACTTCTGCCTCGGCGGCGCGGGTTACCCGGAGACTCATCCCGAGGCGCCCAGCCCGGAAACCGACCTGGAAAACCTCAAGCGCAAGATCGACGCCGGCTGCGATTTCGTCGTCACCCAGCTCTTTTTCGACGAGCGCGACTACTTCGACTTCGCAGCCCGCGCCCGGGGAGCTTGTATCGACGTCCCCATCGTCCCCGGCATCATGCCCGTCACCAACACCGCCCAGATCAAACGCTTCACGCAGATGTGCGGCGCCACCATCCCGGCGCCGTTGCTGGCAAGGCTCGAGACGGCCGCCGGCGACGCCGAGGCGGTGGCCCAGGTCGGCATCGAGCACGCCACCCGCCAGTGCCGCGCCCTGCTCGACGGCGGCGCCCCCGGCATCCACTTCTACACCCTCAACCGCTCCCTCTCCACGAGGCGGATCGTCGCCAACCTGCGGGAGCCGTAGAGTCCGCAACGCCTGGGAATCGCCGAAGGAACAAAAAAAGGGCCGGGAGCTTGGTGCTCCCGGCCCTTTTTGCTTGCAGCGGCCAACGGCGCGCTACCCCTCAATGACGTGGCGCCACTTGTCGTAAACCTTCTTCTTGAGTTCGGGGGTGGACTCGGCCACGGGCGGGAAGTCCTTCATCCACTCGAAGGGGCGGGTGGCGTCGATGATGGCGCGGGAGTTGAAGCCCTTCTTGCCCGGCTCGATGCGCGGGTCGAGGGGGCCGCTCCAGCAGCGCCGCAGGATGTCGATGGAATCCACCGGATCGGAGCGGGTGGCCAGGGCCCAGAGCACGTCGAAGGTCTTGGTGGGGTCGATGTCCTCGTCCACCACGATGACGTAGCGTCCGAGATAGGCGCCCGCATGCACCTGGGAGGCCACGAAGCCGGCCTGGCGCGCGTGGCCCGGGTAGCGTTGTTTGATGGAAATGATGTTCAGCAGACGGCCGCCGCCCGCCTCATGGCACCACACGCCCTTCACGTCGGGCACGCCGGCCTTTTCCACCTGGTCCCAGATGAGCGCGGCCTTCACCATGCACTTGGCGATGGAGTAGTCCGAAGGCGGCCGCCCGGGCCGGGCCGCGGTGAGAATGGGATTGTTGCGGTGGTAGATGCGCTCCACCCGGATCAGCGGCTCGGGGCGGCTGTTGCTGGCGTAGTAGCCGGTCCACTCGCCGAACGGCCCTTCCGTGCGCCGCTCCTCGGGATCCATGTAGCCCTCGATGACGATCTCGGCTTGGGCCGGGAACGGCAACCCCGTGACCTCGCCCTGGATGACGTCGATGGGGGCGCCCTTGAGCCCGCCGGCGTAGTCGTACTCGGACACGCCGTAGTCCACCTCGTTGCCGGACACCATGAACAGCACCGGATCCTGTCCCACGCACACGATGACCGGGCACTTCTCGCCGCGGTCGAACCATTTGTCTCGCTGGATGCGGCCGTGCTTTCCAGGCGAGATGTAGACGTTCATGCTCTGCTCGTCCTGAACCATGCCGCGATAGGTGCCGAAATTCACCCAGCCCTCGTCCGGGTCCTTGGTGACCACGAGGCAGCCCGTGCCGATGTAGCGTCCGCCGTCCAGCTCATGAACGAACGGCACCGGGAACTTCAACAGGTTGATGTCCTCACCCTTGAGCACGTTCTCCATCACCGGACCGCTGTCGACGACGCGATGGGGGATCGGGTTGTGTTCGGAGATCTTGTCGCGGGTGGCGCGGACGAGATCCAGGTCGGTGAGGTCGATGGGCAGCCCCAAGGCCAGCGCCATGCGCTTGAACGAGGCGTTCTGCGCGAACAGCACCCGGAAGCCCTCGGGGTAGTCCTTGATCTTGTCATAGAGCACCGCGGGCACGGGTCCGTTGCTCCCTTGGGCGATGAGTTCCGACAGGGTCCCCATCTCCAGGTTCCAGTCGACTCCATCCACCCGCTTCAACTGTCCGAAGCTGTCAACGATCTCCAGCCACTCCCGCAGATCGGTATAGCTGGGCGCGGCCCCGGCGCGGATCTCCTTCTCAACGATCTTGGTTGCCTCTACTGCGGCCATAGGATTACAGGCTCCTTCCTTGGGGTTTCTTTCCTCAGTGCCACGTGACATCCCGTGGTTTCAACGCAATATCCGTTGTTATTTCCTGGTGTTTATATCGGGTAACCGCGACATTTGCCAGTGCGCACCGCACAGCCAAACCCCCGGAACAACCCGCGATCACTTGGCGCGGCGGGCTCGCGCCCGTGCCGAATCCGAGGGACCGCCCCTGTCGCGCGGTCAATCGCCCAGCATCGTGTCGTCCATGCCCTCGGTGTCGTCCGCGGGCAAACCGTTGCAACTCTCCGGATCGAGGGCGAGATAGACGCCGGTGCCCACCGGCACGGCGTTGGCGGGATGCGTGTGCACGCGGACGAGTTGCTCCCGGACCTTCACTTGGCAATGATAGGCATCACCCATGAAAACGGCGTCGTGCAGCGTCCCGTGCAACACGTTGTCGGCGCCGTCCGGCGCCTCCTTCGTCACCGTGATGTTCTCGGGCCGGATCGAGAGCACCACGCTGGCGCCCTTCTCCATGGGCACGGCGGGACTGAACGACAGCATCCCGAACTCGGTGTCGAGGCGGCTGGGATGGGAGTTGGCGCCGACCTCCGCGACCTTGCCGTTGATGAGGTTGGTCAACCCCAGGAACGTGGCGGTGAACTTGCGCTTGGGCTTGGCATAGAGCTGGTGCGGGTCGCCCACCTCGATCAGCTTGCCGCCGTGCATGACCGCGATCTGGTCGGAAATGGCCAGCGCTTCAGCCTGATCGTGGGTGACGTAGATGGTAGTGATGTTCACACGCCGCTGCAACGCCTTGATCTCGAAGCGCATCTGTTCCCGCAGCTTGGCGTCGAGGTTGCTCAATGGCTCGTCCAGCAACATCACCTTGGGCTCGTTGATCAGCGCCCGGGCGAAGGCCACCCGCTGCTGCTGTCCACCGGAAAGCTTGGGGGCGGGCCGGTCTTCCAGGCCGGCAAGCCCGACGATCTTGAGCACATCCTCCACGCGGCTGCGGATCTCGGTCTTGGGGCGCCGCCGGATGGTCAGCGGATAACCCACGTTCTCCGCCACGCTCATGTGCGGCCAGATGGCATAGGACTGGAACACCATGCCGATGGGCCGGTGGTTCGGCGGCACGTAGGCGCCGCCGGCGGAGTTGAACACCGCCTTCTCGTCGATGTCGATGACCCCGCTCTCCGGCCGCTCGAGCCCGGCGACGCAACGCAGCGTCGTTGTCTTGCCGCAGCCGCTGGGGCCCAGGAACGTGTACAGGGATCCTTCCGGGATGCTCAGCGAGACTCCCTTGAGAACGTGGACCCGCTCCGGCCCTTCTCCGAAGTATTTCTCAAGGTTCTGAATCTCGACCATGACTCTGTCATCGCTCACCGGCAACCTCCGTTCGCGAGCCGTACCGCCCGGATGATCGACCATCGAAACGACCAAGGACACGACCAAGGAAGACGGCCGTCCAACTCGACCATTGAGCGCCCCGCACGCGCCTGTTCCGCCACTGGATTGAGCCACCTATCGCACACAAGACGGGGGATTTCAACATCCCGCGCAGGCTTGCTTTCACGCGGGATTTTTCCTAACAAACAACCTGTCGTGCGCACTCGTTCCACCCGCGCCCCCCGCGTCCATGGGTACGGCGCATCCATGCGAAGGGAGCACCCATGAAAGCAGATCTGGTGATCAGGAACGGCACCGTCGTGACCCCGGAGTCCACCTTCGACGGTGGCGTGGCGATTCACGAAGGCAAGTTCGTGGCCATCGGCACCAATGCCTCGCTCCCGGACGGGACCGAGGAGATCGACGCCACCGGCAAGCACATTCTTCCCGGACTGATCGATGCCCATGTGCACTTCCGCGAGCCGGGCATGACCCACAAGGAAGACTTTGGCACGGGCTCGCGCGCGGCCATCGCCGGCGGCATCACCTGCGTGGTGGACATGCCCAATACCATCCCGCCGGTCACCCACCCCGAGCAGGTGCACGAAAAGAAGCGCATGGCGGAGGAGAAGTCCCTGGTGGACTTCGCGCTGCTGGGCGTCGTGGTGCAGACCAACGCCGATCAGATCCTGCCCATGGCCGGAGCCGGCGCGGTAGGCTACAAGATCTTCTTCGGCGAAACCATCGGCAACCTTCCGTTTCCGGACGACGGCGTGTGCCAGGACGTGTTCCGCAACATCACCGAGTCCCGGCTGCCGCTGTGCATTCACGCCGAGAACCGCCAGATCATGTACCACCACCTGAACCGCATCAAGGAGGAGGGCAAGACCGCACCAGTGAACTGGGAATCCACTCGCCCGGCCATCTGCGAGGCCGAGTCCGTGCACCATGCGCTGTTCTTCGCCGAGACCTTCGGCACCAAGATGCACGTGCTGCACATGAGCTCCAGGCAGGCCGCCGGCATGGTGCGGGACGCCAAGGCCCGCGGACTGCGGATCACCGCGGAAACCGGCCCTCATTACCTCCTGCGGGAACCCGGGGACATGGAGGAGGCGGGGCCGCTGCTCAAGATGAACCCTCCGGTACGCACCCGTGACCACGGCGAGGCGTTGTGGGACGGTCTGCTCAACGGCTACGTGGACATGATCGCCACCGATCACTCGCCCCACACCCTGGAGGAAAAGGGAGCGGATGTGCACGGCCACATGCTGAAGCCCGCCATCTGGGAATGCATTTCGGGGTTCTGCGGCGTGGAGACCGGCGTCCCGCTCATGCTTACGGAGGTCAACAAGGGGCGCATGAGCCTCAATCACTACGTGAGGCTGGCGTCGGAAAACCCCGCCAGGGTCTGGCAGATCCATCCTCAGAAAGGTGCGCTCCGGGTGGGCTCCGACGGCGACGTCACCATCGTGGACATGGACAAGGAAGGCGCCATCGACATCCACGGCCTGCACAGCAAGAACAACCCCTCGCCGTGGCACGGCTGGAAGATCAAGGGCATGCCCGTCACCGCCATCGTTCGCGGACACGTGCAGATGCAGGACGGCGAACCGGTGGGCGCGCCCATCGGACGCATGGTCTACCCGACACCAGACTGAGGGACGAGGAGAAGAATGAAGCGCACCGAGCCACTCGAATTCCATCAGCCCACGAGCCTCGCGGAAGCCACCCGCATCATGCTGGATGGCGGACCCGGCGGACACTTCCTGGCGGGCGGCACCGACCTGGTCATCGCCATGAAGGAAAAGGGGCTCGTGCCCAAATACCTGGTGGACCTGAAGCGCATCCCGTCGCTCTCGGGAATCCACGAGAACGATGACGGCGGCGTCACCATCGGCGCCCTGACCACCATGCGGGAAGTGGAGACGTCCCCGCTCATCGTCGGACGCTACCCCTTCCTGGCGCAGAGCGCCGCCGAGGTGGGCTCCATCCAGATCCGCAACCGCGCCACCGTTGGCGGCAACATGGCCAACGCCACGCCCTCTGCGGACGTGGCGCCGGCATTGCTCGCCCTGGACGCCACCGCCAGGCTGGAGGGCGCCGGCGGCGAGAGGATTCTGGACCTCGCGGATTTCTTTCGCGGACCCGGACAGACCGTGGCCGAGTCCGGGGAGATTCTCACCGAGCTACGGATTCCGCCGCGGGACCCGCGCCTCGTAGGGGAATACATCAAGTTTTCGCCGCGCGACATGATGGACCTGGCCTACATCGGCGTGGCCGTGACCCTCGTGTTGGGGGAAGCCGACCGGCGCTGCGAGTCCGTGGCCATCGCCCTCGGGGCGGTCTCCCCCACTCCCATGCGCGCCCCCCGCGCCGAGGCCGTGCTCCAGGGGCAGGTGCTGACCGAAGACCTGGCGGAGGAGGCCGGACGCACGGCGTCCGAGGAATGCCGCCCCATCAGCGACGTACGCTCGTCCGCAGACTACCGCCGGGCCATGGTGCGGGTGAATACCAAACGCGCGCTGCTCAACGCCGCCGCGGGCGGCGGCCCGGCGCCGTGGACCCGCCGGCGCGACCGCCGCTACGCATCGTAGGAGCCGGCGGCGGTCGCCCACCTCGGCAACCACACGTCCGAAGACGAAAAGGAGCATTGGCACCCATGACCCAACCCATTGAATTCACCTTGAACGGCAAGGTCACGCCGGTGGACGCGCCGGCGCACCGGCTGTTGCTGGACCTGTTGCGGGACGAGATCGGCATGACCGGCACCAAGGAAGGCTGCGGCACCGGGGATTGCGGCGCGTGCACGGTGTATCTCAACGGCAAGCCGGTGAACTCGTGCCTGGTGCTCACGGGCGAACTGGCCGGCGCCCACGTCGTGACCATCGAGGGCCTCAAGGAAGGCGACGCCTACCATCCCATCCAGGCCGCGTTCATCGAGGACGGCGGCGCCCAGTGCGGCTACTGCACGCCGGGCATGCTGATGATGGCCAAGGCCTTCCTGGAAGAGAATCCCGACCCCACGGACGACGAGATCCGTTTCGCCCTCTCGGGCAACCTGTGCCGCTGCACCGGTTACGTGAAGATCGTCGAGGCCGTCCAGGATGCGGCCGCTGAATTGCGGCGTCGCGGCGGCCAGGGAGCGGACCATGGATGATCTCAAGGTTGTCGGCCATCCCGTCACCCGCGTGGACGTCGACGAAAAAATCACCGGCGCCGCCACCTATGGCTACGACCTGACGCTGCCGGACATGCTCCACGGCAAGGTGCTGTTCAGTCCCCGGGCGCACGCGCGCATCGTCCGCATCGACCTGGAGAAGGCGCGCCGGCACCCGGGCGTGGTGGCGGCCATTTCCGGCGCCGACGCGCCCTGGACCCATGGCGAATCCATCAAGGACAAGCCGTTCCTGGCCCAGGGCAAGGTGCGCTACGTGGGCGAGCCTGTGGCCGCGGTGGCGGCGGTGGACGAGGACACGGCCCAGGCGGCACTGAAGCTCATCGACGTAGAGTATGAGGACCTGCCGGCCTACTTCACGCCGGAGGAGGCTTGTCAGCCGGGCGCCGTGGCCATTCACGAAGAGTTCGAGAGCTATCGCAAGGCGCCCTTCATCGTGGGGGCGCCCATGCCCAACGTGTGCGAGCATTTCAAGCTGCGCACGGGCGACACCGCCGAGGGTCTTCGGCAGTCGGACCTGGTGCTGGAAGAAAAGTACTACGTGCCGGTCATCCAGCACGCCGCCATGGAGCCCCACTCGGCCCATGCCCAAGTGGACCCGGAAAGCGGCCGGGTGACGGTGTGGGTGGCCAACGACGCGCCCTTCCGCGCCATGACCGAGGTGGCGGAGGCGCTGGGCCTGCCTCAGGAGAAGATCCGGCTCATCAACCCGCTCCAGGGCGGCGGCTTCGGCTCCAAGGGCGGCCTCAAGCTGGAACCCATCGCCATGGGGCTGGCGTTCCACACCCACGGGCGGCCGGTGCGGGTCAAGTTCAACCGCGAGGAGACCTTCATCTCCACCCTGGTGCGCCACGAGGCCACGGTGCACGTCAAGAGCGGCGTCAGGAAGGACGGCACGCTCATGGCCCGGCACATGACGCTCTACTGGGGCGGCGGCGCCTACTCGGAGAAGAGCCCCACCGTATGCATCCGCGGCAGCCTTCCCTCCCCCGGCCCCTACCGCATCCCCCACGTTCACGTGGACGGCTACGCGGTCTATACCAACAAGCCCGTGGCCGGGGCCTTCCGCGGTTACGGCATCCCCCAGGGGGCCTGGGCCACCGAGCAGCACATGGACGAACTGGCCCGCAGGTTGGCCATGGATCCGCTGGAGTTCCGCCTGAAGAACGTATTCGTGGACGGCGACACGGCCTACTGGGGTGAACAACTGCACAGCGTGGGCCTCACCGAGACCCTCACCCGGGCCGCCGCGGCCATTGACTGGGACAAGCCGCGCCCCGCCGGCGTCGGCCGCGGCCTCGCGTGCATCTCCAAGCCCACCCGCTCCCCCACCACCTCCAAGGCCGGCGTGCTGGTGGACGCGGACAACCGCGTCACCGTGCTGGCCGGCACGGTGGAGATCGGACAGGGCAGCAGCACCATCCTCTCGCAGGTGGCCGCGGAGGAGCTGCGGGTGCCCATCGAGCATGTGCGGGTGGCGCCGCTGGACACCGACATCATCCCCTTCGACGCCTCCACCACGTCCAGCCGCAGCACCTACCACATGGGCAACGCCGTGCGCGGCGCCGCCATCCACGCCCGCGAGCAACTCCTGGAGATGGCTGGGCCCGCCCTCGAAGGCGCACGGGAAGAGTTGGTGGCGGTTGACGGCACGGTGCGCTTCAGGGACAACGAGGACATTGCGCTGACCTACGGCGAGCTGATCCGGCGGCGCCTGGGCGCCGGCGCGGCGGTGCGCGGGGATGCCGCCTACACCTACGAGATCGGCAAGGACCTGGACCTGGAAACAGGCCACAGCGACCACGCCTCCGCCTTCTACATGTATGCCACCCAAGCCGCAGAAGCATCGGTGGACGAGGAGACCGGGCGGGTGCGGCTGCACCGGGTGTCCGCGGCCCACGACGTGGGCAAGGCCATCAACCCGCTCAACTGCGCGGCGCAGATCGAGGGCGGCGTGGCCATGGGCATCGGCGCGGCGCTGCACGAGAACCTGGTCATCGACGAGACCGGCAAGGTACGCAACCCGTCGTTCCTGGACTACCACCTGGTGACCTCGCTGGATGTGCCCGAGATCATCCCCATCGTCGTCGAGTGCGCCGAGCCCGAGGGGCCCTACGGCGCCAAGGGACTGGGCGAGCCGGGGCTGGCGCCCACCCCCGCGGCCATCGGCAACGCCGTGGCGGACGCCATCAAGTCGCGCATCCGGGACCTGCCGCTGACCCCCGAGCGGGTCTATGGGGCACTGGCGGAGCGCGACCGCAAGTAGACGTCGCCGCGAAGACGGAACCCTTCCGAAGGGCGAAGCCGTTCCGCGGCAATCCTTCCACGGCAGTCCCCTGGTGGGCGCCCGTGGACGGTGCTCCGCTGGCGGCGCGCGGAGCCGCACCGAGGTTGTCATGGCCAGAATACCCGTCGTCATCCTCACGGGCTTTCTCGGAGCCGGCAAGACCACCCTGCTGAACCGCATTCTCACCGCGCCCCACGGCTACCGCATCGCCGTGGTCATCAACGAGTTCGGCGAGGTGGGCATCGACCACCACCTCATCATCGCGTCGGACGAAGAAGTCTTCCAGATGAACAATGGCTGCATCTGTTGCACCGTGCAGGGGGACCTGCTCCGGGTGCTGTTGCAGCTTCTGGAGCGGCGCGACACCTTCGATTATCTCGTGGTGGAAACCTCGGGTCTGGCAGACCCCACGGTCATCGTGCAGACCTTGCTGCTGGACGAACGCATCCGCCTGGATTTCGAGCTCCAGGCCGTGGTGACCGTGGTGGACGGGCTTCATATCGAGCAGCAGCTTGCCGTCCAGCATGAGGCAAGGGACCAGATCGCCTGCGCCGACGCCATCCTGCTCAACAAGACGGACCTCATCACGCCGGAGGAAGTGGAGGACCTGACGGCCAGGCTCGGCGCAATGAACCCCACCGCCCGCCTGACCCCCACGCTGAATTCAGAGGCGAATATCGGCGAGTTGCTGGAGATGCGCGCCTTCGACCTGGAGGCCAAGCGGGAGGGGTTGCGAGAGAGCCATCACCACGAACACCAGCCGTCGGTCCAGACCGTCTCCTTCGTGCAGGCCGGAGAGCTCCACAAGACCCGCCTGAGCCACTGGTTCCGCTCCGTGCTGGCGGAGAAGGGAGCGGACATCCTGCGCATGAAGGGCATCCTCCACATGTCCGGCGACTCGCACCAGTTCGTGTTCCACGGGGTGCACAGCGTGTTTCAGGGGAAGCTCGGCCGGGAATGGGCGGACGGCGAGGAACGCCTCAACCGGCTGGTGTTCATCGGCCGGAACCTGGATGGGAACGAGTTGCAGGGCGGCCTCAAGACCTGCCTTCGTTCCAAGGACGAAGCCGCCGCCGACGACGGGCTCGACATCTACCGGGACGTCTCCTCCTTCACCCTCGACCAGATCCGCGTGTGGGTGCGGCAGGCCCTGGAGTTCCCATCCAGGACACCCATCACCATCAAGGAGGTCCCCTGCGTCAAGCCGGATTGCCCCCCCATCGAGACCGCCATCATGGTCTTGTTGGAAAACGAGCCGCCACGCTTCTACAAGATTCAGAAGACCATCAACGAGGTCACCTTCGACAGCGTCTACGACCTCATCGCAAACCCCATGCCGTGCTGCTAGTGTGGTGTCTGGTTAATTCGCGTCATGATCTGCGGAGGATTTTTTGTTGTCGGCAAGGCGCGATGACGAGCAGTGGCGGGTACCACGCGAGGAAGAGCCACGCAGCCGACGGCGAAAAAGACCCGCAGATTATGACCCGTATTAACCAGACACCACACTAGCAACTACAAGTCGCGCCGGCCGTCCAGGGCTTCGCCCAGGGTGCCAGCGTCGGTATACTCGATCTCGCCTCCCATGGGGAGGCCGCGTGCGATGCGGGTGAAGCGGATGCCCAGGGGTTTGATCAACTTGGCGAGGTAGAGGGCGGTGGCGTCCCCTGCCCGGGTGGCGTTGGTGGCGGCGATGACTTCGGCGGGGGGGTTGGCGTGGAGCCGCGTCATCAGCTCCTTGATCTTGAGCGCGTCCGGGCCAACCCCGTTCAACGGGAAGATGGCGCCGTGGAGCACGTGGTAGAGGCCCTTGTATTCGGCGGAGCGTTCCAGCGCCATCAGGTCCGAAGGCTCCTCCACGACGCAGATGGTGGAGGTGTCCCGGGCCGGATCGCGGCACACGTGGCATGGGACGACATCTTCCCTGCCTGGCGGGATCTCGCTCAGCCCGAAGCACTGGGGGCACAGACCCATCTCGCGCTTGAGCTTGTCCACGCTGCCGGCCAGCGCCAGCACCGCTTCCTTGCGCTCCTTCAACAGGTGAAAGGCAAGCCTCCCCGCGGTCTTCTCGCCGATGCCGGGCAGCTTGGACAACTGCTCGATGACCCGGGCCAGCGGTGCCGGATAACCGGTCACGACGTGATTCCGGGTATCTTCAATCCTCCCGTGAGCTTGCTCATCTCTTCGGAGGCCATTTCGCGCGCGCGCCGAAGCCCCTCGTTGATGGCCGCCCGCACCAGGTCCTCCAACATCTCCACTTCCTCCGGGTCGACGACGGCGGGGTCCACCTTGATGGAGGAGAGCATGAACTGGCCGTTGACCGTGACCCGCACCATGCCGCCGCCCGCGGTGGCCTCCACGGTCTTCCTGGCCAACTCCTCCTGGATTTTCGCAAGCTTCGCCTGCATCTCCTGGGCCTGTTTCATCAGCCCGCCCATGCCGCCCAAACCCTGACTCATGAGACCACTCCCTTCACCGTACGCTACTTGACCGAACCCCCGAAAATACGCAGCGCCTCGTCGACGATGTCCACGTCACTGTCGTCGCCACCCTGCGGATCCGCGTCGGCGCCGCTCACCTCGTCCGAGTCCGCCTCCACCGCGACGGTCATGGGGCGCTTGAAGAAGCGCGCGAGGAGCCCCTCGAACAACGTCATCGTCTCCCTGTCTCCAAGATAGCCCAGATGGAAGCCCTCTTCGAGCCCCAGCCTCACCTGGTCGCCGGAAAGTTCCAGGAGCCTGGCTTGTTTCAGGGAAGAGCCCAGCATGGGCTTCTCGCCGCTGACGAACTCCACGAAGCCGTTCCAGCGGGCAGGGGTGGGCTCGGCGACGTCATCCGCAGGCGGCGGCGCGGGTGTGCCGGCTTCTCCGGCGCCCTGGTCCCCTAGCTCCGCTGGATCGGACGGCGTATCGCGCGACTCCCCGGCGGCGATGGGCGGTGCGTCGGGGCGCGCCGGCGCCGTGTCCGGAGATACGGGCGGCATCGCGGGCGCCCGGGCCTGTGATGGGGACTCGTCACGGGACGCCGCGCCGTCCAACCGAATGCGCTCCGGCGCCGGCCCTGGATCCGGCTCGACTCGCTCTCCCGGCTGCAACGGCGCGCGCGATTCCAGTTCCCGTTCCAGCCGCCGCAATTCGTCGATGGCGTCGGCGATGCTCACGGTGCGCGGCAGGGTCGCCACCCGCACCAGCGAGACTTCCAGATCGAACCGCGGATAGGGTGAACGAGACACGATATCGTCGCCCTGCACCACGAAGCGGTAGAAGTTGATGAGGGTCTCGGTACCGACGGCCTGAGCCTGCTCGCGCAGCAGGACCATTTCTTCGGTGGTCAGGTCCATGAGCCGCCGCGACCGCGCCTCCGAATCGGCTTCCGGCGCCGCCGGCGCCCGCGCGTCCATCAAGCTTACCA
Organism: uncultured Binatia bacterium (SeqCode); assembly: GCA_965213675.1. Taxonomy (GTDB): domain Bacteria; phylum Desulfobacterota; class Binatia; order UBA9968; family JAJDTQ01; genus JAJDTQ01. Next base: position 998,623 of record OZ243916.1, read on the forward strand.
CCAGAAGGTTGCGGAAATGCTCCACCAACTCCCGCGACAGGGCCGTCAGATCCACCCCGTGAGTCGCCACTTCCGCCACCAGGTCCAGGCACGCCGAGGGATTCCCGGCGATGATCGCCGCGGAGACCTCATACAACACGCGCCGCTCGGCTACGCCCAGCATGTCCCGCAGGAGCGCCTCGTCCACGCTGCCGTCGGTTTCCGGATCCGCGAACGAAAGGACCTGTTCCAGCAACGACTGCGCGTCGCGCATGCTCCCTTGGGCCGCGCGGCTCAGGAGCGTCAACGCGCCCTGGGTGATGGACAACCCCTCCGCCTCTGCGATTTGCCGCAACCGTTCGTGGATGTCCTGCACGCCGATGCGGCGGAAGTCGAAGCGCTGGCAGCGTGACAGGATGGTCTCGGGAAGGCGGTGGACCTCGGTGGTGGCGAGGATGAACTTGGCAAAGGGCGGCGGCTCCTCCAGGGTCTTGAGGAGCGCATTGAAAGCGTCCTTGGTGACCTGGTGCACCTCGTCGATGATGTACACCTTGAAGCGCGCCGCTGCCGGCTGGTAACGCACGTTCTCGATGATCTGCCGGACTTCGTCGATGCCCCGGTTCGACGCGCCGTCGATCTCAACGACGTCGAGGGAGCGCGCGTCGGCGATCTCCTGACAGCGCGGGCACTGGTTGCACGGGGTCGGCGTGGGGCCGTCCTCGCAGTTCAATGCCTTGGCCAGGATGCGCGCGGCGCTGGTTTTGCCCACGCCACGGACTCCCGTGAACAGAAAGCAATGGGCAATGCGGCCGCTGTGGATAGCGTTGGTGAGGACGCGCGCGATGTGCTGCTGCCCGACCATGTCCGCGAGGCTCTGCGGACGCCACTTGCGCGCCAGGACAAGGTAGGACATGAGACTCTAAAGAACCACTCCGGGTGCCCGCGGGGAGGCTTTCGAGGCCTCGGAAATGACCGATGGGCCGCGCCTTGGCGACGCGACCCGCTCGCGCGGCGGGATGCTCATTGCCGACAGCCAGGCTTCCCCGTGGCACAGGGGCGGTCCGCTACCGCTGCTTCCTTCCGGACCTGACGGGGTTTGCGGGACCCACTTGCACGGGACCCGACTGCCAGCAATCAACACCCTGCCCTGTCAATGAAACGCGACGGGAAAGACCGTCCACCCGCGTTGGTCGTCACGATACCCGCCGCGACTTCGAGCGCACCAGCCTGGTGTCGTGTCCCGTAAATTCCTGGGATAACTTGCTGGTCTTTTTCGCCGTCGGCTGCGTGGCTCTTCCTCGCGTGGTACACGCCCCTGCAGGTCATCGCGCCTTGCCGACAACAAAAATCCTGCGCAACTCATCGCAGGAATTTACGGAACACGACACTGGATGTCCGCGAGTTACGGTTTCAATATACCCCTGCGCGGATTACCGTCAAGCCCACAGCGAGAGGGCATGGCACTGGCCGGAGAACATGATCCGCCACGAGGCCGGGAGTCCTCGGAAGGTCTCCCCAACCAGTTGTAAAATAAGGGAATTTATCAAGGGAGTGGCGGAGAGGGAGGGATTCGAACCCCCGTTACCCGAAGGTAAACCTGATTTCGAGTCAGGCGCCTTCAACCGGACTCGGCCACCTCTCCGCAGTTGATTGTAGAGCGTAGCATGCCCTCTGGCGGTTGGGAACTTGTAATCTGAACGACTGCGCCCGACCGGAGCGACGCGGCCCGCTCGGTCTCGCCTCCGCATTTGCCACTACCCCTCATGGGTGTTAGGCCGTGGGGACGCCCCGCCGGCGTCTTCCACTGCCATGAAACACAAGGTCCAGTATCTGCTCGGTCCCGAGCATATCGAAGTGCGTGAAGAGCCCGTGCCGGTGCCCGGTCCGGGAGAGTTGCTGGTGCGGATTCGGGCGGCTACCACCTGTGGGACGGACGTGAAGGTGTTTCAGCGCGGAGGGCATTCACGGATGCTGCGGGTGCCGACGCCCTTTGGGCATGAGTTCGCGGGGTCGGTGGAGGCGCTGGGCGCGGGCGCGTCCGGTTTCCGGCCCGGCGACCGGGTGGTGGTGGCCAACTCGGCGCCGTGCGGGCGCTGTTCGTACTGCGCGGCGGAGCGGGAGAACCTGTGCCGGGACCTCGAATATCTCAACGGCGCGTTCGCGGAGTACATCCGGATACCCCGGCGGTTCGTCGAAATCAGCACGCACCATCTCGACCCGGACCTTCCCTACGAGGTCGCCGCGCTGGTGGAGCCGGTAGCCTGCGTGATTCATGGGATTGACGCCAGCCGGCTGGCGGACGGCGCCGATGTGCTGGTCCATGGAGCGGGACCCATCGGTCTGTTGCTTGCCGCCGTGCTGGCGTTCCGAGGGCACGATGTGGTGGTGGCCGACCCCAATCCGCACCGTCTCGACGCGGCGCGGACCCTTGGAGCGCGAGAGACGGTGGAGGTGGCCCGCGGCAGCTCCCAGCGCGATCATCTGCGGCTTCGTTCACGAGACGGCGACGGCTTCGACTGTGCCATTGACGCCACCGGTGTCCCCGCAGTGTGGCAGGACGCGGTGGCGTGCGTCCGCCCCGGAGGTGTGGTCAATCTGTTCGGCGGCTGCGCGCCGGGGACGAAGATTTCCCTGGACACGGCGTCGGTCCACTATAACGAACTGACCGTCATGGGCGCGTATCATCACCGGCCGGCCACGGTGACGCGGGCGCTGGAAATGTTGAGCCGGAAGACCCTGGACCCGCGTCCCCTCTTGTCCGCCGACGTGCCGCTGGCGGACCTGGAGCAGGCGCTGCGGTCCATGATGGCGCGCCAGGCGCTGAAGGTCGTCGTGCGACCCTGACCCGCGTCACACCACCCGCCGTCGCAAGAACGCGCTCAGATAATCCACTCCCGTCACCAGCACGTACAGGGCGATGAGCAGCGTCAGGAGCTGTTGCTCGAAGAACAGGCTCATGGCGATGTGGATGCGCTGGCCAAGGCCGCCGGCGCCGACGAAGCCCAACACCGCGGCGACGCGGATGTTCACTTCCCAGCGATACAGCGTGTACGAAGTGAACTGGGGCAGAACCTGCGGCAGGATGCCGTAGAACAGGATCTGAATCTTGCCGGCGCCGGTGGACTGGAGGGACTCGACGGGCTGCAGGTCCACATCCTCCAGCACCTCGGCGAAGAGCTTGCCCAACACGCCGCCGGTATGGACGCCGAGGGCCAACACCCCGGGGAACGGTCCCAGCCCCACGAGAAAGACGAACACCAGCGCCCAGAGCATCTCCGGGATGGTGCGCAGGAAGTTCAGGATCGCTTTGGCCGCGAGGTATGGAACGCGCCGCAACGCGTGAAAACCGCCCCGGGACTCCATTTCGTAGAGCAGGCCCGCGTACGCGAGATTGCGCGCGCCAAAGAAAGCCAGCGACAGCGCGATGATCGCCGACAGCACGGTGCCCGTGAGGGAGATGGCCAGGGTCTCCCAGGCGCCGTCCACGGCATCGGCCACCACCTTGGGCGAGAAGTCCGGCGGAAAGAGGCGTGTCACGTATTCGGCGATGGCGCCGCCGCCGTCCGCGCTGAAAAGCATACCGAGGTCGATCTCCGACCCCTGGTAACTCCATGCGAAGAGAGCCGCCAGGAGGCCGAGCATCACGCAGGTGAAAGCGCGCGAGCGATCACGCCCGGCGGCCCGGAGCGCCCGCACCTCGTCCATCGTAGCCGCGGTCCGGTTCACCGGAGTCACAGCAGCGACCTCACCTTCGCACTCACGTAGTCCGCTCCCGCCACCAGCGCGAATAGAATCAGCAGCAGGGTCGTGACCTCATGAAAATTGAACATGCGGATGGAGATCTGGATCTGCTGGCCGATGCCGCCGGCGCCGACAAGTCCGAGGATGGCCGACGTGCGCACGGCGCACTCCCAACGATACAGGGTGTACGAGGTGATGTTGGGCAGCACTTGCGGGAACCAGCCGTAGAAGAACACCTGCAACCGACCGGCGCCGGTGGCCTGGATGGCCTCCAAGGGACGCTCGTTCACCGACTCGAATATCTCGGAGTACACCTTGCCGAGCATGCCGCCGTAGGCCACGCCGATGGCGAGCACGCCGGGAAACGGCCCCAGGCCCACGGCGCGCACGAACATGAAGGCCCAGACGAACTCCGGGATACAGCGGAACAGGCTCAGCAGCGCCCGCGCCAGGCCATACAGCGCGACCTTGAGGCCGTGCCGCAGCCCGGCGTCGCGGAATCCGGTCTCGTGGAGGATGCCCTGGAAACTGAAAGTGCTGGTGGCCAGCAGCCCCAAGGGAAACCCGATGACCACGGCGATCACCGTTCCCATGACCGAGATCTGAACCGTCTCGATGGTCGGCCGGACCATCAACGCCAGAAATTCCCAGGAAAGCTCCGGCGGATACATGCCTGTGACGAACTGCCACAGGTGCTCTCGTCCCTCGGGCTCGAAGAAGATCCCCGGGTTGACCTCGGCCCGGCGCCAGCTATCGGCGAGAAGGACCAGGAACAACCCGCCGAAAACGTACGGGAAGAGGGATCGGGAACCCGGTGATCGGGACGTGAAGCTCGGGGGCACCAGGAGCCTGTCGGGTTGATCGACTCGTAGCGAGAGTCAGAGAAGGGCCGGTTTCAACAGGCTCCTAGACCGCGACCCGGCCTTGCGGCTCCAGCTGGGGCGTCCGGGCGGCGCCTATCCTGGCGGGAGCGTGGCCGGAATAAAGTTCCTGCAACAGCTCCGGTGTCACTTGGGCGGCGGCTGTGTCGAAAAGCTTCACACCCTGTTTCATGCCCACAACCCTGGGGAAGAAGGACAGCGCCAGATCGGTGCTGTGCAGGTTGACCATCAGAGTCTTGCGGGTGTCATCGCTGATGGTGATGAGCAGCTTGATGATGGTCTCGGCCAGGGACGGGTCCACCGACGAAACAGGTTCGTCCGCCAGGATCACTTCCGGATCCTGCATCAGCACCCGGGCGATTGCCACGCGCTGCTGCTGCCCGCCGGACAACTCGTCGGTGCGGCTGAAGAGCTTCTCCGCGATGCCCACGGCGGCGAGCGCCCGGTGCGCGGCCTCCAGGTGAGCGGGCCGCGCCAGGGACGCCAGGGAACCTGGCAACGACCAGCGCCCCAGCCGCCCGGAGAGCACGTTGTGGACCACGCGCAGGCGCGGCACCAGATTGTGCTGCTGGTAGATGGTACCGATGCGGCAGCGCATTTGCCGCAGACGCCGGCCGTACAGGTCGCACACTTCTTCACCGTCGATGCGCAAGCGGCCCGAGGTGGGACGAATGGTGCAGTTGAGCATGCGGAAGAGCGTGGTCTTCCCGGCTCCGCTGGGCCCGATGAGCGCAACGCGCTCGCCCCGGGCGACCTCGAGGTCGAATCCTTCCAGCGCCACCTGTTGGCGTCCGAACACCTTGCGGACGCCCTCCAGGTGGTATTGTGGCGGCGCGATCAATTGATCTTGAGCATGCCGGCCGCGATGGCCGCCTTCCTGATGCCGTCCCAATCCGAGTCCTTGGCGGGAATGAACTTGCGCGTGCGCTGCAGGTCCATGATTTCCTTGTGTGCGGGCTTGGCGTAGTCGAGCTTCAGGAGCGCCTGCTTGAACTTCTCACGCGTCTCCTCGGAAACGCCTCCACGGGCAACCCACACATAGTCCACGTAGGGCGGCGTGGTCCAGAAGACATGAACCTTGCCGGTGTCGATCTTCTTGTTGTCCACCAGCTTCTTCCAAACCAGGAAGTTGAGAGCGCCAGCGTCCACCCGGCCCGCCGCTACCCACGCCGCGGTGGCGTCGTGGGCCCCGCTGAAGCCGAACTTCTGGAAGTCCCGATCGGGCTCCACGCCAGCGGCCTTGAGAAAGTGACGCGGCATCAGGTGTCCGGAGGTGGAACTGACGCTGCCGAAGGCAAAGGTCTTGCCCTTGAGGTCGCCCAGGTTCCGGATGCCTGAATCCGTGCGCGTGACGAAAACGCTCTTGAAGCTCGCGTCCTCCTCGCGCATGGCCAGCCGCGTGGCGCCCTTGGCGCGCTCCACCGCCTGAACCGATGTGAAGCCTCCGTACCAGACCATGTCGAGGCGGTTCGCGGCCAGCCCTTCCACGGTGGCCGCGTAATCCACCACGGGCACGAACTTGACCGGGCGCCCCACTTCCTTTGCGATGTAGTCGGTGAAGGGCTTGTACTTGCGCAACAATTCCTGCGGGTCCTCGTCCGGGATCGCGGAAAGGCGCAACGTGTCCGCCGCCGCGACGCCCGTCACAAGGGACGAAGCGAACAGAATCAGGAACAGCCACCGGGCCGGTTGTCGTTTCATCGATGCCTCCGGATAATGGAATTCCACCAAATGGATAACATCGGAAGCTATATGTCAAATGGACCTTGCCATCCGGCAGGTCCTGCCATGGATGCGCGCGCGGCGCCCGGCCCGGAAACCGGGAGAACGCGCGCGATGAACGGCTGTTTGGATCCGTTGCCATGAGCCGCCAACCCGGCTAGTGTGGTGTCTGGTTAATTCGGGTCATAATCTGCGGAGGATTTTTTGTTGTCGGCAAGGCGCGATGACGAGCAGTGGCGGGTACCACGCGAGGAAGAGCAACGCAGCCGACGGCGAATAAGACCCGCAGATTATGTCGCGTATTATCCAGACACCACACTAGTGTGGAGTTTGGGAACTGCGTGGACCCGGTTGCGCAGGACTTTTCGTCGCGAGCCAGGCGCGCTGACGCGCATGCATGGGAACGCGGGTTGTCGCAAGCATGAAGCACTCCGCCCTTCACGACTTTCACCACGCCAACGGCGCCGCCTTCATTGAGCGCGCCGGGTGGTCGCTGGCGGATCACTTCGGCGACACCGCCGCGGAGTACGACGCCGTGCGCGCCCGCGCGGGCTGGCTCGACACGGCGGATCGCGCCGTCCTGGAGGTGAATGGACCCGACAGCGCGACGTGGCTCCAGGGGATGCTGTCCAACGACGTTCAGGGCCTGGACGCCGGCGGGGGCGTGCTCGCGGCGGTGTTGAATATCCAGGGCAGGATCCTGGCGGACGTTTGCGTACTGCGCACGGAGGACGCATTCCTGGTGTTGCTGGACGAACCCTTGGCGGCGGGGGTGGTCGAGCACCTGAACCGCTACCTGATTGCCGACGAAGTCGAAATCGCCGACCTGTCCGCGGAAATCTCCGTGGTGTCCCTTCAGGGGCCGGAGGCCGCCGCCGCCCTGGCGAGCGTTTCGGACCTCGACGCCCCGCCGGCGGAGCGGCTGTCCCACGCGGAGGCGCAGTGCGCGGGCGAAAATCTTCGTGTCATTCGCGCTTCGCATGGCGAGTGCGGGTTCGATCTCGTCTTGCCCGGGAGGCATCTCCGGCGCCTGGCCGAGTTGCCCGCGTCCCGCGCGATTCCGTGGATCGGCATTCGCGCCCAGGAGACCCTGCGCGTCGAGGCCGGCGTTCCCCGTTACGGCATCGACATGGACGCGGAGACGCTGCTGCTGGAGACCTCTCTGGACGACTCCGTGAGCTTCACCAAGGGTTGCTATCTCGGGCAGGAGACCGTGGAGCGCATCCACTCCCGCGGCCACGTGAACCGCAGACTCACGGGCTTCAAGCTGGAAGGCGCCGAGGCCCCCGACGCCGGCGCCCCGGTCCTCGACGGCGACCGCGCCGTCGGCCGGATCACCAGCGCCGTCGTTTCCCCCCGCTTCGGCCGCCCCATTGCCCTGGGCTACGTACATCGGGACTACCTGGAGCCGGGAACCCCGGTGGTCATCGCGCACGGCGGACAGACCATCCAGGCCGCGGTGCAGGCCCTGCCCTTCCAAACCGCCGTCCCGCGCTCCGCGTGAGGCGTGGGTCGGCGGAGAAGAGGTCCACGTCCCCCAAGGCACACCGGCGGCGGGGCACTGTCCCGGCTGGCCCCGAACTGGAGTTCATCCGCCTCTTGGAGCCCCGCGTGCGGCACAAGAAAAGGGCGACGCCCATGCGCCGCCCTTTCGTCGTGCCAAGTCCTGCCGCGAAGGCCGCCGGCTACAGCTTGTCGAGCTCGGCCAACAGGTCCTTGTTCTCGGGAATGCCGCTTTCGTAGAGCTTGGCGTAACGCACCGCTCCCGCTTTGTCGATGATGAAAACCGCCCGCTTGGGAAAACCCTGGGGGCGCAGGCAGTCGTACTGTTCGCACACCGCCCCATGGGGCCAGAAATCGGAGAGCATCGGGAAGCTGATGCCGCCCATCTTCTCCGCAAACGCCTTGTGGGCGAAAACCGAATCCACGCTTACGCTCAGCACCTGAGCGTCTTTGGCCTCGAAGCTGCCCTTGTCAGCCTCGAAGTTGCTCAACTCCTGCTGTCAACCGCCGGTAAAATCCAGCGGATAGAACGCCAGCACGACGTTCTTCTTGCCCGCGTAGTCGCTCAGGGACACCTTTTCGTCCCGGGACATCGGCAGGCTGAAGGCGGGCGCCTTCTCTCCCACGCTTGGCATTGCCATCTAACGGTCTCCTTTCCGAGTATGTGTTGACACGCGGCTTAACACATTTGCCCCGGCCAATAAAGGCGGCCGAAATCCTTGAGGGCTTCGGCGGTGCTGTGGAAGGCGAGATCGTCCCAGGGAATGCGCGAGGCCGGGAAGACGCCGGCTTCGGTGCTCTCGTCCCCGGCGGTCAGGGCGCCGCCAACGACGTCCGCCACGTACACGATGATGACGTTGGGATTTCCGGGATAGGAGTAGACGCCCAGGAGCGAACGGGTCACCACCTCGAGGCAGCTTTCCTCCAGGGTTTCGCGCACCGCGGCGTCCGCGGTGCTTTCGCCGCGGTCGACATACCCCCCGGGGAACACCCACTTGCCTATGGCCGGCTCGATGCCGCGGCGCAACAGCACGACACCGCCGTCGAGTACGCACACGGTCCCCGCCACGACCTTGGGATCCTGATAGAAGATAAAGGAGCACTTGTCGCACACCAGCCGCTGAGGCTCGTTCTCCTTGAGCGCGCGCGCCGACAAGGTTCCGGCGCAACGCGGGCAAAAGCGGTAGCCGCGGCCTCCGTGGTGATGATGGTGGGGGTCATGATGGTGATGCGTCGCCATGATCTTCAATCCCGGGTGACGTTGGCTGGAAGGTCCCGCGAATTCCTGCGGCGCAAGCTCCTGGGGATCGACGGAAACCGTCCCATACATTCCTCCACAAGCTCTTCCCTCGTCCTGAGCCCTTCCACAGGGCGTCGCGAAGTCGCAGGACGCGCCTCAACCCGCCTTCCGCTTCCCTTTCCGGGGAGGCGGCGCCACCGCCAACCCCACCGCCCTCCTGAGCCGCGCCTCTTCCGCGTCCGTGAGCGGCCGTATGGCCCCGCTCTCCAAGGAACCGAGGGCGATGGGGCCGAAGCCCACGCGCACCAGCCGCTCCACGACCTGCCCCACCGCTTCCATCATGCGGCGAATCTCCCGGTTGCGGCCCTCGCGCAACACAATACGGAGCCACACCTTCTGTTTGAGCCGCCGCGCGACCCTCGCCTCCGCGGGCGCCGTCCGCGCATCGTCCAACCGTACGCCGCGGCGTAGCCATTCCATTTGCGCTGCCGACGGCATGCCGCTCAACTTCACTTCGTAGGTCTTGGGCACGCCGTAGCGGGGATGGGTGAGACGGTGGGCCAAGTCGCCGTCATTGGTCAGCAGCAGCAGCCCGGAGGTGGCGTAATCCAGCCGTCCCACTGGCACGACCCCGGCAGGATGGCCGGCGAGACGCAGGTAATCGGCCACCGCGGGCCGCCCCTCGGTGTCGTGCATGGTGGTGATGACCCCGGCGGGTTTGTGGAACACAAGACAGACGCGCGTCGGTGCGGGGCGCAGCACTCGCCCGTTCACGCGGATGCTGTCGCGCGCCGCGTCCGCCTTGGCGCCGAGTTCCAGGATCCGCTCCCCGTTGACCGTCACACGGCCTTCGAGAATCCACTGTTCCGCCTGACGGCGGGACGCCAGGCCGGCATGGGCGATGATCCGTTGAAGTCTTTCCACGCGCTCACTCCGGCTTGGGTTCGTCGTCGCCGCCGAACCCGGCGCGGCCAACGGGCGCCTCGGAGGGAGCGAGGGCCGGCGCCAATGTGGCCGTGGCGGCTTCAGCGCTCAAGCCGGCCGCCGCCGTATCCCCCTCCGGGCGATCTTCGGGGGACTCGTCGCCGTTCAGCGCCTGGGTCATGTCCTCCATCTCCCGCAGCGTGGGAAGGCTCGCCAGATCCTTCAGATTGAAGGCTTCCAGGAACTCCCGGGTGGTGCCGTACAGAAACGGCTTGCCCGCCACGTCCTTGCGCGCCACGATGCGGATCATGCGGCGATCCAGCAGCGTGGCCACGACGCCGCCGGCGTTGACGCCGCGGATATCTTCGATCTCCGCGCGGGTCACCGGCTGCTTGTAGGCAATGATGGCCAGGGTCTCGAGGTTGGCCCGGCTCATGCGCGCCGGCCGGACCGCGGTGAGCCGGCGGACAAACTCGGCGTGCTCTTTGGCCGTACGCAACTGGTAGCCGTTGGCGACCTCCGTCAGGCGCAGACCCCGGCCCGCGCACTCGTACTCGTGGCGCAACGCCTCCAGCGCGCCGGCGATGTCCTTGCGCGAAACCTCGCCCACCGCATCCCGCAGCCGCTCCGCCGAAACCGGCCCGTCGGCGGCGAACAGCAGGCTCTCGAGAACCGCCCGAAGTTCCTCACCCTCCATGCGCGTGTCCTGTCCGGTTAGTCCCCATAAACCACCTCCGTCTCCAGGGCGGCGCTGGCCTCGGCCAGCGACAGCATGGGCTCCATCAGGATGGGACCCAGGCGCTCCTTCTGCACCGCGTGCACGGCGCGGATGCGGATGAGTTCCAGCAGCGCCAGAAAGGTGGCCACCACATCCAGGCGCGAGCGCGCCGCGTCGAACAACTCGCGGAATTCCACCGACGACCTGCGCTGCAGGGTATCGAGGATGTGGGTCATGCGTTCACGCACGGACGCGGTTTCCTGCACCACCCGGTGCACCGACGGTCCCGGAAACCGTTCCAGCACCTGTTGCAGCGCCGACACCAGATCGAACACCGAAAGCTGCTCGAAGCTGACCTCGGTGACCGGTGCGGACCGTGCCTGGCGGACGAAGACGTCGCGGTTGAGAACGTCACGCTCTGCGAGCTCCCGTGCCGCGTCCTTGAAGCGCTCGTACTCCAGCAGGCGGCGGACCAGCGCCTCGCGACTGTCAAGGGGCTCGTCGCCGTCCTCACCCTCCTCCTCTTCCGGCGGCAGCAGGGTCCTGGACTTGATGTGGAGGAGCGTCGCCGCCATCACCAGGTACTCGCCGGAGAGATCCAGGTTGAGCCCCTGCATCAACTCCAGGGCGGCGAGGTACTGCTCGGTAATGGACGCGATGGGAATATCGACGATGCTGAGCTCGTTCTTGCGGATGAGATGGAGCAGCAGGTCCAACGGGCCCTCGTAAATCTTGAGTTGGACGTTTACCGCCATGGGACCCTCTCCCTGTCCGCCGCGCGCGTGCCGCGATGGGTCTGCAAGCCGCACCCGCGCGCACGATCAGAGCGTCAATGCCGAGCGCACTTCGTTCATGGTCGCCACGGCCTGCTCGCCGGCCACGCAGTTGCCTTCCTCGATCACGTCGCGGATGTCGTCCGGATGTTTCTCGTACTCGGCCTTCTTCTCCCGGAAAGGTGCGAGGTCGTCGACCACGTGCCGGATCATCACCTTCTTGCAGTCCAGACAGCCGATGCCGGCCGTGCGGCAACCCTCGGAGACCTCCTGGATCTCGTCCGGCGTGCAGTAGATCTTGTGCAGATTGAAGGCCGGGCACTTCTCGGGCTCACCCGGGTCGGTGCGGCGGGCGCGCGCCGTGTCGGTCACCATGCGGCTGAGCTTGCGGTCGATGGTCTCCGGCGGGTCCGAAAGCAGCACCGAGTTGCCGTAGCTCTTGCTCATCTTGCGCCCGTCGAGGCCCGGCAACCGCTGGGTTTCGGTGAGCAGCACCTCGGGCTCGGGAAACACGGGACCGTAGAAGCTGTTGAAGCGGCGCACGATTTCCCGCGTCAACTCCACGTGGGGCGCCTGATCCACGCCCACGGGCACCCGGTGGGCCTTGTACATGATGATGTCCGCGGCCTGAAGCACGGGATAGCCGAGGAAGCCGTAGGTGGAGAGGTCGCGGTCGCTCAGCTCGCGCACCTGTTCCTTGTAGGTCGGGTTGCGCTCGAGCCACGACACCGGCGTCAGCATGGACAGGAGCAGGTGCAGTTCGGCGTGCTCCTTGATGTCCGACTGGCGGAAAATGGTGCACCGGGCAGGATCGAGGCCGACGCTCAACCACTCCGCAACCATCGCCCGAGTGCCTTCCCGGAGACCCTCCGGTGACTGGTAGTCGGTGGTCAGCGCGTGCCAGTCGGCCACGAAGAAGAAACAGCGAAAGCCGTCCTGCAGTCCGACCCAGTTGCGCAGGGCGCCGTGGAGATGACCCAGATGAAGCAATCCGGTGGGGCGCGCCCCGCTTACGATGGTTTGCATGCGCTCCAGCTTACACCACTCCGACGATGACGGCCAGAAACCAGACCACGAAGTCCATGATGGGCACCAGCGTGTAGGTCAGCGCACCGGTCATCAACAGCGCCACCACGATAATGAATCCGTAGGGCTCGATGCGGGACACTTGAGAGGCCTGGGGTTCCGGCAGCAGACCCACCAGTACCCGGCCCCCGTCCAGCGGCGGCACGGGCATGACGTTGAACACCGCCAGCATGACGTTGATGCGCACGCTGGTGAGGCCCATGTACCAGAGATACGACGACACCGTGCCGTCGACGGTGCTGCCGCTCATGATGATGATCTTGACCAGTATGAGGCTCAGCAGCGCCAGGATAATGTTCGCCCCCGGCCCGGCCAGGGCCACGCGAATCATGTCCCGGCGCGGATCCCGGAGGTTGTCGAAGTTCACCGGCACGGGCTTGGCGTAGCCGAACACTGGCCCGCCCGCCCAGATGAGCAACGCGGGCAGCAGCACCGTGCCGACGATGTCGACATGCGACAGGGGGTTGAGCGTCAGCCGTCCCATGATGGCCGCCGTGGGGTCTCCCAGGCGGTAGGCCACCCAACCGTGGGCCACCTCGTGGAAGACGATGGCCACGAGGACGGGAAATGCCCACACGGTGAGCTGCCACAGGAAGTCTTGGGACATCGGGCTTTTTTAAGGGACGGACCGGGAAAACACAACGTACCCTGCTCAAGGGTCGGTGTCCGGGTTCTCGCGCGGGTGAAAACGCCGGTGCACCTGCTTGATGCGGCCACGGCTGACGTGGGTGTAGATCTGGGTGGTGGCGATATCCGAATGGCCCAGCATGGATTGCACGGCGCGCAGGTCGGCGCCGCCCTCCAGGAGGTGCGTGGCGAAGGAGTGGCGCAGGGTATGGGGGGTCACCCGGTACTGGAGGCCCGCGCGCACGGCATGGCCGCGCAGCAGCTTCCAGAACCCTTGGCGCGTGAGCGGCCTGGCCGAACGCGAGAGGAACACATGGTCGCTGTAGCGGCCGCGCAGAAAATGCGGGCGCACGTCGCGCAGGTAACGCTGGAGGCACTCGCGCGCATGGCGGCCGAAGGGGACCAGCCGCACCTTGGCGCCTTTCCCCTTGACGGTGACGTAGCCGCCATCGAGGTTGACTTGCGGCAAGGTCAGGGAAACCAGCTCCGAAACCCGCAGCCCGCTGCCGTAGAGCAGTTCGAGCATGGCGCGGTCCCGCGCCCCCAGCGGCTTCGCCTCGTCCGGCTGGTCCAGAAGCGCGCGCATGTCCTCCGTGCCCAAGGTCCCGGGCAGGCGCCCGGCGGCGCCGCGGGACGAGAAGTCGGGCACCGGATCGGCCTCGATCACCTCTTCCTTCAGCAGGAAACGGAAGAAGCGCCGCATGCTCCCCAGCAGCCGCGTCACGGACAGCTCGCTCAAACCGGAGCCGCGCATCTCGGCGATGTAGGCGCGCAGGTCCCACCGGGTCGCGCCGCCCCATGCGGCCACGCCGCGCCGGGCGAGGAAGTCCACCAGGCGGTTGAGATCGCGGCTGTAGGCCTCCAGGGTGTTGGCCGACAGCCCGCGCTCCACCGCGGCCATCTCCAGGTACTGGTCCACGTGCGCCGTCAGCTCATCCATCATCCCGCGGCTCCAACTCCCTGTGCAGGGCCTCGCCCAGGCCGCGCAGGCGTTCGCCGTCCCGGACCTTCCGGCCGCGCGCGTCCGTCACATAGAAGACGTCGGCGACCCGGTCGACATCGGTGGAGATCTTGGCCAGATGGATGGCGAAGTCCAGCTTCGCGAGCCAATGGGTAATGGTGAAGAGCACCCCCGCGCGGTCCCCGGTGTAGACCTCGATGATGGTGAAGTCGTCGGAAGCCTCGTTGTCCCATTGCACCTGCGTCGATGCCTTGACCACCGGCCGCAGCGACAGCCGTCGGCGCGACCGGGCCACGAGTTCGGCGACGTCCACTTCGCCTCGCAGCACCCGTCTCAAGATCGACTCCATGCGCGTCCACTTGTCCGGATCCATGACCACCTGGGCCTGCCCGTGGTGCGAGATGCGGAACACGTCGAGGATGAGGCCGTCGCGGCGGGTGTTGATGCGCGCGCTGAGCACGTTCAGCTCCATGGCGGCGAACACGCCGGCGATGGAAGCGAAGAGTCCGGACTGGTCATGCGCCGCCATGGCCACCTCGCTGTGCCCGTGTTCGGGATGATGCCGCACGTCGGCCAGGAAGGGTTCATGGGCAAGGCGCCGGAGGAGCCGGTAGTGGGACGGCATGGTTTCCTCGGGGGTCGTGAGGAAGTAGCGCCCGGGCATGGCGTCGATGAACTCCCGCCGAACCTCGTCCCGCGGGTGCTCCTGCGCGAGTCGCGCCCACAGCCGCTCCTGTACGCGCCGCACCTTGAGGTCGCGATCGGGGGCGGCCGACTCGCCCTTCTCGCGCTCTTCCAGCACCTGCAGGGTGCGGTTGAAGAGCTGTTCGAGCAAGGACCCCTTCCAGTTGTTCCACACCTCCGGGCCGACCGCCTTCATGTCGGAATACGTGAGCAGGTACAGTGCCTTGAGGCAGTCCGCCGTGCCCATGGCATCGGCCAAGTTCGCCACGGTCTTCTCGTCCTCGATGTCGCGGCGGAATGCCGTGCCGGTGAGCAGCAGGTGGTGGAGCACCAGGAACGACAGCAGCTCCTGCTCGTCCTCGTTGAGGCCCATGCGCGCAGCCGCGTCCATGGCCATGGCCCGGCCCCGCTCCGAGTGGTTGCCGCCGTGGCCCTTGCCGATGTCGTGGAACAGAATCCCCAGGATCAGCACCTCCGGCCGCTGCACCTCCCGGGCAAGCTGGGACAGGCGCGGCAGCGATTCCACGAACTCCCCCGCACGCAGCCGCTCGAACTCCTTCACCGCGCGCATGAGGTGCTGGTCCACCGTATAGATGTGATAGAGGTCGTGCAGCGCCATGCAGCGCACGCGCGCGAACTCCGGGACCAGGGCGTCGAGTACGCCGGCGCGATGCATCTCCAGCAGCGTCTCGTAGATCCAGTCGTTGCCCCGCAGGATGTCGAGAAAGCGCTGGTTGGCCGCCGCGGACGACGCCAGCGACGTGCTCAAAGTCTCGGAGCGGACGCGAACCGCGGCGCGCGAATCCTGCCCGAGGTTGAGGCGATGACGCTGCAGATCCGCGAACAGCTCCAGCAATTCCTCCGGCGTGCCCCTGATCGCGCCCGCGGTCAGCGCCAGTGTGTCCCCGGCGATGCGCACTCCCGGACGCAGCTCGCGGCCGGGATGCCCGGGGCGCCGTGGCGTGGAACCGTGCTCCACCGCCCGATGGAGGATCAGCGCCGACAGCCGGCTCACCTCCTCGGCGTGCCGGTAATAGCTGCGCATGAAGGTCTCCACCTCGCTCAGACGGGCCTCTGCGGTAAAGCCCAGTGCCGCGGCGGCCTGTTCCTGGGACTCGAAGGTGAGCCGGTCCTGGTGTCGCCCGGCGAGAAAATGCAGCTCGTTGCGCGTACGCCAGAGGAAGTCCCGCGCGCGCGCCAGCGTTTCCAGGTCCCGCTGGTCCAGCAGGCCGGCTTGGGTCAGATCCTCCAGGCGCGCCACGCCGCGCCTGGCTTGGGCGACCCACATGGCGCCGTGGATGTCGCGCAGACCGCCCTGGCCTTCCTTGACGTCCGGCTCCAGCAGGAACACGGACTCGCCGTACGCCTCGTGACGGCGGTGGCATTCGGCCAGCTTCCGCTGCACGAAGATCTCGCCCGCCCCGCCGGCGAGACGCCTGGACACCATGCGTTCCAGCGCGTGCGCCAGGCCCGCATCGCCGCACACGCGCCGCGCATCCAACAGCGCCGTCATGATGACGTCGTCGGCGCGGGCGCGGCGCAGGCATTCGTTCACCGTGCGCGTGGCATGACCCACGGTGAGACCCGCGTCCCACAAGGGATAGAGGATGCGTTCCGTGACGAACTCGACGTAGCCGGCGGCGCGCCAGCCGTACAGGAAGAGGATGTCGATGTCGGAGCCGGGGTTCAACTCCTCCCTGCCGTAACCCCCTTGCGCCACCACCGCGCAACGCCCGCGCAGCGCCGGGAGACGCGCGCCGTAGTCCCTTTCCGCGTTCTCGAACAGCCGCCGCAGGATTCCGTCCATCATCGCCGCCCGCGCCCGCACCACTTCCGTTCCCGAGGCGCCGGCCCGATGGGCGGCCAGCAGGAGACGTTGCCCCTCGGCGACGCAGGCGCGCACCGCCGGCGCGCTGGCGGCGCTGCCCAGATGTTCCTCCACGAGCGCGCGCCAGGGGAATGCGCCGCCCGCCCGCGCCATCGGGACGGCATCATCGACGCTCACGGCCTCACTCTCCGGCACCGGCGGCAACAGGGTCATGGGCCCCTCCTCGCGGGCGGCGTGTCGGCATAGTTCCGGATACCGCGAGACAAGCCTTCGACGATGGCCGTGCGCATTTTGGGACGTTGCAATTCCCGCGCCTCGCGGCGATTGCTCACGAAGAACAGTTCCGCCAGCGCCGCGGGCATGCGCGCTCCCACCAGCACGTAGAAGAGGCCCTTCTTGACGCCCAGATCACGGGCTTGAGGGTAACGCGGCCGGACGTTCTCCACGACGGAGGACTGCAGGCGTTTCGCGAGCGTGATGGAATCCGGCACGTACGCGCTCAACTTGAGGTCGCTCAGTATGATCTGGAGATCCGTGAGGTTGCGGCGCGCGGTGCCGTTCTCCCGCGCCGCCAGCTTCATGGTGGCTTCGTCCGTGGTCTTGTCCAGGTAATAGGTCTCGAGCCCGGCGGCGCGCCGGTTGGCGCTCGCATTGGAATGAATCGACACGAACAGGTCGGCCTTCTCCCGGTTCGCCATGGCCGTGCGCTCCTCGAGGGGCACGAAGACGTCCCGGTTCCGGGTCAGCACCACGTCCACGCCCATCTGCTTCCGGAGCCGGGGCGCCAGGTTCCGGGCCACGCGCAGCACCACGTCCTTCTCCCGCAGCCCGCCGACTCCCACGGCGCCGGGATCCTTGCCGCCATGCCCCGGATCGAGCACGATCTTCCGTACCCTGCGATACCCGCGTCCCGCTCCCTTCCCGTCGCGCTCGACGTCGATGACGATTCGGTGCGGGTTGGCCATGAGCGCGATGTCGGGCTTGCCGCGGTGCTTGAGGTCGAGGACCACGCGCACGACGCGGGTCTTGAACTGACTGAGCCGGATGCGGCGCACCAAGCGATCATTGACATCGATCCGCCGGCCGCGCATGGTCAGGCGCGTGCCGGGAATATCCAGGTAGATGCGCGACAGCTTCGAGCCGGAGGCCGGCGGCAAGCGGTGCGCGGAGTACCGCACCGGGCGGTTGAGGTCGATGATCACGCGCGTGTAATGCACCCCGGACAGGTGGCGCACGCCCGTGAGCCGCGCCGTCTGGGCCGCCGCGTCGGCCGCGGGGACGACGACGCACAACACCGCCAGCAAGGACAGCAAACGCGCCACTCAGCCCTCCCTTTTGACCTCCGCCACGAGGCCGTCCAACACGCTCAGCGCCTCCAGCGGCGTGAGCGCGTTCACGTCGATGTGCCGGAGTTTCTCCCGCAGCCGTCCTTCACTCTTGCGCGGCTCGTACAACGATAGCTGGGCACCCTTCGGCGTCGCATCGTCCCCGGCCAGCCGCGGCTGTCCCCAGGCGTTCAGCTCCTCGCCCTCGAGGTTCTTCAGAATCTCCTTGGCGCGCGCGATGAGAGAACCCGGCAGCCCCGCCAGACCGGCCACCTGGATGCCGTAACTGCGGCTTGCGGGTCCCTCCTTCAAGGTGCGGAGAAAGATCACGTCCCCCTGCCATTCCTTGACCGCGAAGTTGAAGTTCTTCACGCGCTCGCGGGTGCGCGCCAGACCGGTCAACTCATGGTAGTGGGTGGCGAACAGCGTGCGCGGCCGCTGCGGCGATTCGTGCAGGAACTCGGCCAGCGACCAAGCGATGGAAATGCCGTCGAAGGTGCTGGTGCCGCGTCCCACCTCGTCCAGCAGGATCAGGCTCCGGGGTGTGGCCAGGCGCAGGATGCGCGCGGTCTCCTTCATCTCCACCATGAACGTGGACTCGCCCGACGACAGCGCGTCGGTGGCGCCGAAACGGGTGAACAGACGGTCCACGAGGCCCACGTGGGCCGCGTCCGCGGGCACGAAGCTGCCCATCTGCGCCAGGATCACCACCAGCGCCACCTGCCGCATGTAGGTGGACTTGCCCGCCATGTTGGGACCGGTGAGGAGCTTGATCTGTGTGCTCTCGGCGTCCATGTCGCAGTCGTTGGGGACGAAGCCGCCGCGCCCCAGCACCGCCTCCACCACGGGATGGCGCGCGGCGCGCAGCGACAGCCGCATGCTGGAATCCACCCGCGGCCGCACGAAGTGTTCCCGCACGGCGGTCTCGGCCAGCGCTGCCAGGGTATCCAGGCGCGCCAGCGCCAGACTGGTCTGCCTGAGGACCGTGTAGTGCGCCGCGACGCGCTCCACAAGTTCCTGGAGAATCCGCCCCTCGATCTTGAGGATCTCTTCTTCGGAACCGAGCACCCGGGCCTCGCAGTCCTTGAGTTCCGGCGTGATGAAGCGCTCGCCGTTGGCCAGGGTCTGCTTGCGGATGTAGTTGTCCGGCACATGCGCCAGGTTGGCCTTGGTGACCTCGATGTAGTAGCCGAAGACCTTGTTGTAGCGCACCTTGAGGGACTGGACGCCGGTACGCCGGCGTTCCTGGTGTTGCAGTTCGGCAATCCATCCCTTGGCATTGCCGCGAATGGCCGTGAGGGAGTCCAGTTCGGAGTCGAATCCCGGACGCACGTAACCACCGCCGCGCGCCATGGCCGGCGGCTCGTCCACCAGCGCCCGTTGCAACAGGTCCATCACCTCCGGCATGGGGTGAAGTTGACCCCGGAGTTCGGCCAACAATTCGCTGGCGCACCCGTGGAGCGAGTCGCGCACGCTGTCCAGGGCGCCCAGCGTGTCCTTGACCGCGGCGAGATCCCTCGGCCCGGCCGTGCGCGCGGCGACGCGGCCGGAAAGCCGCTCCAGATCCTGAACGCCGCGCAGCGCATCGCGCAGGCGGGCGCGCCGGTCCGCACCCTCCCACAACTCCTCCACAGCGTCCTGGCGGCGCCGGATGCCGCGCTCGTCGAGCAACGGATAGAGGATCCACTTGCGCAACTCGCGCGCGCCCATGGCCGTGCGCGTGGGCTCCAGCACACCCAGCAGCGAACCCCGGCGGCTTCCGTCAAAGCTCCGCAGCAGCTCGAGGTTGGCCTGTGCGTACTCGTCGAGCATGAGGAATTGCGCGGCGCGGTACGGCTCCAGCACGGTGAGCACCGGCACCGAGCCGGGCGAGCGATCTTCCAGATAGGCACGCAGGGCCGCCGCGGCGCTTACGCCCAGGGGCCATTCGGCGGGCGGCCCGCCGTACAGGCCGGCGCCTTCCAGCCTGCGGACCGCGGCGCTGCCGAACCACTCGTCCGGGCCCGGCGTGCAGTGCACCCCGGCGTAGTCCTCGGTCAAGCGCCGGTGCGCATCGGCGCCGGTCTCCGGGATCAGCAGCTCGCGTGGCTGGATGCGTCCGAGCTCGTTGGCGAGGGCCGCATAACCCGTGATCTGCGTGAAGCGGAACTCGCCGGTGGTGATGTCGGTCAGGGCCAGGCCGTATTCGCCGCGGGAGGCCGTCACCGCCACGAGGTAGTTATTGACCCCGGCGTCGAGGCCCTCGCCTTCCGTGAGCGTACCGGGGCTGACGACCTTGATCACCTCCCGGCGCACCACCCCCTTGGCGAGCTTCGGGTCCTCGGTCTGTTCGCACACCGCCACCTTGAAGCCCGCGGACAGGAGCTTGCCGATGTAGGGCGTGGCGGCATGGTGCGGCACGCCGCACAACGGCACCGGCGCGCCGTCGCTGCGGTTGCGGCTGGTGAGCGCGATGTCCAGGACCTTGGACGCCTTCTCCGCATCCTCGAAGAACATCTCGTAGAAGTCCCCGAGCCGGAAGAACAGGATGGCGTCCTGGTGACGCTCCTTGATCTCCAGGTACTGATGCATCATGGGCGTGAGCCGTGTCCGGTCCATCAGCGTATCCCAAGCGGCCGGGCCCGAACCCAACGGCAGCCGCCAGAGCCCGCTCCCGCAAGGGGCGGCAGGCCCGCGGACCGCCGTCTTGGACGCACGATGAAACTACACCTTGCGCCGCTGGCCCAGCAGGTAGTCTACCAGAAGGTATTGTCCCAGACGATCAGGACGGGTAAAGAAAGCCCGGCCCTTGTTGAGGCGGGTCATTTCGTCCACGAAGCCCTTGAGCACCGGGCTGTCGTCGAGCATGAAGGTGTTGATGGTGATGCCCCGCTGGGTGACTCGCCTGGCCTCCTTGAGGGTCTCCTCGGCGGCGCGCTGGCTGATGCCGCCGAAGCTGAGAGGCCACTCGCAATAGAGCCGTCCCTGGCGGCAGTAGGCGGTGGGCTGGCCGTCGGTGATGACGATGATCTGTTGATTCCGGGTGGAGCTGCGCTTCTTGAGCAGATCAATGGCGAGATGGAGCCCGTCCTGGAGATTGGTGAACGGATCGCCCATGTTCCACGTGGCTTCCGGCAAGTCCTTGGCCTTGAGTTCCACCGCGCGCGTGAAAAAGCCGACGATGCCGAAGTAGTCCTGGGGATATTTGGAGCGGCACAGGGATTCCATGGCCAAGGCCACCTTCTTGGCGGCGGCGAAGCGGCCGTCCCAACTCATGGACCAGCTCATGTCCAGCAGCAGCACGGTGGCCGCGCGGGTGGAGTACTCCGATTCGAGCACCCGGAAGTCCGCCGGGTCGAGGCGGAGCGGCAGCGTCGCGTCCCGGCGCAGGGTGCTCTTCAGGGTCTCCAACAGGTTCAGGTTGAGCGGGTCGCCGGACACGTACGGTTTGCTCGATTCCGGCACGGGCTCCTGCGAGCCGTGCCGGGCGATCTGGTGCCGTCCGGCGGCGTCTCGCGCGAGCTGCTGGTAGATGTCGCGCAGCGCGATCTGACCGATGCGCCGAACGCCGCGCGGCGTCAGGTCAAAGTGGTCGCCCTTGTCGACCACATAGCCGCCGTCTTCAAGCGCCGACTCCAGACGCATGACCCCTTCGTAATCCTCCTGAGCCTGCGGGCCGAGGAGGCTGTTCAGCAAGTCCAGGTCCACGTCCTTGGGGCGACTGCTGGAAAGCTGGCCCTCCAGCTTCTGCAACCCCTCCATCCGCTCCTGCAACTCCGAGGCCTCCTCGAAATTCAACGATTCCTGCCCCCTGAACAGGTTTCCTTCACGCCGAATATAGTTTTCCAGCCGGCGGATCTTGTCCAGTTGGGAGAGTATCTCCTCGAAGTCCTTGCGCGCCTCCGCGTTCTCGAAACTGTAGCCCGCGAGCCGCTCGATGGCGTCGCTCAGCTTGGGCGGCAAATGCTGCAGGAAATCGTCCTTCTGCTTCGCCTCGGCCCGGTCCTCCTGCTCCTTCAGGGTCTGGCGTTCCCGGTTGACAATGTCCTGAAGCATCTCCTGGACTTCGTCCAGAGCCGAACGAATCTGATACTGCTCGTACATGCGGCGCTTTTCGCGCGCCACTTGCGACAACAGGTCGTCGAGCCCCGTGGTGCGCTCCTCGTCTTCGCCCATGCCGCGCTGCATCAGCCGGCGCATGGACTGCTGCAGGTCGCCGGTCTCGTCGAGATGTTCGTTGAGCTGGTCGAAGACGTCGTCCGGCCGCACCGACCGGTCCTGGGAACCGTGCCAGCGGCTGTAGCGGGCGTGGTGGATCATCGTACGTGAACCGCGGCCGTCATCACTTGCCGTACTTGATGCGGCCTCCCGCGGCTTCCTTGTTGAGCTTCTGGTGCAGGTGCAGGCCCTCCAGCACCAGCTCCGTGGCCGAGGCCAGCAGCCCGGGCGAATCGAACTCGCCCAGCGAGCGGATGGCCTCCTCCAGTCCGGGAATCGCCTGGATGCCCTCAAGGTAGTCCTCGGAGCGCATCTCGTCCGAGACCTCGACGCCCCAGCCCGAGTTGAAGTATTCGATGACCTCCTGGAGCGCGCTGGCGTCGAAGCGGCTGTCGAAGGTCTTGAGAATGGCCCGGTTGAGCAACCGCTCAATCAGTTCCTCCTCGTTCTTCTCCTCACCCACGTACTCCACCTCGATCTTGCCGCAGGTGGAGGGAAGCACCGCGTGGAGGTCGCTGACCCGCGGCACGATGGTGCTCTCGCCCACCCGCAGGGCGCGCTTCTCGGCGTTGCTCACCATGCTCTCGTAGTTGTTGATGCTGACGCGCACGCTCACGCCCGAGGACTGGTTGATCTCGCTGGAGTTGCGCGCTTCGAAGGTGAGGTGGGCCAGGACCTCCTTCATGAAATCCGGAATGATCGCCTGATGGCTGCGGCCGTCCAGGGAGGCCGACTCCTGCTCCATGATGTCGATCTCGTGCTCCACCTGGCGTGGATAGTGGGTGCGGATCTGGACGTCGAAGCGATCCTTGAGGGGCGTGATGATGCGCCCCCGGCTGGTGTAGTCCTCGGGGTTGGCGCTGGCGACGATGACCACGTCCAGGGGCAAGCGGATCTTGTAGCCCTTGATCTGGACGTCCTTCTCCTCCATGAGGTTGAAAAGGCCCACCTGGACCTTCTCGGTCAGGTCGGGCAACTCGTTCACGGCGAAGACGCCCCGGTTCGTACGCGGCACCAGACCGTAGTGGATGGTCTCCTCGTCGGCCAGGTAACGTCCTTCCGCCACCTTGATGGGATCGATCTCGCCGATGAGATCGGCGATGGACACGTCCGGCGTGGCCAGTTTCTCGCCGTAACGGTGCTCCCGGCCAACCCACTCCACCTCCAGGTCGTCGCCATGCTCCTCCAGGCGTCGCCGGCACTGCGCGCAGATCACCCGAAACGGGTCGCAGTTGATCTGACAGTCCTTGACCCGGGGAATCCTCTCGTCCAGCAACTGCGTCAGGCCACGGATGATGCGAGACTTGGCCTGGCCCCGTTCCCCGAGAAACACCATGTGGTGACCTGACAGGATCGCGTTTTCGATCTCCGGAATGACCGTCTCTTCATAACCCACGATACCCGGAAGGAGCCGCTGCCCCGACTGGAGAAGCTCCATGAGATTGTGGCGCATCTCGTCGCGCACCGTGCGCACGGGAATGCCGCTGCGCTTCAATTCGCCGAGGGTCTTGATGGAATCCACTCCGTTACCTCCTGCCATTCCGTAGGTCCTGTTGTTCGTTTCCCGTGCGCGGGCCGAACTCCCGCTAGTGTCGTGTTCCGTAAATTCCTGCGACAAGTTGCGCTGAAATTCTTGTTGCCGGCAAGGCGCGATGACGAGCAGTGGCGGGCACCACGCGAGGAAGAGCCACGGAGCCGATGGCGAAACAGGCCCGCAAATTATCGCAGTAATTTTCGGGACACGACACTAGTCCGCGCTCTCGACGTCGACGCCCTGGTTGACCCGCAGGCGCAACTCCTTGCCGACCTTGAAGAAGGGCACCCTCTTGGACGACACGGAGACGAGGTCCCCGGTCTTCGGGTTGCGGCCGTCCCGGGCCCGGCGGTGTTTTACGACGAAGCTGCCGAAACCGCGGATTTCGATCCTCTCCTCGCGTTGCAGGGCAGTGATGAGAGAGTCGAAGACGGTGTTGACGATCACTTCCGCATCGAAACGGGACAGGTGAGGAAACCTCTCATTGATTTCCTCGATGAGGTCGCGCTTGGTCATGCAGTGCCCCGACGCCCGTTCCGCGAAGCCTACCGCTTGTTCCGCTCCCGCCCGCGCCCGCCGCGGCCTTCGCGATCCAGCTTCAACTCCTCGTTCAGGATGGTCTCGAACGAGAACCGGCCGGCCTCCTTCTCGCGTTGCAGGTAACTTTCGAGTTCTTCCCGCTCTTCGGAGCGCTTGAGGGCACGGATGCTGAGACCGATCTTGTGCTCCTGCACGTCGATGTTGACCACCTCGGCCTCCACCGAGTCCCCCACCTGACAGAGGCTGGAAGGCTTCTCCACATGCTCGGTGCTGAGTTGCGAGACGTGGATCAACCCCTCCACCCCCTCGGCGATGCGCACGAAGACGCCGAAGTCGAGCACCCGGACGATTTCGCCATTAACCCGCGATCCCACGGGGTGTTCCTGGACCACACGCTCCCACGGATCCAGGGTCAACTGCTTCACGCCCAGCGAGAACCGTTCGACCTGTGGATCGACGCCAAGCACCTTGGCTTCCACGATGTCGCCCTTCTTGTAGAGCTCCGAGGGATGCTTGATCTTCTTGGTCCAGTCGAGGTCGGAGATATGGATCAATCCGTCGATGCCCTCTTCCACACCCACGAACACGCCGAAGTCGGTGATGTTCCGCACCGGCCCCTGTATCACGCTGCCCTCGGGATACTTCTCCTTGGCCAGGAACCACGGGTTGGGCAACACCTGGCGCAGGCCCAGCGAGATGCGCCGCCGTCCCGGGTCCACGTTAAGCACCATGGCCTCCACGGTCTCACCCGCCTGAACCACCTTGGAGGGGTGCGACAGTTTCTTGGCCCAGGACATCTCCGATACGTGGATGAGACCCTCGACCCCTTTCTCCAACTCGACGAAGGCGCCGTAGTCCGTCAGGCCCACCACCTTGCCGGTGACCTTCGAGTCCACGGGGTACTTGTCCGTCACCGCTTCCCACGGGTCGGGAGTGATCTGCTTCATCCCCAGGGAGATCCGCTCACGCTCCTTGTCGAACTTGAGCACCACGACCCGTAGGGTTTCCCCGATGCTGAGCAGGTCGCTGGGGTGGTTGACGCGGCCCCAGGACATGTCCGTGATGTGCAGGATCCCGTCGATGCCGCCCACGTCCACGAACGCGCCGTAGTCCGTGATGTTCTTGACGACGCCTTCCAGGATCACGCCTTCGTCGAGGACCGCCAGGGTCTCCTTCTTGAGCACCTCGCGTTCCTGCTCCAGCAGCATTTTGCGTGACACCACCACGTTGTCGCGCATGCGGTTGTACTTGAGAATCGTGAAGCGGTCCCGCTTGCCCACGAACTGGTCGAGGTTGCGCGTCGGGCGAATGTCCACATGCGAGCCCGGGAGGAAGCCGTCCACCCCCAGATCCACCTTGAAACCGCCCTTGACGCGCGCCACGATGGTGCCCTCGATGGGGACGGCCTGCTCGTAGGCCTTCTCGATCCGATCCCAGACCTTGATGCTCTCGGCCTTCTGACGCGAGAGCACGATCTCGCCCCGGTCCCCTTCCGGGGACTCGAAAAACACGTCCACATCGTCCCCGACCGCCACCTGCAGGGCGCCCTCGCGATCCTGGAACTCCTGCACGGAGATCCGGCCCTCGGTCTTGTAGCCCACATCCACCACCACGTGAGTGGGGTTGATGTCGACGATCTTGCCGCTCACCACCCCGCCCGGCTGCACCGCCTGGATGCTCTCCTCGAACAGCGACCGAAAGTCATCCTCCGCGGGCATGGTCTCCTCGCCGTGCGACGACTCTTCGCTCGCAACAGCGTCCTGGTCCCGCGGAGTCTCCTCGTTCTTGTGCGCCTCGCCTTCCGTCATGAAACAGTTCTCCCATTCTCATTGGATTTCTTCCTGACTTCTTCCAGCACCCGCTGCACCACCGCCTCCACCGGCAACGATGTCGAATCGATAAGCACGGCGTCGTCCGCCTGACGCAACGGCGCCACGGCGCGCTCCGTGTCGCGACGGTCACGGCGCATCACGTCCGCAAGCGTGTCTTCCAGCGTCAGTCCCGGACTCTCCCCGACCAGCTCCTTGTGGCGCCGGCGCGCTCGTGTTTCCGGGGACGCATCCAGGTAGACCTTGACCTCGGCCTCCGGAAAGACCACCGTGCCCATGTCGCGCCCCTCGGCGACCACGGAACCGCCCCGCCCCATGGCGCGCTGCAACTCGGCCATGCGCTTGCGCACCGCGGCCAGGCCGGAAACTCTGGATGCCGTCTGTCCGACCTCCGCGGTGCGGATGGCGCCGCTCACGTCCACGCCGTCGAGCGTCACTGACGGCGCGTCCGCATCCGCGCCCAGGTCCACCGTGGTGTTCTGAAGGATCCTGCCCAGCGCCGTCTCGTCGCCGCAATCGACCCCGTGACCCATGACCTTCCAGGCCAGCGCCCGATACATCGCGCCCGTGTCCATATAGCGGTAACCCAGACTCCTCGCCACGGCCTTCGCGACGGTGCTCTTGCCCGCGCCGGCCGGGCCGTCAATGGCGACGATCAACTATCCTAGCCTCCCTCGGCAGCAGGCACAAACGATGCGCCGCCGCCCGAATCCCCATCCCCCGTCAACCACGAAGCTTGTCCAGACATTCGAAGAAGCCGGGAAAAGAGACCCTCACACAATCCTCTCCGGACAGAAGTATTCCGTCCGCGGCGGAAAGGCCCGCCACCGCCAGAGCCATGGCCACCCGATGGTCGCCGTGGCTCTCCACCGAAGCCCCTTCGAGGGAATCCCTCCCCTCCACGGCCACGTCATCGCCGCGCACCTCCATGCGCGCGCCCATCCTGGAAAGTTCGCGGGTCATGGTGGCGATGCGATCGGACTCCTTGAAACGCAGTTCGCCCACGTCGCGGAAGAGCGTCGATCCGTGGGCCAGGGCCGCGGCCACGAACAATACCGGGTACTCGTCAATGGTCCGGGGCGCAAGCTCGGGCGCCACCTCGGTACCCGTGAGACTCCCGCCGCGCACACGGATATCGGCTACCGGTTCACCGGCTTCCTCCCGCCGCGCCGTGAGCTCGATGTCCGCGCCCATGGCGCGCAGCACCTCGATGACGCCGCTGCGGGTAGCGTTGCAACCCACGCCGCGCACAGTCACGTCGGAATCCGGGATCGTAGCCGCGGCCACCGCCAGGAACGCGGCCGACGAGATATCTCCAGGCACGGCGAGGCGCGTTCCCCGAAGCTCCTGCCCGCCCGGCGCCACCACCGCACCGCCGGCGCTCTCCACCCTGGCGCCGAACCCCCGCAGCATGATCTCCGTGTGATCGCGTGAGCGGTACGGCTCCTCCACGCGCGTCTGGCCACGGGCCTGCAGGCCCGCCAGCAGCACCGCCGACTTCACCTGGGCGCTGGCCACGGGCGACGCGTAGTCGATGCCCTGGAGCGCGCCGCCTTCGATCTCCAGCGGCGCGCGCCCCTCGCGGTGCGTGATCCGCGCTCCCATGCGTGCAAGGGGCTCGATCACCCGCTTCATCGGGCGGGTGCGCAACGAGTCGTCCCCGTCCAGGGCGGCCCGGAAAGGCCGGCCCGCCAGCACCCCCGACAACAGGCGCATGGTGGTGCCGGAATTGCCGCAATCGACGGTTTCCCGCGGCGCCCGCAGCCCGTCCCAACCCCGGCCCTCGATGCACAGCGCATCGTCCTCGCGCCGGAACGCCAGGCCCATGCGACGGAACGCCGCCACAGTGCTGGAATTGTCGGCGCCGGCGGACAGGTTGTAGATACGTGTCTCACCCCGCGCCAACGCGCCCAGGATCACCGCGCGGTGTCCGATGGACTTGTCACCCGGCACTTCCAGTTCGCCCCGCAAGGGCCGCGAAGCCTGTTCCACCCGAACCATGCCTATGCCATCCTCTTGCGCGTCTCCAGCGCCCGTTCGAGTTCCCGTTCGAGCCGCGGCCCGTCGTTGCGTTCGATGTTGTCGGCGAAGCGTTCGATGGCGCGCGCGTATTCCCGAAGTCCCTTCAGAACCGCCTCCCGGTTGAGCAGGCAGATGTCGCGCCACAATTCCGGACGCCCCGCGGCGATGCGCGTAGTGTCCTTGAACCCGGTGCCGCAATATTCCGCGAGGTCCAGCGACCCGATCCGCGTGCGATCCAGGACGTTCACCAAGGCCGAAGCGGCGACATGGGGCAGATGGCTCACCACGCCCAGGATCCGGTCGTGACGCGCAGCGTCCATGGACTCCACCTTCGAGCCGACCGCGCGCCAGAACGCCCGCAGTTTCCTGACCGCGGCAGCGTCGCTCTTCGGAGTCGGCGTGATGATGCAACGGCGCCGGACGAAAAGATCGGCCCTGGCCGCGTCCGGACCCCACTGATCGCTGCCCGCGATGGGATGCGCGCCCACGAAAGGCGGCCCGCCCTTCAGCAAGCGTTCCATGTCCGCCACCACCCGGCGCTTGACGCTGCCGACATCGCTGATGAGACAGCCGGGGTCGAGCCGGGGTAGGAACGACCGGGTCAAAGGCGCGATGGCGCTCACCGGCGTGGCCAACATCAGAAAGTCGGCGTCCTCCGGGAACTCCCCGGCCTCGAGAAACCAGGAGTCGAGAATGCCTATTTTTCTGGCGCGGCGCAGGGTCTTCTCGTTGCGGCCGTAGCCCACGACGCGCTGCACCAGCCCGCGCTCCCGCGCGGCCAGCGCCAGCGAGCCGCCGATCAGCCCCACTCCCGCGATCACCAGGGTGCGGAACATCAGGCGGCGTCTCCATTCTCCGCCCGAACCTGCGACAGGGCGCCGAGGAATCGCCGGTTCTCGTCCGCGGTCCCCACCGTCACGCGCACATGCTCCGGAAACTCGGGACCCACGGGGCGCACGATCACGCCGCGCCGCAGAAGCCCCTCGTACACCCGCGCCGGGTCGCCGGTGCGCACCAGGATGAAGTTGGCCTGACTCGGCACCCACTCCACCCCGCGGGAGGTCAGCTCGTCGGTCAGATACGCCAGCCCCTGGCGGTTGACCTCCAGGCTGCGGCGCAGGTGCGCGGCGTCGTCCAGCGCCGCGGTGGCCGCCCACTGCGCCGCGGCATTGACGTTGAAGGGTTCCCGCACCTGGTTCATGACGGCAACGATATCCGGGCGGGCGATGCCGTAGCCAACCCGCAAACCCGCCAGCCCGTAGGCCTTGGAGAAAGTCCGCAGGCTCAGAAGCGAGCGATCCTCCCGGTGATACCGCAACGAGTCCGGATAATCCGGGTCGTCCACGTACTCGAAATAGGCCTCGTCCGCCACCACCAGCACGTCGGGTCCCACATGTTCGAGAAAGTCTTCCCACTCGGGACGCCGGTAGATGGTGCCCGTGGGGTTGTTGGGGTTGGCCAAAAAGACGCAGCGCGTATCGGGCGTCAGCGCCTGGGCCATGCTCTCCAGGTCGTAGCCGTAGTCCTTGAGCGGCACCGTGCGCACGTCCGCGCCCATGGCGGCAAGCGCGAGGCCGTAAGCCACGAAGCTGCCGCGGGACATCAGCGCCTGGTCGCCCGGTCGCAGGAACGTCCGCACCGCGAGATCGATCAGTTCGTTGGAGCCGTTGCCGAAGACCAACCGCTCCGGGGCCACGTCCAGCCTGGCCGCCAACGCTTGACGCAGGTGGTAACAGTCACCGTCGGGATAGAGATGCAGTTCGTCCAGGTGTGCCCGCAAGGCGGCCAAAGCCTTGGGCGACGGACCCAGGGGGTTCTCGTTGGAGGCGAGCTTGGCCGAGCCCTGGATGCCGTATTCCCGCTCCACCTCGTCGATGGGCTTGCCGGGCACGTAGGGCACGATACGCCGGATGTATTCCGGAACCTTGTCGGTGATGCTCATAGGCTCTGTGGATACGATCCGAGGACCTTCAGAAACACACAATTCTGTCCGAGCTGCTCCAGCGCCTTCTCGATGTGCGGCTCCTGCCGGTGACCCTTGAAGTCGATGAAGAAGACGTATTCCCAAGCCTTCTGGCGCGACGGCCGGGACTCGATCTTGGTGAGGTTGATGCCGTGACCGGCGAACGGCGCCAGCATGTCGTGCAGCACGCCCACGCGGTCCTTGGCCGCGAAGACGACGCTGGTCTTGTCCTCCCCCGTGGGCAGGGGCGGGTTGTCTCCGATGACATAGAAGCGGGTGACGTTGTCGCGGTTGTCGGCGATGTTGGCCTGGACGATCTTGAGCCCGTAGACGTCGCCCGCCAGACGGCTGGCCACCGCCGCCACCTGCCGGTCCGCCCGCGCCTCCCGGGCCGCCTGGGCCGTGCTCGCCACTGCCTCCACCGAGGCGTCCGCGTGGTGCGCTCCCAACCAGCGGCGGCACTGCCCCAAGGCGTGGGAGTGGGACAGCACCCGGCGTACGTCGGCGGCCCGTCCCGAGCGGGACAGGAGGCACAACTCGATGTCGACGCTCACCTCGCCGCAGATCTGCACGTCGGATTCCTGAAGCAGATCCAGGGTGTGGGTCACCACTCCTTCGGTGGAGTTTTCGACGGGCACCACGCCGTAGTCGGCGTTGCCGGCGCTCACCTCGCGGAAGACGTCGGCGATGGCCGGTTCGGGCACGTATCGCACGGTGCTGCCAAAGTGGCGTTGCGCCGCCATGTGGGTGAAGGTCGCTTCGGGACCGAAGAACGCCACCTTCATGCGCGCTTCGATGCCGCGGCAGGCGGACAGCACCTCGCGGAACACGGCGCGCACGGACGCGGCGGGCAATGGCCCGGCGTTGGCTTCATTGACCCGCCGGTACACCTCGCGCTCGCGGCTGGCCACGTACACGGGTCTTCCAGTGAGACTCTTTTGCTGCCCGACCTTCAGGGCAAGCGATGCTCTCTCGTTGAGAAGCGCTAGGATCCTGGAATCAAGTCGGTCGATCTTTTTCCGGAGGGCATCCAACGATTCTCGGCGACTCAATGAAAACCTCGGGGGGAAGGATTCGGGACGGAAACCGCTACGTTAGCCCAACAGCCGGGCAATTGCAAATCCGCGGTGAGTTCGGGCTTCGCGTTGAGTTTGCCCGATCACCGTGCCAAACGCCTCCACCGACTTCAGGGTCGCGTCCCGCCGGAAAACCCCTGTTCGTCGATGCCAAGCGGCGCTCATGCTACCGTTGTGGCAAGCGTCCATGCAACGACAGACCCAAGCCTACGTCTACGCCGGCGCCACGGTACTTTGCTGGTCCACCGTGGCGACCGCGTTCAAACTCTCCCTGCGCCACGTCGGCGCCGACGCGCTGGTGTTCTACGCATCCCTGGTCTCCACCGCGGTGCTGCTGTGCATCACCCTCGCCACCGGGCGGCTCAAACAACTCCGGGAGTGGCGCTCACGCGATCTGCGCACTTCCCTGGTTCTGGGTTTTCTGAATCCCTTCCTCTACTACGTCGTGCTGCTTCGCGCGTACGACGTTCTGCCGGCCCAAGAGGCGCTAACGCTGAATTTCACCTGGCCCATGGTGCTGGCGCTGTTTTCCATCCTTCTGCTGGATCAGCCCATCAGCCTTCGCGCGATACTGGCCATGGGCATCAGCTTCTCCGGCGTGGCCGTCATCGCCACCCGCGGCGACCTGCTCAGCCTCGACCCCGCCAACCCGCGGGGCGTGGCGCTGGCCCTCGGCAGCACGTTGATCTGGACGCTTTACTGGATCTACGGGGTCAAGGACCGGCGCGATCCGGTCACGCGCCTGCTGGTGAACTTCGTGTTCGGATGCGGTTTCTCGGGGGGGTTCCTTTGGCTTTCGGGAGGCATGGAGATACCCGCGCCCCTGGGCCTCGCCGGCGCGGCCTACGTCGGCACGTTCGAGATGGGCATCGCCTTCGTCACCTGGCTTCAGGCCCTGAAGCTCTCACGCACCACGGCTCAGGTGGGCCAATGGATCTACCTGACCCCGTTCCTCTCGCTGCTGGTGATCGCGCTCATCGTGGGAGAACCCATCTACCCGAGCACGCTGGCAGGCCTGGCCCTGATTATCGGTGGGATGGTATTGCAGCGCCGGAGCGGTTGAACAGCCAGGCACAGCGGGCGGACGGCCGGTGGTGAGTTCCCGGAACGCACCGAAGCGCCCGCGGGCCACCCGGCACCCCCGGAACCAACCGCCGCGGGTCCACGTCCGCATATTCCGGCTCCAGAGAGCCTGTCCGATCAGGTTCAGTGCCCGTGTCCCACTTCTCCGAAGGGCAGTTCGGTTCCCAAACCCTTCTCCCGCGCCAACCCGTGGATCCAGCTCGCCACACCGACGTCCAGGATGCCCATGCCCGGAGAC
Organism: uncultured Binatia bacterium (SeqCode); assembly: GCA_965213675.1. GTDB lineage: Bacteria > Desulfobacterota > Binatia > UBA9968 > JAJDTQ01 > JAJDTQ01. The sequence continues at coordinate 1,031,097 of OZ243916.1, forward strand.
TCGTAAAGGATGATCTCCTCGTCGCTCCGGCGCCCCGGCTCCGAGCCGGCCACCACATCGCAAAACTCCGCGGCCACGTCGTCCCTGGAGAACTTCCCGCTGGCCAGCAGCGACGGAAATGGCTTGCGCGGGGGGCTGTCGCCCAGCACCTGTTCCGTGCCGGAGAGGAACACCCGCGACCCTTCCACCGTGGCCTCGTCGAACTCGCCGGGCGCCAGCGACATGACCAGGGCGCCGGGTTCGAGCCAGCTTCCCTCGAACACGATGGTGTTGCCCGAGGTGGCCAGTAACATGATGTCGGTGTGGCGCACGGCCTCTCGCCCCGAATCCACCGCCACCACCTCGATGCCCAGGGCCGCCGTCATCTCCTCACAAAAGCGGCGCCGGTTGTCGGCGCTCCGGCTATAGGCCTTGATGCGGCGGATGTCGCGTACCGAACAACACGCCTGCACGAAGCCCTTGGCGTACCGACCCGTGCCAATGACCCCGATGGTCTGCGCATCCGCCCGCGCCAGATACTTTGCCGCCACGCCATAGGGAGACGCGGTGCGGATGGCGTGCAGGTGGTAGTCGGAGATGATCGCCACCATCTCCATGTCCTTCCAGTCGAACAGGCAGATGACCTCGGAGCGGTTCGTACCCTGGTATCCAGAGTAGACCCGCACGGCCGCGTAGCCCAGCTCCGGCGCCATCCCCGGCAGGATGCGGATGTTGTGCCACAGGTGTCCCGGGTGGTCCGGGTGCTCCATGGTCAGCCGTTTGAGATGGAACGTGCTGCCCGCGGACTGCTGGCGCAGCACCTCCTCGATGACCGCCACCGCCTCGCCAAAGGCGTTGCGTCCCTCAATGGCCTTGAGTACGTCTTGTTCGGTGATGAACAGCATGGTTGCGCGGTTTCCTTGCCTGCTACCTCTTCTTGCGCATCGCCTCGCGCACCAGTCGGGAATACTCTGCAACTACCAGAGGCAGTTGCCGGTGTACCGCAAGCTCACGCATTGGCTCAAGGATGGTCGGTTTTCGGCCAGGGAACGTCGCCCGCGGGGCTCGCGCACGGCCTCCCTGAGCTCGGCATCGCTTGAGTTCCGTCGCGTCAAGGGTTTGGAACGTCACTGTCCGTCAAGCCATCAACCGGCCCATGAGTCGTCGCGCCCGCTCCACGGCGCCCGGTTCGATGGAAAGCGTCGAGGCGAACCCGCCCAAGGGCTTGGTGGCGTCGATGCCCATCTTGGCGGTGATGGCGTCGGTGGCGGAAGGGTCCAGCAAGGTGCCCATGGCTTCGTCGACGATGAACACGTCCCGGTTGGCCTGCATGCGGGTGGCGATGGCCCAGAGCACCTGCTGTTCGTCGAAGACATCCACGTCGTCGTCCACGACCACCACCAGTTTGACGTAGTGGTCGGCGCCCATCACGCTGAAAATGGCCTGTTTGCCCTGTCCTTCCGCGGTCTTGCGGAGGGACACGTAGCAATGGAAGCTGCCGATGCCCGAGCGCACCGGCACATGCACGGCCTTGAGGTTGGGAATGGTCTTTCCCAGCACGTTGGTGAACTCCACCTCCCGCGGCATGGACAGGCAGCGGCAGTGCTCCATGCTGTCGCCACCATTGATGTCCTGGTAGACCGCGCCGTTGCGGTAGTGCAGCGCCGTGGCCTCGAACACGTTCTCGGTGCTGCGGTTCGAGGCGTATCCGGTGAATTCGCCGAACGGCCCCTCCTTCTCGCGCACGCCGGCCAGAATCCGCCCCTCGATGACGATCTCCGACCAGCGGGGCACGTTCACGTCCACGGTCTCGCAGGGGCCCAGTTCCAGCGGTTCCCTCAGCAGTCCGCCTTGCAGCGCAAATTTCTCCACGCCCGCCGGCGGCAGCGTCAACGCCCCCAGGGAGACCAGCGGATGCACGCCGATGCACACCGCCGCTTCCAGTGACTCGCCCCTTTCCTCGGCGCGGCGGAAGTACTCGAACATGCGCCGCCGGGAATGAAGGCTGACGCCCAGCCGGCGCGGCCCCTTGAGCTGCATGCGGTGAAACCCGACGGTGCTCATGCCCGACTCGGGGTCCCGCGCCACCACCAGCCCGGCGGTAACGTAGGGGCCGCCGTCCTGTTCGAAATGGGTCAGGATGGGGAGTTGGCGCAGATCCACGGCGTCGTTCAGCACGCTGTTGTCCTGGTACGGCGCGTCCGTCAGGACCGTGGGCGCCACGGGGCGCTGGATGCGCTCCTTGAACTCATGCACCAGCCCTTCCTCGGAGGCGCCGAAGGCCCATGCCAGGCGCGGCCGGTGCGCCAGCACGTTGGCCGCCATGGGGAAGGCACTGCCGGCGATATTGCGGAACATCACCGCCGGGCAGGACGGCAGGCGCTCCGCTTCCATGACCAGCGCGGTGGCTTCGAACTCCCGCGATACCGGCTCGCTGACATCCAGGAACTGCTCGGGACACTCGTCCCGCAACCGCTTCAGAAAACTCTGCAAGTCCTGTGACACTGACCTCTCCTTGCCGTCAGTACGGCTTCGTCTTCTCCGCCAAAATAGTCACGTCAAGACTCACGTCCACACGAAACAGCACCGACACCGAAGACCGTCATTCCCGCGAAAGCTTGCCCTCGACCCCGATCGGGGGCGGGAATCCAGGGGGCGGGAAGAGGCGAATTCTCGTCCCACACGTCCAGCGGGAGTCATGAACCGTGTATCCGTTTGTTCACGGCATCGATGGAACAGTCGAGGGGCTCCGGTGGATCCACCGCCCGCAGCGCGGCATCCACGTCCTTGAGGCCGTGGCCGGTGGAAAGCACGACGATGCGTTCCGTGGGGGAGACGTCACCGCGGTCCACGAGCTTCACCAGCGCGGCCACCGCGGCCGCGGCCGCGGGTTCCGCAAACAGTCCGGCCGTCCTTCCCAGAAGCGGCATGGCTTCGAGAATCTCGCCGTCGGAGACGCTCACCGCGGCGCCGCCGGAGGCGCGCAGGTCCTGGAGCGCCATGACTCCGTTCCGCGGCAGCGCCACGCTGATGCTGTCGGCGAGGGTGTTCTCCGTCACCGGCCGGATGGCGCCGTCGCCGTCGAAGGCACGCTTGATCGACTGCGAGCCTTCGGCCTGTGCGGCAACCAGGCGCGGCAGCCGGGAAATCCATCCCAGCCGATGAAGGTCCGTGAACCCCTTCCAGACACCGCTGAGGATGCAGCCGTCGCCCACGGCGACGAGGACCGTATCGGGCGGCTCCCATTGGAGTTGCTCGGCGATCTCCAGCGCCGCGGTCTTCTTTCCCTCCACCGTGTAGGGGTTGTAGCCGGTGTTCCGGTTGTACCATCCAAAGCGCTCGCAGGCTTCGACGCACAGGCTGAAAGCCTCGGAATAGCTGCCGCGGACGGCGAGTACGTCCGCGCCGAAGATCAGGAGCTGCGCCACCTTGGCCCGTGGCGCGGTCTCGGGAACGAGGATGTGGCAGCGCTGTCCCAGCGACGCCGACAGGCACGCCAGCGACGCCCCCGCGTTGCCGGTGGACGCGGTGGCGCACTCGCGCCGGCCCAGCTCCGCACCCTTGAGCAGCACCAGTGAGCTTGCGCGGTCCTTGAGGGAGGCCGAAGGATTGGCAGTGTCGTCCTTGACCCACAGCCGCTCCAGGCCCAGGGCTTTCCTGAGACCCGGCGCCGGATAGAGCGGCGTTCCGCCCACCGCCAGCGGAAAATCGACCCGGCCGGCCGCCAGGGGAAGCATCGGCAGATAGCGCCAGTGGTCGCGAAAGGGAATTCCCGCAAGGCTGTCGCGGCTCGCCGCCGCGCGCATTCGATCGTAATCGTAGGAGACCCGCAGCGTCCCCAGTTCGCCACACGTCGGGCAACTGTATCGGTTGGGATCCTCCGGGTACGCGGCGCCGCACAGAACGCAGGTCAGGCATTCGGGAAGGGGCATCGTCAGTGTCCAGTCCGAACGGAGTCCTTCCACGTAGCCTCGCAGCGCCAGTCCCGGACGCTGTCCAACGCCACGGGTGGAACCCACGTGGATGCGGTGTTCCGTTCGTGCCGAGTCCGTCGACGAGGCTCGGGGCAGGCGCTGCGAAGTCGAATGCCGTGGTTCACGACTACCGCACGATGTGCAGGTTCCGCCGCGCCAGGTTGGCCCGGTCCTCCTCGCGGATGGGGTGGTCGCGATCCGGGATCTCGGCGGTCGGCTCGTTGCCGAAGAGCGGGGTGGAGAAGTAGCGCATGCCGGTGTCGTTGATCATGGTGACGATCATCCTCGTGGACGGCAGCGCCGCCGCGAGCTTGTTGGCCGCGGCCACGTTGCATCCGGACGAGATGCCGCACAACACCCCCTCTTCCCGCGCCAGGCGCCGCGCCATGGCGATGGAGTCCTCGGACGAGACCGTCACCACGCCGTCCACATAGTCGAGGTCCAGGTTCTCCGGGATGAAACCGTCGCCGATGCCCTCGATGGCATGGGGGCCCCAGGCGCCGCCGGACAGGATCGGACATTCCTCGGGCTCCACGGCGTAGATCCTGGCGTCCGGATTCTGCTCCTTCAGGTACTTGCCGACCCCGGACACGGTACCGCCGCTGCCCTGGGAGGCCACGAACACGTCCACCTGGCCGTCGGTCTGGCACCAGATCTCGGGACCGGTGGTTTCGTAATGGGCCGCGATGTTGTCCCGGTTGGAGAACTGGCCGGGTTCCCAGTAACGGTCCGGTTCGGCGCGCTTGAGCTCCTCCACCTTTTCCAGGCACAGGTCCACGTCGCTCTCCGCCCCGGGGGTCAGCACCAGCTCGGCGCCGTAGGCGCGCATGGAGGCCTTGCGCTCCTCGCTCATGCCCTCGGGCATCACCACTACCACCGGGTAACCGCACACCGCGCCGATCATGGAGGTGGCGATGCCGGTGCTGCCGGTGGAGGCTTCCAGAATGGTCATGCCGGGCCGGAGCTCGCCACGCGCCTCCGCGCTTCGCACCATGCGTCGCAGGATGCGGTCCTTGAGACTCGACGACGGGTTCATGAATTCCAGCTTGCCACACAGCGTCTGCGGCCCTGCCGCCACCTTGCGCAACCGCAGGAGCGGCGTGAGACCCGCGGCCTCCGTGATGTCCTCCGCGATCCGTCCGCGGGATGTCCAATCCGTCATGGTGGTCCTTTTCAAGACAATCTCAAACGACCCGTGTCTCAGATCCCCAGCATCGCCCGCGGGTTGTCCACGATGAGCTTCTCCACGTTGCGCGGCGACACGCCCTTCTCGTACAACCCCTGAGCGTAGAGCCACAGCGCCTCAGGCGGAAGCGGGTTGTGGGACTGGCCCGTGTCGCTCATGACCACGCAGTTGTCAAAGCCCATGGCGTCCATGACGTCCTTGGTGAATTCCAGGTTCACGTACGCCCACATGGGCGAGATGGTGCAGTAGCCGAACTCGCCCAAGGCGCCGTAGCGCATCATCTGCTTCAGGAACTCCAGGTTCATGCCCGCGGGCACACGGAAGTAGGGATGGGTGATGAGGATCTTCTTGACCCCGCGCTCGTGGGCCGCCTTCACCAGGAGCTCGATTTCGCCAAGGGAGAGGTGCGCCGTGCCCAGAATGGCGTCGTACTTGGCGATGAGTTCCAGCACCACCAGGGCCTCGTCCACCACCTTGCCGTCCTTGACCGCGGAGATGGGCTCGCCCCACACGAAGTCGGAGCCGCTGGTCTGGGTGTCGTAGCTGCCGCGGGCGCCGTGGACGTCCACATGGTGCGCCGCGTCGATGGTGGGCATCCAGATTTCCTTGGCGCCTAGCCGCAGCCCCACTTCGGCCGCGGCCGGATTGATGCCGCCGACAAACTGGTTCATGACCACGCCGCCGAACACCTTGATGTCCGGGAACTCCTTCTGGATGAGATAGGCGCGGCTCACCGTGCTCTCGTGGTGGCACTTCAGCACGATGGCCGACATGCCCGCGTCCGCGGCGGCCTTGACCGCTTCCCGGTCATCCACCCGGCGCTGGAATACGCACGGATAGGAGTGCACATGCAGATCCACCGCGCCCTCGAGCTTCATGAATTCCATGGGGTTCCTCCCTCCGCTATGCCCGGCCACCGTCATGAGTGTGAAAAACACCAACTCGGTCATTCATGGCGTCAAGAACCTGTATCCCCCAGAAACCTGCGCCGCAGGGATTCGCGAAAGCGGGAACGACGATTCGCGACGTCGGTGTCATTTCCTCTTCCGTCATCCCATTCCCAGCAATTCCAGGCCCAGTTCCCGGGCCACGGCGCCGAGGGCGGCCTGATTGCTGGTGACAATGGGCAGATCATACGCCGCCTGGAGTTGCGGCAACGTGGCCACCGCCTGGAAGTTGGTGCACGAGATGAACAACGCGTCGACGTCCGGCGCCGCCCCCAGCCTTTCCTGGGCGAAGGCCAGGATCTCCGGCGGCTCCACCAGCGCCAGGTTGAAGTTGACGCTGATTCCCATGCCATGGATGGACGCTACTTCAATGCCGTCGTCCTCCACGCTGGCCTTGATGCGCGCGTTGAGATCTTCGATGTACGGGGTGAGCACGGCCACGCGCCGCACCTTCAGATCCATGAGCTTGCGCCGCACCGACTCGATGACGCTTACCGTGGGCTTGCCGGTGACATCCGAGATGCGCCGGCACAGTTCCGCGTCGTAGGCGTTGCCCCGAAGCGCCCCGGCGCTGGTGCAGCCAAACACCACCACGTGCGGCTTCGCGGTGGCCACGTCGCCGGCGGCGGGCAGGCAGTGCTCGTCGAGCATCGCTTCCTCGCCCTTCACCGTGGTCGCCTCCATGTACATCCGTCCCGGATGGACCGTGGCCGGCGCCGGCAGATGGCGGTAGAAGTCCACCTCCATGACGGTGTTGGACGAGGGAATGAGCAGGCCGACTCGATGTGTCATTGCGTTGCCTTCCGCGCCCCCGCCTCAGTCGTCGCTGAACTCGCCCCGGGTACGGGCCTCCTGGATGGCGAAGAACACCCGTTCAGGGGTGATGGGGGTTTCGGTAATGCGAATGCCGATGGCGTCGTAAATGGCGTTCAGGATCGCCGGCGTGGTGGGGATGGTGGCGGGCTCGGCCACGCCCTTGGCGCCGAACGGGCCACGGGGGTCGGGCACCTCCACGATCTCGCACTCGATGTCGGGAACGTCCATGGCGGTGGGCACCAGGTAGAACGCCAGCGAATGGGTGCGCGGGATGCCGCCTTCCAGGATATGCTGTTCGTAGAGGCCGTAGCCCAGCCCCATGGCGGCGCCGCCCTCGATCTGTCCTTCCACCGCCACCGGATTGATGGCCTTGCCGGCGTCCGTGGCCGACACCAGTTTGGTGAGGCGCACGCGACCGGTGTCGGTATCCACTTCCACTTCCGCCAGTTGCGTGGCCCAGCCGTAGGTGGCGTAGGCGTCCCCCTGGGAAGTCTCCGGGTCCACGTCCGCGGTGGTGTTGTCGTGCCAGCCCCAGGCGGCGGCGCGCCGTCCGTGAAAGTGAAGCTGATGCGCCACCTTGCCCACGGACACCAGCTCGCGCCCCGACTCCATCTCGCACACCTGTCCGCGCCGCACCGCGAGGTTTTCCTTCGGGCACTCCAGCATGCGCGAGGCCATGTCCAGAATCTGTGCCCGCAACTCCGCGGCGGCGTTCTGCACCGCCACCCCCTGGACAAAGGTGGCGCGGCTGCCCGAGGTGGGACCGGCGTCCGGGGTGCTGCCGGTGTCCGCCGCCACCACGCGAATCTGGTCGGGCTCGATGCCCAGTTCTTCGGCGGCGACCTGGGTGACCACGGTCATGACGCCCTGCCCCATGTCGCAGGCGCCCGAGTAGATCGTGGTGGTGCCGTCCTCGGCCATCTCGATCTCGGCCGAGCCGATGTCGGCCCGGCTGAAGCCGTAGCCGATGCCGTAGTACATGGAGCCGATCCCCAACCCTTTTCGTATCGCCATGGCCGTCCACTCCGCCGTCAAGACTGTGCCGTCGCGCCCCCGCGGTTGAAGCGCATGTCGTGCGCGCTCATGTAGTCCTTGATGCGTTGCAGCGTCGCCTCGATGCCGCAGCCCTCGTTCATCAACTGTCCCGTGGAAGAGGCCAGCCCCGGCTTGAGGCAGTTCTTCAGGCGAAACTCCAGCGGCGACAGGCCCAGCTTGTGCGCCAACTGATCCATCTGGGATTCGTGGGCCACCGCCGCCTGCATTACGCCGAAGCCGCGCATGGCCCCGGAGATGAGATTGTTGGTGTAGAGCGTATAGGTGTCCACCCGGATGTGAGGCACGTCGTAGGGGCCGGTGGCGTGGATGCCGGCCTTCTTGACGACGTACGCGCCCAGGGAAACTCCCGAACCGGTGTCGCCGTAGATGTCGCCGTCCAGGAAGGTGAGCCGCCCGTCGGCGCTGGCGCCGGTGCGGAAGCGCATGGCCATGGGGTGGCGCTTGGTGTTGGCGATCAGCGATTCCTCACGGGTGTAGACCAGGCGCACCGGGCGGCGCGTCTTGAGCGCCAGCAGCCCCACGTGGATCTCGGCGGTAATGTCATCCTTGCGTCCGAAGCCGCCGCCGATGGGCGCCTGAATCACCCGCACCTTGTTCATGGGGAGGTCCAGGGCCGGCGCGATCTGCCGGCGGTCACGGTAGGGATACTGGGTGCCCACCAGGATATGGAGCACCCCGGACGGATCGACATAGGCCAGTCCCGCTTCGGGCTCCATGGGGACGTGGTCCATGCGGTGGGTGTGGTAGGAGTTCTCCACGATCACGGCTGACTCCTGAACCCCCTTGTCCAGGTCGCCCTTGCGCACCGTGGTGTGCTGGAAGACGTTGCCGCCCTCGTGAATCTGCGGCGCGTCCGGGTCCAGCGCGTCGGCGTAGGTGAGGATCGGCCGCAGGTGCTCGACGTGCACCTTGATCTTCGAGACCGCCTCTTCCGCCGCCTCCTCGTCGTCCGCCGCCACCAGCGCCACGGCGTCGCCCACGGAGCGCACCTTGTCTTCCGCCAAGGCGCACTGATCGGGCACCGCCAGGCCGAAGCGGTTGGTGCCGGGCACGTCCGCGGCGGTGAGCACGGCGTGGACACCGGGCACCCGCTCGGCCTCGCTGGTATCGATGCGCTTGATCACCCCGTGGGGCGTGTCCGCCCACAGGATCTTGCCGTGGAGCATACCCGGCACCACCATGTCGCCCACGTACTCGGTGGCGCCCAGGGTCTTCTCGAGGGCGTCCGGCTTGGTGACGTTCCTGCCGATCCAGTGATACGGACCCTGGCTCTGTCCGGCGGACGCGGTGGAGGGATCTTCGCTCATGACGCCACGCCTCCGTTCCCTGCCTGTTCCTTCATGGCCACGGCCGCCGCCCGCACCGCCTTGACGATCTTGCCGTAACCCGTGCAGCGGCAGATATTGCCGGCGATGGCGAACCGGATCTCCTCATCGGTGGGGTCGGCGTTGTCCTGCAGCAGCGCATAGGCGCTCATGATCATGCCCGGCGTGCAATAGCCGCACTGGACGCCGCCCTGCTCCACCATCTGGCGCTGGATGGGGTGTGGAACGCCTTCCTCGGCCAGCGCTTCGATGGTGACGATGTCCCGGTCCGCCGCGTCCGCCAGCAACACCAGGCAGGCAACCACCGGGCGCCCGTCCAGCAACACCGTGCACGAACCGCACTCGGCCTCGTTGCAGCCCTTCTTGCTGCCGGTGAGCCGGAGGGTCTCCCGCAGCACGTCCAGCAGAGACTCGCAGGCCTCGGCTTCCGCCTCCATGTCCCGGCCGTTCACCCGGAGCACATATCGCTGTTTCATGACGACTCCGTCCCGCCGCTGCTCCGCGCCCGTTCCACGGCCCGGCGCAGCACCCGCTGCACGAGGACGCGCACCATCTCCTTGCGATACGCCGCGGTGCCGCGAATATCGTCGATGGGGCGGCTTGCCTCCATGGCGGCGTCACCGGCTCGCTGGAGCGACTCGGTCGTGGGCTCCCTGTCCCGCACCGCATCCTCCGCCGAGGGCGCCCGGATGGGTGTGGGCGCCACGGCGCCCAGGGCGATGCGCACCGCCGCGATCCGCTGGCGCTCCGGATCCAGGGTAACCCAGGCCGCGGCGCTGGCGATGGCGATGTCCATGGCCGAACGCGGGGTGAAGCGTTCGAAGGCGTCGCCGCTGTGGGGCGCCGGCTCGGGCACGTCCACCGACAGCAGCAGTCCCGCGCTGCCCAGCACCGAGGCCCCCGGGCCCGCGAAGAAGTCCTCCACCGGCACGCTCTCCTGCCCGTGGTCGTTGCGAAGGCTCACCCTCGCCCCCAGCGCCATGAGAGGCGGTGCCGTGTCCGCCGACGGCGAGGCGTTGCACAGGTTGCCGCCCACGCTGGCGATGTTCCGCAACTGCAACGATCCCACCACCCGGATCGCCTCGCACAGCGAGGGATAGCCGCGGGCCACCGCCGCCGCGGTTTCCAGGTCGCGCATGGGCGTACACGCGCCGATTCTGAGCCCGCCGCCACGCTCGCAACTCCAGTCGGCAAGTCCGGGGATGCGCTTGAGATTCACCAATCCCTGGCACCGCGCCGCGCGCCGGCGCAACTGTATGACGATGTCGGTGCCGCCGGCAAGGGGCCTGCGCGTGCCGCCGCCTTCGCGCAGCAGTTCGCTCGCTTCGTCGAGGGAGGTCGGCTCGAAATAATCGAAGCGCATGGATCACGCCCCCGCCGGCGCGCTCAGCTTGGGGATCACCTCCGAGGCGATGATCTCCAACTGCTCCGGCTGGTAGCGGTACGGGATCAGAATGATCCGATGGACGCCCGCGTCCACGTGGGCCTGGAGCTGCTCCACACATTGGTCCACGGTGCCACGGATGGCGTGCTCGATGGTGGAATCGCTCCACTTGGCGATGTCCCACTCGGTGGAGAGCCAATGCCGCATGGGCGCGTCGGCTTCCTCGCGCGGAGGTCCCACGTAGATGGCCAACTGGTTGGTGGCCGTGAGCGACGAGGGGTCGCGTCCGGCCTGCTCCGCCGCCGCCAGCACCTTGGCCCAGCTCTTGGCGAAACCTTCCGGGGTATAGAAATAGGTCAGCCAACCGTCGCCCTTGCGCCCGGCCCGGCGCAGCACGCGGTCGATGTAGCCGCCGATGAGAACGGGCGGATGGGGTTTCTGCACCGGTTTGGGCAGGAGCACGGCCGAGCGCAGGTTCAACTCGTCCACCTGCTCGGTGACGAAGTCCTCGGTCCACAGCCGCAGCAGCAAGTCGAGGTTGCGCTCGAAGATGCGGCCGCGATCCTTGAAGGAGATGCCCACGGCGTCGAACTCACGGGCGTACCAGCCGGAAGCGGCCCCGAGGACGAGGCGGCCGTTGGAGATCTGGTCCAGGGTGCCCAGGACCTTGGCCGCCACCACGGGGTTGCGCAGCGGCAGCACCATCACCCCGGTGCCCAGGCGGACCCGTCGGGTGCGCACCGCGATGGCCGTGAGGATGGTGAGGGAATCCAGCACCGGGAAGCTCGGGTCCACGCCGAGGAGGATGTGGTCCCAGGCCCACAGCGACTCGAAGCCCAGTTCCTCCGCGTGTTCCGCGTAGCGGATCAATCCCTCCACGTCCGGGGTCTCACCCGGACCGACAAAGTTGCGAATGGCGACGCCAAACTGTACCGGCATGCGTTTTGACTCCTACCCCAGAAAGTTCCTTTCCGGGTCGATGCTGCGAAGGGTCTCCAACTCCTCGGCGCTGGGCGGGTCGGTGACCGGGAGGTCGTCGGGAACCGGCAGGTCAAAGCCGGTGTTGTCCCGCACCTGCTCGACGGTGACGCCGGGATGCAGGCTCTCCAAGCGCAGGCGCCGGCTCTGCGGATCGAACGCCAGGGTGCCCAGGTGGGTGACGATGCGGCTCACCGTGCCAAAGACGAGACCGGCCTTGCGGCGCGAATCGCCGCCGGAAAGAAAACCCGGACTGGTCACGAAGTCCACATTGGGCACGAAACGGCGCCGCTCGTGCATGGTCACCACCATCACCCGGCGGCACAGCGAGATGATGTCGTTGGCGCCGCCGCTGCCCGGCAGGCGCACCTTGGGGCGTTCGTAGCTGCCGATGACGCTGGAGTTCAAGTTGCCGTAGGGGTCTATCTGCGCGCCGCCCACAAAGCCCACGTCCAGGAACCCCCGCTGCGCGAACAGGAACGTATCGGTGATGCCCGGCAGCATCTGCGCCTGCGGCGCGGTACGCATCTCGTTGGTGGAGTACGGCAGCCGCCCGGGCACCATGCGCGGCCCCATGCTGCCGCCCTCCACCACGATGACGAGCTGCGGCGCGCGCGTCTTCTGCGCCAGCACCGCGGACACCAGGGGCACGCCCACGCCCGCGAACACGGACGTGACCCCCGCGAGCTGGCGCGCCGCGACCACGGCCAGAAGTTCGGTGTCCGAGTAGCTCATCGCGGCCCCAGCAGCTCCTCGGCGCAGCGCCGCTGGCGCGCGAGCGCCTCTTCGCCGAAGAGCGCGAGATACTGCTCGTGGCTGGAAACGCCGTGGACGTAGCGTTCCAGGTAGTCGTTGAGGGCGCCGGTGCCGCGCTGCTTGACGGCGTCGGTATAGGCCTCGAAGTGGGCGAAGTCGGCCTCGTAAAGGCCGTAGCATTCATGCGGAAAGGAACCGTAGGGCGCCTCCACCACCGCGTCCACCACGAGTCCCGGGATCACCGTGCGGTCGGGCTGGCGGCGGATCTCCTCCTCGTCGATGATCTCCTCGGCGGTGACGATGACGGTGGCGGCCGCCTTGGCGATGTCCGTGTCCATGTGCGGATAGCCGTCAATCTGGCAGTTGCCGAAGCGGTCGGCGCGGTGCACATGGAGCAACGCCACCTCGGGGAACAGGGCCGGCACGAGGCACAGGGTCTCGCCGGTGAACGGACATTCCATGACCCTGGTGTCGGTCACGCCCATGAGGTCCGAGCCCAGCATCGTGAGGGTGGGCAGAAACGGCACCCCCATGGCGCCCGCGCGGTAGCGCAGTCCGAGCCCGAGATGGCTCCACTCCTCGAAACGGATGCGCCCCCCTTCCACCTCCTCGCGCAGCTTGAGAGACAGTCCCCAAGGCAGGGCGATGTCGAACCAACTGGTCATGAGCCCGTCCACGGCCCTGGACGCCATGAACAGTTCGCCCTCGTAGCACATGAGGTTGCGCGACAGGGTGAGGCCGCTCCGGCGTTGGCGCAACACCTCCATGAGCGCCGCCAGCGGGGTGCGCGAGAAGAGACAGCCGCCGATGGCGATGTGATCGCCGTCGCGCACCTTCCGCACGGCTTCCGTCAGGGTGGTGAGCTTGTCGCCCGTGGACTGGGGCTTGGCTTCAAGCCGCCTGCGGGCTTCCACGAAATCGGCCGACTTCATCGGGAGCGCGCGCCTCCTCGCAACCCCGCGGCGAGACCCTCGGGGGTGTGATGATCCGTAGTCTGCGTGGTGCGCGCTGCCATGCTCACGGCTGCTAACACCTTGCCCGGATTCAGTCAACTCCGCGGGGACTCGAAGGACGCCATCTCGCCCAACGCCCCTTGGTCCGCCGGTCCTTCCAAGCCGATGTGGCAACAAGAGTCTGTGAAGGGCGATCTACCTCCCGAGCCTCTCCATGCCTCTAACTTTGCAACACCAACTCTAACGGCCGTCCAAAAAGCGGGCGCAAAGCCCTGTGATGGCGTCGACCCGGTCCGGGTGCAGCCGCTGGAGGTCCCGGTCGGCGCGGAACCATGTGAGCTGGCGCTTGGCCAGACGACGGGTCGCCTGCCGCATGGCCGCGAGCGTATCGTCCTCGCCGATCCGGCCCATGAGACGTTGCACCGCCTGACGGTAGCCGACGCTCTGCATGCTGTGAAGGCCCGCGTGATAGCCTTGCTCCAGGAGCGCACGTGTCTCGTCCAAGAGCCCGGCCGCCAGCATCTCCCCGCAGCGCCGGTCGATGCGCCGGTAGAGTTCCGCCCTCGGCCGCTCCAGGGCCACCCCGAGCACGTCGAAAGGACGGTCGCCGAAACCGTGCGTCCGTTGCCATTCGCTCAATGGCCGTCCCGTGCTTGCATGGACCTCCAGCGCGCGCACGATGCGTACCCGGTCCCGCGGGTCGATGCGCCGCGCCGCTGCCGGGTCCACGCGTTCGAGCCGTTCGAAGAGAGGACCGACGCCGTGCTCCGCCGCGGCCCGTTCCAGGCCGGCGCGCAGCACCGCATCCCGGCCCGGCCCCTTGAAGAGCCCTTGCGTCAGCGCCTTCACGTACAGGCCCGTGCCCCCCGCCACCAGCACGTGGCGCCCGCGCGCGCGTATGTCCGCGATGGCCGCGAGCGCGTGCTCCCGGAACCGCGCCGCGTTGAAGCCCTCGTCGGGGTCGATCACGTCCACCAGGTGGTGCCGCGCCCGCCGTCGCTGATCCGGCGTGGGCTTGGCCGTGCCGATATCCATGTAGCGGTACACCTGCATGGAGTCGGCGTTGACGATCTCCGCGTTCAGACGCTCCGCGACCTCCAGGGCCACGTCGGTCTTGCCCACCCCGGTGGGACCGACGATGCACAAGATCCTGGGTTTGGCGGCGGTCATGGGAGCGTTCGAGGGACGATGCGCGATGATTCCTGAACCAGTCCTTGCCCTGTCCCACGATTCATGTTGGAGGGGTCTGGACAAGTCCCTTCCGCGCGGACGAGCCCCGGCGGGTCCGGCGGCGCGGCGGGGATCAGGCTCGGCGGAACAGGCGCTCCAACTGACCGCGGCTGAACTGGACCATGACCGGGCGGCCGTGGGGACACTGGGTGGCGAACTCGGTCCGGTCGAGCTCGCGCAGCAGCGCCTCCATCTCCTCCTTTTCGAGCGCCCGGTTGGCGCGGATGACGCTGTGGCACGCGAGGGTCATCAGTCGCTCCTGAAAGCCGCGGTGCAGTTCCGCGGAGTAGCCGGTCTCGGCGAGTTCGCTGACGATGGCGCGCACCGCGTCGCGGTAGTCGCCTTCGGACAGGAGCGCCGGCACCGCCCTGAGCGAAAACGTGTTGCGGCCGAACGGCTCCAGCGTGAATCCCGCCCGCTCCAACGTGCCCAGGTGCTCCTCCAGCACCATGGCCTCGGTGACCGGCAACTCCAGGATCTGCGGCATCAGCAGTTCCTGGCGTTCGATGCGGCCCTTTTCCAGATCCTGGCGCATGCGCTGATAGGCGATGCGTTCATGCGCGGCGTGCTGGTCGATGAGCACCATTCCGGGATCGCCCTGGCACAGGATGTAGCAACCCAGCACCTGCCCCACCACCGCCAGCGACGCGAAGGCGACTCGTCCCTGCTCAGCCGGTGACGCAGACGCCGGCGCTCCAGACCCAGTCAGCGGAAGCCCGCGGCGCGGCCCCAGCGGCAGTATCGGTTGGCCCTTGCCCGCGTCGTAGAACGAAGCGGGCTCGTGTATCCCCGCCGACCCCCGCGGGCCGGAACCGGGGGTGGCGCCAAAGCCGGGGAGTTTTTCGGAACCGGGCGAGAACCCGGGGGCGCAGGCTCCCGCACCGCCGGGGAGAATTCCGGAGCCGCCCGAGTGGTCAGGACCCGGCGCGTTCTCCGAGTGGCCGAAATTCCCGGAACCGAACGGCGGGCGCCCGGCATCCGCGAGGTCCGGCGACGGATTGGCCGTCGACGCGCCTTCGGCCGCGACCCTCAAGCCACCGCGCACGGCTCGCAGAACCGTCTCGTAAAGCTCGGACTGACGCCGGAAGCGCACCTCGGTCTTGGCCGGATGCACGTTCACGTCCACGTAGGCGTGGGGTATCTCCAGGTAGAGGATCGTCGCCGGGTAGCGCCCCTTCATGAGAAGCGTGTCATAGGCCTTGAGCATGGCGTGGTTCAACAGCCGGTCACGCACGAAACGGCGGTTGACGAAGCTCACCATGTAACGGGAACTGCCGAAAGACTTCGGCGCCTGGCTGGCAAAACCGGTGCATCGCAGATGCTCGCCATTGAGCGAGAACGGCGCCAGGTCGCTGCCGGCGTCGCCGAACACCTGCCGCACGCGCTCCTGGAGCCGTTGGGTGGCAACGTAGTCCGCCAACCGCTTGCCGCCATGATGCAGGCGGAAGTGCACCGACGGATGCGCCAGCGCCGTGCGGTTGACCATGTCGGTCACGTACTTGATCTCGGTGCGCGGCGACTTCATGAACTTGAGTCGCGCCGGCACGTGGAAGAAAAGGTCGCGCACTTCCACGGTGGTGCCCACGGGACAGCCCGCGGCCGCGGGAGCGCCCTTGCGGCCGTTCTCCACCCGGTAGCGGCAACCGGTCTCCTCGAACGCGGGGCGCGACACCATCTCCACCGCCGCCACCGAGGCGATGCTGGGCAGCGCCTCGCCGCGAAACCCCATGGTGGCGATGGCCCCGAGATCCGCCTCGCTCTTGATCTTGCTCGTGGAGTGGCGCTCGAAGGCCAGGGGAAGATCCTCGGCGGCCATCCCTTCGCCGTCGTCGCTGACCCGGATGAGAGAAGTGCCGTTGCCTTCCACGAGCACGGAGATCTCCGTGGCGCCGGCGTCGAGGGCGTTGTCCAGCAGTTCCTTGACCACGGACGCCGGCCGCTCCACCACCTCGCCGGCGGCAATGCGGTCGATCAGGTTGTCGGGCAACACCGCGATCTTCATGAGAGGATTGTGTGACCAAGTCCGGACCAAGTCAATGCTTCCATCAGCCGCCGTGGCTGAGCACCCACACGCCGCCGACAATGAGCGCGGCGGCCACGCCGTCCCGCGCGGTCACGGCCTCCAGGGCGCGCAGCGTGAAGCGGGACAGCACGAACGTGATGAGCGGCGAGATGCGCCAGATGGGCGCCACCAGGACCGCGGGGGCCAGCAGCAGCGCCTGGTAGGTAAAGAGCGAAGCGAGGGCCTCGGTGACCCCTGCGATGGCGAAAAGAACCGCGCTCGCCAGGGGCACCCGCTCCTGCCGCCAAGCCTGGATTCCCAGCCAGGGACCGGCCGTGAACAGGAGCACCGTGGAGGTCGTGTGATTGATCAGGGTCGCCAGGGCGGGCACGCCCGCGGCCAGCAAACCCCACCTCTTGAAGATCGGATTGATCCCGAAGGCCAGGGAGGACAGTAGCGGGTACATGAAATACACCAGCCGGTTGGGCGCGCCCTCCCCTTCCAGCGGACTCGCCGACAGCAGCAGCACACCGGCCACGATCACCACCACCCCGACGAAGATCTCCCAACCCACCTGCTCGCTCAGGAGCGCCCACCCGAGAAACACCGTGATGAGCGGCGAGGAGTTCTTCACCGTCACGGCCTTGGACGCGCCGACGCTGTCGATGCCCAAATTCAAGAAGACCTTCCCCAGACAGGCCGCCACGCCCGTCAGCACGAAGGACAGCATCGGAGCCTCGTCCAGCCACGCGAACTCCCCGCGCCAGGCCGTCGCCGCCACCAACGTCGCAAGGGACCAGTACTGGGTCACCAGCGTCGCCATGGTCACGTTCGACCGCGCCATGCCCTTCTTGAGAAGAGCCGGCCCCACGCCCCAGATGATGCCCGCAGCCAGGGCGTAGAGGACGGCTTGGGTGGGGTTGTCGATCATGAATCGGGAGGGGTTGCTCGTGTGGCGTGCAGACGGGTCGGATTCGAGGTGTGTCCCGGGCGTGTGGTGGCTTTCAACAGGGGTGTCTCAGGCGAAGAAGTTCGTCCAGGGGGCTCCGCCCCCTGGACCCCCACAAATGAGGTAAAGAGGTAAAGATTCACGGGGTGAGCGTTCTGGCGATACGGAACCCGACGTCGATGAACCGGTACGTGGAGGAGTACCTGAAGCGGTTGGCGGACCGGAGGTTCCTCGGTACGTCGAACCAGGAACCGCCGCGCAACACGCGCTGGCTGCAATCCCCCCCACTCACCCAAGCACTCCCGTCAGTCGGCGCTCCTTCGTAGCTGCCGTGCCAACAGTCCTCCACCCACTCCCGTACATTCCCATGTACATCGTCCAATCCAAATCCATTCGCCAGATAACTCCCCACTGGTATCGTCCGCTTACGATAGTGCCCCTTCCAACCCAACCCGTACGTGTAGTTCCCGTTGTAGTTCGCCTGGTCCGTCCCAATCGTCGTTCCCGTATGAAACGGCCCTGCCGTCCCCGCTCGCGCCACATACTCCCACTCCGCCTCACTCAGTAGACGATACCCCTTCCCTGTCCGCCTCGATAACCACGCCACGTACCCCTTCGCGTCCTCCCAACTCACGTTCACCACCGGTCGCCCCCCGCGTCCCCATCCCCTATCATCCGGCCGATACCCCCGACATCCTCCCCCTGCTACACACGCATCCCACTCCCCAAAAGTTACCTCGTACTTCCCCACCGCAAACGCCTTGCCTATCCGCACCCGGTGACGCGGCCCCTCGCCCGAGTCCCTGCCTTCTTCTCCATCCGGCGATCCCATCGTGTACTCCCCAGACGGTACCACCACCATCTCCGGACACTCCCCGCAGTCCCGAAACTCCCGCCCAGGTCGCTCCGCCTCCTCCCGGGCCTTCCGAGCCGCCGCCGCCTTCGCTCTTGCCCTTCTCTCCCGTTCCGCGGCCTCCTGAGCCAAACGCTCCCGCTCCGCCTCCTCCTGTTTTCGCCGCGCCGCTTCCGCTCGCGCTACATCCTCCCCGATCGCCTTCAATGCGCCAGCCTGTTCCCGCGTCAGGTATCCCGTCGCCGCCAACCCTTTCTCTTTCTGCCATGCCTCAATCGCACTCCGCGTCTTCTTCCCGAACAAGCCGTCCGCATATCCGACCCCGAGTCGCAACTTCGCCAACCCCTGCTGGATCAGTACCCGCGCGGGCCGGTGCAAACCCAATGCATCTTCCATCGCCTTATGATCCGGCGCCTTCAATGCCGGTTCTCCTGGCAATGCGTCTTCCCGCGCCGGCGCCCTCGACATCGCAGCCCCTCCGGTCTCCGCTGTGCTGTCTCTCTTGTCGTCTCCCTCCTCCTTTCCTCCCAGGGCTCCTGCCTTTGCTGCGTCCATCCCCGGCCGCGCTGGAAAACCCTTTCCTTCCGCCGCCACCGCCGCCAGCACCACTTTCCCCGATCCCATCAGGTTCGCCTTCTGCACCCGACGGTGCACCCGACGCGCCGCCCGCGTCATCCAACGGTCCAGGTAACCCTTCGCCTCCTCCGCCGTCACTCTCCCGTCCTTGTCCGCGTCCCCTTTGCCGTACAGCGCGTTCAGCAGATGATGCGTGAACAGCCCGTGCCTTGCCTTGTCGTCCCACGACGCAATCTGCTCCCCGCTCGCCGCAGTCAACGCCGTCACCTTCCGCGATGCCGCTTGCGGCAGCGTCGCCTTCACAAACACCGGGCTCGCCGAACCTATCAGTCCGCCCTCGTTCGTCCCGCCCGAAAAACACGCGTCCAGAAACACCGCCACGCTCCGGGCCTCCGCCAACTTCCCCAGGTTCTCGTACAACAAATCGATGGGATACCCGTCGTCCTCCGCCGCCTTCGGGTCAACGTCCACCGGCAGCAAATATCCCCTCTTGTCGCGTTGCCCCGGCACCCCGTGCCCTGAGTAGAACACCACCACGTCCGAGCCCCCCTCCGGGTCCAGGTAGCTCCACAAAAGGCTCCCCGATGGGTCGCTCCGGGTTCCCAAGGCATCGTACAGTTGCCGCCGCCGCGCGTCCCGCAAATCGATCACGTTCTCCGCATCGAATCCCAGCACATCCAGCACGTACCTCTTGAACGCCTCCGCGTCCCGGTGCGCATACGTTACGTCCGGAACGTCCCGGTGCTCGTAGTCCCCGTTGCCGATGATCACCGCCACCCCACGCGCATTGCGCACCTCCGCCCACGCCAATGGACTCTCATGAGTCATCCACAGGCCCGCGCCCATGGCAACTACCCAGACAACAGCCACCCGCCGCCAGCAACGTCTTCTCATCGAAACCCTCCCGAACCTCGACTTGTCCCTACCGCGTCAGGCTCCGCGCCACGCGGAAACCAATCTCGTCCCCCCGAAACGAAAACCCCATGGTCAGATTGTCGTAGTTGCGGAATCCCGCGCGGAGTACCGACTTCCAGTCATTCCAGGAACCGCCGCGGATCACGTGCGCGGAACAAATCTCGTAGGAGGGCGGTTGCCACGAAGCATCGGGCGTCGCATCCGCCGCCGGACCGAAGCGGACGTTCCTGCCGGAGAAACGCGGCGCGGCGCTCAGCTTCTCCACCGTGATCTCGGCGCCCTCGATGACCATATGCACGTCGGTATCCGGGTTTAGGTTCATTCTACCTAGGAGAATGGTGAGCCATTCCTCCACCTTGTGCGCCGGCGCGGAGGTGACGTAAGCGTATCTGCGCATCGCTGCATCGGAGCTCATCAGGGTGTGACTCCGGTAACCCGGAAACTCCCCCGCCATGACGTCGATGATGTTCCGCGCCTCGCCCGGAGCAAAGTAGCGCAGCGTCACCGTGTAGGGCGTCACCAGCCCGTGCCTGCCATCTGGAAACGACTCACCGCGCTGCGCCGGCCCACCCGGCTGCACCGCGCAACCCGACAACACCCACGCAAGCACTACCGCGCCAACGACTGTCTTCAAGAGATGTGACACGTGGTGGCCTCCTTCCGTCGATGCGGTCCGCTTATCATACATTTCGGGGGGGCCTATTCGGAAATCGCCCTATCGTCGCCGGATCGTGTGCGGTTGGAGGTGGGGACGATCCTCTCCACGGTGATGTCCGTGCCCTCGATGGCGATGCGGACATCCCTGTCGGGATCGAAATTCATGTCCGCGAGCAGGATCGCCAGCCATTCCTCCATCCTGGCGGTCGTGGCCGTGGTGACATAGGCGTACCGCCGCACGCCCTGATCGGTACGCATCAGCTGGTGGCTACGGTAGCCCGGAAACTCCTCCGCCATGACCGCGATCATGGTCAACGCTTCTCGTCTGTCAAAGAGCCTGAAAGTGACGGTGTAGGGGGTCTCGATGCCACCACCCGGAACATCGCGGAAGCGGGCGAGCCTCGCGACCAGCCCGTTTCCGAGGGTCGTGGCGAGTTCCCTGGCGTGGCCCCCCACCACCCGGGCGATGCAGCCCGGTTCGTCGAGGCAACCCGGGGGACCGAGGTACGACTGCTCCACTTCGACGCTGTCCTCGAACCGGTTGGAAGCCAGGTCGTAGATGTCGCTCTTCATGCGGATCCCGATGCGGGTGACGCTGTACAAGGATCTGACTTCCGCACGGACGCTGATCAACGCCAAGGCGCGCACCGCATGCGTGGCATCGGCGCTCTGGTTCATCAACTTGGCCATGTCGATGAGGTCCATCCGGGGGCGACGGTCGCGTATCTGCCAATCGAGGTCCACGGCCACCGCGGCCTCCTCGACGACTCGGAAACCCGCGCGGCTCATTACGCCTTTAAGCTCGGCGATGACGCGCTGGAAGATCTCGTGACTGCGTGGGATGGTGGATGGGTCCTCGTCCTCGCCCGCCACGAGCACCGGCACGGCAGCGGCGCGAGCCGGCGCCTGCGCAAAGGATACGGCCGGCGTCATCAAAATGATGAGCGCCGCGAGGATCGCTCCCAGCAGAAAACCAGAGTATTGCGCATGGATCCGCATATTCGATTCCCTATGTTGGTTCTACCCCGTGGGTCGCGAACTCTCCGACCCCCTACCCGCCGCCCGGGACGGACGGTGCTCCGTACGTCTCCACTCCGCTTGGCGCATCGATGACATTCACGGGATGGTCCCGCTGGATGGACACCACCTCGGGCATACCGAGAAGGCGCATCACCGTGGCAGCGTCGGCTTCCAACGCCATCATCGGCAGGTTCTCGAAGACCCTGGCCGATTCCTGGGCCGGGGCGTCGAGCCGCGCGAGGATGGCCTCCGCCACGATCCCGATGGCATTCGCCGACGGCGCGGCTGCGCCTGGCGGACCCGCGGCGCCTTCCGGCAACGCGAACTCGACGACGATTTTCTGACGCTCCGAGGCCTTCTGCATTCCCGGGCCGGCCGGTGCGCATGCCAGCCCCGCCGCCATGAGCAGCCATGCCGCGGTCATCCTGCCTGCGTTCCTCATGGTCGTCATCGTCATGTCTTCAGCCTCCAATGGGCTGCCAAGCGCCTTCCGTGCCTGACGGTGCGCCCGTGCTCGGCGGTGCGTCCTTGTTCGCCGGCTCGTCTTTGGCTGGCGGTTGGCCGCCTTTGTCGCCGCCACCCGCGGCCCCGGAATCGCGATCGCTTCCATGGACCCCCAACGCCCGCAGCGCACCCGCCACGTTCAACGTGGGCTTGCGGATGCCATTGCGTTCATCCGTGATCTGCCGCCCGGCGTTCAGCAACGCACGGTAGAGATCGCGCACCGGGCTACGCGGCGACGCCTGTCGCAACACGGCAAATGCCCCGGCCACGTGCGGCGCGGCCATGGAAGTTCCGGGAAGCTCCTTGAACGGCGCTTCGTTCGTCGGCGACCGCGGCACAGACGACAGAATATCCACACCCGGAGCCAGAATGTCGAGCGTTGGCGCGCTGTTGGAGAAGTCCGCCACTTTCGTCTGCTTGTCCACGGCGCCGACGCTCACGATGCCACGTACGCACGCGGGATGCGCAATGCCCCGGGTCTGACCTTCGTTGCCCGCCGCGGCCACGATCACCACCCCCTCCGCGGCCAGCAGGCGCACGGCGAGGTCGTAGATGCTGTCCTGGCATGGCGTGGCGGCGTGCCGCGGCGAACCGAGGCTCATGTTGATGGACGCGATGTGGACACGCCCGCTCCGGGCCACGCCGATGAGCCAGTCCAGGGCGCCCAGCACCGTGGAATTGCTCGCGCCGAGTTTCCCGTCCACGCGACTGAAGACATTGATGGCGATCAGGCCTGCTTCCGGGGCCACGCCCGCCATATCCACGCCCCGGCCCACGGCGATGCCAGCCACGTGGGTGCCGTGGTTAGCCACCGGCCGGGCTGCTCCGGGCCCCGCCATCCGGCGTTTCCCGTTGGGGCAGCGGCTTGAGAAACAGGCCTCGGCCACGGGACGTCCGGCGATGAAAGGATGGTTCACGTCCACACCCGTGTCCACCACGGCCACGAACGTACCTTTGCCCGTATAACCGCCTCGGTGCGGCCCGTGCGCCCCCACCATGGGTCCGCTGTCGTCCAGGTAAGGTACCACCGGGAGGTCTCGCCAGATGCGCACCCCGGCATCGTAGCCCTTGGCCGCGGCGAGTCCCTTGGCGTCCACCTTCATGGCAATGACCGGCAGGTGCTCGTAGCGGCGCACCTCGGTCATCCGGCCCCGTCCGCCCACGGCCTTCACGAACGCGTCACCGGTCACCGCCACCAGCCCGGCCTTCCAACCGGTGCTCCCGCTCGTCTCATCGCCGGTGACCGGGTGCCAACCCGTCACCAGCACGGCCGCCGTCTCCTGCCCGTCGGCCGCGGCCGACAACATTTCGTACTCGTCCACCGCGGCCCGCTCGCCGCTCGATTCCGTCGATCCTGGGGATAACGGGCCGCCTGGGACTGGCGCCGTACCCGGCGCCGCCGGGTCGGCGGCGGTCATGGACACGACGCGCTCCGACCGATCTCGGGTCTCTGGAGCGCGCCGCACCGAAGCGTTGGGCGATGCGGGAGTGTCCGACTCCTCCATGGCGCTTGGAGCAGCTTGGGCGAAGACCACAATCTCCACCCGCCGATGTCGCGACGAGTTTGCCGGCATACCCGCCAACAGCCGATCCTCACCGTAGCCCGCGTGGCGAAACCGCGCAGGTTCCAGTCCGAGCCCCTGCACCAGGTACCGCACCACCGCACCCGCGCGCCTTTCGGAGAGTTGCTGGTTGTACGCCGCCCTCCCGGAGGCGTCGGTGTGGCCGTAGACACCCACGTCGTAGGATCTGAGCCGATCTCCGCCCAACGCCGCGCCCAGTTCGTCCAGTTGCTGCCGCGCCCTGGCGGTCAACTCGGCCGAGTTGACCGCGAACGGCACCCTCAGGTCCACAGAACGCTGTTCCTCCCCCGTCACCGGCACCAGCCGGTCCGTCAGTTCCTGGCGGTCGACGGGTTGCGACCGCGCCGCCGCCGGCACGAACACCGGCGCGATCACGACAAGGAGCGCGAGCGTGAGCCCCGCCAGCCGCGACCCCGGACGTGCCCACCCTGGCATACGCGAGAACCGCTTCATCCCCGACTCCTTTCTCTTCGTTCGGCCCTATCAGAAGAACCGCCGGGAACGGACCGTTGCACACGCCGACCCATCGTCCGAGCGGACCTGTCGCTGGCCGAGCGGCGCGGCGCTGCATCCCTCTTCACGGCCGGAATGCCACCGATCCTGGTGAAGGGGACGACCGTGGTTCCGGCCATCGCCAGCCCGTGCGTCGTCGCCCTGTCGGAAGCCGACTCCGTCATCAAGGAAACGGGCGCCGCGCGCCTCATCCAGCAGCGATGTGAAGGCCGCGTCCTTCTGATAGCGCACCCACCAGTCCATGACCGCGGCCACATACTTCAGAGTGCCGTCGTGCATCACCGGCCCCTCGTTGCAGCGCAACAGCGGCCCACGCCGGTAGTGCGACAACGTCAGGTCCCATCGTCCATCGTAGCGCCGGTTGAGCCGCTCCAGCAAGGTCACACCCACGCCCGCGTTGGCGCGCGGGTGCTCAAGCCCGTAGGCGCGAAGGCCCAATTCCTCCCATGCGACGGACGGCAGCACCTGCATGACGCCCACGGCCTTCGGTGCGCTGCTTTCGCGGAAGCGCTCCTTCCGCCCGACCCGCGCCACCGCCAGCGCCAGTTCCGGCGGCACCGAGCTCTTGAGGGCCGCCGCCGCCACCGCCCGCTGCCCCACGGTCCAACGCGTCTCACCCCACACCGATCCGTGTCCGAACAGTCCCAGAAACACCGCCGCCAGCGCGAGCCGGCCCACGCTTGGAAACCGGCGCACTTGTCGTTGCCGCTGGCTGCTCATGTTCTCCTTGTCACGTGTCACGCGCACTCCGCAATCCTTCTTGTTCCCCATGACATGTTTCCTTTCTCGACATTGGGCGCCACGAACGACGCTTCACGGTCCAGATGGAAGGCATTGAAGGGTATTTGTGAAAGGCGGGCAATGGCCCCTGAAAGACTGCCCAAGTCCGGCAAGGCCCCACGTTCGTTCGAGAGTTCGGTCTCCCCGTCGTCATTCCCGCCAGTGTGGCGTCTGGTTAATTCGCGAACGCGAAAATTCGCTATCGCCGTCCCTTCGGTCGGTCGATTGAGGAGAAACTCAGGTCATATTTGACGAAATCGAGCGGCCGAAGGGACGGATGAGAGCGGATTTGAGCCGTGAAGTCCTGCGGCGCAGGGTCCTAGTGTGGTGTCTGGTTAATACGCGACATAATCTGCGGGTCTTTTTCGCCGTCGGCTGCGTTGCTCTTCCTCGCGTGGTACACGCCACTGCTCGTCATCGCGCCTTGCCGACAACAAAAAATCCTCCGCACATTATGACGCGTATTAACCAGACACCACACTGGCGCGGAATCCAGCGTCGCCCCACATTCAACGTGGGTATCGGAAGCACCCGATACCCACGTTTTGACCGGCGACGCCGCTGACTGGCGACGGTTATCTTACTTGAAGCGGGCGCGCTCGTCGGGCGAACGCGGCCGGTCGCCCGTGGGGACGATTTTCTCCACCAGGATGTCGGCGCCGTTGATGGCGATGCGGATCTCCCTGTCAGTGTCGAAGTTCATGTCGTCGAGGAGAATCGTGATCCACTCTTCCATCTTGTGAGGCTTGGCCGAGGTGATGTAGGAGTACTTGCGCGTGGCTTGGTCCGAGCGCAGCAGGGTGTGTGTGTTGTATCCTGGGAACTCGTCGGCCATGACGCCGATGACGGTGAGCGCTTCCCGCCGCTCGAAGTACTTGAGCGTCACGGTGTACGGAGTCTGCATTCCATGGCCGCTGCCGGAAGCGCGCCGGCGGCTGCCGGTGACCGCGTCACCCGAGCCGCTGCCAGTCCCGGCGGAGACTCGACGCGGGGCTCCGCCGCCAGCAGCCGCATTGCGCAGGTGAGCCAACTTGGTGGCCATGGTGACGCCCAGATCCGCGGCCAACTCGCGCGCCCGGTCGCCCACGACCTCGTCGATGCAAAGCTCGCGTTGGGACAGGCAGTTGGCGGGAGCGGGGTAACCTCTTTCCGCGATCTCGTATTCCTTGGGAGCATCGTTGCCAACGACGTCGACGATCTCACCGTTGAGCCGTACACGGACTTCCGTGCGGGCGCCGTCGCCCTTGGGCTGCGCCGCTGCGCGGACACGAATCAGGAACAGGGCTCGTACCTGGTGCGAAGCGGTATCACTTCTGTTCATGCTCTTGGCAAGATCGATCAGGTCCATCTTGGGCCGGCGATCACTGACCTTCCAACCCAAGTCCACGGCCACCGCTTCCTCGTCCACCACGCGGAACCCCTCGCGGGCCATGTTTTCGCGCAGAACGCTGATGACGCGCCTGAAGATCTCGCTGCCGCGCCGGACCGTGAACTTGTCATCGTCCCAAGCCGCCACCAACACCGGCACGTCGCTGTACTGATGGGTCTGCGCCACGGTGGGTCCACAGGCCGCAAGAACCAGGGCCAGGGCGGGCAGCACCGTACCCAAGGCAATTCGTGTCTTCCTCATGAAACTCATCATGTCTGCCTCCTTCTGCCGTCTTTGGATTCGGTCATGGAACACCCATGCCACCGTGGCCATGGAAGGGCCAGACTCTGTTTCGCTCAATTGCGCGCTCCGACACGTTCCAGGATGGCGCCCAATACTTCGCTCTGTTGCCTGACCGACTCCTTTTGTTGTCGACTAGATACGCTGTCTCCTGAAGAGAATCAACATCCATCAAAGGGGCCCGTGGACCTTCGAAGAGTCCGCCGCAAGCGGGAATCCAGGCGGGAAGAAGCGGATGGGTGGGATCGCGGTTTGAAAAACATGAGCATCCGTGGACAATGCTGTCTAACTCTTCCATGGAAACATACAGGAGGGAGACGCGCATCTTCCAGCCACTTTCGTCGAATTTCCATTGAGTGACGGACATGTCGAGTCGGATTCTGCACGGAGCGGACGAGGTCCTTCGCGGGACATTCTGGGACTTGGCCCAGATCGGCGACCCGGAGGGACCCAAGTACCCCGAGCCGGTGCTTCGGCGGTTGGCGGCGAAGATCCTGGAGGGGCGTGCCCACGAGCCTCTGGTGTTCCGCCTTTGCCATCTGGCGCGGGCGGCCGCGTTCGCGGCGGCGGAGGGGCCGTCCGGGTGGCTGGAGTTCTTCTGCGCGCCGGGAGCAGGGCGGTCCGGCTGGGCCGCGGGTTGGCTGCGGGCACGCCTGCCGGAGGAGTTGGAAGAGCGCGGGGAAGGTGCGCCGGTCACCGCCACGGCCCAACAACTGGCACTCCGATACCGGGAAAGGGCGGAGCCGGTCACGATCTCGTTTGGCGCTGCGCCGCTTCTCGCGGCCTTCATGGAATTCCTTCTGAACGCGCTCCCTTACCCGACGCTGAGCGACGCCATGGCCGTACTGTCGCGCCCGGAACTCGGTTGGCGGGAGCTTCAGGACACGGCCAATGCCCTGTCTCGCGCCGTCTACGCGTGGCTGCGCGAGCATACCCGGCCGGTGCAGGACAGCCGTCACTTCGACGCCATGACGCGGTTTATGTCCGGTCGCAGCGGACGCGGCGACTTCAGTGCCGAGGATATCGACGACGACGCGGTGCTGGACTTCTGGCGCGCGGCTTCGCTGGAAGCCGGCTCCGAGTTCCGCACCTTCCGCAAGACCTTTCGGACGTTCCTCCGTCTGGCTGAGGCCCTGCGCGAGGAGGCATTGCGCGACGGGCTGGAAAACCCGCAGACTCTGACCGCCGTCGCGGGACGGGCGGGTCGTGAACCCGTGGACCCGTCTTCGCCGGGGCTCGACCTGATGCACGCGTCGGGGCCGGCCACGGCTCTCTGGGAGGGTTCGGAAGAGGACAACGACGCCTCCCCGCTGGAGGCGCTCGCGGGGTCGGAGATCAAGCTGCTCCTGGCGAGCGAGATCAAACGGCTGGCGCTCGTGGACGCCCACCCGGTATTCCTCCCGCGGCTCGCCCGCTCGCTCCTGCGCGACCACTGCTTCGGGCAGGCCCAGGGACGCATTTCCCAGGCGCTCCGCGCCAACCCGAACGCCGCCCGTGCACTTGCCGCCGAACCGCCTGAGACCGGCTATGACCGGGAGGCGGCCGCGCTGCTGGCGCTGTCCATCCATCTCGACGATCTCCTGGTGGCCGCCGCGGCGGCCTTGGCGGGCGCAGGGGACCGCGGCGGCGCCGTGCGGCGGCTCGACTTCGAGACCCTGGGCCGGGGACGCCGTGCGCTCAAGGGATTGCGGCGCAGGGGTTTCGACCGGGTCCGGTCCGGCGAGCCCGAGGCCCTGGCCGACCTGCGGCGGGCGGCTCCCGCCATGGCGGCGCTGCGTGAACGGCTGGCGCCGCTGTGTGCGCAGCTTCGGGAGGGCGCCCCTTGGGCGCCGTGCCAGCAGGAGGACGAAACCGTGTTCGCGCGACAGTTTGCCCGCATCTACGGCGACGCGGGCGCGGGAGAAGGAGGGACGGCCGCATGAGCCGGAGTTGGAACACCCTGTCGGATCCGGAACGCGACCGCGTGCGCCGCGCTTTCGTCCTGAGCGTGGGCGCGGACGCGCTGGCGGCATCGGAAGAGCCGCCGGACGTGGTCCGTCCGCCTCGTTTCGATCAACTCTACGCCGCGGCCCGTGACCCGCTGGCGGCGCTGACCCCGGCGCTGGGCGCGGCGCTGGCAACGCACGAGCGCGCCCGCGCCACGTTCGAAGCGCTGCTTCGGGAAGCCGCGGCCTGCTGGTTCCCGGTTGCGGCCGCGGCGGCCGCCCCGGGCGGCCTCGATTCCCGCGAAGAGGGAGGTTTTCGCATCTGGCTCCGTCCCTCCAGTGCCGGCCACGGCCAAGTCTACGTGCTCCTGCGCGCGGCCGAGGGGCGCGACGTCCAGCCTCGGGCCATCGTGGCGGCGTCCCCCGCGGCGGCGCCCGTGTGTACCCCCCTTCCGGAGGACATCGACGGCGTCTATCAACTCATCCAGCGCGAGGATTCGCCCTTGGTGCGCGCCATCCGCGATCCCGCCTCAAAGCTCGCTCTCCGCTGACGGGTCCACGTCGTGCGCGCCCGGGTCTACATCGCCACCACCGAGGGACCGGTCCTGGTGCAGCGGCTGGCTCCCGAGGAGGGGTTGGCCGAGGCCGAGTTGTCCGCGGTGTGTCTGGACGGCACCCCCACCCGGTTGCCCATCACCGGCGCCTACACTTGGTTCGTACGCGATCACGTGCGCTCTTTTTCCGGCGGCGCGGCCTACCGGCTGGACCTGGACGCGCGCATCGACGGGGGAAGCAGTTGGATGCTCGGGGCGTGGGTCGCGCACCTGCTGCTGTCCGAGGGACGTCTGGCCGTGGGAGACGACAGCGCGGATGCCGCCGTGTTCGCCACCGGCGAGGTGGCGGTGGCCACCGACGCCGAGCGCCGCACCGAGGTGCGGTCCGTGGGCCACGTCACGGACAAGGTGGCGCGTCTGGCCCAGCGCGCCGCGGAGGAGGCCGCCGCCGGACGCCGGGTTGTGCTGCTGGTGCCACGGGAAAACGCGGTCGAGGCCGGAGCGGCCGTGGAACGGTTGCCGGCAACGGTCCGGGAGCGGCTGACGCTGCGCGTGGCGTCCGATACCGCGGAGGTGCGGGAGGTGTTGACCCCGCCGGACGGCGCTGCGCCGGCCACTCCTGCTGCGGCCGCGTCCGCCACGGCTTCGTCCGCCACGGAGCCGCCGACTGCGACATCGCCTGCTCGCGTCGATGACCGGCGCCGGGGAGGCAAACTGGCCGTGGCGCTGTTGGCTTGCGTCCTGCTGGGAACGGGGGCCGCCGGCTTTTGGAGTTGGCGCAACGTGGAGCGGGAGTGGGAAGACCTTCGCCTCGCCGGCCGTTACGTCGAACTGGCGCGTTCGCTGGACGGGTTTCCGCTTCGAGCCGCAGCCGACCACGTGCGCACCCGGTGGCTGGACCCGGGGGCGGCCGCGGGTTTCACGTTGCAGGTGGCGGCGCGCCGCCCCGCCGACGGCGGGTCATGCTCCGGCATGCGCTTCCGCGGGAGCGTCCTGGCGACCACGCCGGTCAACGCCTCCGGCCCGCTCTACCGCCTTACGCAACCGCGCTCGTTGTGCGGGTTGGAGATCCAGACGTCGCCGCCCGAGACTGGCACTGCCGGGTACGCCTGGATATCCTTGCGCATGGTACCCGAGGGTCCGGTCCCCGTGGCGCTGTTGCCTGCGCACCGCGTGGTCTCGAGCACGCTCGCGGACTCCCCGGTCGCGCTGTCGCTGGACCTGCCGCTCTATGTCCAGGATCATTGGGCCTGGGCAGTCACCTCGGTGTGGGCGCCCGCGCCGTCGGAGGATGTGGCGCCGCTTCTGGAAACCGGAGACGACGCGGCCCTTGACGCGCTGACGAAGCTGGGGCTCAGGGTGACCCGGGCCCGGGTCGAGTGGGCCCGATAATTGGGACAAGAAGATTGCAAGTCATGGTGAACGAGGTCATGGCGAGAGCAGGGACAAGGCTGCTGCTGGCCGCCGTGGCAGCTTATCTGGACCGTGACGCCCGCCGGCTGCCGGTGGAAACGAGATCC
Source organism: uncultured Binatia bacterium (SeqCode) (assembly GCA_965213675.1). Lineage (GTDB taxonomy): Bacteria > Desulfobacterota > Binatia > UBA9968 > JAJDTQ01 > JAJDTQ01. The sequence goes on from OZ243916.1 coordinate 1,061,701, forward strand.
CGCGCCACCCGGAAACCGGTGTCGAAGTTGCGGCTTTCCGCCGCATCGCTTCCGCGCGCCGCCGACCGAAGCACACCCGGATGGCTGTACCAGGAGCCGCCGCGCAACATGCGCCGGTCGCAGTCGCCCCTTCGGAGCCAGGCCGCGCCGTCGTCCGGCCCACCCGCATAGTCCTTGTGAAGACAATCCTCCACCCACTCCCAAGCGTTCCCGAGCATGTCCGACAACAGAAACCCGTTCTCCCCGTGGGTTCCCACCTCCGCGGTGCGGACTCCTTGGTCGCGACACTCGGACGTGGCGACAGCGCGATAATTCGCCCGGAATCCCGCGTCCGCACCGTTGGCGTTCTGGCACTGCCCCGTCACCTCGTCACCCCAGTACCGCGCCGAGGTCGTGCCGGCCCGGGCCGCGTACTCCCACTCCGCCTCCGACAACAACCGGTAACCCCGGCCCGTCTTCTCCGACAGCCACGCCGCGTATGCCTTGGCGTCATCCCAACTGACGCACACCACGGGATGGCGTTGCCCTTGATCGAAGCCCGGCTCCCGCCACGAACGCGCACCATCCTGCCGCCATTGGTCCAGACTGCCGTCTCCGAACCAGCACCCGCCCGCCGTCTCGCGTCCGCTCTCCTCCACGAAGGCGGCATACTCTTCCCGGGTCACCTCGTACTTTCCCACGGCCAACGGCGACTCAATCCGAACCTGGCGTTGCGGCCCTTCATCCTTACCTCGCGTCCTCTCATCCGGCGGCGAACCCATCGTGTACGCACCGGGGCCGATCACAATCATTTCCGGGCACGCATCGCAGTCGCGGAAGACCTGGCCGGGCCCGAGCGGCGCGCCCGGACCGAGCCCGGCCTCAACACCCGCCATTGACTTGGCGGAAAGAAATTCCCGGACCGCGTTGACCGGCCTGCCATGGGAACGGGAATGGACCATGACCCGCAACTCGACCTTGTCCGTCAGGAAGACCAGCTCGCCCTTCAGATCGTAGACGGGATCCCGGAGATCGCCGCCCCCCACCGACGCCCCTCGGGGAGGCGCCGCGAGCAATTCCACGACGCGGTTCCTTAGCCCCCCTGCCACATGTTCCGCGAGCGGAGACTTCCCGCGCACACGCTGATCGTCGATGGACACGTCGCCGAGCCCTCCCCGCAGGCTTCGGGCGACATCGCCCGCCACGGCGCTCAGGGCCTGTTCCAACGACAACGGCGCGTACAGCCATTTCTCTTGAAAGAACACCGACGCACTGCCCAGCCGGCTCAGGTCCGTCGCAATGGCCGCGCAATAGAGCGTGAGTCCACTCTCCACGGCGGTGCTCGTGCACGAAAGAATGATGGGCGTCTGATGGCTGCGGAGCGCCGCCTGATAGGCCTCGAACCAGTCGGCCGCGCCCGTGTTCTCCAACGCGCGCGCGACGGCTGCGTGTTTCCTGGGGTCCGTGACAGTGAACAGTCCGATCTCCCCTGTTTCCCTCAGCGCATTGATCATCCAGCCATAAACCAACCGGCGCTGGCGACCTCCCAACGTCACGGCGCGCGGGTCCAGGGGTTGGAACGTGATCCGCTTGTCGTCTTGCGGAGCCTTCCGTATCGCGTCCGGGAACGACCTGAGCAGGTTGCCAGCCCAATCCTTGGCCGCCTCCCTGGCGTGAGCCGAACCGTCCCGTGGCCCGGCCCCTTGGCCCCAGACCGTAGACACACCTGCCGCGGCAAGCGTCAGCGATACGAACCAAGCCCAAACCCCCGTCGCCAGACGATGCCGCCAGCGATGCTGCGTCTTCGTTGTCATCGTCTTCCTCCGGCTCAAAGATTCCCGGGGAAGGCGTACTGGCGTCGGGAAGCTGTCCCGTCTCTCCCCCTTGACCGGATCTCTTTCCCCGCACTATATCAAATCCGTTTTGTTGTGACCGAGGTGGAAGACCTGCGGACACCTTCACTGTCTATCGAGGTCACTGATGACCGGGAAGCGAAGGCCCGGGGCAACGCGCTGGGCTATAGAAATTTGACGAGGGCTACGATCAGGCCGCCTTGGGCGATCAGGGCGCCGAACAGCCATTTCACCAGTTCAGCCTTCACCGTCTCGATGGCTGCGCTGGTTTCGTGGCGCAGGGCTTCAACGCTGGCCTTTGTTTCTTGCCGTAGGGCATCGATGCTGGCCTCAACCTTGGCGATGTCCGCCTTGGTTTCTTGCCGCAGGGATTCGATGCTGGCCTCAACCTTGGCGATGTCTGTCTTGGTTTCTTGCCGCAGGGCATCGATGCTGGCCTCAACCTTGGCGATGTCCGCCTTGGTCTCTTGTCGCAGGGATTCGATGCTGGCCTTGGTCTCTTGTCGCAGGGATTCGATGCTGGCCTTGGTCTCTTGTCGCAGGGATTCGATGCCGGCCTTGGTCTCCTGTCGCAGGGATTCGATGCCGGCCCTGGTCTCCTGTCGCAGGGATTCGACCTCTGTCTTTACCGCGGCGACATCGGCTTTTGTGGCGAGGTTGGCGTTGAGGAGGGCGACATGCTCTTCGGCGAGTGTCTCGGCCTGCTTCTCGGTGAAGCCGCTCTCGGTCAGACGCTTGACGAAGCGATGCGTGTCGAAGGCGATAGCCTCAGCCATGAAGCGAACATAACAACCTTACCCGTGCGGGACAAGTACAAACGAGGCTTCCAACCTGGTTCCCGGCACCAGTGAAAAGACAATCGCCGCCATGCGCCGGCAACCCAGGGAAGGTCTGAACAATGGCGGTTGTGGCCGGCAAGCGGAACGGCCGACCTGTTAGTGGCGTATACGGCTCTATCCGCTTCTCCAGACGCTTCCACGGTATCAGCCCCTCCATCTTCTCCAAAAACTCCTCCTGCCGCGTCCGCCGCTTCTTCCGATCATGTTCCATCTCCGCGAAGCTCGCCTGTCTCATCGTTTCCCCTCCATGCACTGCCGTTTTCGCCATTATGACGTGCGAAAGGTCTCTTGTTCAGATCTTCACTAGCGCACCTTGAGGTGAATTCGTTATGAATTGCGGGAACGAAGGAGGCCACGGAATGACGGAGCGCATGCGACGCGGCGCTGACAAGACCCGTCGCGGAAATGTTCGGGCGCTCTGAACGGATGCATTCATGACCAGGAGCGGGATCAAGGTAGACGTGACGGAGCTTGTGGATCTGACCGGCGAGTTGATCAGGATCCCGAGTTTCTGTCCGGACGAGACCCCGGTGGCGCTGTTCCTGCGGGACTACCTCTCGGATCGCGGTTACCAGGTAGAGCTTCAGGAAGTGGAGCCCGGCCGCCACCAGACCATCGCCACGCTGAAGGGCTCGGGCCGCGGCCCGAGCCTGATGTTCAACGGCCACATCGACATCAACTCCCTCACCCGTGGGGGCAAGCGGGACCCCTGGACGCCGTCGGTGGAGGGAGACCGGCTCTACGGCCACGGAGTCCAGAACATGAAAGGCGGCGTCGCCTCCATGATCGCCGCCGCCGAGGCCATCCGCCGCGCCGGTTTGACGTTGCGCGGCGACTTGGTGCTGGCCTGCGTGGCGGGCGAGACCCAGGGCGGCGAGGGCACCCACTTCCTGATGGAGAGCGGCTTCCGCACCGACGCCGCGGTGCTGACTGAGCCCTTTGGCATCGGCAACCTCGTCACCGTGCACGGCGGCATCGTCCACTTCGCCATCCACACCTACGGCGTCACTGGACATGTGAGCCGGATCGAGGAGACCGTCAACGCCGTGGAGCAGATGACCCGCGTCATTGACGCATTGCGGCACGTCACATTCACCTGCACGCCGAGGGCCGACCTCCCTGCCCTGCCCCGACTGAACGTCGGCAGCATCATCGGCGGCCGCGGCGAGGGCTACGTGCTGACCGAGCCGCCCTACGTGCCCGACCTCTGCACCATCATCGTGGACGTGCACTTCGTGCCGGGGCAGAGCGTGGACTCGGTCATCGCTGACGTGAGGCGCGCCCTCGACCCCCTGAAGGACGGCGACCCGGGTGTCGAATACGCCATCGAGATCCCGCCGCCCGCCTTCTTCAAGGGCTGCCGGCGGCTAGTGATGGACCCCCTGGACGTGCCCCCGGACGCCGCCATCGTCCAGGCCGTGGCCCGGAACCACCAAAGGGTCACCGGCTCCCCGCCAAGGCTCATCGGCGCCCACCTGCCCATGTCCTACTCCGCCGGCGACAGTTGCTGGTTGTGGAAATACGGCATTCCCTGCCTCCACTACGGCCCCGGCGGCGGCTTCCTGGACCCCGGCCCGGACGGCAGCTACATTTTCATCAGCGAGATGGTTACGTGCGCCGAGGTGCTGGCGCACACGGCCATGGAAGTGTGTGGAGCGGAATGAGCACCATGGAACTTCTCCCCCCTTCGCTGTTCAACTCCGCCCGCGGGCCCGTGACACCGACGCCGCACTCACTCATTCCGTGCGTCACCCCGGATCAGCTCCGGGGCCGGTTCCGGGATCCAGAAGCAGCAAGGAACCGGCCGTGCGGCCGGCATCGTCGTGTCGCATGGCCGCTGGGTCAGGGCCGGGATGGTCGGGAGGCGGTGCGGTGAGCAACAAGGACTACGATGTCACCGGCGCGGTAGACCTGCATGTTCACTGCGGGCCGGAGGGAATCCCGCGCCGGTTCGACGCGCTATCGCTGGCGCGGCACGTGGAGCGATCGGGGCTCGGCGGCGCGGTGCTCAAATCGCACATGGCCGCCACCGGTAGCTGGGCACGGATGGCCCACGATGCCACCGGCGTCCGGCTGCACGGATCGGTGGTGCTCAACCACTATGTCGGCGGCATCAATCCCGCGGCGGTGCGCGGCGCCCTGGGACCGTCGGTGGGCGGCGAGCCCTGTCTCAAAGTCGTGTGGCTGCCGACGGTCCACGCGGCAGCGCATCTCAGCGCCCGGCAACACGAGGGCGAACAGTACGACATCCCGCCCGAGTGGTGCGGCGGAGCGGTTTCCGCACTGGCCCGGCCCCTTGACGAAGTCGAACCCATCAACGTGCTTGCCGCCCACTTGCGGCCGCGCCTGGACGAGATCCTGCGCATGGCCGCCGACCATGATCTGGTGCTGGCCACCGGGCACGCGGGGCGGGACGAAGTGTTCTACGTCATGGAAAGGGCCAACGCGCTCCGAGTGCGAAAGGTCATCGTCACCCACCCCTGCTACGATCCCCCGGCCATCGACGTTGCGGAGCTCGCCCAGCTGGCCGCGGCCGGGGCCTACATTGAGCTGAGCTTCATCCTGGTGGACATGGGCCTGGTGTCGTACGAGCACACCGCAGCGATCCTGAGGCGGGTGGGCGCGGAGCAGACCATCCTGTCCACGGACGTGGGGCAGGTGGATCGGGTCGCTCCCGCCGAAGGACTGGCTGAACTCGGAGCGGGTCTGCTCGCGGAGGGAGTACCGCGTGAGGACATCGACACCGCGATGAAGCGTAATCCCCGGTTCCTGGTAGGGTAGTGAACCCGTTCGTCCGGAGCCATCAACCCGAAAAACCATGTCCGTTCGAACGTCCGGTGTCCCGTCCGTCATTCCCTGCCCCCCTCATCGTCATTCCCAAGTCCCTATTGATCGTCTTTCCCAAGACCCTACTCTTCGTAATTCCCGCGAAAGCTTGCCCCCGACCCCGATCGGGGGCGGGAATCCAGGGGCGGTGGTGGGGCGCCCAAACCGCTGACCCCGGCCACCCCTGGATTCCCGCTTTCGCGGGAATGACGAAGAGGGGAGACTTGGGGTTGAGGATGAGGGGTGCCGGGGTTGACGAAGAGGGGGCAGCCAGGAATGACGAAGAGCGGGACCTGGGGTTGACGATGAGGGGTCCGGGAACGACGAAGAGGTTGTAGAAGGATTGCGGTTTGCCTACCAGGCCATCTCCAGGCACTCCAGCACCTGCGATGCGGAGTGGATCTTCTTGGGGTTGTTGTGGGTGCTGATGTCGTCCAGCGCCGCCTCGGCCAGGGAAGGCAGCGCGTCGCGGGGGATCTCCAGGTCCCGCAGCCGCAACGGCAGCCCCATCTCCACGTTCATGCCGTAGACCACCTCGGGCGCCTCGGCGGCGGCCTTGCGGTCGTCAGCCTCGTCGACCCCCATGACCCGGGCCATGCGGGCCATGGCTTCGGTGGTGCCGTCGAGGTTCCAGCGCATGGCGTAGGGCAGCATCAGGGCGTGGATGTTGGCGTGGGGCACCGTGAAGCGGCCGCCGATGACATGCACGATGCCGTGGTGAATGCCGGTCCAGGCGCTGTAGACGCCCATGCTGGAGAGGGTGGCGGCCACCTGCATCTCGCCGATGGCCTCGAGGTCGTTCATGTCGTTCACAAGCCGTGGCAGCCAAGTGGTGATGGGGCCGATGGCGGCCAGACAATAGGCCTGGCTCAGGATCTGGGTCTGCGTCGAGTAGACGGCTTCCACGCAGTGGGCCAGCGCATTCATGCCGGATGCGGCCAGGAGTTTCGGCGGAGCGGTCTGGGCGGCCTCCGGATCCAGCATCACCGTCCGCGGCGACATCTTGGGATCGGCGAGAATGAGCTTGTGGCCGCCTTCCGCCAGCCCCGCGGAATAGCTGTATTCGCCGCCGGAGAACGTCGTCGGGATGGCGATGTGCGGCAGCTTGGGCGCCGGCATGGGCGGCACTTCCTTCTTGTCGGGCGGGATGAAGTGGGTCGCCAGATCCTTCAGCGGACGGCCCTCGGCCAGGAGCGCGGCCATACCCTTGGCGGTGTCGATGGAGCTGCCGCCGCCCACGCTCACGAACGCGTCCGCGCCGGCATCCGCGGCCCGCTGCGCCGCCACGCCAATGGAATCCGTGGGCGAATGCGGCTGCACCGTGTCGAAGACTCCCACGCACAGATCGCCCAAGGCGTCGCGCACCGCATCCAGCAGGTAGGTCTTGGCGATGGACGGCGAGGTGACGACAAACACCCGGCTCGCCTCCAGGCGTCGGACCTCCTCCGCCAACCGATTTACCACCCCGCGGCCGAAAACAATGCGCTCCACGCGCGGATTACTGTACTCGAACGCTGAAACCGCCATCCCTCACCTCCTGGATAATCGGTACGATTTGAGACACCCGGGCGGGTTTGTCAACGGCTCTTCTCACTTCAATGGAACAGCGAAGTCCTCGCGGAAGCCCCGGCTTCATGCATCCGCGACCTCGAACGCCGTCAGGTTGCGCGTCTCACGACCGAACTCCACGGCGATGAGATGGACCGGCTTCCCCGTGCTCCGGTAGCGGTCCGCGTAACCCCTCGAACGCAACCATCGCCGAACCCGGCGGCGACAACTCCACCACCTTGAACTCGAACAGCCGGCCGCTGTTGTCCAACTGCCGTGTGTCGTCCGGAACCCAGTAGCGCAACACTCGTTGAGGCTCTAGCGGACCTCCCGGTTGGGATAACCGAGTCAATACACGACCTTGCCCGCCAGCTTCTCCACCGATTCGACGGTCAGACGGCCGGTCTGGAACAGCAGGGCCTCGGTGCCGATGTGATCGACATCAAAGGCCGAGAGGAGTGCCCCGTGCCCGTCATCCGCTCCAGGGGCCAACGACCCGACCCGGCGCCGAAACAGCGTCTCCACCGGAAACCGGGGCGTGCCCGTCGCCATAAAGATTCACGGGGCGAGCGTTCTGGCGATACGGAACCCGAAGTCGTCGTACCGGTTCGAGGTGGGGTTCCTGAAGCGGTTGGCGGACCGGAGGAACCTCGGAATGTCGCCCCAGGAACCGCCGCGCAACACGCGCTGGCTGCAATCCCCACCACTCACCCAAGCACTCCCGTCAGTCGGCGCTCCTTCGTAGCTGCCGTGCCAACAGTCCTCCACCCACTCATATACATTCCCATGTACATCGTGCAATCCAAATCCGTTCGCCAGAAAACTCCCCACTGGTATCGTCCGCTTACGATAGCGCCCCTTCGAACCCAACCCGTACGTGTAGTTCCCGTCGTAGTTCGCCTGGTCCGTCCCAATCGTCGATCCCATATGAAACGGCCCTGCCGTCCCCGCTCGCGCCACATACTCCCACTCCGCCTCACTCAGTAGACGATACCCCTTCCCTGTCCGCCCCGATAACCACTCCACGTACCCCTTCGCATCCTCCCAACTCACCCTTATCACTGGACGCCGCCCTCGTCCCCATCCCCCATCATCCGGCCGATACCCCCGACACCCTCCCCCTGCTACACACGCATCCCACTCCCCAAAAGTTACCTCATACTTCCCCACCGCAAACGCCTCCCCTATCCGCACCCGGTGACGCGGCCCCTCCTCCCTGAACCTGCCTTTTTCTCCATCCGGCGATCCCATCGTGTACTCCCCAGACGGTACCACCACCATCTCCGGACACTCCCCGCAGTCCCGAAACTCCCGCCCAGGTCGCTCCGCCTCCTGCGCTCGACGCGCCGCCTCTTCACGCGCCTTCGCCTCCTGCGCCAACCGTTCCCGCCGCTGCCGCTCCAACTCTGCCCGCTGCCGTGCCGCCGCTTCCGCCATCTCCCTTGCCCTGCGCGCCTGCTCCTGCTTCTCTCGCGCGGTCTCTTCGCCCAATACCTTCAACGCCGCACCCTGCTCGGCCGTCAATCGCCCCGTCTCCCGCAACCCCTTCGAGGCCTGCCACCGCCGAATCGCCTCCTCCGTCCGCTTGCCGAAAATCCCATCCGGTTTCCCCAGATCGAAATTCAACGACGACAACCCCTCCTGGATCAGGCGCTTCGTCGCGAGATCCCAATCCGGCTCTGCCGCCGGCGCCGGGACCCTCTGAAACTCCGGTCGGGGAGGTTGAGCGCCGGGACCCGACAACCGCGGTCGCTCCGGAAAAACGCCGTCCGCACGGGCCAACGCCAGCACTTGGTCGCCACTTCCTTGCAGCGTGGCGTTCTGGATACGCTTTTCGTTCAGCCACAAGGAGTTGGTCATGTACAATTCGAGATAGGAGATCGCCTCCTTCGCCGTCACCCTGCGGTCGCTGTTAGCGTCTGCCTTCCCGTACAGTGCGTCCAGCAGGTGGTGCGTGAACCGCCCATGCTGCGCTTCCCTGTCCCAAGTGGCGATCTGCGTGCTCCTCGCCGCGGTCAGTACTACCAACCCTGCTCCCGTTTCGGGCAGCCGCGCCTCGGACGAGACCGCCGAACCCGTCACGATCACGCCCCCATCGCTGTTGCCCGAGAAGCAGGTGTCCAGGAACACCCGCACCGACCTGACGCCCCGCAGCTTTCCCAGATTCCGGTAAAGCACCTCGAGGCTGTACCCTTCCACCCGGGCCGCGGAGACCGGCACGTCCACGGGCAAGAGATAGGGCTTCCCCTTGTGCGCGCCAGGCACGCCATACCCTTGGTCCCCGGCAGGGACGCCGTGCCCCGAATAGTACACCAACACATCCTTGTCCGAGTCCTGGTCCATGCCTCGAAGGAGCGCCAGTCGCGCCTTAAGGTCGTTCATCTCCGTGTCCGGCCCGCCCAGCACCTCCAGCATCTGCCGCCGGGTGGCGTTGGGTATGTGAATCACGTCCTCCCTGGCGTAACCGAGGACGTCCACGACGTAGCGCTTGAACGCTTCCGCGTCCCGGAGCGCGTAGTCCACGGGCGGAATGTTTCTGGACTGGTAATCCTTGTTGCCGATGATCACGGCGATGCCAGGCCGCTCGGCTTGCGCTTCCGCGCTCCAGACCGCCACGCACACCACCGCCACGACGGCCGGCAACAACCCCTCGCAAACCGACCTTGTCCAGCTTGTCCACGGTGTCGCCACGAGTTCTTTCGCCATCACGTGCAGTCTCCTTCGTTCAATCGCCGGACATCAGCTCGCCGTGAAAAAACAACACAGCGATGGACAGTTTTCAACAGGTGGCCGGCAGGTCCATTCAAAGTCGGCAAACCCTTCACGGTCCGTCCTGTCAGTCGCCCCTTTCACCGTTCGTCCTGAGCCCTTCGGGAGGCTCAGGATAGACTTCGCGGAGCGAAGTCCCAGGACGCCATCATCACCCGGCGGAACCCACTTTCACCCCCTCGTGTGCGACGCCAAACCGACATGGAAGATTGCCACGAAAGCCGGATCCATGGGCGGGTTTCGTCGGCCTGGGCGCCCCACCGCCGCCCCTGGATTCCCGCTTTCGCGGGAATGACGGAAGAGGGACACGGGCATGGGGAATGGTTGCACGGCCAGCAGGGTGATTTCCCAAACATGGCGATCAGGAAGAAGGGTTGCGGGGGTTGGGAAGGGTTGCGGGGGTGACGGAGAGGGGGGGCTGGACTTTCAAAGTACCCGGAGGTCGTCGGTCACGGCCATCGCCACGGCGTGGGCCGCGCGGTTTGACACATCCCCAGCTCGCGGGCATGCTTCGGCCGTGCACTCCACCGCACGTCACGGACTGCACACCCTCACACACCCACTCCCGGGAGACGAAACATGAGCGACGTTCGTTTTGTGGACACCACCGTGCGCGACGGCAATCAGAGCCTGTGGGCGCTGAACATGCGCACGGACGCCATGCTCGCGGTGGCGGAGCACATTGACGAGGCCGGGTTCGAGTCGGCCGAGTTCTTCGTCACGGTGATGTTCAAGAAGCTCGTGCGCGAGCAGAAGGAAGACGCCTGGGACTGGTTCCGGCTGGGCACCAAGCGCTTCCGCAAGACGCCGCTCAGGCTTCACGGCGGGCTCAAGCTCATCGAGAAGATCCCGGTGTGCGTGTTCGAGCTGATGATCCGGCGCATCATGGACTACGGCATCACGCTCACGCGCACGTCCAACTCGTGGAACAACTACGAGGAGTTCGAGGTGGAGAAGGCCGGGCTCAAGAAACTCGGCATGGACACGGTGGTGAACCTGATCTACTCGGTGTCGCCGCGCCACACCGATGAATACTACGCGCAAAAGGCGCGGGAGGCGGCGGCCCTGAACCCGGTGCGCATTTGCTTCAAGGACGTGGGCGGACTCCTCACCCTGGAGCGGGCGCGCACGCTCATTCCCATCGTGCTGGAGAACATCGGCGACACGCCGGTGGAGTTCCACGCCCACTGCAACAACGGGTTGGCGCCGCTCTGCTATCTGGAAGCCGTGGACATGGGCCTGACCACGCTCCACACCGGCATCCCGCCGCTGGCCAACGGCTCGGCCCAACCCTCCATCTTCAACGTGGCGCGGAACCTGCGCGCCATGGGGCACAACCCGATCATCGACGAGGAGGCGCTCCGGCCGGTGAGCGAGAAGCTCCACTACATCGCCCGGCGCGACAATCTGCCGGTGGGCCGGGTGGTGGAATACGACGAGTCCCAATACACCCACCAGGTCCCCGGCGGCATGATCTCCAATTTTCGCCACCAGCTCGCCCTCATCGACAAGCGCGACAAGCTCGACGCGATCCTGGAGGAATGCGTGCAGGTGCGCAAGGAGTGGGGCTACCCCATCATGGTGACGCCGCTGTCCCAGTTCGTGGGCACCCAGGCGGCCATCAACGTCATCGTTGGCGAGCGCTACAAGGAAGTCACCGACCAGGCCATTCAGTACGCCCTCGGGTACTGGGGCAAGGAAGGGGCCGAGTACATGGACCCGGAGGTCAAGGACAAGATCCTGGGCCGGCCGCGCGCCAGGGAATGGGAACACTGGGAGTTGCCGGCGCCGTCCATCCAGGAAGTGCGCCGGCAGATCGGCGCCACGCATCTGTCCGACGAGGAGTTCCTGCTGTGGGTGTTTGCCGGCGAGGAGGCGGTCAAGGCCCTGCCCGACGGCGGCCGCCCCAAGGAATACCTGAGCGCCCGCACGCCGCTGGTGCGTCTGGTGGGCGAGTTGACCCGCCAGGAAAAGGCGAACCACATTCACATTCGGAAGCCGGACTTCTCGCTGACGCTGGGGCGCGCGTGAGGCGACTGAGGAAAGGGACGCGATGGAATTCTGGATCGTGTCGAATCAGTTGACGAAAGCCTTCACCACCAAGCCAACGACGCCCGCGAGGACCAATGCCACCATCACTTCCGAACGAATCAGTCGTGATTCGAAGCTCGCGATTTCTTCCGCTGCGTCACGAGCCTTGTCGTCCGGAGCTCCGGCAGCCTTGAGCGCGTCATAGGTCTTGGACAGCATCATGGCCCTATTTGGATTATAGCCATTCCCGGCGCCCATGCAAAAGCCTGCGGGCAACCGGGGAAACGAGCAATTCCCCGTTTGGCCTTGATGGTTTCGGCAAGGAGCGTGGCGAGTTTGTAGATTGACACGCTTCCCCCGATCCGATAATCCCCGGAAGACGGTCATCCGTCATCCGGGACCGCTCCATTCCATTCCCAGGGAGGGTACACCGTGACCTCAGCCAATCCCCGCCGCATCATCGACGGCGACGGCCACGTGGTCGAAGATCTCGCGGCCATCGTCGGCCACATGCCGCCGGCCTACATCGGCAAGACCTTTTCGTCCGCGCGCGCCCGGAGCCCTTTTCCGCCCATCGACCACCTGCACTCGGCCAACCGGCACTACGTTCCGGAAGGGGCCTTCGCCGATGTCGGGCCGGAGGGCTGGGAGGTGTTCCTGGAGGACGTGCGCATCGACGCCACCGTTCTCTACACCAGCGCCGGGCTGGCCTTCGGCAAGATCGTGAGCCGGGACTGGGCCATCGAGCTGGCGCGCGCCTACAACAACTGGATCCACGAGACCTACGTGGCCCGAAGCCCGCGCTTTCAGGCCATGGGCCTATTGCCGCTCCAGGAACCCAGGGCGGCGGTCGAGGAACTGCGCCGCATGGTGGAGGAGCTGGGCCTGTGCGGCGCCATGCTGCCGTCCACCGGCGCCAACATGCCGCACCTCGGCTCGGAGCGCTATTGGCCCCTCTACCAGGAGGCCGAGCGGCTGGGCTGCGCCATCGGCATCCACGGCGGCGCCCACGAAGGCATGCTCATGGACGACATGACGCCGTACGCGCCGGTGAATGCCCTGGGCCACCCCATGGGACAGATGATCGGCTTCGCCGGCATCGTCTTCAACGGCATTCTCGACAAGTTCCCGGGGCTGCGCATCGGTTTCCTGGAGGCAGGCTGTGCCTGGCTGCTCACCTGCCTGGAACGCTTTACCAGCTCCTGGGCGAGCCACGTGCAATACGACCCCCGCGGGCGCTTCCTCAAACTCGACGACGGCATGAACATCACGGACTACGTGTGCCGGCACATCGACGAGGACCGCATCTTCGTGGGCGTGGAGGGCGACGAACTGTCCATCGCCGAGGCCGTGCGCGTGGTGGGCAACAAGCCGTTCCTGTTCTCCTCGGACTATCCCCACGAAGTGGACGCGGCCACCTGCAAGCACGAGCTGCAGGAGCTGGAGGAGAACGCGGAACTGAGCGACGACGACAAGGACGCCATCCTTTTCCGCAATGCCCAGCGCTTCTACCGGCTGGGCGAAGGAACCGCGCAGAGGGCGTAGGAGCGAGAACGGGAGACCTGCTGTGAGCACGTTACAAGATCAGACAGTCGTGGACGGCGACGGCCACGTGGTGGAAGACCACGAGGCCATCTGGCAGCGCATGCCCGAGGACTACCGGGGCGGCAACTGGTCCGTGCGCAGTCCCTTTGCGCCCAACGACCACCTGCATTCCACCAACCGCCATTTCGTCCCCGAAGGCGCCTTCGCCAAGGTGGGACCCGACGGCTGGGTGGAGTTCCTGGAGGACGTGGGCGTGGAACGCACGGTGCTCTACCCTTCCAACGGCCTCGCCTTCGGCCGGATCGTGAGCCGGGACTGGGCCATCGAGCTGGCGCGCGCCTACAACGACTGGATCCACGACGAGTACACCACCCGAAACCCGTGTTTTCAGGCCGTGGGGCTGATCCCGCTGCACGAGCCGGACGAAGCGGTGACGGAGCTTCGGCGCATCGTCGAGGAACTCCACTTCGCCGGCGCCGTGCTGCCGGGCACCGGCGCCAGCCAGCTTCAGAACCACTTGGGGGACGAACGTTACTGGCCCATCTACGAAGAGGCCGACCGGCTCGGCTGCGCCATCGCCATCCACGGCGGCGTGCACGACAACATGGGCCTCGACGACATGAGTCCCTACGCTCCCGTGAACGCCCTGGGGCACCCCTTCGGTCAGATGGTCAACTTCGCCGGCATCGTCTTCAACGGGGTGCTGGATCGCTACCCCAACGCCCGCTTCGGCTTCCTGGAAGCCGGCGCGGCATGGTTCGTCAACTGCCTGGAGCGGTTCGAGCGCTCCTGGAGCAGCCACGTGCAATACGATCCCAACGGCCGCTTCCTCAAGCTCGGAGACAACGAATCGGTCACCGACTACGTGCTCAAGCACGTGGACGCGGGCCGCATCTTCGTGGGCGTGGAGGGGGACGAGCTGACCCTGCCCTTCGCCGTGCGCATCGCCGGCAACAAGCCGTTCCTCTACTCTTCGGACTTCCCCCACGAAGTGAACCACGCCACCGCCAAGGAGGAAATCCGCGAACTGCGGGAAAATCCGCGGCTCACGGAGGACGACAAGTCGGCGATTCTCCACCGCAACGCCCGGCGCTTCTACCAGCTCGGTTAGGGTCCCGTTCCATGGTCCAGGCGTGCATGCCCTTCGCGCAACCGACCCTTGATGGAAGGCTAGGAAGGCGAGGCCGTGGTGCGGATCGTGATCGCCTTGCCTTCGCGCAACCACATTCCCGAGTCCTGCACGGCGACTTGTGGTGACGCGCCGCCCGCCCCTCTCCGTCCCCTTTTTCTACGGCTGGGTGGTCGTGGCGCTGACCTTCTGCGTCAACCTCACGGCCGCCGGAACACGCTCCGCGGCCACCCTGCTCATCAAACCGCTGGAAGCGGAATTCGGCTGGAGCCGCGCCCTGGTGTCCGTCCCCGGCGCCCTGAACCTCCTCCTGTTCGGCATGGGTGCGCCGTTGGCGGGGTGGCTGGTGGACCGCTACGGCGCCCGCCGGGTGGTGTATTATTCCCTGGGCATGGTGACGGTGGGTCTGGCGGCGACGGCGTTCATCCAGCAATGGTGGCAGCTCCTGTTCTTCTGGGGCCTCGTGGTGGGCATCGGCACCAGCGCCACCCCGGTGCTGGCCGCGTCGGTGGCCAACCACTGGTTCGTGAGGCACCGCGGCGTCACCATCGGCATTCTCACCAATGGCAACGCCGCCGGACAGATGCTCTTTCTGCCGGTGCTCACCCTCGTCATCGGCGCCTCCGGCTGGCGCGGCAGCATGCTGTTCATGGCCGCCGTCGCCTTCGGCCTGATGTTGCTGGTGTCCCTGTGGATGCGCGACGAGCCTGCGGATGTGGGCCTGGAACCGTTGGGACAACAGGACACCGGCAGCGTCGCCGCGGCCGCCCGGCGCGACGTGCCGGCGTCGGCCACCCCTGTGCGCGACGCCTTCCGCAGCTCCACCTTCTGGCTTTTGAGCGCCGGCTTCTTCGTCTGCGGGGTCACCGCCAACGGGCTCATCGGCCTGCACCTGATACCCCATGTGGTGGAAGATCTCGGCATCGCGCCGGTAATCGCCAGCCTTGTGGTCGGGGTCATGGGGGGCATCAGCTTCATCGGCACCATTGGCGCCGGCTGGCTTGTGGACCGGGTGGACGCGCGCAAGGTACTGGCCTTGGCGTACTTTCTGCGCGGCTGCGCGCTGTTCCTGCTGCCCTTCGTCGACAGCCTGCCGGGATTGATCTTGTTCGCCACGGTGTACGGCATCGACTGGTACGCCACCGGTCCCGCCACCACCGCCATCGCCGCGGACACCTTCGGCCGGTACGCGGTGGCGCGGATCTTCGGCTGGATCTTCCTGGCCCACCAACTCGGCGCCAGCACCGCGGGCAACCTCGCCGGCGTGGTCTACGACGCCTTCGGCGAGTACCAATACGCGTTTCTCGCCGGCGCCACCATGGCGCTCATCGCGGCGGCGCTGGTGATGCAGATCACGCCCAAGACCGCGCCTTTGACCCCGGCCGCGGGCACGGCGTGACGGCCCACTGAAGAGCGGCAACGCCGCGCCCCAGCCCTTTTGACGGCTCGGACCGGCGCCACGGAAATCGATCGACGAGAATCATACGGAGGCCCCATGCAACTACCGCCCATCGCCGCCACCACCATCGGCAGCTTCCCGCGACCGCGGTGGCTGGCCACCGCCGTCCGCAGCACGGTGACGTTCAACCTCGATGGCGAGCTGCTCCAGGAAGGACTGGATGACGCCACCACCGTGGCCATCCGCGATCAGGAGCGCGCCGGCCTTGACCTCGTCACCGACGGCGAGCAGCGCCGGCCGCACTTCATCGACCACATCCTGAACTCCATGCACGGCGTGGACACGGTGAACCGTGTGGCCAAGGGCGTGTACCGGCGGCGCGAGGAGGTGCACCAGGTGCCGCGGGTGCATGGCCCCATCAGCCGGCGGGTTCCCGCCGTCGTGGAGGACCTGCGCTTCGCCAAGGCGCGCACGGACCGACCCGTGAAGATGGCGGTGCCCGGCCCCATGACCGTTATCGACAGCACACTGGACGAACACTACGGCGACGAGGCCGCCATGGCCATGGATGTGGCCGCGGTGCTGAACGCCGAGTTGCGCGACCTCCAGGCGGCGGGCGCGGACGTGTTACAGATCGACGAGCCCGCCATGACCCGTTACCACGAGAAGGTGGCCGACTACGGCGCCCGCGCCCTCGACCGCTGCGTCGAGGGCATCACCATCCCCACCGTCGTGCACCTGTGCTACGGCTATCCCGGCGGCAAGAGCCTGCAGCACGAGTACGAGTACCCGGAACTGTTCCCCTTGCTGCTGGAAACCGGCATCGGCGGCTTCGCCGTGGAATTCGCCCGCAGCCACTACGACCCGGCCATCCTCGAACCGTGCAAGGAGCGCCTCGTCATGTTCGGCGCCGTCGACCCCAGCGACGTCCCGGCGCCCCCGGTGGACACCGTGGTGACGCGAATACGCGAGGTGCTCCGCTACCTCGACCCCGACAAGCTCCTGCTGGCGCCCGACTGCGGCCTCATGACGGTCAGCCGCGAGTTGGCCTTCGCCAAGGCCAGCCTGCTTGCGGACGCCGCCGCGGAGCTGCGCCGGACGCTGTGACGGCACGACGGGCGCCCACCGCATCCCTACGGACGTCAACGATGTACCGCGCCGTGAAACTCCCCGACCCCATTGCCGGCCGTCTCTACGTCGGCAGCATGCCCGGACGCTACGAAGCGTTCCAGGACGCATGGCGCGCCATCATCGACCACGGCATCACGCGCGTCATCTGTCTCGTGCCCCCGGAGGAACTGCGCGACAAGTCGCCGCGCTACGCCCACGCCCTTGACGAGACCGGAACGCCGTGGGTGCACGAGAGCTTCCCCGTCGAGGATTTCGAGGCTCCCGTGGACCGTGACGCGTTCTGGCAAATGGCCCGCAAGGCCGCCAAGCTCCTCGGCGAAGGCGAAACTCTACTGGTGCACTGCGCCGCCGGCATCGGCCGCACCGGCATGTTCGGTGTATGCGTGCTGCTGGCCCTGGGCGTGACCCCGGCCGCGGCGCGCGCGGCACTGCGCAAGGTCGGCTCCGCCCCGGAGAACGCCGCCCAGGACGCCGTGATCCAATGGGCCGCGGAACTCCTTCACCGGTCGAAGATGGCGGGCTGAAAGCGCGTGGAAGGGAAATCAGCGGCCAGTTGACAGATTCCGAGGCCCGGGCCATCATTCAGGGTATGGATACGCGGCAAGCCGCCAGGATACTGCAAGGAGCCGGCTTCAACGAGGCCCAGGCGGCGGCCGTCGTCCACACCATCCGATATCGAGCTCCGCGGAGGACATGCCAATGAGCCGCATCACCCCCCCTCTCAATTTCGCCCGCTGGATCGATGAGCACCGTCATCTACTCAAGCCGCCGGTGGGCAACCAGGTGGTATATACGGACACCGAGTTCACGGTGATGGTCGTGGGCGGTCCCAACACGCGCAAGGACTACCATGTGGACGAGGGCGAGGAGTTCTTCTACCAACTCGAAGGCGACATGACGCTCCGGATCATGGAGGACGGCGCGCCGCGGGACATCCCCATCCGCGCGGGCGAGATCTTTCTGCTGCCTCCCAAGGTGCCGCATTCGCCGCAACGGCAGGCCGACACCGTGGGCCTCGTCATCGAGCGCCAGCGCCGCGACGGCGAGTTGGACCTGTTCCAATGGTACTGCGACGACTGCCACGCCAAGATCTACGAGGAATCGGTGCAACTCACGGACATCGTCGCCCAGCTCCCGCCCATCTTCGAGCGCTTCTGGAAGAACGAGGCCAACCGCAAGTGCGACGGCTGCGGCTCGGTCATGGGGCCGCTCAACTGAGCCGCGATCCGCGCGCCCCTGCTTCCAAGCTGTATCGCGGTCTGGCCAACGCCCTGACCCTGGGACGTTTCGCCGTCCCGGTCCCTTTCATTCACCTGATGGTCGAAACCGCCAAGGGAGCCCCCGGCTCCCCTGGTGCGCTCCTGTGCGGCCTGTACGTGATCACCGCGTCCTCCGACCTTCTCGACGGCTTCCTCGCCCGCCGCTCCGGCGCCCCGAGCGCGCGCTGGGGTCGTCTGGACGCCTTGGCGGACGTGTTCTTCAACACCACGGCGCTCCTGGCAGCCGCCTGGCTGGGGCTCATCGGCTACTGGGTGCCGCTCGGTGTTGCCGCCCTCGCGGCCCAGTTCCTGTACCGCAACAGGAAACCGCGGGCCAACACCGGAGTTCAGCTTCTGGAGGACCTCCCGGGGAAGGCCGCGGGCGTCATCTACTACCTGCTGGTAGGCGCCGTCACATTGGGCCTGTGGCTGGATCGGGACCCGGCGCTGTGGCTCGATCAGGCGGGAAACGCGGTGTTCGTGTACACGGCGCTCGTCTTTGCCCGGAATCTTCGACGGACCACGCCATGAAACATTTCGCGTCACTCCGGTGTCCCCACCCACGCCCCGCCTGGATTCCCGCCCCCGATCGGGGTCGAGGGCAAGCTTTCGCGGGAATGACGTTTCGTAGGCCGTGTATCGAATCGCTCTCCACGAACTGTTTTGCAACATTGGGGTATACGCTGACGAACTTGGCGGCTCGTGCCCGACGGCCCGATCATGCCGGTGGATAGCCCCGGGGCGCGCCGCCGAAGTCCACTGGTCCCATTCAACGGTCGCCGGCGTACAGTTTGAGCGGCATGAGGCAGGCCGCCGCCGCGAAGACGAAGACCCCGGCGAGCACGAAGGCGGAGCCCAAGCCGTAGAGGTCGGCCAGGTAACCCGCGATGATGGGCGTGGGCAGGACCGCGACTTGGGCGATCACCGTGGTCAGCCCTTGGGAGGACGCCTGTACGTTGGCGCCGGAGACATCCGCGATTACCGCGGTGATCACGTTCATCAGGGTGTAGAAGAAGGTGCCGATGGCAGTGATGACGAGGGTCAGGGCCAGCACCGGCGGCGCCACCGCCAGCAGCACGTAGAGAACCCCGAGGATGAGCATCGACGGCACCAGCACGAACTTCCGGCCGTAGCGATCGGAGAGATAGCCCAGCGGAGTCTGGGAAAAGATGCCGACGACGTGAAGCAGCATCCAGTAGACCCCGAGCAGGCTTGCGGAGAGTTGCAGCTCTTCCACCAGATATATGGGCAGAAACGTCAGCACCACCACACGGCCCATGGTCAGAAGGCCTCGCGAGGCGGAAATGGCCACGAAGGTCCCGTCCTTCAACAACGCCATCATGTCCGCGAAACGTCCGAGACGTGACCGGGGGACCTCATCCTGACGGAACATCCCCAGAAGGCCGCGCAGGACCAGGAGACCGAACAGGACTCCCGGCACGACCTGCCACCAGAGGATATCTTCCCACGGCAGGGCCGCCAGCAGCACGCCTTGGGCGAGCGGCGACAGGCTGTCGCTGACGGTGGCGCCGGTACCGTGAACCGAGATGGCGGTGCCCCGGCGCTCCGGGAACTTGGATGTGAGCGTGGCCGCCGCCGTGGGGTGCCACAGGGCCGTGCCGAATCCGATGAGCACACTGGCGGCGAAGGCGGCGCCAAAACCGCCGCGGCTGCCGAAAAGCAGATAGGCCAACCCCATCATCACCAGGGACGAGGCCAGGATCAGGTCCCGATACCGATGAAGCGCGTCGGCCAGAATTCCGGCGGGAAGGTTCAGGGTACCCTGTCCGAACTGGCGCGCGGTCCCCAGCGCCCCCGCCTGCACCGCATTGAGGCCGAGTCCCGTCTTGATGAACGGCAGCGCCACCGGATACAACTGTTGAAACCAGTGAATCGCGATGTGCCCCCCGGTGACGACGGTCAGCAGACGCAGCCGTTCGGGCCCCAGGTCGCGAGCGGCGTCCACAAGCCGCCGGGCGCGGGAGCGGGCGACCGGGTCCGACGTTGGAGAATCTATCGACATGGCGCCACTTGGCTCACGGCTTCCACGGATTCACCAACTCGACGCCCGTGGCAACGAAATCGGCCTCGTTGCGTGTGACGACGGTCAGGCTGTAGCTCAGCGCCGTAGCAGCGATCAGCCCGTCCATCACGGGCAGCCTTTGACAGCGGGCCGTCAAGCGGCCCCAATGGTCCGCAACATGCGCGTCAAGCGGCAGAACACGCTCTCCCAGCCACATCGGCAGCTCCGTTTCCAACCAAGTAGTCAGCCGTAACCGCCGCTGACCTCGTCCCAGCATCATGATTCCCTTGCGGATCTCGCCCAGGGTCAAGACGCTGACGAAGATGGACGTCTTCGGCGTGTTCTCGAACCACCCGCGAACCTGCGACGACGGCCGCGGTTTCACCAATTCCGACAAGGCGCAGGTATCGATCAGGAAACTCACAGATCGATCTTGCGCGGCAGTGACTTGTCCCGCTCGATGTCGAGGTCCAATCCCACTCGTGAGGATACCCGCAGAAACTCGCGCGTCGAGAGTTCCGGACGTTTCAGGCGGTCATAGTCGTCCGCCGACAACAGCACGGCGGCGCGACGGCCCCGCACGGTAATGGTCTGCGGGCCCGAATCCTCGGCATCCCGTACCATTTCGCTGAAGCGCGCCTTGGCTTCCTGTACTTGCCAGTCCTGACTCATGGTTTCCTCCTGACCATGCATGGATCGATTCTGACCATCCTGACCATTTACTACAGGGCATACCGAACTTCAACTTCCTGCGCCTGCAGGCCTCCGTGAGAACAGATCCGCGTACACCCGCGGCAGGAAGATCAAGCCGAAGGAGCCGTTGGCGAGCATGAAGGTGAGGTGGGCGGCGAGGCTGTAGGCGAGCAGGTCCGCCTCGGCGGCGTAACCGCCGAAGAAGAATATCCAGGCCGCCTGGGAGGTGCCCAGGTGGGCCACGGTGACGGGCAGCGCCGCCACCAGGTAGACGATGGGCAGAAAGGCCAGCAGCGGCAGCATGGGGACATCGATGCCGAAGAACGTGAGCGCCCGGGCGTGCACCAGGAGCGAGAGGAAGAACACCGAGCCCTTGAGGGCAAGGATCGCCAGGGCCTGGAACCAGCGCGCCTTGCGGAATGTGGACAGGAGCACGTTGCCGCCGAAACGCCGCCCCAGCGCCCCCAACCGTCCCTGGGCGACGCCCATCACCGTGAGCCAGGCCAATGTCAGCAACACCGGCAGGAGGAAGAAGACCGCTGGCGTGCCGCCGGGGAAGGCGATCGAGCCCACGGTGGCGAAGAAGATGAGGTTGGTGGCCTCCAGCAGGATGAGCAGCATCACGCTGCTGATGACCTCCCCCAGTGGCGTACGGAAGCGACGGTTCAGGTACAGCGCCAGCGCCGCCTGGGCAAGTTGCGTGTTGATGATGGCCACCACGTAGGTGGAGGCGCGCACCGGCAGCAGCTCCCGGTAGCGGATGGGTCCGTGAAACCAGCGGATCAGGATGGTGAGCGCCGTCGAGTCCACCAGGAAAAAACAAAGGGAAAACAACCCCATGACGCCTAAGAACGGCAGCAGGCGAGCCCCGGAAACCGCCTGCCAAAAAGCGTCGAAGGGAATGCGCCAGAAGATGACGCCGAAGATGACGAGGGTCAAGGTCACCGGGACGAGACGCGCCCAAGGGCTCTGTCCCTTCGGCGGAGCCGTGCGCTGTCCGCTGGGCGGCGCGGTTGTGTCGTGAGTCGCCGGATCGTTCACATGCATGGTCCGTGGCGGGTTGTCCGTCCATCATCCCGGCTTGTCGCGGCTTGCCTGCCGGTCACCGGGCGTCGACAATTCATCCAGCAGATCCTCCACCGGGGTCAACGGAAACGGCAGCAGGGCGCGAGTCTCCGTGGCATCCCCCAGGTGTTCATTGAACAGCGTATCGAACAGCGTCCGGTTCCAGCCCCACCCCAGACGTCCGCTCATGACGGCCGCGGCCTCCGCCAGCCAACCCGGCACACCCAGCACCCGCGGACGCCGGCCCATGCGCGACGCGGCCCGCCGCAGCAGTTCCACGTAGGTCAACGTGTCCGGCCCCACCAGATCCAGCACATGCGCCGGCGCGGTCTCCACCGCAAGCGCCCACTGCATCGCGCGGGTCACGTCCGCCAGCGCCACCGGCTGGATGCGCACCCGCCCGCCGCGCACCAGCGGCGCCACGCGCCGGCCAGCCAGGTGAAACAGAGTACGCGCCGACGGCGTCCCCCGTCCCAACACCATGGGGACGCGGAAAACCACCGCATCGAATCCCGCCCGCCGTATGGCGGACTCCGCCAATGCCTTGGAACGCAGGTACTCGTTGGCCGAGTTCAGCGCCGCGCCGGGGGCGCTCAAGTAGACAAACCTGCGGGCGCCGGCAGCCTGGGCGGCCGACACCACTTTTCGTGTCGTCCAGGTATTGGCGTCGTGAAGGCGCTCTCCGCGCCGGGGTTGGAGCGCCCCGGCGAGGTGCACGATGGCGTCGGCCCCTTGAACCGCGGCCGCCAGCGCTTCTGGCTGTTCGTAGTCGACCTGTCGGACTTCAACGGGGAAACCGTCGAGAACAGCCGCCTGAGCGGGTCCTCTCACCATGGCGCGCACCCGCTCAACGGCCGGAGGCGTACGCTCGGCCAGACGGCGAATCAACGCCACCCCCACCACTCCGTTGGCCCCTGTGACTGCGATATCGATGGCAAGACTCCCCGCTCCACCCGTCTCTGGATTTTCGCGCCACATACGGCGCCAAGCTCTCGCGGGAATG
Source organism: uncultured Binatia bacterium (SeqCode) (assembly GCA_965213675.1). Lineage (GTDB taxonomy): Bacteria > Desulfobacterota > Binatia > UBA9968 > JAJDTQ01 > JAJDTQ01. The sequence goes on from OZ243916.1 coordinate 1,084,793, forward strand.
ACGATTCAAGAGGTCTCCGCCGCATGCGTCTTGACACGGGCTGTCTCGCGGGAACGACGGCAAGCGGCGTCAGGGCTACGCAAGTGTGGACACGGCAGGACTCACTCAGCTCAGCATCCGGTGCGTGGGCGCCAGCAGCTTCTCCACCGGCAGGCCGTGGGTGCAGGCGCCGGCACATGCCTGGGTCGGGCAAGTGAGGCAGGCAGCGGCGCCCTGGCCGAGGAGAGCGTATTCGCTGCGCGCAAGCTTCTCGTCCTGGTAGTCGCGGGCGTACATGCGCGTACGCAGGACGTCGGCGATGGGAACGCCGTAGGGACAGGCACCCTCGCAGTCGTTGCACGCGTGGCGGCAGTACGAAGCGCCGTTCATGCGCGCGTAGCCCTGGAGCAGATCGAGGTCGCCGCGGGCGGCGCTGGTCCAGCCGGAAGCGCCCAGGTACTCCTTGATGACGCCCACATCGGTCATGGAGATGATCAGCGCATGCACGTCCGGATTGGACAGCACCCAACGAAAGGCCGCCTGGGCATAGGTGGCGCCGTCCTTCTCGAACGGCCGCATGTCGTTCAAGCGAGCGCCCATGAGGGTCTTCATGGCGATGACGCCCACGTTCCTGGCCCTGGCCTTCTTGAGCACGCGCGGGAGATCCGGCTGACGCGCGATGAAATCGAAGCCGCGCGTGAAGCGTTCGTAGAACTTGGGATCCTGGCCGAAGTTGTAGGACAGAAGGAGGACATCCATCATGTCCTGGTCCAGCGCGTAGTCCAGACACTGGATAAGCCGGCCGGCGTGGCCGGACATGCCGGAAAAGCGAATCTTCCCCTGCTTGCGCGCCTGTTCCACGAAGGCGTGCCACTCGGGGTTTTCGAGCCGGCCGATGTCGTTGACCGCATGGGTGAAGTAGACGTCCACGTAGTCGGTCTGAAGGCGCCGCAGGCTACCTTCGAGTGAGCGCAGCATCGACGCCCGGTCCTCGCCGCTGCTGGTATGGGTCTTGGAGGCGATGAAGACCTTGTCGCGCTTGCCCCGCAAGGCGTTGCCGATGGTGATCTCGGAATCGCCGCCGCGGTAGCTGTCGGCCGTGTCGAAGTAATTGATGCCCCGGTCCAGGGCGTCCAACACCAGATGTTCCTCACCCGCATCCAGGCGGCTCGAACCGAATGAGATGTCGGAGACCTCAAGACCGGTGCGGCCCAGGGTGACGTAGCGCTTCACCTCGGCCCGGGTCTGGGCGCGCGCCTTGCCTGCGCCGGCTGCGGTAAAGGGCAGAAGCCCGGCGGCCACCCCCGCCATCGCGCCCCGGCGCAGAAGCTCGCGCCGCCCCAGCTTGTCACCATCGTCGGACTTCTTCATGGCGGCTCCTTCGTTCCTGAACGTGCCCGCGAAACGGGACTGGCGCGACCGCCGGTCGCCCCAGCAGATCATTGCGCTTGCCAGACACAAGGTTCCCCGCGCAACCCATGGCAGAAATATACGTGACACGCCACGGACTGCAACACAGGACCACCCCACGCTGACCGGGCATCCGTGTGGAGCGCCCGATGGGTTACCGGCTGACCGTGACCTGTGGGCTGACCCGCGCGGGACGACTTCCCGGCGTCACTCGCCGGCGACCCCCACGAGCGAAGTCAGCAGCGGCTCGTCGGCCGCCAGGTCCGCGCTGGCGCCGTCGTAGACGATGCGGCCGCGGTTCATCACCACGGTGCGCTCCGAGAACTCCAGGGCGATGCCGGTGTGCTGCTCCACCAGGATGATGGCAAGCCCTTCCTGGGCGCGGAGTGTGTGCATGGCCGACACCAGTTGCTCGATAATGACCGGCGCCAGGCCCTCGGTGGGCTCGTCCATGAGCAGCACCGTGGGGTTTCCCGCCAGCGCCCGGGCAATGGCCAGCATCTGCTGCTCGCCGCCGGAGAGCTGGCCGCCCTTGTGGGTCGTGCGCGAGCCCAGTTGCGGGAACAGCTCGTAGACCTGCTCGAAGGTCCAGCCGCCTGCCCGGCGCGCCACCGCCAGATTCTCGTACACGCTCAGCGACGGGAACACTTCCCGTTCCTGGGGCACCAGGCCCAGGCCGGCGCGGGCGCGGTCGTAGGTGCGGGCGTCGGAGATGTCGCGGCCCGCCAACTCGATGCGGCCGGCGTGGAGCGTGGTGTAGCCCATGGCGGTACCCAGAAGCGTGGTCTTCCCCACCCCGTTGCGGCCAATGATGCTCAGCCGTTCGCCCCGGTCCAGAGTCAGGTCGATGTCTTCCAGCACGACGGTATGGCCATAGCCGGCCTGGACGCCGGTGAGGGCAAGGGCCTTGATCGGGCGCGCCTCCGGCGCCGTGTCAGCGGCGCGGCTCAATGTCGTCCTCCGTGCAACGCAGCATTCTCACCCAGATAGACTTCCTGCACCCGTGGGTCCGCCCCCACCTCCGCGGGCGCGCCTTCGGTGAGAATCGCACCCGATACCAGCACCGTCACCCTCCGGGCAAAACGGAAGACGATATCCATGTCATGCTCGATCATGAGCACGGCCATGGTTGGGGGCAAGGCATCCACGGCCTCCAGGAGCACGTGGCTCTCCGCCGACGGCACCCCGGCCGCGGGTTCGTCCAGCAGCAGCACCTTGGGGCGGAGGCCCAGGGCGATGGCCAGTTCCACCAGCCGCTGCCGGCCGTAGGGAAGCTCGCGCACCTGTCTGGCAGCGTCGCCGTCGAGCTTCACGGACTCAAGGAGCGTCATGGCCTCGGCCATGACGTCGCTGCGCGCCGCGGCGCGGCGCCAGAGCCGGGCCGACAGGGAACGCCGCTCGCTGACCGCCATGCACACGTTTTCCAGGACGCTCAAGCCGCGGAACAGGGTGTTGATCTGGAACGTCCGCGCAAGCCCGTGCTTCACGCGCCGCGCCTGGGGCCAGCGGGTGATGTCCTGGCCGTCCAGCCGGATGACGCCGCCCGAGGGCTCGATGGTGCCGGTGATCAGGTTCACCAGCGTGGTCTTGCCGGCGCCGTTGGGGCCGATGAGCGCGTGCCGGGCGCCTGGCCGCAGCGTGAGCGAGACTTCGTCCGCCACCACCAGAGCGCCGAAGCTCTTGCTCAGGCCCGAGACCTCCAGAAGGGGAACGCTCTCCGCCATGTTCACCGCGTCCTTCGACTTTGCCGGGCGCCGTGCGCGACCCCGCGATGTTCTGGGACTCGCGCCTCCGTCATTCGCCACCAGCCCGCCTGGATTCCCGCCCCCGATCGAAGGCGGCGGGGGGGTCTCCGGGACCGCGAAACCGCGCTGCCCAAGCGCGGCCGCGCTGCGCCAGCCCCAACATGCCCTCGGGGACATAGAGGATGGTGGCCACCAGCAGCGCGCCTATGCCGAAGAGCCAGTACTCGGGACTGAGCTTGGCGAGCTGGTCCTGGAGGATCATGTAGAGCGGCGCGCCGATGAACGCGCCGTAGAGCCGTCCGGCGCCGCCCAGGATCAGCATGATCATGACGTCGCCCGAACGTTCGAAGCTGAGCACGTCCAGGGCCACGAACTCGGTGGTCTGGGCCAGCAGGGCGCCGGCGACGCCGGCCATGACCGCGGCGATGGTGTAGGCGCGCAGCATCTGCCGGTATACCGGACAGCCGATGGCGTGCATGCGCCGTTCGTTCTCGCGGATGCCCCGCAGCGACTGGCCGAAGGACGAGTTCACGATGGCGCGGGCCGCGAGAAACATGACGAACAGCACCGCCAGCGCGTACACGTAGGCGGTCCGGCCGTAGAGGTCGAACTCGAAGACGCCGAAGATCGGCTGCATCACCACGCCCTGAAGGCCGTCGTCGCCGCCGGTCCAGTGCTCCTGTTCGTTGGCCAGTTCCTGCAACAGGATCGTGACCGCCAGGGTCAGCATCAGCAGTGTCAGTCCGCGGGTATAGAGTATGACCGCGCCGCACACGAAGCCCACGACCCCGGCCACCAGGCCCGCGATCACCAGCCCGCTCAAGGGCTCGCTCCAGCCCACGTGCGCCGACAGGATGCCGGCGGCGTAGGCGCCGGTGCCGAACAGCGCCGCGTGCCCCAGGGAAACGATGCCCGCGTAGCCCAGGATCAGGTCCAGCGACAGCGCGAAGAGCACCATGATGAGGATCTGGGAACCCAGTTGCAGGTAGTCGGGGAACAGGAAGAATGCCAGGCCCGCGGCCAGCCAGGGAAGCAGTTCCGCGGGCGCGACGGCGGCGCCGTGAGCCCTCATCGCGCGTAGAGCCCCTGCGGACGCCACAGAAGCAGGATGATGGTGACCGCGAAGATGAAAAAGGCGCCGAAGGCGGGCAGGTAATACTTGCCCGCGGTGTCCACGATTCCCAGGATCAGGGACGCGGCAAAGGCTCCCCGCAGGCTGCCGAGGCCGCCCACGGCCACGACGATCAGGAAGTACACGAGGTATTCCAGCGCATAGGTCGGGGTCAGTCCCAGAATCTCCGTGCCCAGTGCGCCCCCCAGCGCCGCCAGCGCGCTGCCCAGCGCGAAGGTCAGCGTGAACAGCAGCCGGATGTTGATGCCCACGGTCTCGGCCATGCGCTGGTTGTCGACGGCAGCGCGTATCCTGGCGCCCAGCAGCGTGCGTTCGAAACCGTACCAGAGGGCGATGACCACCGCGACGCTTACCAGGATGATGAACGTGCGATAGGTGGGGAAGTGCCGGAATCCCAGGTCTACCTGGCCCTTGAGATACGCCGGGACGTCCAGTTGCACGTTGAGCGGCCCCCAGACAAACGTGCAGACAGCAATGCCCATGAACACCAGGCCGATGGTCAGGAGCACCTGCTGGAGTTCGTCCGCGCCGTACAGGCGGCGGTAGAGCGTGCGCTCCAGGGCGATGCTGATGAGCGCGACAGCAACGCAAGCCAGTGGCGCGCCCAGCAGGAACGGCACGCCCCACTCCCGTATCAGCGACACCGCAATGTATCCGCCCAGCATGGCGAACAGGCCGTGGGCCAGGTTCACGAACCCCATGAGGCCCATGGTGACGGAGAGACCCACCGAGATGATGAACAGCACCATTGCGAACGCCAGACCGTCGAACGCAATACTGATGAAGGAATTGATCACGGGTTACGACGTGCGCATGCTCCCGTCAGAGGACGGCTTGACGGTGGGGCCGCCGGTGCTTCACACCGGCAGGCGGTGCGCCGCCCCGCGTTTCGGCCGGGACGGGGCGGCGCCCGCGGGAGCCCGCCGTCGCTATTTCTTCTTCTGCAACTGCTTCCAGGGATCCTTCACCATCTCGAGCGTTTCGGTCTCGATGTTGGCCAGGGAGTCCCCGCGCTTCTCCACCTTGCGCAGATACTGGTTCTGCACGATGTCGCGCGTCTCGGGATCGATCATGATGGGACCCCGGGGGCTCGCGAACTTCCAGCCCTTCCACACCTCCAGGGCCTTGTCGGCGTCGATCTTGCCGTCCAGCCGCCGCACCGCCTCGTGGATGGCGGCCATGCCGTCCCAACCTTGAACGGCGAAGAAGTCCGGCGTGCTGTCGGCGCCGTAGGCCTCCTTCCACGCCTTCACGAAGGCCTTGTTCTCGGCCCGGTCCCCCGACGCGGAGTAGTGGTGCATGGTGATGACGCCCAGGGGAACCTCGCCCATGTTGGGCAGCTCCGAATCCTGGGTGATGTCGCCCGGACCGATGAGCTCGATGCCCGCGGCGCGCATGCCCAGGTCATCGTACGTCTTCATGACGCCGGTGGCCCACTTGCCCGCCGGGATGAAGACGTACAGCGCGTCGGGCTTGGAATCCTTCACCGATTGCAGGAAGGGCGTGAAGTCCGGGATCTTGGGAAACGGGAACGGGATGTCCGCCACCACCTTGCCGCCCGCGGCGGTGAAAGCCTGGGTAAACGCGGTCTTGCTGTCCTTGCCCGGCGAGTAATTGGCGTAGGCCACGGCCGCGGTGCGGATGTTCATCTTCTCGTAGGCGTGCGTGCCCAGCGGGTAGGCCGCCTGCCACATGGTGAACGACACCCGCGCGGTGTAGGGGGAGCGCGTGGTGATGGCCGAGGTCCCCGCGTTCATGATGAGGAACGGCACCTTCGCCTTGCGTGTCACGTCCGAGATGGCGAAGGCGTTGTTGGAATAGACCACCCCGGCGAGAATATCGATCTTGTCGCGGGTGATGAGTTCGGTGGCCAGGCGCTTGGCCACGTCGGCCTTGGGGCCGGTGCTGTCCCGCTTGATGATCTCGATCTTGTGTCCTCCCGTCCCGTTGGCGTGAAGCTTCTGGTAAAGCTCGAAACCACGGTCCACCTGCTGCCCCAGTTGGGCGTTGGGACCCGAGTAGGGAAGAATGACGCCCACCTTGACGGTCTCCGCCCATGCGGTTCCGCCTACCGCCAATGCCAGAAAACACGCGGCCACAAGCCTGAGAACTTTCATGGTCCTACCTCCTTCGAGTTTCGCGTCCGTTCGCGCCCGGGGACGCAGGTCGGCGATCATAACACTCCGGTCCTTGATACGACAACATTCACGACCGCGGGGTGATCACGGGCCGCCCTGCACGGCCGTGGAATTGTCTTTCTGGCCGCAAAGGCTATATCTACAATGGCTATACGCAAGACTACAATGGCAAAGCACGAGACGCAGGACATCCACCAACGACCCTGGGAGTCTACCGCATGGACAGCAAGCCCCTTTCCTCCGACGAGTTCGTCGAACAACTCAAGAAAGAAATCGCCGTCTTCCCCAAGCTGCGCATCCACCATCCATTCGTGAAGTCCATCAGCGAAGGTACGGCCGCCATGGACCATATCCGCGCCTGGGCGGTGCAGGACTACCAGTTCCGTGTCGCCGTGCCGCGCATCGCGCTGCTGCGCTATGTGGCGTGCAGCGACCCGGAATTCGCTCCCAAGCTGTTCGAGGTGGCGGAAGAGGAAACCCGCGGCCTGCTGCCCGGGGCCTCCGGCCACCCCGACATGTTCGTGGAGTTCGCCGAGGCCATCGGACTCACGCGCACGGACCTTGAAAACCCGCGGTTGCTGCCGGCCACCGCCGCGCACCTGTATTTCGCCGAATTGGTGATCCACACGCACCCCTGGTTCGTGGTCATGGCCGCACAGATCGGCGCCGAGGGCACGTTCGGTCCGGCCGCGGCGGCCCTGGGCAAGGGGTTCATGGAGAGCTACGGCATGCCGCCCGAGTCGGTACGCTTCTTCACCGTCCACGTGGAGGCCGACGAAGAACACGGGTCGCTGGCGGAAGAGATCGCGCGCCGCTATCTCACATCCGCCAACCTGCAGCAGCAGACGCGGGCGATGATGTTCCGGCGCATGGAATTGTTGTACGACATCTGGACGATCCAGGAGCCTCCGACCTGCTGACAAGGCGTTCTTAGACCTCGTGTCGTGTCCCGTAAATTACTGCGATGATTTGCTGGTCTTTTTCACCGTCGGCTGCGTGGCTCTTCCTCGCGTGGTAACCGCCACTGATCGTCATCGCGCCTTGCCGAAAATAAAACATCCTGCGCAACTTGTCGCAGGAATTTACGGGACACGACACCAGGCGCTTGCGCCGGCGTGACGGATGCGGATGGGCATGGAAGCCATGAAGAATCAGGGCGTCAAACGGCACATGGGACGCAGCATACCCATGCGGGAAGCGGAGCCGTTGCTACGCGGGCGGGGTACCTACGTGGGCGACTTGCGGTTTCCCGGAATGCTGCACGCGGCCGTGCTGCGGAGTCCTCACGCCCACGCGCGCATCCGCGCCATCGACCCCAGCGCGGCGCGGGCCATGCCGGGGGTGGCGCGGGTACTCACCGGCGCGGACGTGCGGGACGCCATCGCGCCCTTCCCTTCCAGCTTCGAGTTTCACCCGCCCCCCTGGCTCAACGCCATCAAGCCCGTACTCAAGGGTCCGCGCGCCCGGGTGCTGGCGCTGGACAAGGTGCGCTACGTCGGCGAGCCGCTGGCCATGGTGGTGGCCGAGGACCGCTACCGGGCCGAGGACGCGCTGGACGGCATTGCCGTGGATTACGAGGAGCTGCCGCCGGTGGTGGACCCGGAAGCGGCGCTCGCCCCGGACGCCGTGCGCATCCACGAGAACGCCAGCGACAACGTCGTGTTCCACTTCAGCATCGCCAAGGGCGACGTGGAGCGGGCCCTGGCGGACGCGCCCCACCGCATCACCGAGCGCCTGCACCACCGCCGCCACGGCGGCATTCCCATGGAGGGACGGGGCGTCGTGGCCATGGCCGAGGTCAAGCCGCGCCGTCTGACGGTATGGTCCTCCACCCAGGTGCCCCACAGCGTGCGCCGGCAGATCGCCTCCCAACTCGGTCTGGCCGAAGAGATGATCCGCGTGGTGGCCCCCCACGTGGGCGGCGGTTTCGGCCCCAAGGTGGTGGTGTACCCTGAGGAGGTGCTGGTGCCCTGGCTTGCCTTGGAGCTGGGGCGGCCCGTGCAGTGGATCGAGGACCGGCGCGAGCATTTCATCAGCACCGCCCACGCCCGCGACCAGATCCATGACGTGGAACTGGCCTTCGATGGCGACGGCCGCATCCTGGCGCTCAGGGACCGCTTCCTGCTGGACAACGGCGCCTACAATCCCATGGGCCTCACCGACGCCTACAACACCTCCGCCCATCTCCAGGGGCCGTATCGGGTCCCCAACCTCGCCGTCACCGGCACCTGCGTGGCTACCAACAAGGTGCCCAACGCGCCCTACCGCGGCGCTGGCCGGCCCGAAGCCGTATTTGTCATGGAGCGCTGCATCGACCGCATCGCCGGGGAACTGGGGCTCGATCCGGCGGAGGTGCGGTTCCGCAACTTCGTGCCGCCCGAGGAGATCCCGTACGACGCCGGCGTGCTCTATCGCGATGGCATGCCCGTGCGCTACGACAACGGCGACTTCCCCGCCACCCTGCGCAAGGCCCTGGAGGCCTGCCGCTACGACCACGTGCGCGCCATGCAGAAGGAGGCCCCGCGCGACAACCGTTGCGTGGGCGTCGGCATCGGCTGCTACACCGAGGGCACGGGGGTGGGCTCCTTTGAGGGCGCCCGGGTGGAGGTGGACTCTTCGGGCAAGCTGCGGGTATCGGTGGGCGCCAGCGGCCACGGCCAGGGACACGAAACGGTGTTCGCGCAACTCACCGCCGACCTCTGGGGCGTGGCGCCGGAGGACGTGACGGTCATCGGGGGCGACACCGGGGCCATCCGCTACGGCTGCGGCACCTTCGCCAGCCGCAGCACCGTCAACGCCGGCACCGCCATCCACGAAGCCACCCGGCGCCTCAAGGCCAAGGTCTTCGAGTTGGCCGGCCATCTGCTCGAAGCCAACCCCGACGACCTGGCCACGCGGGACGGCCGCGTGTTCGTGGCGGAACGGCCGGACCACGGCGTCTCCCTGGCGGAATTGGCCGGCGCCGCGGTGCCCGGCTGGGCTTCAAGAATGCCCGAAGGCATGGAACCCAACCTGGAGGCCAGCCATTACTACGTGCCGGACACCGTGACCTGGGCCCACGCCGCCCACGTGGCCGTGGTGGAGGTGGACGCGGGCACCGGCGAGGTGAAGCTCCTGGACTACGCGGTGGCGCACGACTCGGGACCGGCCATCAACCCCCTGTTCGTGGAGGGCCAGGTGCGCGGCGGCGTCGCCCAGGGCATCGGCGGCGCCCTTTACGAAGAGTTCGTCTACGACGACCTGGGACAACTCCTCACGGGCACGTTTCTGGACTACCTGATGCCCACCTGCGGCGAGGTTCCCGCCATCAAGCAAGTGCACATCGAAACCCCTTCCCCCCTCAACCCCTTGGGCCTCAAGGGCATCGGCGAAGGCGGCGCCATCGCCCCGCCCGTGGCCGTGGCCAACGCCGTGGTGGACGCCCTGCGGCCCATCGCCAGGATCGAGATATCCGAGACACCGGTGACCCCCGAACGCGTGTTGGCGCTGATACGGCGGCAGCGCGGGTGACCCGCCTGGAGTCCCGCGAAGGCATTTCCTCGACGCCGATCAGGGGCGGGAATCCAGGGGCGGCTCAGGGGCCGGCTTGCAGCAGAAAAGGCCGTATGTTAAGCCGTGCGGCACCATGACCGCATCCACGAACACGAACAATTCCATGGGCGAGACCCTCGGGGAGGCCATTGCCTTTCTCGAGGCGAATTATCCGGACGAGGTGTTGCGGGTCACTCGCGAAGTGGACCCGGTCTTCGAGGTGACGGGGATTCTGGCGAAGCTGGAGCGGCAGCAGCAGTTTCCGTGCGTGATCTTCGAGAACGTCAAGGGGTCGTCCATCCCGCTGGTGACCAACATGCACGCGAGCTTTCCCCGGCTCGCCATGGCCATCGGGTTGCCGCACGACGCCACGCCCGCGGATTTCATTCACGAATACGGCAGGCGCGAAGCGAACCCCTTGCCGCCGGTGGACGTGGAGAACGGGCCGTGCCAGGAGGTGGTGATCACGGGCGACGACGTGGACGTGACCCGGCTGCCGATCCTGCAGTACCACGAGCTTGACGCCGGCCGTTACATCACCCTCGCCTTCGACGTCATGAAGGAGCCGGACACCGGCATCCGCAACGCGGGCATCTACCGGCTGCAGCTCAAGGGCCGGAACCGCTTCGGCATCCAGATTTCCGAGACCGCCCACGGCCACTACATCCTCAAGAAGAACAAGTCCCGGGGCTTGCCCACACAAATGGCCGCGGTCATCGGCGGCCATCCGGCCATGAACATCGGCAACCTTAGCTTCACCTCCATCGACACCGACGAGTTCAGCATCGCCGGCGCCATGCTCGGCAAGCCGGTGGAACTGGTGAAGTGCAAGACCATCGACGTCGAGGTGCCGGCCACCGCCGAAATCGTGCTGGAATGCGAGATCCATCCCACCGAGATGGAGGAGGAAGCCCCCTTCGGCGAGTACCCCGGCACCTACGGACCCATGCGCGTCAACCCGGTGGTCTACGTCAAGGCCATCACCATGCGAAAAAACGCGCTCTACCAGAGCTCGTTCGTGGGGCACGCCGACAACCTCCTGCTCTCCGGGGTCACGCGCAACAGCTACATCTACCACACCTGCCGCATCGCCAGCGCCGGGGTCAAGGCGGTGTACGTGCCGCCCTGCGGGCGTTCACGCTACATCTGCTACGTCCAGATGGAACGATCCATGATCGACGGCGACGCCAAGAACGCGGCCATGGCCGCCTTCGCCGCCGACCCGTTCCTCAAGTTCGTCATCTGCGTGGACGACGACGTGGACATCAGCAACGACAGCGACGTGATGCACGCCATCGCCACCCGTGTGCGCGCGGACCGCGACGTGTTCATGATCACCCACTCCCGGGGCTCCCCGCTGGACCCGGCGTCCTACGACCCCGCGGGCGGGTCGCACCTGGTCACCAAGGTGGGCGTGGACGCCACGCGAAAATCCGACTACCCGGCCGAGATCACCGTTCCGGGCACCGACGCCATCGACCTCACCCGGTACTTCGGCGACCGCTTCAAGTAGGCTGTCGCCGGAACGCAGACCGCGCGCGGAAGGGTTGCCGCACACTGCGAGGCGCGCCGGCGGCGTCCCGCAACTTCGTCAAACGCTTGACGGAAAGCGGCTCCACCGAGAGGCAGGCCGAGACTCTCGCTGAAGAGCATGTCGCTCTCCTCAACGCCAACCTCGCCATCAAGGAAATCAACGCACATCGCCACTGGGCGGAATCGAAGAACTGATTGAACAAGTAAGCACATTACAGGCTCCCCGGCAGAATCGTCCAACGTCTCCGTCACAAAGCTCCACAAGGAGGAACCATGCTGTTTCTGACCAATGAGCACATCCAGGAAGTCCTCGACATGAAAACCTGCCTCGACGCCATGGAGGACGCCTACCGCGACCTTTCGAAAAACGAGGCGGCGTACCGGCCGCGCATCGACTTCTACGTGCCGCGGGAGCCCCACTTCTACCGCTGGGGCACCATGGAGGGAGCAACCCGGTCCCTCGGCTACATGGCCATCCGCATGAAGTCGGACATGCTCGTGTGGGAGAAGAACGGCGATTTCGAGACCGAGGACAAGTATTGCGTCGAACCCGGCACCTACTGCGGCCTCATCTTCCTCCTGAGCGTGCGCAACGGCGAGCCGCTGGCGCTGATGAACGACGGCTACCTGCAGCACATGCGCGTGGGCGCCTGCGCCGGACTCGGCGTCAAGTACCTGTCGCGCCAGAACTCGAAGGTGCTGGGCATGCTGGGCTCCGGCGGCATGGCGCGCACCTACACCCGCGCCATCCACGAGGTGCGCGACATCGAATTGCTGCGCGTGTTCAGCCCCACCAAGGCCAACCGCGAAGCCTTCGCCGCGGAGATGCGCGAGCAGCTTGGGCTCCACGTCGAAACCTGCGACGACGCCCAAAGCGCGTGCCGCGGGGCGGACATCGTGGCGCTGGCCACGGACTCGCTGGTCCAGGTGATGAAGCCCGAATGGGTGGAGCCGGGCATGCATATCACCAACGTCCGCTCCAACGAGGCCGGGCCGGAAATCCTCGCCAAGTGCGACATCCAGGCGCGGCTGGGGGCCTCTACCCTGGTACTGGACAACCCGCCGCCGGGAACGGTCCACGGCAGCGACGGCATGTTCGCCTACATCGCCGGCACCGCGGACGACATGAAGAAGATTCCGCCCTCGCCCATCCGCGAGATCGACAACGCCAACATCGGCACCATCCCCGACCTCATGGCCGGCGCCTGGGCCGGACGCACCAGCGACGAGCAGGTGACCTTCCTCAACAACCAGGGCACCCAGGGGCTCCAGTTCGCGGCAGTGGGCGGCACCGCCTTCGAACTCGCCAAGGCCAAGGGGTTGGGCCATCCGCTGCCACGGGAGTGGTTCCTGCAGGACATCCGGGACTAGGAGCCTGCAGCGGACAAGGGCGTCACGTTGTCGTGGATGTCCAGAGACACGGTCTCAACCGATCAGCGTCTGGTGCCGGACAGCGAACCCAATGCCCGATACCACAGCCCTTTCCCCGCAACGGGCACGCATGCGCGCGGCCGTGCTGCGCTGGTACGACCGCAACAAGCGTGACCTGCCCTGGCGGAGAACCCGCGATCCCTATGCCATCTGGATCGCGGAAACGATGCTCCAGCAGACCCAAGTCGCAACCGTCGTACCTTACTACCACCGCTTCATGGACGCGTTCCCGTCGGTGGAGGTTCTGGCAAGGGCGCCGTTGGACGCCATCCGCGGTGTCTGGAGCGGTCTGGGATACTATCGGCGAGCGGCCAATCTCCAGCAGTCCGCGCGGGCACTGTTGAGCCGGCACGGCAGCCGCCTGCCCGACGACTTCGACGCATTGCTGCGTCTGCCAGGTATCGGCAAGTATACCGCCGGGGCGGTGATGAGCATCGCCTTCGGCCGGCCCTATCCCGCCGTGGACGGCAACGTTCGCCGTGTCTACGCGCGCCTGCTCGGCCTCACCGACACGAAGCCGCTGGAACAAGCGGCCCGGCAGATGGTTTCCCGCTCACGCCCCGGAGACTTCAATCAGGCGCTGATGGAGCTCGGCGCCACCGTCTGCGTTCCCGCCGCGCCGCTGTGCGGGCGCTGCCCGCTGGCGCATTGGTGTCAGGCTCGGGCTGCCGGCTCCTTCGAGCTACCGCGCGCCCGGCGCATTGAGACCAAGGCCGTGGAATGGCCCCTGGTGGTGGTGGAATGGGCATCGAGCATCCTGCTGCACCGCCGGCCGGACGACGGGCTCCTGGCCGGGCTATGGGAACTGCCCGCGCCCGAGACGCTACCGCCCGAGTTGGCCGAGGAAGCCTGCGCCGCGCCGCCCGTCACGGTCATCCGTCATGCCATCACCGACATGCGCATCACCGCTCCGGTCTATTGGCTGCGCCGGGAAGCACGTGTGCGGGGCAATGCATGGCGTTGGGTCGAGATCGGCGCGCTGTCCGGCTATCCCCTGTCCTCCCTCTGCACCAAGGCCCTGGCCGCCGCGCGTCCCCGGCTGGACGCACTCCCGTCCGGCGACAGCGCCGGGGATGCGCAGGAGTGACGACTCCATGCGTTGACGGCCCGTAACCTGCCAAATATAGTCTCCGAAAACCGTCTCCGAGAACCAGTCCCACGGGAGCGCCATGGGTACGGTACTAGCGATCTACATCGCCTCCGAAGGCAGCGCGCACATGCGCAAGGTGGACGAAGCCGAGGCCGTGGCCAGCATGGGTCTCAGGGGCGACCGCTACTGCGACGCAACGGGCTATTACAGCGGCTGGGACGAGTGCCAGGTGACCCTGATCGAAGCCGAGGACTTGGAGGAAATCGCCGCTGCGTCGGGCATCCAGGTGCTCAACGGCGAACACCGGCGCAACATCGTCACACGCGACACCCGCCTGGACGACCTTGTGGGCCATGCGTTTCGCGTCGGCGAGGCGGTACTGGCGTTCGACCGGCCGCGGCCGCCGTGTGCGTACATCCAGTCCATCACCGAACCGGGCATGACCCGAGCCCTCATGGGCAAGAGCGGCATCTGTGCGCTGGTGGTTCAGGGCGGCGTTATCCGGCCCGGCGACGACATCGCCGTCCTGTGATGTTTGTGATGTTGCGGTGCCAGTGACCCCTCCCGTACCCACGCCGGCTCCGGCCGGGTCGCGGTTCACGTTCTTCTACGGCTGGATCATCCTCCTCGGAGGCTTCCTCATACTGGTGGTGGACGGCGGCGTGCGTTTTTCCTTCGGCGTGCTGGTGAAGCCTCTGGCGGCGGAGTTCGGCTGGGAGCGGGGCGCCATCACCCTGGCCTATACGCTCAATATGCTGGTGTTCGGCTTCAGCCAGATGATGGCCGGAAAGTTGCTGGACCGCTACGGTCCGCGGCTGCTGTTTTCGGTGTCGGCGCTGGCCGCGTCCGCCGGCATATTCCTGACGTCTCGCACCAGCTCCCTGTCCGAGCTCTATCTCTACTATGGCGTGTTCACCGCCATCGGCGTATCGGGGATCACCATCGGCGTGGTGTCTTCCACGGTCTCCCGGTGGTTTCGCAGCCTGCGCGGCCTCATCGGCGGCATCGCGGTCACCGGCACGGCGTTCGGACAGTTTGCGGTGATCCCGGCGCTGGCCTACTCACTCGAACGCTTCGGATGGCGCGGTTCGTGGGCCGGACTGGGCGTCCTGGTGTCCGTGGTGGTGATCCCGGTGGCGTCGACGCTCATGCGGAAGGAACCCGCGGACCTGGGCCTATCGCCCTACGAGATCGGCGGCGGGAACAGGCCGGTTCCCCGCGCCAGTCCGGTCCCGGACCTGCCGCCGCGTCAGGCCTTCCTTTCCCCGACGTTCCTCTTCACCGCGCTGGCCTACGGCCTGTGCGGTTTTCAGGACTTCTTCTTCGTGACCCAGTTCATCCCCTTCGCCACCGACGCCGGGCTGACCAGCCAACAGGCCTCCAACATCCAGGGCTTGGCCGGCCTGTTGGGCATGGCCGGGGTGCTGGCGTTTCCGGCGCTGACCGAGAAGCTTGGACACGGCCTGCCCCTGTCGGCCATGTTCCTCTTGCGCATCGTCTGCTTCGGGCTGTTGGCGTTCGAGTCCACGGAAGCCGCGATCATCACCGCCGCCCTGTTGATGGGGTTCACGCTGATGGCCACCGCCCCGCTGGCCGCGGCCATTACCGGCGACTACTTCGGCCTGCGCCACATCGGCCTCATCACCGGGGCGATTCTTTGGGCGCATCACACCGGCGGGGCCATGGGCGCTCTCCTGGGAGGCCTCGTCCACGACGCCACCGGCTCCTACGACGGGGTGTTCCTGGCGTGTTTCGTCATGGCGTTCGCGGGAGCGGCGGCGTGCCTGGGAATCCGTCCACCGCCTCAGTCGTCTTCGGCAGCCAGCTCCTCCCGGCACTTACGCCACCGGCCGCGGAACTGGTGGTAGGTCAGACCGAGCGCTTTTGCCGCCTGGCGCTGATTGTAACGCGCCTCTGTCAGGCTCTCGCGGATCATGCGCAACTCAAGTTCTCTCACCGCCTCCTCGAGCGACCGGTCCGGCCCTTCAGGGACAGCCTGGGGATCTCGCGCCGAGCCGTCCGGGGCCAAGGAAGCTGGGGCCGGCGCCGGTCCCTCGATGCCGTCGCCCGCATCCGTGCCAAACGGCGACACGAACGGATCGATGACGAGTTCGTCGATGGTGGGCGTATCGGATCGATACACCGCGCGCTCCACCACGTTCCTGAGCTCGCGAACGTTGCCCGGCCAGGCGTAGCTCTCCATTTGCGCCACCGCGCGACGGCTGAATTGGGGAAGAGCTTCCCAACACAGCTCATGCGCCATGCGCGCGGCAAAGTGGTTGGCCAGCAACAGGATGTCCTCTCCGCGACGGCGCAAGGGCGGCACGAAGAGGACGTCGAACGACAGCCGATCCAGCAGGTCAAGTTTGAACCGGCCCTGGCGGGCCAGCGCGGGCAGGTCCGCGTTGGTCGCGCCGATGATTCTCGTGTCCACTTGCACGGGTCGCGAAGACCCCACCCGTTCGAAACTGCCATACTCCACCACCCGAAGAATCTTCTCCTGAACCTCCGTGGGAGTCTGAGCGATCTCGTCCAGGAACAGGGTTCCCTCCGTGGCCGCCTCGAACCGTCCGGCGCGCCGTTGCCGCGCGCCGGTGAACGCGCCCTCCTCATGGCCGAACAATTCCGACTCCAGCAATGTGGGCGCCAGCGCCGCGCAGTTCAGGGCAACGAGGGGTCCGCGCCAACGTTGTGACAGATAGTGCAGCTTGGCCGCGGCCAGCTCCTTGCCGGTACCGCGTTCACCGATCAACAGGATCGGACGATCAACCCTGGCGGCACGGGACAGCATCTCCTGAAAGTCCAGAAAGGCATTGGACTGTCCCAGCGGCTCTGTATAGGCTTCCGGCATGGATCTTCCTAATGATGGTAAATATTACCACTAGTAGATGAAATATACTAATATAAGGTATATTTTACCAACAGCACAAAGGGCCGCGACAAACCACAAAGTCAATGAAAACAGTACCTTGTAAACCAACCTGCGGTTGGCACTCTTTGTGCTTTCTCCATAGGCCAGCGGGACCCGCATGTTTCCCGCGAATACCCACGGAGGAAGTCGAATGGGAATCTTTACACGCTTGAGCGACATCGTCAGCTCGAACATCAACTCGATGCTGGACAAGGCGGAGAATCCGGAAAAGCTCATCCGGCTGATGATACAGGAGATGGAGGATACGCTGGTGGAGATCAAGGTGGCTTGCGCCCAGGCGATGGCGACGCGCAAGAAGGTCGAGCGCGAGCTCGATGAAGCGCGGCAACGCCACGACCAGTGGGCGGACAAGGCCAGGCTCGCCGTGAACAAGGGACGTGAAGACCTGGCGCGGGAGGCGCTGATGGAGAAGCGGCGCTATCGGGAACGCTCGGAGACCCTGGAGAGCGAGGCGGTGCAGTGCGGCGGCATCATTGAACAATACCAGTCGGACATGGTCCAGTTGGAAGACAAGCTGGCGAAGGCGAAGGAAAAGCAGCGCATCCTGGTACAGCGCCACATTCAGGCGCACGAGCGGAAGCGCGCGCAGACCGGGGTCCGCAAGATGGGCAGCGCGGACACGATGCTGCGTTTCGAGCAGTTCGAGAACCGTATCGAGCGCATGGAGGCCGAAGCCGATCTGGTCAACTTCGCGCGCAAACCGGATCACGATGATGAGTTTACCCGCCTGGGACAGGACGACGAGATCGAAGCCGAACTGCGGGCGCTCAAGGATGCCGCCGGGCGATCCGGCGCCTGAGATGCGGCGGCGGCGTGTGCGGCTGAATCGCGTGGGTGAGCAAGTATGACACCGGAGAGCATCGTGGGATTGGTGTTGGGCGTACTGGGGATCCTCCTGATCCTGGGCGCGGTCTTGATTGTCATGGTGGTATGGGCCATCAAGGCGCTCCGCGGCAACGGGGGCGGCGGCGATGAGGCGCAGTTGATGCAAGAGCTCTACCAAGGGCTAAGCCGGCTCGAAGACCGCGTGGAATCCCTGGAGACCATTTTACTCGACAGAAAGGATGGAAACCCATGATTCGAGGCAATTCGAGGATGACCGGCATCTACCGCTCGCGTCGCGGTGTGATCCTGGGCGTGTGCCGCGGTCTCGCGGAATACCTGGACGTGCGGGTATTGTGGATCCGGGTGATCGCCGTGGTGCTGTTGATCAGCACCGGTTTCTGGCCGGTCGCCGGTCTCTACCTGCTGGCCGCCCTGATCCTGAAACCGGAGCCCGTGCTGCCCTTGCGGACGGAGGGAGAACAGGACTTCTACAACAGCTACGCACACTCGCGCACCATTGCGCTGAATCGCCTGCGCCGCACCTTCGGTCAGCTCGACCGCCGTATACGCCGCATGGAGAACATGGTCACCGACCGCGAGTACGATTGGGAGAGAAGGCTGCGCACCGGAGAAAGGGAGTAAAGGGAGGGTAGGCCACACTAGACAGGGTTCCCACAGATGGCGTTCACCCGCGGGTCACCCGGAAGCGGGCCATGAAGCGGCTGTCGAGGTAGTCCTTGAGGCGCCAGCACCAGCGGGCGTGGGCGGCCCATCCCTTGTAGTCCATCAGCGCCTTGCCGTCGCCGGTGTTGAGGAGGCGCAGGAAATCGTGCTGCGGCTCGTAGCGCGACAGCGGCTCGTTCCGCGCCAGCGCGCCGATGTTGCGCCACAGCACCGGGCCTTGGCGCACGGCATGCACACCGGCCTTGGGGACGGCCGCACCGGCGAGGGAGCCGCTGTCCCCCACGGCGAACACATGGTCCGAACCCGTGGACTGGAGGGTCCCGCGGGTCAAAAGGAAGCCCTTGGGGTCCTTCGGCAAGGCAATATGATCCAGCACGGGAGGCGGCGCGGCGCCGGCGGCCAGGATGACAAGGTCCGCGGGAATGCGGCGGCCGCCGGCCCACGCGGCCGCTTGCGCGTCCACACGCGTGATCCGGGTGTCCGTGAGCACCTCCACGCCGCGGGACGCCAGCAGAGCATCCACCAGGTGAAACGCCCTCGGCGACAGTCCGCCGGCGATGCGCTTGCCCGCGTCGACGAGGGTGATGTCGTAGCGCAACCCGCCGGACAGCCGGTTCAGGTACGCGGGCAGGCACAGGCTGATCTCGATGCCGCCCACGCCGCCGCCGATGATCAATACCCGGATGGCCTCCCTGCCTTGCCACTTCAAATCCTGGAGCCGTTCGTAGAGCCGCATGAGGAAAGTCTGCATGGGCTTTATGGAAACCCACGCGCCGGCGCCGGCGTGGAGACCGGCACGGTTGGGCACCGAGCCGGCGCCCACGGAGAGGATGTCGAACGGCACGGGCTCGTGCTTCTCGAAGAGGACGGTGCGGGCCTCCGCGTCCACGCCCACGGCCGGCTCCGCCACCAGCTCGGCCCGGGCCGCGTGGGCCAGGCTCCGTAGTTCGATCTCCAACATGCCCGGGGGGTACTGGCCCGACAGCGTACCGGGCAACATGCCGGAATAGGTGGCCGCGGCAAAGCTCGATACGCACACCAGCCGGGCGCCCGCCATGGGCTCCCGGCGCCACATGTCGAGGACATGGGCGTTGGTGTGACCGATGCCAAGGAGGACGATCCGGGTTGCCTTGGCAGGTTGTGACAATACTCCGGCTGACACCTGCGGGCGCCCTTCGACTTCACTTCGCTCAGGGTGAACGGAGCCAGACTGAATGCGCAACAGCCTGTCAGAGGATGACGCGAACCGACGGGCGCGCCGCCATGCGCTGGTGCCAGGCGTCCAGCAACGGCAGGCTCGGATGCGGCAAAACGCCCCACTGGACGTGGCGCATGACCCGCGGGAAGTGGGCGGCATCGAGGAGCGAGAAGTCGCCGGCCATATAGTCGCGGCCGTCAAGCTCGCGTTCCAGCGGTTGCAGTTCCTCCAGAAAGCGAGCCGTGGCGGCGGCCAACGCACCGGCGTCACGCTCGGCCTCCGGCTTCATCATCTCGGCGCGGATGGCCTGATGGCTCTCGTTGGTGTGAACGATGCCATAGTCGATGAGAATGCGGATACGCGCACGTGTGGCGGGGTCGGCGGGCAGCAACGGCGGGTCCGGGTATTGCTCCTCCAGGTACTCGTTGATGATGCAGGACTCGTAGAGCACCGTGCCGCCGTCCACCAGCGCCGGGACCTTGCCGTGAGGGTTCATGGCGAGGTACTCCGGCGCCTTCTGCTCGCGCTTGCGCAGGTCCACGGGAACCGTCTCGTAGGCAAGGCTCTTCTCTTCCAGGACGATCTTCACCCGCTGGCAGTTGGGCGAGGTCGCGAAATCATACAGCTTGATGGCATCGCTCATGGTACGATCCTCCGGTGCCCTGTCACATGCAATCTTGAACTATTACACTTGGGAGCTCGCGCAGAACTTCTCGTTGCCGGCAACCACCACTTGTCCGCATTGATGACTCGCAGGGGCGACCGGCGGTCGCCGCCTGTCGCGGTCACCGTGCTGGGAGCCTGTCCGGTTTATCAAGAATCTGCTGCGAGGCAGGGAAATGGGTCCATTTCCGGTTGGATTTTCGTCCGATATTACCAATATTCTCCTCAAATCCGCCCGAAACTGGCCTCCATTTCTCTGCCTCTCGCTACGATTCGATAATCCCGACAGGCTCCCGGCGCTATGGCCGGTGGCCCCGCACCACCCGCTCCAGTTCGTCTTTCCACTTGGCGGTCACGCTGTCGCGGGTCTCCGTATCAATTTCGCTCACCGCCGGGAACTGGTCCTTCCACTCGAAGGGACGCGTGGCGTCGATAATGGCGCGGGAGTTGAGGCCCTTTTTGTCGCGCGGGATGATGGGATCCAGCGGCCCGCTCCAGGTGCGGCGGATGATGTCGATGGATTCCTCCGGGTTGGAGCGGGTGCACATGGCCCACACCACCTCGTCCAGCCTGGTGATGTCCACATCGTCGTCCACCACCACCACGTAGCGGCCGAGATAGGCGCCGGCGTGGCACTGGGCGGCCATCATCGCCGCCTGCTTGGCATGGCCCGGATAACGCTGCCGGATGGCGATAACGATCATGAAACGCTGGGCCGGCGGCGGCACGTACACGCCGGCGACATCCGGCACCCCGCCTCGCTCCACTCCGTTCCAGATCATGGCCGAGCGCAGCATGGAGCGGTACATGCCGTGGATGGTGGGGCGGAACGGCGGCGCGCCCGTGAGGATCGGGTTGTCCCGGTGGTACATGGCCTTCAACTGCACCACCGGCTCGGCCCGGCGCGCGCTGGCATAGTAACCGGTCCACTCGCCGAAGGGCCCCTCGGGGCGGGTGTCGCCGGGGATGATCTCCCCTTCCACCACGATCTCGGCGGCGGCGGGCACGCGCAGTCCGGTAAGCGGCGCCTCGACAACGCTCAGTGGCTGCCCCACCAGCCCGCCCGCCCACGCATACTCGCTGACGCCGGGTGGAACCGCCTGCGACGCCGCCACGAACATCAACGGGTGCTGGCCGAAGGCCATGGCCACCTGCACCGGCTTGCCCGCCCGGAGCGTCTTCTCCATGTGCATGCGCCCGTGCTTGCCCGGCGAGATGTAGAGCGCCAGCTTGTCGCCCTCGTGCACCATGACGCGGTAGCAGCCCACGTTCTCATCGCCGGTCTCGGGGTCCCGCGTGACCACCAGATGCGCCGTGCCCAGGTAGCGGCCACCGTCCCCCGCGTGCCAGCGCGGCACCGGGATGTCGAGGATGTTGATGTCCGCGCCGGTGCGCCGGTTCTCCATCACCGGCCCCGTGGCCAGCACGCGCGGTTCCATCGGTTGGAGATTGGCCAGCCGCGTTCTCAAGCGGTCGATGACCTCGAGGGTGCCGAGGTCCGGCGGCAGGTTGAGAGCGAGCGCGGTGCGCTCCATGGTCTCCATCATGTTGGCGAGGACCCGGCCCTTGCCCTCGTGGCCCACGACGTTCTCGAACAGCAGCGCCGGCGGGGTGGGCGAGCGTTCGCATATGATCTCATTGAGCGCGCCCACCTCCAGGTCCCAGTGGGCGCCGGAGATACGTTCGAGCTGCCCCATCTCCTCCACCCGGGAAAGCCAGAGACGGAGGTCGTCGAACGAGTTCACTTCCGGGTTCGGTGTCGGTTGCGGTCTTGCCATGGGTCACCTCTCGAAAAACGTTACACGGTTGTCCCCGGCCATGCGAGGAAACAGGCGGGCTTTAAACCCGCCGCCAGATTTGCCGCGCCGGGTCTCATGGGCGCACGACGCACCGTCCACAAGCGCGACGGGTCTCCCAAACGCTGCACTTATTCCGCAAACTTCGGGTCTCTATTCCGGTTCCGTCAGCTCCCACGTGTCGGGCGCGAACAGCTCCTCGGGCGAAAGGTTGCGCTCGCAGATGCCCTGGGCCTCGCAGTACTCGATGAACGTGTTGATGGCGTGGCGGTTGGCGTCGAGGCCGAAGGGACACGGATCGCCGCCGAACACCGTTCCTTCCTCGTCCAGCGCGCGCTGGCGCCACGCCACCACCATGCTCGGCATGTCCGCGTACCACTGCCGCGCGTGCCGCTTGGCCCGGCTGAACAGGTCGAACAGGGCTGGCGCCACCTCGGGGTTCCGTTCCAGCACCGTCTTCCTGACTGCCAGCACGTGCATGATGGGGAATAGGCCCGTCTTGGTGAAGTAGCGCGCCTCCACTTCGCCATAGTCCTCGAACAGCCGCTTCAGCGCCGGGTCGGCGAGAAGCGCCGGGAGCTGCGTCTCCGTGACCCCGAGCATGTCCAGCCGTCCCTCGCGCAGCGCCCGCATGGCGCGCTCGGCGGCGCTCCCCTGCCCTTGCAGCACCTCGATGACGGCGCCGCCCGGAAGCGTCACCGTGCTCTCGGTGACGCCGTCGTCCCAGTGGTGCAGCGAAGCCGCGACCCATTGGGAATTCTTCGGCGTCACGCCGTACTCGTCCACGAGCATGCCGCGGATCCACACCGCCGCGGTCTGCACCCAGCGCAGGCAACCCAGACGCTTGCCCACGAGGTCCCGCGGCGCGTCCACGCCCGCGTCGCGCCGCACCACGATGAAGCCATGCCGGAACATGCGTGAGGGGAACACGGGTATGCCGATGAAGTCGTTCTGATTGCGCGACGTGTAGTAGATCAACTCGGCCAGGGACATCTCGGAGACGTCGAACTCGCCCCGGTACATGGCCGCGAACATGCCCTGCACGCTCACCTGCTCCACCGGCTCCAGGCCGATTCCCGGAGCGGTCAGGACGCCGCGGAGGATGGCGTTGGTGCCATCGTAGTTGCGGCACGCAAGACGGAGATGAGTGGGGTCGGACATGGCAAAGGAACTCAGCAGACTGTGTGAAGACTCAAGAGGCAACCACGTAATGGAACGTCATGTCTTCTCCGAGCAGTGTCTTGACACAACCGCTCACGTGGGCTTGACCCTGCGCCGCGCCAGCTTGGCGCCGGTCTGGAGGTAGTCGCTCTTCACCGCAAGTTGCGCCTCTTCTTCCCACTCGTCGTCCCACTGGCCCAGGGAGTAGCCGTACCACGGCGCCTGGGGCTTGAGCGGCGGCAACTCCAGCCGGTTCCACAACTCCAGGGCGTGTTCCATGAATTCGCGTTTGGGCAGCGAAATGGGCGGAAACGGCTCCTTGAGGATGGCGTTGATGAGCATGCCGGAGTCGGTGGCCGGCTGGTAGAACAGCTCCTTGGCCGTGATCAGGCCGCCTTCGTCCTCAAAGGGCGGCGCATGGCCCTTGACCCGGCCCGGCTGGATCACCACGTCCTGGTGCGGCTTGGAACGGTAGCAGATGGCCCACCATACCGCGTCCAGGTTGTGGGGGTCGATGTCGTCGTCCACCGCGATGGCGATCTTGCCGACGCCGTGCTGGTAGTTGGCGATGCTGTTCAGCGCGCGCCACACGTCGCCCTCGGCAGGCTTGCGCATCTGCACGATGACGAGCTTGCGCAGGTTGGTGAGGGGCTCGTGCATGGCCACCTGGGTGACGCTCTTGATGCCCACCGTGTCCCGCAGGTACCGGCACAAGAGCGGCTCGTAGCCCACCTTCTTGATGACGCTCGACTCGCTCGGGGTCACCTGGCTGATGAACGAGCACAGCACGGGCTTGCGCTTCATGGTGATGGCGGTGACCTCCATGAAGGGCGACACCGTGCGCGGGTGCAGGTAGCCGTGGGACTCGCCGAAGGGACCCTCGGGCTCCACAAAGTCGGTGTTGATAAGCCCTTCGATGACGATCTCGGCGTTGGCCGGCACCTCGAGGTTCACGGTCTTGCAGCGCACCAGTTGGATGGGCTCCCCCGCAAGACCGCCGGCGATGCCCATCTCGTCCACGCCGGGCGGCACCTTCTGCACGGTGCCGTAGGAGACCACCGGCGGCGCCCCCACCACCAGCGCCGCGTGCAGCGGCTCGCCGCGTTCCCGGCACTTGTCCCAGTGCGGGAAAATGTGCTGGTGCATGCCGGCGTACATGCCCACGCGCTTCTGGCTCTTGATCTGGCCACGGTAGTTGCCCTGGTTGCGCACGCCCGTCTCCGGGTCCTTGGTGAACCAGTGGGAGCAGGTGGTGTAGGGGGCGTTGTCGAACCCCGGCGTGGAGATGGGCACCGGAAGCTGCAAGAGCCCGCCGCCCTCAATGTCGAGGTCGGCGCCCTGGAGCACCACCTCGTGCACCGGCCCGGAATCCACGATGGCGGGCTCGATGGGGTTCGCCAAGGCGTGTGCCCAGAGTTCCGGAATCTCCTCCACCGGGCGTTGCAGTCCCACCGAATAGACCTGGGGCGACGCCGCCAGCGCAGCCACCGCCACCGGCATGTCGTAGGCGCGTCCGTGGCTGTCCACCACGTTCTCGAACAGGAACGCCTTGCGCTCCGCCTCTGGCAGGCCGCCGCGGAACTGCCAGCGCACCAGCGGGTGCATTTCCGTGTCCTTGTTGATGGGGTGCCGGACGCGCAACAGCAGTCCGGCGGCTTCGAGGTTGGACAGGTGTTCCTGCAGATCGGGATAGGACATATCAGGCTCGCCTTCTTGACCTCAACGTTGCAAGAGCGTTCGTAGAGAGCGATTCGAAACACGGCCTACGACGCGTCATTCCCGCGAAAGCTTGCCCTCGACCCCGATCGGGGGCGGGAATCCAGGCCGGCCAGGCTCCTAGGCGCCGTTGCCGCCGATACGCTGCTCTTCGCGGTAGAGCGCCAGCGCTTCCAGCACTGGCCGGTCGTTCATGGAAAACAGCACGGCCTCCTCGCCGAAGGGGTTCTCGTGGCGGTGCCACTGCCAGTTGGGGATCATGAACGAATCGCCCTTCTCCCACTCCAGGCAGCCCTCGCCCACAGCGGTGCGGCCACGCCCGCGGAACACATGGTACAGCGATGTGCTGGTGTGGCGGTGGGCGCCGGTCACCCATCCCGGCTTGAGCATCTGCGCCTCGCACGAAA
Source organism: uncultured Binatia bacterium (SeqCode) (assembly GCA_965213675.1). Classification (GTDB taxonomy): domain Bacteria; phylum Desulfobacterota; class Binatia; order UBA9968; family JAJDTQ01; genus JAJDTQ01. Next base: position 1,110,164 of record OZ243916.1, read on the forward strand.
GAGTCGCCAAGGTGTAGCCGCCGGTCACCGGGTTGATGTAGCGCACCAGATGACCGTCGAAGGGATCGGCCTCGGCATCGGGGATATTGTGCAGCGATGCGTCGGTGTCCTCCCAGCGATAGCGGAACGGCAAGCCCCGGCGCGCGCACTCCGCCTGAGCCGGCGGGCGCGCGAAGCCGAAACGCATCTGCGCGTCGCCGTCGGCGCGGGTCACGCCCTGGGTTTCGTTGTCGTGGTTCTCGAAGAACAGCACGTTGAGGGCGTTGATAAGCGGACCGTCGAGGCCGTCGAGCCAGACGATGGGCTCGTCCGACACGTTGTGGTGTTCGTGCCAGGTCCAGTTGGGGGTCAGGATCAGGTCCCCCTCGCGCATGGGGAAGCGCTCGCCCTCCACCAGCGTGAAAGCGCCGCTCCCCTTCACCACGAAGCGAATGGCGGCCATGTTGTGGCGGTGCGGCCGGGCGATTTCGCCCGGGTTCACCACCGAGAAGGTGAACAGCAGTGTCCGGGAAGTGGCGCGGGTGGGATTCTCCGGGTTCACCAGCCGGATGGCCCGGCGTTCCGCCAGCTCCAGCCCCACGGACTCCCTGGCGTCCATCAGGCACGGGTAAACCTCGCGCCACTTCCACAGGCACGGCGCCTCGTCCTGATGCTCGGGCGTACGCGTGTTCCAGAAGCCCGAAAGCTGGTGCTCCGCCAGCGACGCGTTGAGGTCCTTGAGGTCCATCTTCATGGGAGTTTCCTCGAATGCAGAAGCCGAAACCGCGCGTTTCATTGCCGGTCCGCGCCGCCCCTTGGCCGGCACGGACGGTTTCACATCCACGTGCCCCGCCAGGACACTGCCCGTGCAGGGAAGACCGGCCCGCCCTCGCCAAGGCGCCCGCGATGGACACCACGCCGATACCGGGACGACGGCAACGCGGTGCAGGGGCGTCCGGCGGTCGTCCCTACACGGACAGGCGCGCCATGGCCGCGGCCATGCCGCCGAAATAGGCCCGGTGGAGGTCCATGGACTCCCTGGCGGTGTTCAGCACTCCAGCCTCGCCGTCCTTGGGCACGTAGCGTTCCAGGATGTCCAGAAACATCTCCGAGTGCTTCTCGTCCGCGGCCCGATGGGCGGTGAAGTTGGGCATCTGTTCATCGGTGAGCTTCAGGTCGTTGCTCCAGCGCTCGTACAACCGGCCGCAATTGCCCCCGCCCAGGTCGCTCAGCAGGCGGTCGTCGTTGGTCCATTCGGCGATGGTGGACGCGGCCAGGGCCTCCTGCCACGGGCGCGTACGCGCGATCCAGAACCAGCCGAACACCGCCGCCCGGGTGGTGGGTAGCGGCTCGGCGTCCACCACCTCCTGTTCGCTGAGGCCCACTTCCCGTGCCTGCCGGAAGATCAGGTCCAGGTGGCCGTGATCCGAGTACTCGTCCTCCACCAGCTCCTCGTACTCGTGGGACATGATGCGCTGCTTCACCACGAACACGGGACAGTTGGCGGCCACCTGGGGCCAGTAGTCTCGCCGGCGCCGCACGTAAATCCCCAGTTGCGAAAGGTAGAGCTGCGCCCGCTCGGTCGTGATCCGGGTGTCATAGAATTGCCCCAGCTCCGGAGAGCGAAAGTAATCCCTGACGATCTCGCCAAGCTCGTTGCGCCATTCCTTCGTATTCATGGCTGTCCTCCTTGCGTCCGGCGCGTCACAGAACGCCAGGGCACACGACGCTAATCCCGCGCCGCCGCCAGCGCGTTGTTGAGCCGCGTGGCCTGTTCGCTGCTCAGATCCTTGGTAGGCCAGCGCGGGAAGTCCACCACCGGCAGGTCCCGCAGCTTGAGCGACTCGCGCAGTACCGAGCGGCCCGCGGTCCGTTGCAGGTCGCCGATGACCGCGGTGAACTCGATCACCCTCCGCTGCAGTTCCACCGCCTCCCCGAGCTTGCCCGTGGTGGTGGCGTTCCACAGGTTCACCAGAAGTTCGGGAATGGCCACGGTCAACGGATGGATCGACCCGGCGAGGCCCCACAGCGCTCCCGGCATGATCAGGGTGGCGGAACCGGAGAAGACCGAGCAGGTGGCCGGCAGCGCGCGCACGAAGGCGAGTTGCTGCTCCAACGGGATGAACGACATCTTGATGCCGCAGGCCTGGGGCACCTCCTCGCACAACCGCCGGGTCCATGGCGCGGTCATGCGATAGCCGCTGTTCACCGCATTGTTGTAGATGAACATCGGGTACTCGATGGCCTCGTATACCTTGACGTAATGCATCAGCACTTCGTCGTCGAGGTGGTCGAAGTAGTACGGCGGCACCACGCCCACCACGTCCGCGCCCTGGTCCCGGGCGTCCCTGGCGAGGTCGATGGTGGTGGGGGTGTCCGCGGTGCCGGCGTGAATCACCACCGGAATGCGCCCGGCCACCCGGTCGATGACGAGCTTGGCGGTGCGCTTGCGTTCGTCCGGCGCAAGCGCCGGCCCCTGGCCGAAGGTGCCCAGCACGAACAGGCCGTGCACCCCCGCCTCCACGTAGAAATCCGTCAACGCCAGCACCGCGTTTTCATCCACCGCGCCGGTGCCGGTGAACGGCGTTGGCAGCGGAATGTACATTCCCTTCAAACGTTCCATGGTTCGACTCCTTGTTGAGAGGATCGCGTCACCGTCACTTCTTGCCCTCCACCAGAGCCAGCACCCGCGCCTTCTCGTCCGCCGGCATCCCGAGGAACTCCTGAACGTACGCTTGCAAATCCGCGCCCTTCACCGGATTGATCTCGACCCGGCGCTTCCTGGCTTCCGCCAGAAACTCAGGGTCCGCCATGGTGGCGTCGAATGCCTTGCGAAGCTCCGCCACGCGCTCCTTCGGCACCTTCGGACCCACCAGGAACGCCCGCGCGAACTGGTACGGCACCGTGGTGGTCAAATGAATCAGGCGCCGCTGCGCGTCGGTGCTGGCGAGCTGGGGCATGGTGGGAACGTCGCCGCCGAGCTCCGGGATGGGTTTCGGACTCACTTGCATCAGCACCTTGTACTCACCCGTGCGAAGCTGCTCGCTGCTGGTGGACTTGAGGGAGGCCCAGCCGTTGAACACTCCGTCCAACTCGCCGCTCTCCATGGCCAGCCGTATGCGCGAGGTGCCCCCGTACCCGGTGACGAGGCGGACCTTTCCGCCGAGCGTGTCGCGCAGCAGTTGCGCCGCCACGTCGGTGGGCGACCCCGTACTGATGCCGCCCAGCGAAATCTCCCGGCCCCTGGGACCAAACACATCCTCGACGCTGTTGAATCCGGACTGCCGCGTCACCACCAGCACCGAGGACTGCACATGGGTGGCGCCGATGTACTGGAAGCGCCGGGCGTCGTACTTGACCTGCGAGATGCCGGTCAACTGCTTGATCACGGACGAGCCGCCCACATGCAGCACCTCCGTGCCGTTCTGCCGTGACGAATGATAGACGTAGTTGGCGGACAGCAGCCCGCCGGCCCCCGGACGGTTCTCCACGATCATCTTCGGCGCGCCCGGGAGATGTCGGTGGAGGTGGCGCGCGACATAGCGCGCGTACGTGTCGTAGCCCCCGCCGGGCGAGTACGCCACGATGATGCGCACGGTCTTGCCGGCGTACGAGTCCGCGGCGGCCGCGGCGCCCCACGCACCGAGCGCGAAAACGACGGCTGCAAGAATGGCTGTCAGCGCGAAGCGCCTGATATTCATCAAGTCCTCCGATCCTGAAGTTCGCCGCCCACGGGGCAACGCCCCGGCGGATGCGGCGACACGATGTGACACGGTAATGGAGGGGTAATAGGCCCAACCGCCCGTGCTGTCAACATGACGGACAGGGCCGTTTCACGCTGACTGGGATCCTTGTCGAGGGCCGGATTGTCCTTCCCTTGAACCACGACCGCGCCGCGCCGCACGGCTCTCTTGTCCGGCAACGTCCCCGCGGCGACGGTTTGATCCGGTCCGGTCAGCGTAGCGCCGTCACCTCGATTTCGATCAGCTTGCCCACGGCCGAATAGCCGTCCACGAACGAGCACTCCATGTTTTCCCCGGAGACCCTTGTGGCCTCGGCGACAGCCCGCTTCAGCGCCGCCGGGTCTTCATCGCGGTGGAGGAAGCAGGACACCCGCGCCACCTTCGCCCAGGATGCCCCGGCGTGCTCCAGGGATCCACCGATGAGGCCGCAGACCTCCGTTGCCTGCTGGCGCAGGTCGCCGGTGGTGGAGGTGACGCCCGAGAGAAACACCCTGCCCTCCAGATCGAGGTAGCGCAGCGGCACGATGGGCGGGTCGTATTCCACGAGCTTCTTCCCGGCGCCGGATCGCATGGCGATGAAGTCCAGGGCCACGCTGGCGTTCGAATCGAGGTGCGCCGGCGCGATGTAGCTGGAGCTGGCCGAGCGCGCCTTGCCCTTCATGCGCCGCGCGCGCGCCCGGCTCCCCAGGTTCCGGCTCTCCCGGTCCCGCGCCCACAGGCGTGTCCGCACGGTGTCGTCGAGGGAGTAGCCGAGCGCGCCGATTCCCTCCACGATGCGGTCGAGAATCCCCTCCACGCCCGCATCGCCCGTCGCCCCGGCGGCGCCCTCGCAGGAGACCGCGACGCATTCGCGGCCGAGCCATTCAAAGGTTTTCATGCGCATGACATCGCTCCCGAATTCTGTGGCGCCACGCCTCGCACCGATTCCACGGCCGGAGGCGGCGCAGGCTCCTATGACGCAGGGGCGTCGAAGAAGGCCAGCGTGCGCACCTCGACGCTTTCGCGCGCGGGCGCGTCCGGCGGCGCGGTGGGGTCGTCAAAGGATGAGTGGGCGGTAAAGCGGGCGCGCCCGTCGGTCTCCGAGTCGAACACCTTGAACACGATGGCCTCGTTCCGCGTCATGGCGGGAAAGTAGAACCAGCGGTGCTCCGGGCTGTACTTGACCTGGTAGGTCTCGCCGATGCGGCCGGGATAGCTCCGCTGCGAAGCGATCAACTCCTCGGCGCGCAGGCTGCGGGCATCCGCGATGGCCAACGGGTTCGTGCGCACCGGGTTCCGGGTGGGCCGCCACACCTGGATGATGGCGAAACGCCCCTGGAGCAGCCGCTCGGCCTCGTCCTCCGGCAGGAGATCGCGCACCCGCTTGGGCGCCGACCATTCCGTGTAGTCGTTATGCACCGACCGATTCGGCTCCCGCACCTTCCGTTCCGCGCGGATGCCGTCGTCCTGTGCCCGCAGGGTGTGATCGAAAATGACGACCCGGGACGCACCACTCTCGCGTTTCACCAGCGCGTCGATCTCCGCGTAGTAGACGGACCGCAGTTCGTCTTCGTTGTAGAAGTCCTTGACCTCGGTGTCGTGTCCAACCAGGACGAACCCTTCCCGTTCCAGCGACAGGTCGCGCGCCATGGCCCGCCCGTTGCGGATGGTGGCGCGATGGGGGTCGTGCTTCCCGGTGCGCAGCACCGGTGTGCTGTTGAGCACGGCCGTGTGCGTGACGGGCTTGACACCCGTGTCCGCCGCATAGTTGAGGACCGCTTCCACCGAATCCAACGGGGTCTCCGCCGTCTCCCGGGCCTCTACCGTCTCCATTCGACTCATGCGCGCACCTCCAGGGTGGTGAATTTGCTGCCAACCGCGGATGCTATCAGCACCCCGCGGCTTCGACAACGGCCCCAAGCCATGAACAAGCGCCTAGTGTGGTCTCTGGATAATTCGCGTCATAATCTGCGGGTCTTTTTCGCCGTCGGCTGCGTTGCTCTTCCTCGCGTGGTACACGCCACTGCTCGTCATCGCGCCTTGCCGACAACAAAAAATCCTCCGCAGATTATGACCCGAATTAACCAGACACCACACTAGCGTCATGCAGGGGCGACCGCCGATCGCCTTTACGTAGATCATTCCCACCTGAGCTGTCCGGTGGGGCGAGGGCGGCGTCTACGCGCCCGTTGACGGGAATCGGATGGACCCGTTCCACCTGAACCGCCCCATCACCGAACAAAGGCCAACGGGAGTCGTCCGTGCATGGACCCCATCCACAGCTCGCGGTGGAAGGACCGCAAAGACCGATGGGACTTCCTCCACGACGGTCGTAACCCGTACGCGCGTCGACAGGCCGCGGCCCGGCCAGCCAGATCGGAATTGCCGGCGCAAGGGCCTTGGCGCGCGTTGACAGGCCGCGGCCCCTTGGCTAACGTTCCGTTCGTGCATGGGGCGGACACGGCAGCCCCGGCAGAATGCGCAAGGCGCGGGCCGCGGCCGCCGCGATTGAAAGGATCCCGTCATGGCACACGAGTACAACGTCATTTCGGCCGACGGCCACATCGACCTCAATCCCGACATTTGGCGCGACCGGGTGGCCGTGCCCATGCGCGAGCGCGCCCCCAGGCGCGTGAAAATGCCCAACGGCTCGGACGCCGTGGTGGTGGACGGTGGCGAGCCCAACACCATCGGCGTCACCCGAAGCGTGCGCGTCCACAAGGAGGACATGGCCACGCAGGTGCCCACCTTCGAGACCTGCGCGGGCACCGGGCCGCCTTCGCAGCGCCTTGAGGAACAGGATCGGGACGGCATCGACGCGGAGGTGGTGTTCTCGCAGATCTCCTTCGTGCTGGAGCAGGCCAGGGACCGCGAACTCTATTGCGAACTGGTGCGCGCCTACAACGAATTCCTTGGGGAGGAATACATGGCGCCGGCGCCCGACCGGATCATTCCCATGGGCGTCATTCCCACCAGCGGCATCGAAGACGCCGTGCGGGAACTGGAACACTGCGCGAAGCTCGGCCTCAAGGGCGTCAAGCTCGACAAGTTCCCCAGCGGCCGCGGCTATCCCACGCCCGCGGACGACCGTTTCTGGGCCGCGTCTCTGGACCTGGGCGTCGCCCTCACCAATCACAACACCGGCAACATGGGTTCCGGCAAGGGCGGCGAGCCCGCGTTTCCCTACGAACAACGGCCCGGCCCCGACGTGCATGTGAAAGAACCCATGAACTACTTTTTCCGCTTCACCAACGCGGCCATGGTGGGCGCCGTGCAGATGGCCTTCGCGGGCGTGTGGGACCGCTTCCCGACACTCAAGATGTACTGGGCCGAGACCATGATCGGTTGGTTCGAGTACGGCCTGTGGCAGCTCGACGACCACTACCAGCGCTACATGCCCATGATCCACCAGTTCTGGGGACTGCACTATCTGGACAGGAAACCCAGCGAATATCTGCGGGAAAACAACTACTGGGGCTTCCTGCACGATCCCATCGGCATCAAGCGGCGCGAGTGCATCGGATACGACAAACTCATGTGGGCCACGGATTTCGCCCATGCCGCCAGCGAGTACCCCAACTCCATTCCGGTGATGGAAAAGGACTTCGAGGGCGTGCCCGCCCACGAGAAGCGCGCCATGCTGGTGGACAACTGCGTCAAGTATTTCGGGCTAAATGCGTGAACGTCGGGCGCAACCAGTGAGATGCAGCGGGGTCCGTATCGACCGGCGCCCACGCCCGGTGGCGTCAATCTCGCGGAAGCGGGAATGACGATGGGCTGGCGCCTCGACTTCATGTCCATCGCCGTGGATTCCCGCTTCCGCGGGACTGACGGGTGTGGGGTCAGAGGCATAAAGGACCTGCCGTGAACGATGTCGGCACCACTCACGAGGACCTGGAGCAATACCTGGCCGCCCACCACTTGGTGGGGGCGGGCCTGCGGCGCGAGGGCATGGCGCCGCCGCGCACCAGCGTCACCGGCGCCCACTGGCGCTGGGAAGGCATCCGCAAGGGGCTCATGCGCTCCGGCGAGATCGTCACCGTGGGACCCGACGGCATGACCGGCATGCGCTCGGTCACGGGCATCGAAGCCACCCGATTTCCCATCTGGATGAACGTGCAGATCCTCATGCCCGGCGAACGCACCCAGGGACACCGCAATACCCGCAGCGAGACGCGGCTGGTGTGCGAGGCGCCCAAGGAGGCCGCGTTCGTATGCGAGCACGAGGCGTTCCCCATGGAGCGGGGCGACGTGATCATCAGCCCGTCCTGGACCTACCACGACCACTGGAACCAGGGCGCCACTCCCGCCCTCTACGTCGACGGCTACGACAACGGCTACAACGGCGGCGTGAACCTGAACGAGCGGCTGCCGGTGGACAACCCCTACCAGGAGATCCGCAAGCCCGCGGGCTACGGCGCGCGCACCCGCGGCCTCGCCCGGCCCATGGCCGGCGGACGGCCCTTTCCGCTGCCGCCCATGCGCTATCCCTGGGCCGAGACCCGCGCCTGCCTGAGCGCCCTCCAGGAAGCCGGCGAGGAAGACCCGTGCGAGGGCGCGCACCTGATGCTCGCGAGCCCTGTGGACGGCGGCTCCACGCTCCCCACCCTCGCGTGGCACGGGCAGCTCCTGCGGCCCGGCCAGACCACCCGGAGCCACCGCCACAACAGCAACACCTTCTACCACGCCTTCGAAGGAGCCGGCGCCGTGGTCATCGAGGGCGAGCGGCTGGAGTGGAACCAGGGGGACATCTTCGCGGTGCCGGCGTGGTCGTGGCATCATCACGAGAACGGCCCGGATGGCGAAACCATCCTGTTCTCCATCGATGACTGGCCCGCGCAGACCAAACTCGGCTTCTACATGAAGGAGACCGCGCCGGCCGGTCGCCAGGACGGGTAGACGGCACCGCCCGGGCAAACGAAACCCCAAGGTTGCAGAAGCTGGAAGCAAGGAGAGGACCGGGAGGCAAGTGGGATGGGATTTGCAAGGAGCGGGTTGTTGGGGAATGACGCTTCGTAGGCCGTGTTTCGAATCGCTCTCCACGAACTTTCTTGCAACATTGGGGGAAACACATCCGCGACGGCGCCGAAACAGGCAACACGAAACAGGAAAGGTGGACGACCCATGGCGAACCCCAAGCTCCGTCTCGGCTTCCGCGAACCGGAGGTGGACACCAACCGGCCCTTTGTCGACGGCACCGTTCGGGTGGAGGGCTTCGATCTGGAGATCAGCGACTTCCACGGCGCGGAAACCATCGATGCCTGGGACGCGAGCTTCGGCGGCCTCATGCGCACCAAGGGCAAGGGCAACCACCCCTACGTCTCGATCCCCGCCTACCCCAACCGCAAGTTCCGCATCGCCTACATCTTCGTAAGCACCGCCTCCGGCATCGACGGCCCCAGGGACCTGGAAGGGAAACGCGTATACGTGAGCAGCACCGCCGGCGTGTGGGCGCGCGGCGCGCTGCAGAATTACTACGGCGTGGACCTGGCCCGCGTCCGCTGGTGCATGCCCCATCCCGAGGCCGCAAGCTGGGGGGAAGGCGTCGAGGTGGAGCCCCTGCCGCACATCTCCGGGCCGGAGCCCGGGCCGCTGGACGAACTGTTGCTGTCCGGCCAGGTGGACGCAGTCATCGAGCCCAACGTGCTGCCGTCGATCAGCCGCCGTGACCCGCGCGTCCGGCGCCTGTTCCCGGACTACAAGAACGAGGAACTGAACTACTACAAGGCCACCGGGATCTTCCCCGTCAGCCACATGGTGACCCTCAAGCAGGACTTCGTGGACCATTACCCGCACGCGCCGGTGGCGCTCCTCAAGGCGTACCGCCAAGCGCGCGACGTAGCCATGGACCGGCTCTACGGCACCGACCCCGAAGTTCTCATCACCTCGTGGGTCGCCGCGGCCATCGACGAGCAGCGCGCCGTCATGGGCGAGAACTACTGGTCCTACAACATCCAGGACAACGTCACCTCACTGGAGGCCATGATGACCTTCGCACACCAGTTCGGCCTGACGCAGGAGAAGCTCGACTACCAGGACTTCTTCCATCCGGAGGCAGCGGCGCTGGAGGGAGTTTAGTCTCCCCCGCACGCCCCCCGATTCGTCATTCCCGCGGAAGCGGGAATCCAGGGGCGGTGGTGGGGCGCTACAAGGGCGTTGCCCCGCCTCGCACCCCTGGATTCCCGCTTCCGCGGGAATGACGAATCGGGGCGGGCCTCACCGGTTTTAACACAGCCTGTTTCGCGGGAACGATCCAGAGAGTAAGAGACACAAGGAGACCATCATGAGTGAAGCGGTCAACACGGACAATCCGCGGCTCGACGAGCTGCACCGAATCATGGCCGAGAACTCCCTGGCGGGGCACTGGCAGCCGCGCCAACCCTCACCGGAACTGCGTCCGCATCTTTGGCGCTGGCCGGTGATCTACTCCTGCCTCATGGAGTCCGGCGAAGTCGTGAAGCTGGGGCACATCGACGAGGCCGCCAAGCGCCGCACCGTGCAACTGGTGAACCCCGGGCTCACCGCGTTCAAGTCCACCACCCGCACCATCCAGATGTCCATACAACTCGTGAAGCCCGGGGAGCGCGCCGAGTGCCACCGCCACACGGCCGCGGCCCTGCGCTTCGTCGTCGAAGGCGACGGCGCCGGCTACACCACGGTGGAAGGCGAGGAGATGCACATGGAGCCCGGCGACCTGGTGCTGACCCCGAGCTGGACCTGGCACGACCACTACAACCAGAGCGAACGCAACATCGTCTGGCTCGACGTCCTCGACGTGCACCTCATGAATCACCTGGACGCCAACTTCCACGAGAACTACGGCGAAGGCCCGGCCCAGCCGGTCACCAGACCCGAAGGCTACAGCCGCCAGCGCCTCGGCACCGTGCGGCCCCTCACCGAAAGCCCCGGCAACCGCGCCCTCCCCTACACCTACAAATGGCGCGACACCCTCCCAGTCCTCGAGGAACTGGCCGCGTCCGCCGGCGGCGACCCCCACGACGGCATCCTCCTGCAATACGCCAACCCCGTCACCGGCGGCCCCACCATGCCCACCATCGATTGCCGAGTGCAGTGGCTCCACCCCGGCGAATCAACCCGCCCCCACCGCCACACCAGCAGCACCATCTACCACGTGATGCAAGGCGCGGGGTCCACCGTGGCGAGCCGCGACAAGGACAACGGTACCCCCATGGCCTGGACCGAACAGGACTGCTTCGTGATCCCCTCGTGGCACTGGCACCACTTCCGCAACGACTCCCGTACCGAGCCCGCGATCCTGTTCTCCGTCACCGACCGCCCGGTACTGGAAAGCCTGAACCTCTACAGCGAGGAGGATGCGTAACGCGAACCACAACGGGGAGAGCCGGGCGGGGGGCGTCCCTGAAATCTGTTGACGGCGGGCGGACGTGACAACGATCACCGACACCATCCGCGCGAGGCAGTTCGTCACGAACCCGGCACCCACCGTCTTCAGATTTCAGGGACGCCCTCCGCCCGGCTCGGGAACAAGCACCCCGCATGGAAGCTCGCCTCGTATGGATCTCGGTAACCAGTCGCCCCGTAAAAGATCTCGCAAGCCCGCGCACGGCATCCCCTCATGCTTGACGCCATAGGCCAGGCCAGCCTCCAAATCCTGGACCCGGTCCACCTCCTCATGCTGTTGGCCGGGACCTTCCTAGGCCTCATGCTAGGGGTCATTCCCGGCATCGGCGGAGTCACCGGCCTGGCGCTGCTGCTCCCCTTCACCTTCGACATGGACGCCGTCTCCGCCTTCGCCTTCATCATCGGCATGCTGGCGGTCACCACCACCTCCGACACCATCCCCTCGGTGCTCTTCGCCGTCCCCGGCACCGTGGGCTCCCAGGCCACCATCATCGACGGCCACGCCATGGCCAAGCGCGGCGAGGCCGGCCGCGCCTTCGGCGCCGCCTTCACCGTGTCCGCCATGGGCGGCATCTTCGGCGCCCTGCTGCTGACCCTGTCCATTCCCATCCTGAGCCCCCTGGTCCTCACCTTCGGCTCTCCCGAGTTCTTCATGATGGCCGTGCTGGGCGTGTGCATGGTGGCGAGCCTCAGCGGTTCGGCGCTGATGAAGGGTGTCATCGCCGGCGGGGCCGGCCTGCTCCTCGCCACCGTGGGCACCGATCCAATGCTGAGCGTCGAACGCTGGACCTTCGACCAGGTCTACCTGTGGGAAGGCTTCCACGTGGTGCCCATCTCTCTCGGCCTGTTCGGTCTCGCCGAGGTCACCGACCTCCTGGTTTCGGGCAAGAGCATCGACTCCGGCGCCCTGGGCCGTCTCAAGGGCCGCTGGGAAGGAGTCCGCGACGCCTTCCGGCACTGGTGGCTGGTGATCCGCTCCGCCACCCTGGGCGTGTGGATCGGCATCATCCCGGGCCTCGGCACCCTGGTGGTGGACTGGTTCGCCTACGGCCACGCCCTGCACACCGAGAAGAACGCCGACAACTTCGGCAAGGGCGACGTGCGCGGCGTCATCGCGCCCGAGAGCGCCAACAACGCCAAGGACGGCGGCGGCCTGATCCCCACCCTGGCCTTCGGCATCCCCGGCAGCACCAGCATGGCCCTGTTCCTGGGCGCCATGGAGATCCAGGGTCTCACCCCCGGCCCGGAGATGCTGAACCAGCACCTCGACGTCATCTTCACCATCTCCTGGAGCCTGGCCCTGGCCAACATCATCGGCACCGGCACCTGTTTCCTGTTCACCGACCCGTTGGCGCGCATCGCCACCATCCGCGCCCAGCTTCTGGCGCCGGTGCTGCTGGTAATCATGTTCCTGGGCGCGTTCATGGCGCGGCGCCACATCGCCGACATCGTGCTGTTCCTGTTCTTCGGACTGCTGGGCTGGACCATGAAGCGGCAGGGCTGGCCGCGGCCGCCCCTCATCATCGGCTTCGTGCTCGGCTCCACCGTGGAGAAGTACCTCTACATCTCGATCCTGACCTACGGATGGGCCTGGATGGCGCGCCCCTGGGTGATCGTGCTGGCCCTGCTCATCGTCGCCACGCTGACCGCGCCGGCGATCCGGCAGTACCGCGACCGGGCCGCCGCCCGCGCCAACCCCTGACCTCCATGCAAAAGGCCGTCTCCCTGCTGTTCGACGCGTTCTTCCTGGTGCTTCTGGCCGCGGCCGTGGCCACGGCTTGGCAATGGCCCTTCGCCACCAAACTCTTTCCGCTGACCATCGCCATTCCGGTGCTCGTGGTCGCCGCCGCGCAGTTCACCAAGGACGCATTTTTCAAGGGCAGCGCGGACGAGGACGAGGAGCCGCGCGAACGCATCCGCGACATCGAGGTGGACCGCTCCGTGCCCACCCGTGTCGTGGTGCAGCGGGCGGGAACCTTCTATCTGTGCGCCCTGGGCTTCCTGGCGGCGATCCTGCTCATCGGCTTCAAACTGTCGGTGCCGCTTTTCATGGTGTTCTATTTCCGGCGCTTCAGCCGCGCGGGATGGACCGTCACACTAGTCCTGACAGGGCTCTTGACGGGATTGGTGCTCGGCCTGTTCGACGCCGTCCTCCACGTCGGATGGCCGGACAATCTGCTCGACCATGTGCTCGGTCGATGGGCCGCATGAGATGGCGTCCTTCGACCGACCCAGAACCGCGGCCCTTTGTTGACATTTCTCGCGACCCGCGCGAATAGGAAGGAACAGATCAGATCGTGACACTGCTGAAACCAACCATCGAACGAACCGGGAGGGTTCCCATGAAGACGAAATCGACCTGGACATGGCTGACCTTGATTTTAGCCTGCGTCGGGCTCTTCGCCGCCCAGGCAGGCGCGGCGGACAACGCCGCGGACTTCTTCAAGGGCAAGCGCATGACGATGCTCGTGCAGTACTCGCCCGGCGGCACCTTCGACATTCGCGCCCGCTGGATGGCGCGGCACCTGCCCGCGGTCACCGGCGCCAAGACCATCGTGCGCAACCTGCCGGGCGGCGGCGGGGTCGCCGGCTACAACAGACTGTTCCGGCTGCCGCCGGATGGCCTGACGCTGCTCACGGCGCACACCAAACTGGTGGCCTTCGACCTGTTCGGCCGCAAAGGAGTAAAGTACGACTACGACAAGTTCGGTTATCTGGGGCGGGTCATCCGCACCAACACCGCCCTGCTGGTGCACAAGGATCTGCCGTCGGACATCGAGGGACTGCGCAAGCTGAAGCGCATCCGCATCGGCGCCTCCTCCCCCTTCAACGAGGGAATGATCGCCGAGATGTTCGACCTGCCCATCACCATCGTGCCGGGCTACGGCGGCTCCTCGGAGCGCATGGCGGCGATTGCGCGCGGAGAGCTCGACGCCACCACCGCTTCCATATCCACGGGGCTGAGATTCAAGGACCGGGTCAACATCGCGTTCGCCTTCGTCAAGGACAAACGCGCGCCGGACGTGCCCTCGCTGGCGGACCTGGGCGCGAAGGAGCCGTGGCGCAGCTACGCCCTGTCTTTCTCGGACATCTTCGGTACGGTGGTCGCCTCCCCCGGCGTGCCCGAGGCCCGGCAGCAATTCCTGAGCGCCGCGCTCAAGAAGATCACGGGACTGGAGAAGGCGCAGAAGGAAGCCGCCAAGATGAAGCTCGTGGTGGAGTGGACGGGGCCCGATGATCTCAAGAAGACGCTGAAACCGTTCCTGGACCTCAACGCCGAGACCACCAAGCAGCTCAAGCATGTCATCGAGCGGAAATACGTGGGCAAGCTGAAGTAGGGGCGGGGCTCGCAACATTCGGAGCAGAACCATGGAGATCAAGTTCGGGCTGATCAGCGCGGATTCCCACAGCGGCTTCGACCGCGACGCGTTCACCTCGCGCATGTCCGCGGCCAAGTGGGGCGAGCGCATTCCGCAGGTGCGGGAAGTGGAGCAGGACGGCCGCAAGGTGGACCGCTGGTGCGTCTACGGCAAGCCCCGGGGCGACCACGTGGGCAACTGCCCGGCGCTCATGGGCGAGCCCTTCCCAACCTATCCGCAACACTGGGAGGAAATGCCCGCCATGGCCTACGAACCGGCGGAGCGGCTCAAGGCGCTGGACGCCGATGGCATCGACGCCGAGGTGCTGTTTCCCAACCCGCCGGGCGGCACGTTCTTCGAGTACGGCGACCCCGACTTCGAACGGGACGTGGTGCGCGCCTACAACGATTCCCTGGCGGCATGGACCGCGGTGAGCGACCGCTACTTCCCGGTGACCATCATTCCGTTCCTGAGCGACCCCGGCGTCATCCGGCGCGAGATCGAACGGACCACCGCGGCCGGGCACCGGGGCATCAACCTTCAGGGCGAGACCCCCGGAGACCTTCCCCACCTCACCGATCCGTACTGGGATCCCATGTGGGACGCCTGCCAGAGCCTGGACGTGCCGGTGCACTTCCACGGCTCCTGCGGCCTCCGCGCGGGCCGCTCCACGCGCTTCTGGAGCGGCTACTCGCCGCGCCAGGGCCACGCGGCCATGACCGCCACCTCGGCGACCACGCCGGCGCAGATCATTCCGCACCTGGTCTTCAGCGGAGTCACCGAACGCTTCCCGCGCCTCAAGTTCGTTTTCGCCGAGGCCGGCATCGGCGGCCTCAACTACGTGCTCGCCGCCTGCGACCACGAGTGGGAAACGCGCCACCTGTGGACCGAGGGATTGAGCACGCGCCCGAGCGAGGTCGTGCGGCGGCAGATGTTCACCAACTTCTGGTTCGAGAACGAAGGCATCAAGCTGCGCCACGACATCGGCATCGACAACCTCATGTGGGAATCGGACTTTCCCCACGTCACCGCCTTCTATCCGCGTTCCTGGGAGGCGGTGGAAGACGTGCTCGAAGGGGTTTCCGCGGAAGACCGCCGGAAGCTGCTCTACGAGAACGCCGTGCGCGTGTACCGCATGGACGCGGTGATGCGCGTGGCCGAACGCGACGCCGAACCCGTGGAAGCGCGCGCATGAGCCCGAGCCTCGGTTTCATCAGCGTCGACGACCACGTTCAGGAACCGCCCGACCTGTGGACGCGCCGGCTCCCCCGGAGCCGCTTCGGGGACCGCATACCCCACCTGGAGCGCGGGGAGGACGGCGCCGAGCGCTGGATGGCGGACGGCCGGCCGCTCCTGGGCGCCAAGGTGGCGTCGGCCGGGGCGCTCATGCCCGACCGGACCCGCGAGCCCCGATGCTGGGACGAGGTGCCCGCCGCGGCCTGGTCCCCCGGCGAGCGCCTCAAGGCCATGGACGCCGCGGGCGTGGCCTGTTCCGTGCTCTTCCCCACCGTCGCCGGCATGGCCGGCGAAGCCTTCGGACGCTTGGACGACCTTGAGTTGGAGATCGCCTGCGTACGCGCCTGGAATGACTGGCTGCTGGAGGAGTGGGCTTCGGCCAGTCCGCGCTTCATTCCCCAGTGCATCGTGCCCATCTGGCCGCCGGAGGCCGCGGCCGCGGAGATGCAGCGGGCCGTGGCCGCGGGACACCGCGGTATCGTCTTCCCCGCCCTGCCCATGCACCTGCGGGACGTGCCCCACGTAAGCGACCCGGAATACGACCCCGTGTGGAGCGCGTGCGAGGAGATGGGCGTACCGGTGTCGCTCCACGCCGGGGCGTCGCCGCAGTTGCTCTACCCGGCCTTCTCCGGGCTCGCCCCGGCGCTGTCCGAGGCCGTGGACGCGGTGACGCGGCCCATGTCCAGCGTTTACGTGCTTTCGCTCCTGTCCTTCTCGCGGGTGCTGCTGCGCCATCCCCGCCTGCGCCTGGTGTTTGCGGAAAGCGCCCTGAGCTGGGCCATGCTGTATCTGGAATGGGCCGACCATCAGTTCGAGCACGACGGCCTGGCGCGCGAAGGCTACGACCTCAAGCCCTCGGAAATGTTCCAGCGCCAGTGTTACCTGAGCGCGTGGTTCGACGAGATCGCGCCGTTCGTGGATTACCTTGGTGAAGACCGCATCCTGTGGTCCACCAACCTGCCCCTGACCACATCCACTTGGCCGCGCACACGCGAGACCGTGGAGCGCTGCTTCCGGGGCGTTGCCGGCAGCGCACGCGAGAAGATCCTGTGGGGCAACGCCGCCGGGCTCTACGACATCGAGCCGGCGGTTCGAGGGGTTTGAAGCCCACGCCCTGTTGGGAGTATAGAAGTCCGAGGATCACCAGCTTCAGTCAAGGAGGTGTGTCATGTTGACCGCAAAGGACCTGGGCGGAGTCATGGGCATGATGCCCGCGTTCGCCACCGACGACGCCACCGACATCAACGCCACACAGACCGTCGCCGTGGACAACCTGGCCGAGGGGGTAGACCGGATCATCAAGGACGGCATTGACGTCATATCCACCACCGGCACCTACGGCGAGTGCTACAACCTCTTGTGGGAAGAATTCGAGACCATCACCACCGCGGCGGTGGACGCGGTCCGCAAGCGCGTGCCCCTGTTCATCGGTGTCACCAGCCCCAACCCGCGGGAGGTCGTGCGCAAGATGAACCTGGTCAAGGACACCGGCGCCGATGGCGTGCTTCTGGGCGTTCCCTACTACGAGACGCTGCCGGTGAACGATGCGGTCCGCTTCTTCCATGACATCGCCGACCTGTTCCCCACCCTCAACATCCTGATCTACCACAACCCCGGCAACCACAAGTTCACCCTGCCGGTGGGGGCGTTCAAGGAACTGGTAAAGAAGCCCAACATCATCGGCATGAAGGACAGCCACCGCACCACCAACGCGTTCATGAACCTGCAGCGCATCACCCAGGGCCGCATCAGCGTGTTCGTGAACCAGACCCAGTTCCACCCCTACTACGGCATGGGCGCCGCGGGCTGCTGGTCCACCGAGGTGTGGATGGGGCCGTGGCCGATCCTGCACCTGCGCAACCTGGTGCGCCAAGGCGAAATCGAGAAGGCGTGCGAGGTCATCGCCGACGTCATGACCAACGCCCAGGGCAAGCCCGTTCCCGGCGAAGGCTTCAAGCGCCCGGCCGAGTACGCGGACTACTGCAAGGTGGGGCCCACGCGGGTGCCGTTCCTCAACTTCCCCGACGTCCAGATCGAGCGCGCCAAGAAGCGCGCCGCCCACTGGATGGCGATGAACGAGCGTTATCGTCCGTTGGTGGAAGCGGAGAACGGCCGCAGCGCCGCCTAGACAATCCTGGAGCTTGCCGGACTTGCCGGGATACGACACCAGTCCGGCAGGCTCCAAACCTGCCATTGAGCCCGCATCGACCCTCTTCAACAGACTCCCCGGCGGCTCATCTTCCCGAACCGAAGTGTCGGGCGGTCTGCAATCGAAAGCCCGTTCGTCACCGAGCCCGCGACCGCCGACCAGCAGCACCTGAGCCATGGCCAACGAACCCAAGATCCGCCCGGCCCGACTGTCGGACATTCCGGCCATCGAGTCCGTGGCCGAGGACGCCGCTCTCTTTCCTGCCGAAATGCTGGACGGCATGATCGCCGGTTATCTCCAGAAGACCACGCGAGACATCTGGTTCGTCTCGGAGCAGGAAGATCGCGTCGTGGGCTTCGGCTTCTGCGAGCCCGAGCGCATGACGAGCGGAACCTGGAACCTCCTCGCCATCGGCATCCTCGCCAAGTATCGGGGGCGCGGCATCGGTGGGACGATGATGCGACACCTGGAGGACCGGCTCCGGTCAGAAGGTGCGCGCGTTCTCATCGTCGAGACCATGGGAACGCCGGCCTTCGGGCGGACCCGTGCCTTCTACCAAGCCAACGGCTACACCGAGGAGGCGCGCATCCGGGAGTTCTACGAACCCGGCGGAGACAAGGTCATCTTCTGGAAGCACCTCTGAGCGGCGGGTCGGGTCGATGTCCGTCTGTCGGGAGGAAGAGATCATGGGCCACCTGCCACCCTACGGGGCCATCGAGACCCCAATGGCGTCCAGCGAGCTGACCGGCGCGGACATTTCCTGCGGGATCACCGACGTGCTCTTGGGCCGGAAGCCCGGCAGAGAGGCCCCGCAAGACGTGCTCGCCTACCTGAAGCGCGGTTGCGGCATCTACGACATCGTGGTGGCGTCCTACTTCCACCGCAAGGCCGAGGAACAAGGCATCGGCACGGTGCCGCCCGTCCAACGGCCTGCCAATTGACCGGCCAGGACACGAAGCCGGTACCCTGAGCGATGATGCGGAAGCCCACGTCCTCCCGCGGCGCACTCGTCCATCGCGGCTTCCGCTCGCTGTGTCTGGCCATTCTGGCCACGTCCTTCGGCTTCTATATCCAGCGAACCATCGAACTGTGGCTCATCTACGAGCTGACCGGCTCGGCCCTGCACCTGGGCCTCACCGGACTGGTGCGGGCGATTCCCGTCTTTGTTCTCTCGCCGTTCGGGGGCGTCCTCGCCGACCGCATCGACCGCCGCCGGTTCGTGATCCTGGTGCAGGCCGGCAACGGCGTCGTCAATGCCGTGGTGGCGTTCCTGGCCATCACGGGGCTGATCGAGGTCTGGCACATCTATTTCTCGGGCTTCATGAACGCATCGTTGAACGCCCTCGGCGCGCCCGCCCGCAATGCCATGGTGCCAGGCCTGGTGCCGCGGGAGACCCTTCTCAACGCCCTTTCGTACACGGCCATGAGCCGGAAGATGTCCCAGCTCACAGGGCCGGTCCTCACCGGCTTTCTCATCGCCGGGCTCGGCTCCGGTCCGACCTATGCGCTCAACGGCTGCGTGTACTTTTCCGCTGCGTTCCTGGTGGCGGCGATTCACTACGTGTCGGACACATCCGGCGTTCGCGAATCGCCCCTTCGAAGCCTGCAGGAAGGTTTCGGATTCGTTCGCCGGGAAGCCGTGGTGTGGGTCTTTCTCGCTCTGGAGCTCGTCACCGTCTACATCGGGAGCTATCGCGCCCTGCTGCCGATCTTCGTGACCGCCCTGGGCGCCGGCGCCGAAGCCTTCGGCCTCCTGCTGTCCTCGGGCGCCGGCGGCGCCATCCTTGGCGTCGCCGTGATCCTGTCCCTGGGCAACCTGCGCTACAAGGGGCTCTGGGTGGCCTTCAGTCTGTTCGCCTATGCCGCCGCGCTCGTGGTGCTGGCGCTGTCGGGCTGGTTCCTGCTGGCCATGGCCGCGGTGTTCGTGCTCGGCATGTTCGAAGCCGTGCAGATGGTGCTGTGCAACGCCATCGTTCAGACCGCCACACCCGACCGGCTGAGAGGACGGGTCCTGAGCTTCCAGCGCATGATGGGCGTGGGCGGCACGAGCATGGGCGAGGCCCAGTCCGGCTTCGCCGCCGCGTTCCTGGGCGCTCCCCTGACCCTGATCGCGGGCGCCGCCATCGGCGCCGTGACCACGCTGGGCCTCGCGGCCTTCAAGCGGGAGGTCCGCAAGGCGGATCTGTGAGCGGCGCGGGATCAGCCGGGAATTCCCACCAGCATCCCGTCAACGCAACGTACCGGCGGGAACGGACCGGGCTAACGCCGGCGCTGGTCAGTCCCGCCACGCCGTTCAGCCCGGTCGTTGCGGTGTCGGCGGTCATGCCGGCGGAACCTGTCATGGTGATGCGGCCGGCCACGCCGGTGCAGGCGGTCGTGGCGGTCGAAACGACCATGGCGGTGAAGGCGGTGAGGCCGGTGGTGCCGATGGAACCGGCGCGGCCGGTCGCGACCCCATTCGTAGAACAGGTGGACCGCCAACGGCCAGGAGTAGACCGGAGGTCGAGGATCGTGGCGGCGGTGGTCCTTGTAAACGCGCGTGTAGACCGGCTTGGGCGCGACGGGCTGGCGCCAGACTCCGGCCGCGGTGCGGCAGCGCGTGCTCCAGACCTGTGCCTGGCGGTTGTCGATGCCGACCTCGCGCTGGAACTTGCGGCAATCCTGACCAGCCGTGTTGCGGTAGGTCCGTGTCGGGGTGACCGCGCCCCAGTGCCCGGTCTCGGCGTTCTCCCAGAATTCGGCCTCGCCGGTCCTGTTGAACTCGAGCGCGTTCTGAAGCGCCTGCTCCTGATGACGCCGGTCGGAATGGGACAGCAGCGCATCGGGCGACGGCGCGCCCGCCCAGGCCGCGCTCGTCCACAACACGAGCGCAAACGGAACCGCCAACGCGATGACAAGACGCTTCATGAGACGACGCTTCATGAGATCACCCCCATGCAGTGAGTGTGCCGTGCCTGCCTGCAAACTGCCTTCAAGTGTACTCCCCGGAGGGCGGCGCCACAATCCGCCCGCATGAATTTACCGGCGCGAATTTACCGGACACGACACTAACGTCCCTCGCGCTCCATCGCCGCCAGCCGTTGCCGCGCCTTGGCCGCGAACGGGCTGTCGGGGTGGTCGCGCAGGATGCGGTTGTAGAGTTTGCGCGCGTGCTCCTTGTTGTTCTGCACTTCCTCGAACTGTGCGGTCCCGAACATCTCCTCCGCCCGGTCGCCGCAGCCCGCCAATGGCAGCGCCAGAATCAGGACCATCAGCACACCGAGACAGACCCTGCGAATCGGTTCGTACGTCGTCATCGTTTCACCCCGCGTGTGTTGCCCAATTGCCCAAATTCCAATTTGACAGGAACCCGCGACTGTGGCGAACTGAACGCCGCATCGTGCTCCATCGAAAACGCCCCTGAGCCGGGAGGGACAGTCCATGCCGATCATCGACGCAGACGCCCACGTGGTGGAAATCGACGAGACCTGGGAATACCTCGAACCCTCCGAGCGGGAGTACAAGCCCGGCGTGGTCTACGAGAGGCTGGAGAACGGCGAGACCCTCAAGTACTGGGTCATCGGCGGCCACAAGGTGGGGACGCCCTGGCCCGGCGGCGGCGCGCGCAGCGACGCCATCACCGGCACATTCATCGGCAACGTGTCCCTGGACCTCAAGGCCAAGTACATGCTCGATGTGGACGCCCGGGTGGCGCACATGGACGAGCTGGGCACCGACCTGCAAGTGCTCTTCCCCACCCTGTGGGTCCATCCGCTCACGGATCGGCCGGCGCTGGAGAACGCCCTGTGCTGGAGCTACAACCGCTGGCTGGCGGACATCCACTCCCGCGGCCGCGGACGCTTCCGCTGGGCCTGTGTGGCGTCGCTGAGCGACATCCCGGAGGGGCGGCGGCAGATGCGTTTCGCCCGCGACCATGGCGCGGTGGCGGTGAACATGTCCGGGCTGGATTACCGCAACCGGCTCATCAACGACCCCGACTTCTTCCCTCTATACGAGGAGGCCAGCGACCTCGACATGCCCGTGTGCATCCACTCGGGCACCAACAGCCCGGACATGGACCGGGTCTGGGGCAAGCCGCTGTGCGGCTACCAGCGCAACAAGTTCGTGGGCCTCGGCGCGTTCCACCTGCTCATCATGTCGAACCTGCCCGACCGCTTCCCCAAGCTCCGCTGGGGCATTATCGAGTTGAGCGCGGGCTGGCTCCCCTACCTCGTCAACGACCTCCGGCGTCGCGTGGAACGGCGCGGCGGCAAGCTCAAGGAGCGCATCCTCCACGACAACAACATCTGGGTGGCCGCCCAGATGAACGACGACCTGGAGCACGTCATCCAGTACGTGGGCGACGACCGCTTGGTCATGGGTACCGACTACGGCCATGCCGACTCCTCCACCGAAATCCACGCACTCCAATTGCTGCAACAACACGAATTCCTCGCCCCCGAGAGCGTCTCGCGCATCCTCTACGACAACCCGGTGGAGTTGTACGCTCTGTAGCAGGCAATCGCCCTGAACGAGGACAGCCATTCCTTGGCGCCGGAGTTTCAAAGCTGGTACGAATCGCCGATCAAGAAAAGCAGGACGATCTTCGATGCACCTGATCAATTTGCCAAACCCAATCAACACTTCGACTTTCAGCAGGTTTTGACTTCGTCTACCAGTTGACGAAGAGTCTCCCCTTCGTTCCTTGGGTTATGGGCACTGTCAGGCGCCGGCTTCCTTCAGGAACTCGATGGCCTTGCGGTCGTAGGCAGCGCCCGCGTCCCACATGAGCATGTGGCAGGCCTTGTCGATGATCTCCAGGCGGAGGTCCGGCATCAATTCCGTCAGCCTGGCGCACTTTTCGGCGGCCTGGTTGCGGTCCTGCCTGCCGTAGAGCAGCAGCATGGGCGGGCGCACTTCCTTGAGCCGCTCCCACAGGCGGGGACCCTCACGCTTGGGCTCCACCGCCCGCTGGCGCTCCAGGAAGGCCTCGAGGTTCCTGCCCAGGCTCAAGCCATGGCGCTTCTCCAGCACCTCCGGCGTGATCAGCTCCTTGTGGTAGAGGTTCGACTCCAGGAGCTTGCGGCTGTCCTCCAGTGTGGGCGGCGCGTCCGTGGACTCGCTGCTGGCGTGGGCTGGCGGCGGAAAGCCCGGGAGTCCCTGCAACAGGCTGCCGCTGCACACCACGACCACCCGGGTCACCCGCTCGGGGTGGTCGAGCGCCGTCTGCACCACGATGCCGCCGGCCTGGGAGTGACCGATGAGCACGGCCTCCCCGGCGCCGATGGCGCTCATGAACCGCGGCAGGAACCCTACCCGGTAGGCCAGGGTGTGATCCTCGGGAACGTCGGACAGGCCGAAGCCCGGCTGGTCGTACGCCACGGCACGAAAGCCGGCATCGGCCAACGGCCCCAAGTGGCGCTCGAACACATCCGCGGACGATCCCAGCGACGCGCCGTGCAGCATGATCACCGGCATCCCCGCCCCCTCCTCCAGATACCGAATCCTGAGACCGTCTACAGTGATTTCACGTTCCATGGTCAAATCCTCCATCTTGAAATCGGGCCAACGAACATCTCGCCATGCGCATTTCGGGAGCGTGTACGAGCGTGTACCATACTTGCGCCGGCGCCGGCGACCGCCTCGCTTCCGCGCCCCTCGAAGCCGCCCGCAATTTTAGGGTTGCAACCGTTTCCGCATAAGAGGTACCCTTACATCATAGCGGTAGCGTATCCAGGAGTCTTTCCCTGTAAGGGCGACGGCCACTCCCCCCTACAGGGATTCCATTCCACGCGGCTGTTTCGCGGCCACTCGGACAGGCTTCTGGTCGATGCCGGTGCGAACGGTGTAAAGAACCGCGTGAAGTTTTCAGAATGTGACAAATGTCCGGAATGTGACAGATTGGGAGCGCGATCATGATGAATCTACTGCATGCCTTGGTCAGGGAATGGAACACCTTGTGTGAACGAGGCTCAAGGTTCGAGGCTGCATGTAGACGCCGGGCGGGCGAAGAAATATTGTCCGAGGGGTTGACAAATAGAGAAAATACTCATTCCATAGCCGTCGATTGAGTCGAGCCGTCGAGCCGTCGAGCCGTCGAGCCGTCGAGCCGTCGAGCCGTCGAGCCGTCGAGCCGTCCTTCCTGGGTCTTCGTGGTGGCGCCGCCTGAGGCGAGCAGCCTCCCGAGCTGAATCTTCCGCATCCGCCCGCGAGCGTTCCAATACCCGCAGGCCCGCCGCTTCCTCCAACCGCTTCGACGCCTCTGCCGCCCGCACCGCCGCGGGTGGACGTACTGCCGTGGGCAGTCTGCGCCGGGCCACTGCCGGACTTGTCCTCGGTCTGCCGCTGTTGCTCGGTCTCGCCGTCCCCACCACCGCGCAGACCACCATTCAGGAGGTACCCCCCGACTGGGCGCTCAAGCCCGCAGGGATCGGGGAAGGCGGCACATTCCGGCTGCTGTTCGCGACCTTCTCCACGCGCAATGCAGAATCGAGCAACATCGCCCACTACAACAGCTTCGTGCAGTCGGCGGCCGGGAGCGGGCACACGGCCATCCGCCCCTACCGCGCGCAGTTCAAGGCGGTTGCCTCGACCGCCTCGGTCCATGCCCGCGACAATACCGCGACCACCGGAACCGGCGTGCCGATCTACTGGCTGGGCGGCGCGAAGGTCGCCGACGACTACGCGGACTTTTATGACGGTAGTTGGGAAAGCAGCGGAACCAGGAATGTCTGGGATGAGGATGGCACTGCGCGTCTCGGCACTGCCTGGACCATATGGACCGGCAGCAACGATAACGGCACCAAGCATGTATTTCCTCTTGGCGGGAATGTACTTGTCCGTGTAGGATCTCGGAGGCCGGGCGGGAACCCTATCAGCGACGCCGCTTCCCTCCCTTCTCTCAAAAACCACTTCTACGCCCTCTCCCCCGTCTTCAAGGTGGGCCCCACCCCGTTCATTTCGCTCTCGCTGACCAGCGGGGACGGGCGCTGCACGTACGAGAATGCCGACTTGACATTCTCGACGGTCACGGGCCCCCAGTACGACTGCGTGCGCGCGACGAGTGTGGACGAGACGGATTCAGCCCCGGTGAACGTCGAGTTCTACGTCCGCACCAGCCAGACTTCTTCATCGGCCCTGCCCTTCCGGGTGTGCTTCTCCGGTTCCGCCACACGGCGCACGGGCGGTAACGCCGAGCCCGACGACTACCAGGTGCAGGAACGGGTCGGCAGCGCCTGGGTGACGCGCAACAACACGTGCGTCGACTCGGACATCGCCGCCAACCAACACCACAGGAGGCTCCGGATCCAGGTCCTCGGCGACAACCACTACGAAGAGATCCCGATGTGGATCAACGGTCAGGAGCGGTTGGTGAAATCGGGCACGGAGCGGGTGGGGATCAAGCTCACCGAGATTCCGGGCAAGCAGCTCCCTTCGCCCTACGAGATCAACAGCGGGCGCACGAGCCTCGGCGTGACGATCAATGACGACGACTACCGCCAGCAGCCGCTTGCCTTCGGCACCTGGGCCGGAAAGCCAGGCGTGAGAGAAGGGAGACCTTCGCCTGAGCGGGACAATGTCGGGATTGCGTTCTCGGCGCAGGCCGGCTGGACAACCACGGTGACCTACCAGGTCGTACGAGGGCATGAGGACGGAGGAAGCACCGCGATCTACGGCACCGACTACCGCTTGCGCGGTGACTACAACCAGAACACCAACCGGGGCACGATGACGCAGGCAAAGGGGAGTACGCTTTCGTCGCTCCCGATCACGGTCCTCAACGACACGCTGATCGAGGGCACCGAGACCGTGGTCCTGGAGATGGTGGACACGGGCACCTACGAGGTGGGCTCGCCGAGCCGGACCACGATATACATCAGGGACGACGAAGCGACGCCCCTGCTCAAGGTGGACGAGCACGGGAAGGTCCTGAGGGACGGGGTCGACAGCGGGCACAGGATCAAGATCGCTCTGACCCCTGCGCATTCCTCGATCCCCGACCGGACGCTGCCGGTGGATGCGCATTTCGAGTACTGTGTGACGGGCTCGGCCACGTTCGGCGATGACTACACGCTGGCGCGCCCGGACGGCACGAAGGTCACGACGACGGGCTGCCACCTCGCGACGCTGCCGAAGGGGGAACTCAGCACCTATCTCGACCTCAAGCTGTTCGACGACGGCAGCAGCGACGAGCCGGACGAGTCGGTGAAGATCCGGTTGCAGAGGAGCACCGTGTCGGGCAAGGAGACCACGGACCTGCTGGAAATTCCGGACTCGACCCGCACTGCCCGCGAGACCATCAGCACGGTCATCACCATCAAGGACGACCTGCCCGTTCTGAAGGTGTCGGGGTATGATGGCACGTCGAAGCGCGACCGCCGGTTCCGCGCGATATACACCATCCGCTCGGTCAATGGCCCCCTGCCCGCCGACCTCTACGTCAAGTGGCAGGTCGAGGACACCGGCAATGTGGTCAACGACAACCGCAAGCAGAGTCTGGGCAAGTCGGGCTACAAGTCGCTCGTCAGGGGCTTCTCTGAGTTCAGGGTAACCATCGGGCTCCGGCACGACGCCGGGCCGGGCAGCGCGACCTTCAAGCTGACGCCCACCGGCCGTCCGTTCCGGGTGGATCCAGGCAGCTACTGCGTGCGGATCAATGGCGGGCTATGCCCCCTGGGCAACCGCGCGCCCGCGATCCAGGTGCCCGACACGGCGGTCTCCAACCTGCAGGTGACGGCGGTGGACGCTGCCAGCGCCAGTGTCTCCTGGGACGCGGTGGCGCATGCCACCTCCTACGAGGTGTCCTGGGACGGCAGCGGTTCGCAGACCGCCGTCTTCGGTGTCGAGAGCGTAACGGACACCACGGCCACCATCCGGCATGAGGCGCAGGAAGCCATGACGCTGACGGTCACAGTGACGCCGGAATATCTCGACGGCAACGACGTGACGCAGACACTCGCCGCGCTGGCAGCCACGGCGACCCTCGCCGTGGGGCAGGGCTCGTCCGAGCAGCCTGAGCAGGCCGAGGCGCAGACACCGGCCTGCGTCTCCGACGCCCTGCTTGCCGATGTCCAGGAGTATGCGGGCGAGACCTGGCGGACTTCGCCGGGCCATGTCGAGCGCTGGAGCCGGGTGCTTGCCGCCTTCGGGGTGAGCAACGCCTACAGCAACAACCCGATGACCGTCGCCGAGGCGCGGGCGCAGGCGGATCGAGGCCTTCCGCGCTGGGAGCCGGTGGCGCCAGCGCTGGAATGCCTGGCGGCGGCGCCGGCGGAACAGCCGGAACAGCCGGAACAGGCTGAGGCCCAACCGGCGACGCCTGCCACACCTGCCGCACCCGAACTCAGCCTCTCGGCGGGGTCCGCCGTGGACGAGGGCGGCAATGCCACCTTCACCATCACCGCCGACCCGGCGCCTTCTGCCGACCTCACGGTCACCTGGACCGTCGCCCAGAGCGGCGATTACCTGGACGCCCCCGGTGCCGGCAGCCGGACGGTGACGCTGACAGCAGGGGCTGCCAGCACCGACCTCTCGGTGGCGACGGTGGACGATGCGGCGGACGAGGCCGATGGCTCGGTGAGCGTCACCCTGGGTTCGGGCGCCGGATACACGGTGGCCACAGGAAAGGGCAACGCCACGGTGGCGGTGCGCGACAATGACCCGGCGCCGACCCCGGCGGCCGTGCCCGAACTCAGCCTTTCGGCCGGTTCCGCGGTGGACGAGGGCGGGAGCGCGCGTTTCACCATCGAGGCCGACCCGGCCCCCGCCGCCGACCTGACGGTGGCCGTCACCGTGGCCCAGAGCGGCGACTGGCTCAGCGCGCCCGGCGCGGGCAACCGCACCGTGACCCTGACGGCTGGCTCCAGCAGCGTCACCTTCTCCCTCGCCACGGTGGACGATGCCGTGGACGAGCCTGACGGTTCGGTGAGCGCCACCCTGGCGGCCGGCACGGGATACACCGTGGCGGCAGCGCCGGACAATGCGGCCACCGTGGCCCTGTCCGACAACGACGCGGCGGCGGACGCTTCCCTCGCTTTCTCCATCTCCGACGCCACGGTCAATGAGAACAGCGACTGGCGAATGTTCTTCACCGTCCGGCTCAACCGGCCTGCCAGACGCTGGGTTTCAGTGACCTTCTTCACGCGCGAATCCAATCCTGTCTCCGCCCAGGACCGCAAGGACTTCTTCGGGCGGCCCCGGGGGATCGGCATGGCCTTTGCCCCAGGCGAGACCGAGAAGCGGATGTGGGTCTACATCTACAACGACAACCACGACGAGGACCCCGAGACCTTCGAGGCGGTGCTGTCGAATCCCACCGGCGGGGCGGTGATCAGCGACGCCGTGGGGGTGGGCACCATCACCAACGCCGACCCCATGCCCAAGGCTTGGCTCGGCCGTTTCGGCAGAACCGTGGCCCAGCAGGCCCTGGACGGCATCGCCGGGCGCCTGGAAGCCCCGCGCGCGGCCGGCGCCCAGGTGACCCTTGCCGGACAGACCCTGAAACCTGAATCACTTTCCGGGTCAGGCCCTGCATCGCCATCCGGGGCAAGCCCCGGCACGGCCGGGAGTCCAGGGGCTGTCCATGGTCCTGGAAGTCCGGGCTTCGGAGCCCATGCCTTGGCAGGCCATCACGTCCACCGCCTTGGCGGGACCCGCGCCGAGGGCGCTTCGTGGCGCGCCCTGACCGTGCGCGAGCTGATGCTTGGCAGTCACTTTGCCGCCACCGGCGGCCAGGACGCCCACGGCGGCAGCATGGCCTTCTGGGGCAACGCCGGACAAGGCAGCTTCGAAGGACGCGAGGGCGCCTTCTCCCTGGACGGCGACGCCACCACCGGAATGCTGGGGGCCGACTATGCCCGGAACCGCTGGATGGTCGGGGTGGCCCTCACCCACGGCCAGGGTGACGGGGACTACGCCGACCGGATGACCGGCCCGCAGGACTGCACAGGGGACGCAGTGGTGCTGTGTGAGAACGCCGTGCGGGCGGGTGACGGCAAGGTGGAGGCGACCCTCACCGGGGCCATGCCCTACGGCGCCTTTCAGGCCTCGGAGCGGCTCAAGCTCTGGGGCGCGGCCGGCTACGGCGCGGGGGACGTGACCCTCAAACCCCAGGTCGGCGGCGAGTACAAGGCCGACCTGTCCTGGGGCATGGCCGCGCTGGGGTTTCGCGGCGACCTGATGCCTTTGGCGCGGCAGGGCTCGGGCATGGCGCTGGCCCTGGTGTCGGACTTCCTGTGGACGCGGACCTCGTCGGACAAAACCACGCAACTCGCGGCTTCGGACTCCGACGTGACCCGGCTCCGGCTGGGGCTGGAGGGAAGCTGGCGGATGGACATGGACGGCGGCGCCCACGTCACCCCCACCCTGGAGCTGGGCGCGCGGCATGACGGCGGCGATGCCGACACCGGCGCCGGCGTGGAGCTCGGCGGCGGCCTCGCCTGGAACAGTCCCGCTCTGGGCCTGAACCTCGATGTCTCCGGCCGCACCCTCCTGGCACACGGCGCCGACCACCTCAAGGACCACGGCTTTGCCGCCGCCTTGACCTACGCCCCGAATCTGGCCACCCGCCTGGGCCCGTCGCTCACCCTCCGCCAGGAACTCGGCGGTCAGGCCCAGGGCGGCGTGGACGCCCTGTTCACCCCCGACCCCCTGGAGAACCGCGCCGGGAGTCACACAGCCGCAGCGAACTGGAACGCCGAAGCCGCCTACGGCTTTCCCATCCTTGACGGCCGCTTCACCGGAACCCCCCACCTCGGGTTCGGCCTCGCCACCGGAGCACGCGACTACCGTCTGGGCTGGCGCCTCAACCCGGCCGCGGAAACCGGCGCGCCCGATGTCTCCTTCGGCATCAATGCCACGCGCAGCGAGAGCCATTCCGCGCAGCCGGAACATACCCTCGGTCTCGAAGCCACCGCCCGCTGGTGAACGCGCATGACAGCGCCACGCGCCCACGATGTGACAGCATCGCTGGCGCGTGGCGCTCGGTTGCAAGCCTGAAACGGTTCTCCACTCCTCGGAGCCTGCGCCACAGGACTTAACGGCTGCAAATTCGCTTTCGCGAATTCCTGCGGCGCAGGCTCCTCGCCCCCCCAAATAGCTGGATAAATTTGGCCGGAAAAAATTTCACCCGGCTCCCCTGCCGTTATTGACACCGCGGCATCCGCGGTTCAGCATCAAACCATAAGCCAGGATGTGGGACTGAGTGGACGCGGCGGGGCTGCGAGCTTTCAAGAAGGGGGGAGCTTTCGTGGAACGCAGGGTTCATTCGCATACCCATTGTTGCCAGGAACACCACCTGCACGGGCCGCCGGGGTGGTTTCGCGATCCTTTCGGACAGGGAACCGTCCGGCTCACTCTGGTTTGCATCGCCGCCTACGTGACCCTCCTCATCGTGGTGGAACTGGCCTTGCGGGACGATCTTCCGTGGAGCCAGCACATCACCTACTTCGCCGCCTGCGCCGTCCTGTGCGTGCCCATCTGCTTCTCCCACGGGGTTCTGACCGCGAGCCTGGCGGGCCTTCGACCGCTGAAACGGACAAGCGCGTGGTTGGCGGCGGGCACCCTTTGGTGCGGGCTCCCGGCCACGGCCGTGATGTACGGCGTGGACCGGTGGTTTCGCCCGGAGCTTTCCGGATACCGGCTTCGGGACCTGGGGCCCGTTGTCGTCGTGGCCATGCTGCTGAGCGGCTCGTTGACGCATTTCACCAGCGTTCGGCGCATGAAGCACACGGCGGAGCGCGAGCCCGATGCGATGCACGGACGCCCGGAAACCGCCGGCCAGTCCGCCGACCCGCGGCCCCCGGCGCAGGATGCCCCGGTTCCGGACGCCGGGCGACACTTCCTGGACCGTCTTCCCGCCGATGTGGGTGAAGACCTGATCTACCTGAGAATGAAGGATCACTACGTGAAGGCCGTCACCACGGCCGGGCAATGCGGCATTCTGATGCGCTTCGGCGACGCGGTCAGCGAACTCGAAACCCTCGGCATCCGGGTTCATCGGTCCTACTGGGTCCACTATGATCACGTGGACGGGCTCGTGCAGCGCGGACAGCGCCGGTTCCTGAGATTGACCGATGATCGGGAGATCCCCGTCAGCCGCAGCTACCAGGCGGCCACCGAAGAGGCTTTGGCGCGTCGTGTCGCGGAGGGGTCCAACACGGAAGGTTCCAACGGTTAGGACATCCCCAGGGACGCGAACGCGCCGGGTACACTTTGGACAACGCTACGGCGCGGGACTAGCGGCCAGCGGAAGCCTTCCGTCAAGTCACCCGCACCCGAACTTCTTCCGCAGGCAGCAACGCATGGCACCGGCCCGCCTCCAACCCGCAGGCCAGGCCCGTCACGGACAACAACAGGTCCGCGGCCGCGCGCTCCTCGCCCGCGCGGTCCCGCTCGTTCTTCTTGAGAACGACGGAGTGGACCGCCACCCCCTCGCCGGAACACACCGCCGCATGCGCCCGATGACGTCCCTTGCGCGGGCGGTCCGTCACGAGGGCCGCCGTGCAGGCGATGCCGAGGACCGGCACGTCGCCGGACGGCCGCAGCGCCAGCGCGCGCTCGTAAGCCTTCCACGCCATGGCCGCGGCGGTCTCCGCCGACACCGTCTGCTCCGGCTCGCGGCCCAGGAACGCGCTCATGGAACCGGCGCTGTAGGGTACCAGGGCTTCCAGCACGGTACGCGACGCTCCCGGCACGGCGAAGAGATCCGCCAATGCCTGAGCCCCGCCGCCGGCCACCACGAACACGGCCGCGCAGGGGCTCCGGTGAATCTCCTCAATGAAATCAATACGGGTGGACACAGTCATACGGTTTCCGATCATGCCGATTCCGGCGGCTTCCTCACACGATCCCGCGCGTACGCAGATCCCGGATGGCGTCCGTGTCGTAACCCAGCCCCTGCAACACCGCGTCGGTGTCCTCCCCCACCAGGGGCGCCGGACGCGCAAAGCGCGGCGGCGTATCCGACAGGTTCACGCTGCTGCCGATGAGCCGGGTGGCGCCGCGTTCGGGGTGGTGAATTTCCCGCGGCAAGCCCAGGTGCCGGACCTGCGGATCGTCGAAGACCTCCTCGGCCGCGTAAATAGGCGCGTGGCTCAGGTCCTCGCCCTCCAGGCGCTCCAGCCAGGCGGCGCGCGGGGCGCTGCCGAAGACCTCCCGCAGGATGGCCGCCAACTCGTCGTGATGGGCGGCGCGGTCCTCGTACGTGGCGAAACGCCCATCGTCGAGCAGATCGGGCCGCCGGATCACACGGATCAGGGCCTCCCAGGACGGCCGATGTGTCGCCAGGTGCACAAGCAGCGGAAGCCCATCGCCGGCGGTCAGGCAGAACAGCCGTCCCCGCTGGAAGTTCTTCGGCGTGACGGCCGCGCCGCCGTTCAGGAACTCGGCGAAGTGCGACTCGACGAAACCCATGCTCGCCTGCAGCAGCGACACGTCCACGAACTGGCCCGCGCCCGTTCGCTCACGCGCCGCCAGCGCCGCCAGGATCCCGTAGGCGGCGAACACTCCGGTGGCATGCGCCGATATCGACAGGCCGCCCATTCGTGGATCGCCCGGGTCCGTAAGCAGGCTCAGCATGCCGCTCACGGCCTGGCCGATGGACTCGAAACCGGGACGATTCTCGTAGGGGCCGCTCTGGCCGAAAGCGGTGACGGAGCAGTGGATGAGGCCCGGGTTGCGCTGCCGCAACGCTTCGTAGTCCAGGCCCAGCGACTTGCGCGTGGTCGGCCGGAAACTCTCGATGAGGATGTCCGCCGATTCCAGCATCCGGGCCAGGATGTCCCGCGCCTCGGCCTCGCGCAGGTTGAGGGTGACGCTCTTCTTGTTCCGGTTGAGCACACGGAAGACCGGCCCGTAGCCTTCCCTTCCACGGGCGGGATCACCCTTGCCCGGCAGCTCCACCTTGAGAACCTCGCACCCCAGGTCGCCCAGAAGGCTCCCCGCGTAGGGTCCGGCCACGTGTCCGCTGGCGTCGACGGCCACCGTGCCGTCCAAGGCTCCCGTCATCTGGTGTCTCCCATGGCAGGCTCGTCAGAAAGGTCTGTTGAAGAACGGCCGCCCCTCCCGCACCCGGAAAATGCCCACGAAGCCCAGCAGGCCTCCAAGGAAAGCGCCCAGGAAGATCACCGTGGCGATGAAATCGGTGGTGGACCCCGGCGCCAGCACCAGGTAGACGACTTGCCGGGCCACCAGTCCGACCACCAGCGCCACCACCATGCCGATGGCGGTGAGGGTCCTGTACTTCATCGACTCGGGTCCTCCGGGAGCTAGCGCCAAAGCCGCCCAAGGCAGCATTGACAGCGGTGGCAGGATTGCATACTGTCCTTGGCGTTTCAAGAATTCCCGCCCGGCCGAAGCCAGCGCCACGGAGGACTGACCCCTATGGACAACGATCAACCCAACGCGCTGGAGCGGTTCATCGAGAAGACCCGCGCGCTGTTCGCCGCGGAACCCGACCTGGACAAGCGCTGGACCGCGTTGACCCCGATCCTGGCGGAGCTGCTCGCCGATCCCGAGGTGGTGGAGGCATCCGGTTCATGGCCCGACTGTGCGCCGCGGGACGGACGCGCCGAGAACCTGCTGTTCTACGAGGATCCGGACTACGGGTTCGCCATCAACGGCCTGACCAAGGGAGACGCGCGGCAGGGCAGGCGCGCCCGCATTCATGACCACGCGCACATCTACACGCTCTACGGCGTGCTGGCCGGCCACGAACGCGTCGAACGCTACGAACGGCTGGACGACCGATCCAGGCCCGGTTACGCCGAGATCCGGCTGGCCAGCGACAAGCACGTGGGACCGGGCGAGATCGACCTGGTGCGGCCTTACGAGGTGCACACCGAGAACACCGTGGGCGAGCGGACCGTGGCCGTCATCGTCCGCAGCCAGAAGGGCGGCAGCTTCAACCAGGGCCGTTACAAGCCCGAGACCCACGAATACTACGAGAGCCTGGGACCGCGTCAGACGCCGGTGGAGATGCTGCCCCGTCAGGAGCCTGCCGGGTAGACATGGACGCCATCAAGCTCGAGGTCATCTACAACGCCACCAACCAGATCGCGTACGAGCTGACCCAGAAGCTCATGCGCAACGGCTACTCGTCCATCGTGAAGGAGAGCCAGGACCTGGCCCTGAGCATCTGCGACCGCGACGGGCGCAATGTCGGCCAATATTCGCCCAACCCCGTGGGACTTGGAGTCGTCGGGTCCCAGCTCCACGGGATCCTCCAGGACTTCGCCGGGGCCATCGGCGAGGGCGACGCCTTCATCCTGAACCATCCCTACCGCTACTGCCAGAATCACCCCAGCGACGTCACGCTGATCTCGCCGGTGTTCTACCGGGGCGAGATCGTGGCCTTCGTGGGCAACACCGCCCACAAGCCCGACATCGGCGGCAAGGTGCCGGGCACCAACGCGGGCGACGCCACCGAGGTGTTCCAGGAAGGGCTGCTGATACCGCCCGTCAAGCTCTACGAGGGCGGTGTCCTCAACGAGGCGGTGAAGCAGCTCATCTGCGCCAACACCCGCATTCCGGAAGTCACCTGGGGCGACATCCGCGCCCAGGTCACCGCCAACCTCCACGGCATCGAACGGCTCGCCGCGCTGGCGGACCGCTTCGGCGTGGACGACGTGCTCGCCTGCTGGGAGGAGCGCATCGCCATCACCGAGCGGGAGCTGCGCGCGCGCATCGCCGCCATGCCGCCGGGAACCTACGGCCCGGTCACCGACTACATCGACGACGACGGCGTGGAACTGGACCAGCCCTTGGCGGTCACGGCAACCCTGCACGTGCGCGGCGACGAGCTGGAGTTCGAGCTCGCCTCCGCCAGACAGTCCCGCGGCCCCCTGAACCTGCGCCCCTGCGTGGTGCGGGCGGTGGCGGAGTACTGCGTGCAGGCCGCCATCGGCCCGGACCTGCCCAAGAACCAGGGCTGCTCCGCGCCCATCCGCATCACCCTGCCGCCCCCCGGACACCTGCTCAACCCGGAGTTCCCGGCCCCGGTGAACATGTACGCCACCACCTGCCACCGGCTCGCGCCGGTGCTCATGATGACGCTGGCCCAAGCCCTGCCCGACCGTGTGGCCGCGCCCCAGAGCAGCTCCGGCGGCGCGGTGTCCTTCAACGGCGTGGAGCCGGGCGGCAAACGGCGCTATTCGCAGTACGAGATCCTGTGGGGCGGCTACGGCGCCCGCCCGGGCAAGGACGGCGTCAGCGGCTGCGCCGCGGACATCAGCAACGTCATGAGCACGCCGGTGGAGGCGCTGGAGAACGAGTTCCCGGTGCGCCTGCAATGCTTTGAGGTCAACCCCGACTCGGCCGGCGCGGGGAAGTACCGGGGCGGGCTGGGCATCCGGCGCGCCTGGCAGGTGCTGAACGACGACGTCACCCTGAACCTGCGCCTGGACCGTTTCAAGTTCTCATCGCCGGGCCTGTTCGGCGCGCGCCCCAGCGCGCTCGCGCGCTGCACACTCAAGCCCGGCGCCGGCCCCGCTTTCGCTCGGGAGCTTCACTCCAAGGCCGCCAACGTCCGCCTGTACAGCGGCGACACCCTGCTGCTGGAACTGGGCGGCGGAGGCGGCTGGGGCGATCCCCTGGAGCGCGACCCCGAGCGCGTGCTCGACGACGTACGCGACGGCTACGTGTCGGCAGAGGTGGCGCGGGAGGTGTACGGCGTGGTCATCGACCCCAAAACCATGACCCTCGACACGACAGCGACGGAGCAAGTACGGGCCGGCGCCCGCAGGTTCGAGGAGTTCCAGCGCGACTACGGCGCGTACTTTCGTCGACCGAAGACAACATGAGAAAACCCATCGACGCCGGAATGACCCTGAACAGGTTCAGCGCTACCCTGGCCAGGAGCCTGTCCGTGTGGTCGGGACTGTGTCGCGAGGCATGGAAACCGTGTCGGGGCGACCCTCGGTCGCCCTTGGGACGGGGCACCGGGACGGACGCCCCGGCAACGGTGTTCCGCTACCGGCGACCGCCGGTCGCCCCCGCACCAGGCAACCACCCACGGCATCGGCGAAGAACGTACCGGCACGGGGACCGCGGGACGCCCCCGCGAGGACTGGCTTGTAGAGGCCATCATGTTGCGCATCGGCATTGACACCGGCGGCACCTTCACCGACCTCAGTGTGTTCGACGAGGATGACGGGCGGGTGTGCCTCACTCACAAGCTGCCGTCGCGGCCCCACGACCCCACCGCCGCCATCGCCGACGGGTTGCGCGAAATCGCCGCGCGGCTGCCGCAGAAGGCCCGCTACGTGCTCCACGGCACGACCATCGGACTGAACACGCTGCTGGAAGGACGCGAACCCGCGCCGGGATTGATGGTCACCGAAGGGTTCCGGGACATCCTGGAGCTGGACCGCCAATGGCGCGGCGCCGAGGTGTACAACCTGTTCTTCGACCGCCCGCGGCAGCTCGTGCCCCGGCGTCTGATCCGGCCCGTGCGGGAGCGGGTGGATTCCAGAGGACGGATCGTGGTTCCGCTGGACGCCGAACAGGCCCGCGCCGCGGTGCAGGAGTTGTTGCAGGCGGGGGTGCGCTCGATTGCCGTGAGCCTGCTCTTTTCCTTCGCCAATCCGGAGCATGAACGGCGGCTCCGGGCAATTCTGGAAGAGCTGGCCCCGGACCTTTACGTGACGCTGTCGTCGGACGTGGACCCGCAGTTCCGCGAGTTCGAGCGCACCAGCACCGCGGTGGTCAACGCGTTCATCGGCCCGCGGGTGGCGGGGTACGTGGGCGCCATCGAAGCCGCCATCGAGGAATCGCTGCCCGGCGCCCGCGTGCTGATCATGCAGTCCAATGGCGGCGTGGCCACGCCCGCGCTCATCGCCATGGCGCCGGTGCAGACGCTCCTGTCGGGTCCGGTGGCGGGGGTGGTGGGAACCCGGCGGTTGTGCCGGGAACTCGGCCGCGACAACGCCATTTCCCTGGACGTGGGCGGCACGAGCTGCGACATGTCCGTGATCCCGGGCGAGCTGCTGACCGCGCCCCAAAGCAAGGTGGCGGGCTACACCGTGCGCGCGGCCACCGTGGACATCGAAACCATCGGCAGCGGCGGCGGCAGCATCGCGCGGGTGGAGTCCGGCCGGCTCCTCAAGGTCGGACCGCAGAGCGCCGGCGCCGTGCCCGGCCCCGCCTGTTACGGGACAGGCGACCAACCCACTCTCACCGACGCCCTGGTGGTGCTGGGCCACCTGAACCGCGAAGCGCTCCTGCAAGGCGCCATGCCCATCGACGCGGCGGCCGCGCGCCGAGCCATCGACGGAAACATCGCCACCCCCCTGGGAATGACCCCCGAACGGGCCGCCGCGGGCATCGTCGAAGTGCTCGCCGCCCAGGTGGCCATGTC
The DNA here is from genome assembly GCA_965213675.1 of uncultured Binatia bacterium (SeqCode). GTDB lineage: Bacteria > Desulfobacterota > Binatia > UBA9968 > JAJDTQ01 > JAJDTQ01. Next base: position 1,147,325 of record OZ243916.1, read on the forward strand.
CATGCGCTCGGTCACCATCGAGAAGGGCTACGACCCACGGGAGTTCATCCTCGTGGCGTATGGCGGCGCCGGGCCCACGGTGGCCTGTCCCATCGCCCGGGAGCTAGAGATCCCCGAAATCTGCATCCCGCCGGATCCGGGGAACTTCTGCGCCACCGGCATGCTGCTCACCGACCTGATTCGAAGCCATTCCCTCACCCGCATCGGCCCCCTGGACGAGACCCCGGAGAGCGCCATCCGCGAGGCGCTGGAGGAACTCCGCGACAGGGGCGTCCGGGAACTTGAGGAGCAAGGCGTGAGTCCAGACCGCATCGAAACCGAGCACTTCCTCGACATGCGCTATCCCGGGCAATCCTATGAAGTCACGGTGCCGGCGACGGAAACCCGCAAGGAGGACCTCACCCGGCTCTTCCACGAGGCCCACGGACGGCTGTACGGCCACACCGCGGACGAAGAGTCCCTGGAGATCGTCACCTACCGCGCGCGTTGCACCGGACGCCTGCCCAAGATGACCTTCGCCGCCACATCCTCGGCCAACAGCGCGGCGCAGTCCGAGAGGCGACGATCCGCGCTGTTCCCCGGCGCTGACGCTCCGTTGGAGGCGCCCGTCTACCGCCGGGCCGACCTCGTCCCCGGCTTCCGCATCCCCGGCCCGGCCATCGTCGAGGAGTACACCTCCACCACCGTCGTCTACCCCTCCTTCGAGCTGGCCGTGGACGGCCGCGGGAATCTCAGGCTGCAGAGCGCCGCGTAGACAGCGTCAACGTCAATAGTGATAGCGGCACTGGGCGATCATCACCGACTCGCTTTCCACCTTGTAGACGAGCCGGTGTTCATCGTTGATGCGGCGCGACCAGTAGCCGGCCAGGCCATGCTTCAGGGGTTCGGGTTTGCCGATGCCTTCAAACGGTGAGCGGAGGATCTCCCGGATCAGCAGGTTGACCCGGTTGAGCAGCTTTCGGTCCGTCTTCTGCCAGTGGAGGTAGTCGTCCCACGCTTCCTGGGAGAATACCAACCTCACTCGATGAGTTCTCTCGCCGTGCCTCCACCGGATTCGAGCTCGGCGATGGACTTCAGAAGACGACGCGCGTTTCTCGGGCCGTGGAGAAGGTAGGCGGTTTCCTCCAACGCATGATAGTCCTCCAGGGACATCATCACCACGGATCGGTTGTTCTTTCGAGTGATAACCACCGGCGCATGGTCGTCGCAGACCTTCTCCATGGTCTTGGCGAGCCGTGCCCTGGCGTCAGAGTATGCGATCGTATCCATGGCGTCCCTTGAGTGAATTGTACAACCACCACATGCCGGTCGCAAGCAAGGGCGGCAGACCACGCAGGTGCCCCGGCATCAGTCGAACTGGATCATGTCAAGCCGGGTGAACTTCATGCGGTCGGCGGCGCCGGCGGGGATGACGGTGAGCTGGTGGATGGCGTACTCGTGCTCGTAGGTACTCTTGGCGTTGACGCCGTCCAGCGGGATGATGACGTTGTAGCGGTGAACGCGCGCGGCGGCGGTGGCGGTGTAGAGCACGGCGACGTTGGTGAGGGAGCCGGTCACGATGAGGTTCTCGGCGCCGGCGCCGCTGAGGATCGCCTGGAGCTCGCCGCCGGCGAACTTGTCGAAGGCGTCGGGATATAGCACGGGCTCGGTTTCCCGGCGCTTGAGGGGCGCCGCCGCCTCGCCCAGGGGCGTGCCCCTGAATTGCAACGAAATGGTGAACACCACCGGGACGGCGGCCCCCCGGACCCGCTCCAGGAACCCGCCCAGGGGCTCCATCAACCGCGAGCAGACATCCTCCGGGTCATGGCACCGGGCGTTCAGGTCGAGCACCACCACGGCGGTCCTGGCCGCGTCGAGCGAGACGGGCTTCGGTTCGGGCCGGTTCGGGCCGGTGATTTCGGTCATGGGTTTCCTTTCCTCGATTCGTGTGACGCCCTCTACTCCCCTACCCCTCTGTCCCGGCTAATCCGCGACCCGGCGTTGGCGCAGCCGCTCACGCAACCCGTGGGTCGCGGCATCGTCTACCTTCAAGGTCCCCTCTTCCATCACCACGCCGTAGATCTCCTCGGCAACGCCCGTGGACACCCGCTCGTTCAGCACGCTCTCCGCCACCGCCTCCGAGGCCCGGTCCAACGGGTCGCCGTAGCCACCGCCGCTGCCCAGCCGCAGGTAGAGCACGTCGTTCTGGCCGATCTCGAACTCGCAGTAAGGCAAAAGCCGCATCTCCCCCTCCAGCGCAGAGAGGTCGTCGACAGGGCGTTGGGCGGCCAGCAGCTCGTTCACCCGCGTCCCTTCGAGCAGCACCAGCAGGCTGGGAGCGCCCGGGTAGCCGCCGAACAAGCCCACGCCGGAGTTCCTCAGGCCGGCGACACCGAAGGCGACGCCGCGGATCTTCTCCTCCGGCGCATCGTGGAGCTTGACGGTGGCCTCCACGCCCACGCCGCCGGCGAACCGCCCGGCGCCGCCGCCGTCCTTGAGGTGGCGCCGGAACAGGTACATGAGCGGGAAGTTCAGCTCGAGCCACTCGACGTTGTGACAGGTGAGGTAGCCGCCGGAATCGATGCCGTCGCCGTGGGGGCTGGCGCCGGAGCCGCTCAATTCCAGCAGTGTGGAGACGTAGAAGCGGCCGTACTGGTTGACGCCGGCATGGCGCACCACCCGGAACCCCAGGGTGAGCGCGGTGATCTCGTCCTTCCAGGTCTCGCTGCCGGCCAGCATCTGCGCCAGCACCGACGCGGATACGTAGGAGACGGTCTTGAGCCCCGAGGTGGTGTTCATGGAGACCGGCCCGGGATACTGCACGTTCACCACCGACCCCTCCGGCGCGATGACCTCGATGGGACCGAAGGCGCCGTAGTTCTTCGGGAGGTCGTAGCCCAGGGCGGTGAGCACCGCCTCGAAGACGCCGCCGAAGGTGGCGTGGTACGGCAGGTTGATGCCTTGGCGCGCCTGGGGATCGCTGCCGGTGAAGTCGAAAATCATGCGGTCGCCGCGCTTGCGCAGCTCGACGCACACGCGTTTCGTCTCGTTGGCCGCGATGGTGCCGGAGTCGCGCCAAGTGCCGTCGGGGACCTCCCTGAGGCGCTTCTCCAGAGTCTCCCGCGCGTACCGGATCATTTCCGCGGACACCGCGGTGATGAGTTCCGGCCCGTACTGATCGAACATCTCCTCCATGCGTGCGCGCGCCACGTTGTTGGCCGCCAGTTCGCACTTCAAGTCAAGCCCCACCAGCACCGGCTGCCGGGTCATGTTGGTGAGGGTGTCGAACACGTCCTGGCGCATCCGTCCCCGCTCCACCAGCTTGAGGCCCGGAATGCGAAGCCCCTCGTGGCAGATCTCGGTGGCGCCGGGGGAGTTGCCGCCCGGCGACATCGCGCCGATGTCCATGACATGGACGAAGGTGGCGCTCCACGCCATCAGCCGCTCCCGGTAATGGATGGGAGCGATCATGTAGATGTCGGACTGGTGGATGGCGGCGATGTAGGGATCGTTCAGCAGGAACACGTCGCCTGGATGGATGCCGCCGTTGCCCTCGAAACGCTCGATGATGCGCTTCACCGCGAACCCCGCGCAGGCGGCGTGCCGGATCATCGACTCCCCCACCGACAACACGTCGCCGTTGGCCATGTAGAGGGACGCCATGTAGTCGTGCAGCTGCGTGGTATTGACCGTGCCGCCCACGCGCTCCAGCGTCGCGCCCATTTCCCGCGTGATCTCGTGCAGCCGGTGCGACAGGATCTCGAAGGTGACCGGGTCCACCTGTTTCGCCGTGGCGTCTGTGCCGTTGGTGTTCATGGTCGCCCGCTCTCCCAAGGACGCTCTGAGCGATGACCGCCCAACGGCACGGCTCCCCGCGGCTTCCCTTGCTCTTCGAGGGGCTCGGGACTGGCAACGCTCGGGACAAACGGTGCCGGGTCAACCATGCGCATTCTCCCCCACGAAGAGCCGGATGTTGCGGAACCCGTCGATCTCGGCGCGGTCCCGTGGGTTGACCACCACCGTGGTCACGGGGGTCTCGATGACCGCCGGACCCGACAACCCCATTCCCGGCCTCATGCGCTGAAAATCATAGATGGCGGTGGGCGCGAAGTCTCCAAGTTCCTCGAAGAAAACGCTTCGTTCCGGTTTCCGCGCGTGATCCGCGGACTCCCCCGCCACCGGTTCCTCCCGGATGCGCGGCTTGCTCAGCAAACCCACCGCGGTGACGCGAAAGGTCAGGATCTCCTTGCCTGCCTCGCGGTAGCCCGAGCCCTTGCCGTAGGCCTTCTCGTAGGCATCGTCAAAGTCGGCGTAGAGCTTGTCCAGGTCGGCGTCCGTCAGGGGCCCGGCGCCGGCGGCCAAGGGCACGTTCAGCTCGTGCACCTGGTAGCGGTAGCGCATGTCGACGCTGCGGGTCAGCGCCATTTCCGACGGGGCGAAGCCGGCGGCGCCCAGATCCGCCTGCGCGCGACCCACCAACCCGGCGAAGTTCGCGTTGACCCGGCCGGACTCCGCCGGAACCTGAAGATGATCGGACTTTCCGTACTCGTGCACCACGTTGGAGCTGATGAGGCCGGTGGCGCCGTGCACCGACGCGGTCAGCGGAATCACCACCTGACGCACGCCGAGGTCGGCGGCGTAACGGCCGGCGTGCACAGGACCGGCGCCGCCGAAGGCGAACATCACGAACGAGCGCGGATCGTGTCCCTTCTCCACGGTGGCCCGGCGGATGAGGTCACTCATGTGCGCGTTGGCAATGCGGTAGATGCCGCGGGCGGCCTCGGTCACGCTCATGCCCAGGGGCGCGGCGATTCGCCGCTCCACGGCCTCGAGGGCGGCAGCGCGGTCCAGGCGCATGCGCCCGCCCAGGAAATAGTCGGGGTTGAGATAGCCAAGGACGACGTCGGCGTCGGAAACCGTGGGCTCGACCCCGCCGAGTCCGTAGCACACCGGCCCCGGACTGGCGCCGGCGCCCTCCGGGCCGACCTTGAGGAGGCCCGTGTCGCCGTCGATCCAGGCGATGCTGCCGCCGCCGGCTCCCACGGACTCCACCCATATCTTGGGCGCCAGAACGCGGTGGCGCAGCACCACCGGCGTATAGTCCCGCTCGATGCGCCCCTCGCGCACCACTCCCACCTTGAACGTGGTGCCGCCCATGTCCGTCGCCAGGATGTCATCCTCGCCGATCAGTTCGCCCAGGAAGCGGCTCCCCACCACGCCCGACGCAGGACCGGATTCCACCGTGCCCACCGCGTTGCGGCAGGTGGCCTCGATGTCGAGCACGCCGCCGTAGGCCTGCATGATCATCGGCGGCTTCGCCAATCCCCTGCTTCGGAGCACTTGGTGGAGATTCAGGAGGTAGGCGGAGATGCGCGGGCCGATGTAGGCATTGAACACCGTGGTGGCGGTGCGCTCGTACTCGCCCACGAAAGGCGCCGCCGCGCTGGAAAGGGTCACGTAGACACCCGGATGACGCCGCTTGAGGATGTCCGCCACGGCCTTCTCGTGGACGTCGTTGGCGGGGGACCAGAGCAGGCACACGGCCACCGACTCCACCCCACGCCCCACCAGTTCGTCCAACGCCGCTTCGGCCTGCACCTCGTCGAGGCGCACGGTGACCGCGCCCTTGTAGTCCATGCGCTCGTTCACCTCGGCCACCAGGGAGCGGGGCACGAAGGGCTCGGGCTTGCGCAGCCACGCCAGCCGTCCCGCCTCGGTCTCGGTGAGACCGTCGGTAACCTTGCCGCGCATCATGAGCAGCGTGTCCGGGAAGCCCCGGGTGACGACGAGGCCGGTCCTCGGACCCGCGCGGGTGATCAGGGTGTTCTCGCCGATGGTGCAGGCATGGAGAAACAGGGTGGTCTGCCGGAGGACGTCCTCTTCGCCGCCAAGGCCCATGTTGCGCGCCGCGTCCCGCACCGCGTCGGTGGCGCCGCTGGAGTAGTCCGGCGGCGTGGACAGCGACTTCCCCACCACCAACTCGCCCAAGTGGTTGACCACGACGCAGTCGGTGAAGGTGCCGCCGATGTCCACGCCGACCAGGTATCGGCCTCGGGAGTCACCCATTACCATATTCAGGCCGACGGCTGCCCCGCGTTCCAATCGAGCATCACCTCGTGACGCGACGCCGCCGGGGTGCCGTCGAGATGGACTGTCGGAACCTCGGCCTGGAATCTCGCCCTTCTGACTTCGCGCTCCGGGTCGTCCTCGCGGAAGACCGCGACGACGCGCGCCTCCACCGATCGACGCAACGGCGCGTCCTCCCGGGTCGTTGGATCCTTGAAGGCGGAATGAAACGTCATCCTGCGATTCGGCTCCTCCCGGCGCGAATCATACTGCACGAAGATCAGCGCCTCGTCCGGCGTCATGCGCGGAAAGTAGTACCAGCACTGACCGTGACTGTGGACAAGGCGGTAGTCCACCAACAGCGTTGGCGGTTCGGTCCGTCGCATACTGTCGGCGCAAACCATGTCGGTGCGGGATACGGTGGCGCCGTCGCAAAGGGCCAGCGGCATGAACTCTATTTCCCGTTCCGGATCGATGCTGCGCCAGACGTTGAACAGGCCGAAATGCCGCCCTTCCGGCACATCCACAACGTCCTCGATGTAGGGGGTCACGTCGCCGTGGGCCGGCAGTCCATAGGCGCCCTTGGGGGTTCCATCCCTGAACTCGTGTTGCATGACCTCCGCGGTCAGGCATCCGGTCGCCGCTTTGACGAGGTTCGAACAATATTCGTAGAAGCGCGTCTTGACGAGATCCCTGTTGGAGAAATCCATGCGAATGGGAGCTTCGACCAACTGGAAGCCCCGGTCATCGAGACTCGGAGCCTGCTTGAGCGCGCGGGCGTCATGGACCCGGACCGGCTTGCGAAGAAACATCCGCCGCCTCTCATCCAGATCGGGGGTTTGCTCGAACCCCAGGCGCTTGCCGCGATACTTCGGGTTTACAAAGATCGTGTCGGAGATTACCGAGGGCGCGTCTGCCAGGGCCGGGATTCGTCTCATGCTTCCATCTCCGGGTTGATCTCAAGCCATTTGCCGCGATGCAAGGTCGCGGAACGGACCGTCCACGTTGAACAGCTCGTCGAAACGGCCGACCTGCACCACGCGGCCGCCTTTCAGCACGTAGATCCGATCCGCCCTGCGGATGGTGGACAGCCGGTGGGCAATGACGAAACGGGTGCTGGTGGATTCCTCGACGGCCTTCATCGTCTGCGCCTGGCTCTTGGTGTCGAGCCAGCTCGTGGGCTCGTCGAGGAAGACGATGCGCGGGTTCCGCACCAGCGCGGCGGCGAGGCCGATGCGCTGACCCTGACCACCCGAGAACGTCGCCGCGTTCTCGCCCACCGTGGTGTAGAGCCCCATCGGCATGTTGCGGATGTCCTGGTCGACGGCAGCCAGACGGGCGGCGCGCCATGCATCGACCGTGGTCAAATCGTTGCCGACGCCGACGATGTTGGTGAGGATGGTGCCGGCCTGGAGCGAGCCGTTCTGCATGACCACGCCGATCTGCCGCCGCACGGCGCCGACGTCCAGGTGGGCCAGGTCCTGACCATCGTAGTACACCGCGCCCGACGACGGCTTCTCCAGTCCCAGCGCAAGCCGGAACACCGTGCTCTTGCCGGTGCCCGATTCGCCCACCACCGCGACGAACTCGCCGGGCTTCGCGTGAATCGACACCTCTTGCAGTATCCTGGGGCTGCCCTCGGAATAACTGAAGCTCACCTTGTCGAGGACGACCTCCCCTTCGAGTGTCGGCCGGATGCCGCGTCGGGCTCCGGCGTCCACCGGGCTCGCCAGTATCGGAAGCACCTGCTCGCATGCCGGCTTGACGAATGCCACGGCCCTGGCCGAATTGCCCAACATCACGATGGACAGGCAAAAGACCATGGCCGCGATGTGGACGGCCACAAAGCCCGCCGCCGGGAGTCCACCGGGGCCTTGCGACGCCACCACCGCGAACAGGACGGCGCTGGCCAGCGCGGGCACCCCGGCGCTGAAGGCGGTGAGGCGTTCGCCGAGGACGGCTATCCGGATCTCCGCCTGCTTGTGTTCCCGGTAGCGCTTCGCCCATGCGGCGAAAGCCGAGTCTTCCGCGCCGGTGGCGCGCAGCTTGGCGATGCCGTTCAGGAACTGGTGCATGTCACCGGCGAGTTGGCGCGCCGTTTCGAGGTGGCGCCGCTGCGGTTCGACATTGAGGATGCAAAAGACGGCCGTGGCGCCGAGCACGACCATGCCCAGAAGCACCATGGCCCAGCCCAGCGCCGCGCTGTGGTAGAACAGCAGCCCGAAGGCCGGCAGCACGAACAACGTCGACAACACCGCGTCGGCCGTGACTCCGGCGACATTATCCCTGATTTCCTGGAAGACCATGGACCGCGCCACGAGCTCGCCCGCGGTGAAGCGGCGAAAGAAGGCCGGTGGCAGGCGCAGCAGACGGTCCCATACCGTCGAGACGAGCCGCGCGGCCAGACGTCCCTCCAGACGCATGAGCGCGGTGCCGCGGAGGACATGCGCCGCCGCCGCCACGAAGGCCAGCCCCACCAGAACGGCCGAGAACTGAATCAGCGCGGCCGCGTCGCCCGCGGGGATCACCCGGTCGACCAGCAGGTCGACGGCCACGGCCGGCGCGAGACTCAGCAAACCGGCGCCGAGGCCCGCGGCCACGAGACGGCCGGTCTCGGTGGCGGCCTTTGTGCCGCCAACACGGAACAACTCGCGCAGTCCGGCGGCGCCCTCGGCGTGGAGCCTGGGATAAAGCAGGCGAGCGTCGCGGAGCTCGTGGGTCGTCTCGGCGCTGGCGGGTGTGGACTCACCGGTCACCGGATCCACCACGCGGTACCGCCCCGCCCGGCCGGGCAGCAGGACGACAGGGCGGTCATCGTCGCGCCGAAAGGCCAGCAGCGCGCCGCTGTCCCCCAGGTACCAACGGTCCTCCTCCAACAGCCGGATACGGCGTTCACGCACTCCCGACGCCTCGCAGTAATCGCGCAGCGACGGTTCCGCCCCGGCACCGGCGGCCGGGGTACTGAATCGGATGCCTTCGTGCTGTCCGATGATCCGCAATGCGTTCCCGAGGGCCGTACCGTCCAACGACGTCTCGTCACCCGCGTCAGACAAGCTCGACAGGTTCCGCCTGGCCAAGGCCTTGTCGTGGCGGCGCTGCGAAGCCTGCGCCACCTGCAGATTGGCGTCGTCGACCCGCAACAGCCGCCGGTGGATGGACTCGGCGCCGAGAACCAACCGATGAAATTCCGGCAAGGCTGAGGTCAGCAGCGTGGCGATGTCGATCTCGCCCGTGGACACCCCGGTAATGTCCGTGGCCGAATGCAACCTGAGCCAGGTATCCCGGGTCAGGGGCATCATGCCGGGGCCGTCCCTCCCCCCGGTGTCCGCCAGATCGAGGAAGGTAGCGTGGAGGTCGTCGGCCACAACCCAGACCACGCCGCGCTCGGCCGACACGATGCCGCTGCCCGCCGCACCTCCGGGAAGAAGCCGGTGCTCGGTTCGAGGATGCTCCTCCATTTCGCGAACCACGGCGGCGCCCAGGTCCTCGATCCAGGCATCGACCTGCGCGCGCAACGCGCACGAGAGCCGGTCGGCGTCGTCGCTCCGCTGCGCCGCGTCCAGCAACCGGTGGAGTGACAGGCAACGCAAGGAGGACCCTTGCAGTCCCTTCGCGATCAATTTCAGGGAATCGGCGGCCGCGCCGGCGGCGAACGCCAGCCGGCCCTGCTCCAGACGCACCACATGCCTGAAGGGCGACTGCATCCGGTCATCGGCGTACTCTGCCGCCAGAACGTCGATGGCCCCTCGTTCGACGAACCAGACGACGCCGGCGTCCTGCAGGTGGATCGGGCGGCTTGCGGCGGCTTCCCGTGGCTCGCCGAACGCCGCGGCGAACTCGGCCAGCACGTCCCTCGGTTGTTCGTCATTCGCCACGAAGCAGCTCGTGATAGAAGGTGCCGGCGGCGTGGAGCTCGTCATGCGTTCCCTGCTCCACGATGCGGCCCTTGTCGACGACGATGATCCGGTCGGCGTCGCGGATGGTGCTCAGCCGATGCGCGATGATCAGACACGAGCATCCGCGACGCCGGATTCGATCGTCGATGAGCAACTCGGTTACGGGGTCGAGGGCGCTGGTGGCTTCATCGAGGATCAGCAGCGACGGGTTGTTGACCAGCGCCCGGGCGATTTCCAGGCGCATGCGCTGTCCGCCGCTGAAGTTGCGTCCTCCCTCTTCCACCATGGACTCGTAGCCCGCCGGGCGGCCGATGATGTCCTCATGAACCGCGGCGTCGCGGGCCGCGGCGGTCACATGGTGATCCGGTATCGTCGCGGTCCACATGGTGAGGTTGTTGCGTATGGTCGTGGCGAACAGGACCGCATGCTGATCGACCATGGAGACGGACCGGCAGAATACCTCCCGCGGGATATCAACTTGCGGGTGGCCGTCGAAGAGCACTTCCCCGGACCAGGGCCGATGCAGACCCGCCGCCAGAAGCGCCAATGTGGACTTGCCCGAACCGCTGGGCCCCACCACCGCGACGCGCTGGCCGGGTTCGATGGTCAGGTTGAAGTCCTCGACGAGCGGCGCACGGTTCCGCTGGAAACCGAACGTGACGCCCCGCATCTCCAATCGTCCGACCAGCCGCAGCCGGCCGTCGAGCGTCATAACCCGCTGTTGCGAGTCGGCGGCATGGTCGGGATAGGACATCTCCTGCGGCGCATTGAGCACGTCGTCCATCCTTGCCATGTCCGCCTCCAGCGTCTCCAGCAGATCGGAGAACTGAGAGACACGGGCCACGGGACCCAGAAAATTACCGGCGAGAACGTAGAATCCCATCAACTCGCCAAGGGTCATGTCGCCCGACATCGTGCGCCAGCCGCCGAGGCCGAACACCGCCGCCGCCGCGAGTATCTGAAACAGTTGCGGCAGCGCCGCGGCCACATGACCGAGCTCCACGAACGCCTGCCGCGCGCCCAGCTCACGGGCCTGTCTGCCACTCCACAGCGAGAAGAAATCGGCCTCGCGGGCGGTTGCCTGCAAGGTCTCGATCATCTTGACGCCTGCCGTGCCCACCCCGAACGATATGCCCTGCTCGCGCCGCAGTCGATGGTTCTTGTCCCGGCGGAGGCGGGTCAGCACCTGTATCGACGCGACGCTGGCAACTCCCAAACCCCCAACCACAAGCGCCAGCCAGACATCGTATGCCACCATGACGACCAGAAAGGTCACGCTCATGATGAGATCGACGGACAGCCGCACCATCTGACCGGCTCCGGTGTCGGCGATCTGGTCGATGGTCCGCATGCGCAACGCCAGGTCTCCGGCCAGCCGGTGGGCGAAGAACCGCATGGGAAGCCGAAGCAAACGATCCAGGAAGTAGTCTGATTGGTTTATGGCAAGCCGGACGATGAGCTCGCGCAGGGAACGCATCTGGAGCCAGGTCAACAGGCAGATCAGCACGCTGGCGGCGAACATCGCCGCGATCAGCGCCCTGCTCTGACCCATCTGCTGATCCTGAAAAACGCGATCCACGAATTCCGCAAGCAATACCGGCGGCGCCAGCAAGGTCACGGCAAGGAGCAGGCCGTAGACGGCGGTGCGGGTCAGGAGGGAGCGATGGCCTCGCAACCACGGCCACAGGCGGCGCGCGACACCCGGCCGCGCCCCGCCGGGCTGAAACGCGGGGCCCGGCTCGAGCATCAGGCCGACGCCCGTAAACTCCTGACCGAAGTCACGCGCGTCGACCACGCGATGACCTTCGGCGGGATCATTCAGATAGTAGCGCCCGTGTGCGATGCCCTCCAGGACCACGAAGTGCCTGAATCCCCAATACAGGACCATCGGCTTCGGCAGCTTGGCCAGGCCATGGACCTGGCTGCTCCAGCCGGTGGCCTTCAGGCCGTATTTCCTGGCGGCGATGGCGATGTCTTCGAGGGTCGAACCGTCACGCCCGACTCCGCAGTCGTCACGCAGAACTTCCAGAGGCACCCTGCGCCCGAAATGGGCGAGCACGGCGCCAAGGCATGCCGCGCCGCAGTCGGCCGCCTCCAACTGCATGAACAAGGGTGTGCGGCGCGGTCTCCGCCGGCGACCGCGCGTCACGGGAGCAGCGGAGAATTTCGATTCGGCAGGATCAGCCATGCGGGGCTTACAGCCACAACGTAACTGCGGCCCATGCCACGAGCATCAGCAACGGGACCAGAAGCGCCGCCACGAAAACGCGCTCATGCGGCGCCGTCACGCGCAACAGGTCGTCCAGCGCCTCGGGCTGCGCGCTGCGGATGAGCGCTTCCTGGCGGTAAACGGAGCGGGCCGGCATCAGGCAAGGAAGGGGTGGGCGGCGCGTCTACCCGCGCCGCCCCTCATTGAACCGGTCTAAGCGATTACCAAAGAGCGCTCCAGGAACCACCGGCGACCGCGCGCATTTCTTCGTCCGAGAGAGCACCCCCGGCCGGCGGCAGGACCAGATGAAAGTCCGTGGCGCTCTCTTCGTGAACGTGGACGGTCAGGTCCTCCGGCATGGCCAACCCCGTGGCTTGCTCAATGGCCTTCCTCGGATCTTCCAGGAGCATGGCACGGAATGCTTCGTCCTCCTCCGCCTTCCCTCGCACGAGAGCCTCGACCTCTGGTGAAGAATTTGCCATTGAATCCTCCTTTACGTTCGCCGTTAGATGTGAATTTCCAGGCCTCGGCTTCGCCCGCGGCCGCTCCAGCACGGTCGCCGAACCGGCGCTGAAGGCCCACCTCAGCACGGGACCCACTGATACACGCACCGCTTGCGAGAGTCAAGGCAGCCTGCGACCGACGGCGCGCCCATGGTGGCAAGGGCGACGGTGAGCGGCTATAGGAACAGGGGACCGAACTGCTTAACCCTGAGGGTTTCGTGCAATGGTACAGCCGGGCGCCGAGTCTTTACGGAAAATCGCCGTTGTGGGGCGAGGAACCGCCGGGTCCATGGCGACCGCCAGCATCACGCACGCCCTCCGGGACACGGACCACGAACTGCACCACATCTACGACTCGCGCATTCCGGTCATCGGCGTGGGTGAAGGCAGTTGGCCAAGCCTCGTTCGTGGGTTGCAGCAACAGACGCGCCTTCCCCTTGACGCGATTCAAATGCGCGTGAATGGAACCCGCAAGTACGGCGTGGCATTCGAGGGCTGGGGCCGGCGCAACCGAAACTTCATCCATTACTTCATGCCGCGCCACAAGTCCTACGGCTACCATCTGTCTGCCGACTTGATGGCGGATCTCCTGCGGGAACACACGAGAGCGCGCCACATCGACGCCAAAGTGCTTGACATCACCAGGGTGGAGGGCGGCGCCCGGGTGGACTTCGAGAATCTGGCGCCGGAACGCTACGATCTGGTCTTCGATGCCCGTGGTTTTCCGAGAGAACTTCATCCCGACCAGCACATCCACATCCCCTTCATCCCCACCAATACGGCCGTCATCCGCCGCTGTCCGGCGATCTTCGAGGAAGCGCAGGACGGGCCGGTTCTGCAACACACCTTTACCCGCGCCGTCGCGCGTCCCCACGGCTGGATATTCGTGATTCCGCTTACGACGCACACGTCCTGCGGGTACATCTTCAACCGCGACATATCGAGCCCCGCCGCGGTCGAGTCCGACTTCGACGCGTTCCTCAAGACGGAAGGAATATCCGAATTCGAGCAACGCGCCGTCATTCCGTTCCCGAATTTCGTCCATCGCGCCATGTATGACGGCGCAATAGCACGCATCGGCAATGCGGCGACGTTCATGGAACCCCTTGAAGCGACGGCGATCGGGGGCGCCGGGGCCCAGATCGGACTGGTTCTCCATGCGCGCCTCAGCCGTCCGGCGGAAAAACTCGAAGAGGACGCACCGGTGGTGAACCGGTTTCTCGTCACGAACATGCTCTCCTTCGGCCTGTTCGTCGGTTGGCACTATGCCCGCGGCTCGAACTACGACAGCGGTTTCTGGCGCCATGCTCGTGATCACGCCTGGCCGCGGCACCGCAGCGCGTTGGAAACCGAGCCGGCGGGTTCCCCCGCGCTCCGGAGTTTCGACGAGATGCTCGAAGCGACGGCCCGCGCCGTCATCGATGCAGCGGACCGGAAACGGGCATGCGGATTCCCGTTCAGCAGCTATTACCAGATGTCTCAGGGGCTCGGCTGTTGACATCGTTCCCGCAATGTCACTAAGGTCTGCACCTATCCGGCTTCGGCCGAGGCATCAACTGGTCGGGAAAGCCCCGGCAAAGGAGGGTATACGGATGAAGAAGATTGCACTCGGGGCGTTCGTCGCCCTGTTCGTTCTGGCCGCATCCGCGCAGGCAGAGGTCACGATAAAACTCAGCACCTGCCTGGCAAAGACCCACGACCAAGTGGAAACGTATTTCCAGGCCTTCTTCGACAAGTTCAACGAAGCGGCAAAGGGCGAGGCCAAGATCCACTACGTGGGCGGCCCGGAAGTTTCGCCGCGGCAGAAGCAGGGTCCGGCGCTCAGGCGCGGCCTGGTGGACATGATCTTCTGCCCCATGGGCTACTACGAGGGAATGGTGGCGGAAGCCGGCCTGACCTCGGTGACCAACCTGTCCACCAAGGAACTGCGTGAAAACGGCGCCATCGACCAGCTCCAACCGGTGTGGGCCAAGAAATTCAACGGGATGATCCTCGGCTGGTGCTGCTACGGCGTCGACTTCCACATCTACACCACCTTCAAACCCGAGACGAACACCAAGACCGGCCTTGATCTGTCGGGCCACAAGATGCGCTCCACCGCAACGTACAGACCCTTCCTCAGCGCCATGGGGGCCATTCCCGTCACCATGGCAGCCGCGGAAATGTACACCGGCCTGCAACGAGGCGTGGTGAAGGGGCTCGCATGGCCGGAGGGAGCACTGGCCAAGTACGGGGTCCAGAAGTTCCTCAAGTACCGCGTCTACCCTGGCTTCTATCGCAGCGGCTCCATGGTCGTGATCAACCTGGACAAGTTCAAGTCCTATCCCAAGTCCGTGCAGGACAAGCTGGTCCAGGCGGGTCTGGCGTTCGAGCAAGGCAGCGAGCCCATTCTCCGCGCGAAGGCCGACGCGGACAACGAGAAGCTGTGGGCTTCGGGCCTTCAAAAGCTGGAGCTCAAGGGCGAAGAGCGAAAGGCTTATCTGCGCACCGTATACGAGCTCGCCTGGGAGGTACGGAAGGACAAGCCGTATACCGTCCCGTTTGCAAAGCTCAAGGAGAAGATGTACCGCGCGCCCTGAGGGCCGCACGGTCCAAACAGCAGGAAACGCCCCCCATCCGCGGTGCCGGATCGGGGGCGTTTCTTTTGGCTGCCCGGAACGGCCCCCCCGGATTCCCGCTCCCCGATCGGGATCGGCGACAGGTTTCGCGGGAATGACCGGGGAGAACGGGGATGACGGCCCAGGCGCGTCCGCTTCAATCCATCAGATTGGGGAGCCACAGCGCGAGCTGGGGTTCCCAGATCAGGATAAGGATCAGGATCAGATCGCACACCAGGAACGGGATCGCCGCGTTGGCCACCTGCAGCAGCGTGGTGCCCTTGGGCGCCACCCCCAACATGACGTAGAGCAGCAAACCGAAGGGCGGCGTAGTGCCCGCCATCTCCAGCGTCATCAGCACGAACAGTCCGAACCAGATCAGGTCGAAGCCCAGGGCCTCGGCCAGGGGAAAGAAGATCGGCACGGTGATGAGCATCATGGAGGTGGCGTCCATGAACATGCCCAGCACGATGAGGATCAGGAACATGACCGCCAGCACCACCAGGCGGGACACCTCGAAGCCGGTGGCCCAGTCCAGCATGCCGGCGGTGGCGCCCGAGTAGGCCAGAAGCTGGCTGAACACCGTCGAGTTCATGATGATGAGGAACACCATGCCGGCCACCCGCACGGTGCCCGACAGGGATGTGCGAATGGCCTCCCACTTGAGCACGCGGAAGGCCACGGCCAGGATGGCGACCCCCAGCACGCCGCAGGCCGCGGACTCGGTGGGGGTGGCGAGGCCCAGGATGATGAAGCCGATGACCATGAAGATCACCAGGCTCACAGGCAGGATGTTGAAGGTGACGAACTTGATCTTTTGGGCCCACGTGGTGGGCGGCACGTCATAGGCCGGCGCACCCGCGGGGTTGATGATGATCTGGAGGTACAACATGCCGGCGTACAGCAGGGCCAGGACGAACCCCGGCAAAAAACCCGCGATCAGCAAACGGCCCACGTCGATGTTGGCGACGCTGGCGAGAAGCACCGCCAGCGCCGACGGCGGGATGATCATGGCCAGTCCGCCGGTGCCCAGGATGGGCCCCATGGACATGCGCCAGTTGTAGCCCCGGCGCTGCATCTCCGGCACCAGCAGCGATCCCAGCATGGCGGTGTTGGCCATGGAGGAGCCGGTGAGAGTGGAGAAGATCGTGCCGCCGGCCACCGTCAGGTAACAGAGCCGGCCCCTGAGCTTGCCGAACAGGCTGTCGAGCCCGTCGAACACGCGGATCGCCAGTCCGGTATGAAAGAACAGGGCCCCCATGAGGATGAACATGGGCACGGGACCCAGGGTGAAGCGGGTGATCAGCACGGTGGAGTTGTCCGCCACCTGGATGAAGCCGTGGACGCCGGCAAAGATGAAGATGCCGACGAAATTGGTGGCGATGAAGGCGAAGGCCACGGGGACCCCAATGGCCATCAGACAGACGACCATGCCCACCAGAAAAGCGAATGCCCAGTACCATTCCATCACACGTTCTCCCGTACCGCGGTGCGGGACGTGTACATCGTGTCCACGCCTGCCAGGAACCGGAAGAACTCGAAGGCGATCATGGCGAACGACACCGGCATGGGAGCGAGGAGCATCCAAAGCGGTTGGGCTTCACCCCGGATGTCCATCTCGCCCGAGAGAAACGCGTCGATGAGGAGGTCGGTGGAAAAGTAGATGAAGAAGAGGCAGCAGAGGATGCAGATGACATAGACCAGCTTGGCCAGCACGTACTGCACGATCAGCGGAAGCAGTGAGACCAGTGAATCCACGAACACGTGGCCTTTCATGCGCACCAGCCACGGCGCTCCCAGCATGGTGAACCACAGGAGCCCGTACTCGACCACGCCCAGCGTGTAGGAGGACGGCTGGAGCCCCAGGAGACGTACGAACACCTCGGTGACAATGAGAAAGAAGATCAGAAAGACCACGATCTCCGCGCCGATCTTGAACGCGTTGAGGAGTCCTTCGTATGCTCGCGCCAGGCTCTGCATCCTGCCTCCATCCTGTTCCATTCCGGACCCGTGGTCGACCCCCCGTAAACGGAAATTTTCTGCTTTTATCGTCTCCCAACACTGCTGTCAAAGCAGTTTGCGGCAAAATCGCCATTTCTTGACGGGAAACGCCGCCCGGTGATACCGCTCTTGGAGCGGAGGCGCCGCCTCGCGGCGAAAAGGAGTTGTCATGTTCCCACATCTCACCCGTTTCAATCTCAGGAACTGGATCGACGAGAACCGGGGCGACTGGGGCCGGCGGAGGGTCATCTGGGAAGACTCGGACTTCATCGTCTTCGTCACCCGAGGCCCCAACACCCGCACGGACTTCCACATCAACCCGGGAGACGAGATCTTCTACCAGCTCGAGGGGGAGTTGAACCTCCACTACCTGACCCCGGACAACAAGCCGGAGGTAGCGGTGCTCAAGGAGGGCGAGATGTTCCTGCTGCCCCGCTTCGTGCCCCATTCGCCGCGCCGGGAGGACGGTTCCTACACCCTGGTGGTGGAACGGGTGCGGCGGCCGGACGAGGACGACCGTTTCATCTGGGTGTGCCGCAACTGCACCCATCAGATCTACGAGACCACGGCCTACTTCAACGATCCCGCGGACGCGGTCGCCAAGGCCTACGAGGCCATGGCCGAGGACGAGACCCTGCGCCACTGCGCCCAATGCGGGCAGACCGAACCCGCGGTAAGGAGCGAGGGGCCGGCCTTCGTCTGGACGAGGGTAGCCGCAACGACAGCAACCTGGAGGGGCGCCATGGCCGTCATCGACGCCGAGGCCCGCCGCAGGATCGTCGACGACTATGCGAGGGCGTTGCATGGGCTCCAACCGAGCGACCGCGCATCAAGGCACGAGGCTGCCACTGTGGCGCGGCACTGGGCGTGCGCGGGCAATTCGGGCCTATGTCTACCCTATCCGCCAGACCGTCACGCCACCCCGGGCGTCGAGCGCGGCAAGCGCGCGCCCATCTGGCCGCCAGTACAGTTCCGCCCCTATGCCCGCCAAAACCGCGGCTCCGACAGGACGGCCTTTTCCATCACTCTTAAGCGACCACACCACTACGGTGCCATCCCGTGCTGACGAGGCCAGGCGCTTCCCGCGGTGAGCGAAGGCAAGCGTTGTGACGGGTTGAGCATGACGTTTTAGAACGCCGGGCCGAGTGCCTTCGGGACCCCCTCCCCGGAAGCACCAGACCGTCACTTCGGCGCCTCCGCCGGTGGCCAGGAGGGTGGCCGTATCATCGAAGGCCAGGGCCGACGGTTTGGCGGGATATCCGGACATCATGGAGTCCTGCGCCGTGGAACGACGCCAGAAGTGCACCGAGTTTTCCTGGCTGCCGCAGGCCACGATATCCCCGTCCGGGCTCAGTACCATCGACACCAAGGATCCCTGCCACTCCAGCTTCTGGCGAAGCTCCCCAGTGGGCACGTCGAAGAACGTCACTCGACAGTAACAGGCCGTCGCCAACTCCCCTGCGCTGGACCAGGCGATGGCGCTGACGGTGCTGGGATGATCATCCGATCGCCAAACTTCTCCGCCGTCCGCACCATACGCGCGGACCTGCCGGGAGCAGGAGGCCGCCAGCCATTGGCCGTCCGGCGACCACGCCACGTTCTCCACCCAACCGCTGCCGACGTCGATGGCCTGTTTTACCTGACCCTCGGCGACATCCCAGACAAGGACTCGTCCGTCCTGGCCTGCCGTAGCGAACGCGGTTCCGCTTGGGTGGATCGCCATCGCGAGCATGCCGCCATCATGACCGACCTGCCGCGCCCAGGCGCTTGCGCCGGACTTGCCGTCGAACGCGTAGACGCCACCCGCGGCGTCACCCACCACCAGGGCCTTACCGCGGAGGGTCCAGCCTCCGGCGATGGCGTAGTCGCCGACCGCCGCGGACCAGCCCCGGCGAAGAACACCGCTCGGGCTGTCGACACTCAACTTAGACATGCCTCGAATCCCTGCCTCATGCTCTGCTCATCGAGGTTGCGGCCGATGAAGACGAGCTGATTGCGCCGGGGCGAGTCTCCCCATGGACGATCCGGCTGGCCGTCAAAGAGCATGTGAACCCCCTGGAAGACGAAGCGACGCGACTCACCCGCGAGGCTGATAAAGCCCTTCATTCGGAAGATGTCCACCCCGCGATCAGCGAGCAATTCGCCAAGCCAGGCGTTGAGCTTTTCGGGATCGACGTCGCCGTCCCTCTCGATGGCGATCGAGCCCACCTCGTCGTCGTGTTCGTGCT
The DNA here is from genome assembly GCA_965213675.1 of uncultured Binatia bacterium (SeqCode). GTDB lineage: Bacteria > Desulfobacterota > Binatia > UBA9968 > JAJDTQ01 > JAJDTQ01. Next base: position 1,166,804 of record OZ243916.1, read on the forward strand.
GTGCGACCCAGGTGCGCTCGACCTCCGGCCTGAGGGTCGCTCCTTCCGCGTTCGCCAGTTGGAGATCGAACTCTTCCGCGGTGTGCTGGGTGTAGAAACCAACCCGCACCGGCGTATCGACCGCCAGGAAGAACGACTTGCGCCCCGGTGACGCGAGCGGGAGGTTCACATGCTTTCCGACAGGAATCTCGTCCCCCGGGCAAATGATTTCCGCAGGTTCGGCGTACCACCGCACACACTGTTCCGCACTCTCGCGGAGGGCAGCGTCATCCGTGCCCTGGTCGGACACGACGACGAGCGACATCGCCGGATCAGGTCCGTCGGCGAGACTGAGTTCGTAGCGGCCGATATCGAGCGAATAGACTCCAGTCCATTCGAACGGATACTCCGGCTCAAGGAAGGTGGGGCGACGCTCGAGCACCTTGTCCAGTTCGAAGGCACCCAAGTTGAGCACCGTATCGACGGAGACGTTCGCCCGTTCGCTGCGCACGACTCGCGCCATTCGGTTCATTTCCCGGAGCCGAGCTTCGAGCCTGTCCAGTGCCTCGTCGTTGACGAGGTCCGTCTTGTTCAGAACGAGGACGTCCGCGAACGCGACTTGCTCGGTGCTCTCGTCGCTTCGCCCGAGCTGCTGATCGATGTGGGCTGCATCGACGAGCGTGACGATCCCGTCAAGCGAGAACTCCTCGCGAATCTCGTCGTCCATGAAGAAGGTCTGAGCGACCGGGCCGGGATCGGCGAGCCCTGTGGTCTCCACCAACACATAGTCGAACTTGTCGCGGCGCTTCATGAGATTGCCGAGCACGCGGATCAGGTCTCCGCGCACCGTGCAGCAGATGCAGCCGTTCGACATCTCGAAGACCTCTTCGTCAGCGTCGATGACGAGCGCCTGATCGATGCCGACCTCCCCGTACTCGTTCTCGATCACGGCAATGCGCTTACCGTGCTCCTCGCTCAAGATCCGGTTGAGCAGGGTCGTCTTGCCAGAGCCGAGGAAGCCGGTGAGGATGGAAACAGGTATTTTTTGTGGAGCGTTCATAGCTGGTTCTCCTGAAGCAGAGGTGCGAGTATTGAAACTTGGACGTCGAACCCCCACGCCTTGCAGACCTGGACCAGGTCGTCGGCGTCAACGGTGTCCGTGGTTTTGTGAAGCTTGTGTTGCAGCGGCGGGCCATCGGGCCGAAGCAGAGCAACCACGGTCTCGATGGGCGGACACCCCTCTTCGCGACATGCCAACTCGGTGACCGTAACCGTCGCACCATCGGGAAGGCTCAGCGCTGCGCGCAATGCCTCCTTGACTTGTCGAACCCGTTCGCGATTCGGGCTACGCGGTGTTGTGTTGATCAACATGTCCTCTCTTCTCCTTGCGACACGGTGCGACCGAAGATGGGGCCGGATGGCGTCACGGCAGCAGGCGTTTCAGCGCCACGGCTGCCCCTGCTCATTTCGTGAAGGCCTTGACGAGTTCGCTCGCGTTGTGGCGGAACATGTCGAGATAGGTCGGCGCCGGATCGGTGGCCCCGGAAAGCGAGTCCGCGTAGAGCGTACCCCCAACGACGGCCTCGGCTTCGCGGGCGAGTTGCTGCACCAGGCGGGGGTCAGTGATGTTGTCGACGAACAATGTGTGGATGCCCTCATCCCGGATCTGGCGAATGAGTGTGGCCACTTCGCCTGCCGACGGCTCGTCTTCGGTGCTGAGACCGACCGGGGCATGAAATTCGATGCCGTAGGCGCGCCCAAAGTACCGGAACGCGTCGTGCGATGTGATCACCTTGCGCCGCTCCGCGGGGACGGCGTCGAGGCGGCCGCGGATGTCCCGATCCAGCATCGCCAGCTCGCCATCGTAAGCTTCGGCACGGCGGCGGTAGTCGTTGGCATGCGCCGTATCGGCCGCGGCAAGTGCACGAGCGACATTGGCGACATAGATGCGTCCGTTGGCGAGATCCTGCCAGCCGTGAGGGTCGAACCCGCCTTCGTGGTGGTGTTCGTCCTTCTCCGACTTTTCGGCGGCAACGGATGCGTCCCCATGGCCATGTCCGTGATCCTCTTCCGCCCTTAACAAAGCGATTCCTTCGCTGGCCACGACAACCGGCCCCTTGTAGCCGGATGCCTTGACGAGCCGGTCGATCCAGCCTTCGAAGCCAAGGCCGTTGACGAGGACCAGGTCCGCCTGGGCCAGCGCGCGCGCATCGGCCGGAGTCGGTTCGTAGACGTGAGCATCACCGTCCGGCCCCACCAGCGTGGTGACGGTGACGTGCTCCCCGCCGACATTCTTCACCATGTCCCCGAGAACGGTGAAGGTGGCAACGACCTTGAGCTTTTCGGCTGCCCAGGATGGAGACGTCGCGGCGACGGCGAGGGTGACAAGGGCAGCCAGAATCAAACGGCGTGAAATGCGATGCATGGTTTGAATCCTCCTTTGCGATTCAAGCTACAAAATGGCGGCGCGGCAGGAACCGCGTCCGCAGGCTGCCGCGCGGACCCGCGACAACCGAGACGATGTAGACGCCCCCGGCGACCAGGATGATCGCCGGTCCGGACGGAAGATTTACGTGGTAAGAGAGCAGCAGTCCCGCATACGCGGAAGCGAAGGCGATGGCGCTGCTCGCGGCCGCGAGCGTCGCAACTTGACCCGCCCAGAACCGCGCGGCCGCGGCCGGGAGCATCATCAACCCCACCGCCATCAGGGTACCGAGCGCGTGGAACCCGGCGACGAGGTTCATGACGACCAACACCAGAAACACGAAGTGAACGGCGGCGCCGGGGCCACCCACGGCGCGCAGGAAGCCGGGATCGAAGCACTCGACGATCAATCCGCGTCCGATGACGGCCAGGGTGAAAAGAGTCAGCGTCGCGATGGAGACAATGAGCAGCAGGGACGCATCGTCGACAGCGAGAATGGTTCCGAACAGCACATGCATGAGATCGACGTTGCTGCCGTGTGTGGAGACGATGAGCACCCCAAGCGCCAGCGAAATGAGATAGAAGGCGGCAAAGCTGGCATCCTCGCGTTGAGGGGTCACACACGCCACGAGACCGGACAGCCCCGCCACGACCAAGCCCGCGATGAAGCCGCCGAAGCTCATGACGACGAGGGAGAGCCCGGCGACCATGAAACCAACGGCCGCACCCGGCAGCACCGCGTGGCTCAAGGCATCCCCGACGAGGCTCATGCGGCGCAGAACAAGGAGCGTGCCCGCCGGGCCGCAGCCGAGGCTGAGCGCCAGGCAAGCCGCCAGCGCCCTGCGCATGAAGCCGAACTCGATGAAGGGCTGGATCAGGGCGGCATGGATGTCCATCAGGCAACGCCTCGCCAGCAGACCTCGGCACGGTCATCCCACGCCTCCGCCATCTGTCGCGCCTGGAAGAGATGTTCTGCCCGCAGAACCTTGGGAGTCGCCCCCCAGCCAATGGGCTCCCGGGCAATCAGCAGGGTGTCGGGAAAACTCTCTCGCACCTGCTCGAGGTCATGCAGCACGGCGATGATCGTTCGTCCTTCGCCGTGCCATCCCATCACCACCCTCAGAAGGTCGGCCGTGGTCTTGGCGTCGATTGCCGTGAAGGGCTCGTCGAGCAGAATGACAGGACAGTCTTGCAACAGCATGCGGGCAAACAAGACCCGTTGAAACTGCCCGGCTGACAGGGAGGCAATCGGCCGTCGACCGAAGCCATCGAGACCGACAGCCACCAGCGCTTTCTCCGCTTGCCGCCGCAGGGTACGCGTGATTGGGCGGAACAGACCGGTCGTGCGCCAATGACCCAGCAACACCGTTTCGATCACCGAAATCGGGAAACTGCGGTCGACCTCTGCCTGCTGGGGCAGATAGGCAATGTCGCTCTGGCACAGGCCGTTGCGTTCCAAGTGGCCCTCAAGAGGCGCCAGGAGACCGATCAGTCCCTTGAGCAAGGTGCTCTTGCCTGATCCATTGGGGCCGACCAGCGCCGTCAACGAACCGGTTGCGAAGCTGCCGGTCAGGTGATGCACGGCCGGATGGCGGTCGTATCCCAGGGTGACGTCGTGGAGGGAAAAGGCGGTTGTCACGGCAGCCACCCCATCGCCCAGGCCGCGGCAACCCACAGCAGGGTCGCGAGGGTACCAGCGCAAACAAGTTGAACGGCCACGCCACTGTCTAGAGGCGAGACGGCACGTCCGAACCGCGCCTCTCCCGCGGAGCCATTGACTCTGATTGGCCTACGCATTGATAGGAAAAACCGGCGGTCGCCGCGATGATACATCGAGATTCGAGTTTTCCATGGGATACCCTCTCCCCCGTTCAGGCCGGGCCAGCCGCGATGCAAGTCCTGCGAGGGTCCTCGAACTCGGCCGACGCCCCGCATGGTTTCTCCTTCTGATCTGAGGCATTATTGATAAAATATTATCATTAAGCTTGTCAAGCACCCCCTGACGGTCTCGCCGTCACCTCCAACAAGCCCGGGCCATGAATCAAAAGGGTGCGTCGGCGGACAATCCACGAGTGGATCGCGGGAACGGCCACACGATGGGACCCTGCGGAGACGATCGATGGATGCTGCCGATGCGACGGGGCGGTCGAAGACATCTGCCACCGAAACCCGGCGGGAAAGGAACCAAAGGAAGGTTGAGAAGGCAGAGGAGCCTATGGGGAGCCAAGACACTTGCGGCAGCCAGCGGCCATTACCGCCAAGAACCGCGCCCAGCTCCGCTCCCGGCCAGAGCCGATCGCGCAGCGCGGCCAAAACGCCCTTGCTGCCGTTGGGCACGTGGGGCTCGTCGGCGCCCTCTTCGCTTGCCTTTGGACGCTGATGGCGGGACTGTCAGGTGATTACCGTCTCAATACTCAACAGCGTCTTCAGGCCGACGGCTGTCCCGCGTTCCAATCGAGCATCAACTCGTGACGCGACGCCGCCGGGGTGCCGTCGAGATGGACTGTCGGAACCTCGGCCTGGAATCTGGCCCTTCTGACTTCGCGCTCCGGGGGATGTCTTGAAGTGACATACCTCCGCATTGGAGACCTTGGATATCCAGCGCCGATGGACCCTTGGGACGACTAATCGGCAGGTGAGAAAGAGCACCGGCATGACCGAGTTGCGGCCATATGTGAGCGCCCTCAATCGTGGCACGGCTGACCAAGGAATGTATCGCCCGCTGATCGGTATGAGATCCGAACACCAGATTCCCGGGCTTCTCCGGATAGCGAGGATCACCCTGTACCTCACCAATGATCGATACCGCTACTCCGCTTTCCGCCCACCTCTCGTAGAGTCGGATCTGGGCCTCGGTGGGATCACCTTGGCCGTTCCCAAGCGAATCCGACATGGCTGACTTTGCCAGTCGATTTTTCAGGATTGCGCCACAAGGAAGTTCCAGGGAGCTTCGAAGTACCTTGTCGGGATTTGAGGTCTCACGCTCCAAGGTTCGTTCACTCAGGCGCTTGCAGTAGCCGGCAGGCATTGCCGCCGAGAACTCCCTCAAGCTCCGCTTCCGGCCAGAAGCGATCGCGTAGCGCGGCGAGGACGCCCTTGCTGCCGTCGGGCACGTGGGGCTCGTCGGTGCCGTAGACGAGGCGGTCTGCACCGAAGGTGGCGCGGGCGCAGTCGAGGGCCGGACCGGAAAAGGTGACGGTGTCATAGTAGCATCGGCGCAGGTACTCGCTCGGCGGACGCAGGCATTTCTCGTAGCGGCGGTAGCCCCGGTCGATGCGGTCCAGCACCATGCACAGGCCGCCGCCGCAGTGGGACCAGACGACGCGGACGTCGGGGCACTCTTCGAGCACGCCGCCAAGGGCCAGCTTGGCAGCCGCCATGGCGGTCTCGCCAAGGTAGCCCACGGAGAGATACTCGCCCCGGTCGTTGGCCGGGCCGCCCATGGGGAACGTCGGGTGCACCAGCACCAGCAGGTGGCGGCGGTGGGCCTCGCTCCAGAACTCCCGGAGTTCTGGAGCGTCGAGGGTGTGGCCGCCGACGGTGGTGGTGATGCAGGCGCCGACGGCTCCCAGACCCTTGGCCCGGTCCAGCTCGTCGACCAGCGCGACGGTGCTCGTGAAAGGCAGCGCGGCGACGAAACGGAAACGGTCCGGGTGCTCCCGACAGACCGCCGCCAGGCCATCGTTGACGAGCCGCGCGGTGGCCGGGCCGGTCCAGCCGGTGTCGAGGGCGCCAACGGACAGCACTTCGACCTTGACGCCCGCCTCGTCCATGGTCCGCAGCCGGCTGGTAGCACCGGCTTCGAAGGGCGCGGACATGGTGTGGCTCCCGCGGCAGGTGAGCGACAGCCCGCGTCCGGACCGGACCAAGGCGAACTCGGGCTTGGCCTTCAGCACCTCGTCGAAGCAGCCGTCGGGATAGACGTGGGCATGCATGTCGACGATGTCGCCGGGTGCAATACGACGATTGTCTGTCACCGCCGTGTCCTCACACCGGCCCTCCCCTTCGGTCCGATTCCATTACTCGTCCGAACCAGAGCTGACAGTTTTCGGGTATCGGCGCGCTCAGCCCTTCTCCGCGGTATCCATCAACTCCAGCAGGTAGCCCGGTTTGAGGGGTAGCCGGGTGACCTCCACCCCCCCTGGGCGTGGGAGACGGCGTTGGCCAGGGCCGCGCCCGCGGCGGCGCTGCCGCCCATGACCGTGGAGCGGCTGGCGTTGCTGCCGTTGCCGTAGGGCACCTTGGCGGTATCGCCGTGCACCACCCGCACCTCGTCGATGGCAACGCTCATCTCGTCGGCGACGATCTGGCAAGGGCGGGGTTACGGATGAAGAAGACCACACTTGGGGCGTTAGTCGCGCTGGCGTTCGCGTTTCTCGTACTCGCCGCATCGACGCAGGCCGCGGTGACGCTGAAGGTCCGCACCTGCCTGGTCAAGACCCACGATCACTCGTTCATACGCACGCGCAACGCCTTGCTTTCCCCCGCCCGTCAACCTGTTCCGGAACCGTGGGTGACTTCTCGCATCACGCGGTATGGCGTCGTGGCGGGCTCTTGACGCGGCGCCGGGATCGTTTCTTGTACTGGAGATACCAGTCGTAGATGCGGTCGGCCACGGCGTCCTTGCTCATGAGAGGGAGCGGAGTGGCGGCGCCATCGCGCTCCAGCAGCGTGACCACGTTGGTGTCCACGTCGAAACCGCTTCCCTCCTGGGTGACGTCGTTGGCCACCAACAGGTCGAGGTTCTTCTTGTCGAGCTTGGCGCGGGCGTTGGCGAGCAGGGACTCGGTCTCCGCGGCGAAGCCCGCCACGACCTGGTGGCGCTTGCGGGCGGCCAACTCCGCCACGATGTCGCGGTTGGGCACGAACTCCACACTGAGGGCGCCAGCGCCGCGTTTCATCTTCTGCGTGGCGGGCGCGCGCGGCCGGTAGTCGGCCACCGCGGCGGCCATGAATACGGCGGTGGCGCTGTCGAACTCCGCCAACACGGCGGCGCGCATCTCTTCGGCCGTCACCACGGAGACCGTCCTGACGCCGGTGGGCGGTGCCAAAGCCACGGGACCGCTTACCAGCGTCACCCGGGCGCCGCGCCGCGCCGCCGCCCGCGCCAGCGCGTACCCCATCTTCCCGGACGAGCGATTGGAGAGGTAGCGCACCGGGTCCAGCGGCTCCCGGCTCGGACCCGCGGTGACCACAATGTGCTCGCCCGCGAGGTCCTTGGGCCTGAGCAGCGCGCGGATCTCCTCGACCAGGGCCGGCGGCTCCGGCAACCGGCCCTTGCCCTCGTAACCACACGCCAGGGAGCCCGATGCGGATTCCATGACGTGATACCCGGCGCTTCGCAGCTTCGTCAGATTGGCCTGCACCAACGGGTGCGCCAGCATGTGCACGTTCATGGAAGGCGCCACCAGCAGGGGCGCCTGCGTGGCCAGCGCCACGGTGGTGAGCAGGTCGTCGGCAATGCCCGCAGCGAGCTTGCCGACGATGTTGGCGGTGGCGGGGGCGATCACCAGCAGGTCGGCGCTGTCCGCGAGGTTGATGTGGCCAATGTCGGATTCCTGGGTGAGGCTGAAAAGGTCCGTGGCCACGGGCGCCCCGGAGAGGGTCTGGAAGCTCAACGGCGTGACGAACCGGGTGGACTCCCGAGTCATCACCACCCGGACGCTGCACGAGTCCTGGACCAGCAGCCGCACCAGCTCGAGCGCCTTGTAGCACGCGATGCCCCCGGTCACGCCCAGGACGATGTTCGGCTTTTCCACGTCTTTCCTTGCCGCTCGTGTGGTGTCTGGTTAATTCGCGTCATAATCTGCGGAGGATTTTTTGTCGTCGGCAAGGCGTGATGACGAGCAGTGGCGGGTACCACGCGAGGAAGAGCAACGCAGCCGACGGCGAAAAAGACCCGCAGATTATGACCCGAATTAACCAGACACCACACGAGTGTTGCGTTTCGGAACCCAAGGTATCCCATGGGCGGGCCGTTTTCAAACCGGACGCGGCGGAAACCCGGCTTGCTTTCAAGGGCCGCAATGCTATTCTCTCCGAATATCCATCGCTTCACCGCAATCCATGAAAACACTACGCCTGCCGCTTCTGCTCGTGCTGCTCCACCTGAGTTTCGCTCAATCCGTGGCTTCTCAGGAGCCCCCCGGACTCCCGCCGGAGGGTCCCCCGGCTGTCCGCGAGTTGCACACGCGCGACCAGCATTACGACCGGCTCGAATGGTTCAACGAAAGGATGTTCAAATTCAACAGCACGTTCGACCATTTCGTGTTGAAACCCGTTGCCCTGACCTATGCCGTCATCGTCCCCGCGCCCGCACAGCAGGGTATCCGCAGGGCCGTCGGCAACCTCGACGTGGTCCGGAAGGTCGTCAACAACACGCTTCAGGGCAGGCCCCTCAGCGCCAGCCGGGAAGTCGCCCGCTTCGTCATCAACAGCACCGTGGGCGTCGCCGGCCTCTTCGACATGGCCGCGAAGTTCGGACTCGAACCCCACGACCAGGACATGGGCATCACCCTGGGCGTCTACGGCTTCAGACACGGCGCCTATCTCGTGCTCCCGTTGTTGCCGCCGACCACCATCAGGGACGGCGTGGGCATGGCGGCCGACTCGTTCATGAACCCGCTGGGATACCTCGTGCCCGCGTATGTGCCCTGGTCCATCCGGGCGGTGAACATCGTGAACAGCCGCGCCCTCAATCGCAGGGTGTTCGAGGAACTGGAACGCAGCATCGACCCCTACAGCGCGGCGCGGAACGCGTACCTGCAGATTCGGGAACGCAAGCTCAAGGCGGCCCGCGCCGCGGGTTACTGACGTGGCCCGTCATCGGAGTTGAAGCTTCACGATGAAGCCATGAGCAAGCCATCTCTTCTTTCGGGGCGGAAGATCGACCCCAGACCCATCGACGCAGGCACGAGTATCGTCGATCTCATCGACGACAACTTCGTCTCCTACAACAGCGGCCGTTTGCGGGAGGCGTGCCAGCTCTTCACCGAGAAGATCCTCGCGGACGACGTCACCGTGGGGCTCAGCATCACCGGGGCACTGACGCCCGCGGGGCTGGGCATGACGGCCTTCATTCCGCTCATCGAGAACGGCTTCGTCGACTGGATCGTCAGCACCGGCGCCAACCTCTACCACGACACCCACTTCGCCATCGGCCTCACCATGCACAGGGGCGCCTTCGACGCCGACGACGTGGCTCTGCGCGATCAGGGCGTGGTGCGCATCTACGACATCTTCTTCGATTACGACGTGCTCATCTCCACCGACGACTTCTTCCGCGAGATCCTCAAGGCGCCGGAGTTCCAGAAGGAGATGGGGACCGCGGAGATGCACTACCGCGTGGGCCGCTACCTCGACGAGCGCGAGAAAATTCTGGGCCTGGAGCGCCGCTCGCTTCTGGCCGCCGCCTACCGGAGCGGCGTGCCCGTGTACACCTCGTCTCCCGGGGACAGTTCCATCGGCATGAATGTCGCCGCCTTGGCCCTCAAGGGCAACGGACTGCGCTTCGACGTCTCGCGCGACGTGAACGAGTCCGCCGCCCTGGTGCTCGAAGCCAAACGGCGGGGCGGCCGCAGTGCCGCGGTCATCCTCGGCGGCGGCTCGCCCAAGAACTTCCTGCTCCAGACCGAACCGCACATCCAGGAGGTGCTGGGGCTGGAGGAGAAGGGCTTCGACTACTTCATCCAGATCACCGACGCGCGCGTGGACACCGGCGGCCTTTCCGGGGCTACCCCGGCAGAGGCGGTCAGCTGGGGCAAGGTGGACCCGGACCAACTGCCCGATTCCGTGGTCTGCTACGTGGACAGCACCATCGCCGTGCCGCTCCTGACCGCCTACGCCGTCGGCAAGCACGCGCCGCGCGCGCTGAAGCGCCTCTACGACACGCGCGACGAAGCACTGGACCACATCGCCGGCGAGATCCGCGAGAAGTTCGGCAACGTGCCACTGGCGCAGCGCTGACGCCGGGAGCCTGTCGAATCGGGGATGACCACGACAAACGCTTCCAAGGCCTTTTTCAGGGTGGTGACGCCGGCCGAGGCGCTGGACACCCTGTGCCGGGTTTCCCCCGTCGGCGCCGAGGCCGTCCCCACCACCGAGGCGCGCGGCCGAGTACTGGCGGAAGACCTCCATGCGCAAGTGGATCTGCCCCACTTCAATCGGGCCGGCATGGACGGTTACGCGGTCCACGCAAGGGACACCTTTGGCGCCAGTCCCGCCCTGCCCGCCTGCCTGCAGCTCGCGGGCAGCGTGGAGATGGGGGAAGAGGCCGCGCGCCGCCTGGGGGCACGGGAGGCCGTGCGCATCTCCACCGGCGGCATGGTCCCGCCCGGGAGCGACGCCGTGGTCATGGTGGAGCACACCGAGGAGACCGGCGACGGCACGGTGGAAATCCACCGGGCGGCCTCGCCTTGGCTCAACGTCATTCAGGTGGGCGACGACATCCGCAGGGGCGATCCCGTGTTCGCGCGGGGCCGGCGGCTGCGCGCCCACGACCTCGGCGCCCTCACCGGCATCGGCATCGCCTCCGTGCCCGTATACCGCAAACCGCGGGTGGCCCTCATCTCCACCGGCGACGAGATCGTCGCGGTGGACACGCATCCCCTGCCCGGACAGGTGCGGAACATCAACCAGCATTCCCTGGCCGGCCTCATCGCCGAATGCGGCGCCGAACTGAACGACCTCGGCGTGGTGCCCGACGAACCGGAGGCATTGCGCGCCGCGCTGACCCGCGGCCTCGGCTGGGGCGACCTGGTGCTGCTCTCGGGCGGCAGCTCCATGGGCACGCGGGACATGGCGGTGGAGGTGATTCGCTCGCTGCCTGACGCCACCCTCCTGTTCCACGGCATCTCCGTCAGCCCGGGCAAACCCACCCTCCATGCCCGAGCCGCCGGCAAGCCGGTGCTTGGGCTTCCCGGATATCCGGTGTCCGCGCTGGTGATATTCGATCTCTTCGCCGCCCCGCTCATCCGTACCCTGTCCGGCGAGGGCGCGCCCGCCCCGTACACCCGGCGCCACACGGTCCGAGCCGTGATGGACACCAACGTGTCGTCCCAAACCGGCCGCGAGGACCATGTTCGCGTCACCCTCGAGCAACGCGGGAAATCGGTCTACGCCGCGCCCCTGCCGAGCAAGTCCGGCGCCATTTTTACCCTGGTCAAGGCCGACGGCATGGTGCGCATCGACCTCAATCGCGAGGGACTGGAGCAGGGCGAGGAGGTGGAGGTGCGGCTTTTCTGATACCGTGGGCTGACCCGGACGATCATCCCGCCCAATGTTCCACACAGCCTGTGTGGATATGACGACAGGAAGCGCTGGCAACCGATGGTACGAAAACGATACCTCAGGAAGACCCCGCTGGAGGAAGCCCGCGCCCTCTTCCTGAGCCGCGTCGACGACACCCGCCTGGAGGCGGAGACGGTGGCGGTGCCGGACGCGCTCCATCGCGTCACCGCCGCGCCAGTGTTCGCGAAGATTTCGTCGCCGCACTACCACGGCTCCGCCATGGACGGCATCTGCGTGCGCGCGGAAGACACCTTTGGAGCGACGGAGTTCGCGCCGCGGGAGCTGCGCTTGCTCGCGGACGAGACGGACCCGCAAGGCTGTTTCGCCTACCTGGACACCGGCCAGCCGCTGCCGCCCTGGGCCAACGCCGTCATCATGATCGAGCACGTGCGCGAGAGGGACCGCGCCACCGTATCCATCGATCAGGCGGCAACCCCGTGGCAGAATGTGCGGCTGGTGGGAGAAGACGTGGTGGCCACAGAAATGCTGCTGCCGCGCAACCACCGTCTGAGACCCTACGACCTGGGAGCGATCCTCGCGGCGGGCCACACCACGGTGCGGGTCAAGGCGCGGCCACGGGTGGCTTTCATCCCCACGGGCGACGAAATCACCGGGCCGGGAGTGGCGGCGCGTCCGGGACAAGTCATCGACTTCAACTCCACGGTGCTGGGAGCCATGGTCACCGAGTCCGGCGGCGCGCCGGTGGTCCTGCCCGCGGTGGCCGACGATCCCGCGCTCCTGAAACAGGCCCTGAACCAGGCGTTGAAGGACCACCACCTCGTGGCGCTCATCGCCGGCTCGTCCGCGGGCGCGCGCGACTTCACCGCCGAGGTCGTGGACGATGCAGGCGACCTGCTGGTTCACGGCATCGAAGTGATGCCCGGGAAGCCGGCCGTTCTGGGAATGGCGGGCGGCAAGCCCGTCATCGGTATTCCCGGCTATCCGGTGTCGGCCATCGTCATCGCGCGCGAGATCCTCCAGCCCGCGCTCCAACGATTGCTGGGCGCGGGCGCTTCGTCCCCTGCCACAGTGCGCGCCGTGGCGCCGCGCAAGATCCCGTCCCGGCTGGGCCTGGAGGAGTTCGTCCGGGTGACCCTGGGGCGGGTCGGGGAACGGCTCGTGGCCTTGCCGTTGGCGCGCGGGGCGGGTGTCATCAGCACCATGGTGCGTGCCGACGGTTTCCTGCGCATTCCCGGAATGGTGGAAGGGATCAACGCCGGCGAGGAAGTCGCCGTGGAACTGCTGCGCTCGCCGGACGAGGTGGAACACACCCTCCTGTGCACCGGCAGCCACGATCTCTCCATCAGCGTGCTGGAAGATCAACTCAAGCGCCGCGACCCGCGCCTCAAGATCGCCGGCGCCAACGTCGGCAGCCTGGGCGGTCTGCACGCCATCCGCCGCGGCGAGACCCACATGGCGGGGACCCACCTGCTGGACCCCGGCTCCGGCGCCTACAACATCCCGGACATCCAGCGGGTGTTGCCAGGGGTACCCGTCGTGCTCGTGCACTGCGTCAAGCGCCGTCAGGGACTGCTGGTGCCGCGCGGCAACCCCAAGGGATTGTCAGGCATCGCCGATCTGGCGCGACGGGACCTCAGCTTCGTCAACCGCCAGCCTGGCTCCGGCACGCGGGTATTGCTGGATTTCGAACTGGCCCGTCTGGGCGTGGACCCCACCGCGATACGGGGCTACGAGCACGAGGAATTCACCCACATGGCCGTGGCCGTAGCCGTGGCCAGCGGACTGGCAGACGCCGGACTGGGCGTCCTTTCCGCAGCCGGGGCCCTCGGTCTGGATTTCATTCCGGTGGGCGAGGAGCAGTATGACCTCCTGATGCTGCGGTCATTCCGCGAATCGCCGGCCGGCGCCACGCTGCTGGCGGCGCTCGGGTCCGAAGAATTCAAGGAGGCGATGGAATCCCTCGGCGGTTACGACACCAGCGCCACTGCGGAAATCCTCTACGAGCAGCGGTAGCGCGTCACGCGCGAAGGCTGCATCTCAGCCAGCGCATCATCGCGAAGTCAACGGAAACCGTGGTCGGTCGCTGCGGCGCCAGCGCCCCTTCGACTTCGTCCCGCTGGCGCGCGAACGAGTGGGTGCCTGCAAGGACCCGGAGGGGAGTGCCGGGAGCCGGACTTGAACCGGCACGGGCTTGCGCCCGCGGAATTTTAAGTCCCGCGTGTCTACCCATTCCACCATCCCGGCGCAAGCCATTTCCATAACTTGGCGCCCTTTCTTCGTCAACCAGACCCCACCCCACAGGCGGGTTTCAAACTTGGCCGTGTAGAGTTTGTCCTACCGGCTGCCGCCCGTAACTTGCTGAAAACAGGGGAGCAAGACTCTCACTGTTTCCGTGCCGCCTCAGCGCTTGCCTCCGAAGCTTGCCGTGAAGTCGCCGCCTTCGACCACGCCGCCCATGCCTTGGTGCGCATCGCCGAAAAACCCGGCTGTGATCTGGCCGGCGTCGCGGCCGGCGCGGACGAAACGGTTCCCGCCCACAACGACCTCGAAGAACAGGTCGCCCTGGCTCCAGCGCGTGCCGCTGCCGGGCGCTCCCGGGGGCTGTCCGCCGGGCCAGAACTCGGCTTCCGTCAAACGCAGCGTGCCGGTGCGGGCATCGGAACGAATCGTGAGGTCCGCCGCGCCGGCGACCGTTCCGTGATCCCGCGTGAACCCCAGAAAGCGACCCGCCCAGGCACGACCGCCGGACAGTCCTGGGCTTTCCGCCAAGCCGGTGTGCGGCACGGGACCGCGAGCCCAGGGCCGCGCCAAGCCGTTCCGGAGCCCGACGCCGAATGCCACCACCGCGCCGGCCGCGTCCAGTTCGCCGTGGACGTGCGTGGACCTATGCTCCCAGGACCGCAGGGTCCGGGCGATTTCGTTGGGGGCCGCGTGCGGGCCGAGCCGTCCGTGAACGGCAAGAAGGACCTCCCGGTCCAGCGGATCGAGTATCGCGCCGGGCCTCACCGGTCCGTACACGGGCCGCATGACCGATTCGGGGAACCGCTCAGGGTCGGCGTGGTGGCGCCCGAGCACATGCAGCATCTCGTGCACCAGGACGTGGAGACGGCTGTCGCCGGTGGCGCGCGCCGGGTCGACCCACACCTGCCCCGCCCAATGAGAACGGCGGTGCTCGCCCGTGCTGCGGCGCAGGACCCAGCCGTCGAACTCCCCCTGGCCCGAAATGTGCGCAGTCTTCGCGGCGCGCTCGGCGCCCAGCCATATTTCCGCGGGCGCGAACCGGACCAGGATATCACCGTTCGGGATGGCCGGTTCGTCACACGGGACACGGTCACACTGGAACGTACCGGAGGTCTCGGCGATTTTGCGCGGAACAAGCGCGGCATCGAACCTCAGTCGATGCTCCCGCGGCAGGGCCGCGTTGATCCACTGCACCGCGCGCACCGTCTGATCCACCATTTCCGGGGTCGCTCCCTCCACCACCCGGACAGTCATCGTCAACCTGTACGGCTTCCGGATACCGGAAGTCTCCCTGGCCTCGGCCGAAAGATATTCGATCAGCATGCGCGCGCCTGCGCCGTCGGCGACGCGGCCGTACGCTACCCGGACCTTCCCGTGCTCAGCCACGACGTTCAGGGATCCCGATGCGGGAGCCACGCCCGGGTTCAAATGCAGCGCCTGGCCGAGATGCACCATCGGGGCGTTGAGCGCATCTGACGGCCGTTGCAGCGGCAGCGCGACGGCGTTTCGCGGCCGGACGGCGAGTGGCGCCACCGCGCCTGAATACGCCGGACGCACTTCGCCTGCGGCTCCACGCATCCCCTCGCCAGGAACGGCGCAGGACAGGACTGCCGCCGACACGGCGAACACAACCAGAGAAACGGCTCCACGCGCCTTCATCGTCGTCCGCGACCGACTCCTTCCGCGAGAAATCGGGGGCTTGATGGGGATCCATGGAGAGCCCGGACCATTCCGGTGCATTCGACAGGCCGCTTCCCTTTGGTCATTCCCGCACGCATCTTCCACAGGGCTCCTCAAACGTCCGGCGCAGCCTCCCAAGGGCACCGGCCTGCGTCTGCCGCTGGACACCGCTTCCCCATGAAACGGCCTCCCCATATAAGGCAGATGATCGAAACGTGTCAAAGCGCACGGCGCCCTTGCGCGGGATGGACCGCTTCGCTACCGTGAACCGGAATTCGCTTTCATCCCATGCCAAGGAGGTCGACCATGAAACGCGTGGCACACGTCGTGAACCAGTTCTTCGCGGGCATCGGCGGGGAGGACAAGGCCGACGTCGGAGCCGGCACCCTCGACACCCTCGCCGGGCCGTCGCGGGGTCTGCAACGGCTGCTGGAGGGGCACGCGCAGGTGGCGCCCACCATCTACTTCGGCGACAACCACTTTCACGAGCAACCCGAAGCGGCGGCGGCGCTCCTGCGGGAGATCGCGGCGGCAGAGGCGGACGTGGTGGTGCTCGGTCCGGCGTTCAACGCGGGGCGCTACGGCCTCGCGTGCGTCGAGATGGGTCACAGGGTCGCAGCCGGGCTGGAGCGCGTGTGCGTGACCGCCATGCACGAGGCCAACCCGGCGGTGGATACCTACCTCGAGTACCATGACGCGCGCCTGTACCTCTTCCCCACCACCGAGACGGCGGCGGGCATGGGCCAGGCCCTTGAGAATATCGCCCGCTTCGTTGTGCGGCGTCTCCAGGGCGAACCCGTGGGCGCGGCCGCGGACGAGGGCTACCTGCCGCGGGGCATCCGTTTCCAGGAGCGCAGCGGCCGCACCGGCGCGGATCGCGCCCTGGACATGCTGCTGGACAAGCTCGCAGGCAAGCCCTTCGCCACCGAGATCCCCATGCAGACCTGGGACCGGGTGACGCCGGCCGCCGCGGTCAAGAACGTGGGCAAGGCCAGGATCGCCCTGGTCACCACCAGCGGCGTGGTGCCCTGGGGCAACCCGGACGGCTTCAAGACTTTCCGCAACACGTTCTGGCGCAAGTATCCGGTGGCGGAGCTGAAAACCATGGAGCCGGGCATGTGGGAAGCCGTGCACGGCGGCTACAACGTGGCCCACATGAACGCCAACCCGCTTTACGGCGTTCCCCTGGACGCCTTGCGCGAACTTCAGCGCGACGGCAGGTACGAAGACCTCTACCCCGCCTACTATGTGGTTCCGGGCAACCAGGGCTCGCCCGCGAACATGCAGCGGATGGGCCAGGAGATCGCCGCGGAACTCAAGGCCAACAGCGTGGACGCCGCGCTGTTGGTAAGCACGTGAGGCACCTGCAGTCGCAGCGGAGCTGTGATCAGCAAGGAATTGGACCGTGCCGGAGTTCCCGTGTCGATGGTCAGCGCCATGTTCCCGCTGGCGGAACAGGTGGGCGCCAGCCGCATCGTCAAGGGCGTCAAGATCCCGCATCCCTGCGGCGACCCGAGCCTGCCGCCGGAGGTCGACGAGAAACTGCGCAAGTCCATCGTCGAGACCGCTCTCAAGGCCCTTGAGGCAGAGGTGGAGGAGAGCACCGTGTTCACGCCGGAAACCGCGCCATGAGCGGCGCCCGGGACGCCGGGACGCTGGAGCTGGGCGAGTTCCCGGTGCGGGATCTCCGGTTCGGCGGGGCGCTGGGGTACGACGGCGGCACGCTGCAGGTGGCGGAGCCGGAGCTGGCGGAGGCGGCGTCGCGGGACCCGCGCATCCTCGAGGTCGGACTCGACATCGTCCGTCCGGGGGAGCGGGTGCGGGTCACCGGCATCCGCGACGTCGTGGAGCCCAGGGTCAAGGTCGGCGGCGACGCGCAGGTATTCCCCGGCATCACCGGTCCCGTGTTTCCCGTGGGCCGGGGCCGCACCCACCGGCTATCCGGCATGACCCTCATCACCACCGCCGCCTACGACGGCACCATCCGCACCGGCACCACCGCCCAGCGGAGCGCCATCCTCGACATGTGGGGGCCGGGGGCCGACCTCTCGGGCTTCAGCCGGGTTCCGGGCCTGGTGCTGAACCTGCGGCTGCCGCCGGACTTGATCGAGGCCGAGGCGCACCAGGTGATCCAGGCCGCCGAATACCGGGTGGCTCAGAGGCTCGCCGAGACCACGGCCGCGGCCGAACCCGCGGCCGTCGAGACCTTCGGCTCGGCCCGCGGGAACGCGAATCTGCCGAAGGCGGTGGTGATCGTGGGCTGCATCACCGAGTCGGAGCATCTCCCCTCCGGCCTGGGATACTACGGGCTGCCGGTGCGCGAGTCCCTGGCCACCGTGGTGCACCCCAACGAGCTGATGGACGGCGCGGTCACCGGCAACACGCTCAAGACCATCGCCTACTACCCCACCACCTGGGACTGGCAGAACCAGCCGCTGGCCATGCGCTTGGCCCGGGAGCATGGTAAGCGAGTCGATTTCGCCGGAGTGATCCTGCAACGCATCCGCTTCGAGGCCTTCCGCGACAAGGAAGTGGCGGCGCACAGCGCCTCGCAGGTAGCGCGGGCACTGGGAGCGGAAGCCGCCCTCATCACCTGGCTCGGCTCGGGCAACGCCTTCCTGGAGGTCATGCTGACGGTGCGCGCGTGCGAGGAGAAAGGCATCCGGACCGTGCTGGTCACCTACGAGTACGGCGGCCAGGAAGGAACGGACTCACCGCTGCTGTTCTACGACCCCCGCGCCGACGCGGTGGTGAGCACCGGCAGCCGCGACCGCATCGTGGAGCTGCCCCCTGCCGACCGGGCGGCCGGCGCCTACCAGGAACTCCAGGTGCTCAACTATCCCGGCGCCCCCGTGGTGTCGGCCCGGGACGCCCTCACCCTGGACGCCACCGACGCCATCATCGGCGGCGCCGACCTGTGGGGCGGCCGCGACTGGACGTGCCGAGCGCACTGAGCGCCGGCCATCGGAAACGACATTTCAGCGAGACAGGCTCTGTCCAGGCTCGTGTGGCAAGGACCCTGCGAGCCGTCCTTCCCGCTCTCGCGGGAACGACACATCCGTGACGTATCTACCTGGTGCCTTGACACGGCCTGTTCCGCGGCACGGACGGAAGGGTGCGGAAGGGAGAACCCATGCCCGTTGAAGTCATCTGCATCGACCACATTTTCATCCCGGTCCAGAACCTCCCCAAATCGGAGACGTTCTACGACACGGTCATGCCGATCCTGGGTTTTCGCAAGGGTCCGGTGTCCGACAAGGCGTCGCCCCGTGCGCGCTATGACAACCGGCACCTCACCTGCTGGATCGTTGCGCGCGAAAACGCTCCGGCGGAGCCCGGAGCAGGTGGGAGCGCACCGTCGCACTTGTGCTTCCGCGTAGTGGACGAAGAGGCCGTGGACCGGGCCTGCCGGGAGCTGCGGACCGCGGGCATCGACGCCTCCGAGCCGCGAGCCTACGCGCAGTACTCGCCCGACTACTACGCCACCTTCTTCTCCGACCCCGACGGCCTTTTGCTCGAGGTCATCAACTTCAACCAGCGCCGGCGCCGGCGCATGTTCGATTGGAATGGCGAAACCGGCCGGTAAATCGGACACGCCCTTCCCGGAAACCCACCACGCGGATGCCCGGTCCGCGTGGGACCGCCGTCGCCCTTGCGCAAGGGGGATTCCTGATGCATGGTCGCATCGGTGAAACTCAACTGGCGCAAACCGATACTAGTGTGGTGTCCGGTCCTGCGAAGTCGTGCGACCACAGTCAAGGGAGGGAAGTCATGGCGACGAAGATCAAGCATCTGGCCATCGTGAGTGAGAACTACGCCATCGAGGAGAAGTTCTATCAGGCGGTGTTCGGCATGAAGACCGCCGCGCGCGCCCGCATCGAGAGCGCCTCGGTGGTGAGCGACGGCTACGTGGGCATCAACATCAATCCGCGCCGGCCCGGACGCCAGGGCGGCCTCGACCACTTCGGCTTCGAGGTGGACGACGTCGAAGGGGTGGCCGCGCGCATGAACGAGAAGTACCCGGAGGTGCACATCCTCAAGCGGCCGAGCAACCGCCCGTTCGCCGGACTGAGCACACACGACCCCGCGGGCAACGTGTTCGACCTTTCCCAGGAGGGCATGGAGAACCGCACCGACGTGTACGTGGACGGGAATCGTGACGCTGAGCGCTACGTCAATCACTTCGTGCTGCGCGCGGTGGAGCCGGAACGGGTGGCCCAGTTCTACCGGGACGTCTTCGACCTGTTGGAAACCGAGAAGCCCGCGGACGACCCCAACTGCTACCTGACGGACGGACGGGTCACGCTGATCATTTCGCCGTGGAAGATCTCCGACTACGCCGGCACCGGCATCGAGCGTCCCGCGCTGGAGCATATCGGCTTCAAGGTGGAGAGCGTGCAGGCGGTCACGGACCGGCTCGAAGAGCTGTCCAAGCGCAATCCCTACCTGAGTCCCGGCCCCGTGGGCGCGGGACCGGAGGGGGAGGCGCGGCTCGCGCTGTTCGCCAAGTGCAAGTTCGGCGAGTACCAGCTCTCGGATCCCGACGGGGTGATGATCGACATCAGCGAGCACTGACACGCCTCACCGGGGAGGCGCTTCTCTGGATCGTGGCGCTGGTGGGAGGCGTTCTTCTCATCGGCTTTCACGTGACCCTGCCGCTCTTCACCGCGGGCTACGCCTTCGCCTACGGCGCCCGTTGGCGCACCGCCCTGCTTCTGGGCGCGTTGGCCGAAGGCTACCTCTATCTGGTATTCGATAAGTTGTTGCACGTGTTGTGGCCCGAGCCTCTGCTGCTATCGGGTTGGAACTGACGGGCGCACGCACCGTGCTCGCACGGATGATCGCAGGCACGAGTGGAAGGGCAGGCGCTCGTGTTTCACGATCACGGACCGACAGGGCGCCGACACAGGAGGAATGTCCGCCGGATGGCCAAGGCGAGCAGGAAACGACCGTACGCGCGGACAAGGAAGTCACGGGGACGGCGCGGATGTCTGTGGATCCCGTTGATCGTCCTCGCGATGATGCTGGGTTGGCTCTACCGTTACGAAATCGCGAATCTCGTGGGGTTCGAATTCGGGGCGAGCGACTTCTCGCGCCGGTCGGAGGAGAAGTCCCGGATCGGTCGGAGCGGCAACGGCATCACCGAAGAGGAGCGCAAGGAGCTGGAGAAACTTCTGCGGAATCAGTGAATCGGGATGGGATTCACGCGGAGGACCCGGTCCTCCGCGTGCGACGGCTTGGGAAAGGTCTGAACAAACAGGAATCGGGCGGGTGTTCGACGGAACTACAGCCCCGCCGGCAGCTTGTAGAAGCGTTCCGCATTGCGTGACAGCACCGCGGCCTTGTCCTCCTCGGTCAACTCATCACTCTCCATGACCTCGCCCAACTCTTCCTTGCAGAACTCGTTGTTGACCTCGTGGGGGAAGTCCGAGGAGTAGACCCACGGCTTGTTGCCCACCGTGCGGATGGCGTGCGCCAGGTCCGGCTCGTGTCCCTCGCAGCCCACGAAGACGCGGCCCTCCTCGATGTGCCGTTTCACGTAATCGCTCACCGCCTCGCCGTCGCGGAGCTGCAGGAACTCGCTCCGGGGATCGTGCTGGATGTGGGTCTCGTACGAACGGTCGAAGCGTTCCAGGCACATCAGCAGCCACGCCACGCCGCCTTCCAGGAAACCGATGCGCACGTTGGGGTAGCGGTCGAAAATGCCGTTGAAGACGATGCCGCCCATGGAGATCATCTGCCCGAAGGGATGGCCCAGGGCGTGCACCGGCGCGTAGGGATGCAGGTCGTCCATGCCCAGGTTCTCGTGCGCACCGCCGTGGATTCCGATGCAGCAGCCCAGCCGGTCCGCCTCTTCATAGATGGGCCAGTAATACTTGTGGCCCAGGTGCAACTGGATGCCCGTGGACGGCAGCATGGCGCCACACATGCCCAACTCCTCCACCGCCCGGCGCAGCTCCTTCACCGCCTCCGCCGGCTCCTGCAACGGGATCAGCGCCACTGCCTGGAAGCGCGGGCTCTTGTGCACGTAGTTCTCGGCGATCCAGTCATTGTAGGCGCGCGCCAGATCGATGGCCCAGTCCTGGCTCACCACCTTGCCGTAGGACAGGCCCACGGTGGGATAGAGGACGGTCCGGTTGATGCCCACGTCCTCCAGGAACTCCACCCAGCCGTCGTAACCCACCTGCTGGAACGAGCCCTCGGGGAGCTTGTGCGCATTGGCCGAGTGCAGGTGATCCAGCGGCGGAAACGGATTCGACCAGCGCATCTGCTGCCGCACCGCTTCGGGGAAGCGGCTGGTGATGGCCTCCATGTCCTCCACCACGTGCCCGTCGCCGTCGATGATCTGGTACTTGTTCGCCATGGTAACCTCCTGGTCGGTCCGGTCCTTGTCGCGTTTGTCGCGGGGTGGTCGCTCAAGGAAACTCTGATTCTTCAAGGAAACTTTGATTCGTTGCCAACGGGGAAGCGTCGTTCGACTTCGCGTCCCCCGGGCCAACGGCCGGCTTGGGCGCCGGTCATGACCCATGCATGCCGCGCCGGTTGTCCGGGTATTAGCCCGCCCCATGAGCCTTGTCAAGAAATGCCCGCCGGTCGGACGGGACCAAAGCAGACGAAGTCTCGCAATCTTGCGCCCCACGACGCATCGCGATACAAAGACTCTGATCCATCGGGCTGGCCGAATCGGGCGCGCCGTCCGTGATGCCTCCATGTCCTTCTCGAGGTGTTCATTTCTTCCCGGAACGATTCAAACGATGAGTTGGCTCAACCTTGGTTCCCTCGGCGGATTGGCGGTCCTGGCATTTCTCGCCTGGGCCGCGGGGGGCTTCCGCAGGCCTGTTCCCTGGCGCACCGTGCTCGCGGCCGGAGGGCTCATGCTGCTCCTGGGCGCCATGGTGTTCTGGGTGCCGTGGACGCGCACGGCTCTGATATGGATCAACGACACCGTGATCACCATCCTCCGGTCCGGCAACGAGGGCGCGCGCTTCCTGTTCGGACCGCTGGCCCTCAGTCCGGGCGAGACCTCCGGGGACGGGTCGCAGTCCATCGGCTTCATCCTCGCCGCCCAAGTCTTCCCGGCGGTGATCTTCTTTGCCTCACTCATGGCCGCGCTCTATCATTTGCGCATCCTGCAGCCCGTGGTGAAGCTCTTCGCAATCCTGTTTCACCGCACCATGGGCCTCTCGGGCGCGGAGTCGCTGGCGGGCTCATCCAACATCTTCATCGGCATCGAATCGGCCATGACCGTGCGGCCGTATCTGGACCGCATGACCCGATCCGAGCTGCTGACGCTCATCACATGCGGCATGGCCACGGTGGCGTCCACCACCCTGGCGCTCTACGTGCTCTTCCTCAAGGACAGCTTCCCGCTCATCGCCGGACACTTGGTCTCTGCCTCGCTCATGTCCATCCCGGCCGCCGCGCTGGTCTCCAAACTGATCCTGCCCGAGACCGAAACGCCCGACACCCTGGGAGGCGTGCCGCCCATGGCCGACAGCGAACGCAAGCAGAACACCATGGCGGCGCTGATGGAGGGCTCTTGGGAAGGACTCAAGTTGGCCGCGGGCATCGGTACCCTGCTCGTGGCCATCCTCGGATTCGTTGCGCTCATCGACTGGGGGCTATTGAAGGCAACCGCGCCGTTAAGCGACGCCCTCGCCGGTCCCGTGGACCTGCGGCGCATCCTAGGCTGGATCTTCACGCCGCTGGCGTGGCTGCTGGGGCTGCCTGGAACCGACCTCGCGGACGCCGGCCGCCTGCTGGGGGGACGCGCCATCCTCACCGAGGTGGTCGCCTACCAGGAGTTGGGCCGCCTCGCGGCCGAAGGCGCGATCTCGCCCCGCGGCATCCTCGTCCTGTCCTACACCCTGTGCGGCTTCGCTCACGTCGCCTCGGTGGGCATCTTCATCGGCGGCATCGGCGCCCTGGCCCCGGCGCGCCGCGGCGACCTGTCCGCGCTCGGCATCCGCGCCTTGGCGGGCGCCACCCTGGCAACCTTCATGACCGGCGCGGTGGCGGGTTTCTACTACTACGGGCAGCAGGGCCTGCTGGGCGTCTGAGACCCGCGGCTTGAGCCTGGGAGCCTGTCGGGTTTATCAAGAATCTACTGCGAGGCAGCGAAATGGGTCCATTTCCGGTTGGATTTTCGTCCAATATTACCAATATTCTCCTCAAATCCGCCCGAAACTGGCCTCCATTTCTCTGCCTCTCGCTACGATTCGATAATCCCGACAGGCTCCCAGGGAACCGGACAACGGTAATCCTGCAGGCGCGACCGGGCGGGCGCCCGTGCATGCAACGTCGCAGCGAATCAACACAGAACCAGGAGGCCAACGAATGAGTTCAGGCTACGCGCCCCCCGACGCCATCTCGCGGCCCGAAGTGGTGCAACTGTCCCGTGAAACCCTCGACCGGCCGGACATACCCGTGGAGAACCGCGAGGATATCTTCCGCATCCAGGCCCTCGAAATGGACTGGGACATCGGCACCATGACCTATGCGCCGGAAGATCCCGCGCGCATCCCCAAGGCCCCCGACGGCAGGCGCGCCGGCATCTTCCTGCTTCACGGCGGCACCTCGGACTACAAGTCGCTGGAACCGGTGGCGCGCATGTTGTCCACCAAGTTCGGCTTCAAGGTCACGCTCATGACCTTTCCCGGGCGGCTGTACCTGCTGGACCCTTCCAGGGACTGGCCTGGCGACACCCTGGAGCCCGACGGCACCGGCCGGACGCCACTGTGGACCAGGGAGACGCGCATCACCCGTGACCAATACGAGGTGGCGCGGGACGACGCCCGCCGCGAGAGTTACGGCACTGTCATTTCGCTCGTGGCGCGGGAAGGCACGGAGTTCTACCACCGCATGGCGGCGTGGCCCGTGGCTTTCGAGGAGGCGCTACGCGAAAGCTGCCGGCGCGAGTTCGACCCTTCAGAGTACGCCCTCTATGTCCACGGCCATTCCACCGGCGGGCCGTTCGCCATGATCGCCGCCCAACGGGTCGCCAACGTCGAGGGCGTGCTCGGCTACGGTTCCTCCACCTTCGCCTACATCTACACGGCTACCACCGGCGACCGCTGGGAGTTTCCCTTCAACCACCTGCGCCTGCGCACCTGGCGCGACACCGCGCGCTACCTTTACGAAGGGCTCAAGGACAAGGGCTATGGCCTGCCCATGCTGATGGAACTCACCATGGACAAATGGGAGGCGTCGAAGAAACGCACCAACTTCAAGGCTGAAGACTTCGTCCACAAGAACGGCGCCGGCGCGCTGGAACAGGCCGCCAGGGTCAGCGCCCGGCGGCTCAGGATGAGCGGCGCGGACGAAGAGCGCCTGGTCACCCGCTATCTCGGCTATCTGCGGGAGCTGTCCGGCGCCGATGCCAAGCCCGTGCCGCCCATGCTCTCGCTCCACGGACTGGACGACGACACCGTCACCCTCCGGCGCTGCCGTGACGCCCTGCCGCTCTACGCCGCCATGGACCCCGCGCCCAAGGTGGCCGGCGTTTCCCTGGGCGCCGGCATCCATACCTGGGGCCTCACCTACGACGACCTACCCCACGGCATCATCCCCCCGGTGTGCCGCCTGTGGCACGACGCCATTGTGGGCGGGTTCTTCGCGCCCTGAAGGCGCGAGCGCCACGCGCCGTGTCTCAAGGAGCCTGCCGGTATCGCCGCCGTCCAGCCGACACACGAGGGGATGACAAACACGATGATCGACGCACCTTCACAGGCCCGGCGCAAACCTTCGTGGCTCAAGGTGCGGCTGCCCGCCGGTTCGGACTACAACCGCCTCAAGGACAACTTCCGCGGGCTCAAGCTGCACACGGTGTGCGAGGAGGCGCGCTGTCCCAATCTGGCCGAGTGCTGGAGCGCCGGAACCGCCACCATCATGATCCTTGGCGATGTATGCACGCGCGGGTGCCGGTTTTGCGCGGTGAAGACCGCCCGGACGGGGACGCCCGTGGACCCGGACGAACCCAGGCGGGTGGCGGAGGCATTGGCGCGCCTGGACCTTCGCTACGTGGTCCTCACCTCCGTGGACCGGGACGACCTGGACGATGGGGGCGCGGGGGTCTTCGCCCACACCATCCGCGAGACCCGGCGGCGCTGCCCGGAACTGATCATCGAGGCGTTGATCCCGGATTTTCGCGGCGACATCCGCGCCCTCGGGAAGGTCGTGGACGCCGCGCCCCAAGTGATCGGGCAGAACCTCGAAACCGTCCAACGCCTCACTCGCCAGGCCCGGGACCGGCGCTGCGGCTACGAACAGACCCTGGACGTGCTCGCGAACGTCAAGACGCTGAACCCGCGCATCTACACCAAGAGCGCCCTCCTCCTCGGCATGGGCGAGACCCGCGAAGAGGTGCTCGCCACCATGCGCGACCTGCGCGCCCGCGGCGTCGACATCCTCACCCTGGGCCAGTACCTCCAGCCCACCCGCAAGCACCTGCCCGTGGCGGAGTTCGTGCACCCGGACCGTTTCCGGGACTACGAAGAGCAGGGATCGGCGCTGGGCTTTCGCTACGTCGCCGCCGGCCCCATGGTGCGCAGTTCCTACAGGGCCGCCGAGTTTTTCGTTGAGAAGCTGCTCAAGCCGCATTGACTCATTCAACGGGCCCCATGTGAGAGTGGAGGGCCGGAAAAGTCACGCAACCCAGGAGCTTGCGCCGCAGGAATTCACGGCTGCAAATCCGCTCTTGATTCACAAAGTCACGTTTTTCGAACATGCCGGTCCGAGGCGTGGCCTCGCGATGCCACACGGCGGCATTCGGCTTGTCAGGCACGGAACGCTGTGAGAAAAGGAGGGCCGGAGGAAATGATCATGAGCGACCGTATCATCTCGGCCGACGGCCACATGGACCTTTTCTATCTCGACGAGGATACGTTCCGGTCGCGCGCCCCGGCCGGCATGAAGGACCGGGTGCCCAACGTGCGCATGGTGGAGGGCAAGCCCTCGTGGATCGGCGACGGCGTCAACATGGGCGGCCACCGGGCGTGGATGGGGCGCCAGCCCATGACCAACCACCGGGGGCGGAGAATGCGCGAGGCGGGGTGGGAACCCACGCACCCGTCGGATCCGAAGCTGCGCGCCCGGGACCTGGACATGGACGGGATTGCGGCGGAGGTCATCTACGGCATCCGCTTCGTGGAGGACAGCATCAAGGACCCCGACGTCATCAGCGCCACCTACCGCGCCTACAACGACTTCATCGCCGAGTTCTGCGAATACGACTCGAACCGCTTCATCGGCATCGCCGACATCCCGGCCCACTCGCCCGATGCCGCGGCCGCGGAAATCCGCCGCGTCGGCCGGAACGGCCTGGGCCTCAAGGGCGCGCTGTTCGATTTCTTCAACGGCCCCGCGCCCATCTGGCACGAGATGTGGGAGCCCATGTGGGCCGCTGCCGAGGAGGAGGAAGTCGCCCTCTCCTTTCACATCGGCGCGGGCCACGGCACCACCACGGTAGGGCCACGGAACGCCGAGGAGAAGCTCAGACGCAACATCCCCAAGGTGTCCTACGAGGCGCACATCGCGGTGGTGGCCATGCAGGCGGACGAATGTCTCGTGTCCATCCTGCTGTGCGGCGCGCTGGAACGTCATCCCGCCCTCAAGGTGGTGATGGCGGAGAGCCACATCGGCTGGATCCCGTACGTGCTGGAACGGCTCGACACCAAGTTCCGGGAGGGCGAGTACGAAGGCATGATTCACACGCCGCCGAGCGCGCTGTTCCGGCGCCAGATGTGGGCCACGTTTCAGGACGACCGGGTCGGCGCGCACCTGGCAGAGGAATACGCCCCGGACAATTTCTGCTGGGCTTCGGACTATCCGCACCGGGACGGCGTGTGGCCCGACTCCCAGGAGTTCATCCAGCAGACCATGGGCGGATTGAGCGACAAGATGCGTCAACGCCTCACCGCCGACAACGTCACGCGGCTTTACCATATCCAGTAGGCGCCGTTCCGTAGACGCTGGCGGCCGTGTTTGCGCGCCCATGACCGCGTGTGGCGGCACACGACGTGGCGCCCGCAAAGCCCGCGACCGCGGGGACGATTTCCGCGATGGGCGCCGCGGGCGCCCGATCAAAGAATCCTGATCTTGCCGCGGTTGTAGACGGCCACGGACGCGCTGGCCGCAACGCTGTCGCGGTACTCCTCCGCATCCAGGCTCCACACCATGGTGTCCCGCGGGCGCCCCTCGGCGTCGATCTTGTTGCGGTAGAGCGTGCGGCGGTGGATGTAGCCGAGCTTCTCGGCCACGCGCGCGCTGGGCCGGTTGCGAGGATCGCAGCGGATCTCCAGCCGCTCCACGCCGTGGACCTCGAAGGCCACGCGCGTGAGCGCGGCCGTGGACTCGGTGGCCAGCCCCTTGTTGGCGTGGGAGCGGCCGACCCAGTAGCCGATCTCACGCGCATCCTTGCTGTCGCGGGTGTGCAGACCGGTCCCGCCGATGATGCGCAGGCCGTCCGGGGCGAAGATGCCGTAGACGAACTCCCGCCGCAAAAGGAAGTCGTCCCGGAAGCGCCGCAGCCGTTCCGTCTTCATCTCCAGGGACTCCGGCTCCTGCTGCGCCCAGTCCATCCACGGACGCAGGTATTCCAGGTTGTCGTTGATCTCTCGTTGCAACAGGTTGGCGTCGGTGGGATGCCAGCAACGGAGGATCAACCGCGACGTGTGGATGCTGTAGGCCAGTCCCGGAGATTGAGCCATGTCGTGAAGATTCGGCAAGCGCGGAAAGGCACGGTCGCGGCAGGTTCGGGTTGGACGTGAACCGCGACGCTACACCCGCGCGGCCACCCAGTCGTGCATGAACGGGAAGATCTCGGCGTGGTTGTCGTAGGAGCAATGGACGGCGCCGGGCTCGCCGGCGCGGAGAAAGCGCAGTTCCTTCTCGCACCTGGCCTCGCTGTAGGTCTGGTGGGCGCAACGTGGGTCGGTGATGATGTCGTCCTCCCCGTGGAGGATGAGGAGCGGGCACTCGACCTTCTCGATGCTGCCGGCCAGGGTGAACTCGCTCAGGCGGCGGCGCACTTCTTCCTCGGTGCTCGATCCCGTGATCCAGCGGAACTGTCCTCGGAGCGGCTCGTAGTACTCGTAAATGTCACGGAAGCAGTCGTAGGGGCCGAAGTGGGAAACGCAGCACCGCACGCGCTTCTCGTAGGCGGCGGCGCGGGTGACGTAGTAACCGCCCATGCTCATGCCCATGAGCGCCACGCGGTTCATATCGACGTCGCCACGGGCTTCGAGGTAGTCCACCATGGCCGTGACCGGGCGCTCGAAGTCGGGGATGGCCAGGCTGTTGCGCAGCCGGAGCATTCCGCCGCGTCCGGGACCGTCGACGATGAGCAGAGCGAGACCGCGCTGGGCGGCCTCGGGGCCACCGACGAAGTAGACCTCCTCGGCGGTGGAGTCGGCGCCGCCGGTGTAGATCAGCACGGGCGGCTTGGGTCCGGCCGAGGGCGGGGCGTGAAAGAAATAGCCGGGCATGGCGGTGTCCTCGTAGGGCACCTCCACGCGCTCAATGCCGGGCGAGAGCGCCGCGGCGGCCTGGAAGCTCTTGGCGGACTTGCGGTAGGTGGGAACCTTGCGGTGGTCGGTGAAGGGCAGCAGGAACTCGGCCACCCGGTAGTAGTTGGAGGCGCGGAAGAAGGCCTTGATGGCGCTTTGCCCGTGGCCGGCAAGCTCTTGCTCGTGGCCGAAGGCGGCCACCCGTTCCGCGGTTGCGAGCCACTCGGCGTGCCAGCTCTCGATGTCGCCGGACTGGATGCGTTGCGCGGTGCGGTGGATCTCGTTGAAATCGCCGCCGCCGTAGTAGCTCTCGGCCAGCAGCCGGATGCACGCGAAGGACCAGCTTCGGTTCCCCGGGAAGAATTCGAACATGGCCCCTCGCGTCGTTCCGGCGCCGCCCGTTCAAACTACGGGTGTGGCTTCCTATTGATACAGCTTCTGAATGCGCGCCTTCCACTTGTCGCCGTTCTGGCTCACCTCGCGCGCGATGACCTGCGGCGTCGGGTCGAAGAACTTGACCCCCGTCAGCTCCTTCTTCAGGGCATCCAGGGGATCCACGGTCTTGTCAGCCACAAGCAGACCTTCGTCCCTGAAGATAGACTGGCCCTCGGTGCTTACCAGGAAATCGACGAACAACTTGGCCGCGTTGGGATGGGGCGCGTGCTTGTGGATGGCCGCCATGTTGGGCCACCAGATCGCCGGTTCCCGGAAGGTGGAGTAGCCGAGGTCCGGATAGCTCCGCCCGAACGTGTAAGGCGTGTACGGCAGCGTGAAGATGCCCAGCGAGAACTCCTTGAGTCCCACCGCCGCGTGGAGTTGGCCCCACTTGGGCTCGTAGCGCCCGACGTTGGCCTTGAATTTCGTCCAGTAATCGGCCCACTTCTCCTCGTTCTCGCCGAACCACGCGTAGAAGGAAGCGATATGCACGAGGTAATTGGAGCCCAGCCACGGCGTACGGGAAATGATCTTCCCCTTGTACTCGGGCTTGATCAAATCCTGGATGCTCCGGGGCGCCTTGTCCGGAGGCACCAGCTTCTTGTTGTAGGACGCCCCCACCACATGATTGAAGAGCGGGATCTGGTTCCACTCCTTGGGGAGCGGCTCCATGACGTGCGCCACGCGCTCGTAACCGGCGGGCTTGTAAGGTTGGGTCCAGTGGTTGAGCCCGCTCAACGGTCCCGGCGAGGTGGCGAAAACGTCGATGGCGTGGATGCCCGCCTGGGTCTCCTGACTCACCTTGCGGAGAATGTCAGGCGCCCCCACATAGGTGCCCTCCACCCGGATGCCGTACTTCTTCTCAAAGGACTCGGCCGCCTTCTTGTAGCTGGAGAAGATGATGACCCGCAGCTTGCCTTCCTTTTTGGCCGCGGCCACCAGGTCCGCGCTTGAAGCCAGCGCCATGCCGGAAAAGCACAGTGCTGCGCCCAACGAGAATGCCAACGCCTTTGCAACCAAGCTTCGCATGAGAACCTCCCTTGATGGGTTGGAGAACGTGATGTGTGGCTATGAGAAGCTGCCTGTAGTTGAAACTTTCGGTTATGGTTCAAGCTTCTGGTTATACGCCACCCGTCAGTCGCGCCACCGACCAGTCGCCGAGACCGTGACTTGCCGCCACACTATAGCGGCACGAGACAAGCGTCAAGGGCCGGAGGCGCGACGCCTCCCCTGGGTTCACTGGAGTTGGCGCCAGCAGGGACGTGGGTTGGCGCCCGCTGCGCGTCTGTGCGGTGGCGCCCACCGCGCGACGCCTGTACTGTTGCCCATGGACTTCAATGGCTACCGCGCCCATGAGTGAGGAGATGAATCGATGCTACCAGATGTAACCCCGGACGCTTGCCTGGCCAGTTTCCGTAAAATGCTCGTGATCCGGCGCCTGGAGGAAGCCTGTATCGTCGCCGCCCACGAAGGCAAGGTGCCCGGCCATTTCCACGTCTACATCGGCCAGGAAGCCACCGGCGTGGCGGTGATGGGCAATCTGAACGAGGACGATTACGTCTACAGCACGCACCGCAATCACGGGCATCTCGTCGCGCGGGGCGCCGATCCGAAAAAGGTCCTGGCCGAAATCATGACCCGGGAAACCGGCTATGCCGGCGGCAAGGCGGGCACGCTGCACGGCTGCGCGCCGGACCTCAACTTCCCGCTGAGTTCGGGCATCGTCGGCGGCATTCTGCCGATTGCGGTGGGCACGGCCTATGCGCTGCAGCACCGCAGGCAACCCAACGTGGCCGCGGTCCTGTTCGGCGAGGGTGCGCTGGAGGAAGGGGCGGCCTTCGAAGCCATCAACCTCGCGTCGCTGTGGAAGCTGCCGGTCCTTTTCGTATGCGAGAACAACACCGCGGAGGTATCCCGCGTACCAGGCGGGTCCCAGTACCACGCGCCCAATCTGTGTGTCGAAAGCCTGACCGGCTACGCCGAGACCATGGGTTTGCGTGCGGTTGCGGTCGATGGCGTGGACCTCGGTGCGGTATGGGCGGCCGCCAGGGCCGCCAGGGAACGCGCCGTCAACGGCGAAGGCGCCACCTTCATCGAGGTGCGCACCGTCACCTGGCCGGGCGGACAGTGGCCAACCCTGGCGACGGGCATCACCGATATCCGCCACGTCTGGAACGACGAGATTCCGGCGGAGTTCGCCCATCGCGAAGCCTGGTTCAAGCGCAACGACCCGGTCTTGGGCATCGGCCGCGCACTCATGGCCGGCGGCGTGATCGATCGGGCCGGCCTGGAAAAGCTCGATGCCGAGATACGGGAGGAAATGGCGCAGGTGGTGGCCTTCTGCAACCAGAGCCCGTTCCCCTCGGTGGAGACCGCCACGACCCATGTCTGGCCCTGATCAGAAGGAACCTCACCGAAGGAACATTACGATGGCGGAAATCACATTTGGCGAAGCGAAGGTCAAGGCGGTCGGCGACATCATGCGCGCGGACGAGCGTGTGGTGGTGATCGGCGGAGCCGGGTTCGGCGGATTGGAACATGCCGCCAAGGTCAAACCGCTGATCGACGAGTTCGATGCGCGAATCCTGCGCACGCCCATCGCCGAGCTGGGCTATTGCGGCATGGGTGTGGGCGCGGCCATCGCGGGCCTCTATCCCATCGTCACCATCGGCACCGGCAGCTTCGCCTTCGAGGCCTGGCCGCAGATCGTCAACGAAGCGCCCAACATCTTCTATATGAGCGACGGCAAAGTGAAGGCGCCCGTGATGTTCCATGCCGTCGGCGGCATACGCATTTCCGGCGCTGCGCAGCATTCGGCGCGCCCGCAGGCCATGCTCATGCAGGCCGCCGGCCTGCAGATCATCGCGCCGTCGGTGGCCTCCGACGTGAAAGGACTGCTCACGGCGGCCAAGGAAAGCGAACGCCCCACCTTCTGGATCGACCACGCCCAGCTGTTCGAGGAAACCTGGCCCGAAGCAGGCGACTCGCCGCCCCTGGGCAAGGCGGCGGTGTTGCGCAGCGGAAAAGACGTGACCCTGGTGGGCTATTCCATCGACCTCGTCCGTTGCGTCAAGGCGGCGCGGGAACTGGCCGTCGCGGGCATCGAGGCGGAGGTCATCGATCTCAGGACGCTGGCGCCGCTGGACCGGGAAACCATTCTGGAGTCGGTGGGCCGCACCGGACGGCTGGTGGTCGCCGACGAATGCTATCCCGCCGCCAGCGTCGCGTCCGAGGTCGCCAGCATCTTTGCCGACGAGGGGCTGGGCCTGCTCAGGAAGCCGGTCAAGCGGCTCAACTTCCCACCCGTCCCGGTCCCCGCCAGCCCACCCCTCGAAGCGCATCTGATTCCAGGCGTGGACAAGATCGTCGCCGCGGCCAAGGCGCTGGTCGCATAACGCCCTGTTTGGCGATAACGAGGGGAACACGGTTGGCCAGCATGACACCGCCGGCGCCGACCCGGATGGTTGCGGTTGCCTGGGCGACCTGGCCAAACACCACCTCTCCTTGGCGGTATTCCCGGCCAGCCACATGTACGCGAGAGTCCTGACACGGTCGTCCTTGACCTCGTGACCTCCATGATAGCGATGGCGGCAATCATTCTGAACTGGACGAGGAGCCCAACCGCGATGTTCGCCGGGACGGTCACCGGCAGCGTCATCAGGCCGCCATGAACCGGCGCTCTTGCCGGTCCGTTACGACACGAAAGCCGTCGACAGGTCCACCCTGCCCTCCAGGCGGCCGGTTTCGATGAGCATCTCCATGGTGGCTTCCGCTTCCCGGCGCTCGGTGTCGGTGAAGGTGAACTCGATCCTGGGGTAGCCGGCGGAGGCGAGGATGTCGTGCTTTTCGCCGCCGTATTTCGCGATGAACTGGTCGGCGACTTCTTCGAGGTGGGCGTCGCTGTAGGCGATGGACTTGCGGCAGGCATCGAGGATCTGGCCGGCGAACTCGGGGTGTTCCTGCAGCAGGTCCTCGCGGGTGGCGAGCATGTGCTTGATGATCTCGGGGAGGCCGTGGAGGCCGCGCCAGGCGTCGCCGTCGGTGTAGAGGCAGCGCACATCCGGGTCCTTCTCGCCATGCCAGAAGACCTGGTCGATGAGGGTCACGGCGTCGGCCTTGCGCTCCTTGAGGATGGCCAGAAGCTCTTCCTGGGGATGGGACTCCCAGCGGATGGTGGCGTCGTCCACCTTGTAGTGCTTGCGCAGGAGGTAGCAGTGCATGGCGTGGGGGTCGGAATGGTGGCTGGCGATGAGCCGACCTTCCAGGTCCTTGGGCGTTTGCACCGGGCCGTCCTTGAGCACGAAGACGCCGTTGCCCTTGGCGGTGGATTTCCACTCGGTGGACAGGCCGACGATGGGCGCGCCGCCGAGCTTGCGCTTGAGAAAGTTGGGCAAATAGACGTTGGCGAACGCCACCTCGCCCCGGATGAGCACCTCTTCCAGCTCGTGGCTGGGCGGATCGGCCACCTCGATGACCTTCAGGTCGAAGCCTTCGGGCTTCACGATGCCGGCGGCCAGGGCGTAGTAGGTGCGGAACATGCAGAAACGGTTGCGATAGTGTGCGAGTGTCAGCTCCATGAGAACTCCTGGCGGCGGCGCCTCGGCGCGCCGCCGTCTCCAACGGAAACGGGCGGCCCGTGCGTCACGCCCGGCCGCCCGCTTCTACCTTGTCAATGGGAATCAGTCCAAACCGAGTTCCGCGCGCGTCCTGCTGCAAATGTCCAGGGCCGCGAGCGCGTACACGCTGCTGCAGCGGATCATGTTGTTGATGCCCACGCCCCGGCGGGTGCCGGACGGCCGGTCCCACTCGGCGCCGGTCTCCTGTTCGTCCGGATCCACCAAGTGGGTGCCGAAGCCCGCACCGTAGGTGATGACGGACACGCCGTACTGATTGATGCGCGAGCCGTCGCTGGTGATGCCGTAGCGCACCGGTTCCGAGAACTGCATGTCGCTGCCGTTGACCTCCTTGTGGGCCGCGCCCATGGCCTGGACCACGTAGTCGGTCTCGGGGATTTCGTAGCCGCCGGTGGTGAGGTACAGCTTCACGCGGGTATCGATGTCCCCTTCCCTGGCCGCGACGGCGGCGGCGACCTTCTCCAGCTCCCGCTGGATCTTCATGGTGGGCACGTCGGGCAGCGTCTTGACGATGACGTAGATCTTGCACACCGGATTGGTGCCGGGCTTGAACGGGTTGCCGCCGTCGATGGCGCCGATCTGCACGGTGGGCAGCATGAACGGGTGCGGGAACAGCTTCTGGTAATCGGCCTCCCACGCCTGGATCGCCTTGCACACCTCGAACGCCTTCATGACGAAGGTCTTGGCCGGCCCCTCCACGGTCACCTCGGCCCACACCAGGCCGGCGTTGCCGATCTGCATGCGCAGGCCGGT
Organism: uncultured Binatia bacterium (SeqCode); assembly: GCA_965213675.1. Lineage (GTDB taxonomy): Bacteria > Desulfobacterota > Binatia > UBA9968 > JAJDTQ01 > JAJDTQ01. The sequence continues at coordinate 1,201,704 of OZ243916.1, forward strand.
GGGCTCGCCGATGATGCACATATCGGCGGTGACGCCGTGGTCCATGAGATAGCGCGCGCCCACGCCCGCGCCCCGGTAGCTCTTGCCGTAAAAGCGGTTGACCTGGGCCTTCTCGATCTCGCCCACCACGCCCGAGATGACGACGTCACCCTTGAGCTCCACCCCCGCCTTGACGAGCATGTCCACCGCGGTGACGTAGCAGGGGAATGCGCACTTCATGTTGACCAAGCCGCGCCCGTAGACCCGGTCCTCGGTCACGCGGGTGGGCTCGGGGTTGTCGAAATGGTCCATGTGGCCGTTGAACATCAGTGTCGGCCCGCCACCCGACCCGCGCAGCGTGCCGATGACGTTCTTCCGTCCCTCTTCCACCTCCTGGTACTCCACTTCCATGCCCAGACGCTCGAACTCGCGCCCCAGGTATTCCGCCACCGGGACTTCCTCGCCGGTGATGGTGACGATGTCCGCGAGGTCCCGCGTCATCTCCACCAGGTGCGCGCGGTCAAGTTGTGCCAAAACGTGCTTGCTATCCATCTGATTGAACCTCCTCCATGCATGACGCGGCGCAACGCGCGCGTCAGTCCTTTTCGTGCTTCAGGGACACCGAGTTGATGCAGTATCTCAGATACGTCGGTGCCGGCCCGTCATCGAAAACATGCCCGAGATGGGCATCACATACGCTGCACAGGACCTCCACCCGGCGCATGCCGAAGGTGTAGTCCTCCTCGGTGGCAACGTTCGCTTCATTCACCGGCGCCCAGAAGCTCGGCCAACCGGTGCCGGATTCGAATTTGGCGGCGGCATCGAAAAGGTCCGTGCCGCAGCACACGCAACGGTACACGCCGGGATCCTTGCTGGCGTGGTACCTGCCGGTGAACGGCCTCTCCGTGGCCCCCCTGCGCGTCACCTGGAATTCCTCGCGGGTGAGCTGCTGGCGCCACTCCTCGTCGGTCTTGACGACTTTCTCGCTCATGGAACGGCTTCCTCCCGGAACCCTGCGCCCGCGGTCCGTGTTCAGGCCTCATCGGCGTTCATGATTTCAACCATAACGCGAAACACCGATCATTTGTACCGGAAGGCTTCGCCCCGGCCGGGGCTTCCACGGACCCGAGCCTTCCGGTCGTCTGCGCCATGAAAAGCTGCCGCGTTACAGGCGGACATCTCTGGTGGCATCCTTCGGGTTCGCAGGGCCAGGTCGAATGATGCCAGCCATATCCGCGGCGCAGGCTACTGGGAGCCTGTCGGGATTATCGAATCGTAGCGAGAGGCCGAGAAAGGCCAGTTTCGGGCGGATTTGAGGAGAATATTGGTAATATCGGACGAAAATCCAACCGGGAATGGACCCATTTCCCTGCCTCGCAGCAGATTCCTGATAAACCCGACAGGCTCCTGGGAATCGGCCCGTCTTCAGCGCAGGAACAGCAGCGCCGTGCCCATGACAACGGCTGCCGCCCCCGCCGCGAGCTTCCAGTTGACCGACTCGTGGGCCTGGAGGAAGAGCCACGAGATCAGCAACACGAAGAGCGGCCGCGTTTGCGCGATGGGCTGCACCACCACCACCGGCGCGTGCCTGAGGGCGAAATAGCCGCAGGTGGTGCCGATGGCGGAGACCAGTCCCACCAGCCAGAGGTAGCCCCAGTGCCGGGGCGTCCAGTCCGTCACGCTGCGCAGGGGCCGGCTCGCGACGGCGGGCAGAAAGCTCGGCAGTGCGATCAGGCTGGCATAGAAGTTAGCCCCCAGCGGCGAAGAGAACTCGTGCACCACGAGCCGGGTGAGGGCCGCGGACAGCGCCATGGCGAAGGCGCTGCCCAAGGCGAGCCCCATGCCCGCGGCGTACCGGGCCCAGGTCTGAGCCGCCGCCCCCCGGTCCCGGCTCATGGCCACCAGCACGCAGCCGCCCACCACCAGCACGGCACCGGCCGTGAGCAGGGCCGTCAACTCCTCCGCCAGGATAACCACGCCCAGAAACATGGCGAAAAACACGTTGGTGGCGCTGAAGCTGCTGGAGCGCGCCACGCCGATGTACTTGATGGCCGTGAACAGCGTGGTGCGGCCCACGGTGATGCGCAGGATGCCGGCCGCGCCGATCACAAACAACGGCCAGCCCCACCCCGGAAAGCCCGCGTGCAGGTCGCCGTTCAGCAACGCCGCGCACGTCAACACCACGAGCCCGGTGAAAGCGGTGGCCGCGGTGCCCAGCACCGGATCGATGTCGTGGGTCGCCATGCGCCCGAAGATGTCACGCAACGCCAGGAAAAACGCCGTGCCCATGGCATAGACGAGGGCGATGTCCATGGACGTGAGATGTAACACGCCTGATGAGATTCGTAACCAACCGGGCCAACCACAGTGTCGCCTGGCGTTGTCATTCCGGTCCCCTTCCCGTCATTCCCGTCCCCACTGTCCCGTCATTCCCGCAAAAGCTTGCCCTCGACACCGATCGGGGGCGGGAATCCAGGGATGGAGAGGCGCCAATCGGACAGGGTATGACGCCACGGGAAATGCAAGTTTGTCACGCCCCCCTGAATTACCGGGCCGAAATTTCATTCTCACATCAATGACGGGACGGAGAGGACGGGAACGGTTCCGAGGTCGGTCCGGAGGCCCAAATGAGATTTGCCGGTGTCGAAGCTCCGTTGATAGTGTGCTATACCGCACCCAATTCAACGCGGCGGCAGGACGGGAGCGTACATGAACTTCGAAGGTACGATTACGGTAGAACACGGCAGGGATGCGGTGTGGGACTTCGTGCTGGACATCGACAAATTCTCGGCGTGCATGCCGGGGCTGGATTCCATCCACCGCATCGACGACACCACCTTCGAAGGCGTCATCAGCGCCAAGGTGGGACCCATGGCGGGGAAGTTCAGTTTCCGCTCCACCATCACGGACCAGAACCCCAAGGAATCCCTCACCGTGCGCATCGACGGCAACGACTCCGTGACCAAAAGCTCGGTCGTGGCCGGCGTGGACGCGCGCATGGAGGCGCCACGGGGAAATTGCACGGAGCTCCATTACAAGGCGCACGTGGAAATCAAGGGGCGCCTGGCCATTGTCGGCGACATGATCCTGCGCGCCACCACATCGCTCATCCTGGAAGAGTTCCGCAAGCGCCTTGGCAAGGCGCTGGACGAAGAGGCCGCCAAGGCCTGAAGCGCGACCCGCGCGACGAACAGGCAGGAAAGGATCGTATTCATGGCCGAACATTATGACGTCATCATCATCGGCGGGGGCTCGGCGGGCTGCGCCGCGGCCAGTCGTCTTTCCGAGGACTCCGGGCGCAAGGTGCTGCTGCTGGAGGCGGGGCCGGACCCGCGACCCATCCCCGAGATGGTGGCGGAAGCCAGGAACCAGGTGCGGCTGTTGATGGAGACGGACTACCTCGCCATGTACCCGAGCCCGCGGGACGTGGACGGCAGCGTGTGCTACAAGCTCGCCGGGCGGATCATGGGCGGGGGCTCCTCGGTCAACGTCATGGCCGCGCCCCGGCCCCTCAAGGCCGACATGGACAACTGGGTGGCCGCGGGCAACCCGGACTGGTCCTGGGAAAGTGTGTTGCCGGTGTTGAAGCGGCTGGAATCGGACCAGGACTTCCCGGATAGCCCGATTCACGGGAACTCCGGCCCGCTGTACGTCAAGCGCCCCTTTACCTTCGGCACGCCGGACGCCGCCGATCCGGTGCAGGCGTTCATCGAGGCCGGCCAGCAGAAGGGGCTGGCGCGCCTGGAAGACACCAACATCCCCGATCCCGAGGGCATCGGCCATCCGCCGTTCAGCATCAAGGACGGCAAACGGCAGTCCACGGTGGTGGCCTACCTCGACCCGGCGCGCGACCGCGCCAACCTCACCGTCCAGGCCGAGGCCGAGGTGACGGGCCTGGAAATTTCCGGCAACCGGGTCACGGGGGTGCGCTACGAAAAGGACGGGGAGCAGGCGACCGCCACCGGCAACCACGTGGTGCTGAGCGCCGGGGTCTACCACTCGGCGCCGCTGTTGATGCTGTCGGGTATCGGAGCCGCGGCCGACCTGCGGAAGCTGGGCATCGGCGTGGTCCAGGACCTGCCCGGGGTGGGCCGGAACTACCAGGACCACGCGGTGGTCTACATGACCTTCGCGTGCAAGGACAACTTCGACGCCGACTGGATCATCCCGCGCATCCGCTACATCTACAAGAGCCACGCGGACCGCGACTGCGCCAACTTCCATATCGCGCTGCGGCCGCCCACGCAGGTGGAAGGCATCCAGACCACCATCCCGCTTTCGGCGGCGTTGCTGGAGCAGATGAACCGTGGCCGGATGTATCTACAGAGCGCCGATCCCAAGGACCTGCCGGTGATCGAGTCCAGGATGCTGGAGGACCCGCGCGACATCGACGCCATGACCACGGCCATGGAGTTCATCAAGGCCATTTCCGAGACCCCGGCCATGCGCGAGATCTACGGCGACCTGGTGACGCCCACCCCCGACGAGGACTGGGCACGCTTCGCCCGCACCACCTACGACAGCTACCACCACGGCGTCGGCACCTGCCTCATGGGTCCGGCCTCCAACCCCGAGACGGTGGTGGGTCAGAACCTCCAGGTTCACGGCATGGACAACCTGTGGGTGGCCGACGCCTCCATCATGCCCACCGTGGTGCACGCCAACACCAACGTCACCTCCATCATGATCGGCGAGCGGCTATCGGATTTCGTGAAGACGGCCGGCGGATAGGGGCCGCCCGCGTGGCAGGGGCGACCGGCCAGTCGCCCCTGCGGGACGCCACCGCAATCCGGCCATCGCAATCCGGCCTCAGTCCCGCGCAAGCCTGCGATAGCGCACCCGGTGGGGTTGGTCGGCATCCCTGCCGAGGCGCCGGCGGCGATCCTCCTCGTAGTCGCTGTAGTTTCCCTCGAACCAGACCACCTGGCTGTCGCCCTCGAAGGCCAGGATGTGGGTGGCGATGCGGTCCAGGAACCAGCGGTCGTGGCTCACCACGACGCAGGAGCCGGCGAACTCCACGAGTCCGTCCTCCAGGGCGCGCATGGTGTTGACGTCGAGGTCGTTGGTGGGTTCGTCCAGGAGCAGCAGGTTGGCCTCTTCCTTGAGCATCCGCGCCAGATGCACGCGGTTGCGCTCGCCTCCCGACAGATCCCGCACCTTCTTCTGCTGGTCCTGACCCGAGAAGTTGAAGCGCCCCACCCAGGCGCGGGAGTTGACCTCGCGCTTGCCCAGCAGGAGCATGTCCTGCCCGTCCGAGATGGCTTCCCACACGGTGTGCTCGCCGTTGAGCGACCGGTCCTGATCCACGTAGCCCACCCGGACGGTGTCGCCGATGCGGAACGACCCGGACTGGCATTCGACGCCGCCCGTGACGATTCGCAGCAGCGTGGTCTTGCCCGAGCCGTTGGGACCGACGATACCGACGATGGCCCCCGGCGGCATGATGAAGCTCAGGTCCTCGAACAGCAGCCGGTTGCCGAACCCGTGGGTGAGCCCCTCCGCCTGAAGCACCACGTCCCCCAGCCGCGGCCCCGGCGGAATGTAGATTTCCAGGTCCTCCTGCGCGCTTTCCTGTTCCTGACCCAGCAATTGCTCGTAGCGCGTGAGCCGGGCCTTGCCCTTGGCCTGCCGCGCCCGGGGCGACATGCGTATCCATTCCAGCTCGCGCTCCAGGGTCTTGCGCCGCCGCGACAACGACCTTTCGGCTTGCGCCAGCCGCGCCTGCTTCTGTTCCAGCCACGATGAGTAGTTGCCTTCGAAGGGAATGCCATGCCCCCGGTCCAGCTCCAGGATCCAGCCGGCGACGTTATCCAGGAAATAACGGTCGTGGGTGACGGCGATGACCGTGCCCTTGTAGCGCGCCAGGTGCTGTTCCAGCCATTGCACCGATTCCGCGTCCAGGTGGTTGGTGGGCTCGTCCAGCAGCAGGATGTCGGGTTCCTGGATCAGGAGGCGGCACAGGGCCACGCGCCGCCGCTCACCGCCGGAGAGCACGTCCACCCGGGTGTCCGGCGGCGGGCAGCGGAGCGCGTCCATGGCGATCTCCAACTGGCTTTCCAGCTCCCAGCCGTTGCCCGCCTCGATCTGGTCCTGGAGCCCGGCCTGCCGTTCCATCAACGCTTCCATCTCGTCCGCGTCCAGTTCCTCCCCGAACCGGCCACTGACGGCCTCGTATTCGGCAAGGATCTCCAGCATCCGCGAACAACCCTCCTCCACCACCTCCTTGACCGTCTTGTCCGGGTCCATGCGCGGTTCCTGCTCCAGCAACCCCACGGAGTAGCCCTTGGAGAACGTGATCTCCCCCAGGTATTCCTTTTCGACCCCCGCGATGATCCGCAGCAGCGTGCTCTTGCCCGCGCCGTTGAGTCCGAGAACCCCGATCTTGGCGCCGTAGAAGAACGACAGATAGATGTCCTTGAGTACCTGCCGCTTGGGCGGATGGACCTTGCCCACCCCGATCAGCGAGAATATCACCTGGCGATCATCGTTGCTCATGAGCCCTCCCGTTGCCGGATTCGTAAACCGCTTCCGGCCACCCTACTATACAAACCGTCCCCGCGGGCTGGAACCCTCGTGGCTTTGCCCCAACTTTGCCCCAAACTCGCGGAACCTGGAAGCAAGGCCGCACCCGGCATTGCCGCTCGCGATGCGAATCGTTGGCCAGCTTCCGCGGGGAAACCGAAGGCGCAACGGCCGGTTGAACGGCGCTGCGGACGCCGGGTTCGCAATTGACACCCATGGGGCGACTTGGTAGTTTCGCGGCCAAGCCAGACGCGTCTTGCGTGTGCGCATTCCCGCCCGAAGAAGGGAGCCCTCCATGATCCAGGCCAGCGACATCCACGGCGTCATGGCCATGATGCCCGCCTTCGCCACGGACGACGCCAACGCGCCGCGGGCGAAGGACACGGTCAACGTGCCCGAACTGGAACGCAGCGTCGATCAGGCGGTGCGGGACGGCATCGGCGTGCTCACCTCCACCGGCACCTTCGGCGAGTGCCACACGCTCTTGTGGGACGAGTTCGCCACCCTCACGGACGCCACCGTGGCCACGGTGAACAAGCGCATTCCCGTGGTCATCGGCTGCACGAGCCTGAACACGCGCGAAGTACTGCTCAAGATGGACTACGCCGCCAAGGCCGGCGCCGACGCCGTGCTCGTGGGCGTGCCGTTCTACTTCAAATCGAGCGTGCCCAACGCCGTGCAGTTCTACTTCGACCTCGCGGACGAGCACCCGGAGCTGGGCATCTTCATCTACCACAACCCGCGCAATCACCACATTCACATTCCAGTGTCCGCATTCAAGGAACTGGTCAGCCGGCCCAACATCGTGGGCATGAAGGACAGCCACCGCACGCCCATGCAGTTCATGCAGCTCATGGACATCGTGCGCGGCAAAATCAGCGTCATGACCAACCAGAACCAGATGTATCCCTACATGATGATGGGAGCCGCCGGCTGCTGGTCCATCAACGCCTGGATGGGACCGTCGCCGGTGGTCCGGGCCTACCGGGCAGGGCGCGAGGGACGCTGGGACGAGGTCCGGGAAATATGCATGGCCATGGCGCGGGTGGGCGGAAAGGATCCGAGCCTCACCGATCCGGTGGAAAGCAAGATATCCATCAACGAGGCCGGCTACTGCTACGCCGGTCCGGGCAGGCCGCCGTTCCGGGTGACCACGGACGAGACCCGGGCCGAGGCCAGGGCCATCGCCCAGCGCTGGCGCAAGCTGTGCGAAACCTACCCGCTGCCGGAGGAGGCCGCGGCCTGAAGCGCGGCGTGGATCGACGGGGTCGCGGGCGCACTCGACGCTTCCCGAGTCCACACGCCCCACGACGAGCGGACCGGAGAGGAGCACGAACATGGCCAAGGTCGCACCCGATCACCAACAGAGGCGGGACGAGCTGCACGAGAGGTTCGCCGCCCTCGGGCTGGTGGGCTACTGGCAGCGCCAGCGGGAGCACCACAGCGTGGAGCCACGCCTGTGGCGCTGGGACGAGGTCCAGCCGGCGCTGATGCAGGCCGCCGACGTAATCACCATCGGGCAGGAGGCCTTCCGCCGCAACGTCGAGCTCGAGACCGAAAGCCGCACCATCATCATGGGCTATCAGATCGTGATGCCCGGCGAGGCCGCGCCCGCCCACCGGCATACCAACACGGCCCTGCGCTTCGTGGTCCAGGGCGGCGGCGCCTACACCACCTCCAACGGCGAGCCCATGACCATGCAGCCGGGAGACCTGCTGATCCAGCCCAACTGGATCTGGCACGACCACGTCAACGATTCGAAGGAACCCATCATCTGGATCGACGCCCTCGACGTCGGCGTGGTCAATTTTCTCGGCGCCTCCCGGTTCCGGGAAGAGTGGTCGGAGGGCATGCAGCAGCCGCTGACCCGGAAGTCCGGCGCGTCACGCCGGCTCTACGGCCCCATCCGGGAGCCCGAGGTTCAGTTCGAAGGCGCCGGCGTCCCTTACCATTACAAGTGGGACGAAACGCTGGAAGCCTTGCACGAGGTGGCCGATGCGGGCGGCGGCGACCCCCACGACGGCATCCTGCTCGAATACAAGAACCCCGTCACCGGCGGCCACACCTTCCTCACCATGACCTGCCACATCCAGATGCTGCTGCCCGGCCATGCCACCCTGCCCCACCGCCACATGGGCACCACCCACTACCACGTGGTGCAGGGACAGGGCGCCACCGTCGTCGATCGGGACGAGCCCAGGGAACTCGAGTGGGAAGTCAACGACGCCTTCACCCTGCCGCCCTGGCGCTGGCACCACTTCCGGAACGCATCCGAGACCGAGCCCGCCATCCTGTTCTCGGTGACGGACCGGCCGCTGCTGGAAATGACCGGGCTGGATCGGGAAGAACGGGCATAGGCCCGCTACGTCACGGACCGCGTTCTCGATTCAGAAGGCGATCCGGCTGACGCCTTCGACGGCGTCGAGATGTCTGTCATTACTCAATACCGGGAGCAGGTGCTGGCGGGCGACGGCGGCTATCCAGACGTCGTTCGGCGGGATGGGAGTGCCTAACCGTCTCAGTTCCAGCCGGACGTCGGCGTAAACATCCGCCGTAGCCGAACGGTCGCGATTTCGGTCAGCGGCAGATACCGGGTGAGCCACTCCTCGTAGCGCCTGCGATGACGTGACTGGCGGATGCCAAAGAAGTATTCCCCTAGAACGACGCTGGGTACGACCAAGCGCTCGGCCGAGCGAAGCGGGGCCATGATTCCCGGGCGTCCCTCTGCCCAAGCGGACAGGGCGTTGGTGTCGAGGATCATGCGAGGTCTTCGGGGGAGAATGCCTCGAACTCTTCTTCGATGGCACTGAGGACGCGACGGGTCTCGTTGGAAAGATCGGATAGCGCGCCGAAGCCGGCCATCCATGGAGGCTCGGCCGTGCCGGCGCGATGCTCGCTTGTGCAGTGCCGGAGTTGTTCCTCAAGCGCTTCGGTGAAGAAACGCTTCAGGGTAACCCCGCGGGCGGCGGCAAGCGCCTTGGCGTGCCGGAACATGACGTCGGGAATCTCGATGGTCGTCTTCATGAAGCCATATTCCCACAAAAAACGGAGCCTCCTCAACAGCGCCCTGTCGCTACGCGCCCGTGACTAGCGCGCGGCGCTTCGCCGAAGCTCCGGAGTGGAGCCCATCATCCCGGCCACCAGTTCGAACGACCGCAGCCGCTTGGCGTGATCGTGGATGTTCGCGGTGATCATGATCTCGTCGGCGCCGGTTCGATCGACGAAGGCCGCGATCTCGTGTTCCACCGTGTCGGGGGCGCCGACGGCGGTGCAGGACTGGGCCTCGTTCAGCATCGCGCGCTCGTACGGAGTCAACTGATCTTCAAAATCGGCGACCGGCGGCGGCAGCTCGCCCCGCATGCCCCGGCGCCGGTTGACGAAGGACTGCTGGATGGAGGTTCTGAGAAAGCGCGCCTCCTCTTCGGTATCCGCGGCGACGACGGTCATGCCCACCATGACATGGGGCTTGTCGAGTTGCGGCGACGGTTCGAAGCGGTCGCGGTAGACGGCGATGGCCTGCATCAAGGCCGCCGGCGCAAAGTGGGAGGCAAAAGCGTAGGGGAGCCCAAGGGCGGCGGCAAGCTGGGCGCCGTAGAGGCTGGAGCCCAGTATCCAGATCGGAACATTCAGGCCGGCGCCCGGCACCGCGCGCACGAACTGGTCCGGCGCCGGCTCCTTGAAGTAGTGTTGCAGTTCCAGCACGTCCTGCGGGAAATCATCTATGTCACCGATCAAGGTGCGGCGCAGGGCACGGACTGTGTGCTGGTCGGTGCCAGGTGCGCGCCCTAGACCCAGATCGATCCGGCCCGGATGGAGGGCCGCGAGGGTGCCGAACTGCTCGGCGATGACGAGCGGGGCATGGTTGGACAGCATGACGCCGCCGGCGCCGACCCGGATCGTCTTGGTTGCCTGGGCGACCTGGCCGATCACCACCGCCGTCGCCGCGCTGGCGATGCCGGCCATGTTGTGATGCTCGGCCAGCCAGTAGCGCGTGTAGCCCCACGAGTCGGCATGGCGGGCCAGGTCGATGGTATTGAGCAGCGCCTGGCGGGCGTCGCCGCCCTCGACGATCGGCGAGAGGTCAAGAACGGAGAGCGGTGTCTCTATCATCGGATCACTATAGGCCATCGGCGGCCGGTTTTCAGTCCCGGCGCTCGCCCTTTCCGAAAGCCTCGCGGTAGGCCGCCTCGACCCGCTCCACCTCTTCGTCGCTCAGCGCGGCGAACTCGTCCTCCCGGCGACGGCGGGACAGCGCTCCTCCGTTCTGTTGCAGGAGGTGGAAGAGGAAATCGGCGAGACGGTCCGGCATATCGAACATGATGGCCAACCTGGACCGGAACGCATCGTACCGCTTCAGGAAGGCCGCCTCTTCCGGCAGGTCCTGCTCGACGGTCCTCCGCACGCACCCGTACAGAAACTCCGTCTGAGGCGTGGCATCGAAGAACCGGTAGAAATCGGCGGTGTCGTTGAGCACGCGGACATTGCCGTCGCCGGTGGGCTCCCAGTCCACGGCGGGCAATAGTCTCCGGGAATAGTCTTCGAGCGCCGCGCGGTAACCGTCCATCCGGTCCAGGATCACCGCCGAGACCGGGAAGACGACGCCGGGCGGGTTGAATCCACGCTCGGCCAGGACATGGTGAATCAGGTACCGATGCAGCCTGCCGTTGCCGTCCTCGAAGGGCTGCACGAAGACGAACCCGAAGGCGAGCGCGGACGCGGCCACCACCGGATCGAGCTGCGGCGCGGCCTCCCTGTCGAACGCGATCATGCCGTCCACGAACCGCGCCAGATCGCCGGCCCGGGCGCTGATGTGGTCCGGTATCGGCATGCGCGTGTCACGATCGTGCGCGCCGACGAAGCCGCCCTCGGTCCTGAGGCCGGGACGCAGGAACCGGAAATCGCCGATGACGATCCGCTGAAGGCGCAGCAGCTCGTCGAGATCGATGGGCTGCCTGCCGGCCTGGGCGATGGCCCGGCCCCACCGCTGAAGGCGGTCCCGGCGCGGGCGCTCGCCTTCGATGGCAAAGCTGGACCTGGAGTCCTTCAGCAAGAGGAAAGCGGCGGTCCGTGTCAGCAGATCGCGGGGTACGGCCGCTGCCGCTTGCCGGGCGCAGGCCTGCAGGTCCATGCCTACGAATGCTTCCAGCGCCTCGGTCCGAAACACCAGCGGACAGAAATCCGGAGTTCCCGGCAGATTGTTCTTCACCCGGTGCCGGGAAGAGATTTCGCCCCGTCCCGCGTATTGTTGGGCCGGATTGACGACGTGGGGATAGGCCCCACGATCGGCGTCCGGCAAAGCCAACCGTTCTCCTGTGAGCCATTCATAGAGGAACCAGACGCGCCGCGCGTAGGACCCCGTGGGCGTTGCCCTGACCAATGCCTGGACCGGGCCGGGACCGGTCGCGACGAACAGGCGCTTGAGGACGGCCAGGTCGAGCCCTTCGTATTTGAGGGCGAAGGTCAGGTGGTCTTCCAGGGTGGCATCGGGAGCGTAGCGCGGTGGGAAAATGCGCCATCCGCGTTCTTCCATGCGAATCGACCGGTCCGCCACGGCGCTCAGGGTGCGAGGAAGCGGCACACGCAGACCGTAACCCCTGATCAAAGCCGCGTAGCCGGCCGGGGTGGCGGAAACGGGAAGCCGCCGTTCCTGAAATATGCTAACAGGACCGGTAAAACTATTCTGAAGAGTCACATCCGATACCAAACTGTTACGTTTTTGTTACGTTTTCCCTGGAAATTGTTACGTTGTCCCCGGAAATCCCTGTTGAATCAGAACCGTTCCGTCCACCAGGACACAACCGCAACGGACAACGAGCCTTGAAGCGACCCCGCACATCCCTCTCGAGCACCAAAAGGAGGGGCGTAGCTCGCTGTTCAAGTCACGACGACAATCAAATCGATTACTGTGGAAGCATACCGCGTAGAATGATAACAAAGGATTGGAATATACGCAAAACGATATCGGATGCAAGGGCGGCGGCAGCGATTCGGCGACCGGCGGGGCGTCAGCCCGACGCCTCCACGATCTCCGAATCGAGCAGGGTCCTGCAGGAGGGACAGAATAGTTGCTCCAGGAGGAACTGGCCTTCCAGGTCCTTCATGAGCGGACCGGCCGCGGTGGGGGGCGACAGCTTCCGGCGGCTGCGCCGCTTCCAGTCGGCCTCTCCGCCGAACACGAAGCCGCACCGAGCGCACAGGACCCGCGGCGGCGCCGAATCCAGGTCCAACTCGAGGTTCTCTCTGAACGGTCGCTTCATCGGACTGTCATCCTCCTCGCTAACGCTGCTGCCGGATCCGGGCGCGGAGCGCTTCGAACCCCGCGTTGAGGCGGTCCGAGTCCAGCGGCGCCACCACGTGGTCGGAAATGCCGTACTCGTAGGTCACGTCCACGGAGATCAGGCCGGTGGCCGCGTGGACCGATGCCGTCACAGGGACCACCACCTTGTGCACGCCGAGCTGGGCGACAAGAGGCACACCGCCACCGACTCGACCCCCGTGGCCACCAGCCTGCCCGCCTCCTCCTCGATCTGCCGGTCATCGGCCTCGATCAGCACCGACGCCTTGTGGTCGATACGTCCCTGCACCTCCTCGGTCAGGCTTCGCGGCGCCAACGGCTCGGGTTTCTCCAGCGCCGCAATGTGCGAGCCATCCGCCTCCGTGAGACCGGGGGTCACATCGCCCCGCATCATCAAGAAGGTGTCCGGAAAACCGCGCGTCACCACCAGCCCGGTACGCGCCCCGCTCCGAATGATGAGGGTATTGTCGGCCACCGTGCAGGCGTGGAAGAAACGGCGGGTGGAGTGCAGCAGGTCGTCCACGGACAGAAGGCCGAGATTGGCGGCCCCGCCCTGGAGGGAGTCCACGACGTCCCGGGAGAAGTCGTCGGGCGTCGACAGCACCTTGCCGATGGTCAGCTTACCGTTGCTGTCCAGGATGACGCAGTCGGTGAAGGTGCCGCCGATGTCCACGCCGACAAGGTATCGACCTCGGGGATCACTTATAACTACTTGATATAAGTAGTTGTTTCCATCAATCGAGCCTGTGGATCGCCGGGCAGGTCCGATCCTCGGCGTGAGCATACCGTAAGCGGATTCATTCCAGTTTGTGTGCATCCTAGCGCGGCTCTGTCGCTCTGTCCCGCTAATCCTCCAACATCATCTGACGTCAAAGGCTTGTACCACGCCCTTCCGCGCCGAAGATAGTCTCCCACCCGCAGGCAACCGGTTCCCACAGCTTGCGACAAACGGTCCAGATCCACAAATGGTGGTTTCCTCGACGGACCACCTCACATCCAGACGGCCGATAGTATCCCAAAAGTATGTTATGGAGCCCGTCCATCCCCAGCGCATGAGGTTCAGTAGCCACCATTCTCCCTGAAATCAGCGATCTGGAGCGCGGTAGGCGAGACCAACGTTCCCCACGGCACGACATCGAGATGTGCGAGGTCATTGCGAACCCTATGGAGCCAGTCTATGCGTTTCAACTCGCCCTCGAGACTCCTGATCCTTCTCGCTTGGGCGGCCATGTCCCCAATTTCGAGCTTTTCCAGATCCTGAATTTGCTGCCCGTCCTTTCGGAGGTGCGGCAGTTGCCAAGTGTCCCGATGCTCATCCAGAAGACGACGGCGTTCACGTTCGACCAGTGGGAACAGAACGGCAACCTCCGCTGCCCAGATACGCTCGCGGGAGTGGTCTCCATCAGCAAGTATCCGACTGACGGATTGCTCGGCGAGGCTCGCGGCGCGGAGCAAGTCAGCGCCGGCAAGTTCGGCGATGAGCGCACTCTTGAGCGTGACGTGTGCAGGATTGTGCCCGGAACGGCGACTGCGGCGCTCGAGGAGTACACGACTGTCTGACGCAGTTATGAAATCTTGCCATAGGCGTCGTCGAAGCCGCTTTTCTTCGCCGTATCCTTCGGCACAAGCTGTCTGCGACGCGATACAAATACGGGGCATTTCCGTGAGCTCGGCACACTCGTGGACATGGCGAATCCATTTTGCCACCGTTTCTTCGTCCGTGGCTTCCACCCACAGAACGAGCGCCCCAGTATCATGCTCTCTGGAGCGCTTCGCCATGGACTGTATGGGAGTCAGTATGCCCGCTTCTGCAGATCTCACGGCAGACCAACGCCCGATACCCTTACGTTTAAGTAGGTCGGCGAGTTCCACCGCGAACAAATCTCTCGCATCATCCGGGAGCCCTGCGAGGACGGCGCTACGGTTGACGAGATCTTCAACCATAGTCCACAGGAAGTCCACTGGGCCCGGCAAGTTGGCCCAACCACGTGGGAGACTCATTCGCTGAAGTAGGCAGTGAGGCCCTTCGCATAAGCCGCATCGAGACGGTAGCCGTCACCATGCCTGCACACGATGCCGAGACGATCGGCCCATCGGACAATCTTGACCACGTCTGTTACGGAGACCGGCCTGTCCACAGCTCCAGACATTTCCGACAATTCATCGACGCTCATCGTTTCCTGAGCATCGTAAAACTCGGACAAGACGTGAAGCACAGGTTCTGCCTCCCGAACGTCGAGAACGTCGGATACTATGTTCTCCTCCTGAAGGGCAATATCGGCCGCTTCCGCCACTGAGGATTGGCATTCCGATTCGGCGGCCAGCTCAACCACGACGGGCCACAAGGAGTCGACCGGGTTTTCCAGGTCGGCAAAAGCCTGCGCCTCCAGGTCTCTCAACCATGAGTATGCAAAGCCCCTGGCACAAGGTCCGAGCCACACTTCCCAAACAGTCGCCCTTCCCTTGCGCCTTGACCGTCCCCGGTTCATCCACTCCCAGGCTTCGGCGGGACCACCGAGGAGCACAGGCCGGACGATTCGTTTACTGGAACTAAGTGCTCCAATGAATCCAAGCACCGTATCCAGCAAGTGAGAATTCCATCCGCTACGTATATCCACGAGAACGAAATGAACACCGGCCTCGCGCCTTCGTGACGCAACTTGAAGTTGCGACCTGACAGACTCCACGTCCGGTATCTCCTTCACGACGAGGGGCTCTACCGATCGCCCCTTTCCCTCGGCCGCCTGAATAAGGGAATCCTGCACCCGATCGAGGTTAAGGCCAGCGAGTCGTGTGCCGAATAACAGCGCTACCCACGGCTTGGGGGAGAGTAGTTGGTCTTCCTGTTCGGCCGTGAGCACAGACAATCGCGGTCCGTGGACATCAATCGTGCGGCGGAACTGGGATGGATCGAAGACCAGGTGCGGCTCCCGATCCTTGGCATCATTGAACCGCCGCTCAATCTCGTCCTCGTTACCGAGTAACATACGCAAGTTGCGTGTACGAATGGCGAACCCTTCATCACCCACTTTTCGAAGTATACCGAGGCCAACCATCTCTTCGAGAAGAACTTCAAAAGCCAAATGAGTCCGATCGGAATCGAACGCTTGAGGCCATTCACTCAATGCTGTTTCTCGGATCGCATCGATCGACATGTCACCTAGTCCCATGCGGTCGTCATGGAAACTATTCCATGCAATGAGATAAGCGAGGAATTCGTACCGGGAATCGAGATGTATCGTCCACGAGAACAAATTCCGGATCCGATCGCGCGTTTCCTTGGAGTGGAATGCGTGGTCAATCTGTTCCGGTAAGACTATGAAGGGGGGACCGAGCGCGTCATCGTTCTCACGCAGAACCAGTAACAGATCCTTGCAGAATTGCTGAGCGAGAGCTGGATAGTAATTCGTCTCCGCGGCGATCCGTATAACCGAATCCCTCGATTGGAAGCGATGACCGAGCGCCTCAAACGGCGCACGTATCAGATTCTCGATCTCGGCACCATCGGTCTCGGGCAGCATTGGTCCGATGCGGACCGGAGCGCCCAAATGCGCCAACGGTGTATTAGGATCTCGAGCCGCTCGTTGAACGTTGTGGAGCCCGGCGAACACGACCTTGAATCGCCTGTCCGTGTCTTCCATCAACTGCTTGATCTGCTCAAGCACATGGTAGGGCGGTTTTTGCAGCCGATCTGCATCTAGAAAGTCGTCGGCTTCGTCCACCAGAAACAATATCCGACGAACCGGGTCGCCTTTGAGCCACTGCTGCACGCTCGCTTGGAACCTGTCATAGCGAACCGTTCCGTCCGCGACGACTTCATGCTCTGCGAGTTGCTTGGTGAACAAGCGCCATAGCTCATCGGTCGGTAGCCTCTGTCCGATGCCCGACGCCTTAAGATTGAGAACAAGTACCAACTGATCTGGTGCCCGAGACTCGTACTCGCGCGCAATGTGTCTGAAGAGAGCAGTCTTGCCGAGTCTCCGCCCGCCATAGACGAAATGAGTCATGTCTCCGCCGGACACGGCAAGGATCTTGTCGCGCTCCTCCTTGCGCCCGAAGAACATTTCGGGCGGAACCTCGACCGCGTCCGGATCAAACGGTTGAGTGAATGTAAAAGCCGAAGCGCAATCGAAAAAGGCGCCTTGTCGCCGGCCGGGCAGCGCGGAAAGAAAGGCAACGAGCGCCTCGTCGAGCACTAACGTCGGTTGGCTGTCGCCGACCCTGAACTCGCGCGCGAGCTCGCGGCGCGTGGCAACATCCAGGACACTCAAAAAAAGAACTATATTGGGCCGGTGTTCGTCCGCGGTCCATGCCCCCGCTTCCCGAACGATCGCCTCGTGGGAGTCGCGGCCGCGGATCGTGAAAAGCCGGTACCGTCCTCCGGCGCGTGAACCGAAAACCGGAAGTTGTGCGATGTTGCGGTCCGTAATTGAAGAGCTACGTAGATCAAATACTGCTTCTCCGTCATTCGTCCGGGCATCGGTCAAGTCCACACGTGCTCTCGCGAAACCGAGCGCATTCACAACTTCGCCCAACTTCTCGTTGGTCGTCGCGCCCGTGTAAAGTGCCTTCCATGCTTCAAGAAGTCGGACGCCATCGCGGGCCGAATCGGGCGAAAGAGTCGTCGCGTCGATACATTCCACGCGGTTGCGGTCATTGACCGCCTGACGGACATCCCCAAGCGCGTCTGGCCTGTCGGCCCGGAACGCACCATATGCTTCAACAAATTCCGGGAAAAACCGATCAAGGGGACGATCTGCCTCCACATCGGATCTTGGCAGCGAATCGCCCCCAGCTATCCGGTTGATGAAATCATCTGCGACTTGAAAACGGTCGGCGTTGATGAGACCTTCGATTCGTACCCTGTTCTCCTGAGACGTATCAAGATCCTCCAGCCGTGTCTGAATCTTTGTGCGAAAGCGTTCGTGACTGCTGTCGATCTCCCTCTCGATTGCGTCAAGGTCATCAAACAACGTCCTAAACTCGCCAATCTCCGATGAATCTGGAGGGGTCAGCCGGTCGCCGAGCCGGTCATGGTCCTCTGCGGACAGGATACCTAAAGCATAGGATACGTCGAGCCGGTTTCTCGTCTTGTCATGCCTGCTCTTGAGACGCTCCGAGGTAACCGAGCGCTCTTTCTCGACTCTGGTTTTGACACGGGCGATATCCCTTTCATCGAGAAGATTGCCTCGTTCTACGTATTCCAGGACAAACTCGGCTGCCCGAAAGTCGCCATACTGAACCCGTTCGACAATGCCACGCTCGAAGTCAAGACGATCCTGCTCGGCAAAACGTAGCAGGACGCTGGTCGAAGGCAGCGTTTCGTGAATAAGCCCGCTTACACCGTCCGATCGAACGCTGGAGTCGGCGAACAGATCGCCATTCAGTAAATCCTGCAATCGGAGACGCGTGGAGGGTGCCTCGCTTCCCGCGTTTTCGAACATTTCGACGTAGCGCTCCACCAACCTTCTAGCTTGAAGTGCCGCCCGGGTGTTGAGCGAGGCGATCTCCTGAATCGCACCTTGGCCTTGGTCATGCACCGCCGAACGTAGTTTTTCCGCCACGGCTATGCTGGATTCTTGCCTTCCGTCTGGCCGCGTTTGAAGCAGATTGTCCCAACGATCAATGAAACCAACGGCCTCACGGATTTTTTCACGCAAGCGCAATCGTGCATTCCCGGTGATTTGTTTTGTCCGCGGAGTGCCCCGTAGGGAGCGATCTACCCTATCTATTTCGTCTTCGCCGTACCGCCGCCAATGTTCAGCAATAGCCTTGACGCCCGCGATATCGATCTTTTTGGCTGGCGTCGCCAGCAACTTGAACATGCCGCCGATAGAACAGCGTTTCTTCTCTGTCCATTCATCAAGTATCCGGTGCCAGACCTTGGTCGCAGCCCCGAACTGTATCTTCGATTGGCGCTCCGCGTCGATCCAGTGCGTCCCTTCCTTCTGAAGGAACTCGGCCCTTTCGGTCCAATCCGCCTCCGGGGAGGCCTCGCCGCGAAGTAGTTTTGCAGGAAGATGGACACCAACCTGGGAGACTTCCGCCGCGACCTTCACCAATTCCCGCAGGGCCGGCATCCCATCGAAGCCAGTTTCCAGCGACAACAGCAACTGGGCGATCGGCCAACCCGGAGCGATTTGCGCAGGTATCAACGCCGCACCGGCGGCAAGAGCCAAATAATCTACCCGATCGGCCTTCGGCCTTCGAACCGACCCAGAGCAATTCATCAGGTTAGCGACAAGCGAATCCCGCTCATCGGTCACATGGCTACTCGCAATGAAGGTGATTGTTTCTGGTCCCGGTAGCGCGTCTGGGGCAGAGAGAGCAAGATGGTAGGCTACCCCAAAGCGATCGTGCTCGAGTGCTGTCACTATCGCCGCCTCGATTTCCCCGGGCGAAACAACTCCGTCGCCGCGGGAGGTCGTCGTTCGATTACTTTCTCCTTTAAGATGTGCCGAGATCGCATCGCCCGAAGACGCAACGTGCGCGCCATCGATCGTTGCAGCCTCGTCGAGAACGTCCATTTCCTCGTCCGTAGCCGGTTCCAGTTCGGCGTCATCAACTGGCGATACGACATCGGTTTGTAGTTCTGATGCGACCTCGTTCGCATCAAGGAAGGCGCCTTCCGATGCCTCCTCGCTCCTCACCTCCGGCCCTACTTCCAAGGTGTGTCTCGGCGCATGGCCCTTACGTTGCAATTCGAAAAGGGTCGAGTTGATGACCGCGTGTGCCCTTTCCCGCTCATCATTAAGCGACGCGAGAGCAGTACCAAGGGAACCCACCAAGAGGTAGTCCTCGTCCTCGCGTGCCTGATCCAGGGCTTCACGTTTCTCATTGAAAGTAACGTCGGTAACGAGCGCGGCCTCGAAGAGATGGAGAATTTCTTCTAAGTGCTGTTGATCGATGTTACAGGTGTCAGCCCAAGCTTCGAGCCTTCCAAAAGTGGTCGCCAGTTCTTGGGCGTCGGCGAGCACCTCCGAATAGGATTCCCGCCAAGCCGAAATCCGCGATTTCTGTTGCTGGATGTTACGGCGCTGAGCCTCACGGGACTCAGCGATCTTGATCAATTGGCCGACGTGTTGGCCAAGGGTCTGGAGCAAATCCGGTTCCAGGCGTCCAGCGCTCAAGGTCGCCGCTCTCGCCTGAATCTTCTCGATAAGTGCCGTGGCTTCAATGCGTTCGTTATCGTCTGTTGGGTGCTGCTCTTCAGATCGGTCGCTGTCGAAATGAAGGCCCGCACGGACATCTTTCAGAAAGGTCTCTGCGTCCGGGTGTCTTTCGAGTGCGTCGAGAAGGTAGTCTGCAGAATCGAACAGGACGCTTTGCGCCCAGACGAATTCGGCGAATCGGTCCCATTTACCTGTTTGGGCAAGCGCACTCCCGTAGTCATCGGCATTCGGCCTCGAGATCAAGTGGTCGACGCCCAACTCGGTGGAATTCTGCGCATTTCCCAGGCAGGCCTTTCTCAGGCGACGAGGAAGATCCGCCCGCCCATGCCGTTTGCGCTTCCCTCTTTCGAAGACTTCCTTTGCGCTCTCGTAGTTGGTTCGACCTTCCGCCGTACTGAGCAGGACATGCAAGCGTGTGTAGAAATCGCCAGTCGACACGGTCTTCTTCCAAGTGGAAGATGACACGTGTTCCAACGCCTCTGCAAAGGCTCGCTCCTGAGTCTTGGCAAACTGCAGAACCTCTTTGAGCCGTCCGGGCGTCAAGGTGGACGGAAGTCCGTCGCCTAGAAGATACGACATTGTAATGACACTAGCGATAATTTCTCTTTTGGGTTGGTCTACATGTAGATGTTCCTTTATGTCAAATGGTTGACACTTGGTCTTCCCCGGGTTTGGCGGACATCTGATAAGGGGCGATGATGGCCTTGGAGGTGAGGACCATGACTCGGACGAGACGGAGGTATTCGAAGGAGTTGAAGCTCGAAACGGTCAAACTGTTCAAGGAAGGACCGCGCTTGGTCGGAGAGGTCGCCCGTGATCTGGACTTGACGGAATCGGCGGTTCGCAATTGGGTGCGGCAGTTCGACGTGGACGCTGGTGTGCGCGAGGGGGTGAGCACGGGCGAGCTCGAGGAGGTACGCCAGTTGCGGTCGGAGAACCGGCAGCTACGGATGGAGCGCGACATCCTAAAAAAAGCGACGGCCTTCTTCGCCAAGGAATCGATGTGAGGTCCGCGTTCATCGAGGCGGAGAAGGCCAGATTTCCCGTGACCATGATGTGCCGGCTGCTTGAGGTCTCTCGAAGCGGCTTCTACGCCTCGCGTGCTCTCACGACGCCCACGCGAAGCGTAGAAGCCGCTTCGAGAAACCTCAAGCAGCCGGCACATCATGGTCACGGGAAATCTGGCCTTCTCCGCCTCGATGAACGCGAACCTCACATCGATTCCTTGGCGAAGAAGGCCCTCGCTTTTTTTAGGATGTCGCGCTCCATCCGTAGCTGCCGGTTCTCCGTCCGCAGCCGGCGTAGCTCATCGAGTTCCCTCGTGCTCACGCCCTCACGCACACCAGCGTCCACGTCGAACTGGCGCACCCAATTGCGAACCGCCGATTCCGTCAAGTCCAGACCACGCGCGACCTCTCCGATCGAGCGCGGTCCTTCCTTGACCAGCTTCACCGTTTCCTGCTTGAACTCCTTCGAAAACTTCCGTCTCTTCCCTGTCATGGTCGTCACATCCGAGGCCATCATCGCCTCTTATCAGATGTCCGCCAAACCCCGGTAAGACCACTCTGTAAGGGCACGTTGGACGTCTCTTGCGAAGCTCGGTTGCGCGAGTCGCGAATCTCGCGCGGACAACCGTACGGCGTGTGAGATCACCGGAAGCAGATCACGCGGCCTCGCCGACTGTCACGCTCACACGCTTCCCCAACCGGCGCAATGCGCGGTCGATGGTGGCTGCCTTCGTGACATGATCCGGATTCAGCATGCGCTGCACCTCGCTCTCGGCAACATTGAGGTCGTGGGCGAGACGGCTTTGCGACATGCCAGCCTTACGGAACGCCTCGTAGAGGGCCGCCTTCAGCGCAATCGGCACCGGGGGAACAACAATCGGCCGACGCCTAGTCGCGCGCGATGGCTTCGGCAGGTCCCTACCCTCACGCATCGTAGCCGCGATCAACTCTCGAAGCAGGTCACGGGCTTCGACCAGCGCCTCGTCGCGAGTCGCGCCGTCCGTTGCGCCCCACCCGAAATCCGGAAACGCGACGATATAACGGCCGTCCTGGTCGCGCTCGATCTCGGCGGGAAAGTTGTAGGTGTCCGACATCGGTTCAGTTCTCCATATTCGGGCAGCTCCAGTACTCACCCACTAGAATTCGTCCCTGTCGATCCCGAGGTCGGCAAGCATCTTGGCGAGCAGTCCCTTGCCGATGTCCTTCTTTCGATCCTTGACGCCAGTCTTCCGATCTCCCGCGTAGAGCGTTCCGTGCGATCCCAGCCCTTCCGACACCACGAAGCGAATCTCCAAATTCCGGGCCCTTGCCCATTGGCGGACCCTGGTGATGAACTGCCGCCCGTTCATCTACTCCTAGTGTAAGCCGCCGCCCGCGACTGTCAAGAATGGCTGATGAGCCCGCCTCAGTGGCCAGGCTCCATGCAATACTCCTCCTCGATGTCGCCGAGCCCAATGGACCAAGTCCGACTTCATGCGGATGGCGAACGAGCCGATGGTATGGCTGGCTCCATGGTGTCCAACGTTGATGGTCATCCGGCCGCTCGCACGGTAGCCACACCCACGGCCGGAGCCGACAAACGGCGTCGTTGTGCGCGAAGTCCCCAGAATCCATCTCCAGCGCGCCTTGAGACGAACCATTATGTCGGTCTGCTCTTCGACTTCCTGGTTGTTGATGAGCAGCATGCAGCGTATCTTCCAGTGAAGGATTGGTAAAGCAAGGCCCGGGACCGGGTAAGACCAGACTACCACGGATGACAAGGAGGAGGACCGCATGTTCATGAGAGCTGTCCATCCCGGCGAGGTCTTGAAAGGCGAGTTGGAAGAGTTGAGGATCACTCCGACGGAATTCGCGCGGCAGATCGACGTCCCCCCAAACCGGGTTAGCCAGATTGTCGCCGGGAAGCGTTCGGTCGCGGGCGACACCGCGCTACGCTTCGGTCACTGGTTCGGCAGCGATCCCCAGTTCTGGCTCAACCTTCAGACCCAGTACGACTTGCTTCAGGCCGACAGGGAGACCGGCGCCGAGATACGTCATCTGCCGACCAAGGCGAGCGTTCCAGGAAAGGGTGTCGGTCCAGGGATCGCATGCCCAGAGAAGGAGCGCGAGCGCGGATTGGCGGAAGCTGAGGGGCGGTGTTTCGGACAGACACGTCCAGGCGGCTGAACGGCGAGCAAAGAAAAGCCGTCTCAGGCAAGCCTCTTGCCGAGGATTTTCTTCGTTGTTCCATCATCGGTTTGGCCGACTGGCGGGATATCGACTACGTGACGCTTCCTGGCGTCGAGCCTGCGCAGCCCCCGAAACAAAGAAAACAACCGAGGAGAACCGCGACGGGAACACGCCGGCCAAGTGTCCGAGGCCATCTCCTGGACCAGGGCGGAATTCAGGGCTTCAAGCTGGGCATTTTGGGCATCGGGTCTCTCACGCACTGCGCCAAGTCACTAGAGCAATCGACCCCAATACCGTCATCCCGTCCGACGACGAGCCCCGTACCACGCGGATAACTCGGTAGGACGCAAAGCAACTCCGCGGCGCTGTCTCGTAGTTGACTCCCAGTAGGACAGGTGGGTATGAATCCAGACTTGATCGAAACGAAGTCAACTTGAGGTACTCTTCGATTGACATGCGGTGGCGGCAAAGGTAAAGTCCGCCCGACTAGCTTGCTAACCCCCCCCGGGATCGAGCCGGAAACGGCCCCCGGGGGTTTTTTTTGAGTTCCTTATGGCGCCAGAACGCGCGGTCCTCTTCATCGACGGAAGCAACTTTTACCATGCCGCCAAGAACATCGGAATCGCCACGGGAGAACTCGACTATCAGAAATTGGCCGAAAAACTCGTTATGAATCGGCAACTGGCCGGTATCCGATACTATGTCGGACAGGTTTCCGGCAATCTCTCCCGACGCTCGTCTCAAGAAAAGTTTCTGAGCAGGATCCAGCGCCAAGGCGTAGAGGTTTTCAAGGGCCGAATCGAGCGCAGGATAGTCCCCCCGAACGACAATCCATTGATTGGGAGGCTAAAGGACGTAGTCGCGACCCATAAGTCCGATCTCCGTGGGCCAATTCTCGTCGAACTTGAAGCCTTGTGCAAAATGTCCGTCCCTCAGTACACCGAGAAGCGGGTCGATGTTTCAATCGCCGTGGACATGGTTACAATGGCGCACGGCGGACAATACGATATAGCGTATCTTCTCTCGGCAGATGGGGATTTCGTACCGGCAGTCGAAACCGTCAAGAAATCGGACAAAAGGGTATTCGCGGCTTCTCCGGCCTCCGGGTACGAGCTTGGAAGAGCCGTCGATAACTTCATTCCACTCAGACGGGACTGGTTTTTTGGCTTGTCCGTATAAGCGCCCGCAACCACCGCACCACCGGCCGTTGCGATCAACTGTGGATTGTCCGGGGAACTGAAACAGGCGCCCTGGGGTACGCATAGCCCAGCAAAGGGTGCCTAGAGGTCGCGCATACAAGCTTCCCGTTGCCTCTACTTGCCGTGCGTTTGACCGGCGTGCCGATCTACTGGCTCAACGGGCGTCGCGCTCGTAGGCGCCGGCCGCAGAGATGCCGGCGCCGTTCCCTCGCCCTGCCCGCGTGTAGATCACACCGCCACAGCCTTCGCAGACGACGCGGCAGAGGTTCCGTTCAATCGACGCCCCAGTCAAGCATCTTCTCGTGGCGCCAGGATGACGTTCTGCCATCCGGATACATCGTTGGAATTTCGGCCTGGTATCTTGATTTTCGGCCTGTCGGATCTTCTTCGGCAAAGACCGCGACCACGCGGGCTTCGACAGAACGCCGCCTTGGCGCATCCTCCCGTGTCGTTGGATCGTTGAAGGCGGTGTGAAAGGTGACCCGGGAGGCCAGATCCTTGATGCGGGAATCGTATTGCCTGAAGATCATCGCCTCGTTCGGCTCCATTCGTGGAAAGTAATGCCAGCTCTGGGCCATGTCATGAACAAGGCGGTACAATACCACGCGGGTGCCCGGCTCGGTCAGACGCCATCCCTCGGAACTGACCATGTCATCGGCCGAGATGGTCGTATGGTCGCACAAGGCAAGGGGTTTTGACTCGATTGCCTGCAGGGGGTCTATGCTGCGCCAGACAGTGTAGACGCCGAAGTGGTGGCCATCAGGTATGTCGAGCACATCCTCGACATAGGGAGTCAGATCCGCGTGGGGCGTCTCCGCATAGGTTCCGGCGCCGTTGGGCGAAATTGGCACACCGGTGCGAAACTCGTGCTGCATGGTCCGTGCACAAAGGCATCCGGTTGCCGCCATGACCAGTTCCGCGCACTGGTCGTAGAATCGGGAAACGACATCGTCATGATTGCCGTAATCCATATCAATCGGCGCATGTACCAGCTCGAACCCCATGCGCCCGATGGTGGCGGCCGGTTCGAG
This sequence comes from uncultured Binatia bacterium (SeqCode), assembly GCA_965213675.1. Taxonomy (GTDB): domain Bacteria; phylum Desulfobacterota; class Binatia; order UBA9968; family JAJDTQ01; genus JAJDTQ01. The sequence continues at coordinate 1,227,078 of OZ243916.1, forward strand.
GGCACGCGCATCGTGAACGCGGATCGGCTTGACAACGAGCATTTCCGAATGATCGGCCCCATCACCGTGGCATGGCAGCCGGAACCCCCGGTATCTCGGATTCACGAAGGCACTTTCCGAAACAACAAACGGCGTATCGGGAAACAATGGCAGAGTTCTCATGGCGCTGACCCTGTCAAACTGTCTGGCGCAAGGCCAAGTCACGAAACTGGCCTTCTGCCGCCAGCAATTCGTCGTAGCTTCCGGTCTGCACAGATGTCAGATCCGGGCCAATGATGCCACGGTGCAATCCGGCGGCAAATCCCGCTGCCACATCATGACGTCGGCAGGTCCTGGAATTCGGGCGGTTGTGCCTTGCAGTAATCGTCAATGAATTGCTGGTGGTCCGGAAACTCGTTCACCTGCTTGTCGACATTTTCGTGGATGTCGGCCAGGTATTGCCCCAGTTCCTCGTCGCTCATCGCATTGGCAATCGGGTGATACTGTTCCGGAATCAGACCCTGACCCAGCATGACCTGTGCCCATGACGTGGTGCCGAATAGTTCCGCCTGGTTCCACGCTATCCGGCCCGTTTGACGAAACAACTTGATCCGGTGTTCGAGGGAGTCGGGAATGTTCATGGTCCGGCACTGCCGCCAGAACAGCGTATCCGAGCGGTTGGTCACATGGTAGTGCAGGATGATGAAATCCCGGATATTGTCGATTTCAAGCTGCATGTGGGAATTGAACTCTGCGATCCCGGCTTCGCGAATTCCGTTATCGGGGAACATCTGGACCAAGCGGGTGATGCCACGCTGAATGAGGTGGATGCTGGTCGATTCGAGCGGTTCGATGAAACCGGATGCCAGTCCCACGGCAACGCAGTTCTTGTGCCAGTACCTGTGCCTCTGGCCGGCTCTGAAACGGATCAGCCGCGGCTCTCCAAGCACCCGACCCTGCACATTGTCGAGCAGCCGCGCCCTTGCCTCGTCGTCGGACCAGTGCCGGGAGGAGAACACCATGCCGTTCCCGACCCGGTGCTGCAGCGGAATGCGCCATTGCCACCCCGCTTCATGGGCTATCGAGCGGGTATATGGTTGCGCGGCTCCCGACGATTCGGTTGGCACCGCGATTGCGCGGTCACAGGGCAACCAGTCGCCATAATCATCGAAGCCGACGTCGAGGGTTTGCCCGATCAGGAGCCCGCGAAAGCCAGTGCAGTCGATGAACAGGTCCCCGGTGACGAGTTGCCCGGATTGCAGGCGCAGACCGGTTATGAATCCACTGGCCGGATCCTGTTCCACCTGCTCAATGCGTCCTTCATGCCGGACAACGCCAAGCTCCTCGGCAATACCTCGCAGGAATTGTCCGTACAGTCCGGCATCAATATGATAGGCGTAGTTCAGAACGTTGTGCAGGCTGATTGCAAACCGGTTGCGCAGCGACGCCGTTGTTTCCGGACAATAGTCGCCATAATCCCGGGCCAAGCCCAGCAAATGGCCCCTCAGCCAGTAATGCTGAAAGCCGGCGGTCCAGCGCTCCCTGCCGACCCACCCGAAGGAATGGAAATAGTCTTCGCCCAGGTCCCGCCAGTTCTCGAACGAAATTCCAAGCTTGAAGGTGCCCTGTACAGCCCGCAGGAAATCAGTCTCCCTGACATCCATGTATTCGTGAAAAAGTCGCAGCGGTGGAATCGTTGCTTCACCCACGCCGACAGTACCGATCTCGTCGGATTCGACCAGGGCAATGTCCAGGGTTTCGCGGAGCTGCCGGGCAAACATTGCCGCAGCCATCCATCCGGCAGTCCCACCGCCGGCGATCACGAGTTTCCTGATTTTCCTATTGTGCATAACCTGCCTCTGGACGGTCGAGTTGGCGCATTCGCGCCATTGCCGGACCTGGTACAGGGCGGTTCAGTGTGGACAAAATCTGCAGTCTGACATACGAGGCATCGACCAGACCCGGAAGTCTGGGACCGGGCAGCATGGGAATGCCGACACATGTGATGCTCAAAATGTCGATTCCGATCTCGAGTTCGGCATCCGGAGCATGTCAATGCCGATTTCGGCTCTGACGACAAATCAGGGATGACCGGCGGCCCAACGGATCGCCGCAGCCTGACACAAAATTGGCGCGCACCCATGACCGGCAGCGCTGGCGGATGGAAGTCCCGCTGGAAGAGACGGCAACTCACCCGAAAGGAATGGTGCAGACTCCAGGCCGGTCTGACCCGGTCGGCATGGACAGAGTATCGCGTGCAATGCCCGGTTCAACTCAGTCGCGACAATTCGGGAATGGCACCGCTGTCTTCAAGGACATGGATGGCGATGCCGTCCCGAACCGAAAGCCCGGTTGCGTCCTTGATGGCTGCCTTCGGGTCATTCAGAGCCGGGTGCGGAATTCTCCGTCCTCGTCGGCCCTGGCAAGCGCCTGTGCCTAGATCTGTGACGGTGAGTTCATGTCCGTTCGCCCTGTTCTCTGAACATTGGCACGACGGCATTGCTTGGCAGGAAGAATGCCTCCGGCAGAAAATCAGCAGATCACTGCCGGAGACCCGACAATACTCACCAAGTGTTGATGTCACCAATCCCGCCGGCAACGCCCCTGATTTCCTCATCCGACAGGTTGCGGCCCGCCGGTGGCAGGACGAGGTGATAGTCGGTGGCGTTGTCTTCAACGACATGAATATTGATGCCGTCCGGAACCGAAAGCCCGGTTGCCTCCTTGATGGCTGCCTTCGGGTCATTCAGGAGCCGGGTGCGGAATTCTCCGTCCTCGTCAGCCCTGGCAAGTACCTGCGCCTCGACTTGTGATTGTGTGCTCATGTCTGTTCCCCCTATTCTCTGAACATCGCCATAGCGACGTTACGTCCTGCCGTTTTCCACGCCCATTGAACTTAATTTACTTTAAGTCATTGTTCGAGTCAAAGTCTTTCCAAAGACAAATGAGTCTGAAGGAGGAGGTGGACTCCAAGGAGCGGTGAGCCTGAAGACTGGGGATGGGGCAAGATGGGAGTGCGCAAATACTTGGGCTACGGGGGAACTCCTCACGGGCCTTCTAATCCGCCGGCCCTTCCGGCCTCAACTCCCGCACCCCCTGGTTGGCGACCGCGGTGATCCCCACCACCGCGAGCATCGAGACTCCGCTCAGGATCACGGCGGACGGGGCGCCGGCGAGGCCGCCGAGGAACGCGCCCAGGTGGTCCCGGGACAGGCCGGCCACGGCGCCCATCTGCAGTTGCCCCAGCGGGAGGACGACGCTGTAGTTCATGCCCCAGATGGCCATGACCCGGCCGCGGTACTGGTCGGGCACGCGGGTCTGAACCGAGGTCTGGGTGCTCACCATGAAGAAGGAGAGGCCGACGCCGGCCATCAACAGCATGCCCAATGCCAGCGGAAAGGCGCCGGAAAAACCGAACAGCGTGAGGAAGAAGGCATGGATTCCGGCGCCCAGAAGAATCAGCCATCCGCGCTTCGGGAAGTAACCGAGGTTGGCGGCCACCAGGGCGCCGAGCAGGGCGCCGATGCCGCTGACCACGTACAGGGTACCCAGGGTGGAGCCGTCGCCGCGGAACACGACGTCGGCGAAGACCGGCAGGAGCGCAGTGTGGGACGCCAGAAAGAAGATGTCCAGGTAGTTCAGTCCGATGAGGGAGCGGAAGAGCTTGCGGGTCCAGACGAACGAGAGCCCCCCCAGGAGAGTGCGGATGAAATTGCCGCCGCGGGTGCGTTCGATGAACGGCACCCGTACAGGAAGGAGCAACAGGCCGAACGCCAGGTAGGTCGCCGCGGCTACGTAGTAGGCGGCGCCGGCGCCGGACAGGGGGGCGCCGGTGTAGTCCGCCACGTAGTCGATGGTGAACCCCGCCAGCGCGGGTCCGAAGATGCGCGTCCCCGGCCAGATCATGGAATTGAGGCTCACCGCGTTCATCAGGTGGGAGCGATCCAGGAGGTGCGGGAAGAGCGCCTGGCGGGCGGGATGGTCGAAGGCCTGTATGCCGCCGTGGATGGCGGCAACGGCGAACACGTGCCAGACCTGCACCAGTCCGGTGGTTACCAGCGTGGCCAGCACCAGCAGCAGGAGCGCGGTGACGTACTGGAGCAGCATGAGGAAGCGCCGGAGCTCCAGCTTGTCGGCGGCGGCGCCGCCGAAGAGCGTCAGGGCTATCGCCGGGGCGGCGGCCACCAGACCCAGGGCGCCCAGCACATACTCGGACCCCGTCAACTCCCAGGCCAGCCACCCGTGCGCGAGGATCAGCATCTGGTGGCCGGCCACCGCGGTGAGGTGCCCGAACCAGTAGAGCCGGAAGCTGCGGTACCGGAGGACGCGGAAGACGTGCAGCTTGTCGCCGATGCGTGTGAGGAGGTGGTTCATGGGGACCAGTGAGCGGGTGCCGGGGACCCCTCTCCGGCCCCTGGATTCCCGCTTTCGCGGGAATGACGAATTCAGGGCTGCGGCACGTAACTCACGGCATGGCGATGACGGCTACGCGGCGCTCACCTCAAAAAGAAGGCCCCTCATCTACATGAGGAGCCTTCCCGGATTTCGGCCTTTGATGACAGCTACAGCTTGACCAGATCCGAGTAGCTGGCCTGGGAGTCGGGCTTGAGGCCGTACCCGGCCATCCAGTTACGGGCCCGGTCGAACTCCTCCTCGGTGTAGTCTTCCGGATAGACGTAGTCGAGCCGGTTGAGGTTCAGGTCCTCGAACTTGAAATCGCCGATCAGGTCCTCGGGGATGTCGCGCAACAGGAGCGCGGCGTGTTTCTTGAGGTCCGAGTTGATCTCGTCCACGGAACGGCGGAGTGCGCGGAAGATCGCCTCCCGGGTGTCCTCGGCGTCGTCGCTGTTGACGAACAGCAGCCCCCAGTACTTGGACTCGGCCAGCACGCGGCAACCGCGTTTCTCGGCCAGACTGATGAAGGGCTCCATGAGGGTCGCAGCCTCGACTTCGCCGTTGAGCAGCATGCGGGTGCGGATGGCGGGTCCGCCGTCGTGCCGAAGCCGCACCCGGTCCTTGTCGCAGTGGCCTTCGAGCATCTTGTAGGTCATGTAGTGGGAGCCGGTCTGATCCTGAATCGATAGGGGCACGTCGGCGAGGTCGTCGAGCCGGTGATAGTTGGAATCGCCCCTGACGACGATGGCCATGGTGGCCACGCTCTCGCGGCGTCCGAGGATCCAGCCGTCGCGCTCGCCGTCGGCGGCGCGCTTGATGACGCCCCATTCGCACTTGTTGTAGCCTTCGAGGTCGCCGCACTCGTAGTCCGAGGCGATGGGACGCTCGAACACGCCGGCGGGCTGGAGCTGCGAGTCGGGTGTCATCACCTCGGCGTCGATGCCTTCGGCGGCCATGAATCCCTTTTCCACGCCCACGTCCCAAGGCAGGGTCCACACGGTTCCTTCACTGGTAACTCTGATCTTGCGAGACATAATGACCTGACCTCCGAGTGTACTTGATGATGTCAGGAGACTAGCATACCGGCTCCGATGATGGAACAATTCCAGGTCGAACCCACATCCCAGTCAAGGAGACTTCTGCATGCATACCTGTGCCATCGACATTCACCACCACTACATGCCTCCGGGCCTGATCGAGGAGTTGAAGGCCCACGGCGACGCCGTGGGCACGGAAGTGGGTCGGACGCCGCAGGGGCTCCACACCGTCACCATCGGCGGCGGGCCGAGCTTCGTGGTGCCGCCGCCGCTCATGGACGTGGAAAAGCGGCTGGAGAATATGGACAAGGGCAGGATCGCCCTGGCGACGCTGGAGCCGCACACCGCATGTCTCGGCTACCGGCTGAACCCGGAGCAGGGAGAAACCTGGTGCAATCTCTACAACGAGGGCCTGATGGAGCTGAGGACGCGCCACCCGGACCGCTTCACCGCGCTGGCGGCGGTGCCGTTGCAGGACCCCGAGCGGGCCGCCCGGGTGCTGGAGCGCGGCATCCTCGAGCATAAGCTGGCGGGGGCCTACATCGGCACCAACGTCAACGGCGAGTACTACCGGAGCCGCGAATTCGATGCCTTCTGGGGCAAGGCGCAGGAACTGGACGCCCTCATCGTCATGCACCCTGAGGACATCGCCGGGCTCGAGCGCATGGGCGCCTACGGCCTGTTCCTGATCTGCGGCAACCCCGCTGATACCGCCCTGTCGTTGGGGTTCATGACCTACAGCGGCGTGTTCGACCGGTTTCCCGACCTGAAGCTCTGCACGCTGCACGGCGGCGGGTTCTTCCCGTACCACCTGGGACGTTTCGACCAGGGCTTTGGGGTGCGGCCCGGGGCGGCGGACGCCGAGGCCCTGGAAAAGCCCAGCGCGTACCTGAAGAATCTCTACTCCGACGCGCTGGTGTACCGGGTCGACACCCTGGAGTACCTCAAAAGCCTGCTTGGGTGGGAGCACCTGATGGTCGGCACCGACTACCCCTATCCGCTGGGGGACTGGAGCGCGGTGGAGAAGGTCGAGGCGCTGGACTGCCCGGAGGAGGAGAAGCTGGCGATCCTGGAGGGGAATGCGCGGAGGCTGCTGAAGCTGTAGGAGTTCGGCGCCTTCGAAGCGGTGGCGCCTCGAATCCCGTCATTCCTGCGCTGCCTCCGTCATTGCCGCGAAAGCTTGCCCTCGACCCCGATCGGGGGCGGGAATCCAGGAGTGGCGAGGTGGGGAAACGCCGCTGGGCGCCGCTCCACCGCCCCTGGATTCCCGCCCCCGATCGGGGTCGAGGGCAAGCTTTCGCGGGAATGACGGAGGGTGGACCGAATGACGGTGACTAGGCGGGTTTGTCCAGGTCGTTCCTACCCCGTCGGCCAGAGGCCGAAGGGCGACTCGGGCCAGACGATGTGGAGGGCGAAGTCGTAGAAGCCGACGATCAGCGCCAGGAATGCGAGGGCGATCCCTGCGGAAACCAGCCAGCCGGCCTTGCCATAGTACATCAGGTAGAGGAAGAGCATTCCCGGCAGGGCCACGTGCACGCCGATGAGCCAGATGGCCACGTACATGAGCGCAGTGAAGCCGAAGATGCGCGCGAACCGCCAGCCTTCGGTCTTGGGGTCTTCCCCGAGAATGAAGCCCGTGTCCATGATGTCGCCTTCCTCGATGCGCCTCTCCGGGGTGCCCCTCAACAGGGTCCACACCCGGATCAGCCAGAACGGCGTCCCCACCAGCACCGCGAGCCTCGGCATCAGGTCGGCGCCTTCCGGATAACTGAACGAATCGATGAACATGTAGAGGAAGAACGCGCCCACCGCGAGCAGGAGGACGGCCTCTCCGGCGGCCTCGAGGGTAAAGCGGCGCCTGGGCGGAGTGTCCCCATCCCTGTCGCCGGCTGCCGGTGATTCCGCCGCGGCATCCCGGGCTGCCGCATCGTCCAGACCCTCCCGGGCGCCGGCGGCGGCATCTCCCGCAACCGCCGCGCTTCCCTGCCCCGGTGCGCCGCCCTCCGCCGTCACGTCTCCCTGCCCCCGCCTGCCACCTGCCGCCGCCACCCGCACGGACTCCTCCCCATCGGTCATGGACATCATGGCCCGCCGCGCTCCGCGCTGGGCGCGCAGGCTGAACACCGTCACCGCGACCATGAATGCGAGGATGACCAGGAACTGCGGCCGCAGGAGCATTCCCCAGCCGTAGTTGCTCACCGAGATCCACAGGAACCGCTCCAGGATGTCCGCCAGGGCCACGGCGATGAGAATGGGCGGCCTGGGCCAGCCGTAGCGCTTCATGAAGACGCCCAGCAGGCCGAAGGCCAGCACGGCCCCCAGGTCGCCCAGGGAGCTACTGGCCGCCAGCGCCGCCAGGGAGACGATGCCCACCACCACGGGCGCAAGGATGTTGGGCGGGATCACCGCGATGCGGCACAGGGTCGGCGCGAAGGCCAACATGATGGGCACGACGATGAGGTTGGCGAAGGCGATGGTGTAGACCATGCTCACGGTGAGGTCGAGGTGCCGCGTGAGCATGAGCGGTCCCGGGGTGATACCGGTGAGGATGAGGATGGCAAGGACAATGGCCATGCCGCCGCTGCCCGGTATGCCGAACACCACCGTGGGGATGAGCACGCCCCCGTCCACCGAGTTGTTGGCGGCGTCGGAGGCGATGACGCCCCGTACGTCGCCCTTGCCGAAGGTCTCGGTGCCGCCGGGCTCGGTCTGGCGCGCCTGGGCGTAGGCAATCCAATGGGCGGCGCTGCCGCCCACCCCGGGCATGATGCCCACGAACACGCCGATGAGCGACGAGCGCGCCATCAGCCACTTGTGGTTCCAGGCCTCCCGCATGCCGCGCCACACGTCCGACTTGGCCTCCCGCAAAAGCGTGTCCAGCCGGGCCCGGGCGATGGTGGTGTCCCCCACCACCAGGGCGATGGCCTCGGGCAACGCGAACAGGCCGACTACCACCGGCACCAGCCCGAACCCGTCCCACAGGTAGAAGTCGAACCCCATGGCGGCGCGCACGTTGCCGCCCAGGTCCGCGTAGCCCACCATGGCGATGGCGATGCCGAAAGCCGCGGTGAGGATGCCCTTGACGAAGGCGCCGGCGCTCACCACGGCCACCGCCAGCACGCCCATGAGGGTCAGCAGGAAGAACTCCGCCGAGCCGAACCACTCCAGCAACTGCCGGCTCACCGGCAGCGCCAGCAGCAGCGCCACGGCGCCGATGACGCCGCCCACGATGGTGGTGGTGTAGCTCGCGCCCAAGGCCACTCCGGCCAGGCCTTGCTGGGCCATGGGATAGCCGTCCAGCACCGTGGCCTGGGCCGAGCGGGCGCCGGGAACGCCGAACAGGATGGCGGGGATGGGCTCGGTGATGTCGCTGGCCGCCATGTGGAACACCACGATGGTGATGGCGACCCAGGGGTCGAGGTGGACCGCTAGACTCAGGACCACCACGGACACCGGCAGTCCGCCTCCGGGCATGAGCCCGGAGAACAGCGCTACCGGCAGCACCAGGAGCATCGCCAGAAGCGGTCCCGGCGAGAACAGATGAAAGAAGGCGTCAACCGAAGCTTCGAGCATCAAGCCTCCCGGCGACGGACCCGTGTTCCGGAATTCGGTTCAGGAACGCCGGCCGCCTGCGCTACGGTGGACCCCTGCGGGGGCGACCGGCCGATCGCCCCCGCGTCGCTACAACCAAGTCACCCGGACGGGCTCCTAGCGCTTCTCGCCCATCAGCTTCTGGAAGAACAGCGCGCCGTCAGGAGGCAGATCCTTGATGGTGGCGAGCTGTTTCTCGTAATGCTCCGGAGATCCGTAGCCCACGTCGTAGCCGGCGACCGTGGCGATCTTCACGAACTCCGGGTCCTCGATGGTGGCCTTGAACGCCTTGCGCCAGACATCCACGATGGGCTGGGGCGTATTCGGCGGAAGCATGAAGGCCCTCAGGGACTGATGAATGTTCACGGCCGTGTTGAAGGCCAGCTTCTGGGACTCGCTGATCTTGAGACCCGGCAGCTCGAGGATGTTGCGCGGCGCCTCGGCTTCCAGCCGCTTCAGCCATCCCTCGCTCGGCGGCGCATTCCACCAGAAGATCGGCACCAGCCGCTTCTTCTCCACCAGCTCGGGGTACATGCGCGGCAAGCGCCGCTCGAGGCATGTCGTCACCTCGGTCTCGCCCCGGGCGAAAGCCGCCAGTTCCTCGGCGGTGGACTTGTAGCCGTAGATGAGCTTCATGGGGCCGCCCACGAGTTGCACGAACTCGCCGCCCATGGGAACACGACCGATTCCGGGCCGCTGGGACGCCATCCGCAGGGGCCGCCCCATCTTGAGCATGTCCTCCCACGACTTGGCGACGTTGCGGTCGACGCAGATGGTGTAGTTGTCGTCCACCAGCGTGGGCGCGCCCAGGATGATGAGCTCCTTGACGTCGAAGCCCGGCACGTCCACCCCTGCCAACTCCTTCATGACCAGGCTGGTGAAGTGCGGACCCACCGTGAGGCCGTTGGGCTTTTGGCGGTTGATGTACTGAGTTCCCTTGAGGCCGGCGCCGCCGGGAACATTGCGTACAATGAACCGGGGACTGCCCGGCAAGTGCTTGGGGGCCACCTTGGCGAACAGCCGGGCGACAATGTCGTAACCGCCGCCGGCGCCAGTGCCGACGACGAGATTGACGGTTTTGCCCTTGAAGTTCACGTCCTGCGCGACCCCCTGGCCGGCAAGCAGAACGACGAACAGAACGGCGATGGCGATGGCGAAGCGTACCTGTCTCATGGCGGATTCCTTTCTCCGTGCGTCTGACGGATTGACCCGATACCGATGAACCCGGTATTCACCTGCTTCTTCCCGCTGCTCAACCCGGGCGGGTCCGAAGCCCGCCCCTCGAAACTCCTTACGCGTTTGGATAGAGGGCGTCGACCATCCGGCGCTTGTGATAGTCCGGCGTGCCCAGATACTGGTACAGCGTGTGCGCCAGAACGCTGTGCACCATGAGCGGGTGCAGGTAGTCCGTCCCCGGGCCGGCGTGGACCATGTGGGAGTAGCTGCACGCCTGGTGGTAGCCCTCGCTGGCCGCGGCCTTGGATTCGTGGATGCCGGCCTCGGCGGGCAGGCCCTCGTCGAGCAGCCACAGGGTCTCATAAGTAGCCATGCGCGCCCGGTCCATGTGGATGGACAGCTCCACGCAGTGGTCCTGCACTCGCTGGAAACGGCCGATGATCTGGCCAAAGGCGCGGCGCTCGTTGGTATAGGCGACGGTGAACTCGTAGATCTCCTGGCACGCCCCCACCTTGTAGGCGCACAGGATGGGAATGGCCTTCTCCGCGGCCTTGTCCAGAAGATCCCAGCCCGCGCCGGGCGCCCCGATGAGGTTGGCAGCCGGCACCTGGACGCCATCGAAGGCGACCTCGCTAACCGACACCATGAAACCGTTGTGGGGCGTCACCGTCACGCCTGGCGCGTTGCGGTCCACCAGCACCACCGACACACCGCCGCCGGCGCCACGGACCGCGCACAGGAAGGCCGTGGCGCCCTCGGCGTCGTAGACGTGGCGCTTGGTGCCGTTGAGGGTCAGGGTGTCGCCGGACTGCGAGCACGTGGTGGCCACCGTCTCCGGCCCCCAGTGGGCGCCGTGGTCGCCGATGGCCGGCACGATGATGGCGTCGCCGCCGCAGATGGCCGGCAGCAACTCCTGCTTCTGCGCGTCGGAGCCGCCGTCGAGCACGATCTGCGCCGCCAGCACGCCGGACGCGAACACCGGACCCGGCACCGGCGCGCGCCCGAGTTCCTCGAACACCACGCCGCAGTCCAGGTACGACAGTCCGGCGCCGCCGTACGGCTCGGGCACCAGCATGCCCAGCCACCCCAGCTCGGCGATCTTGGCGTAGAGGTCGGGCAGAAAGGTGTCCTTCTTCAGGAACTGTTGGGTCAGCATCGTGGTGGGGGCCTCCGCCTGAACGAAGTCCGCGGCCACCTTCTTGAACATCTCCTGGTCTTCGCTGAGTCTCAAATCCATGATGGCTCCATATCGATTCTACTTTTAATTCGCGCAGTTCATGTGGAAAATTAATGACGATTCTAGTGTAGTGTCCCGCAAGAACGACCCGCCGGTCGCCCCTGCCCTGGGCTTACGGGCTTACACCGTATCCGGCGCTTGCTCCTTGGTTGCCCGGCCGATGCCGGCGCGGCGGGCGAAGATGAGCCGGTCGGTGTCCAGGGTGCCGCCACCGTGAAGCTGTCCGGGGCCGCTGCGGATGACGTACTCGAAATCCACCACCTCGTGGACGCCGTGGTCCGGGATCAGTGCGTCGGCGCCCATGATCTTCTGCAACCGCTCGCCGTTCCTGAGCCGGGCCATGCGCTGATAATACCGAAACTGGGCGCCGCCGTAGGCATGCGGCTCCTTGACGAAGCGGTGCCAGAAGATGCGCCGGTTCATGCGGTTGACCGTATTGATCTCCAGGATCATGTCCGCGATGGTGTCGCGCACATGCGGGTCTTCGATGAGCGGCTTGCCGCCCACCTCGTGGTTCCGGCAGTACTCCACCACCCGGTCCACGACGGGGTCGGTGCCCACCCGGCCGTCGCCGCCGTGCTCCAGCTCCAGGTGCGTGTGGGCCACCTTCCAGCCGTTGTTCTCACCGCCGACGAGGTACTTGGCGGGCACCCGCACACCGTCGAAGAACACGGCATTCTTGATGCCCATCATCAGGTGCATGTGCTGGATGGTGACTCCCGGCAGGTTGGCCGGGATGTGCAGCCAGCTCAGGTTCTCGTGGCGCTTGCCGTCGGGATCTGTGCATACCAGCGTCCACAACGCGTCCGGCGGCAGGTGGTGACCCACCATGACCTTCTGGCCGGTGACGATGTAGTCGTCGCCGTCGCGGATGGCGCGGGTCTGGCAATTGGCCACGTCGCTGCCGCTCTGGGGCTCGGTGAGTACCTGCCACACCACGATCTCACCGCGGGTGATGGGCGGCAGGAACTCGCGCTTCTGCTCCTCGCTGCCCCAGTGAAGCAGCACCGGCGCCACGATTCGCGCCAGGGTGTAGAAGATGTGGGTGAGGTTCAGGCTGTAACGGGCCAGCTCGGTCTCCAGCACGAACTGGTGATCCACGGTGAGGCCGGCGCCGCCGTACTCCTCCGGGAACATGGGGAACAGCCAACCCTTCTTGCCCAGCTTCTCCCCCAGCCCGCGGCGGAAGCCGTATTCCTCTTCATCCTCCCGCGTGGACCACGAGGCCGACCAGCGCAGATGCTCCGACCCCTTCATGTTCTCTTCCATCCAGGCCCGGACTTCCTTGCGGAACTCGCTCATCTCCGGTGAATCTTGTTGCAGGTTGAAATCCATAAATGCTCCTTGCTCGCTAAACGCCCCCTCCGTCATTCCCGCAAGAGCATGCCCTCGACCCTGATCGGGGGCGGGAATCCAGGGGTGGCAACCCGGCGCTTCGTGGCCCCACCCCGCCTGGATTCCCGCTTCCGCGGGAATGACGGCAATGGGTGTAGGTGCCTTTGCGTATCCAACCGGAGTCTTTCACGAACGACCGGCGTCTTTCGCAAACGGCGTCTTTCACAAACGCTTTCGCGAAAATGACGGAGGGGGAATCATACTCTCATGCCGTCCGAATCGCGGTCGGCGCCATCCGATTCGCATGATTCCGATTGATGCATCACGCTCTCATGCCGTCCGAATCGGCTTGGTCACGGCCAGGGTGTTCCGGCCGGTCCACATGGGCAGCAGCACGCAGTGGCGGTGCTTGCCGCCGGTGACGATGACCATGATGTCGTCGGGCCGCGTCGCCAGGTGCACGATGCCGTCGGCCGTGACGTTGGGCGACTCCCGCAGCAGTTCCTCATCGCTCTTGGTCCCCTTGCGCCGGTCCGGGATGCTGGCAAAGGTGATGGTGGAATGCTCCCAGAGATACCCGCGCACGTCCGCCCGGGTGATGCCGTCCCGCGCCATGATCTCGGCGTCCTCGCTGCACAGGGCCACCAGCGGCGTGCCGCCGCCGAAGCTGCCCACGTCCAGGTGACTGCCGCCGTGGTGCATGGCGATGACCTCGGCCAGCGACGACAGCGCCTCGGCTCCGGTGCTGCCCGCGGTGTGCATGGGAATGAAGCCGTTGATGCCGCACACGGTGACGGTGCTCTGATCGGGCTTGTAGCCCCGGCTCACATGGTAGGGCTCCCAAGGGCTGTTTTCCTCGTTCTCGCCGAAGCAGAAGCTGTACTTCCCCGGCCAGCCGAAGGTGGCGCGGTCGGTGTCGCCGGGATAGCCGCCGCCGATGGTGATGAGGATCAGGCGGATGGCGCGGCCGATGGTGGCGTTGGCGCGGTGCCCGGGGCCGAACGCGCCCGCGTCGCAATTGATGCCCAGATCGTTCCGCACCGGGCCGTTCACCAGCAGCGCCGGACCCGCGTATCCGGTGGTGGCCTGAACGCCGTAGAGGTTGAAGCGGGGCTCCATGATGCCCTCCACCGCGGCCAGGACCACCGGCAGGTACTCCGGCAGGCACCCCGCCATCACGCTGCTGACGGCGATCTTCTCGACCGTGGCGGGCGCCCACTTGGGCGGCACCTGCCCGATGATCTCCTGGGGGTCGCGGTGGGTGCCCGCAAGCATGCGCTCCACGCGCTCCCGGGTGGGCGGCACGATGGGCAGGCCGTCGCTGAGTTGGCGGTTCAGGAACCAGTCGTTGGCCGCCTCCAGCGAGTCCTCCACCTCGATAACTTCAGAGACGAGCTTCACCTGTGGGGTATCGGTAGCCATGCGTGAAGGGTGCGCGTGGTGTCGGATGTCCGCCGATGCACTATTTGGCCGCCTGGGCTTCAACTCCCGCGGCGCCGGCCGGCTCAGACTCGGCCGCATCGGCGTCCGTCAGGGTCTCGCGCACCGGACCGATGGCGATTCTCGCATCCTCGGCGTGTTCACCCGGCCGGGCGCCGCCGCTCGGATGGTGCGGGATCTGCACCAGCGGCAGTTGCGGCATGCCGAAGAACACCGCTTCCTTCCGGCCCAGCTCCATGAAAATGGTCTGGCACAGGGTCACCGTAGGGGTGCCGCGCTTCTGAATCTCGATGGCGTCGTGGACACTCCACGACGTGCAGGACCCTCAAGCACCGAGGCCGGTGACGACCGCGTCGCACCGGCTCAGCATCTCCTCGATCAGTTCCCCCGGCGCCGCATTCATGTGGCTCGGTTTCTTCCGCAGCAGCACTTCCGCCGCGCCGGTCTGCTCCTCGATCAACCGTGCCAGTTCCTCGAACATCGGGCTCGAGTTGGCCTGGCCGTTGTCGATGATCCCAACTACCTTCCCGGCCAGATCGTCCAACCCCGGCACAGGCGGATGGTTCTCCAGCAGGACATCGGCCCGCGGATCGAGCATCTGTAGCTTTCCCATGAGGCCCTCCATCGTACGCGTGAGCTATCTGCCAGACACTACCGAAGGGGCGTTCGTGTTGTCAACGGCGTTGCCAACGTTACAGGAGCTGAGACAGGAAGGTCTTGGCCGGCACGACCAGCGGCGGCCCGGGCCTTGCGAAGCAGTCGGCGTCGACATGGTCGGCATAGACCATGACCTGGAACGCAAACGGTGCTCCGAGGTGGTCCTGGTAGTACTTGAGCGTCCGGCTCATGGACTCGTCGCGGTGCTTGACCTCGACGAGGAACCAAGGCTTCCCCTCTCGGGTAACCAGAAAATCCACTTCCCGCTTTTCCCGGTCCCGCAGATAGCCGAGCTCGAACCGGCCGAGGCCCATGTCGTTCCAGCCGTCCACCGCCTTGAGGAGGTGGCACGCGACGAAAGTCTCCGCCTTCTGCCCCGCATCCGCGATGTCCGCCCAGTCTCTCAGGTACCACTTGGGCTCCTTGCGCAACGATCGCGAGACGTTCCGGAACCACGGCCTGACCAGGAAGCCCAGGTGGAAATCACACAACGCGGCCACCCATCGGCGGATGGTATCCGCCGACACGCGTACCTCCCTGGCGAGGTTGCCGTACACGAGCTGACGCCCGGACTGCCGGCTCAATCGTTGGACCAGCACCTCCAACTGGTCGATCTGCTGAACCTGGGTGAGGTCGCGGATGTCTTCCCGGACCAGTTGCGCGAGGCGCAGCGAACGCCACCTGCGGCTGAAACGCATGTCGCGCCTGAGGAACGGCTCCGGATATCCTCCGTGACGCCACAGCGCTTCGAAATCGGCCGCGTCGATCCGGCCCGGAGCCCGGACGATCCGCTCCGCGTCGGGAAGCTCCCTGCTTACCATCTCGGCCACGGAGAACGGATGCATCCGATAGGCGAAGTACCGCCCCATCAGGCTGTCGCCGCCCCGGCGGTAGACGTCCAGTCGGCTGCTGCCGGTGACGATGACGCGAAGCCGGTCTCCGTAGGTGTCGAACAACCCTTTCAGGAACGGCTTCCAGGAAGGGAACTTGTGAAGCTCATCGAAGAGCGCCACCGGCGTTGTGCTGGAGAGCCGGTTCGCTCCCATGGCGGCGGTGAGATCGGCCGGACCCGCCAGCACCAGCTCCCGGTCATCGAGATTGTCCCAGTTGCAGTAGCTGTCGGCGTGACGCCGGCACGTCGTGGTCTTGCCTACCTGCCGTGGACCGCTGACGAACGCCATCTGCCGGTTGCCGGACAAGTGCTCGGCGAGCAGGGCGTCGTAGACGCGCGATTCCGTATCCATGTCCGATCATTATCCCTAGCATCGTGTTTTAGTCAAGATAAATCTACGATATATCGTATTTTGGTCAGGTATTGGCGCGCCCTTCCCGTCTCTTCACAGAAGCACCTCCCAACCACGCTTCGTGTAGCCAGCGTCCATCCAGGGGAGGAACGACGCGTGGCAAAGCTCAACGGCCCCACAGCCGCTCGCTCGCCAGTCGCGCTCCCTCGGACATGGCCTGGAACTTGGCCCAGACGATGGCAGGATGGATTTCCGGGACCTCCAGGGCCTGGGTGCCGAAGCCGCAGTCGCTGCCGGCGATGACGTTTTCGCGGCCGACGACGCTGGCGAAGCGTTCGAGGCGCTGGGCGATGATCTCCGGGTGCTCCACCACTACCGACGACTGGGTGATGACGCCGGGGATGACGAGCTTGCCGTCGGGCAGCCTCACATCCCGCCAGATGGTCCACTCGTGCTCGTGACGAGGGTTGGATGCCTCGAAGGAGAGGGCGCCGGCGCGGATCTTCAGCACGATGTCGATGTAGTCCTTCATCTCCATGTCGTGCACCCGCGGCCCCATGTTGATGCCGTAGCAGGTGTGGTAGCGCACCCGGTCCTCGGGGATGCCGCGCAGGGCGTGGTTGATGCCTTCCACTTGGCCTTCCGCCCAGACGCGGCACTGCGCGAGGCTCAGGTCCGGGCTTTTGACGTAGTAGTTGATGAGACGCGGGTCGTCGATCTGCAGCAGGAATCCGGCGTCGACGATGGCCTGGTATTCCACGCGCAGGGCGTCGGCAATGGCGAACAGGAACTCCTCGTCGGACTTGTAGTACTCGTTCTCCACGTTGCCGGCCACGTCGCACGGTGAGATGGCGGGCACGAAGGCTTCCACCACGCCGGCCTCGGCCACCGCGGCCTTGAGGTTGGCCAGGTCCGTCGCCAGCCGTTCCTGGGCCTTGTAGGCCAGAGGGCCGGTACACGCCATCTGCATGTTGCTCGGGTTGGGAGTGCTTCCCGGAATCGTGTTGGAGCCTGCATAGAACTCCGGAAAAGCCTGCGACTCGCGCGAGTTGTCCCAAGGCGACACTCGTACCCGGCCGGTGGGCGAAAGGCCGTCGAGCCGCGTATGCGCGTACACCGCAAAGCCACGCTTACTGAGTTCGCCGTCGTCGACGATGTCCACGCCGAGTTCCTGCTGGCGGCGCACGATGGCGTGGACCGCGCCCCGGAGCTTTTCCTCGTAGTCGGCCGGGTCCACCGCCCTGCCCTCGTTCTCTGCCAGGATCGCCTCGATGAGTTCCTGCGGGCGCGGCAGACTACCGGTATGGGTGACTAGAATGCGTTCGGTGCTGTGCAGCATGGCGACCTCCGTCCAGGGGAACTCCGATCCATCGGCAGCTTTCGACTTCGCTCCGCCACGCCTGTCCTGAGCGCGTCCAAGGGCTCGGGATGAACAGTGGCGGAATATCGGCCGTTCGTCCCGAGCGGAGCGCAGTGGCAGGACTGCCGGCCGTGCGCGATCAGAATGCGTTGTTCACCGGTTTGAACTTGTACAGCGTCCGGTCCTCGGTGACGTCGTCGAACACCACCTCCACCGGCATGTCGCAACTCAGGGCGTCGGGCTGGCACCCCACCACGTTGGTGGTGAGGCGCGGGCCCTCGTCCAGTTCCACCACCACCAGGGCGTAGGGCAGGTCCTCGGCGAAGCCCTTGTGGTAGGCCCGGTGGTACACGCCGAAGGAGTAGATCTTCCCCTTGCCGCTCACCCGGGTCCAGGTCCAGTCGGTGCTCCAGCACGCGGGGCAGGTGGCGGCGGGGGGGAACCAGTGGTGCGCGCACCGTTCGCAGCGCGGCACCCGCAGTTCGTGGCGCTTGCAGCCCTCCCAGAAGGGCTCGGACTCCACCGACGGCGGCGGCAGCGGCTTGTTGTAGTCGCTCATCCCGCTTCCCTCCCCAGGATCAGCGCCGACTGGCACACGGTGTTGCCGCCGTGGCCGCTGACCAGGGCGATGTCGCAGTCCTTCACCTGCCGATCGGGTGTGTGCTCGCGGCGGACTTGGCGCGCGCCCTCCAGCACCTGGAGCATGCCTTCGATATGCCCTTCCGAAAGCTGCCCGCCCGACGTGTTGGTGGGCAGCACGCCGTCGGCTTCCAGTGCCCCGGAGCCGACGAACGGGCCGCCCTCGCCCTTGGCGCAGAAGCCGTAGTCCTCAAGCTGGAGCAATACCATGTGGGTGAAGCAGTCGTAGATCTGAGCGGTGTCCACATCCCTGGGGCCGATGCCCGCCATCTGGTACGCGGCCTCCCCCGCCTCCTTGGCGCCGGTGGTGATCATGTTGTCGTCAAGGTGCCAGCCGCTCAGACGGTTGCCGAAGCCGAAACCCAGGACATAGGCCGGCGGCTGCCGGAGGTCCCGGGCGCGCTCCGCGCTGGTTACCACCACCGCGCCGGCGCCATCGATGAACACGCTGCAGTCGTACAGGCACAGCGGGTCCACGATGAGCCGGGCGCTCAGGTACTCGTCCAGCGTCAGCGGCTTCTGCATGAAGGCAAGCGGATTCTTGCGGGCGTGGTTGCGGAACGCCACGGCGATGGCGCCGAGCTGCGCCTTGGTGGTGCCGAAACGCTCCATGTGGCGGCGCGCCGCGAGCGCGTAGTTCACCGGCGCGCCGAACTGGCCGAACTCGGAGCCGAACTCCGAATAGGTCCGGGGCCGGGAGGCCACGGCCTGCTTTGCCTCGGCGGTGCGGTGCGTGCGCGACCAGGTGTCGCGGCCGTAGCCCACCACCACGGTATTGCAGACGCCGGCCTCGATGGCCATGCACGCCATGGCCACGGCCATGGTCTGGCTGGCGCCACCGTTGGCCGTGGACGTGCTGAAGGTCACGTTGAGGCCGAGTGCCTCGCCCACCTTCTGGTGATGGCAATAAACGTCGTCCGGGCCGCGGGTAATGAGGCCGTCCACGTCCTCCTTCTTCAAGCCCGCGTCCTCGATGGCGTTCCTGGCCGCCACCGCGAAAAGCCCGATGGGGCCCATCTCCGGCACCTTGCCGAGGGGGCTCTGCCCCACCCCGGCGATGGCGTACTTGCCGCTCAGATTCGTGCTCATGGTTCCTCCCGTGTGCCCCTTCGGGTCATCGAATTCAGGAGCCTGACCGGTTTGTCAAGCATCCACCGCGAGGCAGGGAAAGGGTCCACTGGGGTCCAGTTCCGGTTGGAGCTTCGTCCAGGTTCCCCAATGTTTCCCTCCAAATCCATCCGAACCCGGCCTCCATCTCCCTGCCTCTCGCCACGAATCGATAAACCCCACAGGCTCCTATCGGGCCTTCCACACCGCCGGGCGCTTCTCGGCAAAGGCGCGGGACCCCTCTTTCTGGTCCTCGGTGGTGGAAAGCGCCAGGCCCAGCTCGCTCTCGAGCCGGAGGCCCTGCTCCAGCGGAAGCTGCATGCCCTTGGTGATGGCTTCCTTGATGGCGATGACCGACAGCGGCGCGCCCAGGCAGATCTTGCGGGCGATCTCCCGGGCCGCGTCCATGTAGCTGTCCACCGGCGCCACCTGGTTCACCAGCCCGATGCGCAGCGCTTCGTGTGCGTCCACCGCCTCTCCGGTGAGGGACAGCTCCAGCGCCTTGGCCATGCCGATGAGGCGCGGCAAACGCTGGGTGCCGCCGCCGCCCCCGAGCCGGCCGCGGCGCACTTCGAACATGCCCAGCTTGGCGTCCTCCGCGGCCACGCGGATGTCGCAGGCCAGCGCCAGTTCCAGCCCGCCGCCCACGGCGTAACCGCGGATCGCGGCGATGGTGGGCTTCTCCATGGCGGCCACCCACAGGTTCTGCCCTTGTTGGCCCGCCCGCTGGCGCGCCCGGCGCTTGTCGAAGAACGTGGAGTCGTCCACCTCCCGCGCCCGCTCTTTGAGGTCAAGCCCCGTCGAGAACGCGCGCTCCCCCGCGCCCGTGATGATGCACGCCCGCACGTCCGGATCCGCGGACACCCGCGCGCACGCGTCGTGCAACTCATCCCGCGCCTTGTAGCTGATGGCGTTCATGGATTCGGGGCGGTTGAGGGTGATGGTGGCCACATGGCCGGTCACGTCGTAGAGAATGTTGTCGTAGGTCATGGATAGGCTGTTCCCTGGGCGCCCGCCGCTCGCCCCTGTCCGGATTTGCCAGAGATACGCGAAAGCGCCCTGGATGGCCCCTCGCGCGTGGGCGACCGCCGGTCGCCCCTACATGGAACTGTCAAGGTGAAAGCCTGTCGCGCCTGCCTGATGTTGCGTCTCACCGAAACGTTGACGAGCATGCGCAGCAATTCTGGTTGCCGGCAGGGCGCCCGTGAAGGGGCGACCGGCAGTCGCCCGCCGGTACGGGGGCCGATATCCCCCTCAACTCCGCCCAAAACCAGCCTCCATTCCCATTCCTCTCGCTACGATTGGATAAAGCCCACAGGCTCCTGATCCGTTTTGTCGGACACGGTGATCAGGGCGTCCGCCACGGCCACGCCGTTCCCCTGCGGGCGCACCATCACGGGGTTCATTTCCACGGCGGTGAAGCGCCCGGCATTTTGGGAAACGAAGTCGCCGAAGCGAACCACGCAGTCCACCAGCGCGTCCACGTCCCGCGGCTTGCCGCCGCGTACGCCGCGAAACAGCGCCGCGCCGCGCAGCTCCTGGAGCATCTCGCGCACGTCCACGTCGTCCACCGGCGCCAGGCGGAAGGCGGCGTCCTTGAACACCTCGACGTAGACGCCGCCAAGGCCCAGCATGACCAGCGGACCGAATTGCGCGTCGTGCACCATGCCGACGATGACCTCCAGGCCATCGGCCACCATTTCCTGCACCAACACTCCGTCGATGCGCGACTCCGGGTGTTTCGCCTGGACGTTCCGGACCACGCGGTGCCAGGCCGCTTCCACCTCCTCCGGGCTGGCGGCTCCGAGATGGACCCCGCCCGCGTCCGACTTGTGGGGCACGTCTGGCGACTGAACCTTCAGCGCCACCGGAACACCGAGGCGCCCGGCGATGTCCAGCGCATCCTCAGGCGTTTCGGCGAGTTCCTCCCGCGTCATGACGATGCCGGTGCGCGCCAGTATCTGTTTGCTCTCGTATTCGGTCAGCGCGCCGCCACGCTCCGGCGCCTGGAAGTCCACCGATGCCGCGGGCGTACGCGGACCCTTCAGCCGGCGGCGGAACGCCGCGTAGTCCACGAGCCGCCGCACCGCCTTCATGCCGCCGGCCACGTCCTCCACCATGGGCACGCCGGTGTCCGCGGAAAAGGTCCGGTAGTCGCCAGTAAGGCTGTTGGAGGCCAGCGACAACACGAACAGCGGCTTCGCCGACTTCCCCGCGCATGCCACCGCCTGATCCAGGAGCTTCTGCTGGCCTGGGCCGGCGGCGCGCCTGGCGCTCAGCGCCATTCCGACCAGATCGATGCCATCGTCGTCCAGGAGCGCGTGGAGCACCGTGGTGAGGTTGTCTCCGCGCTCGATGCGCGGCATCCCCACGGTGTCGATGGGATTGCCGAAGGGGCGGTCGTGGACCCCCAGGATTTCCTGAAGCCGTTGGTTGACGGCCACCGGCAAGGGCGGACACTCGAGTCCGGCGGTGGCGTTGACGTCGCTGATGAGCGCCGTGGCGCCGCCGGAAATGGTGAGGAACACAACCTTGCCCCCCGCCGGCAAGGGGGCGTGGAGGAACAGGCCAGCGGTCTCCACCAACTCGTCGATGGTCTCCACGGCGGCCACTCCGGTCTCGCGGAACAGGGCCGTATAGGCCTCCTGGCGCCCGGCCAGGGTGCCGGTGTGGGCGACGGTGGCGCGCCGGCCCGGCTCGGTGCGCCCGAGCTTCAACACGACCACGGGCTTCTTGCGGGTGGCGGCGGCAAGCACACGGCGAAGCCTGGGGCCGTCCTTGGCCCCTTCCATGAGACAGGCGATCACCTGCGTCTCCGGGTCGCCGGCGAGGTATTCGATGTAGTCCGCCATCTCCACCACGGCCTCGTTGCCGCTGGAGATGATGTAGTTGAGGCCGATGTTCCGGCTCGCTGCCAATTCGGTGACGGCGTTGGTCAGGCCGCCGCTCTGGGAAATGAGCGACACGCCGCCGGGAACGGCATCTGCCGGGATGGAGAAGTAGGAGTTGGCGAAGCCGTACTTGAGGCTCGCCAACCCCATGCAGCAAGGGCCGGTCACCGCCATCCCGCCGGCGGCGGCCAAACGCTGCAGCTCTTCCTGACGCTGCCGGCCGGCCGGCGTGTTGCCGTCCGCGAAACCCTCGGCCACAACGATGCCCGAAGGCACACCCGCGCTCACCGCTTCCTCGATGACTTCCAGCACCCGCGTGACCGGCAACGCCACCACCACACAGTCCGGCGTCTCCGGCAAGGCGCGCACCGACGCGTAACAGGGCTTGCCGCGGACCTCGTCGTAGTTGGGATTCACCGGATAGACCGCGCCATGAAAGCCCGACGCGAGCACGTTCCCCAGGATCCGTCCACCGGTGCCTGCCTTGGGAGATGCGCCCACCACCGCTACGGAACGTGGCCGGAGCAGCGCCCTCAGATTGTCGGTTCCGCTCAAGTCCATTGCAAAATCGGTAACTTGCAGGGATCCGGTTCGCGCCGCGCGCGGCGGTTTGCGCCCATCCTGGCAGCCGGTGGATGCCCTTTATCTCCCAACTCCCTGAATTTCCGAAAAAAACCACTGCCCGCATATTGTGCAATTCGTTGAATTGCGGATGGAAAGGGCGGTTTATCGTGCGTGAAAGCGTTATTCACAGACCTTATCCACAGAAGCTGTTACTGAATTGACAGGCTGACCTGACATTGACGCTTCCTCCACCGACTCCTCCTGCCCCACGTTACCGGGCCGTGGGCACCCCGGGATCAGCGGGTTCGTGCCTGTCACGATCGCGCACGTGGTCGTACTGGCGGGCGAACCAGCGCATGTAATCGCCGTAGGTCGTGGGCTCATAGCGGGGCGGGTTGTCCGGCCCCTGACACGTGGGCAGACATGCCATGGGGAAATCATGAGTCGCGTCGAAGAAGAACGGGATGGCGTAGCGGTCACGTCCGGCGTTGCGGTTCACCACCCGGTGCGGCGTCGACAGGAACCGGTGGTTGGTCCAGCGGCGCAGCATGTCCCCGGAGTTGACCAGGAAGGCGTCGGGCACCACGGGCGCGTCCACCCATGCGCCGGAGGGCATGCCGATGGCCAGACCGGGAAGTTCCGACTGCGGCAGCATGGTGAGGAAACTCGAATCCGTGTGGGGCGCCAAGCCGTACTGATCGGTATCGCCCTGCTCCGCGGGCGGGTAGTGAGACAGGCGCAGGGTGTACTGGGGCTCGCGGAACGCCTCGGCGAAATAGTCCGGCGGCAGGCCCAACGCCGCCGCGTAGACCGGCAGCATGCGCTTGCACAGCCCCTCCATGGCGTCGAGATACCGCACCACGGTCTCCCGGAAACCCGGTAGAACGCGCGCGTCGGGCCACGGATTGGCGCAGCGGTAGCGAACTCCCGCCACCACATCCGGGTGATCCAGCGGCAGATCGCGCTTGAGGAAGAACGCCTCCACGAAGTTGGGGTGCGTGGCCGTTTCCACCCGGGAACTGCGGGACACGTAGCCGTTGAGCGGCATGTAGCCCACGTTGTGCTCGTTCCCACGAACCGCCGTCTTCAAGGCCGCCGGTTGCGCGTGGAAGCGCGCGCATTCGGCGAACACCGCGTCGACGAGGGCCTGCGGCACCCCGTGTCCGTGGATGTAGTAGAAGCCCACACGCTCCAGGGCGTGGCGCAATTCCGCGGCCAGGGGTGGCAGCGCGCCAGGGACGCCGGCCAGGTAATCGGTCAGATCCAGCACCGGAATGCCGCTGGCGGCCGCGGCTTTGTGCGCGGGCCCGCGCAGCCCTTTCGCCATCCCGGTCACTCCGTGGGCAGAACCGGCATGCCCTCGGGCGCGCCGATGGCGAAGGCGTTGAGCGAACACGCAAGGCCGACGTAGCCGCCGATGATGCCCGTCAGCTCCGCCAGCCGGTGGTCGCCCAAGCGCTCGCGCAACGCCTGAAACGTGGCTTCGGTGACGCGGTGCGGCGGCCGGAGCAGCTCCTGTACGTATTTCACGAACGGCGCCTCGTTCTCGTCGAGCCCTTTGGGGGCGGTGCGGTCGCGAATGGCCGCCACCGTCGCCTCGGGCACCCCGGCGTCGAGGGCGTGCCCGGAGTGGGCGGCCCATTCGTACACGCAGTCCATCTCCCGGGCCACCGTGCAGATGACCAGTTCCTTCTCCCTTGGGGGAAGTTCCGAGGTGAACAGTGAATATCCTACGAGGTGCGCGGTCCGGGCGGCCAGATCCGGGCAATGGAGCAGGTTGCCGTAGGGCGCGCTGATGCGTTTCCGGCTGGCCATGATGGCGTCGTAGTGGCGCCGCTGGTCCGCCGGAATGGCCTCTCGTTCCGTGATCTGCGGAAGTCGTGACATGCGCGGGTAGGTGGCGGTCCCGTCACAGCGCCGGCGTGGTGGCCGGGGCCTTGCGGTGGTGCGTGGCCTGCTCGTAGGCGTAGGCGAACCCGATCATGCGGCCGTCGTCATAGGGCCGTCCAAGAAAGGTGATCCCGGCCGGAAGACCGTCCCGGGTGAAGCCGCCGGGCACCACCACCGACGAAACGAAGATCAGGAACGTGTTGATGTGAGGCACCCCTCTCATGTTGACCCATGGCGGCTTGATGCCCTCGGTAATCAACGTCGGCTGGTGCTCCACCGACTTGTGCACGATGGCGTCCAGCTTGTGGTCGGCCATGACCTTCAACAGGTTGCCCATGAGCTTCTCGCGGGCCACCAGGTACTGGTAGTGCTTGTCCGCGTCCAGGGGCGCTTTCCAGCGGTTCTGGGCGTTGTAGTGGACCTTGGCGAACTCCGCCGACGCCATGGCCTCCTGGCGAGACTCGAACGGCCGCCTGGCGCTGCGGCCGTAGTACCGCTTGAAGGCTTCGTCGGCGCTGTCGGGGTTCCACGACCGCTTGGCCAGCAGCTCGTTGAGCTGTGGTATCTCCACCGGGTCCACCACTTCCGCCCCCGCGGCCTTGAGGTCCGCCACCGCCTTGTCGAACACCTCGGTGACCTGCCGGAAGTCGTCGGTGTCCGGCTCCGCCATGTAACCCATGGGCTCGCGCAGGATCCCGAGACGGGCGCCCTTGAGGCCGTTGGCGTCCAGGAAGTCGGTGTAGCTCGGGGGTACGTGCCCCACGCCGCGGGCGGTCACCGGGTCCTCTGGATCGTAGCCCACCATCGCGTCCAGCAGCCGCGCCATGTCGCCCACCGTGCGGCACATGGGGCCCAGCGAGCCGGTCATGTCGGGCCAGCCGTCGTACACGCCGCCCCGGCTCACCAGCCCGGGCGTAGGGCGCATGCCGGCGACGCAGTTCCAGGTGGAGGGGCGGCGGATGGACGCGTAACCCTCCTGCCCCACCGCCACGGTGGCGAAGTTGGCGGACACGGCCCCGCCGGAGCCCCCGGAGGAACCCCCCACCGTGCGCTCGATATCGTAGGGGTTGCGGCTCGACCCGAACAACGAGCCGTGGGTATCGCCTCCGCCCAGCTCCCCCAGGGTGGCTTTGGCCAGGATGATGGCGCCGGCCTTCTTGAGTTGCTCCACCACGAAGCAATCTCGGTCGGGATAGTAGTCCTTGAACAGGACGCTCCCCAGGGTGGTGGGCATCCCCTTGGCGTCCCCTTGGTCCTTGAAGACGATGGGAATGCCGTGAAGCGGCCCGGTCAGGGGCGAGGCGCCGAGCCGGTCGGCTTCCTCCAGCGCATTGGGATTGACCGTAATGATGCAGTTGAGGGCCGGACCCTTCTTGTCGTAGGCATTGATTCGTTCGATGTACGCCTGCACCAGCTCGCGAGGGGTAAGCTGCCCCGATTCATAGGCCTTGTGGATGGCGTCTATCGTGGTGTCGACTATGTCGAACGTGCTCATGTGAATCTCCTGCCGAATACGGCTGTCCGGCAACCTGCCGAACTCCACTTCCCCGCGATTCGGCGCTTGACCCTGGTCACCCCGGACTTGATCCGGGGTCCAGGAGCGGTGGGGCGGGGTGGACCCCCCGCCACCTCCCCTGGATTCCGGGTCAAGCCCGGAATGACGGATTTAGAAAAACGCCAGAGTGCGCATCTCGATGCTTTCACGGGGCGGAGCGTCGGCCGGCGTGTCCGGGTCGTCGAAGGCCGAATGCAGGGTCCAGCGCGCGCGCCCGTCCTTCTCGGACTCGAAGGTCTTGAACACCACGGCCTCGTGCCGCTCCATGTGCGGGAAGTAGTACCAGTAATGCTCGGGATTGAAGGTGTAGTGCAACGTCTCGCCGCGGCGGTCCGGGTAGATGCGCGCGGTGGGGATGGCGCCCTCCATGCCAGTGCTGCGCGCGTCGCAGATGGCCAGCGGGTCCCGTGTCACCGGCCGGTTGATGGGCCGCCACGTCTGAATCACGCCGAACCGCCCCTTGAGCAGCTCCTCGGCCTCGTCCGGCAGGATGTCGCGCACCCGCTGCGGCCCGGACCAGTCGGTGTAGTCGTTGTGGGCGCTGCGCACCGGGCCGCTCACCTGCTTCGCCTCCCGCGTGACCTCGTCGCCCGACCGCAGCGTGTGGTCGAACACCACCACGCGTTTCGCCCCGGAGGTCTTCTTCACAAGCTCTTCGGTCTCCTTGTAGTAGACCGTCCGCACCTCCTCCTGGTCGTAGAAGTCCCTCATCTGCGTATCGTGGCGCACCAGCACAAAGCCTTCGCGTTCCAGCGAGAGCCCGCCGGGCAGGAGCCGCGCGTTGTGAATCGAGACCGTGTGGCTCTCGTACTTGCCCCTGCGCTTCTGGTCGGCCTCCTTCTGGGTCATGCCGCCGAAGCTCGCCGGGGCTTCGGTGTCCTTGCTCAGGTAGTTGACCACGCCATGGATGGATTCCGGCTGTGCCGCCAACTGGGGTTTCGCCATCGCGCCCTCCTTCGAATCGGGGAATCCCGCCGGCCGAACCGGATCAGTCGAAACCATAGAACCGCGCGCAGTTGTCCCACAGGATCTTGCGCTTGGCCTCATCGGACAGATCGAGTTCCAGAAATTCCTTCACGGCGTAGGGATACCTGGAGTCGCCGTGGGGATAGTCGGTGGAGAAGACGAGCTGGTCGCAGCCGAACTCCTCGATGGTGAACCGCGCCGGGGTCTCATCCGGCTCGATGGAAATCCAGCACTGGTCCTTGAAGTAATCGCTGGGTTTCCGGTCCAGGTCCTCCATATAGATGTCGCCCTCCCGCTCGTAACCTTCGTCGAAGCGCCAGAGGAGCCACGGCAGCCACGAGCAGTTGGCTTCCAGGAATGCCGCGCGGAGCTTGGGATGACGCGCGAGCACGCCGCCGCCCACAAAGCTCCCGAGCCCCATCATCTGCTCCAGGGGCTGGGAATAGACGCGCCTCAGGCCGAAGTTGGGCTCGAACTGCTCGCCGGCCTGGACCGTGCGGGACGTGGAGGCTTCGTGGAACCCGATGGGAAGGGACAACTCCTCCAGGGTATTCCAGAGGGGCTCGTAATACGCGTCGTGCAGGGGTTTGCCGTTGACCAGGTTGGACCTCAGAAAGACCGAGCGGAAGCCGTAATCACCCACCACCCGGCGCGCCTCCTCCACTGCGTCGTTGATGTCGTAGACCGAGATCATGCCGGCGCCGAACAGCCGGTTCGGGTCGGCGCTACAGAAGTCATGGAGCCAGTCGTTGTAGGCCCGCGCCAGAGCCCTGGCAAATTCCCGCGAGTGTCCCGGATAGGTGAGCACATGGAGGCCCCGGGTGGGAAACAGCACCGCCGCGTCGATGCCCTCCACATCCATGGCCTCGAGTTGCACCTCGCCGGTCCAGCCTCTTTCGGAGTGCTCACGGTAGGTGTTCTGGTTTTTTTCGTAATTGCGGCCCTTGTGCAATTCCGCGCCGGTGCGGCGCGCGTCGATCGCCTTGTCGGGGAATCGCAGTGACAAATCCCGAACGTTCTCGGACGTGCGCCCCAGCGGAGCCTGTTCCTTGAACTCGGGCGGCAAGTACCGCGGCCACAAATCCGGGGGTTCCATGATGTGCATGTCGCTGTCGAACACCTTGAATCCGTCCCTTGCCATGAGCATGTCCCTCCAAATTGCGGGTAGCGCACACGCGCGGCCTGCCGGCCGTGGCGCGTTCCGCTTCCCCATGGGAAAGAAAAGCCGCCCTCGTGGAGGGCGGCTATCGCGTTACTGTACAGGATGCGGAATGTCGAGCTGGTAGAGGTTCCTGACGTTGGAATAAACGAGCTTCCGGCGGATGTCCGCCGGCAGGTGGCCCAGGTCCCGGTCGATGTAGCGCTTCGACTCCGGCCACGTGGAGTTGGCGTGGGGATAATCGTTGGACCACATGCAGTTGTCCTGGCCCCACCATTCGAAGTTGTGCCCGGCGACGGTGTCGCGGAAGAACGTCCCATAGAACTGGCCGACAAAATACTCGCTGGGGTTCTTGGTGATGGAGATCGGGTTCTCCCCCTTGAACCGGTTCCAGTAGTAGTCCCACTGCTGCAACATGAACGGCATCCAGCCGATCTCGTTTTCGACGCACACGAACTTGAGGCTGGGATGGCGCTCCATGATGCCGTAGAAGATGAAGTCGAAGACCGCGTTGATAATCTCCTGGAGCTTCAGGTTGACGCTGCCGCGGTAGGGCTCCACGCCGATGCGCCTGTTCCCGAACACCGTCTGCTTGTGGTAGCCGTGCCCGGTGAGGATGTGCAGGTGCACCGGCATCTGGAGATCCGCGGAAGCCGCCCAGAACTTCTCGTAGTGTTCCGAACGGAACGGCAGGTCCGCGTGGGGCGCCTGCCAGATGAGCGAGCCCTTGAGCCCCGCCTTGGCGCAACGCTCCAGCTCCTCCACCGCGTGGTCGATGTCGTACATGGAGATGGCGCCCACGCCCACGAGCCGGTTGGGCGCCACCGAGCAGTAGTCCATCACCCAGTCGTTGTAGGCGCGGAACGAAACCTCCTGCAGCTTGGCGTCGTCCATGGCGAAGTGCGGCAGCAGATAGGTCGGAAAGAGCACTTCCGCGCTCACCCCATCGGTCTCCATCTCGGTGATGCGCTTGCCGGGGTCCGATCCACCGGGCTGCGTCTGGAAGCTCTCCCCCACCTTCAGCTTGGGAAAGCGCGGCACCTGCTCCTTGTACGAGGCGGGCGCCCGTTCCACCAGAGCGTCCGACGGCTCCATGACGTGGGAATCCGAGGAGATAATGACCTCGCAGCCCTCCAGTGTTCCGTTGTCTGCCATTTTATTCTACCCCCTTGTCTACGTTTCATGCACGGATAGGCTTTTGACACAGGCTCTACACCACCACCGTTCCGCCGTCAAGAATGGCGCCTACGAGGTCACCCCGCCTGCGCGCAAGTCCGCCAAGGCGGCGGCGTCGTATCCGAGTTCCCGGAGGATTTCCTCGGTGTTCTCGCCCAGGAGCGGCGCCGGCCGGTGAAACCGCATGGGCGTGTCGGAGAGACGGATGGCGTTGCCGATGAGGTTGCTCGAGCCCATCTTCGGATGGTGGATCTCCTGGGGCAGGCCCATCTCCTTCACCTGCGGGTCGTCCAGCACTTCCTCGATCCTGTAGATGGGGGCGTTGGGAACGCTCACCGCATCCAGCGCCGCCAGCCAGTGGTCCCGTGGCTGTTTCTCGAACTCCGCCTGCAGGATCGGAACGATGTCGTAGTGGTGGCGCCAGCGGTCGTTGCGGGTGGCGAAGCGCGGATCGCTCAGGAGGTCCGGGCGTCCCACCGCGCGCACCAGTCCCTCCCACGCCTTCTGGTGCCCGGACAGGTGGATCACCAGCGGCTTCCGGTCGCCGGGAACGAAGCAGTAGATGCGTCCGCGCGGGAAGTTCTCCCGGGTGATGGCCTCGCCGCCGTTCAGGTAATCGGCCATGTGGGATTCGATGAACGCAAGGCTGATGCGCAGCAGCGACGCGTCCACGAACTGGCCGCGGCCGGTGTGGTGGCGCGCCAGCAACGCCGCCAGGATGCCGTAGCAGGCGAACACCCCGGTGGAGTGGTCGGTGACCGACACCCCCACCACCTTGGGCTGGTCGAAGTCGGACATGAGGCTCAACATGCCGCTCAGCGCCTGACCGATGGTATCGAAGCCCGGCTTGTCGCGGTACGGCCCCTCCTGACCGTAGCCGGTAATGGAGCAATGGATCAGCCTCGGATTGAGCTTCGCGAGCCGCTCGTAGTCGAGTCCCAGCTTCGAGCGTGTCGCCGGCCGGAAGTTCTCCAGCAGAATGTCCGCCCGCTCAAGCAGCTTGAGCAGAATCTCCTTCCCTTGGGGCGTGCGCAGGTCCAGGGTGAGGCTCCGCTTGTTGCGGTTGAGCGCCCGGAAGCTGGGCCCATAACCCTCGTACAGCGGATTCCGCCCGCGGTGCGTGTCGCCACCGTCGGGCAGCTCCACCTTGATGACGTCGCAGCCCAGGTCCCCGAGCAGACTGCCGCAAAACGGCCCGGCCACGTGCCCGCTGAGATCCAGCGCCATGGTCCCCTGCAATGCCGCGTTCATGATTCAGGATGTCCCCTTTTCTTTTTGCGTTCCACAAACGGACGAATCGCGCCGATCGTGCGATGGTCCCGGCACCGGGATCCTCGGGCATGACGAGGCCCGGCAGGATCTGCAACCGCTGGTCGCCGGTGAGTTGCAGCAGGCGTATTCGGCGTCTTCCTCCTAGGCGAGGGAGGCAATTTTGCGAACGACCTTTTCCATGACTTTGCATGGCAACCTGCGGCCGTTTTCCATTATAACCGATAGGGATCATGGTGGGGAACCGAACCCCGGCGCATCAAGGGAGGGACCGTGAAGGACGGGATCGTGGAAGGGATCGAAGGCGAGTGGGTGGTCGTGACCACCCGCGAAATGGCGGCGGCGCACATCGCCGGCGAAGGCATCCTGGTGTATTCGACGCCGGCGATGGTCGGACACATGGAGCGCGCCTGCGTGGAAGCGGTACGCCCCTACCTCGAAGACGACGAGGTGTCCCTGGGCGTGCGGGTGGACATCGTCCACATCGCCGGCACCGGCATGGGCGAGACCGTCCGCACCAGCGCAAAGCTCACCCGCGTGGAAGGACGCCGCCTGAGCTTCACCGTGGAGGCCCACAACCAGCGCGAAAAGATCGGCGAGGGCCGGCACCAACGCGCGGTGGTGAAGCGGGACCGGCTGCCCGCGAAGGAGTGAGGAGCGCCCCACGGTTTTCGATTCGAGAACGACGAGGTATTCCGTGGATGCGGACTGGGTGAATTGCCATTGAGTCGAGGAGAACAAGCAAGCCGACTGATCCATCTCCGCCCGCTTGGTTCGTGCCGGCTTGGGGAGGATGGACCTCGCCGTGCTTCGAAGACCCCGAGACAGCCTGGAGACACGTCATGACCGCAACGCAGGATCTGACCGGACTGAACGATTTTCTCGCCGAGCGCTGGCTTTCGGGCTTGTGGAAGCTTGATCGCAAGGAACGCACGGCCGACCCGCGGACCCAGGTGGTGCCGCACCTGTGGAAGTGGGACGACGTCCACCAGAGCCTGCTCCAGGCCCGGGACCGCATCGGCATCGAGAAGGGGCGCACGGAGCGCCGCACCATCCGGCTGGTCAACCCGGGCATGCGGCACACGGAGATGACCAGCCACACCATGCTGCTGGCCTGCCAGATGATCCAGCCGGGTGAGGTGGCGCCCGCCCACCGCCACAGCATGGCGGCCCTCCGCTTCATCGTCCAGGGCGAGGGCGCCTACACCGTGGTCAACGGCGAGAAGCTCATGATGGCCGCGGGAGACCTCATCCTCACGCCCCAGGGCACTTGGCACGACCACGGCCACGAAGGCAGCGCGCCCATGGTGTGGCTGGACGGCCTCGACGTGCCGCTCATCCAGTCGCTCCAGGTGATCTCCTACGAACCCTATGCCGAGGAGAAGCAGGCCACCCACGCCAGCGCGCAGGATGCGTCGCATTTCGGCATGACCCGTCCGGTGCGTTCCGGCGACCCATCGGCGCCCGCGCCGCTCCACTACCGCTGGGACGACACCTGGCGCTCGCTGCAGGCGCTGGCCCGGACCGCCTGCGACCCGTACGACGGCGTGGCGCTCGACTACGTGAATCCCCTCACCGGCGGCGCCACCCTGCCCACACTGGCGTGCCGCGCGCAGATGCTGCGCCCGGGAGAGCGCACCCGCGCGCATCGCCACAACAGCACCGCCATCTACCACGCGTTCCGCGGCAGCGGCGCCACCGTCATCAACGGCGAGACCATGGAATGGGATCAGGGCGACAGCTTCATCGTACCGTTGTGGAGCTGGCACGAGCACCGGAACCGCTCCGCCGAAGCGGAGACGATCCTGTTCTGCATGCACGACGCCCCGGTGCTGGAGGCGTTCGGGTTGCACCGGCAGGAGCGTATGGAGGATGCCCGATCATATTGACACGATTCCGGGAACCGAATAGTTTACGCGCTTTCCTTACCTGCAACCGTTGGACCAAGGAGGACTCGACCATGAAACGCACTCGCGCCACAGGCATCGTCACGGTGCTCGCCGCCATCGCTTTGCTGGCAACCGCCGCGCCGGCGGCGGATTACTATGCAGGAAAGACCATCACGGTGCTGGTGTCGTCCAGCCCCGGCGGCGGCACGGACACCACGGCCCGGCTGGTCTCCCGTTACCTGCCCAGGTTCATACCCGGCAATCCCGATACCATCGTCCGCAACATGCCCGGCGGCGGCGGCACCGTGGCCAACAACTACTTCACGCGCCGGGCCAAGGCGGACGGCCTGACCATGTCCCAGGACTCCTCGTCGGCGCTGAGCACCTACGTGCGCGGCGGCAAGCGGGTCAAGTACAACCCGCGGGAGTACAACTACATCGGCTCCATCATGCGCGGCGGCAGCATCCTCATGGTGCGCAAGGACGCGCGCGCCCGTCTCACCGACCCCAAGGCGAAACCCGTGGTGGTGGGCGATTCCGACGGCATCCGCACCTGGGTGGCCATGACCGTGTGGGGCGCCAAGTACCTGGATTGGAACAGCCGCTGGATCTTCGGCTACGCGGGCACCGGCGAGATGGTGCTGGCGCTGCGTCAGGGCGAAATCGAAATGTGGGGCACCGGCAACGCCAAGCTCATCCGGGACCTTGAGAAGGACGGCGTCGTCGACCCGCTGGTGCTGCTCACGGACAAACGCCGCCCGGATTTTCCCAACGTTCCGACCTTTGGCGAACTCCTCGGCGACAAGAAGCCATCCGGCGTCGCCTGGAAGGCCTACAAGGTGTGGACCCGGCCCTCCGACGTGGACAAGTTCCTGTCCCTGCCCAAGGGCACACCGGCGAACGTCGTGAAGATTCTGCGCGACGCCTGGGGCAAGATGGTGCAGGACGCCAGTTTCCAGTCCGAAGCCACGAAGTTCTTTGGCGAGGCATGGAGAGCGCGCGACGGCGCGGCCACCGCGGAACTCGTGCTGGAAGCCACCGACGCCACCCAGGAGGTCCAGGACTTCCTGTTCAACATCCGCAAGGAGTTCGGCCTGCCCACGGGCAAGAAGAAGAAATAGCCAACGGATGCTCGAAGCCGCGTTCGACGGCCTGCTTGGCGTCCTGACTCCGCAGTCCCTGGGCATGATGGCCCTGGGAGTGCTGATCGGCAGCGCGGTGGGGTTCCTGCCCGGCATTGGCGGCCCCACCACGCTGGCGATCATGCTGCCCTTCGTGATGACCATGGATGACCCCTATCCGGTCATCGCCCTGCTGGTGGGTCTGGACGCCGTGGGCAACACCGCCAGCGCGTTTCCCTCCATCCTCATCTCCATCCCGGGAAGCTCCGGCTCCCAGGCCACCATTCTGGACGGTTATCCTCTGGCCAGGCAGGGCCAGGCCGCGCGGG
Organism: uncultured Binatia bacterium (SeqCode); assembly: GCA_965213675.1. Classification (GTDB taxonomy): domain Bacteria; phylum Desulfobacterota; class Binatia; order UBA9968; family JAJDTQ01; genus JAJDTQ01. The sequence continues at coordinate 1,261,084 of OZ243916.1, forward strand.
CGCTGAGCGCGTCCTTCGCGGCCTCGCTGCTGGGCGGGTTCGTCGGCGCCCTGGTGCTGGTGGCGTCGCTGCCGATCCTGCGCCCGCTGGTGTTGACCTTCGGCTCGCCGGAGTTTTTCGTGTTGACACTGTGGGGCCTCACCATGGTGGCGGTGCTGAGCGGCGACGCCCCGATGAAGGGCATCATCGCCGGCATCATCGGCGTGCTCGTGGCCACCGTGGGAATGGACACCAAGTCCGGGATTCCCCGCTTCGATTTCGACTACGACTACCTCTGGGACGGCGTCAGCCTCATCATCGTCGCCCTGGGCCTGTTCGGCATCCCCGAGATCATCGACCTGGCGAGCCGCAAGACCAGCATCGCCGAGAGTGAAGAGTTGGGCAGCGGCTTCGGGCAGGGCATCAAGGACGTGTTCCAGCACTGGTGGCTGATGGTGCGCTCTTCGGCCCTCGGCGCCTGGGTGGGCTTTCTGCCCGGCCTGGGCAGTTCCGTGGCCGACTGGTTCGCCTATGCCCACGCGGTGCAGACCGAGAAGGACACCGGGAACTTCGGCAAGGGCGACATCCGCGGCGTCATCGCGCCCGAGGCGTCCAATAACGCCAAGGAAGGGGGCGGCTACATCCCCACCCTGGCATTCGGCATCCCGGGCAGCACGTCCACGGCCCTGATCCTCACCGCCTTCGTGGCCGTGGGCATCAAACCCGGCCCGGACATGCTGACCACGCAGCTCGACCTCACCTTCGCGGTCATCTGGACGCTGGTCATCGGCAACGTCCTCGCCGTGGCCATATGCGGCGCCCTGGCCAAGCCCATGGCGCGGGCCTGCTTCATGCCGTTCCACAGCATCGTCCCGCTGGTGGCCGTTTTCGTCTTCATCGGCGCCTTCTCGGCCAACTTCAGCCTCCACGACCTGCACGCCCTGCTGGCGTTCTCCCTCCTGGGCTTCATGATGCGCCGGCACGGCTGGCCGCGCCCGCCGCTGCTCCTGGGGGTGGTGCTGGGCACCAAGATGGAAACCTACCTGTGGCTGTCCTATACGCGGTACGGGCTGGAGTGGCTGCTGCGGCCCGCGGTGGTCATCCTGCTGATCCTGGTGGCGGCGTCGCTCTGCTATCCGATCCTGAAGGAACGGCGCGAGCGCCGCGGCGAGGCGGCGGAGGGAGCGCCGAAACCATGAATGGGGACAGGCGGCTGCGCTACGAGGGCGTGCTCTTCACCGTGATCATCGGGCTGGTGCTGCTCTGGGCGCTGCGCGTGGCCGACGATTGGGACGAGCTGCGCGCGTCCATCATCGTGTTCGTCCTCGGCGGGGCCGGAGTCCTCCTGACCGTGCTCCAGGTCGTGAAGGACCTGTGGCCGCGCCGCGGCCAAGGTCAGGCCAAAGGCATCCACTTCGACGCACCGGCCCTCAAATCGGGCGGCCGCTGGGGGAATTTCGAAATCTGGGGCTGGATTCTGGGTTTCTATGCCGCCATCCGGCTCATCGGCTTCCTCACCGCGGTGCCGCTCTTCGTCTTCGGCTACGCCAGGACCTACGGCGCGGGCTGGCTCCTGGCGAGCCTCCTGGCGGCGGCGGCCTGGGGGTTCGTCTACGGCGTCTTCGAGCACATCCTGCACGTGCCCTGGCCGGAGCCGCTGCTGGCGAGTTTCCTGCGTGGAAGCGAGGCTTGAGCGCGCCATGCCACGGTCGCGCCGGCGGGTCCCGGAACGACCGCGCTCACGGCGCATCCGCCAGGATTGGCGCGCTCGCCCTACCGCGTCAACACCGAGGTGACGCCGCGACCGGCGTCGGTGTGGATGACCTCGCCGGTCATGATCCGGGACTGGGACGAGGCCAGCATCACATAGGCGGCGGCGTGGTCCTCCGGCATCACCGAGACCTCCAGCAGGTTCTTGCTGAGCCCCGCGGGGGGCCGCGGCGCTCCGAAAACGTCGTCGCCGCCGGCGCCGGCGGCGAGGGACGGGGCCGCGCGCAACCCGGTGGCGGTGCCCGAGGGCGCCACGCCGTTGACCCGGACCGTGGGCGCCAGTTCGTTGGCCAACTGCCGCACCATGCCCAGCGCCGCGTGCTTGGAGGCCACGTACAAGGCCCCCCCACTGACGTAGAAGGACGACGTCGAAAGCGTGAACACCATGTTGCCGCGGGTCTTCGTCAGCTCGGGGATGGCGGCCTTGGCGCCCAGAAAGTAACCCTTCACGTTGACCCCCAGGACCTCGTCGTAGCCCCGCTCCAGTTCCTCGTCCGAGAGTTCCGCCAGAGGCCGGCGCGCGTCGTGAATGCCCGCGTTGCCCACGAACACCGTGAGCTTGCCGAATTCCGAGACCGCGGTCGCCACCGCGCGCCGGTTGTCCTCCAGGCTGCGCACGTCGCCGGAGACCACGGCTACCTCGGCGCCCATCTCCTCCTTGAGGTCGGCCAGCCGCTGTGCCGAACGGTCGAAGGCCACGACCTTCGCGCCTTCCTCCACGAACCGCGTCACCACCGCCTTGCCGATCCCTGATCCGGCGCCGGTCACGACGGCCACTTCGTTCTCAAGCCATTGCATGGACGTTACCTCCTCAAGGCGATGGATACCCATTTGTAGGGGACAGGCCGGCAGAAAGCGAACCGCGGACGGACCTTGACACTTCCGCGCGACGGGGCATAGATTCGCCCACAGAGTTGCTCTGTGTGCCCAACGCGTTCGGCGCCGACCACCACGCGCCGTCAGGGCGTCCGCCCCCGGACGCCGGGAGATGGATCCCATGAACCTCACCGTCAAGCCCGTTTCCTCCGCCATCGGCGCCGAGATCGAGGGTCTGGACCTGCGGAAGACGCTGGACCCCGAGGCCCGCGCGGCCGTCCTGGACGCGTTTCACGAGCACGTGCTGCTGCTGTTCCGAGGGCAGGACCTCACCGAGGATCAGCAGACGGCGTTCGCCACGACCTTCGGCGAGTTGGGCAAGCGCACCGTGGGGGCGCGTTTCGCCAAGTCCCCGCGGGATGCCTACGCCAGCCCGGTGATGATGGTCACCAACCGTGCGCAGGAGGGTCCCACGGGGGGCACGGCGTCGTTCGGCGACGGCGAGATGTGGTTCCACCACGACACCTGCTTCTACCCGGTGCCCAACATCGTCACCATGTTGTACGGCATCGAGGTCACCACCGAGGGCGGACTCACGCGCGTCGCCAACATGTACCGCGCCTACGACAACATCCCGCGCGACCTGCGCCACCGGCTGGAGGGGCGCACCGTGCTGCAGGTGTACGACTACAACCGCTACCGCATTGATCCCAACGTGGACATGACCGGCGCCCGCAGCCACGCGCAGCCCATCTTCGTGCGCCACCCGGTCACCGGCCGGAAGGCGCTGTACGTGAACCGCACCATGACCGCACGGATCGAAGGCATGGACCCGGCCGAGAGCGACGCCATCCTCGACGAACTGTTCGACATCGCGGAGGACGACCGTATCGTCTACGACCACTCGTGGCGGGTGGGCGACCTGCTCATGTGGGACAACCGCTGCTCCATTCACGCGCGCACCGACTTCCCCGCCGCGGAGGCGCGCATTCTACGGCGCTGCACCGTGGCCGGGAAGGAGCCGGTCCGGGCCTGAGCCGCGGCGCGCCGGCGCGATACAGGACGGATTCGATCTGGAGGACCAAGACATGAGCCTGCAAACGAGACCGCTGTCACCGGCCCTGGGCGTGGAAGTCCTGGGACTGGACGTGAGCGAGCCGTTGGACGACAAGGTCCGCGGCGACATCCTCGACGCGTTCTACGCAAACGTCGCCCTGCTCTTCCGAGGCCAGAGTCTCACCGTGGAACAGCAGAACCGCTTCACCACCACTTTCGGAGACATCGGCAAGCGCACCATCGGGCCACGCCTGCGGCAGTCCGCCGACGACATCTACACCACGCCGGTGATGGTGGTGAGCAACATCCGTGAGAACGGGAAGCCCCTGGCAGGGGCCTCGGCCAACGGCGACCGGGAAATGGGGTTCCACCAGGACACCGCGTTCCACGAAATCCCGGACCACGTCACCATCCTCTACGGCATCGAGGTGTCCAGCCAGGGCGGCCACACCATGTTGACCAACCAGTACGCGGCCCACGACCGGGTCCCCGCGGACCTCAAAACGAAGCTGGAGGGACGCCAGGTGCTGCAGGTCTACGACTACCAGCGGCACACCGTGGACGCCGACATCGACCTCGACGGCGCCCGCTACTACGTGCAACCCATCTTCATCACCCACCCCGTAACCGGACGCCGGGCGCTCTACGTCAACCGCATGATGTCGGTGCGCATCGAAGGCATGGATCGGACCGAGAGCGACGCCATCCTGAGCGACCTGTTCGATATCGCCGAGGACCCGAGCGTCCGGTACGAGCACGTCTGGGAGGTCGGCGACCTGCTGATGTGGGACAACTTCTGCTCCATCCACGCGCGCACCTTCTACCCCGACCACGAGCGCCGGCTGCTGCGGCGCACCACGGTGGCGGGCAAGGAACGGCTGCACGCGTAAGGCTGGGTGCGAGCACCCCCCGGCATCTGCCCTGGTTCAGGGCAAGCCCGGACCCACGCCCCGCGTCTTGGCACGTCCTGGGTTACGGGAAGGCCGGACGGCCTGATGCATGCCGTGGACGCGGCGCTCTAGTGTGGTGTCATGTGAGTCCGGTCTTGACCTCGACCTGGTTGCCGTCAGGGTCGAGGATGTACTGCGAGTCGCTGCGTCCGGTGGCGCCGGTTCGCGGCACCACGCCGCCTTCAAGCCGCACGCCCGTGGCCTGGATGCGTTCCAGGATGTCCCGGAATTCGGAGTCGGTGAAGGTCAGGCAGAAATGGTCCACCCCGCCGTGCTCCTCGTGGCTGCGGGCCTGGAACGAAGGCTCGTGCAGCAGAAAGAGGATGCTTCCGCCCACCTGCATGGCCGCCGCCTCGACGTTGCTGCTGCCGAGCATGCGACGATCCACCATCTCGAAGCCGAAGAGATCGCTGTAGAACCGGATGGAGCGGTCGAGGTCGGTGACCTTGACCCCCACGTGGTCGAGTAACGGCATCACGCACCTCCTTGTCAGACGAGAAGTCTATACCCCGGAGAAGCCCTGTTGGGTATCGGAACTCACCGCAAGCTTCATGAGCGACGCGGGATCGGGTAGACTGGCAGGCAAACCTGGAAGGCCCCACTCCTACCCATGAGCAAGACCCCAAAGAACGACACCGCCGGTCGGCGCGAGCCCCCGCTGGACTTCATCCGCACCATCGTCCGGGACGACCTGGCCCACGGCAAGCACCCCGGCGTCGTCACGCGCTTTCCGCCCGAGCCCAACGGCTTTCTCCACATCGGCCACGCCAAGTCCATCTGCCTGAACTTCGGCGTCGCCCGGGAGTTCGGCGGGCGCTGCAACCTGCGCTTCGACGACACCGACCCGGCCAAGGAGGACACGCTTTTCGTCGAAGCCATCCAGGACAACATTCGCTGGCTGGGATTCGACTGGGGCGCGGGCCTGTACAACGCCTCCGACTACTTCGAGGACTTGTACCGCTTCGCCGTGCAGCTCATCGAGCGCGGCGGCGCCTACGTATGCAGCCTGAGCGAGGCGGACATCCGCGAAACCCGCGGCACGGTCACGGAGCCGGGCCGCGGGAGCCCCTACCGCCACCGTTCGGTGTCCGAAAACCTGGAGCTTTTCGCCCGCATGCGCCACGGCGAGTTCCCCGACGGCGCCCACGTGCTGCGGGCGAAGATCGACATGGCGTCCCCCAACATGAAGATGCGCGACCCCGTGATCTATCGCATTCGTCATGTCACCCACCACCACACCGGCGACGCCTGGCCCATCTATCCCATGTACGACTTCGCCCATCCGCTGTCGGACGCGCTGGAAGGGGTCACCCACTCGCTCTGCACCCTGGAGTTCGAGAACAACCGTGAATTCTACGACTGGATTCTCGCGCAGGTGGACGCCCCCTCCACCCCGCGCCAGATCGAGTTCGCCCGGTTGAACCTCGACTACACGGTGATGAGCAAACGCCGCCTTCTGGAACTGGTGGAGGAAAAGCGCGTCTCGGGCTGGGACGATCCGCGCATGCCCACGCTGGCGGGGCTGCGGCGGCGCGGCTACACCCCCGAGGCCATCCGCGCCTTCTGCCACAGCGTAGGCATCGCCAAGAGCGACAACACAGTGGAGATGGGCCAGCTCGAGCACTTCATCCGCGACGACTTGAACCACAAGGCGCCGCGGGTGCTGGCCGTGGAGCGCCCCCTCAAGGTGGTGTTGACCAATTACCCGGAAGATCGCGTGGAGGAACTGGACGCCCCGTGCTACCCGCATGACGTGCCCCTGGAAGGTTCGCGCGCGGTACCCTTCTCCCGGGAACTCTACATCGAGCGGGACGACTTTCTCGAAGAGCCGCCCAGGGGCTACCACCGGCTCGCGCCGGGACGCGAGGTGCGGCTGCGCTACGCCTACATCATCCGGTGCGACGAGGTGGTCACGGACCCGGCCACGGGTGAGGTGACGGAGCTGCGCTGCTCCTACGATCCGGAAACCCGGAGCGGTTCGGACACCAGCGGCAAGAAGGTGCAGGGCACCATCCACTGGGTGTCCGCCGTCCACGCCATCGAAGCCGAACTGCGTCTCTACGACCGGTTGTTCTCCGTACCGGACCCCCAGGGCGACCCCGAGCGGGACTACCGGGAACGGCTGAACCCCAAGTCTCTCGAATCCGTCAAGGGACTCGTGGAACCGAGCCTCGGCGCCGCCCGCCCCGGCGAACGGTTCCAGTTCGAGCGCCTGGGATACTTCTGCGTGGATCCGGAGTCCACCGCCGGCGCGCTGGTGTTCAACCGCATCGTCACGCTGCGGGACTCGTGGCTCAAGATCGTGCAACGGGGTGACGGCAACGCGCCCAGGCGGCCCCGGCGACCCCGGGCCGCTCCAGGAAACCAAGCCCAGGCTCCAGTGGAGCGCAAGTCCCCGGAGCACGCCGAACTGACGCCGGGCCAACGCGCCAGGATGGAGCATTACCGCGACCGGCTCGGACTCGCAGGCAACGACGCGCGCCTGTTGGCCTCGGACGACGGCCTGGCAGGGTTCTTCGAGGAGGCGGTGCGCGCCTGCGACAACGCCAGATCGGCAGCCAACTGGGTCATCCACGAGTTGCGCGCGCACCTCAAGGAAACGCCTGTGGAATCGCTGCCGCTGACCCCGGCGGCTCTGGCGGAACTGGTATCCCTCATCGACGCCCGCACCATCTCCGGCAACGCCGCCAAGCGGGTCTTCGCCGAAATGGTAGTGGAAGGAGGACGCCCTGCCGACATCGTTGATCGGCTGGGCCTCCGGCAGGTGGCGGACGCCGGCCAACTGGAACCCGTGGTGGACGCCGTCATCACCGCCCACCCGGACAACGTCGCCCTCTACCGCCAGGGCAAGTCCAATCTATTGGGATTCTTCGTCGGCCAAGTGATGAAGTCCACCCAAGGCAAGGCCGACCCCCGCCTGGTGAACGAGTTGCTGCGCGCGAAGCTGGACTGACCCCCGAACCCGCTGGAGACGCTGGCGCGCCCCCCCTCAACCCGTCATTACCCGCCCCACCCCACCTGGATTCCCGCCCCCGATCGGGGTCGAGGGCAAGCTTTCGCGGGAATGACACATGGGTGGGGCCGATTTTCATCCCCTCGCGTGTCGACCGCAAGCCAACATGCGAGATTCCCGGACAACTGCAAAGCGTGATCTGGCTGTATCACTTCTTCGTGCGGAAGGCTCGATGGCAGTCCGAACAGGTCCGTTGCAGGCGCTCGAAGACGGCGTCCGGGGCCATGGCGGTGAAATCCTGGGGTCCGGAGCCTGGTTGGGTCCCTGCGCCCGCTGCAGATCCTCTCGACGCCCGGCCGCTCCCGGCGTACGCCCGTTCATGGGATGCCGTCGCCGCCAGCGCATCCGCGGCTTCGCCGAGTTGATGCGCCAACTCGGCGAAGCCGTTCCAGTCGGCCCATATGGCGGGCTTGGCCCGCGTCGGGTGCTTCAGGCTGCCCTCGGGAAACAACGCCATCATCTTGTCGCCCGCACGCCCCGCGATGGCCCCGGCGTACGCCGTGACGCGCTCCGCCTCGTAGGCTTGGGTTCCACGCATCATCGCCCGCAGCGACTTCATGGCATCCCCCATGGCAGTCATGGCGTCCATGCGCTGCTTGACGATGCCAGTGGCGTCACGGTGCGCAAGCGCCACGCCGGCAATCAGGATGAGTGCCGCGGCGGTGACCGCCAGCCGCAAGAGTCGTGTCATGGTAAACCCCGCCGGGCCTCAGAAGATCCCGTTGGCCCGTTGCAAAGCGCGCACGTAGTCAACGACGGCCCTCACGTCCGCGTCCGAGAGACCTGGAACCGGCGGCATGTTGCCGAAACTCCAGTGGTGCGCTCGAACACCCCTTCTCACCGCCAGCACGAACGCCATGTCGGAGTGATGGCCCGGTTCGTAGTACACGTGAACCAGTGGCGGTCCCTGGGGTGAGCCGACCGCTTGCGCCCCGTGACACAGCGCGCACTTCTGATTGAAGATTGCCTCGCCGGGCATGGCCGCGGTGGACGCCGCCGGGACTTCGGACGCCGCCCGGTTGGCACCGGCTCGCCGGTGCGTGCCCGGATGGTCCGGCCACAGCGCCCATGCCGCCAGGACAACGGCCGCCATCGCGGTTGCCGCGACGGCGACCCGCCTCACTCGTTCTTCCCCAGCGTCACCAGCAGGCTCGCCAGGTCGTCGGCATGCTCCTCCTCCATTTTGAGGATGTCCTCGATGATCCGGCGCGTGGTGGGGTCGTCGTTGGCGAGCCAGCGGATGATCTCGGAGTAGGTCTCGATGGCCACGCGCTCGGCCACCAGGTCTTCCTTGATCATCTCCTCCAGGGTCTCCCCTTCCTGGTATTCGGCGTGGGAGCGTGTGGCCAGCCCTTCCGGGCTGAAGTTGGGCGAGCCGCCAAGTTGCGTGATGCGCTGGGCCACCCAGTCCGCGTGCATCTGCTCCTCGTTGGCGTGCTGCAGGAACTCCGCCGACACCGGCCCGGCGTTGATGCCGCTGGCCATGAAGTAATGGTTCTTGTAGCGCAGGATGCAGACGATCTCGGTGGCCAGCACCTCGTTCAGGACCGCCAACACCTGTTCCCGGTCGGCCAGATAAGCCCCGGTGATGGCCCCCTGCTCCATCTTCTCCCGCGCCCGCCTCTGGATCGCCTCAAGATCCGTCTTGAAAGGTTCTTTCATGGGTCTGTCCTCATGTAACGCGCACATTGGTGTCGATTACCGGCATCACCGATATGACTCGGAACGTCTCAGGTACACGAGCATACACGGCGGAACTCCCGCTTCCCACCCTCTCCAAGCGCATTGTGGACCGCCTCACCGGGCTGCGGCAGGTGTGAGAACCAAAGTCTACACAGTCGGACAGGAACGGCAAACCCAAGGGTACAAGCGAAGCGGAATCGGCGCCGACGTTGCGCAATTCTCCCGTTGCCGGATCTGGACAGCCACGGCTATCGCAGGTCGAGCTCCCGCACGAGTTCCTCGACTCCGATGCCGTGATGCCGGGCGATGCTCTTCAGAATGCTTGACAGGGTCTTCGCCTTGATGGGATCGTGCAGCGGGATGACCTCATGGTGTTCGCCTTCCGTCTGTGTCGTGACCCGCACGTGGGAGCCCCGTTGCCGCACCTTCTCGTAGCCCATCCGACGAAGCGCGGCCAGGAGGGCGGCGCCGCTTACGTCGCGGGGGAGCTTCACGCCACCAGCACCTCGTCCCTCACGTAGTGTAACCGAATCAGGCGCGGCCGAGCCGTGTCGTCGTCGAAGTAGCAGTCCACCGCTTCCCTGACGTTACGGCGGAGTTCATCCAAAGTGTCGCCCTGCGTGTGGATGCCGACACCCAAGGCACTGGCCGAGTATCCTCCGTCCAGTTCGTCCTCGCTTACTTCGAAAATGATCTCTGTCCCCGACATCGCTCACTCCGGTTCTTTCTGCCCTCTTACCTGCAGGACTCGACGGGAATCCCCTGACAGCGGGCCAAGGTTCATCGTGTGCATGAACATCCGTGGACATACTGTCAATCCCGGTATTTCCTGTCAAACGTGGCGTTGAGGTGGTCCTGGTTTGTAGGACAGGAAGGCGGCGGAGATAAGGTGTATTCCAGACGATCGATCATGCCGCCAAGGTCCCGTTTATCAGGTCTTCGTGTTCCGAAGGAACTGTCAGAGGGGCGGGCGGGGTGTGAGGTCCGGCCTGCCTCTGGAGTCCTCGTTCGTAGGCCTCCGCCGGGGTGGAGCCGGCGAGGGCGGAATGAGGTCTTTGGGTGTTGTAGAAGTGGAGCCAGTTGGCGATGGTCCTTTGGGCGGCGAAGCCGTCGGTCAGCTCGTGCAGGTAGACGGCCTCGTACTTGAGGGAGCGCCACAGGCGCTCGATGAAGATGTTGTCCATGCACCGGCCCCTGCCGTCCATGGAGATGGCGACGCCGGCGTCCTTGAGCACGGAGGTGAACTCCAGGCTGGTGAACTGGCTGCCCTGGTCGGTGTTGAAGATCTCGGGAGGACCGTAGCGTTCCAGAGCCTCTGAGAGGGCCTCGACACAGAAGCGGGCATCGAGGGTGTTGGACAGCCTCCAGGAGAGCACCCGGCGGGTGGCCCAGTCCATCACCGCCACCAGGTACAGGAAGCCACTCTGGACAGGGATATAGGTGATGTCGGAGGTCCACACGTGATTGGGCCGTTCGATGGCGACCCCCTTGAGCCGATAGGGATAGACCCGGTGCTCGGGGTGCGGTCGGGTGGTCCGCGGCACCTGGTAGATGGCCTGGAGCCCCATCAGGCGCATCAGACGCCGCACCCGGTGACGACCCACTCGGACTCGCTCCCGCCACAGATGGCGGACCATCTGGCGGCTGCCGTAGAAGGGGTACTCCAGGAACAGCTTGTCGATCCGGCGCATCAGCGCCAGATTCTCCGCGCTCTCGCCCTTGGGCCGGTGGTACACAGAGGATCGACTCACTCGAAGCAGATGGCATTGACGGCTCAAGCTGAGCTTGGGATGGCCGGGCTCGATCATCGCCCGGCGCTTCTCCCGGCTCACCACTTGAGCCCTTTGGCCAAAAAATCCCGCTCCACCGTCAACTCTCCGATCTTCGCGTGCAGGTCCCGGACCTCCCCCTCGTGGTCTCCTCGTGCCCGCTCGGCTCCCTTCGAGAACACCTCCTTCATCCCCTCCACCGCACGCTGCTTCCACGTGCTCACTTGGTTCGGATGGACCTTGTGCCGCGACGCGAGCTCCTGGATCGTCTTGTCCCCGCGCAGTGCCTCCAGCGCTACCTTGGCCTTGAACTCTCCGGTAAATCGTCGCCGTGCTGTCATCGGTATCCCTCCTTCGGTCCGTGGAATACACATTAGCGACCTGTCCGATTTTCCGGGACCACCTCAGACAGGGCGGTCTTCACGTCAAGAAGGTGGGACTCAACGAAAGTTACGGTACAGGACGTTCCGTCCATTTCTATTGAAACGACTTTCTCCTTCACCTCCTCTATCGCCCAGATAAACTCCTTCAGATAATCTCCGTCCCCCTTCACCAATACCTTGTACTTCGCGGCGCACAGCGGGCACAACGCCAAGTACATACAGTGTTCCTCTATAGGGAACTTGTCCGCTATCTGGACGGCTTCAAAGTAATACTCGCCCGTTCGGGGAAGTTTGAAGGGCATAGCCTCACAGCACATCTGGCAAACCGTGGTGCCCTCTGAATTCGTGTACATCTCGCGAAGCCATGCGTCCGCCGGGACTTCCGGTTTGGAAGTACGAACAGAGCGCTTTCGTTTGTCGTAAGTCTTGGGGTCTGCCTTTTTCACGCGTTCACTGACCCGACCAACTCGGCGCCCTCTATGAGGAACCGGCCGCTCGGGAAAAGGGGGCTGACTTGTGGATCCCGTACCGCAACTGCCCAACAATGTCTTGATGAGTTCTGGCGTCAGGACCTCCTTGTTGTTGACGAGGAGGACGGCGACCTCAGGAGAGAATCCTGCCTTGGCAAGAAGGTTCTGTTCACTCTCGAGCGTCTCCTCGGCTACTTTCACGGGATCGGGACGGACGCCAAGAACTTCCGCAAGGTCTTCATTCCGTCTCAATTCCCCGGCCAGATCGGCAAGTGTACACTCGGAAGGCTTCTTGAACCCGCCACTCCGTACAGGAATCCAGGCATGACGCTTCAGCATCTTGCCGACGACGGAATCGCCTTCACAGGTGGTTGCGTTATCGTAGTTTCGGTGTGTTGCCTTCTGGTAACGGCCGTGGAGGGATCGTATGAGGGGAGGCAACAGCTCGTTCCAAATGTATGCGGCCCGTGGAGACGTGATGTTGGTAAGAGCATGGTCGAGGCCAGCCACAGTTGTTTCCGGGTCAAAGCCGTCGTAACCGCGCTCGTGACAACCGTGCCAGGAACGCAGGGTCACCCAACGATCGCGCTCCCCAACGGACCCCCGAAAGCGAATGACTGGCTTGCTGCCTACACAGAGTTTCTTCCAGTTGACTCCCTCTTCTTGTTCAGCCAGGAATGCCACTTCCTCGTTACCTTCAAAGAAAACCCGTAACTCAGAAGATGGGAAAAACAGTTTAGTAGGTGCTTCGTAGAATTCTTTCCCAGTTTTTGCGTTGGTGGCCAGAGCCCAGGTAGTCGCCTTCAGCGCCGACAACATCGCGGCATAGCGCGGCGAATCTTCTGCGCGCATGGCATCGGCGATCACTCCAACATGTTCCTTATGGGCTGCGTCCTCGACATCTTTCCGGTAAAGCGGCATGATTTCATCGAGAACACGGGTGCAGATGTCGGGTTCGACCAACCCGAGTCGACACATAAATTTCGCTGCCTCTTCCACGGCATAGATAGACCTGTGCACGACATCACAGTTGGTCTTTGACTCTATCGGGAGAAAGACACGAGGATTCCCGGCGCTATCAAACGGCGAACGCTGTCGTCCGTCCTGGCACCGAATAATCGCCTTCTTGCGGAGCGATCCTTCGGGCGCGTCCCTCCTCCAAAGGGCCTCTTGCCCGTTCAGAAACGCATAGAAGCGGGCCATCCATTTCTCATCCTGCTCTCCCAGGAAGCCGCCCGTGATCTGCCGTGCAAACGCGTCACCGTCGAGGAAAGGAACATGGCATTCGTCCCGCAAGTATTGCCAGACTTCGCGGAGAGAGTTCTCCGTGACGTCGGCGTCAACCCAATACCTGGTCTCAGCGGAATTACCGAGAACCTCCGTCAGAAGGACCGGAGACAGCAGATTCCGTAGTTTTGACGAACGGCTCAAAACCGCCTGGTCCGCTCTCATGTGCCCACCACCCTCACGCGGTATTACGCTTTGAGTCTGGAAAGCTTCGAGAACAGCCTCGTAGATTGGTCGAAATGGCGACCCTTCCGGGAAGCTCTCGGGGTCGGTCGGTAGCACGGTTAGGAATTGCGGCGTCAAAAAGCCACGCTGTTTGCAGACGTCCAGACTATCAGAAACCAGAGTTGCAAGTTCACGTAAGAGCCGGGTGTTCCAAGCCGAGTCAGTTTCGATGTTGTCACGGGCAGGTGTGGAGGCGAAGGGCCCGTGTATCAGAAAACCGAGGCCCGTCTCCTTCGCGGTTGAAAAGAATGCAGTCAGTAGCGAAGGGCGAAGATTGACGATGGATCCACCAACTTCGTCCCGCTCTATACGGTACGCCACTTTGACCGGGAGATGTTCGCCAAGATCAGGGTGATTCACATCTCGATGCGCAACTAGCCACTCCTCCTCAGTGTCGTCCTGGTTGGTACCCTCTCCCATGATCTGGACGAGGGTACCGCCGTCCTCCCTCGTCTGGTGGTCCTGCATGTAGAATCCGCGTCCACCTCCTTCAACAATCCAGCGAAGTCCATCAACGTGATTTAGGAAGAGAAGCGCCCTCGGACCGAGAGACTTGAGTTTGCTCTGGATAAGATTAAAAGCAGCGGATGCATCAAATTCAGGGTGGTCGAAAGGGAAATAAAACAAGGTTTGTGAGGCATCTTCAAGGAGACGGGGTTTCACGGTGTGAGCGCGGATGAAATGCGTGATGGCGAAATGCTCGTCGCCAGAATGAATCTCAGGCGACCGCGTGAAAGCATAGACGGATTTGAAACCAATGCCGAACGTCCCGATTTGGTCCAGACGTTCATTCTTCGTACCGCGAAGAACATCGCAAACACCTTTCACGTCGTCTTTATCGAAAGGCTTCCCGTAATGGCTCACTTCTAGGTGGTCGATGCATAGGCGGAAAAGAACCTCGCCGCAGAAGTCTACGTCTGGCTCCCTCTGGCGACGCAAAGCAAGGGCGTCCTCCGCGTTCTGTAGCAGCTCATAGATAAAGTGTGCGCGGTCCCCGTAGAGTTTTTCGGCGAAAAGATTGCCGATGTCGTCGAACTCTTCCCCGCGCCGACGGATATTCTCACGAGTAATCGCTTCGTAGTCGCTTGACATGGTTTACGTGTTCACGCGGATGATTCCCCAAGCTACCGGCTTAGCCGTGATGTCGGCCTTGCTGGTAGCATCGTCTATTTCCTTGGATCGCCGTTGGTAGTCGGCTCGGGCGTTCGTCTGTTGAGCCGCCTTCATGATTCGGATGCGGTCGTTCGCCCCTTGGGCAAGCTGCGATTCGAGGATGGCCATGCGGGCTTTGTGGCTTGTCTCAAGGCTCCCGCGCCGGAAATCGGCTAGTCGATTGGTGTCTTCAACATGCTCGGCGCGGGCATCGGACCACAACCGGTAGTGCTCCTCCTCGATCCTGTTCCGGTCATTTGCAGATAGACCCCCAACAGGTAGCGTGCATTCCTTGGCACCCGGCAAGAGCTGCGTAAACTGGGCCGTCAATTCGGTCTGCGTAGTCACCGGTTGAAAGTCGACATCGTTGCGAATGCCGTGAAACTGCCACTGGTAAACAGCAAATGGATAATCACCCGGAACAACCTTGGGGGCTGAAACCTCGATGGCGGTCAATGGGCGTCCCCGGCCCACGGCTCCCAACGCGTGAGCGGCCTGACGCGCTAGTGGATGGACCGGAGTAATCAGGGTCACGCTTCTATCACCCTTCGCGCAAGCCGAATCGTAAGTCACCGAGAGATTGGGCTCCGTTCCCTTCAGCCACATTTCCCAATCCCTCGCGACGGTGGCGGTGCGGCTTGTTAGCTTGCCGAAGTCAGCCAGCAGCGAATCCCGCCCCGATCTGGAAACGCGCAGGGTCTTCTTCGGCCCTTTGCCGAGGACCGGGGTCCCTTCTTTTCCCGTGACGGATTTCAGATAGTGCGTGACGAGCCGGTCGATAGAGTCTGGGGTCAACCAGTAACTTGTAGCGTCATCCACATCTTGCTGGAACTGATCCACGGGTGGCCGTAAACCGAACAGCTCCGTCTGACGGTTCTCTAGTTCCCGCTGTTCGTTGACTAGGCGGATGCTGTTGTCCGTTAGCTGGTCGAGCTTGGCTTGCCGTTCTTCCTCGGTAAGCGTTAGGTTCTCACCGACGCTCGTGAGTTCCCGCGTGACTTCACCGAGGATTACCTCGTTTGCTCCCAAGGCACGTTCAAAGACGCCGATTCGGAGAAGACACCGCTCGTAGATTTCAGCGTCAATTGTGCCAGGCGTTATCAAGTTGTAGACAGCAACGGCTGCACTCGCCTGACCCCACCGGTCGATGCGCCCGATGCGTTGGTCGATGCGCATAGGGTTCCAGGGAAGATCGTAGTTCACAATGCAGTCGCAGAACTGGTAGTCAAGACCCTCACATCCCACTTCGGAGAAAAGAAGGACATCGAGAGCATCGGGGGCCATTTGATCCTTTTCGAAGCGCGCGCGGAATGCAATACGTCCATCATCCTCGACGCCTCCATGAATGAGCCCTACCCGGCATCCAGCTTCTCGGAGGGCCTCATAGAGATAGGCTAGGGTGTGGCGGAAGGTGCTGAACAACATGACCTTGTTGTTGGTGAGTGCTTTCTTCTGTTCTAACACTCTTCGTAGAGCCTGGAACTTAGGGTCCCCGACCGTATCGGGCGGTAGTTTCTCAGCCAAGGCGAGCGCATCGTTCACTAGGTCTTTAATCTTCGAGACGGCATCGTCAGCACCTACTGGTGCCCCCTCAGCGTCCGCCAACTCGTCCCATTCCAGCCCTCCGATTCTCCGGGTAAGGATGTCACGGAGAAGCGGAGCCAGACCGTGGATACAGCTGGCGGCCTGTCGGCGTATCGTGGTCAACAGGAAGTTCACCGACCGGTCACCGTGGATGGCCGCATAGATCGCGGCCTGAGCGGCCAGCACCGCGTCATGTAGTTCGCGTTGGGCTGGTGTGAAGTCTATGGTCACCGTTTCGGGCTTGCGCTGGGTGAACTCGCCGATATCGCGGCGCAGCGTCCGGTTCATTAGCCCGGACAACGTGTGCAGCTGTTCGATCTCGCGTATAGCCTGAACTCGTCCAGACCGCTCGTCGCCGAAGTCACCTAGCGCGTCGCACAGGTTCTGAAAACGCGGGTTCTCTCGTAGGACGGTCTTCCCCCACGGAGTCTCGGCGGCACGGCCTAATGCATCTTGTGACTTGCCAACCCAACCCGGCTCTCCGGCTCGGGCAACGAGTGCAGCTTCATTGATGTGCGCATTAGGTTCCACCATTGCCGTGTAACCGGCATGATCGATGACAACATCAGGGCGAAGGGCGTTAAGAAGCACATACAGGTCATGTTCACCCAGTTGTATGGGGGTAGCCGTAAGGAAAAGAACGGCTTCGGCGTTATCGCAAAAAAAGCGGACCGCTTGATGGCGCTGAGTCTCTGCGTTACGGATGTGGTGTGCCTCATCGACGATGACCAAATCGAACTGCGGCGGCGGGTCCAAGTCGAGAAGCCCCTTCGCCGTACCTCGCCCATGCAGGAACTCCTCCGTGAGAAGTGAAAACGGCAAAATTGCCTTCTCGTACTGCTGGGGCCATTCGCCGTCGAGATCCGTTTCCGAAATGCAGTATCGCAACTTCGGGCCGTCGAGATGCACGAAGCTCTCGTCGAACCGCTTCATCTCAAGGCGCCACTTCTGCTCCGTCATGAGCGGGCGAGGACAGATTATTAGGACACGGCGCATGTCACGACGCGCTTGCAACTCCCGCAGAATCAGACCGGCTTCAATCGTCTTCCCTACACCAACGCTGTCGGCAATCAGCAACCGGGGCCGGTCGGTTTGGATAAACTTCAGAACGGGACGGAACTGGTAAGGAATGCAGTCAATTCGCGCTGCGTGGAGTGAATAGAGTGTCGACACACTCGGATGGAGGAGCTGTAACGCGGTCAGACACGCATGGAATTCCGCAAGCGGGACGACCGAATCCGTCTCCGACGTTGCTCTTGCAAGCTCAAGCTGGCTTTCGTAGAAGGAGGCAACATTTCCGTCGGTGAAGACCTGATAGCGCGTTTCCTGCCCCACGGGATGGACGTGTGTAACGACACCGGACTGCTCGGGATCTGCACGGAGTCTCACTACATCTCCAGGAGAGAACCGTGCCGATGTACTCTGCGATAGTTCAGGCTCTCGCGGGTCCACCCGTGCAGTGAAGATCTGCCTCTTTTCGCCAGCCATATGTTCCGTCAGCTCTTTTTCCGGACAAACAAGGGACAAAATAAGCGATGGAGTGTCTCCAAGTCCCAGTAGATACCCAAGGTGGTCCTCGATTGATGTACAGGAAAGTGGCCGAGCTAAGGCGTATTCCGTTGACAGGATCTCGCCGCCAGTGTCCTGTTTAACACGTCCTTCTGGTCCGGTCGAGTTGCGAGTGAGACGTGTTGGACGGGCACACGGCGGCTTCTCGCAGGGAGTCAGCCGTTGGTGGCCCTGCGCGAGATCTTCGTACTCCCACTCAGATCACTTCACGCGCTACCGCTCCACCGCCTGGACCACACCGTCATCGAAATCGCACGCGCGAAGACCACGGGACCGCCGACAGCGAGGCCGAGTTTTCGAGTTGTTCCCTTTCGCCAAGCTCTCGCGTGACAAAGTCGAGGTGACCGCCGACGAGTCCGTCCCCGCATCCACTGCGGCGTGTAAATGGTCTTACCCGGGTTTCGTGGACATCTGACAAGAGGCGAAGATGGCCTCGGAGGTGACGATCATGAGTCGGACGAGACGGAAGTTTTCGAAGGAGTTCAAGCTCGAAACGGTCAAACTGGTCAAGGAAGGACCGCGCTCGGTGGGAGAGGTCGCGCGTGATCTGGACTTGACCGAATCGGCGGTACGCAACTGGGTGCGGCAGTTCGACGTGGACGCTGGTGTGCGCGAGGGGGTGAGCACGGGCGAGCTCGAGGAGGTACGCCAGTTGCGGTCGGAGAACCGGCAGCTACGGATGGAGCGCGACATCCTAAAAAAAGCGACGGCCTTCTTCGCCAAGGAATCGATGTGAGGTTCGCGTTCATCGAGGCGGAGAAGGCCAGATTTCCCGTGACCATGATGTGCCGGCTGCTTGAGGTTTCTCGAAGCGGCTTCTACGCTTCGCGTGGGCGTCGTGAGAGCACGCGAGCAGGCGAGGACCGCCGCTTGCTGGTCCACATCAAGGCGAGCCACACGGCGTCGCGTGGGACCTACGGCAGCCCGCGGGTGCACCGGGACCTGGTCGAGGGCGGCGTGGCAGTCGGACGGCACCGCGTAGCGCGTCTGATGCGCCAGGAGGGCCTTCGCTCCAAGCGCCGGCGCCGCTACCGGGTGACCACCCACTCGGACCATCACCACCCGGTGGCAGCCAACGTGCTGGAGCGCAACTTCACCGCCGATGCCGAGAACTGCAAGTGGGCAGCGGACATCACCTAC
This sequence comes from uncultured Binatia bacterium (SeqCode), assembly GCA_965213675.1. Classification (GTDB taxonomy): domain Bacteria; phylum Desulfobacterota; class Binatia; order UBA9968; family JAJDTQ01; genus JAJDTQ01. The sequence goes on from OZ243916.1 coordinate 1,279,930, forward strand.
GTGTGGACGCGCTGTGGCTGGTTGTACCTGGCGGTGGTGCTTGACCTGTACTCCCGCCGGGTGGTCGGATGGGCGATGTCCAATCGCCTCACACGGGAACTCGCGTTGAACGCCTTGGCCATGGCTCTGACCCACCGGCCTCGGCCCGAGCTGCTGCTGCACCACTCTGAAACCGGCCAATACGCTTCGGCCGACTACCGGCGCCTGCTCGATGCCCACGGCATCCAATGCTCCATGAGCCGGCGCGCCAACTGCTGGGACAACGCCGTCGTGGAGAGCTTCTTTGCTACCCTGAAGACCGAGCTTATCCACCACGTCGACTACCACAGTCCAGCCGAGGCAAGGGCCGCGATCTTCGAGTTCATCGAGGTGTTCTACAATCGGCAACGTCGCCACTCGACCCTCGGCTACCACACACCAGCTGGCTTCGAGCGGATGGCACGCGTAGCTTGACCAACCTGTCCACCAATCCCGGGGAAGGCCACTCAACACGTCTCGCTGTTGCGGTCGAGCCAGCATTCCCGCATCCGTCCCCGTGTTCCCCAGGCAACGGCTCCACCCCCGTGGAGAAACCTCCTAAGGGAGCCACGACAGCACGGTCTGCGAGCCTTGCCGCCAGTACCGTCCATCCGTTCAGCGGTCCGCCTGTACCAAACCAACGGTCAGCCGCGTACCGGTCGCTTCCGCGTAGCGCCGTAAGGTAGTCAAGGACGGTGACACGCCGCCGCCCTCCAGACGCGCGATAGCGGATTGAGTCGTTCCGAGGCGCCGGGCGAGTTCTGCCTGTGTCAGCTTCGCCGCTATGCGGGCACGAATCAGTGCCTCGATCAGCCTGAACTCCTCATCGGCCCGCGCGTACTCTTCCCGGAATTCGGGATCTTCCATAAAGCGCTTCTTCAGGTCCTTCAGTCTCGTCATGACGTCACCTGCTTCATGCGTTCCCTAGCCGTCGCGAGCGCTCGCCGTGGCGTCCTCTGCGACTTCTTTGCGAAGACATGCAGGACCACTACCCGCCGCCGCGCCGCCGTCACGTAGTGGGGTGGTCCCACGTTCTTGGACAGGAAGGCGGCCGAGATAACGTGGATTCCGCATGTTCGATCATGCCGCCAGAGTCCATTTTGACACGTGATGCTATTCCGATGGAACGCGCGCGGGTGCGCTCGGGAAGGTTGCGATCCAGTGCCCGGAACAATTCTCGGCTTCATTCTCCGCGACTTCCTTCATGGGTACGGCATAGGCAAGTTGTTCACGCGAGGCATTCCGGTCTACACCGCGCCGCGCAGCTCGTTGGTCATGACTTCCAGGATCTCCTGGCTGGTGATGGTGCCGACGAAGGCCTGTGTTTCGCGGTCCTTCACGGGCATGGCGGAGATGGAGTTCTCCGCCATGCGTTGAAGCGCGTCTTCCACCAGCTCGTCGGTCCAGGTGGTGGGGGCGGCCGCGCGCACGATCTTGCGGAGGGGGGTGTGAGACCACGCGTGCCGGGGCAGGTAGCGGAGCATGGCGAGGGAAACGATGCCGGTGAACTTGCCGTGGTCGGCGACGACATAGTCCTGCTGGCCGGGCTTGATCCATCGGTCGGCGAAGTCCCGCACGGACAGTCCCGGAGCCGGGTGGACATGGTCGGGGTCGATGATGTCGCCGACCTTGATGTTGTCCAGTGCGAAACGAACCATGGAAGGCGGCAACGACTCCGACGGCGAAACCGACTCGTCCGCCACGATACGGCTCACCGCGGCTTCGATGAACGGCGGCGACAACAGGATGTAGGCGAGCATGATGAGGACGAAGAGAGAGAAGATGTCGCTGCCGACGATGCCGTGTTCGAGAAGCACGAGCAGAATGGCGATTTCGGCCACCCCCTTGGCCATCAGACCCGAGGCGAGAGTGAGGGGCGCATCGAAGCGGGCCACGGCGGCGCCGAGCCAGGCCCCGACAAACTTGCCGATGAACGGCACCACCACCAGCGTCGCGATGGTCCACACGGGTAGCGCGGTAAACGAAAGGCCCAGGTGCAGGCCGGCGGAACTGAAGAAAAGCGGCACGAAGAACCCGTCCGCGACGCTCTTCATGCCGGGAATGATATCGCGATACACTTGGTGCGGCAGACGCGACAGGGCGACGCCGAAGAGCAGCGCGCCCAGGGACCCGTGCAGGCCCATCTTCTCCGCGGCCACCACCGCCACGAACAGAACGCCCAGAATCAGACCGAACGACAGTTGCGGCACGCGCAGCAGTCGCTCCAGAAACTCGATCACTGGAGGCATGACCCGGCTTGCCAGCACCCAGGTGGCGACGATGAACGCGGCGATCTGCCCCAGGAGAAGGAACACCCCGCCCAGACTCACTTCCACCCCGTGCTCGCCAATGGTGAACCCGATGACCAGCAACACCAGCAACTCGGCGATAAGGCACGTGGTGAACATTTCGATCCCCACCGGCGCGCGCAGTCGGTCGGCATCGATCAATACCTTGGCCACCACGCCCAGGCTGGTGAGCGAGAGAACCCCGGCGAGAGCCAGGGCGCCGCTGAAATCGAGGCCCAGCCCGATGTCCAGCACGAGATTCGAGGTGACCGCCAGGGACACGACCAGCGGAATCACCACCGAGATGATCGCGGCAATGAAGAAACGCCGGTGGATGGAAGCCATGAACGCGGACACGTCCAACTCTTCCAGCCCGATGAGGAAGAAGTAGAGGAAGATGCCGATGCTCAGAAAGGCGTGCAGATAATGGTTCAACTCGACCACGCCCAGAACCGGCCCCAGGAGTATGCCCGTGGCGGTGTAGGCGACGATGGAGTTCAAGCGGAAACGTTGCAGGATGCCTTCGGCCAGCTTGGCGACAACGATGAGCAACCCGGTGGACAGGAACGCGTCCTGCAGCATGTTGGCCTCCGTGATGAGCTGCGGCCGAGGCGCGGCGCGGCAGACAGCCGGGAATGCGCCGCGCTCGCCGGCCGATTCTGCCGGGAAATTTATTCGGAATTCGATGAACCGCGCAAGTCCCGGCGCCCGTCAGGCGGGCGCAAGACCCAGGCGCTGGTCGCGCCGGCGCAGCAGGGCGATGACGGGCAAGGCCAGCAGCACCATCCAGGATTTCCCGATGATCTGTCCCCACAGAAAATCGAGGCTCCCGAACGCCAGGTACAGGAACAGCATGCTGTCGACCACGAGCCCCACCACGCTGCTGGCAAAGACCGCCAGCAGCAGCCGGCGACGCTGCAACGGCGTGTAGACGGCGAGGTCGGCACCCTCCGAGAAAAGGTACGCCGCGCCCGAGGCCACCACCAGGGCGGGCGGCGCGAACAGCGCGGAGAGGACCGCGCCCGCCACCACCGCCGCCGCCGCCCATCGCACTCCAACGCGCCGCTGCACCAGGTCGCGCAGCACGAAGGCCAGTCCAATGGCCACCACGCCGCTCGGCGCCATGATTCCCGGCGCCACCGGAATCAGGCACGGCGCCTCCGGCGGACACACCGTTCCCACGTTGCCGATGAGCCAGTTGGCCGCGGGAATGCACAAACCGAACCCGATGAGAAACAGGATGCCTTCCGTACGCCGTCGCCGTTCAAGTTCCATGTGGAGTGAGTCCTACCGTTCGTCCGTGACCTTCTAACGGCTTCGCACCGCGGTTCGCAAGATCACGCCGCCGCCCCCAACGCACAACACAACCCCGCGAACGTTCCGGATGCAGGCCATGTCGAAGTGCCACCCTGAAGAGGCTCGAGTTGTCACCCCCGGTACCGCTCGGGCGGCTGCGGATTGTTGGCGGGGTTCGTATCGTGTTTCGTGAGAGCGGTCACCGCCGGGCCGCCCACCAAGGTTTGGATCCCGGCCTCCAGGGCGTCGGCGCTGGCCTTGCCATAGACCTCCTGGCCAGCCACATAAAGCGTAAACGCCTTCAGATACTTTGCCTTTTTGGCAGGGTCTTCGATGGTGGCCTTGGTCCAGGCGTAGAGCGGGTACTCGTCGACACCCTCCCGTTCGGCTTCCGCGCAATAGCCGGCAAAGGCGTCGTACTGGCACCGAAGCGCCGCGTTGTGCCGGGTCAGAATTTCCCGCAGCGGGCGCAGGTCCGGGTGTTCGTCCCCTGCCCGGGCGGCTTCGGCAGCCTCGCCGTTCAGATGAACGCGCACCTGGTACAGCCATTCGCGGGTCGCTTCCCCAGTGGTCTTCTCCGACATGGCGGTTCCTCCCGTCCCGGTCTTGCATGTCGTCCCTGACGCCCCCAACCGTCCCGCGTGGGGCCGGGCGGCGGCTCCGTTACCGCCGCTCCAGCGTCTCCCGGGCGACGAACGCCAGCCCGGCCGCCGCGCCCAGCAGCACCGGAGCGTAGAACAGGAACGCCCGGCCGGCGCCGAACGCATCGGCCAGCCAGCCGCCCGCCAGCGGGCCCAGCACCGCCCCGGACTCGCCCACGGTGCGGCGCAGGCCCTGGAGCCTGCCGCGGGCGCTCTCGGGAATGACGTCGTAGGTGGACACCGACAGCGCCCCCAGGGACATGCCCTGGGCGAGGCCGATGAGCACCATGATCGCCACCAGTTGAGGCAGGGTCGAGGCGAAGGGCAAGGCCAGGAACGCGACGCCCGGAAGCGCAGTGCTGGGGACGCTGGCGTACTTGCGGCCGATGCGGTCGGTAATGTAGCCGGCGGGCAGGATCATGAGCAGCACGAACAGGCCGGAGATGCCGAACAGGGTGCCCACCCGCGCCGCGGAGAAGCCCAGCTCCGCGCCGGCGAAAAGCGGCAGCATGCCCTGGAGCGTGGTGCGGTACATCTGCATGCTGAACGTGGCGATCACCAGCACCACGAAGGTGCCGCGCAGGTGCGGCAGCACGTCCGACACCCTCCCCCACCACGCGATCCTGCCGACCTTGCCTCGGGCCCCGCCGCCGCGCTCCACCAGCGCGGTCACGAGCACCAACGCGGCAGCGCCCGCGTACCCCAGGAACACCGCGCGGAAGCTCACCCATTGAGCGACGATGCCGCCCAGCACCGGGCCGATGGCCGTGCCCGCGGACTTGACTCCCATGAAACCGCTCAGAAGCCGCCCGCGTTGGTGCTGCTCCACCATCTCGACGCCGGAGACCTCGCGCGCCATGCTCCAGACGCTGTCGCCCAAACCAGCGAGGAACTGTCCGAGGAAGAGCAACGCGAACCATGGGGTCACCGCGCTCGTGAAGGCGCCGCACAGCACCAGGGCGCTGCCCGCCAGCATCGCGGCCTTGGCGCCATAGCGGTCGATGAGCAGACCCGCGGGAATGAGAACGACGGTGCGACCCAGAGCGTGGGCGGTGACGACTTGCACGGCCAGACCCGCGGACACGCCGAAGGACGCCGCCAGCAGCGGAATGGTCGGGAACACCATGCCCTGCCCCAGGCTGATGAGCAGAACCGTGCCGTAGAGCAGCGCCAGACTACCGGGCCGCGGGCCCGTCATGGGGAAAGCCCCCCGGCGCGGGTGTAACGTCTCAGGGTCAGGGCTTGGCGCCCCCGTAAAGGGAAAGCCCGGAACTCTTCTGGTGGCACTCCACGTCCTGGAACCCCGCGCTCCGGAACCACGCGATCTGGTCCTCCGGGGTAGCGGAGCCGCGATCAAGATTGAAGAAACGGCCGCCCGGGCGCAGCCGCCCGCAGATCTCCTCGTAGATGTCCCGGATCACGTCCCCGACCCGCACGTTGTGGATGGCGTTGCACGACACTACGAGATCGAACTCGCCGCCGGCCACCCGGCTCCATTCCTTCTGGCTGAAGTCGGAGACCACGTACTCGAACCGACCTTCGAGATCCTTCATGCGTTCGCCGCCGAGGTCCGCCATGGCCGCGGAGCCGTCATGGCACACCGCGGTGGCCCGGGGAAAGGCTTCCAAAAGGTATTTGCTGAGGGCGCCGTAGCCGCACCCCACGTCCATGAACCGGAAGGCGGCGTCGCTGTCGAACGGAATCAACTCGGCCATGAGCGTGAACTGCCGCGCCCTCAAGCCTTCGTTGCGCCGCTGGCGCTGGGCCCAGTCCTCCACGTAATCGGGAGAATTCCAATCGTGTTGCCGCAACGGGTCGGTAATCTGTGCCATGAGTGCTTCTTGACCTCCTCCGGGCTCGCCAGCTGAACCGCACAGCGGGCCGGATGGTGAACGGATGTGAACCGGAAACGGGCGTGGAGCCGACTTGAGCCCCGCGCATCACACCGGAAACGCGCCGGAACGCGCGCGCGTGAAACCGGGTGTTGAGACCGACCGGGTGTTGAGACCGGCCGTTGAAACCGGCTGTGGGCGGGTGTTGCCTACCGGTATCGTGTATGGACTTAGACGATAAGCGCGCGGATGTCCAGGTTGACAGCCGGAGTGGGCAGTGCCTATAGAAATCCAGAAACACACGCCATTCCGACGCGACGGCGCCGGCCCCGCGGCCGCCCCGGAGACCGATGCATGACACGCGCGCCACGCAATGCCGAGGCCGCCCTCGACCTCAGAACCTTCATCGCCCGGCTCAACCAGGCGGGAAAGCTCAAGGAATTACGAAACGCCCACTGGAACCTGGAAATCGGGGCGCTCACCGAGATCGGCGCCGAGTCCGGTGACGGCTCCGCGTTGCTCTTCGACTCCATCCCCGACCACCCCGAGGGCTTCCGCGTCCTGAGCAACGTCCTGCGCTCGCCCGAGGCCGACGCCTTGGCTCTGGGCCTGCCCCCGGACGTGCGCGGCCTGGAACTGGTGCGGTCCATGAAGGGCCGGCTGCAGAACCTCGAACCCATTCCACCCGTGGAGACCGGCGAGTCGCCGCTGCTTGAGAACGTGACCCAGGACGGCGACGTCAACGTGCTCAAGTTCCCCACTCCCAAATGGCACGCCGACGATGGCGGCCGCTACATCGGCACCTTCACCGCCACGGTGTGCCGCGATCCCGATACCGGCTACATCAACGTGGGCACCTACCGCGTCCAGGTGCACGACGAGAACACGGTGGGCGTATGGATGATCCCCGGCAAGCACGGCGACCTCATCACCCGGAAGTACTGGGGGCGGGGCGAAAGCTGCCCGGTGGCCGTGGTGTGCGGGCTGCCGCCGGGCCTGATGACCGCGAGCGCCGTGGGCATCCCCTGGAACATGAGCGAGTACGATTTCCTCGGCGGCCTGCTGGGGACTTCGGTGCCGGTCATCAAGGGGAGCCGGACGGGACTGCCGGTGCCGGCGTTCGCGGACATCGTCCTCGAGGGGCGTATTCCGCCGCCCGAGCAGGAGTCCCACGAGGAGGGACCGTTCGGCGAGTGGCCGGGATACTACGCCTCGGGTTCGCGGCAGGCGCCGGTGGTGAAGGTGGAAGCCGTCTATCACCGCGACGACCCCATCATCACCGGCGACCCGCCGCTGCGCACCTTCCTCAACAGCGAGACCCACAAGTACATCCGCTCCGCCAACATCTGGTCCTCACTGGAGCGCGCCGGCATCCCCGAGGTGCGCGGCGTGTGGTTCCCGCGCCAGGGACGGTTCATGGTGACCGTGGCCATCAGGCAGCGCTACTCCGGCCACGCCAAACAGGCGGGTTACGGCGTCCTCGCCACCCGCGACGGCGGACGCGACGTGCGCATGGTCATCGTGGTGGACGAGGACGTGGACATCACCAACATGGGCGAGGTGCTGTGGGCCATGTCCACCCGCTGGGATCCCCGGAGCGACTCCGAGATCCTCGACGTGGCCGCAAGCATCCTGAACCCGAGGCTTTCGCCGGAAGACAAGGAACGCCGGGAGCTGACCACCTCCTGCATGGTGGTGGACGCGTGCCGGCCCTACAGTTGGAAAGACGCGTTCCCCAAGATCTCGGCCGTGAGCGCCGAATACAAAGCCCAGGTGCGGGCCAAGTGGGCGGACCGACTGTGACGCGGTGGACCGAACCGAATGCTTGGTGGAGCGAAGCGGCACGAAGTCGAACGCCGCAAACCCGACGACGGGACCGCCGGCCGGTCGCCAGCGGCTCCCGCGAAGCCGAATCAGTCGATGGCGCAGGCCTTCGCGTGTCACAGGAGACGGAGACATGCCCGATATCACGAGGCTCAAGAGCGCGCTCAACGAAATGTGCAACCGCCAGTACGGCACCGACGAGTTCCAGGACCTGCTGACCCTGCCCTGGACCATGGAGCGGGGGCGGTATTACGTGGTGCAGAACGCCATCTACACCCGAAACCGCCGGGACTGCTGGGCCTACGTTCAGGCCGCGGCGCCGCTCGACGTGAAGGCGCTGGTGTGGCAGCACGAGAGCGACGAGTTGATCAACGACCCGCGCTGCGACATGGACCATTACTCGCTGACGGTCAAGCAGGGCGAGGTCCTCGGCCTCACGCCGGCGGACTTCGACAACGCCGAGTTGCCGCCCATGACGCAGGCGGCCTTCATGGCGTGGCACCTCATCGCCATCAAGGGTCCGTGGCTCGCCTCGTTCACGTCGTCGCAGATGCTGGAGCGGCGCAACAATCCCGAGATCGTCACCGACGGCGGCATGTCCTATCGCATCGGCAAGAAGTTCGAGAACGAACTGGGCATCAGCCTCAAGCGGATGATCTCGCTCAACGTCCACTCCACCGCCGATACAGAACATTCGGACATGATGGACGGCGTCTACGACCGTCACGTGCGCACCCAGGAGGACTACGACACGGTGCTGCGGGCCGCGAAGCAGTGCATGGCCATCGACCGCGCCTACCGCGGCGGGCTGGCCTACGTCATGCGGCGCGTCTAGGAGCCTGCGCCGCAGGAATTCGCGAAAGCGAAAATCCGCTATCGCCGTCCCTTCGGCCGGTCGATTGAGGAGAATATCAGGTCATTAGAAGGTCATTAGAGTCAGCGGCGACCGGCCAGTGGCCCTCTCTGGATTCCATCGTGCCCACAGGAAAGGAGCACTCGCCATGAACAAGGCCGCGGCCCTCGACACGGCAATCGGATCGGAACGAAACCTCAATGAAGCGTCCGGCTTCGCCCCTGTCAGCCCATACGAGATCTACCAGCAGTGGGAAGGCGTCCCCGTGTACAAGGGATTCATCATCGACGACCTGCTGGAACTGGAGCTGGGCGACTGGGCGCGCACCGGCGGCAAGGGCGCGTTCGTCAACCTCGACGGCGCCGGCGGCACCTGCGACACGGTGATTCAGGAGATCGCTCCGGGCAAGGAACTGCGGCCACAGCGGCACCTGTTCGAGGAGGCGGTGTTCATTCTGTCCGGTCACGGCGCCACCACCCTGTGGAACGAGGGCGGCCGCAAGCACACCCTGGAATGGCACAAGGGCAGCCTCTTCTCCATCCCGCTCAACGCGTGGTTCCAGCACTTCAACGCCCAGGGCCGGGAGCCGGTGCGCATGATCTCCCTCACCGACGCCACGGTGGTCGTCAACCGCTACCGGAACCTGGACTACATCTTCAACAACCCCTTCACTTTCGGCGACCGCTACCAGGGAGACGCCAACGAATGGGGCAAGCCCGGACGCTACCTCGAAGGGGTCAAGAAGGGCCGGGTGTGGGAGTCCAACTTCATCGCCGACCTGTGGCAATTCCAGCCCAAGGACTACAAGGAGCGCGGCGGCGGCAACCGCACCACCCTGTTCGAGTTCGTCGACAACACCATGAGCGCGCACCTCTCGGAGTTCCCCGTGGGCAAGTACAAGAAGGCCCACCGGCACGGCGCCGGCGCGCACATCATCATGCTCACCGGCTCCGGCTACTCCTTCCTGTGGGAGGAAGGCGCGCCGAGGAAACGCGTGCAATGGGGCCGCATGAGCATGTTCGTGCCCCCCATCCAGTGGTGGCACCAACACTTCAACAACGGCGCCGAGCCCGCGCGCTACCTGGCCCTCAAGCCCTGGGGCTTCAAGTACAAGGTGGAGGAACTGAAGAACACCGGCGAGGACGTGAAAAAGGGCGGCGCCCAGATCGAGTACGAGGACCAGGACCCGGTGATCCACCAGGTCTTCGTGGAAGAGTGCCGCACCAGCGGCGCCCAGGTGGACATGGCGCAGTTCGGCTTCTGAGGCCGCAATCGACCCTGTGTCCACGCAAAGAGCGCAAACATGCCCAACCCCGCTTGCACGGTAACGGCGGTTCGGCGGGATTGCCCTGGTTGACGATCCGGCGTGTCGGTGGCCGTCTATGCCGGCGTCAGCTCCGGTTCCATGGGGTAGGTGGAGAGGATCTCGGCGCCGCCGGCGGTGACGCGCAGCAGGTGCTCCAGTTTGACCGGGTGGTGGTTGATCTCCAGGGCGACGATCATGTTCTCTTCCAGGGGCAGGCTGTACTCCGGCGGATCGAAGCCGCGCAGCCAGGGCGCCTCGTAGATGCACAGACCCACGCCGTGAAAGCCGTCCAGACCGGGCAGGCGCGCGGCGGCGTCCCGGCCGAAGCGGGCGTACAGCTCTGTGCACGGGCCGGGCCGGACGTATCCGAGAGCCTCCTGCAGCGTCGCGTACGCCTCGGCGTAGCGGTCCTTGTCGGCTTGGGACGGTTTCCCGTGGCAGAAGGTGCGGGCGAAGTCGCTGTAGTAGCCGCCGGGGCCGGCTACGGTGGCGTCACAGATGACCAGATCGCCTTCGGTCATCACCAGGTCCATGCCCATGGGCTCGCGATGGGGACGGATGGCCATTTGCGAGGAATCGAAGATGGAGATGAACTCGCTGCCTGCCTCGAAGCCCTGTTCCAGCAGGTATTCGAGCATCATGCGGCTGAGCCGTTCCTCCACCACCGGCGGCTTGCGCACCGCCTCCCGCACCAAGTCGTAACCGCCCTCTTTGGCGCGGCTGGTCCAGCGGATGAGTTCCACCTCGTCGCGCGTCTTCACCACCCGCGCCTCCCCCAGGGCCGGCAGGCCGTCCACCACCGCGAAGCCGCTCTCCCGCAGGAGGTCCACCGCGCCGAGGCACAAGGCGTCCACACCCACCCCTTCCCCGGAAACGCCCATCTGCTTCAACCCGTCGGCGGCCAGGTTCACGAAGTCCCGGGTGGCCGCCGGCGGCCGCATGCCAAACATGTAGGCGCCAAAACCCTGAATCGAGCCCCCCTTCTTCAGGCCGGCGGCGCGCTCGCTGCCGAACAGGCGCTCGTAGACCACGGGTTCGCCTTCGGCGGGCACGAGCACGAAGCGCTGCACCCCGGTTGCGCGCAGATTGAGCCACAGCACGGTGTTGGTGGCGTAGCGGATGTTGAGCGGGTCGGTGAGCAGCAGCGCGCCGAGGCCGCGGGCGCGCATGATGCCCTGCAGCCGGTGGAGGCGGTCGGCGCGGAGGCGGTCGACGTCCACGCCGAAGGGCGAAAGATCCACGTGGAACATGCCGGTTCCCGGGCTATTCCGGAACGGACGGCAACGCGTCCATCACCCCGATCATGCTGTCACGCGTGACGAGCTTCTCCAGTTCCGCGACGCTCAGCCCCTCGGTCCCCGCCGGTCGCGCCGGGATCACCAGGTAGCGCATGTCCGCGGTGCTGTCGTGCACCCGCACCTCCACGTCGTCGGGCACCTCCAGGCCGAATTCGCGCAGGACCCCGCGAGGGTCGTTCACCGCGCGCTTGCGGTAGTTGAAGCTCTTGTACCAGTCGGGCGGCCGCCCCAGGATGGGGCGCGGATAGCACGAGCACAAGGTGCACACCACCATGTGGCGCAGCTCGTCGGTGTTCTCAAGAATCACAAACTCGTTGAGGGTGCTGGCGTCGATGCCCATCTCGGCGCAGACCTTCTTGGGATCCGCCTTGAAGCGCGCCTTGAACGCCGGGTCGGTCCAGGCCCGGGCCACCAGCCGGGCGCCGTTGGCCGGCGTCTTGGACTCGGTGAATTCCGCCTGCTGGCGGATATCGTCCTCGTTGACGATGCCCTTCTCGATGAGGACGTCGCGCATGGCGTAGGCGCGCTTGGCCCAGTGGCTCAACTCGTGCCGCGGCCCTGCCTCGTGTTCCTCGCCCGGTTCGTGCTCGTGTGCCATCCTGTTCCCCCCTCGTCTCAGGTCCCCGCCTCCAGGGCGGGCTCGAGCCAGTGCTCGAATACATCCACGAAGATCTTGTCCCGGCTGCCCGTGTCGTAGCCGTCCCACACGTCCCGCTGGTGAAAACCCACCAGGTAGAGCCGCACCCGCGGCATCCCGTCGCCGCCGTGGCCCAGGGACTCCGGGTTACGGAACTCGCCGTAACAGCGTTCCACCCAACCGGTCTTGCCCTTGATGTAGAACGGCGTGCGCACGTGACCCGTCTGGAAATGGGACTTCACCCGCACCGCCGACCCGTCTCCGAACGCTGCCGCGCCGTTCACGGCTCCCCCCAGCGTTCTTCCAACGCGGCCACTTTCCGGTCGATCTCATCCCGGGTGACCACACCCTTCTCCACCAGGATGGTCTCCAGACTGGCGATCCAGCGTTCGTAGTAACTGAGCGCCAGGTACGCTTCCGAATCCATATCCTCCCGCGCGCGCCGGGTCTCGTCCGTGCACTTGAGGCCCTTCACCCCGAGCACCTGGTTCAACGCGTCCGCGAGCACCTCCCAGTCATCCATGGTGTGCTCGGTGCGGTCGATGGGCCCCGCGTCCGGGTCCCCGCCCATGTCATGGGTCCTTTTCATGGCGTCCTCCCTAGCAACCTGGGTTTATCAAGAATCTGCTGCGACGCAGGGAAATGAGTCCATTTCCGGTTGGATTTTCGTCCGATATTACCAATATTCTTACCAAATTCGATAAACCCGACAGGCTCCTGGGATTCAGCCATACGGAAAAGCTTTGGGGGTGTCAAGAACGCGCCCGTAACACTCCCCTGGCGATCACTTCCGCGGAACAGGCTGCGGCAGACTTCGCTTGGGTACGGAATCGCGATGACTCGGGGCGTTGGCGGCCATTTTCATGCAAGCGGAGTCTGGGCACAGCCGCTTCCGGGACAATGACGACTCGCGAGGACGGCGGCGTGTTTGTGCGTTTCAATGGGTGCGTTTCATTTTGATGGCTCCGTGTATACGATGACAGTCCCTATGTCCGATGCCCGTGCCATTGCATTCCCGCGATTCTCACGTCACCGCTCTTCAAGGCAGGCACGCCTGTGAACGCGGCTGGGTCCAGACCTGACCTGACGCTGGTCCTGGGCGGGGCTCGCGCGGGCAAGAGCGCCTTCGCCGAGGGGCTCGCCAAGGCGTGGGATCAACGCGTTTACGTAGCCACCGCGGTGGTCACCGACGACGAGATGGCGGCGCGCATCGCGCAGCACCGAGCCCGCCGAGACCCGGACTGGCGCACCGTCGAGGAACCCCTTGAGCTGCCCGCCGTAGTCCGGCGGGAAAGCGCGCCGCGCACCGGCCTGTTGGTGGACTGCCTCACGGTCTGGCTCGGGAACCTCATGCACCACCAACGTGACGCGGATACCGCGTGCGCAGCGCTCCTCGAAGCGCTCGCGGCGGCACCCGGGCCGGTGGTGCTGGTGGCCAACGAGGTCGGGCTTGGCATCGTGCCGGACAACGCGTTGGCGCGGGCCTTTCGTGACCACGCGGGACGGCTCCACCAGTCGGTGGCCCGCGTTGCGGGCCGCGTTTTCTTCGTAGCCGCCGGCATCCCCATGACCCTCAAGGGTGCGGCGCCCGACTGATGGCCGCCCGGACACTCATGTTTCAGGGGACGGCATCGGATGCCGGCAAATCGCTGGTCACCGCCGGCCTCTGCCGCGCGCTGACACGCCGGGGCTACGCGGTGCGCCCGTTCAAGCCGCAAAACATGTCCAACAACGCCGCCGTCACCCCGGACGGCGGCGAAATCGGCCGCGCCCAGGCGCTGCAGGCCAGAGCCTGCCGGGTGGAGCCGGCGGTGGACATGAACCCGGTGCTGCTAAAACCGCAGTCCGATGTCGGCGCCCAGGTGGTGGTTCACGGCAAGGTACGCGGCAACTACGGCGCCGTCGGGTTTCAGAACGTCAAGCGCGAGCTGATGCCGGCGGTGTTGGAGAGTTTCCAACGGCTTGCGGCGGAAGCGGATTTCGTGCTGGTGGAAGGCGCGGGCAGCGCCGCCGAAGTCAACCTGCGCGCCGGCGACATCGCCAACATGGGATTCGCCACGGCCACCGGCGCGCCCGTGGTTCTGGTGGCCGACATCGACCGGGGCGGGGTCATCGCGAACCTCGTGGGCACTTGGGAGCTCTTGCCGGAAGACGAGCGCCGGTTGTTGCAAGGCTACCTCATCAACCGGTTTCGCGGCGATGCCCGCCTGTTCGCCGGCGGCCTGGGCGCCATCACCGCGCGCACCGGCCTGCCCTCCTTCGGCATCATCCCGCATCTCGCCGCCGCCCGGCGCCTGCCACAGGAAGACGCCTACTCCCTCGACAACGGCCCACCAGTGCAGGGCGCCGGCGGCTTCCGTGTCGCCGTGCCGCGCCTGCCGCACATCGCCAACTTCGACGACCTGGATCCACTGGCGGAAGAACCCGCCGTGCGCCTGGAGGTGGTGCCGCCCGGACGCCCGCTACCCGGCGACGCGGCGCTGGTGATCCTGCCGGGCTCCAAGGCGACGGTGGCGGACCTGCGGGCCGTCAAGCGCGAAGGATGGGACATCGACCTGCTCGCGCACCGCCGCCGGGGCGGCGCGATCCTGGGCATCTGCGCCGGCTACCAGATGCTCGGGCGAAAGGTGGCGGACCCCCGTGGCATCGAGGGGCCGCCGGGCGCGGAAGACGGCCTGGGTCTGCTCGATCACGAAACGCTCCTCACCGGCGGCAAGACGCTCACGCGGGTGGCCGGGGTCGGCAAGACCGTGGCCGCTCCCTTCGCCGGATACGAAATGCACGTGGGCGAGACCACCGGCGGCACGGACCAGCCGTTCCTCGCACCCGACGGCCCGTCCCACGACCCCGGCGGCGTGTCGGCGGACGGGCGCGTCATGGGTTGTTACGTCCACGGACTCTTCGCCGCAGACGGTTTCCGGCGCGCCTTCCTGCGCGCCCTGGGGGACACCGGCCCGTTCAGCCCATCCTGGGAGGCCAGTGTGGAAGAAGCCCTGGACAGCGTGGCCGAGGCGTTTGAAGAAGCCATCGACATCGACGGCCTGATGGCCACGGCCCGTTGAACCCATGAGGTGGCGCTGAGAGCCCACCCGTGTCGGGCCATCAACCCGCTCCGGCCGCCAGCCAAGGCGCGCCGATCACCAGGAACAACAGCGCGCAGGCGCCCACATAGACCCGAAGCCCCCGGCGGATGTCGTGAGCGGTCGCCTCCATGGTCCCGTTCCCGAGCCACGGATCCGGGGTGACGGCGCCTTGGTAATGCCGCGGTCCAGCCAACCGCAGATCCAATGCTCCGGCCATGGCTCCTTCCGGATAACCGGCGTTGACTGAACGGTGGGCGCCGCCGTCGCGCCACATGATTTCCAGGGCCTGCGCGACAATCCCGACACGTCGCTGACCGCCGGATAGCGCCAGCAGCACTCCGGCGATGCGCGCGGGCGCCCAGTTGGCCACGTCGTCCAACCGGGCCGCGGCCCAGCCGAAGTCGCGGTAGCGGAAGTCGAGATGCCCAATCATGCTGTCCGCGGTGTTCAGCGCCTTGTAGGCCACCATGCCCGGGAGACCGAAGAGCAGGCCCCAGAACACCGGCGCCACCACGCCGTCATTGAAGTTCTCGGCCAGAGATTCGACAGCGGCGCGAGCCACACCATGGGAGTCGAGGGACTTCGGATCACGCCCGACGATGTGGGTCACGGCAGTGCGACCGGCCTCGACTCCACCCCCCTCCTGCGCCGTGGCCACTGCGGCGACATGACGATAGAGGCTGTTCTGCGCGATCAGCGCCGAGGCCAGGAGCGCCTCCAGCCAGAACCCGCCCCAACCGCGGCCCAGCATGGCGTCCACGAGAACCGCCAGCGCGCCGAACGATACGACCACGGCCAGCGCCGACAACGCCCCCGCAATGCGGGCCACGAGGCGGCGCGACCGCGGCCGGTTGAACAGCCGGTCACAGAACGACAGTGCCCGGCCCATGAGTACCGTGGGGTGCGGGATGACGCGATAGAGCCAACGCGGGTCACCGATGACCGCGTCGAGCAACATCGCCGCCAGCACAAGCGCCGCGCTGTCGGAAATGCTCATGCCCGCTGGCGAACGGCGCCGTCCGGCAATGCGTTCTTCAACCCGACGGCAAGCCGGTGGAGCGCCTCCGCGGAAGGTGGAATACCCACTCGAAGCCAGCGCGGATGGCGCTCGAAGGCACGGACGAGAATCCCGGCCCGGCCAAGGGCGCGATGGAGATGGCGCGCGGCGGGCGCCTCCACCAAGCTGAACAGATCCGTGCCGCCCACAACGGTCAGGCCGCCCTCCGCGAGCACCGCGTCGAGCTTGCGCCGCATGGCTGCCAACCGGCGGCGGGTATCGGAGGCCCATTCCGCATCGACCAACGCGCGCCTGCCAATGTCCAGAGCGGGACCCGACACCGCCCAGGGGCCCAGGCGGCGCGCGATGGTGTCCGCCAGCGCGGGCGCTCCGGCGATGAAGCCAAGGCGCAGGCCGGGCAAGCCGAAGAACTTGCCGAACGATCGGATGACGAGCGCATTGGCAAGACCGGGCATCGACGCGAGGCTTGCCCGCGGCGCCACGTCCGCGAAGGTTTCATCGACGAGGAGCCACCCATCGCGCGCCGCCAGGCGTTGGGCGATTCCCACGAGCGTGCTTCGCTCGATGACGCGACCGTCGGGATTGTTCGGGTTGACTACCACCACCACGTCGGCGTCGCGGCCATCCGCAAGGGCGGCGACCTCGTCGACCGTGTGGCCCAGCCGACGCCACGCGGCGGCGTGCTCCTCGTAGGTGGGCGCCAGGACGGCGACGCGGGAGCGGCGCCGCAGGCCGGGCAGCAACTGGATCAGCGCCTGACTGCCGGGCGCCGCGATCACACTGTTGTCGGATGGGATTCCATAGGCGCCGCGTGCGCTCTCCCGCAGCGCCGCCAGGGCATCCTCCTGCGGCAGGCGCGTCAGTGATTCCGGATCGAGTTCCCCGAAGGGCCAGGGCCACGGGTTGACACCGGTGGAAAGGTCGAGCCAACCATCCGCGGGCTTGCCGAAGACCCGCCGGGCAACCGAAAGGTCGCCGCCGTGCCGTATGGGGAAGGATGTCAGGTCCACGCCCCCTCGTCATGGGGACGGAATCGCGCCAGATCGGGCTCGGTCAAAGGCTTCACCTCCACCGCGGCGCCAAAGTCCACCTGCCCCGTCCATGCGTCCGTAGCGCCGGACAAGGCCCGCGCCACCTTGATGACGCCGCCGTGGGTCACCAACGCATGACACGTGCCGCTGCGCCCGAAATCCGCCAGCGCCGCACCAACCCGTTCCGTGACCATGCGCACACTTTCGCCCCCGTGGGGCCGGGCGTCAAGGAAATCCGCCGCCCAGGCATCCAGTTCCGTCCGTTCAATCACAGCCCACGAAAGGCCTTGCCAGCGCCCGAAGTCCATTTCCCCGAGCCGCTCGTCCACCACCGGAACGAGCCCCCGCGCCGCGCCGATCCGTTCCGCCAGCCGCGTACAGCGCCGCAACGGACTGGTCACCAGCCGCTCCACCGCGGGAAGCGCCGCCACCACGCGCGCGGCCTCTTCCTCGAAGGTCGCCGCCACGTCCACGTCTTTCACGCCGTAACACAGGTCGTCCGTGACCGCCGGCCGCGTATGACGAATCAAGATCAGGCGCATACCATCGTCCCCCAGGAGCCTGTCGGGTTTATCGAATCGTAGCGAGAGGCAGGGAAAGACCAGTTTCGGGCGGATTCGAGGAGAATTACAGAACCGCCACGGCCCCGAGGTAAAGCCCCAACTCGCTGGTCTGTTGCACCGCCCCAAGGCAGTCGCCCGTATAGCCGCCGAGTTTTCGTTCGTACAACCCCCGCATGACCACATGACCGATCACAAGCCCCGTGAAGCCAGCCACCATCGCGGACGGCGACGCCAGATACCAAAGCGCCGCCAGCGGCGCGACCCCGGTGGCCAGGGCCAACGCAAGGCCCGCCGGGGCCACGCCGCCGGCCACCGGCCTGGCCGTGCCCGCCTCCCGCACGTACCGGCTGGTGGCAATGGCCAGCGTCGCCGAGCCGCGGCTCGCGCCGTGGGCCGCCACCAGCAGCCACGGAACCATGACCGCCGGAGCGGCGGCCAACGCCAGTATCTTCGCGGCCAGCATCAGGCCGAGGCCGGCCGCGCCGTAGGTGCCCAGGCGGCTGTCCCGCATGATCTCCAACGCCTGCGCGCGCGTGCGGCCGCCGCCGAGCCCATCGCAGGCGTCGGCGAAACCATCCTCGTGGAACGCCCCGGTGAGCCACAGGGAAGCGGCGGTGGCCAGCACAAGCGCCAAGCCTGCGGGAAAGACGAGGTGTGCGAGCCAGAATACCGCGGCCGCCACCGCGCCCACGACGATGCCCACCAAAGGGTAGTATCGCACGGCGGCGGCAAGGCGCGCTTCGGTAAAGAGGTCGGTCGCCGGCACCCGGACCCGGGTGAGAAACTGGACCGCCAGGAGGAACACCGCCCATTCTTCACGCACGCGTCGCCTCACGCCGGACCGCTCACGCCGGCGCTCTCGAAGCTCGCCATCTCGGACAGCATGGCCGCCGCGCACCGGAGCAGCGGCCACGCGAGCAGCGTGCCGGTGCCCTCGCCGAGGCGCATGTCCAGCGCCAGCAAAGGGCGCGCATCCAGGGCCAGGAGCACGGCGCCGTGGCCGTGC
Source organism: uncultured Binatia bacterium (SeqCode) (assembly GCA_965213675.1). Lineage (GTDB taxonomy): Bacteria > Desulfobacterota > Binatia > UBA9968 > JAJDTQ01 > JAJDTQ01. The sequence continues at coordinate 1,298,624 of OZ243916.1, forward strand.
TCGGCGGACCGGTGCGCGAAAACAAGGTAGTCCCGCAGGGCCGGCGCCAACCGCACCGCGGCCAGCGCCGCCACCCCGGCGATGAAACCGTCCACCAGCACCACCGCCCCGGCGCGGGCCGCTCCCGCCATGGCTCCGGCCATCATGACCATCTCGAAGCCGCCGTACTCCCGCAACGCGTCCAAGGCGTCGAGGCGCGCGGCGGTGCGCCGGGCCGCGCGTCCCAGCACCTCGCGCTTGCGCTCCAGGCCCGCGTCGTCCAGGCCGGCGCCCCGCCCCACGAGCGTGTCCAGGCCCACCCCCGTGAGCTTGTGGGCCACCAGCGCGGCCGCGGCGGTGTTGCCGATTCCCATCTCGCCGAAGGCCGCGGCGTCCGGCGCGGACGCGGCGCCGAGCTTCTCGCCGGCACGCAGCGCGCCTTCGCATTGCGCCCGGGACATGGCCGGCTCCACGGCACCGTTGCGCGTCCCCGGGGCGATGCGCCGGGACACGAGCCCCGGCGCTTCCAAGGGGTCGCCGGCCACCCCGGCGTCCACCACCCGCAAGTCCACGCCGTTGACGCGGGAGAACACGTTGGCCGCCGCACCGCCGGCAAGAAAATTACGCACCATCTGACGGGTCACGGCACGCGGGTAGGGCGACACACCCTCCTCCGCGATCCCATGGTCGCCGGCGAACAGCGTCAGGCGGCAGTGCCGCAGCGTAGGAGTCAGGGTGCCCTGGATGCGCGCGATCTGCGCGGCCACGGCCTCCAGCACCCCCAGGGCGCCCAAGGGCTTGGTCTTGCCGTCGAGGGCGCGCTGGATCGCGCTGTCGAGGGCGCGGGAGACGGGCGGTACGTGGAGCACGTGCTTCCGGGTGGAACGAGAACGGCGTGACCCCGTCAGCTCAGCCGCTCTTCCGCCAGCCTGGCGCCCTCCACCCGCGCGCGGATCTTCGCGAAGGCGGTATTCCGCGCGGTGGAGACGTCATCGCCAAAGGGCGAGAATCCGCAGTCGTCGGTGGCGCCAAGCCCGTCCGCGCCCAAGTGCGCCACCGCCCGGTCCATGGCCTGGGCCAGTCCCGCGTCGTCAAGCCGTCCGGCGCCGTGGGCGCTCATGGCCTCCATCAGATAGCCCGGCCGGGGTATGCTGCCGATGGGTTCCGTGGGGATGGTCATGTTCCTGTGTCCTTTCCGACGCGCGGGCGTCTTTCCGCCGCGGACAGCGGTGGTGATCTCTTCCGGCAGAACGCGCCCGGATGGACACCCCGGCGCTACCTCGATAGTATCCTGAACCAAGGGGCCAATCCACACCGCGCCAGCGGTTGAAGAGAATTGCGCCGGGATACCCGGCGGCGCAGGCTCCGTAGGTGAGGGTGAGCGGCAGAGTAGGGTTGTGGAAAATTTTACGAAGCTTTTTTCGCGGGAATGACGGTTCGTAGGCCGTGGTTCGAATCGCTCTCCACGAACTTTTTTGCAACATTGGGGTTCACTTTGACCCGAATCGCCGCGCCTCAACAATGGAAAACCCTCCTCCATTCCGGCCAACTCCGGCCAATTCCGGCTCCATCGGGCGGTTGTCGGCGTGGTTCGGCATGCTCGTCGGGTGTCTTCTCCTTTCGGCCTGCGAGCCGTCGTTTCCAACCGATTCCCCGGGGCAGCGTATCGTGAGCCTGGACTACTGCGCGGATCAGTTCGTGCTGGGCCTGGCGGACCGTGCAAACATCCTGGCGCTGTCTCCGGATGCCGCTGCCTCGTTTTCGTACATGCGTGACGCCGCCGAGGGGTTGCCGGTGGTGCGTCCCCGGGCGGAGGACGTGCTGGCGTTGAAGCCGAGTTTGGTGGTGCGTTCCTACGGCGGCGGCCCCAACGCGCGCGGCTTCTTTGAACGAGCAGGCGTGGCGGTGGCGCAGATCCGGTTCGCGGACAACATCGCCGCCGTGAGGGAGGTGATCCGGCACGCCGCGCGCGCCCTCGGAGCGCCCGAGCGCGGCGAAGCGCTCATCACCGGCATGGATGCGCGGCTGCGCGCGGCCCGCGGCCGGCGGCCCGATACGCGCGCGCTGTACATGACGCCGGCCGGCTATTCGGCCGGGCCCGGCACCTTGGTGGATGACGCGGTGACCGCTGCCGGCCTGGGCAACTTCCAGACCCGGCGCGGCTGGCATCCGATTCCCCTGGAAGACCTCGCCTACGAAACTCCGGACATGGTGGCCCGGGCCGACTTCGGCGAGGGCACCAACCACGACGACGCCTGGACACCGTTCCGCCATCCGGTGGCCCAGCGCGCCATGCGCACGGTTCCCGTCGCCGCGGTGGACGGCGCCACCACCGCGTGCGGCGGCTGGTTCGTGGCCGACGCCGTGACGGCGCTGGCCACCCTGCGCCACACGATTTCCGCGAAGGTGGACGGCAACCGCGGCCCGGCGGAAGGCCGTGTGAAGCGGCCGGACGCATCGCCTCCAACGCGCGGGCTTCCCGCTCCCGAGGGCGCCGGGAAGCGGGCCGCGCGGTGAGCGACCGCGTGCTGCTCGCCGCCCTGGCGGCGGCCGCGCTGGTGGCCCTGACAGCGGCATGCCTGGTGGGTTCCACTGCCTTGGGCGTGGACCGGATCCTCTCCGCCCTAACGGGCGGCGGTTCGGCGGGGGACCGGATCGTGGTGTGGGAAATCCGACTGCCGCGCGCCGTGGCCGCGTTGGTGGTGGGGGCGGCGCTGGGGATGTCCGGGGCGGCCTTGCAGGGGCTCTTGCGCAATCCCCTGGCCGAGCCCGGTGTGCTCGGGGTCTCCGCCACCGCCGCCTTGGGGGCGACGTTCGTCATCTACTATGGACTCGTGAACGTCCAGGCTCTGACCCTGCCCTTGGCGGCCATTGCCGGCGCGCTGGCGGCCACCGTCCTCCTGACCGTGGCCGCGGTGCGGGTGGGTTCGGTGGTGACGCTGATCCTGGTGGGTGTGGGGCTGTCGAGTTTCGCGGGCGCGCTCATGGCGCTCTTGATGAACCTGGCGCCGCACCCGTTCTCCCTGTCTGAAATGCTCAACTGGATGCTCGGCACGGTGGCCAACCGGAGCTTCCACGACATCCTGCTTGCGACGCCGTTTCTGGCCGCGGGCCTGGGCGTCCTCTTCGCCGCGCGCCACGGTCTTTCGGCCTTGACCCTGGGAGAGGAAGCGGCGGCGGGTGTGGGCGTCCATCTAGCCTGGACCCGGCTTCTCGTGGTGGTGGGCGCCGGTCTCGCCACCGGAGCGGCGGTATCCCTTGCCGGCGCCATCGGCTTCGTGGGGATCGTCGCGCCGCACCTCGTGCGGCCGCTGGTGAACCACGACCCCGCCCGCACGCTGGCGCCCGCCGCCCTGCTCGCGGGTCTGATCCTGGTGTTCGCGGACATCGGCGTGCGCGTGGCGCCCACGGACGCGGAGCTGAAGCTCGGCGTGGTGGCGGCGCTGCTGGGCGCGCCGGTGTTCATCTGGATCGCCGCGCGGAGGCGCTTGAATCATGGGTGAACTGCGCGCGCGCGACATCGCCGTGACCCTCGGGCAACGCGAGGTGCTGCGCGGGGCATCCGTGCACGTCGGCGCCGGCGAACTGGTGGTTCTGCTCGGTCCCAACGGCGCCGGCAAGACCTTGCTGCTGCGAGCCATCCTGGGCCTCGTGAAACGCAAGCGGGGGACGGTCGAGGCCCATGGCGACGATCCCGGCCGTCTCGGCGCGGCGGAACGCGCCCGGCGCATCGCCTACCTGCCCCAGTCCAGGCCGCTGGCATGGCCCTTGCGGGTGCGCGACGTGGTGGCCCTGGGCCGTTTCGCCCACGGCGCCGGCCCCGGCAGGATGCGCCGCGAAGACGCCGCCGCCGTCCAACGCGCGCTGGCGGCCGCCGACATCGAAACATTGGCCGACCGCCCCTGCGACACACTGTCCGGAGGCGAGTTGTGCCGTGTCCACCTGGCCCGGGCCATGGCCGCGGAAGCGCCGATCCTCTTGGCCGACGAGCCCACCGAAGCCTTGGACCCGCTCCACCAGCATCAAGTGCTGGCGCTGCTGCGGGGCTATGCGGACGCGGGCGGGAGCGCTCTGGTGGTCCTGCACGAGGCCACCTTGGCTGCGCGCTTCGCCGATCGGTTGGCGTGGATCCGGAACGGCCGCATCGTCGCGGATGGCTCCCCGGCGGCGACGCTTACGCCGCAGCGCATGGCCGAAGTCTACGGTGTGCGCGCGGCCGTCCGGCGCATCGAAGACGAGTGGGTGGTGGCGGTGAGCGGACCGGCATGAGGAACCTGTCCGCGCAGGGCGACTGGGGATCGCCCCTTGGACGGGCGCCAGGCAAGGGCGGCTCAGGGCCGGGCGCCTTGACAGTCCGCCGGGCTTGATGCACGTATTTGGACAACAACACCCCACGCGAAGGGAGCCGTGATGAGCACATTGATTACCGGCATTGGCTTGGTGGGCACCGCGTTCGCGCAACGCGCGCTGCAGCGGGGCGAGAAGATCGTGTTTTTCGACATGGCGCCGAGGATGGACTTCCTCGAACGCAAGCTGGGCAAGGCCGACGTGACCGTGCTGAAGCGCGACATCCGAGACCTGCCGGCGCTCATCGACGCCATGCAGACCCACAAGGTGGATACGGTGCTGCACACCGCCGGCCTCATCGGCGGCGCGGTGGCCAACCCGGTCTACAGCGGTCTTCAGATCAACGTCATGGGCACGGTCAACGTGGCCGAGGCGGTGCGCCTCACCGGCGTCCGGCGATTGATCCAGATCAGCACCATGGGCGTCTACAACCGCCGCCTGGAGGGCGACGAATCCCTCGGCGAAGGCTTCAACCGGGGCGACGGCAACGCCTACGGCAACTCCAAGGTCGCCAAGGAACTCATGGTGGAGGCCTACCAGCGGCTCTACGGCTTCGAACTCATCGTGCTGCGGCTGGCCAACGTGTTCGGCTTCGGCCACTTCGCGGGGGGCTCCGCCGGCGGCGAGATGCTGCAGAACCTGGTGGAATCCGGTCTCACCGGCCGTGTCGCGCACATTCCCCAGGAGTCGACGCGCGACTTCGAGTACGTCTACTTCAAGGACGTGGGCCGGGCCATCGAACGGGCGGCCACCATCCCGGCTCCCGCCGAAACCACCTTCAACATCGGCACCGGCGTGGTCGTGACGTTCGACGACCTGGTGGACATGGTCCAGGGGCTGTTGCCGAAGCTGGAAGTGGAGATCATACCCGGCAAGCCGCCGCGCTCATCAAAGCAGCCCATGGTCATCACCCGCGCCAAGGAATTGCTCGGCTGGGAGCCCGAGTACACCGTCGAGGAAGGGTTCAAGGCGTACATCGAGGACTTGAAGGCGGCCGGCGGCGGGTGAGCCCCCCAACGAGGTCGCAACGCGAGGTCGTAATGTGAGGTCGTAAGTCGCGGCGTCCTTCGCCGCCGTGGAGCGAAGCCGAAGGACCACTCATCGCCATTCCGCGGGGCAGGCTCGCGGCCGTGTTTGACAAGGTCTCCCCGCACAAGTACAAACCCCATGTCCTGACCGTTTCATTCGGATGAACGGGCAGGACACCAGACCATGGGCGGCCTTCCCGGCCGCCCGGTCCTCAGGTCCCCTCGGGGATAACAGGGAAACCGGTTGAAAGCCGGTGCGGTCCCGCCACTGTAAATGGGAACCCTTGCCAGGGTGCCACTGTTCCGCGCTTGGGAACGGGAAGGCGGCAAGGCGGTCCACGCGGCCAGCCCATGAGCCAGGAGACCTACCTGAGGACACGACACACCGTGCTCTCCGAGGAGAGAGAGGAGGTCTCGCCATTCACACCTGTCCCCTGCTTTCGTTCGTCTTCGCCTCCGTCGAGCCGGGTCTAATCTGACCCGTTCGGGAACGACGACGACGTGCGCCGCTTTCTGTACTCCCTGTTGGGTTCCGCGCTGCTCCACGCCGCGCTGTTGTGGGCGCCCTTGCCCATGAACGCCGGCGACGCGGGCCAGGACGACGTGGCGGTACTGCGGCTGAGGCTCGTGGCGCCGACGCGGAGCGCTGCGACGAAGTCCATGGCGCAGCCACGGCAGCAGGCCGCGCTGAAGCCGGACGCGCGCCGCGCACGGTCGGAGCCGAAGCCGGACACGCGCCGGGCGCCGGCCAGGCTCAAGCGGGAGGCGCGCCCGGCACCGGCCACGCCACCGCACGTGACGCCGGAACCCGCGCGTGTTCCATCACCAGCCGCGATACGGGTGGCGAAGGCCGCGCTCGTGACCGGGAACCTCGAAGCGGCCGCTCCGGCCCGGAACCGACCGGCTCCCGTCGCCAGGACGCGGACCAGGCCGGCGGCGGCTGCGCGCACGCACGCCAAGCCCCTGCCCAAGCCCCCTCGGGCGCTACCCGCGGCGCGGGGCGCGGAGCCCGCGGCGCCAGTCGTTGCGGTTGCCCCGACCGGCGTCATGCGTCCAAACGCGCCCGACCGAGGGACGATGCAGTCCGCCCGCGCCGGCGGCGGGGCGCCCAAGCCGCCTGACAAGGTGGACGGCGACAGCGATGCCTTGAAGAACGGGTTGAACGCCGGCCGCGTCCGCGAGCGCAGCGAACCCGAGAGCGCGCTCAACCTGGCACGCGGCACGCCCCCGCGGCCGGTCACGGCGGGCGCCGCATTCAGCCCGGCGCGTTACGCGCGCACCGTCAAGCCCGGCTATCCGCGCAAGGCGCGCCGCGCCGGCTGGGAAGGCACGACGCTGCTCAAGGTGCTTGTCAACCCGGACGGCGCACCGGGCGACGTGGCGGTGGAACGCACGTCGGGTTTCGGCATCCTCGACGAAGCCGCGGTCAAGGCGGTCCAGCGCTGGCGGTTTCACCCGGCGCGACGCCGAGGCGCGCCCTCGTCGAGCTGGGTTCGAGTTCCGGTGGCGTTCCGGTTGAAGGAGGTTCGCTGATGAGAACGTAACGACGACATTCCGATTCGCCACAGACCTTAAGACGGACGCCAGGGAAAGGGGTGCGAATCCCCTGCTGCCCCGCAACTGTAACGGCGACGAAAGCCGCGAATCGAGCCACTGCCCGTACGGCGGGTGGGAAGGCGCGGCAAGTAGGACGGCGAACTGCCACGACGCCCAAGCCAGGAAACCTGTCCGTTTTCCATCCACAATCCACCTTCGCGGGAAAGGAAGATTGCCATGAAATCCCTGACCACGGGTGTCCTCACCCTCATTCTCATCCTCACGTCTCAACCCGGCGCCGCCCAGTCGCCCCCCGGAGACGCATCGCAGCAACCGCCCGACGTCGCCACCACCGGAAGGGACGTGGAACACCTTCCCGAGATCGTGGTTTCCGCCAGCCGCGTGCCGCTGGCGGCCAGGTCTGTGGGCAGTTCGATCACCGTCATCACCGCCGACGACATCAAACGCAAGCAGGCACGGGTCGTGTCCGACCTGCTGCGCGAGGTCCCGGGAGTGGCGGTGCACCGCTCGGGCACACCGGGCACGCTGACCGCGGTGCGGATCCGCGGCTCCGAGCACGGGCACACCCTGGTCCTCATCGACGGCGTGAAGGTCAACGACCCGAGCAGCAGCAGCGCCATATACAATTTCGCGGACCTGCTGGCCGCCGATATCCAGCGCATCGAGATTCTCCGGGGGCCGCAGAGCGGGATCTACGGCAGCGATGCCATCGGCGGCGTCATCCACATCACCACCCGAAAGGGCCGCGGGCCGGTTCAGGGGAACGCCAGCATCGAGGGAGGTTCATTTGGCACCAGCAGCGTGTCCGCCGGCATCCGTGGCGGAGGCCTTCGCCACCACTTCGCTCTCGGCGCCACGGGGTATCACACCTCCGGGATATCCATCGCCCGGGGAGATGAGGAAGACGGGTACCGGAACCAGACCTACAGCGCCAAGTTCGGCGCCCGACCCGCACGGGGGCTGGAACTCGAGCTGAGCGGGCGTTACGTCAAGGCGCGCGTGGAAACCGATTCCGTGCCCGCGGACAGCGCCGATCACACCGAATCGGACCATGTCATGGGCCAGGGCCGCTTGACCTACAGCCTGCTCGACGGGGACTGGCGGCACGCCTTCGGAGCGGGCATGCACCGGAAGAGGCGCACCGTGGCCAGCCGCTGGGGAACCAATCCATACGACGGCAGGAAAACGCGCTTCGACTACGAGACAAACGTATTCTTCGAGACGGCCGCGGTGACCGAAGCGAGCCACACGATCACGTTCGTCGCGGAGCAGGAGAAGGATTCACAGGAATCCGGCGGGGCCGACTCCGACGTCACCAACCGGGGCTTTTCCAGTGAGTATCAACTCGGGTTGTGGGAGCAACTCTTTCTGTCCGGCAGCGTGCGTCGAGACGACAACGAGCGCTTCAACGATACGACAACGTTCCGCTTCACCGCCGCCTATGTCATCGACGCCAGCGGTACGCGATTCCACGGCAGCTACGGCACGGGAGTGAAGAATCCCACCCTCTCACACCTGTTCCAACAGTTCGGCCGCACCGGTCCGAACCCCGACGTGGAACCGGAGGAAAGCAAGGGCTGGGACGCAGGCGTGGAGCAAACCTTGCTGGAGGAGCGGCTCTCCCTGGATGTGACCTGGTTCAACAACCGGCCGAACCGTCTGATCTACTGGAATGACGCCGGCACGCCCTACGACTGGCAGAACCCCGAGACAGGCAATGACGATTTCTACGACAATCTTGAAGGGACATCGAGGATTCGGGGCTTGGAACTCACCCTGCGGGCGAACCCCGTCGAAGATGTCCGCCTGTCCGCGCAATACACCTACACCGACGCGAAGGACCCGGATGGCCAACGGCTTCCGCGCCGGGCCGAGCACATGGCCAGCGTCAACCTGGGTTACCGCTTCCTGGACGGCAGGGCCGGCGTGGACCTCGGCATCGACTACAACGGAAAACAACGCGACAGGCGGAACGGCGCCGCGATGATCGACGACTTCACCCTCGTCAACGTCGGCGCCAGCTACAAGCTCGGCGGACAGGTAGAGCTGTTCGGACGGATCGACAACCTCTTCGACAAGGCCTACGAGGAAGTCCCCGGCTACCGGTCCACCGGCATCGGCTTTCACGCCGGCGCGCGGGGAACATTCGAACTGTTCCAATGAGCCGGAGACCGACGGCAAACCACGCCGTCTCCGATGGTTGCCTATGGAGCCTTGACGCTCGACTTGCTTGGGGATTCTTCGACGGCGCGTCGCACGAACGTCAATACAGAAGAGACAACAGCGTCACTCTGCCACGAGCGGGACGATGCGCCGTTCCTTGGCGCGCACCAGGCCGCGGCCGGTGATGCGCAGCTCGGGGAGGGTGACGAAGGTGAGAAAGCACAGGGCGTAGAGGGGCTTGGGGAAGGCGCTGCCGCGTTCCTTCAGGATCCGCTGGACGGCGGCGAGCTTCTCCCCCACTTCGCGCCAGGGCTCCAGGGAGAAGAGCCCTCCTATGGGAAACGCAAGCTCATTCAGAATGCGGCCCTTGTCCACGACCGCGATGCCGCCGCCATTTTCCAGGATCCGGTTCGCGCACAAAGCCATGTCGTAGTCGCTGGAACCCGCCACCAGCAGCGTGTACTCGTCGAGGTTGACGGTGGTGCCCACCGCGCCGACATCGGCTCCCAGGCCACGAACGAAACCGAAGACGGGGCTGAAGCCCTCCCGGCGGTCGAACACCGCGACCTTGAGGAGGTCGGCATCCACGTCGGCCGCGATGGCCCCACCGGCACAAGGCGCCTCGACAACGCGTTCCCGCGTGATGGTCTGGTTGATCAGGTCCATGACGCGGATGCGGGCACGGGAGGCCTCGCAGCGAATGCGCATGTCCTCGGCGGTCACGGGCAGGCGGAAGGCGGTCTTGAGACCCATGCCGTCGGGGAAACCGGGCGGAACGACGTCCACGTTCGACTCGCCGGCCTTGGCCACCGGTTCGCCGCCGATCCAGGTCGCGCTGACGCGCACGGCGTCCAGGTCGTCCAACAGCACGAAGTCGGCGAACCGGCCGGGCGCGAGGCCGCCGAGTTCCTGTTCCAGGCCGGAGTAGGTCGCCGGGTGCAGGGTGGCGGCCTGAATGGCGCGCACCGGGCTCAGTCCGCACGCCACGGCGCGGCGGATTACGTGGTCCATGTGACCGTGGGCTGCGACATCGTCCGGGGCCATGCCATCGCTCACCAGAATCAACCGGCCGGTATCCACGCCGGCGGCCAGGAGCGGTTTGAGGGTGGCTTCGAGGTCCTGCCGAAAGGAGCCCTCGCGCAGCATGGTCCAATAACCCAGCCGCAGGCGCGCCAAGGCGTCCTCACCGTGGATGGCCTCGTGGCACGACGATACCGAAGCGGCGGCGATGGCGTTGAGGCGCCGGTCCCGCGCCCCCGCCGTGTGGCCATGAACGATCTTGCCCTGGTCGAGGGTCATGCCGATGCGCTCCACCAGTTCCGGATCGCCTTGCACCAGCCGCAGCCACGAGACCACCTCGCCCAGGCCCAACACCCGGGGGTCGCGCAGCACCTCCTCCACCTGCCGTACCGACAGGGACTCGGTCTCGCACAGCAGCGGATCCTGGGGCGCGGCCATGGAGATCAGGGTGTGAACCCGGAGCGGGTGGCAGGCGACCTCGTCGAGGAAGAGCTTCATGCCGGCGAAGCCGAAGGCCACGGTGTGCTCGTCGCACGAGGCCATCAGCGCAGTGGTGCCGTGGGGCACGTAGGCTTGCAACAGTTCGAAGGGACGGCAGAAGTGGCCGATGTGCGTGTGGGCGTCGATGAAGCCGGGCGCGAGCCAGCGGCCACCGGCGTCCAGCACCTGGGTGTCGTCGCCGCGGGCGTGGTCCGCGCTGGGGCCAAGGTAACAGATCCGCCCATCGCTCACCGCCATCTCCACGCCATCCAGAATCTCGCCGCTGTAGACGTTGACCAGCCGCCCGCCCGTCACCACCAGGTCGGCCTTTATTTCGCCCAGGCTGGCGCGTATCAGGCGTGGAATCGTTTCCTTGGACTTGTGCATGGGTGATTGTCTTGCCTCGGCCTTTGCCTTACCATGGCCGCGTGAAAAATCTCGTGCTGCGCAACATCACCAAGCGCTTCGGATCGGTGACGGCCGTGGACGGCTTCGACCTCGAAGTGGAACAGGGCGAGTTCGTGGTCATCATCGGTGAAAGCGGGTGCGGCAAGACCACGCTGCTGCGCGTCATCGCCGGGCTGGAGACTCCGGACATGGGCGAGGTCTTCATCGGCGGCGCGCCGGTGAACGATTTGCCCGCCGGCCGCCGGGACGTGCAACTCATCTTCCAGAGCTACGCGCTGTGGCCGCACATGCGCGTATTCGAGGACCGCAAGTACGCCAACCTGACGCTGCCGTTGCGCATTCGCAAGTGGTCCGTGGACGCCATCCGCGAATTGATACGACCACTGGCCAAGGCACTGAACATCGAGGAGCGGTTGTTCGAACGCAAACCGCAGGAACTGTCCGCCGGGCAGCAACAGCGCGTGGCCTTGGCCCGGGCCATGACCACGTTCCCGCGGATCATGCTCATGGACGAGCCACTGAGCAACCTCGACCCACCCAACCGCCGCCGGGTGCGGGAGGAGATCCGCGCATTCCACCGGGACCAGCACCTTACCACCCTCTTCGTGACCCACAATCTGGAGGACGCCCTGGAGATGGCGGACCGCATCGCGCTCATGCACGAGGGACGCCTGGAGCAGTTTGGCACGGCCCAGAGCCTGATGCGCCACCCGGCCAACGCATACGTCAGCGAGTACTTCCGCGTCCGGCCGTCCTATGGCGTGCCGTTTCAGTAATCACGCGCAGCCGTTGACCCGGGCGCCGTGTGGCAGCGCCATCCCGACCTCCCACCGCCGCGGCCGGCCCGGGACGCGCAGCTTGCGTGATCCGGCCATGGTCCTGAATCCACCCCCCTGCGGCGACGCGTCCCTCAGATCTTGAACGCCTCGCGTGTATTGACCGCGTACAGGCTTTCCAGGTCCACGGGATTCTTGATGACGCCCTGCTCCAGCAGGTAGGAGTGAAAGGTCTCCAGGGTCTTGCGGTTGCTCTCGAAGCCGTAGGGCCAGTAGTCCTCGCCCATAAGGTCCACCGTCTCTTCGTATTCGAACAGGTACCAGAGATGGTGCGTGCGCAGCACGTTGGTATCGTAGATCTGCGACGCGCACAGGTCCTTGGCCCGGCAGAAGGCCTTGTAGAGGTTCTGGGTCACCCACGGGTGGGCCTCGTGGATCTCCCGGCGCACCACGATGCAATGCATGATGGGGAACAGGCCGGTGCGGCGGAAGTAGTCCATCTCGGCGGCGCGGCAGTCCTTGAAGAGCCGGGCAATGCCGGGGGCGCGGCGCACAAAGCACGACGGCATGCGCGCCGACACCAGCGCGTCGATGTCGCCCTTTTCCAGCATGTCGTCGAGGGTGCGTTCCTCCTCGGTCTCGATCTCCACCCCGGCAGGCGCGTCGAATGGCACCCGGTCCTTGCGTCCCGGCTGCTCCACGCCGCCCTGGACCCAGTGGACGTCTCTGGCCTCCACGCCGAAGTCGTGCTGCAGCATGCCGCGCACCCACACCGAGGCGGTCATGGTGTACTCGGGCACTCCCACGCGCCGGCCCTTGAGGTCTTCGGGCTTCTCGATGCCCGAAGCTGCGTTGACGAAGATGCAGCGGTGCCGGAACATGCGCGACGGGAACACCGGGATGGCGATGAACGGGCGATGGCCGCGGGAGGCGTCCACATGGTAGGCGCCCATGGACATCTCCGCGGCGTCGAATTCGTGAAAATGGAGCATGCGCCAGAAGATCTCCTCCACGGGCAGCGCCACGTAGTTGAGATCAATGCCGTCGGGCTTCACCAGCCCGTCCTTGAGGGCCCGGGTGCGGTCGTAGTCCTCGCATGCCAGTGTCAGTTCGATGTTGGCCATGGATACCTCGGTTTCTGTTGGGTTCCGTGCGCGTGGCCGAGATGGAAGTGGCGCCATCCGGCCCACGAGCATCCATCCCTGCGCGCCCGCGGGTCATCACCTTGCCTCACGCCGCCTGGATTCCCGTCGTCACGGGAATGACGGCGAGAAGTGTGGCCGGACGTTGCCGGCCAGTCTTATCGGGGCATGCAGCAGCGCTTGTACTTGCGGCCGCTGCCGCACGGGCAGGGGTCGTTGCGTCCGGCCACGGGACGAGCCGCGGCGTCTGCTTCGCGCACCTGCCGCATGACTTTCTCCATGGGCTCGCCGGCCTGCCACAGGCCGGCCATGGTGTTCAGGTGCTCGCGGCTGTGGATGAAGAACTTCTTGTAGCCGGCGCACAGGTAGTTGAGCCCGTCCTCCCCTTCCGGGGTCTTGATAAAGCGGTCCTTGGGGCAGCCGCCGTTGCATTGGGCGCGCACCTCGCACTCGCGGCAGTACCGCGGCAGCGTCGTCCACTTGTCGCGGCCGAACCGGCGCTGGGCGTCGCTGTCGATCATTTGCGCCAGCGGCGTCTCGTGGATGTTGCCGACGCGATACTCCGGCTCCACATAGTGGTCGCAGGAATAGAAGTCACCGTTGTGTTCCACCACCGGCACGTCGCCGCAGGTCTCCCGGAAGATGCACAGGGCGTGCTCGATGCCCAGGCCGGTGCGCGCCGCCTCGTCGAAGATCTGGATGGTGACCCGGCCCACGTCGTTGCGGATCCATTCGTCAAAGATGGCGCACAGGAACGTGCCGAAGGCCTCGGCCGGCACGCTGCGCGGGCTCACGGCGCCGTCCGCCCCCACCGGCTCCACCAGCGGGATGAACTGTTGGTGGTCCGCGCCGATGCTCTTGAAGTAGCGGTACACCGTGGCGGGGTGGCCGACGTTGCCGGCGTGCACCACGCAGAGCACGTCGCAGGGCACGCGGTGCGCCTTGAGGCGCTTGTACGCCTGAAGCACCTTCCGGTGGGTGGGCTGCTGGCCCTTGGTGACGCGGTATTCGTCGTGGAGCTTTTCAGGGCCATCGAGGCTCAGGCCGATGGAGAAGCCTTCGCCGGCAAAGAACCGGCACCACTCGTCGTCCAGCAGGACGCCGTTGGTCTGCATGCCGTTGCGCACCTTGCGGCCCGGCGGGCAGTGCTTGCGCTGGAGCGCCACGATCTCGCGGAAGTAATCGAGCCCCAGGATCGTGGGTTCGCCGCCGTGCCAGGCGAAGTCGATGACCGGCTCCGGTGAGGCCTGAATGTGCTGGGCGATGTATTCCTCCAGCACGCCGGAATCCATGCGGAAGGACTTCGCCTCCGGGTAGAGGTCTTCCTTCTTGAGGTAGTAGCAGTAGACGCAGTCCAGATTGCAGATGGCCCCGGTGGGCTTGGCCATGATCTGGAAGCCGCGGGAGGCGGGCGGGGGAACGGGCTTGATCAGTTCGATGGCCATTGGAGAGCATGCGGGGGGCGACCGTCCGGCCGCCCCCCGCGGTCGTCGACGGCGCTCAGTCCATGCCGAAGAACTTCTTGGCGTTGTCCAGCATGAGCTTCTGCTTGACCTCGGGCTTGATGGCGATCTTCTCGAAGTCGTTCAGCCAGCGCTCCACGCCGATGGCCGGCCAGTCGGAACCGAACATGGCCTTGTCCTGAAGGATCGAATTCACCTGCTGGACCAGCTCGGCGGCGAAGTATTTGGGCGACCACCCCGAGAGGTCGATGTAGAAGTTGCTCTTGTGCCGGGCGATGGCGAGACTCTCGGCCGTCCAGGGCCACGACGGGTGGGCGCAGATGATCTTCAACTCGGGAAAATCGGCGGCCACGTCATCGAGATGGATCGGCTGGGTGAACTTGAGCTTGTTGCCCATGCCGCCGGGGGTGCCGGCGCCGGCGCCGGCCATGCCGCTGTGGAAAAGGATCGGCAGCTCGAGCTTCTGGCATTCCTCCCACAGAGGATAGAAGCGGGTGTCGTTGGGAAAGAACTGCTGCCGGGCCGGGTTGATCTCGCCGACGCCGTGCAGGCCGAGGTCCTTGATGCGCTGGATCTCCTGCAGCGCCACCTTCTGCTGCCACGGATCGATGACGCCGAAGCCCATGAAGACGTCGGAGTTCCGTTTCACGCCGTCGGCCACGTGTTTGTTGGGAACCGGCGTCAACCCCGTGATGGTCTCGTCGGTGGTGTTCTGAATCACCGCCATCATGTTGCGCTCGCGGTACTGGTCCGCCATCTCGTCGATGGACACGGGCTTGCGTTCCCGCTTGAAGTACTGCGCCATCTGCTTTGGGCGGTCACCCTTGGAACTCAGGGTCAGCTCATCGCAAAGGTGCACGTGCACGTCGATGGCAATGGGGTCCGTGATCGGGTCCATACTGTCGATCCTCCTTGGGGTTTGGTCGAGTGCCGGCGGCTGCGCGCCGCGCGCGCATCAGGGTTCTGTAGCTACCACGAACCGTGCTGGCTGGCCAGCGGCCCTGCCATGCGCACGCGCGGACAGGCGGCAACGCTTTCGCGCGTCCTGGCGCTCACTCCCACGGCGCGGCCCGCAGCTCCGCCAGCGTCTTGTCGAGCATCGTCTGCATGAACCCGGCGTTGCCGCTCTCGTTCCACTCGTAACGCACGCCGGTGACAATGGCCGCTCCCGGATCCTGATCCTCCAGGACCGTGTGAAGTTCCACCTGAAACAGGGCAAACATGGTGTCCGCCAGTTGTTCCCGCGTGCGCCGGGCGTTGCCCTTGAGGTAGTAGTTCACGCCGGCGTCCGTGACCACGCAGGTCATGGCGCCGGTGCGCACGAGATTGCGTTCCGTCGTGCTGTTCCGACCCACGGCCAAGTGGATGCGGTGCGGCGTCTTGGCCACCATTTCGTAATACGACGCCATGGCGGGATGCGCCCATCCCTTGTCGTCCACCGTGGCCATGACCACGACCTTCCCCGCCTGAACGTCTTGCCCGTTCATGAGCGCGAACAGTTCGTCCGGCATTTCCTTCCCCACCAGTCGTGACATGATTGCCTCCTCCCCCGGAGCCTGCGTCGCGGAGATTACCGGGGCTGGTCTGTCTTCGAGTCCGCCTCGCCCAAGCGTGTCCCGAGTCCACCGAAGGACACCGGATGCACGGTCGCGGCCTCACCCAAGTCGCCGGAGAAGTTCCGAAGTCAGCGGCACGTCCGGCGCCGGGCGCCGCACGCTTGCCGCTTCAACGCGACGCCGCGCGCGCCGGCAGGGCCAATTCCTGCCGCTTGCCGAAACCCTGCTGGTTGTCGATGTAGTACAGCCTCTCCGGGATCACCCGGTAGAACTTCACCTTGAGAAACGCCTTGTGGTAGACGCCGCTCGCCGGGTCCGTGAAAAGCTTGATGATGCCCGGATACTTGCGCGCGTACACGGCCAGGGCCTTGCCCTTGGCGATGACCGAATCCACCAACTCGACGGCGCCCTCGAGCTGGATTCCCTTGATGTCGCGCCAATCCTGGTAATCCTCCTGAACGGTCACCGCCACCCGCGGGTTGTCCGCAAGATTGGCGCAATGGCGCGAGTCGGGCGACGAGAAGAAATAGAGGCGGAATCCGTCGCTGGCGTAGAACACCGTGGCGTTCCACGGCACACCGTCGCGGCACGTGCCGAGAGTCATGGTGTTGTGGGTGCGGAGGTACTCCAGGATCTGTTCTTCGAGATCGGCCATGCGGACTTTCGCGCGGGCGGCCCGGCGCTCACCCGGCTCCGGTTCATTCCTTGTCGCCGGGATAGCGGCTCAGGGACTCCTCGTCCCACCGGTGGAACATGTCGGTCTCGACATCGAACTGGTCGAGAATACGCGCCACGGTCTGGTTGATGACATCGTCCAGCGTCTGGGGCCGGTGATAGAAGGCGGGCACGGGCGGAAAGATCACCGCGCCCATGCGCGTGAGCTGCGCCATGCTCTCCAGATGCCCCAGATGCAGTGGGGTCTCCCGCACCACCAGCACGAGCTTCTTGCGCTCCTTCAGGATCACGTCCGAGGCGCGCACCAGCAGGTCGCCCCCGACGGACATCACGATGCCCCCCATGGACTTCATGGAGCACGGCGCGATGACCATTCCCTCGGTGCGGAACGAACCGCTGGCAATGCTGGCGCCGATATTGTTGATATCGTGCACCATATCGGCCATGTCCTCCACTTCCTTGACCGTGTGGGGTGTCTCCACCTGGAGGGTCATCTTCGCCGCCTTGCTCATGACCAGGTGGGTCTCGATATCCGGTATCCGGTGCAGTACCTGGAGAATGCGGATTCCATAGATGGACCCGGTGGCCCCGGACAGGCCTACGATGACACGACGCATGCGCACTTACCTCCTGTGAACCTGTCTACCCTGAGAAAACCACCGCCAACTCGTCGCCATCCCGCACCGAACGAAGCTCCTTCAACGAAATCGCGGCGACGATCTCCAGCTTGCCGGCGGGATAGTCCTTGACCTCGGGCACCACCACCGCAATCCGTTCGCGCGGCCCCGCCTCGGGCGCCCATCCTTCGAGAAATCCCGCGTAGAGGAAGGCATCGCAGAAACCCGGATCGGGCGACGGCAGCACGATGTTGCGGCCGTTCCGCCGGACCTCCTCCCATCGGAACCCATCGTCTCCGTGAAGCCGCAGGTTCAGCGTTCCCGGGTACGGGTCGAATCCGACCCCCTCTCGAATCGCCTGCCGCACCCAGTCGACGCCGAGGAACGCGCCGGCGCGCCCCAGGTCCGAGAACACCACCCCTTTCACCCGAACGTCGCGGGAGCGCGTGGACAACACCCCTCTACTTCCGGGACAGCGACTGCGCGTTGCCGCCGCGCCGAACCCTGATGATCTCGCCCAGGATTCCCAGGGCGATCTCCTCGGGAGTCTCGGTGGCGATGTCCAGGCCGATGGGAGCGTACACCCGGGAGATGATCTCCTCGGAGACGTGCTCCTCCTCCTTGAAGCGCTCGAAGCACGCCTTGATGCGCCGTTTGCTGCCGATCATGCCGATGTACTTCGCCGGCCGGCCCAGCAGCTCGCGCAGGCACGGCTCGTCGTACTTGTGGCCGCGGGTGATGAGCACGACGTAGGTGGTGGAGGTGATGTCCAGATTCTTCACGGTCTCGGCCATGTCCCCCACCACCACCTCGTCGGCCTCGGGAAACCGTTCGCGGTTGGCGAAAAGGATGCGGTCGTCGATGACCACCACGTGGTAGTCCATCAGCTTGGCCATCCTGACCAGCGGCACGGCGATGTGTCCGGCGCCCACTACGATGAGCCTGGGCGGCGACGGCATCACCTCGAAGAAGATGTCCGCCTGCCCGCCCGAGTCGTTCTCCAGCGAGAGCAGTTGGGAGCGCTCCGCCGCGAGCCGCTCGACGGCTTCGCCCACGATCTTCCGCTCCAGTGCCGGATCGCTCACCGACCCCAGCACGATGCGGCCGTCACGCACGAGGCACTTGGCGCCGCTGTCCAGGCCGTCAACGCCGTCGGACTCCACCACGGTGACGAGCACCGCACCCGCGCCCTCACCCTTGATCTTCAGGAGTTCTTCAACCAGTGCGTCCATGCATCCTTCACCTTCTCACACGCTGTCACACGCCGGCCCCGGGTCCGGCGCGCGAACTGGCGGCTCCCTCACGCGCGCTTCTCGTCGCCGTCTTGTTCCCTCCACCAAGGGTCGATGAATACGTTCATGATGCCGCCGCACACGGCCGGGCTGTCGGACGAGATCTCGTCCAGCAGGTCCACGCGCACGGTGCGGGGCTTGCGCGTGCGCACCACCTCGATGGCCTCACGCCGCACGTCCGCCTCGCCGCAACCGCCGCCGATGGTGCCGAGGATCTCTCCCCAGGCCGTCACCACCATCTTGGCGCCCACTTCGCGCGGCGTCGAGCCCTTGGTGGACACGATGGTCGCCACCGCCACGGTCTCGCCCTTGTCGAGGAATTCCTTGACCTCGTCGTAGATGTTTTCCATCAATGCCTCCCAGACAGAATCCCTGCGCACCTTGTCGCAGGAGTACGGGAATGGATACGGGCCGCTACGCCACCAGCCGGCGCATGGTGTGGCCGAGGTGGACCAGACTGTTGGCGTTGTGGGCCGACAGGAACAGGTCCAGGTACGGCAGCGCCGCCTGCATGCCTTTGCACAGGGGCTCATAGTTCTCGCTCGCCAGCAGCGGGTTGAGCCAGATCATCTTGCCGCAGCGCCGCTTGAGGGCCTGCATCTGCCGCTCCAGCACGCCCACGTCGCCCCGGTCCCAGCCGTCGCTGATGATCACCACCACGGTGCGGTGGGTAACCATGCTGACCGCGAAATCTCGGTTGAAGATCTCCAGGGAGCGCCCGATGTTGGTGCCGCCGGACCAGCCCAGCACGCTCTTGGAAATCTTCTCCAGGGCGTTGCCGATGTTCTTGGTGCGGATCAGATGGGTGATGCGGCTCAGGGTGGTGCTGAAGACAAAGGTCTCCACGCCCCACAACTCGTTCTGCAATCCATACATGAACTGGATCAGGAAGCGGCTGTAGCAGTCCATGGAGCCGCTCACGTCGCACAGCAGCACCACCCGGGTCTTCTTGATGCGCCGCTTGCGCGCCACCAGTTCCACCAGCTCGCCGCCGTACTTGATATTGCGCCGCATGGTGCCGCGGGGGTCGATCTCGTTGCCGCGGCGCGCGCGCTTCTTGCGCCGGCTCACCTGGGTGGCGATCTTGGAAGCGATGAGCAGGATCGCCTGGGTCACGGCCCGGCTCTCCTCGATGCCCATCTCGCTGAAGTCCTTCTCGTTCAACTGATCGTTGGGACTGTAGGTGGGCACCAGCAGCGGCTCCGCGTCCGGATCGCCTTCATCCCCCGCGCCCTCCTGCTCGGTGACGGACTCTTCGGTGGCGCCGCTGGCGTCGTCGGATGGATCCAGCGAATCGTCGGGGCTCTGGGCCGGCACCTCCATGGTTTCCATGGCCGGCTCCATCTCAATGTCGCCCCGCCAGAAGGTCTCGAACACCTGGTCGAAGAGCTCGATGTCCTCGTGCTCGTGAAGCAGGTTGGCAGCCAGCGTCCGGTGGAAGTCCGGGCGGTTGCGGATGTCGATGAGCGGCAGGCAACGGTTGGCGTCGATGACCTGGCTCAGGCCAAGGCGGAAGCCCAGGTCCTTGAGCACCCGGCCGAACATCAACATGTTGGCCAAGGTGCCTTGGCCGCGCAGGCGCTTGTAGCGCTCCACCGCGCGGGCGATCTCTTCCTCGTTGACTTCTCGCGCCATGCTGCGGTTTCCTTGCCGGCGGCAACGCCGGCTGCCGTTTCAGGGCTCCAGAGATTTCGGGGTTCCGGCGATGGGGCAGCCGCCCTCGCCTGTGGGCGCGGGCAGCGCCGCTACGCGGTCCCTCCACCCACCACCGTGGCCGGCTCCTTGAGAATGCGGTCCATGTTCAGCTTGTCGCCGGACATCTCATCCTCCAGGTGGTGCAGGTCCTCGCGGTACTTGAACACGCAACCCACGGTTTCCTTCACGATCTCCGGGTCCAGCTCCCCGCGATTGAGCAGCAGCAGCGCCGACGCCCAGTCCAGGGTCTCGGCCACTCCGGGCCGCTTGTAGAAGTTCATCTGCCGCACCTGCTGCATGAACGCGCAGATCTGCTCAGCCATGAGCTTCTGGATTTCCGGATGCTTGGTCATGATGATCTCGTACTCCTTCTCAAAGGTCGGGTACTCGATCCAGTGATACAGGCAGCGGCGCTTGAGGGCGTCGTGAATCTCGCGGGTGCGGTTGGAGGTCAGGAACACGTACGGCCGCTTGTCGGCCCGGATGGTTCCTACCTCGGGAATGCTGATCTGGAAGTCCGACAGGACTTCGAGGAGAAACGCCTCGAACTCCATGTCGGCGCGGTCGATCTCGTCGATGAGCAGCACCGGAGGCTCTGCGCCGTCCGTTCGGATGGCGTCCAGCAGAGGCCGGCTGATGAGATAATCTTCCGAGAAAATCTCGGTCTCCACCGCCTCGCGGTTGCCCGTGCCGATCTCCTCCAGCTTGATGCGCAGCATCTGCTTCGGGTAGTTCCACTCGTAGAGCGCGGTGTTGGAGTCCAACCCCTCGTAGCACTGGAGCCGGATGAGCCGGGTCTGGAGCACGTCCGAGAGCACCTTGGCGATCTCGGTCTTGCCCACGCCCGCCTCCCCTTCCAGCAGGATCGGCTTGCCCAGGCGCACCGAGAGATAGACCACGGTGGCGAGGCTCCGGTCGCAGATGTACTTGCGCTCGCGCAACGAGTCCCGGATCGAATCGACGGTAATGCTCTCCAGATTCATGCTTATCCCTTTTCCGCGGACGGCATCGTAAGCTTGCGGTTCGTGCGCAACGCGGCCGCAAGTGCCGCGCCCGACGACCGCGCGATGATTATTTGTTCTCGGCGAGCTGCCGTTTCCAACCCAAGGTGCGCGCCTTGGCGCCCACGGCTTCCGCCTCCTCGATCATCCCTTTGCGCTGGTAGAAGATGGAGAGACTCGTGTGCGCCAGCTCATCGTCGGGGCACGCCTCAACCAGGCGCTTGCCCACCTCGATGGCCTCGTCCAGGCGCTCCAGATTGGCGTAGGTCATGGCCAGGGCGTGCAGCGCGTCGCCGTAACCGGGGTCCTCCGCGAGGGCCTTCCTGTACGCCTCGATGGCTTCGTCCACGCGGTCGTCCACGAACGCTTCCATGCCCTGGATGTAAAGGTCTTCTTTCGTCATGGCCCATCACTCGAAGGAATTACTGTGTATTACGAAATCGTGATATTCTCAACCGACCCAAGCCACATGGAGGACGCATCATCATGGCCGAAGCCGCAACCCTGGACGAGATCAAGGACCGCATCCGCAAGCGCGTGGGCAAACGCAGCCCCTTCCACCTCATGGACCCGGCCGAAGCCGAAGGTGCGCTGGCCGAGCTGACCAGCATGGACGCCGACGCCTGGGCCGAAGCATGGAGCAAGCCCGGCGCGCGCTGGGAAAAGACCGCCAGGGAAGCAGAGGAACAGGGCAACGCCGATGAGGCCAAGGCGGCCTGGTTTCAGGCCGCCGCATGGTACGGCGCCGCGCGCCATCCCTTCCCCAGCTCACCGGGCAAGCAGGAAGCCTACCGCAAGACCATCGAAAACTATCTGGCCGCCTCCCGCTACTTCGACCCGCCGCTGGAGCGCATCGCCCTGCCCTTGCGCGACAAGGAGGTGGTGGGCTACCTGCGCCTGCCCGCCCGACGGCCCGCGCCGGTCATCATGCACTGGGGCGGCATCGACAACTGGAAAGAGGACCGCCACAATTTCGTGGAGTCCATGCTGGCGGAGGACTGGGGCTGCTTCATCATGGACAGCCCCGGCACCGGCGAGTCCCCGGTTCTCGCGTCGGACACCGCCCACGAGGTGTACAGCACGGCGCTGGACTATCTGGTGTCCCGGCCCGAAGTGGACGCGTCCCGCATCGCCGCCCTGGGCGCCAGCTTCGGCGGCTACTGGTCCACCAAGCTCGCCCACGTGGAGCCGGAACGGCTGCGCGCCGCGGTCAACTGGGGCGGCGGCATCCACGGCTTCTTCCAGCCCGAATGGCAGCAGCGCTCCCGCAATGCGTCGTCCTACCTCTTCGACCTCATCGAGGCCCGCGCCAATCTCTTCGGCAAGCGCACCTTCGACGAGCTCTGCGAAGTCATGCCCATCCTCTCTCTCAAGGACCAGGACCTGCTCGACAACTCCTGCGCCCCCATGCTTCTGGTCAACGGCAAGGACGACCTCCAGGTCCCCATCGAGGACTTCTTCATGCTGCTGGAATGCGGCAGCCCCAAGGCCATGCGCCTCTTCCCCGGCGGCCACATGGGCGAGTCGCCGGACGTGTTCCCGACGATACTGCGGTGGCTGCACAGGGAACTGGACGGGGAGTGACCGGGAGGAAGGGCTGACTGGGACGATTGATGGCGGAGGTCACAAAGACGACGCGGTACTTCGAGGAGCAGGTACGGCGCAAGCGCCCTTACATTGATCCACGTTGGTGTGTTGAAGTCATCGCCGCACCCATTCGACGTGAAACGCAGGCGGATGGTCGGATACGTTTCTGGGGCGAAGTCACACCCTCGGGAGAAGCGACAGCGCGTATCCTACGCGTGGTCACACTCGATGATGGCGCGACGATCCACAATGCTTTCTTTGATCGCGGTTTTCGAAAGGAAGAGTGATGAAACTACACTACTACTCCGAAACCGACAGCCTGTACGTCGAGCTCAAGGTCGGACCGGGTACAGAAACCCGCGAAGTTGCGGCGGGACTCAACGTCGATCTTGACGCCAACGGGGACGTCGTCGGCTTCGACATCGACCATGCGTCCAAGCGACTCGATCTTTCCACGTTGGAGACGGAAGCGCTGCCGGTGCGGACCTATCGGGCTGGTTAAGAACACTCCGAGCTTCCTGTGGCCTCATGCTCCCGGTTGAATAGGAGCTACTTCACTGAAATACAATCGGGCGGCCGCTCGCATCCCCACTGCAGGACACGCTGCTACCCCGGCAGAATACGTTTGACCGGAGAACACGCATGCCGATCCCAGACTATCAGTCTCTAATGTTACCTTTGCTGGAGCTAGCCGCAGACGGGGAAACCCGCCATTGCCGCCAAACATATGACATTCTGGCCCAACGCTTCAACTTAACGGAGGACGAGAAAAGGGAAATCTTGCCGAGTGGCCGCCAGCCAAGGTTTGTCAACCGAATCAACTGGGCTCGGTCATACCTCACAAATGCCGGCCTACTGGAATCTCCCAAGAGGGGCTACTTTCGCATCACGGAAAGGGGACGTGAGGTTCTCGCTGGCAAACCCTCCGCGGTCAATATCAAATTTCTTGAACAGTTCGAAGAGTTCAAGAGCTTTCAGCAGCGCCGCCGCCAGCCCTCATCGCAGGTTGGAGAAACCCCTCCGACTAACGGAGACCAGGAAGACACGCCCGAGGAAACCCTCCAGGATGCGTACCTAGTGCTGCGCAAGAATTTGGCGGGCGAGTTGCTTACGGCAGTTCTGGAGTCGCCCCCCTCTTTCTTCGAGCAACTGGTCGTGGATCTACTCCTCCGTATGGGCTACGGCGGTTCACGACAGGAAGCCGGGGAGGCGATAGGCCGCTCCGGCGACGAGGGCATAGACGGTATCATCAAAGAGGACCGACTGGGACTGGAAATCATTTACGTACAGGCCAAACGCTGGGAGAATGTCGTCGGCAGGCCCGACGTCCAGAAATTTGCTGGTGCCCTTCAGGGACAGCGCGCCCGTAAGGGCGTCTTCATCACTACTTCCACGTATTCTCGTGAGGCAATGGCGTTCGCGGCCAATATCGAAACCAAGATCATTCTGATCGACGGAGACAAACTTGCCGAGCTCATGATCGACCACGGCGTTGGAGTGACGACCGAGGAAACCTACGAAGTGAAAAGGATCGACTCGGATTACTTTCCGGACGATTGAGCCTGGATCGGGCACGAGCTGGGCGGCACCCCTCTACCCCACCTTCTCCCGCGCTTCCATCATCTTGTGGACGACGGCCTCGACGTACGCTTCGCCCACGAACGGCGACAGGATGTAGGACTTGAGGGCGTAGATGGGCTCGCCGTAGCGGGTGCGGCGGTAGCAGGCGGTAGCTGGCTATGGCGGCGAGCGGACCGGTGCCCGCCCGGGTTGTTTCCAGCAAGTACATGCCGGGGTGGTATTCCCCGGAGTGGTAGAGGTACGGCATCTGTTCCGGGTCCCGCGCGACCCGCTGCAGGTCCGCCCGATCCTCCGCCAGCACCAGGCTGGAGAGACCAGGCTGGAGAGGTACGGCGCAAAGCCGGTCTTGTGGAAGTCCACGCCCACGGAATCCGCTAGCGCCAGGTGACGGATGCGGCGGCACGCCCCGGCCAAGGCCCGCAGGATGCGCGGCCGGAAACCCAGAGGGTTGCCGTCGCAATCGTAGTCGTTGAACACCGACCACACCCAGCCGATGACCGCGTCGGCGTGGATGTGCGGGCGGTAGGCGAGCCTGAACTCGTTCGCCAGCGCGTCCCGCATCGCGGCGATGGCCTGGAGGTCGTCGAGGCCAACGGAATCGGTGGTGCCCATGGTGGCGATGATGGCGGCGATCTTCCTGCCCTCCGTCAGGGCCTGTCGGGCAGGGTTTTCGGAGATGAAGGTGTGCCCCTCCATTCAGTTTACAGCAAATCGATAAAGTCGCTATAAACCGGGCAGCCGCAAGGAGCCGACCGCGATGATCACCCTCTACAGCAAGGCAACCTCCAACGGCCGCAAGGCCTCCGTCATGCTGGAGGAATCGGGGCTGGACTACACGGTCAGGCCCATGGCCCTGGAGAACATGGAGCAAAAGGAAGACTGGTACCTGGCCATCAACCCCAACGGCCGGATCCCCTGCATCGTCGATGACGACGGCCCCGGCGGCGTGTCCGTCACCGTGTTCGAGTCGGGCGCCATCCTCATCTACCTGGCGGACAAGTCGGGACGGCTCCTGCCGCAAGAGCCGTCTGCCCGCATGGAAGTACTGAACTGGCTCTTCTTCGCCTCCGGCCACATCACCCACACGGGCCTGGGCGTGCACTGGCAGATACGCCGCCGCGACGCCGGCGAAGAGCACGCCCATCTGGGCGTCTGGCAGACGGAGAACAACCGCGTCTACGGCGTGCTGAACCGCGGGCTGGAAGGACGAGACTTTCTTGCGGGGGATTACTCCATCGCCGACGTGGCCGCCTACCCCTGGATCTACCGCTGGCAGATGCAGGAGATCGACCTCGACCGCTACCCGAACGTGCGGGAATGGCTGGCCCGGGTCGGCGCCCGGCCGGCGGTGAAGCGGGGGTTGCAGATACCGCCGCGGGATGACGGGCTATAACGGCATAGGGTTCTCCAGCGGAGGCTGGCATGGACGCGAAGGTAGCCTGCCACAAAGCAAGAGATTACATTGCCCCCACCCGAACGCCTCCCGACCACCTCAGGTCTATCGTGAAGCCTTCGAGTGCTGAAGGATCTCGACCGTCTTGCTCGATTTTCGCTTCGCCATATTTGCGACCTAGCTGGCCTGTCCGTCGGGTTTGTTTGGTTACAGATCCGACTCGTGGATGCTTGCCAATTTCATCAGGTGTCTCTGGAGCCCGGCTTTCAGCGATGTGTCTCCGTGACCCGGCACTGAGATGCGAACGGCAGATCCTGTCTTCACATAGATGAAATGGCTCCCGTTGATGCGCTTCAACCGTCATCCCTTGGATTCAAGAAGCCTGGAGAACTGCTGGCCGCCCTCATACCGCAATCTCGATGATCCTTGCCTTTCCCGAGACAGGGAGATCACGAACGTCGACGGACAGACAGCCTTCGACGGCTTCGTAGAGATTCGCCAGCAACTCTTCGAATGAATCCCCCTGCGTCGCACAACCCGGGATGGAAGGCACTTCCGCCCAATACCCGCCTTCGTCAGCTTGATGGATCACGACTTTCAGCTTCATGGCGTCCTCGTTGGTCGATGTTCTCCTCTGTCACTGCAATACGATCTTCTCGTTGCGTCTGTTGTGGCCCTCGGGTTCCAATGCATCCCGTGGATTATACCCCGTTATCTCGACCAGTGCCTCGGCCAAACTTTCGCGCATTTCCTCAAGGGTGCGCTACTGGCAATTGACCCCGGGCACTTCTTCGATCCAGCCGATTCACCATTATCCGCAAGGCTTCACGACCGCCGTCTATTCCACGCCTATTGGCCATTGCACAATATAGTGACGCCTTTCCCTTCTCTTTACCGCCTTCTAAAGGAGAGGCCGGCATGCTCGGGTGTCACGATATTATGCGGCTCTCAATAATGCCGCCAACTGGTCCTCTTTCACGTATTGAAGCTCGTCGACAAATAGGGCCACACAGTTCCCGTCCGCCTTGGCCACGGAGCCGACAACCTCGAACAAGTCCTGCAGGTCGCTTTCCAGGTCTCCGTTGTCCGCCAGCCCGGGCTCAGGGTCGACGTCCAGGCCCACCTCGATGTCCTGATACTTCACTTTCAATGCTCGCAGTTACCTCAGTTTATAAAGAATCGATAAACTGACTAAACTTCCTAAAGTCCCTGTCATTCCTCCCCTCGCCTACCCGAACAACCCCATCAACGCATCCACCGCCGCCCGCGTGTCCGAGAAGTCGGGCAGCAGTTCGTCGGGCTCGATGTGGCGGAGTTCCTCCAGGGGGTGGTAGCGGCCGGTGGCCACGAGGAGGCATTTCATGCCGTTGGTGCGGGCGGCTTCGAGGTCGCGGGGGGTATCGCCGACGATGACGCAGTGGCGCGGCTCCACCGGTCGGTTCAGGTGGGCGCCCCACCGCTCCATGGCGATGCGGGGGAGGTCGTTGCGGTTGGGGGAATCGCTCGCAAAGGCGCCAAGGCCGATGTGCTCGCCCACGCCGGCGGCCTGAAGCTTCAGGCGGGCGGTAACTTCCATGTTGCCGGTGACGACGCCAAGGCAGAGGTCCCCTCGGCGGCTCAGCGCCCCCACCAACTCCAAGACGCCGGGCAACGCATACATCACGGTCGAGCCTCTGGAAATGGCGCGGGTGTAGCATTCCTGCAGGCTCTGGCTGAAGCGGGCTGCGTCGGCCGGACGCCATTTCACCTTGTGGCCGCCAGCGTCGAAGATCTCCTGCAGGATTATCGGATCGGTCTTGCCGTCCGGGCGAATGGTGCGGATATCGCCCGGGACGCCGAAGGTCTTGAAAATGGCGTCGTTGAAGGCAAGGTGCCCGTTCCGGGACCGCACCAGGGTACCGTCGATGTCGAAGAAGATGATCTTGGGTTCGTTGGCCATGACGGATTGGAAACTTATACGCTCGCGGCGGACATGGAAAGAGACCGTCGCGCGGCGCCCGACGGCCACCGTCTGATTGACAAAGCCGCCCTGCCGGGCTACGAAGAACGTCGCACAACTGGCGTGTACGTGGAGCTTACCACGAGGGAGTGCATGTGTGGCTTCGGCCGCACCTGACTGCTGGAAGGCCGAACGCCTGGGTCTCTATGCGAGGGAGGTTCAGGCTTTTTTGTGCGCAAATCCCGTCATGCCCGTGTCCCACGGAGACCACCTCGGGACGAACATTGAGACAGTCCTTCGACACGGTTCATCCAGCCGTGCTCGATCCAGCCGATTTTGAGCCATCCATACAACTTTACGCATTGGATGTGACGCCATGATCAAGCAATACCTGCTGTCCCCCGGTCCGACGCCCATTCCCAACGAAGTCCAACTGGCCATGGCCCGGACCATGATCCACCATCGGACACCGGAGTTCGCGACGGTCCTGGAGGAGGCCCGCCAGGGGCTCAAGCCGCTGTTCGGCACAGCCAACGACGTGATCA
Organism: uncultured Binatia bacterium (SeqCode); assembly: GCA_965213675.1. Classification (GTDB taxonomy): domain Bacteria; phylum Desulfobacterota; class Binatia; order UBA9968; family JAJDTQ01; genus JAJDTQ01. The sequence continues at coordinate 1,326,868 of OZ243916.1, forward strand.
TATTCGCCTCGTCCGGCACCGGCGCCATGGAGGCGGCGGTGGCCAACCTGTTCTCGCCGGGGGACAAGGTCGTGGTGGTCAACGGCGGCAAATTCGGGGAGCGCTGGCTGCGCATCTGCCGCGCCTACGGCCTCGACGTGGCGGAGATTCCGGTGGAGTGGGGCAAGGCCGTGGAGGTGAGCGCCGTGGAACAGGCGCTCCAGGCCAATCCCGACACCAAGGGCGTGCTGATCCAGGCCAGCGAGACTTCCACCACGACGCTCCATCCGGTGCGCGAAATCGCGGCGCTGACGCGCGACGACGGGCCGCTCCTGCTGGTGGACGGCGTGACCGCCGTGGGCGTGCTGTCCGTGCCCATGGACGAGTGGGGCATCGACGTCCTGGTGACGGGCTCGCAGAAGGCCATGATGCTGCCGCCGGGGCTGGCCTTCATCGGCTTGAGCGACCGCGCGTGGCAGCGCACCCGGGAAAGCGCGTCGCCGCGCTTCTACTTCGACCTGGAGAGCGAGCGCAAGGGACAGGCCAAGGGCTCCACCGCGTACACCCCCGCGGTGTCGCTGGTGTTCGGGCTGTGCGCCGCCCTGAAGCTCATGCGCGACGAGGGTCTGGAGCGGGTCTACGCGCGCCACGACCGCATGGCCCGGGCCACCCGCACGGCAGCCACCGCCCTGGGGCTCAGGCTTCTGTCCCCGGATACTCCCAGTCCCGCGGCCACCGGTTTCTATGTGCCTGACGGCTCCGACGGCGACGCGCTACTCGAATTTCTGCGGGTGCGCATGGGCATCACCCTGGCGGAAGGACAGGACCATCTTCAGGGCAAAGTCATCCGCATCGCCCACGTGGGCCACATGGGCGCCTTCGACGTGATCGTGGCCATCAGCGCGCTGGAAATGGCCTTTCGCAAGTTCGATCTTCCGGTCACCCTCGGCAAGGGTGTGGCCGCGGCCCAGGAGATCCTCATGGAGGCCCTCGATTGATTGAAGAACTCCGGGCACAGCGGGCCGCGGCGTTTTCGAGAGCATGACCGCCCAAGGCTTCGGGAGCCTGTCGGGTCTCCGGCAACCCCTCCGCCAACGGGAAACGATCAGGAGTGACGGCAACATGATGAAGGTGCTGGTTTCCGACCCGCTGCCGGACGTGGGTCTGGAGGTGCTGAACAAGGCCGCGGACATTGACGTGGATGTCCGCGTGGGGCTCAAGCCCGACGCGTTGAAGGAGATCATCGGCGACTACGACGGGCTGATCCTGCGCAGCGGCACCAAGGCCACCGCGGACGTCCTCGAGGCCGCCCACCGGCTGAAGATCATCGGCCGCGCGGGCGTGGGCGTGGAGAACATCGACGTGGACGCCGCCAGCCAGCGCGGCATCGTGGTGATGAACACGCCCGGCGGCAACAATGTCACCACCGGGGAGCACACCGTCTCGCTCATGATGGCCTTGGCGCGGCACATTCCCCAGGCCGTGGCCTCGGTCAAGAGCGGCCAATGGAGCCGGCAGAAATTCACCGGCGTGGAATTGTGCAACAAGACGCTGGGGGTCATCGGTCTGGGCAATGTCGGGCGCATCGTGGCCGAGCGCGCCCTGGGCCTGCGCATGAAGGTGCTGGGCTACGACCCATTCATCCCCGCGGAAACGGCCGCACGCATGGGCGTGGAATCCGCGAGCCTCGACGACATCTATGCGCGCGCGGACTTCATCACCGTCCATGTGCCGCTCATCGACGAAACCCGCGGACTCATCAACCGCGAAACCATCGCCCGAATGAAGGACGGCGTGCGCATCATCAACTGCGCCCGCGGCGGCATCGTCGACGAGAACGATCTGGCCGAAGCCATCAAGGAAGGCAAGGTGGCGGGGGCGGCGGTGGACGTGTACGTGGAGGAACCGCCCGGGCCGGAACACCCGCTGGTGCAACTGGACCAGGTAGTGACCACGCCGCACTTGGGCGCGTCCACCGACGAGGCCCAACTCAACGTCGCCATCGCGGTGGCGGAGCAGGTGCGCGACTACCTGGTGAACGGCGTCATCCGCTACGCCGTCAACGCTCCCAGCGTGAGCCAGGACCTCTTGCGGGAACTGCAGCCCTATCTCACCCTGGGCGAGAAGCTCGGCAGCCTCCACGTGCAATTGCTGGGCCGGTTCCCCGAGGAGATCCAGATCGAGGGCGGCGGCGAGGTGGCCCGGTACGACATCGCCCCCATCGCTCTGGCGGTGCTCAAGGGCGTGCTGAGCTTCGCCCTCGGCAACACGGTGAACTACGTGAACGCGCCCTTCATCGCACGGGAACGGGGCATCAAGGTGGTCCAGTCCAGGAGCGAAAGCGCCAAGGACTTCGCCAGCTACATCAAGGTGCGGGTACGCAGCCACGGCGAGGAAGCCGAGATCGAGGGAGCGATTTTCGGCGCCAACAACCCCCGTATCGTCCGCATCAACGAGTTCTACTTCGAGGCCGTCCCCGAAGGGCACATCCTGGTCTCCTACAACCATGACGTGCCCGGGGTGGTGGGAGCACTGGGCTCGCTGCTGGGCGACAACGGCATCAATATCGCCGGGCTGGAGCTGGGACGGCAGCAGGCCGGCGGCCACGCCATCTCCTTCATCCATGTGGACAACCCCGTGCCCCGTGAGGTCCTGGACAAGTTTCGCGCGCTGCCCGAGGTCATCTCGACGACGGCGGTGAAGCTCTGAGGCCGGAAAAGTGGCGAACGTAGCGGTCATAGGGGCGCAGTGGGGCGACGAGGGAAAGGGAAAGATCGTCGACCTCCTGGCCCGGCAATCCGACGTGGTGGTGCGGTTTCAGGGCGGCAACAACGCCGGCCACACCCTGGTGGTGAACGGCGAAAAGACCATCCTGCACGTGATTCCCTCGGGCGCGCTGCACGAGGACAAGGTCTGCGTCATCGGCAACGGCGTGGTGCTCGACGCCAAGGTGCTGCTGGACGAATTGGACGATCTCCGGCGACAGGGGCACCTACGGGACCCGCGCCAGCTTCGCATCAGCGAGCAGGCGCATCTCATCATGCCCTATCACAAGGCCATCGACCTGGCGCGGGAGCGTTTGCGCGGCGCCGGCAAGATCGGCACCACCGGCCGCGGCATTGGCCCCACCTACGAGGACAAGGCCGCACGGGTGGGCATCCGCGTCGTGGACCTGCTCGAAGAGGACACCTTCCGCGACAAGCTGAAGCACAACATCGCCGAAAAGAACGGCTACCTGAAGGCGATCCTCAAGGAGGAAACCCTCGACTTCGAAGAAATCCACCGCACCTACAGCGGTTTCCGCGACAAACTGGCGCCTTATGTTGCCGACACCGGGGTGTTGCTGGAGGAATTCTTCCACGAAGGCCGGAACGTCCTGTTCGAGGGCGCCCAAGGCACCCTGCTGGACCTCGACCACGGCACCTATCCGTACGTCACCTCGTCCAACACGGTCATCGGCGGCGTGTGCAGCGGCGCGGGCATCGGACCCCGGCACATCCACGAGGTCATCGGCATCACCAAAGCCTACACCACCCGCGTGGGCAGCGGCCCGTTTCCCAGCGAACTCACCGGCGACGAGGGCGACAAGCTGCGCCAGGACGGCGACGAGTACGGCGCCACCACCGGGCGGCCGCGGCGCTGCGGCTGGTTCGACGCCGTGGCGGTGCGGCACGCGGTGCGCCTGAACGGCCTCACCGGCCTCGCCCTGACCAAGCTGGACGTGCTCACCGGGTCGCCACGCATCCGCGTGTGCACGGCCTACCGGGCGGGCGGCAGGCTTCTGCGCCACTTTCCCGCGAGTCTCAAGGTGATGGAGACCCTGGAACCTGTGTGGGAAGAATTTCCCGGTTGGCAGGAACCGGTGACGGGGGCGCGCCGCGTCGCCGATCTGCCCGCCAACGCGCGCCGCTACATGGAACGGCTGGAAGAATTGGTGGAAACGGAGATCGCCATCGTCTCCGTGGGGCCGGACCGCGAACAGACCATCCTCCTCAGGAACCCATTCGACGCAGGCTGAAACGATCTGCGCCTCGCCCGGTCGCGCCCGCACCAAACCCGCCAGGAGCCGCCTTGGGACGATCGCGGGGCGCCCCACAAGTCATCGCGCCTTGCCGATGACATGAATTACTCCTTGAATCCGCCCGATTCCTGATAGCGGGGGTCCGAGGCCGCGGTGATGCCGCGCCCGGCCATGCCGATGGCGTGAACCCTACCCTGGAGGCGGCCGCGCCGCACACGGTGACCCCGGCGCGCCAACAAGGCCACCGCTTCGTCGCTGATTCCGGCCTCCGCCTCAACGATGCCTTGCGCGTCCGGCGCCGCGTGAATGCGCGGCGCCGCCACCGCCTCCGCCAGAGGCATGCGGAAGTCCACCACGTTGAGGATGGTCTGGAGCACCGCCCCGGTGATCGGCGCCCCGCCCGACCCGCCGGCGATGAGCACCGGCCGGTCCTCCCGCAGCAGGACCACGGGCGTCATTCCGTTGACCGCCCGTGCCCGGGGCTTGAGCGCGTTGGGAACATCCACCGCGGGTGTACCGGAGCCGTCCGCCAGCGCGAAGTCCCGCATCCGGTTGTTGAGGATGATGCCGGCTTCGCGCACCAGCACCTTGGCGCCGAAAGGACTACCGAGGGACAGGCTCATGGAGACGGCATTGCTCTCCCCGTCGAGCACGCCGATGTGCCTGGTGGCGGCATGCGCTTGCGACGGTGCGCCCGCCAGAGCCGCAGGCGCCGCGGACACCCGCGCGGCCCGTTCCATGGAAACCCTCCGGCGCACCGCGGAAGCGCGTTCCGCGGAGGTGAAGCGGCCCACAGGAAATTCACCGGCATCGGCATCCCCCAGAGCGCTGCGCAATTCGTCCATGCCGGCCTTGGTGGTCTCGGCGATCAGGTGCAGGTAGGCTCCCGAATTGTGCCGGAACTGGTCCGGTCCATAGCCCTCCAGGACGTTCAGCAACCCCACGAGAGCCACGCCGCCGATGCTGGGCGGCGGCGCTGTCAGCACCGTCCGGCCACGGTAGCCGCCGATGACCGGTGGACGCCAGGCGGGCCGGTAACTGTGAAGATCGTCCAGGTTCACGGCGCCGCCGTCGCGCTGGATGCGCGCGGCCACCGCCTGTGCGGCCGTTCCCCGGTAGAACGCCGCGGCCCCGTCTCGGGCGATGGCCTTCAAGGTCTCCGCCAACTCCGGCTGGCGGATCGTGGCGCCCACCTCGCGGGGAGCGCCGGACGCCTTGAGGAAGATGCGGGAGAAGTTGGGGCGTTGCCGCAACGCCGCCAGACTCGCGTCGATGGCCCTTCGTAAACGCGGCGTCACCACCACTCCCTCGACGGCATGGCGAATGGCGGGAGCCAACACCGTCTCCAGCGGCAGGCTGCCGAAGCGATTCAAGGCCGCCACCAGCCCGGCCACGGTGCCCGGCACGGCCACCGCCAACGCGCCCGTGTCCGGCGGTTCGTGCGCCGCCCCCTTGCGGTAAAGCTCCGGGCTGGCCGCAGCGGGTGAGACTTCGGTGAAGTCCAGCGCGTGCACGCGCCTCTCCCGCGCCCGGTAGAGCACCATGACCCCGCCCCCGCCCAGGGCGGACGAAGGCGGATCGAGCACGGCCAAGGCAAACGCGGTGGCGACGCCGGCGTCCACCGCGTTGCCCCCCTGCTCCAGGATGTACATGCCCGCCTTCACCGCGGCCGGATGATCCGCCACCACCACCCCGTCGAGCCGGCTCTGGGCCAGGGACGTCGACAACGCTGCCAGTAGAACAACGAGGACAATCACCAGGGGCAACCCCGCGGCAGCGCCATGGCGACGCAACGAAACGGTGCGCACGGACACCCCACCCGCAGCGACCCCAGCGCCATGGCGACCATCTGACACGTTTGGCACGGACACGGTTGGAAAGCCGGACATCTGCGATCCCATCCACGCGAAGGCTTGTACCTGTCCAGGCGCCGGGAAGCCTGCGCCGCAAGCTCCTCGCGGTCGATTCCCGAAAAACCCGACAGACTCCCGGTTAGTCGTTCGGCCGCGGGTTTGCAAACGGGAAATCTTTGCGGGCGATCCGGGTTGTGTTACCTTGCTCCCATGGCCGCGACGCGAGTTGCCCGCACGGGTTTTCGCACCGCGCTCGGCGGATCGGCCCACGCAGCCGGCCGTTCCCCCGGATGGTCCGGGAAGACCGGCGCCGCGTCGGATGATCCACATCGGAGAAACAAACGGAGAAACATTTGGCGCGCCAATACGTCCTGAAGAACCTCGATGCGCCGGCGCGGGACACGCCGTCCGCCATCGCCTACGAGGAGGAACTCAACGAGGCGCAGTGTCAGGCGGCCATGTTCCTCGACGGACCGCTTCTGGTCATCGCCGGCGCCGGCACGGGCAAGACCCGGACCCTGGTGTACCGCGTGGCGCGTCTCATCGAGCGTGGCATCGATCCGAGTTCGATCCTGCTGCTCACCTTCACCCGGCGCGCGGCCGAAGAAATGCTGCGGCGCGCCAGCCTCCTCACCGACTCCCGCTGCGAGCGGGTCGCCGGCGGCACCTTCCATTCCTTCGGCAACATGGTGCTGCGGCAGTACGGCCAGATCCTGGGGCTGGCGCCGGGCTTCACCATCATGGACCGCGGCGACAGCGAGGACGTGCTTCAACTCCTGCGCGCCCAGATGGGCCTCGACAAGCGCGACAAGCGCTTTCCGCGCAAGCAGACCATCGGCGAGATTCACAGCCTGGCGCGCAACACCCAGGTGCCGTTGCCGGACCTGGTGCAGCGCGAGTACTCCCATCTGGCGGACTACCTGGAAGAGCTGGTCACCATCACCCAACGCTACCAGACCTACAAGCGCGAGAAGTCGCTGCTGGACTACGACGACCTGCTCACCTGCCTGAAGGATCTGCTGGACGCCGACGAGGACCTGCGCGGGCGCCTGTCCGACCGTTTCCGCTTCATCATGGTGGACGAGTACCAGGACACCAACCGGCTTCAGTCCGACATCATCCGGCGGCTGGCGTTCACCCACGACAACGTCATGGCGGTGGGCGACGACGCACAGAGCATCTACTCGTTCCGGGGCGCCAACTTCCGCAACATCATGGACTTCCCCAACCAGTTCCCCGGGGCCACGCTCATCCCGCTGGAGGAGAACTACCGCAGCACCCAGCCGATCCTGCACCTGACCAACGAGATCATCACGCGCGCGTCCGAACGCTACGAGAAGACGCTGTTCAGCCGCAAGAGCGAGGGCGAAGCGCCGCTCCTCGTGCAGGCGGAGAGCGAGCACACCCAGTCGCGCTTCGTATGCCAGCGCATCCTCGAACTCCGGGAAGAGGGAGTGCCCTTGTGGGACATGGCCGTGCTGTTCCGCTCGAGCTTCCACTCCTTCGATCTGGAAATCGAGCTGACGCGGCACGATATTCCCTTCGTCAAGCGCGGTGGCTTCCAGTTCATGGAGACGGCCCACATCAAGGACGTGCTGGCGCACCTGCGGGTTCTCAGCAATCCGCGCGACGCCGTATCCTGGAGCCGGGTGCTGATGTTGTTGGAGGGGGTCGGCCCGCAGATGAGCCGGAAGCTCATCGACGGCATCCTCGCGCAGGACGACCCGGGCCGGGGTCTGCGCGGCGTGGAGTCCCGCGGGCGCGCCGCCCAGGGGATCAAGACTTTGGCGCGGGTGCTCGACGAGTGCGCCGAGCGCACCCGGCCGGCGGACATGGCCCAGTACCTGATGCAGTACTATCTTCCCATCCTCAAGCGGAAGCACGCCGACGACTACCCCAAGCGGCTGCGCGACCTGGAGCATTTTCAGAGCCTCACCGAGCGCTACCAGAGCCTCGAGCGATTGTTGAGCGACATGGCGCTGGAGCCTCCGTCCGCCAGCACAGACGAGGCCCTTCCGGTGGATCCGGACGAAGGGCCGCTGGTGCTGTCCACCGTGCACTCGGCCAAAGGGCTGGAGTGGCATTCGGTGTTCATCATCTGGGCGCTGGAGGGGCGCTTCCCGTCCTACTACAACACGAACAGCGTGGAGGAGCTGGAAGAGGAGCGGCGGCTGCTGTACGTGGCCGCCACCCGCGCCAAGGAGAACCTGTTCTTCTCCTACCCCGCGCGTGTGTACGACCGGAACCTCGGAATGGTGTTCTCGCGTCCGTCCCAGTTCATCGAAGGCATCTCCGAGGAGTTGCTGGAGCCCATGTCGCTGGTCCATGAAGACTCGTGGTACAGCCAACTGTGACGCCGTGACCAGCGGCGGACGGGGGGCGGCCTGATCGCCATGCAGCGCCTTCTGGCCTGGTTGGCGGCGCGCGCGAGGCCCTTGTCCACGGTGTCACCGGGAGCCCTGATGTCGGCATTGCTGGCGCCCTTGGGGCGTGGTTGGTCCACCACGCTTTACGAGAAGGACACTCGTTACCACAGCATCCGCGTGGAAGAGACCCGGGAGCGGCGCTATCTCTACTTTGACGGGACCTTGCAAAGTTCCATGAACCGCAAGGACCCCGTCTCCCTGGAGCTGGTCTACTCGCGCTTCGCGTCGCTGGGACTCGTGCTCAGACCCGATGCCGCCAGGGCGCTGTTCATCGGGCTCGGTGGCGGCTCCATGGCCAGAACGTTCCACCACGCGTTCCCGGAGCTGGAGATCGATAGCGTCGAGATCGATCCGGAGGTGATCGAGGTGGCGCGCAAGTTCTTCGGCTTCCGCGAGGACCCGCGCCAGCGCGTCCACAACGGCGACGGACGCACGTTCCTCACGCGCGCCGCGGCGCGTTTCGACCTGATCCTGCTGGACGCCTTCTACGCGGACAACATGCCGTTCCACCTGATCACCCGCGAGTTCCTGGACACCGCCCGCGACAGGCTGAGCGCCGACGGCGTGCTGGTCATCAACCTCATCGGTGCGCTCCGGGGTTCCGAAAGCGGATTCGTCCGGGCTGCCCTCAAGACCCTGGAAGGCATTTTCCCGCAGGTCTACACGTTTCCCACCTTCGGCAACCGCGGCCACGTGTTGAGCGAGATCCAGAACGTGGTGGTGCTGGCCAGCAAGGCCGTGAAGCGCATGAGCGTGAAGGAGATGGAGCGCCGCGCCACGGAACTCGGTCTCGGGCAGCATCTTTTTCCCAAGCCCCTCAGCAAGATTCGAAGCTGCTACTTCAAGGGTCCGCTGGAGCAGGACGACGTGGAGACCCTCGCGGATGAGGATGCGCCGCTGGATAATCAGGTTCGCCTGTAGCGCGCTGCTGCTGTCCGGCTGCGCCGCCGCGCGCCCGGATGACGGAGCCGCGCCGGTGCGGGTGGTGCGGGTCAAGGTCGTGGCCGACCCGGCCCTGCGGCGGGCGGACGCGGGGTGGCGGCACAGCGCCCGGGAATTGTTGCGCGCGGCCTCCGATTTCTACGAGACACGGTTCGGCATCCGGCTCACCGTCCAGGCGGCCGAAGAATGGCGCTTGGACGGGAGCACGACGTCGTCCGTGGTGCTCATGCGGCGCCTCCAGCGCGCGTACCCCCGCGGGGGCGAAGACCTGCCCTACGACATCGTCATCGGCCTCACCCAGCAACCTCTCGACTTCTACCGGGGCGGACGCGCCCGCGCCGACCGTTTCGGCAACTGCGGCGAGGGGTTGGGCGGCTACATCGTGAGCCACGTGAGCGAGGACTTCACATACGATGGCGATGAACTGAACCACGACGCGGCGGCCATCATTCACGAACTGGGGCACCTGTTCGGCGCCGTGCACACCGACGATCCGGAATCGATCATGCACGCGGACTTCGAGTTGAGAAGCGGTTTCGACGCGCCCAACCGCGCCATCGTCATGGGGAACCGGCTGTGCCCGTTCGCCGGCGGCAAGCAATGACGCCTCTCTGGACACCCGCGGACGTGCGCGTTCGGGATTCCCACCTGTACCGGTTTCGCGAGCGGTTGCGGGCGTCCCACGACTTTCCCGGCGATTCCTTCGGGGCGCTGCACCGGTGGAGCGTGACGCGGCTGGAGGATTTCTGGGCGGCGGCGTGGCTGGACGCCAGCGGACAGACGCCGGCCGGGCCGGTGCTGGCGGACGACGCCATGCCTCCGGCCGGACGGCTGGAGCGCGAAGTCTGGTTTCCCGGGAACCGGTTCAACTTTGCCGCCCAGCTATTGCGCCACCGGGATGATCGCGTCGCCATCATCGAGGACAACGAACAGGGCCGGCGCCGGGCGGTCACGTTCCGGGAACTGTCCGCCCTGACCGGCCGGTGCCAGGCAGGACTCCGGCGCGCGGGCGTGGGACCGGGCGACCGGGTGGCGGGCTACCTGCCCAACGTGCTGGAGACCGTCGTGGCCATGCTGGCCGCCACCTCCCTGGGCGCGGTGTGGACGGCCACCTCGGCCGACTTCGGTTTCCAGGGTGCATTCGACCGCTTCAGCCAGATCCAACCCAGGGTGCTGGTGTCAGCGGATGGCTACTCCTACAACGGCAAATTCCACGACTGCGTGGAGAAGACGCAACGGCTGGCGGAGGCTCTTCCCGGCCTGGAACGGTGGGTGGTGGTGTCCCGTCATGGAGGGCGGCTGCCCGGCGGCGCCATGGCATGGGAGTCGTTTCTCGAAGCCGGTCCCGTTGAACCCACGTTCGCGGAGTTCCCCTTCGAACATCCCGCGTACATTCTCTACACGTCCGGCACCACCGGACTGCCCAAGTGCATCGTGCACGGCGCCGGAGGCACCACGCTCAAGCACCACGTGGAGCACAGCCTCCACACGGACGTGGGCCGCGACGACACGGTCTTTTTCTTCACCACCTGCGGCTGGATGATGTGGCACTGGCTCGTGAGCGGTCTGGCCCAAGGCGCGGCGGTGGTACTGTACGACGGCAGCCCCACCTGGCCGGATCACGACAGGCTGTTCCGCCTTGCGGAAGACCACGGCATCACCGTCTTCGGCGCCAGCCCCAAGCTTCTCGCCACGCTGGAGAAGAGCGGGTTCCGCGCCGCGGGCAAGTACCGGCTCGACGGCATGCGCGCCGTCCTGTCCACCGGCGCGCCGCTGGAGGCGTCCCAATTCCACTACGTTGACGACGCCATCAAGCCGGGCGCGCAGATCTGCTCCATCTCGGGAGGCACGGACATCATCGGCTGCTTCGTTCTCGGGAACCCCATTTCGCCGGTCTATCCGGGGCAGATCCAGGGACCGGCCCTGGGCGTGGACGTGGCGGTCTTCGACGAGAACGGCCGCCCACTGACGGGCGCGCAGGGCGAACTGGTGTGCCGCAAACCGTTCCCGTCCATGCCCCTGGGCTTCTGGAACGACCCGGACGACGCCCGCTACCGCGAGACCTACTTCGACACCTACCCCGGCGTTTGGCGTCACGGGGACTACATCGAGGCCACATCCCAGCAAGGGTTCATCATCCACGGCCGCAGTGACACGACGCTCAACCCCGCGGGCATCCGGTTCGGCACCGCCGAGATCTATCGCATCGTCGAACAACTGCCTTTCGTGCGGGACAGCATTGTCGCCGGCTACAGCAGGGATGGGGAATCCCGGGTTGCGTTGTTCGTGGTGCTGGATCGGACGCTGGACCCGGCCACGGTGGACGCCATTCGCACGGCCATCCGCGCCCAGGCCACGCCGCGCCACGTCCCCGCCATCGTACGACAGATAAGCCAGGTACCCGTGACGCGCAACGGAAAGAAGGTGGAAAAGGCCGTGTCCGCCATACTCGATCATGAACCGGTGCGGAACCGGGAAGCTCTGGCGAACCCGGAGGCATTGGACGAAATCATGTCATATTTGACGAAGTCGAGCGGACGAAGGGGCGGATGAGAGCGGATTTGCAGCCGTGAATTCCTACGGCGCAAGCTCCTGGGTCAAGTTCGTCGATGGCATCGATGGAAGGGAAACCCGCAGAAATGCCGCCTGATTCATCTCGACCATACACCAGACTCTACGGCAGCTCCCAATTGGCCTCGGCCTCATTGAAGCGTATAAAACTGTGTGATTGGGAATCGGAGGAACGGAGATCACGCCAATGACCGAGTTTGAAGCCGCAACCCTGGCGGTTCAGCAAGCCAGCCTCGCCCTACAGCAGGGCCAACTGTGGGCCGCCATCGCCATCCCTGTCGTTGCCGCCGTGGTTGGCCTGTTGCAGGTCGGGGTTGTTGCCTACGGTATCCGCGCCATGATCCGCGCCAACGCGGACCGGGCCGACGCCGAAATGCGCCGGGGCGAAGTGGACGCACGTCGGGCCGACGTGGACGCACGCCGGGCCGACGTGGACGCACGCCGGGCCGACGCCGAAATGCGCCGGGCCGAGGTGGACGAGCGCCGGGCCGACGCCGAAGCCGCCCGCCACACCGAAGTCATGACGCGCCTTGACCAACAGGGCCAAGCGCTCCAAGCCTTGGTTGCGGGCCTCGAACGGCAGGGGGCTGCCCTCGAAGCGGCTTTGAACGGGCGGGCCTAGTGTCATGTCGCCGAGAAACATATATATCGACGCCATGTGAAGCGGCCTCGGTCCTGCCGCCCCAATGGAACTCTGTTCGACTGACTGCGCCATAGCAGCGGAGGCCACGATGGAACCAGGAATGCGCTCTCTCGAAGAACTGAAGCCGGAAATTCTGCGCCGCGCCGGACGCGCCAATCCCTTTGAATGGGTCAAGCCGGAGGACGCCGAAGAGGTGGTCGGGTGGCTGGAATCCACCGAGGACGACCACTGGGCCGAAGCGTGGGCACGCATGGGCGCGCGCTACGAGGCGTTGGGCGAGCAGCAGGAAAGGAACGGCGAGCCGTGCGGCGCGTCCTACTATTTCGCCTACGACTATTACCGCATCGGGCGCTATCCGGTGGCGTCGACTCCCGGCAAGCAGGCTTGCTACGAGGCGTCGCTACGAAACTTCCTGAAGGCGGCCCCGCACATGGACCCACCGCTGGAACGGGTGGAGATCCCCTTCGAAGGGAAGTCGCTCATTTGCTACCTTCAGATTCCCCGCGGCACGGAAAGGCCGCCGGTGGTGCTCCACTGGGGCGGCGTGGACGGCTGGAAGGAGGATCGGCGTCGGCCGAGCGAGGCGTTCCACCGGCTGGGCTTGGCGACTCTGACCATCGACATGCCGGGCGTGGGCGAAAGCCCCCTGCTCGCCACGGACCTCCAGGCGGAACGCACCTTCTCCGCCGCGCTCGACTACCTGGAAACACGCGCGGACGTGGACGGCTCGCGCCTGGGCGCCATGGGCGGGAGCTTCGGCGGCTACTGGGCGGCCAAGGTGGCGCACGTGGAAGCGGGACGGCTCAAGGGTGTCGTGGACTGGGGCGGCGGCGTGCACCTGACGTTCCAGGAAGAGTGGCTGCGGCCAGCGCTGACGACGCGGGCCGAACAATATCTCATGGGCCCGGCCAGCCTGCTGGACGCCCGCGGCTACATCTTCCGCACCCGCGACCTCGACGAGATCCTGCGGCGCGCGCCCACGCTTTCCCTCGTGAGCCAAGGGCTCATCGACCAGCCCTGCGCCCCGCTGCTGCTCATCAACGGCAAGCTCGACGATCAGCATCCCATTGACGACTTCTACCTCTTGTTGGAACACGGCGACCCCAAGGATGTCTTCATCTTTCCGGACGGGGGGCACATGGGCCGCGTGCCCGGCAAATCCAACGAGCCGGCGCTGAACGCGCTGGTTCAATGGATGAACCGAAAGCTCACGGGGTGAGGTCTCCGGGGTTCGCCGCGCCCGCGATGGCGGAACTCCGGCGGAAGGCGGGCGCCGCTACCCGCCGAAGAATCCTTCCCGGACCGCCCACAGCCAAAGGTGGGCGATCTTCTCGTTGTGCAGTTCGGAGTATCCCACGTGGCCGTAGCGCGGGATGAGAACGACGTGGCAGCCGCGGGCGCGGGCGGCGTACTTCGCCCCCATGAACATTTCGCGCTTGTCCTCCAGGCGTTCGCCCCGGATCCAGTGGCCCCGGTCGTTCTCCCCGACCACCAGCAGCACGCCCGTGTCCTTGAGCCAGTCGGGGTCAGGATCCTGAAGGTGGTCGTCGTATTCCTCCCGCGGCAGCCCGGTCAGCTCCACGTAGCGGTCGAGGATGCCCATGGCGGCGTTGTGCTGGTTGTCGCACAGGCTGGTCTTCATCTGCGAACGCATGGGATTGGCCCAGGCCATATATTCCTCGGGTCCGCCCCAGGGAGTCAGATCCTGCGGGTCCTCGTACCGGGCCGCGCGAAAGCTCTCGGGCGAACGCCGCGAGATTTGCTCCACCGGGATCTCGTGGTATTCCTCGGCGCCGGTGCGCTCGCGCCATTCCCTGCGCCAACCGTCGGGGCCGCCGGAACCGAAACCCAACAAGCCGGTGACCCGTGCGCTCCGTACGAAGCGGTGCAGGTGCGCCGCCATGGGGCCACCGGTGGAATGGCCGAAGGCGAGCAAACCCCGACCCGGCAGGTGTGTATCCGCGAGTAGCGCGGCTCCCTGAAGAATCGTGTTGAACGTGCACTTGAGATTGCGGTCGAGTATCTCCTTCAAGGGGATCTTCCGATCGAGAAGGTAAACCGGCATGCGCTCGGGCACGGGTTCGGTCCACACGCCGCCGGGCGGGTAGTGGCCCGGATAGGTGACGGCCAGGGTCATGAATCCCTGGGACGCCAGCACCCGCGCCAGGCCCGGACGGCCGTCCGGGGTAGTGTCCATGATGCGTTCGCTGCCCGCGCCACCGTGGAACACCACCACTCCCCGGCCCGGCGCCGCCTCCCGCTCGGGGGCATAGAGCGTGCCGTGGATGTCCCACGCATAGCCGTTGCGCTCGTAGCGCGCGGTCACCTCGCGCGCGGTGAAGCCGGTCTCCGGGTAGGGCGCGGGCATGGCCAGCCACCCTTCCCAGTCCATCCTCAACAACAGCTCGGTGGATCCCAAGCCAGCCAGCAGTTTCTCGAGGGTCCCGTGTCGTGTGCTCATACGGGGCGGGGATACTACGGCAGGAAACCCTCGGTCAATCCGCGAAGCGCTCTCGGTCAAATGGCATAGCGCCCGCGCGACCAAGGGTTCCAGCGCCATCACCTGCGACGGGTTCGCGCCCCTGGGACGTGACCCGGCTCACGGAACGGGACCCCTGGCGCGTGGGTCCCGTTCCGCCACGGTCTCTGCTCTGCACTATTTCATCTTGAGTTTGGTGCGCACATTGTCCGCAAGCTTCTTGATCGTCGATTCGGCGTCGGCCCCTTCGATGATGTCAACGAGCGCCGCGCCGATCAGGTCCGTAACCGCCACCCCTTCAGCCCCCGGATACGCGTACCAGGGACCCGAGTAGGCCGCTACCTGGGCATGGGCGCGGCGTGAATTCTCGTTGCGTGCGTAGAACTCGCCGAGATAACTCTTGTCCTTGAGCACCAGCTCATTGGTTGGCGCATAGCCGGTGTTCTCCACCACGATCTTGGCGCCTTCCGGGCCGGTGGCGAACTGGATATATCTCCACGCGGCCGCCTGCTTCCTGGGGTCCTGCGTCAACATGACAATGGCGGAACCGCCCGTGGGGAAATACACGGTGGACTGGTCCTCCGCGGCCACGATCATGGGCAGCAACGTCACCTTGAAACGTTCCCCGGCCCCGGCAACCACCCGCGTCAGGTAAGACGAGCTGTCGATGTAGATTCCGAGGGTGCCCGCGGCAAAGGCCTGACGCGCGGCTTTCCCGTCGTAGGTCTTCATGCCGGCTTCCTTGCCGAGTCGCGCGTAGACCTTTCCGGCCATCATTCCGGGCTCGGCGTCGAAGGTGATGTCGGTTTCGTCTTCGTTCATAGGCCGGCCGCCATAGGACCCCAGCATGCTCTGGAAACGCCAGTCATGCGCCGACACCCATACCCCGTCGATGTTGTCGCCAAGGGCGCTGATCTTGGCGGCGAGAGCGATCAAGCCGTCAAAATCGCGCGGGAAGTCGCCCACCGAGCCCCCGGCCTTGGCAACCAACTCCGGGTTGACATAGATCACCAGGGTGGAAGCGGAGGCGGCAATGGCGTACTGCTTGCCCTTGTACTGGCCGAGAGAGCGCAGCGCCGGCGTGTAACCCTTCGCCTCGAACTTGCCGGCGTCACCGATGAAGCGGTCCAGCTCCACGGCCAAGCCGCGCGCCTGCAGGATGCGCCAGCGGTTCAAGCCGAGGAACGCCGCGTCGGGCAGCTTCTTGGCCACCGATTCCCGGAGCAATCGCTGCACGCCGGCGGCGTAGTTCTCCGCGGGCGCCTGGATCTCGATCTTGACGTCCGGATTGGCCTTCATGAACGCATCGGCGACCTTCTCCTGCACCTTCGCCCAGAGATTCGGGTGAGCATAGTGCAGTGTCAGCGTCACATCCGCGGCCATGGCCGAACCGGCGGCCAGGACACCTGCCAACGTCATTGCGAAGAGGATCCTTTTCATCGGACAACTCCCTTCCTGTTATTTCCGCCCGAAACCGGGCAGCGCCTGTATTGCTTGCTCCATCGACACGCGATTGCGTCATCCCTTGAGTCCGCTCATGGTGATACCTTGGACGAATTTCCGTTGAGCCGCCAGGAATGCGATCACCAAGGGCGCGGTGACCACCGTCGCCGCCGCCATGAGCGGGCCGACATCCGAGCCCGCCTCCTCGTCGCGGAAGAACAGGATGCCTCGCGGCGGCGTGGCGAGGTTCGGGTCGCTGATGGCGATCAACGGCCAAAAGAGGTCGTTCCAGTGGGCGACGACGGAGAAGATGGCGAAGGCGCTCACCGCGGGCCATGCGTTGGGGAAAGCGATGCGCCACACGATGGCCGTCTCGCTCAATCCGTCGATGCGCGCCGCGTCGATGATGCTGGCGGGAACCGTGGCGAAAAACTGCCGGAAAAGAAAGATGCCGAACACCGACGCGACGAACGGGAGGATCAGCGCGGTGTAGGAATCCAGCAGATCGAGTTGCGCGAAGCCCAGGAAAACCGGGATCGCGGTCACGTGGTAGGGCACCAGCAAGCCGGCCAGCACCAGGCCGAAGAGCAGCCAGCGCAGGCTGAAGCGCCGATGGGCCAGGGCATAGGCACAAGGCACGGCGATGAGAATCTGAAAGAACAGAATACCCGCGCACACCACCACCCCATTGAACAGAAACCGGAAAAGCGGCACCTCGACGAACGCCTTCGCGTAGTTGCGCCACTCGATGCGGCTGGGAACCAGGTCGATTCCGGGAGCGAAGATCTCCGCCGGGGGCTTGATCGACAGCGAAAGCATCCACGCGAAGGGCAGCAATACGAGCGCCGCCCCGACGGCGAGGAACGCGAGCATGATCACCTGGCCCAACGGGAAGCGCGCGCTCATCGGTAATGCACCCGCCTTTCCAGCAGGCCGAACTGCACGAGGGTCAGCGTCAAAACGAAAACGAAGAACACCATGGTCACGGCGCTTGCGTATCCGGCCTTGAAGTACACGAAACCCTCCCGGTACATGGCATAGACCAGCGTGTCGCTGGCGAAGCCCGGACCCCCGCGCGTCAGCGTGGCGACTGTCTCGAAGACGCGGAACGCGCGCGCCGCCGTGACCACCATCACGAAAAGCGTGGTGGGGCCAAGGAGAGGCCATGTGATGGTCCAGAACCGATCCCAGCCCGGGCCCACGCCGTCGATCTCCGCGGCCGCGTACAGGTGGTCGGGGATCGCTGCCAGGCCGGCGAGAAACAGCACCATATTGTAACCCACCGTTTCCCAGATACCGATCACCGCCAGGGAATAGAGGACGATGCCGCGATCCGAGAGCCACTCGTGGCCGGGCAGTCCCACGACCCCCAAAACCTGGTTCAAGAGGCCGAGATTCGGATGCATCAGCATCTGCCAGACCGTCGCCATTGCCACGAGCGTGCCAGCCACGGGCATGAAGTAGGCCGTGCGCAGGACTCCCGCCAGGGTTTGACTCCAACTCGCCGTCCGGTGGACGCCAAGGGCGACCAGCAAGGCGAGGACCATCGATGCGGGCATGACGATGGCCACGTAAATCAGCGTGTTGACCACGGCGCGCCGGCCGATGGGGTCGGTGAACAGGACGCTGTAATTCTCCAGGCCGATCCACGCGAAGCTCTGGGCGCCGAGCTGATAGTCGGTGAAGGAAAGCACGGCCACCGCGAGCACCGGTCCGAAGATCAGCGCCAGCATTGCGACAGTGGCCGGTCCCACCAGCCATGCGTTGGTGAGCGCTTCACGCAGCGCGCCGGGAAGGCGTGGGGTCATCGCACTGTTTCCGCCGCGGGCCGTTCCCGGGGTGATCGCGGCACAAGGCGGACGGCCAGCCGCGCTCCCGTCGACGCGTCGAAGAGGTGCGCCTGATCCGGATTGAAGGCAAGACGAGTCTCTTCACCCGGCTGGCGCGGCGCCGAGTGGGCCGGAAGAATGGCGCGCATCGTTTCGCCGCCGGGAACGGCCACGGTCGCCACCGCGTTCGAACCGAGGTATTCCAGCCGTGCCACCTTCCCGGCGACGGGGCCGTCCGCGGACGGGAACAGCGCCTCCGGACGCAGGCCAACGAGTATCCTGTCGCATGGCGGACGAGGGTCGAGCGCGAAGCCGGAGAACGGTGGCGGCAGTTCTCGGGAACGCGTCGCGACCTCCGCCAGATTCAAGGGATGGTCACCGACAAAAGCCGCGATGTCCCGGGTGGCCGGACGTTCGTAGATCTCATGCGGGGTTCCCGACTGGACGATGCGTCCTTCCATCATGACGGCGATCTGATCGGACATGCTCATGGCCTCCGCCTGATCATGGGTGACGTACACGAATGTCCGGCCGGTGCGCTTGTGAAGGTCCACCAACTCGCCGCGCATCTGAAGGCGCAGCTTCACGTCGAGATTGGAGAGCGGCTCGTCCAGCAAGAACGCGATGGGGTCGCGCACGAGGGCCCGCGCCACCGCGGCGCGCTGTTGCTGGCCCCCGGAAAGTTGCCCGGGCTTGCGGTCGAGGAGAGTCCCGATGTCCAGCAAGGCGGCGACTTCACGCACCTTTTCCCGATGGGCGGCCGCAAGACGCCGGGAGGAGTCCAGCAGGCGGTTCAGTAACGGCAGGCGCTGCCAGAAGCTCATGTTTCGCATGGCCAGAGGAAGCGTGATGTTCTGGCGCACCGTCATGTGCGGATAGAGCGCGTAGGACTGAAACACCATGGCAATGTTGCGTTGCGCCGCGGTCAGGCCGGTCACGGCGTGTCCATCGATAAGCACATCGCCGGCGCTCTGTCGATCAAGTCCGGCGATGATGCGCAGCGTCGTGGACTTGCCGCAACCCGACGGCCCAAGGAGCGTCGCGAGCGTGCCTTCGGCGATGGTCAGCGAAACTCCATCGAGGGCGGTGGCGGAGCCGTAACGCCGGTAGACATTCCTGAGCTCGATGCGCCCGAATCCCATGAGCGTTCTCGCGTGTCTCGGTCGTACCCCGGGAAGATTACGTTCGGTGGGCCGAGAAGGTTATAATTTGGCGACTGCGTCGGTGTGGTGTAGGCTCCTGCGGGTTCAGAATACCCGCGCGAGAATCCTGCGCCTCAACTATACACACCAGGTGCCGGACACAACAGCCCGGCGGGAGAACATCACGCATGCAGCCTGTCATGAAGGCCATCACCATGAGGCAGTTCGGCGATGTCGATGTCATGCGCATGGAACAGCTTCCTGTCCCCTCCCCCGAGGCCGGGGAGGTGTTGATCCAGGTACATTCCGTCTCGGTGAATCAGACTCTGGACATCGCGGTGCGGCAGGGCCTGTACCGCACCAACCTGCAGTTTCCGGTGGTGCTCGGCACCGACCCCGCGGGTGTGGTGGCGGCCACGGGCGCCGGGGTGACCTCCACGCGCTCCGGTGAGCGGGTGGCGGTGGTGGCGTCCATCCGCTGCGGCGAGTGCCGCTTCTGTCTCATGGGCCGGGAGGACTCGTGCCCCCGGAGCAAGCACCTGGGGCTGGACCGTTGGGGCGGGTACGCGGAGTACGTGACCGTGCCCGCGGAGAATGTCTTCGCGATCCCGGACAACCTGTCCTTTGGTGAAGCCTCGGTGGTCACCCGCCACTTTCCCACGGCCATCAACCTGCTCCTCAACCACGCGCACCTCGAAGCGGGCGAGTGGGTGCTCATCATGGGAGCGGCGGGGGCGCTGGGCAGTTGTGGCGTGCAGATCGCGCGGCACCAGGGCGCCCGGGTCATCGCGGCGGCGGGCGCCGACTCCAGGGCACAAGCGGCGGTGGGCTACGGCGCCGGGTTCGCCGTCAACTATCGGGAGCAGGACCTGGAGCAGGAAGTCCTGCGCATCACCGGGGGCCACGGCGTCGATGTGCTGTTCGAGAACATCGCCGACCCGACGCTCTGGCCTGGCGCCTTCAACAGCCTGGCCTTCGCCGGCCGGCTCGTGACCGCGGGCGCCCACGGCGGCGGCACCGTGCCCCTGGACGTGAAGCGGCTCTACCTCCGGCGCATCCGCATCATCGGCCAACCCGGCGCCACCCGCAAGGACGTGGAGCTGGCCCTGTCACTGGCGGGCCAGGGCGCCGTCCGCGCCATCATCGACCGCACCCTGCCGTTGGCGCGCGTAAAGGAGGCGCACGAATTGCTCCAACGAGGCGGAATCATCGGCAAGATCGTGCTGGATCCCACCCTGGGCTGAATTGCCACAGGAAGAATTGCCACGAGAAGAACAGCCTGATAGCTTGCTCGAATCGCAGTCTCCCCGCGTATCCCCAAACGAGAGGACACGACTCCATGGCGCAACTCGTCACCATGCTCGGCATCACGCACAACCCGTTCATGCCCGGGCTGTTCAAGCAGGCGCAGCAGCCGCCGGGAGCCGCCAAGGTGCAGGAGCGCATCGCGATGATGCGCGCCAAGCTGGCACAGCACAGGCCGGACGTGCTCATCACCATCGGCAACGATCACCTGCACCAGTTCTTCATGGACAACATGCCGGCGTTCATGATCGGCAGGATGGACCGCTTCCACGGCACCTTCTACGACGAGGCACGGGAGTTCGGCCTGCCGGAGTGCGACCTGGCCGGCGACCTGGATCTGTGCAACCGGCTTCTGGAGGGCGCCTACGAACGCGGCGTGGACTTCGCCTACTCCAGCGAGTTGACCGTGGACCACTCCATCGTGGTGCCGATGATGTTCGTGCGGCCGGAGATGGACATTCCCATCGTTCCCATTCTGACCAACTGCATTGCCCCGCCGCTGCCCACCGCCCGGCGTTTCTACGAAGTGGGACAGGCAATCCGCTCGGTCATCGACAGCCTGCCCGACGGCAAGCGCGTGGGCGTCCTGGTGAGTGGCCACCTGTCGCTGGAGGTAGGCGGCCCCAAGCAGTTCGAGCGGCGCCTGATGGACCCGGACTTCGACGCCCGCGCCGTGGGTTGGATAGCCGCCGGCGACATCGACGCGGCGGCGCGGGAATGCAACCTGCAACAGATGGTTCCTTCGGGCAACATGACCATGGGTTTCCTGAACTTCCTCATGGCCATGGGCGTGGCCAACGGGGCATCGCCGACGCACTCCGAAGGGCTCGACGCGGGCTTTCCCGCGGTGCCGTTCTTCGCCTGGGAACAAAAGGAAGAGGGAGCGGGCCTGTGAGCAAGTACCTGGTCAACAAGTTCATGCACGTGGTGAACATGAACGAGGAGGCGGAGGACGCCTACGTGGAGAACCCGCCGGGCTTCGTCGCCAAGTGGGAGAAGGGCGAGCGTCTCAAGTTCACACCCGAGGAGCGGCGCGCCCTGGAACGGCGCGATTACGGCAGCCTTTACGCCATGGGCGCGCACCCGTTCCTGCTGTGGAGCTTCACCGAGGCCATCTGGCGCCACGAAGTGGACCGGGAAGAGCTGGTCCGGGACTACAAGGAAAAGGCCGCGGCGGTGGGATACCCGGACTTCGAGAGTTAACCCCCATGTTGCAGAAGCTGGAAGCAAGGAGAGGATCGGGAGGCAAGTGGGATGGGAACTGCAAGGAGGGGCTTGTTGGGGAATATCACTGCAGGTGAGGTTGAGCGGCGGAGTCGGGTTATGGGGAATTTCACGAAGCGTCATTCAGGCCTGTTCGGGCCTTCTCATACCGCCCGTCTCATTCGGCTCTTCTGTTGAACCGCTTGGTCCAGTCCAGCCACGGAAAGCGCTCGTGGTAGCGGCGCACCAACTCGCGCCCGCCGATGCCGCAACCGGCCCAGAACACGACTTGACTGGCAAAGTAGATGCCGGCCGCCACCGCCAGCCGATTGTATTCGACGTCGACGAAGGGCAGCAGCAGAATCGTGGCGGTGATCGCCCACGAGCCGGCTATCAATGCTACCGCGAGCTTTTCCAGAAGGTTCATGTGTTTCGTGACGGGTGCACCCCGCCGTATGCACACACCGGCCTTGGGGCCGGGCGCGGGTTGCCTTCGATAACGGCCTGACTCTGTCGAAAACGGATGAGCGCCTTCGCTGCCCCCGGAACAGGAGGCGAAAGCGCGGCTACTGCGGATTGCGGACGATGCGCACGTCCACCGCGGCCACTCCCGCGCCCGCCTCCTGCACCATCAGCGGATTGATCTCCAGGTCGCTCAGGCGCCCCCGGTGCGCGGCAAACAGGTCGGACAGGCCAACGATGGCCCGGACCAGCGCGTCGACGTCGCGGGGTCCCTGCCCGCGCACGCCTTCGAGAATCTTGTAACCCTTGAGTTGGCGGAGCATGGCCTGCGCGTCCCCGGCAGTCACCGGGATGAGACGCAGCGCCACGTCCTTCAGCACCTCCACGAAGATGCCGCCCAGGCCCACCATGACAAAGGGACCGTACTGCGGGTCCACGCGGGCGCCCAGAATGACCTCGGTGCCTCCGACCATTTCCTGCACCAGCAGCCTCGATCCGGACGGCCCCTTGGCGAGCAGTTCCGCTCCCGCCTGCGCCACGCGTTCGCCCGAATCCAGGCCCAGCACCACGCCTCCTACCTCGGTCTTGTGCACCACCTCGGGGGACTGTAGCTTCAACACCACCGGGTAGCCCATCTCTGCGGCGCGGGCCGTGGCCTCCGCCGGCGTGTCCACCACCGCCTCCCGCGGCGGTGTCAGGCCGTGTGCCGCCAACCGCTGTTGCCAGGCGGCCCCTTCCAGGTCCTCCGCCCGGCCGGCGGCGGCCGGCATCGCCGAGATCCCCAGCCGACGGCGCCGGCCGTAGGCGCCCAGTCCGTTGAGCGCCCGCAGCGTCGCCTTGATGCCTTGCAGGTGCGGCACCTCCGAAGCCTCCTGAAAGGCCCGGCTCTCGTCCTGCAGGCTGTAGGTGGAGCGGGCGTGGGCCACGATGGGCTTGTCGATACTCCGGGAGATGTTCTTCAACAGGTCCGGGTTGCGCTTCTCGCCGAAGCGCGGCAGCTCGCCGTGGATGGCCAGCAGGTCCACGCCGTCGTCCTCGGCGTGAATGCGCACGATGTCGGCGAAGGTATTCTCGTTGCCGAAGCCGGCCACGCCGCACTCCAGCGGGTTCTCCACTACCAAGTCGTCGGGAATGAGCGGCCGCAACGCCTGGTTGGACGCGTCGCTCAGGGTGGCCAGCTCGATGCCCACATCTTCGATGTGGTCCAGCAGAATGCCCTTCATGCCGCCGGAGTTGACCACGATGGCGGCGCGCCCGCCCCGGGGCCGCCGGCCCGGCAGGAACGCCAGGGTCATCTCCGTCAGATCCTCCAGACTGTGGCAGCGCACCATGCCGTAGCGGTCGCAGGCGGCCGAGAAGACCTCATCATCGCCCGCCAGCGAGCCCGTGTGGGAGATGGCCTGACGCTTGCCCATCTCCGAGCGCCCGAGCTTCACCACGATGAGGGGCTTGTCCGCCTCCAGCGCCCGTGCGGCCATCTCCAGGAACATCCTGGGACGGCGGATGCCTTCCACCATGAGCACGATGATCTTCGTCTCGTCGTTGTCGATGAGGAAGGAAAGATAGTCCACCACGTCCAGGCTCACCTCGTTGCCGCTGGAGATGGCGTAACTGAAGCCGACGCCGCGCTCGGCCGCGCCCTTCATCCAGTTGCCCAGGGAGCCTCCGCTCTGGAACACCGCGGCCACGGGCCCGGGCCGGAGCAGCGGCTGGCGCTGGGCGTAGGTCATCATGCGCTGGTTCACCGACGCCGCGCCCATGCAGTTGGGGCCGCAACAGACGATGCCGCTCTCCTCGCAGAACTCGGCCAGCTCGCGGCCGCGCTCGTGGCTCTTGGGATCGGTCCCTTCGCCGAAGCCCGCGCTGTAGATGGTGGCCGCCTTCGTTCCCAGCGGAACGGCCTGCCGCAGCGTGGGGATCACCGCCCGGCTCGGCACCAGCATCAGCAGGTGGTCCGCCGGTTCGGGCAACGCCTCCAGGCTCGGGTAGCACGGTGCGTCCCAAAGTGTCTCGTAGTTGGGGTTGATGAGGAAGACGTTGCCGGGAAACTCCGCGGCCTTGAGGCTGTGAAAAAGCAGGTTCGGCCAGTTGCCCTTGGGCGAGGCGCCGACGATGGCCACGCTCTTGGCGTGCAGCAGGTTGCCTGCCGGGAGAATGGTGGTTCTTTCCGTCGTTTCGGTCATGTCGTCTCTTCTTTCGATGAGGGTGCCTGCGCACGGCGGTCCGCGCCGGTCACGCCCTGGTCGCCTTCCCGGCGCGGTCCTGGCGAGTGGTTTCTTTCTAGAACAATTCGATGCCCAGGAAGCGGAACAGCTCCCCCTCATACCAGGAGGCATGAATCACCTGGTCGAACACCCCGTACAGGAACGCGATGGCGCCCGCCGTAAGACCCAGGGACAGGAGCCATCCTTCATCCGACCCGACCTTCAGGTAGAGAAAGACGAACAACGGCATCGCGATGAGCTGTCCCAGAAGCCACGTGCCCGCGAATATGCCCATCAACCAGAAGCAGATGAAAAAGGTCCGCTTCAGGGCCTCGCCGCTGCGGAGGTTCACGTCGAGAAAAATGTCCGCGGCCCCCCCGGGCCCATCGGGGGCCTTCTCCTCCCCGCCCCGGATTCCCGTCCACAGCGAAAGGATCACGGCGATGATGCAGCCCGCAAAGCCGATCAGCGTGGGAAACAGCGAGGTCTTCCCCGGCCACTCCCTGGCCGTAACCACGCCAGCGGCGAACATGACCGCCAGGGCGAGTATGAACAGGCTCTCGATGTAGTGCTCGCGGATCCGTCGCATGTCATGCCTTCCGGCGCATCTGGGCTCGCGTCGCGTAGTAGAGCGTCGCCGCGGTCATCAGGATCAGGAGGATGCAGATGGGCCGCTCCCACAGCCACGACCAGCCGTAGCGGCTGACGCTGATGTCGAGGTAGCGCTCCATGATGGGGCCCAGGACGATGCCCAGGGCGATGGGCGGCCGCGGCCAGCCCCACCGCTTCATCAGGTAGCCCAAAGCCCCCAGGCTCATCAGCACGAGCCAGTCGCCCAACTCCTGCGTCGCCATCCAGGAACCCATGAACACGAGAACCACGATGATGGGGATGAGAATGCTGCCGCGTATGGTGGTGACCTTGGCGAGTTGGTTCGTGAACCCCATCAACAGGATGGCGGTCAGGACGTTGGCGATGACCAGCGCCCAGATCACCGAGAACGTGACGTCGAGACGGGTGCTGAGAAGCTCGGGACCCGGGTAGATGCCGTGGATCAGGAAGGCGCCCAGCAGGATGGCCATGGTGGCGCTTCCGGGAATACCGAACGCGATGGTGGGGATCAGCGAGCCGCCCTTCATGGCGTTGTTGGCGGCCTCCGGCGCGATGACGCCCCGTATCTCGCCCTTGCCGAATTCCGCCTTCGGGTCCTTGTTGGACTGGACCGCATGGCCGTAGGCCACCCAGTCGACGATGCTGGCCCCGAGACCGGGGATGAAGCCGATGTAGGCGCCGATGACCGCGCACCGGAGCGCCAGCCACCAGTTACGCGCGGCGTCGCGCACGCCGTCCCAGAGCCCCTTCCCCATCTCCGGCACTTCCGACAGGGTGCCGCGGCGTACCGCCAGCTCCACCACCTCGGGAAGCGAGAACAGACCCAGCACGCACGGGACGATGGGAAGCCCTTCCAGGAGATACGGCGCGCCGAACCAGAAGCGCGGGATGCCATCCTGGGGCGAGTAGCCGATCATGGAGATCTGCAACGCCACCAGGCCCACCAGTATGCCCTTGGCCGGGGCGTTGCCGCTCAAGGCGCCTACCATGGCCATGCCCAGCACGCCCAGGAGGAAAAACTCCGGGGCGCCGAACGAGAGCACCAGCGGGCTCAGGATCGGTATCGAGAAAATCAGCAGGATGGCGCCCACCACGCCGCCAAAGCCGGACACCGTGTAGGCGGCGCCGAACGCCCGCGCCGCCTCCCCCTTCTTCGCCAACGGGTAGCCATCCATGATGGTGGCCTGGGAGCCGGCGGTGCCGGGGACGCCCAACAGAACCGACGATATGGTGTCCGACGTCGAGGTAATGGCGTACATGCCCATGAGCAGCGCCATGGCCTCGTAGGGTTGAAGATCAAAAGTGAACGGCAGCAGGATGGCCATCCCGGAGAGGCCCGAGAGGCCCGGAACCATTCCGAAAAAGACACCCAGAGTGATACCCAGCAACAGATAGCCGAAGGCCGGCCAGGCGAGAATACCCTGAAGTCCCAGTTGGGCTGCTTCTAGCATGCTGTGTGGGCGTTAGGCTGGTTGGGAGTGCCCGTTGCCGGCCCACGAGGCGGCCGGCAACGGGCACACGGTTGATAGCCTACTTCTTGGCCGCGAGCTTACGCCCTTCTTCCACGTAGTTGGCGCGGAACTTCTTCATTTCCTCGCCCGCCGTCTTCCACGGCACCATGGACTTCTCGAGGTCCTTGGCCGAGGTCAACATGTGCGGCTCGATACCGACGGACTTCTTGTACTCGGCGCGGAACGCGGGATCCTCGTTCATGGCGATGAAGGCGGAGCGCACCGCTTCCACCGCTGCCTTCGGGGTCTCCGGAGGCGCCAGGATCTGACGGTAGCTCGTCAGGATCTGGAAGAGCTGCCACAGCGGGCCGGCGGGTTCCTTGCCCGAGAGCCGCTTGACGAACTCACGCGCGGGCACGCCCGGGGCGATGGCCGGGATCTGGGCGTCGCTGCCGTACCACAGCGGAACGGCGGTCCCCTTGTCCACGGCGATGGGCTTCACCCGCGGGATATAGAACGGCGTGCTGCCGTCCACGTAGTCGAGCTCCTTGCGCAGGAACGCCGCCAGCAGGTCCGACGAGCCCTGGTACCCCGTGACATAGTTGAACTTGATGCCCGCGAGGTCGAACAGTGTGCGGAACTTGAGGTCCTTGCTGCTGTCCGCGCGGAATCCACCGACGTTAAAGCTCTTGGCTTTCTTGAGATCGTCCAAATTGTTGAGCGGCGGATCGAGGTCCTTCCTGGCCACGCCGACACTCACGACGGGCGTGAACATGACCGGAATGATCTCCTCCATATTGGCCCGGAGACCGGCCTTTTTGGGATCGCCCACGTACCATTCCTGGTACCGGCCGCTGGCGGTCTGGCAACCCATTATGGTGCCGTTTCGCCGCGCCCGCTCGTAAAGCCAGTTCATGGCCAGGTTGCCGCCGCCTCCCGCGCGGTTCTGGATCACGATGGTGGGATTGCCCTTGAGATGATTCTTCAGATGACGGGCGTAGATCCGGCACTCGATGTCCGTGGGTCCACCGGCGGAGTAGTCGACGATAAGCTTCAGCGTCTTGCCCTGATAGAAGGGCTTGTCCGCCGCGGACGCCTGGGTCCCCAGCAAGAGCCCGAACACGAGCACGGCAACCATGAATAGCACGGCTTTCTGTAATGTGGACTTCATCGCTTGCTCCCTCCTTGGGTCAGTGATTGCCGTCGTCCGGCGTTGGGGGCGTCGGTCCGGGACCGTCCGGGCCGACGCCCCGCCACTTGACACTCGTCGGTATCCCTATCGAGCTACGAAGCCTTGTGGACCCGCGCCATGGGACCGAACCCCGGCTTGTAGGTCTTGTCGTCGATGAACTGCTTGATCCCCTCGTCGTAGCCGCTCTCCCGGTCCTGCAGCTTGATCTGCGCGCCCTTGGCGGCCAAATAGTCCTCGGCCTGGGAGTAGTCCATGCTGCGCACGAGCTTGTAGGCCTGCTTGGTGGCGCGCAGCGCCCAGGGGTTCTTCTCCATGAGCTTCTTCGCCAGCTTCACGGTCTCGTCCCGGAGCTGGTCCGCCGGCACCGAGAAGTTCACCAGCCGCATCTCCGCGGCCTTCTTGCCGTCGAACGGATCACCGGTCATGGCGTGGTACAGACCGTCGCGCAGCGACAGCATGTCCGTGACCACCCGGCTCACGAGACCGCCGGGCAGAATGCCCCAGTTGACCTCGGACAGCCCGAAGACGGCGTCATCCGCGGCGATGGCGAAGTCACAGGCCACCAGCGGGGTAAAGGCGCCGCCGAAGCAGAAGCCGTTGACCATGGCGATGGTGGGCTTGGGGAAGGTGAACAGCTTGCGCCAGCGCCACTCCTGGCTGCACCAGCTCGCCTGGCGCCGCAACGCCGGGTTCTTGTCGCCCTCGCGGAAGTATTCCTTCAGATCCTGTCCGGCGCACCAGCTATTGCCCGCGCCGGTGATGACCATAACCTGGGTCTCCGGGTCTCCCTCGGCCTCGGTCACCGCGTCGTACATGTCGAAATGAAGCTGCGGGCTCATGGCGTTGCGCTTCTCCGGCCGGTTGAGGATCACCCAGGTGAGGCCGTCCTCCTTCTCCACCCGCACGGTCTGATAATCTTTCGTCGTCATTAAACGTGTACCTCCTTGAAACGTTTGCGTGAGTTGCAATTTCGCCAACTCTATTCAGTCGTGTTGCGCGAGTCAAGGCGCCAACGAACCGCCGGCGAGTCAGGAATCCCGGTTCACGCGGGCCATGGGGCCGAAGCCCGGCTTGTAGGTCTTGTCGTCGATGAACTGCTTGATGCCCTCGTCGTAACCACGCTCCCGGTCCTGCATCTTGATCTGCGCCTCCTTGGCAGCCAGGTAGTCCTCGGCCTGGGAGTAGTCCATGCCGCGCACCAGCTTGTAGGCCTGCTTGGTGGCCCGCAGCGCCCAGGGGTTCTTCTCCATGAGCTTCCTGGCCAGCTTCACGGTCTCGTCCCGGAGCTGATCGGCTGGCACCGCGTAGTTGACCAGCCGCATCTCCGCCGCCTTTCTGCCGTCGAAGGGGTCGCCGGTCATGGCGTGGTAGAGGCCGTCGCGCAGGCTCAACACGTCGGTGACGACACGGCTCACGAGGCCGCCGGGCAGGATGCCCCAGTTGACCTCGGACAGGCCGAAGATGGCGTCCTCGGCGGCGATGGCGAAATCACAGGCGATCATGGGGCTGAAGGCGCCGCCGAAGCAGTAACCGTTGACCATGGCGATGGTGGGCTTGGGGAAGGTGAACAGCTTGCGCCAGCGCCACTCCTGGCTGGCCCAGCCCACCTGCCGCTGGAATTCCGGGTTCTGGTCGCCTTCGCGGAAGAACTCCTTGAGGTCCATGCCGGCGCACCAGCTATTGCCCGCTCCAGTGATGACCATCACCTGGGTTTCCGGGTCCCCCTCGGCTTCGGTCACCACGTCGTACATGTCGAAGTGGAGCTGCGGGTTCATGGCGTTGCGCTTTTCCGGGCGGTTGAGAATCACCCAAGTGAGGCCGTCCTCCTTTTCCACCAGAACCGTCTTGTATTCCTTGGTTGCCATGGGCGGTTGTCTCCTTGGTTGTTTGCTGCCCCTACCGGTGTGGGGTCGGAATGCCAGCGTCTTGGACCAGACGTCCCCCATGGACGCCTCGTGACAGCTCGGGCGGTCGTGTTCCACCCGTGGGTTTTATTCGATCAACTTGACGAGGGTATTCGACGAGAGTTCTCATTGACACGGGGTTCGCGAGGCTGTCAAGGACGTAGCCGTCGCGCGGGCAACGCCGCCCATCCATTCATTTCCCGCAAGCGGAAAGGACGTTTCGCCCACCCCTGTGTGGCAAAATGCGACGCAACCGCGGTTTTGCTCCCATTGGACGTTGTGCTACTCTCTGGAGTCGGACCTGCGACACACTGCCGGGCCATCCCCATTCCCGACGCCCTGCGGGCGCTCGGAATTCAACCGGGGCGTATCGATACCATGCAAATCTGCTGTTTGGATCTGGAGGGAGTCCTCCTGCCGGAAATCTGGATCGCGGTCGCCGATCATTTTCATAACGACGACCTGCGGCTCACCACGCGCGACATCTCGGACTACGACAAGCTCATGCAGCACCGCCTGAAGGTGCTCAGAAAGAACCGCATCCGGCTGGCCGACATCCAGGGCGTCATCGCCGGCATGGAGCCACTGCCCGGGGCCAGGGACTTCCTCGACGACCTCTATCAGGACTTCCAGGTGGTGCTGCTGTCGGACACGTTCTACGAGTTCGCCATGCCGCTCATCCGCAAGCTCGGCAACCCGACGCTGTTGTGCAACTGGCTCACGGTGAGCCGGTCGGGGTACATCGCCAACTATATCCTCCGCCAGAAGGACGGCAAGCGCAAAGCCGTGAAGGCATTCAAGCAAATCGGCTTTCGCGTGGTGGCGGCGGGGGACTCTTACAACGACCTGAGCATGCTGCGCACCGCCGACCGCGGCGTGCTGTTCAATCCGCCGGAGGCCATCGTCAAGCGCCACCCGGCTTTGCCGGTGTCGCGCGACTACGCGGTGCTGGCGCGGCTGCTGCGACAGTAGGGTCATGGCGCACGCGGTCATCCGTTCGTCCTGAGCGGAGCGCCGGCGAAGCAAGGTCAAGGGACCCACACAAACAAACAACCAACCAAGGAGAATTCCCATGCTGGACGTGCTTGTTGCCAACGCCGATATCATCACCGCCGACCACCGCTACCAGGGCTCGGTGGGCATCCAGAACGGCATGATCGCCGGCATCTACGCCCCCGGCTCGACGCCCGAGGCCGCCGAGGTGGTGGACGCCACCAACCTGGCGCTCCTCCCCGGCGCGGTGGACATGCACTCGCACCACCGCGAAGGCGGCGAGCCCGGTGGCTACGACTACAAGGAGAACATCCACACCGCCACCATGCAGTGCGCGGCCGGCGGCGTCACCACGTCGGTGGCCATGCCCAATGTGACGCCGCCGCCCAACTCGGTGCCGCGCCTCGAACAGTTGTTCTCGGTCTACGAACGCGAGGCCATCATCGACTTCAACGTCAACCCGGCCGGGACCATCCCGGAAGAGATCCCCAAGCTGGCCAAGATGGGCATCGGCGCATTCAAGGTGTTCATGGTAGTGGACACGGGGCGGGACTATCCGCACATGCCCGGCATCGGGGTTCACGACCACGGCAAGCTCATGGAGATCATGGAGACGTGCGCCGCGGCCAACGTGCCACTCATGGTGCATCCCCACGATCAGCCCCTCATGGACTACATCGAAAAGAAGTACTGGGACCGGGGGGAGCGCGACTGTTTGGCCTACGCCAAGGCCTATGCCGAAAACGACGGCGTCATCTGGGAAACCGCCATCCAGTTCCTCATCCGCCTGCAGGCGGCCACCGGCGTACACCTGCACATACTGCACGTCCAGACCGAGGGCACCGTGGAGATGATCCGCCGGGCCAAGGACGCCGGCCAGCGGGTGACCGCCGAGATCAACCCCTGGGCGATCTTCCTGGGATCGGACTGGAGCGAGATCGAGCGGCTGGGCTCCTACGCCCTCTCCTACTGGATCCCGGAGAAGAACTCGCCGGCCCTGTGGGAGGGTCTGCGCGACGGCACCATCGACATCGTCGCCACCGACCACGCGCCGCACACGCGCGCGGAAAAGGAGATCGGCTGGGAGGACGGCTGGAAGGCGCACACCGGAACGCCGTCCGCGCAGTACTACATGAGCCTGCTCATGGACGCCGTATCCAAGGGCAAGATCCCGCTGAACCGCATGGTGGAGGCCACTTCGACCCTGCCCGCGCGCATCTTCGGCGTGCACAACAAGGGCCGCATCGAGGTGGGCTACGACGCCGATCTGGTGCTGGTGGACCTGAACGCCGAAAAGGAAATCCGCGACGAGGACGTGCTCAGCCTCATCGGCTGGAGCCCCTACACCGGGCGCACGCTCAAGGGCTGGCCCGTGCGCACCTTCGTGCGCGGCACCACCGTATACCGCGACGGCAAGGTGGTGGGACCCAAAGGCCACGGCCGGCAGGCAAAGGCCACGTATCCGGGGTAGGCGGGTCAGGCGATGAATACGCGGCCGCCGTCTACGTTGATGAGCTGGCCGGTGATCATGTCGCTGTCGTCGGAGGCGAGGAAGGCCACGACCCCGTCGAGGTCGCTGGGCAGGAGATGGCGCTCCACGCTGCGCTGCCGCAGCATGTGCTCCGAGGGTGTTTCCAGTGCTTCCCGCGCCTGCGAGGTGTCGACGCCGCCGGGAGCGATGGCGTTCACATTGATGTGAAAGGGGCCAAGATCGGTGGCCAGGGCGCGGGTGAGGCCGACGATCCCCATCTTGGACGACACGTACTCGTGGCTGAGCGTTCGGCCATGGAGCGCCACCCCCGAGCTGATGTTGATGATCTTCCCTTTGGGCGAGTGCTTCATGTAGGGCACCACCGCCCGGGTCGCCAGATACGTTCCAGTGAGGTTGACCGCGATGATGCGTTCCCAGTCCGCCAGTTTCGACTCTTCGATGGGCACCCGCGGCGTGTTGCGCACGATGCCGGCGTTGTTCACCAGGATGTCGATGCTGCCGAAGTAGTCGAACGCCTTTTTTGCGGCCTCCTTCGTCTGCCGCTCCGAGGTCACGTCCATCTCCACCGCCAGGGCCTGACGCCCCTTGCGCGCCACCAGCCGGGCGGTCCCCTGGACCCCGGCGAAATTCACGTCGGTGGCGCACACCTGGGCGCCTTCCGCGGCAAGCCGCACCGCGTAGGCGCGCCCCAGGCCCGTGGCCGCGCCCGTGACCAGGGCGACGCGTTCAGCCAGCCGCATGGCGCTGCTCCGTATCCCGGCCGGGCAGGTCCGGGTTCGCGCCGCGCCGTGGCCCGGCGCCCCCTTCCCTCGCGCCCCCTTCCCGGCCGCGGTCCATGTGGCGCCGCTCCAATTCCAGCAGGTGCTCCTTGATCTCCAGGCCGCCGGCGTATCCCGTCAGGCGCCCGTCCCCCCCGATGACCCGATGACAGGGGATGACGATGGGAATGGGGTTGCGTCCGTTGGCGGCGCCCACCGCGCGCACCGCCGCCGGCTGGCCCAGGGCGCGGGCCTGCTCGCCGTAGGTACGGGTGGCGCCGTAGGGGATATCGCGCAGCGCGTTCCACACCCGCAACTGAAACGGGGTGCCGGACGGCGCCAGCGGAAGCTGAAACGCCGTGCGCCGTCCCGCGAAGTATTCGTCGAGCTGGCGCCGCGCCTCCGCCACCACCGTCCCGCCCCGGCTCCAGCCGTCCTCCGCCGTGCCGGGATGCCGTCCACGGGAGAAGCCGATCCGCGTGAGCGAGGCTTCGTCCGAGACAATCAAGAGAGCGCCCAGCGGACTTTCCATCCAATCGTAGTACATGCTCCCCTCTCTGAGTCGCAAACACGCTTGCGCATCCCCGCGGCCTTTCGGTGGCCGGCCGGCTAACCCGCCGCCTTTCGCGCCTCCAGTTCGGCGGCCTCGGCGGCGGTCTTGCCCCAAAGGGGCGGGTCCTTCAGGTACGCTTCCTCTTCGGGAGTGTTGGTGCGCCCCAGGACCGCGTTGCGATGAGGGAAACGGCCGAAGCGCTTGATGGCGTCGTGGTGACCCACGGCCGCGCGCATGGAATCCTCGGCGCCGAGGCTGCCGTACAAGACCAGCGCGCGCTCCTGATCGGCCAGTTGCTCGCTGTGCTCGAACGGCAGGTAGATGAAGGTTCGGGGCCAACGCGACAAACCGCGGTCGTAGCCCCTGTCCAGCGCGTAGCCGGCCACCGCACGCGCCTTGGGGTCGGTGGCGAAGGCGCGCGGCGTGCCGCGAAAGATGTTGCGCGGGAACTGATCCAGGCACAGGATCAACGTCAGGCAGTCTTCCGCGTTTTCCTTGAAGTGGTCCAGCTCACCCGCCGCCGCCTGCTCGTGAACCCCGGCGTAGTGCTCGACGAGATACCGGTCGAACTCCGGCGTGGAGCGAAACCACACCTGGCGCTTCTCCCGCTCCGCGCCGAGGTCCAACGTTTCAAACCAGAAAGCAAGTATTTCTCTGGACAAAGGTTCCACGTGCGCTCCGTCTATGGGGGGTGCATGCGCGCCGGGCCGCTGGACACTGTGCGCATTTCCAGAGAACCTCCCGGCGCCGGCAACCCGCCCAATTAAATCGGTGCAAGTCTTGACCAAGACAAACCCAATTGCAACACTGCCGGGGACCTGTCGCAGGCGGGTCAAAATTCGGTGCCCGGGAGGCTGTCACGTTATATTTCGAGGACAAGGTCAGGGCCAGTGGCCGCTCGCTGCGGAAGCAGAAGCTCCAGGTGCTCCAGGTGAACATGGGGAAGTACTGCAATCAGTCGTGCTTCCACTGTCACGTGGAGGCCGGACCGGGCCGCAAGGAGACGATGGAACGGAACACCGTGGACGACGTGTTGCGGTTCCTCGAACGCTCCGACATTCCCACCTTGGACATCACCGGCGGCGCGCCGGAGTTGAACCTCCACTTCGACCACCTGGTGGAGTCCTGCAAGGGCCTCGGGCGACACGTCATGGACCGCTGCAACCTCACGGTCTTCTACGAGGAAGGAAAGGAATACCTGCCCGAATTCTTCAAGCGCCACCAGGTCGAGGTGATCTGCTCGCTGCCCTGCTACACCCGGGATAACGTGGACAGCCAGCGCGGCAACGGCACCTTCGAGTTGAGCGTGCGCGGGCTGCAGGAACTGAACCGGCTGGGCTATGGGCAACCTGACACGGGGCTGGAACTCAACCTCGTCTACAATCCCATGGGCAACTACCTGCCGCCGCCGCAGCCGGAACTCGAAGACGACTACCGGCGCATGCTCGGCGAAGATTTCGGCATCGTCTTCAACCGCCTCTATTGTCTCACCAACATGCCCATCACCCGCTTCAAGAAGTTCCTCAAGCAGCGGGGCCAATACGATGACTACCTGAAGCTCCTGGAGGAGCATTTCAACGCCGGCACCGTGGAGAAGGTGATGTGCCGAGACCTCCTGAGCGTGGCGTGGGACGGCTCGGTGTACGACTGCGACTTCAACCAGATGCTCGACATGCCCTTGGGACAGGTCAACGGAAAGCGCCCTCACATCCGGGAATTCTCCGCCGCCGACTTCGAGGACGAGCCCATCCTGACGGGGAACCACTGCTACGCCTGCACCGCCGGCACCGGCAGCAGTTGCGGCGGCGCGCTGCTCTGAGCGGCCGGCGACGGAACGTCCCGCACGGATGAGTCGCCGCCTTGGCGCATGTAGCGCCAGGGGTCCGGCGCGCGCCCCATCCGTCCATGCAACTCTCCATCATCATTCCCGTGCTGAACGAGGAACGCGCCATCGCGGCCACCCTCGCGGACCTGCGCCGGGTCGAGGCGTGCGAGATCATCGTCGTGGACGGCGGCAGCACCGACCGGACCGCGGAGATCGTGGGCGCAAGCGCGGCCCATCTCGTCGTGGACGCGCCGCGGGGCCGGGGTGCGCAGATGAATGCGGGCGCGCGGCGCGCCTCCGGAGACGTGTTGCTCTTCCTGCACGCCGACACGCGCCTCCCCGCCAGCGCGAGCCGGGACATACGGCAGTGCATGGCCGACAGCCGCTGCGTCGGCGGCCGCTTCGATATTCGTCTGGACAGCGCTCGGCCGCTGCTCCGCCTCGTGGGCCGCATGATCAGCCTGCGCTCGC
This sequence comes from uncultured Binatia bacterium (SeqCode), assembly GCA_965213675.1. Taxonomy (GTDB): domain Bacteria; phylum Desulfobacterota; class Binatia; order UBA9968; family JAJDTQ01; genus JAJDTQ01. Next base: position 1,362,621 of record OZ243916.1, read on the forward strand.
GCCTGACCCGGGTGGCCACCGGGGATCAAGCCCTGTTCGCCCGCCGCGCCGTGTTCGAGCGCCTCGGCGGCTTTCCCGAAATGCCCCTCATGGAAGACGTGGCGTTCTCGCGCGCCCTCAAGCGGACCGGGCGCATCGCCTGTCTCCGCTCGCGCGTGGTCAGCTCCGCGCGCCGCTGGGAGAAGCAAGGGCCGATACGCACCATCCTGCTCATGTGGGCGCTGAAGCTGCTCTACCTGGCCGGCGTGCCCGCCGGGCGGCTGAAGCGGCTGTACGGTGACACGCGCTGAGCGAACCGGCAACGAACGTGTCCGGCGCGACGCTCGCGGCGACGCATGCCCGCGTTCCGGCCCGCTCCGGAGACGCGCCCGGGCGCGGCGGACCCACTGACGTCGCGGGCCACCGCCAGGCGCACGCTGGCAAGCGATTCACACATCACGGACGAACCATGTCGGTCATCACAGCGCTTTTCCGGCCAGAGACCCTGCTTGTGCTTCTGTGGGGAAGCCAGTTCGTCAGGATGGCGTGGCCGGGAATGGGGACGGACCACGCGGGCGCGGTCCTCGCGGCGCTGTACCTGCTGCGAGCGCTTCCGTTGCTGCGCCGCCCGACCCTCCTGCTGTGCGGCACGCTCACCCTCGCCGCCGCCTTGCTCGTCTTCCTCTACGGCGGTCCGGCCAGCGTCCTCACGGGATTCCAGGCAGCGCCGCTGTTCGCCGGCTTCTTCGGCACCATCGTGCTGTTGCGCGCCACCGGCGACCGGCTCCGCCAGATCCGGCAGGCGCGCGAACTGTTCGAACGGCTCGAGCCCGACCACCGGCTGGGCGGATTCCTGGTGGGCAGCCACCTGCTGGCGGCGGTGCTGGGCCCGGGCGCCTATGCCGTTACGGCTCCCATCATAGGCGAGAGCAAGGTGGCGGAGGAGCATCTTGCCGCCATGCGCGCCTGTCACCGCGGCGGCGGCCTCGCGGGACTGTGGTCGCCGTTCTGGATCGCCATGGCGCTGTCATCGCAGTATGTGCCAGGGGTGCCCCTGTGGCACATCATGGCGTTGGGCCTGCCCATGGCCGCGTGCGCGTTGACCGCCGCCCACGTGATCTACGCCAAGGAGCCGGGCCTCACCCTCCTGTGGCGCGCGTTGCAAAGCCTCCACCCCATCGTGCCGCCGGTGGCGCTATGCGTCCTGTCGGTGGCGGTGGTGTCGGGTGTAACGGTCCTGTCCGGACTGGAGGCGCTGATCGTGAGCGTGCCGGTGCTGTGCGCGCTGGCGTTCCTGGGACGGCGCGGGCGCGACCTCGCGGCCACCCTGGCCGACACCTACCGGGGCACGGCCCACGTCGGCAACGAGGTGGCCATCCTGACCCTCTCGCTGGCCCTGGGCGGCGTGATCCGCCACATGTTCGCCCAGACCGGCGTTACCGCCTGGATCGGCGCCCTCGATCTGCCCGCCATGGCGGTCATCGCCCTCGTGATCGGCGTCACTGCCGTGGCCGCCCTCGCCGGTGTGCACCAGGTGGTGACCGTGTCGCTGCTGCTGACGGTCTTCACCGAGCTTCCGGTGCGGGTCGCGGATCTCGTGCTCATCGAAAGCACCCTCGCGGCCTGGTCGTGCTCGGCCATGATCGGGGTCTCCTCCATCATGGTCGCCACCGCCACCACCCTGTTCCGCGTTCCACTGAGCCAGGTCATTCTCGGTCCCAGCCTCCGGTTCACCGTCCTTTTCGCCGCTGGCGCCACCCTCGTGCTGACGGGCGTGAACGCGCTGCTGATGTAGGCGCGCACGGCTGCGCCGCGCCCCCAAGGGTTTCCGGATCCAGTGATCCCGGACAAGTCAGACCCCGGATCGAGTCGGAGATGACCGCAGGCAGGTCCGGGATGAAGCAAGGGCAAGCCCGGGACCACCGGCGCCCTGGCAACTTTGACCGTCCGGCGACCGATGTGTTAGTGTGCTGACTCCACCGGACCTTGTGTCCACGGGAACTTGCATGGAATCGAGCCCACAGCAGGACATCGTCGCAAAGCACCGGGAATACCTGTTCTCCTGCGTCGCCAACTACTATGAAGAGCCGCTGGTGGTGGACCACGCCAAGGACTCGCTGGTCTACGACGTGGACGGGCGCGAGTACCTGGACTTCTTCGGCGGCATCGTCACCATCAGCGTGGGCCACTGCAACGACACGGTGGTGGCCGCCATCGAGGAGCAGATCCGCAAGGTCCAGCACACATCCACGCTCTACCCCACCGAGCCCCACGTGCGCCTGGCCGAAAAGCTTGCGGCCATCACGCCCGGGGCGCTGCGGAAGTCGTTCTTCACCAACAGCGGCACCGAGGCCAACGAGACCGCGGTGCTGGTGGCGCAACTCTACACCCGCTCCCACGACGTCATCGCATTGCGCCACGGCTACAGCGGCCGCACCCAACTGGCCATGAGCCTTACCGGGCACTACACCTGGCGCCTGACCCCCACCGCAAGCCCGAACATTCATCACATTCCCAACGCCTATTGCTACCGCTGCCCGTTCGGGCTCACCTATCCCAGTTGCGACCTCAAGTGCGCCAGAGACCTGGAGAGCGCCATCCAGACGGCCACGTCCGGGAAAGTAGCCGCCTTCATCGCCGAGCCCATCCAGGGGGTCGGCGGCTTCATCACGCCGCCGCCGGAGTATTTCCGGGAAGTGGCCGACATCGTGCACAAGTACGGCGGTCTGTTCATCTGCGACGAGGTGCAGACCGGCTGGGGCCGCACCGGCGGCAAGATGTTCGGCATCGAGCAGTGGAACGTGGAGCCGGATGTCATGACCTTCGCCAAGGGCATGGCCAACGGCGTGCCCATCGGCGGCACCATCACCCGCCCGGAGATCGCCGACAGCGTGCAGGGCCTGTCCCTCTCCACCTTCGGGGGCAATCCGGTGACCTGCGCCGCGGCGCTGGCCACCATCGAGGTGGTGGAGAACCAGGGACTGGCGGCCAACGCGGCAGAGCGCGGGAAGCAGCTCCGGGAGGGTCTGCTGGGTCTCCAGCAGAAGTACCCGCTCATGGGCGACGTTCGCGGCATGGGGCTCATGCAGGCCGTGGAAATGGTGGGGCCGGACAAGGCCCCGAGCCCGGAAGCCGTGGCCCGGCTGTTCGAGCTGACCCGGCAGAACGGCCTGCTCATCGGCAAGGGCGGACTCATGGGCAACGTGATCCGCATCACCCCGGCGCTCACCGTCACCAGGGAACAGGTGGACGAGGCGCTGGAGCGGCTGGACCGGTCGCTGGGACAGATGGGACTATAGAACGTGTCGTTCGTAAATCGTTCGTGCTTCGACTTGACTTGGCGGACCCGATCCCGAGCCCTTCGGCACGCTCAGGGCAGGCTCGCCGGACGCCCCGGAACAAATCGCGCCGCGCGCGTTCACCGGAGACATGACGGATGATCCGGCGCAGAATCATCGGGGCCGTGCCCGTCCTCATCGGGATGTCCTTCCTGGTCTTCCTGCTGATGCAACTCGCGCCGGGGGACCCGGTGACGCTGCTGCTCGGGGAGGACGCGGAGCCCCACGAGATCGAAGAGGTCACGCGCGAGTGGGGCCTCGATCAGCCCATCATCGTCCAGTACTGGCAGTTCGTCTCCCAAGCCGTGCAGGGGAACTTCGGCGAGTCCATGCGCTACGGCGAGCCGGTGCTTCAGCTCGTGGCAGAGCGCCTGCCCGCCACTGTGGAGCTGGCGCTGGCGAGCCTGCTGGTGGCCATCATCATCGCGCTTCCCATCGGCGTCTACTCGGCCATCAAACACAACACGCTGTGGGACCACTCGGGCATGACCGTGGCGCTGGTGGGCATCTCGCTGCCGAATTTCTGGCTCGGCATCATGCTCATTTTCTTTCTCGGGGGTCAACTCAACCTGCTGCCGGTGGCGGGCCGGCTCACCTACGGCGTCAACGTCGAGCCGGTGACCCAGCTCATGCTGGTGGACGCGCTCATCGCGGGTGACCTCGCGGCGTTCTGGGACGCGTTCAAGCATATCCTGCTGCCGGCCATCACGCTGGGGACGAGCTTCGCCGCCATCATCACGCGCATCTCGCGCTCCAGCGTCCTGGAAGTGATCCGGCAGGACTACATCACCACCGCGCGCGCCAAGGGACTGAGTGAACGCACCGTCATCTGGAAGCACACCCTGCGCAACGCCCTCATCACCATCATCACCATCCTGGGGCTCCAGCTCGGCGCGCTGCTGAGCGGCTCGGTCATCACCGAGACGGTGTTCTCCTGGCCCGGCATCGGCAGCCTGCTCATCCAGGCCATCACCACCCGGGACTACAAACTGGCCCAAGGGGTCATTCTGTTCTTCGCCATGGTCTATTTCTTCGTCAATCTGATGGTCGACGTGCTGTACACGTGGGTGGATCCGAGGATACGGCTATGATGGGCTGGCGGCGCTACACGAAGGTTATCAGCGGCGGCATCATCGTGCTGGTACTGTGCATCTGCGGTTTGGGAGCACCCCTGCTCGCGCCGTTCGACCCCCAGGAACAGAGTCTGGAGCAGCGCCTGCGGCCGCCGTCGCTGGACCTGGGCGCCAACCCGCACCTCATGGGCACGGACAACCTGGGACGCGACCTGCTGAGCCGGGTCATCTATGGATCGCGCATCTCGCTCATGGTGGGAGCCGCCACAGTGTTCCTGGCCGGCATACTGGGTTGCTTTCTGGGCGCGGTGGCGGGCTACTTCGGAGACATGATCGACGAGATCATCAACAAGACCACCGAGATCTTCCTGGCGTTCCCGTTCCTGCTGCTGGCCATCGCCATCATGGCCTTCCTGGGCCAGGGCCTGGTGAACCTCGTCATCGCGCTGGTGCTGAGCCGTTGGGTGCAGTACTGCCGGGTGGTCCGGGGCGAGGTATTGTCGCTCAAGGAACGCGAGTTCGTGCAGGCCGCCCGGGCGCTGGGGGCCAGCAACCACTACATCATCCTGCGCCACGTGATCCCCAACACGCTGCCCAGCGTCATGGTCATCGCCACCTTCGCCATGGCCGTGGTCATCATCACCGAGGCGAGCCTGAGCTTCCTCGGCCTGGGCGTGCCGCCGAGCATCCCCACCTGGGGCTCCATGCTGAGCGAGGGCCGCAGCTACATGTACCGCGCCCCCTGGCTCACCATCTTCCCCGGCATCGCCATCTTCATCACCGTCCTGGGCATCAACCTCCTCGGCGACGGCCTGCGCGACATCATCGATCCCAAGCTCACCCGTTCCCGTTGAAGACGCCGTTCGTTGCGGACGGGATACACGCGCGCAGCCTGCCCGAAACCCACTCCGCCGGCTCGCACGGCGCCTCATTGAACGCAAAAGGCCCCCCTCCACCAGGAGGGGGGCCCCCAACGTCCGAAAGCCCGAGGGCGGGCAGCCCCGCTACTTCGGAAACTTGCCCGGGTCACTACGGCCCAGCAGGGCCTGCCCCACGACATCGACCCACTTGATGGACGCCTCGTCCATGATCTTGGCCTCCCCAGACCCCGGGTAGTGCGCGCAGAACGGACTCGCCGGGTCCGCGGTGATGCCGTCGCCTGCGGCCACGCGCATCAACCGGCAATCCAGCGACTCCCACCAGGCGCCGACGCTGTCGAAACCACCCTTGCCGTAGATGGACGCGGCCGCGGCATCCACCAGCTTCTTCGTGTCGCCGGCCAGCTTGCCGTAGGGCTTCTTGGCCGCCTTGGCCTGTGCCTCCGTCGCCTTGTCTCCGTGCAGTGCGTTCACCATCTGCTCGGGACTCAACTTGTTCCACCAACGCATAGCCGAGCCCTCGTCCGCCAGCGCCGCGGGAACCGCAGCAAACGCAAGGGCCGCGCCCACCCCCAACGCCACCAGCCACCGTCCGTATCTGCCATCACTCAACATCGTCTCTCTCCTTTCGTGAAACGCCCCCATCAAAACGCCCCTTCAGCGGACTCCAAACCTCCAGGAAACCGGGAATTGCGTCCCGCCCGGGGCTGTCAGAACTATGGCATACCCTACCCGAGTTTCAACCGAACCGCCGCGCCCCGAATCCGGACGTGGCAAGATGGCATTCCGGCCTCCTTTGTCATTTCCGCGAACACGACCGGAGGGTGTTAGCTGGCGTCCGCCAGCGCGGAATTGATGGCGGCCAGGAACGGTTGTGCGAAAGCCGCGAGCTTGGCGGCGCCGACGCCGTTCACCTGGGCGAACTCTTCCTCGGTCCGCGGTTTGCGCCGCGCCATGTCGATGAGCGTGCGATCGGGGAACACGATATAGGCGGGCACGCCGCGGTCTCGCGCGAGTGTCAGCCGCAGCGCCTTGAGGGCTTCCAACAACGCCGTCTCGGACGCGTCCAGCGGGCCGCCGGCCGGCTCCTTTCCGCGACGTTCGCTGGCATCCCGGGCAGGCGCGTCCGAACGCGCCCGCACCGTGTCCGGCCGGTACAGGAACGCCCCGTCTCCTTGCAGCAGATCCCGCCCCTTGCCGGTCATGGAGATGCCGCCGTAGCCGCCGATGTCGAGCCGCAGAAAACCCGTGGCCACCATCTGGCGGATGAGCGAGCGCCATTCGTTCTTGCCGCGGTCCGCGCCCACGCCATAGGTCGGCAGCCGGTGATGGCCGACCCGTTTGATCTTCTCCGTGGCGGCGCCCCGCAGGACGTCGATCAGGTAGGCCGCGCCGAAGCATTGTCCGGTGCGATGGACCGCGGACAGCACCTTTTGCGCGTCCTCGGTGCCGTCGACCCGCTCCACCGGGTCCAGGCACACGTCGCAGTTGCCACAGGGCTCGGGCGCCTCGCCGAAATACTCCAACAGCGTCACCCGCCGGCAGGCCGGCGCCTCGCAGTAGCCCAGCAGCGCGTCGAGGCGCTTGTGCTCCCTCAGCCGCCGCTCCGGACCCGCGTCCTCCTCCTCGATGAATTGCCGGCGCATGCGGATGTCCGCCAGGCCGTAGAGCATGTGCGCTTCCGCGGCGCGACCGTCGCGGCCGGCGCGGCCGATCTCCTGGTAGTAGGCCTCGACGCTGCCGGGCAGATCGGTGTGAAGCACATAGCGCACGTCGGCCTTGTCGATGCCCATGCCGAAGGCGATGGTGGCGACGACGACCACGCCGGGGTCGGTCATGAAGGCGTTCTGGTGCGCCTCCCGATCCTCCTTGTCCATGCCCGCGTGATACGGCAGCGCGCGCACGCCGTCCGCCGCCAGAAGCGCCGCGGTCTCCTCGGTCTTGCGCCGCGACAGACAGTAGACGATGCCGCTCTCGCCCCTGTGGCGCGCCAGAAAGCTCCGGGTCTGCTGCTTCCACTCGCGCTTCAATTCCACCGCCAAGCGGATGTTGGGACGGTCGAAGCCCAGGACGAACACATCCACGTCGCCGCCGAACAACCGCTCCGCGATGTCCTCCCGGGTGATGGCGTCGGCGGTGGCGGTGAGCGCGGCGATGGGAACCTCCGGGAAAAGCTGCCGGAGGCGGCACAGGTCTTCGTACTCCGGGCGGAACGCCGGCCCCCATTGCGAGATGCAGTGGGCCTCGTCCACGGCGAACAGCCGAACGGGAAGCCGCCCCAGGGCCTCCAGCATGCGCTCGGTCATGAGCCGCTCCGGCGCCATGTAGAGCAGCCGGGTCTCACCCGCCGCGGCCCGGCGCCACGCGGCGACGTTGTCCGCCCTGGAATTGGCCGAGTTGATGGTGTCCGCGGCCACGCCGGCCAACCGCAGCGCGGCCACCTGATCCTGCATCAGCGCCACCAGCGGCGACACCACCACGGTCACCCCGCCCAGGGCCAGCGCCGGGACCTGGAAGCACAGGGACTTGCCCGAGCCGGTGGGCATGACTGTGAGCACGTGACGCCCGGCAAGCAGCGCGTCGATGGCGCCCTCCTGGCCGGGACGAAACGCGTCAAACCCGAAGACTTCCTTGAGTACCCGTTGCGCGGCGTTCATCGAACTCCGCTCCAGCGGAACGCCACCTGCGCCGCCGCGCAAGGGAAACGAGTCATGCGGGACACGTCAGTGGATGAGATCGCCCTTGCGCGCCTCGCCGACCATGTAGTCGCACACGCGGAAGGCGTTGGCCTCGATGGTGAGGGTGGGATTCAGCCCGCCGGAGGTGACGAACACGCTGGCGTCCATCACGAAGAGATTGGGCACGTCGTGGGAACGGCACCACTTGTCCACCACCGAGGACTCGGGGTCGTCGCCCATCCGGCAGGTGCCCATCTGATGGTTGTGGAGCTTTCGTGTCTCGGGCTTGGGCACGATGATCCGGGTGGCGCCCGCGGCTTCGTAGATCTCCCGGGAGCGCTCCCCCAGGTAGGTGGCGAGGCGGACGTCGTTCTCGTGGCTGGTGTAGGTGATGCGCGCCACGGGCAGGCCGTAGCAGTCGGTCAGGTCCGTATCCAGATCCACGGCGTTGCTCTCCACGGGAAGGCTCTCGCCGGTACAGTGGCTGTGCAGGTAGTGGCGCCAGGTGGCGCGCATGGAGTCCTTGTGCTCCTGGCCCCAGCGTTTGCCGTGGATGGGCCGCAGCGCCAGCTCGATGGGGTCGCCGCCGTGGGCGCGGGGGTGCATGAAGCCGCCGCGTATGAAACCCCGGCTGGAATCCGTCTTGTAGAAGTCCTGCAGCACCCGCGTGCTGGAGGTGCCCTTGTGCCCGTCCAGCGGCTCGGGGAACGTCACCACCAGGGTCACCCCCGGTGAGTGAAACATGAGGTTCCTGCCCACCAGGCCACTGCGGTTGGCCAGACCCTGGGGGAAGCGGGCGGACTCGGACATGAGCAACAGGCGCGCGGTCTCCACGCCGCCCGCGGCCATCACCACCAGCCGGGCCGGCTGGTGCTCCTCCTCGCCCTCGCCGTTGAAGTAGGTGACGCCCGAGGCTCTGCCGTTCCGGTCCAGGGTAATCTCCCGCGCCAGGCACAGCGGACGGATCTCCAGGCGGCCGGTGGCCAAAGCCTTGGGCAGCATCGACTCCAGCGTGCTGGACTTGGCCCCCACCGGACAGCCGTAGGCCGAGCACATGCCTTTGCCGATACACCCGGGCCGGCCGTCGTAGTCGCCGGTGAGGATGGCCAGGGGCGTGGGGAACGGATGCAGGCCCAACTTGCGCGCGCCCCGCTCCAGGGCCGCGCCCGGGCTGTTGCGCGCCGCCGGCCCCACCGGGTAGTCGCGCTTGCGCGGCGGATCGAAGGGGTTGGACCAGCCCTGCCCCGAGATGCCCACGGTCCATTCCGCCTTTTCGTAGAAAGGCTCCATCTCCTCGTAGGTGATGGGCCAGTCCTCGATGGTGGTCCCCGCCACCGGACCGTCCTCGGACTTCACGCGGAAGTCCGATTCGTGAAAGCGCCAGGACAGGCCGCTGTAGTGGATGGTGCCGCCGCCCACGCACATGGCGTTGGAAAAGGTCTGGGTCTTGGTGGACAGGACCTCGGCCGGGGTGTCCCCGTCGGGCCGCCAGGTGCGCGGCTCCAGTTCCACCGTGGGCCAGAAGAAGTTGCGCCGCTTGTACAGAAGCTCGTCGCCCAGGGCGAAGTCCTCGCGCTTGTACCAGGGGCCGCGCTCCAGCACGCACACGGTCATGCCCGCTTCGGCAAGTTCCTTGGCCGCCACCAGTCCCGACGCTCCGCCTCCCACGATGCAGACATCCACCGTCTCGCGCTGTGCCATCGATTCCTCCACTGAATGACCCTTGCCCTGCCCGCTCACCCGCGCGCGCGGCGGGGACAATCAGGATGCGTTTTCCTTCTTCGGCTGAGCGAACTCCTCGGGCTCGTTGGCGTCGTACCAGCCGTAGGGTTTCTCATTGCCCTGGGGGAAGCTCGGGCCGGGATATTCCAAGGTCTGCCAACCCACGCGGTCCTTGTTGCCGCCATGCCGCGGATGGCCGTAGAAGCCCTCCATGGTATGGGTCAGCAGCAGCGTGAAGAACGGGTCCTTGCGCTGGTCCAGCACGGCCAGCACCTGATCCGGCCCGCGTCTTCCAGACCGCAAAAGTCCTTGCCCGAACCCGACTCCGCCGCCAGCCGGTCCAGCTCCAACACCCCGTCGCGATAGGCCTGGACGTGGCGGCTGCCCGTGCCGTGGAGCTTGAACAGCGTCGCCTGCTGCTCCTCGGTGCGGCCGCCCATGCCGCCGAGGATGAAGTTGGCGTACTCCTTCTTCTCCCTGGGGCTGATGTCCGTGTCCACATCCTCGTCCGCGGCCAGGAGGCCCTCGATGTAGTCGATGACTCCCGCCTCCCGCGCGCCCGCCGCCTCGTCCGACGGCACGATGCGCGCCGCCGCCGCCTCGATGGTGGCGCGTTCATGGACTGAAAGGACCGTATCTGAATCCGCGTCGCTCATGTCGAACCTGCTTTCCGACCTTCCTTGATCCGCTTCGCTGCCGGACTTCCCACGCCCGCCGACACCCACCGGGAGCGCGCAAGCCATCCACGAGGCACCATACAACAGAGGAAACGAAGTGAGAAGCATTCGGGAATGCAATGCGCGTACTCCAGCGCCGAATACCCCCTGACGCGGGACCCCGGCACAGGGCGGTCGGCGACAAGAAACGGATGAGGGATGTGCTTGCGCCAAGGCGGAGCCAGTGCGTACAGTTCACGACGAAGCTGGTGAATGCGCCCGGAACGGGTCCAGGGCGCCCGTTGGCGCCGGATCCCCACCGGGTCGGCGCCCCCGCAAAGCAGCAGTCCCGTCTCGAACACGGGTTCGTTGGCGACGACGTCGAGCCGTTGAGCAAATTTGATTTGCAAGACAACCTGCTATTGTCCATTGACAACAACGTTCCGGCCTTCCCAGAGTGACACTGAGCTGGAGTTGTCACGCAAGATTGCCCGCTCGACTCTCCGCTTCCCCACAGGTTCACATGATCCGTTCCCCCTCCCCGCCTTCCCTTCATGCGGACTACCCTACCTCCACGGCCCAGTGGTCCCTGGTGGTCCATCGGGTGAGCAAGACCACCGCGGAGGTCTGGGTGGGAACGCTGTTCCCGACCTTGAAGATGCCGGAGCGTGCGCGTGTGCGGCTATTCCGGGACGGCCGGGAGGTGCGTTCGGCACCGATCACCCTATCCGACTGGCAACGTCCGTTTCGGGGCATGCGGCGGCGCTTCTACAAGGTCGTGACCTTTCGGCGGCTGGAACCTGGAAGCGCGTACCGGGTCACGTTCGAGCGGCTTGTTGACGACAGCAAGGCCCATGGCGCTGTCCGCCGCTGGCAGGGGCTGCGCGCGGGCGCGTTCCGCACACTGCCGCCGCGCCTGCCCCGTAAGGGCGACGGCGCTTTCACCCTCGGTCTCGGGAGCTGCTTCTACCCTCATCGCGACGGGGGCCGGGCAGCCGCCGCCTACCGGGCGCTCTGTACGCACGACGACGATACCGTCCGCCCGGACATCACGGCGCTCACCGGCGATCAGGTCTACCTGGACGTCGGTTTCGATTCCCTGTCCCTGATACCGCAGGAGATCCGCGAGCGCGTCGCCGACGACTACGCCCTACACTGGCAGGCCCTGGACGGCATCTTCGGCCATGGCGGCACCTGGATGCTGCCCGACGACCACGAATACTGGAACGACTTCCCGTTCACAGACTCGCCCATCCCGGCCCTCTGGTCCCTGCGTTTCCCCCATGTCCGCCGGCACTGGGAGGCGGTGGCGCGCGACGGCGTCATGAATGTCCAGCGCTCGCCTGTGGTGGAGACGGTCGCCATCGGAGACGACGTGACCCTCTGCTTCGCCGACCTGCGCTCCCACCGCACGGAAGCGGCCTTCCTCCCCGAAGCGCCCTTCGCCGCACTGCTGGACTGGGCGCGCCACAGGACCGGCCCCGGCATCCTCGTGATTCCCCAGCCGTTGATGGTGCGTCGAAGCCGCGCGGAGCGGAACCTGCTGAGCTACCGGCGCCAATACACCGAACTGCTGAACGCCCTGGCCGCCGCGCCCCACGACATCGTGGTGCTGAGCGGCGACGTCCACTTCGGGCGCATTGCCAGTGTCCCCATGGGCGCGTGCGGCGCGCGGCTCTTCGAGATCATCTCCTCGCCCCTGTCGAACCTCACCGGACTCAACGGCGTCGCCGCCAACACCGCCACGGGCCGGCCCGAGAGCTTCCCCGCCGCTCCCATCGCCAACCAACTGGGCTGGCCGCCACGCAAGGTGAATCATTACAAGGACCGCAACGGACGCGGGCGTTTCTTCGTCTCCACCCGCAAGGGCCGCCTGCTGTCGGACTATCCCAGGACGCGCACACGGGAACACTTCATGACCGTGAGCCTGTGCCGCGCGGACGGCGGCGGCATCGAACTGACAGCCCAAGCCTGGCTGGTGCGCGAGCCAACCGGCCCCGGAGACCTGCCGGCCAAGGGCTTCCGGCGCCCGTTCCGCACGGTGTTGCGATAATCTGAGTGGGCCTCGCAGGGCGTGATGAACGGCGTTGGATTGACGACCGTCGGACGCCTGCTTGGCCACCGCCAGCGGGAGACCACCTCACTCTATCCCAAAGGCCTCACCCTTGATCCCTGCCCACACGAATGCCGGAAGCGCCAAAAAGCTCTCGTCCACCATGATCTGCGACCTGACGCCTAATTCGAGCAATTTGAGCAACCTGCACATTTCCTTTCCGTCAATCAAATCCAACGGGGGCGCTCCATCCCGCACGGCTTCCTGAACGGCGTCCTTGGTGAAGTGGCCGGTAATGAGAAACAGTCCCTTGTCTGTTCGCCCCACCATGGCACCTCGGAAATCACGGATTAGGCCCGCACCGACGGCGCCGTCGTACCGCTTACATTGAAAGAGCACGTGAAACGACAAAAGGTTGATACGCAGGACACCTACTCCATCGATGCCGCCGTCTCCCGTTCGGCCGGTGACCTCTACGTTTGTGAAGCCCGATTCTCGCAACAGCCGTTGACAAAGGCGCTCGAACGCCTCCGGCTTCATGCGCTTTAGGACAGACAGCAAGTTGTCTTCCCAGCTCTGTCCGTTGATGGTTGGTTCCGGATCGTTGTCGGGGTCAACTCCGTTCTTTCGCTTACGTGACCCTGCTGCTTGGGCCGTCTTGTCGCATTCTCTGACTTGTTCGTCTGAACCAAGACTTCGTCCAAGGTCCGTTAACGACCATATTCCTCGCTTGCTGTTGACGACAGCGCCCATCAGCTTGAGCCGGTTTCGCGCCCAGGCTGCACGGTAGTCAATCTCGGACTGGGGACCACTCCCGTGACGGATCTCAAGGACCTCGTCGGAAAGCTGCATGATCGCAGCAATCCCTCTCGAGATTTCCTGGATTGAAGCGGATCCGCCAAACTCGACCAAAGCCTGTATGGTGGACCACATCAAGTCAATCTGAGTTGGTACTTTCGGGTCCCTCACGTTGCCCCCTCGTTCGTCAACTGAGTAGTGTCCAGGTTCGGAACCGACCGCCGAGAATCCGTCGGATTCCTCCCGTCGGCACCAATATTCGCCCCCGCCGCCGGTGTCAGGGAGCCTGCGGCCGCATCACGCCGGATCGAAACTGATCCGAAGCCGAGTGCCGGTGGCCTGGGCGATCCTCTCCAGGGTCCGGGTGGACGGATGGATGCGGCCGCTCTCGAGGCGGGCAACGACCGACTGCGTCGTCTCCATGCGTTCCGCCAACTCGGCCTGGGTCAGCGCGGCACGCCTGCGGGCCTCGATCAGCATGCGCGCCAACGCAAACTCCGGCTCAAGACGATCATAGGCTTCCCTATACTCCGGATCGTTGCTCCATTCCCTGTGCAACTCCGATACCTTGGTCATTGCGATATCTCCCCGGCGCGCCTGAGCGCCAATGCAATCTCACGTTTCGGCGTCCGCCGCGTCTTCTTGAGGAACGCGCGCACAACCACCACTCGTCTGTCCCGTGCGGTGACGTAGAGTGCCCGCGATATCCCCTCACGGCCGCTCATGCGCATTTCCCAAAGCGGACCGGCGAGGCGCCGGACATGGGGCATTTCCATGCGTTCGAGACCGAACTCGGCGATCAACTCACAGATGCGCGCGAAGCGTGCGCGCATATCGTGCGGCAAGGCGCGCAACTCCGCGTCCACGGTTTCGTTGAGGGTCTCGACGGTCCAATTCATGCCCCATGATTGTATCGCAAATTTGCTATGCGCGCCACCACGGAAAGACCTCTCGCGACGCGAGGATCGCACGGACGGGCCGCGACTGGGCAACACGACAATTGACGCCAAGCGGCGACACCGCTGTGAGGCGGCCGTTCCACCCCTTGTTGTCAGTCTGCAAAGCGCGTATCCGGGCTCCATGGATACAAGAAGCGCGAGTGAACACGCAACTGGGGGGAGGCCTGGATGGTAGCCTCCATCGGCGTCATCGCCTCGCCGTCCTAGGGTGTGGCCTACTACGAGAAGGACGGATACTACGCCAGGGAAGATCCCGCCCACAGGGAAGCGAGCGCCTGGGCGGGCAAGGGCGCAGAGGATCTGGGGCTTTCGGGTCCGGTTGATCCCGACACCTTCAAGGCCGTGCTCGAAGGGAAGGTCCCGGACGGCCCGCACCTGGGCAAGCGGGACAAGGACGGTGAGATCCACCACCGGCCGGGCCGCGACGTCACGCTTTCGGCTCCCAAGTCGGTCTCCCTCATGGCGCTTGTGGGAGGCGACGAGCGGATCGTGGCCTCTCACGACCGGGCCGTGACGCGGACCCTCGCCTGGGTCGAGCGGAACGCCGTCGAGACCAGGATGCAGGACAGGGCGAGCGGAGCGACGGTCCACGCCGGCGGCCAGCAGATGGTGGCGGCAACCTTCCGCCACGACACATCCCGAAACCTCGACCCCCAGCTCCACATTCATGCCGTGGTGGTGAACATGGTGCAGGGCGAGGATGGGAGATGGAGGACGATGGTCAACGACGGGCTCTACCGGAACAAGATGGCGATCGGCGCGGTCTACCGCGCTGAGCTTGCCCGGGATCTCAAGGATCTTGGGTACGGGATCGAGAAGACGCACGCGGACGGACGGTTCGAGATCGCGGGGGTAACACGGGAGGTGGTGGAGGGGTTCTCGACGCGGCGGGCGGAGATCGAGGCGGCGATGGCGGCGCGGGATGAAGGGGCGCCTTTGGAGAACCCGAAGCTGGCGGACCGCGCGGCGTTGATGACGCGGGCGAGGAAACGGGACGTGGACAAGGGAGAGCTTCGGCGGTCGTGGGAGCGCCAAGCGGCGGAACTCGGGTTCTCGGCCGACACCGTGCGCGCGAAGGCGACGCGAGCGGAGCGGGAACTGCCCTTGCCGGACCTGTTCTCGGACCGGGGAGAGCGCGGTGCGGAGGCCGCGGCCTGGGCGGTGGAGCACCTTTCCGAGCGCCAGGCGGTGTTCTTGCACGGGGATCTTCTTGCAGCGGTGCTGGCGCGGGAACCGGGCGCGGTGACAGCCGAGGCGGCGGAACGGGCCATCGCGGAGCTCGAACGCGAGAGCGGCCTTCATGCCGCGAAGGGTCTGGAATCCGGAAAACACTGGACCACGGACGCGGCAATGGCGCGGGAGTCGGAGGCGATCGCGCTGATGAAGGCGGGCCAGGGCACCGAAAAGACGATCATGCGGGGTTGGATCGCGGAGACGAAGCTCCACGGGGGCCGTCTCAACGAGGGGCAGAAGGAAGCGGTGAAGCTGATCCTCTCGTCGAAAGACCGGGTGTTGGGGGTGCAGGGCTACGCCGGCACGGGCAAGACGACGATGCTGAACCGGCTCCGGACGCTCACGGAGAGCCGGGGCTACAACACAATGGGCCTCGCTCCGTCGGACTTTCGAGTCCGCCAAGTGCTTGCGGGGGTGTGTTCGCACCCACATGCGACCGGTACACGGCAGCGTCGCAAACCGGTATCGCCTTTTCCATGGTGTTAGGCGGTACGAGGGGCTCGAATCGGGCAAGGGAGCGCACCCGGGCGCAGACAGGGCTCGTCAGGCAGCACGATGCGTCGGGTGTGAGAAGAATAACGGCTCTGCCGTAGAGACGGAGCCGCATGGCGGTACATCGGCGACTGGAGACGAAAGACGCGTGATATCAGCAGGTTAGCCCGAGCGGCGCTTGAGCGGGAGAGGGAGGTCATAGCATAAAGGGCCGAAGCCGCGGATCACGGGCGGTCTCCGGGCATTTGCAGCCGTGGCGGCGCGAGCGCAGTTCTGGCAGCGAAGATTCCCTGGGGAGCCGGGTGCGACGCTCGGGAGAACCGGGGCGGTTCCCTGGAGAATCACCGCGTATGACGACCTGCCGTACATGCTTGTTTTATCGGCAGTTTATTCCGTCCTACGCCGTGTTACGGAAGCACTACAATACGGTTACACGCGCTTACAATCCACTTACAGCAGCCCGGACCGGGCAATTGGCCGGCGGCTGCGCTGGCGGCGAAGTGGATGCAAGGCATTCGGGGCTACATGGCCGCCGGGCATCGTGAGCACACGGGGATTGGCGGGCGCGGCAGGTGTCAGGGCCGCACCGCCCACAACCTCAACGAGCTCACTGTCCACCTTGCCGCGGCTCAAGCCTGACAGAGGCGTGTCCTGGTTCCCGCGGCGAGAAACACGACCACCCGGGAACTCGACAGACTCCGGACGGCGCTTGGGCGTCGGGTTCCCCCGCGCACCTGCAGGAACACGTCCCGGACCATCGTGCGGGTTCCTGACCGGCGTCAAGGAAACGGGAACAGACAAGGCGATGCTCGGCGGACCGACACACGCCGCGACACTCACTCGATCATTGCTGTCGGCGGTGCTGCAGATGTGCCGGACATTCCAGAAGTCGCCGGTGAACAGGGCGGTGCGGCTGACGGGTACAGGCCGGAGACGCGTCTGGACGGCGAGCCAGCGGATGAAATCCATGCCGACCTCACGGCCAAGCGCGGCGGAACCGGGATCGACCTGACCGGGGCGCCGCCTACCGGCGAACGGCGGGGTTGCCTTCATGGGGGATACCAAGAGCGGGGCGTTTGACGTTTCCGGTGATCTCGCGCGGGAGTGGTTGCGCCTTCCGGCCAATCCGAACGGGCGGCCCAACTCCGATGTTCTGAGGCCCTGGGTCAACGGAATGGACCTCACCCGTCGCCCGGCGGGCAAGTGGATCGTGGATTTCGGCTGGAACATATCGGAAGCGGACGCGGCGCTCTATGAGGAGCCCTTCCGGCACGTGAAGGAACACGTTTGGCCGATGCGGCAGCGGAACCGCCGCGAGTCTTATCGTCTCAATTGGTGGCGGCATGTCGAGCCGCGACAAGGCATGTGGGAGGCGCTTGACGGTTTGCGGCGTTTCATCGTGACGCCGACGGTTTCCAAGCACCGGCTGTTCGTCTGGCTCGATGCGGGGGTCTGCCCCGACCACCAGCTCATCGTCATCGCCCACGACGACGATCTAACCTTCGGCATCCTGCACAGCCGGTTTCACGAAGCGTGGTCGCTACGGCTTGGCACCAGCCTCGAAGATCGCCCGCGCTACACGCCGACCACCACGTTCGAGACCTTCCCGTTCTCAGACGGCCTTTCGCCTGACATTCGTGCCGCCGACTACTCGGACGCCCCGCGCGCTATGGCCATCGCCGAGGCTGCGCGGCGGCTGGTCGAGTTGCGCGATCGTTGGCTCAACCCGCCGGAATGGGTTGAGTGGGTGGAGGAGCCGATGCCAGGCTACCCCAAGCGACCGGGCGCCCGCGACGAGGCGGCAGCGAAGAAACTCAAGGCCCGCACGCTGACCAATCTCTACAACGCCCGTCCGCAATGGCTCGCCGACGCACACGTGGCGCTCGACGCCGCCGTTGCCGCAGCTTACGGGTGGGATGCGGAGATTTCCCAGGGACGACGCGCTGTCAGAGTTATTGGCGATGAACCTGTCAGGCGAAGCTGCGTCTTCGTTCCGTGCGTTGCGGATCCGGTCGTAGCGCTGAGCGGATACGATCCTCCAGGACCGTTGCGTCGTACTCGGCCTCAATCTCCAGGAACTGAACTTTGGCTTACGGACAGCCTCCCGCTTCACCGCATCGCGCATGAACGCTCCATTCTGGTGATGACCGTGCCCCTGATACTCCACCGCCAGCGTTGGCAGGCCGATACGGTCGATGACCAGGAAATCCAGGCGCTTGCTATTTATGGAGCGAAACGCGAGATTGCGGGATTCTTCCGATCCTGACCCCCGCGCTGGTGCGATAATCTCGCCCAGGCTGGTTTGGGCCATGACGCGATGGCCACCGCCGATTTCGCGAGTGATCTTCTCAAGGATCTGGAGAATGCCGTACTCGGGTTTGTTGAGAAGGCGACGCGGCTCGAAGTCGACTCTGGAAATGAACTCCATTTGCGCCTTCGGATCGCCAAGGCGCGACTCATCGGATCGGAGACCTTCCGCCTGCCGATTTCCGGTGTTTCTCGGAGGCCTCCCGGGGAACCTTCGAAAGCGGGGGCTGCGCTTGGAAGCAACCCGTTTTAGAACCGCCATAAAGACGGCGAGCGCAATCAGCCACCCCCTCTATCCAGTCGCGTAGAGGTTCGCAAGCGCGTTTCCATGCGGACAGGCGCGGTCAAAGGTCGTTCGAGCGGTGCGGGTGCTCGGCGTCGAAACCCATCGGTTCGCGATCCGACCCGCCGCCTTCTCGGCCGCGGCCTGCAACGGGTTGTCGTCGAGACGGGCATGGAGGGCGGTCGTGGCGAGCCGCCGGTGACCGAGGAGCTTCCCGACGGTGGGGAGACACACGCCGTTCATGACGCCCTGGAACGCCCGGGAATCCCGCAGAGGTCTTCGGGGAACACCCCCCTGTCCTCGATGCTGGGAAGCGAAGCGAGCAGCTTTGGCGCTTCCGGCCCGAGCCAGATCGTGCGCGGCCCGGTCTTCCCGCGCCCTCCCGTCGGCCTCGGCCAGCGCGCCGATCTCGTCCCACCGCAGGTTGACCCCTTCCGACAACCGCGCCTCGGTGAAGCCCAACAGGCGGAGCGCCGCCAACCGCCACGGATGGGATTGTTGGTGCCTGTCCAGCACCGCGCCGAGCCGCCGCAACTCCTCTTGGTCGAGGTATCTGCCGATGGGTCTTCGCGTGTTGCGCGTGATGTTGGCGCAGGCATCGGGAACGTTCTCGCCAAGCTTACCCCTTTGCCGCGTGATCTTGAGCATGGCGCGCAGCACCTCGGACGCCCGGTTGGCGGCGCCGGGCCTGCCCGCGCTCGCCGCGTCGAACTGACACCCCGCGTGGTAGATGTCCCACACTTCGAGCGTAGTGGCCTTCCAGCGGCTCCGGCGCTGGTTGACATGCGACGAGAAGTCTTGGAGCATGACGTGATGGACACGACAGGTAGAGTACAGGTATAGGCTGCGCTGTTGACAGTTCGCCTGGGCTCGCTCACAGGGTCGCCGTCGAGGCGTTCGACCGGCGGGCCGAAGAAATTTCGGCCGAAGGGTTGACAAGTGGGGTCAGCGTCCATGATTAGCCGAGCCGAGCCGTCTCCCGCCGTTCCACGGGGAGTCTTCCAATCTTCCCTCGAACATAGTCGGTACACGTCACAACACTTTGCCCCGCGAAGGCCTAGCGATGGTGGTTCGGCAAGAACGCCGCCCGATCGTGTCGCGAGGTCGCCTACTTCCTTCTTCAAAATTGTCTGCTCGCGTGGAGCGGTTGACGGCGCTGATCCGTCACGACTGCCGTCAGTTGCAAAATTCCTGAGTTCATATGTGGAGGAGTTCAGCAATGCAGAATACCATTTATCGAAAATGTAGTTGGCTCGCCGCGTGTTTGGCGATTTTGGCGGGTTGCAGTGGTGGAAGCGACGGCGGGTCCACATCGGGAGACATGATGCGGCCACTCCCTGTTGACGGAACAGAGTTTGCCGACTTGAACCCGACTAACGCGGGCTACGCGGCGATTGCTGTCAGCCGAGCCGCTGACGCCAGACCTCGTTCGGGCAGCATCACGCAATCGTCAAATGTGAACAATGGCATCACGGTGGATCGCGTAACAGTAACGGCTCAGCATGGGGCCGAGAGAAACAGCTACTCTATCCGGAACGGAACTTTGTGGTCTGTCGGAACGAGC
The DNA here is from genome assembly GCA_965213675.1 of uncultured Binatia bacterium (SeqCode). Taxonomy (GTDB): domain Bacteria; phylum Desulfobacterota; class Binatia; order UBA9968; family JAJDTQ01; genus JAJDTQ01. Next base: position 1,382,634 of record OZ243916.1, read on the forward strand.
GACGGCAGTCCTGTGGATATCGATGCGACCGCTCCATTCGATGGTCAAGAACTGCACAAGCGCATCCCCGGCGGCACGCTATATGTAGATGTCTACTCTGACATAGAAGCGCCTTCGTTGAGGGAGGTGGTAACCTCTAGCGGTACGCCAGTACGACTGGAGGACAGTTTGGGTTCAACGATCGGCGGTTTGACGTTGGACGAAATCAACGCGCGAATGGGTGATGGGGAGCTGGATGGAGTTCCGGGGACATTTTCGTGCGACAGAGCCGGGGGCGGGAGCTGTCCTGCCTTCTTTGGCACGCATTTCGACCCGAGGGGTACGGACTGGATTTTCACTCCGCATGGGTCGACGCGTACTGAGTCAACACCCGATGCCGACTATCTGGCTGGCGGTGTCTGGCTGTTCATGCCCGACAATGCCACGAACGCGGACGATGTCGTGTTCGGCGCCTTCGGTGATGGCAGCGATCCATTCGACCAGCACAGTGTCATGGCACTTCAAGGCCCCGCAAGCTACAATGGTTTGGTGGCCGGGGTATATTCGGCCAAATCGGGCGGCGATACGGAAATTGGCTACGTGGATGGCCGTGTCTCTCTCACGGTCGATTTCGGCGGAGGAAGGGACCTCGGAACGATCGGCGGATCGGTCACCGGTATCGAAGTGGACGGCGACCCGATTTCCGGCTCCCTGACCTTGGGAACTGCCAACATCGGCGGTTCCGACAGCGGCTTCTTCGAGGGCAATCTGAGCGGCACTGTGGGAGCGGCCGGCTACACGGGAAGATGGGGTGGTCAGTTCTTCGGCAACCGCGAGGCGGATGGGGAGCCAGGATCGGTCGGCGGCACGTTGGGCGGGCGATCCGCAGATCGCTCTACAAGCTTCGTGGGAGTCTTCGGCGCCTACAAATGATCGAGAAGCCGGTTCGAGGTTGCAAACCGAAAGCAGGGCAGCGCCAGCGCTGCCCTGCTCGCTTTCTTTCGATACGTCCATGCAGTTCGTCCGCGCTATCGCTTTCGTGATCGTGTTCGCCGCCACGCCCCGCGCCGCTTCGGAAGAGAGGACGTATATTTCGTCCGATCCGGGGGAAGCGTGCAAGAGCCCTGATTGACAGCGGCTGGTTTCGGTTCGCGTTGCACCCCGTGCCCCCGGTTCATCCGGATCGCACGGATGTCCTGTTTCTCGTGGGACTGGCGGCGCTCGGTGCGGGGCAGCCCTCGCAGTCAGGAGACCGCGTTCTTCCCAAAGAACCAACGGGTAGCGTTACAACGAGAAATGATATGCTCTGGAACGTTCTTCCGCGACCGGTCGCTCACCTTATCGGCGTGTGCATACCGCTGGCGCTTGGGCTGACCGGGTGTTTGTCGGACGATTCCTACCTCGTGCGAAGAGGATCGCGCGTGAACATCGCCACGACCACGCCGCCGGGGAGTCCATCGGATCGGTCCGTCTTGAAGCAGTTGCCGACCACAACTCGATCCGTGGTGAAGGTGGATACGTCAACGACGAGAGACACCGGCATTCAAGGCAAAGGGTATTTGGTCTCCATCGGGAGAGTCGCACTGGACAACCATGCAGGAGGCGATCTCTTTTCCGAGCCCGACGTCTATGTGCAGGTTCAACGCCGGGATCCACTTGTTCTTGAAGCCATACGGCGCGAGGAAGACAGGCTTTCCGTTTTGAACGCTCGAAAGAAGGCTTTGGAGAAGGAGATGGAGTCGCTTCAAGCCAGGAAGAGAAAGAGCGAAGTCGTGCCGGGTGAGCCCCTTTCTCAAACTCGACTTCGGCGATTGGCTGAACTGACCCGCACCACGGAAGGCGCGTGCGAGGGACTATTGGCAGATAACGAATGCCGGAAGTGCGAGCGATACGACGAAAGGCAGGTCTGCCGCGAGTGTGAGGCATGCAAGGAGCTGCGATTTCTTCTGAAGAAGAAGGCGGAAAGCGAAGTTGTTCCCGGAGCTGTTCTTGATCCAAAGGAATGGGAGCGCCTGCGAGAGTTGGAGGCATTGGTCGAGGGGCTTGCGAAGGACATAGGCGACACGCGCTCAACGGCAAGCCGGTTTCGCAAGAAAATTACGGCAAAGACCCATACCGTGACAACTCCCGGCCTTCGCCTGGATTACGGATTCCGGTCCATTTTGGAAGTCTTTCCGGGCGATAAGCTTTGGGTGTCGGTCTACGATGAGGATGTCGGTGAAGACGATCTCTACGGATCTACAGTGTTTCGAGTTCCGAAGGGCCCAATGACACAAAGGGAAGTGGAATTGTCGATGCCAAATGTTCGGTCGGTGATTCTGAGGCTGAGGTTGCGTTGAATGACGCCCGGACCTCCCAGGCAGTCATGAGGGTCTCCAGTATTCGCTGCCTTCGCCATCTCTGCTCGGCATTTGTTGCCCTAGTCGCGATACTATTCTGTGCCGAGGCCTCTGCCAACCCACGCGCATGTCCAAAGTGGAACACCCTGGAGTTTTTTCGCGAGGCAACGGCTGGCGACGTTCAAAGGTGTCTGAATGAGGGCGCAGACGCAAATGCGAGGGGCCGTTACGGAGAAACACCGCTGCACAGGGCAGGAATGGTTAGCGAATCAGCCGTTGTCCATGCACTCGTCAGTGCAGGCGCAGACGTAACGGCACGGAACAGTGGCGGAGAGACACCGCTGCACAAGGCGGGAAGTGCGGCGGCAGTCATGATCCTCGTCAACGCAGGCGCTGATCCGAACGCAGCCGACTACGGTGGCTGGGCGCCGCTGGATGTGGCGAAGGACGCGGAGGTGATCCAGGAACTCACCGATTCTGGCGCCAAATTCAGCCCGACGCTAATCGGCGAGTGTCTCTCTTCTCAGGAAACGGGGAAGCAATGCGAGTAGCCGGGATGGCGAGTACGAAATGGGACCATAGGCGACCGGTCGCGGGATCGGCCACCAGCCTGCCGCCAGCCGCAGGCCTTGTGGACTTCGGCCAAGCTCAAAAAGTGTCTGTCCTGGAGGTTTGTGTACAATCGTCGGAAACGCCTTCCCCGCACGCCATCACGCCTCACCTTGGAGCCGGACAAGCCCGGGCACGGGTAGATCAGCCCCCAACAGGGCTTCGATGCGGTCGGCCACGCGCTGAGCGGGCTCGCGGAGTTGCTCGACGGTCCAGTCGGCGGCGTAGCCCTCGGTGATGTCGTCGTCGCGGGCGTGGTTGACGAGGCGCTTGGTGAGGGGGCGGGGCAGCATAAGATCGCGCTCCGCCACGGTGATGAAGGCGTTGCGCAGCCCGTGAAACCAGAAGCGTGTGCGTGCGGCCCTGCCGATACCGGCATGGTAGCGGTGAAGGTTCTTGAGATGGCCGGTGACGCTCGCGGACGAGGGGAACACCCAGCCCTCGTCCCTGCCCCCGGCCTCGGCCCGGCGGCGATCCAGCACCGCGGCGAGCTGGCGGGTGAGCGGAAGCTCCAGCGGCTCGCCGGTCTTGGTCTCCTCGACCCGCAGGATGCCGCGGTCCAGGTCGATGCGCTCCCACCGGAGCGAAACCACCTCACCCAGGCGCATGCCCGTATAGGCTCCAATGGCGAAGATGTCGCGATGCGCGGGCGGGAGCCCTGCCGCCTCCACCCCGGCGCGCCAGCGGGGCAGCACCTCGGCCGGCGAGGATATCCGCCGGCGGCGCTTGCGGTTGAGGACCGCGAGAAAGGTGGTCCCACCTCGGTTCACGCCAGTGCGACAGATCCGGTTTCGAGGCCGGTTCCGCACCGGCGCACTGACGCCTGACGTGCGACACGTCGCGCCAGACCCCGGTGTGCTCGTGGTGCCTGCCGGCTCCTACAGCGGCGGGACGAACGCGCCGAAGATGATGCCGGAGAAGAGGTCGACGGCCAGCGTTTCTTCGAAGATGAAGTAGAAGAAGCCCAGTGCCAGGGCGGTGATGAAGACGGTTCCCGGCCAGGCGATGTTGCCTTGGTAATGGGTGAAGAAGACCGCGAACAGGAAAGTCGAGACATAGAACCCGGTGATGAGGACCAGCACTCCGAACACCGCGAACCATATGAACATGCGGACGATGACAGCGAACTCTCCGGCCTTGGGGCCTTGCGTGGCTTCCTGCGCTTTGGCGCCTTCCTCTTCGGCACCCGTGGCCGAACTCAGGACATCCTCCAGGCTCACCTCGAAGGCGCTGATGATGCGCGGATAGCGCTCGCCGGCGAGACAGAGGGCCGCCAGCAGCAGGGTCGGCAACGACAGCACCAAGGGCACGAAGCCCGCCATGCCGCCGTAGGAGAACGACCACGCGAAGAACAACCCCGCGGCGGCCACCAGAATCACCCCGAGAAGCGTAGCCCCCTTCATGACGTCGCCTTTCCTTTCCGGCTCGACAGCCACGGCAGGCAGAGCATGAGGATGCTGAGGATCATCAGCACGACGGTGACGGGACGCGTGAAGAAGATGGCGTAGGTGCCCCCGGAAATCTGCAGCGACTGCACGAAGGACAGCTCGGCGCGCACCCCAAGAAGAAATCCGATGACCAGCGTGACCAGCGAGAAGCCGAAACGGTTGAACGCAAAGCCCAGAACGCCCGCGGCGATGGCAATGCCGATGTCCCAGACGTTCTCGCGCGCGGCGTAGGCGCCGCCCACGGACAGCAGGAAGGCGGCCGGCACCACGTAACCCACGCGCAACGTGGTGACCCGGGCGAGGATGTCGGCGCCAAAGGCGGCCATGAGGCTCGCCAGGAAATTGGAGATCACGAAGCCGAAGATCAGCACGAACACAATGTCCATGTGCTCGCGCACGAAGAAGAAACCGGGCTGGAGCCCGTGGAGGATAAAAGCGCCCAGGAGCACGGCCATGCCGGCGCTGCCGGGAATGCCGAAGATGATGGTGGGCAGCAGCGCGCCGCCGTCCTTGGCGTCGTTGGAAGCCTCGGAAGCGATAATCCCCTCGGGATTGCCGGTGCCGAACTGTTCCCGATTCTTGGAGAACTGCACGGTCATGGAGTAAGACAGGAAATTCGCCAGCACCCCGCCGATGCCGGGGATGATGCCCGCAAGGATCCCGATGGCCGCGCTCCGCACCAGCGTGGCCTTGTAGTGGAACACTTCCAGGAAACCGCGGAAGGCGCCGAACAGGCCGACCTTGATGCGCTCACCGCCCTCGGCGATGGTCTCGCCCCGCAGCACATGGTTCACCAGCTCGGCGATGGCGAACAGCCCGATGAAGAAGGGCACCAGCGGGATTCCATCCCACAGGTAGTTGTCGCTGCCGAAGTTGAACCGCAACACCCCGTGCACCGGGCTGAAGCCGATAAGCGACAGCAACACGCCGATGCCGGCGGACACAAGCCCCTTGAGCATGTTGCCGCGGGCGGCGTAGGCCACCGTCAGGAGGCCGAAAACCACCAGCATGAAGAACTCGGGCGGCCCGAAGGAGAGCACGATGACCTTCACGAAGGGGATGAGGATCATCAGGAAGCACATGCCCACCACCGCGCCGAGAAAGGACGACGCCGCGGCCAGTCCCACCGCCCGGCCCGCTTCGCCCCGGCGCGCCATGGGGTGCCCGTCGAAGCAGGTGGCGGCGTTGGGCGCCTCACCGGGGATGTTCAGCAGGATGGCGGGAACCGAACCCCCTTCGGTGGCCGCCCCCATCATGCCGGCCATGAGGAACATGGCGGTTTCCGCGTCCCACCCGAAGGTGAAGGTCATGCCGATGGTCAAGCCCGCGAGGAACAGTCCGGGGAGGGCGCCCAGGATGAGGCCGGAGACGGCGCCCACGGCCAACACCAGCAGGTTCATGGGATCGCTGAGCATGCCCATGGCCTGGAGAAAAGGTTCCCACATGAATTCGTTCCTCGGACTTGGCCCGTGCGGTTCCCGGCGTTGCGCCGGGGGCCCGCGTCGTTATCCGCGAAGGCGGCCGGAGCAGGCCCCGGCCGCGGTCGCGTCGAAGCGGGTTGCTACTTGGCCTTGGCGGCCGCGCGCATTTCCGTGAGGTTCGCGCTGAACAGGTCTTCGTAGTACTTCAGGTCTTCGATGACACTCGATCCAGGCCCTTCCACCAGCACGATGGACGACGACTTCTTCCAATCGACATAGTCCTTGTCCCGCATGGCCTTGAGCAAAAGGTCCTCGAGGATCTTCGCCCGGTCCTCGGGGATTCCCGGAGGGCCGCCGAAGGCGCGCAGGTCGCTGAAGTAGAGGTCGGCGCCCATCTCGTAGGAAGTCTGCACGTCGGGTGCGTTGACGGCTCGCTTCCGGTCCAGTTGCACCACCGGACGCAGGTCCGTGCCGAGATAGGATGTCACCGACGGATGGTCGATGGGCTGCGCCCAGACGTCGAAGTCGCCGCGCAGGAGCGCCGGCAGCGATTCACCCGTGCCACGGTAGCCGGCCACCACGTTAAAATCGATGCCGAAAGCCTTGGCGGCCAGGAACGAGCCCAACCACCGTCCCACGCCGATTCCCTCAACCCCCCAGGTCACACGCTCCGCCTTCTGCAGATCCGCGATGGACTTGTGGGGCCCCTTGGCCGACACGTGGAGACCGAAGGCGTCCGCGCCCACCCGGGCGAGCCACGTGTACTTGCTGGTCTCGAAGCCGACGGGGGTATCCGAGAGCATCTGATCGCCGAGCATCCCGGAGGCCTGGAAGTGCGCGATGGTGTAGCCGTCGGGCTTTGCGCGGTACATGAACACCGAGGCGCGGCGGCCGGCGGCGCCGGTCACGTTCTTGACGATCACGTTCACGCCCTTGGGAACGAACTTCTTCATGCTCCGGGCGGTGGCGCGGGCGATGGAATCGTAACCGCCGCCGGGCGAGAAGGGAACGATGATGCTGATGTTGCGGTCGGGGAACTCGGCGCGCGCATGGGAAAGCGGCAGGGACGCGGCCAGTCCCAGCACGAGAGCGCCCAACAGGATTCGAGTCGTCAGATTTCGCATGTCATTCCTCCGTCATTACGCTGAAAACCGCTGCAAAAGCGCCTTTCACGGCCATTTTTTGCCCGCGATGGGCTCAAGTTGTGTCACGGGTTGCCGATTGGTTGGGATGAAGGCAATAAGCATGACCTTTTATGGAGGTCCCCCGGCATTGTCAAGGGTCGTGAAGGATATTTCGTTGGAGCACGCTTTCCGGTGTTGCGCTCTCTCCGCCAAGCGCGGCGAAAACCTTGCCGCCCGAGGGATCCCCGCGCTCTGAATCAATTTGACTCGGTGGGGCGCAACCGATAAGGTCCACGCTTCACTTGCCCATACTCTTGACGTGAGGTGCGCACATGGCCGTGAATATCGCTATTATCGCAGGAAACCTTGGCAGGGACCCCGAGGTCCGATTCACGCAGTCCGGCCGCGCGGTGGCCAATCTTTCGGTCGCCACGTCCGAAGCTTGGACCGACCAGGACGGCGCCCGTCAGGAGCGCACCGAGTGGCACAGGGTTGTCGTGTTCGGCAAGACGGCCGAGTCTTGTGGACAGTACCTCGCAAAGGGACGCCAAGTGTGTGTCCAAGGCAGGATCCAGACCCGCAAGTGGACCGACCAGAACGGCCAAGACCGCTATACCACTGAAATCGTGGCCCAGCGCGTCGATTTCCTTGGCGGCGGAGGAGGAGGCGCCCGGGCCTCCCAGGAAACCCAGGAAACGGGCTTTGGCGGCTCGTCGCCCGCCTCCTACCCGGCCCAGTCCCCGCCCATCGACGACGACATCCCCTTTTAGGAGCCTGTCGGGTTTATCGAATCGTGATCGGCCGCGTGAACGATTTCATGCAGGCCCCCCCTGTCCGACTCGCGAATTCCTGCGGTGCGGGATCCTCGCGGCAGGTCTCTGATACACTCGACAGACTCCCAGCGCCGGCCCTCGTGCTGGCGCGAACTTCGTCAACCCGAAGTGCCGTTGCGGGATGGACCCGTCGCCACGGCCTGCCTCGATTCACGACTGGAAGGAAAATGACAGCATTTCTTGACGTTTATCAGAAGAAAACACACTTGCCGGTATTTTCCACTATTCCGTTGGCAGGTGCCCGTTCTCATCTGGAAACCTGTAATGCCGACAAGGAAGACTCCCCGCCTTTCAAGTCCCTCCAAGAACAAGATTCGGGACTTCATTGACGACGAAAAGTCTCTGGGCCGCACCACCAAAGGACAGATCGCGGCAGCCATCGGCATTCGGCCAAGTCACTTCTCCAACCTGTTGAACGGACGCAATGAATGGAAACTGAACCAACTGGAGAAACTGGCCGAGTTTCTGGGCGTACCCCTCACGCGGCTGTTCGCCGACAGGGACAACGGGAGTCTGGAACGTCCTTCGCCACGGAGCCGGGAGGCGGAAATCGAGGATAGGCTCCGGCGCGCCCTGAGGGCGGAAGCCAGGGAACTCCGCGCCGGCCTGCGGCGGGATGTGGACTTCCTGCTGCGCGAACGGCGCGCGGGAAGCGGCGACGCATCAAGCGGCGACGCCTCGCTTGGCGCCTACACCACGGACCGCTCGCCTTCGGACTACCTGACGGACGAAGACGACCCTCACCACGCGCCGCTCGTGGAGATACGGGAGTCCGACCCGGCCTATGCCGCGCCTCATGCGGCCCCAGCTTCCCAATCCGTGTGGTTCGGGCTTCACTGGTTGCGCCAGCAGGGGCTGGACTCCACCGAGTGCGTCCTGGTCAGGATTCAAGACGATTCCATGGGGAGCACCCTCCCGGAGGGCTGTTCCGTGCTGGTGAACCGGAAACAGCGGCAGCGGCGCGTGGGGTGCATCCTGGCACTGCACACCGGCGACGAGCTGTGGGTCCGGCGCGCGGGGAAGAATGCGTCCGGTGCCTGGACGCTGGAATGCGATCACCCCGACCGTCCGCCCGCAGAGTGGCCTGATGACGCGCAGATCATCGGCGAAGTCCGCTGGATGGCTCGGACGTTCTGAGCAGAAACACGTACCCAACCTGAACAAGTACCCACCTTGACCCGCTCCCACCGGCTGTAATAGACATGGCTTGTGGCGGAAACCCTGAAAGGAGAACGAACAATGGGTGAGTTGGTCAAGATCAATGTGGAGAGCGCGGAGGCAGTGCTTGGTCTCCACTGGTTCGTGGCGCGGGAGGAGGGACTCTTCGAAGAGGAAGGCATGGAAGTGGAGATTTTCTTGCCCGGCGTGCGTGAAACCAGGTTCGCCGACGACGATCCGCGCCGCACCGACCACACCTTGGTGCAATCCACCAACTACCAGTTCCTGTACGAGCAGAAAAAAGTGGACATCATGCGCGCCTGTTCCTGGGGACAGGTACGGCGGGCCTACGACAGCGAGCGCGGCGCCCCCATCTGGACCAAGCGCCCAGCGGTGGTGTGCCAAGGGATCTACGTCCTCCCGGACTCGCCGGTGAACGCCCCCATGCAACTCGCCAACAGGAGCGTCGGCGTCCAGTACCATCAGGGGTCGCACTACCACACCCTGTCGCTGCTGGAGGGCTTCGTCGCCCGCGACGCAATGAACGTGGTGCACGCCGGCACGGTGCGGGAACGGTTCGAGGCGCTGGAGAACGGCGAGGTGGACGCGGCCACGCTCATGGAGCCGTGGATTTCGCTGGCCCAGAAACGCGGCTACAAGATGATTACCGAAGGCCACTATCTCGGCGTGGAAAACGGACCCGCCGACATGGACCCCGAGTTGCTCAAGCGCATGCTGCGGGCCATCAAGAAATCCGTCACCTACATCAACAAGAACCCCAGGAAATACATCAAGCACATGCTGGCCGAGATCCCCGAGCACTACGCCAACGAACTCACGCCGGACGACTTCTACCTGCCGCGGCTGCGCTACGTGGACCCGGAGCCCTACACCGAAGAAGAGTTCCAGCGCCAGTATCAGTGGATGCTCACCTGGAACCTGATCCCCGAGGACGCGGAGTACACCGAGTTGGTGTGCAACGTGACCGTCTGAACCCGCAGGCGCGACCCGCGGCCGCCCTTGGCGGTCCACGTCACGGTGCGGCCAGGGGCGCCTGCCAGTTCTACGGTTGTGTGGCCGGGCCGGATCAGGAGGCGGGAGCCTGAACTGAGGCGCGGGCCTTTTCGATTTCGGCCCACACACGCTCGGGGGTCAGCGGCAGGTGGTCGAAGGCGCAGCCCAGGGGCGCCAGGGCGTTCTCCACGGCATTGCAGATGGCGGCCGGCGCGGGAATGGCGCCGCCCTCCCCCACTCCTTTCATCCCCAAGGGGGTGTACGGCGACGGCGTCACCAAGTGGTCCATGCGCACGTCTGGAATCTCCACCGCGGTGGGCTTGAGGTAATCGACGAAGGTAGTGGCGTTGAGGTTCCCATCCGCATCGTAGTCGAACTCTTCGAACAGCGCCGCGCCGATGCCATGCGCCGTGGCCCCCTGCACCAGCCCCTCCACGATGGACGGGTTCAGCACCGTGCCGCAATCGTGCACCACTCCGTACTTGAGGATGGTGACGCCGCCGGTATCCGGGTCCACCTCCACCACCACGCCGTGGGCGGCGTTGCTGGCGAATAACTGATTGCGCACGCGGCGGTTCTCGTCGGGAACGTTGGCGAGATTCGAACTGTAGTAGAACCGCCCCTCCAGACCCGGCTCCATGTCCGGCGGCAACGACAGCAGGTCACGGTAGGCCACGAAGGCCAGCTCGGCCAGGGTCTTGCGATGTTCGTGCCGGTCCCGGGCGCGTACGCCGCCGTCCGCCAGTTCCAGGTTCTCCACGGGCTCCGCCAACAGGTGCGCGGCCAGGCTCAGCAGCTTGTCGCGCACCTTGCGCGCGGCCCCGAGGATGGCGCCCACGTCGGTGCCGGCGAACTTGTTCGAGTAATTGCCGGTGGCGTAAAGCCACGGCGTCACCGCGGAGTCGAAGAACGGCGACACCCGCACCCCGTCCATGGCCACGCCCAACTCGTCGGCGATGATCTGCGCCGCGGCGGTCTCGTGGCCCTGGCCGCTACCTACGTCCCCCAGGAGCGCCAGGATGCTGCCGTCGTGCTCCACCCGCACCATGGCCGCCTCGGCCGAGCCCGAGGCATTGCGCCGGCCCGACGACAGGATGTAGGCGGACTGATTGGACGTGCTGGGCTCCAGTCCGATGGCGATGCCGATGCCCAGGTAGCGTCCCTGGGCGCGCGCCTCCCGCTGTTCCCGCAGGAATTCCTGGTAATCGATGAGCGGCAGCAGCTTGTCCAGGGTGCCGCCAAAGTCGCCGCTGTCGATGAGCGCGCCGCTGGGGCCGGTGTAGGGCATGGCGTCGGGCGGCACGAGATTTCTGCGCCTGAGCTCGATGGGGTCCATGTCGAGCTGCCGCGCCAGGTAGTCCATCATGCGTTCCATGGCCAGGCACATGAACGGTTTGCCGATGCCCCGGTTGGCGCCGGACGGGCACTTGTTGGTCATCACCGAGTTGACCTCGTAACGCACCACTGGAATGCGATAGCAATTGGTCAGGTTGCCGAGCTTGAGGATCGAATGCACCGTGGGGTTGAGGACATTGGCGCCCTCGTCGGCAATGTCGCGCACCTTCATGCCGAGGATGCGGCCGTCCTCGTCCAGGGCCATCTCCAGGTCCATGATGCCGTTGCACGCGTGGATCAGCGCCATGAGGTTCTCGCGGCGGTCTTCCAGGTAGCGCACCGGCCTGCCGCCGCTCAGCTTGGAAAGAAGCGAGGCAATGATCAGGTACTGAGCCTTGCGCTTGTTGCCGAAGCCGCCGCCCACGTCCGGCGTGACGAAACGGATCTGCGCATGGGTGAGACCCAGGCTATGGGCGACAATGGGCATGGCTTGGCCCGGGCGCTGGTCATTGGACCAGACCGTGAGCTGCTCCCGGTGGTCGTCGTAGACCGCGGTGCAACCGAAGGTCTCCAGCGCCGTGGACGAATAGCGCTGGATGTAGAAGCGCTTCTTGAAGACATGGACCGCCCGCGCGAACGCCGCGTCCGTGTCGCCGTAATCGAAGCGGTCCTGCCACATGACATTGGTCCCCATGGACTCGAACAGCAGCGGCGCATCCGCCTCCATGGCCGCCTCGGGGTCCACCGCCGCGGGCAGGGGGTCGTACTCCACCCGGATCTTCTCCAGCGCGTCCTCCGCCAGGTAGCGGCTGGCGGCCAGAATGGCGGCTACGGGCTCGCCCACGTGGGTAACCTTGCCGTAGGCCAGGCAATAGGCGTCGAGCTGAACCGGTATGGGAATCAGGGAACGCAGCGGCTTGGTCATGCGCCCCGCGTCCTCGCCTGTGAGGCCGCACACGACGCCCGGCATGGCCAGCGCCTCGGTCATGTCCACGTTCACAATGCGCGCGTGGGCGTGAACGCTCCGCAACAGAGCGACATGAAGCGTGTCCGGAAACTTCATGTCGTCGATGTAGGTGCCCCGTCCAGTGGAAAACCGCACGTCCTCGCGCAGCCGAACCGCGCGTCCCTTCCATTGGGTGGATGAAGGTTCCATGAGATCGCCTTTCCAGACAGCCCTGCAGGCCCGCGCCGCGGAAGTCCCCGCCTCTAGGAGTCTGTCGGGTTTATCAAGAATCTACTGCGAGGCAGCGAAATGGGTCCATTCCCGGTTGGATTTTCGTCCAATATTACCAAACTTCTCCTCAAATCCGCCCGAAACTGGCCTCCATTTCTCTGCCTCTCGCTACGATTCGATAATCCCGACAGGCTCCTGGTGTCATGTGCCGGGTGCGCCTGCCGGCGCGCCCATCACCGCGCCCGGACTCTGGGCGCTGCGGCGCGCACCGCCCGAACGATGCCCGCGTAGCCGGTACACATGCACAGGTTGCCGGACAGAGCCTCGCGCACCTGGGTCTCGGTGGGGTCCGGGCAGCGATGCAACAGGTCCACCGCCGCCAGCAGCATGCCCGGGGTGCAGAAGCCGCACTGAAGCGCGTGGTGATCCACGAAGGCCTGCTGCAACGGGCTCAGCGCCTGCTCCCCGCCGAGCCCTTCCACCGTGACGATCTCGTGGCCGTCCGCCTGGACGGCGAAGAGAATGCACGAACGCACCACGTCGCCGTCCATCAACACGGAGCAGGCGCCGCACACGCCGTGTTCGCAGCCCACATGGACACCAGTGAAGCCCGCGTCCTCGCGCAGGAAGTCCGCGAGGGTCTTGCGCACCTCCACCTCCGCGGCGCAACGGGTCCCGTTGACCGTCACCGAGATGGCGCGCCGGTCGGTCGCTGCGTCCATCCCCCCACCCGTCGATCCGTTTTTCAATTCCGACTCCATCGTTCCAGCGCCCGCGCCACTGCGCGCCTCACCAACACCGCCGCCAAGCGCCGCTGATACGCGGTGACCTCGGCGTGGGCCGGAAGCGCCGCCAACGCGTCCCCGGCGGCGCGGCCCGCCTCCTCCACCAGATCCCTCTGGCCCGCGGCATCCGTGCGCGCCACGCCCGCCCCGGCGACACGTTGCTCCACCACCCCGAGTCGCGCAGGCGTCCAGGCCGGCCCCGCTGCCACGACCCTAGCGCCGGTGCATGTGTCCGCGCCATACAGCACCACCGCCGCCTCGGCCAAGGCGAAGTCGCCGTGGCGCCGGCTGAACTCCACAAAGCTCGTTGATCGACGCGCGGGCGCCAGCGGAATGCGCGCTTCCACCAGAATCTCGTCCGCCGCCAACGCGGTCTCGTAAGGACCCAGGAAGAAGTCGGCGGCGGCGATCACCCGTTCGCCTTCCGGCCCCGCTGCCACCAACGCCGCGTCCAGCGCGGTCATCACGCACGGCAACTCCGCCACCGGATCCGCGTGCGCCAGGCTTCCGCCGATGGTGCCGCGGTTGCGGATGGCGGGGTGGCCCACGTGCGTCAAGGCCTCCGCCAACAGCGGGCAACGCTCTGCCAACACCGTCGAGAACTCCGCCTCACGCTGGCGCGTCATGGCGCCAATACAAACCCACGCGCCATCGTCGCGAATGTAGGACAGGCCCTCCACCTGATTGATGTCCACCACAGTCCCCGGGTGCGCCAGTCGGAGGTTGAGCAGCGGCACAAGACTCTGCCCGCCGGCCAACAACCGGGTGTCCCCGGGCGATTTTCCCAGAAGGTCCAGCGCTTCGGACAGGCTCCCTGGCGTGTGGTAACGGAACGGGGGTGGTTTCATGGAAAGACGCTCGCGTGTTGCTTGTAGAAGGAAGCCAGAAGGACATCCGCGAATGCACGCAACCGTAACGGTTCGGTCCGACCAACGTCAAGGGCATACCCCTCTCCAGCCCCCTTGCGTCGCCCGTTCCGATGGCGCGCCTCGTTTGCCTATGCCGTGCCCATCGGATACAGGGAACCGCCATGCGCCCTGAAATCGTTCCTTTTCTTTCCGCCATGGGTTGGGCCGTGGACTCGATTCTGGTGCGCAAGGGCGCGCGCGCATCGAGCGTCCTGAGCGCCGCGTACATGAGCTATTTGGTGACCGCCGTGCTGATGTGGACGTACGTGGCCATCAACCTCCCTCTGTCCATCGTTCGCTCCCCCGCGGCGTTCTACTTCATGGCCAGTGGCACGCTTCAGCCTCTGCTGGCCCGAATTTTCCTCTACATCGGCATCGAGCGGCTGGGTGTCGCCCGGGCCATGCCGCTGCGCGGCATCGGACCGCTCTTTTCCGTGGCCATGGCCGTGGCCTTTCTCCACGAACGGCCGGTACCGGCGGTCTACCTGGGGGCATTGCTCATCGTCGCTGGAGGATGGCTCGTGCTCTACCGAAAGGACGCCGCCAACTCCGACTGGCGGTTGGTGGACGCACTCTATCCGATGTTGGCGGCAGTGCTGGCGGGGATCTCACAAGTCCTTCGCAAGGCGGGTCTGCTCATCCTGCCCAATCCCTTCGTGGCCGGCGCCGTGACCACCGGCACGTCCCTCGTCATCTTCACACTCTACCTGTGTATCAAGCGGCAGTTCCCCGTGGTGATCCCGAACCGCCAGAGCCTCCCCTACTTCGGGCCGTCGGCCTTCGTCTCGGCGATCTCACAGCTCCTGGTCTTCACCTCGCTGAACCTGGGCGATGTGTCGGTGATGATACCGCTGCTCAACACCACCCCGCTCTTCTCGCTCCTGTTCAGCATCATCTTTCTGAGGGATCTCGAGAAGGTCACGGCGCACATCGTCTTCGGCGCCCTGTCGTTATTGGGCGGCGTGATCCTCATCACCCTTCGGTAGCCCTCGGAAAGAACCGCAGAGAACCGCGCGGGAGCAGGCCCCGTCATCCCTTGCCCGCCTCACAAATATGGCGGCGCCACGCGTTGACACGTGGGCACCCAGACAATACTTTCATGATCGATTCAAATTAAATCGGACAACCAAGGCTAATGTCCCCGCGGAATGCGCCGATGAGACCAGAAGAGAGGCAAAGGACGAGAACGCGGCCTCAGAAAAGTTCGGCAAACTTGGGGAGTGGGCATGAACGGTGAAATCTTCACGATTATAGGAGTCGGCATGGCACTCGGCCTGTTCATCTGGCGCGTCAGTGCGCGACTGGACGGCCGGATTGATCGTTTGGAAGCTCGATTTGACGGGCGGATTGATCGGATTTACGGACGACTTGATGGCTTGGTGCACGAGATGCACGAACTGGCGCGGGAGTTTGCGGAACTACGGGGGGAACTCCGCAAGGAACATGCGTCAAGTTGAAACACCGGATGCCTGGTCCACTCGGTTCCGACCCTCGCCACGGCGGAAGGCCTGGATGTTCTCGAACACCTCGTCCAGCAGCCGTTGACGCGCCTCGCGTGCGGCCCAGGCGCAGTGAGGGGTGATGAGCAGATTATCCAGCCGCGCTGCGGCTTCCATCATGAGGTGGCCCTCATCCGGCGGCTCCTGGGAGATCACATCCAGGGCCGCGCCCGCGATCCGGCCCTGTTCCAGCGCCTCGATGAGGGCCGGCTCATCCACCAGGCCGCCACGGGCCGTATTGACCAGGTAGGCGCCAGGCTTCATGAGCGACAGCGTGCGCGGGTTGACGAGCCCCTGGGTCAGCGGTGTCAGCGGGCAGTGCAGACTCACGATGTCGGCTCGCCTCCACACATCATCCACCGGCGACCGGCCCGGCCCCGGGCGTTTGTCTCCCACCCGTCCAGCCACCATCACTTCCAGTCCGAAGACCCGGGCCATCTCCGCCACCTTGCGCCCGATGTTGCCGTAACCGACGATGCCCAGCACCCGCCCATGCAACTCGAAGCTCGGGTAGTCGTGGCGGGTGAAGATGGTGCTCTCCTGCCAGTGGCCCATGCGGGTCCCTTGGGCATACCGGGCCGCTTGGGTAGCCAACTCCAGGATCAGCGACAGGGTGAACTGGGCCACCGACGCGGTGGCGTAGCCCGGCACGTTGCACACGGCGATGCCGCGCTCTCGCGCGCACGCAATATCGACATTGTCGGTGCCGGTGGCGCCCACGGCAATGAGCTGGAGCCGCGCCGCCGAAGCGTGCTCCAGCCGCGGCCGGTCGAGAGAGAGCTTGTTGATCACCACGCAGTCGCGGTTCGCCAGACGCTCGGGCAGCTCGTCCGCGTCGGTCAATTCGTGTACCTCGCACCCGCCGGCCGCCTCGAACCGGTGCAGGGAGATGACGCCGAAGGTCGCCGCGTCCAGAAACGCGGTGCGGAACGCGCTCACGACCGGCCCTCGTCCTCGGGTCCGGTCTCGTCCTGGAAGTACGGCACTTCGGTTCCCGTCTTGTAGATGCCCCGGAACGGCCTTGGTTCGGACGCCCCCGGACCGGCGTAGACCCCGACCTTGCCGGAGTCGGGATAGTGCACGATGTCGGGATACTGCATGGTGCTGACGCACAGGTAGCGCAGGTCCGCGTCCGAGGTGTTCACGAGCTGGTGACTCATCCCCGCACCTCCCGGACAGGCGATGAACGTCCCGGCGCGCACCGCCACGGTCTCGCCGCCGAACCGCAGGCTCCCCGCGCCCTCGAGAATGTAGATCAGCTCTTCGTTGAGGGTGTGGGCGTGAAGCGGAAACGCGGTCTTGCCCGGTGGCACGGTGAAGAGCCCGTAACCGAGCTTCTGCGCGCCCGCGGCGAGACCGACGCGCTGCCGTGTCCCGCCGAACGAAGTGCCTTCGGGCGACGGCAACGCTTCCTCGGGGACTTCTGACACATGCACGATATGCTTGTGGCTCATCGGTAATCCTCCTTCCGACAGCATACGGTTCGCGTGATCGGACTCAGGGCGCATGAAACACGACCCGGGAGAGGCACGGCCCGGGCTGCTGTACGACTCCCTCGACTCCAGGAGCCTGCGGTGCGGGTTCCTGGCCGCGTGTCCGGTATCGTCCCTTCGCATGGTAGATAGATGCCGAGGAGTCATCATGCGAGTGAATTGGACAGGCTTCCAGGAGCTTGCGCCATGAGCATCCTGTTCGCTTACGCCATGGGGTTTTCCGTGGCCTCCATGCCCGGCCCCATCCTGGCGCTCATCACCACCGAGACGCTGCGCCGGGGCGCCTGGCCGGGGGCGCAGACGGCCTTGGCGCCCATGTGCGTGGATGCCTGCGTCATGCTGCCGCTGGTGATGGCGCTCCATTCCGCCATTCCCGCCGGGGCCGGCGCCATGGCCATGGGCATGGGCGGCGGCGCGTTTCTCCTCTGGCTCGGATTCCAGTCCCTCCGGGCCGGGTCGGCGCCCGAGGCCAGCGGCCGTCAGCGCGGCGCGCGGAGCCTTCCCCCCTTCCTCAAGAGCGTTCTCACTCACCTCATGAATCCCTATGCCTACATCTTCTGGGGGACGGTGGGTTTCGGCTTCGTGCGCGCGGGCTTCGCAAGCCAGGGCGTTCAGGGAGCGCTGTCGTTTCCCGTGGGCTTCTGGCTCGGGGCCGGCACCCTGAACTTCCTGGTGGTGTACCTGGTCAGTCGCGGGCGGCGCTACCTGCCGCCACGACTCGAGCCCCACGTACACGTCCTTTCCGGACTCCTGTTGATGGGGGCGGGCGTCTTCCTCGTGTGGGCCGTATCCACGGATTACGTCCAGGGCTCTGCGCGGTAGAAGTCCGCATGAGAGTCCATGGGGTTTCGGAACAACGTCCTGGCGCCCTTTCCGGCTTCACCGGCGGCTCTTCTTCATCTCACCGGCGGCCTTGGCCTCCTCCCAAAGCGCATCCATCTCCTCGAAGGAAGCCTGATCCACCGTCTGGCCCCGTTCCGCAAGCGCGCGCTCGATGTGGGCGAAGCGCTGGTGGAAGCGCTGGAGGGCGCCTTCCAGCGCCTCTTCCGCCTGCACCTTCAGGAATCGGCCCAGGTTGACCACCGAGAACAGCAGGTCCCCGAGCTCCGCTTCCACCCGGTCCGCCACTCCGCCGCTGGCCGCCTCGCGCAATTCCTCCAGTTCTTCCTCCACCTTGCGCCACACCGGCTCCACATGCGGCCAATCGAACCCGACGCTCGCGGCCTTGTCGCCGATGCGTTGAGCGCGCGCCAAGGCCGGCATGGCCCGCGGCACCGACGTGAACAGCGAGTGGCCCTGCGCGCCGGACGACGGTTTCTCCCGCGCCTTGATCTTCTCCCAGTTGCGCAACACCGCGCCGGCGTCACTCGCGCGCTCGTCGCCAAAGACGTGGGGATGCCGCCGCACCAGCTTGTCGCGCAGGCCGATCATCACGTCCTCCACGGCGAAACGCCCATCCTCGCTGGCCATCTGCGCGTGGAACAGCACTTGCAGCAGCACGTCTCCGAGTTCTTCCCGGATGCCCGCGGCATCGTCCTCATCGATGGCTTCCAAAAGCTCGTAGGTCTCCTCCACCGCGTAGCGCTTGAGCGACGCGTGGGTCTGCTCCCGGTCCCACGGGCAACCGCCCTCGCCGCGCAAACGCGCCATCACCCCGACCAACTCCTCGAACAGTTCGCCGGTGTTCTTTCGCTTGCCGCCGCTCACGCGCGCACCGCCCGGCCTGGTCTCGCCTCCCGTGTCACCACGCAATCCATGAAACCGCGGCTCCGGGGCGCCCGGCGCTGCTTCGCCCCGCGCCCGGGGCGTCGCGGCGCCAAGACGGAGGGCGGCTCCGCGGCTCCCTCGCTCATGGCTCTTCCTCACGAGGCGCGCCGACCCAGCCGGTGTCCGACACGTCGATTTCCTGCTCTTCCGGCCCGGTGACCTTCACCTCGAAGTAGGGCTGGGGACGGGACGGATCGGTGGGACGAATCCGCGCCATGTCCGTGAGCTGCCCGCCGCCCAACCGGGCGACCCGTCCCACCGCCTCTTCGAGGTTGTCCACCTGGAACCCGAAATGGTCCACGCCCGCCGGCGACGTGGGGGTCTTGAGCTTCAGGATCGCCAGGTTGATATGGCCGTCGGAGAGATACACGCCATTCAGCCCCTTACCCACCTCCTCGAGATCAAACGCTTCCTTGTAGAAGGCCGCGGTCCTTGCCACGTCCCCGGTCCTGACCGCAATGTGCTTGAGTCGCGCCATGGAAGTTCCTCCTGTGTTCGCCTGTCGCCCGGAAATCCGATCACAATCTACAGGAAATGACTGTCCGTTGCATTCCACGCGACCCCGCGGCAACTCACTCGACTCCGCAGCCCGGCGGGCGCTCACAAACACGCTCGCGAAACGCTAGACTCGATACTCCATGAACTTCGGGCGCCACGGCATTTCCATTTCCGTTTTCTGGTTCACCTTCTTCGGGGCCCTGGGCGTCTTCTTCCCCTACTACAGCCTCTACCTCAAGGAGAACGCGGGCCTTACCGGCATCCAGCTCGGGATGGTCCTATCGGTGACGCCCCTCGTGGGCATCGTGGCCCAACCCTTCTGGGGTCAGGTAGCGGACCGCACCGGCGTCCGCGGCCAGCTCGCGGCGTTCCTCTCCCTGATGGCGGCCGCGGGGTTCGTGCTGCTGGGGCTGGCCCACGGGTTCGTCCTCATTCTCCTGGCGGCCATCTTCCTGGCGTTCTTCTCAACGCCGGTGATTCCGTTGTCGGTTTCCGTGGCCCTCGCCGCCTTTCGCCACTCGGGACCCCACGCCTACGGCTTCGCCCGGGCGTGGGGCACGGTGGGCTTTCTCGCCTCGGTGCTGGTCTTCCCGCTGGCGCTGGACCAAGTGCAGCAATGGCGCGGGCTGGTGGCTGCGGCGGGAGGGCCTTCGGAGCCCGGCCTTTGGGTCATGTTCCTGGGGACGGCGGGTATCGTGCTCGTGGCCGCGGCCATCGGCCTTGCCCTGCCGCGGGAGGGTCTGGCCGCACAACGGGCGGGCCGCGGCGAGTGGCGCGTGCTGCTGCGACGCGGCCCCATGCGCCGCATGCTCGTGTTCGCCTTCTGCGCCTACCTCTTCGTCACTGGCCCCATGGGGCTCCTGCCGGTCTACGTCCGTGCCCAGGGCGGCACCCTGGAAACGGTGCAGTACATGTGGATCCTGATGCTCATCGTGGAGATCCCCCTGATCCTGTGCACGGGCATGGGCCTCAAACGCATCGGCGCCCGCGGGCTCCTGGCCGCGGGGGTGCTGGCCGGCGGCATCCGCTGGACCGTGTGCGGCCTCACCGCCAACCCTTACTGGATCTATCCGGTGCAAATGCTTCACGGCGTGATGGTGACGGGCCTGATGATGGGTGGGCCGCTGTACGTGGACCGGATCGCCCCGGGGCGGCTCCGTTCCACTGCCCAGGGCCTGGTGGCCATGGTGGGACTCGGGCTGGGCGGCATCGCGTCCAACACCGCAGCGGGCTGGATCCTCGACCACTTCGGCGCCAACGCGCCCTATCTTGCCGGCGGCACCGGCGCCCTGGTGGTCGGGCTCGCGATCCACTGGATCCTGCCGCCCGTGGCCCACGACGACGAGACGCCGGAGACACCACACTAGGAACCTGCGCCGCAGGACTTCACGGCTGCAAATCCGCTCTCATCCGTCCCTTCGGCCGTCCCCAACGGTTCACGCTGGTTCATGCCGTAGCAAGGAGAACCTGCCGGGGCAGCCACAATCAGGCGAGCTTGACCAGCTTCTGCAGGCTGCGCATTTCCCGCGGCGGGTCGAGCCGCCGGCCCATGATGGTCCAGGAAACCTCTGCGACGTAGAGGTTGCGGTTCGAATCCAGGCACATGCCGTGGGGCGCGATGAACTGACCCGGTCCCTCGCCCATGACCGGATCGCCGAAGCGCGCCAGCTCGATGCCGCCGGCGTCGCGGATGACGATGCGGTGGCCGATGTTGGGGTACGCGCCGTTCTGGGATGTGCCTGGACCCAGTTCGCCAATGTAGCAGACGGGCTTGGCGCCGTTGCCGAGGTTCTCCATGTAGAGCGCGCACGGGCGGTGCAGGTTGTCGCACCACTGGGTCTCGAAGCGCCCCTTGCCGTCGAACACCTGGATGCGGTGGTTCTCCCGATCCGCCACGTACACCCAGCCGTCGGCGTCGGTGCAGATGTTGTGCACCAGGTTGAACTGGCCGGGGTCGGTGCCGGGCTCGCCCCAGGAGAACAGGAACTTGCCGTCCGGCGCATACTTGTGCACCCGCGAGTTGCCGTAGCCGTCCGAGACGTAGATGTCGCCACCGGGCGAGAACGCCACGTGGGTGCACCGGTTGAAAGGGTCGCCCTGTTGAAACGCGGCCGCCTTGCCCGGCACGCCGAGGGTCATGAGCACCTTGCCGTCCAGGGTGCACTTGCGCACCGTGTGGTCGCCGTCATCGGTCAGAAAGACGGTCCCGTCCTCCTGCCCCATGGTGACTCCGTGGGCGCGGGTAAACACCCCCTCGCCCCACGTGCGCAGGAAGCGCCCGTCCTTGTCGAACACGATCATCGGGTGCTCGCCCCGGGTGAAGCAGTAGACGTTGTCGCGCGCGTCCACGCCCACGCCGGCCACTTCCTTGAAACTCATGCCGTCAGGCAATTGCGCCCAGCCGTCCTGCGCCTCGTAGCGAAAGTCGCCGCTGCCCAGTGTCGTTGTCATGACCAATCTCTCACTTTCTTCTCAGCCGTGCCGAACTGTCTCGTGGACCCGATGGGGCAAAACTCACTCCCGAGCAACTTGGCCACGGACGTTGAAATGTTGACAAAGAAGTGGAGGATTTTTTGTTGCCGGCAAGGCGCGATGACGAGCAGTGGCGGTTACCACGCGAGGAAGAGCAACGCGCTCGACGACGAAAAAGACCGGCAGATTTGTCAACATTTACGCGAGACACGACACTATCTCCTTTGACCGCCAACAGCAACGGATGCGGCTTTCCGTCCGTGCGCCATGTCATTCCATGTACGGTGACCCATGGGCCATCGCGGCTTGAACAATCACACCGCGCCGTCTAGTATCGCCCGATGGCTGTTCGGCTCGAAACCGACGTGCTCGTGATCGGCGGCGGCATTGCCGGGGCCTTCGCGGCCTACCGGGCGCGGGAGGCGGGGGCCCGGGTGCTGCTGGTGGACCGTTCGTACTTCGGGCGCAGCGGCTGCAGCGCGTTGGCTTCCGGCGTCTACCCCGCCTACATGCCGGGCGACGACCGGAACGCATGGTTGCGGGCCTTCGGCGGACCGCTGGTGAACCAGCCGCTGGTGGCCCGGTCGCTTCCGGTCATGCACGAGCATGTGCTGCTCATGGACCGCTGGGGCGTGAACTGGGTCAAGGAAGGCCGCAAGATCGTGCGCATGGGCGCGCCCGGGCGCTCCTTCGCCAACGGCGTGTGGATGGCCGAGGGCGGGCCGCAGATGATGATGGCCGTGCGTTCCGGCGTCGCGGGCAGCGGCGTGGAGGTGCTCAACCGCGTGGCGCTGACCGAACTCTTGACCTCCGACGGCCAGTTGCCCACAGCGGGCCGGGTGGTGGGCGCGGCCGGCTTTCACACCCGCACCGGCGAGGTGCACGCGATCATGGCCAAGACCACGGTGGTGTGCACCGGCCCCTACAAGTTCCCCTACCCCTGGCCCGGCAGCACGCTGGGCTACATGCCCATCGATCTCTCGGGCGACGGCATCGCCATGATGATGCGCGCGGGCGCGGAGCTTTCGCGGCTGGAACTCGGCGGCATCAACCTGAACCCCGACAACGCGCTCTCCGCTCCCGGCCTGGAATCGCTGATGCCGTCGGGGGCGAAATGGGTGGACCAGGACGGCCGGCGCTTCCTGGAGGACTACGATCCCAAGCGCATGGAGATGACCCAACGGGCGATGCTCTATTTTGCCATCGCCCATCAGAAGGAGCTGGGCCGAGTGCCCTCCATGGACCTGCGGGAGGTGCCGCCGGAGCGGATGCAACTCATCCGGCGGGTCATCCCCATCGTGGTCCAGAACCAGGAAGCCATGGTGGGCGACCTCACGGAAACGCCGGTGCCCTACACCTATCAAGTGGCCGGCACCAGCGGCATCTTTGGCGCGGGCGCGCGGGTGACGGAACGAGGGGAGACCACGGTGCCGGGACTCTACGCCGCTGGCACCTGCACCGACATGACGTACCTGCCGGGCGGCAATCTGCCCTTCTGCTCCGTTACCGGCGACTGGACCGGCACCGCCGTGGGCAAGGCCGTGGAATCGGTGGAGTCCCCCACCGTGCCGGCGGCGCAGGTGGAACGGGTGACGGCGCGGATCGTCGAGCCGCTCCAGCGCCGGAACGGTATCGCCTTCGAACCGGTCCACCGCCGGCTCGGTGAGATGCTGATGGAGAAGGTCGGGCTCGTGCTCCACGCCGACCGCTTGGACGCCGCCTTGGCCGAACTCCGCGACATGCGCGCTCATCAGGTGCCGCGGCTCACCGCGCGCAACCCTCACGAACTCGCCAAAGTCTGGGGCCTCGACCAGTATACGCAGGTACTGGAGGCGACGCTCCGAGCCTACCGCCACCGCACCGAAAGCCGCGTGGCCTTCATCCGCGAGGACTACCCGGTGATAGACAACGTCAACTGGGTGAAGATGGTGGTGGTGAAGCAAGAGAACGGCGCCCTCAGGCTGTGGGACGAACCCCTGCCCGAGTCCTGGCACGACCCCCATCCGGTGCGGCCCACGCAAAACCCGCATCTCGTTTTCCGCAACCGCGAGGAGGCCCCCGGTGCCGCGCGTTGAAGTCAACCCACAGGCGTGCACCGGCTGCGGCGTCTGCGTCGACACCTGCCCCACCGACGTCCTGCGCCTCGATCCACAACGGAAGGCATCCATGGCCTATCCCGCGGACTGCCAAGGCTGCTTCGTGTGCCAGTGGGACTGCGCCTACGGCGCCATCCGCGTCGTGGTGAAGGACTAGTGTGGTGTCTCAAGTATAGGCAGGAGCCTGTCCGCTTTGGTGGGGCGACCCGCGCTGGCCCCAGGCGCAGGCCGGCGCCGCTCTTCAGGCCGCGCTGCCCACACGTTCCCGCAGCGCCCGCTTGTCCACCTTGTCGCCCGACGCCACCTTGGGGAACGCGTCCATCAGTTCCAGCCGATCAGGACGCTTGAAGGAGGCCAGTCCCTGGTCAAGGAGGAAGGCGGTCACCTCTTCCAGCGTCAACGCGGCGCCGTTCTCGGTAATTACGCACGCCGCGATGCGCTCGCCCATCTCCGGGTCGTCGTAGCCCACCACCGCAGCCTCGCGCACCTTGGGGTGGCGCGCCAGCAGGTTCTCGATGTCGGCCGGAAAGATATTCTGTCCGCCGCGGATGATGAGGTCCTGATCCCGGCCCATGAGGTAGATGTTGCCCGCGTCGTCCATGCGCCCCCACTCCTCCAGGTCCAGGAAGCCGTCGGCGCGCCGGCGCGCATTGAGGTCGGGGTTGTCAAGAAAGCGCGCGTCCGAGGGCAGCCCACGGACCCATAGACGGCCGGTGACGCCGCGTGGAACCTCGTGGCCCCTCGCGTCCAGGATGCGCATCTCGTTGCCTTCGAGAGGGCGACCCACGGAACCGATGCGAACGTCGGCCGGGTCGTCCCACGAGGTGGCGCACAGGCCGCCGCAGTCCACGCTGCCGTAGCCCTGCATGATGCGGCAGCCCAGCCGCGCCTCGGCCGCCCTTCCGATCTCGTGGGGCAGTGGAGAACCGTGGCTCACGACGATGCGCAGGGAATCCAGGTCATGACCCCCCAGATCGGGCAGCGCCAGCAGGCGGGAGATCATGGTCGGAACCATGGGCAGGACGTTCACCCGTTCCCGCGCCACGGTCTCGCAGGTGAGGCGCGGGTCGAAGTGGTCCAGCAGCACCACCCGCGCCCCGGCTTCGCACACACCGTTGTACACAAGCCCGTCCGCCACCCCGGAAATGATGGTCGTGACCGCGCACAGGGTGTCGCCGGGTCCGACCCGGAACCGTTGGAGGTGGCGCCACCCGGTCAGGAGGCGCGTGTAGAGCGGCACCGCCGCGCACTTGGGAGTACCGGTGGAGCCGCTGGTGGTGGCGAGTTGGCACACATCCTCCACGCCGTAGCGCGTGGCGGCAAGGCGCCGCCGGCCCTCGTCCGTCACAGGCTGGGAAAGGGCGTCCTCCAGCGGCAGGCAGCCAGCGGGCGCTTCGTCCCACGCCGCCAGCACGTGGCGCAACTCCGGGACCCGCACCTGATCGAGAAGGCCGGCGTGGTGGAAGCCCCGCCAAGCGGCAGGAATGATGGCGACTTCGGGCCGGGTAAAGCCCACGATGGCTTCCAACTCCGCGCGCCGCAGGCTCGGCGCCACGGTCACGAGCTTGAGACCCGCCTTCTCGCACGCCAGGCGGGCCAGAAAAAGCTCCGCCGAGTTGGGCATCTGGATGAGAACGCGGCCGTCCCGCCGAAGGCCCAGGTCCAGCAGCGCCAGCGCCAAGGCGTCGGACCACTCCGCCACCTGGCTCCAGGTGAGACGCCGCCGCACGTCCACCAGCGCCTCCCTGGAGGCGAAACGGCGGGCGTTGCCGTCGCAAAAGTCGGCCGCGGTCTTGAGCGGCATATGGCGCGAGACCGCGTCCCGCAGAGCCGCGCGCGGGTCCAACATGGGCTGTCCTCCGGTCCGGCGCGCGGCGGCGCTCCCGTCCACAAGGGGGCATACGCTTCGGTGTCCGCCCCCGTGCGGGCGCGTGCCTCGCCGCCCCGCGTCAAGGGGAATAGGGGCCGAGGAACCGCTTGGCGGCCCTTCGTTCCTCAATGCACTTGCGGTACTTCCAGCCCTGACTCAGGAAGTCGAAGAGTCCGCCCTCCTGTTTGGGATTCAGCGTGTCCAGCAATCCGAGAGCCTTGTGGGTTGGGGGGCTCATGGCCCAGAGACGTTCGGGGAGCTGCACCCGGGGTCCTGACAGTTCGAGCGTCCGCCCGTTCGTCCGGTTGCGCAGAATGAGCGCCAACTCGAACTCGTCCCGCGGCCGCTCCCTGGTCCGATCCGGCACCTCGAAGGCCAGCTCCGGGCCGTGGTGGTAGAAGCGGTCGGCGCCCTTCCGCTCGTCGCCGGGTTCCACGAACGTGATCCAGTCCAGGGTTCCAGACCCGCCGGTGCGGAATCCAATCTTGCCCACCCCGTCCTCGACGTACGTGTCGGCTTCCGGTCCTTCCACCGCCGCGCCAGCACCACGAGTCACGAGACGCATCGTGAACGGCGCATCACGCCAGCCGTGGGGCGCGTCAAGCTTCAGCCGCTGCAGCCGCACGTCGATGTGCAGCGTCCTTCCACCCATCCCCCGGTATCCCGCCCGCACCGCCACCACGGCCCGCGCCCGGCCGCCGGTGGACTCCATCCGGGCGTATGCCTTGACCCGGTGCGGTTCCTCGTTCGCGCACATCCGGCTGAAGACGACGCGCCCGCCGGGCGGATGAAGCATCGGTTCCGGAGCGGTGACGGGTTCGGTGACCTGCGCGCCGCAGGCCGTGCTTGCCAAAAGAAGCACCAGCATCGCCGCCCGGCACAGCTTGTTGCTCATCGGCGAACCTTCCTCGGTCTTCATCCTCGGAGCCCGCGCCGCGAGATCCGTGACCCGACGTTCTCCCTCCAGCGCCACCGCCGGTCGCCCTTGCCCTCGACCGGGTGTGGCGTTTCGCTCCGGCTCGCCCTGAATTCCCCGTACCCGAATATCAAGCGGGGGTTGGACGTGCAACGTTTTGACCGAGGAGGCTGTCGGGTTTATCGAATCGTAGCGAGAGGCAGAGAAATGGAGGCCAGTTTCGGGCGGATTTGAGGAGAATATTGGTAATATTGGACGAAAATCCAACCGGAAATGGACCCATTTCCCTGCCTCGCAGCAGATTCTTGATAAGCCCGACAGGCTCCTGGGGATAGGTGGTCCCGACGAACGAGCCAGGTTGGCAGCGCGATTCGCCTGCCTCGCCGCCGGCTCTGCCGGAACAGCAGGACATGTTAAACAGAACCCTGGCGGCACGATCCATTACCGCGGAATACACATTGTCTTCGCCGCCCAACTGTCCGACGATGTGGGACCATCGCATCTGTCCGCCCATGATCCACAAGGGTCATCGGCACGTGAAGCGCAAATCCGTCGCAGAGAAGCGGCGGGCGAACAAGGAGACGAATCGCATGGTGATGATCATCAACGAGGAGGAGGCCAGGGAACTGCTCGCCATGGACGAGTGCCTCGACCTCATGGAGGACGTGTTCCGCGAGATCGGGCGCGGCAACGGGGTCAACCCGCCGCGGCTTCGCTACTCCTGCCCCACTCCCGATCCGCGGGCGAACTACTTTGCCAACATTCACGCCGGCGCGCTGCCCAAGTACGGGGTGGCCGCGGTGCGCCTCAACTCCCGGCTCACCGAAGAAAAGGACGACGAGACCCGCCGGGTGGAATTCAAGCACCCGACGCGCCGCTACTGGGGGCAGTTTCTGATCTACAGTCTGGAGACCGCCGAGTTACTGGCGATCATCGTGGACGGCACCATTTCTCCCCTGCGGGTCGGCGCCACCAGCGGCGCCGCGGTCCGGTTGCTGGCGCGGCCGGACTCCCGCGTGGCCGGACTCTTCGGCACCGGCCACCAGGCGGAACTGCACGCCCGGGCCCTGGCGGCCGCCCTGCCCCTCCAGCGCCTCAAGGTGTACAGCCCGTCGCGCGCGCACCGGGAGGAGTTCTGCGCCCGCTTTGGCGACGAACTGGGCATCCCCGTCACCGCCGCCTCCGAACCCGGCGAGGTGGTGCAGAGGTCCGACGTGATCTGTTGCGCCACCAACTCCTCGGCCCCGGTCTTTGACGGCGGAGACCTGGAACCGGGACAGACCGTGGTGTCCATCGTCAACAGCGACGTGGTGTTCGAGCGTCACGAAGTGGACCGGGAAACCATCCGGCGCAGCGACCTCATCGTGGTCAACGGGCGCGAGAGCGTCCACGCCAACCGCCAGAAGGAGCTACTGGACCCCATCGAAGCCGGCGAGACCTCCTGGGACAAAGTCGTGGAGCTGGGCGAAGTGGTGAACCAGGCCGCCCCCGGCCGGCGGGACCCCTCGGACATCATCTACTACAAGAACAACTCCGGCATGGCGATCCAGTTCGCGGCCGTGGGCAAGCTGGTGCTGGACAAGGCCCGGGCCACCGGGGTGGGGCGGGAACTGCCGGCCGAGTGGTTCTCCGTCGATCTCGAACCCTGGTTCGCCAGGGGATACTCGCCCGCGTCGTGAACTCATGACCGAGGCCATGACCGGCGCCGACCTTGCCAGGCTGGCCGGCCGCATCAAGACATGGGGGCGGGAACTGGGCTTCCAGCAGGTGGGGATCACCGGCGTGGACCTGAACGCGGACGAGGCGTTGCTGGAACGCTGGCTGGCCGAGGGGCGCCACGGCGAGATGGGCTACATGGCGCGGCACGGCGTGCGCCGCTCGCGGCCGGCGGAACTCGTGCCGGGCACGGCGCGCGTCATCTGCGCGCGCATGGACTATCTCCCGGGAGACGGCGCGGAGCCGTGGCGGGTGCTGCGCGACGGCCGTCTCGGATACGTTTCCCGCTACGCCCTGGGACGGGACTACCACCGGCTCTTGCGGAAACGCCTGCAGGCGCTGGCGCACCGGGTGGCGGCGTCGGTAGGTCCCTTCGGCTACCGTGTGTTCACCGACAGCGCACCGGTACTGGAGAAACCCCTGGCCCGCAACGCCGGCCTCGGCTGGATCGGCAAGCACACCAATCTCATCCACGCCGGCGCCGGCTCCTGGTTCTTCCTGGGCGAGATCTACACGGACCTGGCGCTCCCCGTGGACCATGAAGCGCCGGACCGCTGCGGCACCTGCCGCGCATGCATGGACGTGTGCCCCACGGGCGCCATCACCGGGCCGTATCAACTGGACGCGCGCCGGTGCATTTCCTACCTCACCATCGAGCTCCGCGGCCCCATCCCGGTGGAACTCCGCCCGCTCATGGGGAACCGCGTCTACGGCTGTGACGACTGCCAGCTTGTCTGCCCCTGGAACCGCTACGCGCGCTTCACCCGCGAGGACGGCTTCCGGCCCCGGCACGGGCTGGACGCACCGGCTCTGCTGGAACTGTTCGGTTGGAGCGAAGCGGATTTCCTGCGGCGCACCGAAGGCAGCGCCATTCGCCGCATTGGCCACGTGTGCTGGCTGCGCAACGTCGCCGTGGCATTGGGCAACGCGCCCTCCGACCCGCGCATCGTGGACGCGTTGCGCAAACGGCGCGAGCACCCGTCCCCGCTCGTGCGGGAACACGTGGCATGGGCGCTGGAGCGGCAGGAGCGCCAGCGGAACGCGCGCCCGGGGACGGCGGGTCAGGACGGGGGCGCCTGAAAGACCTTCCCGTCGTCGAGTCGCAGGGCGGTCAACGACCCGCCCCATACGCAGCCGCTGTCGAGGCACACCATGCCGTTCTCGCGGTGAAACCCCAAGGCCGCCCAATGCCCGAACAGCACCGTCTCCCCGCGCGCGTGCCGGCGCCAAGTGAACCAGGGGCGGCAGCCCGCGGGCGCAAGCCCATCTCCCGGGCGAGGGCCGCGGCTCGCGGCTAGTCGTGACCGGGCAAATCCGTGAACAGCGTCAGGCTCGCGCCCTGAGGGTCCTGTATGACGCAGAACCGTCCCACGCCGGGTATGTCCTTCGGCGGCACGATGATCTTCCCGCCGAGTTCCCCCACGCGGATGGCGGATGCGTCCACGTCGTCCACGTTCACGTACGCTCCCCAACACGGCGGCATCCCCTGGGCCTGGGCCGGCACCGCCATGATGCCCCCGATCCCGGTTCCCTCCACCTTCACAAGATTGTATTCGAGATCCTGGCCGTTATCGAAACACTCGTGAACCACAGTTTCCGTGGTCCACCCCAAAAGCTCGGTATAGAATCTCTTTGCGCCGTCCACGTCCGTGGTCAGAAGCTCGCACCAGTTGAAGGTTCCATGTTTTGAAGTGCTCATTCGTGTTCCTTTCGTCTTCCCGTTACGCGGGAATGCCCGCAAACTTGCTACTACGTCATATGACAGCGGCGGTGCGGGTTGGCAACCATGCCGTCCCCGACGCGCTGTGGACCGCGTTGCCGGTACGTAGTACGTTGGACACCCATTCACCGGCTCAAGCGTTCGGCAAGCACTGAGCACTTGTTGCCGACAGGTTGGCGCCCTTCGTCCCGAGCGTAGCGAAGGGCGCCGTCTCAATGGATTGAAGTTCCGGCAAAATTCTACGGCGGTATTCCATGCTCAAACTCTACCATTGGTGGAGTTCCACCTGCTCGCGGCGCGTGCGCATTGCCCTGGCGGCGAAACAACTCGCCTGGGAGAGCGTCTACGTCAACCTGGCGAAGTTCGAGAACCTCGAGCCCTGGTACGTCGAGATGAACCCCAACGGGGTGGTGCCGACGCTGGTGCACGACGGCCGCATCGTCATCGAGTCCAACTTCATTCTGGAGTACCTCGACGACGTATTCCCCGAAGTGCCGCTACGCCCCGAAGATCCCTACGAACGCGCGCACATGCGCATATGGATGGATCGCTTCGAGCACGAACTGCACCGCAACGTGAACATCATCTCCTTCATCAAGCAGGGTCGCATCAAGCGCTACGCGCACCTGTCCGAGGAAGAGCGCGAGGCCGCGGTCATGCAGCAGCCCACCGAACCGAAGCGCGCCCTGTTGCGGGACCGGCTCCGAAACGGCATCTCCGAGGAGCAGATGGCCTACGCGGAGGCGCGGCTGGCCGAGATCCTGGACGACGTGGAAAACGCGCTTCAGGGGCGTCCCTGGCTCAACGGCGAACGCATGTCGCTGGCGGACTGCTCCATCGCTCCGTTCATCGAACGCTTTGAAGCCAACGGGCTGGAGCGGCTGGTGGACTGGGATGCGCGCCCGGCAGTGGGCGCGTGGTGGGCGCGGATGCAGGCCACGGAAGCCTGGCAGACGGCCCATTCCTTCAAGGCTCCTGGGAGCGTTCCGAAAATCGACTGACTTGAGTCACCGTGGGCTTGACCCGGGGTCTTCCCCGCGGGGCGACCGCCAGGGCGACCGCCGGTCGCCCATACAGGTCCTCGGCCTTGCCGGCGACAAAATCCTCCACACCTGAGTCCAGGTATTACCGCTACGCGCGGTTCACGGCCGAGGCCGGTTTCGTGGCCCGGCACGGCCTGGACGCGCCGGCGTTGCTGGAGGTCTTTCGCTGGAGTGAGGCCGACTTCCTGCGCATTATGCGCGGGAGCGCCATCCGCCGCATCGGCTATGCCTGCTGGCTGCGGAACGTGGCGGTGGCCTTGGGCAACGCTCCCTACGACCCCCGGGTGGTCCGGGGATTGCAGGAGCGCGGCGACGACCCGTTGCCGCTGGTGAGGGAACACGTGGCGTGGGCACTGGAACAGCAGCGCCGCAACCAGTCGGGGCCCCGGCGCTAGCAGGCCGTGGAAAAACGCCTAGATTTGAGCGTTTGTGAGTGATTCGATGGAAAATCCGGCTTCAGGGCATCGAGATAGACTTGTTTCACCGGCCATTTCAGGCCAGCGGGCGCGGCGCAGACGCACTGAGGCCATGGACGCATGCTCAACCCCCGACTCCCAAGGTGCGCAGTCGTACCAGGTTGTAGGCGGCGAAGGTGAGGGTAAACTGGAAGTCGACCTTGGCCAAGCCCCGGTGCTTGAGTTTGCGCATGCCTCCGATGGTCTTGGCCCAGCCGAAGCCTTCCTCGATCCGTTTGCGGATGCGCTGGCTCACTGCGTAACCACCGTGACGGGTGGTGCGCCGGTCAATGGCGGAACGCCGGTGGGTATCGTTCTGGGCCACATGCGGACTGACGTTGGCGCAGCGCAGTCCCTCCACAAAGTCTTTTGTATCGTATCCCTTGTCTGCCCCGAGGGTGAGCCGATCCGTGCCGGGACGCGCCGTCATCATCGCCAGGCCCGCCTCGCGCTCAGCCCGTCCGCCGGCTTCGGTGGTACGGGTATCGACGATCAGTCCATGGCGGTTATCCATCAACGCATGGCCCAGGTAGCACAGCTTCGCTTCCTGCCCTTGGCCCTTGCGGTACAGCCGTGCCTGTGGATCGGTGCCCGACTGGTGGGTCGCATTGCTGCGCTTCTCGCCGTGGAAGTCCGCCTCGGCGTTGCGTCCACCGCCACCGCGCCGTCCGCCTCCATCTTTCGGCCGGAACGACTTCATCGACGCCCACGCCTCCAGCAACGTCCCGTCCACGCTGAAGTGTTCATCCGACAAAAGGCGTCCTTCACGGGCCTGACCCAGCACTTGCCCAAAAAAGGCCCGCGCGATGTCCGACCCGATCAACCGCTCCCGGTTCTTGGTGAACGTCGAGTGGTCCCACACCGGATCGTCCATCGACAGTCCCACAAACCACCTGAACAGCAAGTTGTAGTCCAGTTGCTCCACCAACAACCGTTCGCTACGGATCGAGTAAAGTACCTGAAGCAGCAACGCCCGCAGCAACTGCTCCGGCGCGATCGAAGGCCGCCCCGTGTGCGAGTACATCTCCTCAAACTCCCGCGTCAGTCCTTCAAGCGCCCTGTTCACCATTTTCCGTATCGCTCGCAACGGATGGTCCGCTGGCACTCGCGCCTCCGGCGACACATAACTGAACATCCCTTCCTGACGCGGATCTGTTCCTCTCATCGTTTACTCCCTGTCCTTACGAATAGGATACTTACTGTTATCCGCGTCAGGCGGAGTTTTTCAACAACCTGCTAGTGTCCTTTCCCACGTAATCAGTGCACGCGTGGCAAGCCGCTGGGCACCTCGAAGACCCGCCCATCATCCAGTCTCAACGCGGTCAGCGTCCCGCCCCACACGCAGCCGCTGTCCAGGCACACCGTGCCGTTCTCGCGGTGGAACCCCAGAGTCGCCCAGTGTCCGTACAGGACCGTCTCGCCCGGGTTGGCACGGTGCCAGGTGAACCAGGGGCGGTACCCTTCCGGCGCGTCCGCCGGCGGCCCGGAGAACGACAGCGCCATGCGGCCGCCGGCCGTGCAGCAACGGAGTCGCGTGAACACGCCGACAATGCCGCTCCACCTCTCAGGGCCGGCCAAATCATCGGACCACACGTCGACGGAGTGGGCCATCTGCCGCCGCAGGAACTTCCCGTAGTCCGCGGCTTGCATCCGCGATTCCACCTCCCGCGCCAGATCCACGGCCTTGCCGGTGGTCCACTGGGGCAACAGGCCGGCGTGGGACAGGACGTATCCATTCTCGCGATGGATCAGCGGAAGACGCCGCAGCCAGTCGATGATCTCGTCGCGGTCGGCAGCGGCCAGGACCTTGTCCAGGGTGTCCCGGCGCTTGGGTGCGGAGATGCCCCTGGCCCGGCAGATGAGGTGAAGGTCGTGGTTGCCGAGTACCGCGACGCCCGCCGGTCCGAGTCCCTTCACGAAACGCAGCACCGAGAGGGAGTCCGGGCCGCGGTTCACGAGGTCGCCGGCAAACCAGAGGCGGTCGGCGGCCGGATCGAAGGCGACGAGATCCAGCAGCCGCCGCAGGGGCTCGTAGCAGCCTTGCACGTCGCCGATGGCGTAGGTGGCCATGAGTCCGCTAGCGGGAACCGCGGAGGCTGAATGGTCCGCCGCCCCGGGACGCGATGTACAGGAACACGAAACAGAAGAGCACGGCCAGCTCGCCGCCGTTCTCGATGGGCCAGAAACTCCTCCCGGCGTGGGCCATGAAGTAGGCCGCGGCCATCAGGCCGCTGCAAATGAATGCCGCGACGCGGGTCATGAGCCCCAACGCCACCAGCAGGCCGCCCACGAGCTCGATGGCGCCCGCGAGGCCCATGAGCGAGAGCATCTCCACCGACCCGCCCCGGCCGTCTGCGCCGCCGAGTACGCCGAACAGCTTCTGTGCGCCGTGCTGCGCGAACGCGAGTCCGACGACGAGTCGCATGAGCGAGTAGGCGTAACGCGAGGCACCGCGAGCAAAACGTTCCGACATTGCGTTTCCCTCCTCGTTCCGTCCGTGCATCAGGGGCTTGCGTGAACGATGGCCCGATGCCTGAAACACTGCACCAGGTGATCGTTCACCATCCCCACCGCCTGCATGAAAGCGTAGCAGATGGTCGGCCCGACGAACCGGAACCCGCGGCGGGCGAGGTCGCGGCTCATGGCTTCCGACTCCGGCGTACGCGCCGGGACGTCCTCATGGTCGCGCCAGCCGTTGACCCGCGGACGTCCGCCGATGAACTGCCAGATGTAACGGTCGAAGGTGCCGTGCTCCTCCTTGACCCGGAGAAACGCCTGCGCGTTGACCACCGCGGCGTTGA
The DNA here is from genome assembly GCA_965213675.1 of uncultured Binatia bacterium (SeqCode). Taxonomy (GTDB): domain Bacteria; phylum Desulfobacterota; class Binatia; order UBA9968; family JAJDTQ01; genus JAJDTQ01. The sequence goes on from OZ243916.1 coordinate 1,417,110, forward strand.
CCTTGAGACGGTTCCGGACCAGGCCGGAATCCGCCAGCAACTCGCGCCGCTTCGGTTCATCATAGCGGGCGACGGTGTCGGGGTCGAAGTTGGCGAAGGCGCGGCGATAGCCATGCCGCTTCTTGAGGATGGTGTCCCAACTCAGCCCCGCCTGAGCGCCCTCGAGGATCAGAAACTCGAAGAGCGTCCGGTCATCGTGGCACGGGACCCCCCATTCGGCGTCATGATAGGCCGTGGACAGCTCGGTCTTGGCCCAATCGCAGCGCACGAGCGGGTCGCCGGTGAGAAGCTCACACCGGTGCCGGAATGCATCCATCGAGAACTCCTTCTCCAATTGGAATCATGAAAACCTATGCAGGCTCGCGGGCCACTGTCAAACCTTCCACCGATGGCAACTTCCCCGCGAGACCGCTGTTTTCGGACGGGTCTTCATTCGCGCCGCCAACCTGCCGCTGGAGGTTTTCCATGCTCAAACTCGGAACGCTCCCAGGAGCCTGCGGCGCAGGCTCCTGGGAGCGTTCCGAGAATCGACTGACTTGCGTCACCGCGGGCTTGACCCGGGGTCTTCCCCGCGTGGTGACCGCCAGGGCGACCGCCGGTCGCCCCTACAGGTCCTCGGCCTTGCCGGCGACAAAAATCCTCCACACCTGAGTCCACGTATTTGCGAAACGCAGCACCAGGCGCGGCAGCCGCGGTTCACTCGTAACGCAACGCTTCGATGGGATTGAGGCGCGCGGCCCGGTTGGCGGGCTGGAAGCCGAAGAACACGCCGATGGCGGCGGCAAAGGCGAAGGCCAGCAGGATGGAGCCCGGCGAGATGACGATCTGCCAGCCGCCCATGTAGGAGAGTCCCAGTGAAGCCGCGGCGCCGGCAAGGATGCCGGCGATTCCCCCCATGAGGCTCAGCACCATCGCCTCGGTGAGGAACTGGCGGCGGATGTCGCGCCGGCGGGCGCCGATGGCCAGGCGCACGCCGATCTCGCGGGTGCGCTCGGTCACCGACACCAGCATGATGTTCATGATGCCGATGCCGCCGACGATGAGCGCTACCCCGGCGATGCCCGCCAGCAGGAAGCCCAAGGTGTTGGCGGCCTCGTTGGCCGCCTCGACGATGTCGGTGCGGTTGCGCACCCGAAAGTCGTCCAGCTTGGTGCCGGTTATCTTGTGGCGCACGCGCAATAGCCCGGTGATGCCGTCCTGCACGTCCGACGTCGCTTGCTTGTTTTCCGCGCTCACTTCGATGCCGCGCACGTAGCGTATGCCCAGAAGCTTCCGCTGCGCCGTCCGCAGCGGGACGATGACGATGTCGTCGAGGTCACCGGAGAACGAGGACGTTCCCCGTTCCTTGAGCACGCCCACCACCTCGAAGGGGATGTGCTTGACCCGGATGGTCTGTCCCATGGGATACGCGTCGCCGAAAAGCTCCTTGGCCACGGTCTGCCCGATCAGGGCCACCTTGCGATTCAGGAGCATGTCGTCCGCGGTGAAGTTGGACCCCGACTCAACCCCCCAATTCATGATTTCGAGATATTCGGGTGTCGTGCCGGTAAATCCCGGATGCCAGTTCTTGTTGCCGTAGACCACCTGAGCGGAGCCCCGGACATGGGGCGCCACACGGACCACTCCGGGCACCTCCGCGAGGATGGCCCTGGCGTCCGCCTCGGTGAGCGTCGTGATGCGCGCGCCCCGCACGCGCCGGCCGCCGCGGGTCACTGTGCCAGCATAGACCGAGACGCGATTGCTGCCGAGGCGCTCCATCTGCTTGGCGACTCTGGCCTTGGCCCCCTCGCCAATGGCCACCATGGCAATGACCGCGCCTACGCCGATGATCACGCCCAGCATGGTCAAGGCGGAGCGCAGCTTGTTGACCCGGATGGCCCGCAGGGCGATACGGACGTTGGCCCGGAGACCAGCGCCCAAACCCCGCCTGCGGCGCTGCCCCCCGTTGCCGCCGCCATTGCCGTCGCCGCCGCCCGCGCCGGTGTCGCCCGGCCCAAGGAGGTCGTGGACGCCGCCCGCTTCAGACCCGTCGCCGGAAGCCCCCGAGCCCCCCGCCGCGGCCGCGTCCAATCCCGCGTGGGCGCCCACCTCCTCCCGTTCCACGAGCCCGTCCTTGAAGTGAATGATGCGCTGTCCGTGGGAGGCCACCTCGGGATCATGGGTCACGAACACAATGGTGATGCCCTTCTCCCGATTGAGCTTCTTGAAGAGATCGATGATTTCCGCGCCGGTGCGCGTATCGAGGTTTCCGGTGGGCTCGTCCGCGAGAATGATCCGGGGATCGTTGAGCAGCGCCCGGGCAATGGCCACCCGCTGTTGTTGGCCGCCGGACAACTGCGTGGGGCGGTGCGTCTCCCGTTCGCCGAGGCCCACCAGCGCGAGCATCTCGCGGGCCTTGCGGCGGCCGGCCGCCGCCGGCGTGCCGTTGTAGAGAGCGGGAAGCTCGGCGTTTTCGAGGGACGTGGTGCGCGCCAGGAGATTATAGTTCTGGAAAACGAAACCGATCTCGTGGTTGCGCACAAAGGCCATCTCGTCCAGCGAGAGTTGAGCCACGTCGTCCCCGTTCAAGCGATACCGGCCCGTGGTCGGCCGATCCAGAAGACCCAGCAGGTTCATGAGGGTGGACTTGCCCGAGCCGGAAGGTCCCATGAGCGCCACGATCTCGCCCCGAAAGATCGTCAAGGAAACGCCTTTCAGGGCCTCCACCCGCTGCTCACCAAGATCGTAGACCTTGGTGACGTCTTTCACTTCGATGACCGGCAACCGTTCCACGGCGTCAGAGACCTCCGAGAATCCGCGAACGCACGCGTGAGGTGGTGTTGGTGGCGCGCTTCATGGCCTCCGAGCGTATTCCCACGATGACCTGATCGCCGACCTCCAGACCCGAGACGACCTCCATGTTCCTGGCATCGGTGGCGCCGAAGCGGATGCGCTTCCGAACCGGCTTGTCGTCCTGGTAGACCCACACGCCGCCGCGGCCCTCCAGCATCCACCGGCGCCTCTGCTCGGCGCTGGGCCGACCGCGCCGGCGCCCGCCTCCTGGCCGGGGCAGATCGGGGTATAGCTGGCGGATGTCCCGGCCGCTGACCCGGAGTGCCGCCCCCGGCGCAATGAGCACGTTCTGCCGCCGGGCCAGTATGATGGTGACGTTGGCCGTCATGCCGGGCTTGAGGGCCAGGTCCTTGTTGGGCACCCGGATCTCGGTGTCGTAGGTGACAACGTTGTCCTTGATCAGAGGCGACGGAAAAATACGCACCACCTTGCCCTCGAACGTCCGCCCCGGGTACGAATCCACCGAGAACTCCACCTCCTGCCCGACCTCCACCTTGCCGATGTCCGCCTCGTCGACAAAGGCCGAGACCTTCATTTCCTCCAACTCGGCGATCTTCACCAGTGGCGGCGACGACAAGCTCGCCGCCACTGTCTGCCCCGCTTCCACGGTCTTCTGGATCACCACGCCGGAGATGGGCGCGACCACGACGCTGCGGTTGAGCCGCACCCGCGCCATCTCCAACTCGGCCTCCGTCTGCTGGATGTCGGCGCGGATGCCCGCGATCACCGCCTGCTTGACCTTCACCTCGTCGACCCGGGCCGACTCCTCCCGGTGGCGCGCGGCGGCGCGTTCGTACTCCGCCTGGATGGACTCGTACTGTTCCCGCGAAATCAGGTTGCGCCCCGCGAGGTCCTTGTTACGCCGGTGCTTCTCCTCCAGGCTGTCGAACGCCGCCTTGGTCCCCGCAATGCTCGCGGCCACCCGGGATTTCAGCATCTCCACGCCCGCCAGCTCTCGCGCGAGATTGGCCCGGGCCTTCGCCACCTTGGCTTCCGCCTGGAGCAATTGCGCCCGGAACAGATCCTGGTCCAGCCGCGCGATCAGATCGCCCTTCCGGACCCGCATGGGCACGTCCACCGGCATATCCTGGATGGTGCCGGACACCTGGGTGGAGACGGTCACCGACGACACCGGGTTCACCGTGCCGGTGGTGGTGATGCGGGAGAAGATCTCGCCCCTCTCGGCCTTTGCTAGCCGGAAAGGAAACACCTTCTTCGTCTCGTCCGCCGAAGTGAACCTGCCCGTCAGCGAAGAAAGCCCGCTCCGCACCGAACCCACGCTGCTCTCCACCAGCGCCGGATCGTACAGGAAGAGCCCCGCGCCCCCTGCCCCGGCCAGAACCAGGACAATGGCGCCAATCCAAATGACACGCTTCATCGAAGTTGCTCCGTTGCCCCCACCATGGCTGAACCCTCTGTCATTAGACCGTGGACGGTTTCCTTTCCGAGATGGAGTCATCCGGCAATTCCATGCTGTAACTTACAGCAGTTATCGGGCAGAACGGAACAGGGAGCGAGGGGTTTACGGCCTGGAGTCAGGGGCAGTGAGGTCGAATCCGCTCCTGTATCGACGAGTAACGCTACGTCTCCCTCAATGTGGAAGCGGGGCAGGACAAGCTCACCCGGAAGCCCAGGTCCACCTGCGGGTCGAATCGTCCATGGATCACGGCACGCAAGGAATCACGTTGGGGATGCGGTGCAGCCTGCGGAATCGAGAATTCTCGTTCCGCGCCAGCGACACAAGGCCACTCGCGACCCGCGATGCGATCTGATAGATCATGCACACACGGGCAACCTTGAACACACGCCGCTGAGCTGCACGCATGCTCATGTGAATGCGGGGCCGGCGGGGAGGCGACACCGATGCTCAGCACACGCTACGACTACAGTCCGATCACGCAACGCCCGCGGCTGGTATGGCCGGGGAATGCGCGGGTGGCGCTCTGGCTGGGGCCCAATATCGAGTGTTTTCACATCGACAAGGCCCTGCCGCGGGTGAACGAGGCGCTGCCGGACGTACAGTCCTACTCGCTTCGGGACTACGGGGCGCGGGTGGGCGTGTTCCGCATGATGGACGTATTCGACCGCTACGACATGCGCGCCAGTGTGCTGTTGAATGCGGAGGTGTGCGCGCAACATCCGGCCATCATCGAGGAGGGCAACAAGCGCTCCTGGGAGTGGCTGGGCCACGGCATGAACAACAACACGCGCATGAACGGCTACGGCGCCAAGAAGCAGCGCAAGGTCATCCGCAAGGTGCGCGACATCATCGCCCAAGCCACCGGAAAGGCGCCCAGGGGCTGGCTCGGTCCGGGGCTCGCGGAGACATGGGACACCCCGGACTTTCTCGCCGCGGAGGGGTTCGAGTACGTGTGCGACTGGGGCTGCGACGATCAGCCGGTGCCCATGCGCGTGAAGGACGGGCGCATGATCGTGGTGCCGTACCAGCAGGGCATCAACGACATTTCGATGTTCGTACACGCCAACCACACCCCAGCGGAGTATTACCGTATCGTGTGCGACCAGTTCGACACGCTGTACCGCGAGGGCGCCAACGGCGGGCGCGTCATGTGCATTCCGCTACACCCTTACGTGACCGGCATGCCGTTCCGCATCGGCGCCCTGGACCGCGCGCTGGACTACATCTGTTCCCACGACGGCGTGTGGAAGACCACCGCCGGCGAGATCGCCGACTGGTTCTACGAACACTACTACGAGGCGCCGGCACGGGCGGACGGCAAGCGTATCCGCGGGTTGGCGGAATCGTAGACTTGACGCCGTTCGTCTCGAGCCCTCCGACAGGCCCGGAACAAGCGTAGCCGGGCGAAGTCGAAGGACTCCTCGCTCGGAACGTCATCGCGGCCGAAACCGGGAGATTACATGGCGTCAGAATGGTCTTGCATTGTGCTGGAGCGCCTCGGCGGCGGGGTTGCGCGCATCCGCTTCAACCGGCCGGAGAAGCGCAACGCTTTGAGCCAGGCCATGACCGGCGAAATCCTTGACGCCCTGGAAACGGTGCGCGCCGACCCCGATGTGCGCGTGATCGTCACCCGCGGCAACGGGCCGTGCTACTGTGCCGGGGCCGACCTGCACGATCTGCGGGCGCTCCACAAGGAACCGCCACGGGACTGGGACCGCTCCCACCCCAACATGCTCTTCTACGAGAGCTTCCGAAACTATCCCAAGGTCACCATCGCCCAGGTGCACGGCCACTGTCTCGGTGGCGGCATGGCGCTCATGACCTGCCACGACATCGCCATCGCCGCGGACACCGCGAAGATCGGCATGCCCGAAATCGTCCGCGGCAGCTTCGGCCAGATGGCCTTGAGTTCCCTCTACCACACCGGGATTCCGGCCAAGAAGGCGGCGCTGATGCACTTCAGCGGACGGAATTTCCCGGGCACGGATGCCGACCGTTTCGGGCTGGTGTCGGCGTCGGTGCCGGAGGCCGATCTCGAGGACGTCACCCTCCAACTCGCGAGCGAGATCGGTTCGCGCCACCCCACGGCGCTTGCGTCCGCCAAGATCGCCGCGCACATGGGCCAGGACCTCCCCTGGTCGCAGGCCTTGCGCACGGATCAGCTCGTGGCCGCGCGCCAGCAGTTGATGATGGACACGTTCTCGGATGTGGAACGGTACCTGCGCTCCCAGAGCGGCGGCACCAACACCGGCTACCGGCGCGAAGATAGCTGACGCGACCGAAGGGACAGCGATAGCGAATTTTCGCTTTCGCGAACTCCTGCGGCGCAAGCTCCTGGCGCGTATTGCCTCAGTCGCTCCGTGTCCACGAAGTGCCGCGCCTCAGCACGTCCACCGCCTGACGCACCATGGTCTCGACGATCCGTGCGGCCGGCCGCACGTCGTATTCCCCCAGTAGCCCGGCGATCTGTCCGCCCGGCACGCTCATGAGATCCACCCGACTCCCCTGCTCCGCGGCCACCCGAAACTGGTCGTTGAGCACTCCCTGGAACGGCATTTCAAGGGCCTGCAAACCCGACGCCTCCCACTTCCGGATCACCGGGCTGCGGTAGTGGCGGCTGGGCTTGCCGCTGGGGAAACGGTCGAGCACGAAGTCCTCTGTGCGGCCCTGGATGAGTTGGGCCTTGTAGTCGGGATGAATCTCGCTCTCCGCACTGGCCAGAAACACCGTGCCGCACCACACCCCCACCGCGCCCAGGCTCAGCGCCGCCGCCAGGCCGCGCCCGTCGGCGATGCCCCCGGCCACCACCACGGGGGTGGGACTCACCGCGTCCACCACTTGGGGGACAAGCGGGAAGTTGGCGATCCGACCGGTGTGCCCGCCGGCCTCGTAGCCCTGGGCGACGATCACGTCCACGCCGTTGGCCGCATGCCCCAACGCCTGCTTCACATTGCCGCACAGCGCCAGCACCTTCATGCCGCGTTCGTGGGCCAGCGGCACCACCCGCGCGGTGTCGCCAAGCCCCACCGCCAGTACGCGCACGCCTTCTTCCAGAATCACGTCCAACTGGCGCTGCACCATGTCCGGCGTCTTGACCTTGGACCACGGGTCCGGCCCCTGGGTCTCCAGGCCGAACTCATCAATGGCGTCGCGCACAAAGCGCACATGGTCCGGATGGGTGCGTTCGAGGAACTCGCGCACGTTGCCGGCGTCCGCGTAGGGCGTCTGCGCCAGCCGTGGCAGCGTGATGTCCACGCCGAAGGGACGTTCCGTCAACTCGCGCACCGCGCGGATGCGTTCGCGTATGAACCCGGGCTTGAGCGGGCTCCCGCCGATGACGCCGAGACCGCCCCCTTCCGAGACCGCCGCCACGAGCTTCGGCGGCGTGGTGGAGCCGCGGCTGTCCCATCCCATTCCCGCCTGGATGACAGGGTGCTCAATGCCGAGGACATCGCACAAAGGGGTCGTGAGCTTCGCCATACCGAACTCCCATCGCGTCCTGAAGTGTCGTCATTCCTCTAACGCGTTGCGCCGGGCATTGCCAATGATCGCGGCTGACCGCCCCGACGCCACCGCAGGCGACCATTGCGTGCGCGCCGGGAGCGCCGCCGCGTCATGGACAGGCCCGCTTCGTCTGTGTTAGCCCCCATTCACATGGAAAACCGTCGTTACGATTACCAACCCATTACCACCCGGCCCGTGCTCCAGTGGCCGGACGGCGCGCGCGTGGCGGTGTGGGTGAGCCCCAACATCGAGTACTTCCATTTCGATCAGCCCATCCCCAACTTCGCGATGTCAAAGGTGCCGGACGTGCGCGGCTACGCGCAGCGCGACTACGGCGCGCGGGTCGGGGTGTTCAGGATGATGGAGGTGCTGGACCGTTACGGCATCCGCGCCAGCGCGCAGTTGAATTCCGAGGTCTGCATCCACCATCGGGAAATCATCGAGGAGGGCGTCAAGCGGGACTGGGAGTGGCTGGGGCACGGCGTCACCAACAACCTTCCCCTCACCGCCTACCCCGAGGACCAGGAGCTAACGGTCATCCGGCAGGTGCGCGACGAGATCGCCGCGGCCACCGGCAAGGCGCCGCGGGGGTGGCTCGGACCCGCGCTGGCCGAAACCTTCGATACCCCCGACCACCTGGCCGCCGCGGGCTTCGACTACCTGTGCGACTGGGGTTTCGACGACCAACCGGTGGCCATGCGCGTGAAGTCCGGTCGCATGATCGCCATGCCCTACGAGCAGGGGCTGAACGACATCAACTTCTTTCTGCGCTCCAACTACACTCCCGGCGAGTACCTCCGGCAGGTGTGCGACCAGTTCGACGTCCTCTACCGCGAAGGCGAGCGCAGCGGCACCGTGTTGTGCATTCCGCTGCACCCTTTCATCATCGGCGTGCCGCTGCGCATCAAGTACCTCGACCAGGCGCTGGAGTACATCTGCTCCCACGACCGCGTCTGGCTCGCCACCGGAGGCGAAATCGCCGATTGGTACTTCGAGCACTCCTACGAGGATCCCGGCCGGCCGTAGGACAGGCTGCCGGGATTCCGTTTGCCCGCGGAGGGGTTCGCACGGGCGGCGGCGCGATCCGGACTCCGGACGGCGTTCGGAGAGGCGCATGACAGAAACATTCGAGATCATCCCGCGGGCGCCGTATTCCTTCGAATTCACCGTCGCGCGCTTCATGCGCTTTGCCACCGAGAATGTGGACGTGATCGAGGACGGCCGCTACCGGCGCCTGCTGGCCGCCGGACGTCAGCTTGCGCTGGCCACGATCACCGACGCCGGCACGGTGGCCCGGCCGCGACTCATCGTGGCTCTGGACAGTCCTTCCGGGGCGGCTCTCCGGCCGGATGCGTTCGAGGCGCAGCTTCGCCACATCCTGTGCGCGGACGTCGACCTCCGCCCGTTCTATGGGATGGCGCGCAAGGACGATCTGCTGGCGCCTTTGGTGAAGCGTTTTCGCGGTCTGCGCGTCGCCGCCAGCCCGACGCTGTTCGAGGCGCTGGTGGTGGCGGTGCTCTCGCAGCAGGTCAACCTGAACCTCGCCTACTCCATCAAGAAGGCGCTGGTGGAGAGCTTCGGGCGCCGATGGCGCCGGCACGGGCGCGACTGGCACGCCTTTCCCGAGCCACGGCGGCTCGCCGGCCAGACCCTGGAGACCCTGCGCACTTTCCGGTTGAGCAGCGCCAAGGCGGCCACGCTGATCCGCCTGGGCGAGGCGTTTGCCGGCGGCGCACTCGGCGACCTGTCCGCGCATTCGGATGAGGAGATCATCGAGCGGCTGACCGCTCTCAAGGGCATCGGCCGCTGGTCGGCCGAAATCGCGCTGATGCGCGGACTGGCGCGCCCAGACACCTTTCCGGCCGGGGACTTGGGGGTGGTGAAGTACCTCGCTCAAGGCTTGCTGGGCCGAACCCGCAAGGCCACCGAAGCCGAGATGCGCGCCTTTGCCGAACGCTGGCGGCCGTTCCGCGCCCTGGCCCTGGCCTACTGCTACGCCGAACTGGCCACGCGCCGCGGCGGCTCCACGCCGGGAATCCCGGCCCAGTAGGGACTTCGGGAGCGATCTTCACCCCCTCTTGCGCCGGCGCAAGCGGGTATGGAAGATTCCCGCTTCCGGTGGAGCGAAGGCCCGCGGGAACCCGCGAATCGCGTGCCGGTCCTGTCTGTGGTATGTACCGCACGAGAGGGCCTGGAAGGCTACAGCTTCGAAGGCTCCACAATCAGGCTTCACTCACACGGGACGCCAAACCAGTTCCGACCGACTCCCTATGTGGCCTATCCCGGCCCCAACCCGCGCGAACGACATGTCGACCCGGCCCGACGATCCCCGCAACACCGGCCTCAGCCTTTCCATCATCGTGCCGACGTTTCGTGAGGCGGCCAACGTGGCGCCGCTGGCCGAAGGCATCCGCACCGCCCTGTCCGCCAGCGGCATCGAGTGGGAGCTGCTGCTTGTGGACGACGATTCGGACGACGGCAGCGAGGAAGTCGTGGCGGAACTGGCCCGGCGCCTGCCCGTGCGCATGGTGGTGCGGCGGGACGCGCCCCGGGACCTTTCCCTGGCGGTCATCGAAGGCATGCGCCTGGCGCGCTTCGACAATCTGGTGGTGATGGACGCGGACCTTTCGCATCCGCCCGAGCGCATCGCCGAACTGCTGGCGGCCCTCGACAGCGGCTGTGACATGGTCCTGGGAAGCCGCTATGCGCCGGGCGGCGCGGTGGACGAGTCCTGGAGTTTCTACCGCGTGTTGAACTCGCGGCTGGCCACCTGGATGGCGCGCCCGCTGGTCCAGTGCGCCGATCCCATGTCGGGCTTTTTCGCCACCCGGCGCAGCGCGTTGCCGGAACTGCTCACGCTGCGGCCCATGGGATACAAGATCGCGCTGGAACTCATCGTGCGCGGCGGTCTTCGGGTGCGCGAGGTGCCCATCGACTTCCGCGACCGTAGCGCGGGTGCGAGCAAGATGAACTGGCGCCAGCAACTCCGGTTCCTGCGTCACCTCTCCAGGCTCTACAACTACCGGTTCGGGACCTTGGCCCGGGTGCCGCTGTTCGGCGCGGTGGGCGCCAGCGGGCTCGCCGTCGATCTGGCCTGCTATCTCGGCCTTCAGTGGGCCGGTGTCGAGCACCGCCTGGCGCGCTTCCTGTCGTTCTGGCCCGCGGTGAGCTGGAATTGGGCGCTCAACCGCGGCTTCACCTTCAGCGAGCGCGCGCGGCAGCCGCACCTGGGCCAATGGGCGCGATTCACGGCCAGCAGCCTCGTGGGCCTCGGGGCGAACGTCGGCGGCTACGCGCTGCTCACGAGCTACGTGGATGTGTTCGAGCGCCACCGCCTGGCCGCTTTCTTTCTCGGCGTGGGCCTCGGCGCGCTGGTGAACTTCGTGGTCGCCGATCTATACGTCTACCAGAAGCGCCCGGACTCGGCGCGCTGATGCCGCGGACCGGACGGGTTTATCAGGACCCCCCGGGAGCCGGGCATTGCGGATGACCGGGCCGGGACGCACGCTCCCACACCCTCAAGCAACCGATGGCGGCAAAAGGCAAAGGCAGACAACACACACCCCTGGATTCCACTCGCGACGGCAGGCCGAAAGCGGCCGCGGAGATCGCCGGTCCGCCCGCGGCCGGAGCAGGCGCGCCCCACGGGTCTTCACGCCGTCACGCGCTGACCGTGCTGGGACTCGGCCTTCTCGTGCTGGTGAGCTATTTCCCCGCGCTTTCGGGCGGCTTTGTCTGGGACGACGTGATCTTCTCCGAGGAGCCCGTGCTCCAGCGCTGGTCCGGCCTCTGGAGCGTGTGGTTCGCGCCCGCGGACATCAAGAACGAGGGACACTACTGGCCCATCGTCTATTCGAGCTTCTGGCTGGAGCACAAGCTGTGGGGCCTCGCGCCGATGGGGTACCACATCGTCAACCTCCTGTTGCACTGGGTCAACACCCTGCTCGTGTGGCGTCTGCTCGCGCGCCTGAGCGTGCCCGGGGCGCTGGCCACGGCCGTGGTGTTCGCCGTGCACCCGCTTCACGTCGAGTCGGTGGCTTGGCTCATCGAGCGCAAGGACCTCTTGTCGGGGTTGTTCTACTTCGCCGCCGCGCTCGCCTGGATGCGCTTCGTCGAAACCCCGAACCGGTGGAACTACGGTCTCGCGTTGGGGTTCTACGTTGCCGCCATGCTCTCCAAGTCGGTGGCGGTGACCCTGCCGGTGGCGCTGCTGATCTGGCACTGGTGGCAGCGGGAACGGATCACCGCCGCCGACCTTGCGCGGCTGGTGCCCTTCTTCGTGATCGGACTCGCCATCACCGGCGCCGACTACCTGTACTACAGCGGGCGGGAACCGCTGGACCTGGGCTACTCGCTCGTCGAACGGGTCCTCATCGCATCCCGCGCCCTGTGCTTCTACGTCGGAAAGCTCCTGTGGCCCACGGACCTGGCGGTGATCTACCCCGTGTGGGACGTGGGCGCCGGCAACCCGCTGGCCTGGGCCTACGCGGCGGCGGTGGCGGCCACGGCCGCGCTCCTGTGGCTGGGCCGGCGGCGCAGCCGGGCGCCCCTCGCCGCCGCGCTGTTCTACGCCGTGACGCTGGCGCCCGTGCTGGGTTTCATCGACTATGGCTACATGCAGTTCGCCTTCGCCGCGGACCGCTTTCAGTACGTGGCGGGCCTGGGCGTCATGGCGTTTCTCGTCGGCGCCGCCGCGTGGGGGGCGCGCCGGCTGTCCCCGACCCTCGCCCTCACCGCCCGCGGCGCGTTCGCCGCCGGCGTGGCGGCGCTGGCGGCGTTGAGCTGGACGCAGTCGGGGATCTACCGGGACGAGGTCGCCTTCTTCGGCCACATCGCCGCGCGCAACCCCGCGGCGCGGGACGCCTACCTGAACCTCAGCAGCGCACTATTCAAGCGGGACCGTTTCGAAGAGGGTCTCGCCGCCAGCCGCCGCGCCCTTGAGATTCGCCCGGACTCGGCCAAGGCGCTGTCCAACGTCGGGCACGGACTGTTGACCCGCGGTGACTTCGACGAGGCCGAATCGTACCTCAAGCGCGCCGTGAAGATCGACCCGCGCCACGTCGCGGCGCACCAGAACCTGGGCGAGGTGCTGCGCAAGACGAAGCGCCACGAGGAGGCGTTGTCGTCGTATCGTACGGTGCTTCGGATCGACACGGACTACGCCCTGGCCCACAGCGGCATGGCCGCCGCGCTGTACGAGTTGAAGCGTTACGAGGAGGCTGCTTCGACGATGGCGAAGTCCCTGTCCCTGGACCCGGACACGTCCCAGGCAGCCGGGCAGCATCGCTTGATCGGGATGGCGCTCCAGGCCTCGGGCAAGCCGCGCGAGGCGGAAACGTATCTCCGTCGGGCCATGGAACTGGCGCCGCACAAGACGGAGTACCTGCTGGCGCTGGCGCTCCTGCTTCGCGAGCAACAGCGTGGCGCGGAAGCCGACGAACTTCTCGATCGGGCCAAGGCGCGGTCGAGGAACGATGTCGTCGGTCTCCACAACGTCGCGGAGGCGCTGCGGCTCCAGGGCCGACACGCCAGCGCCATGGAGTCCTATCGCGCCGCCCTGGCCGTCGAGCCGGAGTTTGCTCCAGCGCACGCCGGGCTGGGGATTGCGCTATTCCGGACCGGGAAGCACGCCGATGCCATCGACGCCATGGCGCGGGCGCTCCGGTTGAAGGCCGATCTGCCGGTGGCGCCCACGCTGCGCATCCTGATGGCCCGCGCCCACGAAGCCATGGGCGACACCGCGCGCGCGGGGCAGGTCCTTGAACGCGCCCTCGAACACGACCCCAGCCACGAGGAAGCGCTCGATCGGCTGGCGCTGATGCGCTTTGGACAGAAACGCTACGGCGAAGCCCTGAGACTCTACCGGAAACTGCTCGAACTCGTTCCCGACGCGGCGCAGCACCACTCCAATCTTGGCGCCACCCTGTATCACCTGGGGCAGACCCGCGAGGCCCTGGCGAGCTTCGAGCGCGCCCTTGCCCTGAAACCCGACCTGAAGATGGCGCAGCGGGGCGTGGCCGACATGCGCCGGCTCCTGGCCCGATCCCGGAAACAACCCTGACCGGCCGGCAAACCGACGACTCTACCGGCCAACCGACGCCGCCATTCGCGCCATGAAGAGAGAAAAGGCCAAGCCGAGCCGTGGCGCGAAGACGACGCCGGAAGAAGCCCCGCAAGCGACGGGTGCGCCCGAGACCCGTCGGGCCCCGAGCCTGCCCTCCCGCGCCGACGCCCTCGCGACCGCGACGCTGGGCCTGTTGATCGCGGTCAGCTACTTTCCCGCGACCCGGTTGGGCTTCGTTTGGGACGATGTGATCATCACGACCCTGCCGGCGATCCAGGACTGGCAAGGACTATGGGATTTGTGGTTTGCGCCGGCCAGCGCCTACCGGAAGGGCTTCATCGGCGAGGACCACTATTGGCCGGTGCTCTATACAACCTTCTGGCTGGAACACAAGCTCTGGGGGTTCGCCCCGGCCGGTTACCATATCGTCAACCTGGTCCTTCACCTCATCAACACGGTGTTGTTGTGGCGTCTGTTCCTGCGGCTGGCCGTGCCCGGCGCGTGGTGGGTGGCCGCGATCTTCGCGGTGCATCCCCTGCACGTGGAGTCCGTCGCCTGGGTCATCGCCCGAAAGGATCTCCTCGCGACCCTGTTCTATCTTGCCGCCTTCGCCGTCTGGCTCCGCTTCGTCGGGGCGCCGCGCATCGGGCGCTACGTCGCGGTGATGGTCCTGTTCGCCGCGGGGATGCTGTCCAAGTCCATCGTGGTCACGTTTCCGGCCGCGCTGTTGATCTGGCACTGGTGGAAGGCGGGACGGGTCACCGGGCCGGACCTGATCCGGCTGGTTCCTCTGTTCCTTCTCGCCGCGGCCCTGGCCGCCCTCGACCTGGCCATCTATCAGAAGGTGAACCTCTCCTTCGACTACACCTTGACCGAGCGGGCGCTGATGGCGGCGCATTCCCTGTGGTTCTACGCCGGAAAGCTCCTGTTCCCGGTTCACCTGGCAGTCCTCTATCCGCCGTGGGATCTGGCGGGTGCGCCGGCTTGGGGCTATCTCGCGGCCGCGGCGGCCGCATTGGCGTCCCTCTGGCTCCTGCGCCGGCGCGTGGGGCGAGGTCCCCTGGCCTGCGCGCTGTTCTTCGGGCTCACACTGTCGCCCGTCCTGGGCTTCGTGGACTTTGGCTACATGAACGTTTCCTTCGCCGCGGACCGCTACCAGTACCTGGCGGGAGCCGGCGTGCTCATGCTCGTGGCGGGCGGCGCCGCGCGCGGGGCGGAGCGCCTTCGGGGAGCCGCGAAAACGGCTGCCACGGCCGCGGCCGGCGTCGTGCTGGCGCTCCTGGCAACGGGCGTCTGGCTTCAGTGCGGCGTCTACCAGAATGACCTTACGCTCTTCCGCCATGCCGCCGCCACCCACCCGGACTCCTGGGCCGCCCACAGCCGCGCCGGCGCGGAGACCCTCAAGAGAAAGCGCTACGACGAGGCCGAGCGCCACTTCCGGCGCTCCCTGGAACTCCGCTCGCACGACGCCACCGGGCGGCACCGCCGCGACACCCTTCAGAACATCGCCGAAACGCTGCGCATGCGCGGGCGACATGCCGAGGCCCTGGCGACCTACCGGGCCGCAAGCGCGGAAGACCCCGGGTACGCCCTGGCCCATCTCGGGATGGGTGCGGCACTGTTCAATCTGCGCCGCTACGACGAAGCCGTGGCCGCTCTGGAGCGGGCGCGGATTCTCGGTCTGCAACCGGCCAGGGACGCGGCCATCCGGCGGCTCCTGGCGCAGGCCCTCGATCGCGCCGCCCATTCACGATTCACCGGCCAACGCTACCAGGAGGCCCTCGAACTGTATCGCAAGCGGATAGCCCTCGAACCCGGCCATGCCGAACCCCACGCCAACGCGGGCGCGGCGCTCTTCTATCTGGGCCGGCTCGACGAGGCCCTTCGAAGCTTCGAGCGCGCGCTGACGCTGAAACCGGACCTGGAGTCGGCCCGTTCCGGACGGGAAGCCGCGCTGCGACGCCTCCGGCAAGGCGGGGGGAGTGGTCAGGTACGGGAGCGGCCGGGCGGGTCCGCGCGGCCGTAGACATCTTCGTAACGAACGATGTCGTCTTCTTCCAGATAACCGCCGGTCTGCACTTCGATCACTTCCAGCGGATCCACGCCGGGATTCGCCAGCCGGTGTTTCGTTCCCAGGGGAATGAAAATGGACTGGTTCTCGGCAAGGGTGACGGTCTCCTCGCCCCGCGTCACCCGCGCCGTTCCACGCACCACCACCCAGTGCTCGGCGCGTTGGCGGTGGGACTGCAGCGACAGGGACTGGCCGGGTTGGACAACGATGTGCTTGACCTTGAAGCCCTGGCCCGCGTGAACCGAATCGAAGGTGCCCCAGGGACGGCGCACCTTGCGGTGGTCGTGGTGTTCTTCCCGGCCCTCCGAACGGAGCCGCGCCACCACCCGGCCCGTGTCCTGAGCCGTATCCCGCCGCGCCACCAGCAGCGCGTCGGCCGTATCCACGATGACGAGGTCGGACACGCCCACCGCGGCCACCAGGCGTTTGCCGCCGCGTACGTAGGTGTCCCGGACCCCCTCCAGGAGCGCGTCGCCCCGAACCACGTTGCCGTCGCCGTCCGCTGGCGCGAGATCGGCCAGCGCCGCCCAGGAACCGACATCGGACCACCCGGCGTCGAGCGGGATCATCACCGCGTTGGATGTGCGCTCCATGACCGCGCGGTCCACGGCGATGGCCGGGCAACGCGAGAAGGCGTCCGCATCCAGCCAGCGATAGCCCGCGCGCGCCACCGCCTTGCCGTAGGCGTGCGCCGCGGCGTCGCGCACGGCGGGCGCGTGAACGCCCAGGTCCGTGAGGTACCGTGCAGCCGCGAATACGAACATGCCGCTGTTCCAGTAGTGACCGCCCGCCGCCAGACAGGCGGCGGCTCCGGCAGCGTCGGGCTTTTCCACAAACCGGTCCACCCGGCAGCCGTGCGCGCTGACGCCGGTGGCGGCGCCCGCCTTGATGTACCCGTAACCGGTCTCGGCGCGGTTCGGAACCACGCCGAAGGTCACGAGATGCCCGGCGGCGGCTTCGCGGACGGCGGCGCGAACGGCGCGGGCGAATCGGAGCGCGTCACGGATCACGTGGTCCGCCGGCAGCACCAGCAGGACGGGCACCTCGCCGTCGCCCGCGAGGTCGAGCGCCTGCAGCGCCGCCGCCGCAATGGCGGGCGCGGTGTTCCTCCCGGCCGGCTCCAGCAGTACCGCCGTGGTTGCCACATGGATCGCGTCGAGTTGTCCGGACACCATGAACCGGTGCGACTCGTTGCACACCACGATGGGCGGGCGCGACTCCTCGATCAGCGCCAAACGCCTGGCGGTGGCTTGCAGCAAGGTGTGCTCTTCCACCAGCGGAATGAACTGTTTGGGATGGCGCTCCCGGGACAGGGGCCAGAGCCGTGTGCCAGCGCCGCCGGAAAGAATGACGGGGAACAGAACGTGACGCATCTGGGCAAACTCGATTCACGGGTCCACGCTTGTGGGGCCTTGGACTACACCCGAGAGAGGGCAGGCGCAAACGGTCTCCGAGATCCGCAGGGAGCTTGCGCCTCACCGGCACTGCCGGAGGGAAACCGGACTCTTGAATGGATCTGGAAGCCGTGCGCCCGAAAGGACGCTACAGATCGAACTCACGCACCAGCGCCAGGCGCAACAGGATCAGGTGATTCTCGACCCGGTAAGGACAGGCCGCGAGCGCGCCGCCCGACCCGCAAGGGTTGTTGCCGGAGCGGTTGACCCAGTGCGTACCGCGACCGAAACCCAGGTACGAGGCATCCAGCCGCCATCTCCAGGAACTCATCCGGGGCGTCTCGATACCGATTCCGAGCACCCAACCTATGCGGGTGGCGTGGTGCAGAAACGAATCGTCCGGATCTCTACGCGGGGGCATGTCCGGCGAGAAATCGATGTCGGTCAGGGTATTCGTGATGCGCGCCAGGGCCGCGCCCCCGTTGATGAAGACCGTCCACGGCCCCTCCCGGTGCTCCAGCCCCAGGCGCGCGGTGGCGGCCCAGCGGACCCGCCCTCTCACCGTCTCGTCCCGCCCGGCGGGGTCGAGGCGGTCCGACTTTCCCGACATCTCACCCCAGGCCCCGTCGAGTTCCAGCCTCAGGCGCGCCTTGTCCAGGGTGAATTTGCGTCCCACCAGAACACCCCAGGAAAAATCGCCGTCGTCGTAATCCGTGGCCCAGCCCGGCATGCCCCAGTTGGCAAAGCCGCTGCGGTCGATGATCCGGTTCTCGGTGCGAGCGGCGCCGGCGAATACACCAGCGTAGGTTTCTCCCCAGGCCGCGGCGCTGGTGGTCGAGGGGATGCCGGCCGCAAGAACGAGCGTCCAAAGCAGAAACCGCGCGAATCCGGCAAGGCCGGTGCGAACTGAGTCAGTGGAATCCATAGTGGGGCCGATCATGGGACGAATTTACGAGGAAACTTCCATTGTTTCCACCGGTCCAGATTCGCGCCGTTGCGGGCATCCTTCATGCCGGATGGAAGCCGGCGATTCCCGCCTCCGATCAGGGTCGCGGACAAACGTTCGCGGGCATGACATCTTCATGTCCATGACGAACCCCGGGGCCTGCTTTCGCATCGCTCGTCACGTACCTTCCTTCAACATCAGGTTCTTCCCGGCATCGTCTCCCTTGGGCGGGCCTGGATCCAGCGGTGAGTTCTGGGACGGCCGGCGCGCAACCCGGCGGACTCGTCGAAGTCGCGGCGCAGCCGCTCCAGGTCGGCGGCCACATCGACGTCGTAGGCGCCGGCGACCATGCGCACGCGCAGGCCCAGTCGCCGGGCCTTGTCCAGAGTCTGATGGAGCACGGCCGCGGTGCTCCAGGCGACGCCGGTAAAGAGTCCCGCCACCGGTCTGTTGAGGCCGATGAGATAGTAGCCGCCGTCGTCCGCCGGACCCAACACCACGTCGCAGGCATCCTGGCGCAACCAGTCGCACGCGCGTTCCACCGCGGCCGCGCTCAGGGCAGGAATGTCGCTGCCCACCACGACGACCTGCCGGTAACCGGAGTCCCGCAGATCCGTGAACACGGCGTGCATGCGCGCGCCAAGGGAATCGCCGCGCTGCGGCAACAGGTTCGGGGCCAACTCCGGAACGCGCGCGAAGTAGCTGCGGCTGCGCTCCGCATACGCCACCCAGGTGTGCCAGCGCGCCGCGCCCGCCAGGTGGTGGAGAACGTCCTCGAGGACACAGGCGTAGAAATCCGCGGCCTCCGCATGGGTCAGGGGCGGGCACAGCCGGGTCTTCACCGCTCCCGGTTTCGGCGCGCGCGCCATGACCGCCACGGCGGGCAAGTCAATCCGCGCGCGCGACCCGGACAGCCGCGCCCCCGTGCCGCATGGGCGAGAGGATTCGTTGTGCATGGAATTTACCTGCGGCATTAAATCAACTATAAACGAACGCGCCGACGCAAGACCGCCGCATTTTCGTGCCCACGTCGGCACAGCGCAGCGTGTCGGGTTCATGGAATCGCCGCGAGAGGCACTTTCGCATCGCTCTTCACGAACTTTTTTGCAACATCGGGATCTCGACAAACCCGACAGACTCCCAGGACGCACGCCGACGCGAGACAGAGGGAATCCCGACAAGACTCCGTGGGAGACATCCTTTCATGAATCAACGCATCGGCAAGATAGCGGTAGTGGTGGTGGTGGCCGCTCTCGTCGCCAGCTTCTTCATCTTCGACCTGGGGAAGTACTTCAACCTCGAGTTCATCAAGGCGCAACGGGACGCATGGCTGGGCTACTACCAGCACAACCCCGCCATCACCATCGCCGTGTACGCCGCGGTCTATATCGCGGTGACGGCGCTGTCGCTTCCGGGCGCGGCCATCATGACGCTTTTGGGCGGGGCGCTGTTCGGGGTGATCACCGGCACCATTGTCGTCTCTTTTTGCAGCACCATCGGCGCCACCCTGGCGTTCCTGGTGGCGCGTTTCCTGCTCCGGGACAGCATTCAGGGCAAGTTCGGCGACAGGCTCGAGACCATCAACCAGGGCATCGCCAAGGAGGGGATGTTCTATCTCTTCACCATGCGGCTGATCCCGGTGATTCCTTTCTTCGTCATCAATCTGGTGATGGGGCTCACCCCCATCCGCGCCGTGCAGTTCTTCTTCGTGAGCCAACTGGGCATGTTTCCCGGCACCATCGTCTTCGTGAACGCCGGCACCCAACTGGCCCAGATCGATTCGCTGGCGGGCATTCTGTCCCCTACGCTACTGGCGTCATTCGCGCTGCTCGGGCTGTTTCCGCTCATCGCGAAAAAGTCCATCGGGTGGGTCCAGAAGCGCAGACAGGCAAAGACCGCCGGAGACTGACCGTGTTGCGGGCGCTCAAGGGAGGGCGGAAACCTGTTCCGAACCTGTGGAAGGGCTCTGGACGAACGGAAGAAGTTTTCGCCGAATCGTCAACCTGACACCGTTCGTCCTGAGCGAAGCAAAGGCGACGGATGCCGTCCGGACCGGGAGAACAAGCATGCGTCACATTCCGCAACTTTCGCCGCAGGATGAATACAACGAGGTGCTGGGGTCCAACACGCACCCGCCGGACTGGACCAATCCGGCGCCGGCCGACCGCTACAATCTGGTGGTCATCGGCGCCGGCACCGCCGGGCTCGTGACCGCGGCCGGGGCCGCCGGACTCGGCGCCAGGGTGGCGCTGGTGGAGCGCCATTACCTCGGCGGCGACTGCCTCAACGTGGGCTGCGTTCCGTCCAAATGTCTCATTCGTTCGTCGCGGGTGGTGGCGGAGATGCGCGAAGCAAACACGTTCGGCATCGGGCGGCCGGATGAAGTGCAGGTGGACTTCGCCGCGGTCATGGAACGCATGCGCCGCATCCGGTCGCACATCAGCCACCACGACTCGGTGAAGCGCTTCAGCGACCTGGGCGTGGACGTGTTCCTGGGAGACGCGAGCTTCACCGGCCCCGAAACCGTGGACGTGGACGGTCAGCCGCTCCACTTCAAGAAGGCCGTGATCGCCGCCGGCGCGCGCGCGGCCGCGCCCCATCCGCCCATCGAGGGGCTGGAGGAAGCGGGTTATCTGACCAACGAGACCGTGTTCTCGCTGACCCGGCGTCCGGAGCGGCTCGCCGTCATCGGCGCCGGCCCCATCGGCTGCGAATTGGCGCAGACCTTCCAGCGCCTGGGTTGCCAGGTGATGCTGTTCCACAACGGCGACCACATCCTCAACCGCGAAGACGCCGACGCCGCGGCCATCGTGCAGGACCAGTTCCTGCGCGAAGGCATCCAACTGGTGTTGAACAGCGCGCTCAAGCGCGTGGAGATGGAGAACGGCCGCAAGGTGGTGCACTTCGAGGCAGGCGGGACCCCCGACACGGTAACCGTGGACGAGATTCTCGTGGGGGCCGGACGCAAACCCAACGTGGACGGCCTCAACCTCGACGGCGTGGGCGTGCAGTACCACCCCTTTCGCGGCATCGTGGTGAACGACTACCTGCAGACCACCAATCCGCGCATCTTCGCCGGCGGCGATGTGTGCATGGACTGGAAGTTCACCCATGCCGCCGACGCGGCCTCGCGCATGATCATCCAGAACGCACTCTTCTACAAGAGCAAGAAGCTGAGTTCGCTGATCATGCCATGGGCGACGTACACCGACCCGGAGATCGCCCACGTGGGCCTGTACGAGCACGACGCCGGAAAGCAGGGCGTCGCCATCGACACCTACGTGCGCGAACTCAAGGAAGTGGACCGGGCGCTGGCCGACGGGGAGGAAGACGGCTTCGTCAAGATCCACGTGAAGAAGGGCACGGACACGATCGTTGGCGGCACCATCGTGGCGCGCCACGCCGGCGAGATGATCAGCGAAATCACCCTGGCCATGGCCGGCAAGGTCGGCCTCGGCGCCATCGGCAACGTCATTCACCCCTACCCCACCCAGGCCGAAGCCATCAAGCAGGCCGGCGACGCCTACAACCGCACACGGCTGACGCCCACGGTGAAGAAGATATTTCAGCGCTGGCTGGCGTGGAGCCGGCGATAGTTCGCCCGCGCCGTCGCCTCGCCGCAATGAAAGCGACCCGGCATGGTTCGGGATGTGGACGGGCCGTTTCGCGGGCGTCGCGCATCCAACGCAGACAAGCTACTGTCTGGACGAACTTCGGAGGCGCCGCCCCAGCGCGATCAGGAACATGACGCTCTTGCCGGCGGCGTGGGGCGAGAAGAACGCGGTGACGTCGTCGTCGAAAAAGGTCAGGCCGGAAGCCCCGAACCCTTGGGCGTAGGCCGCCAGGTAGATGCGACCCGCGGCAACCGCGGCGTCCATCTGCGCGAGACGGTAGCCGCGGTTGCCGTAGCGCCGCAGCACCGCCTCAAGGTCCGTCATGAAGTAGACGTTGACACTGGCGTCGGCCGGGATCTCCTGACCCAGTCCGAGAAAGCCGGCCTCCTTGCGGAAATTGCCTTCCTTGAGAAGCTCCAGCCGTT
Source organism: uncultured Binatia bacterium (SeqCode) (assembly GCA_965213675.1). Taxonomy (GTDB): domain Bacteria; phylum Desulfobacterota; class Binatia; order UBA9968; family JAJDTQ01; genus JAJDTQ01. Next base: position 1,439,380 of record OZ243916.1, read on the forward strand.
CGTCGTCGCGGTGCTGGACGTAAGCCCCCGGCGCCATGCCATCCACGTGATGGACGATGAGATAGATCTGGTTGAGCGCGCGCGACCCGACGGGGTCGGCGTCGGTGGCGACCCCGCGCGTGGCGTAATGCAGGGCGTTGGACAACTGGCCGAGGCTGATGGACTCGCGGGAGAAGCGGCGCGAGGAGCCGCGGCGCAGGATCACCGGCTCGATGCCGTCTGCCGGGAGTTCCGCCGCCGCATCGACACTCAGCGTCACCCTGCGGCCAGCCGCCCCACCCGCGGGTGGGGCGTCCTCGCCCGGTTTCTCGGGAGCCCGTCCAGAACCCTCTCCGCTTCTCCCAGGAACGGTCGCCACGGGTGGCGCGGACGCTGTCTCCAGCGTGTCCGTTCGCGCCCGGCTCGAAGCGGTCGCGCCGCCCTCGCCTTCACGCCAACGCCGCGCCTCACCGCCGCTCTCCAGGCATGACGCCGCGTGCGCCTCCCGGATGGAAGGGTAGTCCACTTCGCGGGCGGACAGCGGCCGGGTAGCGGGGTGAAGCATCGCCGGCGCTTCAGCGTTGGCGGCCGTGGGCGCGGGTGCGCCGCCCAGGGGCACGAGGCACAGCGACACTTCCTTGCCGGTATCGAGACCCAACAGACGGTTCACCAGCGCGTCGGCGAAGCCCATGACCGTTCGCGACGGAATGCCGCGCGCCACGGCCGCAGCGAGGCAGTTGGCCAGCAAGGTGCCGCCGTCCCAGAAGCAGTGCCGGTACGCACGGTCGCGATATTTCCAGCTATTGCGCCAGAAGGTGGAGGTGAGCACCAGCACCACCGGAGCGCGCGCCACCGCGGGCTCGCCGCCGCTCGCCTCCACCAGCACGCCGCGATGATCGCCGGCGCGCAACGGAGTGAGGGCGAAACGGTCGGGGGCGAAATGGTAGACGCCGGCGTCCAGGTCGGGCGCCGGACCTGTGACCGCATAGACGTCGATGTGGTAGAGCGCGCCCGTGCACGCCGCCGCGCGAAAGAGCATCTCGCCGCCGAAGTAGCGGCGGCGGCGCGTGACACCGGCGCAGAGAAACAATACCTCCGCCAACTCCGCGCGGGTCACGCCGCGCTCCAGTTCCGGGACCGTCCCGGAAATCGCCCGCAACGCCGGCACGCCCGTCGACTGGAGGCGCTGCTCCAGCGGCAGCGATTCCAGGTTCTTGTAGACCTTGAAGGGGTGCGGCTGGTTGTCCCAGTCCAGGTGGTGGGGACCGCTGCGAACGCTCGCGAGCGAGTGCTTGGTGCGTTCGTGGTAATCCCGCGCCGCGGCGATGTCTCGATTGTTCATGGGACCGAAGACCTCGTCCCGCGCCACCTTGAGCACGCGCCGGTCGTTCCGGAGTTCCGTCAGGAGGGATGGGCCAGCGCCTTGCGCCGGGCCTCGGCGGGGTCGCAATCGGAGCCGCGGTCCCGGGTGATGAGAGAACGAAGGCTCTCGGTGTGCTCCAGCCACGCCACGCGTACCGCCTCGGGCACCTGGAACTCTTCCAGCGTCTCCCGCAGGATCTGCAGCCGGCGGGCGAACTGACCACCCATGATGGGATGGGGCGCGTGGGCCTGTTCGAGGGGACGCCCTTCGTACTGGACGTCGGCGCCGAGGACCCGCGCCGTGAACTGGAATTCCAGCTTCTTGACCCGTTCGCGGTCTGCGTTGCGGAAGAAGAAACCGATCATGAGGTCATCGAAGATCCGGTCCACAAAGACGTCGATGACTTCTCGCAGGCGCTCCGAGCCGATCTCGTCAAACAAGGAAGCCGTGGGTTTCTCTCCTGTGATCCCGAAGACGCGAGCCCGGCGGCGCCGCCTCCCTACTCTTTCGCGGCAGGGTTGAGCAACGCGGCCAGCTCGCCCCGCTCGTGCAGTTCGTGAACGATGTCGCAGCCACCCAGGAACTGGCCGTCGACGTAGATCTGAGGGATGGTGGGCCACTTCGAGTACTGCTTCACGCCCTCCCGGACCTGCGGGTCGGAGAGTACGTCGAAGCTCTCGAACTCCGTGTTGTGGGCGCGCAGGATGTCCACCGTGTGGGCGGAGAAGCCGCACTGGGGAAAGTTCGGAGTGCCCTTCATGAACACCATCACCCGGTTGTTCTTCACTTGCTCTTCGATCCTGCCGAGAACGTCATCCGCCATGGTCATGTACCTCCGTTATGGGTGATCGTGTCGTGTCATGCAGATTCGTACAACCTGTTTCGACACGCAACACCCTTATGCTGCGTGTCACGAATACGTTTACCAACATGCTTGTCCTGTTCGCGCCGGCTGCGTTGCGTCGTCCCCCGGCTTGACCCGGGGTAATCCACGCGTCTTGCGCGCTGGGGCGACCGGCACCCCGACCCACGGCCCTGCGGTCGCGGTGTCCCGGCACAGCCGCCGCAGGTTGCCCCTGCGGGTCATCGCGCCTTGCCGCCGGGTGAGCGGCGCGTCAAAGCTCGACCTCGATATCGGAACCGGAAACGCGCACGTTGAATTTGTCGACGCCCACGTCCGCCGGCGGACTCGATGCCTCGCCCGTAGTGATGTCGAACATGGCTCCGTGCCACGGGCACTGGATCTCCTTGCCCATGACCTCCCCTTCGGACAACGGCGCGCCGCGATGGGTGCAGATGTCGTCGATGGCGTAATAGGATCCTTCCAGATTGAACAGCGCCACCCGGCGGCCATTGACCTCCACCAGCTTGGGCTTGCCGGGCTCCACATCCCCGGTGGTCGCTACCTTGACATACTCAGCCATGCGATTCCTCCCTCTGGACCCTCCGCCGGGCCGGCGTCGCCCCCTGTAACCGATTCCGATTGAACTCGAGTTGAACGGACCGCAACGAGCACACGGCCGCAGTGATTCGTGCCTCAGCGCGCCTCGGCGGCCGCAGTGCCCTTGACCAGCCAGCGCTCGCGCATGACCTTGTCCTGAATCCGCAGAAGGCCTTCGGTCAGGGCCTCGGGGCGCGGCGGGCAACCCGGGACATACACGTCCACGGGCACGATCTTGTCAACGCCCTTGCACACCGAGTAGGCCATCTGGAACAGCCCGCCGCAGTTGGAGCAGCTTCCCATGGAGATCACGTACTTCGGATCGGGCATCTGATCGTAGAGCAGCCGCGTGCGCTTGGCCATCTTGTAAGTCAGGGTGCCCGCCACGATCATCAGGTCCGACTGGCGCGGCGTGGCCCGGGGCACGCACCCGAACCGGTCGAGGTCCGCGCGCGGCCCGCCGGTCTGCATGAGCTCGATGGCGCAACAGGCCAGCCCGAACAACATGTACCACTGGGACGACGCCCTGCCCCAGTTCAACAGATCGTCGACACGAGTGGTGAACACGGTCTCGGGGAGACTGTTGGTAATCGGCATCGAATCCTCCTGCAACGCGTCCGGAAAAGGGCCGCTGGATCGCGACTCCGCAAGAACCAACCAGCATAAAACACCCAAGGACGCCTTTCAAGTCCATGTGGCCTTCAGGCGGTCCCGGATGTCTGTCCCGCAAGGCAGGATCGTGCCTCGCCCCCTTCCCGCCTTGCAACACCGTGTCCATGTCGCGGCGCCCCGCTGTGGTTCCGTCGCAATTGCAATCTCCTGCCCACTCCCCTATGAGAGGACACATGAGGGTCCACACACGAGGGTCCACACACGGTTGCCATGCGGGTTACCGCCGGCATCGTCTCATGGTTCCTCGTATGACAGGACTCGCACGACAGGATACTTGAGGGTCCACTCTTGAGGGTCCACTCGTTGTGGCGGAGCGCCGCCGGGTTGCCTTCGCCCTGGACTTGGGCGGGCGTTTCAAGACCCCTGCGGGACTGCGGGATAGTAGTGAGCCGGAACAAGCGACCTTCCGCCCGGGGCGCGCGAGAAGCGCGTGGAGCCATTTGACCACACCTGACGCCATGTTCCCCCGACTCCTGCTGCTGTTCACCGTGGTGCCACTGGCGGAACTCTACCTGCTCATCAAGGTGGGCTCGATGATCGGCGGGCTCCACACGATTTTGCTGGTGCTCGGCACCGGAGTGCTTGGGGCATTCCTTGCCAAGCTGGAGGGGCTGCGTACCCTGGGGCAGATCCAGCGAAATCTGAGCCAGGGGATCGTTCCGGCCGAGGAAATGGTGGACGGCGTCATCATCCTGGTGGCGGGCCTGCTGCTGATTACCCCGGGCATCCTCACGGATGCGTTCGGCTTCCTCATGCTCATCCCGAATACTCGGAACGCGTTCAAGCGCTGGCTGCGGCGGCGTTTCGATCGCGCCACCGCCACCACGCGCATCTACACGCCGGGCGGGCCGCGCCCGTTGTAAACCCAAACCATTCTCCCCGGAAAGGAATACGATGCGCGCGTTCGATTTTCGCCCTCAAGCGGATTCGTAGGCCATGAGGGCCGACGCCGCCACGCCTGCGCCCCCACCCTCCGACGCGCGCGACCTGCTGCGCCTCGCCGTCCCGGCATCCCTGGCCATTGCCAGCGAGCCGGTCCTCAACATCGTCGACACGGCCATGATCGGCCACCTGGGCGTGGAGCCGCTGGCGGCCAAGGCCATCGCCACGAGCCTCATCGGCGCGGTGAGCTGGATTTTCGCGTTCCTGATCTTCGGCACGACGAGCCTGGTGGCAAGCCAGTACGGCTCGCGCAACTACCCGGCCTGCGGCGAGATCTTCCGCCACGCCTTGGCGCTGGCCGTGGCCGGCGGGACGTTGGCGGCTTCCCTCTGCTTTCTGTTCGCGCCCCAACTCTACTCGATCATGGGCGCGACGCCCGCGGTCGCCGAACTGGGCATCCCCTACTTCCGCATCCGCTGCGCCGCCATCCCCATGTTGTTCTCCATCTACGCGGCGGTGGGGTTCCTGCGCGGCGTCCAGAACACGGTCGCCCCGATGCTCGTCGCGTTTGCCATGAGCGCGACCCACATCGTGCTGGACTACGCGCTGATCTACGGCGGGTTCGGGTTCCCCGCCCTGGGGCTGCGAGGCGCGGCCGTGGCCGCGGTGGCGGCGCACGGGTTGGGCATCGCGGCGTACCTCCGGCTGCTGTTGTTTTCGGACTACACCGGACCCTACGAACTCAACAGCTGGAAACTTCGGGTGCGGCGTTTCCGCAACCTCTCCCGGATCGCCGGGGACCTGGCGGTGCGCACCGCCGGGCTGCGGCTGTCCCTGGTATTCGCCACGGCCATTCTGGCGCGCATGGGGCCAGTGTATCTCGCGGCCTACGAGATCGTCTTTCAGCTCTTCATCTTCTGCTCCGACACCATCGATGGGCTGGCCGTGGCCGGGCAGACGCTGGTGGCGCGGCACCTGGGGGCCGGTCATGGCCGCCGGGCGCTACGCCTGGGGCGCATGCTGGTGGGCTGGGGCTGCGCCGGCGGCGCCCTATTCGGCCTGGCCTACTTCGCGCTCCAGGAACCGCTCCTGCGCTTCTTCACGGACGCCGCCGCGGTGACGGAGATCGTGCGCACCGAAGCCTTCCTGCTGCTGGTGGTGTTCCAGCCCCTCAACGGGATCGTGTTCGCGCTGGACGGGTTCCTGCTGGGCGCCCACGACACCCGGTTTCTCATGTGGGCGATGTTGGCGGGGGGCCTGCTCCTGTTCGCGCCTCTCACCGGCCTCGCCTTCCACCTGGAACTGGGTCTGCTCGGGGTGTGGTCCGGGTTCAGTCTGTTCATGGTCCAGCGCGTGAGCGCGAACCTGTGGCGCCTGTTCAGCCAGCGCTGGGAAGGAGCCTTCGCCGCCTACCACGCCGGGCACGGCGGTTGAGCCTGCTCGGGACGCGAAGCGGCACTGACAATTCCAATGGTCATTCCCGCGGACGCGGGAATCCTGGGATGGCGAGGGGCCATACGGCATGTCTCCCCACCTTGCCCCGCCTGGATTCCCGCTTGCGCGGGAATGACCATACGGGGGTTCTGCGGCTCAGGAGTCTTGACACCGCCTGTTCCCCACGACTGACGACTCGGACCGTGGGCGCTGTTTGTCCTCGCAACGGCGCTCTGGCGCGGGTTGCTTTTCAATCCGCACCGGGATATGGATCGGCTGGCCTGGAGGGACACGAACGGGGCGTACGCGGTCCCGCGCCCCAGGAGCCTGTCGGGATTATCGAATCGTAGCGAGAGGCAGAGAAATGGAGGCCAGTTTCGGGCGGATTTGAGGAGAATAACGGTAATATTGGACGAAAATCCAACCGGAAGTGGACCCATTTCGCTGCCTCGCAGCAGATTCTTGATAAACCCGACAGGCTCCCAGGCTTGAACCGCAAACAAGGAGGGACACAGGAGCATGGCGGATGTTGTGATCGTAACCGGAGGGGCCGGTGGCTTGGGCTCCGAAGTCTGCGCCGCGCTGGCCAAGGACGGGCTTCGGGTCGTGGTCGCCGATTTCAGAAGGGATGACGCGGAGGCCGTGGCGGCCAAGCTCAAGTCCCAGGGCGGCGAGGCCATGGCGGTGGGCGTGGACGTGGGCGACAAGCAGAGCGTCGACGCCATGGTGCAGAGCGCCCTCGACGCCCATGGACAGCTCGACGTGCAGATCAACTTCGCCGGCCTCATGGGGCGCGTTCCCATCGCCGAGATGACGGAAGAGGAGTGGGACCGGGTCATTCGCGTGAACCTGCGGGGCGTGTTCCTGTGCAGCCAGGCCGCGGGCGCGGCCATGCGCGCGCGGGGGGGCGGACGCATCCTCAATGTGGCGTCCGGACGCGGCATCGCCGGCGCGCCCAAGTCGGCGCACTACGCGGCCTCCAAGGCGGGCGTCATCGCCTTCACCAAGACCATGGCCGTGGAGGTCGCTTCGGACAACATCCTGGTCAACAACATCTGCCCCGGACGCGCCGATACGCCCATGGCCCGGGCGGGCTACACCGACGAGCAGTGGCACGCCATCCAGGCCCTGAATCCGTTGCACGGCGGCTTGACCCAGAAGGACGAGATCACCGGGCTGGTGCGCTACCTGGTGTCCGATGCGGCGCGGTACATCACGGGGCAGACGTTCCTGTTGAGGACGCCATAGTCTCGTGTCCCGGAATTTCCAGGAGCCTGCGCCGCCGGCTGCGTGACGTCACCCCGAGTTCGACCCGGGGTCTTCGTCGCGTGGCGCCCGCCGGTCGCCCCTGCAAGTCATGGCGCGCTGCCGGCATCATGTCATCGCGCCTTGCCGGGGGGCTCGTTGAAGGCGAAGCGTCTTTGCGCCGCTGGTCCTGAGCGTAGCGGCGCCTCAGCGAAACGAATTCGAGGGACGCTGTTTCAGGAGGTGACATGTCACAGGTCATCGTGGTAACCGGGGGCGCCGGCGGCATCGGATCGGCCATCTGCCGGGCGCTGGCGAAGGACGGCCACCGCGTCGTGGCGGCGGATTTCAACGGCGAAGGAGCGCAGGCGCTCGTCGCGGACATCGAAGAGGGTGGCGGCCATGCGCTGGCCGTGCAGGTGGACGTGGGCGACAAGACCAGCGTGGACAGCATGGTGGCGGCGGCCATCGACAAGTACGGGCACATCGACGTGCAGCTCAACGCTGCGGGGGTGATCAAGCGTTGCCCCGTGCTGGAGATGCCGGCGGAGGAATGGGAGCGGGTCATCCGCGTCAACCTGACCGGGCTCTTCCTGTGCTCTCAGGCCGCAGGCAGGCACATGGCCGAGCGCCAATCGGGCCGCATCATCAACGTGGCCTCCGGCCGGGGCGTCACGGGTCAGGCGCTGGGCTCCCACTACGCGGCCTCCAAGGGCGGGGTCATCACCTTCACCAAGACCCTGGCCATGGAGCTGGCGCCCTACAATGTCACGGCCAACGCCATCGGACCCGGCGCCACCGAGACGGACATGGCCCGCGCCGGCATGTCCGAGGAACAGTGGACCCGGAAACAGACCGCGTCTCCGCTCCTTGGAGGCTTCACGCAGAAGGACGAGATCACGGGTCTGATCCGCTACCTGATTTCGGACGCCGCGCGCTACATATCGGGCCAGCTCTTTCTCTTGCGCGCCGCGTAACCGCGGAGCGCCGCCGGCCTGTGCGGCGGAAACCGCCGCGACACTGCCGCGCTCCTGGTGCGCCGTTTCCGGGACGCCACACCGGGAGGCGACAGCATGGAACGGAGACCGGAGGCATGCACACCGAGAACGCCATGCGGGCCGTGTACGCCATCCTGATGGCGGTCATCGGCTTCGTCATCCTCATCCCCGTGATGGCGCTGGTCTTCGGGAGCTTCTGGTCGGCCTCGCCCGTGGCCGCGGGGCATGTCACCCTGGCCAACTGGATCCGCGCCCTCACCATCAGCATTCCGGCGAGCATCCCCACGCTGGTCTTCAATTCGCTGGTTTTCGCCTTCATGACGGCCGCCATTTCGGTGGTGCTGGGCGTCACCATGGCGTTCCTGGTGGAACGCACCGACATGCCCTACGGCCGGGTTTTCGCCAAGCTCGGCATCGTCCCCCGGGCCTTTCCCGTGATCATCGCGGCACTGGCCTGGATCCTGCTCCTGAGCCCGCGCATCGGTGTGCTCAACGTTCTCTTTCGAGAGACCTTCGGCGCCAACCTTTTCAACATCTACTCGTTTCCGGGGATGATCTTCATCATGGTGCTCTACGAGTCGCCCATCGTGTTCCTCATCGCCCTGAACGCGTTCCGGCTCATGGACCCGTCGCTGGAAGAACAGTCCATCGCCTGCGGCAACACGGTCATGGGAACGCTCCGCCGGGTGACCCTGCCGGTGCTGCGGCCGCTGCTCCTGTCGTCGTTCCTGCTGGTCTTCGTCATCGGGCTCATCACGCTGGAGGTGCCCATCCTCATCGGCGCGCCCGGCGGCATCTTTGTCTTCACGTCCGCCATCTTCAACCTCATCGCGTCGGACTACCAGTCGCTGATCTACTACAACACCGCGGCGGCCCTGGCGATGATGGTGATCCCCCTGAGCCTGGTGTCGTTGCTCCTCTACCGTCACCTGGTGCGGCGCGCCGAGAGCTTCGTCACGGTCACCGGCAAGGCCCGGCCCGAGAACGTCCACCGCCTGGGCCCGTGGCGCTACGTCGCCCTGGCGTGTTGCTCGTTCTATTTTACCGTGGTCATCGTCTTGCCCGCGCTGGTGATCCTGCTGCTGTCCTTCTCGCAGTTCGTGGCCTCCCCGAGCCTGGACCTGCTGACCCACCTCACCCTCCGGCACTGGGAATCCGCCCTGGGGGACACGGTGTTCTGGCGCGCCCTCACCAACACCTTGATCCTGTGCTTCACCGGCGCCACCGCCACGGTGCTGATCGCACTGGGCATCGGCTATCTGCTGGTGCGCAGCGGCGTCAAGCTCAAGGGACCCATCGAGGCCGCCGCCATGCTGCCGCTGGCCTTCCCCGGCACGATTCTCGCCGTGGGTTTCGTGTGGGCCTACATCAAGACGCCGGTCTACGGCACCCTGTGGATCCTGCTGCTCTACTTCATCGGCAACTACCTGCCGTTCGCGCTGCGGACCCTGAGCCCGTTCCTGTTCCAGTTCCACAAGGAATTCGAGGAGGCGTCGTGGACCTCCGGCGCCAGCGCCCTCGGCACCATCGTGCGCATCGTCATCCCGTTCCTGCGCGGCGGCCTCTTCTCGGTGTGGATCCTGCTCTTCCAGATCTATCTGCGCGAGTTCGCCGGCGCCATCATCCTGTTCACCTACGGTAACGAGGTGCTCTCCACCCTGCTCTTCCAGCGCGCCTTCGACGAAGGCTCCTTCGGCATCGGCGCGGTCATCGGCGTACTCATGCTCGCCCTGTCCCTGGGTCTGCACCTGCTGGTGTCGCGGCGGGCGGGGTAGAGGGCCTCTTTTGACGAGCCTGTTCGCCATTGAGCGGCGAGTGCGTATTTTCCGCTTGACTCTGAAAAACCCATGCCTCAACCGGAGCCGCCGCCAGGATGGAGCAACGCTACGTCAAGGACAGCATCGAAGCGGACCTGGCGTGGTGTCTGGTTAATACGCGTCATAATCTGCGGGTCTTTTTCGCCGTCGGCTGCGTTGCTCTTCCTCGCGTGGTAACCCCCACTGCTCGTCATCGCGCCTTGCCGACAACTTAATATTCTCCGCACATTATGACGCGAATTAACCAGACACCACACTAGCGAATCGAATGGTTTTCGTCGGCGGGCCGCGCCAGGTCGGCAAGACCACGCTGGCTAAGTTGAGCCAAGTTCTATATGGCGTGTCCATTCTCATCAGGATCCGGGCAGCAAAGCGGAGGGTTTGGAAGCCTTCGATCTTTGGCAGTTTCACAATCCTCGACATGATTCGCGGATCCAGAGGAAGGGCTGCTCAGGTGAGTTTCATTTCATGGCGCTCCTCTCCCCTCACCCCTCTTTCCGCTTCGGCGGCGCATAGAGCTGCAACAGATTCCCGTCCGGGTCGAAGAAGTAGAAGCCGCGACCGGAGCGGCGTTCCACCACGGGGACTTCGTGGATGCGAACGCCGGCCTCGCGCATGCGTGCCTCGGCGGTCTCGAAGTCGTCGCTGTCCACGTAGAACGCCTGGTGGGTGACGCCGTCCTCGGCCAGGGCGTCCCGGTGGATGGGGTGGGGACGCTGGAACAGCACCACGATGCTGTTGCCGGAGCGCATGTCGGCGCGGCCCAGGCCCCGGAGGTCGTCGCGGGCGATGTTGGCCACATCCATGCCCAGCACATCGTGGTAGAAGGCCACCGCCCGGTCGATGTCGTTGACCGGAATGCCGCTGTGATAGAGTCCCTTGGTCTTTATCATTTCCTGCCTCCTGTGCCTGAAGGGCCTGGCGTCCTGTCATGTGACATCCGGACCGCTTCGTCCGTGAACGTCAAGGAGATCAGTCGCTGGTCTGAAGGGCCAGGCGTCCTGTCGTCCCCATGCGACAGGACACGCGCACCGTGCTCCATCGAATCCCGGGGGCAAACGTGCTATGCGGGAAATTCCATCATCGACCGTCACACGACGACAATCCACCGTCCCATGACAACAGCCAGAGGATACCACTGATGAACGAACTGTGCAGACTTTCGGCCAGCGAGGCGGTGACGCGCGTCGCCAACGGAGAGATCACGTCCGAGGAGTTGACGCGCGCGTGCCTGGAACGCATCGAGGAGCGGGAACCGGCGGTGGAGGCGTGGACGCACCTGGACCCGGAGTACGCTCTGGCGCAGGCGCGGGAGCGCGACCGCGCGTCGAGCCGCGGGGCGGTCCACGGGCTGCCGTTTGCGGTGAAAGACATCATGGACACCGCGGACATGCCCACGGGCTACGGCTCGCCCATATGGGAAGGCTTCCGGCCCCGGGCGGACGCGGCCTGCGTGGCGCTCACCCGGGCCGCGGGAGGCGTGCTGATGGGCAAGACCGTGACCACGGAGTTCGCCAGCCGCCATCCGGGCAAGACCCGAAATCCCCACGATCCGACGCACACGCCCGGCGGCTCGTCCAGCGGCTCGGCCGCGGCCGTGGGAGATTTCATGGCCTTCATGGCGTTCGGCACCCAGACCCTGGGGTCGGTGATCCGGCCGGCGTCCTTCTGCGGCTGTGTGGGCTACAAGCCCAGCTACGGGGAGATCAGCACCGAGGGGGTGAAGGAGAATACCGGTTCCTTCGACACGGTGGGGCTGTTCGGCCGGGCCGTGGACGACCTGCCGCTGTTCCGGGCGGCGGTCACGGGCGAACCGGTGCGGCCGTTGGGCCCGGTCTCCTTGAAGGAACTGCGCGTGGGCCTGTGCCGCACGCCGCTGTGGGACAAGGCGCACGACTACACCAAGGCTCTCGTGGAAGGGGCCGCGGCCGACCTCGCCAAGGCGGGCGCGACGGTCTCGGACTTGGACCTGAGCGGTCCCTTCGCCGAGTTCGAGCCCATGGGCCGGCGGGTCAGCGACTACGAGATCTCCCGCGCCCTCACTTGGGAACGCACCCACCACTTCGACCTGTTGAGCGAATTCCAGCAGGGCAAGATGAAGGACTGGCCCGCGGTCTCCTACGAGGAGTACCGGGAGGGGGAGCGGGTCATGGCGGCGTGCCGGGCCTGGCTGGACGAGGCGATGAGGGAATTCGACGTGCTGGTGATGCCCAGCGCCCCCGGCGAGGCCCCAACGGGGCTCCTCAACACGGGCGACACGTCGTTCAACATCCTCGCCACCTGGACCCACGTGCCGTGCGTGACGCTGCCGCTCTTCAAGGGGCCGTCCGGCCTGCCCGTGGGGCTGCAACTGGTGGGGCACCGCTGCCGGGACCACCGGCTGTTCGAGGCGAGTCGAACGGTGCTCTCGGCCTTGTCGGGATAGCCCGCGTTTTCGGAGTCCATGAAGGAGACGGAAGAGGAGTTTACGGGACACGACACCCGGGTTGACGCGACATGTTCCGTTCGGCGATATGGCATCGAGTCCTGCTCTACTCCTTCCCGGTGGTCCTTGTGATAACCCTGAGCCATACTGGCCACCTCGAAAACTACTACCTCTACCATCCGGTGCGCGAGATCAGCGCCACCCCGGCCGACTACGGAGTACCCTTCGAGGACGTGCGCTTCCAGGCCGCCGACGGCGTCCGGCTGCATGGCTGGTACGTCGAACCTCCCGGTCCCGACCGCCCCGTTCTGCTCTGGGCCCACGGCAACGCGGGCAACCTCTCCCACCGCGCGCACAACATCGCCCTGATCCACAAGGAACTGCGCGCGGGAGTCTTTCTGTTCGACTACCGGGGGTTCGGCCGGAGCGAGGGCAAGCCTTGGGAGTCGGGACTCTATGACGATGCCCGGGGCGCGTACGCCTGGCTGCGCCAGCGCGTGCCGCCGGAGCGCGTGTTCGTCTTTGGGCGTTCCCTGGGCGCCGCGGTGGCGGTGCGCATCGTGGCCGAGGGCGCCGCGGCCCGCGGTCTGATCCTCGAATCGCCCTTCGAGACTCTGCTGGCCATCGGAAAGGAGATATTCCCCTTCCTGCCCGTGAGTTGGCTCGTTTCGCAGAAGTACGACAACGCTGCCTACCTGCCCTTGGTCAGAGTACCCGTGTTCATCCTTCACGGAGACGCCGACGAACTCATCCCTCTCGCTCACGGCCGGCGGCTCTTCGAGCTGGCCCATCCGCCCAAGCGCTTCCATGTCATCGCGCGATCGGGCCACAACGACACCTGGCTCGCGAGCGGAGCGCCGTATTGGGACGCCTGGCGCTCGTTTCTGGCGAACCCCGGGCAAGAAGTCCCGCCTTCACAAGGCCCACGGGGCAAGCCCTGAACGGGCGGAGAGGAACCAACCGCGGGTGCCTCCCTGCCCGTCCCCGCCTGGATTCCCGCTTCCGCGGGAATGACGGAATAGGGATGCGAGCACGACAATATGGTTGACGACTTACCTACAATATGGTTACGGACATGAAATGGTGACGGATATGATATGGTTGCGGACTTACCGATATGGTTACGGATATGAGGGTGTGGTACGGACATGGGGAGCGGATGCGAGGATGTCGGGGGACACGGGATGCGGGGATGACCGAAAGCACCGGACCTTCGAAGAGCCCTGACTCACGGGGCTTTTGGTCTCACCCGGCGAGTGTACTATGAAAATGTCCCCCCTTGTTGTTTTTGACCATTCGCGCCGCCACGGGCCTGATTCGTGATCCGAACAGAGCCGGGAGGAAACGCTGTGGAACGTCTCAACGCGCTTATCGATTCGGTCAATGCCTTCGCCTGGGGTCCGCCGATGCTTGGCATGCTGGGCGTCACTGGCGTGCTGCTGACGCTGGGCCTGGTGTTCATGCCGTGGCGCAAGGTCGGCTATGGCTTTCGGCTGCTGTTCGACACCAGCGACGCGGGCGGCGGCGCGGGCGAGGTCAAGCCCTTCAACGCGCTGATGACAGCCCTGTCCGCCACGGTGGGCACCGGCAACATCGCCGGGGTGGCCACGGCCATCGCCCTGGGCGGACCCGGGGCGATCTTCTACATGTGGGTCATCGCGCTGTTCGGCATGGCCACCAAGTACGCCGAGGCGGTGTGCGCGGTCACTTACCGCGAGGTGGACGCCAACGGCAAGCATGTGGGCGGGCCCATGTACTACCTCCGGAACGGCGTGGGCGAATTCGCACCCGAGCTCGGCAAGTGGCTCGGCCTGGGGTTCGCCGTGTTCGGTGCGGTGGCGGCCTTCGGCATCGGCAACGCCGTGCAGGTCAACTCCATGGCGTCGGCGCTGGCGAACAGTTTCGCCGTCCCCACGTGGATCACCGGCATCGTCGTGGCGGCGCTGGTGGGCGTGGTGGTCCTCGGTGGCATCGAGCGCATCGGCGAGGTGGCGGGCAAGCTGGTGCCGGCCATGATCGTGCTCTACGTCGGCGCGGCCCTCCTGGTCATCGTCATCAACATCGCCTCGGTGCCCGCGGCCTTCGGACTGATCTTCACCTACGCCTTCACTCCGGCCGCAGCGGCCGGAGGCTTCGCCGGGGCGGCGGTGGCCGCGGCGGTGCGCTTCGGCGTGGCCCGCGGCGTGTTTTCCAACGAGTCGGGACTGGGCTCCGCGGCCATCGCCCACGCGGCCGCGCAGACCGACAGCCCGGTGCGCCAGGGCGTCATCGCCATGCTGGGCACGTTCATCGACACCTTGGTCGTCTGCACCATGACCGCGCTGGTAATCCTGACGTCCGGGGCCTGGACCCTGACCGGGGCGGACGGCGGCGGCCTCACCGGCGTGGTGCTCACCTCCGCGAGCTTCGAGAGCACGGTGACCGGGGGCAGCTACATCGTCACCGTGGCGCTGGCGGTCTTCGCCTTCACCACCATCCTCGGGTGGTCCTACTACGGCGAGCGTTGCTGGCAGTACCTGTTCAGCGAGAACAGCCTGATGGTCTATCGCGTCCTGTGGGTGCTGGCGGCGTTGATCTTCGCCAATGTCAAGGTGGGGTTCGTGTGGAACCTGGCGGACACCCTCAACGGCCTGATGGCGGTGCCCAACCTCATCGGCCTGCTGCTTCTGGCGCCCATGGTGTTCAAGGTGACGCGGGAATACTTCGACAAGGCGGACAACCGGTAGACACCGGGCGCGACCCGAGGAAGCCGGCCGAACGCGCCTCGGCGAACCCTTGCGCCACAGCCGGCCAGTTTCAGAAGCCCAGACGGACACCGGCCCGGAAGACGTGATTCTGCATCTCGGCCTCGACGGGCGCGCCGTAGTTCCAGTCGGGGGTGGAATCGGTTGCGCCCATGTACCGGTAACCCACGTGCAGGACAAGCGAATCCCGCAACCGGTACCCCAGGCCCGCGCCGACCTGGTACGCGAACACCCAGTCACCGCTTTCGCCGCCGATCTCGTTGAGCACGCGGGCGGAGCTGGGCGGAAGCCCAAGCTGGGCCGCCAGCGAGCCCGACAGTTCCTCCGGAAGATCGATGTCGTAACGGACGTAGTTCACGCCCAGCCCGCCGCCCAGATACGGCGCCAGACCCATGCCGAGGTCGAAATCGTACCAGGCGTTGGCCATGAGACCCACCGTGGTGCGGGTGCCGTCGAGGTCCAGGCGGTCGTTGATCCGATTGACGCGCGAGCCCGTGATGGGCCGGTTGTTCAGGTTCAGGCGGTCGTATTCGATGGCGTCCACGTCCGTCCTCTCCCAGGTAGCCTCACCTTCCACACGCAGTCCCAGCAAGCCAACGCCCGCCGCCACGCTGTAAACGAGCCCCGAGTCGAAGTCCATGTCGCCAGAGCTGACATCCGACGTGAACTCCGAGGTCGAGCCGCGCGCCAGCCCGAGATCCGCCGCCAGGTAGAGCCCGCTCTGCGCTTCCGCGGTGGCGGCGATCCATGGAAGCAGACCCAGCAGCGCGAAGGCGCGGAACAGGTTCCCGAGGCTTGCAGGATATGGCGGCTTACACATCGGGAGACTCCCTTGTCCGTCCCTGTAGGTCGAAACTCACAACCCCGTCCAGGAGCTTGCGCCGCAGGAATTCGCGAAAGCGAAAGTTCGCCATCGTGAATTCCTACGGCGCAAGCTCCTGGGTCCCTTCAGGCTGGAACCGTTCGGTGGCGTCGAGGCCGCGCTGGAATTTGAGGTAGGCTTCCCGAGTCATGCGGGGTTTGTCTTCCCGGAGGATCCGGCGCGCCGCCGCGGCATTGTCGTGGAGCAGGTCGATGGCCGTCATGGCCAGTAGCTTGGCCGACTTCACGTAGACCGAGTCCTTGTCCACCAGCAGGTAGTTGCGGGTGTGACCGCCCCCGGCGGCGCCGTTCACGTAGGGATGCACGGCCGGCATGATGTGAGACACGTCGCCGAAGTCGGTGCTGCTGGTACGATGCTCGGCGGTGCGCCTGAAACCGCCGGAGCCGAACAACCGCGCGGCGTTGTCGCCCCAGTGCCGCGCCATGGCGTCGTTGTTGGTCTGAGGCAGGTAGCCCGGCACCGTGACGATCTCCACCGACGCGCCCACCGCCATGGCCGCGCCGCGAAGGGCGTTGTCTACCTTGCGGTTGGCGTCCACGATGGCGTCGATGGTCTTGCCGCGGATGAAGGTCTCCATCTTCACTTCCGCCGGGACCGCGCTCACCGCCTCGCCTCCCTTGGTGATGATCGGGTGGATGCGGATGGTGTCGTCGTCGTAGAAGGTCTCGCGCTGGTAGGCAATGGCGGTGAGAGCCAGAGACGCGGCGTTGAGGGCGTTGACGCCGGCCTGCGGGCTGCCGCCAGCGTGGGCCGCCTTGCCGATGAACCGGATCTTCTTGATGAGCGCGCCGTTGGACGACCCCGCCACATGAGAGGCCAGGGTGTCGGTCTTGGTGTGGAACATCATTGCCAGGTTCACGTCGTCGAAATGGCCCAGCCGGATGAGTTCCGCCTTGCCGGCGAGGAATTCGATCTCGCCCCGCGCCTTGCGCTCAAGGCGCTCGTCCACATCGATCATCTCCTCCGCGGGGACCGCGAAGAACACCAGCGTGCCGGCAAGCTCCGGCGGCACGTTTGCGGACAGCAGCCCCATGGCGGCGCCCACCATGCCCGCCACCTGCGCGTTGTGGCCACACGCATGGGCGGCGCCGGTTCCCGGGTCTGCATGGGGATGGTCGAATACCTTGAGCGAATCCAGCTCCCCCAGGATGGCCAGCGCCGGACCGGACCGGCCGCAGTCCTTGCGGGCCTTGACGCCGGTGACCGCCAGACCCGTCTGCGGCTCCAGTCCGAGGTCGCGCAGCCGCGCCACCACAAGCTCGGCGGTCCTGAACTCGTTGAAGCCGGTCTCCGGTTGCCGCAGGATGGTTTCGCCGAGGTCGATGATTTCATCCCGGCGCGCTTCGATGACGCGACAGGCCTCCGCCTTGAGATCGTCCGCCGAGATCATGGTCTCCGTTCCATTCACATTCAATCGGCTAACGTTGCCGCAGCGCTTCCTCCAGCAATCCCAGCGCGGCCTCGGTGAAGGTCCACATGTTGGCTTCGCGGTCGGGTTGGCCGGTCTCCACGGTGATGGCCCGCTCCGCCGGCCCGACGATGGCCATGCAACTGTGCCCCGCAGCGTCGCCGTAGCGGTTCCCCGCGGGGCCGGTGGCGCCGCTTTCCGCCAGGCCCCAGGTGGCGCCGAGCCGTTCCCGGATGAGGCGGGCGCAGTCCAACGCGTAGGACTCGGTACTGCCGCGCACGGTCACCTGATCGGCGGGCATTCCCAACAGGCCCGCGCGCGCGTGTCGGGTGTAGATCACTCCCCCGCCCACAAAATACGCCGAGGCGCCGGGCAGCGACAGCAGCGCCGCGGAGATCAAGCCGCCACTGGACGACTCGGCCACCGCAATGGTCTCGTTCCTTTCCCTGAGCAAGTCGCCCACCGCGCGTCCGAGGGTTGTCAGATCCGGCATGGGTTCTCCTCTTCCCGAAACCCGTTGCGCCGCGTCCGGGCTTACTGCGTCGCGCCCCGCTGCAACGACAGCGAAAGCCCCGGACGGCGCACCTGGACGTCGCTGTAGCGGCTGCGATGGGCCAATTGTTCCATGAGCGTCACCATGGGCGCGCGGGCGCTGCGGTACTCCCGCGGTGGCCCGGCGGCGCGCATGGCGGCGATCTCCTCCTGGCCCAGCATCCAGCGCAGCAGCAACTCCTCGTCGCTGACGCCCGGGCCGCCGAGCTTGCGCCGCACCTCCTGGATGGTGAGGTCGGGCGGCGCCCATCGGGCCATCTCCCTGCCCCGGGGGCGATCCAGAATCTTGTGCTTCACGTCGGGGTCCATGGTGTCGGCGCCTTCCTGGCCCCAGAGCCCCAGCGCGTACTGGATGATCTGGTCGGTGACTTCCTGGTAGCGCTCACCGACGATGACGTTGATGGCCGCCTGGCTGCCCACGAACTGCGACAGCGGCGTCACCATGATGGGGTAGCCCAGGTCCGCGCGTACCCGCACCACCTCGTCAAGGGCCTCCTCCGCCTTGTGCTCCAACCCCACCTTGGCGAGTTGGTGCCGCAGGTTGGAAATCATGCCGCCGGGCACCTGGTGCTGGTACTGGGCGTGGTCGTACTCCACCGGCGCGCCCAGCGGAAAGCCCTCCTGCCGCGCCACGGTGGTGAAGAACTCCGACACTTCCTCCAGCGCGTCCGTGTCCACGGCGCAGGCATAGCCCAGGGCGCGCAGGTTGCCGGCGACGCTGAACACCGACGGATTCGACGAGGCATTGGCCAGCGGCGGCACCGCGGTGTTCACCGTGCGCACGCCGAGCTTCACCGCTTCCAGGCAGCACAGCGGACCCAGCCCGGTGGTGCAATGGGTGTGCAACTCCACCGGTATTCCACCGGCGTTCTCGAAGATCATCGGCACCAGGGTGCGGGTGCGTTCGGGCGTGAGCAGGCCGCCGGGGTCCTTGAGGCACAGGAACGGCACCCCCAGGGACGCGGCCTCGCGCGTCTTGCGGGCGTAGTACGCGTCGGTGTGTCTGGGCGACACCGAGTAAATCAGGTTGACGATGGGTTCCAGGCCGTTCCTGCGCGCGATGCCCACCTTGCGCCGCCACCCCTCCAGCTCGTTCCATTCCTCGGAAATGCGCGCCTGCCGGATGCCGTTGGCCGCCATGCGCTCGATGAACAGTTCGTACACCGACACGGGCGTGATCTCGAAGGCGTTCACCCGTCCGGCCATGAGCCGCAGCGGCGTCCGCGTGATGCGCTGCGCCACCAGGCGCACCCGGTCCCAAGGGTCCTCCTTGAGCTCGCGCACGCACTTCTTGAGGTGCGAGGCGGACATCAACTCGATGGCGTCGAAGCCAGCCTCGTCCATGGTGCGCGCCACCGGCAACATCATGCCCGTGGTCATGCGCTCGGCCCACAGGCTCTGGTGGCCGTCGCGCAACGTCGTGTCTACAAATCGAATCTCGTCCATGTGTCCTCGCGTCAGCCGCGGCCGGTAACCGTGACAGACTCCTGCGATCGGGCGGGACGGCGTCTTGAGACTTCGCCACGGGGACGGCGAACGACCAGGTCAACCAATCCCTTGCAACCCCCGTGCGCCCTGAGCGTGGCTCAGCGACGTCGAAGGGCGCCATACAGCCCGACAAGGCCCTGCAACCTGCTACTCCACGATGCGGGGACCGAAGAGCGTCACCGCGTTGTCCCACAGGATCCTGCCCTTGGCTTCGGCCGGGATGGCCTGCGCGTCGAAGTCCGGCAGAGCCTTCTCCGGACGCGGCGCGTCCGGATGCGGATAGTCCGTGTTCCAGGCGATGTTCGCGCCGCCCAGGTGCTCCACCGCATAGGACAGCGCGCTCTCGTCGCTGTCGCAGGTCACCGTGATCTGGCGCTTGAAGTACTCGCTCGGCAGCATGGGCAGGCGCTCCACCGCGTTGCCCATGACGCTGTTGCGTCCGTGGGTATGCTCGTCCATGCGCCCGAGCCAGAACGGCACCCAGCCGACGTTGGACTCCAGGATGCCCAGTCGCAGCTTCGGAAAGCGCTCCAGGATGCCGGTGAAGATGAAATGCCCCATGGTGGCCATGTTGTCGCACGGGAAACCCAGTGCGTGGTCGAGGCCGCGCAGCGCGAGCTCCTGCATGTTGCGGTCGTCCACGTTGCCGCGGTTGCCGCCGGCAAACGGGTGGAACCGGCGCTGGCGGTACTCGCCGTGCACGGAGATGGGGAAATCCAGCTCACATGCCAGATTCCACAGCGCGTCGTACTCGGGCTCGTGCAGCCACCGGCCCTCGGGCAGGAAGGGGTTGCGCACCGACACCGATCCCAACTCTTCCACCGCGCGCCGCGCCTCCGCCACCATGTCTCCGGTGTCCGCCCCCGGCAGCACCGCGACGAACTTGAGCCGCCTGGGATCGGCGTCGCAGTAGTCGCGGCACCAGTTGTTGTAGGCGCGGCACATGGCGGCCCCCAGCCTGGCGTCCTTCAGCGCCACGCGGTAGGCGAAGTTGCCGTTGTTGCCCGTAGGCAGCAGCACCTGCACGTCCCAGCCGTGGGCATCCATGTCCTTGAGACGGGTTTCCGCGGACCACCACGTGCGGTACTGCTCGCCGTATTTGGCTTCCATGTCCGCCCACGCGGTGCGCGGCAGCTTGGGCTGCTTCTCGGTCCTGGGGATGATGCGCCCGTCCGGCTCATAGACCATGAAGGCGCCGTCCATGAACGCCACCTTGGGCACCTGATCGCGGTAGGCGGGCTCGACGTATCGCTCCCAAAGGTACTGCGGCTCGTGCATGTGCGCGTCCGCGTCCATCACCTTGAAACCCTTCCACATAGCGGCGCTCCCTTCGATGCGTGTCGGGTTACTATTCCCTGTTTCGTCGCCCTCTTCAACCAGCGGCGGCGCTTGACAGCCCCGCGTCCGTTCAATAGGGTCGCGTGCGTCATGACATCTCGGACATTCGTGGACTCGGTCATAGAGGAGATCATCCAGCCGGGCGTGGAGCGGCTGATGGCCTGCCGGTATTTTACGGACCTGCGCGAGGGCGCCTTGACCAGCCGCCGGCTTCAGGGCTTCGCGCTGCAGCACTACCTGCTCAACATCGCCATCAACAAGGGGTTCACCTTGTGTATGGCCAAGAACGCCCACAACCAGGAACTCTTCGACCTCTACCTGCACGCGTTCACGGAAGAACAGACCCATCCCGACCTGATGAAACGATTCGGCTTCGCCGTCGGCCTCACCCAGGAGGAATTCGACGAGGCCCTGCCGATCTTCGAATGCCAGGCTCACGCCGCCGCCATTCTCAGGGGCATGTTCCTGGGCTCACCCGCGGAGACCCGCACCAGCGCACTGGTGAACGAGAGCATGGTGGGCCGTTATGCGGCCGAATTCGACGCCTGCCTTGGGCCACGGTACGGCATCAACGACCATGACCGGGAGTTTTTCACCGTGCACGCGGTGGCGGACCAGGAGCACACCGCAGTGGCGGCTCAGGTCATCGCGCGCTTCTGCACCACCGAGCGCGACCGCCGGGTGGTGACCCACGCGGCGCGCAACATGGTACGCTTCAAGCTCGCCAAGTTCGAGGGGATCTACGACGAATACGCCTGACTCCGGCTGCCCACGTTGCGGCGGAGGCAACGCAACCCTGGTTGACGGCGGTTCGCGAGGCTCTATAATCGAAGGCAACAGGAGGGTTGCGCATGGAAGACAAAACGGCGTCCGTCTCGTTGCCCGAAGTTCTCTCGGTGTTCCCGTTGACGGGGGTGTTGCTGCTGCCCGGCACACGGCTGCCGTTGCACATCTTCGAGCCCCGCTACCGCAATCTGGTGCAGGACGCGCTGGAGGCCGAGGGCGTCTTCGGCATGATCCAGCCCTTCACCCCCCAAAGGGACAACATGCCCCGGCCGGGGGTGGATCACACCATTCCCGATCTCTACCAAGTCGGTTGCGCCGGCCACATCGAACGGTGGGAAAAGTCTCCCGACGGCCGCTACATGGTGCAGCTTCGCGGCATCAGCCGATTTCGCGTGAAGGAAGAGCTGTCCGTGGAACGCGGTTACCGGCGCGTGCTGCCGGACTACGGAAGTTTCGGCGACCTCGCAGAAGTCGCCTCCGAATCCATTGATCGTCCGCGCCTGACCCAAGCCCTGAGCCGCTATGCCGAGGCCCGCGGGCTCGCCGTCGATCTGGCACAACTCCAACCCATACCCGACACCGACTTCGTGAACCTCCTGGGCGTCGCCATGCCATTCCATCCATCGGAGAAACAGGCGCTCCTGGAAGCCGGTTCCCTGAAAGAACGGGAAGATTTGCTCGTCAGTCTACTGGAGTTTGGCGGAGACGCGCAGGCGACGCCGTCCGAGCCGGGGTCGCGCACGCTCAATTGAAAAGACTCTGGCGAGGCTCCGTCTTAGACCGAAGAGCCCGAAAATCCTGACTCAGTGAGTCAGGATTCGACGAATCAGGGATTCTGTTCGTGGGCCAGCTTGCGGGACACGGCCCCAAGCAGTTCCACGAACTCCCGCGCTTTGGCCACGAGGCCCGCGTGGCCCTCCCGCGCCAACACCTCCGCCAGGAACGCGCTGCCCAGCACGATGCCCGTGACCCCCAGGGTGGCGTATTCGGCAACGTTGTCCTGGTTGACGCCGCCCGAAACCATGAAGCGGGCGTCGGGGAAGGGACCGAGCATCTGCCGGATGAAATGCGGTCCGCCTACGCAGTCCGCGGGAAAGATCTTCACAAGGTCGGCGCCGGCGCGCAATGCCTGCACGACCTCCGTCGGGGTCGCGGCGGCGGGGATGGAGGCAACGCCGGCCTCGCGGCAGAGCGGCACGAGGTCCAGTTCCAGGCTCGGCGAGACGATAAAACGCGCTCCCGCCTCAATGCCGGTGCGCGCCTGTTCCGCGGAAAGCACGGTGCCGGCGCCCACCAGCACCTCGCCTTCACCGGACAGCGTGCGGATTACCTCCGCGGCGCCGGGAACGGTGAACGTCACCTCCACGAACCGGACCCCGGCCTCCGCCACCGCCCGGGCGGTGGCCAGCGCCTCTTCCGCGCTCTTCGAACGAATCACCGCCACCAGCCGATGGGCCTGCATGGCCGTCATCAACTCCGTCTTGGTCATGGTACGTCTCTCTCGTGCCTGTGAATATGCCCGCGAATGCACCGGCCGAAGGGACGGCGATTGCGAATGTTCGCGTTCGCGAATTCCTGCGGCGCAAACACTAACTCAGGCTCAGGCCGCCGTCCACGAGCAGGGTCTGGCCGGTCACAAAGTCGCCGCCAGTGATGAGGCCCAACACGGCGCCGGCCACCTCTTCGGGCCTGGCCACGCGCTTGAGGGGGTAGTTGGTCGAAGCGCGCTCGATGATGGCATCGTAGTCCGCACCGTAGTGGTCGCGCATCCACTGGGTGTCGGTGAAGGCCGGCGCCACGGCGTTGACCCGGATCTCGGGTCCCAAGGCCACGGCCAGTCCCCGGGTCAGGTAGATGAGGCCGGCCTTGGCGGTGCCGTAGGCCAGCGACGACATCGTCGACGGCGCGATCACGCCCGAGATGGAGGACACGTTGACGATCATGCCGCCGGTGGCTTTCAGGTGCGGCGCCGCCGCCCGCGCGCAACGGTACGCCCCCTTGACGTTGACGTCCAGGGTCATGTCCCAGATTTCGTCGGTCAACGCATCCATTTCGGTGATGGGCACCCACCGGGTAATGCCGGCGTTGTTTACCAGTATGTCCAGGCGCCCGAACCGATCCACCGTCTGTCGCACCATTGCGCGGACATGGCTGTCGTCGCGAACGTCGCCATGCACGCACAACGCCTCCGCGCCCAACGCCTGCACTTCCTCCGCCAGACTCTCCGCGTGGTCCTTGGCCGAGCGGTAGTTGATGGTCACGCCGGCGGCGCCGGCGCGCGCCAGTTCCAGGGCGGTGGCCCGGCCGATGCCGGTGGCCGCACCGGTAACGAGCGCGATGCGTTCGGACAAAATCATGATCACACTTCACTTTCCTCGCCACACCCCTCCGGATTCTACCGGGTTGTGTCAAACCCGTGAGGCGCCGGCCTTGGCGGATGCCCCAATGTTGCAAAAAGGTTCGTGGAGAGCGATTCGAAACACGGCCTGTTTCGCGGAAACAACGTCCATCAGGACACCGGGGTCCCCCGCCGCTCCCGCGTGGCCGCCTCGTCGATGACCCACTGCTCCGGCAGCCGCACCTTTTCTTCGGCCCCGCCGTTGAAGCGCACCACCACGCCGTAGTCCCGGGCCGCGGCCTCGGGCGTGATGTAGCCGTGGACCACGTCCGCGCGCACGCGCTCGGGATCGCGTTGCATGGGATCGCCGTAGCCGCCGCCGCCGGGGTGGTTCAGTTGCACGCTGCGGTCCCCGCCCAGATGGGTCTGGGCCTTGGGATTGGGGCGCTCGCCGCCGTCCAGGATGAATTCGCCGGGGAGGCCCGGACGGCCGCCCATGATGCCGGGTGCGGCGTAGCGGGTGCGGTCGAGGATGCCGTTGACGCTCCACTGGCCGTGGGCCCGGTTGGCGAATTCGGTGAACTGGCCGAGGCCGCCGCGCCAGGTGCCGGCGCCGCCGGAGTCCGCGCGCAGTTCGCGCCGGCGCATGACCAGCGGCGACAGGCTCTCGATGACCTCCGCGGGCACGCCGGCCACGCCGCTGGGAAAGCCCACCGCGCTCAGGCCGTCCTTGGTGGGCCGGGCGCCGGTGCCGCCCACCTGGAACACCGTCAGGTTGAACGCGGGGTCCTGACCGCGCCACACGCTAAGCCAGATGGGGTCGGCGCTGGGCGCCATGAGCTTGCCCGGCAGCGCCTTGGCCAGCGCTGTGAACACCGCGGTGGGAACGAAGTGGCCCACGGTCTGGCGCGCCGCCACCGGCGCCGGGTCGTTGGCGTTCAGAATGGAACCCGCGGGCGCGGTCACGTGCACCGGGCGGAAGCTGCCCTCGTTGTGGGGCACGTCGGGATAGATGGCGGCCTTGGCCGCGAAGCTGGCGTAGGCGTGGGTGTAGTTCATCACCACGTTGATCCCGCGGCGGCTCTGGGGTGAGGAGCCGGCGAAGTCGATGAAGATCTCGTCGCCGCGCACTTCCAGCCGCGTCCTGATGAGGATCGGCTCTTCGAACCCGTCGCTCCAGGTCTCCCCTTCCCACGCGCCGTCCTCCAGCGCGGCGATGGCCGCGCGCACCGCCTTCTCCGAACGGCTGATGATCTCCCCGGCCACCGGGTCGAAGCTGTCCAGGCCGAACTCGTCCATGGTCTCCACCAGCGCCCGGCCGCCAGCGTCGTTGCACGCCGACTGGGCGTAGAAGTCGCTCACCACCTCGTGGGGCAGGCGCACGTTGGCGCGGATCATCTTGAGCAGGATGGGGTCGGGCTCGCCCCCGTGGAAGAGCTTCATGATGGGGATGCGCAGCCCTTCCTCGTAGACCTCCCGCGCCTCCGCGGAAAGGATGCGCCCGCCGATGTCCGCGGCGTGGCAGGTGTTGGCGAAGAACGCCACCAGCCGGCCGCGGCGAAAGATGGGCGTGGTGATGGTGATGTCGTTCACGTGCCCGGCGGTTTGCCACGGGTCGTTGGTGATGAGCACGTCTCCGTCCACCAGGGTGTCGGCCGGGAACTCCCGCAGGAAGTGCCCCATGGACGTGGCCATGGCGTTGATGTGGCCGGGGGTGCCGCTCACCGACTGGGCCACCATGCGGCCCTGGGTGTCGAACAGGCCGCAGGCCAGGTCCTGGCTTTCGCGCACGATGGTGCTGAAGGCCGTGCGCATGAGCGCGTCCTGCTGCTCGTTGGCCACCGACAGGAGCCGGTTCCAGATGACTTCGAGGGTGACGGGATCGATGGCGGTTTGCGTCATGGGTGCGTCCATTGTCCGATGTGCATGGGTCCGATATGCATGGCGCGGCTCCTGGCGAGGCGTGTTGCAGGAGTCGGTTGGATCCGGTGCGGTGGATTCCGTAGGGACGTTCGGCGCGCCTATTCGTAGTCGAATTCCACGACCACGTTCAGATGGTCGTCCACCCGGGCGCGCGCGCGCGCCGTCACCACCAGGGTGGACTCCCGTTCCTCCACGATGGCGGGGCCCGGGAAGGTCATGCCCGGCGTGAGCGCGTAGCGGTCGTACACCGCGGTGTCCACGAATGCGCCGCGCCGCGCGGAGTACACTGGGCGCGTGCCCTTTTGCGCGTCGCTGCCGGCCACGCGCCCTCGCGGCGTCGAGGAGTTGAGCGGCTGCTCCGGTCCGCGCGCCACCACGCGCCAGTTGATCACTTCCACCACCACGTCCGGCACGGTGCGCCCGTACATCTGTTCGTAGGTGCGTTCGAAGGCCGCGTTGATGGCCTCCAGATGAGTCGCGTCGAGCACTCCGTCCGGGATGGGCACGGACACCTCGTGGCCCTGGCCGGTATAGCGCATGTCCGCGGTGCGCTCGTAGACGATGTCGTGCGGCGCCAGCCCCGACTGCTCCAGGATGGCGCGCCCCTCGGCGCACATGTCGTCGAACATGCCGTTGACAAAGTCCCAGTCCAACTCGTCCAGCAGGCTGTAGGCGCTGCGCACGAAGTCGAAGGCCAGCGGAGCCGCCAGCAGGCCGAAGGTGGAACCCACCCCCGCGCCCATGGGCGAGATCAACGCGGGCAGACGCAACAGCTCGGCCACGTGGCAGCCGTGCACCGGACCGGCCCCGCCGAAGGCGTACATGGGCAGCTCCCGCGGGTCCTTGCCGCGCTCTCCCAGATGCGCGCGGGCGGCGTTGGCCATGTTCTCGTTGACGATCTGGTGGATGCCCCAGGCCACCTCCTCCACGCGCATGCCGAGCCGGGTGGCGAGTTCGCCCAAGGCTTGGCGCGCCGCTTCCACGTCGAGCTTCATCTCGCCGCCCAGGAAGTAGTCGGGATCGAAGTAGCCCAGGATCAGGTTGGCGTCGGTGACGGCGGCGCCCGTGCCGCCTCGGCCGTAGCACGCGGGACCGGGCTCGGCTCCAGCGCTGTCCGGGCCCACCTTCAAGAGCCCGAGCGCGTCCACCCGCGCGATGCTGCCGCCGCCGGCGCCGATCTCGATCATGTCGATGACCGGGATCTTGATGGGCAGGCCGCTGCCCTTGCGGAAACGGTACACCCGGTCCACCTCGAACTCCCGCGCCTTGAGCGGATTGCCGTTTTCCACCGCGCACAGCTTGGCGGTGGTGCCGCCCATGTCAAAGGAGAGGAGGTCGGGATAGCCCGCGCGCTGACCGAGGGCGGCCGCCGCCAGCGCGCCCGCCGCCGGCCCGGACTCCAGCATGCGCACGGGGAAGCGCGCCGCGGTCTCCGGCGTGCCGATGCCGCCGCTGGAGAGCATGACGAAGAAACTGCCGCGGAAACCCAGGCCGTCCAGCCGCTGCTGCAGCTCCTGCAGATAGGCGGCCACGCGCTCCTGCACGTACACGTTGGCGGCGGTGGTGCTGGTGCGCTGAAACTCGCGGATCTCGGGCACCACGTCCGCGCTCACGGACACGCGGATGTCCGGGGCCACCTCCGCGATGAGCTCCCGGGTGCGGTGCTCGTGGGCCGGGTTGCGGAAGCTGTTGAGATAACACACGGCGATGGCGCGCACGCCCTTGTCCCGAAGCTCCGCCACCAGACCGCGCACGTAACCCTCGTCCAGCGGCGCGAGCACGGCGCCGTCCGCAGCCACGCGCTCGGGCACGTCGAAGCGCAGGTAGCGCGGCACCAGCGGCCGGGGAAGTTCCAGGTCGAGGTCGTACAGCTCGTAGCGGTGCTCGCGGCCGATCTCCAGGGCGTCACGGAAGCCCGCGGTGGTGAGCAACGCGGTGAGCGCGCCCTTGCGCTCGATCAGGGCGTTGGTGACCAGCGTGGTGCCGTGCACCACCGTTCCCTGACCGCCCCGGTCCACGATGCCGGTCTCCAGCCCCTCGCGCAGGGCGGTTTCCACGGCCACGCTCGGGTCGCCGTGGGTGGTCAGGGTCTTGCCGATGAAGGACGTGCCGTCCTCCGCCACAAGAAGCAGATCGGTGAAGGTTCCGCCGATGTCAACGCCGACGCGATACATGGGTCACCGTCGTTGTGAATGAATCTGCATAGAACCGCCGCGAACAGGTTCGCAGAGCCGGGCGCGCCCGTCCCGCATGGCCGCATCGCGTCTTCGCGGAGCGGTCCAACGGCGGGGCGGGCGGATTCGAGTGCGCCCCTACTGGGCGAACAAGTCCATCAGGGCATCGGTCTGGTCCGCCGCCGCCGGCCGCAGCAGCGGGATCTTGACGCCCGCGTCGCGGTACTGCTGCACCCGCGCCTTGACTTCGTCGGGGGTGCCGCTGGCGGTCATGCCTTCCACGTAGGAATCCGGAATGGCCTTGATGAGCGCTTCCATGCCGCCTTCGGCGTGGGCCTTCTCGAACGTGGGGATGTCTTCCTCGTGGATATAGGGCTCGCCCACCTTCATCTTGGGGCGGGCGATGAAGGGGAGCTGGACGGGATCGAGCTTGGTGGCCACCTCCCAGCGAATGGCGTCCAGAGCCTTCTGATGGTCGTCGGCGATGGAGCAGTTGATCAACTGCGCCACCTCGAATTTGGAGAAATCGCGGCCCGCCTCTTCCGCGGCGTCCTTGATGATCTTCAGGGCGTTGGCGGTGTATTCGGGCGAGCACACCGCGTTCAGCACCACGCCGTCGCCGATCTGGCCGGCGAGCCTCAGGCCCGGGCGCGCGGTGGCCGGGATGTAGAGGGGAATGTTGTCGCGCAAGGGCTTCCAGCCGATGCCCACGTTCTTGAACTTGACGAACTGGCCGTCATAATCCACCTTTTCGCCAGTGAACAGCAGGCGCATGGACTCGATGTATTCCCTGAGCACTTGAGGGGGATTCTGGTGCTCCATGGCGTGGACCCGGGCATGGCTTCGGGTGCAGGCGCCCGGCGCCAGCGTGACGCGACCGCCGGTCAACTCGTCCAGCGTCATCAGCGACTGCGCCATGCAGATGGGCGTGCGCAGGCGCACGATCTGGGTGGCTCCCAACGTGACCTTGGAAGTGGCCAGGCCCATGGCCGCGAGGGCCGAGACGGAATCGCGCATCAGCTCGATGGTCTCGGAGAAGAAACCCATCTCGAAACCCCGCTCCTCCGCGCGCCGCATGAGATCGGCGATCTCCCGGACATCGGTGAACTTCCCGTAACCCAGTGCGAAACCGACTCTGGCCATGACCTCTCCTGACTGTTTGAACGCAACCGCTCACGATGTTCGGGGCCGGTGAGCGCGCCCGTGCGGCAAAGGCGGTAGCCCGCCACCGACGACCCGGTGGTCCTGCGCTTCGAGCTCCGGTGGATTCCGAGGAAAGCCGGCGGGTGTTGCGGTGTGCCTGAAGAAAACAGGTTATGTATCCGACGGGTTGCGGTTCGTCAAGGAGTTCCGGGGGTCGCCCGCCGGCAGCGCTGAACGCGACACGGACAGCCGCCGTTGCGGCGCACCGTTGGATTGCGTAAGCTCGGCTGACGATGATGGGGCTGGACATTGACGGCGTGGTGGCCGACTTTCTCACTCCTTTTCTTCTCCGTCTGGAACAACGCATCGGCAAGCCGATTCCGGCCGGGTCGCTTGCGAGCGTCGATCTCACCGCGCATCCCGCGTTGACGGAGGAAGCGGTGGAAGCCTGCGCCGACGCGGTGCGGCGGGAGCCGCTCTTCTGGGACGGTCTGGACTCGCTTCTCAGCCCGGAACAATGGCGCCGGCTGGACGCGCTGAGCCGGTGCGGACGGCTTTCGTTCATCACTCATCGCACGGGCCACGAGAGCTGGGACGTTCATGCGGGCACGATGGAGTGGTTGACACGCCACGGCATCACGCGCCCCGACGTGCACCTCGTCGAGCGCGAGAAATCCGCGGTGGTGGAAAGGCTCGGCGTGGCGCTGTTCGTCGACGACAACTACGAGAACTGCCGGGACGTGGCGGAGAAGACCTCGGCTCGTGTGCTGATGCCGCACCACCCCTACAACCGTTCCTTCACCCACCCCGGCGTCACTCGGATCATGCACTTCGACGAGGTGTTCGCGCACTTGGAAACAGCGTTCGACACACCGGCGGCGGCTTTGGTTCCATAAAGAGCCATCGCTTCAGGATACCGTTCCGGAAACCCGGCTGGGCGCAAGACCAGGGGAGGCTCATCATGTACGGTTGGCGCGCGCGTGTAGGCCACGTGGCTCCGTCCCGCGGAGACACGCTTGTCTATGAGTTCTATCGAATGCTGCCCGCGGGGTTCCAGTTGCTCAACAGCACCGGCACCATCCGGCAACTGGTGGACGCCGACTTTGACCGTCAGCTCGAACGCATCGAGGAGGCGGCCCTGGATCTGGTGGACAACGGCTGCGACGTGGTCATCCTGGGGGGTTCGCCGCTCTTCACCAGGCTGGGCCACGGCAGCGACATCGACATGGGCCGCAGGCTCACCGAAAAGACCGGCATCCCCGTCACCGCGGGCATCACCGGCGAGGTGGAAGCCCTCAAGGCCATGGGACTCCGGCGGCTGGTGGTGGCCACGCCGCATGAGGACGAGTTGAACGCCCGCATGAAGGCGTTTCTGGAGGCTTCGGGCTTCGAGGTGCTTCAGATCGAAGGCTACGGCGTGCGCAGGAACTCCGCCATCTCGGACTTGCCCGTGCACGCCTCCTACAAGATCGCCAAGCGCCTCTACGAGAAGGCGCCGGAGGCGGACGGCCTGTTCATCCCGTGCCCGCGCTGGCCCACCATCGAGGACGTGGAGATCCTGGAGCACGAGATCGGCAAGCCCGTGGTGACCAGTTGCCAAGCCTACATCTGGTACGCGCTCAAGCTGATCCGGATCAGGGAAAGCGTGACCGGCTATGGCAGGTTGATGGGCAGCCTGGCCGCGTGAGCGCGCCGATGCGATGGGCGAGTGCGAGGTACACGCAATCGTGGATCGGACGGTCGAGCGCCAACTCCAGACGCAGCGCGTCCGCGGAGGCAAGTGAGGCCGAGGTACGCCATTTCGAGTTCCAGGTGGTGCTGTTGGTGGCCGCAGGAAGGAGGACCAAGGCTCGTTCAGGCTTGAGCCGAGGCACGGGGTGGGCAACGAGCTTGTTGAGGTTGTGGGCGATGCAGACCAGCGCCCGTTCATGACGCAACTGATCCAGGCCGCGCCCAGGAGCTTGCGCCGCAGGAATTCACGGCGCAAATCCGCTTTCGCGAATTCCTGCGGCGCAGGCTCCTAGGAGCCGAACTTCTCCCACTGCTCGGGGCTGAAGGTCTTCAACGACAGGGCGTGGATTCGTTCGTCGCCAAGCTCGTCCTTGAGGGCTTCATAGACCATCTTGTGCTGGTCGATGAGACCCTTGCCGGCAAACGAATCATGCACGATGACCACTTGGTAATGGTCGCCCCCGCCGGTCAGATCCTTGATCATGGGCACCGTGCAACCCGGGAAAACCCGGCCCAGTGTATCTTCTATTTCCTGTGGCTGGATCATACGGCTGGATTAACACAAATCGGGCGCCAACACCATTGCGAGCCAGGGAGACTTCGAACAAGTGCTGCTTGGCGGATTCAGGACTTTCCCACGCTGCCGATTCACACGGAGGCCGGAGGTTCGGGCGGCGCCCTTCCGGCGGAATGAGGCTTCGCGAGGACCGGAACGAGCCCTACCCAAGCCTCGACGCGCATGCCCGGTCAGCGTGGGACCGTCCTGTGACAGCCATGGAGCCCCTGGACTTCGCGCGGAAAATTCACCCGTTCGCCCTGAGCGCGGCGCAGCGAAGTCGAGGGGGCGCCATTGGCCATTCTATGCCTGCGGGTCGTAGTCGGCCCGGAGTTGCTGGGTCATGGCGCGCATGTCCGCCCGCAACTCCTCATTGGTGGGCCGTCCGACGTAATACCAGCCGTTGTAGATGCGGTGGACCGACAGGTCCGGCAGGAGCGAGAAGGCGTACGGGATCGCCAGCGTCCCGTGCCGCTTGTCCGTGGTATCGACGATGTCCAGCGCCTCGATGGCCTTGAACTCCTGATCGCTGAGAAACGGGAATGTCGCTCCGAGACCGTTGCGCAGCGCCCCGTTCACCTTGGGCGGATCGACGCTGACCACGGCAATCCGGCAGTAGCTCACGGGAAGTTCTTCCTGAAGGACGACCAGGTGGCGCAACTGCACCACGCACTTCCCTCACCAGTAGCCCCGGTAGAACACCACCACGAGCGGGAACTTGCCCTCGGTGATTTCCGACAGCTTCAGTTCCGTGCCCCTCTGATCCTCCAAGGCCAGATCCGGAAAATTCGCGCCGACTGTTTGGTTCATGACGTGCCTCCTTGTGTGTCGTGTCCCGCAGCGGACTGTGACAAGTTGCGCGGAATTACCAGTTGCGCAGGATTTCTTCTTGCCGGCAAGACCCGTTGACTTGCCAGGCCACCGGTTGCCGACCCGTTTACGGGAACCAGATGAGGAAGAAGTGGACCGGGCGGGGCGCCCGCGTCAGGCCCGGATGTCCTCCAGGAACAACCCGGTGGGGATCTCCCGTCCGAGGCCGGCGTCGCGGGCGCGTTCGTAGACGGCGCCGGTGACGGCGCTGAACTGCGGGCCGATGGCGCCGATGTTCATGAACCAGGCGGTCTGCTCCGGGCTGGTGCGGCCGGGGATCCGGCCGCTCATGACGTCGGGCAGCTTTGGAATGTCCACGATCTCGCGGGTCAGGTTCACACGCGGCACCAGCGCCCGCTCGTCTTCCTGGCCAGCCACGTACCCGAGGTAACCACCGCGGGCGTAGAAGGCCTCGGGCGGAAGCTTCTCCAGGTAGGGGGTCGCGTCCCCCGGGCGCACCGCCACGTCCACCGCGTCGAGAAAGCCCGGCTCCACGGAGTTCCGGTTGACGTCGATGACGGTCATGCCGGGCTCCAGCCAGTCCGCAAAGAACACCGGCTCGATGGCGGAGGCGCAGCAGCACACGATGTCCGCGCCGCGCACCGCCGTGCGCGCGTCCGCGGCCGGTTCCACCTCGATGCCGTGCCGTTCCCGCATCTCTTCGGCGTAGCGCAGGGCGTTGGCGGGATCGAGGCTGAAGACCGATACCCTGGATATGGGACGCACGCGCAACAGCGCGTCAAGGTAGCTTCGGGCCATGCCGCCGGAGCCGATCATCGCCACCGTGCGGCTGTCCTGCCGCGCCAGGTACCGGGCTCCCAGGCCGGCGCCCGCGCCCACGCGGTCGTGCTGGAGGCGGCCGTCGTTCATCATGGCCACCGGTGTTCCGTCACGGGTGCTGAAGAGCAGCAACAGGCCGCACCAGGTACCGGGCGCGCCGGCGTACTTGTTCTCGCGCCGGTGGCCCCGCTCCATGGGCCAGCTCACCATGTCCGAGATGATGCGGATGCAGGAGTAGCCGTCCTGGCGGCTGCCCCCGACCATGAGAGCGAGGCGGTGATAGGGCGACTCCTTCCCCGAGGGCACGTACATGTCCATGCGCCCCATGCCCACCGCGTCACCCCTGGCCAGCTCCCGGAAGAGGCTCTCCAAGGCGTCCAGGCAAAGCGGCATGTCGATGACCTGCGCGACATCGTCGTTGTTGAGAAACAGCATGGCAAGCTCCTGGCAAACGCCGCCGAAGGGTTTGCCGCCACCGCGCGGTGGAGTATATTTGCGATGCTTCTTCACACTGGCGCTTGACGTCGGCGGCGTGGAGAAGCATCGCACCGAAAGGAGAACACGTCATGCCTCTTTACGAATTCCAGTGCAAGGGTTGCGGCCATGAATTCGAGGACCTGGTCCTGGGCTCCGCCAAGCCGGCGTGCCCGTCCTGCAACGGCCAGCAACTTGAGCGGATGCTGTCGGTTTTTGCGGTCAACGCGGCCACGGCCGACCCCATGCCGGTCGCCGGAGGCTGCGGCGCCTGCGGGGACCCCAGGGGACCCGGGGCCTGTTCGATGAACTGACGGATGCCGCCTTCCTCATCGGCGGGCGATGAATGGCGGCCTTCCCCGCCGTGAGCCGCCGCGCGCGGCGTGACTTTGCAAGGAAAATCGGCTAGATAATACAAGAACTCCTCAAGGGAGTCAGACACCTTATCCAGAGTGGTGGAGGGGCAGGCCCGTTGAAGCCACAGCAACCGTGTTCCCGAAGGGAACGCAGGTGCTAATTCCGGCCCGCAAGGGACAGATAAGGTGAGGAGAAACCTCTTCTCATCTTGGAAGAGGTTTTTTTTTCGTCCAGGTGTTTCGTTCTGGCGTCGTTTTCGTTCTGGCGTCGTGTTGGGAGTGTCCCGAATCGGGAGCGCCCTTGGAGGCCGCGGTCGATGCGTCTGAGTCCTGAGCAGGTTGAGCGCTACAGCCGGCAGATCATGATCCCCGACGTGGGCGGCAGCGGCCAGATCCGCCTGCGTCAGGCCAGCGTGCTCGTGGTGGGGGCGGGCGGTCTGGGATGTCCCGCCGCGTACTACCTGGCCGCGGCCGGCCTTGGGCGCCTGGGCATCGTCGACGGCGACGCCGTGGACCTGTCCAACCTGCAGCGGCAGATCCTTCACACCACGGCCGACCTGGACCGGCGCAAGGTGGAGTCGGCCCGGTCCCGGCTGCTGGCGCTCAACGCCGAGGTGGATGTGGAGGTCCACGCCACGCGCCTGACCGGCGAGAACGCGACGGAGCTGATGGCACCCTACGACTTCATCATCGACGGCAGCGACAACTTCGACACCAAGTTTCTCGTGAACGACGTGGCCGTGTCCCTGGGCAAGCCCTTCTCCCACGCGGGCATCGTCCGCCTCCAGGGACAGACCATGACCGTGGTGCCGCCGGAGAGCGCGTGTTACCGCTGCCTCTTCGAGGAGCCACCGGCGCCGGGGGAGGTGCCCGGCTGCCAGCAGGCGGGCATCCTGGGAGCGGTGGCCGGGACCATCGGCTCCATTCAGGCCACCGAGGCCGTCAAATACATTGTCGGCCTGGAGGAGCACCTGCTGGTGAACCGGATGCTAACCTACGACGCCAGGGCCATGGAAATTCGCAACGTACCCGTGGCGCCGAACCCGCGCTGCACGGCCTGCGGCGCGGGAGCGCCGGTTTCTCAAAGGAGTCACGCATGAGCTTTGTTCTAGGACTGCAATGCCGGGAGTGCCGGCGGGACTATCCCACGGCGCCCCTGCATGTGTGCGAGGACTGCTTCGGCCCGCTGGAGGTGATGTACGACTACGACGGCATCCGCGACAGCGTGAGCCGCGAGAAGATCGCCGCGCGCCCGCGGAACCTGTGGCGCTATCGCGAGTTGCTGCCCGTGGAGAAGGAGCCCCGGGTGGGCCTCTACTCCGGCTTCACCCCGCTCATCCGGGCCCGCCGCCTGGGGCAGGCGCTGGGCGTGCAGGAGTTGTACCTCAAGGACGACTCGGTGAACCATCCGACTTTCTCCTACAAGGACCGGGTGGTATCGGTGGCCATCTCCAAGGCCATCGAGTTCGGCTACGAGACCGTTTCGTGCGCCTCCACCGGCAACCTCGCCAACTCGGTGTCGGCCCACGCCGCCAGCGCGGGCCTCAATTGCTACGTCTTCATTCCCGAAGGCCTCGAGGAGGGGAAGATCGTCGGCTCGGCCATCTACGGCCCGCGCACCGTGGCCATCAAGGGGACCTACGACGACGTGAACCGGCTGTGCAGCGAGATCGGCGACAAGTACCAGTGG
The DNA here is from genome assembly GCA_965213675.1 of uncultured Binatia bacterium (SeqCode). Taxonomy (GTDB): domain Bacteria; phylum Desulfobacterota; class Binatia; order UBA9968; family JAJDTQ01; genus JAJDTQ01. Next base: position 1,474,870 of record OZ243916.1, read on the forward strand.
GCCTTCGTCAACGTAAACCTTCGGCCCTACTACTCCGAAGGCGCCAAGACCCATGCCTTCGAGGTGGCCGAGCAACTCGGCTGGAAGCTGCCGCGCCACATCGTGGTGGGCTCCGCGGGGGGCACCATCCTGCCCAAGCTGGGCAAGGGGTTCAAGGAGTTGCGCACGGTGGGGCTGGTGGACCCGGACGAGCCGTGCAGCATCTACTCCGCGCAGGCCGCCGGCTGCTCTCCCATCATCGACGCGCTCAAGCGCGGCACCGACGTCGTGGACCCGGTGAAGCCCGACACCATCGCCACATCCATCGCCATCGGCAACCCGGCCGACGGCTACTACGTCATCCAGACGCTCCATGAAACCGGCGGCTGGGGCGAAAGCGTCACCGACGAGGAAATCCTCGACGGCATCCGCCTGCTGGCCTCCACCGAGGGCATCTTTACCGAACCCGCGGGCGGTACCGAGGTCGCAGTGACCAGGAAACTCATCGAGCAGGGACGGATCCCGCGGGACGAGTCCATCGTCATCTCCATCACCGGGAACGGTTACAAGACCATCGAGACCGTAGCCCGCATCATCGACCGGCCCTACAGCATCGACGCCGGCCTGAACGACTTCGACGAGTTGTACGGCGCCCTGACGCGCGCGACCGAGCCGGACGCGAAGGCCGGATGAGCGGACCCCGTCCGGCCCTCGACACGGATGCCCGCTCAGCGTGGGATCGTCGTGCGCGAGCCGCGGAAGCTGTTGAAATGGTCGGGTCCGGGTTCTATCCTGATCGAGAAGGAGGTTCTTTCATGAGTGTTCGTGTACGCGTACCCACGCCGCTGAGAAAATTCACCCAGGGATCGGACGAAGTCGACGTCAACGGCGGCACCGTTCTGGCCATGCTGGAGGATCTGGAGCAGAAGCATCCCGGCATCAAGGAACGCATCATGGACGAAGGCGGCAAGGTGCGCCGGTTCGTGAACGTCTATGTCAACGGCGACGACATCCGCTTTCTGCAGAACGTCGACACCGCGTTGAAGGACGGCGACAGCATCTCCATCGTCCCCGCCATCGCCGGCGGCGTTTGACCGTCCAACGGATTCCGCGCACGCCCCATGCTCGCCGCGCTGAAACAGGACGGCGCTTCGCCGCCGCGCAAGCCACGCAAGGTCGACCGCATCGTCGAGCTTGTCGGCAACACGCCCTTGGTGCCGATCCGGCGGATCACCCGGGGACTGTCCCGGGGTGTGCGGGTGCTGGCCAAGCTGGAGGGCTTCAATCCGGGTGGGTCGGTCAAGGACCGCCCCGCCCTCAGGATGATCCGGGAAGCCATCGACACAGGGCAGCTCAGTCCCGGCCGCACCCTCATCGACTCCACTTCGGGCAACACCGGCATCGCCATCGCCATGATCGGCGCGGCGCTGGGCCATCCCGTACGGCTTGTGGTGCCCGCCAACGTGAGTGAGGAACGCAAGAACATCATTCGGTGGTTCGGCGCGGAGATCGTCTACAGCGATCCGCTGGAAGGATCCGACGGAGCCATCCGCCGCTGCCGCACCATCGTCGCGGAAGAGCCGGAACGGTACTTCAAGCCCGACCAGTACTTCAACCCGATGAACAGTCAGGCCCATTACGAGACCACCGGTCCCGAGATCCACGAACAGACCGAAGGGAGCGTCACCCACTTCATCGCCGGCATCGGCACCGGCGGCACCGTGATGGGGGTGGGACGTTTCCTGAAGGAGCGGGATTCGCGCATCCGCGTGATCGCGGCCGAGCCCGACTCGGCGCTGCACGGGCTCGAAGGGCTCAAGCACATGGCCAGCTCCATCGTTCCGGGGATCTACCGGGAGGATGAGCTCGATCTCAAGATCCCGGTGTCCACCGAAGATGCCTACGACATGGTGTACCGGCTGAGCCAGGAGGAGGGGCTGCTGGTGGGGCAATCCTCCGGCGCGGCCATGGTGGCGGCCATGGGTGTCGCCCGGCGGCTCACGCACGGCACCGTGGTGGTGGTGTTCCCCGACTTCGGTGCGCGTTACATGACCACGAACCTCTGGACCACCTGGAAGGAAAGCCTTGACGTCGGCAACGTGGACTTTGCCATCTGACGCTCCCGCTCCGGACCGCGCCCACGGACTCCCGGGACCGGACTCTGGCGCTCGCCCCCAACGGCCATGATCATTCGCTGTCCAAACTGCTCCACGACCTACAAGGTGGACGGTGGCGTCCTCGACGCGCCCAAGCCGAGTTTCCGTTGTTCCCGATGCAAGCACGTCTTCAGGGTGCAGGTGAGCTTGAAACCGGACACGACCGACGCGGACCGACTCGTGTCGGCCACGGATCCGGCTTCAACCCGTCACGCTCCGGACACGGACGCCGCGAGCCACGCGCCCGCCGCCGACCCCCAAGTTGCCGAAGATGCCGACTCCCACGGGGCTCCACAGGCGCAGTCCGACGACGACAATGCGGTGGCCGAAGTCCGTGTGGAGGAAGTCCGCGTTGAGGACATGGAGGACAAGGCGGAAACGCCGCCGGCGCCGGCCGGATCCCCCGAAGGAAATGCCGAGGAATCCGACGCGGACGGCGTGCCGCACAACCCCGAACTCCCCCACCTTGAATTCGACCCCAACCCCGCCGGGGTCCGTCTACCGGATGAAGCCGGGTTGCTTGCGTTCCAGAAGGACCACGGCCAGGACGACGCGGATGCGGAGCCCCAGCGCCCGCCGCCGGACTTCACGATCGACGACGATTTCCTCATCCCGCCCAAACGGGAAGCACCCCCGCTGCCCCTGCCCGACGCCAAAGGCTCGGTCGTACCCTTTGTGAGTCTCATCGCGCTCATCCTGTTCGCCGCGGGCTTGGTGACGTTGATTCACATGACCCATCCCGAACCGCTGGACAATCTGTTGCGGCGGGTACCATGGTACGGCGCGGCCGTATTCGACAACAGGCATTACAAGAGCACGCTGGTGTTCCAATCGCTGGTGTCGGGCGTGCGGCCGATTCTGAACCAGACGGAGGTCTTTGTCGTCTCCGGCAAGTTGCTCAACCGGAACGACCAGAGCGTCCGACAGGTTCAGATCGAAGCGCAACTCTTCGATGAGGGAGGAAAACAGGTAGGGCGAGAGGTGACCTTCGTGGGCAACGCCATTTCAGCCAGGATCATCGAAGACATGAGCTTCCGCGAGATCTCGCTGCTCCAAAGCCTCAAGCCTCAAAGCGCTTACCACATCCCGCCCCAAGGCTCGGCGGACTTCACCATCGTCTTCCCCAAGCCCAAGGCGGCGGTGGCCACCTTCAGTTGCCGGGTTCTGACGGCCGACGGCGCCGCTTGACTGGGCAGCGCGCCGTCAGTCCTTCTTGGAGCCGTCTCCCTTGCCCTTCTCGGTGGCGGTGACGTCGATCTCGTCCGGTTCGTGGAGCGACTTGCGGAAGCTCTGAATGCCTTTGCCGAGACCCTGACCGAGTTCCGGAAGCCGGCGGCTGAAAAGCACCATGATGATCACCAGGATGATCAGCAGTTCCCAAATTCCCAAGCCAAACATGATGCCCTCACTTCCAGTGTTGCGCTTTCAAAATCCGTGGACCCATCTGTGGGTCCCTTCTGCGTAGAGGTCTCTTTTCTGGCTTGTTTATCAATAAGTCAGAAATATTCCCGTCGGTCCGGGTCTACTCCGTCATACGCTTGAGCCCCGCCAACGGCTGAACCTTCACCGCCCGCGAGGCGGGCTTCGCCGCCACCGTGATCTCCTGGCCGTTGAAGGGCGAGATCATCTTGCGCGCCTTGGTCGCGGGTTTGCGCACCACCTTGATCTTCAGCAGGCCGGGGAGCGTGAACGTTCCCACCGCACGCCTCCTGACGTGACGCTCGATGACCACTCCAAGGTTGTCCAGCACCGAGGCCACGTCCTTCTTCTGGAGCCCGGTCGATTCGGCCAGGGCGTCCAGAATCTGGGCCTTGGTCATGGCCTCCTTGAGCGCCGTGTTCTTGCGATTTGCGTTTGCCGCCATCCCGTATGTCTCCTTCCGCTGCTTGCAGCCATTGTGGAATACGGTATCTCAAGGTAGCTGACCGGCGGTCGAAAAGCGAGTCGTTCCCCACGGGCCAAGTCCGGCCAGTGGTGGCGCGAGTATCCGCATCGTTGAAAACCAGCCGGCGCGAACGGGCGAGTCGAGACGCCGTTCCGGATTTGTCATGTGCTGGGCCGGTATTCGTACTTCAGGTCCCGCAGCTTTTCGATCAGCGACTCTTCAAGGTCGCGTTCGGGTGTATTCATCGCCATTGCAGAGGCTGACTCCTTTTGGCGTTTGACGGACGAGTCGGCCTGTCTGGCGCCGAATGCGAACGCGCGCCGAAAGTGTCTTCAACGCCGCGGTTGTTGGGGGCGATTCTATTGTAGATGCCTTGGTCCATTATTCTGTTGTCGCTGCCGTGCTTGGGGGGCTACCGACGTGGCCAGTATCAGGAACTCTGGAGGATTTCCACCCTTTCGCGAGCCGACACCGTCCGAATGCAGTCACCTCCCCGACTGCCAGTCCTGCCTTGATGCGGTCATCAACGAGGTCCAGTCGTCGGGCGAATTTCCCCGCGCGAGCATCCTGGCAAAGACCGTGTACGGACGAACCGGGCACTGCAAAGCTTCTGGAGCGAAGGCAGATCGTGCAGCTTGGGCGTTGTTGCCCCAGTCCTTCAGGTCGCCGTTCTCATGCGCCAGCAGCGTGCGGCCCCAAACATCGAGGATAAGCCCGGGCACCGGGTCGGTCCACGCGAGGCCGCCGCCGACCTCGACCCCGAAGCCGGTCTCCGCATCGCCGCCGTCATGGCGCGCGCTGGCCGCCAGCTTCGGCGTCAGGTGCGCATCCCCCTCCATGGCGATGCGCCAGCTACCCTCCAGGCCGAGCCTGAGACGGGTCACGTCGGCGTCCCAGGCCTTGAGATCGTCCGTCTTCTCCGATGACGTCCGCGCCCACAGCACGTCCGAGGTCAGCGCCAGGGCCGGGCCGGCCACGGGCGTCATCGCGGATGAACACATCGCCTGACCCATCAGATGTCGCGAGCCGAGCACACGCGACCGCGCCGGGGAGAACGGACATGTCCTTGACTTCATATTCGGGCAACACTATCCTGCCGCCATGAACTGACGGGTCGTTTTCCATGACGAGTTCGTGCCGGAGTTTCATGATCTCCACGTCAAGGTGCAGGATGAGGTGTACACGGTCGGCCGCTTGCTGGAGCAGTTCGGTCCGCAACTGGGTCGGCCGCAGGTGGATACGCTGAACGGGTCTCGGCACGCGAACATGAAGGAGATACGGTTCGGCGCGGCGGACGGGGAATGGCGGGTGGCCTTCGCCTTCGACCCCGCGCGTGAGGCCGTGCTTCTGGTGGCGGGCGACAAGTCGGGCGGCAGCGGGCGGCGGTTCTACCGTGCGCTCATCCGCAAAGCCGACGAGCGGTTCGACCGGCACCTTGCCCGCCTCGCCGATGAAAGGGGAACGCAATGACTGTGAGCCTTGATGAAATGATGGCGGAACTCGACCCCGAGCGACGGCGCAGGATTGAGGAACGGGCGGCCGAACTGATCGCCGAGGAAATGACGCTGCGCGAACTGCGCAAGGCCCGCGCGCTGACCCAGGCGAGCGTCGCGCGTGAGCTCGGCATCAGCCAGGACGCCATCTCCCGGCTGGAGAAGCGTAGCGACCTCCTGCTGTCCACGCTGCGCAGAACGGTGGAAGCAATGGGCGGCAGCCTGTCGCTGATCGCCAGATTCCCCGACCGCCCACCGGTCGAGCTTGCCGGCATCGCCGAACGCGACGCCCGCGATTAACGCCGTCCTGACCGGCCGCAGGCGGTTTACATCGCGACTCTCATCCTGACTCTCATCCTACTTGTCGCGCCATACCAGCTGAGTACCTCGCACCCGTACTGTGAGGTGGTCCCGGAAAATCGGACAGGTTGCCAAGGTGTATTCCACCGACCGAAGGAGGGATACGCAATGAGCACACGACGACGGTTCAGCGGAGACTTCAAGGCGAAGCGCTGGAGGCGCTGCGCGGAGACAAGACGATCCAGGAGCTCGCGGCGCGGCACAAGGTCCATCCGAACCAAGTGAGCACGTGGAAGCAGCGTGCGGTGGAGGGGATGAAGGAGGTGTTCTCGAAGGGAGCCGAGCGGGCACGAGGAGACCACGAGGGGGAGGTCCGGGACCTGCACGCGAAGATCGGAGAGCTGACGGTGGAGCGGGATTTTTTGGCCAAGGGGCTCAAGTGGTGAGCCGGGAGAAGCGCCGGGGGATGATCGAGCCCGGCCATCCCAAGCTCAGCTTGAGCCGTCAATGCCATTTGCTTCGAGTGAGCCGATCCTCTGTGTACCACAGGCCCAAGGGCGAGAGCGCGGAGAATCTGGCGTTGATGCGCCGGATCGACAAGCTGTTCCTGGAGTACCCCTTCTACGGCAGCCGCCAGATGGTCCGCCATCTGTGGCGGGAGCGAGTCCGAGTGGGTCGTCACCGGGTGCGGCGTCTGATGCGCCTGATGGGGCTCCAGGCCATCTATCAGGCGCCGCGCACCACCCAACCGCACCCCGAGCACCGGGTCTATCCCTATCTGCTCAAGGGGGTCGCCATCGAACGGCCCAATCACGCGTGGACCTCCGACATCACCTATATCCCTGTCCAGAGTGGCTTCCTGTACCTGGTGGCGGTCATGGACTGGGCCACCCGCCGGGTGCTCTCCTGGAGGCTGTCGAACACCCTCGATGCCCGCTTCTGTGTCGAGGCCCTCTCAGAGGCTCTGGAACGCTACGGCCCTCCCGAGATCTTCAACACGGACCAAGGCAGCCAGTTCACCAGCCTGGAGTTCACCTCCGTCCTCAAAGACTCCGGCATTGCCATCTCCATGGACGGAAGGGGCCGGCGCATGGACAACATCTTCATCGAGCGCCTGTGGCGCTCCCTCAAGTACGAGGCTGTCTACCTGCACGAGCTGACCGACGGCTTCGCCGCCCAAAGGGCCATCGCCAACTGGCTCCACTTCTACAACACCCAAAGACCTCATTCCGCCCTCGCCGGCTCCACCCCGGCGGAGGCCTACGAACGAGGACTCCAGAGGCAGGCCGGACCTCACACCCCGCCCGCCCCTCTGACAGTTCCTTCGGAACACGAAGACCTGATAAACGGGACCTTGGCGGCATGATCGATCGTCTGGAATACACCTTATCTCCGCCGCCTTCCTGTCCTACAAACCAGGACCACCTCACCTACAACCCGGATTGGGCAGTCCTAATCGAGTCTGACGAGGGCGAACGCCTGTACTTCGTGGTGGAGACGAAGGCCAGCACCCTCGTTGACGACCTTCGCGGCACCGAGAACGCCAAGATCCAGTGCGGCAAGGCGCATTTCAAGGCGCTCCAACGGGGTGAGGCCCCACCCCAGTACGAGGTCGCCACCAGTGTAGACCAAATTCTCGCGAGTATAGGCGGCGGCTAATTGAATATCGTCGAGGATCAGAAGATGGTAGCGGTCGAGCCGGGCTGGCAGGGCTTCCAGGGCGAGCTCGCGGCGTGCGACCTGCATGCGCTGCACCAGGTCGGTGGTTCGGGTGAAGAACACACGGTATCCGTTCTCGACGGTCGGGCGCGAACGGCCGGGTTCCGGACCGCCCTGCCGGCATGCGCGCCACAACAGGACGCCGACACGCGACGGTCAAAGGGTAATGCGTCACTTTCTGCGCGCTGGCCGGAGCCGCCGGCGTTCGCGGTATCGCCGCTGGCGCTCGGCATGCTTGTGACGGCCTCGCCCGCTGTGCTGGTAGCGCTGCCCCGCAAGCCGCACCGACCGGCGCCGCGCCCGGTCCAACCGCGCGGCGTTGTCGAGAGAGCTCTGCCGGTACATCGGCTGGCTCAAGCCCGACGGCGGCCTCAAGGACATTACTTGAGGAAGTTGCTCGAACGGCTGCCTTCTGAACTGTTGAATCGGCTCGAAGCACTATACCGCCAGGCTATCGCCGGAAGAACCGTAACTCTCGTGGCGTTTATAAGCACTCAAAGACCTGAACGTCCGAAGGGGCCTCCCAGTCGAAGGCTGGATGCCCTGAAGGACTTTTGCGCCTATCTTGATGAGGACCTCGGGCTGTGGGGCAAGCGATTTGCTTGGGAACAGCTCGATGGAGAGGGCAAGTGGCGGCACTACTTGACCGACCTCGACGGAATGCTGGACTTTCTCGACCGCTCCGAACAACTGGCCGCCGACTTGGCGAAAGAAAAGGGCCTTGTCAAGTGACTACCGGCGCGAGCCAGGACCATTTTTTTGGGTTTGAGGTGTGGGGTGTATGTCCGTCTTTTCAATATGATAGGAGCGGTTCCCGAGAGCATCCACGCGGTCCGGCAAGAGCCCGACAGCCGATGTCGCTGAAACGCTGAATCATGAATGACAGGCGCGCGCTTGGGCTACACCGGCAGCGTGCTGCGTCCGGTGGCGCCGGCGTCACGCATACGCGGCCACGGGCGCGCAGGTGCACACCAGATTACGGTCGCCCCAGGCGTTGTCCACCCTGCCCACCGGGACCCAGAACTTGCGCTGCCGCACCCACGCCAGCGGAAACGCCGCCTTGTCCCGCGAATACGAGTGCGGCCAGTCGTCCGAGAGCAGGTGCGGCGCACTGTGAGGCGCGTTCTTGAGCACGTTGTCCCGCGGGTCCGCGGCACCGGTCTCGATCTCGCGGATCTCCTCGCGGATGGCCAGCATGGCGTCGCAGAAGCGGTCCAGTTCCTCGCGCGACTCACTCTCGGTGGGTTCGATCATCAGCGTGCCCGCCACGGGCCAGGACATGGTGGGTGCGTGGAAGCCGTAGTCCATGAGCCGCTTGGCCACGTCTTCCACGGTGACATCGGCCGACGCCTTGAACGGACGCACGTCGACAATGCATTCGTGGGCCACCATATCGTTCTTGCCCCGGTAGAGGATCCGGTAACCCGAGGACAGCCGGTGCGCGATGTAGTTGGCGTTGAGCACCGCCACCTGGGTCGCGCGGGTCAGGCCGGCGGCGCCCATCATGGCGATGTACGCCCACGATATCGGCAGGATGCCGGCGCTGCCCCAGGGAGCCGACGACACCGCGCTGATGCCCCCGGCCGGGCCGCACTCGGGCACGGTCCCGTGGCCCGGCAGATACCCCTTGAGGTGCTCGGCCACGGCCAGCGGGCCGACCCCCGGCCCGCCGCCGCCGTGGGGGATGCAGAAGGTCTTGTGCAGGTTCAGGTGGCAGACGTCCGGGCCAATGCGCCCCGGTTGGCACAGCCCCACCAGTGCGTTCAGGTTGGCGCCGTCCAGGTAGACCTGACCGCCGTGCTCGTGAACGATGCGGCAGATCCGGGTGATGCCCTCCTCGAATACGCCGTGGGTGGACGGGTAGGTGACCATCAGCGCGCCGAGTTCGCCGCTGACGCGCTCGGCCTTGGCGCGCAGGTCGTCCAGGTCGATGTTACCGTCGTCGTCGCAGTCCACCACCACCACGCGCATACCCGCCAGCACCGCGCTGGCGGGATTGGTGCCGTGGGCGGAACTGGGAATGAGGCAGACCTCGCGCCGTCCCTGACCCATGGCGGCATGATGTTGCCGGATCACCAGCAAGCCCGAGTACTCCCCCTGGGAGCCGGCGTTGGGCTGCACCGACACTGCCGCGAAACCCGTGATGGCGGCCAGCCATTCCTCCAGTTGGGCGATGAGGCGCCGGTAGCCCCGGGTCTGGTCCGCGGGCGCAAACGGGTGCATGCGCGCGAACTCGGGCCAGGTCACGGGAATCATCTCGGTGGTGGCGTTGAGCTTCATGGTGCATGATCCCAGCGGAATCATCGACTGCACCAGGCTCAGGTCCCTGGCCTGGAGCTCCGCCATGTAGCGCAGCATCTGCGTCTCGGAGTGGTGGCGGTTGAATACCGCCGCTTCCAGATACCCGCTTTCGCGCACACAACCGCGGGGCAGGTGCGACCGAGCGTCCCGCGCCACCGCCGCCGTCAGGTCTTCGTCCGCCGCGGGCGCGCCGAACACATCCAGCAACGCGCCCAGATCCTCCACCGTGGTGGTCTCGTCCAGGGACACGTGCAACTGCCCTTCGGACGGACGTCCGAGATTGATGCCGCGCTCGGCCGCCGTGAGCTGGATTGCGCGGGCACGTTCCGGCCCGGCTTCAATGCGCAGCGTGTCGAAGAAATGATCGGCGGCCAGGGAAAAGCCGGCGGCGCGCAGCCGCTGCGCCAGGAAGGACGCGTGGCGATGCACCCGCTCGGCGATGTTCCTGAGACCGGCGGGGCCGTGATAGACGGCGAACATGGACGCCATGACCGCCAGCAGCACCTGTGCGGTGCAGATATTGCTGGTGGCCTTCTCGCGCCGGATGTGCTGTTCCCGGGTCTGCAGCGCCAGCCGCAGGGCGCGCGCGCCGTGGGCGTCCCGGGACACCCCCACCAAGCGTCCGGGCATCATGCGCCGGTAACGCTCGCGGGTGGCGAGGAAACCGGCATGGGGACCGCCGAAACCCATGGGCACGCCGAAACGCTGGGCGCTGCCCACCACCACGTCCGCGCCCATCTCCCCCGGCGGCTTGAGCAGGCACAGGCTCAGGAGATCGGTGGCGACGATTCCCATCTGCCCGCCCTCGCGGCAACGCCGCAGGAAGGCATCGAGATCGGGGATGGCGCCGCTGGCCGCGGGATACTGGATGAAGGCGGCGAAGGCATCCGCCGGCGGCGCGCCGGCGCCGGTCACCAACTCCACGCCTATGGGACGCGCGCGCGTACCCAACACCTCCAGGGTCTGGGGAAAGACGTCCTCGCAGACGAAGAGCTTCCTGCGCGGAGCGAGGCTGCGCGCGCGGCCCTGGTTGCCGGCGTGCAACGCCAGGAACACGGCCTCGGCGGCCGCCGTTCCCTCGTCAAGCATGGAGGCGTTGGCGATGTCCATGGCCGTCAGGTCGGTGACCAGGGTCTGGAAGTTCAGCAGCGCCTCCAGGCGCCCCTGGGAGATTTCCGGCTGGTAGGGTGTGTAGGCGGTGTACCAGCCCGGATTCTCGAGAATGTTCCGGAGGATGACAGCGGGTGTGTGGCAGTCGTAGTAGCCCATCCCGAGACAGGAACGGACAGGCCGGTTTTCCGCGGCGATGGCGCGCGCCTCGCGCACAAGCTGTTCCTCGGTCAGGGGCTCGGGCAGGTCCAACGTGTCCCGGAACCGGATGTCGTCGGGCACCGCCCGCTGCACCAGTTGTTCGAGACCATCCAGGCCCAGGACGGCGAGCATCTCCCCCACTTCCGCCGCGCCGGGGCCGATGTGCCGTGACGAAAACAGATCCCGAAACGAACTTCTGTGGTCTGTCGGCTCCACGGCGCGATCCTCCATGCTCCAGCGCTCTGCGTCAGGCGCCGTCGTCGTCCGGTTGCCCCTCGCAGTACTCCTGGTACTCCTCGTGGGTCATGAGATCGTCGAGCTCACCCACGTCCGACATGGTCACCTTGACGATCCACCCCTCGCCGTACGGATCCTCGTTGACCAGCTCCGGCGTGTCCGCCAGCGCGTCGTTGACCTCCACCACGGCGCCGCTCACCGGCGCGTAGAGATCCGACACCGCCTTCACGGATTCCACCGCGCCGAACGGATCGTCCTTGCTGAGGTTCTCCCCCATTGCCGGCGTCTCCACGTACACCACCTCTCCCAGTTCGTTCTGGGCGAAATCGGATATGCCGATGAGGGCGCCGTCCGTGTCCTCCACCAGCACCCACTCGTGCTCCCTCGAATACCGCAGCCCCTTGGGGTACTCCATCATTTCCTCCTTCGCGGCCAGCCGATGCGCTACCGGACGAACGGCACGCGGACGACGCGGGCGCGCGCCCGCCTGCGGCGGATTTCCACTTCCACCTCGGTGTCCAGCGCCGCCGCCTCCGGCTCCACGTAACCCAGCGCGATGGCCTTGCCCAGGGTCGGCGACAGCGTGCCGCTGGTGATGCGTCCCACCTCGCGCCCTTCGCGCCAGATCGGATACCCTTGACGGGCAATGCCCGCCTCTTCCATCATCAACCCGGTCAGGCGGCGCGTGAGCGGCTCCTTCCGCGCCAACGCCGCGGAGCCGATGAACGGCCCCTTGTCGAGCTTGGTGACCCAGCCGAGCCGGGCTTCCGGCGGCGTCGTGGTCTCGTCCAGCTCATGCCCGTAGAGCGAGTAGCCCTTTTCCAGACGGAGGGTGTCGCGCGCGCCCAGACCGGCGGGCTCCACGTCGCCGGACGCCGTGAGAACGTCCCACAGCGCGGCGCCGTCCGCCGCGGCGCAGTACAGCTCGAAACCGTCCTCCCCGGTGTACCCGGTGCGCGAAATGGTGCAGTGGATTCCGTGCACCGCGCCATTCACGAAATGGAACGGCTTGAGCGCCGGCAGCTCCGCCGCGGTCAACGGTTGCAGCACGGCCGCGGCCACGGGCCCCTGAAGCGCCAGCAGCGCATAGGCGTCGCTCACGTCCTCCACGGTCACGTCGTCGTCCGCGTGATCCACGAGCCAATGGAAATCAACGTCCGCGCGGGCGGCGTTGACGCACAGGAGATACCGCTCCTCTTCCAGCCGGAAGAGCACCAGGTCGTCGATCACCCCCGCCCGATCATTCAGCAACAGGGTGTACTGCGCCTGCAACGGCCGCAGGCGCGCGACGTCGTTGGTGGTGACCCGCTGGCAGAAACGCGAAGCCCCTGCGCCGGCAACCTCGAACTCGCCCATATGGCTGACATCGAAAAGCCCGGCCCGGGAGCGCACGGCCGCGTGCTCGGCCTGAATGCCGCGGTACTGGACCGGCATCTCCCATCCCGCGAACGGCACCATGCGCGCGCCCAGCGCCTTGTGCCGCCCGTGCAGCGGTGTTTTTCGGAGAACCTTGCCTTGCGCTTCGTCCGCCATGGTCGAGAACCCTGGGACGCCGTGGGGCTTGTGACGACGCTTCCGCGAGACGGCCGCCACGCCCTGCCGCCTTCATGAACCTGCGCGCCCGCCGGTGCGCGGTCACGCCTGCGCGGCGGAACGCTGCGCCGACAACAGGGTGTTGGACAACAGCATGCAGATGGTCATGGGGCCGACGCCGCCGGGCACCGGCGAGATCCACGACGCGCGCTCCCGCGCGGCTTCGAACTCCACGTCGCCCGCGAGCTTGCCGGTGGGCAGCCGGTTGATGCCCACGTCGATGACCACCGCGCCGGGCTTGATCCACTCGCCGCGGATGGCGTGGGTCTTGCCCACCGCGGCCACCACCACGTCCGCCCGGCTCACCTCTCCCGCGAGATCCGCGGTGCGCGAATGACACAGCGTGACCGTGGCGTGCCGTTCCAGCAGCATCAGCGCCACGGGCTTGCCCACGATGTGGCTGCGCCCCACCACCACCGCGTTCCGGCCCTTGAGCGCGCAACCCACGGAGTCCAGCATGCGCAGGATGCCCAGCGGCGTGCACGGCCTGAAACCCTCGCCGCCGGAGAGCAGCAGCCCCTGATTCACCGGGTGAAATCCGTCCACGTCCTTGGCCGGCGACACGGCCTCGAGGATGCGCGCGCCGGCGATGTGGTCCGGCAGCGGCAGTTGCACGAGGATGCCGTGGATGGCGCGATCCTCATTGAGACGGGCGATCAGCTCCAGCAGCTCGCGCTCCGGCGCCGACGCCGGCAACAGATGCTCCACCGAGCGGATGCCCACCTCCGCGCACGCCTTCTCCTTGTTGCGCACGTACACCCGCGACGCCGGGTCGTCTCCTACCAGCACCACGCCCAGACCGGGCACCACGCCGTGGTCGTTCCTGAGCTGCTGCGCGCCCGCCCGCACTTCGCCGCGCACCTGCTGCGCCACCGCCTTGCCGTCGATGATCATCGTGCTGTTGCCTCGATCAGGTTGAGAAAAGCGCCTCACAAAACCGGTAACACGCCCTTGAAACGAGGTCAATAAATTGACGTGAAACCGTAGCCGGCGCTTCTTGACACTCCTGGGGTGCTCACGTACCAATTCAATCATGATCACCGGCGTCCCCAAGGAATCGAGAATCGAAGAGTGCCGCACGTCATGGCCCCTTGCGGTGGAGGTGTGCTGCGCATGAGACTCGTGACCCGGCCCGATTTCGACGGCATCGTCTGCGGCTCGCTCATCACCGCGGTGGAAGACATCGAGGCCTTCCTCTTCGTCGAGCCCAAGTTCATGCAGGACGGCGCCGTGGATATACGCGCCGGCGACGTCATCGCCAACCTCCCCTACCACCCGGCGTGCGCCCTGTGGTTCGACCATCACTTCACCAACGGGGCCGCGGGCTTTGACCGGCCCGTGGTTCCGGGCCGCGGCGCTTTCCGGCTCGCGCCAAGCGCCGCGCGGGTGGTGTTCGAATACTACACCGAGGTGCCGAGCGCGTCGGCGGCGCGCTACAGCCGGGGCCTCGACCTGATGCGCACCAGCCGGTTCACGGCGCTGCTCGAGGACACCGACAAGATCGACGGAGGCTACCTCACGCGGGCCGACGTGCTGCACCCCTCAGGATACGTGCTCATCTCCATGACCCTCTACGGCAAGGACGGCGCCGAGGAGCCCTACTGGCGCAGCCTGATCGAGATGATCCGCGACCGCACCCTGAAAGAGGTGCTCCGCGATCCCGAGGTCCAGCGGCGCTGCGCGCGGGTCCTGGGCCTTCAGGAACAGCTCCGGCGGCAACTTCTGGAGCACGCGCAACTCCGCGGCAACGTCATCTATCTCGACCTGCGCGCCGCCGAGGATCTCACCGACGCCAACCGTTTTCTGCTCTACACGCTGTTTCCGGAGGGGAACATCTCCATGAAGGTCTCGCGCGATACGCAGCGGGCCGACACCACGGCCATTTCGGTGGGCTACAACATCTTCAACACCACATCCAAGGTCAATGTCGGCGACCTGCTCAGCCACTACGGCGGCGGCGGCCATCGCGTCGTAGGGTCGTGCCGGGTGCCGGACACGGACGCGGAACGCGCCGTGAACGCCATCCTGCGGCACATCACCGAGGCCTGACGCAGTCCGGAGCCTGTCATGCCCGACCCTTCCGCCAGGGGCGTCCAGGTGCTGCGGATCGACCAGGCCCTCGCCGAACTGGCGGCCATCAACGCGGAGATTCGCCACAAGGGCTGCATCGAGGGCGACGGCTTCAAGGTGGGGCTGGTCTCGTTCGCGGCCACCTCCACGGCAGACCCGCGGCAGATCGTTCACGACGACAAGGATGTGGTGTGTCACGTGCTTCGGGGGCGAGGGCGCCTGCGGGCCGGCGGCGCGGTGACGCCGCTGCAAGCCGGCATGCTGTGCCACATTGCCGCGGGCGTGCCCCACGATTTCGCGGCCGAGGAAGACGACTTGGTGTTGTGCTACTCACTCATCACCACCCGACCCTGACGCAGGGGAAGGAATCGGGTTTCCGAAATGGCCTTCCTCTGCCTCTCGCGACAATTCGATGGACCCGGCAGGCTTCTGGCATCGTTGGCCGGGTGTGCCCTGGCGCTGCTCCTGGCGGCCGGTTGCGCGGGCACGGAACGCACACCCGCGCCGGAACCGCGATACGCCCAGCCGGCGAACCTGGTGGAGATCGTCAGCGAGTTCCAGCGCCTCGGACGCGACGACCTGTACCGGTTCGAAATTCCCAGGGACGTCACCGGCGCCAGCGTCTTCAAGGCCACCCTGCTGCGGCTGGAGGACTTCGAGCGCAAGCACGGGAACGGCTACCGCGACATCGTGGGGTTCACCCGCGCCGCCGCCTACGAACGGCTGCGGGACTACCGGCGCGCGCTGCGCCACTACCGCGGCGTGGCGCGCGCCGGGGGCGAACTGGCCGAACCGGCGCGCCGCCGCATCGACGCCCTGGAGACCTTCCAGCGCATCGCCGCCACCGCCCTGCCGGTGGACGATCCCTCCGAGTACATCAAGGCGCTGGACGAGCGCGTGCGCGCATGGAACGCGTTGATCGAGCGGCACGCGGGCACGCCCCTGGAACCCCTGGCGCGGGTGGAAGCGGAACGCGTCGACCGCGCCAAGGTCGCCTTCGTGGAACTCAACCGCCGCGGCCTGAACAACGGCGACGAACTCGTCGCCCTGGCCTACAGTGAGCTTCTGTCCCGGCACCGGGAAAGCAAGAGATATCCTCGCCACGTGCTGGACTTCGCCGACTACCATGCGGGCCTGGCGCGGGAGTACGCGCTGTTGAACGAACCGGAGGGGCTCGCGTTCGACATCAAGACCTTCGAAAACTTCGCCCGGTCGGCCATGAAACTCTACGCCGAGGTGGCGCAACAGGACGGCGCACCGGAGAAACTCGAAGCCAACGGCAAGATCGAGGGCCTGAAAGGGATGATGGAGCAGATGCGGAGGCGCAGCCAGTGAGGATCGCCGCAATGCTGCTGTGCCTGCTCCCGGCACTGCCGGCCGTGGGCGCGGCTCAGGTCCGGGGCGACGCGCACCCGCGGATGCTGGACCCGCTGCACGGCTTCGAGCCCTTCGTTGCCACGGCCACCGCCGCGCGCTACTTCCCCGACGGAATCGAAAAACGCGCGCGCCGCGCGCTGCTCGACGCCCTGGGCCGGCGCGGGTCGGGGCGGAGCGCGCGCGACATCGAGGAGCGGGACCGCGAACTGGTTGCAGGCGGCGTGAGGCCGAGCGGCCTGAGCCATGCCCTCCAGAATCTGCGCCACGCCGGCCTCGCCGGCCGCGACGCCTACCGGAAGGCGCTGCAAGAGGCCCTGGAAACCGCCTCCACCGGCGCGCGGCGCCGGTTTCTCCGCGCCCGCCTCGCCGAGGACGAGTTGGAACAGGCCGACGCGCTCGTGGCCGAAAGCGACATCGGCCGCTGGAATGAACGGCTGAACCGCCTGCTCGGCTCCGTGGATCTGATCGGGTGGGTGTCGGGTTCGTATCTCACCGCCGCCGTGGACACCGCCCTGGCCGAATTGTTCCGCGGCCGCGAGCCGCGCATGCCCGCCTCCGAGCGCAAGGCCCTGGTCCTGTACAAGCGTTTCCTCGCGCGTTTCCCTGACCATCCCCAAGGCGACGCAGTGCAGCAGAAGGTCGCCGCCCTGGAAGCCAAGAAGACCGTCGTGTGGCTCCACCGGCACGATGCCCGGGCGGCCCCGGCATTGGCGGAAGGCCGGATCGACGACGCCGCGCTCCATGCCCGGCTGGCGGCCGCGGCGGCGCCGGAGGCCGCAGCCGTGAAGGAGCGGCTCCGGGAGATCGCAGCGGCGCGGCAGGCGCGCGACAAGGCGCGCCGTCAGGTCCACGCCGTGGCCGA
This sequence comes from uncultured Binatia bacterium (SeqCode), assembly GCA_965213675.1. Taxonomy (GTDB): domain Bacteria; phylum Desulfobacterota; class Binatia; order UBA9968; family JAJDTQ01; genus JAJDTQ01. The sequence continues at coordinate 1,492,153 of OZ243916.1, forward strand.
GACGGACGACCTTGCCGGGTTGAATGCCGGGCAACGGAAGGACATTCGCGCGCTGCTCCACGCCCTGGTCCGGAAGGACGCCGCCGCGGCGCGGAAACAGGCGGAGACAATGGCGCGGCGCTACGCCGGCGAACGCCTGGAGGCCCTCGCCCGGGACGTCGCCGCCGTGGTCCTGGAGATGGAAGGCCGGCACGCAGACGCCAAGCGTACGCTCGCGGGCATCGCGCGCGCTGCGCCTTCCCAGCGCGCCCGCGAACGCGCGCGCATCCTGCTCGACAGTCCGGAATACAACCTTCGCGGCGCCCTGGACCGGGAACACGCGCGCTACCGCCTTTCGCAGGTGCGGTTCGCGCTCCTGGGAGAGAACTTCCTGGAAAAGAACGCCTTGATCGGGGCCGCGCCCATCATCACTCACGGGATCGCCGGGGCCGCCACGCTCGGCGCCGCCAACATGCTCATGGTGACGAGCAATCTACTGGAGATGCTCAGCGGCAATCCCGTGTCCAACCAGTCCGTGGTCGACGCAGCCGCCCGCGCCGTCCGCGCCCGGCCCGAGTCCGAGGAATCGGGAGACATCTACCAAGCGCTGGGCGACGCTTACAGCAGCCAGGGGCACCCGCACAAGGCGGTCCAGTACTACCACCTTTCCGGGACGACACCGGCGGACGAGATCCGGAAACTGGAGGAACAGGCCGCACGGACATTGGTGCGCGCCGCCGAGGGGACCGACGTCAAGGCGCGCCAGCGGTCACTCTACGCGGCGGTGCTGGCACGCTACCCCGAAACGCCCGCCGGCAAGGAGGCCAAGGGCCGGCTCGCGCGCCTGGCGGCGCCGGAGAATCGCGGGCTTCGGCTCAGCAAACAGTACCTTGCGGACAACCCCCGCCTGCACGGCCCCGAGGCATTGGGACTCAAGCCGGCTCTGTTCGACGGCAGCGTCCGCAACCTGGAGTTGTCCGAAGCCGGCGTCAACATCCTGGGCCGCGACGCGATCCTGCTGCACTACGACACCCCCTGGGGCGCGCTCACCCGCACCTACCCGGTGGCGCGGTCGCGCATCGAAGGCCTGGAGACACTGCTGCGGGAGAAACGCTACGCAATGGCCGCGCGCGCGGCTGGCGCCCCGGTGGGAGCGGAGGAGGTCGGGGTTTTCCCCGAGGACCTGATGCGCTTCGCGCCGCGCGAGCCGGAGGCCGACGCCTCCGACCTGGAGTTCATCCGCGAGACCGGCCGTGTCGCCCGCGACCGTTCCGCCATCCTCGACCATGAGATCCTGAGCGCAAAGGAGATCGACCCCCAGCGCGCCTACGGCCTGCCCGCGGTGCGCGGCAGCGTCACCGCCACGGGCGTCAGCGTACGCGCCGACGCGCCCGACTCCTTCCTGGCCGACGAGCTGATGGTGGGTAACGACGCCGTCAGCCCCTACGCCGGCTTCCGTCTGCCCGTGCCCCTCATCAAGGACTTCGTCCCCGTGGACTTCCTGCTCCGCGCCCGCCCCGGCCTCCCCTCCCTCACTCCTCAGATCCGCAATCCGGACACGTCGTTGGACGACCTCCACCTGTATCGGTAAGCTTGGCGCACCAAACGCAAGTGTCGTGTCCCGTAAATTACTGCGACAAGTTGCGCAGGATTTTTGTTGCGTGCAAGGCGCGATGACGAGCAGTGGCGGACACCACGCGAGGAAGCGCCACGCAGCCGACGGCGAAAAAGACCCGCAAATTATCGCGATAATTTACGGGACACGACACCAGGACCGTTTCAGCGCAAACCGCAGGAGGAAACCATGAGAACCGAAATTGCGCCCAAGAGCATTCCCGACCCCCGCCCGCGCTACACCCAGGGCATCCTGGCGGAAGGCAAGCGCCTGCTCTTCATCGCCGGCCAGACCGGGGTGGACGCCGACAACAACGTCGTCGGCAAGGGCGACGCCGGCGCCCAGGCCGAACAGGTCCTCAAGAACATGAAGGCGGTGCTCGACGAGGCCGGCGCCAGCTTTGCCGACATCGTCAAGATCACCACCTACATCACCGACCCGCGCTTTCGCGACGCCCTCACGCCGGCGCGAAGCAAGTACTTCGGCGCCAACCCGCCCGCCAGCACCCTGGTGGTGGTCAGCGGCCTCGCCAGCCCCGACTACCTCGTGGAGATCGAAGCCATCGCGGTACTGCCGGACTGATCCGCCTCCCGTCGCGGATCATTGCGGAGGTGTTGGAAAAACGGGCCGTGCTCCTGGATCAAGGGCAACCTTGATCCAGGAGCCTGTCAGGTCACGGCTTGACGATCAGCGACGGCTCCTCCGCCGCCTCCTGCTTTTCCTGTTCCTTGAACAGGCCGACGCTGCGCATCACGAGGGCTTCGAGCAGCGGCGCGCCAAGGTTTCCGAGGTCGCGGCGGCGGATGGCCAGGGCGACGCGCAGGGTCTGCCGGGCCTGGTCTTCCCGGCCGGAGGCGTGGAGGTGAAGGGCGGCGTCCGCAAAGCGGGCTTCGAAGACTGGCGCGGTGTCATCGGTGAGGAAGATGCCCTGGACGGCCTCCCGCAGGACCCCCCGGAAACGCTCTTCCTTCTGCATGGGGTTGAGCACGATTCGGCTCTGCTCGGTCTCGTCCAGGCGCGAGAGCCAAGGCTCCACCAGTTCCTTGTCCACGAACCATGTGCGCAACTCCGCGTCTTCCAGGAGCTTGTCGGAGACTTCCGAGAGGGCGACGGCTTCGACACCTTGGGCGTTCATGGCATCGAAGACCGGATGGGCGCGCTCGGCGGGCTTGACGGTGGTGAGGCGGCTGCGCAGGACGGGATAGTCTGTGACCCCCTCGCCCGGCGTGTCCTTCACCTTCTGGTAGGCGTCGTGCACCAGCCAGTCGGCGTACTCCCACGGCACCGGCGTGACGGAGACGCCCACCTCGGCCTTCATCTCCTCCATCATCTGTCGCAACTCCTTGCGCCGGATGACGGTGCCGCCCAGCCGTTCGAGTCCGCGGCGGTCGTTCAGGGCCGCCTGCAACACCATGAGTCCGCCGAGTTGCGGGCGCGCCAGCATCACCATGCGGGAGCCGGCTCCGGTGACGGAGGAAAGGTAACCCTCTATCTCCGGGGCGAGGCTGAAGGTCGTACCGGTCGCCTCCCCCTGCGCTGCCTCCGGCTCGGCCGCCGCCAGGCCGGCCTGAGCCAGCTTGAACAACGAGCGGCGGATCTCGCGCCGGACTTCCTTGTGGCCCGCGCGCGGCTCCAGAACCTTGAGCGCATCCACCGATGCGGCGTCGCGGATGCGGCCCAAGACGTTGGCAGCCGCCAGGGAAACCGCGGGGTCGGGGCCGAACCGTTGAACCAGCGCTTCCACCACGGTCGCGTCCGGCGACTGGGTCGCCAGTCCTTCCTGCCGCAGCACGTTCATGCCGTCGCGCATGAGCTTCTGTCGCGGATTCTGCTTGGCCATCGTGTACTCTTGCCACACGGGAGCGCGTTTTCCAACGAGCGAACGCCAGGACTCGCTGGATGCCCCGGCGATCGGCAATGCGGACTCGAACACGCCCACCCTGTGCGCGATCAAGTATTGACTTGCCTTGCCCTGCCCGCTAATTCAGATGGAGCAACGGACGCAACGCAGCCCCTGATCCTTTCTTCGCGCTTCCGCAATTTCCGAGCGAGCTTCCCGAGCGGGCGCCGCGCTCGCCGCGGATGCGGTAGCAGCGCACCCGACGCCGTGACCGGCGCCATGACTCCTCCCGCCCGGTCCCAACGCATTGGGAGACCCCAGCGGTCGGTCCAGGGCGAGCCTGCCGGCCGCGGAAGGATGCAAGGGCGGGCCAGACTCCCAGACAAACACCCTCAACGCTTTTCCAGGAGGCACCCATGGCAGACGGCACCATCGAACAGACCACCGCAGACGGCATCTCGATCATCGAGCTGAACCACCCGCCGGTCAACTCGTATACGCACGAGATGTTGCGCGAGCTGGACGACGCGCTCATCAAGGCGCGTTTCGACGACGACACCCACGTCATCGTCCTCACCGGCAAGGGCGACAAGTTCTTCTCGGCGGGGGCCGACATCAACATGCTCGGCAGCCAGACCCTGTCCTACAAGGCCAACTTCGCGCTGCACGGCCACGAGGTGCTGATGCGCATGGAGAACACCCCCAAGCTGGTGATCGCGGCCATGAACGGCCACGCCATCGGCGGCGGCCTCGAAATCTCCATGGCCGCGGATATCCGCATCGCCAAACGGGACGGCGGCCGGGTGGGCCTGGCGGAAGTGAACCTGGGCGTCATGCCGGGCATGGGCGGCACCCAGCGCCTGCCGCGCCTGGTGGGCCGGGCAAAGGCCCTGGAGCTGTGCGCCACCGGCAAGCAGGTGGCTTACGATGAAGCGCTGGACATGGGCCTCGTGCATTACATCTACGAACGCGACACCTTCCTGCAGGACGTCATGGCCTACGCGAAGCAGTTCGTGCCGCCCAACAAGGCGAGCATGGCCGTGGGCAAGATCAAGCGCGCGGTCCACGCGGGAATCGATATGCCGCTGCCCGAGGGGCTGGCGTTCGAACGCGAGGTGCTCACCCAGACCTTCGCCAGCGAAGACGGCAACGAGGGCGTGGCGGCGTACCTCGCCAAACGCACGGCCAAGTTCCAGGGTCTTTAGGGACACTCGCATCCATGGAAACCGCGCCTTTCGCCAAGAACGCGCCCCGTGAACACCAAGGGCGCCCATGGAGCGGAGATTCCCTGGAAGACAACAGGGTCCTCTCTCGGCGACGCGGCCAAGCGACCGGCCCACACACACAACAACCATCCGGAGGTATCGAATGTCCAAGCTGTTGATCGGCGGCGAGCTCGTCGACCCCGTGAAGAAGGAAACCTACGAAGTACGCAACCCGGCCACGGGCGCATTGGTGGACCACGCGGCCAAGGGATCCGAAGAGGACGTCCGTCAAGCCGTGGACGCCGCCGAGGCGGCTTTCAGGCAATGGTCCGACACCACCGCGGAGGACCGCGGCAAGGCGCTGGAGAGCGCCTGTGAACTGATCCAGCAGCGCAGCAAGGACATCGCGCAGCTCTTGACCCAGGAGCAGGGCAAGACCCTGTTCGAGGCCGGACTGGAGATCCACCACCTGATCCATGGCCTGGAGTTCTACGCGGGGCTCGCTTCCAAGGTGCGCGGCTCCCACGTGCCGCTGCCGCAGAAGAACGCCTACGGCATGGTGGTGCGCCAACCCATCGGCGTGTGCGGCGCCATCGTGCCGTGGAACTTTCCGCTGACCCTCATGGGCACCAAGGTGGGGCCGGCGCTGGCCGCGGGCAACACCATCATCGTGAAGCCCGCCTCCACGACGCCGCTGGCCACGGCCCTGTGCATGGAGTTGATCGCGCAGGCCACCTACGCCGGCGGCAAGAAGAGCCTGCCTGCGGGCACGGTGAACTTCGTCAGCGGACCGGGCGGCTCGGTGGGCGAGGAACTGCTGGCGAACCCGCGCATCCGCCGCATCGCCTTCACCGGCTCCACCCCCATCGGGCGCCACGTCATGGAAGTGGCCGGCCGGGAGATCAAGCGGGTCACCCTGGAGCTGGGCGGCAGCGACCCCATGATCGTCATGGAAGACGCCAACGTCGACCTGGCGGTGAAGATGGCGGACATCGGACGCTACTTCAACTGCGGCCAGATGTGCCTGGGGGTCAAGCGGTTGTTCGTGCACGAGTCCGTCGCCGACGACTTCGTCGGCAAGCTCGCCGCGGCGCTGCAGAAGAAGACCGTGGGCGACGGCATGAAGAAGGAGAGCCGCATGGGGCCGCTCCATGTCGGCTACCAGCGCACCGAGGTGGAGGAGCAGGTGGAGGACGCCAAGGCGCGCGGCGCCAAGGCGGTGGCGGGCGGCGCCCGGCCGGAAGGCGACGAGTTCCGGAACGGTCACTTCTACCTGCCGACGCTGCTCACCGACGTACCCGACGACGCGCGCATCGCCACCGAGGAGTGCTTCGGCCCGGCCCTGCCGGTGTTTACCTTCAAGGACATCGACGAGGCCATCGAGCGCGCCAACGCCTCGGAGTTCGGTCTGGGCTCGTCCATCTGGACCAGCAACATGGGCTATGCCAACAAGGCCATCGACAGGCTCGAAGCGGGCAACGTATGGGTCAATTCCCTCCACTACGGCTATGACGAATTGCCCTTCGGCGGCGTCAAGTCCAGCGGCGTGGGCCGCGAGCACGGACCGGAGGCCCTGGACTACTACCTCGAGCCCAAGGGCGTGGTGGTGGTCAACGTCTAGGGACGTCCGGGTCCCGCCGCCCTGAACGGGTGCCACTGCGACGCGGCGGCACCCGTTTTCGCGTGAACGCGAGCCGCCGATGCAAGCGCCCAACAACCCCTCCGATTCCCGGCCTGGAAGCCGGAACCTGCGTCCCCTGCGCCACCTCGCCGGCTACGCGCGGCCCTACCCTTGGCTGCTGGCTCTCACCATCCTGTCGTTGCTCGCCGCCGCCCTGGCCACGTTGAGTCTGCCGGTAGCCGCGCGACAACTCCTGGAGAGCAGCTTCGCCGAGGACAGCCGCGCGCTCATCGGCCAGCGCTTCCAGTTGCTGCTCGGCGTCATCGCCGTCCTGGCGGTGGCGTCCGCCAGCCGCTTCTACTTCGTCGCCCGCGTCGGCGAACGCGTGGTGGCGGACATGCGCAAGCAGATCCACGCCCATGTGCTGGGCATGAACCCCACCTTTTTCGAGGTCACCCGCACCGGCGAGATCCTCTCGCGCCTCACCACCGACACCACCCTCATTCAGACGGTCATCGGCTCCGGCGCATCCATGGCCCTGCGCAACATGCTGCTGTTCACCGGCGGCTTCGTCATGCTCATCGTGACCAGTCCCTCGCTCATGGGCGCGCTACTGGTGCTGATTCCGCTGGTATTGCTGCCCATCCTGCTGCTTGGACGGCGGGTGCGCCGGCTTTCCCGGATCAGCCAGGACCGGGTGGCGGACACCAGCGCGCTGGCCGGGGAGAACCTCGACGCGGTGGAGACGGTGCAGGCGTTTACCCAGGAAGACGTCGAGATGCAACGCTTCGACGCCGCCGCCGAAGCCGCCTACAGCGCCGCCCTGGTGCGCGTCCGCAACCGGGCGCTGCTCATTTTCCTGGTGATCGCGCTCATGTTCGGCGGCGTCACGGGAGTGTTGTGGCTGGGAACGGAAGCCGTGCTGAGCGGCCGCATGTCTCCCGGCGTGCTGGTCCAGTTCCTGTTCTATGCCATCTTCGTGGCTGGTTCCGCCGCCAGCCTGAGTCAGGTCTGGGGCGAGGTGCAGCGGGCCGCTGGCGCCACGGAGCGACTGATGGAGTTGCTGGAGGCGCGGGCGGCGGTTACCGCGCCGGCCGCGCCCGTGCGCTTGCCGGAACCGCCGCGGGGCGAGCTTGTCCTGGACGCGGTGGCTTTCCGCTACCCCTCCCGGCCCAGGGAACCCGCGCTGGATGCGTTTTCGCTCGCCGTCGAACCCGGCGAAACCGTGGCTCTGGTGGGACCGTCAGGGGCCGGCAAGAGCACCGTCTTCAAGCTGCTGCTGCGCTTCTACGACCCGGCCACGGGCGCCATACGGCTGGACGGCGTCGATCTCCGGGAAGCGGACCCCCAAGCGCTGCGTGGGCGCATGGGCCTGGTGCCGCAGGAAACGGTGATCTTCTCGGCCAACGCGCGGGAAAACATCCGCTACGGGCGGCCCGCCGCCAGCGACGCCGAGGTGACGGAGGCTGCCCGAGCCGCTTTCGCCGACGAGTTCATCCAGGGCCTGCCGGAGCGCTACGACACCTTCCTGGGCGAGAAGGGCCTGCGTCTTTCCATCGGCCAACGCCAGCGCATCGCCATCGCCCGCGCGATCCTGCGGGACCCCGCCGTCATGCTGCTGGACGAGGCCACCAGCTCCCTGGACGCCGAGAGCGAACAGTTTGTCCACCAGGCCCTGGAGCGCCTCATGGTCAACCGCACCACCCTCATCATCGCCCACCGCCTTGCCACCGTGCTCAAGGCCGACCGCATCGTGGTCATGGACCACGGCCGCATCGTGGCCACCGGCACGCACGAGCAACTCATGAAACAGGGCGGCCTCTACGCCCGTCTGGCCTCGCTGCAATTCGCGCCGGAGGCGTGAGCGACGCACCGACCCCGCACGGACAGCACCTTCCAGGGTTCGAGGGGATCACCCGCCCTGCGGCCTTTTTCCAGGCTTCCGGTCATCGCGCTGCGAATTCGGAAGTCCCGGTCCGGTGAGTCTTGACACAGCCCGTTCCGCGGGCAACGGCGAACGCGGGAACGGCTGTTCCGTGTTCGTCGCGGCGCGGTGAACTACGACGAAGGAGCCTCGATGGCGCGGAACACCGCGTCGCGCACCTTGTCGTAGTCGGCGGGGACTTCGATGGGGGTATTGGGGTGCCGGGAGGTCACTTCCTCCAGGCGCCCCTCGTGGTACTTGATCTTGAACTCGGGGAATTTGAGGCCGTTGGCGGTGGAGATGACCACCACGCGGTGGTGCTTGCCGATGACGCCGCGGTCCACCAGTTTGAACAGGGCGGCCAGGGCCACGCCCGTGTGGGGACAGTTGAACAGGCCGGTGCGGTCGGCGCGGGCGGCGGCATCCGCCAACTCGTCCTCGGTGGCCTGCTCCACCACGCCATCGAAGTACTGCAGGGCGCGGATGGCCTTCCTGACGCTCACCGGGTTGCCGATCTGGATGGCGCTGGCCAGGGTGGGCCGGGCCTGCACGGGCTCGAACTCGTCGAAGCCGTTGAGATAGCTCAGATACAGCGGGTTGGCGCGCTCGGCCTGGGCGCAGGCGATGCGCGGCAGCTTGGAGATCATGCCCAGGTCGTGCATGAGCTTGAACCCCTTGCCCAGGGCGCTGACATTGCCCAGGTTGCCGCCGGGGATGATGACCCAGTCGGGCACCTGCCAGTCGAACTGCTGCGCCAACTCCATGCTGACGGTCTTCTGGCCCTCCACCCGAAGGGAGTTCATGGAGTTGGCCAGGTAGATGTTGTGGCGCGTACACAGCTCCCGCACCAAGGCCATGCAGCCGTCGAAGTCGCTGTCGATGGCCAGGGTGACGGCGCCGTGGGCGATGGGCTGGATGAGTTGCGCCACCGAGACCTTGTTCCGGGGCAGGAACACGATGGCGCGGATGCCCGCCGCCGCGCAGTAGGCGGCCAGAGCGGCGGAGGTGTCGCCGGTGGAAGCGCAGGCCACCGCGGGGATATCCACCCCTTCCGATATCATCTGGCGCACCATGGACACGAGCACGGTCATGCCCAGGTCCTTGAAGGAGCCGGTGTGGCTGTTGCCGCACAGCTTGACCCAGAGGTCCTCGACGCCGATCTCCTGGCCCAGGCGCTCCGCCCAGAAGAGGTTGCTGCCCCCCTCCAGGGTCGATACGACGTTGGTGTCCGCCACGTCTGGACAGACCATCTCGCGCTTGCCCCAGACCGAGCTGCCATAGGGCCACTGGTTGCACATCAAGCGCTGGTCGAAGAGGTCGCGCCAGTATTGCGGCGTCTTCTTCCGCAGCAACTCCAGGTCATGGCGCACCTCCAGGAGATTGCCGCAGCGCGGGCACGCGTAGATGATCTCGGTGAGACCATAGCGGCCCGGACAGCCGGCGATGCACTGAAACCACGCCCTGTAGAGATCGGAGGAAATCGCCTGCGCCTGCATGACTTGTCCTCTACTGCCTGCCTGGGAGCCTGTCGGGTTTATCGAATTGTAGCGAGAGGCAGAGAAATGGAGGCCAGTTTCGGGCGGATTTGAGGAGAATATTGGTAATATTGGACGAAAATCCAACCGGAAATGGACCCATTTCCCTGCCTCGCAGTAGATTCTTGATAAACCCGACAGGCTCCCAGGGCCGGCGCAAGGCCACGGAGCCCATTCGACGCCCCTGGAAGCCTGCGGCGCAGGCTCCTGGGATCTGGCGCCGACTACTGGCGGATGGCCGCGTTCTGCTCTGTGCTCGGAAACACCAGCGATTTGATGACCACGGGCACCGCGCCGGACGAGGGAATCAGCGCCCCCACGTCGATGTAGTCAAACTCCTGCAGGGCGATGCCGTCCACCGAGATGATGGGCTTGTCGAGCTTCATCTCCTCCTTGAAGTGCAGGCCGATGATGCCGCCGATGTCGCCGTCGTTGACCAGGAGCAGCGGATGCCCCTGCTCCAGCACCGGCTTGAGGCCCTCCACCACCGCCCCGCAGAAGCCCTGCAGCCGGGCGAAAGTCGCCGACCCTTCCCAGTGGAACGCCAGCGCCACGGGCTGGCGGCCGTCCCGCAAATCCAACCGCCTGAGCGCGTTGTCGATGGCGCCGACGACCTTGGCCGGATCGATGTCGTCCTCCCATTCGAAATCGATGCGCACCACCGGAACGTTTCGCACCGGCACGGCATCCGCGGGGGAAATGAAAATGGTGCTGCCGCTGACCTGGATGGTGTACTGAGAAGCGCCGATGACGGTGGCGCGGATGCGCGCCGCCGGCTCCAGAATGGGAACGCCCAGGCTCTCCACCCGCCGGCGGATCTCCCGGCCCAGCATCGCGCCCATGTCGCCGAAGCCGTCGCCGGCGTGACCATAGATGAACTCGGACACGCCGCCCGAGAAGGTTACGGCGTCGATCTTGCCGCGATACGACAGCGGCGGGAGCCGCAGCAATTCCCGGGTCTCGCCGGTCAACTCCTGCTGGTTCACCACCTCGAACAGCCGATCCGCCATCTCCGAGGCAATGGCCTCCAGGGTCTGCTCGTTCAGGACCTGGCCCAACTCCAGATCGACGCCCACCTTGGCGCCGTGACGCCGGCCCGCCTCTTCCACCCGCACCACCGTGTTGGCGCCGTCCATGGCCAGGAGCCGCGCGCCCACGTCGATGGCGCTGACCTCGCGCACACGACCGCCCGCGCACACCGCGATCTTGCTGGTGCCGCCGCCCACGTCGATGTTGAGCACCACCGCGTCCTCACTCCCCGAACGCGCCGCCGCACCGGAGCCGTGGGCGGCCATGGTGGTCTCGAGTCCGTCGCCGGCCGTCACCGACACGAACCGGCCCGCCTCGGCGGCGAACAACTCGGCGATGGCGCGTGAATTGCGCCGCCGCACCGCCACGCCCGTGAGGATCAGCGCACCGGTGTCCACGTCCTCGCGCTTGAGCGCCGCGCGCTCGTACTGCTGGTTGATGAAGCGCTCCAGACGCTCCATGTCGATGGTAAGGTCGTCGGTGTAGGGCGTGAGCAGAATCTCCGATTCGCTCAGCACGGTGCGCTTCTTGACGACGTACCGGGTGCCTTCCTGGCTCAGCTCAAGGCGCGAGAACACCAGGTGGGACGTGGACGAACCGATGTCCACGCCCACGCTGGTGAGCTTGATCTCGTCCTCGTCAACGATGTGCCTGCCGGAACCGGTGAAACCAAGGGAGCCTGCGTCCGCCACGAAAGACCCCTAGGCAAGCGGCTGGTAGATCTCACCGGGCATCTTGGACTTCATTCCTTCCTTGGCCAGGGTCTCTTCGAACTCCTGGCGCAGGAACGGATCCTCGTCCCGATAGGCGATGGCCGTGCCGCCGTCCTTGATCTCGATGGCGCCGTAGTCGATGGCCTTCTCGCCGGGGCGGCCGCGCTCGCGTCCGGGAGCGTGGGGGCCGAACCACGCCGACAGCCGCAGGGGCTCCGCGCTCACCCCGAAGTGGGCATGGAACCAGTTGCCGCCCATGGGCGCCGCGCTCACCATGCCCACGGGCTCGTAGTCCTGCCGCCGCACCCCTTCGGCCTTGCCGTCCTTCCACGGCGTCGGACCCAGGGTGGAGGGCCAAGTGTAGGTGTAGCCCTTGCCCTTGACACAGATGAGCACCGCAGCGGAGCCGTGGGCGTGGGCCTTGGAGTAGCGGCCGGTCTCGTGCTGGCCGATCCACAGGTAGAAGCTGTTGCCCACCATGTGGGGCTCGATGCGCCGGTAGCCGGGGGAGCGGCGGTTGTCCAACGGCAACTCGCAGGTGACGATGTCCGGGATGATATTGGTCTGGCGCATGGCCAGCCCGCGCACCGGATCGGGCTCGATCTCCTCGTTGGGCTTGTAGTAGTCCTCGGTCTCCTCGTAGCGGTCGGTGAAGACGTAGGGACAGTTGAAGATGAAGTCCGTGTTGTTGAACAGGTTCATGATGTTGGGCGCCGTGGTCCCGGCCAGCAGCAGCGCCGGACTGGAAGTAGCGTTGACGATGCGATGTGTGGCGTTCACCGGAATGGCGAACAGCGATCCCTGCTGCCACTCGAAGGTGTGTTTCCTGTTGCTGCCCTCGGCCCACACCTCCGTGGTGCCACGCCCCTCCACCACGAAATACTGCTCCTCGTACAGGTGCTTCTCCGCGTTCAGCGCGCCGGCCCCCGGAACCTCGACCACGTACGAGCCCCAAAGGCCCTCGGTCCCCAAAAGCTGGATGAAGCTGGCGTTGCCCCCGAGCTGCTTCCACATCTTCCGGGGCAGGTTCTGCACCTTCTCCACGCCGATGTCCCGGTAGATGGGAATCTCCTGCTCTTCCATGAAGCTGTCGTAGGCCGTGTTGGGCCTGAGAAACTTCCCGTAGCCCGCCTTCTGCATCTCGCCCGTGGGCTCCTGCCACTTCTCTTTTCCGTTGCCAGCCATAGAAATGCCTCCCTGAGATGTATGGTGAACTGACTCAGTCACTCTGTTTGGTGAGTGGCTCAATATAGACAATCGCGTTCCGAGCGTCCAGGGTCGGGGTGGGGTATCAGCGCAAGCGAGTTTCCCCCGCGAGCCAATTCCGAGGGGCTGCGGGAGCCGGTTAAGACCTCGGCCGCGAGAGTCGCGGAGAGCGGTCAGTCGTCGCCCGGCTCCTGCATCCAGGCAGGAATGTCCCGAGCCCCGTGAAGCACGCGCCACACATCGACCTCCGCTTCGCGCTCGACATGGAAGACCACGTATGGAAACCCCTTGACGGTACGGCACCGCAGACCGGGGATACCCAGCTCATGCGCATAGCGGGGCGAGCCGCTGGCCGGCTGAACGCCGATCTGCCGGCGAGCATCTTCCAGCGCGTCGATGAAGTCGAGCGCAACCGTCGCTCCCGCCTCCGCCAGATAGTGGTCTTGCCTGGGTTTGGTGGACACCTGATAAGAGGCGAAGATGGCCTCGGAGGTGACGACCATGACACGGAAGTGAGGTGGTCCCACTTCGCGTATGAAAGCGATGCCAGGAAATCGGACGGCAGAATTCCAGCGTAGGTGGTGCGCCAGCTATCGACGTGGACTCTTGCGCGGGCGGCGGCGACCGCGTGCGCCTCTCTGATGAGCATAACCCCGTGGACAGTCCCGTGTCAGGGTCAGTCGAAACAGTCCAACCCCGCGGCGGCGACTCCCACCCGGGCGATGTCCTCGTCTTCGTCGGAGGTGCCGCCGCTGACGCCCACGGCGCCCACCACGTCGTCGCCGTTTCGGATCAACAAACCGCCGGCGGCGGGGACGACCTTGCCGTCAGCCAAGGCGGTGAGGGCGGCGAGGAAGGTCGGGCGCTCGTTGAGGCGGTCGGCGATGGAGCGGCTGGAGCCGCCCATGCCCAAGGCGCCCCAGGCCTTGCCGATGGCAATCTGCGGGCGCAGGATGCTGGCGCCGTCCTCGCGCTTGAACGCCTTGAGGTGCCCGCCGTCGTCGAGCACGGCGACGGCCATGGGCCTGAGTTCCAGCCGGCGCGCTTCGGCCAGGGTCTGGTCCACGATGATCCCGGCGTTTTCAAGGCTCAGTCTCGCGCTGCTTCGTGCCATGGGTCTCCTCCTGTTCCTGTGTCTCCCGGGCTTCCCGGGTTTGTGACGCGACCGCGGCCGTCGCCGGGGCGCTGCCCCGGCTCTCCACACGCAGCGGAAGCTGTCCCTCCTTGGTCTCTCCCCAGACGACGGTGCGGTACGGGAACGGGATCTCGATGCCGCGTTGGTCGAACGCCTTCTTGAGACGCCGGTTGTACTCGCGCCCGATGCTCCACTGGCGGCTGGGCCGGGTCTTGAGACGGGCGCGCACGATCACCGCGGAATCCTCGAAGCGGTCCACGCCCAGGATCTCGATGGGCTCCAGCATGTCCCAACGGAACTGCGGGTCCTGGCGCAAGGCCTCGTCCACCTCCCTCATTACCGCCACCACGTCGTCGGTGTCCTCGCGATAGGCCACGCCCACGTCGAGCACGTAGCGGGAGTAGTCCTTGGTCTTGTTCTCCACTTGCTCGATGGTGCTGTTGGGCACAAAGTGCACGTTGCCGCCGAGATCGCGGATGCGCACCGAACGCAAGGTGACCTTTTCCACCACGCCGGTGACCCCGCCCACGTCCACGACGTCGCCGGCGCCCACGCTCCCCTCCGTGAGGATGAACAGGCCATTGATGACGTCCTTGATGAGCGACTGGGCCGCGAAGCCCACCGCCAGGCCGAAGATGCCGACGCCCGCCAGGAGCGGCCCGGTCTCCACGCCCACGAGTTGCAGGATCAGCAACGCGCCCACCAGCACCACCAGCAGTTTGACCGACGTCTGCGCCAGTGGCGCCAAAGTCTGGAGCTTCCGCCCCGCCTCGCGGCTGCCCACCCGGTCCAGCACCCGAGGACGCAACAGGCTGAGCACCGTGGCGTTGCTCAGTTTGACGAGGGCGACCCCGGCCGCGATCACCAGCGCCATCAGCGCCGCCCGCGCCAGCGCGACCTCGCCCGCGGGCGTGCCCAGGAACTCCGACACCGAGAAGCCCCACACCTCGAGCAAGGCGACGGCGGTCAGGAGCGCGAGCGGCAGGTCCACCAGCGCCCGCAACGGGATGCCGAGCCTGCCACCGGACACCGGGCCCTCGGACACCGGCTCGCCCCGACCGGCCGTGACGCCCTTCCACGCCGCGCGCGCCGCGCCCTTGAGGTAGAAGGACAACAACAGCGCCGCCAGGCCCAGGAGTCCGGACGTCATGATCCGCTGCCACAGAAACTGGGAAGCGTACTGGTAGCCCGTCAGGTTCAGCGCGATGGTTCCGGCCAGCACAGCCACGACCAGGACATGCACCAAGGGCCATACCGACCACAGAAAACCCTCCTGCGCGCGGCTTTCTCCGAGCACCGCCTGCATGAGGACCCCCCGGCGGCGGCCTCCCACCGCCAACAGCGCCAGCGCCACCAGCGAGAACGCGATCATGAGCAGGCGCGCCAGCGCCAGGCTCGCGGCCACATCGTCGCCCGGGGCGTTCAGCAGCAAGTGGCGCGGGACCAGCAGCACGAAAGCGGAAACGGCTCCCGTCACCACCGCGATACGGAGAACGCGGCCGGCCGCCGGCGTGAGCCCCCAACGCCGCTGGCCGTGGCCGTCCGGATCGAAGACCGCCTTGCCGAACAGTCCCGCCCACAGGATCAGCGCGGCGAGCCGCGCCGCCTCCGCCGCCACCGGGCCCAGCGCTCCGCTCTGCAACAGCCCGAATCGCGGCGCCGCCAGAGTGATCAGGACGATGCAGGCCGGCCAAACCGCGCACTGAACGGCCAACAGCAGCGCCACCCGGTGCGCCGGCGCTTCCCTGCCACGGGCCCGTTGCACCGCCAAGCGCCGCGCCAGAAGCCGCCCGGTTCTCAGCGCCAGCCAAGGGATCAGGCCAAACAGCAGCGCCGCCGCGACCCACGGCCCGTAGGAGGTGGCGAAACGGCTTTGGGACATCCGCCGTTCCGACTGAAAGAGCCGGTGCGCCCGGGCCAGCAGAGCGACGCCGCCGTCCAGGGCCTGCGCCAAGAGGTTCCAGTTGGGCGGCAGCAGACCCACCGGCTCGCGGTTCTGCAGCCACAGCATCTTGCCCAGAACGAACGTGTACAGGCTCTCCAACTCGTTCTCGCGCTCGCGCTTGAGGTCCGCCAGCCGGGTGGCGTAATCCGCCAGCGCGTCGAGTACCCGCTCCTGGGCCTGAAGCGCATCCCGGCGTTCCTTGAGAATCCGCTCCAGTTCCGCGCTCTCCCGCTGCGCCGGTCGCTCCGCGGCGAGCGCCCGCATGCGGTCCCGGGCGTCGGAATCCGCCCGGAACAGCAGCGTGCCCAACTCGAACAAAACCTGCCGGTATTCCCGGAGACGCCGGCGCAACGACTCCTCGCCGGTGGCCCCGGCGGCGCTCCCCTGCCCCCGATGATGGAACTTCTCGAGCTCCACCTTGATGTGACGCGCCACCCAGTCACCGGCGCCGTAACGTTCCACCAGGTCGACGAGCCGCTGCTTGTTGCGCATGTCCTGCGCCGTGAGGCGTTCCTGCGTCGCGAGGGCGGCGCGCACGCTCTCCAATTCCCGTCGGAACGCAAGGGTCTGCTTCTGGAGCTTCAACACACCCAGTTCGATGGTGCCGAGCAGACTTTCGACCCGCGACAGGCTTTCCGTGAGCCGCCTCTCGATGAAGCCGATGCGATCATCGACCATGGCTTCTTCGAAATCGAAGTTCGGCGGCGTGTCCCGCGCCGGGGGCGCGGATTCCGCGGCAGCACCCGCGGCTCGCGCGAGCCGCGACGACCGCGCCTCCACTGCCTCGGCGGGTGCGGTCGTCTGTGCCTGACCGGCTGGAGCCGCTTGCGGCGGCGCCGTCACCGGCGAGGATTCGGGCGTCCCGGAGGGGTCCGCCACCCAACGAGGTTCGACTCCCGAAGGCGTCTGACCGAAGGCCGCCGGCGCGGCAAGCCCCGCCACGGCCACCATCACGAGCCACAAACCCGCCCGCGGCAACATCGTTCTCATTCCAGCTCTCGCGCGGAATCCGATGACAAGCGGCGTCACCGAACCTTCGCTCCTCGCACGGCATTCCTCAATCTGCTAGTGTCGTGTTCCACGTAAATGTTGACGAAGATGCGCAGGATTTTTCGTTGTCGGCAAGGCGCGATGACGAGCAGTGGCGGTTACCACGCGAGGAAGAGCAACGCAGCCGACGACGTAAAAGACCAGTAGGTTTGTCAACATTTACGTGGAGCACGACACTCGTGTCGTGTCCGGTTCATCGAACTCTTACTCCACCACTCGCCTCCGATTCAAGATGACATCGCGCGCCGACGCCCTGCTGCTGGGCACCGCCCTGCTGGTGACGTTTACCACCGGCACCGCCAGCCGCATCTTCGCCATCTCGCTGCCGTCCATCGCCGCGGGCCTGCACACCGACATGATCGGCATCTCCTGGGCCTTCATCTCGTACCAGCTCGCCACCGCGGCCCTGTCGCTGGTGTTCGGGCGCGTGGGCGACGTGTACGGCCGCCTGAGCGTCTACATCTGGGGCATCGTGCTCTTTACCGCAAGTTCGTTCCTGTGCGGGTTGTCCGGGGACATCGCGCAGCTCATCTTCTATCGCGCGCTCCAGGGCATCGGCGCCGCCATGATCCAGGCCCAGGGACGGGCGCTGGCCATGGACGCGTCCTCGGTGGAGACCCAGGGGCGAGCGCAGGGCCTCATGACCACGGCGCACCACGGCGGCTTTCTGCTCGGTCCGGGTCTCGGCGGGTTCATCATCCAGTATGTCCACTGGCGCGCCGCCTTCTTTTTCCTCGTCCCTCTCGGCGTCGCCGCCACCGCCCTGGGACTGGTCTACCAGCGGGGCCGGGAGACCGGCCGCGCGCACACGGCCCGGCCCGCCATCGACTACCTGGGCGCCGCGCTCCTGGTCGCCGCGACTCTGGCGCTCATGGGGGTCCTCGACCGGCCGTTCATGGAGTGGCTCACGCCGGCGTGGCGCGTCGCCGCGGTCGCAGGGTTCGCGGTGCTGGCCGCGGGCTTCCTGTGGCGCGAGGGCCGCGCATCAAGCCCCATCCTGAGCCTGGCGCTGTTCCGCAACCGCATGTTCGCCTTCAGCACGGTGACGCTCTTGCTGGTCACCATCGTCATGACACTGACCGTGTACCTGCTGCCGTTCTACTTGCAGGACGTGCTGCGGTTGAGCCCGTCCTTCATGGGCATTCTGTTCCTCAGCGCGCCGGTTTTCGCCACCACGCTGTCACCGGCGGGCGGGGTCCTTTCCGACAAGGTCGGCCCGCGCATCCCCGCCACCGCCGGGGCGGCGCTCTTCGCGCTGTCATGCGTTCTGGGGATCTACTTCGCGCCGGACTCGCACTGGTTGCTGCCGACCTCGGTGCTGGCCCTCGGCGGACTGGGCACCGCCCTTTTCTTTCCCGCCAACCACACGGCGCTGATCTCCTCCGTGCCGCTGGAGCACCGGGGCGTGGCCACCGGCACACTCTACACCATGTTCGGGCTGGGGAACGTGTTCGGGATCACCGTGGGAAACTTTCTCATGACCGCGGCCTACCGCATGCACACCGGCATCGCCGGAGCCCTGCCCGCCGCCGAGGACACGGCCCACTTCGTGTCCGCGCTTCAGGACACGTTCTTCGTCACCACGGGCGTCGCGCTGCTGGGCGTCGCGTGTTCCGTGCTGCGGGGCGCCTCCACGCGGCGTGGCGTGTAGCGGCTGTCGCCCCTACACGCATCAGTTCCATGAGGAGCGCATCGGGCTTATCGAATCTTGGCGAGCGGCAGGGGCCGGTTTCGGGCGGATTGGGGGATGTCCATCCGGCTACAGCAACCGCTGGGGCAGGTTCACGAAAGTGCTCATTTCGTGTGGAAGGGCGGCGGGGGGCGCCTGGCACACGTGGGCCGGACGGAGTTGGTCGATGCGGGTGACGCCGATGAGGCCCATGGCGATGATGATCTCGTTTTCCAGGAGTTGCAGAGCGCGCACGAGACCCTCGTGACCCGCCGCCCCCAGGGCCCAGCCCTGGAGCTTGCCGATGGTCACGGCCTTGGCGCCCAGGGCCACGGCCTTGAGCACGTCCGTGCCCCGCAGAAAGCCGCCGTCGATGACGATCTCGGCCTTGCCGCCCACGGCCTGGACGATCTCCGGGAGCGTGTCCATCGTGCCCTGCCCGTGGTCGAGCTGGCGCCCGCCGTGGTTCGAGATGTAGATGACGTCCACGCCGTGCTCCACCGCCATGGCGGCGTCCTCGGCGGTGGCCACGCCCTTCAGGATGAACGGCATCCCGCCGATCTCCTTGATGGCGTCCATGGTGTCCCAAGTGAGCTTGGCCTGCCACAGGCGGTCCTGGGTGGCGCGCTCCCTGCGCTTGCTGGGCGGCAGCCAACGGTTCATCATCTGCCGCTCGCGGTTGCTGTAGTGGGCGGAATCCACGGTGAGACAGAGGGCCTTGTAGCCGGACTGCTTGACCCGGCCCAGGATTCCTTCAACCCAATCCAGGCCGCCGCGGATGTAGAGCTGGAATATCTTGTCCGACGGAGTCGCCGCCGCCGTCTCTTCTAGAGCCGGCTCGGTGACCGAACTCACGAAGTTGACCGTGCCGAACTCGTTGGCCGCTTTGGCCGCGGCCACGGCGCCCTCCGGCGTGATCTGCTGGAGCGATCCGATGGGGGCCAGCATGACCGGAATGCGCAGCTTGTGGCCGAGCACGCTGGTGGACGTGTCCACTTCGGACACGTCCACCAGCACCCGCGGGCGGAAGGCCAGCGAATCCAGGGCCAGCCGGTTGCGGCGCATGGTGGTCTCCGACTCGCTGCCGCCGCTCAGGTAGTCCCAAACCGGCTGGGGCAGGTTGCGCCGCGCCTGTACGATCAGTTCCTGGTTGCTGACGAACTGTTCACTCATGTTCAAGTCCTTCCAAACTCATCCGCGCGGCGCCTGCTGCCCCTGGGAGACCGCGCCGCAGGCTCCCAGGGGCAGCACATTCCCGACTACTTCGCCCGCTTCGGGAACAGCTTCGGCAGGAACTCGTTGGTGTAGACCTCCTCCACCGCCGTCTTTTTCGGAAGCTTCATGTGCTTGGTGATGAGATCGTTGGTGAACACCATGCGATCCCGGGTCATGTGGCCGATGCCTTCCTTCAAGGCATTGGCGGACAGAAGCGAGTCCACCGCGATGTCGAAGTGCTTCCGCGCCAGGTCCGGGCTGATGGCCGGGTTGTGCTTGATGAAGATGTCCACGGCCTCCTGCGGGTTCTCCACCGACCAGGCGATGCCCTTGTAGGTGGCCGCCAGGAAGCGTTTCACCAGGTCCGGCTTGTTCTTGAGGGTATTCTCGGACACCAGCAGCCCGTTGCCGTACGTGGCCATGCCGTGGTCGGCGTAGAGCATGTACAGCGGCGTTTTGCCGACCTTCTTGGAGGCCGCGTCCACCGTCGGCTTCTCGGTGTAGAAGATCAGGATGGCGTCCACGCGTCCGGCCAGGAGACTCGGCGTGGTGGCCGGCACCGTCATGTTGACCCAGGTGACCTTCTTGTCATCGAACTTGTTGATGTTGGCGAAGGCCGGAAAGATGACCCGCGAGGCATTGGCCTCGGGCGAGCCGATCTTCTTCCCCACGAGGTCGGACGGCTTGGTGATCTTGTTCCCCACCAGCGTGGCCACGGTCTCCAGGGTCTTGTCGTGGATCATGCCGACCATCTTGAGCTCGGCGCCCCGCGACCTGGCCGCGATCATGTTGCCCACCGACGCGAAGCCGAAGTCGTCGGTGCCCGAGGCGATCCGCTTCACGGTGTCGCCGGAGCCGAAGCCCCGGGTCATCTGCACGTCGAGGCCCGCTTCCTTCCAGAACCCCTTGTCGATGTTCACGTAGAACATGGCGTGCTTGCCGTAGGGGATCCAGTCCAGCGCGAACTTGACCTTGTCCGCAGCCGATGCGCTGCCGGCGGCGAACAGGTAGACCAGTAAAATCGCAAGGGCGATGGTTATGCGTCTCATTTCGTGTACCTCCCGATTTAGAGTTTCTTTTACGACCTCATTACAGATACTGCAGCCCGATGGTCTTCCCCACCTCCCTCACACATTCGGTGAACTCCGCCGACAGCCGCATCTCCGGGGTCCGGGGCCGCGGCAGTCCGATGTCGATGATGTCGGTGATGCGGCCTGGCCGGGGCGTCATCACCATGACCCGGTCCGCCAGGAAAACCGCTTCCGGGATGCTGTGGGTGATGAGCAGGCTGGTCTTTTTCTTTTCGCTCCAGATGCGCTGAAGCTCCATGTTCATCTCGCCCCGGGTCATGGCGTCCAGGGCGCCAAAGGGCTCGTCCAGCAACAGCAGCGAGGGGTCGTGCACCAGCGCCCGGCTGATGGACGCGCGCTGCTGCATGCCGCCGGACAGCTCCCGCGGGTACTTGTCCTTGAACTCCGTGAGACCGGTCAGCTCCAGCAACTCCAGGGCCTTGGGATAGTATTCCTCCCTGGACAGGCCCAGTATCTCCACCGGCAACAGGACATTGTCGATGACCGTGCGCCACTGGAACAGCACCGGGGTCTGGAACACGATGCCGGTGCTCGACTTGGGCCCGGTCACCGGGGCGCCGTTCACCAGCACCTCGCCGCGGGTCTTGTCGAGCAGACCCGCGATGATCTTCATGATGGTGGTCTTGCCGCAGCCGCTGTGACCGACCAGGGATATGAACTCCTGCTCGTAGACCTCGAACGAGGCGTCCTCCAACGCGACGATGGGGGCATCCTTGGAAGGATACACCTTGGTGAGGTTCCTGACCTCGATGGCTTTCCCGGTTTCCGTCATCGATTTCGGTTCCAAACTCGATACGCCGCAATCTGGCTGGATACCTCCCGTCCGCCCGCAGCCGGCCTACATGCCAAAGCCCGTCATCCCCTGCTCATCCTCGCCAATGCTCCACGGGATCAGCCAGATCTCCAGCAGCACCAGAACGCCGTAAAGGACCAGACCCAGGGCCGACAGCACGACGAGAGCCGCGAACATGAACGGCGTATTGACCTCGTAGTTGGCGACCATGACCAGGTACCCGAGGCCGGTGTTGCCACCCACGAACTCGCCGATGATGGCGCCGATGACCGCCAGCGTGATGGCGATCTTGAGGCCGCCGAAAAACTGCGGCAACGCGTTCGGCAGCCGGACCTTGGTGAAGATCTGCCAGTTCGAGGCCTGGAGCGACTTGACGAGGTCCAGCATCTCGGGCTGCACCATGCGCATACCCTGGACCGTGGTGACGATGATGGGGAACCATGAGACCAGGAACGCGATGAGCACCTTGGACATCTCGCCGTAACCCACCCAGATCAGCAGCAGCGGCGCGATGGCCACCTTGGGAACGATCTGGGCCACGAGGATCAGCGGGTAGAGAAGATTCTGAAGCAACCGGGAGTAGACGATCATGACGGCGGAGACCACCCCCAGCACGAGCCCCATGAGAAACCCGTAGATGGTTTCCCGGAAGGTCACGAGGCAGTTCTGCATGAGGGGAAGGAACTTTTCGTGGATGGTCAGGGCCACCACCGACGGCGCGGGCAGCAGAAACTCGGAAACCGACAACAACCTCACCGACACCTCCCAAAGCAGCGTGAAGAGGATGAGACTGAAGGCGATGGTGCCAATCTCCTTGAAACGTTCGACCATGCTTGTCCTCGCTCTTGCCCTCGACCTTTCCCTCACGCGACCGTGGGTCCCCGGGCAGGCCCTCGGAACCGGGTTCAGGACGCTTCATAACACAAGCTCGCGCTCACACAACCCCCGAGTCATGTCCAATGAAGGACTCAATGACAAAGGAGCCTGAAAGGCTGTGGGAATCCAGCAAAAAATGCGTTTGAATTCCAGGGATGCGTGTGCCGCGAATTCGTGCGACAAGTGGCGCAGGAATTGCCATTCGCCGGATTTGTCGTTAGCCGTAAGGGAACAGCGCATCTTCTTGGGAAAGGACCCGGCATGGCGGACAAGGTGCTGATCTTCGGGCACGACTTCTGACCCTACACGTCGAGTGCCCGTGCGGACTACTCGGACCGAAACTACACCGTCGCTTACGTCAATGTGCAGGAAGACGAAGACGGCCTCAGGCGCATGCTCGCCCTGAATGAAGGCAACCGGGACATCCCGGTGATCGTGGAGGGAGACAGGGTCACCGTCGGATTCGGTGGGAGCTGAGCCGTGTAGCGGCCGCGGTCGCGGCCCCGGAATGAACAGCCCGGAAGCCTTCAGCAACCTTCAGGAGCGCGCGCATGCAACCGTCACGATGAAACTGTTCAGATTTCGTCCCGAGCGCCGCGCGCAGTTGTACGTGTTCGTACGCGCCGCTCTCCAAACCGCCTGCTGCCTGGCGGTCGCCGCTTGCGCGGTGCCGGAGCCTCCGGCGCCCTCCGTCGTGCCAGCGCCCGAACTCGCAGTGGCCTACGAAGTCGTCCTGGAAGGCTCGCCGTCGGACAAGATCCGGGAACTCGCGGGCCGCACCCTCATGACCTACCGGTTCAAGGACGACGGCGCCCCCAGCGCGCACTTCCTCCTGCGCCGCGCCCAGGAGGACGAGGCCAGACTGGTTGCGATCCTGCACTCGCAGGGCCATTACACAGCGTCGGCGAAGGCGCGCGTGGAAGCGCCGGCGGGACGCGCCACCGTGACCTTTTCCATCGAAGCCGGACCCGTGTTCACGCTGGCGGAGCACGTATTCCTTCTGGAAGGCGGCGGCACGGGGGAGGCAATCGCGCTGGACGCGCGGGAGATGGGCTCTCCGCTGGGCGGCGCAGCCCTGTCGGCCCGAATCGTGGACGCGGAGCGGGCCGCGGTGGAGACGCTCCATCGCCGGGGGTTCCCCTACGCGGCCTTCGTCAAGCGATCGGGATCCGCCAAGCCGGCGACAAACACCCTGACGGTGACGAGCGCCATCGCCACCGGGCCGGCTTGCCTGTTCGGGCCGGTGACCTTCACGGGCCTGGAATCCGTTACGGAGGACTACGTCCTTACGTATCTGCCGTGGAAACCCGGACAATCCGTGGACGCCGATGCGCTCACGGAATACCAGCGCCGCCTGGCGTCCACCGAACTCTTCAAATCGGTCTCGGTGGACATTCCCGCGGCCCCGCCCGGCGACCGGGGAACAGCCGTGTTGCCCGTGCAAGTGGTTCTTGAAGAGGGCGTGAGGCGGCGCATCGCGGGCGGTTTGCGCTACGACACCGACGCCGGGCCATCCGCGCAGGCCAGCTTCCGCCACCGGAACATCTTCGGGGCCAACGAGATGCTGCTCCTCTCGGGAGAGGGGGGGCGTGTGGAACAGAGCCTGGAAGTGGAGTTGCGCAAGCCTCAATACCTCCGTCCGGGCCAGGAGTTGCGCACCAGCCTGAGCGTGGAGCAAAAGGACGAAGAGGCCTTCGAGGCGCTCACCGGCATCGGTTTCCTGGGGCTCTCGCGGCGACTGGACCGCAAGTGGGAGATAGGCGGCGGCGGCGAACTGGAACTCGGCACGGTGCGAGACGCCGGCGACGACGTGGAGACCCGGCTGATTGCCGCGCCGGTGTTCGCCATCTACGACAGTACCGGCGACCTTCTCGATCCCAAGAGGGGCAGGCGCTTCCGGCTGGATGCCGTGCCGCACGCGGGGCTCCTCGACAAGTCGTGGACGTCTTTCCTCACCCTCGACGCCACCGCGTCCGCCTATTCCCGCCTCGGCGGGGACGCCCGCTACGTGGCGGCGGCGCGGGGGCGCGGCGCATTGATCGTTTCCGAGGGGCTCCACTCGGTGCCGGCGAACCGGCGGCTGTATGCCGGGGGCGGCGAATCCATCCGGGGCTACGGGCGTTACACCATCGGACCGCTCGACGACGACCACAAGCCCGTGGGAGGCCGCATGGCGCTGGAGGCCGATGGCGAGTTGCGCTGGCGCCTCACCGACAGCTTCGGCACCGTCGGCTTTCTCGCCGCGGGCGCGGTTTCCCGGAACGTCAGCGGCCATGTCTTCGACGACGTCCTGTGGGCCGCCGGCCTCGGCCTCCGCTACTTCTCCGCCGCCGGCCCCATCCGGCTCGACGTCGCCGTCCCCCTGAACGCACGGCCCGTGGACGATGACTTTCATCTCTATCTTTCCATGGGACAGGCTTTCTGATGCGCCGCGTTCTGTGGATAGCCGTTCTCCTGGCAGGCCTCCTGTGGCCGTGCGCCGGCCCGCAGGCACAGATTCAGTTTCACACCATCCGGAACAAGCTCATCCGGCTGGCACTGGACCAGATCAGCTCGCCGGGCTCGTTCGAGATACAGGCGCATTCCATCGAGGGCGGCGACGACGGCCTGACCAGTCTCGTGGGCGTGGAGGTCTCGGACGGCACGGGCGTGTGGATGGACATTGAGCGCGTGAACTTCGCATGGGAACCCCAGAAGCTCCTCGACGGCGAGTTGGCCATCCGGCGCCTGGAGTTCGTCGGCGTCAACGTGACGCGCAAGCCGTCCGAACGCGCCGAGTTGCCGCGGTTGAAGCCCCAGCCCCGCTGGCGGCGCGGCCCGTTTGACTGGCCGCGGGCACCCATCGCGCTTTCGCTCGAAGGAATCCGGCTCCAGCGCGTGTCCATCGCCAAGGGCGTGCTGCCGCAGCCCATCCGGTTCGACGCGGAAGGACGGGCGTCGGACAAGGACGACCTTCAGGAGATCATGCTGCGCCTGCGCCGCACGGACGCGGTGGAAGGGCAAATTGCCCTGCGGCTCCGGCGCGACTTTGCCGCGCGCACGGCGCGCCTCCACGCCGTCGCCGAGGAGGCGGCCGGCGGCATGGTTGCGGCGCTGACGGGCTTGCCGAAAGACGCCCCTACCCGTCTCGTGCTCAGCGCGGACGGACCGCCGGAGGACTGGCGCCTCCATTTCGACGCAACCGCCAAGGGAACCTTCGCCGCCGAGGGCCGCGCCACCGTTTCGCATACCGGCGGAGAGGAGATCAAGGTCGTCGTGGATTCGGTGGACGCCCGGTTCGCGTCCGAGACGGTCCGGCTCGGGAAACCGATGAACGTGCGCGTCGGTATCGACGGGTTCGAGGTCTCCGGGTTCGACCTGAGGCCCGGGTCTGGCGGCGCCATCACCGGAACCCTTCGCGGTACGGAGAAGGGACTGGCCGGCCGCCTGTCCGCAAAGAACTTGTCCATGGCCGCGGCGAGCAGGCTGGCGGGCACGCCCGCCATCACCGGAACCCTGGACCTCGACGCCGCTTTCGACACGCAACCACCCAAGCCGAACGCGCGCGTCAAGGCCCGTGGCCGGGATGTCGTCTTCGTGGGATTCGAGGATGGCGGCGTCACCCAGGTGGACCTGGATGGAGCCTGGGACGGCGCGCAACTGACGACGTGGTCGGAGATCAGAGGCGCCTTCGACACGCCGGTGCGCGCGCGGCTCGCCATGGCCGCCGGCGCCGGCGAGAACGGCCTGCCCATATTCTCCAGGGACGCGGAACTGAAGGGTTCCCTGACCTGGCGCGGCCGCCTCGAACGAATATGGGCGCTCGTTCCAACCACGCGGCACCAGTTCGATGGCGCCGTGGACATCGACGTCCATGTCGCCGGTTCCCTGGCGACGCCGCGGCTTTCCGGGCACGGCAGCGTCACCGGCGGGGAATACCGCAGCGTGGACGCGGGCACGGTGCTGACGGATCTCGCGATTCAGGCCCAGCTCGCGGGCAACGACCGCATCGGCCTGACCGCGGCGGCGTCGGATCAGGGCGACGGCAAGCTCAACGCCAGCGGCGCGATCCACTTGGGACGCAGCGTGGACCTGAATCTCCGCATCGACGAAGCCACACTGATTCGCCGTGACGACCTCACCGCGCGCCTGAGCGGCGCCGCGGCGCTCAACGGCACCTTCGAGCACCTGGCGCTAAGCGGCGACCTGGAGGTGGACCGGGCCGAGTACCGCCTTGAAGACGCAACGCCCCGCGAAGTGGTGGAGCTTGAGGGCATCCGCATCGAGGGGGCGCCCGAGGATACGCAAAAGGACGCGCCGGCGGTCCTGTCCCTGGACCTCAGGCTGCGAGCCGGTCGCCGGGTGTTCATCAGGGGACGCGGCGTCGATTCCGAATGGAGCATGGCACTGAGGACCACGGGAACGCCTACGGCGCCCATGCTCGCGGGCACGCTTCAGAGGGTGCGCGGCGAGCTCGAGTTCCTTGGCAAACCCTTCGACCTGGTGCAGGGCCAGATCATTTTCGACCAGGGCCGCGAGCTGGAACCCCGGATCGACGTGAGACTGGAGCGAAGCGCGAACACGCATCAAGGGGGACTCCACCTGAGCGGCCGCGCCACGAAGCCGAGGATCCGGTTCGTCTCACAGTCGGGACTGCCCGAGGAGGAGGTGATGCCGCAGCTCCTGTTCGGCGCCTCCCGGCAGTCGCTCACCGTGGCGCAGGCGATCCAGCTCTCCGTCGCTCTCGCCAACCTGTTCGGCGAAGGCGTCGTCTTCGGGCTGCAGGAGAACCTGCGCACGGCGGCGCGGCTCGACAACCTGCAACTGTCGGGCACGGACGCCGACTCCGTGTCCGTGACCCTTGGCAAGAACCTCGGCGATGTCTTCGTAGGCGCCAGACAGAGCCTTCTCGGCAGACGATCCTCCATCGTGGTCGAGTTCGAAGTTTCCGACAACGTGCTGCTGGACAGCGAATTCACCCACGAACGGGGTTCGAACATCGGTGTCCAATGGCACATGGACTTCTGACTCCGCCCATTGCCAGCGCTTCGCCCCCCGCACCGTGGCCGGCGCCGCCAGAATAAATTGACTTGCGTCAGCCTCTTCGGATATTCTCCACCCCGACAGCCAGACCGTTTTACCGGAACCGTTCGGAGGTGAACGATGATCAAGCACGTCGTTCTCGTCAAGCTGAAGCCCGAGGCGTCCCCCCAGCAGATCGGCCGCATGATCGCCGGCTACAATTCCATGAAGGACTCCATCCCGGACCTGCTGGGTTGGTCCATGGGGCCGAACCTGCGCCGCGACGGTGACTACGACTTTGCCATGGTCGCCGTTTGCGAGGACGCGGAGAGCCTGCAGCGCTACGTCGACCATCCGCTGCACCGGCAGGTGGCAACGGAATTGGGGCGGCCCCTTTTCGAGAGACGCGAGATCGCGGATTTCGAGTTCGATCCCGAAGAGGAGATGTGGGAACCGCAGGTGCAGGAAGTATGGACCGAACTGTCGGACACGGTGAAGCCCGCGCACACGGCCTTGGTGGTCATCGACGTGCAGAACGATTTCTGCGCTCCCGGGGGCGCGCGCATGAAGGGAGACCTGAGCTTCGTCGAGGCCATGCGCGAGCCCCTGCGGCTCATGGTGGATGCGGCCCGGGCCGCCGGCATTCCGGTCATCTACACACAGACTTCCAACGACAACGAGCACGACAACGGCCCGATCCTGGCGCGGCGCGCCCGGGTGGGGCTGGCCAACGCCAAATATACCGTGCCTGGAACCCCGGGATGGGATGTCTGCGACTTCGTCGCCCCGGCTCCCGGCGACGTCCGCATCAAGAAGTGGCACCACAGCGGCTTCACCAATCCCAGGATGGACGCCACCCTGGAGCGATTCGGCATCAAGACGCTGCTCTTCACCGGCGCCGCCACCAACGGCTGCGTCGAGGCCACCGTGCGGGACGCCTTTGCCCGTGGCTACTACAACGTGGTGCTGGAGGACTGCGTGGCCGCCTACGACGCCGAACTGCAGCGTTATTCGCTCAAGAACATGGCCACGCATTTCGCGCTGGTGAGCACCAGCCGCGAGGTGCAGCGCGCCTGGGCGGAGCAAGGCGCGCTGGCAGGGTAGCAGCCGTCCGAGGCATTGGATTGTCACAATGGCAGGGGTGACCGGCGGTCCCCCTTGCCGGAATCAACCTCAACCTTCAAGGAGACCCGACATGGCCACAGCAACTGCCGAGAACCTCGAAGATGTCGTCGAAGCGACATTCCACTACATGGTCCACAGCGGTCCCAGGCCCGTCTCCGATTTCAACACGCCCAGCCTGGGATTTCCGCGGGGCGAACGGCAGTACGAGGCGCATCCGGCGCTGGTTCGGAACGGCCGCCAGTGTCCGGACATCGCCATTGAGCACCACGGCTTCGCCCTGCGCCCGATGCCCACGAAGATGACCGACTTCTTCGACGAGGACGAGATTCGGGCGGTCTACTACCCGGAGATCGAGGCGCTCATCAAGGAGAGCACCGGCGCGTACCGGGTGCTGATCTTCGACCACACCCTGCGTTCCGGCGACGAGGCCACCCGGGAAGCCAGGGGCGTCAAGGGGCCGGTCCAGAGCGTGCACAACGACTACACCGAGTGGTCCGGGCCGGAGCGGGTGCGAGACCTCCTGCCGGACGAAGCCGAGGACCTGTTCAAACGCCGCTTCGCGGTGGTGCAGGTGTGGCGCGGCATGCTCAACCCGGTGGTGCGCTCACCCCTGGCCATGTGCGACGCCCAGAGCATCGCCACCGAGGACCTCATCCCCACCGTGCGCCCGCATTCCAACCGGCTCGGTGAGACCTATCACCTGACGTACAACCCGGCGCACCGCTTCTACTACTTCCCCGAGATGCAGCCGGACGAGGCCATTGTCTTCAAGTGCTACGACTCCAAGACGGACGGCCGCGCGCGCTTCTCCGCGCACTCCGCCTTTGAGCACCCCGGCACCCCGGCGGACGCGCCGCCGCGACAGAGCATCGAGATGCGCACGCTGGCGTTTTTCGACGATTAACCCGCAATGTTGCAAAAAGTTCGTCGAGGTTGATTCGAAACACGGCCTGCGAAGCGTCATTGGCGTGAAAGCTTGCCCTCGACCCCGATCGGGGGCGGGAATCCAGGCGGGGCGGGGGCGGGGACACCGCCAGTGGGGTCCCTCTCTCTGGATTCCCGCCTTCGCGGGAATGACGCTTCGTAAAACTTCCCATGACCCTACTCTGCCGCTCAACCTCACCTACAGCGACATTCCCCAACAACCCCCTACCTGCAAATCCCATCCCACTTGCCTCCCCATCCTCTCCTCGCCTCCAGCTTCCGCAACATTGGGGTAACGGCTCGGGAAGAATCGGATCAGGGGCTGCCAAGCAAGGATGGCGCCCTTCGGCATCCTGTCAAGGGGCACGGTCAACCTGACCCACACCGGTCTGTACACCCGCCGTGGGGCCGCCCGCGTCAGGACTCGTCGTCGAAGCCGCGCTTGAAGCGCCGCCGCCAGTAGGCGTCCAGCGCCTCGTACAGGCCAGGGTCCGCCCTCTTGTTCTTGACGAACCAGTCGCCGAGGATGTCGATGCTGTGATCCACGTCCACCACCGGGTTGGATGCGAACAGCACCATCTGGGCCAACGCCTTGCGGCTGGCGTTCTTCTCCAGCGCGTTCCCCAACCCGATGAGAAACACGTCCCGTTCATTCTCCCGAAGGCGGTTGTAGAGGCTCCATAGCACGGACGCGGCGCCGTAACGCTCCACATCGGCGGCGGTCTCAGGGTCGAGCCCCAGGGTGATGCGGACGATCAGGCGCTCGTAGCCCCTTATGTCGTAGTAGTCGTGCGGCATTGCCGTTGATTTCGGGATGCGCCAGCGCCCCGATCATCATCCCTGCCCCCGCCGTCATTCCCGCGGGCTCGCTGCCATTCCCTCTGTCCCTCCGTGATTCCCACCACCCCTGCGTCATTCCCACCACCCCTGCGTCATTCCCACCACCCCCGTCATTCCCACCACCCCTGCGTCATTCCCACCACCCCTGCGTCATTCCCACCACCCCTGCGTCATTCCCACCACCCCTGCGTCACTCCCACCACCCCTGCGTCACTCCCACCACCCTGCGTCACTCCCACCACCCTGCGTCATTCCCACCACCCCTGCGTCACTCCCACCACCCTGCGTCACTCCCACCACCCTGCGTCACTCCCACCACCCTGCGTCACTCCCACCGACTGTCATTCCCGCGAAAGCGGGAATCCAGGTGGGGTTGGGCGGGGAAGCACGTCCGTTTGCCCCTCCGCCCCTGGATTCCCGCTTTCGCGGGAATGACAGTCGGTGGGAGTGAGACAGTCGGGGGAAGTGAGAAGGACGGGGGAAGTGAGAAGGACGGCGGTAGTGAAAGGACAGCGGGAGTGAGAAGGACGGCGGGAGTGAAAGGACAGCGGGAGTGAAAAGGACAGCGGGAGTGAAAAGGACAGCGGGAGTGAAAGGACAACGGTAGTAAAAGGACAGCGGCGGTGGAAGGACAGCGGGAGTGAAACGGACGGTGGGGTTGGAAGGACGGCGGGGGGCATGGCGGATTCGAAGTGTTGAAGGCCGAGGGGCTCGTGTCGTGTCCCCTAAATTCCTGCGACAAGTTGCGCAGGATTTCTTGCTGTCGGCAGGGCGCGATGACGAGCAGTGGCGGGCGCCACGCGAGGAAGAACAACGCAGCCGACAGCGAAATAGACCCGCAAGTTATCGCAGGAATTTACGGGACACGACACTAGGAGCGTGTCCGAGTATTCGCGTCCTGAACCACGGATAACGCTGTAGCATATTGAGAACATTGAACTTTTTGAACTCGATCCGACTTGCTTGGATTACTCAAAAGTCAATGACATCAACAAGTTGGCCATATGGGACGGGAATACTCGGACAAGCTCCCAGGAGCCTGCGCCGCAGGAGTTCACGGCTGTAAATCCGCTCTCATCCGTCCCTTCAGCCGCTCGATTTCGTCAAATATGACCTGATATTCTCCTCAATCGACCGGCCGAAAGGACGGCGATAGCGAATTTTCGCTTTCGCGAATTCCTCCGGCGCAGGCGCCCAGGCCGGCACTGCCCGTTCAGCGCCGCTGGGTAATGGTGTCCACCAGCGCCGGCTTGCCCTGCTTGACCTGGGCGATGGCGCGTTCGAGAGCCGGCTTCACGTCGTCGCCGTTCTCGATGGGGCCCTCGGCGTACCAGCCCATGGAGCGGGCGAGGCCGGCGAAGTCGGGGTCCGGGCCGAAGAGATCCATGCCGATGTGGGCGCGCTCCGGATCGGTGCCGCGGTTCCGCGCCATGACGATCTGATGGTTCCAATCGTTGTAGTAGGCGCGGTTGTTGTACATGACGATGAGCATGGGGATCTTATACTTGGCGGCGATCCACAGGCTGCCGGCGTCGAACATGAGGTCGCCGTCGGGTTGGAGGTCCACCACCAGCCGCCCGGCGTCCCTGTGAGCCAGGGCCACGCCCAAAGCCGTGCCGATCTGCGTGCCCGTGCCCAGCTCGCGGCCGCCGTGGCGGTAGGGCTTGTCGAAGTCCCACAGCCGCCGCGCCCAGTCGTGCAGGGTGCCCGAGGTCAGCACCCAGTCCTCGTCCTTGATGGCCTCCCACACCTCCAGCGCCAGCCGCGGCACGGTCATGGGCACCGCGTCCCAGCGATCCTCCCGCGCCTGCCGCATCCATTCGCCGCGCACCTGGGCGTGGCGCTGGCCCACCTCGTCCGTACGCCTGGCGATCTTCTCCGCCAAGCCCGGCGTGCGCGCAATGCGCTCCTTCAACAGATTGGTCAGCGCGGGGCACGCGGTCACCGGGTCCGCGGTCATGCGCTGGTGGGCGTAGAATGGCCGGGCGTAGGTCATGGCCCACTTGCTGATCTCCACGTCGGTGTAGCCGATGTCGATCCAGGTGGCGTCTTCGGGCACCATGCTCACCACCGTGCGGGTGGCGATGTCGCGCACGTGGGTGGGCTTCTCGAAGTCGGCGATGTCCAGCGTCAGCACCACGTCCGCACCCTTGTAACAGCCCTCGCTGTCCATGCTCAGGTTGAGCGGATGCTCGCTCGGGAAGTTGAGCCGCGAGTCGCAGTCCCACACCGCCGCCCCCAGGGTCTCGGCCAGTGCCACCACGTGGTCCCAGCCGTGAGGCGGGCGCGCCGCGAAGTCGGCCACGATCACCGGGCGCTCGGCCGCGGCCAAGGTGTCGGCGGCCTTCTCCAGCGCCGCCGGGTCGGCCATGGCCTGCGCCGGCACCTGCATGTTGTCCAGCGGCGGCATGGCCACGTCGTGGTCCAGCGCCGCCTCCTGCAGGCCGGCGTCGTAGCACATGTAGATGGGTCCCTGCTTGCCGCTCATCATCACCGAGTAGGCGCGCGCGAAGGCGCCCGGGACGCCGTCGATGGTGGTGGGCTGGGAATCCCACTTCACGTAGTGGCGGATGGCCTCGCCCTGAACGCTCGCGGAATGGATCCAGTCGATGAACGGACGCCGCTTGGGCTCTTCCATGGGCCCGGTGGCGCCGATGATGAAAACCGGAGCGCGGTCGAGATACGCATAGTAGATCCCCATGGGCGCGTGCAGCAGCCCCACCAGGTTATGCACGATGGCGATCATGGGCTTGCCGCTGGCGCGGGCGTAGCCGTGGGCGATCTGCACCGCGATCTTCTCATGGTTGCACAGCAGCATGGGCGGGTTGTTCTCGCCGTAGTTCACCAGCGAGTCGTGCAGCCCCCGGTAGCTGGCGCCGGGGTTGAGCGCGATGTACTCGAACCCGTAGCGCTTGATCATGTCCACGATGACGTCCGACTGCCACTTGCGGTCGGACTTCTTGATCTCGACCGCCTCTATCTTCTCCACCTTGCTCATGCCTTTTCCTCCAGAAATGTCATGCCCGCAACAGCTTGCCCTCGACCCCGATCGAGGGTGGGAATCCAGGCTATTCCTCCGGAAACGTCATTCCCGCAACAGCCGAAGTCGTCATCGGGAATCCCGGGGTGGGGACGCGTGGATGGGAGTCCCTCACCGCCCCGCGCCGCCTGGATTCCCGCCCCCGATCGGGGTCGAGGGCGAGCTTTCGCGGGCATGACAGTGTGACGGTGCGGGGCGGTAATTGCCAAGGAACCGACGGCCACCGAGGAATCGACGGCCGTCAGGGAACCGCCGGCGCTCACGTGTTGATGCGGCGCTCACGTGTTGATGTCCCGGCGCCAGACGATGGGGTCCACCAGGGCCGGCTTGCCGGCCTTGACCTGCTCGATGGCCCGGCGCACTGCCGGCGCCACCTCCGCGGGGTCCTCGATGGGGCCTTCCGCGTACCAGCCCATGCCCCGGGCGATGTGGGCGAAGTCCGGCGGCGGCGCCTCCAGGTCCATGCCGATGTAGGCCCGGGCCGGGTCGGTGCCGCGCTGGTGCGCCATGTGGATCTGGTGCGCCCAATCGTTGTAGTAGGCGCGGTTGTTGTACATGATGACCAGCATGGGGATGTCGTACTTGATGGGCATCCACAGCGCGCCCAAGTCGAACATGAGGTCGCCGTCGGGCTGGAGGTCCACCACCAGCCTCCCCTGCCCCTTGTGGGCCAGCGCCACGCCGATGGACATGCCGATCTGCGTGCCGGTGCCCAGTTCCCGGCCCGGATGGCGGTAGGGCTTGTCGAAGTCCCAGATCTTCTGCACCCAGTCCTTGAGCGTCCCCGCGGTCAGCACCCAATCCTCGTCCTGGATGACCTGCCACACGTCCCAGGCGAGCCGGGACTCGGTCATGGGCCGCTGGTCCATGTCCGCCTCCACCTGTTTCTGCCACTTCGCCCACTGCTGCGCGTGCTTCGCCGCCAGAGCGTTCTTGCGTTCGTCCACCCGCGACTTCAATGCCGGGTCCGTGTCGACGAGCGCGCGGCACGCCTTGGTCAGTTCGGGAATCGTGATGGCGGTGTCGCCCATCACCCGCAGGTCCCAGTTGTTGTGCTTGTTGTAGTCGGTGGCCCACTTGCTGATCTCGATGTCGGCGAAGCCAGCGTCCACCCATTTGCAGTCCGGCGCCGTCATCACCGTGACCTCGCGGGTCTGGGTGTTGAGCTTGTGAGAACCCCGGGTCCAGTCCACCACATCGAGGGCCATCACCACGTCCACGCCCGCGAAGGCGTCGGGGTTGAAGCTCATGTTCAAGGGGTGGCGGTTGGGGAAGCCCAGCCGCTTGCAAACGTCGAAGACCGACGCGCCGACCGTTTCGGCCAACTCCACGGTGGGCTCGTAGCCCACGGGCATGCGCGCGGCGTACTCGGTGAGCAAGAGCGGGTTGTCGGCCTTCACCAGCATCTCCGCGGCCTCGGTCACCACCGACGGCTCCGGGGCGATGCGCGACGGCACCTTGACGGCGGACGCCGGTGGAATCGGCACGTCCTCGGTGAGGGGGCTTTCCTGCAGCGCCGAGTCGTAGCACATGTAGATGGGCCCCTGGGGCTCGCTCATCATGATGGAGTAGGCGCGCGCAAAGGAATCCGGCACGCCGTGGATGCTGCCGGGCTGATAGTCCCACTTGGTGAAGCTTCGCACCGCGTCACCCTGGGCGAAGGCCGTGTGGATCCAATCGATGAACGGGCGCCGGTACTTCTCGTCCATGGGGCCGGTGGCGCCGATGATGAACACCGGGCAGCGGTCGATGTAGGCGTAATAGATGCCCATGGGCGCGTGCAGCAGCCCCACCACGTTGTGCACAATGGCGATCATGGGCTTGCCCGACGCCTTGGCGTAGCCGTGGGCGATCTGCACCGCGATCTTCTCGTGGTTGCACAGGAGCATCTCGGGATCGTTCTCGCCGTAGTTCACCATGGAGTCGTGGAGTCCCCGGTAGCTCGCCCCCGGATTCAGGGCGACGTAGGGGATATCGTAGAGCTTCATGAGATCGACGATGACGTCCGACTGCCAGCGTTGTTCCGATTTCTTGATTTCCGACATGCGTATGCCTTTCTCCCACCCGGAAGGTCGGGTCTTCAAGATCGACTCTTGATCGATTCTTGACGACCGGATCGAGGCCCTTTGATACGGTGTGGGTGACGGTGATTGGAACGCCAAGTCCCGCGAGCACAAGATCTCGCGAAACCTAGTGTGTTGTCTGGTTAATACGCGTCATAATCTGCGGGTCTTTTTCGCCGTCGGCTGCGTTGCTCTTCCTCGCGTGGTACCCACCACTGCTCGTCATCGCGCCTTGCCGACAACAATAAATCCTCCGCAGATTATGACGCGTATTAACCAGACACCACACTAGGTCATCCTGATTGCCATGTCAATTTGGCGAGAAAACCCATCAACCTGCGGCGCAAGCTCCGAGGTCCGGATGAAGATCGTTCCAGTCCTTGCGAATCCTCGTTTCGTCGGAAGGACGCCGTCCGAACCTACGACTCCCGTGCGAATCGGCAGCGTGGGACGCTCCTGCGGGTTTGCAAAGCATGATCGCTGTTGGTAGTGTCAGCATCACGTTAGACATGTCAGTTTCACGTCACTTCAGCGGAAAGGAAATCGGATGATGAAAAGGCTCGGACTTGCACTGGTTTCGGGTGTGGCGTTTCTTGTAGTCGCAGGGTTGGCGGGTTTCGCGGCGGCGCAGGATCCGCGCGTCTTCTTCGTCGAACCCAAGGACGGGGCGGAAGTCGTGAGCCCGGTGAAGGTGGTCATGGGCGTGGAAGGGATCACTGTCAAGCCTTCCGGCGCCGTGGTCGAGGGCACGGGGCACCACCACATCCTCATCAATCAGGGCCCCATGCGCGGCGGCAAGGTGATCCCGACGGACAAGATCCACCTGCACTACGGCAAGGGCCAGACCGAAGCCGAGATCAAGCTCGAGCCCGGGGACTACACCCTGACCATGCAGTTCGCCGACGGCCTCCACCGCTCCTTCGGCAAGAAGCTGGCGCACACCGTCAAGATCAAGGTCGTGCCCGCGCAGTGACCGATCTAGTTCGGGCCGCCCCGGCGGGGTGGACCGGGCGGCCGGTTTGACCACGAGGCAGCTGGCGGACCAAGCTGCGTTTCGTGGGACTCGGCGTCATCTACGCCCTCGCCGGGGGCATCGTGTGGGGGCTGGTGCCGCCGCTGGTGAAGCGCGGCCTCGTACACTCGGACGTGGACGCCGCCGTGACCATCCAGCAGGCGGCGATGGTGCCATTCCTGGCACTGGTCTGGATCGTCGTCTACGACGCCGGCGGGTTCCCGGTCCCCTTCCCCGCGGTCGCCACCTTCGTGGTCCTGGGCGCGGTGGGAGCGTTTTTCGGCCGGGTCTTCCTGCTGCGGGCCATTGACCAGGTCGGCGCCTCCCGCGCTCAGTCCATCAAGAACGCCTCGCCGCTCCTCACCACCATTATCGGAGTCACCCTGCTGGGCGAGAGCGCCACCCCCGGGACCTTGGGCGGCGTGATCGCCATCGTCGCGGGCATCCTCCTGATCACCCACGTCAAGAGTTCCGGGGCCGTTCCGTCCGCCCCGCTGATGGGGTTCGTCAACGCTTTCCTGTCCTTCGCCTTCTACAGCCTGGGCCCCATACTCAAGCGCCTGGGCGTGCTCCTGGGCGGCGACCCCATCGCCGGCGCACTCATTACCCAGATCACCGGTCTGGCCATGATCTTCCTGCTGGGCAAGGTGCTGCGCATCCGCATCGTCTTCCGCGGCGTGCCCCTGGCCGCCACCTTGTGCTTCGCCGCTTCCGGCGTGATCCACGCCATTGGCACGATCCTGACGTTCCTGGCCGTGGTCCACGCCCCCGCGGTGATCGTGGGACCCATCTGGAACATCCAGCCCCTGGTGACCTTCGCGCTGGCCCACTTCACCCTCAAGGGAATCGAGATCGTACGGTTCCAGGACGGCGTGGGCGCCGCCCTGATCGTCGCCGGTGTGTTCATCCTGGCGTGGATGTGACCAGGAGCCCGTCCGTCGCACGCGGACAACACCTGCCCAAGCCCCACCAGGAGCTTGCGCTGCGCCCCGGCGCCTTACCAGCGGGTGCGGATTTCGAGTCCGAAGCGGTGCTCCGCGGGGGCGTGGTCGCTGTCGCGCCGGGTGGTCTTGATTCCGAGGGAGAAGTCTGGGCCGTTGGGCGCGGGCTCCAGGCGCCAGCCGAGGGTGTATTCGCGGCCGTTGGGGGCCAGGCCGTAGCCGACGTGCGGACTGCCGGTGTACAGACCAGAGAAAGCCGGGAGTCCCCACGCGGCTTCCGCGGTCCACCGGGGCATGAGCTCACTGCCGGGGCGCTCTCCGATGGACTCCGCGTCGAACAGCGCGTCGAGTCCGCCGGAAGCCTGTCCGCCCAGTTCGTGGCGCAGCGTGAACGACAACCCGCGTTGGCTGGCCGGGTCGGGGTCGTAGGCGACGGCGCCGGAAAACCCCCGGTCCCTGCGCCCGTCCGCCTCATGCGACAGCAGCGTACGGCCCCGCACGTCGATGTCGAGGCCGTACCGCGGGACGATCCAGGTGACGCCGCCGCCCAGTTCGATGCCGAACCCGGTCTCGGCATCGCCGCCATCGTGACGCACACCCGCCTCCAGCCTGGGCGTAAGCGCGCCCCCGCCCCAGGCAGAGCTTGATTCAAGTGTTCCAGGCGCCAGCGTCCAGCTTCCCTTCAAACCCAACCGGAACCGGGTCACGTCCGCCTCCGACGCCGCCAACTCCCCATTCCTGTCCGAGGTCGTGCGCACCCACATGCCGTCCGACACCACCGCCCACGCCAAGCCGCTGGCGAAGGACGGCGCCGGCAGGTCGCCGCGCAACCCCGTCGCGGCCAGCCGCCAGCCCGTGTCCGCCTTCAACGCGGAACCCAACTGCGCCCCGGTGAAGTTCTCCTCCGGCTCGTACGTCACCCGACCCTGACCGTAGCCCGCCGCGCCCCACAGTTTCAGCCGCTCCGTCGCCTGCACCGCGCCGTAGGGGATGGCCGCGGTCAGGGTGGAATCGAGCTTGCCCGAACCCGTGCCCGGGTCGTTGTAGCCGCCGTCGCCCCAGCCCTGCACAAGCGCGAGTCCCAGGAGCCACCGGTCGCGCGCATAATCGGCGCCCAGCATGGCCGCGGTGACCTCGCCGTCGAGACTCAGTGCCTTCTCCTTGCCGTCGAATCTCGTGTACGCGCCCCGGCCCCAGAACGCCACCGCACCGTCCTTCGCGTCCGGGTCACCGGTCAGGGTGAACGCGCTCCCCGCCAGCAACTCCCTGCCCCTCATCATCCGCCCTGCGCCATGAGGCCCGGGCACGCCCGGACCGTATCCGAGAGTGCCGGGATCAGGAACCGGTCCAGCCCGGTTTCCGGTTGGGCGAGCGTAACTGCCCGTCCCCGGCGCGGCCGTCACCGGTTCCTGACCGCTACCGGCCACTTCGCGGCCCCCAAGAGCGTGGCCGCCCACCCTGCCCTGAAGACCCGGCGTCCGGGATGCCTCCATGCGGGCTGTGATGCCGTCGAGCGCCTGCTCGGCCACCGTGCGGCCGAAACGGGCGAGCCAGGCGTCGGGCAGCGGGTCGGAGTTCTTGATCGTGCCCGTCCCCTCGCCGTCGTCGATGGTCGCGTTCTCGGGGTAGTACAGGATGACGGTGAAGGTCTCATCGCCCTCGTCGTGGGCGTCGTCGAAGGTCGGTATCCAGATCTCAAACCGTTCGCTGCCGGGGTAGATGGTGGCGTTATTGCTGGTGAAGGGATAATCCTCCGATTGACGGGCGTTGCCGTAATTCTGGCCGTCAAGGGTCCCCGATTCGGTGCTGTAGGTGAAGCTCACCTTGTGGGCTACGGGTTTCGACAGCGTTACCTGGAAGTAGACCTCGTCACCTTCCTCCGCCGAACCGTCGCTGATGGAGAGTGTTGGCAGGCCGTCGTTGTCGTGAATGGTGGCCTCGGCTTCGTTCCTGGGCGCCGCCGCCACGGTGTAGCCGGTGCCTGACTGCACCGTAGTGGTTACGGTGGCGCTGGAGGGGTCTTCCTCAATGCTGTCGTCGATGGTTCGCACGCTCAGCGTCGCTTGTTCCTGGCGCGCCGGGATCGTCACCTGGCGAGTGCCGGCATCGGCGCTGTTCACGAACGCGTTGCCCGGTTCGGCGACCTGAACCGTCACCTCGAGATCCGCCTCGGGGGCAACATCGGCGTGTAGGGTGAATTTCAGCGTGGTGCCCTCGAAGTCGGGTGAGTTCGGGAAAGCCGGACGCGTCGCCTGCTCCGAGGTCACGCGAATCTCAGGCACCGGCACGTCGTCGTCGGTTACCGACACGCTCGCCTCGTTCGTGGACGCCACCCGGTAGTGCGAGCGCGAGACGACTCGCGCCGTCACCGTGCCGTCGCGCTCGTCGCTGTCGTCGTCGACGGTGGCCACCGTGTGGGTCGCCGTGGCCGTGTTGGCGGAGAAGGTCACCGTCTTCTCGCCGGTGGTGCCCTCGGCGGCGAAATCCCCGCGCTGGGAGATGTCGAGGTGTACCACTAGATCCGCCGTCGGGGTGGGGCTGGCGCTCAGGGTGAAGCTCGCGGCCTGGCCTTCGCCCACCGAGGCGGCGTCGCGACTGATGCTGATCTGCGGCAGCGGCTCGTCGTCGTCGTTGACCGTCACCGAATACGAGCCGCTCTGGCTGTGCACGGTGTAGCCCGTACCGCTTCGTACCGCCGCGCTGATGCTGCCATTGGGTTCGTCGGTGCTGTCGTTGTTGGTG
Source organism: uncultured Binatia bacterium (SeqCode) (assembly GCA_965213675.1). GTDB lineage: Bacteria > Desulfobacterota > Binatia > UBA9968 > JAJDTQ01 > JAJDTQ01. The sequence goes on from OZ243916.1 coordinate 1,532,282, forward strand.
GTGACGCTGAAGGTCGCCGTGCCGCTGCCGCCAATGGTGATGCGCCGGGTGCCGGTCTGGCCGCCGCGAGCGAAATTGCCGCTCTGGGTCACATCGACGTTGACGCTGATGCTGCCCTGCGGCGCGGGCGAGGCGGAAAGCGTGAAGGTGGCCGTGCCGCCCTCGGTGATGGCGCCGCCACCGGAAATGCTGACCGCCGGTGTGGGCGGCGGCAGATCGTCGTCGTTGACCGCAATCGACGCCGAACCGCTGCTGCTCGACGGCGAGTAACCCTGGCCGCTGGCGATGGTGGCGGTGAGGCTGCCGTCCGGCTCGTCGGTGGTGTCGTTGTCGGTGGTGACGGTGAGGGTGCCGCTGCCGCCGGTGCCGATGGTGACCTGGCGTGATCCGGACTGGCCGCTATTGGCAAAACTGCCGCTGTCCACCACGTCGATGTTCACCGTGATCTGGCTTTGCGGCGCCGGGGTCGCGCTCAGGTTGAAGGTGGCCGTGCCGCCCTCGGTAATGGTGCCGCTACCGCTGATGCTCACCACCGGCGTCGCCGGGGGCGGGTCGTCGTTGTCGGTGATGGTGAGGGTGTGGACGGTTTGGCCGCCGAGCTGGTAGCCGCTGCCGCTGCCGCTGGTAAGGCTCAGTCGCACGGTTTCGTTGGGCTCATCCCTGCTGTCGTCGATGATCGAGACGGGAATGCTCGCGCTGCTTGCGCCGGCGGAGACCTGCAGGCTGCCGGCGCCGGAAATGCTGTAGTCGTTGCCGCCGCCCGTGGCGTTGCCGCTGACGTCGTAGCGCAGCGTGATGCCGGTCGTCAGCGCCGGGTCGAAATCGACTTGGATGTTGCGGGTGCCCGCGCCTTCGCCGGCGGTCGATGACGATGCGGTGAAGCTCGCCTCCGGCCGCGTCGCGTCATCGTTGTCCTGCACCGTAATCGAGGCGGAGTCGAACACCGCGTCGGGGTCGTAGCCGTTGCCGGGGTCGACGGTCGCCGTGATGGTGCCGTTGGCCTCATCGTCGCTGTCGTTATCGGTGGTGACGTGGAGGAAGCCGGTCCTGCCGCCGTTGCCAATGGTGACCGTTCTGGCGCCGGTCTGTCCGCTGTCGGCGAAGTCGCCGCTTTCGGCGACGGTCACGTTTACGTCGATGCTGCCGCTCGGCGCCGGGGTGGCGATCACCCGGAAGCGGGCCGTGCTGCCTTCGGTGATCGCCCTTCCGGAGTCGGGGTAGATCGAAATCAGCGGCTGCACCTCGGTGTCGTCGTCGGTGATCACGACCACCATCTGTTCCGCGGTCACGTTCGCATACTCGCCTGTTCCCCGCACCTCGTGGTCGATGCGCACGACATGGTCGTGGGTGTCGGAATCCTGCATCGCGGTCACGGAGACGGGCTGTGGCTCGTTCCAGTTCCCGGGCGTGAAGGTGAGCGTGGTCTGGCGCGCCGGGGCATCCTGGCCGCTGTGTACCTGGGCCCTGCGCTCGTTCTGGCTGGTCGCGATCACCGTCACGTTCGCCGCCGGCGCACGGTTGAGCACCAGGCGATAGTCCTGGGGCTGGCCGCCTTCGGTGACGGGCAGGCTGACGGGGCGGACGGTGACGCCGGCCTGCGCTTCCTCGTCGTCACGAATGGTGATCGTGGTCGTGGCCGGCGGAGGACCGTGGAGTTTCGTCCCATGGATATTGGTTCGAACGTTGCTTCCTCCCCGCGTCGTGTACTCCCGGGCGTACCGAACCTCCAGACGGAAGGTCTCGTCCCGTTCGTAGTGGTCGTCCTGCGAGATGGGAACCGATACCGACAGCCGCGTTTGCCCGGGTTCGAACCAACTGAATATCTCACTGTCAAACTGGGTGTCCCTTCTGCCGGCGGACTCGTATTCGTAATCGAAGACGCCAATGACCCAGCCTTCGAGCTCCTGGGAGAGCACAAGGACCACATCCAAGGTGCCGCCCTCGGTCACTTCGTAGTTGTCCCGCTCGAAGGCGATCGTGGGTATTTCGCTCAGGTTGAAGTCCACCGAGCCGCTACTCAACCCGCTGCCGGAGGCGCCGCCGTCGAGATTGGTGCCGGAATTGGCGTCGAGGGTACCGAGGCTCACCGTCACCGATTCGCTGCCTTCCTCGACGTTGTCCTCGATGCCGGTGATGGTCAGGGTCGCGGTGGCCGAGGCATTGGCGCCGCCGGTGAAGGTGACGCTCGCGTTACCGCTGTTGAGGTTGTTGCACTGCACGCCCTGGGCGCTGGCGCAGGCGACCGTGTATTCGCTGTTGCGGTTGGCGACGCCGCCGAAATTGAGCGGCACCGTCAGCACTTCGGGGCTGACGAGGGCCCGGCCAAGCCCCAGGGTGAGGGTCTTGGTCCCGCCGTTTTCGGAGACGCTGCCCGTTGGCGCCGACAGCGTCACCAGGGTCGGGTCCTTGTCCACGATGGTGACGGTGGCGGTTGACTTCGCCGAATCGACACTGAGGCCCGCAATCGCACTCGGCAACGACAGCGTGGCGGTGAAGGTCTCCCGGGGCTCGTCGAGCACGCTCTGGTCGATGCCGGGGCTCACCTGCTTACTCGACGCGCCGGAGCCGATGCTCGGGTCGGCGTTGTTGCCGCCGCTGCCGGTGCAGCGGGAGGTGCTGCGGACGACGCCGGTGAAATCGTCGCCGAAGGTGGCGCTCTCGCCCGCGAGGCAGACGCGGAAGCTGACCGGGCCGGTGCCTTCGGACAGCTCGGCGTTCAGGTTCACCGCGTTCGAACTCTCGTTCACGGTGACGGCGGTGGTCTGCCAGCCGATGGTGCGGCCATCGTTGATGGTGAGGTTGAAGCTGTTGTTGCTGCCGTGGGGGTCGGCGCCGCCGCCGACGTTGGTGGCGAGGGTCGAACGGTCGAAGCCGTTGGCGCCGCTGCCGTCGGGGCCGAGGGCGAGGGTCAGGGTCTCGCCGCCGCTCTCGGTGGTGCCATCCACGGTGGCGGTGAGTTCCAGGGTCGCCACCCGGGCGCCGGCGCCCGTGAAGCGCACATTCGGATTTTGCCCCGTCACGTTGCTGAGCGACACGCCGGTGTTGGCTGCGCCGGCTTTCTTCGCGAGGTTCCAGTCGCCGGTGGTGATGTTGGTGCCGCTAGTGCTGAGCGGCACGTCGATGATTTCGCCGGCGACCAGCGCCCGCCCCAGGGTGACGGTGAACTCGGCCTTGCCCGCCTCGTAGATGGCGCCGCTGCCGACCCGGGCGAGGCTGACCACGGTGGGGTCGTCGTCAACGATGGTGGCGGTCACCGTGGTCTTCGAAGTGTCGAGGCTGAGGCCGGTGACGGCGCTCGGCAGCGACAGCGTGGCGGTGAAGGTCTCATCGGGCTCATCGGTGGTGTCGCCGTTGACGGTGAAGGTCACCGCCTTGCTCGACTGACCGGACGCGATCTCGAGATCGGCGTTCGAGCCGCCGCTGCCGGTGCAGGCGGCGTTGCTGCTCGTGCCGAAGCCGCGGTAGTCGGCGGAAGCGCCGCGGCTGGCGCTGCCGTCGGCGAGGCAGACGCGGAAGGTGACGGGGCCGTTGCCGGTGGAGAGGCTGGCGTTGACGCTGCCGGTAGTCTGCCCGGCATCGGTCTCGTTGATGCTGAGCGCGGTGGCGGACCAGCCGATGCTGCGCGGGTCGTTCACCAGCACCGTGAAGCGGTTGTTCGTGCCGTGGGGGTCGGCGCCGCCGCCGACGTTGGTGTCCGCGTCGTTGTCGAACTGCGTGTTGCTGCCGAGGGCGATGGCGTAGGTCTCGCCGCTGCCTTCGCCGATGCCGTCGGCGATGGAGGCGAGTTCCAGGGTCGCGGTCTGCGCCCCGGCGCCGGAGAAGCGCACCGTCGGGGTGGCGCTGTTCGTGTCCAGCAACGTGATGCCGGTGTTTGCGCCGGCCTTCTTCGCCATGCTCCAGTCGCCGGTGTTGACCCCGGTGCCGCCGATGGGCAGGGGCACGTCGATCGTTTCGCCGGTCACCAGCGCACGGCCCAGGGTCACGGTGAACTCGACCATGCCGCCTTCGTTGATGGCACCGCTGCCGGTGCGGGCGAGGCTGACCAGGGTGGGATCGTCGTCGCGGATGGTGACGTCCATGGTGGCCGGACTGATGCCGAGCCCCGCCACCGGCGTCGGCAGGGTGATGGTGGCGCTGTAGGTCTCGTCGGGCTCGTCCACGGTATCGACGACGGACTTGAACGACACCGACTCGGTGGTGTCGCTGGCGGCGATGGTGAAATCGGCGTTGCCGCCTGCGCCGGTGCAGCGGTCGGCGGCGGTAATGACGCCCTGGTAGTCGCTGCCCAGCGTGGCCGTGCCGTCGGTTAGGCAGACGCGGAAGGTCAGGGCGGCGGTGTCCGCTGAAGACAGCGCGACGTTCACCGTCCCGGCGGCGGCAGTCTCGGTGGTGGTCAGGGTTGTGGCCGCCCAGCCGACGGTGCGCACGTTGAGGCCGGCGTCCTTGAGCGTGATGCGGCCGTTGCCGGTGCGCCCGCCCGCGGCGCCGCCGTCGAGGTTGGTGGCGGTCAGGCGTGGGGTGCCGGCGGACGAACTGGTCGGGATGGACACCGTGACGATGTCGTCGCCGGCGTTGTCGTCCACCGCCGCGGTCAGCAGCACGCTGGCCACGGTAGCGCTCGTGGTCGGCCCGGCGAAGGTCAGCTCGCCGGTGGCGCTGTCGAAGGTCACGCCCGCGGGGGTCCCCGACAGGGCGAGGTTGAAGTCGGTGCCCAGGGTGCCGCCGGAGAATTGCAGCGGCACGATCAGGCTTTCGCTGCCTTCGAGCCCGCGCCCGAGCGTGATGCGAATCTCGGCGGTGTCGTTGGCGTCCGCTTCCGCCGCGTTGGTATCCGGCGTCGTCAGCGTCACGTCGGTGGCGGTGTCGTCGGTGATGTTGATGTCGATGCCGCTGTCGGCGCTGTTGATATAGCCGTCCGGCGGTGAGCCGAGTTCGATGCGCAGGGTCTCGGTGATTTCGTCGTCGTTGTCGCGGCGCGCCGTCAGGGTGGCGGTGCCGGTGGTGGCGCCGCTGGCGATGGTGATGTTCGCGGCCAGCGTGTAGTCGCCGGCTTCGGCGGTGGAGGAGGCCGCGAGGCGCTGCACGGGGATTCTGATCAACTGGCCGGACGGCGCTGCCGAGACTTCCGCCGTCACCGTCAGCGTGCCGCCCTCGGTCACCGCGCCGCTGTTGTTCACCGACAGGCTCACGTTGGGCGGCGGCGGGGTGTCGTCGTCGATCAGCGCGATCTGGCCGCTGCCGGTGCGGGCGCCGCGCACGCCGCCGTCGAGGCCGCTGGCGGTCAGGCCCGGATTACCGTTGGTGGAGGCAGGGATGCTCACCGTGACGCGTTCGTGGTTGGCGTCCTGATCGTTGCTCACCGTCAGGGTCAAGGTGACGCTGGTGGCGGTCACCCCGGCGGCGGGGCCGGTGAAAGTCACCGCGGCGTTGGCATTGCCGAGATCGGCACAGGCGATGCCGGTGGGCAACGGGCTCGGGCAGGCAAGCGTGAAGTCGGTGCCGGGGACGCCGCCTGAGAAGCGCAGGGGAACCTTGAGGCTCTCGCCAGAAGCGAGTCCGCGATTGAGCGTCAGGGAGATGCTCGCGGTGTCGCTGCTGTCGCCTTCCATGGCGCTTGCATCGGGGGTCTCGAGGGTCACCGAGCTGCGGTCGTTGTCGATGATGGTGACTTCGGCGACGTTCGGCGTGCCGGGGTCGTAGCCGGCGCTTTCGCCACCACCGGTCACCCGGGCCCGAATCGCCCCGCTCGGCTCATCGACGCTGTCGCCGTTGGTGAGAATGGGCAGCGTTGCCGTGGTCCTGCCCGCGGCCATCGTGAGGTCATAGGGGACTTCGAGGGTGGCAGACAGGAAGTCCGAGTCCGGCGCGTCGCTCAAGGTCACCTGCACAGAGATTCTCTTTGCCGGCGCCCTGTTCATCGTGATAGTGAAGTTCGCGAAGCCGCCCTCGGCGACGGTATTGTTCGAGCTCGGCGTGATGGAGGCCTGGGGCAGACCCAGCTTGTCGTCGTCGAGAATGGTGAACGCCCGGGAACCGCTGACGCTCATGCCGCCGCCGAGCCCGGAGATGTCCGCGCTCTGGATTTCGGAAAGAGAGACGGAAACCGATTCGCCGGTACCCTCGTGCCGGCTGTCGTCCTCGGCATTGAGAATTACGGTGGCCGACGCCGCGCTCGAGCCGGTGAAGGTTACCGTGGGGGTGGCGCCTTCCAACGCATAGCTCACGCCGGATGGCGCGGCGCTGGGTGCAGCCAGGATGAAGTCGGTGCCGAGACTCGCCTTGCCGCTGAAAGCCAGCTTGAGCGCCACGCTCTCCCCCGCCACCAGCGCCCGGTTCAGCGTCAGGGTGAGCGTCTTGCTGCCGCCGTCCTCGGCGATGTTGCCGGCGGGGGCGGCGAGGGTCGCGCTGCCGCGGTCGTTGTCGTCCACGATGCGGGTGGCGCTGCCGGCCGTGGCGCTCACCGTGTAGTCGGCGTGGTTGGACAGGGTGACGGTGACCGTGCCGGCGGGTTCGTCAATGCTGTCCGCAAGGGTGGCCACGCTGATGCTTGCGGCGCCGGGCGTGGCGCCGCCGGCGGGAACGGTCAGGGTCTTCGCGCCGAGGTCGCCGCTGGCGACATAGCCGCCGGTGGCGCTGACGTTGTAGTGGAGCGTCACGTCGGAAGTGATGTCGGGCGCGCTGAAATCGAAGGTCACGGCCTGGCCTTCCGTCCGGTTCCCACCGGTGCCCGCCTGCACGCTCGCCGTCGGGCGAAACTCGTCATCGCCCACGAACAGGGTGACGCTGGGCGCGCTGGAGACGCCGGTGTAGCCGCTGACCTGGTGAGAGATCGTGACGTTCTCGTGGTTCCCGTCGTCGTCCTGCACCGCGGTCACGGTCACCGATCTCGGCGCGTCCCAGTTGCTGGAGTTGAAGCTGACTGCGCCGGACACCGTCGCGGCGCCGGTGTCGCTCGAGGCCGGCGTCACCGTGACCGCGCCGCCCGGATCGCTGGCGAGTTCCACGTAGTAGGTGGCCGTGCCGCCTTCACTCGCCGCAAGATTGATCGGCGAGACGATGACGGCGTCGGCCGGAGTCACGCGCACCGACACTGACGGGACCGACACGCGCCAGAAGCTCGAATTCGGATTCGATGCGGCGATCCTGTGGTTCAGCGTCACGCTGCCGGCCGCCACGCCCTGCACGGTCACCTGTTGCGTGAGGCCGCGGCCGGGCCCGAAGGTCACGGGGCTGGGGCTCACGGTAATGCGGCCGCCGAGGCCCGTCGGCGTGACGGTCACGTTCGACGTGGGTTCGGTCGTGGAGGTGAGTGTGTAGCTGGTACTGGTGCCTTCCTTGACGGTCAGGCTGGTGGGCGAGACCAGAATGCGGCTGCCGGCGTCCTGGACGGTGACGGCCACCACGGGGCCCTGGTTGACGCCGGAATAGCCACTCACCGCGTGGGTGATGGTGGCGCTTTCGGAAGTGGTGTTGCTGTCCGTGTTGGCGGTGACGGTGACTCGCTGGGGAACGCGGAAATTGCTGCTGTTGAAACTCAGCGCGGCGGACAGCGCGATGGCGCTGCTCGTCGTTTGCGGGGTGACGGTGACCGCTGCGCCCGGGTCGGTGTTCAGCCACACATCGTAGGTGCCCGCCGCGCCGTGCTCGACGGCGGTGATCGCCAGCGCCGACACCCGCACCCGGGCGGTGCCCGTCACGGTCACGTCCACCGGGGAAGGGGTGACGGCGGCGTAGGCGGTATCGGTGCTGGAGACGCTATGACTGATGCGCGCCTGGCCGCCGTTGACGCCGGAGACCTGAATGCTCTTGGCCGAGCTCCACTCGGCCGGGGCGAAGGTCACGGCGTTGCCCACCGTGGCCGTTACCGTATCGCCCGAGGTTGGCGTGATGGTGACGCTCGCCGAGGGGCGGCTGTTCAGCCGGACGCTGTAGCTGCCGTTGGCGCCTTCGTTGACGCTGAGCGCGGTCGGGTTCACGGTCACGCCGGCGCCGCCGTCGATGATGGACACCGTGACACTCGGTGCCGTGGTAACCGAACCGTAGCCGCTCACGGTGTGGGTGACGGTGACGTCGTCATCGGTGAGGTCAGCGTCGGCCAGACTGGTCAGGTTCACGGGCTGCCAGTTGCTCCAGTTGCCGGTGTTGAAGCTCAGCGCGCCCGGCACGGTAAGGCGAGTGGAATCGCCGGACTGCGGCGTCACCGTGACCGTGCCCGAACCCGGGTTGGTATGCAGCTTCACGCGGTAGCTGACGGTGGCGCCCTCATTCACCGACAGGCTGTCCATGTCCACGTCCACTGCCGGTTGGGCGCCTGCATCAGTGAGCTGGATAGAGCCGCTGCCCGTGCCGCCGGCGCCGCCGTCGAGGCCCGTGGGCGCGATGGTGCCAAGCCGCACGTTCACGCTGCCGTCGGTTTCGTCCGTGTCTGCCAGTGCCGACACCAAGATGGTGGCCGCGCTCGACGCCCCGGCGCCGCCGTTGAAGGTGACCGTGGGCGGGCTGGCGGCCAGGTCATAGGCAACGCCGCTCGGGAGCGGGCTCGGGGGGCTGAGGCTGAACTCGCGGCCGATGCGTCCTCCGCGGAAGCTGAGCGCAGCGCTGACCGATTCGCCGGAGACCAGGGCGCGCGGCAGTGCGAGGCGGACAGTCGCCGTATCGCTGGCGCTGCTCTCGGTGGCGGTGCTGTCGGGCAGCGACAGCGTCACCGTGGTGCGGTCGTTGTCGCTGACCCGCACCGTATCGCTGGCGGCGGACTGCGCGGGGGTGTAGCCGGTGCCGCTCGCTACGGTGACCGTCACCTCGCCGCGAGGCTCGTCGTTGCTGTCGTTCACCGTCGCAACCTCGTAGGTCTTCGTCGTCGTGTGCGCCGGGATTTGCACGGTCTGGTTGCCCTGGTTACCGGAGGCGACGAAGTCCGCCACACTGTCGTCGGTGACGTTCAGATTGATCGTGAGGGCCTGTTGCGGCGCGGGGCTCGCCTTGAGCATGAACACCGCATTGCTGCCTTCGGCGACCCGGTTGCCGCCCTCGATGCGAATGACCGGGGTGCCATCGTCGTCGGTGATGTCGAAGGTCGCGCTGCCGGAGCCGCTGGCACCGCCCGCGAGCCCCGTGCCGCTGGCGGTGGGACTGCCGAGACCGATGGTGACCGACTCCGCCTCGCCCTCGTCGACAAGGTCGGATGTGGCGGATAGGGTGAAGGTCGCCCTGCGCGGCGCGCCGTTGCTACCGTTGAAGGTGATGCGCGGCGCGTTGCCGGATAGCGCGTAGGTGACGCCGGCCGGTGGCGATGCCGGTTGCCCCAGGCTGTAGTCGCTCGCGCCGGCCGCACCGGATAGCGTGATCGGCACCGCCAGCACCTCGCCGCTGACCAGTGCCCGGCCGAGGGTCAGGGTGACGCGCTTGACGCCGCCGGTCTCGGGTATGGCGCTGCTCGATGCCGAGAGGGCAACGCCCGTGGGATCGTTGTCTTCGACCTCCAGGGAGGCGACGCCGGCGCTCGTGGATACCGTGTAGCCCGTACCGGATGCGAGCGAAACCGTCAGCGAACCCTTGGCCTCGTCCATGCTATCGGCCGTGGTGGCGATGCGGTGGATCACCGAACTCTGACCGGCGGGGATGGTAACGGTCTTGCCCGAACCGACGGCGGCGGATGCGACGAACTCGCCCTGCTGGGACAGGGTGTAGGTCACCCGCAGGCCGCTCGATGGCGCGGCCTGAGTCGAATCAATGGTGAAGGCGGCGTTCCCACCCTCGGTGACGCCGCTGCCGGCGGTGATGCTCAACTCCGGCACCGCGGCGGCGCTGTCGTCGTCGACGATCCGGAAACTCGCCACCGAGCCGCCGCCGGCAACGCCGCCGAGACCGGTCTGGGCAGTCGTGCCGCGGCTGACGGTAATGGTCTCGCCGGCGGCCTCCACGGTCGTGTCCTGGGTGGCCGTCAAGGTCAGGGTTGCCACCCGGGATGCCCCGGTGCCGCCGGTGAAGACGACGGTCGGCGGACTGGCGCTCAGGTTGCTGCTGCCCAGATTGCTGAAACTGACGCCGCTGGGCAGCGGGGAGGGTGCGGCGAGCGTGTAATCGGCGCCAAACGTAGCCGTGCCGCCGAAGGTGAGCCGCTGGGTCAGGGTCTCGCCGCTGACCAGCGCGCGCCCGAGCGTCAGCTTGATTTCCTTGGCGCCGGAGGCTTCGGAGATGTTGCCCGCGGCAGCGGACAGGGTAACGTCGGTATTGTCGTTGTCGGCCACCGCCACCGACGCGCTGGCGCTTGAACCCGAGACCTGGTAGCCGCTGCCTGGATCGACGTTGACTGTCACCGAGCCGGCGGCTTCGTCCTGGCTGTCCGGGGCGGTGGGCACGTTATAGGTCGCCATGCCGCTGCCCGCGTTGATGGTGACCTGTTTCATGCCGCGATCGCCGGAAGCGACGTAGTCGCCCATCTGCCCCACGTTCAGGTTGACGGTCAGGTTATTGGCGTCGGCAGCGAGCGCGGGGCTGACGCTGACGGTAAAGCTCGCCGGCGTGCCTTCGGTGACGCCCGAATCGGGAGCGATGCTGACGGTGGGTTGGGTGTCCCCGTCGTCGTCGACGATCCGGAAGGTTGCCGGCGTGGCGCCAGCGCTCGATGCCCCGCCCCCGAGCCCGGTGCTGGTGGGCGTGCCGAGGGTGACGATCACCGTTTCGTCGTCGTCATCCACCAGGTCCGACACGGCACGGACAGTGACCGTCGCGAGGACGGAGCTGTTCGGCCCGCCGGTGAACACCACAGTGGGCGACGCGGTGGCGAGCCCTTCGTACCGGATGCCGGATGAACCCGCGAGCGGGTGCAGCCGATAGTCCGTCCCGAGGCTCGCCGTTCCACCCAGGCTGAGCGGCGCCGACACCGATTCTCCCGCCACCAGTGAGCGATCCAGTTGCACGATGAACGTCTGGCCGCCTCCGGTTTCCGCGATACGCGTGCTTCCGGTACTCAGCTTGACCGTGGTGAGGTCGTTGTCTGTGACGGGAACCGTGGCGCTGCTGTCGCCGCCAAGGCTGTAGCCGGCGCCCGGTTGCAGCGTCAGGATGAAGCTGCCGTCCGGCTCGTCGGTGGTGTCCTGCGTGGTCGGAATGAGGACGAGGGCGCTACCAGTGTCCGTCGTGGAGATCGTGACGGAGGTCGGAAGCGCGCCAGTGGCGAAATCGCCGTTCTGCTCTACCGTGAACGACACCACAAGGTCGCTCGCGGGGGCCGGGCTCGCATTGATCGTGAAGCTGGCATCTACGCCCTCGGTGACTCCATTGGCGTTGGCGTTGCTTTCCACCGTGATCACCGGTGGCGCCGCGGCAAAGACGTTGACAGCCAGGTCGCCCGGCAGCGTAGCGCTAGCGTAGCCGCTGTCGGTGGTGGTGGCATGGGCGTGGCTGATGCTCGCCGCGCCCGCGGCGACGCCGGTGACCGTGACCGCCACGCCGCTTTGCCAGTTCGCCGACGGGATGGTGACCGAGCTCGGCACGGTGGCGATGGTGGTATCACCGCTCGTCAGGTCCAGCACCACGTTGCCGGCCGGCTGGCTGGTAAGCCGGATCCTATAGTCCACCGACTGGCCCGCCACGACATCCACCCGCGCCGCTGAGACCAGGAATCCGGCGCCGGCCTCGGTCACGCTCACGGAGACGTTCGATACCGAGGTCACCCCGGCGTAGCCGCTGATCGTGTGGCTGAGGGTCACGTTGTCGGCGGCGGTGTCGGCGTCCTCGGCGGCCGCCACGGTGACGCGCTGCCAGGTGCTCCAGTTGCCGTCGGCGCCGCCGGTGAAGCTGAGGCTGGTCGGCGAGATGGTCACATCGGGGTTGTCCGACGCCGGGGTGATTTCCACCGTCGCGCCGGAGCCCGGGTCGGTGCCCAGCGCCATGCGGTAGGTCCTGCTGCCGCCCTCGGCGATGGTCAGGCTGGTCGGTTGTACTTCCACCCTGCCCCTGCCGCTCTCCCCCGTGTCGGTGACGACGACGAGCGCACTGCCGGAACCCACTACGCCGCCGCCAAGGCCGGTTGCGGTCATGCGCGGCGAACCGCTGGTTGAGCCGGGAATGGAGAATCTCACTGTCTCGCTGTTCTTATCCCCATCGGCATTCGCCTGGTAGGTCACCGTGGCGGTGAGCGCCGCACTGGTGCCGCCGGTGAAGGTCAGGTCGCGATTGTTGCTGAGGGCGATTCCCGTGGCCGTCGTCAGTGCCAGCGTGTATTGGGTGTCGGACGCCCCGTCTGCCCGCAAGGGCACCTGCAACGACTCGCCGCTGACCAGGGCCCGGCCGAGGGTCACGGTGAAGGCGCCGGTCTCGGTGGTGCTGCCCTCGGTGGCGGTGGTGTCCGAGGAGGCCAGGGTGACGGTTGTGGAATCGTCGTCGGTGACGGTCACCGAGGCGCTGCCGGCGCTCGAAGAAACCGAATAGCCCGTGCCGCTGGCCAGGGTGAGCGTGACCGCGCCGTTGGCTTCGTCGACGCCGTCGCTCAAGGTGGGCACCGAGTAAGTTGCCGAGGTCTCACCTGCGGGAATCACGACGGACTTGCCCGCGCCGAGTTCGGCGCCGGCGACGAAGCTGCCGCTCTGGGCCGCCGACAGATTCACGCGCAGGCTGCGGGTGGAGGTGGCGGAGCTGCGCACCGTGAACTGCGCCGCCATGCCTTCCACGGCGGCGGCGCCCGCGGTGACCCGGATCTCGGGTGAGCCGGTGCCGTCGGTGATGGCAAAGCTGCCGCTGCCCGTGCCCCGGGCGCCGCCGTGCAGGTTGCTGCCGGTGCTGGCGTTAAGCGTGCCGAGGCCCACCGACAGCGACTCGTTGGTCTCCACCAGGGTGTCGCTGGTCGCCCGCAGGATGACGGTCGCCGACGTGGCGCCGCCGCCCGACTGGCCGCTGAAGGTGACCGTCGGCGGGCTGGTGGCCGGGTTGCTGCTCGTGAGATTCGAATAGCTGACGCCCGCTGGCCTGGAGTTGGGTTCCGCCAGGGTGTAGTCGGTGCCGAAGGCCGCATTGCCGGCAAAGCCGAGGGGCACCGGCAGGGACTCGTTGCTCACCAAGGCGCGGGGCAGGGTCAGGGTGAGGGTCTTGGTGCCACCCGTCTCCGAAATGTTGCCGGACGGGACGGTCAGCGTCACGAGGGTCGCATCGTCGTCGTTGACCGTGACGAGGGCGGCGTTCTGCGTGCCGTGGTTGGTATAGCCAGTGCCTGTCACAAGGGTGGGGCCAACCCGGGCGGAAGGCTCGTCGGTGACGTCGCTTGTCGTCGTCATGGTGTAGCTGAGGCTGGTCTCGCCGGCTTCGAGCACGAGTTCCTTCTGACCCTGGTCAGCCGCAGCAAGGAAGTCGCCGCCGTCGTTGAGGTTGAGCGTAATGGTCAGGTCGCTGTCCGACGGGCGGTTCGCGCTGATCGAGTAGGTCACCTGCTCGCCTTCGGTGATGGCGCCGCTGCCGCCCTGGCGGGTCAGGCTGATTACGGGTTCGTCGTCATCGTCGTTGATGTTGAAGCTGACCGAGCCGCTGCCCGAAGCGCCGGCGTCGAGGCCGGTGCCGGAGTTGGCGTCGAGATTCGGCAACGCGATGGTCACCGACTCCGACGTTCCCTCGTCGCGGTTGTCCGGGGTGGCGCGCAGGATGAGCGTTGTCGAGGCCGCGGTGGCGCCGCTCGTCGGACCGGTGAAGACGATGGTCGGCGGACTGTTGACCGGGTCGGTGCTGCCTAGGTTCGCGTAGGTGACGCCGGTCGGTATCGGGCTCGGCGCACTCAGGCTGTAGTCGGTACCGAGCGTGGCGGTGCCGCCCAGGGTGAGCGGCAGGCGCAGCGTCTCGCCGTTCACGAGTCCGCGGTCGATGCCCACGGAGACGGTTTTCGAGCCGCTGGTCTCGGAGATCGCGCTGCCGGAGCCGGACAGGGTCACGCCGGTGGCGTCGTCGTCAGTCAACGCCACACTGGCGGACCCGGCGCCACTGGCGATTTGATAGCCGGTGCCGTCGGTGAGCGTGATGGTCAGGGAGCCACTGGGCTCGTCGTTCGAGTCCGCAATGGTGGCGACGGTGTGAGTAACGGAACTCGTCCCCGAGGCGACGCTGAGGGTCTTGTTGCCGATGGCGCTTGCGTTGACGAAGGCGCCGGTCTGGCTCACCGAGAAGCCGATGGTCAGGTCCTGCGCGGCGCTACCGTCGACGCTGATGGTGAAGGCCGCCGCATCCCCCTCGGTGAGTGCGGACGACGGCCCCTGAATGCTGACTTCCGGTTCGGCGTCGTCGTCGTCGATGGTGACGGTGGCGCTGCCCGAGCCCGAAACGCCGCCGTCGAGGCCGGTGCCCGAATTGGCATCGAGCGCCGGCAGGGTGAAGCTGACGGTTTCGCCCGCCCCCTCGTCGAAGGCATCCTGCACCGCGGTCAGCGTCAGGGTGGCGCTGCTGGCGCTCTCGCCGCTGTTGGGGCCGGTGAAGGTGATCGTGGGGGTGGCGTTACCGGCGTCGTAAGTTACGCCGGCGGGCAGGGTGGCGGGTTCGGCGATGGTGTAATCCGTATCCCGCACCGCGGTGCCGCCGATGGTGAGGGGCAGGCTCAGGGCTTCGCCGGCCACGAGCCCGCGCCCGAGGGTCACGGTGATGGGCGTTTCGCCCGCGGCTTCGGCGATGTTCCCCGCCCCCGAGGCAAGGGCCACGGTGGTGGCGTCGGTGTCGCGGATGACCACCTGCCCCGATGCGGCGGCCGAATCGACGCTGTAGTTCGATGACGCCCCGAGGGCAATGCGCACCGAGCCGCTGGGATCGTCGCTGGCGAGTTCATCGGTGGTGATGTCGTAATCCAGCGTGGTCTGGCCGGCGGGCAGGGTGACGGTCTTGCCCCCGGTGTCGCCGACCGCCACGTAGGCGCCGGTGCGGCTCACCGTCAGCCCGACGTCGATGTCCGTCTGGGACGCGTTGCTGGCGGTGATGGTGAAGCCCGCGGTATTGCCTTCGGTGACTTCGGCGGTGTCGGCGGCGATACCGATTTCGGGTTTGTCATTCGCCGAAATGGTGATGTCCACGGAGGACGTCTGCGCGGACCCCGGCGGGCGGATGCCGAAAGGCATCTCGCCGAGGGCGATGGTGAAGGTCTCGTCGTCCTCGAAGAAGCTGTCGTCGGCGACCGCCACGGTGACGGTGGCGCTGCGTTGATTGGCGAGAATGCGCGCCGTGCCCACCGCCGTGTAGTCGGCGTCCGCCGCGCTGCCGTTGGTGTAGATCAGCGGGATGATCTTGGCGCTGGTGGGCGCGGTGCCGCCCTCAAGGCTGACCCGCACCCGGAGACTGCCGCCTTCGGCAACGGTCGTCGGGGAGACCGACAGCGTGGCCCGGGGTTCGGTGCTCACCGTCGTCGATGGCTGCGCCTGGGCGGTCAGTTCGATGGAGAGATTGCGATACGACTCGTCTTCCAGTGCTGTGAATTGTCCGTCGACAAACTCGTCGTAGTTCACGCTGGTGGTGTGGACCAGCGTGGTTGTGCCGTCATTGCCGCCATGCTCGATGCTCACCCACTGCGGCACATTCCAGTTGTTGGTATTGAATTCGAGGCCGGGAAACTGCCCGACTGGATGCGGCCTGACGGTGTTGAGACTCTGGGAGGAGATCCGGACGTCGACTTCGGTGTAGCGCTCCTCGTAGTAGCTCCCGAGCTGGTCAACAACCCAGCGCCTTGCCACCGGCTTGGTTTTCAGCCGCACACTGTAGCGGGCGGGAACGTCTCGCTCCACCTTGACCAGGGGCGGGTCGAAAACGAGGCCGCCACCCGCCAGGTTGTCGGTGACGATGACGGTGACGTCGCCGCCCCGGGTATTGCCGGGCCAGCCGGTGATGGCGTGGCTGACGGTGACGGTCTCGTTGTCGCTGTTGCCGTCCGGTATTGGCATCACCGTGACGGTCTGCGCCGTGGACCAGGTGCCGCCGCCGCCCCCGGTGAAGGTGAAGCTCTGTGGCGAGACCATGGCTCCGGGAATTTCCTGGGCGAAGTTCCCAGCGGTGGCGACCGAGGCGTTGACGGTGACCGTGCGTCCGCTGCCCGGATCGCGGCGCAGTTTCAGCGTGTATTGTCCGCTGCCCGATTCCGCGATGGAGAAACGCGGATTGCTGAATTCGATGGGATCGGCGTTGGCGCCGACGTTGCGGTACTGCACCAGCACCGAGGGCACGTCGACGCCGTTGTAGTCGGAATCCGCGGAGGTGACCGCATGGGTGATGGTCACCGGGTTGCTGGCAAAGCCGCTGGTGCTGCCGAGGGAAAGCGAGACGGTCTGCGGCTTGTTCCAGTCGTTCGGGTTGATCGTTACGCTAGAACCTGTGGCGATGCTCACCCGGGTGCTGTTGCTGCTCGAGAGCGCGATCGTGACCGGCGCGCTCGGCGGAGTGCCGAGACGCAGGGTGTAGTCGCTGCGTGTGCCCCGCCCCTGGTTGCGGTAGAACGTGTGGTACTGGCGGCTGACCACCACGCCGGCGCCGTCATCGTCGGTGACGCTCACGCCTACGGCGCCGCCCTGGGTCGTGCTGCCGAGCCCGCTGATGGCGTGATAGACGAACAGGGACTCGTCGCTGCCGTCGTCGTCCGTCACCGGGGTGACGGTGACGCGCCGGGGCGTCTGCCAGGAGCCCATGTTGCCGCCGGTGAAGGTGAGGGTGGCCGGTGACACGGTGGCGGCGCCGGGATCGCTTGACGTCACGCTGACCGTCACCGTGTTGCCGTTGCCCGGATCGTTGTTCAGCGCCGTGCGGTACACGCCGGGGGCGCCGTCTTCGCTGAGCCGCACAGGGATGCCATCGAAATCGAGCGGGTGTGTTGCGTTGCCGGGGGTAATGGTCAGCGGCGCGGAGATGTCGATCCATTCGCTCTGCACGCTGCTGAGGTGCTCGCTGTACATCTCGCCGTCGTCCGGGTCGAGATAGGTCAGCAGCTCCCGTTTGACGGTCAGTGCGGCGGCAACGTTGCCGGTCAGGGGCGCATCCGCCCCGGAAACGGTGATGTGCACCGTGCGATGGCCGTTGCCCGTGCCGACGCCGTGCACGTTCTGGAAGGGGTTGTCGATGGTCGCGGCGGTCACTCGCATCCCCGCCGGCGCACCGACAAGGACGATGGCATCGAGGAACTTCTGGGTCGGCTGCCCACCCTGGCCGAAGTATCCCCGGTAGAAGGTATTCGCGGTGATGAGGCTGGATAGCTCGGAGCCGATGAAGGCCGAGTATTGCGGCTGCAACGTGATCCCTCCACCATCGGCGGAGATCGAGGAGACGTTGATGCTGAGGGAATAGGGTGGAATCGGGTTTTGGCCCACAGCGGCAGTTGGGAGAACCGCAAGAAGCCAAAGAGCGCACAAGAAGATGACGGCGGGAGTCGCGGCGGACCTAAGGTTTCTGATAAACGGCGGCTCTTCGCCCGGCGCGGCTGCGGCGCGAGTCAACCACCGGGCCACTAGCAGCCCAATGAAACCGAGACCATCCATTGAAATGACCATCCGGGAAAAAACCCATCCTGTACGAACCGCTACCCGTCTCTCCCCCCCCCCGCAAATCTTCTTGTCGCTTGGTTATCAACACCTTGGACTCAAGGGAAACAATTGAATACATCACACAAGATACATGTTGTCAACAGGCTTTGCCCAAGGGATTCGGAAAAGTCAACCACTTTCACAAACGTCCCATCCAGGCGTCGCTTCCCTCGAAGGCGACGACCTGCGCGTAGGCGAAGGAACCTGGGGATCGAACTTGGAAATCTATCCGACGTGAGTCAGGGAAGGTCGGTGCTGCCCATGAGGTGGCGGTCCACTTCCCGGGCGGCGCCACGTCCTTCGTGGATGGCCCAGACCACGAGGCTTTGGCCCCGGCGGGCGTCGCCGGCGGCGAACACGCGAGCGGCGCTGGTGGCGTACTTTCCGTACTCGGCGTGGGCGTTGGATCGAGGGTCGCGCTCGACGCCGAGTTGCGTGAGGACCGCGTCCTCGGGGCCGGAGAAGCCCATGGCCAGGAGCACCAGGTCGGCCGGCCACTCCTGCTCGCTCCCCTCCACCGGGCTGAAAGGCGCGCCATTGGCGGGCTTGCTCCAGTCGAGATCGACGGTTTGCAGGGCCTTGATGCGGCCGTGGCCGTCGTCGATGAACTTGACCGTGCTGGTGTCGTAGCGCCTGGGGTCGTCGCCGAAGAGCGCCTTGCCCTCTTCCTGGCCGTAGTCGAGCTTGTAGACCACCGGCCACTGCGGCCACGGGTTGTTGGGCGCCCGTTCCGGCGGCGGCTTGGGAATGACGTCGAATTGCTGCAGGCTCCGGCAGCCGTGGCGCAGGGCGGTGCCCACGCAGTCGGTTCCCGTGTCGCCGCCGCCCAGCACGATGGCGTGCTTGCCCTTGGCGGAAATGTAGTTGCCGTCGGCGTGGCCGGAATCCAGCAGGCTCCGGGTGTTGGCATGGAGGAACTCCATGGCGAAGTGGATGCCGTCGAGTTCCCTGCCCGGCGCGTTGCGCACGAAGTCGTTGGGCTTGGTGGCGCCGGTGCAGATCACCACGGCGTCGAAATCCCGCCGCAGGTCACCGGCGGGGACGTCCTTGCCGATCTCCACGCCGGTGACGAACTCGACGCCCTCCGCCTCCATCTGGTGGAGGCGACGCTGGACCACCCGCTCTTTGTCGAGTTTCATGTTGGGAATGCCGTACATGAGCAGACCACCCGGGCGATCCGCGCGCTCATAGACCGTGACGTGGTGACCGGCGCGGTTAAGCTGTGCCGCGCACGCCAGGCCGGCCGGACCGGAGCCGATGACCGCCACCCGTTTTCCCGTGCGTTGCGGCGGCGGTTCGGGCTTGATCCAGCCCTCGGCGAAGCCCCGGTCGACGATGGCGCACTCGATGGTCTTGATGGTAACCGGGTTGCTGTTGATGCCCAGGACGCAGGAGCCCTCGCACGGCGCCGGACACACACGTCCGGTGAACTCCGGGAAGTTGTTGGTCTTGTGCAACTGCGCCAGGGCCTCTTTCCAGTGGTCCCGGTAGACCAGGTCATTCCAGTCGGGAATGAGATTGTTGAGGGGACAGCCCGACGCCCCCGGCCCGCGCCCCATGGGCACACCCGTGTGGCAGAACGGAATGCCGCAGTCCATGCAGCGGGCGCCTTGCTCGCGCAACGCTTCCGCCGGCATCGGGAGCACGAACTCCTGCCAGTCCTGCAAACGTTCGAGGGGATCGCGGTAAGCCTGCTTGCCCCGCTCGAACTCCATGAATCCGGTGATTTTTCCCATGGCAATCCGGAGACTTCTCTTGGGAACGTCCCCTTACTCTCAAGTCATTCTCTCAAGTCATTCTCAGGTCGTTGAGGAAACTCTGACGTTTGGGTTACAGGAACCATTCCGTGCGTTGGGGTGGCTTCCCGACGAACCGGACAGGCTCCCAGAAGCTTGCGCCGCAGGAATTCGCGAAAGCTTGCCCTCGACCCCGATCAGGGGCGGGAAGCCAGGCGGAGCGTCTTTCAGCTTCTGCAACATCGGGGTGAACTCAAGCCAGGGCGGACGCCGCCGCTCCCACGGGCTCGACCTGGCGCGCGGCCATCTCCCGCAACGCCCGGCGGTAGTCCACCGGCATGACCTTCACGAACGATTCCTGAAGCTCGGACCAGCGCTCCAGCACGTATGCGCCGCGGTCGCTGCCGGTGCAGCGCACGTGGGCTTCGATGAGACGGCGCACGTGGGCGATGTCGTCGTCATCGTCCAGGGGCTCAAGGTCCACCATCTGCCGGTTGCACAGGCCGGGGAACGCGCCCTCTTCGTCCAGCACGTAGGCGATGCCGCCGCTCATGCCAGCGGCGAAGTTGCGCCCCACCGGGCCGATCACCACCACGCGGCCGCCGGTCATGTACTCGCAGCCGTGGTCGCCGACACCCTCGATGACCGTCTCGGCGCCGCTGTTGCGCACCGCGAAGCGCTCCCCGGCGCGGCCGCGGAAGAAGGCCTGGCCGCCGGTGGCGCCGTACAGCGCCACGTTGCCGATGATGATGTTCTCGGTGGGATTGAACGCGGCGTTGGCCGGTGGGTACACCGCCATGAGCCCGCCCGACAGTCCCTTGCCGGTGTAGTCGTTGGATTCGCCTTCCAGGAACAGCGAGACCCCCGGCGCCAGGAATGCCCCGAAGCTTTGTCCCGCCGAGCCGGAGAGGTTGACGTGGATGGTGTCCGGCGGCAGGCCGTCCTCGCCGTAACGGCGCGACACCTCGGCGCTCAGCAAAGTGCCGGCGGTACGGTCGATGTTGTGGATCTCGTGATGAATCACCACCGGCTTGCGCTCTTCCAACGCATCCCGGGCCGCCTCGATGAGCCGCTGATCGAGCTTGGCGTCAAGGCCGTGGTCCTGGGTCTGGCAACAGTAGCGCGCCACCGAGGACGGCGCCTCCACCAGCGCCAGCAGCTTCGAGAAGTCCAGTCCCCTGGCCTTCCAGTGGTCGATGGCCGCACGCGTGTCGAGGCAGTCGGCGCGCCCCACCATCTCGTTGACCGTGCGGAACCCCAGCTCGGCCATGATCTCGCGCATCTGCTCGGCAATGAAGGTCATGAAGGCAACCACGTGCTCGGGCTTGCCGGTAAACTTCTTGCGCAACTCCTCGTCCTGGGTGGCCACGCCCACCGAACAGGTGTTCAAGTGACACTTGCGCAGCATGATGCAGCCGCTCACCACCAGCGCGGTGGTGGCGAAGCCGAACTCCTCGGCCCCCAGCATGCAAGCGATGGCCACGTCCCGGCCGGTCTTGAGCTGGCCGTCGGTCTGCACCACGATGCGGCCGCGCAGGTCGTTCTGCACCAGCACCTGCTGCGTCTCCGCCACACCCAGCTCCCAGGGAATGCCCGCGTGCTTCATGGAGGACTCCGGCGACGCGCCGGTGCCGCCGTCGTAGCCGCTGATGAGCACCACGTCGGCCTTGCCCTTGGAGACCCCGGCCGCCACCGTGCCTACCCCCACCTCGGCCACGAGCTTTACGTGGATGCGCGCGCGGTGGTTGGCGCACTTGAGGTCGTGGATGAGCTGGGCCAGGTCTTCGATGGAATAGATGTCGTGGTGCGGCGGCGGCGAGATGAGCCCCACCCCCGGTGTGGACTTGCGCACCTTGGCAATGGGCTCGAACACCTTGTGGCCCGGCAACTGCCCGCCCTCGCCGGGCTTGGCGCCCTGGGCCATCTTGATCTGCAGGTCGGAGCAATTCACCAGATAGTTGCTCGTGACACCGAAGCGTCCGGACGCCACCTGCTTGATGGCGCTGTTGCGCCAGTCGCCGTTCTCGTCCGGGTGGTAGCGGTCCGGGTCCTCGCCGCCCTCACCGGAGTTGCTGCGCCCGCCGATGCGGTTCATGGCGATGGCCAGGTTCTCGTGCGCCTCCTTGCTGATGGAGCCGTAGGACATGGCGCCGGTGGAGAAACGCCGGACGATCTCGGACGCGGGCTCCACTTCCTCGATGGGCACCTCCGGCTGCATGGGCCGGAACTCGAACAGCCCCCGCAGCGTGCCCAGCAGGCGGGTCTGATCGTCGATCTGCTTCGTGTACTCGCGGAACAGATCGTAGTCCGCGGTGCGCGTGGAGTCCTGGAGCAACGCGATGGTGTGGGGGTTGAACAGGTGGTGCTCGCCGTCCTTGCGCCACTGGTAGTAGCCGCCCACGTCCAGGGTGCCGTTGCTCGCCACGGCGCGCTCGGGCCAGCCGTGGTGGTGGTGCTGCCGGTATTCCTGTTCGATCTCGTTCAGACCCACGCCCTCGACGCGCGACGCGGTCCAGGTGAAGTACTTGTCGATGACCGACTGCCTGAGGCCGATGGCCTCGAAGATCTGCGCGCCGTGATACGACTTGATGGTGGAGATGCCCATCTTCGACATGGTCTTGAGCACGCCCTTGCCCAGCGCCTTGATGACGTTGGCGCGGGCCTGGTCGCCGGGGATGTCCGCGTCGCCCAGCAGGCCGTCGCGGCACATCCACTCCACCGTCTCCAGGGTCAGATAGGGATTGATGGCGTTGGCGCCGTAGCCGATGAGCAGGCAGCAGTGCATCACCTCCCGGGCCTCGCCTGATTCCACCACCACGGCGGCGCTGGTGCGCAGCCCCTCGCGGATGAGGTAGTGGTGCACGGCCGCGGTGGCCAGCAGGCTGGGAATCTGGATCGTGTCCGGCCCCACGCCCCGGTCGGACAGAACCAGCACCGTGGCGCCGCGCTCCTTGATGGCGCGGCCGGCTTCCATGCACAGGGCGTCCACGGCCTCCTCCAGCGCCCCCGCCGGAGCGGAGCGGGAGAACACGGCCGGCAGCGTCTCGGCCTTGAGTCCCGGACGGTCGAGCGCCTTGATGCGAGCCAGCTCGCGGTTGGAGATCATCGGCCGGTCGAGCTGGAGCTGGCGGCAATGTTCCGGAGTCTCGGCGAAGAGGTCCTGCTCGGAGCCGATGGAGGTCCGCAGCGCCGTTACCAGCTCCTCGCGGATGGCGTCCAGCGGCGGATTGGTCACCTGGGCGAAGAGCTGCTTGAAATAGTGGAACAGCAACTGCGGCTTGTTGGACAGCACCGCCAGCGGCGCGTCGTTGCCCATGGAGCCCACCGGCTCCTCGCCGCGCATCGCCATGGGACCGATGAGAATCTTCAGTTCCTCGGTGGTGTAGCCGAAGGCGCGCTGCCGTTCCGGGAGGGTCTCCGGGTCGTACCCAGGAGACGCCACGGGTTCGGGCAAATCGTCCAGCGTGATCATTTCCCGGTCGAGCCACTGGCGGTAGGGCCGGCGCGTGCTGACCTGGTGCTTGATCTCGTCGTCGGCGATGATGCGCCCCTCCAGCGTGTCCACCAAAAGCAGGCGCCCCGGCTGCAACCGCCCGCGCATGAGGATGCGGTCCGCCGGCACGTCGAGCACGCCGGCCTCGGAGGCGCCGACAATGAAGTCGTCCCGGGTGACCACGTAGCGGAAGGGCCGCAATCCGTTCCGGTCCAGGGTGGTGCACACGCGGTCGCCGTCGCATGCGGCGATCAGCGCGGGGCCGTCCCACGGCTCCATGAGGCAGGCGTGGTAGGCGTAGAACGCCTTCTTCTCGTCCGACATGGTCTCATGGTTCTCCCACGCCTCGGGGATCATCATCATGAGGGCGTGGGGCAGCGAGCGGCCGGTGGACACCAGCAGTTCCAGAGCGTTGTCGAAGCCCGCGGTGTCGCTGGCTCCTTCGCGGATGATGGGGCTCAGCTTGGCCATGTCGTCGCCGAACAGCGGCGACGAGAACAACGCCTCCCGCGCCCGCATCCAGTTCTGGTTGCCCCGGATGGTGTTGATCTCGCCGTTGTGGCACAGCATGCGGTAGGGGTGCGCCAGACGCCACGAGCCGAGCGTGTTGGTGCTGTAACGCGAATGCACGAGCGCCAAGGCCGAAATGATGGAGTCGTCGGACAGGTCCCCGTAGAAGGCATCCAGTTGATCGGCGCGCAGGAGCCCCTTGTACACCACCGTCTTGCTGGACAGGCTGGAGATGTAGAAGTCGTCGCGCACCTCGGGAGGGAGGCCCGCGTCCACGGCGTTCTCGATGGCCTTGCGGGTGACGTAGAGCTTGCGCTCGAACGCGTCCGGGGAAGCCGTCTCCGGGCCGGCGCCGATGAAGAACTGCCGGATCAGCGGCGCCACCTGGGCGGCCAACTCGCCGCACTGGGTGAAATCCGCGGGCACGTCGCGCCAACCCAGAAATTCCTGACCCTCGTCCCGAACGGTTTGCTCCACCGCCTGTTCGCACCACCGGTGATGTCCGGTCTCCCGCGGCAGGAAAGCCATGCCGACACCGTAACCGCCCGGCTCCGGCAGCGCGATGCCCATGGGCTGGCACTGCCGCTGGAAGAAGGCGTGGGGGATCTGAAACAGAATGCCGGCGCCATCCCCTGTGCGCGGGTCGCAGCCGCACGCACCCCGGTGCTCCAGGTTGATCAATACCTCGACGGCGCGACGGATGATGTCGTGGGTCCTGTGGCCGTTCAGGTTCGCCACGATGCCCACGCCGCAGGCGTCGTGGTCGTACGCGGGGTCGTATAGTCCTTGGAATTTGTGGTGCTTCGTCATGTTCAACCGACCTCTGCGGAACGCGCCGGCACGTCCCAGGAGCATGCCGCCGCTGCTCGAAACCATCGCGCTTACCACAAAACAGACCCGAATGCAGCCACCCCGCAACCCACGGAACGGCTGCGCGTGCAAGCCTGTGCAAGCATGTTGGAGCGATCAGGAATCTACTGCGAGGATCTACTGCGAGGTCAGCGAAGTGCCGTGCCCTTGCGCGACACCACACCGAAGAAACGAAACGCGGTCCGCCGCGGTGAGCCCTCGATTGTTTCCGTCGATTTCACCGCAAACTTTAACAAGATGGAACGGTTTGCGCCATCGCGGTATACGAGAATACCCTAAGGAACAACTGGGCAACTCAGCCTGACCGCTTTTCCTGGAGTTGTGACAACTGATCGGGAGAAACCCACCATGACCTTGGATCTACCGACATTGCAGACTGCCGTAGCCGGCACGGCGGCAGCGTTCCGTTGCGTAACCACCTATCAGCCGGCGGGAGGCGCCGGCGACAAAGTCTTCCCCCCTACCTACGAAGGTGGAAGATACGCCACGGAGGAGCGAGTCGATCCCGCGACCGGCGAACACCGACCCTGTGTCCTTCTGGATTCCGTGCAGTCGCAGGCAAACCGCATGGAGTTGGCGTTGCTGGAAGCGCATCGCGCCGGCCAAGTAGCCCTTCCTCTGCTGGTGGCGCGCTTCGATCAGGAAGAACTGCTCAAAAAGTTCACAGTGACCAGCCTTGAAGCGCCTCACCGTATTGCGGATGCCCTTTTTCGCGACAGCCGCCTGGATGGAATGATCTTTCGCAAGTCAAAGAAGGGGCGAATCCTCGACACTGCAGACGTGCGGAACGCCACTGATCTGTTTGGTCTGTGTCCGACCGCTTTGGTGTTCGGACTGTGGGACTCGACCGGACCGCGTGGCGGGTTGGGCTGCAAGTTCCAACGGGCACTCGTGTCTGAAATAGTTGGGTACGACGCGGTGGCGGGGAAGAAGACGTCCAGCCGCATCGACCCTGCGGAGATCATGCGTAGCGCAGCTACGCTCTACGAGCGCACGGCTGAAGGCGACGATGCGCCCCGCTGGACCTTGAACAAGGCGGACGGCAGGAAGCTCAAGACCGGACGGCCTTCGGAGGCCAACCACGGGAACGTCACTCCCACCATTGCGGATGGCGGATTCACCCTGTCGGGAGCCCGGCAAACGACAACCTTGTCGTTGGCGGTCTTGCGACGCCTCCGTTTTCCGCTCGATGGCGCCGCCACCTCGGACGCCGCTACCGATCTCGCCGCCCGCACCGCACTGGCTGCCATGGGCCTCGCCGCCGGTAGTCTGGCGCGCGTCGATACCGACCTCCGTTCTCGCTGCCAACTGTTTGCGGAGCAAGCACCTGTGTGGGAATTGCTCGAGCGTCCTGGTGAAGTGCCACGACAATTTGAACACGGTCCCGAAGACGCGCTCGAACTGTTGGCGGAGGCGGTCAAGGTGGCCAAAGATGCCGGCCTGCCGTGGGAGGGCCAGATCGAATTGACTCCGTCGCCCGACTTGGTCGAACTGGTTCGGCGCAGCCAGGAACTGGCGAGCGCTTCGGAGGCGGAGCAAGGCTGATGTTCGCTCTTGGCATCCGTTACCTGAACGGATGGTCGATGGCCGCTGCGGATGGGGCGAGAAAGGAGCGGGCCGAATGGCCGCCGCACCCGGATCGGGTGTTCATGGCCTTGGCCGCGGCTTGGTTCGAGACCGACGGAGGCGGCTCCGAAGGGGAAGCCCTGCTCTGGCTCGAATCCCTGCCGCCCCCTCAAATCGCCGCGTCGGATGCCGAGTTTCGCGCATCTGTGGTCAGCTACGTACCCGTCAACGACCCGAGCCTCGGTCGCAAGTTGCCGGCGGGCGGAGGCTTGAACGAGTTGAAGAAGGCCGGACTGGATCAACTCCCGGAGTACCGGTCGCGCCAGCCCCGCGGTTTTCCTGTCGCCATCCCTCGGGATCCGAAGGTGCACCTGATATGGCCGGACGCCCAAGCAGGTGTGCATCGCGAAGCCCTGGACCGGCTGGCTGCCAAAGTCACGCATGTGGGGCATTCGGCATCGTTCGTGCAAGCATGGCTGGAAACCGCCCCGCCCCCGCCCGCGTGGGTTCCGGGGACCGGCGTCGCGCGTCAGCGCCTGCGTGTGACGAACCCCGGCCGCTTGAAGACGCTGGAAGAGCGCATGAACCGCAACGCCTGGACCGGATACCACGATCTTCGCCACGAGATCGAGCAGGCCGAGGCCGACATCAAAGCGACGAAGCGCCCGCCCAGGGCGCCTTGGGACTCATTTCCGGATGTGGTTCTGCTGGCCGGCGAAATCCAAACCCGACAACATCGCGAGTACGCCGACGCAAAAGCCGCCGACGACGCCGTGGCCGCGGCCAACCTCGTCACCAACCTGGTTGACGAAGCAGCGGTTGCTGCGGTGCGGACACTGATCGCCCTGGCCAGCAGGAACGGCAGGCCGATCCTGGTCAGCGCGCATGCGTTTGAGGGGCAGGGTCTCAATGCCATTCCTGCTGCCTTGACGAAACTGCTGAGCGAACGGCTTCGCATCCCGCGCGAGACGACCGTTGTGCAGACGAACATTGTCTCCCACACGGGCGCAGACGGTTATGGTCGCCTTGCGCGACAAGCCTGTTTCGACGGCCACATCGAAGCAGGTCAAGAGTACCTTATGGTGGACGACTTCGTCGGCCAGGGCGGTACCTTGGCCAATCTGCGCGGCTGGATAGAAAAACAAGGCGGTCGGGTTGTTGGAGCCGTTGCTCTGACCGGCAAACCGTACTCCGCCAGGCTGAACCCTTCGAAGGAGCAACTCCATGAACTCCGACAAAAGCACCGGACAGACTTTGAGAAGTGGTGGAAGGCCCACTTCGGCCACGCCTTCGATTGCCTTACTCAATCGGAAGCTCGGTACCTCGCCCGCTCCCCGGATGTTGACACCATCCGAAATCGCCTTGCTGCGGCAAAGCAAGGTGGAAGTGGATCGAGTCACGGGCGAGGTCCTGGCGAGCAAAGACAATACGTAAAGGAAATGAAGTCACGTCTGAGAGACCTCTTCCCTGAGGGTGAACCCGTGAGCCTGCGCCCCGTACCGGGCCACTGGCAAGGGTACACGGAGGCATTGAAGGAGAGTGTTCCTGAAACACCGGGCTCGGTTTTCGACCCGCGGCTCATTGTCCTCAACATCAAGGGCAAGCGCGTGTCCTTGCCGGCCACGCTCAAGCTCACCGCGGCTCTGCGCGGCCTGTTGATGCGAGCGTGTGCCGATCAGCCGCCGCCCGAGTGGTTCAGCGGCCATCGCTCGGACGGAAGGCCAAGCGCCGACCCACATATCGCCCTGATACCCCTTCCCTTCGTCGGCGCCGAACATGCAGACGGTCGCGTCATGGGTTTGGGCCTAGTCCTGCCGGCCGACCTGGACCCATTGGCAGCCGGCCATTGCCTGGAACCTTTCCTGCACGACCCGGCCACCGGCTTGCCGCGCGAACATCCGTTGTTCGATGGCCAGTGGTTCGAGTGCGCCATCGAGTTGGAGACACGCGAACGACCGCCGCAGAATCTCCAACCGGCAACATGGACAAGAAAATCGTGCAGTTGGGCAAGCGTAACTCCAGTAGTCCTGAACCGGCATTTCGACGGGAAGGACAAATGGGCGCGGGCCGCGGACAGTGTGAAAGACGCCTGCCAGCATATCGGCCTGCCCCGCCCCCGAGAGGTGCTCCTACACCCCGTCTCGCTGGTCGAAAGCGCGCCCCACGCCAGGAACTACCCGCAACTAACCCGCAAGAACGCCGGCGGGGCGCGGAGCCACAGCCACGCGGTGATCATCTTTGATGAGCCCGTGCAAGGGCCGGTACTGGTCGGGGCCGGGCGTTTCCGGGGGTATGGATTGTGCCGGCCAATGGATGGGGGAGGAGAGTAACGTGACTGAGTTGACCGATGCGGCGCGGGAACACGTGCTACTGACACTGCTCGGAATGAACCCACAGGAGGCACGTTATCGCATAGAGAACAAGACGGTGGACGCCACCCTCGCCCCCATCGCCCTGTTTGAGCTATTGCCGGAGGCAGACCGTCCGGACTGGATATTGGCGCTCTGCACGCCAGAGGCAAAAGGGGCCAGTTTGCCGATCCTCGAAGACGGGTTATCCGGCCAGTGTGTTGTGAAACCCGTTGACATTCCTGCCGGCAACTCTCAGGCGAACGTCCATTCCTTCTTGGCTACAGTTGCCGCAGCCATACCGGAGAGAGCTGACCTCACGGTAGATGTTACCCACGGGTTCCGGCATTTTTCGTTCCTTACCTATGTCGCCGTCCTGTACGTATCGGCGCTTCGAGGCATACGGATACGCGGCGCGTACTACGGCATGTTGAGTCGCAATGATGTGAGTCCTTTTCTCGATTTGCGGCCGCTTCTTGAACTGCCCCGCTGGCTTCACGCGCTGCAGGTGTTGAAGGATACGGGGAGCGCCGCGTCCATTGCCCGCATCCTCAATGACGGCTCACAAGGACAGGCGTCGCGGCGAATCGCAAAACGTCTGTCGCAGTTCTCGGAAGCGTACTTGTCCGGTCTTCCGCTCGAACTCGGCCGTCACGCGGATGAGTTCGAGCAGCAATCAATGAAGCCATTGAAGAAGCTACTCCAGAAGGATCACGCCTTACCCCTCGGGAACGAGTTGGCTGATCAACTTGCAGGGTTCCTGAAGCCGTTGGCCTTGGGATCACAAGTTTCAGGGAGCGGGTGGAAGCAAAAGATGGCGCTGTCGAAGGAGGAATTGGAGCGCCAAGCCGCAGTCATCGACAATCTGCTGCGCCACGGAAGCGTCACAGCCGCATTGGGTCTCATGAACGAGTGGACCGTATCGTGGGTGATTTGGGTCCGCGCGGAACGCAAAAGCGAGTGGCTCGACTACCGCAAGGTCCGGCGCGACGCTGCGAGCCGTCTCGGCGCCATAAGGGCCATCGGCAACGACTCTGAATTGTGTTCGCTGTTGACGAAGGAACAGCGTTTGCTCGGAGCTTTTTGGAGAAAACTGTCTGACCTTCGCAATGGATACCACCACCACGGCATGCGCCCGCAGGTCCTGATCGGCGACGCGCAAACCGAGAATGAGCTTCAGTGTGTGCGAGAATACTGGACGACAACGCTACGATCATGCCCTGAGAATTTCAGGTTCTCGCTCGGTGATTCGTCTGGAGGCCAAGTGCTGGTCAGTCCCATCGGGATGCGGCCCGGCGTACTGTACAGCGCATTGCACGCATGCAAGGGGGACAACAGCAAGAACATGTTGTCGCATTGCCTCGTGATCTGCTCGCCCGAAACCCAAGGGAGGATCGACGAAGCAGTAGAGCACGCGGGGTACAAAGGGCCTGTTGAACCGCTTGTTATCGAAGACGCATTCGGCGGTGGCTCCGGGGAAATCCACAGCGTCGTGGCGAGAGGGCGAAAACACATCATCGGCGCCGAGGCCGTCTTCGTGAACGTCACCGGCGGCACGACGCTCATGGGCCTTGCCGCCGAAGCCCTCGCCAGTGCAGGGCGTGAACTTGCCTGTCCGGTGCGCCGGTTCGGTATGATCGACCGCCGGCCGCCAAGAGAACAGGAGGACGACCCCTACCGGGCCGGTGAACCCTTCTGGCTGGAC
Organism: uncultured Binatia bacterium (SeqCode); assembly: GCA_965213675.1. Lineage (GTDB taxonomy): Bacteria > Desulfobacterota > Binatia > UBA9968 > JAJDTQ01 > JAJDTQ01. Next base: position 1,562,035 of record OZ243916.1, read on the forward strand.
GCGGGAGAAGACAAGGATGCCAACTGAAATTCAGGCAACGTATCGTGTCATCACCCCGCTGTTCTGCGCTGGCGCCACTCGCTCTCACGCCGAACTTCGGACATCGTCCTTCAAGGGCGTGCTGCGCTTCTGGTGGCGGGCGCTGGCATGGTCGCGGCATAATGGAGATCTTCAAAGTATCCAGGATCACGAGAATCTGATCTTCGGAGCGGCCACTGTTGGCCAATCTCGCGTTTCCATTCTGCCGATTTCGATCAATGAAACAGTGTCCGGTTTCGGACACAATTTGGGACTTGGCCAAAGCGCTCGCTACTTGGCCCATGGCCTTCTGGAGAAAGACGAGAACAAGAAACGGGGGTTTCTTGATCCAGATTTTAACCTCGTTGTTAGGATGAGAGTACGCGACTGTGATGACCGTCAAAAAGACCTGCTGAGAGATGCCTTGATCGCCTTGGGAATGTTCGGCGGCATGGGTGCAAGAAGTCGCAAGGGATTTGGCTCGACTTCTATCCGCTCTTTTCGCTTCGCAGGCGAACAGCAATCATTCGAGGTAGGGTCCGTACGGGAGTTGAGCCGCACGATCAAGCAGGTGTGTAGCGCTTATCGTCTATCAATCATGCCCGAATATACAGGGTTATCCAAAAGGGCTCGCCATCTGCTCCTTTCGAGCGACGGAAGTAACCCGCTTCAGTTGCTCGACAAGATCGGCGAAGAACTCAGGGAGGCCATTAGAACCGTACCACCTCTTCAGCGCATCGCCTTCGGTCTGCCACGCAAACCCCGCAACGACCGCCGCGCCAGCCCTTTGTTTATCCACATTCACGAGTGTGGTGATTCTCCGGTCGCCGTACTGTCGTTCCTCCCCGCGCGATTTCTGCCTGAACCCAAAGCGAATACTCCGGCCGCGGGAAACGGAATTGCTCAGCGTCCGATTCATGAACTCTACCGCCCGATTCACGACTTTCTTGACCGCCTGCTCGATCCGCAACGGAAGGGCCAGTTCACCGTTGTCCAGGAGGTGCAGCCGTGACGATGCGTCTCGACATCTCCATCGGACCCGTGCAGGGCCTCGTCACCCAGTCTCGACGCACGCGCGATCTGTGGGGCAGATCTTACTTGCTGTCATTCTTGTCCGCCCACGCGATGCGCGGCGCACAAGTGGCAGGCGGCAGGTTCATCCAACCGGTGGCCGAAGTTGTCGAAACGGACCATCTTTACCGTTGGGTTCGCGGCCAACGGGAGGACGAATCGCCGCGAATCGGTTCGGTCTCGAACCATTTTGCTCTGGAAGTGGATGGAGATGTGCAAGAGGTTGCCGAGGAGAGCAGACGGGCGTTCGACGAGGCCTGGATGCGTGTGTGCAGAGCCGTTTGGGAGCGTTTCGTCAGGCATGCCTGTTCGCACGGGAATGCCACGGATGGCATCTGGCACCGTCAGATTGGTGGGTTCTGGGAGGTCATGTGGACGGCGGGGGCATCGAACACCGGGGGCGGTTTGCTTGGCCGCCGCAAGCATTGGCGCAGTCACCATCCGCCCGAGGAACCCGGCGACAAGTGTACAGTCATGCACGATTGGCAGGAGTTGTCGGGCCACGTTCGAGGGGAAAGCCGAACAAGTCGTGACTTGCAGGATCGGTTTTGGAAGACCGTCCGCGAGGGCACCGGGCGCCTGGGCTTGCGGGACAACGAGCGTTTGTGCGCCGTCGCGTTGGTGAAGCGGCTGTTCCCGGAGGTCGCCCGTGAAGCCTTGGGCTGGCGGGTCGACGCGTCGCACTGGCCGTCAACCGTTTACGTCGGCGCCTTGCCCTGGATCTGCCGGGTGGTGCAGACCGAACCGGAACTGGCAAGCGAATATGCCGCAGCTGTCAAGCAGAGCACCACCACAGGCGTTCTGGCGGAGCGGAAGCCTTTGTTCGCCGGCCTGGAGAAGGAGAATGCTGGCGACTTCGCCAAACTCGACGCGAACTACATGCGGCGTGAATCCGTCGCCAATGAACGGCTTTGTCCGTTGAATGATGACGCTATAGCCGGCACCCGCGAGAAGCTGGACAGCCTGTTGAAAGCCGTCTACGACGCCCGCGACGAATCCGGCCGCAAACTTGGGCCGCCGCCAGCCTTCTACGCCCTCCTCCTTGCTGACGGCGACCATCTCGGCAAGCTGTTGGGTGACCTCGGAGGCGAGACGGTGAGCCGGGCGTTGGCGGCTTTCACAACCAAGGTTCCGCAGATCGTGGGCGATTCTCGAGGCGTCACGATCTATGCGGGTGGAGACGACGTGCTCGCCATGCTGCCTGTACCGGGCGCCCTGGACTGTGCGGACAAGCTCGCCGAGGCATATCGAGCGGCATTTGAAGACGCCGGGGCGCCTGCCGGGACGACCCTGTCCGCGGCGGTGATCTTCGCCCACATTCGTTTGCCGCTCAACCACGTCGTTGGCGAAGCGCATCGGCTGCTGGACGATGTTGCCAAGGACGGGAATGGCCGCAATTCCCTGGTTGCGGCGGTTCTAAAGCCGGGTGGCATGCAGTGCCAATGGACAACGACGTGGGTCCGCAGTGGTCCGGAAGGCGCCATGAGCGCGGTGGGGTCGCTCGGTAATCTGATTGGACAACTCAAAAGCAGCACAACGGAACCCGGCCTTTCCTCCTCGCTCATTTACCGGATGCGGGACACCCTCACCCGGCTCTGCGGCTGGGACTCATGGCAACCCGGCAATTGGGGTGCGCTGCCTCAAGGTCTGGATGTTCGCGCATTCCTGCGGGCGGAGATACACCACAGCCTGGATTCAAGAATGGATGGCGGCGCGGACGCTCGGGCCGACGTAATGGCCGATTGCGTCTGGAACCTGCTGGGTTCGGCGCGGAATCCACAAGGCGACAACCCTGATGCACTACTGGCTGGCAACGCGAACATGTCCGTTGCCGAAGCTGGCGTTGATTCGCTGTTGCTCGCCCGATTTCTCGCAGACCCTGAAGAACAGGAGTCAAACCGATGATTGGCGTTCGGCTTCAGCCGGTTGACACCTGGTTCTTTCGCGACGGGACACCGTTCACCCAGGACAGCACGCCCCAGGAGAACGTCCGCAGTTTTTTTCCACCGCATCCGCCGACGGTCGTGGGCGCGCTCCGGGCGGCTTTGGCCCGCGACAACGGTTGGACGGGCCAAGGACGTTGGCCGCAACGAATTTGCGACGTGCTCGGCGACGGCCCGGAGCACCTGGGGGCTCTTTCCTTTGTCGGCCCCTTTCTTCTCCGCAACGAAGAACCGCTGTTTCACGCACCGCGTCATCTGCTGGGTTCGACGGCCGGCGCGCTTTGGCACCCAGACGCCTTCCTCCGGCCCGGCGCTCCGGTGATGTGCGATCTGGCTCCGAGGGAGGGAATCCGGCTCCCTGAAGTATCCAGCAACACAGAAGACATCGAAAAACTCAAGACCGGCGATGGCCGTTGGCTGACACGGGACGGCATGGGCACCGTGCTTCGTGGTGGTCTTCCGCGCCCCAACGACGTGATACCAGATCGTTGCCTGTGGTCCGACGAACCGCGCATTGGCTTGGAACGCGACAACACGACGCGCACGGCCATGGAAGGCATGCTCTACAGCAACCAGCACATTCGCCCGCTACGAGAAGTTGCGCTCGGCATGAAAGTTGCCGGCCTGCCCCAAGGATGGACGCCGCCCTTCGAAGAGTTGATACCCTTGGGCGGCGAGAGCCGCCTCGCCGAGTGTCAGGAGTGGAACACGGATTTGGCTCTTGAGACGGACATGGAGAAAATCAAAGCCACCGGAAAGGCCGCTGTCATCGCTCTTTCGCCGGTGGAACTGACGGAGGACATATGTCGCGGGGCCGAACCGATTGACGATCTGTGCGGCGCCCGTATCGTATCGGCCTGTCTGGACCGGCCGTCGCGAATCGGCGGGTGGAATTCCTTGGCGTGCCGTCCGTTGCCGCTGCGATCCGTGTTGGGATCGGGCAGCGTCCTCTTTTGCGAGATCGACGACCCGGAACATTTCGCGGAGAACATGGCAACCGGCGACGGGCTGGCGCGCATAGGTTCTCGCCGTGAATGGGGTTTTGGTCTCGTCGCGGTCGGCAATTGGCCAGATTAACAGGAGGAAAATTCATGAGAGCAGCGATGCTGGGGCTGTTGGCCGAAACACCCATCCATCCTGGTGCCGGGCGCGGCATGGGCGTGGTGGACCTGCCTGTGGCCCGAGAGGCTGCCACCGACTATCCCGTGCTCGTCGGATCGAGCTTGAAGGGCGCACTGCGTGACAAGGCGGACGACAGTTCCAGCGACGAGCGGTTCGGGAGACCAGATCACGCGGGTGACCTGCTGGTGTCGGACGCACGGCTGTTGCTGTTGCCAGTTCGCAGTCTGACCGGTGCATACCGCTGGACCACTTGTCCGCATCTCATCGAACGGTACGTTCGCGATTGTGCCCGCTCGGGTAGACAAACAGAGTCTTTGGCGAGCCTAGATGTGGACAAGGGAAAGGTGCTTGCGAACGGTTCCGGCGACCTGTTGTTCCTTGAAGAAAGGCAGTTCACCATCCAAGAACCTGCACCCGGCTTGAAAGCCATCATCGCGCCGCTACTGCTTCATGAAGAAACGCGAAATCGGTTGGATGAACAGATCGCCGTACTGAACGATGACGATTTCGCTTGGTTCGTGCGTTACGGCCTTTCTGTACAGGCACGCAACGTTCTGGATAAAGATGGGAGCAAAAGGAGCAAAAACCTGTGGTACGAGGAAACTCTGCCTCCCGATACGGTGCTATATGCCGTCATCACGGGCCGAAGCAACACGGCTCTGGACACTTTGGATTCCATCTTTCCCGATAGCGACCCCTACCTGCAAGCCGGCGGCAACGAAACCGTCGGTCAGGGCTGGTTCGCCGTCAGCGTCCTCAAGCCCGCCGCCAAAAATGGGGAGAACTCCCAATGAGGACCATCGAACAGGAACGTGCGGCAAACGCCCTTGGGCGTGTGAGCGAACTGAGTAGCGAGATCCAAAGCGTCAAGGTGCGTTACAGAAGTTACGTGGATCGCCTCGGACCGGCCATCGTGATGAACGGTTTGGGGCAGGCACTGGCTACGGAGCTTGCGGCGGCTGGCTCAGAACCGAACAATCCGGAGGCGAAGGCGCACCAGTATCTCTATAAAAGTGTCCAGGGGTGGCTTTGCCGCGACGGCGGCGTTTATCCGCCCGATACAGATCTCTTGCAGGTTCTTATGGAGAAGGACGAAGCGCATTACGTCCGCGCCCAAGCCGAAGCGTTGGCGTGGCTTGAGTGGCACAAGAAGTGCTGCCGAGCCTCTCTTCCGAAGGCGACACAAGGAGACGATTCGTGACCCTTCCGCTTTACAAGGCCGCGGCTGACCGACCGCCGAGCCGGGCAGCTTCCGGACACGCGGGCTTGTGGTTCGACAAATTCTGCAACCAGTGGCGCCGTGAGCAGTCCACCTGGACCATGAAGGGCCGCGACGAGCACAACCCCAAGCCCGAATGGATCAAGACCTTGACGAAAGGAAAGGTCGGTGCAGATTCGCACCTCCGGGAGAACGCGTTGCGCGTTGCGGCACTGGTCGACAGCCGTAACGGGTACTTTGAAGTGTTCACCACGACGTCACGCTTCGTAACGGGCTTGGGCCGCAGCCATCCCATCGAGAACGGCTTTGCCTGGCATCCCACATTGGGAACGCCGTATGTGCCGGGAAGCTCAGTCAAGGGTCTGGTCTGCTCCTGGGCCAGGCTGGACGCCGAGCCTCATCCCGACAAACAGCTTCGGGAACGCCTGCTTGGAACGCCCGATAAAGCCGGGAGCCTGTGTTTCCTCGATGCCATCCCCGTTGCACCCGTGCAACTCGAAGCCGACGTGATGACGCCTCACTACGCGGGCTGGAGTGTGAATGACCCCCCGGGAGACTGGCGGTCGCCAACACCCATCCCGTTCCTGACTACGGCCGCGGATACACCCTTCCTGTTCGCGACGATCCCGGCCCGTGACATTTCTGACGCTGATCTGAGTGACGTCCGGGAATGGCTGTGTGCCGCACTTACGTGGGGCGGGGCAGGCGCCAAGACGATGATCGGTTACGGCCGTTTCGAGAGCAGCGAGCACGAAACGACCAGTTTGAGGGACAAACTGCGCAAGCGCAAAGAAGATCTCGAAACGCTGATGCAAGCCGAACGTACGGCCAGGGAGCGTGAGGAGCGGTTGGCAACCCTCAGTCCTACGGAGCGCGAGATCGAGGAATTGCTCAATGAGCGTCAGGACAGAAACATGCATGAAATCACCGCCGTCATGCAGGTGATCGAGAGCGGACGTTGGACTGGAGAAGCCAGGACTGAAGCCGCACGGTGGCTGGAGAACCGGATGAAGGGTGCGAAGCGATGGAAGGAAACCAGCCAGAAAAAACGCCCTGCCAAGGACCGGGACCATCAGAACACGTTACGCGTCATGCGCTGGCTGCGGGGCGAAGCATCGTGAGGGGCCGCATCGGGTGCCTCAACACTGACCTTGCCTGACGAAGTGAACCCCGTGACCGAGTTGACCGCAACCAACTTCGTCGACTTCTTCACAGCGTCGTGGGGCCATCCGCCCTTTGCATGGCAGCGGACCTTGGCGGAGCGCGTGCTGGAACGTACCGAGGCCCCGTGGCCCGAGGCGATCGCTCTACCGACGGCTTCCGGCAAGACCGCTTGCATGGATGTCGCCGTGTTCGCGTTGGCGGCGCAAGCGTCGCGGATGGCGTCCAAGCAGACCATCACTATGCCTCGCCGCATCTTCTTCGTGGTGGACCGGCGCGTGATCGTGGACGAGGCGTATGAACGCGCCAGACGATTGGCCCAGAAACTGGATGAAGCGGATGAGGGTATCGTCAAGAGCGTCGCGGACAATCTTCGGCAGATCGCCCACGGCGAACCAGAGGGATACGATCACGAGCGACCGCTGGCTGCCCACTTGTTACGCGGCGGGATGTACCGCTCCGAAGCCTGGGCGCGGAATCCGTTGCAACCGACTGTGGTCGCATCCACCGTTGACCAGATCGGCTCTCGCCTGCTGTTCCGCGCCTATGGACGCGGCTCCGGCACTTGGCCGATCTATGCGGGACTCATCGCCAACGACAGCCTCATCCTGCTCGACGAGGCGCACTGCGCTCAACCGTTTCTTCAGACCCTGCGGGCGGTTCGACGTTTTCAGACTTGGGGGCATACCCCGCTCAAGCGATTCTTCTGTCCCGTGGTCATATCCGCCACGCCGCCCGCAGGAATAACGGACGTATTCGAGGACCGGTCCGATGAACGTTCCGATCCGCTTCATCCGCTCGGCCGGCGGCAAACCGCGCATAAGCCGGCGGTCCTGGAGACAGTCGAGAAAGCCAAAGGAAACCGAGCCACGCATGTGTTGGCTCAGGCTTTGGCCGATGCAGCAACCGGCTTGGTCAGTGAACAACGTCGAGCGATCGTGATATTCGCCAACCGCGTGGCCACGGCGCGGGAGACTCACCGGCTATTACGGAACGATTACGGAGACCGTGCGATCTTGCTCACCGGCCGTATGCGCCCCGTGGATCGAGACGCCGTCGTTCAACAGCGTTTGACGCCCCTTTACTCTCATCGGTCAGAGCAACGCGTACTGAAAGAGCCGCTGGTTGTCGTAGCTACGCAGACCCTGGAAGTCGGTGCAGACCTTGATTTCGACGGTCTTGTCACGGAATGCTCAAGTCTTGACGCCCTGCGTCAACGCTTCGGCCGCTTGAACCGCATGGGACGGGCCATCGAAGCGCGAGCAAGGATTCTTGTCCGCGGAGACCAGGCTCACGCGGCCTCGGAAAATCCGGAGTCGGCGAAACAGAAGACACGGATGGACGACGACCCGGTTTACGGTGCAGCCTTGGCCCGGACGTGGACGTGGCTCAACATGCACAAGGACGACGGGGATGCGATCGACTTCGGAATCATCCATCTCGAACAGCAATTGACGGATGGCGGGTCCCTCGCGGCCCTTGACGCCCCGGCCCGTGACGCCGCGGTGATGCTTCCCGCCCACCTCGATTGCTGGGCGCAGACGGCCCCGGTCCCATGCCCGTCCCCTGACGTCGGCCTGTTCCTGCACGGCCCGCGCGAAGGAGTGGCTGACATTCAGGTCTGCTGGCGCGCGGACCTGGATCTGATCGGGGAACAGGAAACGGCGCTGGAGTTGCTATCCTTGTGCCCACCGAGCAGCAACGAAACCCTGCCCGTGCCCATCGGCGTGTTCCGGCGATGGCTGGCGCGGGGAGATGTCGAAGACGACAGTGCGGACGTGGAGGGAATCGAGGGAATCGGCACGGAGGACGATAGCGACAGAAAAAGTGCACCGGTGGTCCGGTGGCGCGGGGCAGACACCGGCCGGGACGACATCACGGACGATCCCAAGGCCATTCGACCCGGCGACGTGATCGTGATTCCGGCCAGCCATCCGGGACAGGCGCGCCAACTCGGCGACGTGCCGCCCGACGCTGCCCTCGACGTGGGTGACGAGGCTTATCGTCGCGCCCGTGCCAAATCCATCCTTCGGCTTCATCCGGCGCTCGTGAACGATTGGCCGGACTTCATCCCGGCGCAGACAGCCGCAGCCGAACTGCTGAAGAGTCTCGAGCAGAAGATGGAGTGCGAGGACGATTCGAACGACGTGGGTGATGCCTTGCGGGAGATACTGGCGGAGTTGGCCGCCTCGGAACCGACTTCGGAACGGTGGGCCTGGCTGCCGAAAACAGCCGGAGAGTTGCTGGAAGAGTACCGAAGCGGCGGGTTGGACCGCGCCTGCCGGATTGTCGGCAACGAAAGCATCGTCCTCGTCGGGCATCGCCACCTACGTCACCTCGCCCACGAAGCCGACAACTTCAGCGACGAGGATGACGCCGCCGCATCCGGCATTTCGCACCGGGACGGAGAACCTGTCCTGCTCGAAAAACATCTTCCGGGGGTGGAAACGTTCGCCCGGCGTCACGCCGTGGGCTGTGGACTGCCGGATGAACTGGCGGATGCCGTGGCGCGGGCGGGGCTGTTGCACGATCTGGGCAAGGCCGACCGACGGTTTCAGTCCATGTTGCGCGGCGGCGCCCTCTGGTCCGACGGGCTGCTCCTGGCGAAATCCTCACGAATGCCCAAAACCCGAGCGGCCCGCGGTCGTGCGCACGCGGAATCCGGCTATCCCAGACGAGGCCGGCACGAATTGCTCTCAGTGCGTATGGCCGAGACCGCTTCGGCGCTTTTGCCCAAGGACGAGGAACTGCGCGACGTGGTTCTGCACCTGGTTGCCAGCCATCACGGCTACTGTCGGCCGTTCGCTCCCGTGGTATCTGATCCCGAGGGCGTGGAGGTTGAGTATGAACTGAACGGGTCGAAGATGTGCTGGTCCGGCCCTACCGGCCTTGAGCGCCTCGATTCCGGCATCGCAGACCGCTACTGGAGATTGGTGAGGCGCTATGGCTGGTGGGGCGTGGCTTGGCTGGAAGCCTTGTTGCGACTGGCAGACTGGCGGCGAAGCGAATGGGAGGAGACGCACGGTGCCGACGAGTGAATTGCCTCCAGGAATTCTACTGGGCGGGATCGACGGGAGCAATCCGCTCGGGTTTCTTGCGGCCATCGGGACGTTGCGGATGGCGACCCGTGCGTCCCCCTCATCCAACTGGCACCTTCAGTGGCAGGTGTGTGACGGGACATGGACGCCAAAACTGCTGGGGTACGATTCGTTTTCAGAAGACGACCTGATCGATCTGCTGATGCCGCCGCTCGAGAAAGCGAAGGACCAACCCGCGCTGACATTTGCCCAGAATCTCAACGTCAGTTGTGAACGGTTCAGAGCCGTAACCGAAAGAGCCCAGGCAGCAGCCACTCTCACAGATAGGGACGAGGCCGACTTTGTGGCGGCGTTCGGCTGCGAGAGCATGCCCGTTTCAGGCAAGGACCCGACCATCCAGGACACCGCGCTGAGAACCATGAGCGGTGCCGGCCATCAACACTTTCTCGGTTCCATGCTGGAACTGACTCAAACGACGGGGCCGGACCATCTACGTGCTTCGTTGTTTTTTCCATGGCGGTACTCGGACGACAGACCGAACCTGCGCTGGGACCCCGTGGACGACCGCCGGTATGCCTTGCGTTGGAACGAGCCCTCGGGCGACCCGGTACGAACCATGCGGGGCGCCAACCGTCTGGCGGTCGAAGCTCTCCCCCTTTTCCCTACCGCTGCCGGAGAAACTCGACTTCAAACAACGGGATTTTCGCAACGGCGCCGCGAAGGTGTATTGTTCACATGGCCGATATGGAACTTGCCTTTGAACATCGACACTGTTCGCTCCGTGCTCAGTCTGCCCGAGTTGCAAGAGCCAAGGCCGAACCGTGACGGACTGTTGGCGATGGGTATCGTCGAGATTTATCAGAGTGAACGAATTACCAGGGACAAGTACCGCAACTTCACCGCGGCAACACCCACATGACACAGAGCGTACGGCCTTGAATGGCTTTCCGTTCCCTGTATTGCTCTTCCTCGCATGACTTCTGACGAACAACTCACCCTGGCCCTGCCACCGCCTCCGGCCACCGGCGACACGCCGCTTGTCCCGGTCCGCATGATCAACGAATGGGTCTACTGCCCGCGTCTCGCCTACCTGGAATGGGTGGAGGGAGAATGGGCCGACAGCCAGGCCACGGCGGAGGGAAGACGCGCCCACGCACGGGTCGACGAAGGCGGTGGGCGGCTGCCTGCGCCGGAAGAACTCGACGAGGACCTTGCCCGCGCCAGGGCAGTCACCCTGTCCTCGGAACGCCTGGGCATCATCGCGAAGATGGACGTGGTGGAGGCTGACGGAGAATCGGCCACGCCGGTGGACTTCAAGAAAGGCAAGAGGCCGCATGTGGCCGCTGGCGCTTATGAGCCCGAGCGGGTTCAAGTCTGCGCCCAAGCCATGATCCTGGAGGACAACGGCTACCGGGTGGAGCGGGGCGCTTTGTGGTACGCCGGCTCACGAGAACGTGTGCCGGTGGCGCTGGACCCCGAGCTGCGGGCGCGGACCCTGGAAGCCATATCGGGCCTGCGCGCGGCTGCTGCTTCGGGTCGCCGCCCGCCGCCTCTGCAGAACAGCCCCAAGTGCCCGCGCTGCTCCCTCGCCGGCATCTGCTTGCCGGACGAGACCAACCTGTTCCGCAAGGGTTATCCGCCTCGCCAGCTCAACCCTTCGGACAACCCGGCGCTGCCGCTCTACGTACAGACCCCAGGCGCAAAACTGCGCAAGAGTGGCGAACAGTTGGTCGTCGAAGTGGAGGAAGAGAAAGTGGAGGTGCCGATGATCGACGTGTCCCAAGTGGCGTTGTTCGGCCCGGTTTCCGTGACCACGCCGGCGCTTCACGCCCTGATGCGCGCCGAGGTTCCGGTTTCGTGGTTCTCAACCGGGGGATGGTTCCTCGGCCACACGGTGAGCACCGGGAACGGCAACGTGGCGGTGCGCGAGGCCCAGTACCGTTTCGCCTTCGATGAAGGCCGCAGTCTCGCCTTCTCTCGTGACTTGGTCGCGGCCAAGATACGCAACTCACGGACCCTGTTGCGCCGCAACTGGCGCGACGACCGGGAAGCAGGCGACAAGGCTGAGGCGTTGGAACGGCTGAGACGGCTGGCCCAACGTGCAACCTACACGGAAAATGCTCAACAACTATTGGGTATGGAGGGTGAGGCCGCGGCCATCTACTTCGCCCGCTTCGAGAACATGCTCGCGCCCAACGCGGATGAAGGCGTGGCAGCCTTCTCCTTCTCGACGCGCAACCGGCGTCCGCCTACGGACCCTGTAAACGCCATGCTGTCGCTGGCCTATGCCCTTCTGACACGGACCTTGACCACCGCGATCTCGGCGACGGGACTCGACCCCTACATGGGACTGTACCACCGGCCGCGGCACGGCCGCCCGGCCCTGGCCCTCGACCTCATGGAGCCGTTCCGGCCCATTGTCGCCGATTCATGCGTGATCCAGGCCGTCAACAACGGCGAGGTCAAACCAAGCGATTTCGTTTTCAACGGGCCGAGTTGTGCGCTCAAGCCGGGCGGTCGCAAGGCGTTCATGGCGGCCTTCGAGCGCCGCATGGAACAGGAAACCACGCATCCGGTGTTCGGCTACCGCGTGTCCATGCGGCGGTTGATGGATGTGCAAGCGCGGCTGCTCGCCCGGCATTTCCAGGGAGAGATCCAGGCGTATCCGCACTATCTGCCCCGGTGAACTGCCATGGCCAATGAGCGTCTCTACATAGTGACTTACGACATCGCCGAGCCCAAGCGCTGGCAAAAGATATTCAAGACCATGAAGGGATACGGTCACTGGCTCCAACTGTCGGTCTTTCAGTGTCGGCTCACGGCGCGCCGGCGCGCTGAGATGGCCATGCGCTTGGAAGACCTGATCCGGCCCTCGGAGGATCACATCCTGATCGTCGACCTCGGTCCCGCCGACAGCGTCGACCCGCGCGTCGAGAGCCTGGGCAAGAGCTACGAGGCGCCGGACCGTCGAGCCACGATCGTTTAGGGATCTGAGGTGCCGAGCCTCTTTCAACCGCTCCCGTAAGGGCAAAATACCGGACAGTGCTCGCAACCTGTTTTTTGTTGTAGGATAAGGAGATATCCAGCTTGGCGTGGGACTTTCGAGACAGCTTCTGGTACTCTGCGGAACAAGGACCCCCAGCGCTCGCGTTCAGCAAAAATATGCCAGCCCCAAAGGGAAGTTCAGAGGGGGCTGATTCCGAGGCGTGATTGCCTCGGCCTCATTGAAGCTTGATCAGCGGCTTTGACTTTTTCTGGAATGCCATGTGATTCCGAGGCGTGATTGCCTCGGCCTCATTGAAGCCTACTCCCTAGTTATGGGCCATGCGGCCCGCCATCAATGATTCCGAGGCGTGATTGCCTCGGCCTCATTGAAGCATTGCGACGGGCCGATAGGCACAACGAAGTGGTGTAGATTCCGAGGCGTGATTGCCTCGGCCTCATTGAAGCAACCACCCCGGGCACTTCAGGAGATCGTAGAGGCGCTGGGATTCCGAGGCGTGATTGCCTCGGCCTCATTGAAGCCGGTACACCTTTGGTCGTTTTGGAACGCTTGGCATTCGATTCCGAGGCGTGATTGCCTCGGCCTCATTGAAGCCAGATGTCCACGGTCCTCGAACGAACCAAGATCGAACAAGGATTCCGAGGCGTGATTGCCTCGGCCTCATTGAAGCCTGGCGCCAGGCCATCTGGGCCTGCTTGCTGCGCCGATTCCGAGGCGTGATTGCCTCGGCCTCATTGAAGCTTGAGAACGCCGAGGATCGCGCGTTCCAACGCGGACATGATTCCGAGGCGTGATTGCCTCGGCCTCATTGAAGCCATGAAATCGCACGGTATACCGGACTTACTACGTCCAGATTCCGAGGCGTGATTGCCTCGGCCTCATTGAAGCGCACTGGGGATCCTTGGGCTGTAGCCCACACCCATCCTGATTCCGAGGCGTGATTGCCTCGGCCTCATTGAAGCGATGAGGGCTTGCGCGACAAGTTCAATGCCGGTGGACGATTCCGAGGCGTGATTGCCTCGGCCTCATTGAAGCGACCAGGTGGTTGAACTGTGCCAGCTGGGTGAAGCTCGATTCCGAGGCGTGATTGCCTCGGCCTCATTGAAGCACGAGGAACTCGCCGTGGCCGTGGGCGCCGCAACCGAGAAGATTCCGAGGCGTGATTGCCTCGGCCTCATTGAAGCTCGTCCAGCACCACGATCCCTTGCCGTTCGAGATCGAGGATTCCGAGGCGTGATTGCCTCGGCCTCATTGAAGCTACCGCCCGGCGCGCCGCCGCGAACACCGGGATCCCCTGATTCCGAGGCGTGATTGCCTCGGCCTCATTGAAGCCGGATGTTCGGTTTACCAAGAATGGCGCGCTTCCAGGGCGATTCCGAGGCGTGATTGCCTCGGCCTCATTGAAGCCAGTTCTACCAGCGCGAGGGCGCGATCACAGACAGGATTCCGAGGCGTGATTGCCTCGGCCTCATTGAAGCCGACTACGCCGAATATACGATCCCGGAGTTGATCCGGGAAGATTCCGAGGCGTGATTGCCTCGGCCTCATTGAAGCATGTGGGACGGGTTTGGGGTAGTCGAGTCGCGTGTAGAGATTCCGAGGCGTGATTGCCTCGGCCTCATTGAAGCTTCTGCCGCACGTCGAAGGACGAGTAGAAGTAGCGCTGATTCCGAGGCGTGATTGCCTCGGCCTCATTGAAGCGCGCATATTTAGGGGGGGGGTATGTGTTTTTGCGGTTGATTCCGAGGCGTGATTGCCTCGGCCTCATTGAAGCAATAGCAGTTTTGATTGCTGCCATCGCCTTCTCTCGCGATTCCGAGGCGTGATTGCCTCGGCCTCATTGAAGCCACGGCCACGCAATGGGCAGAAATCGAGCGGGCGTCGATTCCGAGGCGTGATTGCCTCGGCCTCATTGAAGCTACGGGCACGAAGCCCATGTGTTCCCGGAGAATGGGGATTCCGAGGCGTGATTGCCTCGGCCTCATTGAAGCGGGCATGGGATTAGGTTTGTGCCAGATGATTTCCGAGATTCCGAGGCGTGATTGCCTCGGCCTCATTGAAGCATCCCGCCCTTCATGGACTTCGTGCCGTTCATCAAGATTCCGAGGCGTGATTGCCTCGGCCTCATTGAAGCGAACTCCCATGGCGCCGTTGCATGGGTCCGGGTCCAAGGGGATTCCGAGGCGTGATTGCCTCGGCCTCATTGAAGCGAACTCCCATGGCGCCGTTGCATGGGTCCGGGTCCAAGGGGATTCCGAGGCGTGATTGCCTCGGCCTCATTGAAGCGATCATTTCTTCCTCCTACTAGGCCTGATGTCGGGCCGATTCCGAGGCGTGATTGCCTCGGCCTCATTGAAGCCACTTCCGGCAACCCTTCAATGCCGTTCTCGTAGAGATTCCGAGGCGTGATTGCCTCGGCCTCATTGAAGCGGCGCCAGCTTCTTGATTTTCTCGAAGATCAGCCGCGAGGATTCCGAGGCGTGATTGCCTCGGCCTCATTGAAGCGTACGTGCGAGCGTGTACACCTCCCGGTTTGACAGGGGGATTCCGAGGCGTGATTGCCTCGGCCTCATTGAAGCCCTCATTGTCATCAGAGTATAGCGGATGCCTTCGGGCGATTCCGAGGCGTGATTGCCTCGGCCTCATTGAAGCTACTTCCACATCCACGCGTGCTCTGGATCGTCCGCGGGATTCCGAGGCGTGATTGCCTCGGCCTCATTGAAGCGCGCTCTGCCACATTACGACTTGCATCGTGGTTTTCCTGATTCCGAGGCGTGATTGCCTCGGCCTCATTGAAGCTGACATTCATGTTTCTGTAAGGAGGAGATATGAGACGATTCCGAGGCGTGATTGCCTCGGCCTCATTGAAGCGTTTTGCCCGCGGCGCCGGTCTGATCCCACGGCAGCGATTCCGAGGCGTGATTGCCTCGGCCTCATTGAAGCGCCATGAGATCGTCCATCGTGTCGCGGTACCGGTCGTGATTCCGAGGCGTGATTGCCTCGGCCTCATTGAAGCAACGGCGATGCGTCGACGATGATTTCCAGAGCTTCCTCGATTCCGAGGCGTGATTGCCTCGGCCTCATTGAAGCGTACACGTCGCGGCCCTGACGGCGGGCGACGTGCAGCGGATTCCGAGGCGTGATTGCCTCGGCCTCATTGAAGCATTGACCAGTGGATCGGAGACTGGGTGATCTCCGTGGATTCCGAGGCGTGATTGCCTCGGCCTCATTGAAGCAGTAAAGTCTCCCGACTCCATCAGCGTCCGTTCGTTATGATTCCGAGGCGTGATTGCCTCGGCCTCATTGAAGCCGAGGTAGCCTGCGCCGAACAATCCGAGGAGGCCGGCAGGATTCCGAGGCGTGATTGCCTCGGCCTCATTGAAGCGCGGAACAATCGGGTTTCCATGAATTAAGGGAGGCAAGGACGATTCCGAGGCGTGATTGCCTCGGCCTCATTGAAGCGAATTTGTCAAGGCAATTGACACGGCGCTGTCACGCGGGATTCCGAGGCGTGATTGCCTCGGCCTCATTGAAGCGTGCGGCTGTCGGGCGGGGGTGGATCAAGCGAGGGGAGATTCCGAGGCGTGATTGCCTCGGCCTCATTGAAGCCAGCGGCGCGGCTTTCGCAGGTTCGAGGCGGTAGAGATGATTCCGAGGCGTGATTGCCTCGGCCTCATTGAAGCCTCGCTACACACCACGCAGTACACTGGCTCCTCGCCGATTCCGAGGCGTGATTGCCTCGGCCTCATTGAAGCCGGGAATCAGCGACTTGACGAGAAGCCAGCCTGTCTCGATTCCGAGGCGTGATTGCCTCGGCCTCATTGAAGCCACCGGGTTCAGGGTGGTGTTGACGCTTGGCGTGGATGATTCCGAGGCGTGATTGCCTCGGCCTCATTGAAGCCATACGATCCGAGAAAGTTACTTCTTTTGGACCCCACCGATTCCGAGGCGTGATTGCCTCGGCCTCATTGAAGCAGGAATATGCACGCCATTGAAGAGAACATAGCGCAGATTCCGAGGCGTGATTGCCTCGGCCTCATTGAAGCCAATATTCTTGTTGACAACCACGACATCCGAATCGAAGGGGATTCCGAGGCGTGATTGCCTCGGCCTCATTGAAGCCCGACGCCGTACCAACCGGTTACAGCGCGGGGGCCGTGATTCCGAGGCGTGATTGCCTCGGCCTCATTGAAGCATCGAGACTCCGGCCCGCCTCCACCAGCGTCCGAAACGGATTCCGAGGCGTGATTGCCTCGGCCTCATTGAAGCCCGACATGATGGAGGATATTCAAGGCCAGGAAATCGCGGATTCCGAGGCGTGATTGCCTCGGCCTCATTGAAGCCGATCCTCCTTCGTAGAGATCTTCTCCACGTAGTAAGTGATTCCGAGGCGTGATTGCCTCGGCCTCATTGAAGCAAGTAGCCACCGCATCGAGGTTGCCGCCTCGCGCACCCGATTCCGAGGCGTGATTGCCTCGGCCTCATTGAAGCGCCACCCCTTGTGTATGGTCGGCGGCGGATGCGGCGGATTCCGAGGCGTGATTGCCTCGGCCTCATTGAAGCTGGTGGACCAGACTTCGGCCGCGCTGACAAAGGCCGGGCGATTCCGAGGCGTGATTGCCTCGGCCTCATTGAAGCTCCTCATCCGCGTCCCCGTCCAGTGTGGGCGGTTCGGATTCCGAGGCGTGATTGCCTCGGCCTCATTGAAGCGCGGCGATGTGGCCGTGGTGGATCGTGGCGACATGGACGATTCCGAGGCGTGATTGCCTCGGCCTCATTGAAGCGTGAGCGTCTTCGCCGGGTCGCCGATCACATCCAACGCGATTCCGAGGCGTGATTGCCTCGGCCTCATTGAAGCTTCTCCTGCTCGATCTGCGCCTTCGCCTTGTCGGCAAGATTCCGAGGCGTGATTGCCTCGGCCTCATTGAAGCCTCCTTGAAATGTGGTTGAAGTAATATGTGGCCACGATTCCGAGGCGTGATTGCCTCGGCCTTGTAGCGGACAACTGTAAATGTCCCATTTGTGTCAATCGAAAATGTCCCACATTGAAGATTGCGAGGAGGTGTACGTCGGGCCAGTCTGTTGGCAAAAGCCAACAGGAATGGAGCGGCGAACCGATGCACGGATGGGAGACGAGGATGCTGCTCAGGCACTACCTAGAGCAAGGTGTAACGAAGACGGAGCTGTCGTGGCGGTTCGGGCTGAGTGAGGTGGTCATGGTGTTCTCCTGAAAGGTTGGTTATCCGTAAACACGAACCTATTCCTTCCAGGAGCGGTGTCGCCACCGCCGGCGCCCTCCTCGCTTGCCTTTGGACGCTGATGGCGGGACTGTCACGTGATTACCGTCTCAATACACACTGGCGGTGTCCCCGCCCACGCCCCGCCTGGATTCCCGCTTTCGCGGGAATGACGCTTCGTAGGCCGTGTTTCGAATCGCTCTTCACGAACTATTTTGCAACATTGGGATTTGGCTGACACGCTCGAGATTCCGAGGCGTGATTGCCTCGGCCTCTTTGAAGCAGGCCGCTCCCTTACTTCGGTACGGTTGGCGATAACAAACCGGCTTGACATCACATCTGGCCGGTCCAATAATCCAGCCATGACAACTGGACGAGGATACGGGTTGGCGGAGTGGCCGCTGCAAGATGGGCGGAACAGATTCAGGGCCATGCTGGACGCGGCACGGCCAAGTGTGCCGCAACGAATGACCCGACGCGGCAAACCCGTCGTCGTGTTGGCCGTCGATGAATTTGAGTGCCTGCGCCACGTCGAGAGGGCGAGGGCGCCTGGATTCGCGGAGTTGCTGCGCGCGATTCCACAGGATGGGGCGTATCTCGACCGGCTTGCATCGCCGTCACGGCCAGTGGACGCCTGATGTTTTTGATCGACATGGATGTCTTGACCGCCCTCAGGAAGAGCGAACGTAACCCCGCGGATTTGCTGCGCGCGGCCACCGCACTCGAACATGGGCTGACCGTGATGACTTGCAACATCCGCCACTTCAAAGCTGCCGGCGTCCCTGTGGACGACCCGCCCGCACCCCGCTCCTGATCCACGTCACCGTGTTCCCATGCAATTCCACACAACCCGGAGATTTCTCGATGATGAAATACGTCGGCCGATCAGTCCGCAGCCTGGACGCGGATGAAAAAGTCACCGGCACGGCCGTCTACACGGCGGACCTCACCATGCCGGGCATGAAGTTCGCCCGGATCGTGTCGAGCCCTCACGCCCATGCGCGCATCGACGGTTTCGACCTCGACGCGGCGCGGGCGGTGCCGGGTGTGTGCGCCGTCGTGACGTACGGCAGCCTGGAGATCGGGCGGCTGGGTTGCATTCGGGCGCTCAAGCTCTATGGGCAATCGGTCAAGGACCGCCCGGTGCTGGCCCACGGGAAGACCCGCTTTCAGGGGGAGCCGGTGGCCATCGTGGTGGCGGACAGCGAGACCGCGGCGGTGGAGGGGGCGGCGCGGGTGGAGGTGCGATACACGCCGCTGCCGGAGGTGGCCGACGTGATGCCCGCCATCGAGGGCGGCACACTGGTGCACGACGCTGGCGCGGTGTACGACACCGAGGGCGCCGACGACTTCGAATACGACTACGCCCACAACCACTGCGGCGGCACCCACTTCATGGAAGGCGATCCGGAGCGCGCCTTTGGCGAGGCCGCCCGGGTCATCGAGGACCGCTTCACGTTCCCGTCGCTGTTCCACTATCCCATGGAGCCCCACTGCGCCGTGGCCATGGTGGACGAGTCTTCGGTCACCGTGCACAGCTCCTCCCAGGCGCCCTTTCCGGTGCGCGACGAGCTGGCGCGCATGTTCGGGCTGGAGCCCGGGCAGGTGACGGTGAAGGTGCCCTACGTGGGCGGCGGCTTCGGCGCCAAGGGACACGTGAGCATGGAGCATCTGGCCGTGCTGGCGGCGGCCGCCACCGGGGCGCCGGTGCAGCTTCGCCTGTCCATGGAGGAAACCGCGTTCACCGCCCGGCGCCATCCGGCCGAGATCGCCATCCGCACCGGCATCAGGGAAGATGGCACGCTCTTGTGCCGCGAGGCGAAGATCTACCTCGACACCGGTGCCTACGCGGATTTCGGCATTCAGGTGACGCGCAAGGCCGCGTTCCGCTCGGTGGGACCCTACCGCGTGGAACACGCGCGCGCCGATTGCTACTCGGTGTACACCAACAAGGTGCCCGCCGGGGCCTTTCGCGGCATCGGCAGCGTGCAGCTCGGCTGGGCGTGCGAGGCGCATACCGACCACATCTGCGCCGAACTGGGCTACGACCCCATCGAGTTCCGCCGCAAGAACCTGCTGCGCTCCGGCGAGAAGTACGTGCTCGGGGGACCGCCCCTGGATGGCAGCCCGCTGGACACGTTTCAGGTGTGCCTGGAACGCTTCGAGGCGTCCCGGCGGGAACGCGCGCCGGAGTCCCTGGCCCGGCCGGGGGAAAAGATCGGCACCGGCATCGCCTGCGCCATCAAGGACCTGTCCACCACCCTGTACAACGCCCGCATCGTCTTCGAGGACGACGCCACCTTTACCGTGCATGCCAACGCCCCGGAGATCGGCGGCGGCGCCAAGACCGTGCTGGCGCAGACCGCGGCCGAAGTGCTGGGCGTCGGCATCGAGCGGATCACCATCGCCCCCTACGACACCAGCACCGCGCCCGGCGCCTCCGGCGTCTACGGCAGCCGCATCACCGTGCTCATGGGCAACGCGGTGAAGCGCGCGTCCGAAGAACTGCGGGAGCTGCTGCTGCAACAGGCCGCGGCCCTCACCGACCGGGACGTGCAGAACCTCTCGCTGGACGACGGCGTGTTTTCGAACAGCGGCGAGCCGGTGATGAACCTGGAGGAACTGGCGGAACGCACCACGGGCACGCTGGTGGGCCGGGGCATGGACAAGGCCCTCACCCGCGACCGCATCGACATCCGCACCTGGGAGATCAACGCAGGCATCGCGGTGATGGCGGTGGATCCCGAAACCGGCCGCACACGCTGTCTGAGCTACGTTTCCTCGGCCGACATCGGCCAAGCCATGCACCCGCTGCGGTGCGAGGGCCAGGAGCAGGGCTCGGTCATGTTCGGCATGGGCAACTCCCTCACCGAGGAACAGGTGTTCGACGGCGCCCTGCTGCTGAACCCCAGCGCCATCGACTACGCGCTGCCGCGCTTCAAGGACCTGCCCGCGGTGTTCGACTCGGTCCTCATCGAGAACGGTGATGGCCCCGGCCCCTTCGGCAGCAAGGGCATGGCCGAAGGCGGCCTCGCCCCGGTGGCCCCCGCCATCGCCGCCGCCCTGTACAATGCTGTGGGCGTGGTGGTGCGTGACCTGCCCATGAGCCCCGAGCGGGTGTACCGTCTGATGGATGACGGACGCTGAGGCGAAACCGGGCGGTTCGCGTGGGCCCGGACCGTCACTCCATTTGGCGTTCGCCCCAAGTCACGTTAAACTACCGACATGGCTCAACCGAGAACAACCTTCGCCAAGCGCCAACGGGAGCGCGCGAAGCAAGAGAAGAAAGAGGAGAAGGCCAGACGGCGCGCCGAGCGCAAGGAAGCGCGGCAGGATCGGCCGGAACGCGGCGATGACGTCGATCCCGACATCGCGGATATCGTTCCCGGCCCGCAGCCTCCCATTGAGGACCTCTGATCGCGAGTCGGCCATTGAGTCGTCTGCCAATCCGTCATCTTCGGTTCACTACCGGCATCGTCACTGGTAGGGGCGTGGTGGGCCGTTGCGACCGCCCGCCCGCGCCCGTTGACACGGACGCCGGATGCCGCTACAGTTCCTGTTCAAGTTGTGTTCCAGCCTAACGTTGTGTTCCAGCCCGTTGTGTTCCAGCCTAGTCTTCCCGCCAAAGCACCAGTCGAAAGCAAAAATCACCACGTGCCGTGAAGGACGCATGTTCTTGCCCAAGGCGGCGGTCCCAGGGTCGGACAGACTGGTTTTCTTTTGTATCAACCATTGGAGAGAAACATGAGTCAGAAATTGTACGTGGGCGGTTTGCCCTATTCCGTAACAGATGGCCAGCTCGAGGAGATTTTCACCGAGCACGGGACCGTAGAGTCCGCCACGGTCATCGCGGACAAGTTCACCGGCCAGTCGCGCGGCTTCGGTTTCGTGGAAATGGGTTCGAGCGACGAGTGCCAGAAGGCCATCGACGCGCTCAACGGCAAAGAGCTTCAGGGCCGTACGCTCACGGTGAACGAGGCACGGCCGCAGGAACGACGGTCCGGTTTTGGTAACGCGGGAGGCGGCGGCGGAGGAGGAAACCGGCGGTCGGGCGGAGGCAGGCCGGGCCGCTGGTAGCGGCACCCGTATTCTGCTAGCCAACCCACCCAACTTGGCGGTCACGGGACCGCCAAGTTCCACAACCCAAGTCTCATATCCCAAGTCTCAATTCCTTGGCTGAAGGATGTGGATCCTCGGCCACCAACAATTCTCCCAATACGGACTCGCCACCCAAAGAAATCATTTATGCCAAACTCAGACTCCCCCTCCTTCGACACATTCGGTCTGTCCGACCCCCTGCTCAAGGATCTCGCCAGGGTCGGCTTCGTTTCCCCCACTCCCATACAGGCAAAGGCTCTGCCCGCGGCGCTCGAAGGCCGCGATGTCCTCGGCTGCGCGCAGACCGGAACGGGCAAGACCGCGGCGTTCGTGATCCCCATGGTGGAGCGGCTCGCGGGCTCGCCGGAGGGACCGCCCCGAGGCTTGATTCTGGCGCCGACCCGCGAACTGGCGTACCAGATCCAGGAGACCATCGACCAGCTCGGACACGCGCTGCGGGTATACGCCACCACCGTGGTGGGCGGCGCGGACATGCAGGCGCAACTACGCGGCCTCGGGCGGCACCCCGAGATCGTGGTGGCCACGCCGGGCCGGCTGCTGGACCTGATGTGGGACGGGCATCTCGACTTGAGAGACGTGGAAGTGGTGGTCCTGGACGAGGCCGACCGCATGCTCGACATGGGCTTTGCCGATCAACTGAACCAGGTCATCGACGCGCTCCCGCCCGAACGGCAGAGCTTCCTCTACTCCGCCACCCTGCCCACCGACCTGCGGGAGCTGGTGCGCATGTCGCTGCGGGATCCGTTCAAGGCGGTGGTCGCAAGGCCCGCCACACCCGCGGACGGCGTCACCCACACGCTCCACAACACCACGCCGGGGGCCAAGACATCGCTCCTGCTGTCGCTTCTCAAGGACAACCACGAATCCGTGCTCGTCTTCACCCGCACCAAGAGCCGCGCCGACCTCATCGCCGAAACCCTGCGGCGCAGCGGCCATCGCGCCGCCGAGATCCACGGCAACCTGTCGCTGGAACGGCGCCGCGGCGCCCTCGAAGGGTTCCGCCGGGGCCGCCACCGCATCCTCGTGGCCACCGACATCGCCGCCCGCGGCCTCGACATCGACAACATCGGTCACGTCATCAACTACGACCTCCCCTACACGCCGGAGGACTACGTGCACCGCATCGGCCGCACCGCGCGCATGGCCGCCGTCGGCCGGGCCACGAGCTTCGCCACCGCCGCGGACAGCAAGTCCGTGCTGGCCATCGAGAAGATCCTCGGGCAATCCATCCCGAGGCCATCGGAAGGACACCCGGGCAAAATGCGCCCGAACCGCAACGCGGGCCCGGAAGCCCCCGACGCCAAGCGCACCCCTCCCGCCGCCAAACGCCGCCGGCCGCGCAAGCGGTCCAGTCAGTCCGGCGCGCGCCGCGAGCCGCATGCGGAGGCTGCCCCCCGGCAAGCCGCACCGGTCACCGAACAGCCGTAGCCGGCCGGCTTCAAGCGCTTGACGAAAATGCGCGGGAGTGCTTGAAGTCGTTGCGGAAAGTTTCCCGCTTTCGTGGACGTGAAGCAGTGGCATTGTGCCCGCCCCGTGAATTTCGAAGCAGCCTGTCTCGCGGCATCGACCTGATTGGCGCGAAGAGACCCTGCCCGCAGTGGCGCGACTCTGACGAGGAATCCATGGAACATCCCGCAAGAACCATCCACATTACCGTGAACGGCACGGCGCACGCGGCCGAAGTGGAGCCGCGTCTACTGCTGGTGCACTTTCTACGCGAGAACCTGGGACTCACGGGCACCCACGTGGGCTGCGACACGAGCCAGTGCGGCGCGTGCACCGTGCACCTCGACGGGGCCGCGGTGAAGTCCTGCACCGTACTGGCGGTGCAGGCCGACGGCGCCGGGGTCACCACCATCGAGGGCATGGCGGACGGCGCCACCCTGCACCCGATACAGGCGGCCTTTCAGGAAGAACACGGCCTCCAGTGCGGTTTTTGCACGCCGGGCATGGTGATGACCGCCGCGCATCTGCTGGAGACCCAGCCCGATGCGGACGACGACGCCATCAAGCACGCCTTGGAGGGGAACCTGTGCCGCTGCACCGGCTATGTGAACATCGTCAAGGCCATCCGCGCGGCGGCCGGGCAACTGAGGTAACCGCACATGCATCCAGCCAGCTTCGGATATGAGGCGCCGGGCTCCCTTCAGGAAGCCTTCGGCCTTTTGCGGCAACACGGGGAAGACGCCAAGCTCCTGGCGGGAGGACACAGCCTGCTGCCCGCCATGAAGCTGCGCCTGACCCAGCCCGAGGTGCTAATCGACCTGAGCCGGATCCCCGGGCTGCGCGGCATCCGGCAGGACGGGGACAACCTGATCATCGGCGCCCTGACGACCCACACCGAGGTTTCCACGTCGGAGACGATTCGGAGCCTTCTGCCGGGCCTGGCGGACACGGCTTCGGTCATCGGCGATTTGCAGGTGCGGAATCGCGGCACCATGGGCGGCAGCGTCGCTCACGCCGATCCCGGCGCCGATCTGCCTGTGACGCTCACCGCGCTGGGCGCGTCGTTCGTGCTCACCGCGGCCGGCGGCGAGCGCACGGTGGCGGCGGGCGACTTCTTTGTGGATTTCTTCACCACGGCCCTGGAGCCCGACGAGGTCCTCACGGCCATCCGGATCCCGCTGCCGGTCACCCCCGCCGCGACGAGCTACGCCAAGCTGCCGCACCCGGCCTCGGGCTACGTGGTGGTGAGCGCGGCGGCGGCGCTGACCATGGACGGCGCCGGCGCGTGCACCGGCGCGCGCGTCGTTCTGGGCGGCGTGGGCGGAACGCCGCACCGGGCCACGGGGAGCGAAACCGCACTGGAAGGCCAGCCGCTGACGCCCGAGGTGATGGCGGCAGCGGCCGCGCGCGCCGCGGAAGGCATCGACCCGCACGCCGATTCCTACGCCGACGAGGAATACAAGCGCCACATGGCCGTGGTTTACGCGCGCCGCGCCATCGAAGCGGCGGCCGCGCGAAGGTAGAAACGTGTTGGCGGCTGCGGCCGCGCCTGTTCCACGGCGAAAGCCTGTTCCACAGCGAAGGACAGAGGACACCTCATGAGCACCGAGCAAAGCAGCCCCCACAGCCTGATTGGCGCTTCCATCCGAAGAGTTGAGGACCCGCCCCTGCTCACCGGGCAGGGATGCTATGTGGACGACGTGAAGCTGCCGGGGATTCTGCACGTGGCGATCCACCGGAGCACCCACCCCCACGCCCGCATCCTGTCCATCGACACCAGCGAGGCCGCGGCCAGGCCCGGCGTCGTGTGTGTGCTCACGGGTGACGACACCGGTGACTTGGCGTTGCGCGCGCCGCGGTTGATGCCCGACATGAACATGCCGGAGCACCCGGTGCTGGCGCGCGGCGCGGTGCATGCGGTGGGCGCGCCCATCGCGGCGGTGGTGGCCGAGAGCCGCGCCTTGGCGGACGACGCTGCCGCGGCCGTCCACGTCACCTATGACCCCCTGCCGGTGGTCACGGACGCCGAGGCCGCGCTGGAGCCGGACGCACCCCTGGCCCACGAGGAACTGGGCACCAACCACTGCTACACCATGAAGAAGGAGAACGGCGACGTCGACAAGGCGTTCGCCGAGGCCGATCACATCTGCCGGCTGCACATGAAGAGCCCGCGGCTCGTGGCCATGTCCATGGAGGCGCGGGGCGTGCTGGCGCATCCCGATCCGGTACGAAACGAGCTCACGGTGTGGCTTTCCACCCAGGGACCGCACCGGGCGCGCGCCGACCTGGCCAACTCCCTGGGTTTCCCCGAAAACCGCATCCACGTCATCGCGCCGGACGTGGGCGGGGGCTTCGGCAGCAAGGGCTGCGTCTATCGCGAGGATGTGCTGGTGTGCCACGTGGCGCGGAAGCTGGGCCGGCCGGTCAAATGGATGGCCACCCGCAGCGAGGATTTTCTCACCACCTGCCAGGGCCGCGACCAGGCCATGACCTCGGAGCTGGCGCTGAGCAAGGACGGCAAGATGCTGGGCCTCAAGGTGCGCGTGGTCGCCAACCTGGGCGCGTACCTGCACTCCGCCACCGCCGGACCGCCCCAGCGCATGCTGGTGATGGCCCCGGGCTGCTACCAGATTCAGGATGTGCGGGTGGAGATCGTCTCGGCGTTCACCAACACCGTGCCCACCGGACCCTACCGCGGCGCCGGCCGGCCGGAATCGGTGCTCAACATCGAACGGCTGGCGGACACGGCCGCCCGCGATCTGGGTCTGGACCCGCTGGAGATTCGGCGCAAGAACTACATCCAGCCGGACCAGTTCCCCTACCGCACCGGCGCCGGCGTCGAATACGACTCGGGGGACTACGAGAAGTCCCTGAACGAGGCGCTGAGGCTGTCGGACTACGACCAACTCATCCGCATGCGCGACGAGGCGCGGGCGCGCGGCGAACTGGTGGGCGTCGGCGTATCGACGTTCGTGGAACCCAGCGGTGGCGCCGGATTCGAAAGCGGCGCCGTTCGGGTGGAACGCACCGGGGCGATCACCGTGCTCACCGGCTCCAGCTCCCACGGCCAGGGGCACGAAACCGTGTGGGCGCAAGTGGCCGCGGAGAAGCTCAAGGTCCCCATGGACAACGTGGTGGTGCGCCACGGCGACACCATCGCCATCCAACAGGGTACCGGCACCTTCGGCAGCCGCAGCGCGGTCATGGGCGGAGGCGCCCTGGCCACGGCCGCCGACCGCGTCATCGCCAAAGCCAAGGCCATTGCCGGGAACCTCATGGAAGCGTCCGCGGACGACGTAGTTCAGGTGGACGGCGGCTTCGCCGTGGCCGGCGTACCGGAACGAAACGTGACCTGGCGCCAAGTGGCCGGCGCCGCCTACGCCAAGGGCACACCGGCGGGCATGGATCCCGGTCTCAACGAAGTCGCCTTCTTCGATCCCAACCGCGAGGCCTGGGGCTTCGGCGCCCACGTGGCGCTGGTGCGCATTGACGCCGACACCGGCGCCCTCACCATCGAGAAGCTCGTGCTGGTGGACGACATCGGCGTCGTCCTGAACCCCATGGTGGTGGAGGCCCAGGTCCACGGCGGCCTCGCCCAGGGCCTGGGGGAAGTCCTGTGCGAACACATGGTCTTTGACGAGGACGGCCAGCCCCGCACCGGCACCCTCATGGACTACGCCGTCCCCCGCGCCGCCACCATGCCGCCCTTGGTGGTGGGCGAAACCGAGACTCCGAACCCCTTCAACCCCCTGGGCGTCAAGGGCGTGGGCGAGGCCGGCACCAACGGCGCGCCCCCCGCCGTCGCCAACGCCCTCATGGACGCACTATCCCCCCTGGGCATCGACCACATCGACATGCCCTACACCGCGCCGAAACTGTGGCGGGCGATCCGGGAGGCGCGGAACGACGGGTGAATCGAGGATGACGCTCCCGCTTGCCGTGACAGGCACGGCATCCCGCGGCGCTGCACCCTGCGCCTTGGCGTCGTCCATGGTCGAAAACCCTCTTCGGACCAGTTTCGGACCCCCTGCGGCCAGTTTCAGAGTGGAGTGTACCGGGAATCGGCAAGGCTGTACGAGTTATGTACAGACAGGTTGAATTGTCACCGTCTTGAACGCCAGCGCGCTGGCGCCCGGCACCTCACCGGCGTTGGGTCGCGCGCCAGCGCCAAGGCGGCACGACTTCGCCGCGCCACACCCCACGCCTCTCCGTACGCGCACGCGCCTCCTCGCCAACGTACGCTTGCGAGTACCTCCGGTACGCGAAGGCCCAACCCTCCGCCACCATCCAGGCGTTGAGGTCCCGGCCCGCGATGCGGCACACCGCCACGACCCGGCCATAGCTGTCCCGGTCGCGAACGTCGCACACAACGGGTTTGCCGTTGACTTGGCTGGCCAGCGCCCGCGTCGCGTTCCGGCCACATGGCCACCGGCGGCCCGCCACTCGGCAGGTTTGTTTATGCTCGGGAGCGTCGATGCCGTGCAGACGGATGCGCATGCCGTTCATGTCGAGGGTGTCCCCGTCCACGGCCCGCGCCCGTCCTGAAATTCCACGGCCGGCACGAGGGGCTCGCACGCCCGACCCGTCCTTCATTCGTGGACGGCCACGGAGGACTCGCACGCCCGATCCGTCCTTCCCCGGCCTTGTGGGCGCGTAAACCTGGTCGCCACGGAATACCGTCACGGAGTCCCGCGATTTGGGCGTCCTGGCCGCCACACGAGGTTCCGCCGGGCGGGAACGGGCGGCAGGCGTGCGCATCCCGGCGTGAGGGTTCGGTTGCATCGGAACGCGCGTCACCTCTCCAGGCACTGGCGCCGTGACGGGATCTTCATCTTCGGCGAAGCGGATGGCGGACCTTTCCCGACTCAGACAGAACTCCTCGGCCACGCGTTCCATGGTCGGTCGGACCATGTTCTCGACGACAGCGAAGAAGTAACGTGCGGCGTTGCCGACTTCGGGCCAGATTGAGTTCAGCAGCACGAACGCGGCCAGCAACGACGAGACAACCAACCCGGCGCGCATCACGAACGCAGCCGCCCGCCACATCCGTCGCTTCAGACGCCACCAATACCAGAAGAAACCCCGTCGGTGCATGGGTCAGTCACCCCCCTGCGCTTTCCCGGCTTGCGCCCCTGAATCGGGCCTCTCCCTCGGATGGCTCGCCAACACCTGACCTGCAGCCCAACCTGCCTTCTCCGTCAGGACTACCCGAAAGCGCAACGGACCCGGAGGAACCACGGGAGAGGTTCAGAAGCGCGTCATACGCCTCCGAAGCCCTGATCCTGCGCCTCGCCCACGAGCCACGGGTCGTTGATTTCGGTGGTGGGGGGCTGGCCCTGGAGGACGCGGATCACTTCGCGGGCGGCGTGGGTCTGGCAGTCGACGTAGGACTCGTTGGAGTTGGCGGCGGTGTGGCACGTGACGATGACGTTGGGGAGAGTCAGGATGGGGTGGTCCGCGGGCATGGGCTCGGGATCGGTGACATCAAGGGCGGCGCCGGCGATCTGGTGGGTGGTGAGAGCGTCGTAGAGGGCGTCGGTATCCACCAGGCCGCCGCGGGCGCAGTTGAGGAAGTACGCGGTGCTCTTCATGGCCGCGAACTGCTCTTTGCCGAACATCTTGCGGGTGGCGGGGACCAGCGGCGCGTGCAGGGTGATGACATCCGAGCTGCCCACCAGTTCGTCCAGGGAGACCAGCTTGACGCCCATGGCTTCGGCGATCTCCGGGGCCACGTAGGGGTCCACGGCCTGGACGTTCATCTTCATGCCCTGGGCGCGGGGCGCCACCTGACGCCCCACGTTGCCCAGGCCCACGATGCCCAGGGTCTGTCCGGCGATGCGCGACACCGGGCCGCGGTAGGCGTGCAGCTCGGCCGTATGGCGGCGCCAGCGGCCCTCGCGCACGTACTGGTTCATGCGCACGAGCTTCCGGGAGATGGCGATCATGAGACCGATCATCTGCTCCGACACTTCGATGGAGTTGCAGCCGGCGGCGTTGCACACGGTCACGCCGTGCTCCCTGGCCGCGGCCAGGTCCAGCCGGTCCACGCCCACGCCGGTGCGGCACACCACCTTGCAGCGGTTGAGCTTCTCGATGATCTCGCGGGTGAACGGCAAGGCGCCGTGGAAGATCATGCCGTCGGCGTCGCGCCCGGCCTCGGCCAACTCCTGGTCGTTGGTGGGCCTGGCGACCACCAACTCCGCATCCCCGTCGCGCAGGATCGGTTCGATCAGATCGACGGGAACATCGTTGCTGCCGCAGTAGACGACACGGAATTTCGCCATCGTGGGTGCCCCGCTGGACTCGGTTACGCCTTGTTACATTCCCAGCCCGAACATCTGCACCGGGTTGTCCCACAGGATCTTGCGGCGCGTCTCCTCGGACAGATTCTCGTTGGCGCTCAGGGCGCCCACGGTGAGATCCGGCCACTTGTCGATGCAGTCGCTGTGGGGATAGTCGGTGGCCATGGTGAGGCGATCGTTGCCCACGTGCTCGACGAAGCTCGGCACCAGTTCCTCACCGGCCTCGCAGCTTACCCAGCACTGCCGCTGGAAGTAGAAGCTCGGCTTCTCCGGGGTGATCTTGGCGGAGCCGTGGGACTCGTGCTCCCAATGCTCGTCCATGCGCTCCAGCCAGAAGGGCACCCAGCCGCAGCCGGACTCCAGGTAGGCCACCTTGAGCCTGGGGAAACGCTCCAGGACGCCGTCCGCGCACAAGCTCAGGCATGCCAGCATCTGTTCGAGGGGATGACAGGCCACGTGCCGCCCGAACTCGCTGTAGCGGTCGCTGCCGGCCTGCTCCAGCACCGTGCGCGCGCCTTCGTGGACGCAGACGGTGACGCCCAGATCCTGGGCCGCCTCGTAAACGGGATAGTATTCGGGGCTCGCCAGCGTACGGCCGCAGAGCTTGTTGGGACGCCAGAAAATACCCACCAGGCCGAGTTGCTCGCGGGCGTGGCGCAATTCCTCAACGGCCCGGGCCGGGTCCTGCAAGGGTATCAGCATGACGCCCCGCAGCCGCGACTCGTCGTGACTGCAGTATTCCGCGAGCCAGGTGTTGTAGGCGCGGCAAATGGCCTGGCTCAACTCCGGATCGATATCCGAGCTCCACATGACGTAGAGGCCCATGGTGGGGAACAGCACACTCAGGTCGATGCCTTCCCTGTCCATGTCGCGGAGGTTGGACGCGGGGTCGAAGCCCGTGGCAATGGCCTCGGCGAAAGTCTCGCGCCAGGACGCATTGCTGGCGAAGATGAAGCCATGGTCGGTGACCTCGCGTTCGGGCCGCCGGTTGGAGTCGGAGACGGGCTTGCCGTCCACGTAGCGGTTGGACTGGTTGGGTCCAGTGATCTTCACCCGCCCGCGGAACTTCTCCGGCATGTACCGGTCGTACATGTCCGACGGTTCCATGATATGCCGATCCGAATCGATCACGCGAAATCCGTCCTTCATGGCTTGACTCCTTCCTGCAACGGGCGGTGCGCCGCCTCCTGGGCCGGGTGCCTCCGGTGTCCTTTGAAACGTTCAGTGAAAGCCTTGGGAAGCGCTTCGGCGACGGTCGCCAAAGCAACGCCACTATAGATCAACGCCCGTTCCCTATCAAACGCCGGAACCCCGCCTTGACGCCGGGAGCGCGACGCCTTTGCCTGCCCGGATCGGACCGGTTTTCCGCGCCTGGAGACGGTTGCGGAAAGCGGCCTGGAGACCGGTGCGGAAGGCGACATGACAGCAGGAAAGGCTTGCTTGACCGGGCCGGGGACCAACGTTAACATCCCTGCCGACAATCACCCCGGAGGATCAAGGAGGACATCATGGGAGTGGAGCCTGGCGCGGAATTGTTCGATTTCAACGAACCCTCGGCCACCGGCAAGGCCGGCTTCGGCACGTGGGAGAACCCCAAGTCGCCCTACGACCGTTTCATGGAAGACCAGGGCGTCCCCATCCACCGGGCCATCGGCGTGCACAAGGTGCAGGACCTGCCGCTGGCGCCGTGGAAGCGCCTGGGCGGGCGCGGCACCGGCATCCAGCTTCTGGGCACCGAGCACCTCTGGGGCATGTACGTGGTGGAGGTCCCCGGCGCGGGCGCCCTCAACGCCGAACGCCATCTCTACGAAGAAACCTACTACGTCGTGGAGGGGCGTGGCACCACCGAGGTGTGGCACGAGAGCGAGAGCAGGAAACTCACCTTCGAGTGGGGACCCGGTTCGCTCTTCGGCATCCCGCTGAACGCCTGGCACCGCGTGGTCAACGCCACCTCGGCCCCAGCCATGCTGCTGGCCGCCACCACTGCCCCCAACATCCTGAATCTCGTGCGCGACGCCGAGTTCGTGATGAACTGCCCCTACGAGTTCGGCAAGCGCTTTTCCGGGGAAGACGACTACTTCAAGCCGGTGGAGGACATCCACGCCGACCCGGTGCGCGGCCTCGCCATGCGCCTTACCAACGTCATACCCGACATCGTCCACTGCGAGCTGCCTCGGGACAACCGCCGTTCCTTCAGCTACCGCCGGGTGGAGCCGCACATGGCCGGGGCGAATTTCTACATGAAGATCGCCCAGTACGAGACCGGGCAATACTCCAAGGCCCACAAGCACACATCCGGCGCCATCCTGGTGTGCATCAAGGGCAAGGGGTTCAGCTACACGTGGCCGGACACCCTGGGGATGCGGCCGTGGCAGAAAGGACGCGGGGATGACGTCAAGCAGCAGACCTACGAGCCCGTGGGCATGATCAGCGCCGCGCCCATGCGCGGCGACTGGTTCCACCAGCACTTCGGCACCGACCCGGAAGGCTTGCGGTTACTCATCTTCGACGGTCCCTACGGGCCGGGCTTCCGGCGCGGCGGCGCCCCCGGCGCCCAGGCCAGGGACGTGGGTGCGGTGGACACCCGCGACGGCGGCAACGCCATCTCGTACACGGACGAGGACCCGCAAATCCGCCAGACCTACGAGGCCGAGTTGTCCGCCAACGGCATGCAGAGCCGCATGCCGCAGTGGGCCTACGAGACGCGCACGCCGCCGGAGGGAGCGCTGGAGCCCGGGGCGGGGTTCTGAGCAGGTTGCCGGAACCCGTGGTCCCGGAGGCTTGTCATCCTGGTCCGGGTCGTCAGCGAGCGGAATCATGGTGAGGACGGATTTTGCCGCGGGGCGGAGGAGGCATCCGGGGCGGAGGAACGCTCAACCCTCCCACAGCTCCCGGAACTGCACCGCGGCGACCTGCTCGTATGCCACCGGCCCCGGCAGGTGGCCGACGGACTGGGCGAAGGCGTTGAGCTTGGTCACCCTCTCCTCGGAGATGGCGGGCTCGTAGAACGGCACGTCGCGCTCCACGATGCGGGTGATGAGCGCGGTGGCGTCCTCGGGGAAGAGTCCCTCCCCCACGCGCGCCGCCTTCGAGGGATCGGCGCGCAGCGCCTTCTGCGCCTTCACGATGGCGCGCACGGCCGCGGCGCACTGTTCCGGCTGCCGCTCGATGAAGGCGTCCGTGGTGCCGAGGCCCGCGAAGGTGCAGTAGCGCACCTCGGCGGGATCGTCGCCGCGCCGCACGTCCACGTGCACCTTGCCCACGCCGAGGGACACCGCGGTGGCACTGCCCATGGCGTTGGACCAGAAGCCGTCGATCTGCCCGGACTCCAGGCCGCGGGCCGCGTACACGCCGAACGAGACGTCCCGCGCCTCGGAACCCGGCAGGTGCACGATGTTCACGTCCCGCTCCAGGTCCAGCCCGCCCGCCGCCAGCAGCGCCTTGAACACCAGGTCCGGCCCCTCCGCCGCCGTGAGCCGCAGACCCTTCAACGCCTTGAAGTCTCCCCGTTCGGCGTCGAGGTCCGCACGTACCGTCAAAAGCCACGGCGTCCCCTGGGACAGCGCCACCAGGAGCTTCGCCCCGCGCCAGCCCGGAAACTCCCGCAAGAGGTCGTGCACCGACCCCGCGATCATGGCGTCCGCGCTGCCCTCCCGGAGCGCCCGCGTGGCGCCGATCTGGGACACCAGCTCGATCTCCACGTCCGCTCCCTCCTCGCGATAGAAACCCAGTTCCTGGGCCGCGAGCGCCGGGAAACAGGTGTTGCTCACCAAGTCTACCGCCGCGATACGCATATCAAGATCGTCTCCTGTCTGGCCGTTACTGGCCCCCACTCGCCTCCGCCGCCCAAAACGGCAGGTAGCGACGATTTCTCGTGCCGCCGTTGGCTTCGTGCGCACACGACGGGTCCCACATTATAGCGTCTTGGAGCGGTTGCAGACACCGCCTTTCATCAACCAACCATCAAACAAACGGGAACAGGGAAACATCCGTTATTACAATGGGTTGGCGACACCCCGGGGCGGGTGTTGGGGAACTTTCGGGGCTTTCCATCAAACAACCCTCGAGCGATGGAAACGGACCGAAGGAGTACCCTTGATCCGCGACCCGGCCAGGCATAGGCTTGCCCTGCCGCCGGCCGGTATCCGGGCGGCGGTGATCGACTATCCAGGAGGAGGCGGATGATGACGGATCGTGACCTGGCAGAACTGACAATCGCGGATGCGGCGGCGGCGATCAGACGCGGGGAGCTTGCCCCGGTGGAGCTGACGAGACTCATGCTGGCGCGCATCGAACGACTTGACCCGGAGCTGGTTGCGTACGTGACCGTGGCGCGGGAGGAGGCGCTG
Source organism: uncultured Binatia bacterium (SeqCode) (assembly GCA_965213675.1). GTDB lineage: Bacteria > Desulfobacterota > Binatia > UBA9968 > JAJDTQ01 > JAJDTQ01. Next base: position 1,596,064 of record OZ243916.1, read on the forward strand.
GCGGACGCGCGGGCGGCAGAGGCGGAGATACGCGACGGGCGGTACCGCGGGCCGCTTCACGGCATTCCCCTTTCCATCAAGGACAACATCGCAACGCGCGGCATTCGCACCACGGCAGGGTCCAGGGTGTTGGAGGACTGCGTGCCGGATGACGACGCCACCGTGGTGGCGCGACTGAGGGAGGCGGGGGCGGTCATCCTGGGCAAGACCAACATGCACGAGTGGGCCAACGGCGGCACCACCATCAACCCGTTCTACGGCACGACGCGCAACCCGTGGGACACGGAACGCATCGCCGGGGGGTCCAGCGGCGGGTCGGCCGCCGGGCTGGCCGCGGGCCTGTGCCTGGGCTCCATCGGCACCGACAACGGCGGCTCGGTGCGAAACCCGGCGTCGCTGTGCGGCATCGTGGGCTTCAAGCCTACCTACGGGCGCGTCAGCCGTTTCGGACACGTGCCCGGGGACGGCGGCTTCAGCACCAACCACGTGGGGGTATTCAGCAAGACGGCGCGGGACTGCGCCCTGATCCTGCAGGCCGTCGCCGGGGCCGACCCCAAAGACCCCAACAGCGCGGATGCGCCGGTGCCCGACTACGCCGGCGGCATGGACGCGGGCATCGAGGGTCTCCGGGTGGGGATCGTCATGGATTACTTCGACCGGTCCATGACCCGGCCGGTACGCGAGGCCTTCACGGCGGCCCAGCGGCAACTCCAATCCCTCGGCGCCACCATGGTGGAGGTGGCGGTGCCGCACATCGACACGACGCGGTTCGTCTGGCCCTGCATCACGCGGCCGGAGAACGTGGTGGAGAACCTGCCCTACCTGAAGGCCCGCCCGCGGGACTACAGCCCGCGCCTGCTTCTCCAGAACATCGGCGCCATGCTGATCCCCGCCGAAGCCTACGTCACCGCCCAGCGCATCCGGCGGATGTTGTGCCGGGAGTTCGACGAGGCCTTCGCGCAGGTGGACCTCATCGCCGCGCCCACGGCGGCGGTGCCCGCACCCACCATCGAGGAGTCCAGGCGAGCGGTGATGGAGGTGGACGGCGAGGAAATCCGCCTGGAAGGCGCAGGCGTGAACTTCCGCTCGCTCTTCACCACGCCCTTCAACCTCACCGGCCTGCCGGCCCTGAGCGTCAACTGCGGATTCACCGGCGGCGGCCTGCCCATCGGGCTCCAGCTCGTGGGGCCGCGTTTCAGCGAGGAACGGGTCCTGCGCGCGGCCCATGCCTACGAGCAGGCGGCCGGCTGGTACCGGCGCAGGCCGCCGGTGGGAGGGTGACCGCACCCGGATGTTGAAGGGTCCTGCTTTCGCGGAAGTCACGGATGGAGGCGGAACGGCCCGAAGCGTCACGCCACGGAACGCATTGCCGCGCCTGCCGACTCCGTAGCCAGCACCCGGTCGAGGAAGTTCGTGGCCAGCGGCCAGGTCAGTTTGGCCAAGGCGGGATCGTAGGCGTCGCCGTCGGCCAAGGCAAAGCCGTGCCCGGCCCGCGGGAAGAAATGCCACTCCACGTCCGGCGTGCCTTCCAGGAAGCACCCGCGCAGCTTCTCCTGCACCGGCACCGGCGCCACCCGGTCCTGACCGCCGAACAGGACCATGGACGGACAGTGTATTTCACGCGCGGCGTCGTTGGGATGGCGCGGCCGCAACGCGCTGGGACTCTCGTCCCGCACCGAGGGATAGTAGCCCAGGAACGCGGCGGCCTCGGGCGTGGCCGCGGCGAAGTGAATGCCGATACGACCACCCATGCACAGGCCCATCACCGCCACACGATTCTCGTCCACATCGTCCCGCCCGCAAAGGTAGCGCCAACCCTGGCCGATGACCTCCACGAAACGCCCGTCCGTGGTCTGCTTCTGGACACCGTGGTAGTCCGGGAAGCCCAGCATGTCATAGAGCGCGGGAACCATGGTGGCGTATCCTGCCTCGGCGAACTCGCAGGCCATGTGTTTGATGTGGCCCGTGACGCCGTAGTGATGATGGATGATGAGCAGCGCCGGTCCCGGCGCCGACCTCTCCGGGGAAGCGATGAAACCCGGCACTCCATCCTGTTCCTGCGTCAGCGCGCGCGTGATGATCTTCGACATGAGGTCCCCTTCCAGAAAATTCGCGCAATGCGGCGATCATGCCCGCGATACCGCCGGCCGTCAATCTCGCCGGCCCGCGCGGGCGTACTGGCGAGTGCCAACTCGGGCGCCACCGCAAGCGAATTCATCAAAAGCCGTACAAGCGCGCTGGGTTGTCGCTCAGAATCTTGTCGGCCACGCCGGCGGCGAGGACGCCGTCCTGCGACAGTTTGGCGATGGCTTCCATATCGTTGGAATAGTCCGCGTGCCCGTAGTCGGTGCCGACAATGATGCTGTCCTCGCCCGCATATTCCAGCACGTACGGGAGATCGTCCGTGGTCTGGCACGCCACGTAGATGCGGTTGTCGCGGAGCAGGTGCTTGTCCGACAGTTCCCGGGGCGCGCCGCGCACGCCGGCCAGGGCGCTGCCGGCGTGTTTGCGCCGAAACGCCAACTCGGCCGCGGTGCGTATCTGCAGGTCGTTCAGCGCGTAGGGAACCCACTGGGAGGTGGCTTCGACGAAGCACCAGCGCAGATCCGGGAATTTGTCGGGAACACCCTTGTAGATGAGATTGTTGAACGCCCCCACGGTGGAAAGCTTGAAGCGCGAGAACGTGTCTTGGAGGAACAGGTCGTAGTGGTCGAAGCTGCCCCCGCCGGCATGCACGCACATGGGGAGGTCGAGGTCGCTGGCCTCCTGGTATATGGGAAACAGCGTGTCGTCGGAGAGCAGCCGCCCGGCCTCGATGCCGTGCATGAAGACGCCGCAGGCGCCGTTTGCCTTGCCGAAGTGAATCTCTTCGATGGCCCGGTCCATGGAACGCAGCGGCGCCAGCACCACCCAGCGCAGGCGCCCTCCCCCTTGCTTCCAGATCTCCGCCAGCCAGCGATTGTAGCCCCGGTACAGCGCCCGCTCCACCTCGGCCCGCGCGGTCAGGGGCCGCAGGAACAGGGTGGGGTAGATCACCTGGACGTCCACGGACAGCTCGTCCATGTGGGCGATGCGCGCGCCCACGTCGGCCAACTCTCGGGATTCCGCGGTGGTGTTGAGGCCGATATTGGTATTGGGCACGACGCGCTCGTCGATGCGCCAGTAACGCAACCCCGTGCCTTGCGACACCACCAGGTCGGGGGCGAGGTGGCGGTCCTCCTCGGCCATGAACTCCCAGGTCTGTTCGTTCTCGATGACGTGCGCATCGGCGTCTATGAACATGGACATCGTCGTTTCCCTCCAGCGGATTGGTTGGGCCCGGTATCGGGCCGGCGCAAGCTCCTGGCCAAGACTCATTCTCGCCCAGGAGGCCGTGAAGGTTCAACCCGGCGGCCCTCGCGCATCGTCACTCCATTTGATACAGATTCGACACGTCGGCCCGGCTGGCTCGCGATCCTTGCGGCGCCATGCGCCGGAACCGGCAGAACGGGAGGTGGACTCATGGCACAGGCAGGCTACGCGCGCCCGGACCTGTTGACGGAGACGGACTGGCTGGAGCAGCATCTCGACGACCCGGATCTCCGCATCGTCGACTGCGATCCCTACGACGCCTACCGCCGCGCGCACATCAAGGGCGCGGTGGGCATTCGCGTGCATCACTACATCAAGCAGCCGGAATACCCCACGGACCCGCGCAAGTACCCGCTGGTGGCGCCCCCGGATACGGCCAGGGAGGTGCTGGAGAGCCTGGGCATCGGCGAAGGCACCCGCGTCGTGGCCTACGACAGCAACGGATCGCTGTGGGCCGCGCGCCTGTGGTGGGTGTTGCGCTACTACGGCCACACCGAAGTGACGGTGCTCAACGGCGGCTGGCAGAAGTGGTTCGACGAAGGACGTCCGACGACCCTCGACGTGCCCGCTCCCGCCTCCGCGACCTTCCATCCCAAGGCCAACCCGGACTGGGTGTGCACCGTGGACTACGGCGCCGCCCATGTCGGCAACCCGGACGTGGTGTTCCTGGACGTGCGCTCGGACGGCGAATGGACGGGCGCCAACAACCGCGGCAACCGGCGCGCCGGCCGCATCCCCGGGGCCGTGCACCTGGAATGGCTCAATTTCGTCCACGACAAGCCCTATCGGACCTTCAAGGAGGCCGGAGAGTTGCGGAGCCTTTTGGAGCAAGCGGGCGTTCCGCCTGATCGTGAAGTGGTCACCTATTGACAGGGCGGCATCCGTGCGGCGCACGGAGTCTTCGTCCTGACACTGATGGGTTACGAACGGGCGCGCAACTACGACGGCTCCATGGCCGAATGGGCGAACCGCGACGACACGCCGCTCGTGCGCGAGTGAGTCGCCTTGCCGCACGCACGCCGTTGGCAACGACCCGCCGCGTGGCGCACCGGCTGATGGGCGGGGGCGCCAACGACGGCAGTGGCATGGCTTCTGCCAGCGCCCGTGCCTGAACCGTTGCTCATGACGCTCGAAGAAAGGGAAATCGTCGTGCGCAGGACGCGCGACCACCGTCGGGCGGAGGAGTGGGCACTGGTGCTGGAGGCGGAAGGCCTGACGCCGCGGCTGTCGCACACGACCAGTGGATGGGTCCTGTCGGTGCCCGCCCATCACCTGGAGCGGGCCGCCACCGAACTGTGGGCGTACGAGAGCGAGAACCGCGCCGCCCCGGTGGATGAAGATCAGCCTTGGGCGGGGCGGGCTCCGTTCCACACCGGGCTCGGCGTTGCCGCGGGGTTGATCGCGTTCTTCCTCTTCGCCGCGTGGACTCAGGAAACCGTGCGCTGGGTGGAGCACGGCAACGCGTCGGCCGACTGGATCCTGCGCGGCCAACTGTGGCGCACGGTCACCGCCCTCACCCTGCACGGCGACTTCCCCCATGTGGCTTCCAACGCGGTGGCCCTGGTCTTCTTCCTGACCGCGGTGTGCCGTTCCCTGGGGCCCGGGTTGGGCGCGGCCATGGTGCTCGGGGTCGGCGCGCTGGGCAACCTCTTCAACGCCTGGTTTCACGGCTTCGCCCACCAGTCCGTGGGCGCCTCCACCGCGGTGTTCGGCGCCCTGGGCCTGCTGGGCGCCATCGGCGTCGTCGAGCGCCAGCGGCTCGGGATGCAAGGACGGCGCGCCTGGGTGCCGTTGGCCGCGGGGGTAGGGATTCTCGCCATGCTCGGCACGGGCGGCCCGCGCGTGGACCTTTGGGCGCATTTCTGGGGCTTCGGCGCCGGCGCCGGCGCGGGTATCTGCGCGGCCTTGTTCATGGAGCGGCCGGAAAGCGCCACGGCGCAACTCAGGATCGGCGTGGCCGCCGCCGGCGTGGTGGTGCTGTGCTGGATCGTGGCGCTGGCGTAATGTCCGTCCCGTCCGATGGCCTCGCGTTTTGGCCTTTGCGCTGTCCCGGCGCGACGCTCGGGACGAACGCTTCCACGACGTTCAGGACCCGCTCTGTCCGTTGTCGGTTCATGCCAGCAGACTCGCGCGAGGGTCCGCGACGAAACGAACCTTGACAACGGTTCCCTGGGAGCTGGCGCCGCAGGGCAACGTCCCGCGGGCGAAAGAGAAAGGATCGATCATGGGTTTGCTGGATCAGAAGGTGATCATCGTCACCGGCGGGGGCCACGGCATCGGCCGAGCCTATTGCCTGGGCATTGCCCGCGAGGGGGGTGCGCCCGTAGCCGCGGACATCGACGGGGACGCCGCGCAGTCCGTGGCGCGGGAGGTTGCCGGAAGCGGCGGACAGGGCCTCGGCACGCGCACGAACGTGGCGGACTCCGGGAGTTGCCAGGCCATGGTCCAGGCAACCCTGGAGCGGTTCGGACGTATCGACGGGTTGGTGAACAACGCCGCGGTGTTCATGAGCGTGCCGGTGACGCGCTCGGGCTTCCAGGACATCCGCGAGGAGGAATGGGACCAGGTGATGGCGGTGAACGTCAAGGGGCTGTGGCTATGCAGCCGCGCCGTGGTCCCGGCCATGCAGGAACGCGGGCAGGGCAGCATCGTCAACATCGCTTCCAACATGGCCTACAACGGCGGCGCCGGCATGATGCACTACGTCGTGTCCAAGGCGGCGGTGGTAGGCTTCACGCGGGTGCTGGCGCGGGAGTTGGGGCCGGACAACATCCGCGTGAACACCCTGGCGCCGGGCTCCACCGCAAGCGAAACCGAGCCCACCGGCGCCGCTTTGGAGGACTACCGGCGCTCCGCGTCCAAGCGCATTCTGCAACGCATCGAGAAGCCCGAGGACGTGGTGGGAACCGCGCTGTACCTCCTGTCCGATCTGAGCGCCTTCGTCACGGGCCAGTCCATTCTCGTGAACGGCGGCGCCAACCTGCATTGAAGCCTTCCCCGGGGAGCCGGCCGCTTCAAGACGCCTGCGGCAGCGCGGCATTCCCCTATCCCGGATTCCCGCTCCCGATCAAGGTCGGGGACGGACTTTCGCGGGAATGACACACAAAGGATGCGGCGATGACGGAAGACCCGAATCCGGGATGACGAGGGAGCAACCCGACTCTTGAAGTTGCCTGGACTGGCAACCACGCGGCGCATCGCGTAGACTGAAACCAAGCTAAAGCTGCGTTTTGTCACACAAGTGGTCACACATGTGGTCGTGCATCTTGTCGTGCATCTTGTCATGCATGTTGTGACGCATCCACGCACATCCACCGCACGGGAAAGCCGCCAAGGGATTTCCGCATGCCAGACGCAGGAACCGACGACCATCCATTGCGAATTGCCATCATCGGGTCCGGTCCGGCGGGCTTCTATGTGGTGGAGCGATTCTTTCGCGAGAAGGGCCTGAACGTCGAAATTGACATGTTCGACGAGTTGGCGACGCCGTTCGGATTGGTACGGGGCGGCGTGGCCCCGGACCATCAGAAGATCAAGTCGGTGGTGCGGGTCTATGACCGGAGCGCCCGCAATGCCCGGTTCCGCTTCTACGGCAACGTGCGCTACGGCCGTGACCTGAGCCTTGAGGACCTCCGGTCCCACTACCACCAGATCTGCTTCACCACCGGGGCCCAGACCGACCGCGTCCTGGGCGTTCCAGGCGAGGACCTCCGGGGCAGCCACGCGGCCACCGAGTTCGTCGCGTGGTACAACGGCCACCCGGATTACCGCGACCGCAGCTTCGACCTGTCCGGCGAGGCCGCCGTGGTCATCGGCGTGGGCAACGTCGCCATCGACGTCGCGCGCATCCTGTGCCGCACCTACGAGGAGCTGGCGGTCACCGACATCGCCGACTACGCACTGGCGGCGCTGCGAGAGAGTCGCATCCGCACCGTCCACCTCATCGGCCGCCGCGGCCCGGCCCAAGCCGCCTTCACCACCCCGGAGATCCAGGAGATGGGGGAGATGGCGGGCGCCGATGTGGCAGTGCTCCCCGAGGAGGCCCGGCTCGACGCTCTCAGCCAGACCGCCGTCGATGCTCATCCGGACAAGGCCCTGGTCCGAAAGATCGAGATCCTTCAGCGCTACGCCGCGCAGCCGTCCGCTGGCAAGCCACGCCGCCTCCATATCCGCTTTCTGCTGTCACCCACCGAATTGATGGGCGATGCCGGCGGCCGCGTGCGAGGCGTCCGTCTGGCGCGGAACGTACTCTACGCGGACAACGGCTCTCTGCGGCCGCGCGCCACCGGCGAGCACGAGACGCTTCCCGCGGACATCGTCTTCCGTTCCGTGGGCTACCTGGGAGTGCCGTTGCCGGGCGTGCCCTTCGATGAACGCCGGGGGGTGATTCCCAACGACCGCGGCCGGGTGCTGACCGGACAAGGCGGCGAGCCCATGCCGGGCCTCTACGCCTCCGGGTGGATCAAGCGCGGGCCCAGCGGCGTCATCGGCACCAACAAGCCCGACGCCGCCGAAACCGTGGAACGCATGCTGGAGGACCTGCGCGCCGGCGCCGTTCCCGCCCCCGTCCACCCCGGCGTGGCCGACGCCGAGCGCCTGGTGCGCGAACGTCAACCCGATTACGTGTCCTACGAAGACTGGCTGCGCCTCGACCGGATTGAAACAGCCCGCGGCCAGGCGGCCGGACGCCCGCGCGTCAAGCTCACGCGCACCGAGGACATGATCGCGGCACTGAAGGGCGCCGAGGGGTAGAAACCCGCGGGGGTGGGTCCGCCGTGGGGACGACAGCGGGTCGCCCCTGCCGTTCATCGCGCCTTGCCCGCGACGAAATTGCCTGCGCGGATTTGTCAAGGTATTCGTGCAACGCGATTCCCACCTTGGCCGGCCGCGGCCTGATCGGCCAGGACCACCGCGACGTCCGATGCCACGCGGCCCGCGGGGATGGCGGCGTCGCCGTCACACAGCCGCCGCAGCATCTCGCGCTTGTCCGCGCCGGTCACCACCCAGAGAATCCGCCGCGCGTTGTCGAGCGCCGGGCAGGTCAGGGTCATGCGCCGCCGGCCTTGGTACACGCCGGTTGCGGCCACCGTTGCGTTCTGGATGGCGACTTCCGGCGCACCGGGCACCAATGACGCGGTGTGGCCGTCCGGTCCCAGCCCCAGATGCACCAGATCCAGCCGACCCGAGGGCGCGGTCAGCCGTCCCAGGGTTTCGGCGTACTCGCGCGCGGCCGCGTCCAGGTCGCGCGCCGCCACGGGCATGGCGTGTATCTGACCCGGCTTGAGGGGCGCTCGCGCCAGGCTCTCGCGCAGATGCGTCAGGTTCCGGTCCACATGGCCCTCGGGCGCCGCCCGCTCGTCCACCTGCACGATGTCCATCGCGTGCCACGGCACGTCCTCGTCCACCAGCGCCCGCAGCATCACCCACGGGGTTCGGCCGCCGCTGGCGGCGAACACGAACCGGCCGCGCGCCGCCACGGCCGCGCGCGCGGCCTGCGCAATAAAGGCGGCCGCGCGCCGCGCCACCCTCTCGCTGTCCGGCAACACCTCGACCTCCATGTCGGGCCCCCGGTTATTTCTTGCCCGGCAGCTCCTCGTGGCCGCCGAACTGGAAGCGCATGGCCGAGAGCAGCTTGTCGGCGTAATCCGCCTCGCCGCGGGAGCTGAAGCGCTCGAACAGCGCCGCGGTGAGCACATGGGCGGGCACCGCCTCGTCCACCGCCGCCTGGATGGTCCAGCGCCCTTCCCCGGAATCCGACACCCGCCCGGCGAAGCGCTCGAGGCCGGGATCCTCCAGCAGCGCGTTGGCGGTGAGGTCCAGGAGCCACGAAGCCACGACGCTGCCGCGGCGCCACAACTCCGCCACCTCGCCCAGATCGAAGTCGTATTGATAGTGCTCCGGCTCCCGCAGCGGAGTCTGCTCCGCGCTGGCCTCGCCGCCCTGCTTGCCCACGTTGGCATGCTTGAGGATGTTGAAGCCCTCGGCGTAGGCCGCCATGATGCCGTACTCGATGCCGTTGTGGATCATCTTGACGAAGTGGCCGGCGCCGTTGGGGCCGCAGTGCAGGTAGCCGTTTTCGGCGGTCCCCTTGCCCGGCTCCCGGCCCGGAGTGCGCGGCGCCTCGTCGATGCTGGGCGCCAACGCCGCGAAGATGGGATCGAGATGGCGCACCACGTCGGGCTCGCCGCCGATCATCTGGCAATAGCCCCGTTCCAGGCCCCACACGCCGCCGCTGGTGCCCACGTCCACATAGTGAATGCCCTTGGCCGCCAACTCCCGGGCGCGACGGATGTCGTCGATGTAGTACGAGTTGCCGCCGTCGATGAGAATGTCGTCCTTCTCCAGGTGCTCGACGCAGGACTCGATGGTGCGGTCCACCACGGCCGCCGGCACCATCATCCACAACGCCCGCGGCCTGTCGAGCTTCGCCATCAGATCCGCCAGCGAGCCGCTTCCCACCGCACCGTCCGCCACCAGTCCCTGGACGGCGTCGGCGTGCCTGTCGAAGGCCACCACCTGGTGTCCGGCCTTGATCAGCCGCCGCGCCATGTTGCCGCCCATCCTTCCCAAACCGATGATGCCCAACTGCATGCCGACCTCCTTCAGTGCAACCGTTTCAGTGCAACCGTTTTCGCACTTCCGGTCTCCCCACCCGTCTCTCGCCCCGTGGAGACCGAACAGACGGTTGGCATCTTAGCATACCCGGCCGGGCCGGGATGCACCGCCGTTCCCACCCGGACCGTGGCATTGACTCTCGGGATGCGATAGAGTGGCGCGCCATGTACGTTCCCATTGAAGACTACGGCGTCATCGGCGACCTGCACACCGTCGCCCTGGTGGGGAACCACGGTTCCATCGACTGGTTCTGCTACCCGCGCTTCGATTCGCCCAGCGTCTTCGGCGCGGTGCTCGACCACACTCGGGGCGGACGCTTCGTCATCGGACCGGATGTGGCCAACGTCACTTGCCGGCAATTGTACCTGCCCGACACCAACATCCTGATCACGCGCTTCATGACCGAGGAAGGGGTCAGCGAAGTCATGGACTTCATGCCCCCGGGACCGGCGGACGAGAGCTACCACGGGCGCATCATCCGCATCGCCAAAGTGGTGCGCGGCGCCATGTCGCTCAAACTGGAGTGCGCCCCCGCCTTCGACTACGGGCGCGCCCGCCACACCGTGGAGGTGCGCGACAACCGGGCCGTGTTCCGTAGCGACCGCTTGGGCTGCATGCTGAACCTTTCCCAGCGCGGGCACCGGGACGTCGTGTCCATGCGCCCAGACGGCAACGGCGGCGTGGTGGCCAGCGGCACCCTGCGCGAGAACAGTGTGTTGGCCGCGGTATTCCAGGGCACGGACGACCACGGCATGGACGCCGACTGCCCGGACGTGGACCACTGTCTCGAGTTGCTGGAAGACACCGAACGGTACTGGCACCGATGGCTGCGGCAGTCCCGCTACAGCGGGCGCTGGCGCGAGATGGTGGACCGCTCCGCCCTGGTGCTGAAGCTCCTGTGCTACGAGCCCACCGGCGCCATCGTGGCCGCGCCCACCTGCAGCCTGCCGGAAAACATCGGCGGCGGGCGCAACTGGGACTATCGCTACACCTGGATCCGCGACGCCAGCTTCAGCCTCTACGGCCTCATGCGCCTGGGCTTCACCGACGAAGCGGCGCGGTTCATGGACTGGCTCAAGGAGCGCTGTGGCGACCTCAAGCCCGACGGTTCGCTGCAGATCATGTACGGCATCCGCGGCGAGAAAAACATCCCCGAGTCCACCCTCGATCACTGGGAAGGCTACCGCCAGTCCGCCCCCGTACGCGTCGGCAACGCCGCCGCCGACCAGCTCCAGCTCGACATCTACGGCGAGATGATGGACTCGGTCTACCTCTTCAACAAGTACGGCAGCCCCATCGACTCGGAGCTGTGGAACAACCTGTCGCGGCTGATGGAGTGGGTCTGCGACCACTGGGATCAGGCGGACGAGGGCATCTGGGAGGTGCGGGGTGGCCGCCAGCACTTCGTCTACTCCAAGCTCATGTGCTGGGTGGCCCTGGATCGGGGCGTGCGCTTGGCGGAGAAGCGCTCGTTTCCGGCCAACCGGGAGCGCTGGCTCCACAGCCGGGACGCCATCTACCACAGGATCATGGCCGAGGGATTCAACCGCGAACGGAACGCCTTCGTGCAGGCCTTCGGCAGCGACACCCTGGACGCCAGCAACCTGCTCATGCCGCTGGTGTTCTTCGTCTCCCCCACCGACCCCAAGATGCTGTCCACCCTCGATGCCATCAACCGCCCGCCGCACCAGGCCGGGCTGGTGTCGGACAGCCTGGTGTACCGCTACGATGTGGCCCGCACGGACGACGGGGTCGCCGGGGAGGAAGGCACCTTCAGCATGTGCACCTTCTGGCTGGTGGAGGCGTTGACGCGCGCCGGCCGGCTCGGCAACGCCCGCTTCATCTTTGAGAAAATGCTGAGCTACGCCAATCACCTGGGGCTCTATTCCGAGGAGACCGGCCCGCGCGGCGAGGCCTTGGGTAACTTCCCTCAGGCCTTCACCCACCTGGGCCTCATCAGCGCGGCGTTCAACCTCGACCGCAAGCTCGGGTCCAAGGACTGAGTTCCGATCCAGGGACTGACATCGGATCGACAAACACCGAGTGGGCTTGATGGGTTGCCAGCAACCCGAGTTTCGCGTAAACACCACGCGTTGATGACCGCCGGGGCCATGACTCGCACGGTCCCGAACCCCTTGCGAAGAACGGAGGAAACCCATGTTCGCGAAATCCATGTGTGCAAGACTGCTCGTGGTATTGGCCGTGCTCGGCCTCGCCCTGCCCGCGTTGGCGGAAGAAAAAATCTCGCCCGCGCTCCAGAAGGTCATCGACGCCGCCGGGAAGGAAGGCGAGTTGAAGATCCAGTGGACACCCGGGCGACTCGGTGGAGACGTGGGTCTGCGCAAGATGGTCGCCGCCTTGAACAAGCGCTACGGGACCGATCTCAAGGTCCGGTTCACGCCCGGACCGAGTTTCCCGCGCATGACCGCCAAGCTGCTGCAGGAACACGCCGCCGGGCAACAGGCCAGCAGCGACATTCACCTGGGCACCTCGAACCACATCTCCCAGGGCACGGCCAAGGGCATGCTCAGGCTGTTGGACTGGGAGGGACTGCTGGAGCGGCCCAACCCCAAGGACGCCAACATCAGCCGGACCGCCCCCAAGGGCGCCGCGGTGGCCATTGCCTCGCGGGTGGTGGGCATCTCGTACAACTCGCGGCTGGTCAAGGAGGCTGACGTCCCCAAGAGCATGGAAGACGTCTTCAACCCGAAGTTCAAAGGCAAGATCGCGTCCACGCCCTACGCCACCGGGCTCTACCAGTTCGCCGCCGACGACATGCTCGGGCGCGAGCGCATGACCGATTACACCAACCGGCTGGCCACGCAAATCGGCGGACTGATGAGCTGCAATGCGCAGGAGCGCATCGCCAGCGGCGAGTTCCTCATGCTGGTGTTCGACTGCGGCCACGACGACTCGCTGCGCATGACCCGCAAGGGGGCGCCGGTGAAGCAGACCACCGTCAAAGAGATCTCAAGGGTCAACGTCATGTACCTGGGCGTGCCCAAGCACTCGCAGCACCCCAACGCGGCCACCCTGTTCGCGGCCTTCATGAACACGGAAGAAGGCCAGAAGCTCCAGTGGGACCTGGCCGGCCATGACCTGCACATCTATCCCGAGGCCAACACGCGCAAGCCGGTCCAGGAGATCGTCAAGAGCGGCGGCCTGCTCTTCATCGACACGGTGGAGCGCAACAACCGGCGCGATCCCAAGGAACTGCGGAAGATTCAGGCCGAGTTCCGCAAGATCCTCAAGGACGGCGGGAAGTAGTCCTCACCCGGACGGCGAAACCCGGAGGACCAGCGGTTTCCCGGGTTTCGCCCCGGATGGTGTGAAAGTCCCGGAATGCGTCCGGGACACTGCCCGCCGATGGAAATCGAGCCAGACCAACCATGAGGCGTCTCCACTGAGAAAGGCCCGAAGCCTTGCACCTGCCGCGTCTTAACGGTCAGGTTTCCCCTCTCCTGTTCATCGCGTTGCTGCCCATGGCGCTCGTGGCGATGTTCATCCTGGTGATCATCTGGGTGAGCGTTCAGAGCGGGACCCTGGGCACGGCCCACTCCGCCTATACCCTGGAGAACTACCGTGACGTGCTGGGAGACTCCGCCATCTATGGCGTGGTGTGGAACACCCTGTGGTTCGCGTTGTCCACGGTCTTCTTCGCATTGATCATCGGGTTGCCCATCGCTTGGCTGACCGAGCGCACCACCATCCCATGGAAGCCCGCCATCTACGTCATCATGACGCTGGGGCTTCTGATCCCCGGTATCTTCGTGGCCATGGGCTGGACCTTCATCGCCCATCCGCGCATCGGCTTCATCAACCGCTGGCTGGTGGACCTGCTGGAACTCGACAACGGCCCCGTGAACATCGCCACCCCCTTGGGCATGGGCTTCGTGCAGGGGCTCAACCTGGCGCCGCTGGCCTTCATCCTCACGACGCAGATGTTCCGCGCCATGAACCCCATGCTGGAGGAGGCCGCGCGCACCGCCGGCATGAGCGCCGCCGCTACCCTGCGCCGGGTGACGATTCCCCTGGCCGGACCCGCCATCCTGGCCGCGGTCATCTACATCTTCATCGTCGGCATCGCCACCTTCGACGTGCCCGCGGTCATCGGACTCGGCAACCGGGTCTACCTCTTCAGCACGTACCTGTTCACCATCACGTTTCCCGAGGACATGGAGCCGCGATACGGCATCACCGGTGCGGTGGGTGTGCTCATGATCGTGTTGGCGCTGGGGCTCACCGCGTGGTACGGCCGGGTGCTGCAACGCGGTAACCGCTACCAGGTCATCACCGGCAAGGGCTACCGCCCCAAGATGCTCGACCTGGGCCGGTGGAACTGGGCCGCGTGGGCGATGATCGGTGGCTACGCCGTCCTCTCCAAGGTCGTGCCCATCGGTCTGGTGGGTTTCATCTCGTTCGCGCCGTATGTCGCGCCGCCGTCGCTGGAAATGTGGGAGCAACTCTCGCTCCAGAACTTTTACAACGTCAACTGGGAACTCGTGTGGCGCGGCATGAAGCACACGCTGATCCTGATGTTCGTGGTGCCGATCCTGGTGCTGGTGTGCGCCTTCGCCATCTCATGGCTGGTGGTGCGCACGCGCAGCCGCGGGCGCTACGCGCTGGAGTTCGGCGCGTTCCTGCCCCACACGGTGCCCGAACTGCTCTTCGCCATCGGCGCGCTGCTGGTGGCGCTGTTCGTGTTGAGGGACTACGTGCCGCTGTACGGCAGCGTGTGGCTCATCGCCTTGGTCTATCTCGTGACGCGGCTGCCCTTCGCCACCCGCGCCCTGAACGGCGCGCTGCTGCAGATCCACAAGGAACTGGAAGAAGCCGCCTACGTGTCCGGGCTCACCATGCTGCGCGCCAACCGGCGAGTGCTGCTGCCCCTCTTGCGTCCCACGCTCATGTCCGTGTGGATGTGGACCGCCCTGCTCGTCTATCGCGAGGTGACCGTGGCCGTGTTCCTCGCCACCGAGAGCAATATCACCCTCACCGCGGTGGTGTGGAGCTACTGGGCCGCCGCCGGCATGACCGAAGCCTCGGTGGTGACGACCCTGATGATCCTGTTCTTCTCGCCGCTGCTGCTGATGTTCTGGATCTTCGGCCGGCGCAGCGCCATGGAACAATGACGCAAGGGCGTCCTTCGCTTCGCTGCGCGCAGGACGCCCTTGCAATCCCAACGACCGTTGGAGCCTCGTTCATGATCCGCATTCGCAAGCTGGAAAAGATTTTCGACTCGTCCCGCGGCCCGGTGCGCGCCGTCGACGGCATCGACCTGGAGGTGGCCGAGGGAGAGTTCATGGTGCTGCTGGGGCCCAGCGGCTGCGGCAAGACCACCACCCTGCGCTGCGTGGCCGGACTGGAGCGGCCCGACGGCGGTTCCATCGAGATCGACGGCGAACTGGTGGACAGCGCCGGGGGCGGCGCCTACGTGCCGCCGGAGCGCCGCGACATCGGCATGGTGTTCCAGAGCTACGCCGTGTGGCCGCACCTGAACGTGTACCAGAACGTGGTGCTGCCGCTCACCGAGGGGCAGCGGCGCATTCCGCGCTCGGAGGTGCGGGAGCGGGCGCGGGAGGCGCTCCGGCTGGTGCGGCTGGACGGTCTGGAGGAGCGCCCGGTCACGGACCTGAGCGGCGGCCAGCAGCAGCGCGTGGCGCTGGCCCGGGCAGTGGTCACCCGGCCCAAGGTGCTGCTCATGGACGAGCCTCTGAGCAATCTGGACGCGCGCCTGCGCGACCAGATGCGCGACGAGTTGCGCCGCATCGCCGAGTCCGTCAACGTCACCTCTCTGTACGTCACCCACGATCAGGCCGAAGCCCTGAGCCTGGGCGACCGCGTGTGCGTCATGAACGCGGGC
The DNA here is from genome assembly GCA_965213675.1 of uncultured Binatia bacterium (SeqCode). Classification (GTDB taxonomy): domain Bacteria; phylum Desulfobacterota; class Binatia; order UBA9968; family JAJDTQ01; genus JAJDTQ01. The sequence goes on from OZ243916.1 coordinate 1,611,893, forward strand.
GAAATCCTGCAGCTCGCCACGCCCAAGCAGGTGTACTCCGAGCCTCCCAACATCTTCGTCGCCCGCTTCGTCGGGGAGATGAACTTCCTCCCGGCCAAGGTGGTGGACGCCGGCCGGGTGGAGTCGGGCGTGGGCATTGTCGAATGCGCCGTGCCGCCGGCGTGCGCGCCGGGCGCCGCGGTCACCCTGGGCATCCGTCCCGAGCACATTCGCATGGAAGTGGGTGAACCCGCCGGGACCATGCGCGGTCAGGTCTTGCGCCAGACCTATCTGGGCGACGCCCTTCACTGCCAAGTGCAGGTGGGCGAGGTGGAACTGACCGTCAAGGCCGTGGGCGACGCCGAGTACGCCCGCGGCGAGACCGTCGGCGTTTCCCTGGCTGGGAGGGGCTGGCACGTGTTCCCGGAGACGTAGAGGGAGCGCCGGAGGACAAAGGACACACCATGGCTTTGATCATCAGTGCGGCACAGACTCGCGAACTCGTGGACATGACCGTCTGCATCCGCCTCCTCGACCGCATGTTCCGTGACCGTGCCGCGGGCAAGGTCCGCGCCGTCCCGCGCCGCAGGCTCCAGGGCACCTCCAAGCAACTCAACGTCATGGCCGCGTGGCACCAGGACACGGGACTCATGGCGCTGCGCAGCTACGTCGCCAAGGCCAACACCATCTCGCTCTATGACAGCGACGCCGGCGCCCTCAAGGCGATCATGAGCGCGGCGTATCTCAGCAGCCTGCGCACCGGCGCGGCCACCGGAGTGGCGGCGAAGTACCTGGCCCCTCGGAAGCCCGGCGTCCTGGGTCTCATCGGCCCCGGGTGGCAGGGGACATTCCAGGTGGAGGCCGTGGTCAAGGCCTGCCGGCCCAAGCGGGTGCTGGTGTTCGGCCGCAACGCCAAGCGGCGCCAGGGTTTCATCGAGGCCATGCGCAAGGTGGTGAAGACGCCCTTCGGTGTGGCCGAATCCCTGGACGAGGTGGAGAGCGAGTCCGACGTCCTGGTGATCTCCACCAATTCCACCACCCCCATCATCGACGGCAAGCGGCTCAAGGACAACGTCCTGGTGGCCACCATCGGCGCCAACCAGACGGTGAAGCACGAAGTCTCCGGCCGGCTCATCAGATCCATGGACCTGGTGGTCACCGACGACCTCGACACTGCCCGGAACGACAGCGGCGATCTCATCGCCGCCTGCGCCAGGCGGCAACTGCGCTGGCGCGACGTGGCGCCGCTGGAGAGCATCGTCGCCGGCGGCGTTCCGGGTGAGCCGCACAAGGTGCTGTTCCAGTCCAACGGCATACCCGACGAGGACCTGGCCGTAGGCGCCTACGTGCTACGCCAAGCGCTGCGGAAGAAGATGCGGTTGCAGGAAATCGACCTGTAGAGACGACTGGCGGTCGCCCTTGCCGTGGCACCCGTCCCGAGGGCGAACCGCCGGTCGCCCACACACGGACATGGATACCCGACCCATCCACCGCTACGCGGCTCAGCGCTGTCGCAAGGGTCTGCGCAATCCGTTGGGCGTATTCAGCCTTGAGTTCACCCCGCCACCTGTATCGCTTGTCACATCCGTGAACTCGGAACCCCCTTCGGCTTCTCGCTTCGTCGCCGTTCGACAGAAAGACGAACGGCACCCCGAGCTGTCTCGCGTAGTGCCGGCCCTGGTCCTGCGCCGCGACGGGATCGATGCTCGCGCGCTTGGCCTCAAGCACGGCCATCGGCCGGCCCTGCCGGTCGCAGAGGACGTAGTCGGCCTGCGTCCCGTCCGGCAACGCGTGTTCGAAAAAGACGTTTGAGGCGTCGGTGAGGTTCCAGCCGGCATCCTCGAGCAGGGCGTCGATCTTGACGCGCGCAAAGGCTTCGGTCGTACCGCTCATGCCACCGCCCAGGGATCAACGAGTTCGACTTCCGTACCTTCGAAATCCCGTACGTTGCGCGTCACCAGGACAGCGCCACGGGAGCGGGATATGGCGGCAATCTGACAGTCTGCCTCGCCGATCGGCCGACCTGCGCGGCGACGGACAGATGCGATCTCCGCATAGGCTCGAGCCGCGGCGCTGTCGAACGGCAGAATCCGTTGCGTGAACCCGAGATCGAGCCACTCGCGCATGGCGGCTTCCAGTACCCTTCGCCGCTTGCCGGCCGGCATGATCGCGACGCCGTACAGCAGTTCCGCTTCGCTCACGGCCGTCAGATACATCGCCTCCACGTCCTGCCCAGCTATCCACGCCGCCACGGCAGGATTCGGCGCGGGGCGCATGAGTTCGGACGCGACATTGGTGTCAATGACAAACATCCCAAGCGTTTCAGGAGAAGTCTGGAGGCTCGCGCATGGGGCCGCGCGGAGGAAGTTCGAGCTCGACGCCGCCAAGGGGCGCGAAGCACTCCCGGGTAAACTTCGCCAGATCCCGGGGACCGGTCCGCCCGCCGTCCACCGCGTCACGCAGGATGACGCGCACCTCTTCCTCCATGGAACGGTGGTGCTCGGCCGCGCGCACGCGCAGGCGCGTCTTCACCTCGTGGTCGAGATTGCGGATCGTGATACTCGCCATGGTCATCTTCCCATGGTTGTGAATTTAAGCGGGGATTGCGATGCAATCAAGATGCTGTGCATGTGCCCTGCATCTCTCACGGTATAACCGCTCTGATTCGGCCCAGAGAGGCTGATCTGCCTCTAAGGTCCCTCTGCGCATTGTCGCGCATGTGCGTCGAGCAGGTGGAACTCAATAGTGTATCTACCCGGCCCCAACGTGCGCTTGTACGGGTTCGTGCAGGGGTGACCGCCGGTCGCCCCTGCACGAAGAGGCGGCGAGGGGTGATCGAATCAGCTCGCCACGCCGTACAGCCGCTTGGCGGAGTCGGCCAGCAACCACTTCTTGTCCTCGGGGGACAGGTCCTCGCGCCGGCCGAGGTGGTCGATGTTCTCCGGGAACTCCATGTCCCAGTGGGGATAGTCGGACGCATAGTAGAGCACGTCGGGGCTCAGCCACTTGCCCGTCTCGCCGATGAACGGCTCGTAGTCCTCGGCGTGGAAGTAGATGTTGCGGCTGCGCACGTACTCGCTGGGTCTCTTCTTGCACAGCGGCGCCTCCGCCGCGCCGCGCTTCTCCCATTCCTCGTCCATGCGTCCGGCCCAGTAGGGCGCCCATGAGCAGCCCGCCTCCATGAAAGCCACCCGGAGATTCGGGAACCGGTCCATCACGCCGCGGAAGATCATGCTGGTCATCTGCATCATCTGCGCGAACGCGTGGGACAGGGTGTGGACCTCGATGAACTGATCGAAACCGTCGGCGCCGAAGTACTGCGGCCCGCGCACGGTAGCGTGCACGCCCACCATGCAGTTGAGCTTCTCCGCCTCCTCGTAGATGGGCCAGTAGTCCTGGTGCCCCAGCGGCAGCCGCAGCCCCACGGCGGGCAGCATAAGCCCGGTGAGCTGCAACTCCTGGACCGCCCGGCGCAGTTCCTTCACCGCCTCGGGCACGTCCTGGAACGACACCAGCGCCACCCCTTTGAGCCTCGGGCTGACCTTCTGGAACTCCTCCGAGACGAAGTCGTTCCACGCCTTGCACAGCGCCACCGCCAGGTCCGGCTCGCGGATCCAGCCGATGCCGAGGCCGCCGGTGGGATAGAGGTACGCCGTGGTGAGGCCGCCCTCGTCCATGGCGTTCAGCCACGTCCTGGCGTCACACGCCGTCGTCCCCAGGGTCCCGCCGATGGAACGGTCCCAGTTGTCGATGGGGTAGAGGGTCGAGGTCCGGTCCACCCACGGCGCCTCCATGTACTTCTTGAGTTGCGCGTCGGTCTCGGTGATGTGCCCGTCCGCATCGATGACTTCGATATCTCTGGCCATGGCTTCCTCCTCGATCAGGTTGGTCGTCCATACGAACGCCGGCGGCACGGCAGGGCTGGATGTGGGATGGAGTGCGCTTACGCGCGAGGAGGCAGCCCCGTGGCGTGAGCGGCCGCGGTCAACGCCAGATCGACTCTAGGGCCATCCCCGGTGGGTTGTCAAGGTGAACGGTGGGTGCGTAGGGTGTGAGAACCACGCGCCGAAGGGCGTCCAGATCGCGCTTCCTGACCGCTCGAACCGCCGGGCGACAAAAGCTGTTTAGCCTTCGACATTTAGCCCGAGCGGCGCTTGAGCGGCAGCGGCCGCCGCACATGTTCCCGCAGTGCAGGGTCGAGCCGTGCACACGTTTCCGCTCTGCAGCGTCGCCGCCCGTCGCGACGGCACGGCGGGCGATTGCGGCGTGTAACGTGGCGCGCTACAGTGAGTCATGAGGATCAAGCACAAGGGACTACGGGCGCTGCACGAACGCGACGACGCGGCGCGGCTTCCCGCTGGTCTCGTGCCACGGCTTCGGCGCATCCTGTTCCGGCTGCAAGAGGCGACGCATCCGGGCAGCGCCGACGCGCCGGGCTTCCGGCTGCATCCCCTGAAGGGCGACCGTGCGGGCCAGTGGAGCGTCCGGGTCTCGGGCAACTGGCGCGTGGTGTTCCGCTTCGAGGACGGCGAGACCGTGGACGTGGACCTGATCGACTACCACTGACCGAATGGGAGCACTGACCATGAAGGACATTGGAAACGAGCGCGTCGGCCCGATGCTGAACCCGCCGCACCTGGGCGAACTCATCCGCGAGAGCATGGACGATGTGGGCTGGAACGTGACCGAGACGGCGGAGCGGCTTGGCTGCGAGCGCGGAACGCTGTCGCGGCTGCTGAACGGAAAGGCGGGAGTATCCGCGAACATGGCGTTGGCGCTGGAGGACATCGGCTGGGGCACCGCCGAGCACTGGATGCGGATGCAGGCGAGCTACGAGCTTGCACAGGCGCGCCGGGAGAGGACCACCGCCGAACGGCACACGGACGGGCCGCACGCATGATGGGCCGGCGCGCCGGCGCGGACGGACGGGGTACTGTCCCGGCGGCTGTCCACCATGCGTTTGCGGCCAACGGCGGGCCATCCGATGCGCGGATCAGAGCGGGCGGTGCGGCCTGATGCGCCTGTCATGGAACGAAGTTCGCGCCCGCGCCGCCGCGTTCGCCGGGGAGTGGAAGGCCGCGGCCTGCGAGAAGGGCGAGACGCAGAGCTTCTATAACGAGTTCTTCCAGGTCTTCGGAAAGCGTCTTCGCGATGTTGCCCGCTACGAGCAGCATGTCGCCAAGCTCGATAACCGCTCGGGCTTCATCGACCTGTTTTGGCCGGGCGTGCTGCTCGTTGAACAGAAAAGCGCCGGGCGCGATCTCGGCAAGGCGTATGAGCAGGCCGGCGACTATTTCGACGCGCTGCCGGAACGCGAGCGCCCGCGCTTCATCCTGGTGAGCGACTTCCAGACCTTCGAGCTTCACGATCTCGACGAGCGTGAGGTTGTGGCCTTCCCGCTTGCGGACCTGCCGGCGCATGTCGAGTCGTTCGGCTTCATCCTCGGGGTGCAGCGCCGGACGTTCCGCGACCAGGACCACCTCAACCTACCGACCCTCTCCGCCGCTTCGACAAGGTGCGCATCGTCAAGGTGGGCGTAGCCGGCGGTCGTGCGGTGGCGGCGGTGCCCGAGGAGCTTGCCCACCAGCGGCAGGTTCTCGCCCGCCATGACGGCTTGGCTGGCTGCCGTGTGGCGCAGGTCGTGCAGGCGCAGCCTGCCGAGCCCGGCCTCGGCGCAGACCGTCCGCCAGCAGGTCGTGAGGCTCCATTCGCCCCTGCCTTCGGCGTGGCGCGGGAACAGGAACGCATTCGCCTTGCGCGCGCCGGGCAGCCCCTCGATGAGCGCCCGCGCGACCTCGCCGAGCGGCACGGCGCGCGGGCCAGTCTTCGAGTCTTCGAGAGCGATGGCATCCTCGCCGATGTCGCGCCAGCGAAGAGCGAGCACTTCGCTCCGGCGGCAGCCGGTGAGCGCGAGCAGCCGGATGGCAGCGACGGCCTCGGACCAGCGGTCCTCGCGCGCGTCGAGCGCGCGCCCGAGCCGGGCCAGCTCGTCGGTGTCGAGGAACCGGGCAACGTTGTTCCTCGGGTTTTTCGCGATGCCGAGACAGGGGTTGGAGCCGCGTTCGCGCAATCCCCAGTCCTCAGCCCGGTTCATCATCGCGCGCAGTATCTCGAAGGCGCGGTTGGCCGCGCCGGGCTTGTCCCTGCTGGCTGCGTCGAACCACGCGGCCACGTCTTGCGCGCCGATGCGGTCGAGAGGCATCCTGCCGAAGGCGGGCAGGATGCGGGCCTTGAGATAGATGCGCACGGTCCTGCGCCCGGAGGGCTTCCAGTGCGGTTCCGAGCGGCGCAGATACTCGTCCGCAAACGTGCGCAGCGTCGGGGTCTCCTTCTCGCGTTGGATGTCGTCGGCGGGGTTGTCGGCGGGGTTGTCGCCCGCGCGGATGCGCGCGAGCATGTCGCGGGCGCGGCGGCGGGCCTCCGCAAGCTCGATCTCGCCGTGGCGAGCGATGACGATGCGGCGGCTCCGTCCCTCGATGCGGGCCTGCACGATCCAGACCTTGCGGCCCGACGGGTGGATGCGGAGCCCGAAGCCGGTGACCGCCTTGTCGAACAGGATGGTGTCCTTGCCGTTGGACCTGCTCTCGCGGGCAAGGCGCGGGGTGAGGTCAAATGTGGACATAGCCGATGGGTCCCCTGGGCTGGGTCTAGGGACCGGCCTGGGCCGGACGCACGGTGCTGGACGTCGGCCCGCCGCCTTCCTCCCTTCCGGCCAGGGCCGCATGGATGCGGTTCGATACCCGGTCGGCGGCGTCGGCGGACGGGCGGGAAAGAGATACGGGCAATCGGGGCCGTATCGCGGGATGGCGTCGATCACCGCGCGGGCGGCGCTCGACAGCCAGACCGTGCGCGGCCCGGACTTCGAATCCGGAAGATGGATGCGCCTGTCCTTGATCCAGTCCCATTCGAGGGAGGCGATCTCGCCGAAGCGGCAGCCGGTCAGCATCAGCAGCCGGACGATGGCGACGATGTGCGGACACCAGAACTCGTCGCGGGTCAGCACGGCGTTGAGCCGGGCCATTTCCTCCGCTGTGAGGAACCGCTCCACCGGCTTCACCTTGTAGCGCCTGGTGTTCTTGCACGGATTGGAGTTGTGGGGGCGGTATCCCCAAAGCTCGGCCATGCGCATCATGACCGACAGGGTGGGCATGGCGCGGTTGGCGCTGCCGGGCTTGTCGGCCATGGACGCGAACCAGTCCCTGACGTGCTCGACGGCGATGGCGTCCACGGTCATATGACCGAAGGCGGGCAGGATGTGATTGCGGACGAAATATGCGCTGGCCGTCAGCGTCCGGGGCTTCCAGTGCCGGGCGTAGCGTTCGAGGAACTCGGCGGCGAAGGCGTCCATCGGATGCCCCGGCGTCCTGGGTCCGTTGTCCGTCTTCGCCGGTTCGATGTAGCTGGCGATCAGCTTTCGGGCCTCGCGCCGCGCCTCGGGGATGGTCATGGCATCAGCGCTGCCGATGGTGGCGTAGCGCCTACGCCCGCGCACCATGCGGGCCAGGAACCAGGTACGGACTCCGGTGGGCTGGATGGCGAGCGCGAGTCCGCTCACCACGTCGTCACGGACTTCGTACTTCTTGGCGCGGGGTTTGGCGGCGCGGACGCGCCGGGCGAACGTGGATTGTTCGGCCATGGTCGCGGCTCCTCGTTCGGGCCGCGCGGCTGGGCGGTAATGCAGGAAGCAGCCGCGGCGGCGTTTCGTCGGGGAAGCCGCGCGCCGGAGTGGGACGGGACGGGCCGTAAGGCCCTGTAGTCACGGGACTTTCTGCCCGTTCATGCGAAGGCGGGCGCTGGCGGGAAGGGCACCATCGGTGCGTGGGGTGTGAGTCCGTCTCCGTTTCTCGCCACCACGAGGCGCCACCGGGGTTGACGAAGTAGCCACGGGTGGCTACCGTCGCAATCATGCGATCAGTGGGAATCAAGGCACTCAACAACAGGTTGAGCCAATACATTCGGTTAGCCGCATCCGGCGAAACCGTTTTGGTCACGGACCGGGATCGAGTCGTAGCGGAAATTGGTCCTCCGAGAGAGACAAGGAGCCCGTTTCTCGCCGACGCCCTGCTGGCCGAAGCCGTGCGTGCCGGTTGGTTGACGCCGCCGGCCCTGCCAGCCACCGGAGAACCTCCCGCATCCAAGCCAGTCGCTCCGTTGTGCGACCTGCTTCGCGAATTGGACGACGATAGAAGCGACCGGTGATCTACGTCGATACATCTGTCGCCCTCGCCCACCTCCTGGCCGAAGACCAGCGTCCCCCTGCGTCACTGTGGCGCGAAACTCTGGTATCGAGCCGTTTGTTGGAATACGAGGCCTGGACCCGGTTGCACTCCCGCGGACTTGCGGAGTCCCATGGCGATGCAGCCCGTGGAATCATCGGGCGGCTCGCCCTGCTGGAACTTTCGCCCCCGGTGCTTGCACGCGCTCTGGAGCCATTTCCCTTACCGCTGCGTACCCTCGACGCGCTGCACTTGGCATCATGCGATTACCTGCGCAACCAAGGCCAGCAAGTCACGTTGGCCAGCTACGACCGCCGGATGACGGACGTTGCCCACGCTATGGGTATCCCTGTTTTTGAGTTGTAACTGCGAGGCGTGATCGACCGGGGTGCAGGAATTGTCCGACTCCATCAGTAGCTCGACCTCGAGTAGTTCTCCAGAAGTTCGTCGAGCAAATCGAGCAATCGACCTGGATAGCCACTCTCCGCGTTCCACTGTGGCATCGCGGCACTCCTTTCCGAGCCTGGGACCGCGACCATATACGGCACCGCTCCGTTTTACGCGGGCCGAGCATCCGTGTCGAAGGCCGGATGGACTTTGTCCTTGTCCTCACGCAGCCGCGTTCCGTCGAAAGGGCGCCGTCAGAATCCCGGCTTCCGTGCGAATCGGCAGCGTAGAACAACCCTCCGCTGGCGCGGCTGGCCATGCGATGTCAACCCGTGGAAGGCGCCGTCACGCCCCGTTCCGCAACACCTTCCCGGTACGCTCCCCGGTGGGCTCGCCGTCCTCCAGCGCCACCTGTCCGTTGACGAGCACGGTGCGGATGCCGTCCGCCTGTTGCACAAGGCGGGCGGCGCCGCCCGGGAAGTCGTGCATCAACTCGGGCTCGCGGGGGGCCACGGTGGCGGGGTCGAAGACGACCACGTCGGCAGCCATTCCCTCTTCCAGGCGGCCGCGGTCCGCGATGCCGCAGATGTCGGCCTGCATGGAGGTGAGCTTGCGCACGCCCTCCTCCAGGGTGAGGTCGCCGCGCTCGCGCACATACTTGGCCAGCAGCAGGGTGCAGTAGCCGAAGCCTGCGTCGATGGCCACGTGGGCGCCGGCATCGGACTGACCCAGCACCGTGTAGGGGTTCGCCACGATGGCGCCCACGGCGTCGGCGTCGCCGTTGGTGTGGGCGGTCTGAAAACCGGTTTCCAGGTTCTCCTCCAGGCACAGGTCCATGAAGGCGTCGAAGACGTCCTTGCCCACGGAGCGGGCGTAGTCGGCCACGTTGGCGCCCTTGAGATGGGCGTTCTTTTCGGTGGCGGGCTTGACGATGTAGACCAGCTCCCAGCGTTTGTGGAAGGCCGAGGGCGTGGGGTTCTCCACCACCTCCCAGCGGAGCTTTTTCCGCACTTCCGGGTCCTGGAACGCCGCCCGGCGCTCCTCGATGGGGCTGAACATGAGGCCGCGCCACGTGGGGAACTCGTCGAACTCCTGGCCGTCGATGAGGTTGAAGCGGTTGTTGAAGGGCCGGACGTTGGTGTTGGCCCAGGCCTGCGCACCGCGCTCGAAGCCCGCCACCGTGGCGTCCAGCAGCTCGCGCCACTCGTCGGGCTTGGACCACCGGTGCAGAATGGAGTTCCACACCACCGGACGGCCGGTGCGGAGCGAGAAGTCCGCCAGCGACGCCACCCGCTCGGCGTTCTGGCCCGCGGAACTCATCTGGATCACCCCTCGCTTCAGGTCCGTCAGCACCTGCCCCAGCGCTTCCAGCTCTTCCCACTCCGCCAACCGGCTGGGCAGGGGCTCGCCGTCCTCGCGGAAGTGGCGCTCGTTGCGGTTGGTGGAAAAGCCCAGGAGCCCGGCGTTCAGAGCTTCGCGCAGGAGTCCCTGCATGGCGGCAACCTCGTCCGCGGTGGCGGCGCGCTTGATGGCGTCGTCGCCCATGACGTACTGGCGCAGCGGGCAATGGCCTACCAACATGCCGACGTTGAGCGCCGGGCGCATGGCCTCCACCGCGTCCATGTACCCGGCCATGTCGGTCCAGCTCCATTCCACCGCGCGCCGCAGAAGCTCGATGTCCATGCCTTCCACGTGGGAGAAGGTCTGGAGCAGGATGTCCCGGTCCTCGGGTTTGCACGGGCCGAGGCTCAAGCCGCAGTTGCCGGTGACGATGCTGGTGACGCCGTGATAGCAGGAGCTGGTCACCTGGGGGTCCCACAGGAGCTGCGCGTCCATATGCGTGTGGCCGTCGATGAAGCCGGGGGCGGCCACCAGGCCATCGCCGTCCACTTCGCGCCGGGCCGCGCCGGCCTTGCCGCCCACCTGGCGGATGGTCCCGCCCTCGACGGCCACGTCGCCCGTATGGCGGGGGTTGCCGGTGCCGTCGCAGATGGTCGCGCCGCGAATCACCATATCGTATGCCATGGTCAACCCTCCCGATCGAGTGCATCAACAACCCCGCCGCCTCTTCTCCTGGATTCCCGCCCCCGATCGGGGTCGAGGGCATGCTTTCGCGGGAATGACGGATGCGGAGGCCTTGCCATGACGGCCGCCGGGGCTTGGTGTTGATTGCCGGAGCCCCGTGTTGGTCGCCGGGGCCTCGTGTTGGTTACCCGACCCTGGTGTTAAATCGACTGAATGATCACGTCCAGCAGAGCCGGCTTGCGCTCTTCCTTGACCACGGCCAGCGCCCGCCGGACCGCTGCCTGAATTTCCGCCGGATCCTCGATGGGGCCTTCGCTCCACACGCCGAAGGACCTGGCCAGGGTGGCGAAGTCCACCGGCGGGGTCTCCATGCGCATGCCCACGCCCTTGTTCTCCACCGGGCGGCTGCGCGCCAGCGCCACCCGCTCCTGGTGTTCCTCATCGTTATAATACGTGCGGTTGTTGGTCATGATCATGAGCAGCGGCACGCTGTAACTGGCCGCGGTCCACAGCGCGCTGTTGGTGAACAGCAGGTCGCCGTCGCGCTGCAGGTCGATGCACACGGTGCCGGTGTCCTTGAGTCCCAGGGCCGCACCCACCGACGCTCCCGGCGCGTAGCCCAAGCCGCCGCCGCCGTAGCCGCCCAGGAACGCGTTGGGCTTTTCCCAGTCCCACAGCCGCCGCGGCCAGCCGCGAAAGGAGCCCGCCACCAGGGTCCAGTCCTCGTCCTTGAGGACCTCCCAGATCTCCTGGGACATGCGCGGCGGCGAGATGGGACGTTCGTCCCAGCGTTTGCGCAGCATGGCCTGGCTCTCCTCGCGGATCTCCCGGTGGCGCTGCGCCAGCGCCCGGACGCGGGCGTCCTTCACGGCCTCCCCGGGGCCGCCCCGGCGGCGCACCGCCTCGGTGAGGGCGGGCACGAACACCTTGGTGTCGGCCAGGATCGGCAGGTCCACCGGGGACAACTCCATGTACTCGGTGGACCAGCTCTTGATGGCGAAGTCCGCCAGGGTCACGTTGATGATCTTGCAGCCGGGCTGGAACGCGGGCGCGGAGGTCTGGGTTCTGGCATCGTGCCGGTGCAGGGCGCCGTAAAGGTCCATGACATCGAGGCCCAGGATAACATCGGCCTCGGCCACCAGCTCCTTCTCTTTCCCGCTGAGGTCCAGGGGATGGGTGTTGGGGAAGTTGTGGCGCGCGCCCCGGTCCACCACCGCGGCTCCCAACTCTTCAGCCAGTTCCACCAGCGAGAGCATGGATCGGGGATTCCGCCCCAGGTAGTCGGCAATGATGAGCGGGTGCTGGGCGTCGCACAGCCACGCCGCGGCTTCCTCAATGGCGCCCTGCTCCGCCTGGAGCGGCGCCGGCGGGCGGAACCGGTCCGGCGCCGGCATGCCCGCGGCCATGGCCTCCGGCAGCCGCGCCTCCTGCAGGTCGAGGTCGAAGCACAGGTATACCGGGCCCTTGGGCTCGGTCATGGCCACCCGGTAGCCCCGCAGGATGGAGTTGGACAGCGCCCCCAGGCTCATGGGCTGGTCGTCCAGCTTGACGATGTCGCGCACGAAGTTTCCCTGCACCAGCGCGGTGTGGATCCAGTCGATCCAGGGACGCCGCCTGGTGGTGTCCATGGGACCCGTGCCCCCCAGCACCAACACCGGCGTCTTGTCGCACCAAGCGTTGTAGATGGCCATGGACGCATGCTGCAGCCCCACCACGTCATGCACGATGGCGGCCATGGGTTCGCCCGTGGCCTTGGCATAGCCGTGGGCCACGGCCACCGCGATCTCCTCGTGGCAGCACACGATCATCTCCGGGTTCTTGTTGTCGGCATAGTTCACCAGCGAGTCGTGGATGCCGCGAAAACTCGCGCCGGGGTTCAGCGCCGCGTACTTGATGCCCAGGCTCCTGAGCATGTCCACGATGAGGTCGGAGCCGTATTCAGCCATGTTGTCTCCCGTCCCGGTTGTCTATCGTACCCACGGCCTGCCGCGTTCGAAGTCTCCCGCCTTCAAGGTCACACGTTCTCAAAGCGAGATATCAAAGCGCGGAAATCCGCCACGCGCCTCCACTGCACCGCCCCCACAGGACGCCGCGAACCCGCGCCGTTCGTCCTGAGCGTAGCTCCACGTGAGCGTTGCGAAGTCGAAGGTTGCTCACTCTCCGCGCCACCGCGGCGCGCGTTTCTCCACAAAGGCCCGCGCCCCCTCCTTCACGTCCTCGGTGGTCCGCAGCAGCGCCGACAGGTCCGTCTCCAGACGCAGGCCCTCGTCCAGGGACATCTCGTAACCTTCGCGCACCGCCTCCTTGGCGAACACCACCGCGATGGGCGCCTTGGTGGCGATGGCGCGGGCATACTCCTCGGCCGCGGCCATGAGCCCGTCCCGTGGCACCACCTTGTTCACGAGGCCGATGCGGCAGGCCTCCTGGGCATCGATGACGCTGCCCGTGAGGATCAATTCCAGCGCCTTGCCGAGCCCCACCACCCGCGACAGCCGCTGGGTGCCGCCGCTGCCCGGAATCATGCCGCGGGACACCTCGGGCAACCCCAGCTTCGCTTCTTCCACCGCCACCCGGATGTCGCACGCCAGCGCCAACTCGCAGCCGCCGCCCAGGGCGAAGCCGTTGATGGCCGCGATCACCGGCTTGTTGAGCCGGGCGATCATCTCGGTGTCGCTGATCTCCATCTTGGCCTGCCGCGCCGCCACCACGCCGACCTTCTCCTGGGCCGCCTCCTTGAGGTCCCGCCCGGCCGAGAACGAGCGCTCGCCCGCGCCGGTGAGGATCACCACCCGCACCTCTGGATCCTGCCGGATGGCGGTCACCGCGTGGATTAGCTCCTCGCGCATCTGCCGGTTGCGCGCGTTCAGCACCTCCGGGCGGTTCAGCGTGACGTACGCAATGCCGTCCCTGCGTTCGAACAGGATTGCCTTGTAGTCCATGTTTAATTCCTCTACTCCAAATCCGGCGTCGTTGACAGAGTTGAGCCAGCTTGGGAGCCTGCGCCTCCCTTGGTCCGGTCAGAACGCCCCGGCGTCCTCCATGCCGCGAATCTGGTCGTGGGTCATGCCCAGCAGACCGTTCAGCACCGCGTGGGTGTCCTGGCCCAGGAGCGGCGCATGGCGACGTATTTCTCCCGGCGTCTCCGAAAGCTTGGTCGCGATGCCCGGCAGCGTGAGCCGGCCTTGGCGCGGATGTTCGTGGGCGACCACGGAACCGCGGGCGCGCAGGTGCGGGTCGTGGACCAGGGTGGTGCCGTCGCACACCATCCCGGCCGTCACGCCATGGCTCTGGAGGATCTCCATGACCTCGCGCGGGGTGCGTTGCCGGGTCCACTCGCTCACGAGTCGGTCCAGGGCCGCACTGTCGGCCCGGCGCGATTCCGCGACGGCGAACCGCTGATCGTCCAACGCCGGGACGTTCCCCGTTGCTTCACGGAACCGCCGCCATTCCTCTTCGCCTTCCACGGAGATCGCACACCAGGCGTCCCCGCCCCGGCAAGGGTAGCAGCCGTGGGGGGCGCACGCCCGGTGGCGGTTGCCGCCGGGCTCTCCAGCGCGCCCGTTGACCAACGCGTCCAGCATGGCCGGCCCGATGAGCGAGGCGGTGACCTCGGCCTGGGCGATGTCGATGAGCTGTCCCTTGCCAGTGAGGGCACGATGGTGCAGTGCCGCCATGAGCACGAAGGCCATGTGCACGGAGACGATGTAGTCCGGATAGGAGGTCTGCGACCCCACCGGGGCGCCGGCGTCCGGGTGATTCCAAAGCCAGGTCATTCCCGAGAACGGCATGAGGCTGGGACCCCACGTGACATAGTCTCTCCGGGGTCCGGTGGCGCCCATTCCCTGGAGCCGGATCATGATGAGGTCGGGTTTGAGCGCCTTGAGCTCTTCGTAGCCCAGCCCCAGGCGGTCCATGACCCCGACACTGAAGTTCTCCACCACCACGTCGCTCCGGGCAACGATCTGGCGCGCGACCTCCCGGCCCTCTCCGGTCTTGAGATTGGCGGTGACCGACCGCTTGTTGCGGTTGTGATCCGCGAAGGGGAGCGACGCTTCCACGTCCTTGTTGCCTTCGCGGATGCGCCAGGTATCGGGACGCGCCCGCGACTCGATCTTGATGACGTCGGCGCCGAAATACGCCAGCTGCATGGTACCGTAGGGTCCCGCCACCATGTGAGTGAAATCGGCCACGCGGATGCCGGCCAATGGCGGCTCGCTTGCCGGCGCCACCGGGGCGCCCGCACGCGCCGTTGCGTTCCTTCGCGGCCCCGCAGGCGCCGGGGACTCCGCGCCGAATAACTCCCGATCATGTTCTCCCACGGCCGGCGCGTGATGGCGAAAGCGCCAGCCATCGGTCTTGCAGGCACGCCCGGGAAACTCCATGGGGCCGAGACGCGGGTGCACCGTATCGACGACGAAACCGCGCGATCGTATGTGCGGGTCCCGAACGAAGTCCAGGGGCGTGTTCACCGGGGCGCAGGGGATGTGGCGCGCCTGCAATTCCTCGTAGACCTTCTCCTTGGGCAGGGCAGCCAGGATTGCCGACACCACCCGGTCCACTTCCGCCACGTGGGCGCGCCGATAGACGGGTTCCTCGAACTCCTGGCGCGCCAGCGCCTCCGGGCGGCCGAGCCAGTCCACGAACCGGCCCCAAGCGCCCGGTTGCGAGTTGGTGACGAAGATGTGCACGAAACCGTCGGCACAGCGGTAGATGGTGCCGGGGGTGGCGAAACGGTGCTGGGTGCCGTCCCGGCGCGGATGCGCGCCCGTGGCGGCCGACCGCGACACCAGGTTCTCCATGGCCGCCAGGCAGTCCATCATAGAAACGTCGATGTGCTGTCCCGGACCGCCCCGGCGCACGTGCCACAGCGCCACGAGGGTGGCCAGGGCGGCGTGGGCCGAGCCCACCAGGAACGCTTGGGCGCCGGGCGCGTTCACCGGCGGGGCCGACGGCTTGCCACTCACGTACATGAGCCCGCCCATGGCAAAGGCCGTCAGCGCGGACCACCGATAGCCGCTGTAAGGACCGGTCTGACCGAAGGCCGTGATCGACGTATACACCAACCGGGGATGCACGGCGCGCAGATCCGGGTACCCCAGACCCATGGCTGGAAGAGTGCCGGGCTTGGTGCCTTCCACCAGCGCGTCCGCCTGGCGCGCCAGCCGCCGCACCCGCTCCCGGCCCGCCTCGGTAGCCAAGTCCGCGGTGACGCTCTTCTTGTTGGCGTTGAAGTAGAGAAACGGCAGGCTTCGGTCCGGACCCGGCCGGTCGTCCACGAACGGCGGCTCGCGCCGCGACGGGCTGCCGCCGGGCGGCTCCACCTTGATCACCTCGGCGCCGAAATCCGCCAGGAGCTTGCCGCAGTACTCGCCCTCCGCGCCGGCGAGTTCCACAACCCTCACGCCCTCCAACGCCTGTGGTGTGTTCTGTGGCATCGCCCTGACCGTTCGAAGGGCTCAGCACGCGCGGAGCGTCAAAGCCCCGCGGTTCACGACACGCATCCGCCGGGCAGGACACTCGCGTCTGGCCCGGAGCCGAGACCTCTGAACCCCTGACTCCCGGCGACTATCCGCGGCGATCCAGGGGCGTGAACACCAGGCCCGTCGCGCCCACGTACTGTGAATTAGGCCTGTACAGACGGTTGTGCTCCATCTGCTCGATGACATGGGCCGACCACCCCACCACCCGGCTCATGGCGAAGATGGGGGTGTTCAGGGCTATGGGAATGTTCATCATGTGGTAGATGGGGGCGGCGTAGAAATCCACGTTGGGGCACAGGTTTTTCTCCCGCCGCATGATCTCCTCGACCGTGACGCAGATGTCGCTCAACCGGGTGTCGTCGAGCTGCTTGCCCAAGAGCGCGCCCCACTTCTTGGCCACCTCCACGCGCGAGTCCGCGGTCTTGTAGATGCGGTGGCCGAATCCCATGACGCGCTTTTTCTGCCGCAGGCTCTCCTCCACCCAGGCCGCGGCCCGGGAAGGCTCCCCGATCTCCAGGATCACGTCCATGGCCTTCTCGTTGGCGCCGCCGTGGAGCGGCCCCTTCAGGGCGGCGATGGCACCCACCACCGCGCCGTAGAGGTCCGACAGCGTGGAGGCGATGACCCGGGCCGTGAAGGTGGAGGCGTTGAACTCGTGCTCCATGTAGAGGATCAGCGTCACCTCCAGCACCCGGGCCTCGAACTCGTCCGAACGCTCGCCGCGCAGCATGTAGAGGAAGTTGGCCGCGTGGTTGAGCGCCGGGTCCGGCGCCACCACCTCCAGTCCCTGGGAGAGCCGGTGCAGCGCCGCCACCACCGTGGCCAAACGCGCCAGGAGACGCGTCGCCTTCCTCAGGTTGGCGTCGCGGGAGTCGTCGCGCGCATCGGGATCGTGAAGCGCCAGCGCCGACACCGCGGTGCGCAGGGCGTCCATGGGCACCGCCTCCGCGGGGAGCGACTCCAGGCATTCGACCACGCCCGGCGGCAAGACCCGTTGCGAGCGCAACTCCTGATCGAATGCCTGGAACTCGGCCCGGTCGGGAAGCCGGCCGTGCAACACCAGCCAGGCGACCTCTTCGAATGTCGCCTGCTCCGCCAGATCGTGCACGTCGTAACCGCGGTAGATCAGCTCGCCCTCCGGGCGTACCGAGCAAATCGCCGTCTCCCCTGCCACCACTCCTTCGAGTCCTGGCCTCACCTCTGACATCGATGCCTCCTGGAACGGCGCCGCGCAGGCGTCCAAGCCGTCTCCTGAACCTATCACTTATCTTGCAACCATCGCGTGAGCGCGATAGGGCACACTTACTTCAACGGGAGACGGCCTTCAACCGTTTCCCGTAGCCTCGAGCCGGAGTTGAACGGGAAGGAGAGCGACATGAACCGGTTCGTCAAGCCCGTGGCGGCCCTCGGCCTCTGTATCGCGCTGGGCGCGACCGCGGCGACGGCGCGGGTACGGGCCGCGGACGATCCGGTTTCCGGTCACATGGTGGCGTCAGGCCATGACAGGCATTCGGTGTTTGAAATACCCCGCCTCCTGCTCTATCGTAGCCCGGTGCGATCAGGACTGGGCTCTTCAACCCCACAAGGAGAACCATCATGGATCGACGTTTGGCATGGATCGGGCTGATGGTGGCGGTGCTGCTGGCGTGCGCGGGCACGGCTGGAGCGGCGTCTTTCTATGAAAAGAAGACCGTCAAGATCGTTTCGGTGCACGCGCCAGGGGGCGGTTACGACACCTACTCCCGTCTGTTCGGGCGTCATCTCGGGAAACACATTCCAGGCAAGCCCAAGGTCATCGTCGTCAACATACCGGGGGCCAGCGGTCTCATCGGCACCAACTACGTCTACAATGTCACCAAGCCGGACGGCCTGACCCTGATCCAGCCGAGTTGGGGCGTGGCCCAGGCGCAGTTCCTGGGTTTCCCGGACATCAGGTACGACGTCACCAAGATGATCTGGCTGGGTCTGGCCAACAGCGGCCCCGTCACCGCGGTGGTGCGAAAGGAATCGCCGATTCAGACCATGGATCAGTGGCTCGACCCCAAGACCAAGCCATTGATCTTCGGCTGTACGTCGCTCAACAGCCTTACCTGCAGCATTCCCTTGGCCTTGAACGACATTTTCGGCAAGACCTCGGAGATCGTGTCCGGCTATGTGGGAACGGCGCGCATCCGCGCCGCGCTGTTGCAGAGTGAGGTGGACGGGCTCACCGGGTGGAGCTGGGACTCGGTGAAGTCCACCGGCATGTCGATGATCGACGACGGGGATGCCAAGATCATGTCGTACATCGGCTTCGACCGTCATCCAGAGCTGGACGAGCGCAAGGTGCCTTTCGTCAACGAACGGATCACCAAGCCCGCGGACATCGCCTTCATGGAAGTGCTGCTCCTGCCGGCGGCCATGTTGCGGCCCTGGGCCGTGCCTCCGGGGACACCCGCGGACCGGGTGGGAATGCTGCGGACGGCCTTCGAAGCGACGCTGAAGGATCCCGGGTTTCTGGCGGACGCCAAGCGCACCCGCCTGGACATCAACCCCAAGAGCGGCAAATGGCTGACGGACCTCATCAGGAACATGAAGACGCAGATGAGTCCGGAGGTGCTGAGCCGCGCCCGGAAGATCGTGGGCCTGGACAAATAGCCACGTGAGAGTTCGTCGGATCGAGAGGTCGCCGGTTTACCCCTGGCCGTTCCGACACGCGGGTTGAGTCCATGCCGGCGCGGTTCGCCCGCGGCGCGGCATCGGAACGCGGGTCGGATCAACCCGAGGCGCAGTCCGAACTGCCTCTTGGGGAGTTCGGAAAGCCGCCGGGCCGGGCACGACGCAGGCGGCCTCCACCATTGGATCGCAACACATTGGACGGAAGAGACAAGGGAGGAACAACGTACATGTTACCGAAAATCATATTCATCGGGCTCGTGATGGCCGTCCTGGCGGCTGGCGGCAGTGCCGGCGCGGCGGATTCTTACTACAAGGGCAAAACGGTCAGGATCGTCTCGGTGAGCGCGCCGGGAGGCGGCTACGACACCTATTCGCGGCTGTTCGCGCGGCACTTGGGGAACCATATACCGGGCAAACCCAACGTGATCGTCATCAACATTCCGGGCGGGAGCGGCCTCATCGGCACGAATTACGTGTACAACGTCACCAAGCGGGACGGCCTCGCCCTCGTGCACCCCACCTGGACCGTCGCGCAGGCGCAGTTCCTGAACTTTCCGGGGGTCAAGTACGACGTCAACAAGTTCATCTGGCTGGGACTCGCCAATGCCGGTCCCATCACGGTGGTGGTGCGCACGGGTTCGCCCATTCAGAGCATGGATCAGTGGCTCGATCCGAAGACCAAGCCTTTGATTTTCGGCTGCACGGCTCGTAACAGCCTGACCTGCAGCATCCCCCTCGCCATGAACGACATCTTCGGCAACACGTCCAAGATCGTTCCCGGGTACAAGGGCACCGCGCCGGTGCGCGCGGGCCTGCTGCAAAACGAGGTGGACGCGCTCACCGGTTGGAGCTGGGATTCGGTGAAGTCCACCGGCATGTCCATGCTTGAAGACGGCGCCATCAAGATCATCGCCTACATCGGCGAGGAGCGTCACCCGGAGCTCGAGGCGCGAAACGTGCCGCTTTTGAACGAAAGGATCACGAAGCCGGCGGATGTGGCCTTCATGAAGGTCCTGCTGCTTCCGGCCGCCATGCTGCGCCCCTGGGCGCTGCCGCCCAACACCCCCGAGGACAAGGTGGCGATCCTGCGGAAGGCCTTTGAAGACACCATGAAGGATCCCGCTTTCCTGGCGGACGCCAAGCGCGCGCGTTTGGACATCAACCCCCAGAGTGGCGAGCACCTCACGGCGCTCATGGCCGAAATGAAAAAGCAGATGACGCCGGAAGTCGTGAGCCGCGCGCGCAGGATCGTCGGCCTGGACAAGTAGGTTGCGTCGCACAGGGTTGCGCCGGGCCGGAGTGCGGGACCGGTCCCGGCGCGTGGGCGCGCCGGGAACAAGGAGAAACGCATGTCGAACCTCTCGGGGAGATACGCCATCGTCGGCGTGGGCGAGACCCAGGTGGGGAAGCGGCCCGAAGCCACCACCAACTCGCTGCACCTTGAAGCGATCCGCCTGTGCCTGGACGACGCCGGCATCGACGCGTCCCAGGTAGACGGTTTTCTCACCAACCAGCCACTGACCGACGCCCACCGGAGCTACGCCGTGCGGCTGGCGCACATGGCGGGCATCGATCCCAACTACGCCACCGATCTGGCCCTCGGCGGCGCCACCCCCATCGCCATGATCCAGAACGCGGTGATGGCCATCGAAGCGGGTATGGCGAACTACGTGGTGTGCGTGCACGCGCGCAAGCGGGCGACGCCGGATCCCACGCCAGGCTATCCCATCCGCAGCGGCGACGAGCACTGGGAGCAGCCCTGGGGGCATTTTTCCGCGGTGGCCAACCACGCCTTCGCGGCCACGCGCCACATGCACGAGTTCGGCACCACCAGCGAGGACCTGGGGCAGGTGGCCGTGTCCACGCGCAAGCATGCCTGCATGAACAAGAACGCCGCCATGCAGAAGCCCATGACCATCGAGGACCATCAGAACTCGCGCCTGATCGTGGAGCCGCTGCACCTGTTCGACTGTTCGCTGGAGTCGGACGGTGGGGCGGCGCTGCTGGTGACCAGCATGGAGCGCGCCCGGGACCTCCCGAAGAAGCCCGTCCAGGTGCTGGGCATGGGACAGCACCACCCGCACTCCAGTGTCATGGACGCGCCCACCTTGACCACTCTGGGGAGCCGGAAGTCCTCCGAGGCCGCCTACCGCATGGCCGGGCTCGGCCCCAAGGACATGGCCTTCGCGCAAATCTACGACTGTTTCACCATCACTACGCTTATCACCATCGAGGACTACGGCTTCTGCGGCAAGGGCGAGGGCAAGGACTTCGTGAAGGACGGGCGCATCGAAGTGGGCGGCGAGATCCCCGTGAACACCCACGGCGGACTGCTGTCCCAGGCCCATCTCGAGGGCATCATGCACGTCACCGAGGGCGTCAAGCAGTTGCGCGGCAACGAAGTGGAACCGGAGCGGCAGGTGCAGGGCGCCAAGGCCGGCATCATCAGCGGGCACGGCGGCAGCCTGTGCATGCACGCATCACTCGTACTGGGGGTACAATGAGCAAGTCCGAAGCACACGACAAGCGCGGGCGGGCGGCGCCGCGCAATCAGCCGTTTCTTGCGGAAGTGGAGGCCAAACCCTTCTGGGACAACCTCAAGGAGCACAAGCTCACCGTGCAGCGCTGCAACGCGTGCAGCACCTACTTCCACTTCCCGCCCCAGGCCATGTGCGCCAAATGCTTGTCGTCGGACAACGAGTGGGTGCCGGCGAGCGGCAAGGGCACCATCTACTCCTTCGTCACCTATCACCGGGCGTGGCATCCGGCCTACCAGGACCAGATCCCGTACAACGTCTCGCTCGTGGACCTGGACGAGGGGCCGCGGCTCGTGAGCAACGTCATCGACATCCCGCCAGAGGACGTGAAGGTGGGGATGCCGGTGGAGGTGGTGTACGAGGACCACGAGGAGTACACACTGCCGAAGTTCAAGCCGAGCGCATAGGCAAATGGCGTTTCATTGATCGAAGCGGCGATGGCCCCTGTTCCGTCATCCCGCGTCCCTCTCCGTCATTACAGAGAAAGCGGGTCCAGGGGGCCGACTCGGCGGTGAAGCCCGTCATCACGCCGTCACCCCGGCATTCGTGGGAATGACCGGGAAACCGATCAATTGGCGATCAGCCGCCAGGAGTGAACCATGGCCTACACCGCCCAAGGGCGCACCAAGGACTTTCCGGTCTTCGACTGCGACAGCCACATCCACGAACCCCGGGAAGTCTGGGACGAGTACATTCCGGAGAAGCAGCGGGCGTTCGCCAAACAGCACTTCTACCGGGACATGGACCGGCTCGTGATGGTCGTGAACGGCCAGGTGAGCTACGGCAACCCCAAGACCTACGCCTATCCGGGACAAGGCTGGCACCCCGGCATGAACAAGAAGATCCTGGGCTCCATCGCGCCCGACGATCCCCGGTGGGACCAGGAAATCGGCCGCAACGCCAGCCAGCGGGATCCCCACGTCCGCCTCAGGGACATGGACGCGTCGGGCATCGACCAGGTGATGGTGTTCCCGTCCACCTTCGTGCGCATGCCGCTGGTGAAGAACCCGGACGCCGCCCGGATATGCGCCGCCGCCTACAACGACTGGGTCAACGACTACTGCGCCGCCGACCGCAAGCGCCTCTATCCCTGCGCCGTGCTGCCCGTCCAGGATGTGGACTACGCGGTCCAGGAGTTGCGCCGAGTGGCCAGGCTGGGGTTCAAGTCGGCGGTGGTGCGGCCCGTGCTGGTCAACGACCGGTACCCCACCTTCCCGGAGTTCGACCCCTTGTGGAAGGAGTTCGAGGAGCTGGGACTGGCCTTGGGAATGCACACGTTCCCGTCCGGCGGCGAGGCCGTCACCGAAGCCATGGCGGAGCGCATGTCGGCCGGCACCCAAGGCAAGAGCAGCGCCAAGCGCTCCCCTTTCACCGCCCACGACGTCTACGTCTACTCCCCGGGGCAGTTCGTGGAGAACATCATGCGCAGCATGGGGTCGGTGCAGCCGGGCTCCGAGTCCCTGAGCTTCATCAGCGAGGCTCAGACCTGGACCATGGTCGTGATGCTCACGGGCTGGCTGGAAAAGTTCCCCAAGCTCAGGGTGGCCATCCTGGAATCCAACTCGAGCTGGCTGCCGCTGATCCTGGAGAAGGCCGAGACCTACCTCGACCTTTACCGCTTCGTCCGGGAACAAGCCGTGCCACCGCAGAAGGTCGGCGACCCGCGGGAGACCTTCGCCCGGCAGTGCTTCATTGCCTTCGAGAGCGACGAGGACATCACCCTACGCCTCTGGGACATCTTCGAGAACATCGCCCTGTGGTCGTCCGACATGCCGCACCACGACGCCTCGGACACTTGGGAAGCCGTCGACAACATGGACAAGCACGGCGTGCCCCGGGAGGTGCAGGAAAAGATGCTGGGCGGCAACGCCCGGCGCCTCTACGGCATCGAGCCCGAGTTGTTCGTGACCGAGGCGCCGGCGGAGTACACGCCGACCAACATCGTGCCGCGCTACGCGGGGTAGCCGCCGGCGTGGACGAATTTCGATTCGTCATTCCGGGCTTGACGCCGGATCAAGTCCGGGGCAGGCTCCGGAATGCAGTAGCGGCGGTGGGGCGCCGCCGCTACTACGAGAGCTGGCAGAAGCACCGCCTCCCCTTCCCCCACCACGACTCCGTCCACCCCGAACGCCGCTGGGGCTCCGCCACGCCACCTACGACGACATGCTCTTCGTGAACGACTGGCCCAACTACGAAGAGGAATGGGACCGGGGCTCGCGGGAGGGGCTGAAGGCCTGCGTGACCAGCGGGTAGGACGGCATCCGAGGTCGCCCCCTTAACCCTTCAATCAGTCGGACCTAAATATTCAATTGGTCGGTCATAGAGCTTCAATTGGTCGTCTCTTGACTTTCCATTGGTCGGTCATTAACCTTCAATCAGTCGTATTTGTACGTCAAATAGTTGGAGAGGTGCAGACGTGTATCCTCGTTTTATCGAAAACCGCGTCAATGACGCGTTGACCTATACACGGGTAGTGCTCATATCCGGCCCGCGACAGTCCGGGAAGACGACGCTGGCCAGACATATCGCAGGCGGCAAGATCCCGTTCCTGGACCTCGATGACCAAACCACCCTGGAGACGGCCCTAGCCGATCCAGTGGGATTCATACGCGGCCTCGATCGGGCTGTTATCGACGAGGTTCAGCGTGCGCCCGACCTCCTTCTGGCCATCAAGATGACTGTCGATACCGACCCGAGGCCCGGCCGCTTTTTGCTCACCGGGTCCGCGAATCTCATGACCGTGCCACGGGTGTCCGATTCGCTTGCAGGCCGAATGAAGGTCGTGCGCCTCTTGCCCTTGGCACAGGCAGAGTTGAAAGGGAGTCCATCCACCTTTCTCGATATGGCCTTCAAAGGCCAAGTGCCCAAGACCGGCGACGTCGTGGTCGGAACCGACTTGATCGAAGAGGTCCTTGCCGGCGGTTATCCGGAAGCTCTTACCCACTCCCGTTGGAACACCCGGCGCGACTGGTATCTCGACTACATCGAGGCCATCGTTCAACGAGATGTCCGTGACATCGCCCAATTTGAGAAAGTTCCGTTGATGCCGAGGCTCTTGCGCGTTCTCGCGGAGCACTCCGGACAACTCGTCAACTACTCCGGCTTCGGCGCACCGTTGGGAATGAATCATTTCACCACCCGAAGATACACTGGATTATTCGAGAGTCTGTATCTCCTGTGCAACCTGCAACCCTGGTTCACCAATACGCTCAAGCGGCTCACCAAGACACCGAAGCTGCACTTCCTCGATGCAGGACTGCTTGCGGCCTTAAGGGACATCACCCCCGCCCGCGTGAAGAAAGACAGGGCGCTGTTCGGACCGGTCCTGGAGACTTTCGTTCTTGCTGAGTTGCTGAAACTGGCCAATTGGTCGGACGACCGGTACGACTTCTCGCATTTCCGAGACAAGGAGCGGAAAAAGGTCGATATCGTCATGGAGGACCGTCGCGGCCGCGTCGTGGGAATCGCGGTCAAGGCCTCCGCCACCGTGACCGCCCGGGACTTCGCCGGCCTCCGCTGCCTGTCGGAAGCCTGCGGCGACCGGTTCGTGCTGGGGCTGGTCCTCCACGACCACGAACATGTCGTGCCCTTCGGCGAGCGCTTGGTCGCCGCACCGATCTCTGCGCTGTGGTCGTGACCGAGCACCATGGCTCCGCACGCCTGTACCTGGCAACCGGGTGATCCCGCACCGCCCAGTAGGAAAAAACGAAGAGAGGTCACGACACTCCGAATGATCAAAGGCCAGCAGCACTGGAAGTTCACTTGGTCCCGGGACGCAATACTTGCGGCCTTCCTTCTCCTCCTGACCGTCCTCTCTCTTCACGGCGCAGTGGATCTCTTCGCCTACGCTTTACTAGCCGAGACCACAGCCGAATCCCTGGGCATCTATGCCTTGTCCAGGAGCATCAATGCCGGCATTTCCGTATTTCAGAGCACCCAATTCGGCGTGGGCATCACCGTACAGTTGGGTGAGTTGCTCGATCCAATCAACGACGCCGTCGAAAGGCTCTCTGCTATTATGGTCTGGGCCATCGGTTCGCTGTTGCTCCAGCGTTTGGTGCTTGAAGTTACCTCAACGGCGATATTTGAGTGGAGTTTCTTCTGCATCGGTGTCGCAACATCGGCGCTCCTGCTCGTCTCGGCATGGCACCGGTGCCGAGAGCTGGTTCGCATCAGGCTCCACGTCACGGAAAGCGGCCTCAACCGCTGTCGCGGCCTGCTGATTCGGGTGTTCGTCGTCGCGGCCATCATCCGCTTCATCGTCCCGGTATTCGTCATCACCAGTTCGCTGGCCTCCGAAATGTTCGTCGGGGCAACCGTCCAGGAGCAGCGCGACCGCTTGTCCGCATTCAGCGCCGACATCGGCGTGGACCCAGGCTTGCCGCTCGTCACCGATGAAGACCTTGAGAGCCAACGGGCTGAGACGTCGGCCAAGTTGGACGATTTGGAGGACTCTCTGGCGCAACACCGTCGCGAGACCCAGCACCTCGACGACCAAATCCGGAAGCTGCGCGAGGCGGTCGGCTGGTGGCGCAGTCGAGCGCCCGAGTTCCTTGGCGGTGTCCCCCCCAGCAAGGAACTGTCAGAGGCCATGGCTACACGGGAACAAATCGGCGACGCACTGGAGGGCATCCTCCAGAGACAAATCGAGCGAGGTAGGCAGGACCTTCAATGCATCGAGAGACGCCTTGCCGGCGACACTTGCGATTCGCTGTTTGACAAGTTCACCGCCGCCGGCAAGACTCGGTACGCCCAGATGTTGACGATCGTTGACAAGTCAAGCCGAATGGTGACGAGTATCGCCCGGCTTGCGATCGCGATCGCCGTCAAGAACATTCTGTTCCCCATCGTTTTCCTGATGATCGCCCTGAAGTACGGCCTGCCCTTCATCCGGTACGCCGTACGAAAGAGCTACGCTTGGGAGCGGAACCTGAAGGAACTGCCAAATTCACTGAGGCAACTGGATTGAGACACCGTCAGAGCCACAAGCCAGGACCGGCAACAAACGAGGTGAACACGGCCCCCCAAGGGGTACGCGAAATCGTCGAATCCGTGCGTAGAGGCCTCGCCGAAGCAAAGGTCCCAGGCAATTGCGACTTGGAGGCCCTGCTATCCGAAATGCCCTCGGATTACCAGCCCGAAGAACTCGACTGGGGGCCACCCACCGGGAAAGAAGTCTGGTAAGCGGCCCGGTCATCAGGGCACAGCCATGCCGGAAGACACGACCACAGCACTGTTCTTTGAGTTGTTCAGTGGTTGCGGTGCCAGGGACGCGGTGGTGCGCGGAGCGCGTTCCGGGCTCTCGCCCTCGTTCGGGATGTTCGAGCGCGGGACGCGCGTTCTCGGCATTAGGTGAGGGACCGACCTGCGTGGCCTACTTGGGCCACCACGACCCTGTCCGTCTCGTAAGTTCGGTCTCAAGTTCGCTCACAGCGAGTGACTTACGCTCCCGAGAAGCGTGGTTTCCTTCTGTTGCGACGAATTCACGCAAATGGCCGACAAGAAACTCGATGATGCGTTCCTTATTGCAATCCGGGTTGCCCGCGCAGTAATCCGACAGTGATTTCGCCAACTTTCTGGCCGTGTTGCCCGACACATTGCCCATACATTGTTCTATCGCCCGTTCTACAAAGTGCGCATTGTAACCCCACTCGTCGGAGTAGTAAGAAACGATACCTTCCTGTTCTTCTCCGCTGATGTCTTCGTCGTCGGACTTTGCAATCCAGATACTCAGAGGCAACATAAGCCCCAAAAGCTGATTGGCGATCACGTCCAGTGGCGTGTTGATGTATCTCGCACGCTCGACCCTGGAGTTCTTCCTTACTTTAACGAGCATCCACCTAAAGCCATAGTACACGCCTCCGGTGAGGGCACCGGCGGCGAGCATCCAGCCTATCGGCGTCGTTGCGGCAGCGCCCAAGCCAAGCCAAGCGAGAACCCCACTTGATGGAAAGAACGTCGTAGCGACAACTGAGCTCGAAGCGATTATCATTCCACCAGAGGCAGCGCCTACCGTCCCCAAAAACAATTCCAGGTTCTCCCCGGATTTCAAGAACCTGCAGGCGTCGTCTCCAACACCGAGGTGCTCCAAGAATATTTCTTCGTTGGCAAGGATTGTGTCGGGTTGCTCCGTCATCTTGTGACGTACTCCATTTTGGTCGCTCACGCCGCCGCATTCAACAGTGCAAGTGGCTGAAGTGCTTCCTTGGCTTCACGGCCGACAGGCTCATCCATAAGGGCTTTCAGGCCAGCATCCATTTCGTCACCCTGCTCATACTTCCTCGCGTCTTCGTTCGTGCGCTGTGACAACCGATCCTTTACCAATGCGTAAAGCAACTGGACGGCCTCGAAAAACGGGACAAGTATCGGCGCCAACCCAGGCACAACCATGGGAAGAAGTTTAATTACCAGGCACATGACAACTGCGAAAGTAAAGTTGGGGTATCGCCGACAGAGATCGAACACGATTTCAAGGATTCGTCTACCGATGTACAGCAGGGCGTTTCCGATCTTCACGGTGACGCTCATAAGCGCATCAAGCAATACCTTGATCTCACTGGGAAGTGCCAGATTACCGATCCTCCGCCCCAGCACTCTTCGGGAAACCCTGGGTCTGGCTTCCCGAACAACCTGATCCAATTCCTCGACCGATATTTCGAAGGCGATCCTTTCGCCGGTAGCAGGGTTGACGGCTTCAGCCAGCATTGACTCCTCCACGAGCAAGGGTGCAGTGATCCACTTGGAGTGTCCATACACACACCGTCCAGGGCCGGTCAAACCGATTCTACCCCAATGTTGCAAAAAAATTCGTGGAGAGCGACTCGAAACACGGCCTACAAAGCATCATTCCCCAACAACCCCCTCCTTGCACATCCCATCCCACTTGCGTTCCGATCCTCTCCTTGCCTCCAGCTTCTCCAACTTTGAGGCCTGGTGTTGCGTTCCACGTAGTTCTTTGCCGAGTTGCGCAGGATTTTGTGTGGTCGGCAAGGCGCAATAACGAGCAGTGGCAGGCACCACGCGAGGAAGACCCCGGTTCAAGCTTGCCCCGGGGCCCGGGGGTGACGTGAGGTGGTCCCGGTATTCTTGACGCATGCCTTTATGACGCGCCGTAGACTCCGGGTCGTTCTCGCCCAGCACGGGAAGTTCAGGATGACAAGACTCATTGGCTTGACTGGCAGGGCAGACTAGGCCAAGGTAAGTCCTGAGAAGGAACACAGCCGACCCATCGACTCGCCATGACCAAACTCAGGCTCCCCATCGGCATTCAGACGCTCCGCAAGATTAGAGAACAGAACTGCTACTACGTAGACAAGACGCCGTGGGTACGTGCGTTGATCGACGAGGGCTCGCTGTTCTTTCTCTCCCGCCCGCGCCGCTTCGGAAAGAGCCTGTTTCTGGACACCCTGAAGGAATTCTTCGAGGGCAACGAGTCACTCTTTCGCGGCCTTTACATCCACGAAGGATGGGACTGGTCCGTGCGTCATCCGGTGCTGCGGCTGAGCTTCGGCAGTGGCAACTTCAAGGAGCCCGGCCAGGTCCGTGCGAGCCTCATGGCGCAACTCGACGCGGTCGAACGCCGCACGGGCACAGCATCCCCCTACCCTGCCGCACCGCAACGTTTCGGCGATTTGCTGGAACAGTTGCACCACCAGACGGGGCGGCCAGTCGTGGTGCTGGTCGACGAGTACGACAAGCCGATCCTCGACACGCTGGACACACCGGATATCGCCCGGTCAAACCGTGATTCCCTGCGCGGCCTCTACGGCGTCATCAAGGACTGCGACGCGCACATCCGGTTCGCCTTCCTTACCGGCGTGAGCAAGTTTTCCAAGGTCAGCCTGTTCTCAGGGCTCAACAACCTCAAGGACCTGACCCTGGATCCGCGCTATTCCGCGGTGTGCGGCTACACCGACACCGACCTCGACAGCGTGTTCGCGCCGGAACTGCCGGGGCTGGATCGGGAGCAGATTCGTCATTGGTACAACGGGTACGGCTGGCTGGGGGACGAGAAAGTCTACAATCCCTTCGACATCCTCTTGTTGTTCGACCGGCGCAAGTTCGAGTCCTGGTGGTTCGAGACCGGCACGCCCTCGTTCCTGGTGGAGACCCTGTTCAAGCGACGGGTCAGCACGCTGGCCCTCGAAAACATGCTCGGCACCGACGACCTGCTGTCGCGATTCGATGTCGACGACATCGCCACCGAAGCCCTGCTGTTCCAGACGGGGTACCTGACGGTCAAGGGTGAGCAGGACCTGGGCGGCAAGCCGGTCTATCGACTGGCTTATCCCAATCGGGAAGTACGTGAGAGCCTGAACCGGAGTCTCCTGGGCCATTTGGTGCAGGACCCCTCGCGCCAGACGGCCAACAGCATTCAACTCTACCGCCTGCTGGAAGGCAACGACTTCGATGGTCTCGGAACTCTGTTCCAGGCGTTCTTCAGCAGCATCCCGTACCAATGGTACACGAACAATGACATCGCCGAATACGAAGGTTTCCACGCCAGCGTGTTCTACTCCTACTTCGCCGCGCAGGGATTCGACATCACGGTGGAGGACAGCAGCACGCACGGACGCGTGGACATGGCCGTACGCTTCAACGGCAACGTTTATCTTTTCGAGTTCAAGGTGGTCGAGATGACTCCCGCGGGAGCGGCCATGGCCCAATTGAAGAACCGGCGTTACGCCGACAAGTACCGCGGCCTCGGCCGGCCCATCTGGCTCATCGGCATCGAGTTCAGCAAGGACACGCGCAACGTGGCGGCGTTCGAGGTGGAGCGGGGGTGAGGGACGGCCGCCCCGTGGCAGGGCCTTGACCCGACAGCCGTACCCGCGCGGGAGTCCACAGGATAGACACCGATGCCGGACGACACCACCACGGCGCTATTCTTCGAGTTGTTCAGCGGGTTGCCGCGCCAAGGACCCGGTGATGCGGTCAGCACGCTCCGGGCCCTCTCCCTGGTTTCCGACGTCGGCCCCGAGACCCGCATTCTCGACGTCGGCTGCGGCACCGGACTGCAAACACGGGTGCTGGCGCGGAACTCGCCGGCGAGCATCGTTGCGGTGGACAACCACCCGCCGTTCGTCGACTTCCTCGATCAGGAAGCGCGCCGGATCGGATTCGCGGACCGTCTGGAGGCGCGCGTCGCCGACATGCAAAGCCTCGAGTTCGCGGACGCCTCGTTCGACCTGATCTGGTGCGAGGGCGCCATCTACATAGCGGGTGTCGAGGCCGCTCTGCATGATTGGCGCCGCCTGCTCAAGCGCGGCGGGCACGTGGCTTTCTCCGAAGTCTTCTGGACAAAGCCCGACCCGCCGGCGGAATGCCTGTCATTCTGGGAACAGGAATACCCCGCCATACGCGACGTGCCGGCCCTTCTGAAGGCCATCGACGGGTGCGGGTACGAGACTGTGGGGCACTTCACGCTGCCCCGTTCGGCGTGGTGGGATGACTACTATGGTCCGCTCGAACAAAACGTGACGGCCTTTCGAGCGCGTCACCACAGCCAACCCGAGGCGCAGGAATTGGCGGACTGTACTCAGCGCGAGATCGACATCTGGAAGGCGTACTCGGGCTACTACAGCTACGGGTTCTTCGTGGCGCGCGTCCGGTGACCCCGATAGGCCGTGAGGAAAGGGCCCAGACGACCGGCGATACAGACCGCACGTCCGGGTCATGCCTTCATCCCTTCCTGCCGCAGGGGTCCACAAGGACAATCCTACACCAGCACCCCCTCGTCCTTCCACTTGCCGATGGCGGCCTCGTCGTAGCCGAGCACATCCCGCATGACCTGCTCAGTGTGCTCGCCGAGGTTCGGGGTGAGCGGGATTTCTTCCTCCGGCTGGTCCTTGAAGATGATCCCGCCCCGGGGCAGCTCGAAGGGGCCGATGGGGGAGTCGTCGTATTTCTGGAAGTAGTCCCGGTGGCGGAGCTGGGGGTCGTGGCAGAGGTCGGTGCCGTTCTGCACCACTCCGGCCGGGACCCCGGCGGCCTGCAGGCGGTGGGCGACGTCCTCGACGGTCTGGGTGGCGAGCCAGTCGGACATGATGGCGTCCAACTCGTCGCCATGGCGGCGCCGCTCGACGCAGGTGGCGAAGCGGCTGTCGCCGGCCAGCGCCTCGTTGCCCATGACGCCGCACAGGCGCCGCCACTCGTCGTCGCTGTTGACCGACACCACGCACCAGCGCTCGTCACCCTCACAACGGTAGCAGCCGTGCGGGGCGGCGGTGAGGCTCCGGTTGCCCTGGGGCTCGGCATCGACGCCGTTGATGCTGGACTCCAGGTAGCTGGCGCCCAAGGTATAGGCGGTCACCTCGCCCTGGGACACGTCGATGGAGCAGCCCTTGCCAGTGAGCTTCTGGCGAAGCAGCGCAGCCATCATGATGGTGGGCGCGGAGATGAAGCCGAGATGGTCGGGATAGACGCCCTGGCTGCCGATGGGGCGGTCCTGTCCAGGATGGTTCCACAGGTAGGTCATGCCGCTGAAGGAATTGAGATTGAACCCCCAGGTGCCGTACCAGTTCTTGGGTCCGGTTTCGCCGAGGCCCGGCAGCTTGAGGATGATGATGGATGGGTTGACCTTTCTGAGCTCGTCGTCGCCGAGCCCGAGCCGGCCCAGCACCTGGGGCCGGAAGTTCACCAGCACCGCGTTGGACTTGGCCGCCAGCTCCTTGATGATCCGCTTGCCGTCGTCGTGCTTGATGTTGACGGTCATGGAGCGGATGGCCAGGTTGCACTCGATGAAGCGCGGCGCGGCGTTGATGTCGCCCGCCGCGCCGTAGTGCCGGAAGGTGTCGAGGCCGCCGGGGTACGATTCCACCTTGATGACCTCGGCGCCGTACTGGGCCAGCAGCCGGCCGGCATAGGGTCCGGCGTATCCGGTGGTGAACGCGATGATCCGGACGCCTTCGAGTATCCTGTTGGGACTGGGCATCAGATGACCCCCTCCGCGGCCAGCACCCCCATGTCCTCCTCGCTCAACCCGAGGTCGCCGCCGAGAACCTCCGCGTTGTGCTGGCCCAGCATGGGCGCGGGCCGTGGCTCGCGGCGCTCGCCGTCCAGCAGGAACGGCGCCCCCGGCTGGGAGAAGGAGCCCAGCACCGGATGCGACACCGTGCCGAAGAAACCCCGCTCCACGATATGCGGGTCCTCCATGAAGTCCCGCGGCGAGTTCACCGGGAGCGCCGGAAGGCCGTGCTTCTGGAGCAGCACGGACAGTTCCTCCTTGCCGTACCGGGAGGTGAACGACGCCACCATGGGGTTCAGCCAGCCCGCGGCCGCGCGCCGGTTGAGGTTGACCAGCAGCTCCGGGTCGTCCAGCTCCGCCGGATGCCCTTCCCACATGTCGAGGAAGATGGGCCAGTGCCGCTGGGTGGCGAAGAACGAGATCCAGCCGTCCTTGCACGGGAACAGGTTGGCGGGGGCCACGTGCTGGTGCTGGCTGCCGGCGCGCTTCATGAGACGCCCCTCCGACGACCAGGTGAAGGCCACGTGCTCGTGGAGCGCCATGCTGGCCTGCACCGAGGCATCGATATGCGCGCCCAGGCCCTTGGTCTCCCGCTGCCAGAGGGCCAGCAGTGTTCCCAGGGCGGAATAGAGACTGGTGTAGACGTAGGACTGGCCGCCGGGAGGCACGCACGGAGTCATGCTGGGGTCGCCGCTGATGAAGAGCAGCCCGCCCATGGCGTTGGCCACCAAGTCCGGCGCGCGGTAGTCGCGGTAGGGTCCGTCCTGGCCGAAGGCCGAGATGGAGACCAGCACCAGCCTGGGGCGGCGCGCCACCATCTCGCCGTAACCGATGCCCAAGTCGTCCAGATAGCCGGGATCGTGGCTGTCGATGACCACGTCGGCCTTTTCCACCAGGTCCAGCAGGATGCGGCGCCCGGTTTCCCGAGACAGGTCCAGGGTGATGCCGCGCTTGCCGGAGTTGAAGTAGGCGAAGCGCAGGCTGCCCTCGCGGTTGCTGTGTCCCTTGGCAAAGGGCGGCTCGGTGCGGAGGTCGTCCCCCGACGGCGGCTCGACCTTCACCACGTCCATGCCCAGGTCCGCCAGCACCTTGCCGCAAAAGGCGCCCATGGCGGTGGTCAGGTCGAGGACCCGGAAGCCGGAGAGCAGGGCCTCGCCGCTCATTGGCCCTTGGCGCGGGCGCGCAGCAGGTTCTGGGCCATGCGCCAGCGCAACACCTCGGTGGCCCCCTCGGTGATGCGGATGCTGCGCAACTGGCGGTACCACCACTCCAGCGGCAGTTCCTTGGTGAGGCCGATGCCGCCGTGGACCTGGATGGAGCGGTCCACCACGCGGCTGGCCATCTCCGTGCACGTACACTTGACCATGTAGGCCAGGTTGCGGACGTCCTCACCGCGGTCGTGGCGCCAAGCACATTCGTAGACCAGGTTGCGCGCCATGTGCAGCTCCATGACCGAGTCGGCGATCATGAACTGAACGGCCTGCCGTTCCGACAGCGGCTGGCCGAAGGTGGTGCGGATCTGGCAGTAGTCCATCATCATGTCCAGGGCGCGCTCGGCGATGCCGATGCAGCGGGCGCCGTGGCCCTTGACGCGCCCCTCCTGGAGCCAGCCCTGGGCCAGCCGGAAGCCCTGCCCCGCCTCGCCCACGAGGTTGGACGCCGGTATCCGGGCATTCTCGAATAGAATCTGGAACGGGGCGTCGCCCATCATGGTGGGCCAGCGCCGCTCGATGGTGACGCCGGGGGTATCCATGTCCACGAGGAAGGTGGAGATGCCGCCCCGGGCGCGTTTCTCGGGGTCGGTCACCGCCATGACCTGGGCGAAGTCGGAGAAGCCCGCATTGCTGATGAACCGCTTGGTGCCGTTCAACACCCAATGGTCGCCGTCCAGCACCGCCCGGGTCTTCATGCCCGCGGGGTCGCCGCCGGCGTCGGGCTCGGTCTGGGCGAAGCAGGCGGTCTTCTCGCCCCGGAGCACCGGGTAGAGGTAGCGCTCCTTCTGCTCGTCGTTGAGCTCGAACAGGATGCCGCGGGCCTCCGGGCCGAAGATCGGGTTGTTGCGGAAGGGGATGGAAATGGTCCGGGATACCTCCTCCTGGATCACGCAGCGCGTCAGCAGGTCGAGCCCGGCGCCGCCGTACTCTTCGGGCACGTCGAGCATCCAGAACCCCAGCGCCCGGGTCTTTTCCTGGAGCGGCTTGTAGAGTTCCTCGGGCATCTCCTCGCCCTCTGGGCGAAACTCCCGCTCCAGCGGGATCAGCTCCCGGTCCACGAAATCGCGCATGGTCTTCTTGATGATCTTGATCTCTTCGGGAAGCTCGAAATCCATTCCTCGTCTCCTCCTTGCTCGCTTCGGTCGGACAGATGGCTCGTAACATAAGCCCGTGCCCGTCTGGAGGTCAAGCCGCTCGCATTGACAAGCGCGGGGGCAGTGTCTATGTTTCCTCAAACCTACCCGCGCGAGGCCAGCTTATGCCCATATACGAGTACAAGTGTCCGGAATGTGGTGTGTTTGAGGTGACGCAGCGGATCACAGAGGATCCGCTGGATGTGTGTCCGACCTGTCAGGACGCGGTCAAGAAGCTCATCTCGAACACGTCGTTTCAACTCAAAGGCACCGGTTGGTACATCACCGATTACGGGCGCGGCAAGGGCGACAACGGCGACAAGCGCGAGACCAACGGGACCAAGGATTCATCCGACTCCAAATCCACGGAGAACAAGTCGTCCGACAAGTCTTCGGACAAGTCCTCGTCCGGCGACAGCGCCTCCAGCAGCGCGTCCTGATCCACACGCGGGCATGTCCCGACGGCCACCGCGTGGCTGCCACCCCACACGGCTCATCGAATCCCTGCTGCTCTCGATGGCAAGGACCCCATGAAAACGAAACCACTGGGAGGCACCGGCATCCGGCTACCCGAGATTGGCTTGGGGGCCTGGCAATACCGGGGCGGCGTCGCACCCCTGCGGCGCGGCGTCGAGTTGGGAGCCAACCTCATCGATACCGCCGAAATGTACCGGACCGAAGACACCGTGGGCGAAGCCGTGCGCGACATGCGCGAGCGGGTGTTCGTCGCCAGCAAGGTATCCGGGGACCATCTCGGGTACGATCAGGTGCTGCGCGCGGCGGACGAGAGCCTCCGCCGGCTGGGCATCGACACCATCGATCTCTACCAGATTCACTGGCCGAGCCGCAGCACTCCCATCGCGGAGACCCTGCGGGCCATGGAAACCCTGGTGGACACGGGGCGCGTCCGCTACATCGGCGTCAGCAACTTCTCCACCGACGAGCTCGACGATGCGCGCTCGGCCATGAAACATCACCCCATCGTCTCGAATCAGGTCCTCTACAACCTCCGCCACCGCGAGATCGAGCGCTCGCTGATGCCCTACTGCCTGCGCCACGACGTCACGATCATCGCCTACACCCCGCTGGACAGTGGCAAACTGGCGGGCAAGCCCGGAATGTTCGCGGCCAGGGACGCCAGGGTGCTCCACGACGTTGCCGGAACGTACGGAAAAACCGCCGCTCAGGTCGCACTGAACTGGTGCACCGCCCACGAAGGCGTCATCGCCATTCCCAAGTCCGACAGCATCGAACGCACGGAAGAGAACTGCGGCGCGTCGGACTGGCGCCTATCCCGAGAGGACATGGCACGGCTCGACCGCGCCTTCGCCTGAGTTCCGAGAAATCGAGGAATTTTGATGGACTTTCCCGCGCTTGACCGCACCGGCGCCATGGCGTTCTTTTCCGACTTCGGAAGAACGATCCACAACCCGCCGGGGATCCTCCACTGGACCCGCAAGGCCCGCGCCAAGGCCCGCATCAACGGCACCATCGGCTCGGCGCGAGGCGCCGAGAAGACCGTGTTTCCCGACGGCGGCGACCGTCCGATCACGCTGTGCACGCCGCTGATCCACTCGTTCTTCAACGGCCTGGACACCGAGGAGATTTTCCCGTACACGCCGGAGACCGGCACGCCCGCGTTTCGCGCCGCGTGGAGGCAATGGAACCTGGCGCGGGCGGGGGACGCGGCCGAGCGCCTGGAGCGGCAGATGACGCAGCCGGTCCTCACCCCCGGCATTACCGCGGCCATCAGCATTTGCGCGCGCATGTTCGTGGACCCCGGCCGTTCCATCATCGTGGCCGACCGCCGCTGGGAAAACTACGACCATGTGCTCGAACGCAACCTGGGCCTCTCCGTTACGGACTTTCCGCTGCTCGGCGACGGCGACCTGAACGTCACCGGGTTGCTCGACGCCATCGAGCGGGTGTGGCGCGGGCAGGACAACGCCGTGGTGCTGCTGAACTTTCCCAACAACCCCACGGGCTTCTGCCCGTCCGATGCCGCCGGGCACAAGCTCGCGGAGGAGCTGGACCGGCTCGCGGCCGGCACGGAGAAGCGCCTGGTGCTGCTGTTCGACGACGCCTACGAGAGCTACGTGTACGACCCCGGCGCCATGCAGTCTTCCCTCTTCTACCGCTGCCGGGCGCGCTCGAATCTGCTCCCGGTGAAGATTGACGGCGTCACCAAGGAACTGCTCTGGTACGGCGCGCGCGCGGGCGCCATCACCCTGGCCTGTCCAGACGAGTGGCTTTCCGGCGACGGCGCGGCCGTTGCCGGGGAACTCGACAACAAGTTCGGCGGGGTCATCCGCGGACTCGTCTCCAGCAGCGCCACGGTGACCCAATCCGTCGCCGCCAAGGCCATCGCGCAGATGGACCGGCTGCTGGACGAACGGCGCCGGACTTTCGACGTGCTGCAGCAGCGTTACCGCACCCTCAAGCGGGAGCTGGAGACCCTGGACACGGACCTCTTCACGGTGGAACCCTTCCACGGCGGCTTCTTCTGTTTCCTGAGCCTGCGTCCCGACTCGGGGCTCCGAGCCACCGACTTGGCCAACCACCTGCTCGACCACTACAGCGTCGGCACCGTCCCTTTCGAGGGCGAGAACCTGAACGGCCTGCGCATCGCCTACTGCAGCGTCGAGAACAACGACTTGCCGGAGCTGTGCCGCAGCCTGGCCCAAGCCGTCAACGAACTGGGGCGCGGAGAGGCGCCGGCGCATGGGGCGGCTTGACGGCAAGGTCGCCATCGTCACCGGAGCCAGCCGCGGCATCGGGCGGGCGGTGGCCTTGGAATTCGCGCGTCAAGGCGCGATCCTCGTCATCACCGGCGTGCGCGACCGCAGGGCGCTGGAGAGCGTGCGGGACGAACTGGTCTCGCTGGGCGCGGAGTGCATCGCGCGCATGGCGAATGTGGGCCGGCGCGCCGACATGGACAGGCTGGCAGCGGAGACGGTGGAGCGCTGGGGCCGCGTGGATGTGCTGGTGAACAATGCGGGCGTGCTCCGGATGGCGCGCTTCGAGGACATCTCCGAAGAGCAATGGGACGAGACCCTGCGGGTGCACCTCAAGGGCGCATTCAACGGCATGCAGGCCGTGTTGCCGGTGATGAAGCGGCAGCGCGCCGGCAAGATCATCAACCTGGCCGGACCCGCCGCGTTGCGGCCATCCATCGGTGTCTCCGACTACGCCAGCGCCAAGGGCGGCATCATCACGCTGACCTTCAACGTCGCCAACGAGATGAAGGCGTACAACATCCAGATCAACTGCATCTCCCCGGTGGCGGACACCCGCATGACCGACGCCATCGCGGAGTTCCGCGGACGCGAGTCAGGCTCGGCAACGCGCCCGAGCCCGGTGCCACCCGAAGCCGTGGCGCCGGCGTTCGTCTTCTTCGCGTGCAGCGACAGCGATTACATCACGGGCGAAGTGCTGGGTTTCGGGCGGAAATAAGCGGCTCCGCCTGGAGGGGCCACCGAATCGGCGGCAGCCCCGGGGATCTTCAGAAGTGCGGCGCTCCCGGCGGCAGCCCAGCCGCGCGCGGCGCGGCGCGATGGAAACGAGGTGAAACCATGCTCCGAAGAACAGCGACCGCCTGGCTCGTCGCCAGCGCCCTCACTGCGCTGGCCGCCACCGCGGCGGCTCAACCCCTCGGCTATCAGGCGGTGCCCCGGGACGCGTTTCCGGTGTTCGACTACCCGAAGATGCTGAGCGCCGCGGAAGCGGAGAAACAGGAGGTTATCTTCGACCGCGACGTCGTCATCGGCGTGGCCCACAACGGCGAGGCCAAGGCCTACCCCATCACCATCATGGGGGTCCACGAATTGGGCAACGACACCATTGGAGGGGTGCCCATCGCGGTCTCCTGGTGACCGCTTTGCCAAACGTCTATCGTGTATAGACGCAAACTGAACGACCGAGTGCTGAGCTTCGGCCACGCGGGCATTCTCTACGAGAACTCGTTCATCATGTACGACCGCGAAACCGAGTCGCTGTGGGTTCACGTCACCGGCGAGGCCGCGCACGGCGCGCTCAAGGGCCAGAGGCTCGACTTCATGCCTTCCACCGTCACATCCTGGGCCAACTGGAAGAAGAGCTACCCGTTCACCCAGGTGCTGCCGGGCTACCGGCGCGGCGGCTTCATGGGAACCTATGTCGGCCCCTTTGAGAGCGACATCCTGGGTCTGGCGGTGCTGGTGAACCTCAAGGCCAAGCTCTACCCCTACGAGACCCTGGCGCGGCAAAACCTCGTCAACGACGAGTTCAACGGCGCCAGGGTGGTGGTGTACTATTCGCCGGACGACGCCACCGCCACGGCGTGGCGGCGGGAACTCGACGGCCGCGCGTTGACGTTCGAGCCATCGGACCGCAAGGACGGCCAGGGGAGTGTGCTGCTGCGCGACCTGGAGACCGGGAGCCTGTGGTCGTGGCTCCGCGGCGAGGCCGTGGAGGGAGAACTCAAGGGGCGGAAGCTCCGGCAACTCCTGTACAACCCCATCCTCAACGACCGCTTCGTGGCGTTCTACCCGGGCGCGCCGATCTTCGACACGGCGAGCCAGAATCCTTGATGAGTCCGATCTTGACCCCAATGGCCGGTCGCCCCTGCGGGAGGTCGTCCGATCACGATACTCGCGGCTCAGGCTCCGGGCCGGTCCCGAGCTTGCCGGAGGGATCAGGACCCACGGAAAGACAATCCGCGGAATCCTGAACCGGACACCGTTCGTCCTGAGCGTAGCGAAGACGAAGGACGTGGAATCAAATCCGGCAGACTCCTAGCCGGCACCGGCAAATCGTTATA
This sequence comes from uncultured Binatia bacterium (SeqCode), assembly GCA_965213675.1. GTDB lineage: Bacteria > Desulfobacterota > Binatia > UBA9968 > JAJDTQ01 > JAJDTQ01. The sequence continues at coordinate 1,651,286 of OZ243916.1, forward strand.
TAAAGTCCGTGCAACCGCGGGTCCCGTGCACGTCAAGCCGCGACGAAATCAGCGGCACGGTGACATGCCGGGCCACAGGGATTCCAAGACTCGTGAGCGCCACCAACGACTACATCCGAGAAGCACGAGAGCAAAAGGGTCTGACCCTGGCTCAAGTGGCCGACGCGACGCGCATTCCACGTTACTACCTGGAGATTCTGGAAGGCGGCGGCAACGAACAACTGGTGTCGGACCGGCTCTACCTGGTCCACTTTCTGCGCGAGTACGCCGCCTATCTGGAGATCGAGGTCGAGACGCTGGCGGCTCAGTTCGTGCGCGAGAACCGGGGCGTGGGAAACGTGACCGCCCCTCCCGAGACGGAGGCCCGTTCCACGAAAGGAATCACGGTCGCCGTCCTGGCTGTCCTGCTGCTGATTGTCGCCGGCATCTACGTCTACGATCCGACGCTGGTGAATCCCGTCAACCTTACCCGCACGGTCAACCAACCCGGCGAGGAAGCACAGCCCGCCGCCCCGCCGGAAGTCGTCGAGACGCCATCGTTGCCGACCCCTGACGCCGCCCAAACGCCTCCGGTGAGCACAGAGCCGAGTTCGGTACTGCAACCCGAAGCCGACGAAACCGTGCCCGCCGATCCCATTCTGGCGGAGAGCCCGCCCGCAGCCGACTCGGAACCGCCGCCCGCCGCGGCCTCTGAGACCGCGGGCGCCAGCGAATCGGGCGCCACGGGCGTTGCGGAGGCGGAACCCCCGGCCGCGACGGACTCGGAGCCCGGCGTTGCGGAGACCGGCACCGCGCCCGGCGCGGTTTCTGAGTCGGCGGGCGTTACGGAGGCCGAGCCCGAGGCTCCCGAAACCGCGGAGGCCGAGCCGCCAACGACCGCGGCGGCGAGCGAAACGGAGCCGCCACAAACCGGCGGCGCCGAGGCCGCGGCAGCACACACCCTCACCATTGCGGCTGACTCCCGCTCCTGGATGCGGGTCTGGGTGGACGACCGACCGTCGCGCGACCTGTTGCTCAACGCCGGCCAGAGCGCCACGCTGTCCGCGGACACCGGATTCAGGATCACCTTCGGCAACGCCGGAGGCGTGCGCCTCACGCTCAACAACCAAGAACTCCCCGCCGTCGGCAGGTCCGGCGAGGTAGTGCGCAACTACGAACTGCCGCGCCCCGCGCAGGCAACGCCATGATCGATCTCCGTTCCGACACGGTCACGACCCCGACACCCGACATGCTCAGGGTCATGACGGCGGCCGAGGTGGGGGACGACGTCTACAGCGAAGACCCCAGCATCAACCGGTTGGAAGAAGAGGTGGCGGGCATCCTGGGCAAGGAGGCCGCGGTGTTCACGCCATCCGGCTCCATGGCCAACCAGATCGCCATCCGGCTCCACACCCAGCCGGGCGACTCGGTGCTGTGCGAAGAAAGCGCGCACACCTTTGCCTACGAGGCCGGGGCCGGGGCGGCGCTCTCGGGGGTGCAGTTCGACCTCATCCCGTTCCGGGAGAAGCTGTCCGACGCGGCCATCACGGACCGCTTCCGCGCGGACGGACTCCACGAGTCCCCATCCACCCTGATCCTCGTCGAGAACACCCACAACCGCGGGCGCGGGCGCGCCCTGGACTCCAGGGAGACACGGCGCATCGTGGCCACGGCGCGGGGGTTGGGACTCAAGACCCACTGCGACGGCGCCCGGCTGTGGAACGCCGCCGCCGCCACCGGCGACTCCGAACGCGATCTGGCGGCAGGCTTCGACACGGTGGCGGTGTGCTTTTCCAAGGGGCTGGGCGCGCCCGTAGGTTCCGCCCTGGCCGGCAGCGGCGACGCCATCGCCCACGCGCGCAAGATCCGCAAGCGGCTGGGCGGCGGCATGCGCCAGGCCGGGTTCCTGGCCGCGGCCGCGTTGTACGGCGTTCGGCAGCATCGGCGGCGTCTGCCGGAAGACCACCGCCGCGCCGCGGCCCTCGCACGAGGCCTGGAAGAGCTCATGCATGATGGCAGACCCCTTGAGGTGGAGATCCCCGACCCGCCCACGAACATGGTCTATTGGCGCGCCCCCGACGGCCCCGCCATGGTGGAGGCGCTACGCGGCAAGGGCGTACTCATGAACCATGTCGGCAACGGCTGGCTCCGCGCGGTCACCCACCTCCAGATCTCGGACGGCGACATCCACGACGCCCTCCTGCGAATCCGCGACGTGCTGCGCGGCGGCTAGTGTGGTGTCTGTCGAGCAATCGGCAAGGCACGGGCGTCCGTGTAGGAGCGACGGCCGGCCGCCCCTGCACGGACAGCCTCCTGGTGCTGTCGTCGGCGTCCCAAGCATCGCGTAGCCGAAGGATCCCCACTCGCGACCCCAATGCGACCCGAAGACGCAAGATACGTCATCATCGGAGCCGGCTTTGCCGGGGCGGCCACGGCCTGCCATCTGGCTTGGCGCGGCGCGCGGCGGATGACCATCCTTGAGCAGGAAGCCGTGGCCGGGTTCCACTCGTCCGGCCGCAACGCCGGCTTCATCCGCCAAGTGCTCTCCGAGCCCTCCGTGGGGGACTTGGCGGCGCGATCCGCCGAGTTCATCCGCAACCCGCCGCCCGGCTGGCCCATTCCCGTCTCGTACGACGCCATCGGCTGCCTGATCCTGGGACGCGGCGCACAGTGGGAGGCCTTGGGTCGCGACGCGGAGCTGGCGCGCGGGCGCGGCCTCGAGGTGGAGTTGTGGTCCCCGGACAAGACCTTGGCGACCCTTCCGGTGATCGCGGGATGCGCCCTGGACGGCGCCGTATGGTGCCCTTCGGACGGTGTCATCGACATCAACGCGCTGCTGTCCGGGTATCTCAGGGTGGCCCAGGGAGCCGGAGCGGTGATCCGTTACGGCGAGACCGTGCGCGAGGTACACGTGCGCGGCGGGAGCGTACAGGGCGTCGCCACGGACCAGGGTTTCCTGGAAGCCGACGTGGTGGTGAACGCGGCCGGACCTTGGGTCGGGCCCGTAGGCGTCATGGCCGGAGCGGAACCCATCGCGTTCCATCCGCGCCGTCGGCATCTGTTCGTCACCCCGCCGCTGGACTGGGTGCAGCCCGGCGCGCCCTTCTGTCTCAACGTGTCGGACCAGATCTATTTCCAGCCCAACTCCGGCGGCCTCATGCTTTGCCCATGCGACGAGGAGGACCTGCCGCCCTGCGACCCGCCCACCGACGTCCGCGCCATGGAACTGCTGGCGGACAAGTTGGCGGACGCCTACCCCCACTTCCCGGACGTTTCCATCGCGCGCCACTGGGCAGGACTCCGGACGTTCAGCGACGACAACCGCTTCGTCATCGGGTGGGACCCCAAGGTGGAGGGCTTCTTCTGGGTGGCGGGCCTCGCCGGACACGGCGTCACCACCAGCGCGGCGGTGGGCTCCCTGGCCGCCCGGGTGCTGTTCGGCGCCGACGAGGACCCGAATTTCTCGCCCGCGCGCTTCGGCTGACACGCCGCCGTCCCCTGCCCTTCCGGCGCTCCAGCCGCCTCCGCGCTATCCGGATTCCCGCTTGACCAGGATCTCGTCGATGATGTGATATTCCAGGGCCATGGGCGCGGTCATGTACCGATCCCGTTGGGTGTCCCGTTCAACGGTCTCGAGAGTCTGCCCGGTGTGCTTCACGAGTATGTCGTTGACCTCCCGGCGTACCCTGAGCATTTCCCTGGCGTGGATGTCGATGTCCGCCGCCGACCCATGGTAACCCCCCAAGGGCTGGTGGATCATGACTCGGGCGTGAGGTAGCGCGAACCGCTTCCCGGACCGCCCGGCGGCAAGCAGCAGGGCCCCCATGCTCGCCGCCTCGCCGACGCACACCGTGGCGACGTCCGGCCGGACGTACTGCATGGTATCGTAGATGGCCAGTCCCGCGGTCACCAGCCCGCCGGGCGAGTTGATGTAAAGGTAGATGTCCCGTTCGGAATCCTCGGATTCCAGGTACAGAAGCTGAGCCGCGATGGTGTTGGCCACCGGGTCATCGACCTCCCCCACCAGGAACACGATGCGGTCTCGCAGCATCCGGGAAAAAAGGTCATAGGCGCGCTCGCCGCGGCCGCTCTCCTCCACCACTGTCGGTATCTCGATCTGGTTTCGCATCACCACGGGTGAAACATGCAGGGCAATCGTCAGGAATTCAAGAGGCCATGCCGGTCCAGGAACTCACGCATGATCTCGACGCAACTTTCCGGTTCTTCGAGCTGCAGAAAATGCGTCGTTTCGGGCACGAAATCGTAGTCCACGGTCAGGATATGACGCAGGTCCAGCGTCGGCAGGTAGGAAAACGGCAGAGTGGGATCGGCGCCGATGACCTTGGTCGGGCAACGGAGCTTGTCGAGTTCCACCATCACCGCGAACGGCGCGGCGTATTGGATGATCTGTGCCTCGTATTCACGCGGACACCGGAGCTCGTATCCGTTCCCGTCCACCGACTCGCGGAGGGTCGTCCGCGCGACGAGATCGAACACGCCGGGAACGGCCCGTTGATATACTGGCAGATAGGGCAGGATCTCGGCAAACTGTTGCACGCTCTCGAACCGGGGTGTGCGGTGGCGGGCCATGCCCGCCACGCGGTCGGCGGCAGCATCGAATTCCGCGTAGTTCAGCCCGCGCTTGCACACGGGCGGATCGAACAGAACGCGAGCCGCGAACTCGCTGCCCAGGTTGGCCGACAGGAGTGTGGCCAAGGCGGCGACGGAATGGAAGACCCCGATCTTGGGTTTGTTTCCGTAGTGGTGGTCGACCGCCTTGAGAATCCGGTCGTGGTCACTGACGAATCTCGCGAGGTTGTGACTCTGCGACTTGCCGACAGCATTCCAGCCGTGATTTCTGAGGTCATAGACGACCAGGTCGAAATCGTCGGCCAGCAGCGACCAGAAAGGGTAGTAGAGGTCGATGGCAAGCCCGTTGCCGTGGCTCAGGACCAGGCGCGGGCCGGCGGGGTTGCCGTGACGCCGCAGGACGATGACGGTGTCATCGTCCACGCGGACGTCACGGGTGGAAAGCGGCTCGGGTACCTCCCACACGGTTTCCCGAACGGCCTCACCCGGAGTGGGAATCGACGTAGGCGATCAGATCCCCGAAGGTGGTGAACTTCGCGATTTCTTCGGGAGGAATCGTAACGCCGAACTCCTCGCCCACCGCTTTGATGAAAGCTACCGCGTCCAGGGACGACACGCCCGAATCGGCGACGCTGGCCGCAGGATTCGCGGGGCGACCCAACTGTTCCTGAAAAAGCTGCTTGATGCGGTCTTCACTTGATGCCACGGTGTTGTCTCCTTTCGTCAAAATCGAGTTGGCAGTAACCTATAACACACGGGTATGAAACTTCACCATCTGTCGGAGGCTTGGACTGCCAGCCCTCCGGGGATGGTGCGTCAATGAACCCGACCTTCAGGCGGGCGGCCGTTTGCGCGCCTCGATCCAGTAGCGGCGACGCTCGAACGGGTAGCCGGGCAGCGAGATCCGGCGACGGCTCTCTCCCGCGAAGAGGCCGGCAAAGGACACCTCCAGCCCCGCCTCGTAGGCGCCGGCCACCGCCTCGACGAACCCGTTGTCCGGCGGCGCATCACGCCGGAGGCTCGTCAGCACCACCGGCGTCCCGCGGTCCGCGCCCGTATCCGCCCGTTCCCCCGGATCCGGCACACCGATCTCCACCACGACGTCCACATCCATCGACGCCAGCGCCTGGACGCATTCGGTGAACGAGGCGGGCTCGCGCCCTTGCCTGGTCCAGTAGGCCTTGTCGAGCACATCACCCGACTCCACGACGCACCCGGTCTCGCCACTCACCAGCACCAGGGACGGCGGCGCCAACGCGACGCCGGCCAGGACCGCCTCCAAACCGCCCGGACCCGGTTCCCGGCCTTCCCTTGCCGAGGCCATGGCCAAACGCAACCCTTCTTCCAGACCGAACACTCCGGCCGCCTGCGCCGCCGCAAGTTCTCCCGGGCCACGGCCCATTGCCACGCCCGGTCGAATCCCGACGCTCGACCACAGCGCCGTCAGTGTGCATTCCAGCGCGTAGACCGCCGGCCGCATCCATCCCGGTTCGTCCGGCCCCCCTTCGCCGCCCGTCCCGCCGAACATGACGTCCAGGAGCGACGCGTCACGCTCCTGCCGCACGACCGCTTCACACCGGTCCAGGACCGCCCGCGCGAGGGGCTCGTCTTCGTAAAGCGCCCGGCCCATGCCGGCCCACTGGCGGCCCTGGCCGGAATAAACGAAAGCCACCTTCGTCGCCGTCACCGGCTCGCCCTCCCCGCTCCCCTCCGCCAAGCTCTTCAATCCCTCCCGAAGCGACGCGGCGTCGCGGAAGACGAGAGCCTTCCGGCAATCGAAATGGCTCCGCCCCACGCCCGCCGTCCAGGCCATGTCCGAGAGCCGGCGTTCCGGGGCGGCGTCCTCCAAAGAAGGCTCGTTCCCGCGTTCGTCCAGCCACGAAAGGTACCGCCGCGCCAACTCCCGGAGCACGCCATCGGTCTTTCCCGACAGCGGCAACAACCGCGCGGTGCGTACCACAACCTCCCCACCGGCGGGTGGCGCAGCCGCGTCCGGCAACAGCACGGGAACGGAGACGGCGGAACCCTGCGGCCAATTCCCTTCATCCGAACCACCGGATCCCCCGCCCGGGGGCGCGTATCCCCCCACCACGACATGCGCGTTGGTCCCCGAGATCCCGAACGCGCTGACCGCCGCCAACGGCGGCCGGTCGGAACCGGCAGGCCACGCCACCGCCTCTGACGTCACGCGCACCGGCAACCGCTCCCAATTCACGTTCGGATTCGGGTCGTCGAAATGGAGTTGCTTCGGGATCACGCCTCGCTTCATGGCCAGTACCGTCTTGATCAGGCCCGCGACCCCGGCGGCCGGCTCCAGGTGGCCGATGTTGGTCTTCACCGAGCCGATCAGGAGCGGCTGCTCCGGCTTGCGCCCCTTGCCGTAGACCGCGGCCGCCGCCTGGACCTCGATGGTGTCGCCCAACTGCGACCCCGCCCCGTGGGTCTCCAGATAATCCACTTCGGAGGGCGCCACACCCGCCCGGGACAGCGCCTCTTCGATCACCCGCGCCTGCGCCCGGCCGTTGGGCACCGTCGGCCCCGCGCTGGCGCCGTTCTGGTTCACCGCCGAACTACGGATCACGCCCCAGATGCAATCGCCGTCGGCTACCGCGTCGCCCAGCCGCTTGAGGACCACCATGCCGCAGCCCTCGCCGCGCACGAAGCCATCCGCGGCGGCGTCGAAGGCCCTGCACTGACCTCCTCGCGAAAGCATCCCCAGATCGGCCATCTCCCGGGTGATTCCCGGCGACAGCACCGCGGCCACGCCGCCCACCAGGGCCATGTCCACTTCACCTCCACGCAAACCCGCCAACGCGTGATGCACCGCCACCAGCGACGACGCACAGTCGAGATCCACCGGCATGGTCGGCCCCTCCACCCCCAGATGGAAAGCCACCCGCCCGACGGCCATGCTCGCGGCGGTGCCCAGGTAGCTCACGCCGTAAGCGCCGGCCGTCATCAGGTCCCGGTACTCGCTGGTGCCGATGCCGGCGTAGATTCCGGTTTGGCTGCCCCTCAACCCGCCCGGGTCCATCCCGGCATCCTCGAGAGCCTGCCAAGTGGTCTCCAGCATCATGCGCTGCCGGGGATCCATCATGCGCGCCTCGATGGGCGTAATCCGGAAGAATTCCGCGTCGAACCCTTCGATCCCATCCACGAACCCGCCCCGGGCGTAAGCCGCATACTCGGCGGGAAGGCCCGCGGCGAGATCGTCCGAGGAAACGGCATCCCGGCGCCGGTCCGTCACCGCGTTCTCGCCCGCTTCGAGCTGGCGCCAGAAGGCCGACAGGTCCGGAGCGCCGGGGAAGCGGCAGGCCATGCCGACGATGGCGATGCCGTCGTCCCCGTGGCGCACGGCCGGCGTTGCCTGTGCCGCGGGCTGCGCCTCGGCCCGTGTCTCGGGTTGTGCCTGCGGAACGAGCGCGCTGCCCACTTCGCCAAGCTCCCCGACCAGATGCCGCGCCAGGGCGGCGATGTCCGGGTAGTCGAACACCGCGGTGTTGGGCACCGTGTACACGTCCGCCAGCGCCTGGTTCAGCCGGTTCCGCAGTTCCACCGCCATCAGCGAGTCCATCCCCAGGTCGAAGAACCCCACCGTGGGGGCCGGCGTTGCCGGCAGCCTCAGCACCGCCCGGACCTCCTGTTGCAGGAAGGACACGAGCAACTCTTCGGGCGACCCCACCGAGGTTCCCCGCAGCCGGGAAAGCAGATCGTCCGACGACGCCCCGGTGCCGGCGTCGTCGTCGGCCGGGGCGGTCAGCAGGTCTTCCAGAAAGAGCGGACGGTCTTCCACCGCCTCTTCGAACATCGACCAGTCCATCGCCATGACCACGGAGTGGGTGGCATCCTGCCGCACCAACTGGTCCAATGCCCGGAGACCCTGCTGCGGGGTAAACCAGCGCCCGCCCAAGGCCGTCCGTTGCAGGTCGATGCGTTCCCGTTGTTCCGCGGCCTCGCCGATCTCGGACCACGCCCCCCAGGCGATGCTCTGCCCCGGAAGCCCCAGCGCCCGGCGGTGGCCGGCGAGCTGGTCCAGAAAGGCATTGGCCGAAGCGTGGTTGGCCTGGCCGGGATTGCCCATGACGCCGACCCGACTCGAGAACAGGATGAAGAACTCCAGATCACGGTCCGCGGTCGCACGGTGCAGGTGCCAGCCCCCCAGCACTTTCGGCCACAGCACCGTTTCGAACCGCTCCCAGCTCTGGTTGGTCAGGGCGCCGTCCGACAGCACGCCCACGCTGTGGATCACGCCGCCGAGGGGCGGCAGTTCGCCATCGATCCGCTCCAGCATCGCGTCCACCGCGGCCGCGTCGCTGACGTCCGCCAGCTCCACCTGCACCGTCACCCCGCGTTCCCTCAGAGCGTCGATGGCCTCTTCGGCGGCGTCGTCCGGAGCCCGGCGCCCGTTGAGGACGATGGTCCCGGCTCCGTGGTCTGCCAGCCAACCGGCCACGGCGCAGCCGATTCCGCCCAGACCGCCGGTCACCAGGTAGCTCCGGTCCTGCCGCAACCGGCCCGTCGCCAGCGGCGAGGCGGTCACGACGATCTTGCCGAGGTGCCGCGCCGAGCGCATGAAGCTCAAGGCGGCCCCCGCTTCGGACAGCGGCCACCTGCTGTGAATGATGGGTTCCAGCTCTCTCGCCACTATGCGCTCCATCACCCCCCGCAGGACCCTTCCTACCCACGCCGGGTCGGTCTTCTTGAGTACGTCCAGATCCAAGATCAGGTAGGCCACGTCCGGACGCGCCGCCGCCATCTCGTCCGCGCTCAGGATGTCACGCCGGGCCAGCTCCATGAACCGGCCGCCGTGCTTCAGGCAGGACAGGCTGGCGTCGATGAAGCCTTCTTCCGTCAGGCTGTTCAGCACCACGTCCACGCCCGCGCCATCCGTGTCGTCGAGTATCTCCTTCCCGAACGCCGTCTGACGGCTGTCGTAGATATGATCCACTCCCAGCGACCAGAGATACGCCTGCTCCGGCGCGCTGGCGGTGGCGAAGACCTCGGCTCCCGCCGCCTGCGCCAACTGGATCGCCGCCAACCCCACGCCCCCGGCGTGAATCAGCACGCGGTCGCCGGCTTCCAGCCCGGTAAACTCGTACGACAAGGCCGCCGACACGAACGCGATGGGCACCGTGGCGAGCCCCGTCACCGGAATCCCCGGTGGCGCGGGGGCCACCAGCTCCTCGTGGGTGATCATTTCCGCCGCGAACGCGCCGAATCCCAGTCCCACCACCGGGTCGCCCGCCGACACGGCGGAGACGTCCGAACCCACATCGACGATGCGGCCGCACATCTCCCGGCCCAGATTCCCCTCCTCGATGAAGCCGAGGGAACGAAACACGTCCCAGAAGTTGAGCCCAGCAGCGTCCACCGCGACGCGGACTTCCCTGGGCTCCAGGGGACGCGCCGGCAGTGGCATGACGTACGGTTTCTCGAACACGCCGGCCGGATCCGGGGCCAGCGTCCACTCCGGCTGCTCCGGCAGGGACAGCCGTTCCACCCCCGCGCCCGCCCGGACCAGACGCGCCACCCGACGGCGTCCCGAGCGGTACGCGATGTGGTTCTCCGGGTCGGGATACAGCAGCTCGCTCAGGAGATCGGGCACGGGGGCCGTGTCTCCGGGGTCCAGATCGATCATCCTCGGCTGGAGGTGCGCCGCCTCCCGCGCCACCGCCTTGCCGAAACCCCACAGTATGGCGCCGGCAAGCTCGCCGCCGCGCTCCCGTTCCAGCACCTGCGCCCCGCGGGTGACGAACCAGACGCCCTTGGCCGGCGTCACGTCGACATCGGCCACGGCCTGCGTCAGCGCCAGCGCGCTTGCCCCGGCGCGGCTCACGTCCTCGGCGATCTCCGCGGCCTCGGCTTCGGCCCCGTGACCGTCCAGCCCCGCCAGGTGTGCCACCCCGTTGAACGGTATGTCTTGAGGCAGGCCTTCCAACAGCGATCGCCACGCCTCACGGTCCTCCGCGTCCACGGCCGTCCTGAGAACACCGGCCCCGTGGTTCTCCAGGCTTCCCGAGGCTTCGCCATCCGCCAGCACGACGGTCTGGTTACGCGCCGCCAGCTCGGTTGCCAACTCGGCCGCCACACCGCTGTGGTCCGCGGCGAGCACCCACACGCCCGGGGGTTCCGTCACCTGCGCCGGACCTTGGGCCACGATGACGCCCTTGTCCGGCATCCTGTCCGTTTCGGACTCGTCCGGCCCCAGCACCTCCGCTCCCGTGAAGCCGGCGTCGCCGAGTGCCCGCCGCCACACCGCCGGGTTCGCCAGGGCGTGGTGCGGGCGGTAGTCGTCGGCGAACCGCCACCACCCGTCCAACTGTCCGAAGGTCAGATCCATCCAGCCCAGGTCGCTGAGATTCTCGAGGGCGATCAGGTGTCCCGACGGCGCCAGCAGGTCCAGGCAGTGGCCCAGCGTCGCCGGCAGGTACCGGGTGGCGTGCAGCACGTTGGACGCGATCAACAGGTCGTAACCGTGGGACTCGAAGCCTTGGGGGATGGGATCCTTCTCGATGTCCAGCGGCCGGTACTCGATGCCCTCGTTGCCGAACCGCGCCTCGGCTTCCGCGAAGAAGCCCGCGGAGATATCCGTGTAGGTGTAGTCGAAGCGGCCGTCCGCAAGCTCCGGCAGCACGGACGCGGTGGCCGACCCCGTGCCCGCTCCGATCTCCAGCACCCGCAGCCGCCGTCCTTCCGGTATCCGGGCCACCAGCACCTGGACCGCGTCCGCCAGCATCCGGTTGGCCGCGCGCGCCACCGGCGCCTTGAGATACAGATCCGCCGCGGTGGGCTCGCCGCTGCTGAACAGGAGCGTCAGCGGATCGGCCCGGCCGCGAAGTACGTCGGCCAGGGCGGCTCCCGATCTCCTGAACAGCCCGACCTCGATGGAGCCGTCCGGGTACAGGTCCGCCATCTGCTCGCCGAACAAATCGGGATAGGGCGGCATTTCATCCGGCCACCGGTCCCTCGAACCCACCACCACGGTGAACCCGTCGCCGGCTTCCTCCAGGACGCCTGATCTGGCGAGCATCTCGAGCATCCGGCGAAAGAGGCGCTGGTGCTCCTCCTTGACGCCCAGCCGTTGACGCAGGTCTTCGGGATCCACCACCTCGCCCGCCCTGCGCCGCCAGCGCAGCTTGTCGAGGGTCGCGAGCGCATGGGACCAGGACCACCGCTCCAAGTCCTCCAGCAAGGCACACCGGTCCTCGGGATCCACGTCCGCGCCGGTCAGGTAGCCGGAGAACGACTGCGAGGCCGCGGCGACGGTGGCCGGACTCGGGAAGAAGTCCGCCGGCAACAGGCCCGGGGCGAGGGCGGAGTCGCGCCACACGACTTCGTACAACAGATCCTTCACGCCTTCGACCGCCGACAGCAGCGCCTCCCGCGTGGCCCGCTTCACCGTGTATCCGCTCAATACGCCGAGCAGCACCCCGTCGGGGTCGTAGATGTTCAGGTCCCCGCTCAGGACCTCCGGCGCTTCACCCGTCACCTCCTCCGGCTCCGGGGATGCCATGTTCATGCGCACGTGGCAGACGACCCTCTCCGGCAGCCGCCCCGCCAGCCACAAGCGCTCCCATCCGAACGGCAGGTACGTGGTCGCACCCTGGGTTCCGGTGAGGCCGCGCGCGGCCCCCACGACCTGAAAGCAACCGTCCAGCACCAGCGGGTGGACATCCAGGCCGTTGCGCCCGAGCGCTTCCGGAAAGGAGACCTCGCCCAACGCCTCGCCCGGTCGCGCCCAGATTCTCCCGAGGCTGCGGAAGGACGGACCGAGGTCGATCCCCGTTTCGGCCCTGGCCCGATAGTAGTCCGCCACCTCCACCGGCGCCATGCCGGCCTTCAGACCGTCCAGATCCACCCGAGTCACGGGTTGCGGCGCGGGGGCGCCCGACGGCACGCGTCCCTCCATGTGCACCGTCCATTCCCCTTCACTCCCCTTGCTGAAGAGCTGGACGCCGCGGGACGCCGCCTGCCCGGGAGCGTCGAGCACGACCTGGACTCTCCGGCCGTCCTCACCCGCACCGTCCCCGGACTCCTGCTCCGGAAACACCAGCGGGTTGTGCAGTTGCATGTCTTCCACCACCGCTCCGCCGCCCTCGGCGAGGGCCGCCGTTGCCGCCATGGCGCCGTAGAGCGCGCCCGGGGCCACCACCCGCCCGAACAGCCGGTGGTCGCTCAGCCACGCGGGATCCGACGGGAAGACTTCCGTCTCGAAGGAGATCTCGCCGCGAGCGGACTCATGCCGGACGCCCAGCAGCGGGTGGCCGTCGCTCCCGCGCCGTTGTTTCGGCGCCTCCAGCCAATGGCGTTCCCGTTGAAACGGATACCCCGGCAACGGGATGCGTCGCCGCGCCTCTCCCGCGAAGAGCCCCTCGAAACGAACCGGCAGCCCCGCCCGGTACGCCCCGGCCACCGCCTCGACGAAGCCGTCATCCGGGTCGGCCGGGTCGTCGCCGGACGGTCTGGACAGGCTCGGCAGCACCCTTGGCGCCGGCCTCCCAGGGGACTCGGGCCAGGCCGACACCGCCATCGGGGCCAACACCGAGTGCGGGCCGATCTCCACCACGAGGTCCACGCCGAATTCCGCCAACGTGCGGACGCCGGACGCGAACGCCACCGGCTCCCGTGCATGCCGCCGCCAGTAGACCCCGTCCAGCCTCTCGCCCGCCTCCACCACCCGGCCGGTCAGGTTGCTGACCACCGCCGCCAGGGAGGGGGACTCGACGGTCACGCCGCCCAGGAACGCTTCCAGCGCGTCCAGAGCCGGCTCCACCAGCGCGCTGTGGAACGCTTTGGTCGTGTTCAGCCGCCTGACCCGGATGCCTTCCGAATCGAAGCGCTTCGAGAGGTTTTCGATGCCCGCCACCGGTCCGCTGACCACTTGGTGGGTTCCATTATCCGCCGAGATGTTGACACCGACTCCGGCCGATGCGTCGTTGGCCGCCTCGACCACGGCCGCCACGCGCGCCGCCGGCGCAAAGACCGCGGCCATGGCGCCCGGATCGATGCCGGACAGGAGAGTGCCCCGCGTCGCCGCCAGCCTCATCCCGTCCTCCAGGCTGAACACGCCCGCGGCCTGGGCCGCCGCAATTTCGCCCACGCTGTGCCCGAGGACGGCCGCGGGCCGGACACCCACGCTCGCCCACAGCGCGGTGAGCGCACACTCCAGCGCATAGAGCGCCGGCTGTTCCCAGGCCGTATCGCCCAGGTCCCCTTCCCCTCCGGTCCTGCCGAACATCACGTCCAGCAGGGAGGTCCCCCGCTGCTCCCGGAACACCGACTCGCACCGGTCGAGCACCGCCCGCGCCACCGGCTCGCTCTCGTAGAGCGTCCGGCCCATGCCGACCCACTGGCTTCCCTGTCCGGTGTAGGCGAATGCCACCGTGTTGGCCGCCGGCCCGGCGTCCTCGCCCGACTGGATCAGGGCCTTCAGCCCCTCGCGCAAGGAGCCGGCATCGTGGAAGACCACGCCGGCGCGTTGATCGAAGTGGCTCCGTCCCACCCCGGCCGTCCATGCCATGTCCGACAGCGCCGGCTCCGAAGCCGCGCCTTCGGCCGACAGGTTCTCCGGGGGTTCGTCGAGCCACGACAGATACCGTGCCGCGAGTTCCCGGAGTGCAGCCGGCGACTTGCCCGAGAGCGGCAGGAAACGGGCCGACCGTGGACCGAGCCCCTGCTCCGGCAACGGCAGGTCCGCCGCGGTCTCGGGCAGCGAGACCGCCACCACCCGGGCCGGGCCGACGGCCCGGTGTTCCTCTCCGGACGTCTCCTCCGGGGCGAGATACTCCTCCACCACGATATGGGCGTTGGTGCCGGATATCCCGAAGGAGTTCACGCCGGCGCGGCGCGGCCGGCCGGGACGGTTGGGCCAGTCCATCAGGGCCGTGGTGATGCGCAGCGGCAGACGGTTCCAGTCGAGACGGGGATTGGGATCCCGGAAATGCAGGTGCTTCGGAAGGACGCCCCGATTGACCACAAGCGCCGTCTTGATCAGGCCGGCGATCCCGGCCGCCGACTCCAGATGGCCGATGTTGGTCTTCACCGAAGCCACCAGAAGCGGGTGGTCGGGGTCGCGTCCCCTGCCGTAGACATCGGCCACGGCGTTGATCTCGATGGGGTCGCCCACGGCCGTGCCGGTGCCGTGAGCCTCCAGGTAGTCCACCTCCGCCGGTGGTATTCCCGCCTGCGACAGCGCCGTTTCGATGACCTGCACCAAGGCGGGCGTGTGCGGCACCGTCAGACCGGAGCTGGCGCCGCCGTGGTTCACCGCCACGCCTCGGATCACCGCCCAGATCCGGTCGCCGTCGGCCTCCGCGTCGCTCAGGCGCTTCAGCACCACGACCCCGCAACCCTCGCCCCGAACGTAGCCGTTGGCGGAGGCGTCGAACGCCTTGCTCTGTCCGTCCGGGGACAGCATCATGGCGTCCGCCCGCAGCTCGTAGATGCGGCTGTTCAGCATGGCCTGGACCCCGCCGGCAATGGCCAGGTCCGCCTTCCCCTGCTGGAGGTCCGCCACCGCGTCGTGTACCGACACCAGGGACGAGGCGCAGGCGGCGTCCACCGCTTTCGCCGGCCCCATGAGGCCCAGCACGAAGGAGACGCGCCCGCTGGTGCCGTTCAGGTTGGTACCGCTCAGGGCATAGAGGCACTCGGCGGCCCCGGAAGGCTTGGTCGAATCCAACACCAGCATCCGGTACTCGTCGTTGCTGATGCCGGTGTACACGCCGGTGAGGCTCTCCTTGAGCCGGTCCGGGTCGATCCCCGCGTCCTCCAGGGCCTGCCAACTGGTCTCCAGCATCATGCGCTGTTGCGGGTCCAGCAGTTGGGCTTCCACCGGCGAGATCCGGAAGAAACCGGCGTCGAACAGCTCGATGTCGTCGACGAAGGCGCCGAAACGGCAGGCTTCGCTGGGCACCGTACCGTCAGGGAAAATCTGGCCCACGCGCCCGACACCGAAAGCCGGTGTGCTTTCGGTGATGGAGTTGCCGCCGGCTTCGAGCAGGCGCCAGAAGGAGGAAATGTCCGGCGCGCCGGGGAACCGGCACGCCATGCCGACGATGGCGATGGGCTCGGCGGTCCCGGAAGCCCGGCGGTCGGAACTCTTCGCCCGTACGCCCAGCGCTCGGGACGACGGGGAACCGTCCTTGCTCTTCATCTCTTCGCCCTCCGCGAATTCCTTGATCCATCGTGCGCGACGAAACGCAACGGGTCGCAGGCATTTCGTACAGCCGCCTTTCGCGACCACCGCGCTTGCGCTTCCTGCCATTCCCGCAAGAGCAGTACACACGTGCCGACAAAAGAACTCCTGCGCACCTTACCACGCTGCCGACGGCGAAAAAGACCCGCGGATTGTTATGCGAATCAACCAGGCACCACACTAGCCGTGGCGGGCCGGCGGCCACCCCGAGACCGCCGGCGGCGACGCCGGTTAGCTCAGCCACCGATACCGCGGTGGTGTAGGCCGTGTTGGGGACCGTTCCGGCGAAGCCGGAGACCAGGTTGCCGAGCCCGTCCACGGCCGCGGCGATGAGCATGATCACCGTCCCCAAAACCGTGGGGATCAGGATGGTGACGGTAGCGCTCAGCACCGCGAGTTGCAGGCCAAGGCCCAGGGAGGCGGCCAGCGGGGGCGTTTCGTCGGGTTGGTAGCGGATGCCGGTGGTTGTCAATCTCAACCCTCCTGACCGTCGGTTCAGAAACTCCCACGGGGTGCCGCCTGCTCAACCGGCGCCGGTCCGGCTGTCGGAACCGGCGGTTTACGGGTACAGTGAAGCGACACACAAGTCGGTCAACGGAGGCGACAGGACATGCCGGAAGAATACAACCTGGAAGGCGCACCGGAATCCATGCGCGCGCCGCTCGGGCGCTACGCGGAGACCCTCAAGGAGCTCGCTGGTGACAACGCCCGGTCGTTGACGCTGTTCGGCGCCATTGCCGCCGGCACGTTCAATCCGCGGTCCCACACCGCTCGGAGCGTCTTCGTGGTTGAGGCCGTAGACCTGGACGTACTTCATCAGTTGGCGAAACAGGGGCCGCGCCTGGGGAAGGCGCGCATCGCCGCGCCCCTCATCATGACGCCGGAATACATCGACGCATCCATGGACACGTTTCCGCTCGAGTTCCTGGAAATCGCCCAGCACCACATCTGCGTGTTCGGCGAGGACTACTTCCGGGAACTGCCCCTCCAGGCCGCGGACGTACGGCACGAGTGCGAGCGGGAGATCAAGACCATCCAGCTCGGCATGCGACAGGCACTGCTGGCCGCGGCGGGCCGGGACAAGGCCCTGACCACCGTGGAGGTGGACGTGGGGGAGCGCCTGCTGCGGTCCCTGCGTGGATTGCTGTGGCTGCACGGCGACACCGAGCCCAGGGCGGCGCTGGATGCGGTGGCGGCTGTCGAGGGCGGCATTCAGCGATCGCTGCCGGGGGTTCGAAGCGCCGTCGACAACCGCAGCGGTCACGGATGGGAGGAGTTCAAGACCCTTTACGCGGACGTGGACGCCCTGAGGACCCATATCAATGCCTGGTAGGCTCGCCCGCTTCCCGCTCGGGCCGGCGCTACTGGCCGTGTGCCTTGCCGCACTGGCGCTGCTCGCTTCGGCGGCGGGCGCGGCGGTCACGGTCAAGGATCCGGGAACGTACGTGGTGGACAAGGCCGGTCTCATCGACGCCGCCACCGAACGGCGGATGGAGGGCTGGCTGCGGGAGCTGGAGCGGAAGACCACGGCCCAGGTCAAGGTCCTGACCGTTCCCACGACGGACGGAGAAGACTTCTTCGGCTTCGTGCAGCGCCACGCCGAGGCCTGGAAGCTCGGCCGCAAGGGCAAGGACAACGGCGCGCTCATCACCTTGACCCTGAAGGAGCGGAGGGTGCGGGTACACACCGGGTACGGCCTTGAAGGGGTGCTGCCCGACTCCTGGGCCGGCACCGCTTCGCGACGGGTGGCCCAGGATTTCTTCAGGGCAGGAAAATTTGCCGAGGGTTTGTTTGCCCTCACCGTCGCGACGGCCAACCGGGTGGCGGACGCGGCGCGGGTGAAGCTCACCGGAGCGCCCGACTACCGAATCCGCGGCGGCCGGCGGCGCGTGACCGGCACGGGCATCGGCGGCTCGCTGATGCCCGTGCTGATAGGCCTGTTCTTCCTGAGCTCGCTACGCCGGCGCCGTCATCGCACGGCGTGGGGAGGCCGGGGCGCGGCTTCCGGTTTGCTGATGGGAGCGGTCCTCGGTAGCCTCCTTGGAGGCGGCGGGCGTTCCTGGGGTGGCTCAGGCGGAGGTCTCGGAGGGGGCTTCGGCGGCGGCTTCGGGGGTTCCTTCGGCGGCGGCGGCGGCTTCGGAGGAGGAGGAGGCGGAGCCGGCTGGTGACACCCACTGGTCGCGGCTCCCTGTCGGACGTGGCACGGACGGGTTTGGAACCGGCGCGTACGTTGACTGGCTGCACGATCCGTGGATAACTCGTAGGGGAAGGGAGAGAAGGTTGAGCGCATCGAGAATTTTGCTGGTGGGGCTGGCTGCCATCGTCGGGATGGTGTTGCTGGCGGGCGGCTGTGTCCTCAACGGCTACAACCGCGCCATCACCTTCGACGAAGGGGTCAAGAATCAGTGGGCGCAGGTGGAGAACCAGCTCCAGCGCCGCTTCGAGCTGATCCCCAACCTGGTGGAAACGGTCAAGGGCGTGGCCGGTCAGGAAGAAAAGATATACCTGGGTGTGGCCAACGCGCGTAAAGCCTACTTCCAGGCGAACTCGGTCAATCAGAAAGCCCAGGCCGCCGCCGGCTTCGAACGCGCGCTCTCGCGATTGCTCGTATTGCGCGAGCAGTATCCGCAGCTCAAGTCCAACCAGTCCTTTCTCAAACTCCAGGACCAGCTCGAAGGCACGGAGAACCGTCTGGCGGTGGAACGAAAGCGCTTCAACGACGCCGTCACCGCGGTGAACACGTTCGTGAGGAAGCTGCCGGGGCGCTTCTACGCCGGTCTCGCAGGGGTCGAGAAGGCCGAATACTTCCAAGTGGACGAAGCCGCCCGGGAGACCCCGCGAGTCAGCTTCTGAGAGCCGTTATCCCCAATGTTGTAAAAGGTTCGTGGAGAGCGCTTCGAAACTCGGCCTACAAAACGTCATTCCCGCGAGGGTTACGAAGCGCCATTCCGCAATCGTCACCATCATTTTCGGGGTATGCCATAGGCAAAATTTGACATATCGAACTTTTCAGTTATATTGAGACCAGAAACCAATCACGCAAGGAGGGATCATTGGAAGTCTGGCTCATCATCATCGTGTCCATCGCCGTCAGCCTCGCCATCGCGTCGTTGCTGGAATACTGATTCCGGCGGCGACCCTCCGTTGAAATGACCGCGCGCGGCGCTACACCCGCTCCACGCGCGCGGCGCAGAACTTGTACTCCGGGATTTTTCCATAGGGATCGAGCGCCGGGTTGGTCAGCAGGTTCACGGCCGCCTCGGCAAAACAGAACGGAATGAAGACGCAGCCCTCGGGGACGGCGCTGTCGGCGCGCGCCTTGATGTCGATGACGCCGCGGCGGGTGGCGACGCGCACGAGGTCGCCGGCGGCGACGCCGAGACGGCGCAGTTCCGCGGGGGAGAGGCTCGCCACTGCCTCGGGCTCCAGCTCGTCGAGCACGCTGGCGCGCCTCGTGATGGCGCCGGTGTGCCAGTGCTCCAGTTGGCGGCCGGTGCTGAGGATCATGGGGAACAACGCGTCGGGCTGTTCCGCGGGCGGGATGATGTCCACGGGCACCAGCCTGCCCCGGTGGCTGGCGGTGGGGAAACCCTCGGCGAACACGATGTCGGTTCCGGGCTGGTCCGGCGCCGGGCATGGATAGGTGACGGAGCTTTCCCGATCCACCCGCTCCCAGGTGATGTGCTGGAGGGAAGGCATGACCTGCTTCATCTCCGCGAAGACATCCGCCGGGCCGGAGTAGTTCCAGTCGAGGCCCATGCGCCGCGCGATCTCCTGGATGATCCACCAGTCCTGCCGGACGCCGTCCGGGGGCGCCAGCGCGGCGCGCCCCATCTGCACCTGACGGTTGCTGTTGGTGACGGTGCCGTTCTTCTCGGGCCACGCCGAGGCGGGCAGCACCACGTCGGCGTGAAACGCCGTTTCGGTGAGGAAGATCTCCTGCACCACCAAGTGCTCCAGCCGGGCCAACGCCTCGCGCGCATGCTGCACGTCGGGGTCCGACATGGCCGGGTTCTCGCCCATGATGTACATGCCCTTGATCCGCCCGGCATGCACCGCGTCCACGATCTCCATCACGGTGAGGCCCCGTTGCGGATCCAGCGCCGTCTTCCAGACATCCTCGAAACTGCGGCGCACGGCATCCTGCTCCACCGAGCGGTAGTCGGGGTAGAACATGGGGATGAGGCCGGCGTCGGAGGCGCCCTGCACGTTGTTCTGGCCGCGCAGCGGATGAAGGCCCGTGCCGGGCCGCCCCACCTGTCCGGTCACCAGGGCCAACGCGATGAGGCAGCGCGCGTTGTCGGTGCCGTGAATGTGTTGCGAGATGCCCATGCCCCAGAAGATGATCGCGGCCCGGGCGCGGGCGTACAGCCGCGCCACCGCGCGCAGCGTGCCAGCGTCGATGCCGCACACCTCCGCCATGGCCTCGGGCGTGAACTCCGCCACGTGCCGCTTCAGTTCCTCGAAGCCTTCCGTGTGGGCCGCCACGTAGTCGTGGTCGTAGAGATCTTCCTGAATGATGACGTGGAGCAGCGCGTTGAGCAGCGCCACGTCCGTGCCGGGCCTGAACTGGAGCATGCGGGTGGCGTGGCGCCGCAGCGCCTGACCGCGCGGGTCCATCACGATCAGCTCGGCTCCGCGCCGGGCGGCCTGCTTGAAGTAGGTGGCCGCCACCGGGTGGTTCTCCGTCGGGTTGGCGCCGATGACGACGACCACGTCCGCGTCCTCGCAGGCGGTGAAGGGCGCAGTCACCGCGGCCGAGCCGATGCCCTCCATGAGCGCCGCCACCGAGGACGCGTGGCACAGCCGCGTGCAGTGGTCCACGTTGTTGGTGCCGAAGCCCGCGCGCACGAGCTTTTGCACCAGGTAGGCCTCTTCGTTGGAACCCTTGGCCGAGCCGTAGGCCCCCAAGGCGGCGCCGCCGTCGCGCTCCCGGATCTTCCGAAGCCCCGCGGCGGCCAGGTCCAGCGCTTCGTCCCAGGCGGCCTCGCGGAAATGCGTGTACGGGTTGGCCGGGTCGATGTCCGCCGACGCGTCCTTGAGCGCGCCGGCGCGGCGGATCAGCGGCACGGTGAGCCGATGCGGGTGGGTCACATAATCGAATCCGAAGCGCCCCTTGACGCACAGCCGCCCGCGGTTGGACGGCCCGGTGCGGCCGCGCACCGCCACGATGGCGTTGTCCGTAACGCCATAGTCGATCTGGCAGCCCACGCCGCAGTAGGGGCACACGCTGGGCACCTGGGCCAGGTCGTCGCGCTTGTCCACGCCAGCGGCGTCCACCAGCGAGGCGGGCATGAGCGCGCCGGTGGGACACGCCTGCACGCATTCGCCGCAGGCCACGCAGGTGCTCTCGCCCATGGGATCGTCGAAATCGAAGACCACCTTGGCGCCGGCGCCGCGGTGGGCCATGCCGATGACGTCGTTCACCTGCACCTCCCGGCAGGCGCGCACGCACAGATTGCAGTGGATACAGGCGTCCAGGGCCACGCGCATGGCCGGGTGGCTGGCGTCCGGCGCCGGCGCCGCGCGCGCCGGGAAACGGCTGTCGGTCACGTCCAACCGCTCGGCCCACTGCCACAGGCGCGAGCCGGCGTCATGGGCCGCCTCCCGGGCGGGCTGGTCCGCCATCAGCAGTTCCATGACCATCCGGCGCGCGCTCCGGGCGCGCTCGCTGTCCGTGCGCACCTTCATGCCCGGCGCCGGGCGGCGGATGCACGAAGCCGCCAGCACCCGCTCCCCTTCCACCTCCACCATGCACGCGCGGCAGTTGCCGTCGGGCCGGTAACCGGGCTGCGGGTCGTAGCACAGGTGCGGCAGCACCGTGCCTTGGCGCTCGGCCGCCTGCCATAGGGTCTCGCCGGACGCAGCCTCCACTTCGCGGCCGTCAAGCATGAAGCGCACGGGTTCGCTCACCGCAGTTCCTCCCGATGATCGCGCGGGGCGTTGTCCGTGCGCTCCATGGCGTGGTCGCGGTTGTGTCCGCTCACGACAACTCCTCCCGGAAATAGCGCCAGGCGCAGCGCACCGAGTTGGGCGCCGCCTGCCCCAGGCCGCAGATGGAGGCGTCGGCCATGGCCGTGCCCAGGGCGTCCAGCAGCGGTTCGTCCCACGCCGGCCGTTCCATGAGCGCCACGGCCTTCTCCGTGCCCACGCGGCACGGCGTACACTGGCCGCAACTCTCGTGCTTGAAGAAGCGCATGAGGTTCCGCACCACCGCCTTCACGTCGTCCTGATCGCTCAACACCACCACGCCATGGGAGCCGACGAAGCAGCCGTGGGCTTCCAGGGAGCCGAACTGGAGCGGGATGTCCGCCATGGATGCCGGCAGGAGACCGCCCGAAGCGCCCCCCGGTAGGTAGCCCTTGAAGCGGTGACCGGGCGCCATGCCGCCGCAGTGTCCGTCGATCAGCTCGCGCGCGGTGATGCCGGTGGGCGCGATCTTGACGCCGGGGTGCGCCACCCGGCCCGACACCGAGTACGCGTGGAGACCCGCCCCGCCGTTGCGGCCCTGGGCGCTGAACCACTCCGGCCCCTTCTCGAGAATGTCCCGGACCCAGTAAAGCGTTTCGACGTTCTGCACCAGCGTGGGCCGGCCGAAGAGCCCGGTCTCGGCGACGTAGGGCGGCCGGTGCCGCGGCAACCCGCGCTTGCCCTCGATGCTCTCGATCATGGCCGACTCTTCGCCGCAGATGTAAGCGCCGGCCCCGCGCCGCAGGTGCAGATCCACGTGCGCGGCCATCCCCGCTTCCCGGAGCCGGGACAACTCCCGGGACAGGATGGCCCGGACCTCGGCGTACTCGTCCCGCAGGTAGACGTAGACGGCCTCGGCCTCCACCGCCCAGGCCGCCACCAGCACGCCCTCCAGGAACCGGTGCGGGTCGCTCTCCAGGAAATGGCGGTCCTTGAAGGTGCCCGGCTCGCCCTCGTCCGCGTTGACGGTCATGAGCCGGGGACCGGGATAGCCGCGCACGATCTGCCACTTGCGCCCGGTGGGGAAGCCGGCGCCGCCGAGACCCCGGAGGCCCGAATCCGTCACCTGCGCCACCACGTCCTCGCGCGTGCGGCCGCCATCGAGGCAATCCTTCAGGAGCGCGTAGCCGCCTGCCGCGACATAGGCGTCGTAACCCCTGAACGACGGCATCACCGGTTCGGTCTCCCGATCCCGGGCCAGGGCCGCCACGGACTCCACGGTGGCGCGTTCCACCCAGCGCCGCCCCACCCGGGCCACGGGAGCGCGGTCGCAGCCGCCCATGCACGGTCCCGGCAGCACGCGCACATCCGGCCCCGTGCTCTCCGGCAGGTCGCGCAGAAGGCCGCGGGCGCCCATCATTTCGCACACCAAGCCGTCGCACACCCGCACGGTCACGTCCGCGGGCGGCGCCGAAGCGTCCCTGGCCACGTCGAAGTGGGCATAGAAGGTCGCCACCTCGTACACCTCGGCAAGAGCCAGGCGCATCTCCTCCGCCAGTGCCGCGAGGTGGGCGGCGGACAGAACCTGGTAGCGGTCCTGAATGACGTGCAGGAACTCGATCAAAAGATCCCGGCGCCGCGGGCGGTCCCCCAGAAGCGCCCGAACCTGTTCCAACGCGTCGGGGTCGACCGGCCGCCCTCTCGGACGATTGCGGCCGCGGCCCCGTCCCGCGCCCGGGTGCCGGCGTCGCCGCGGCGGTTCATGTTTCTCGGCCATCTTCTCAGGTTCCCCGATTCGACATCCGTGATCCCCGCGGTCCGCGCTCGCTTACCGGCTCTCCTTTTCAAGGCGTTCGATCAACGCCCTCACCTCGTCGAGCCGTGCGCGCGCTTCCGCCGCCGGCCGCGCCACCTGATCCGCCCCGGCCCCGTCCCGCACGGCGTCCTCCAAGGTCGTGACGGCGATACCGAACACCTTCAGCAAGCGGCGCACTTCATCGCTTGGCATCGAGCCCCCTTTCATATCGGGCAATCTCGGGCGTGGGTGCCCGGCAGCCGCGACTTTCGAACAGGCCTGCGCTTCCAGGGAACCATGATTCGTGATGCGTCGAGAGTCCTGACACGGGCAGTTCCCCGGGAAACACGCCATTGGCGGGTGCGCCGGTCATAAGGCACACGCGCTCAGCCCCAGCGCCTTGCGCCTGGCCTCGGACACACGCCCGTCCGCATTCCACTGGCGGGCGTCATAGTAGTCGCGGACCATTGCCCGCAGTTCATCGCGGGTGAGCCGCGTTCCCTGGGCCACGCCCGTGGCCAGGGATTCCGTCAGCACCCGCGGCGGCAACCCGTCGTCCTCGGGTTGCCAGCCTTCGCGCTCGTTGAAGCAGCGCTTGAGCGTGTGAATGCGCTCCGCCGCGCGCCGCAACTCCGGCGCGCTGTAATCCCAGCCCGTGACCTTGGCAAGCAGGTCCGCCGCCTCGGCGTAGAAGTCCTCGAAGCACTTGCGCAGGAACTTGCATACGATGAGCGAATCCAGCATGGCGGCGTAGTCTTCCGACGCCGCCACCAGAGCGCCCCGGGGCGGGGCGGAGTCGAGACGGTCCACCGCGCCGGAGAAATCCACCTCGTAGGCGCCGGAGCGGTTGTGGCACGCGCCGCGCGGACTCACCGCCAGCCCCAGGGCCATGGTCTTGAGGCTGCGGGGCTCGTAGCCCGGCAACTCCAGGCCCTTCACCTGCATGGCCCAATCCAGGGAGCCATGGCCCAGCGCCTGCGCGGCGCGCCGGGACCCCTCGGCCAGAAGCTCACCCACGCCCCGGCGTTCCGCGATGGCCGGTATCGCATCCAGCACCGCCTCCGCCGCGCCAAAGCGCAGCCCGCCGGCCTCGGGCAGCAGCCCACGCTCCGCGCATTCCATGGCCCAGGCCAGCGTGCCACCGGTGCTGATACTGTCGAGCCCGTACGCGTCGCACAGCCGGGCCGCCTCCAGCACCGCTTCCCGATCCTCGAGGCCGCACAACGGCCCCAAGGCGAACAGCGTCTCGTATTCCATACGCTGCTCGCCGCCCGCCGACGCCTTGAACAGCCGCTCGCAACGAATGGTGCACGACGCACAGCCGTTGCGCCGGCTGAAGCTGGTCTCGGTCAGGCTTTCGCCGCTCAACTCGTCGGCCGCGCCGAAGGTGGGCTGCTGGAAGTTGCGCGCGGGTAGCGCGCCGAGCCGGTCGAACACCGCGAGGTTGGCCACGGTGCCGACTTCACGGTACTTGGCCGTATGGCTCCCCAGGCTCCGTTGCCGCAGGACGGCGGCCGTGGCGGCCACGCCTTCGGGGTCCGCCACTTCAACCCTCCGGTCGCCGCTCAGCGCAATAGCCTTGAGGTTCTTGGAACCCATGACCGCGCCCACGCCGCCCCGGCCGGCGTGCCGGCCCTCGTTGCTGATGGTGGCGAAGCGCACGAGGTTCTCCCCCGCCGGCCCCACCGCCGCCACCCGCGCCCCGGCGCCCCCCGGTTCCGCCCGCACCGCGGTCTCCGCGTCGGCGGCGCTTCGCCCCCAGAGATGGCGCGCATCGCGCAACTCCACGCCACCGTCACGGACCCACAGGTACACGGGCTCCGGCGCCCGCCCGGTGATCACCAAGGCGTCCACGCCCACGGCCTTGATGGCCAGCGCGAAAAAGCTCGACGAGAGCGAATCGGCGATGAAACCGGTCAGGGGCGACTTCGTCACCACCGCGTACTTGGCCGTGGTGGTGAGCCCGGTGCCCGCCAGCGGAGCGCTGGCCAAGACAAGAGGGTTTTCCGGCGACAGCGGTTCCACGCCCGGCGGCGCGAAGTCGTAGAGCAGGCTCGTGCCCAGCCCGATGCCGCCGACAAAGGCGCGCAGACGCTCCGCGCCGATCTCACGCCATTGGCCCCGGCCCGTGTCGAGATCCACGTGCAGGAGCCGATTGTGGAAACCGTGCAACTTCATCCTCCGGCGTCGCTGGACATGAGCAGCACGCGGTCCCCGGGCGCCACGCGGCGGCTGCCGTCGCGCACGAAGTCCCGGCCGTTGAGGTTGCACACGTGGCCGGCAGTGAGGCCGCCCGCGCCCTCGGTGAGCACGGGGCCCACCAGCGCCGGCAGCTCTCGCGCCAGCGCCGCCCATACGTGGGCCAGGGTCGCCGACTCCGGAAGATGCACGGATACCCGGCTGGTGCGGGCGCGCAGCCGCGCGACCCCGAACAGCTCGACCTCGCAGAGGCCGGCGCCGCTCCCGGCCGCGCCTTCGGACGTCTCGCGCCACCGCGCCAAGGCGCGTTCGTAGTCGTCCGGGGTGTTCATGTTGAAGAAACTCGAACCGTCGGGATCGAAGGCGCGGACCTCGTCCTCCTCCAGCCTCGCGGTGCGGACCTTGTCGTAAAGGAAGACCGGGCGCAACTCGCCGCGCTCGAGTTGCCGTTCCAGCAACGGCAGCACCGAGCGCCGGTACACCGCGTGGAGCGGCTGCAGGCGTCCTTCCCAGCGCGGCACCACGACGTCGTGGCCTGGCAACCGCGCGGCCAGGTGCGCGACCAGGGGGAGACTGAGGAACGGGACATCGCAGGATGTCACGAAGGCGGCGGCGCTCCGGGACGCCTCCAGGCCGTAGCGGATGCCGCCCACCGGCCCCTGATACGCCACGTCGTCGCGCACCACGGTCGCGGGAAGCTCCGGCAACTCCTGTTCGGGCGCGGCCACCACCACGCGTTCCGGAAACAACGGCGTCAGCCCGTTGATCACGCGCGTGATCAACGGTTCCCCGCCAAAGGGAAGCATGGCCTTGGGCCGGCCCATGCGGCTGCTCTTGCCGCCCGCCAGGATGATGGCCGTACCGACCTTGTCCAGTTCAGCAGTCATGCGTCCTTCCGCCCGGCGCCTGGCCGAGGCCGGGTAGTCGCCCCTCCACGAGTCATCGCGCCTTGCGGACTACAGAGAATTCTACGCATCTTATCATGCCAATGAACCAGACAGGACACTGGCGCACGTTCACGTTCCTGCCATGATCGGCGAGCCCGACCGAAGACGCAAGAACCGGTCAGGTCTGTTGTCCTGTCCGAAGCTCGTGGAGCCCGCCTCCGGCAAGGTAGCCGAGCCAGACGGCTATCAGACACAACGCGGCCGAGAGGACCACGTTGCCGAGGGCGTACCACAACTGACCCTCGCGCAGGAGTTGCAGCGTCTGCAGGCTGAAAGCGGAGAAGGTCGTGTAGCCGCCACAGAAACCCACCATGATGAACGCGCGGGCCTCGGGTCCGGGCGCCCATGGATGGTCGAGGGAGGCGCTCCACGACGACGCCACGCCGATGAGGAACGAGCCCGCCACATTGACAAGGAGCGTGCCCCAAGGGAATGCCTCGCCCAATTGCCGCGAGACCAGAGCCGCGCACCAATAGCGGCCTACGCCGCCCAAGGCGCTGCCCAGCGCAATCCACAGAGAGGTCACGTCAGCTCCGATGGACAGTCCCGTTACGTCCCGGGCGGGTGACACGCGAATGCGGACGTCTCCACCAATCCTCCACCAACCGCCTGCGCGGGGCCCGGGACTCATTCCCCGCGCGGCCGGGACAGCCCGGTGCGCCGTTCAGTGGCCGATCATCCAGGGGCGACGCGCGCTCTGGTGGGCGCCGCCGTGGGCGTGACCGGGCGGCTTTCCGGACACCACTCTGGGTTCATGCGCGCTCTTCTCGTTCCGCTGATGCGCGGTCCGGTTGTTCGGATCCATGTCGGCGATGAACGGCGCCGTGAGGATGCGCGGAGCGGCCTTCCCGCAGTTCGAGCAAGCCATCGGCTCCGATGACCGGCTCATGCTGGCCCATCCGGTGAACGGGCCGCACGCATCGCATTCATAATCATACAACGGCATGGCGTGATCCTTCCACTTGCCACCGCGTGTGGACGGATGCCGTCCATCCCCGGCAGGGACGAACGGCATCCGTGGCTTCATGCCAGAACGCCTTCCAGCAACAGATAGCCCGGCAACCAGCCGGTCAAGATACCCTGTATCGTGGTGACCGCGCCGGTCACCTTGGCGATGGGTTTCTGCATCGCGAGCAGCAGGAAGAACATGAACCACAAGACGGCCCACGCTGCCCAGCACAGTCCGAACCAATACCCCCACAGCGTGCTGGCATTGATCAGCGTGTCCAGCGCTACTGGAACGACGGTGATGGCGACGAAGAGACTGTACCAGCCCAGCCCACGGCCATCGACGTCGTTGAATCGATTGTAGGCCACCCACAGGTACGTGAAGGTGAAGAGAAGCGTCAGCGCCGCGCCTTTGATCGACGCGGCATCGGCGCCCGGCCCGAAAGCCATGAATAAAGCCACCAGCGCCGTGAGACCACCGACGAAGAAATTGATGATGGCGATCTCCCGGTCAGCGATGCGGCCCATCAGCCAGATGCCGTTCAGGAAAAGAACGGACCCGACGTACAGCAGTGCAAGTCCCAAGAGCATTGTTCAGGCCCTCCGAGGGTCACGGGTTCGCAGCCAGCCAATATTGGGAACGCCGGCTCCGGGAAAAACCGCGGAGCCGGCGCCCACTTTCTGTCATCCATTGGAATGGGATGACGGGGCGGAGAAGCGGCGCATGCCGTCGCCTTTCCGCCCTGCGTCGCTAGCTGCAGGATGTGGCGTCCACACCGCTGACCTGAACCGTGGGGCCGGAAGCGTTCGGCCGGATGTCGAAGTCGAAGATCCCGGTTGGAATGGCGAGCGTACAACAGGCGTTGGGGATGTCGACGATTCCGCTGATCCGACCCTCGACCGGGGCCGTCCCCAGTATCATGTAGGCCTGTTCGCCGGAATAACCGAACTTCTTGAGGTACTCGATGGCGTTCAGGCAAGCACGCCGGTACGCAACGGTCGCATCCAGGTACTTCTGGGAGCCGTCGTGCTCATCCACGCAAACCCCTTCGAAGATCAGGTAGTCCGAGTAATGCGGCTCCACCGGGCTCGGCCTGAAAATCGGGTTGGTGATGCCGTACTTGTCGATACCGCCCTTGATGACATCGACGCCGATGTCGATCCAGCCGGCCATCTCGATGGCGCCGCAGAAGGTGATCTCTCCGTCCCCTTGGGACCAGTGGATATCGCCCATGGAGAGCCCGCCCCCGGGCATGTAGACCGGGAAGTAGCAGCGGGAGCCGCGCGACAGGTTCTTGATGTCGCAGTTGCCTCCGTGCTCGCGCCCGGGAACCGTCCGCGCGCCATCCCGCCCCGCGGCGTCCGCGGCCGCGCCGGTCAACTGGCCCATCAGCGCGGTGGTGGTGCCGGCAAGTCCGTCCGGCAACGTGCACAGCGGCGGCACGCGATTCGGATCCGTCCTGAACAGGGCGGACTCGCGGTCGTTCCACCGCTTCAACAGGTCGGCCGAAGGCAGGGTGCCGATGAGTCCCGGATGAATCAGCCCGGGGAAACGCACGCCCGGGATGTGGCGGGAAGACGTGTAGACACCGCTGAAGTCCCAGCAGGCCTTGCGCGCGGCGGGATAGTGCTTGTCGAGGAAGCCTCCGCCATTCTCCAGGGCGAAGATGCCGGTAAAGCCCCACTGCGAGTCCTCGAGCCAGCCGATGTCGTTGATGTCCACAACCAGCAGGTCGCCCGGCTCCGCCCCTTCGACGCCGAACGGGCCACTCAGGTAATGCACCTTGGAAAGATCGACGTCGCGGATGTCGTTGGCAGACTCGTCGTTATGAATCTGACCTCCGGTCCAGTCATAACACTCGACCCGAAACTCATCACCGGGCTTGAACCGTTCTACGATCGGAACATCAGGGTGCCACCGATTGTGGGTCTTGACCGCCTGATCCTCCGGCCACTTGTCCATCTCCGCCCGAAATACCGTTTTGGCCATGGTGTTTACTCCTTGCTCCAGTTCTCACCGAAGCGGGTTAACTGGCCTGTGACAGAGCCACGAGTCTACATACGCGGAAGGGTACCCTCCTTTCCGGTTGGATTTACCGCGCCGGGTTCTTCCTGGAAGAACGGCTAGGAAAGCAGTCGAGAAACGCAGTCGAGAAGAGGGGTCAAGAAGAGTCTCGCCGAAAGGCAAGCAAGAAGAGTTTCGCCGACAGGCAAGCGGACGGTAGCACGGGTTCTATGACCATACAAGAAAAAAGTCACGCCTCGATGCAGTTTTTTCCGCTCGAAAAACCACCGGAGCGACCGCCCGTAGTGGTCTCAGTGCACGGGGAGGTCAGGCCGGCAACCTGTGGCGCATCTCCTGGAGGGCCTGCTGGAACAGGTGGGGATCCTTGGACAGGGCGGTCTTGTAGAGGGCGTAACGTTCGTGTCCGGCCCAGCGGCTCCATTCCGCGGGCTTCACGCCTGTCCCCTCCGCGGCGCTACGCGCAGCCACGCCCTCGGGTACCGCGCCCGCAGCCCACGCCACCGCATCCAGCGCTGGGCAGCGTTCGGCTTCGACGCCCGCACGCGCCCGGGCCAGCGCTTCGAGGAACGCCACAAACACCCCGCGCTCCTCGTCCGTGTCCGCCGGCAGGTGGCACAGCGCCCGGCGCTCCGCCATGCTGAAGGCGCGCCAGATGCTCAGCGACACCCGGATGCCGCTCAAATCGAGCTTCATGCGCACATGGAAAGGCAGCCGCTCCAGGGTAGGATAAAATGCCTCCTCGAACTGGAACCGGTGGAACATCGCGATCAACCTATCCGCATCACTTGAATGCCTGCTCCCGGGTGCCCTTGAGAAAGCGGATGCCCCACACCATCAGGATGGAGATCACGAAGTTGCCAAAGGCAATCATGAAGGGGATGGTATAGTTGCCGAAAACGTCGTGCAGGTAGCCGCCGAGCCAGATCCCCACGGCGCCTCCCACACCGATGCTCATGGTGAAGTAGCCGTAGATGGCTCCGAAGTCGCGCCCGAGAAAGACATCCGCGGAAATGGCGGACAGCACCAACGCGCGGGAGCCCTGACCGAGCCCGTAACAGGCGGCGTACGCGTACAGCAGGTACGTATCGGTGGTGTCGCCCGCCGCCACCAGCGCCAGGATCCCCGCCGACGACACCAATTGCACCAGCGTATAGGTCATCTGGTGGCTCAACACGTCGGTCAGGTATCCGAACAGGACCCGGCCGAAGATACTGAACACCCCCATGAGTCCCAGGATGGAGGCGGCGAAGAACGCGTCGTAGCCGATGTCCACCGCGTGGGCCACCTGATGGTTGGTGATGATCTGGTTGCCCATGCTGGCGAACACGCGCGACACGAAGAGCAGCCAGAACATGGTGCTGGTCAAGGCCTCCCACACCGTCCACTCCCCGCCCTCGGCCACGGGTCGCGCCTCGTCCTTCCGCGGCGCCGGTCGATCACGCGGCATGAGCACACCCGAAGGCAGCACCACCAACGCGAACGCCATCACGCCCATGGCCACGTAGGCCATGCGCCAACCCCAGATGTCCACGAAGAACTGCGCCACCGGCAACAATGCGGCAATGCCGAGCCCGCCACCGGCCCACGCGAGCCCCATGGCCAAGCCCCGGCGCCGGGTGAACTGGCGCGCGATGATGGCCACATGGGGAACCATCCCCATGAACCCAAGCCCCAGCGCCGTGACCACACCGACCCAGATGTAGAGTTGCCACAGCGACGTCACCGTGGCGCTGAAGCCGAGGCCCACGGCGAGCAGGACCCCGCCCAGCACCAGGGTCTTGCGCGAACCCCAGCGGTCCACCAGGGAGCCCGCCACCGGCATGGAGAACCCTTCCACCAGCACCGAAATGGACAAGGCGGTGGCAGTGACGCCCCGCGACCAGCCGAAGGCCTGGAACAACGCGACATAGAACACCGCGTAGGTGCCGCGAATGCCGCGATTGAACCCCATGTGCAGAAAGCCCAGGGCAACCTGGCCGACACGCTGTGCCGTGGTGGGAGTTGAATCCTGAATGGCCCTCTACCTCCCGAGAAAGGAAACTTCCGTCAGTGACAGCCGATCAAGGCAGCGCCGTTCGATTTCGCGCGGCGAAGCGTGTCCCGGGAACCAGCGCCGCAGCAACCGTGACCGCAGACCTCGCGCGGGGCGACCGGCGGTCGCCCCGTTCGGCACGCACCACGCGAGGCGAAGCAACGCAACCGCGCCATTCCCGCAATGACTACTTCAGAAATTCGTCCGCCCAGGCGTCGTAGCGGTCCTGCTCCAGGACGAGCTTCATCAACTCGGGGGACGCCGCCCGGTGCTTGAGCCCGGCGGGCGGGTGTCCGGCGCGCAGGTGCGCGTAGGCATCCTGAAGCGCGCGCACGGCCACCTGAAACGGCATGTGGCCCTGGAGAGCGATGCGCACGCCGTTGGCGGCGAGGAACTCCCGGTCGTGGAGCTCCGGCGGCGTGGTGCCCAGCACCACCGGAAGGCGCGTCATGGCATGGATGGCGGCAACCTGCTCGCGGGAGCGCACGCCGGTAAAGAAAACGCCGTCGGCGCCGGCCGCCTCGCACGCTTTCACGCGTTCCGCCAAGGCGTCGACTCCCTGGGTCGGAAGCACGCCGGTGCGCCCGAGGATCACCAGTTCCGGGTCCGTGCGCGCCGCAACCGCGGCGCCCACCTTGCCGGCGAACTCCGCCAACGAGATGAACGCGTCGCCTTCCTGCCGGAAGCCCCGTGGCAGCCGCGTGTCCTCGATGGTCAGCGCGGACACGCCCGCGCCCTCCAACTCCGCCACGGTGCGCATGACGCCCAGGGCGTTGCCGTAGCCGTGGTCCGCATCCACCATCAACGGCAACCGGCCCGCGCGCGTGATGCGCCGCGCCTGCTCCGCGAACTCGGTCAGGGTCAGAACGACGATATCCGGCGCCGCCAGCACCGTGGCCGACGCCGTGGAGCCCGCCAGCATGGCGATTTCGAATCCGGCCGCTTCGGCGAGTCGCACCGATACCGGATCGAAAACGGAAGCCGGGTAGCAGCACTCACCGCCCTGGAGCAGCGTGCGATACTGCCGGCGGCGTTCAGTAACGATCACGATGTTCTCCTCGACGCGGCCCTGGCGCTGCCCCCGGCGGCGGACCGCACGTCGCGGGTTGTCAGCCTGGCCACTAGTGACTTGGGTCCAATCGCAGGTAGTCGTAGCGGTCGCCGGAGACGACGCTCACCTCTTCGACCCGGACTCCTTTGAGGACGTTGAGCGAAACGCTGACTCCGGGGGCGCCCAAGGCCCAGACCTTGCGGTAGAGGTCCGCCAGGCCCTTCACCGGCTCACCGCCCACGCCCGCGATGAGTTGCCCGGCCTCAAGGCCTGATCGCGCCGCCGGCCCTCCCTTCGATACACGACGCACCATCACGTGTCCACCCACGGCTTCCATCTGAGCGCCGAGCCACGGCCGCCGCCGGCTTGCCGAGAACCCCTCGGATGTCAGGTCCGGCAGGATCGCCTTCAACAGATCGATGGGCACGAACATGTTGCCCGGCACGGGTTGCCCCGGTATCGCCTCCGGCACCTGGAGCGAGCCGATGCCCAGCAGTTGGCCGCTGCGGTCAATCAGGGCGGCGCCGCCGAAGTTGGCGTGGTGCGGCGCGGTGAAGATCGCGCTGTCCAGCAGGTATTCCCAATAGCCGGCGAACTCCCGGCGCGAGACCACGTAGGCGCCCTGCCCGGACGGACCCTTCTCCGTATGGCTGAGAATCAACACCTCCGCGCCCTTGTCGAGACTCTCCGAGGAGCCCAGCGGCAGCGGCCGAGCGCCTCCCACCGGAGACAACGCGCGCAGCAGGCCGAACCCGGTGGCGTGATCGTAACCCACCACCTTGGCCGGCACGGTCCTTCCGGCCGAGTCGGTGAGTTCCACCCGCGAAGCCTCCAGGATCACGTAACCGATGGTGAGAACGAGGCCGCCGGCATCAATGACCACGCCGCTGCCCTCGCGCAATGGCCCAAGGGTGCCGGCCGTGCGCGCCTCCGGCGGCACCTGGGCGCGTACCTTGACCACAGCGTCCAGCGTTTCGGCCGTGAACTCCTGCCCCGGCGCCGCGACGGGCACCGCCAGGCACAGGGCGACAACAAAGGGGAGAACCCGCTGGCTCACAAGACACCTCCTCAATGCACGACATCGCATGCGCTCCCGGCAAC
The DNA here is from genome assembly GCA_965213675.1 of uncultured Binatia bacterium (SeqCode). Taxonomy (GTDB): domain Bacteria; phylum Desulfobacterota; class Binatia; order UBA9968; family JAJDTQ01; genus JAJDTQ01. The sequence continues at coordinate 1,685,061 of OZ243916.1, forward strand.
GCTCCGTTGCGGGCGCCATACTGCATCTTACACGCTACTACGCACAAGCCGCGCCCCAAGGGCCGGGGAATTTGACACGAAGCGGCGGGGGATGGAGGATGAACCATGCTTCGCATCGGCGCCAGCAGTTGCCTCCTGGGCCACGAAGTCCGTTACGACGGCGGACACAAGCGGCACCGGAGCGTCACCGGGATGTTGTCGCGCCACTTCGAGATCGTGCCCGTGTGTCCGGAGACCGAAGTCGGGATGGGGGTGCCGCGGGAGCCCGTCGATCTCATCGGAGACCCGTTGGCGCCGCGCATGATGGGCCAGCGTTCCGGCCGGGACTGGAGCGGGATCATGCAGGAATACGGCAGGCGGAGGGCAGCGGAGTTGGAGCGCATCGAGGTGTGTGGGTTCGTATTGAAGAACGGTTCGCCGAGTTGCGGGCCGAGCGAAGTGCCAGTGCGCCCACGGTGGGGCGACGCGCCCGTGGCGCCCGTGCCACACACGCGAACTTTCGCCCCCGTCCTTCACACGCCGACCGTCGCGGGCACGGCCAGCGGCCTGTTCGCCCGGGCGCTGGCGGACGCCCTGCCCCTGCTGCCAGTGGAAACGGAGGTGCGCCTGAATGACCCGTCACTGTGCGGAAACTTCATCGAGCGGGTTCACGCGTACCACGAGTGGCGCGAGTGTGCCGTCGAACGGCCATCCGTGTCACGGCTCAAGGACTTTCACGCGTCCCACAAGTTCACTCTGCTGGCGCACAGCGAGACGCAATTGCGATTCCTGGGGCGCTTGCTGGCGGAAGCCGGCAACGGCTCCCCAGAGGATTTGGCGAACCTGACGACCCGTTACGGCCAAGCCTTCATGGAAGCGTTGAAACGGCCTTCCACGCGGGGGACCCATACCAATGCGCTGCAACACCTGGCGGGCATTCTTTCGGTGCGGCTGGACCGCGACAGCCGCCAACGGCTTGCGCTCCTGATCCACCACTACCGGCTGGGCAAGGCGCCGCTGTCCGCGCCCGCGGAACTCTTGCGACGTCAAGCAGCCGAACATCAGGTCGACTACGTGCTGCGTCAGAGCTTCCTGCGCACCCCGGCGGCGCGGGGTCCACTGTAGGCGTGGCATCCGAATCCGCACGCGCGCCTTCGCACCGGAGTGTGCACGGGCCGCATGGCGACGTCTCCGGCGCTACCGGCCAAACAAGTCCCGCAGGACATCCTTGCGGTATTCGAAGATTTTCCGAAGGTCCGGGCCCACGAGGAATCGTTGGACCCACGCGCCGAAAGGCACCGCGTACTCCACCAGGTCCTCGACGCGAGTGCCCCCTTCCACTTCGTCAAACCGGTGCTCATGAACCCAAAGGCGGTAGGGACCGCGCCGCTGCTCGTCCACGAAACGCCGCGGCGGCTCCCAGCAGGTGATCTCCGACTGCCAGCGGATGGGGAAACCACGCACACGCAGGCGGTAGTCGATCCGCGTCCCTACCCCCATGACCACGGGACCCGGGCTCAGCATCTCGAAGCGCAGCCACGGCGGCGTGATCCGTTCCAGGTTGGCGGCGTCGGCAAAGAAGGGAAATACTTCGGCGCGCGTCCGCGGCACGCGCAACTCCGAATGCAGGCGAAAGGTGTTCATGGGGGTGCAACGATCATGTCGCCCGGTTGGCGAGGATCCCGTGAAGGTACAGGTGCAATTCGGGGAGTTCCGCCGGCGCGTCGGGCGCGACGCGCTTGCCGAACTCGTAGAGGCTGCCGAACTCCACGGCCTTCAGACCGGTGCGTTCCTCGAGAACGGAGAGGTCATCGAAGCCCGTCACCCATTTCACCTTAAGAGTGTTCTCGAACGCGTCCGTGGTGGCGGTGATGTCGTCATCGCCCGTTGTGCGGTCGATGATGCTCCGGGCAAAGAAGTCGAAGGCGATCCTGAAGGAACGAATCCCCTCGCGCAAGCGGTTGAGAAAATCGTAGATCAAGTCCTCCGGCAGGTACATGGTGTTGCCTTCCCAGATGATCAGCATGGGCGCGTCAAGGTCGAACCCCGCCTCCGCGAGTTTCGCCGACAGGTCCACCTCGAGATAGTTGCACGGGACGCCCGCGCACGGGGTCACGCCGTGAGCTTCCAGCACTTGGCTCTTGAACGCCAGCACCGCGGGCTGATCGACATCGCAGAAACGCACGCCCTCGCGCTGAGACAAATGCGGCCGCATGTCGAAACCGGAACCCAGAATGACGACCTGCCGCATGCCGCTGCCGATCTCGTTGCGAATCACTTCATCGAACAGCGCGGAACGGTAGCGCACCAACTCCAACCCTGCCGGCAGGACCGCAAACACCTGACGCACCTTCGCCCGGATATCGTCGTTGACGAACCACTGCGCGTACGGGTCCTTGAACAGCGGATGCTCCCGATCCTTCTCCTGCTCCCGGATTCCCGCGATAAAGAACGCCGTGGCGCCGACTTCATTGATGTTCGACATCGATCCAACCTCCCCCGGGCATGGAATGCTTCTGAGCCCTGTCCTTCATCATATCAAGACGGAACGCACAAGATCGAGGGTTTGCCCCCCTTGGACCCCGATTCCCCAGCAGCAAGTATCGTGTCCCGCAAACAACTGCGATAAGCTGCGCAGGAATCGTGGTTGCGCCGTCAGGAATCGTGGTAGTCGGCAAGGCCCGATGACGTGTAGGGGCGACCGGCGGGCGCTGTGGCAGGCACCATGCCATGTAGGGGCGACCGGGGGTCGCCCCACGTCGCGGTCGCCACGCGACGAAGAGACCCCGGGTGACGTCACCCAGCCGACGGCAAAACAGCCATGATGGCAGTCATTTGCCGGAAACGACGCCAGGCTACCGATCAAGCGCAGGACTACCAATGGTATCGAAGATGTCGTCAACGGACGGGTCGGACGCAACGCCTCCCATGAACCTCGCCTGGACAGGCTGGCTTTTGGACAGCTACGCGCTTTGGTTGAAGCGGGAACTCATCGCGCGCGCCGGCTCTTTGAACGAGCAGAGCGTGCGACTCTTTCATGCGCCGTTCGTGGTGGTGTCCCACGCGGACGCGGAGGATCCGGTGCTCAACTACGGCAACCGGCAGGCTCTGGACTTGTGGGAGATGACCTGGGCGGAACTGACCGCCACGCCGTCGCGCCTCACCGCCGAACCGGTGAACCGAAACGAACGCGCGCGGCTGCTGCGGCGCGTGGCGGAGCAAGGCTTCGTTGCCGATTACGAGGGCGTGCGCATCTCGAAAACCGGCCGGCGTTTTCAGGTGAAGCGCGCCACCGTGTGGAACGTGCTGGATGAAAACAGGATCAAGCGGGGACAGGCCGCTACCTTCTCGCACTGGGTGCCGCTTCCCGCGCAGCAGCCGTAACCTTGTGGATCACTCACCCTGTTCAACACATGAGACGACACACGAGACAACATCCAGCCAGTTCCTCGACCAGCGGTTTGGGGTCCTCGCCAACCCCGTGGCCATCTTTCGGAAACTGGCCGATAGACTGACTCTCGACGAATCAGACTGGCTCCAGACGAAGAATCACCGGAGAATCACAAGAACAGAACAGTCACAGGCATCCCCCGGAAATCGCCGTGCCGCCGCGCCGCGCCTACATCGGCGGGCGGCTGTTCTCCCCATATCCCGTCAACTCCACGTAGCCTTGCCCGACGCGGGCGCCGTCCCTGGAGTCCAGCCGGACGGACCCTTCCCAATAGAACAGGTTCGGGATCAGCGCGCTGCGGTTCTCCTGGTCGGCGAGCCTGGGCGTGATGACCGCGCGGATTCCAGCGCCGGGAACGTCCAGGGTCCAGCCGGCGGGATAGGGAGCGCCGGTGGCCGGGCTGGTCCAACGGCCGGTGGCGTTCAGGCTCCATTCGGCGGGGCGCAGGTAGCGGACGGCGCCGTCGGGTTCGATCAGCGTGGCGCTGGCATGGTGGGTGGCGCCGTCACGGTTGCGGAGGAAGTAGAGCATGACCTCGCGATTGTCATCGAATTGAAGGCTGAACCAGTCCCAGCCGACGGTGTCCTCCCCGAGCTGGTTGGAGCCGAATTCCTTGTCCATCCAACTCGCGCCACGGACGTCCCACTCCTTTCCATCAAGCCGGACGGCGCCGGTGACCGCCATGCGGGTGAAGCTGTAGTAGTGACTGGCTTCCGTCGCCCCCGCCCCTTTTCGGCTCAGGCCGCCGGGCCCCTGGAACACCAAGGGCTTGAGCGGGCGCGCGGAGAGGGTGAAGCCGAACTCCTCGCCGGCGTCGGCCATGGCGAAGTCGAAGCCCTTGCCGTTCCAGTGGAGTTGCCAACCGTCGGGCGTTCCGGGCGGGCCAACGCTCCACGCCAGACGCGGGTCGGGTTGGCGGCCAAACCCGCCCAGCAGCGGCGCCGCGCGCACCACCAACTCGCTGAAGCGATGCCGGCCACTTTGCAGATCCGTCAGCGCCGCGTGCCCCATGACGAGGTTGCGGGCAGCCCACGCGGAATCGGACGGCGGTGCGTCCCGGGACACACCGATCCGGAAGAACGTGAATTGAAACCCGAAGCGGCGCACGGGTTCCGTCACCGTGCGCAAGTGCCCGGTGAAGTACCACCACTCGGTCTTGTAACCTTCACGCGCCCAGTGGTCCCTCGGAAAAGACCACTGGTAATCGGGCTGGGCCACGGTCCATGCGTGGGCGGCAAGGCTCGCCGACCAAATCACACCGGCCGAGGCCAGGATGAGAACGGCGGCGCCCAGGACCAGCCGTTTCGCTACCCTTCCAGGAGTCCTTCGGAGAAGACGTCCGCCGGGTAGTTGGGAGTTCCGGTCCCCATTGGTCATTTGAGGTGGTCCCACTTCGTTGGACAGGTGGGCGGCGAAAACAAGGTGTATTCCGGGTAATCAATCATGCCGCCAGGGTCCTGTTTAGCACGTCTTCCCGTTCCGGTTGAGCCGGCGGAGGGACCGGCGATCGGAGGGGCTCAGGCCGCATCTCCATCCGCATTCCATGGTCGTAGGCCTCGGCTGGGGTAGAGCCATCGAGGGCGGAGTGAGGCCTTCGGGTGTTGCAGAACTCCATCCATCGGGCGGTGACCGCATTCAAGGGCGCGCTTGCGCCCTTCGACATGCTCAGGACTCGCTACGCTCACGACGATCAGGGAAACATACGCCTTGCCCCGGTGCGGTTTCCCTCACGCGTCCGCATGGCACAACTCGCTGGCGGGCGTGCGACTGGCCTTGAACGCGGGATAGAGGCTTGCCAGCACCGCGGCGCAGATAATGGCCAGGGCCTCGCCGGCGAGGGCCAGCCACGGCCAGGTCCACTCGATGCTCCAGCCGAAGTAGCTCTTCTGAATGACGAAGATCAGCACCACGCCCAGGCCGGCGCCGGCGGCGTATCCCATGGCCAGGCCCAGGAAGGCCATGGCTGCGCCCTTGCTCACGAACAGCAGGAACACCTGGCGGCGGAAGGCGCCCAGGGTACGGTAGAGGGCGATCTCGCTGGCCTTCTCCTGGGCCACCACCAGCAGCGTGAGGGTGATGGCGCAGGCGGCGATGATGAGGCTCATGACCTGGAGGATGCGCGTCACCGCGAAGGTCTGGTCGAAGACATGGAGCACGTCGTCCTTGAGGCGCTGATTGCTGCGCACGCGCAGGAAGCCACGGGGGTAGCGGTTCTCGATGGCCGCGGCTACGGCTTCCGGGTCGGCTCCAGGCTTCAGGTGCAGCGCGACGCTCGTGAGGCGGCCCGCGCCCAGGGTTTCGGCCATGAGGGCCAGGTCCATGGTGACCGATCCGCCTTCCGTGTAGTCACGGTAGACGCCGGAAACGGGGAGGCGCACGGTTCCCAACGGGCCTTCGATCATTACCGCGTCCCCCACCGTCAGGGACGCGCTTTGGGCCAGCGGCTCGCCGACGAGGACGCCCCGTTCCCGGAGCGCCCGGGCCACCGCATCGGCGCCGGAAAGGAGCCCCAGGCGGCGCTGTTCGGCCGGCCGGTTCAAATCCACGGCCACCACCGCCACGCGCCGGCCGCCCACGGGAAGGGACAGGCGTCGCAGCGGATCGACGCCGCGCACCTCGGGCACGCGCGCCAGCCGCGCCACGAGGTCCGGATTCAGCGTGGCCTGCGGCCCGGCCCGCGCCCCCACCGTGGCGGTGACGTAGACATCGGCGCGCAGCGAGCGCTCCACCCAACGCACCAGGGTCTCGCGGAAGCTGCCCACCAGAAGCGTGATGCCCACCAGCAGGCACACGGCCATGGACAGGGACGAAACCGAGAATGCGGTGTTCGCGAGGGTGGCCCCGAGGCTGCGGACGCCGTAGCGGAAGCCGAAGTCCGGCACGCGGACGCACCCGGTGAGGCGCTGCACCAGCCAAGGAGCGAGCAGCGGCAGACATAGCATCATGACGGTGGCCAAGACGAAACCCGAAGGGCGCCAACGCCAACCCGCGAGCCAGTACCACGCCAGCGCAACGGCCACCAGCGCAAGGCCCAGGCGGAAGAGCGCGCGGGCGCGGGCGACGCCCGCGGACTGCGCCGGATAGGTGTCCAGCAGCGCGCGCGTGTCCCGGCGCCACACGTCCAGGGCGGGCAGAAGCGTGCCGCTCAGGGCGCCGCCCAGGCCCGCGAACACCGCCAGCGCCAAGGTGCCGCCGGACACCTCCAGCGACTGAATTTCCCGGAGCATGTAGACGTTGGTCAGCGTGGAGCTGACCGCGTCCAGATTCCAGATGGCGGTCCAGTATCCCGCCACAATGCCGATGGCCACGCCCAGGATCCCGAGCAGCGCGGCTTCGCCCAGGATGAGCGCCAGAACCTGGGCCGGGGTGGAACCCAGGGAACGCAGCACACCGAACTCCCGGCGCTGCCACACCAGGCACGCGCGCATGCTGCTGAACACGAGGAACGTGCCCACCAACAGGCTCACCATGCTCAAGGCGGTGAGGTTCAGGCGGAAGGCGCCGAGGAGTTGCCGCGCCTGCCCGGTGCGCTCCGACGCCGTGGCCGCGTCCACCCGGCCGCCCAGCCGATCCTCGATGCGCGCCGCCAGGGCCGGCAGGTCGGCGCCCTCCACCGCCTCGACGCCGATGCGGTGCAGGATGCCCGCGCCGCCGAACAGAGACTGGGCCTCGGCAATGTCCATCACCAGGGCGCGGCGGCTTCCGCCCGCGCCCCAGCGCTCGAAGTCCACCAGCGCGCCCACCTGGAGCGCGCGCACGCGCTCGCCGTCACGGACCTCGACGCGGTCGCCGACGGCCCAACCCATGGCCGCGGCCAGCTCCGGCGTGGCCGCCGCCCAGCCGCGGCGGCGCGCTGCCACACCCGCCTCCGTCTCCGGCGGGAGCCCCGACAACGCGCCCCGGAAGTCCGGAGAAGGCGCCAGGAGATCGATGCCCAAGAGCCGCGCGAACGTGCCTGGCCGCCCCACCACCGCCACCGTGGTCTCGAAGGCGGGCCAGGCCGCGGCCACTCCCGGCGTGCCCCGCACCAGCGGGTAGAACGCGTCCCGCAAGGTGCCGCCCTTGCCCGTGACCACCACGTCGGCGGCGCCGCCGATGCTGTGCACGCCGGCCGCGAACGAAGCCACCGCGCTCTGGTTGAGGATGCGAATGCTGATGACCGAGGCCACACCCAGCGCCACACCCAGAACGGTCAATCCGTATAGCACCGGGTTGGTGCGCCAGTGGGCGGAGACCGTCTTGCAGAAGTAGCGCAGCATGGTCGAGCCAATGGTTCCGTATCAAACAACGAGATCACGCAGCCGCCGCCGTATGTCGCCGCGGCATGTCGGCCGGCAAACCGACATCGCCGATTCTCGCGAACTTGCAGGGGCGACCGGTGGTCGTCCCTGTGGCGCTCACCACGCGAGGGAAACCCACGCAGCCGGCGACAAGACGAACCAGCACTTCAACGCAGAAACGCTCCGGACACGACTCCACGCGCCGCGCCGGTATCCGCCTCCAGGCTACCGCTGTGAAGCCGCAAGACGCCGTCGGCCATGGCCGCCAACTCCCGGCTGTGGGTGGCGAAGATGAGTGTCGCGCCCTCCTCCGCCACCATCTGGAGCATGAGGTCCATGACCACCTGACCGCTGGCGTCGTCGAGGCTGCCGGTGGGTTCGTCGGCCAGCAACAGGCGCGGGCGCCGCAGCAGTGCCCGGCAGATGGCCACGCGCTGCATCTCGCCGCCGCTCAAGACCGCCACCGGGTCGCCGGCCCGGTCCGGCAGGCCCACCCGCTCCAGCAGCGCCGCCACGCGCTGGCGGTAGGCGCGCTCCCGCACGCCGGCGATAAGGTCCGGCAGGGCCACGTTGTCCCGCACCGTCAGGTGGGGCAGGAGATGGAAGAGCTGGAACACAAAACCGATGTCGCGCCGGCGCAGCCGCGTGCGCTCGGTCTCGTTGAGGCCTTCCAGCGGCGCGCCGTGCAGGGCCACCGAACCGCGCGTGGGCACATCGATGCCGGCCGCCAAGTGCAGCAGCGTGGACTTGCCGCTGCCGCTGCGCCCGACGACGGCCACGGTCTTGCCCGAGGCGATATCGAACGTGACGTCGCGCAACGCGTAGCGTTCCGCGGAGCCCGTGCCGTCGTAGACCTTCGAAACGCGGTTGAAGCTGAGGGCGGCCGCGTCCATCGTCACGCGGCGATCACGTGGCGCAGACCCTCTTCGAGCGAAGCGTGACGGAACGCGTAGCCGGAGTCCAGCAGCGTGGCGGGCCGGACCCGGGTGCTGGCCAACAGCAGCGCCTCCGCCATTTCGCCGAATGCCAAGCGGGCGGCGAACCCGGGCATGGGGAACAGGGTGGGACGCCGCAGCACGCGGCCGAGAGTCTTGGTGAACTCATGGTTGGTGGCCGCCACGGGCGCCACGACGTTCACCGGTCCGGCCGCCGAATCCGTGGCAAGCAGATGGGTGAGGGCCGCAACGGTGTCGTCCAGGGTGATCCAGCTCATGAATTGCCGGCCGTTGCCGATGATGCCCCCCGCCCCGAGCCTGAAGGGCGTGAGCATCTTGGCGAGAGCGCCGCCTTCCGTGCTCAGGACCACGCCCAGCCGCGCGTGGACCACGCGGACGCCCTTCTCTTGCGCCGGCTCGGTGGCCGCCTCCCACTCACGGCACACGCCCGGAAGGAAGCCTTGGCCGGACGGGCTGGCCTCGGTGAGCACCTCGTCGCCGCGGTCGCCGTAGAACCCCACCGCCGAGGCCGACACCCACACCCCCGGCGGCCGTTCCAGTCCGGCCAGGGTCTCCGCCAGCAGCCGCGTGCCGCGCACACGGCTGTCCCGGATGCGGCGCTTCTTCTCCGCGGTCCAGCGCGCGGTGGCAATGTTCTCGCCGGCCAGGTGAATGATCCCGTCAAACCCTTCCAGCGGCCCGGCGTCGAGGACACCGCGTTCCGGATCCCAGGAAAGATCGCCAGCCGCGCTTTGGGAACGCCCCAGCCGCACCACCTCATGGCCGCCGCTGACGAGCAGCGCCGTCAAGGCGCGGCCCACCAGTCCCGTAGCTCCCGTCACCAGAATCTTCATTCCCGGTCCTCCGTTGCGGCGGCGCCAGTGGCCGCCCATTCGATGTCGATGTTCCACGTTATTCCTTCCATGATAGCACCTCGCCCCGCTTCCCACGCATACGCGCGCAGTTTGACTTACCGGTGAGGTGTCCTTAAATCTTCGTAGACAGGGCTTGCATCATGTCGCCCTGCCTGACCGTCCGTCCTCGAACCATGCTTGAAAATCTGCTGAAGAAGGTGGAGGAGCGCACCGGCTACTTCGGCGCCTATGGCGGCGCGTTTACGCCGGAGATTCTGCGCACGACGCTGGATGAATTGATCGCGGCCTTTGACGACGCGCGCCGGGACCCGGCTTTCTGGGACGAGTTCCGGGGGGTGATGCAATCCTACTCATGCCGGCCGACACCCGTCACGCATCTGCAGAACCTGAGCGACACGCTGGGCGGGGCGCAGATCTATCTCAAGCGGGAAGACCTGAACCAGACGGGCTCCCACAAGATCAACAACGTCATGGGACAGGGACTGCTGGTGACGCGCATGGGCAAGAAGCGCGTCATCGCCGAGACCGGAGCCGGCCAGCACGGCGTCGCCACCGCCACCATGGCCGCCCGGCTGGGCCTTGAGTGCACCATCTACATGGGCGCGGTGGACGTGGAGCGGCAGCGCCCCAACGTGTTCTGGATGGAGCGGCTCGGGGCGACGGTGATTGCGGTCGAAGACGGCTCGGCCACGCTCAAGGACGCCATCAACCAGTGCCTGCGGGACTGGGCGTTCTCCATGGACGACACCCACTACGTGCTCGGAACCGCCTGCGGGCCGCACCCGTTTCCGCAGATCGTGGCGTATTTCCAACAGATCATCGGACAGGAATGCCGCGAGCAGATGACGGCCCTCAACGGGCGCCTGCCGGACCGGGTGTACTGCTGCGTGGGCGGCGGCTCCAACGCCACCGGCACGTTCCTGGGTTTCCTCGACGATGCGGACGTGGAGCTGGTGGGAATCGAGGCCGGCGGCGAAGGGCTGGACACCGGCCGCCACGCGGCCCGACTGGCGGGCAACGGCGGCACCCCCGGCGTGGCCCAGGGCTACAAGACCTGGTTTCTCCAGGACGAGGAAGGGCAAATGCGCCACACTCACTCGGTGGCCGCGGGCCTGGACTATATCGGTGTGAGCCCGATTCTGGCGTGTCTGCGGGAGAACGGGCGGGTGCGTTTCGAGGCCGCCACCGACAACGAGGTGCTGGAAGGGTTCCAGATGCTGCTGCAACGGGAAGGCATCATCGCTGCCCTGGAGAGCGCCCACGCGGTGGCCGGCGTCATCCGCGAGGCGCCGCGCATGGGCCGGGACCAGGCCGTGCTGGCGACCCTGTCGGGCCGGGGCGACAAGGACATCTTCACCATCGCCGAGGCGCTGGACGATCCCGGCTGGCGGCGTTTCCTTGAGCGGAAGGCCGGCCGGTGAACCTGCGGAACTACATTCAGGACCGGCTCGGGGCACGGAAAATCCTGCTCATGACCCACGTGATCGTGGGTTATCCGTCCCTGGACGTGAACTGGCGCATGCTGGAAGCGATGGCGCGCGCCGACGTGGATCTGGTGGAGTTGCAGATGCCCTTCAGCGAGCCCATCGCCGACGGGCCGGTGTTCGCCCGGGCGAACCAGGAGGCACTCAAGCAGGGGCTTTCCGTCGACCAGTACTTCGATTTCATGGCAAGGGCCACCGAGCGGTTCGGGTTTCCGCACCTGATGATGGGGTATTACAACACCGTGTTCCAACTCACCCATCGGACCTTCTGCGAGCGGCTGAGCGCGGCCGGCGGCGCGGGTTTCATCGTCCCCGACCTTCCCATCGAAGAATACCGTGATCTCGCGCCACTCAGCGAGGCAAACGGGTTGACGCCCGTGGCGCTGTTCACCCCGACCAACACGGACGCGCGCCTGGCCGAGATCGGGCGCCACGGCCGCGGCTTCGTCTACGGCGTCGCCCGGCGCGGCGTCACCGGCAAGCGCACCGACCTGCAAGCCGGCATTGACGCGCTGGTGGCCCGCTACCGCGCGGCCACGGACCTTCCCTTGGCGCTGGGCTTCGGCATCGCGGGCGGCGACGACGTGCGCCAGCTCCACGGAAGCTGCGAAATCGCCATCGTCGGCTCGGCGCTTTTGGAACGCTGGGAGAACGGCGGCGAGGAAGCGTACTCGGAGCTTCTCGACGAGTTGCAGAAGGCGCGCGGCTGAGCGGCGTCCGTTCGCGACGGATGCCGGAAGAAGTTCGACCGGAACCATCGTACAGCGAGCGAGGCGACCAGGAAGATGAAAGCGGTCTACATCCCCGAAACCGGCGGCCCGGAAGTGCTGACCTACGGCGAGGTTGCCGAGCCGGAGATCGGCGCCACGGACCTGCTGGTCCGGGTCAAGGCCGCGGCGCTCAACCGACGGGATCTGTTTGCCCGGGAGGGAAGCCACGGCGTCAAGCCGCCGCTGCCCCACGTTCCCGGCCTGGAGATAGCGGGCGAAGTGGTGGACGCCGGAGCCGAGACCACCGGGTTCAAGGCCGGCGACCGGGTGCTGGGACGTTGCCGGGGCGGCGGCTACGCGGAGCTGGCGCGGATGGAAGCCGCCGACGCCTACGTCTTCCCGGAGTGGTTGTCCTTCGAGGAGGCGGCGTGCATCGCCGTGCCCTTCGGCACCGCTTGGCGCATGCTGGTGCGCCGGGCGGAACTCAAGGCGGGGGAAGACCTGCTGGTGATGGCCGCGGGCAGCGGCATCGGCAGCGCCGCCATCCAGCTCGGCAAGCTCCTGGGAGCGCGTGTCCTCACCACGGCCGGGGCCCAGTGGAAGCTCGACAAGGCCGCGGAACTGGGCGCCGACGCGGGCATCAACTACAACGAGTTCCCCGAATTCAGCAAAAAAGTCCGGGAACTGACGGACGCTGAGGGTGTGCACGTCATCTTCGAGCACGTGGGCGCGCCGGTATGGCGCGAGTGCTTCGCCAGCCTGCGGCGCGGCGGCCGCTTCATCAACTCCGGGGTTACCGCCGGCCACCGGGTGGAACTGCACCTGGGGCAGCTCTGGACCCGGGAACTGACCCTCATGGGCACCACCATGCGCCCGCGCGAGGACATGCCGGAGATCATGAAGCTGGTGTACGAACGGAAACTGCACGGCATCCTGTCCGAGGCCCTGCCACTCAGGGAGGCCGCCCGCGCCCACGAGTTGATGGAGCGCAGCGAGTTCTTCGGCAAGATCGTGCTGGTGCCGTAGAATGTCCCATCCAGTGCTGGTGTCGCTACCGAAACGAGCATGGTAGCCAAGCCCTGGGAGCCTGTCGGGTTTATCAAGAATCTACTGCGAGGCAGCGAAATGGGTCCATTTCCGGTTGGATTTTCGTCCAATATTACCAACATACTCCTCAAATCCGCCCGAAACCGGCCTCCATTTCTCTGCCTCTCGCTACGATTCGATAAACTCGACAGGCTCCTATTGAGAGCCGCATAATATCGTGACACCCGAGCATGCCGGCCTCTCCTTTAGAAGGCGGTAAAGAGCACGGAAAGGCGTCACTATATTGTGCAATGGTCAATAGAATCGTCATTCCCGCGAAAGCGGGAATCCAGGAGGGGCGAGGCGGGGAAACGCCGCGGTATGCCCCTGCACCGTCCCTGGATTCCCGCCCCCGATCGGGGTCGAGGGCAAGCTTTCGCGGGAATGACGATTCTGGGGATCCGAGATCTCATCTCGTGACACCGATTCTTCATCCCCTGGTATGTCGGATTCAAGCCAGAGTGGGTGATCGCCGGTCACGGTTCGAGGCATGAGAGCTTATGCGGTTCGGGATCATGGGGACAGGCGGCGTGGGGGGTTACTTCGGAGGGCTGCTGGCGCGGGTGGGCTGGCCGGTGTGCTTCATTGCCCGGGGCAGTCACCTCCGCGCCTTGAGAGAGCACGGTCTGCGCGTGGATTCGGTGGAGCCGGGAGGGTTTAGGGTCCGGGACGCGGTGTTCACCGACGATGCGGTGGAGGCCGGACCGTGCGACGTGATCCTGTACTGCGTCAAGACCCCTTCCAACGACACCGCGATCCCGTTCATGCGGCCCATGATGCACTCCGATTCCGTTGTGATCTCGCTGCAGAACGGTGTCGACAACGGCGAGAGGCTGGCGCGGGAATATGGCGCGGGACGGGTGATGGAGGGGGCGGCCTATGTCTTCAGCACCATCGCCGGGCCGGGGCGAATTCACCAGACCGGCGGCCCGCGCCGCATCGTGTTCGGACGCCTCGATGGCGGCGCCACCGCCGAGGGGGAGCGGATCGTGGAGGCCATGCGCCGTGGGCAGGTGGACGCGCGCCTCTCCACGGACATCCGCATCGAACTGTGGAACAAGTTCATCCTGATCTGCGCGGTGAGCGGCATGACCGCGCTGACCCGGCGGCCCCTGGGTGAGATCCTCGGCTATGACGGCACCGCGCGCATGGCCCGGGAAGTGATGCGGGAGGTGTACCGGCTGGCGCTGGCCATGGGCATTCCGCTGGAACCCGATTCCGACGCCGCGAACTATCGCTTCATGACGCGACAGCCGCCCTCCAGCAAGGGGAGCATGTGCCACGACGTGGAGGCCGGACGGCGGCTTGAAATCGACGCGCTCAACGGCTTCGTCTCGCACATGGGCCGGGTCCATGGGGTGGCCACGCCGCTCAACGATTTCCTCTACGACACGCTGAAGCTGGAGGACGTGCAGGCGGCGCAACGGCTCAACGAAGGGCCATCGTGAACGCGCTTCGCCAACACACGGACAAGATCGCCGTGGACCGGGGCATGGAGGTGTCCACAGTGACGGCGGAGCCCCCGGGCGGCCGGTCCGGCGCGGCCGACGTCATCGTGCTCGCCCACGGCGCGGGCGCGGACATGCACCACCCGTTCATGACCTTCTTCCACGAGGCATTGGCCCGGGCGGGTTGGCTGTCGGTCAAATTCAACTTTCCCTACAAGGAGTTAGGGCGAAAGGCCCCGGACCCCGCAGCCCGGCTGGAGGACGCGTTCGAGCGGGTTCTGGACCATGTGCGCGGGACTCTGCGTCCGGCGCCGGGCCGGCTCTTCATCGGCGGCAAGTCCATGGGCGGCCGCATCGCCGCCAACGTCGCGGCCAAGGAAGCGGAGGCGGGCGAACAGAACCTCGCGGGCCTCGTCTTCCTGGGCTACCCGCTGCACGCGCCCAAGCGCCACGACAAGCTGCGCGCCGACAACCTCATGAAGATCGCCGCGCCCATGCTGTTCGTGGAGGGCACCAGCGATCCCTTCTGCCGCCTGGACCTGTTGGACGAGGTGCTGGAGCGGGTGACGGCCGCGACCACGAAGCACCTGATCGAAGGCGGCAACCACGACTTCCGCGTCCCCAAGCGGCTGGGCCGCGAGCCCGAGGACATCTGGCAGGAGGTCGTAGAGGTCATCGGCCGCTGGCGGAAGACGCTGCCCGCCGGGTGATGAGAGCGGCCCGCCCGCAAACCTCCGGGTTGGCGACCCTCGCCTCGCGGACCAGGCGGCGCGGGCGCCGTTACTTCGCCGCTTCCTTGCGGCGCGCCGTCTGGGTCACCACGGGTTCCATCGGCACGTCGCTGTGGGGGCCGCGGTTGCCGGTCTGCACACCGGCGATCTTGTCCACCACATCCATCCCCTCCACCACACGGCCAAACACCGCATAGCCGAAATCGCGGGTGCCGTGGTCGAGGAACGCGTTGTCTTTCAAGTTGATGAAAAACTGGGAGGTGGCGCTGTTGACGTCCGAGGTACGCGCCATGGACAGGGTGCCGCGGGAATTCTTGACGCCATTGTCGGCCTCGTTCTTGATGGGCGCACGGGTTGGTTTCTGGTTCATGTCGGCGGTGAAGCCGCCGCCCTGGATCACGAAACCGGGAATGACCCGATGAAAGATGGTGCCGTCGAAGAAGCCGGCATCGACGTATTCAAGAAAGTTCTTCGTCGTGACCGGCGCCTCTTCGGACAAAAGCTCGATCATGATGTCGCCCATCGACGTGGAAAATGTCACCACAGGCCTGTCTCCTCCCTCTGCGGTTGGACTGAACGCCACCGCGCCCAGAAACAAAAAGATCGCCGCTGCAAGGCACCTGAGTGCCGTTCCCTGCTGTCTCAAGAGATACCTCCTTTGGTGTCCCAATGTTCGAACCGGCCGTTGTCTTGTGTCCGATACGAGCACTTGACCTGTGCTCAAGTCTGACTGGCGGGGGCCGGGAACGCTTCCGCTGGAATGTGATCGAGTATCCAGTCCACCACGCTGGGTTTTCCCATAACGAGGTCGAAACGGCGCTCCCGCGGTTCCTTTCCGGCACGCTCGAAGCACAGGTAGCGGCCGCCCGCCTCCTCCATCAAGACCTTGCTGGCCATGGTATCCCAAAGGCGCAGATCGAAGTCCACCATGGCCGCCACCGAGCCATCGAGCGCCAGCGCGTGGCCAAAGCAGTCGGTGTACGTCCGCACGCCGGGATGCGCCCGCATGAGCGCGTCGAACACCAAGGGCTGCCCGGCGTTCACGAACTGCTGGCGATCCCCGACGCCGATGATCTCCTGGTCCAGCGCACCGTGGCCAGGCAGATCCGCCAACGCCAGCGCCCGGCCATTGCACCGCGCGCCGAGGCCCCTGGCCGCGCTGTAGGTCCTGTCGAACCCGGGCAAGTCGATGATGCCGAGGATCGGATCGTCGCCGTCGAGGAGGGCCAGGAGCGTGCCGTAGAGCGGCACCCCGTGGCGAAAGCTCTTGGTACCGTCGATGGGATCGATGACCCAGGTGAGGGCGTGGGCGCCGCCGGCTTCAGGCAGTTCCTCGCCGATGATGCGGTGCGCGGGAAAGCGCTCGGCCAACAACGCGCGCGCCTTCTCCTCCACCGCGATGTCGACATCGGTCACGAAGCTCCCGTCGGCCTTGGAACGGTGCGTGAACCCCGTCTCCAGAGCGTTCCGGATCAGCCCACGGGTCTCCCGGACGATGCCCAGGGCGTCGGACAGCATCGCGCTCAATGCGTTCGCGGGCACGCCGTTCACGAGGGGCCTCTTCCCGCACACCCCGGCATTGCCTCGCTGCAACCCATGGGCGGAGTATACACGCTGCCCGGAATACAGTGAAACGAGGAAGGCGCTGGCAACCGTGGCGAGCGATGCGACACGGCCTGCGAATCGTCATGGATGCCGCCGAACGACGGTGGACGGCCGGGGCTTGCGGCTGTTAGGGTTGGCCAACCGATCCATCGGCAGCGAGGAGGCTTCCCATGCACCATGCGATCCACGCCATGACCGTCGGCATCGCCGAGAATTGGCGCCACTCCGGCATCATGCCGTGCATCCGCAGCGACGCGGAGCGCGACGAGCCGGTGCCCTACATCATCTGGTGCATCGAGACCCCGGACGGCCCGGTGGTGGTGGACACGGCCTACCACCCCGACTACGTCACCGCGGAGTGGGCCCAGGGGAACCAGTTCCGCGAGCCGGCGCGGTTGCTTGGCGAGATCGGCATCCGGCCGGAAGACGTGGCCACGGTCATCGTGACCCACTTCCACGTGGACCACTTCACCGGCTTCGACTTCTTCCCCAAGGCGAACTTCGTCATCCAGAAGGACGAGTACGATTTCTGGACCGGGCCGATGATGCGTTTCGACTACCTCAACAAGCTGGTGCGCCCCAAGGTGCGGCCGGCGCTGCAACGGTTGGTGGACGAGGGCCGCGTCACCCTGGTGGACGGGGACCATGCGCTCGCGCCGGGCGTGGAGTTGCTCAAGGCCGGCGGCCACACCCCGGGCTCACAGATGGTGGCAGTGGACACGGCCGGGGGCCGGGCCGTGCTGTGCGGCGACATCGCCTACACCTACCGGAACCTGCGCGAGCGCCTCCCGGTGGGTTGGTACTTCAACCTGCCCGACTCGGTGCTGGCGCTGGACCGGGCGCTCCAGACCGCGTCGCGCCCGGAGTTGTCATTTCCCAACCACGACCCGGAGATCATGCAAGGCAAGCGGGTGACCCGGGTGGCCTGAGGGCGGCGTGGCGACATCCAACCCGGAGTCCGTGCCGGCGGTCCTCACGAATCACGAACATCAGGGACAAATGAACCTCGAGAACGCACTGGCAACGGCCCGAGGGGCGGCGCATCACGCCGGAGAGAAGCTCCTCTCCTACTACACGTCGCAATACACCATCCGGCACAAGGCCGGGGGAAACCCGGTGACCACCGCCGACATCGAGGCCAACACCTTGTTGCGGGAAGCCCTGCTCGGCGCCTTCCCCGAATCCGGCTGGCTGTCGGAGGAATCCTCCGATGACGGCAAACGGCTGCAAAGGGAGTGGGTGTGGATCGTGGACCCCCTGGACGGGACCGTGGAGTTCATCAAGGGGATCGACGAGTTTGCCGTGTCCGTGGCCCTAGTGCGCGGCGCGACGCCGGTGGTGGCGGTGACGTACAACCCGGCCACCGGGTGCATGACCCATTGCCGTCAGGGCTCCGGGACGTTCCGGAACGACCGGCCCGTGCGCGTATCGGATCGCCCGGGACTGGCGGGAGCCACCGCACTGGCCAGCCGGAGCGAGACCCGGAGGGGCCTCTTGGCCGGGTTGGAGGGGACGATCAAAATCACGCCGACAGGCAGCATCGCCCACAAACTCGCGGAGTTTGCCGGCGGACGCGCCGACCTCACCGTGAGCCTGGCGCCGAAGAACGAATGGGACGTGTGCGCGGGAGTGCTGCTGGCGGAGGAAGCCGGGGCCAAGGTCACGGACCTGGACGGGCGCCCTTTCGCTTTCAATCAACCCGACACGCTGCGCAACGGCGTCATCGCCGCCAACCCGTCACTCTATCCGGAGCTGTTCCAGCTCGTGGCCGAGCGCAGGCGCTCCTAGTGTGGTGCCTGGTTTCCCGCCCCCGATCGGGGTCGAGGGCAAGCTTTCGCGGGAATGACGGAAGGAGGGCGGAATGACGATATCGGGCGCCGGCGTCATTCCGTATCCGAATCCGGATCGGCGACTTCCTGCAGCAGTTCCAGGGCCGTGTCAGCCTCTTCTTCCGGCACCTGGATGACCGCGGCCGCTCCGCCCGATCCGAACGCGCCCCACAACGGCCCCACCGGCAGCAGGGTCAGCGCTGATTCGCCCTGGACCACGTAGGTGATTCCGGCGCTCTCCAGGACGGACTTGACCACGGCCAAAGTGGAGACGTCCACCGTCCGAAACACATCGACGTAGTTCACGGCAAGGGTCCTTCTTCCCGGGGGTTCACGGCCGCCCCGGCGATATCCAGCACCAGCTTCGTCACTGCAACGCGCCCGCCCAGACACACGTCCACGTCCCGCCCGGGCTGCCGCGGACGCTGGTGATACACCGCCTCGTAGACGAACGCGCCTTCTTCCTTCCGGTAGGCCACCCCGAGGGGCCCCGTGTCCAGCGCGCAGAACGCCAGGTCCACCGCGCCGTCGGCGGGCGGGTGCGGCAGGTTCACGTTCCAGTACCCGCCCCGGGCCAGCTCGCCGGCCAACAGCCGCCGGAGCACGGGCACCGCCCGGCGATGGGTGACATCCCAGTCCACCGGCCGGCCTTTGGCCACGTACTGTGAGATGGCAAGGGAGCGGCAGCCAAGCAGCGCGGCCTCACGGGCGGCGGCCACCGTGCCCGACGTGTAGACGTCCGCGCCGAGGTTCGCTCCCCGGTTGATGCCCGCCAGCACCCACGACGCATCCGGCACGATCTCGGTGAGCGCTATCCGGACACAGTCGGCGGGACTGGCCTGGACACTGTAACGTCCCGCATCGACTCGCTCCACCGGGATCGGTCGGTCCGTGGTGAGTTTGTGGCCGACGCCGGACTGCACGTCCGCCGGCGCCACCACGACGACCTCGCCCCACTCGCGCACGGTCCGCTCCAGCGCTTCCAGGCCCGGAGCGTCGATGCCGTCGTCATTGGTGAGCAGCAGCTTCACGTTTCTCATTTTGATTCCGTCACCCCAGACCCCGGGTCATGCCCGGGGCAAGCTTGATCCGGGGTCCAGGGGTGAAAGTGGCGCGGCAGGGATCTTCACCGCCTACATCCGCTCCAGGGGCCGGATGCCGAGGATGGTCAGGCCGCTCCGGAGCACCTGCTTCACCGCGGTGAAGAGCAGCAGCCGGGCCTGCGCCTTGCCGGTCTCCTCGCCCTTGACCCGCAGCACCGTGTAGCTGGCGTGCAGGCCCCGGGCCAGCTCCAGCAGGTAGTTGGCCAGCACCGAAGGCTCGTACAGCCGCCCGGCCTCCCGCAGCACGTCGGGGTAGCGGGCCACCAGGCTCACCAGCCGGTGGGCCTCCGGCTCCACCAGCGGACTCACGCCGGCATCGGGGTCCGGTTCGAGCCCGCAGTTGCGCAGGATGCCGGCAATGCGCGCGTGGGCGCTCATGAGGTACGGCCCGGTGTCGCCGTCGAAGGAGATGGCCAGGTTCCAGTCGAAGCGGTAGTCCTTGATGCGCTGCTTGGACAGGTCGGCGAAGAAGATGGCGGCGATGCCCACGGCTTCCGCCACCGTCTCCTCGTCGTCCAGGTCCAAGCGCTTCTCGATCTGCTCGCGCATGTACGTCAAGGCCCGCTGCCGTGCCTCGTCCAGCAGTTCTTCCAGGTAGATAACGTTGCCCTTGCGCGTGGACATGCCCTGCACCAGACCGAAGTTCACGTGCACGCAGTCTTTCCACCAAGGATGTCCCAGGAGTTTCAGGACCGTGAAGAGTTG
Organism: uncultured Binatia bacterium (SeqCode); assembly: GCA_965213675.1. GTDB lineage: Bacteria > Desulfobacterota > Binatia > UBA9968 > JAJDTQ01 > JAJDTQ01. Next base: position 1,705,282 of record OZ243916.1, read on the forward strand.
GCGAAAATGGAGCGATTGGCCGCTGGCCACCACGTAGATGATGCGGTCGCAGCCGTAGGTGTCGTGGCGGTAGCGCGCTGCCGCCACGTCCCGGGTCAGGTACAGCGTCGTGCCGTCAGCCTTCTCCAGAAGCGCGGGCGTGTCGATGCCCTCTGCGGAAAGGTCCACGACGAGGGCGCCGTCGGACACCGTGGCCAGCCCCTTGGCGCGGGCCTCCTCGATGACGACGTCCATCTTGTCGTTGAAGAACGACTCGCCGTTGTAGGAATCGAAGCGCGCGCCCAAGCGTTCGTAGATGCGCTTGAAGTAGTCGAGGCTGGTGTCGCGGATGCGGCGCCACAACTCCAGCGCCTCCGGTTCCCCCGCCTCCTGGCGGCGGAACCACTCCCGCGCCTCATCCACCAGCGTCGCGTCGCCATCGGCGACCTCGTGGAACTTGACGTAGAGCCGGTTGAGGCTCATCAGGTCCTTCTCGTCACCCGGCTTCCCGAACCGCTTGAGGCCCACGATCTGCCGGCCGAACTGGGTGCCCCAGTCGCCCACGTGGTTGATGCCGACCACCTCGTAGCCCAGGGCCTCGAAGATCCGCACCAACGCGCCGCCAATGATGGTGGAGCGCAGATGGCCCACGTGGAAAGGCTTGGCGATGTTGGGGGAGGAGTAGTCGATGGCGATGGTCTGGCCGGTCCCGTCCGCGCAGGTGCCGTAGGCCTCGCCCGCCGAAGCCGCCTCGCGCAGCACCGCGTCGGCGAAGCGGGTGCGGTCCACGGAAAGGTTGACGTAGCCGCCAGCGGCCTGGGCGCCGCAAAGGAGATCCAGGTCCGCGGTCGCCTTCTCCGCGATCTCTTTCGCGATCACCGGAGGAGCCTTGCGCAGCTTCTTGGCCAGCGTGAAGCACGGGAAGGCGAAATCGCCCATGTCCGGCTTCGGCGGAGTCGTCAACATGCGATCCGCCGCCTCCGGCTCCAACTCCGCGTGCCGCGCCATGACCCGGGCCGCCTCGAGGCGAAAATCGGCGGCCTTCATAATGCCGACCGCTTCGGCTGATCTCTGTTCACCCATCTCGCCGAGGATAACACAAAGGTGTCTGCCTTAGCAGGAGATGACGCGGTGGCCTTACGCCATCGCTTCACTCACCATCGGCTACCCTCTTGACAATCGACCCACGCAGTTGCATATAGACGGTGTCTCACCTGCCACGTGTAGGAGGAGCATTCGAAGCCGTCCGGGTTTACTTGGGCGGCTTCAGCTTTTTCGGTTCCCGCCTCACCCTAAACGACGAGAGTTGTCGCGCTCGCGACGGAGTTGCTGAATTCGCCGACGTTGGTCGGTGCAGTAAGCAGTCTTGAGGAGCCAGCGGTCCCTTCGCTGGGACAGTACCACGAGGTACTCTTCCCGATACCACAGCAGCGTGTTGGGCACGTTCTCTCGCCTGTTTTGCCATTCGTCGATCTGGGGATGACTCCCAGCGTTCTGGATGACCCATCGTATCCAGCGAAGGCGTTCGCAACGGCGCAGGTCTGGAGTCCGGTCGTCTTCCACACGTCCCTCCTGGACCAAATGCCAGAAGGCGGCCCAACGTCCCGCTGTCTCCGGTATGCGGCGACAAACGATATTCTTGCCACGAAACATCAGACCGCTCCGTGCGATCTCGCGGAGGAAGATTCCGTACAACTCGTGCTCGTAAGCGTCCCAGTCGCCATTGAAGGCGTCGAACAGGAGAAGTTCGGGTGGCTTCATCCAACCAGATCTCGCGCGCGCCAAACCAGTATGTTGAACTTCACAGAGGCCAAGGGTGAGGTGCGCGAGAGCACTTGCTCTCCAAGCTGTTGGCGGAGTCGCCCAATGACGGCCCGTTTGGCTGGACTGCCGGCAAGTCCGCGATTGGCATAAGTCAACGCGCCAATAAGGAGATCGGATATTTGCATCAGTTCACTCTCGTCGGATCTTGTCTGTTGCACTCGCTCAACACGTTGCCGGTCACGGTCGTGCAAACTGTTCGCAAGTACTTGGTGGAGCCTCCTCGTTTTGGGCCCGCCCCTTGTGTCCTTCAAATCAAGATAGACGCGATACCGTTGGGCACCGTCAAACACCGGACGGAGCATTGTAAAGTACATCTTGTAGTACCAATCATCATGCGACTGGTCGAAGCTTGCGTGATCAAGTTGATCTTTGTCGGGAACTACGAGACCACGGAACTTCAAGCGATCATCCGTCAGAAACAAGTCGACCATAGCCAGGTAAAAATCGCTTCTGCCGGGTGAGATTTTCGTCCACTTTGCCTCAAAGGAGGACTTCAACCCGTACTCGGTCTTGAGCTTTCGCATCCGGACCGAAAGTTCCCGAACACGTTGCGTTTCGCAAATGACCGCCCCCCAAGCCATGACAGGGCTTCGATCATGTTCAAGATGACAGCTCTCATCGCAGTAGACATTGAACGTTCTGGTGTCAGTCATGCGCCTGCCTCCTTGTCGTGCAGCCTTCGTGCGCCCGCTTGCAGGTCTGCATCGGATCCCATCCCACCCCTTTAGCCCATTTAACCTACCTTGAACCGGCCTCGTTCACCGGGATAGGCTGCCTCTTCCTTGAGCCGCCACATGACCCTGACATCGAGGAGAATCCCACACGCCTCGGCCATCGCCACCATTGCGTGACAGGCACCGTTTGCCGGTTGTCCCTGTACCGAAACATCTACGTCAGCCAGATAACTGAACCCATCATCCTCCTTACGTCCCTTGGCCGTATTAACCGGACACAATACTTGCACCCTTTCGAAGCTGCCTGCCCGCCTGATGGCTTGACGCAGTACATCTGCGAGCACACGATTCCAGTTCGGTTTCTCAACGCGGCTTCCGCCAATCCTGGCATCGAGCACTTTTGAATGCGTCAGGTTCGGCAACGCATGAGGATCAAGTTGACGCTCGCTCCCACCGTGCCCTTCGCCAAAGGATGTGCCCTGCCCTTCAAGCTGGTCAAGAGCATCAAGCGCCTTGGCGATGATCGTGTCCGGCGTATCAACCAGCGGTTTGGCGAAGCGCTGCAACCGCTCGAAAGTGGATCGTTGAATGGTAATTTCTGGCATCGGATCCTCCAGTGCTGACATATGAAAATATGATTATATAGCAATATGGGAGAATATACAAGCCTTGCCAAAGTGGACACAAGCCGAATGAAGGTAGCGCAGTGACGTGCCTCCGGGGATCCTCGCTATCAGCTTGGGAACTGTGCGCTTTTTCCCCAATCCGTTGCGCTTTGCACCGATTTCGCCGACATTGGGCAATCAGCCCCACTACGGAAGGAAGCGGATGACTGCGGACCCTCTTGCCGGCCTCGGGCAGTTCGAGGCGGACCTCTGGACGATCGCGAACAACCTGCGAGCCAATTCGAACCTGGCGTCGAACGAGTATTTCCTGCCCATCCTGGGGCTGATCTTCCTGCGGCACGCGACCAACCGGTATTACGCGGCGCTGAAAGCCATCCGGAAGGACAAGGCCGCGGGCAGGATGCCGGAGAGGCCACTGATCAAGGCGGATTTCACCCAGCGGCGCGCCCTGATGCTGCCCGAGACGGCGCGCTACGACGTGCTGCTGGGGATGCCCAAGGACGGCAGCCTCGGGGCGGCGGTGACGGCCGCCATGGAGGCCGTGGAAAGCCACTTTCCGCCGCTCGCCGGTCAGTTGCCCAAGGACTACGGGCGCTTCGAGGACGACGCGCTGGAAGAGATGATGCGGACCTTCGATGCCGAGGCGTTGCGCACGGCATCGGGCGACGTCTTCGGCCGCATCTACGAGTACTTCCTGGCCGAGTTCTCCAAGGAGGGCGCGCACGACAACGGCGAGTTCTTCACGCCGCCCTCTATCGTCCAGACCATCGTAAATGTGATCGAGCCGGATCACGGCGTCGTCCTCGACCCCGCCTGCGGCTCGGGCGGGATGTTCGTGCAGTCGAGCCACTTCATCGAGGACGCGGGCGAGGACACCATGAAACGGGTCACGTTCTACGGCCACGAGAAGAACGAGACCACCGCGAAGCTCGCTCAGGTCAACCTCGCCGTTCACGGTCTCCAGGGCAGCATCCGCGCCGGCAACGAGGCCATCACCTACTACAAGGACCCGCACGAGTTGGCCGGCGAGTGCGATTTCGTCATGGCGAACCCACCGTTCAACGTGAGAGATGTGGACGCCGAGAAGGTCAAGGGAGACAAGCGCCTGCCCTTCGGCCTGCCGGGCGTGAACCCGGAAAAGAAGGTCTCCAACGCCAACTACCTGTGGCTCTCCTACTTCTACAGCTACCTGAACCAGACCGGCCGGGCGGGGGTGGTCATGTCGTCGCAGGCGTCCAGCGCCGGGCGGGACGAGGCCAAGGTGCGCCGGAAGCTGGTGGAAACTGGCGCCGTGGATGTGATGATCGATGTCCGCGGCAACTTCTTCTACACCCGCACCGTACCCTGCCAACTCTGGTTCTTCGACCGCACCAAGGAGCGAGACCCCGAGCGGGCCGGCCGCATCCTGATGCTCGACGCCCGCAACATCCATCGCAAGGTCTCGCGCGCGGTCTACGACTTCAGCCCCGAGCAGCAGAAGAACATCGCCGCCATCGTATGGCTGTATCGGGGGCAGTCGGACCGGTTCCTCGATCTGGTCGAGAGCTACCTCGCCCGGTCCATCGCGGAAGGTGGCGCCGCCATCGAGCCGCTCGCAGCGTTCGAGGACGCGTTCGGCAGGCTGATCGGTCTGGCCGAACCGTTCGCGGCCGGGCAGCACGCCCCCGGCCCGCTTGCCGAACCCTGGGAGGAGCTCATCTCCGCTCGGACCACGGTATCCGCCGATTGCGCGGCGTTCACCACCGAAGTCACGCAGCACGCCGCCGACTGGAACGAGGGCGGCAACGGCGAGGCGCGAGACAACCCCGCCCTCCACGCGGCGCGCGAAAGCCTGCATGGAATGGCGGGGCGCGGCCGGAACCTGACGAGGCAGATCGATCTGGCCGCGAAGCTTGCCGGCCGGGTGGTCGATACGGCAGTCAAGGAGCTGGATGCTCGGGACTCGGACCACTGGCCCAATGCGGAGATCGGCAAGGCGCGCCTGTCGCTGGAAAGCGCGCGAGGGTCGGCCGTCGAAGCGCTCAGTCGGGCCCGCCATTTCGTGCATCAGGCCGACTGGCTGCAAGAACGCTTCCCCGACGCGCGTCTCCGCGACGTCGAGGGCCTGGTGAAGCTGGTCGAACACGGCGAGGTCGAGGCGCACGACTGGAGCCTCACGCCCGGCCGGTATGTCGGCGTCGCGCCCGAGGAGGAGGACGAGAACTTCGACTTCGAGGAGGCGATGCGGTCCATCCACATGGACCTCAAGGAGTTGAACGAGGAAGCGGCGGAGTTGGCCGAGCGGATCGCCCGGAACTTCGAGGGGTTAGGGGTGTGACCACGACACCGCCCTACACGATCACCCCGGCGATTCTCGACCTGTCCATACGGATCGGCGAGGCGATCGGCCGGGCGGAGGAAGCGGCGGTCGGCGAGGACCTGCGCCTGCGGCGCATCAACCGCATCCGCACCATTCGAGGGTCGCTCGCGATCGAAGGCAACACCCTCACCGAAGACGAGATCACGACCATCCTGGACGGCAGGCCGGTGATCGCGCCGCCGCGGGAAGTCCAGGAGGTCCGCAACGCCTTCAGCGCCTACGACCTGTTTCCCGAGTGGAGTCCCACCAGTGAAGCCGATCTGCTCCGTGCGCACGCGGTGCTGATGATGGGGCTGCTCGACGCCCCCGGCCGCTACCGGCGTGTCGGCGTTGCCGTGACCGGTGGAGGACAAGTACACCACATCGGCCCTCCCGCCGATCGCGTTCCGCGTCTGGTGGAGAACCTGCTGTCCTGGCTGGGCGGCACGGACGAGCATCCGTTGATCGCGAGCTCCGTATTCCACTACGAATTCGAGTTCATCCACCCCTTCGAGGACGGCAACGGACGCATGGGCCGTCTCTGGCAGACCCTGATTCTGACGCACTGGAACCATCTGTTCGCTTGGATTCCGGTGGAAAGCCTGATCCATGCGCACCAGAGCGAATACTACGAGGCCATCCGGGCAAGCTCCGCCAAGGGAGAGAGCACCCCGTTCATCCTTTTCATGCTGGAGGCGATTCTTGAGGCCGTCCGAACCCTCCGTACAACCGACCAAGATAACGACCATGTAACCGACCAAGTAGCACGGCTGCTCGCCGGTTTGCGGGACGGCCCGAGGAGCGCTGCGGAAGTCATGGCCGCGCTTGGCCTGTCGCACCGCCCGACCTTCCGCGACAACTACATCCGTCCGGCGCTTGAGGCGGAACTGGTCGAAATGACCCGTCCGGAGTCGCCGACGGCAAGGAACCAGCGGTATCGACTCACCGCCAGTGGGAGGGTGGCAGCACGATGAAGCGGTTGATGGACTTGCAAACTGATTCCGTACGAAGCTCAGATCGGGAGCATCTCATTACTCGGGGCTCGGACATCCTTGCCTGCGTGGAGCGCTACGGGTCTTCGGCCGTCCGCGAACTGGATGCCCGCGGTCTCGGGACGCCTCCTACCCGGAAAAGCCCCGGGGGCTGGGCTGACGATGATGCGTAATCAGGAATTGCAATGCGGGGCCATGGGCGAGGTGCGCCGGTCACGGGAAGACGCGCGGGCGTCGGCCGTCGAAGCGCCCCGCTGGGCGCGCGACTTCGTCCGGTGGGACGATTGGCTGCGGGAGTGTTTCTCCGATGCGAGATTCCCCGATGTCGGGCGGCGGGTGAAGCTGTTCGAACGCGACACGGTCGCATCCCACGGCTGGAGCCTCACGCCCGGCGGTTATGCGGGCATCGCACCAGCCGAGGAGGACGAGGACTTCGACTTCGAAGAGGAGGTGCGATCCATCCACATCGACCTCAAAGGGATCAACAACGAGGCGACGGCACTCGCCCCACGAATCGCCCGAAACTCCCAGGCGCTGGGTGCATGAGTCGAAAAGCGGTGAAGCTCAGGTGTTTGGCTGCCGATGGAAGATATTCCCTCATCGGTGGTCCTTTCGGGTCCAAGCTAACCTCCGCCGATTATGTAGAAGATGGTATCCCGGTAATTCGCGGCTCCAACCTCAATGGTGGTCGCTACCTGGCCGAAACAGAGTTTGTATACGTCTCAGAGCAGAAGATGCGTGAGGATCTCTTTGGCAACTTGGCCCATCGTGGGGACGTAGTCTTCACACAGCGTGGCACGTTGGGCCAGACCGCACTCATCCCAGACAATGCGCGTTATGACGTTTATGTGATTTCGCAGAGTCAGATGAAGCTAACCGTGGATCCGGAGAAGGCAGATCCACGGTTTGTCTACTACTACTCTTCTAGCCGCCAAGCAATCCAGAAGATTCTTAACCAGAATTCGTCATCTGGCGTTCCGCACATCAATCTCAACTCACTACGCAATTTCTTGGTTCCTCAAATTTCCCTACACGAACAAAGAAATATTGCTGACATTCTATCGAGTTACGACGATCTAATTGAGAACAACAACCGGCGAATTGCGTTACTGGAAGAGGCGGCGCGGCTGCTTTACCGCGAGTGGTTCGTCCACTTCCGCTTTCCCGGCCACGAACATGTCAACGTCGTCGACGGTTTCCCCAATGGCTGGGAACGGCGGGCATTGGGCGACGTAGTACAGGTTGTGAAGAAGAGCGTGAAGCCGTCCGATTTCGAAGAGCACGATATCCACATTGGACTTGAGCACATCCCACGGCGCTCATTCACATTGGCCAATTGGGAGCCGGCCGAAGGTCTCGCGAGTGGAAAATGGCGATTCGAAGAAGGAGACATACTGTTCTGCAAGATCAGGCCATATTTTCATAAAGTTGGCTTCACCATGCGAAGGGGGCTGGTTTCTTCAGATGCGCTGGTTTGGCGTGTCCGCAATGAAGCTGAATGGCCTATCGTTCTCTGTGCAACTTCGAGCGACCACTTCGTGGCGGTGGCATCGAAGACGGTGCGGGAGGGTTCGAAGATGCCACGCGCTGATTGGAGCGTGCTTCGAGAATACGTCATCCCAAAACCGCCCAGAACGCTGCTCAAGCTGTTCAACGATACAGTCCAAACAATCGCTGGACAGTGCAAGACGCTGGCACTCCACAACAGGTCACTCGCGGAAGCCCGCGACCTTCTCCTGCCGCGCCTGATGAACGGGGAGATTCCGGTCTGATGAGAGCATCCGGCACCACCATCGGAGGGCGGACGCGATGGCAGTGACGCCCGTCAACAGCGAGGACTGGCTGGTGCAGGCGACCTTCGCCGAGCATCTCGAAAACGCACTCGGCTGGGAATCCGTCTACGCCTGGAACGAGGAGACCTTCGGGCCGGACGGCACCCTCGGCCGCTCCGACACAAAGGAAGCGGTCCTGACCCGTGATGTTCGCGCAGCCCTGGAACGGCTAAATCCCGAGCTTCCGGCTGTCGCCGTCGACAACGCGTTGCGCGACCTGACCGTGTACGACGTCAGCCGTTCGATGGTGCAGCACAACCGCGAGTTCTACCGGCTGATCCGCAACGGCGTGCCGGTGGAATACCTGGACGCCCAAGGAGGCCTCAAATCCGCCCGCGCCCGGGTGATCGATTTCGACAATGCGCCGGGCTCGAACCGCTTCCTTGCGGTGCGTGAGTTGAAGCTCACGGGTGTTCGCACACCCAACTACAATCGCCGGGCCGACTTGGTTTGCTTCGTTAACGGACTGCCGTTGGTCTTCGTCGAGTTGAAGGCGGTCTACAAGAACATCCGTGAAGGGTTCGACAACAACCTGTCCGACTACATGCACGAGAACGTCATCGCGCATGCGTTTCATCACAACGCTTTTCTTGTGGTCTCCAACGGGCACAGGGCGCGCTACGGCTCGATCACCAGCGCATGGGGGCATTTCGCGGAGTGGAAACGACTCGACGAAACAGACAAGGGGAACCTGGAGGCGCGAGTGCTGCTGAACGGCATGTTGCGGCACGACCGGCTGCTGGACATCGTCGAGAACTTCATCCTGTTCGACGAGAGCAAGGCCGGGGCGACGCGCAAGGTCATCGCCCGGAACCACCAGGTGCTGGGTGTCAACCGGGCGGTAGAGTCGGTGGCGCGGCAGGAAGAATTGAAGTGCGAGTTCCCGCCCGGGAAGCGGTTGACGAGTCGCGTCGTGGAGTTGCCGCTCGACTCCCGCGCGCCTGCGAAGGACCCGCCGGCACAGGTATTGGTTGCGGAGCCAGCGGCGCCTTTCGATCTGCCTTCGCCCTATATCGCCAAGGGGCCGGTGGACATCGTCGAGCGGGCGCGTCCTGACATCGGCCGCCTCGGCGTCTTCTGGCACACCCAAGGCAGTGGAAAATCCTACTCCATGGCGTTTTTCACCGAGAAGGTGCGGCGGAAGCTGGAGGGCAACTTCACGTTCCTGCTCATGACGGACCGGACCGATCTCGACAGCCAGATCTACAAGACCTTCGTGGGCTGCGGCATCGCCGACGACAACACGCCTCGGCCCGCGACGGGGGACAGCCTCGAACGGCTGCTCAGGGAGAACCACCGCTACATCTTCAGCCTGATTCACAAGTTCAACAAGAACGTGAATCCGGCGCGGCCCTATAGCGAGCGCGACGACATCATCGTAATCTCGGACGAGGCCCATCGCACGCAAGCGGGGCGGCTGGCGCGCAACATGCGCCTGGCGCTGCCCAACGCAGCCTTCATCGGTTTCACGGGCACGCCGCTGTTCAAACAGGACCAACTTACGAAGCAGATTTTCGGAGACTACGTCTCCCGCTACGATTTCAAGCGGTCCGAGGAAGACGGCTCCACCGTCAAGTTGGTGTACGAGAACCGGGGCGAGAAACTGGGCGTGGCGCGGGCCGACCTGAACGACCGCATCGCAACCAAGATCGAAAAGGCCGATCTCGACCCCGACCAGGAGGCGCTGCTGGAAAAGCTCCTGGGGCAGGACTACGAGGTCATCACCGCGGACGAGCGGCTGGAGAAGATCGCCGAAGACTTCGTCGAGCACTGCGCCACCCGCTGGCAGTCGGGCAAGTCCATGCTGGTGTGCATCGACAAGATCACCTGTGGGAGGATGCTTCAATTGATTCTGCCGCGATGGCGGGCCAGGGCGGCGGCGGTGCGAGTGGAGGCCGCGGCCATGCAAGCGGAGGCACGGACCACGGCGGACGACGCACTCCGCGTTCAACTCGAAGAAGCAACGCGGATGCTCTCGGCCCAGGCCGACTGGCTCGACGAAACCATCGTCGAGATCATCATCAGCGAGGCGCAAAACGAGGTCCAGGACTTTGCGAAATGGGGCTTCGACATCATCCCCCACCGGGCACGGATGAAGCAGGGCTTCGAGACTTCCGACGGTGGCCGGGTGGATGTCGAGACTGCATTCAAGGACCCCGAGCATCCCTTCCGCGTGGCCATCGTGTGCGCCATGTGGCTGACCGGCTTCGACGTGGAATGCTTGTCTACGCTGTACGTGGACAGGCCCATGAAGGCACATTCGCTGATGCAGGCCATCGCCCGGGCGAACCGGGTGTATCCCGGCAAGGACTTCGGCCTGATCGTGGACTACAACGGCCTGCTCAAGAGCCTGCGGGAAGCGCTCGCGCAGTACGCCTTGGGCGACGGCCCCGACGGGGAAGGCAACGGCAACGAAGGCGCGGGCGCGGAGGACATCATCACACCCGTGGAGGAGCGTGTGCAGGCGCTGATCGAAGCCGTGGAGGCCACCGAGGCGCATTTGCGAAGCCTCGGGTTCGACCCCGCGACCCTCGTGGGCGCAACGGGTTTCCAGCGCATCGCGAGATTCAAGGACGCGGTTGAAGCCGTCTATGACAGCGACGAGGCCAAGCGCCGGTTCGAGATCCTCGCGCGACAGGTGTTCACCCGTTTCAAGGCCCTGCTGATGGAGCCGTCGGCGTTTGCGTACGCGGAGCGGCGCGACAACATCGAGACCATCTACAAGAAGCTCACGGAACGGCGCGATACCGCAGACGTGACAGAGCTTCTGAAAGAACTGCACCGGATCGTCAACCAGGCCATCCGCACGCAGGCGCCGGGGGACGACCAGGCCGAAGGGCTGACTTTCGACCTGAGCCGGATCGACATGGAGAAGCTGCGTGACGAGTTCGCGAAACAGGTCCGGCACAAAGCGACGGCGCTGCAGGACATCCGCGAGATCATCGAGCGGAAGCTCGCGGAAATGCTCACGCGCAACCCCTCACGCATGGACTACCAGCGCCGATACGAGGAGATCGTCGCCGGCTACAACCGGGAGCAAGATCGGGTAACCGTCGAGGAGACCTTCCGGCAGTTGACCGAACTGATGGAAGAACTGGACGCCGAGCAGAAACGCGCGGTGGAGGAAGGCCTCAACGAGCACGAGCTTGCCCTGTTCGACCTGATGAAGAAAGACGGTCTCGGTGGGGCTGAACGAGAACGGGTCAAGCGGGCGAGCCGCGAACTGTTTGTAACAATCAAGGAGCGACTGTCCGAGCTCGACCGGTTCTGGGAGAAGGAACAGACCAAGGCGGATGTCAGGGTGTTCATCCTTGACGAGATCTACTCGCGCCTCCCCAGTCCTACGTTTTCCACGGAAGAAAGAGAGACGGTGGCCAAGGAAGTCTACGCCCACGTCTGGCAACAGGCGGTCAGCGGCGAATTCGCGAAGGCGGCGTGACGAAACGGGCGATGATTCGGCGGACAATGACGGAGCCATGCGTTATCGCGGCGTTTCAGGATGGCACGGCAATCGAGAGAGGCCATCGCACGGCAGAGCCAACTCCCGTGGGACTGTGGGACGACGCGCTGGACAGGCGCCCTTCGTTTCGCGTATCACCGTGGTTTGCGAATCGCCGGGACAATGCATTCATGTGCGCTCAAAGGAGCATCCATGGCTGGAACGAACAAGCATGAGAAGAAGCTGAAGGATCCGGTCCGTAACGCCGCCGCCACAGTCGCGCATCGGCCGGATGGAAAGAAGAACGAGAAGAAAATCGACACCAGACATTACGAAAAAGAGCTTCTCAAACTCCAGATCGAGCTCGTATCCATGCTCGAATGGATCAAGCAGAAGGGACTGAAGGTAGTGGTCCTCTTCGAGGGTCGCGATGCGGCGGGCAAGGGCGGGGTCATCAAGCGCATCACCCAGCATCTCAGCCCGCGAATCTGCCGCGTGGTTGCGTTGCCGGCGCCCACCGAGCGCGAGCAGACCCAATGGTACTTTCAACGTTACGTGCCGCACCTGCCGGCCGCCGGGGAGATGGTGCTGTTCGATCGGAGTTGGTACAACCGGGCGGGCGTTGAGCGGGTCATGGGATTTTGCACCCACGAGGAGTACCAGGAGTTCCTGCGTAGCTGCCCGGAGTTCGAGCGCATGCTGGTACGCTCCGGTATCATGTTGGTCAAATACTGGTTCTCGATTTCCGACGAAGAACAGGAGCGGCGCTTCCATAGCCGGCTCAAGCTCAGGCACAAACGCTGGAAGCTGAGCCCCATGGACCTGGAATCCCGGCGGCGCTGGGTAGACTATTCAAGAGCGAAGGACGAGATGTTCGCCCACACCGACATCAAGCAGGCGCCGTGGTACGTCGTGGAAGCGGACGTGAAAAAGCATGCCCGGCTGAACTGCATCAGCCACCTGCTCAGCCTGATCCCTTATCATGACCTGACACCCGAACCGATCAAGCTGCCGAAACGCGCGGATGCCGGCGCGTACGTCCGCCCACCCATCACGGACCAGACTTTCGTTCCGCCCGTATATCCCTGAAAGCAGAAAACCGTCTTCAGCGCGTTCCCTTCCTGGCGTCCGGATCTCGGAGGGCGGCCGTCTTCAATCGCATTTTCCAGCTCGTGGAATGACCGTATCCAGACAGGATCCATGCAGGAAGCGCGAATCGCGTCAAAACGCCGGGGCCACATGACGGCTGAAGCGCTCCATGGAGGCCAGGACCTTGTCCTGGGTGAGGCCGCCGAAGTGGAAGCAGAGGCCGATGTGGGTGGGGCCCACCACGTCGATAATGCTCTGGAGGTGCGCGATGCAGGTGTCGGGTCCGCCGAAGACGCCGCGGTTGTCCTGCACCATGGCGTCGTAGGCCAGGCGCGCGTAGATCTTGTCCAACATGGGCACCCGGGCGGGGTCGAGGCGCACCTCGTCAAGGGCAAACTCGCGCCAGCGATGCCAGGCGTCCTCCACCTCGGCGCGGGCGCGGTCGTCGTCCCCGCCCACGTAGATCGGGTACATGACGAAGACGTCGTGGTCCCGCTCGGAGAATCCCGCTTGCCGGAGGCTTTCGAGATAGACCTCGATGCGCGGGCGCTGCTCGGCGTTGCTACCGATCCACGGCAGGGTCATCAGGTGGTAGCCATTGCGGCCGATCATGCGGAAGTTGTCCAGATCGCGGTTGGCGGGGACGTAGACCGGCGGGTGGGGATGCTGGCGCGGCTTGGGGCGCACGGTCATGCCGTGGTAGCTGAAATACTCCCCGTCCCACTCCACCGTGTCCTCGGTCCACGCCATGCGGATGATGTCGAGCGCCTCCACCAACCGGGGCTGGGCCGTGGGCCAATCCCAACCATACACCTCGTACTCATGGGGGCTCATGCCCCGGCCGGCGCCAAACAGCACCCGCCCCTCGGAGAGGACGTCGAGCATGGCGTAGTCTTCGGCGATCTGCAGCGGATGGTGCATGGGCACCAGCGACACCGCCGAACCGAGCTGAATGCGGCGGGTGCGCTGGGAGGCGGCGGACAGCAACATCTGCGGGCTGGGCATCATGCCGCCGAACAGGCGGAAATGGTGCTCGGTGACCCACAGGCTGTGGAAACCCAGGTTCTCCGCGGCGTCGATCTGCTCCAGCCAGCGGGCATAGAGCTCGCGCGAGTCGCCGTCCAACTCGGGAACGTAGGTATTGAGGAGGTAGTATCCGAACTTCATGGCCGTCCCTTGCGTTCCGTGGAATGGTCTCCCTGCGACGTCGCTCGGCTACGCCTCGCTATGCTCACGACGAACGGTCTGATGGCGGCAACGGTCACTCCCTACCCCAACCGTTGCCGCAACGCGCCCAGGTCGGGGGCGATGGGTTCGACGTCGCTGTCCGGGGCCGCGACACTGCCGACCTGCTTCAACCCGTGGCCGGTGACGTTGCACACCACCATGTCGTCCGCACCGATGACGCTCTCATTCCGAAGACGGATGGCGGCGGCGACGGATGTGGCCGCCGCGGGCTCGGCGAAAATGCCGGTCATGCGCGCCAGCAAACCCTGGGCCTCGAGGATCTCCTCGTCCGACAACGCCACGCCGGCGCCGCCGCTGGCGCGCACGGCGCGCAGCGCCCGCAGTCCCAGCGCGCGCGGGTTGCCTACCTGGATGCTCTCGGCCACCGTGGTCCCCGCGCTCACGGGCTCCACGGTGGCGGCGCCGCTTTGCCACGCGGCGACGATGGGCGCGGCGGCCGTGCTCTGGGCCGCCACCAGTCGGGGGAAGCGGTGCGCCCAGCCGAGGCCGTGCAGTTCCTGGTAGCCCTTCCACAGGGCCGCGAGGCCCGCGCCTCCGGCGGTGGGGTGAATGATCCAGTGCGGCACGTGCTCGTCCAACTGGTCGAACAGCTCGAAGGCGTAGGACTTCTTGCCCTCGTTGCGGTACGGGTTCGTGGACAGGCAGTCGTACCAGCCGAATTCCTTGACCGCCGCGCGATAAAAGGCGCCCATGCCGTCGAGGTCCGTGTCCACCGTGACCACCGTGGCGCCGCAGACGCGCGCCTGAACCACCTTGGCCGCGTCCGTGCCCGCCGGCACCATGACCACGCTGCGCAGCCCAGCCGCCGCGGCGTAGGCGGCCACCGAAGCCGCGGCATTGCCGGTGGACGGCACCGCCACGGTATCGAACCCCAGTTCGACGGCGCGGGAAATGCCCACGCTGTTGCTGCGATCCTTGAGGGAGCCCGTGGGCAGCAGCGTATCGTTCTTGACGTAGAGTCGCTCCATCCCCAAGTGCTCACCCAGCCTGCGGCAACGGGTGACCGGGGTGTAGCCCTCGCCCAGGGACACCACCGAACTGCGGTGCTTCACCGGGAAGAAATCGAACCAGCGCCACAGACTCTTGTCCGCGCTGGCGCGGATGACGCGCACGTCCGAACGAGTCAGGTGCCCGAGGTCCACGTGCGCCTCCAGCACGGCATCACACGCGCCGCACGCGAAGGTGTCGTCGGTCACCGCCTCCCAGCCGCACTGCGGACAGCGCAATGCCGCGATCCTACCCATGATCCCCTCAGGCCCCCGCTTCCCGGGCGTCTTCCCACAGCACCTCCACCGGATGAAGCGCCCGGCGCCCGGCGAGATGTTCGATCTGCTGCCGGCAGGAGATGCCCGAGGCCACGACCCGCATGTCCTCCGCGGCGGACTCCACCGCCGGCACCAGGCGCCGGTTGGCGATGGTGACGGACACGTCGTAGTGCTCCTTTTCGAAGCCGAAGGAACCGGCCATGCCGCAGCAGCCGGAGTCCACCTCGCGCACCTCGTGCCCGGCGTCGCGCAGCACCGATACGGTGGGCGCCATGCCCACCAGCGCCTTCTGGTGGCAATGGCCGTGCAGCAGCACCGGCGGCCTGGGTGACGCGCCGTTCTTCCACGCGCCAGCGACGCCGTCGCGCGCAAGCAGTTCCTCGATGAGCAGCGTCCGGTCCGCCACCAGACGCGACGGCTCGTTGCGCAGCAGGTCGGGATATTCGTCCCGCAACGTCAGGATGCAGGACGGCTCCAGGCCCACCACGCGCACTCCCTGCTCCACGTGGGGCAACAGCCGGGCGACGTTCCAGGCGGCGTTGTCCCGGGCTTCCTGCAACATGCCCTTGGAGATCATCGGCCGGCCGCAGCAGCGCCGGGGCACGGTCAACACGCGATAGTCCAGATGTTCCAGCAGGCGCGTGGCCGCCACTGCCACGTCGGGGGTGTTGTAGGTGTTGAAGGTGTCGTGGAACAGGATCACCGAGCCGCGGGAACCGTTGCCGGCCGTGGCGTGCCTCTTCCACCAGTCCTCGAAGTTGTGGCGCGCGAAGCTCGGCAGCGGGCGCCGGCGGTCGATGCCCAGGAGGCGGTCCAGGAGCCAGCGGCTCACCGGATTGGCGTTGGCCCGGTTGGCCACGGGCGCGAGCAGCGATCCCCAACGGCTCAGGGAGCCGATGCGGCCGAACAGGCGATTGCGCAGCGAGACCCCGTGGACCTGCTGGTAATGGTGCAGGAACTCGTATTTGAGCTTGGCCATGTCCACGTTGGACGGGCATTCGGCCTTGCACCCCTTGCATTCGAGGCAGAGGTCCAGCACGTCGTGGAGTCCTTCGCCGGTGAACTCCGAACGCGGCACCTTCCCCGACAGCACCGCGCGAAAGGCGGTGGCGCGCCCGCGCGTCGAGTGTTTCTCCTCCAGCGTGGCCATGTAGGACGGGCACATGGTGCCGCCCAGGGTCTTGCGGCACGCGCCCGTGCCGTTGCACATCTCCACCGCGGCCACCAAGCCCCCCTGATCGCTGAAGTCCAGCATGGTCTGGGGTTGCCAGGTCTTGTAGGAGGTGCCGTAGCGGAGCGAGTCGGTCATGGCCGGGGCATCCACGATCTTGCCGGGATTGAGCAGATTGTGCGGGTCGAACAGCCGTTTGACCTTGCGGAACTCCTGATACAGCTCGGGACCGAACAGCTTCTCGTTCAGGTGGCTGCGCGCCAGACCGTCGCCGTGCTCGCCGGACATGGCGCCGCCGAACTCCATCACCAGGTCCGAGATCTCGCGCGAGATCCGCGTCATCTTGTCGACCTCGCCCGCCTCCTTGAGGTTGATGAACGGGCGGATGTGCATGCACCCCACCGAGCAGTGGCCGTAGTAGCCGGCGCGCACGCCGTGGCCGCCGAGGATCTCGCGAAAGCGCTTGATGAATTCCGGCAGCTTCACCGGGTCCACCGCCGTGTCCTCGACAAAGGCGATGGGCTTCTTCTCGCCCTTGACGCCCAGAAGGAGCCCCAGGCCGGCCTTGCGCACGCCCCAGATCCGGTTCACCTCGGCCGGCTCGTACGCCAGCGAGGCCGCATAACCCATGCCCTCGCGCTTTCGCAGCGCCTCCAGCCGGTCCACCTTGTCGCGCACTTCCTCGGCGCTGTCCCCGTCGTACTCCACCATGAGGATGGCGTCGGGGTCGCCCTGCACGAATCCCAGCCGCTTGGACTGCTCGATGTTGTTGCGCGCCAGTTCCAGGATGGGCTTGTCGGTCAGCTCCGTGGCGTAGGGATTGGTGGCGAGGATCGTTTCCGACACGGCCAGGGCGTCCTGGATATCGTGGAAGTGGAGCACGTCCAGCGCGGTGAACCTGGGTTTGGGAACGAGACGCATCTTCGCTTCCACCACGCACGCCAGGGTCCCCTCGGAGCCCACGATGAGTCGCGCGAGGTTGAAGGGCTGGTCCTTGGTGAACTCGTCCAGATTGTAGCCCGAGACCCGGCGCATGAGCTTGGGATAGCGCTCGGCGATGAGCGCGCGGGCGGAGTCCACCAGCGGCGGCAGGTCGCGGTAGATGCGGCTCTCCAGACTCTTGCCCGCCTGCCGGGAGGCCATGACGTCGGGCGGCAGATCACGCAGCACCACCTCGCTGCCGTCCGCCAGGAGCACGGTCAACTCCAGCACGTGATCCAGGGTCTTGCCGTAAACGATGGAGTGGGCGCCGGCGGAGTTGTTGCCGATCATGCCGCCGATGGTAGCCCGGTTCGACGTGGACGTGTCCGGGCCGAACAGCATTCCCATGGGCGCCACGTGGGAGTTCAGGGCGTCCTGCACAAGCCCCGGCTGAACCCGGCACCACAGTTCCTCCGGATTCACCTCCAGCACCTGGTTCATGTATTTGGAGAAGTCCATGACGATGGCGTGGCCCACCGTCTGGCCCGCCAGCGAGGTGCCGCCGCCGCGGGCGAGCACCGGAACCCGGTGTCTGTTGGCCACCTCGATGACGGCCTGGACATCCCCCTTGTGGCGCGGAACCACCACGCCCACGGGCTCGATCTGATAGATGGAGGCGTCCGTCGCGTAGAGCAACCGGGAGTAGTGGTCGAACCGCACCTCCCCCTCCACGCGCTTGCGGAGCTCGGCCTCGGTCTCCCGGTAATCCTGCATACCTTCACGCGCCATGGGGAATGCTCCTCGTAGCCATCCGGTCTTGACGTACCGGCCCTGCGACGGCGGTTCCGGGGGCATTCAGGATTCTTCCCTTCAAGTCCCGTTCGTCACCGTCCCGGGCGCTCCTTCCGTATACCGCATGCGTTTCCAATGCTGAAGCGGGCGCGAGCACGCCCCGAAACGACCCGCGCCTGGCGGGTGTCGACCGTGCGTTGATGGAGACGGGCACCCGCGCCGGCGCTACCCATGCCGGACGGCGCCACTGACACCGCCGGTCTCAAGCCGGGTCAAGCCCGTACAGGTGTGTCGTCCAGCAAAGTCCGGGCCGTTCGGAAGACACTGTGGAACATGGAGGCGGTCAGCCGGCCGGTGAAGGTGTTCTGCTGGCTGGGGTGGTAGGAACCCAGCAACGTGACGCCGTTGTCGAGATCCTGACGGCTTCCGTGGCCGAAGCGCGGACGCGGGCGTGGGAGCGTCCCGCCCTGCTCAACCACTGCCTTGAGATAGGCGTCGAAGGCGATCTTGCCCAGCGCGATGACCACGCGCAGGCGTGGGAACAGGCGAAGCTCGCGCACCAGGTAGCCGCGGCAGTTGTCGAATTCATCCCGCGCGGGCTTGTTGGCGGGGGGCGCGCAACGGACGGCCGCGGAGATGTAGCAGTCGGCGAGTTCCAGGCCGTCGTCGCGGTCCACAGACTCGGCCTGATTGGCAAAGCCGTGCTCGAAGAGCGCGCCGTACAGCCAGTCGCCGCTGCGGTCGCCAGTGAACATGCGCCCGGTGCGGTTGCCGCCGTGGGCGGCCGGCGCCAAACCCACCACAAGAAGCCGCGCGCCGGGATCGCCGAAAGCCGGCAGGGGCCGTCCCCAATACGCGAGCCCGCGGTACCGGCGCGGCGGATTGGCCGCGGCCTCGGCCCGCCAGGCTACCAACCGGGGGCACTTCCGGCACCGGATGACCGCCCGGTTGATCCGTTGGAGTGAATCGGTAGGCATGCACCGAGGAAATAGCGCATGCGACCGCAACGCACCACCCGCCCCACCTGGATTCCCGCCGGCGATCAGGTCGAGGGTAAACCCCCGATCGGGTCGAGGGTAAACTTTTGCGGGAATGACATTTGTGCGCTGTGGGAATGACGAAAGACGCGAACCGGGAAGGACGAAGGAGCAAGCGGACTCTGGAGTGTACAGGGGTGGGCAGGAAAGACTCTTGCGTTTCCCAGGGTTGTGCGCTATTCACGCGGTCAGCAATTTGTATTCCAAGCCGTCGTGTCTTGCCCAACATGTCCGTCTTCAAGATCATATGGATCGCGGTCGTAGGGATCGCGGCACTCGCGTTGCTCCTGGCTTCGCCCGGGATTGCGTCCCAACGGGTCGCCCTGGTCATCGGCAACAGCGACTACACGCGCATTGCCGCGCTCGACAGTCCGGTGAACGACGCGCATTTGATGACGGCGGCCCTCCGAAGAGTCGGCTTCGACGTCATCGACGGGACCGACATGACCAAGGGCGCGATGGAGTCGGCCATCATCGACTTCGGCCGGCGCCTGCGCGGGGCGGGACCTCACGCCCAAGGGCTGTTCTACTATTCCGGACACGGAGTTCAGTCGCGCGGGGTCAACTATCTAATTCCGCTGGATGCGCCCATCACCGAGGAGAGCCACCTGGCGATCAAGGCGGTGCCCGCGTGGTGGGTGCTGGACCAGATGGACGACGCGCAGAACCGGCTGAACCTCGTGGTGCTCGATGCCTGCCGCAACAACCCCTTCAAGGCCGGCAGGGACAAGAACCCCATTGGCCGGGGCGGGTTGCAGGTGGTCGACGCGCCCACCGGCACCTTGATCGCCTACGCCGCGGCGCCGGGCAGAGTCGCCTTTGACGGACGCGGGGTGAATTCCATCTACTCCCCATTTACCCAGGCTTTGGTCGAGGCCATGGAACTTCCAGGTCTGCAAGTCGAAGATGTCCTGAAGCGCGTGCGAAAGACCGTGCGTACAAGGACCGAAAACCGCCAGCAGCCGTGGTGGGCAAGCTCGCTGGAGGGGCGTTTCACGTTCCGCGGCCAGTCTTCCGATGGAGTCCCGGATGCTGTGGAGTCCGCTGCGGCGACGCCGGTCCTCCCTGATACAAGGGCGCGGAGCCGGGGTTTCGTCAAGCCATTGGTCCTCGACGACACCGACAGCCGGTTGTGGCTGAGGGTCAAGGGAAGCTGCGTCCTCGTGGACGAGTACTACAAGCGCTATCCCAACGGCCGGCACATCTCGGAGTACTGGGAAAGAAGACGCGAGTGCGCCGCCGCGCCCTGATGTCCCCGACCCTCCACCCCCTCTTCATCACGTCGTTCCACCTCATCACTTCGTTGCACTCGCCCGGCGGTTCAGTGCAGCACCACCGCCAGCAATTCCCGCGGCACGCGGTTGACCATGACGGCGGCGGCCTCTTCGGTCGCTTCGGT
Source organism: uncultured Binatia bacterium (SeqCode) (assembly GCA_965213675.1). GTDB lineage: Bacteria > Desulfobacterota > Binatia > UBA9968 > JAJDTQ01 > JAJDTQ01. The sequence goes on from OZ243916.1 coordinate 1,725,908, forward strand.
CACCGGAACGATGGCGCACTGGCCGCTGCCGCCCCCGTTTCCATCCTGTCCAAACCGCCCCGCGTTGCCCTCGTTGCCGCCGGCGCCCCGTTCAGGCCGGTTCGTGAAAGGGTCGTTCGCGATATGTTCGTCCAGCTCCGGGATTTCCCCGGGCGCCCCGGGGCCTCCGGGGGCTCCGTCACGACCGCCGGCGCCGCCTTGGCCGCCCGCACAGTCGAGCACGACGGCGGTCTCGAGTTCACGGGTGGCGAGTATCACCGTGATGTTCCCACCCTGGCCGCCATCGCCGCCATTGCCCCCTTCGCCGCCGTCACCCCCGTCCCCGCCATCGCCGGAGAAGTAGCCGTTGCCGCCCGTCCCGCCCCGGCCGCCGGCGCCGCCATCACCCCCATTGCCGCCGTCACCGCCCCGGCTGGAGATGGTAAGGGGCGCGCCGTGGAGACGGCGGATGTAATACGCGGGCGGCTCCCCGGGGGCGCGCACCTCCAACAGCACCAACCGTTCCAACGGCGTCGAGCGTGCGCACCTCGCGGGCCACCACCCGGAGGTCCGGTCCGTAACCGCCATGCGTCCCGTGCTGGCCGAAACCGCCGCGCCCGCCGGACCGGCCGTCGCCGGCGCGACCGAACATGCGGCCGTTGTCGCGCCCGCGCGCCCCGTCGCGGCCGTTCCGTCCGGGGCTGCCGTCCCGGCCCGGCCTCCCCGTGAAAGACAGCACGTCCTGCTTCATGAGCGGGACGAGACCGAGAAAGTCGGCGGCGTACCGTTGCCGGATCGACAAGGCGCCCGCACCGGACGCATCCCGGTATTCCACCGAAACGACGAGCGAGCGGCCGATGAGCGTCCTGGGCTTGGCGAAGCGCACCGTATGAGTCCTGGGCTCGTAGACCCCGTTCTCCACCCGAACCACCAACCGCGACGGGGGCAGCGGGTACGTGTTGTCGAGGTGCGATCCTCGTCCTTCGCGACCCAGGACCCAGGTCCTTCCGGCGGCATCCTTCACCCTCAGGTCCAGTCTGGCGCTTTCGCCCGGTATGATCGTTCGGACGCCGGCCAGCGGCCCGGCGAACTCCATGGACGAGACCGCATCGCCATCCGGCCCGCGCCAGATGGCGGCATCGTTGTCGAAGCGGAGAACCCGCGACGGGCCGCCGTCGCCGTATTCGATGGTTGCGCCGAACGGCGCTTCGCTGTCCGGAACCGCCGCGATCAGCGTCGTCCAGTCGTTGCCGGCGCTGGCGAGATGGGTCAGCCCGACCGTGAGCCGCGAGCGCGGGATGGGGAAATCGGCGTTGCCCGGCGCGAAGTTCCGCCCCTCGCGGTCTCGTGCGGTGATGGCGAGCCGGTACCGTTCGCCCGGAATGAGCGCGGCGCCCGGGGGGATCTCGTGCTCCGTGTCCCGATGCTGCCACAGAAGCCGGACGCGGAACTCCGTCACGTCGTCCGGCGCCGGCCCCTCGATGCGAGCGAAGTCGGGACGGTAACGCTGGACCGCCTGTATTTCCGGCGCGGTCTTGAGGGAGACGGCGATCTCGTAACCGGCTTCCGGAATTCGCCGGCGGTCCGCGCTGAGGTGAACCTCTCCCGTGCCGGGATCATAGTCCCCCCCTTGTACGGCAACCAGGAAATCCGCGGCGTTCTCGAGGCGGCGCTCCGTGCCCTCGCTGTCGGTGACAGTGATGTCACCCATGGACAGGGTGGAGCCCGGCAACACCAGCGCACCTTCGGCCGGAGCCGCTCGCAGATGAAAGGTCAACGCCGCCGGGGGGACCTCGGGGACGGCGCAACCCGCGAGGAGCCAGAACGCCCACAGGCACATCGGCGGAAGGAGCGCCGGCAGCAGGGCCCGGTGCGGCCGGGAAGAGTTCGAGAGGTTCGAGGGCGCCATCACTGGAAATGCAGTCATAGCGCAGCAGTGGCCGGCCCGCCACAACCGCGTTGCCCGAGCACGGATCGGGGTCTCCGCGGACGGCCTCGATACGCCCGGAAACCCGCCGTTGACGCATCCGAACCGGTTTTGCTATACCCCTCGCAAACGCAAGGAATTTGCGTGCCTCTCGCCAACAAAAAGGGGATTCCCAGTGCCCGAATATGATGTTCTCGTGATCGGAGGAGGCGCGGCCGGCCTGCGCGCGGCCATCGCCGCCAGGCGAGCCGGAGCGTCGGTGGCGTTACTGAGCAAGGTCCACCCGTTGCGTACGAACTCGGCGTTGTCGCCTGGAGGCATCAACGCGCCGCTGGGCAGTGACGATTCGGTGCAGAAGTTCGCCGGCGACATCACCAAAGCGGGCGACGGTCTGTGCAGCCCGGAGGTTGTGAACATCCTGGCGGCGGAAGCCGCACGCGAGGTGGTGTGGCTCGAGCGCGTCGGCGTTCCCTTCAACCGCGACGCGGACGGGCGCATCGACCGCCGCGCATTGGGTTCGGGCAGCGTGGCGCGCGCCGCCTACGCGGACGACCGCACCGGCCACATGGTGCTGCATGTGCTTCACGAGCAGTTCCAGCGCCATGACATCCCCTGCTTCAAGGAATGGTTCGTCACCTCGCTGATTCAGGACGCCGGCGCGTGCACCGGCGCGGTGGCGTTGGACCACCGCAGCGGGAAAATCGAGACCTTCAGCGCCGGCGCCGTGGTCCTGGCTACCGGCGGCTTCCTTCAGGCGTACCGCCCGTGCACGGCGGCCGTGGGCACCACCGGCGACGGACTCGCGCTCGGCTACGCCATGGGCGTGGGACTCGCCGACATGGAGATGGTGCAGTTCCATCCCACGGTGTACAGCACGGCCCGGACCGCGCTGATCAGCGAGGCCGCCCTGAGCGCAGGGGCGCGCCTGGTGAACGCCGCCGGCGATACCGTGGTGGAACCCGCGGGGCTCTCCCGGGCGCAACTCGCGGCCGCGGTGGAGGAGGCGGGCCGCAACGGCGGCGGTCCGGTATCGCTGGACCTGCGCCCGGTGGAAGACCTCACGTCCCGCTTTCCGGGCACGGCCGAAGTGGTCCGGCTCATGGCCAGACTCGACATCGCTCAGGCTCCCGTCCCGGTGCAGCCGGTGGCGCACCGCGCCATGGGCGGGCTCGACACCAGCGCTTCCGGGGAAACCTCGGTGGCGGGGCTCTTCGCGGTCGGCGAATGCGCCCACAACGGCGTTCACGGCGCGGGACGACTGCCGGGCAACACGCTCACGGAGGCGGTGGTGTTCGGCAAGCGCGTCGGCGAAGCGGCCGCGGCCCACGCCAAGTCCGCGGGCGCCCGGAGCGCGTCCACGGATCAGGCGGCGCGGGACGGCGAACGGCTGGCGGAAATCACCTCCGGGGGCCCGTCGGATGACACCTTGGGAGCCATTCATCGCGAACTCGGCGAGGTGATGCACGCGAACCTCGGGGTGACGCGCACGGACGCCGGTTTGAACGAAGCTCAAGAAGCGATCCGCACGTTGCGGGAACGGCACGGAAGGCTCCGTGTCGGCAATCAGTCGCGTATCTTCAACCATGCGCTGACGAGCCATATCGAGTTGGGGAACATGCTGGCGCTGGCCGAAGCGGTGGCGTTGGCGGCGCGCAGCCGCACCGAGAGCCGGGGGGCGCATCTCCGGAGTGATTTCCCCGAGCGTGACGACACCAGTTGGAAGGCGCATACCGTGGTGCAACTACAGGACGGCGCGCCCAAGCTCGACCGAAAAGCCGTAACCGCATAAGGACCGGCACCGCCTGCCCTGTCCCGTGCCACACACAGGGGAAAGGGACGGCGCGACGTACCGGCAAGGAGGGACCATGGAAGTCACCTACAAGGTTCACCGCGAAGACGCCGGGAACGGCGGCCAATCCAGCTACTCCACCTACCAGGTCGAGCTGCCCGAGGACGCCACCGTGCTGGACGGGCTGCAGAAGATCCGGGACGAGCAGGATGACACCCTGGCCTTCCGGGCCTCCTGTTGCCAGGGCACCTGCGGCGAGTGCGCGGTGCGGATCAACTACAAGGCCCAGTTCACCTGCACCACCCGGATCGCCGACGTCACCAAAAAGGGTCCGGAAATCCTGTGCGCGCCGGTGCGCAACATCCCGGTGATCAAGGACCTGGTGTTCGACATGGACAGGTTCACTTGGGACAAGATGGCCGCCATGAAGCCATGGATGGAGCCGGACGACGAGTTCGCGCCGACGGAGAACCTGGTTACCGAGTCGGAGATGGCGGAAGTGCGCAAGACCATGAGCTGCTACCAGTGCGGCCTGTGCGACGAGGGCTGCGCGGTGCTGCCGGTGGACTTCGACTTCCTGGGACCCGGGGCCATGGTCAAGGGCTACCGCTTCGTCATGGACCCGCGGGAGACGGGCGCCCGGACGGAAGAGCGGCTGGAGCTGGTGGAGCAGCCCAAGGGCCTGTGGGACTGCGTTCACTGCTATGAGGCCAACGGCAAGTGTGCGCGCGGACTGGCGCCGTCGACCAAGATCATGGAGATGCGCGACGTCTCCTTCAAGCACGGCATCAAGAACGAAAAGGTCGCGCGCCATCACCAAAGCTTCATCAACTCGGTGAAGCAGACCGGCTGGCTCGACGAGCGCAAGCTGGTCATGGAGACCGAGGGCCTGACCAATATCGGCGGCCTGATGAAGCTCTTGCCCACCGCGGTGCGCGCGATGACACACGGCAAGATGCCCGGCCGGCACGAGAAGCGCCCCGGGGCCGATCAGATCAAGCGCATCATCGAGAAAGCGGAGGAATCCAAGTGAAATACGCGTTCTACCCCGGATGTGTGGCCAAGGGCGGATGCCCCGAACTCTACACTGCCGCCGTCAAGGTCGCCGGCAAGCTGGATATCGAGCTCGATGAAATGACCGACGTGGCGTGCACGGGCGCGGGCTGCATGCCGACGCACCTGTCGGACCCCATCAACGCGCGTACCTTCGCCAAGGCCGAGCAGATGGGGTTGCCCATCATGACCATCTGCAGCACCTGCCAGGGCGTTTTCAGCCAGGCCAACCACCGCCTGCAGGACTCCGACTACCGCGAGGAGATCAACCGCGAGTACCTGGCGGAGGAAGGACTGTCCTACCAGGGCACCACCGAGGTCAAGCATCTGCTGTGGGTGCTGTTCGAGGACCTGGGGATCGAGAAGCTGAAGTCACTGATCGAGCGCCCGCTGGATGGTCTCAAGGTCTCGCCGTTCTATGGCTGTTTCCTGCGCCGGCCCGGCCCCATCATGGTGCCGACCAAGGAAGTGGGCGGACGCCGCGGTTACCTGGAGGATCTCACCCGCCTGTTGGGGGCCGAGAACGTGGACATCAGCGGCAAGACCAAGTGCTGCGGCTTCCCGGTTCTCACCGCCAACGAGGAAAGCTCCCTCGGTATGGTGGCCAAACACGCCGGCGAATCGAAACAGAACGGCGCTGACTGCATGGTGACCCCGTGTCCGCTGTGTCACCTGAACCTCGACGGCAACCAGCCCAGGGCCGAAAACCTGAAGGGGGAGAAGATCAACCTTCCCATCGTTCATCTGCCGCAACTTCTCGGGCTGGCGCTGGGTTTCGATGCCGACGAGATGCAGCTCGGCAAGCATATCGTGTCCACCAAGGCGGTCAACGACAAGGTGGACATGCTGACGTAGGGGACAACCGTTCTTCGGCTTCGCTTCACGGGTGTCCCTTCGACTTTGCCCCGCGAATCTGTCCTGAGCCCGCCGGAAAGGACGAACGGATTTTCAGACACATCAGCCGATGGGCGACCACGACTACAAGCCCAATGCCGTCAACCTGGCGCGGGAGCTGTTCAAGTTCCGCAAGTCGCAGCGTCCTTTCGGCTTCTACTACGCCGTCAAGGTCCGTCTCGGTCACGCGTGGGTCGAAGACGAGACCGCGTTGACGGAGATCCTGTCCGGCATCGAAGAGCTGGGCTACGAGGTGGTCCGGAAGCGGCAGTAGGAAGCAGCGGCTTGACGGGACGTAACCTCCGTGCGTGGCGCGTGACCTCCACTCCGGGGCGCGCCGCCCGAATTCCACGAATTACACACCAAAGGAGTGCGAAGAGCGCCGAATCATGAGCACCGTAGCAATCGACAAAAGAACCCTCCGGCAGGATACCTGGTGGCTCGAACCCATGCTGGTCGTGTTGGGGCTGGGCTGCTTCGGCATCTATTCCACGTGGGCCGCGTTGCAGAACGCCAACTACTTCGCGGACCCGTACCTCTCGCCGTTCTACTCGCCGTGTCTCGCCATCAATTGCGAGCACGTGAGCGTGCCGCTGTTCGGCTCGTGGTTCAACTGGTCCCCGGCGATCCTGATCCTGTGGATACCGGGGGGCTTCCGGCTCACCTGCTACTACTACCGCAAGGCCTACTACCGGTCGTTCTTCTGGTCGCCGCCGGCGTGCGCGGTGCGGGACGCCGCCAGCAGTTACTCCGGGGAGACAAGGTTCCCCTTCATCCTGCAAAACATCCATCGCTACTTCTTCTGGATGTCGCTGCCCATCCTGGCGTTCCTTTGGTGGGACGCCATCATCGCCTTCAACTTCGGCGGCAGCTTCGGCATCGGCGTGGGCACCCTGGTGCTGATCGCCAACGCCTCGCTGCTGTCGCTCTACAGCTTCTCCTGCCACTCCTGCCGCCACCTGTGCGGCGGCGGGCTCAACAGCTTCAAGGGCGCGCCCGCGCGCTACAAGACCTGGAGCATCGTCACCAAGCTGAACGAGAAGCACATGCAGATCGCCTGGGTCAGCCTCGTGTGGGTGGGCCTCACCGACGTCTACGTCCGGTTGGTGGCGACGGGCGTCATCCATGATCTGAGGTTCCTCTGATGGCGCGCGAGAGCTACGAGACCCACGATTACGACGTGGTGGTGGTGGGCGCCGGCGGCGCCGGCCTGCGCGCCGCCATCGAGGCCCACGACAAGGGCGCTCGAACCGCCATCATCTGCAAGTCGCTGCTGGGCAAGGCGCACACGGTCATGGCCGAGGGCGGCATCGCCGCGGCCATGGGCAACGTGTGGCCGGAGGACAACTGGAAGGTCCACTTCCGCGACACCATGCGCGGCGGCAAGCTGCTCAACAACTGGCGCATGGCGCAGATTCACGCCCAGCAGGCGCCCGACCGGGTGCTGGAGCTGGAGGAGTGGGGGGCGCTGTTCGACCGCACGCCCGAAGGGCTGATCCTGCAACGCGACTTCGGCGGGCACCGCTACGCACGTCTGGCGCACGTGGGCGACCGCACCGGACTGGAGATGATCCGCACGCTGCAGCAGCGCGCGGTGGCGCTGGGCATCGACGTCCACATGGAATGCAACATCCAGCACCTGCTCATGAACGACGGCCGGGTGAGCGGGGCGGTGGGCTACTGGCGCGAAAGCGGCGCGCTCATCGTGTTCAACTGCAAGTCGGTGGTGCTGGCCACGGGCGGCTCGGGCAAGTGCTGGCAGGTGACTTCCAACTCGTGGGAGTACAGTGGCGACGGCATGGGCATGGCCATGGAGGTGGGAGCGGACCTCATCGACATGGAGAAGGTGCAGTTCCACCCCACGGGCATGGTGTGGCCGCCCAGCGTGCGCGGCATCCTGGTGACCGAGGGGGTACGCGGCGACGGCGGCACCCTGCTGAACTCCGCGGGCGAACGGTTCATGTTCAACTACATCTCCGACTTCTTCAAGGCGGAGACCGCGGACAACGAGACCGAGGCCGACGCCTGGTATCAGGACAAGAAGAACAACCGGCGCACCCCCGACCTGCTGCCGCGGGACGAGGTGGCCCGGGCCATCAACGCCGAGGTCAAGGCCGGCCGCGGCACCGAGCACGGCGGCGTGTACCTGGACATCGCCAACCGCCGGGACGCGGACTATATCATGCGGCGGCTGCCGTCCATGTATCACCAGTTCAAGGAACTCGCGGACGTGGACATCACCAAAGAGGCCATGGAGGTGGGGCCCACCTGTCACTACATCATGGGCGGCGTCCGGGTGGACGCCGACACCTCGGCCACCACGGTGGAGGGACTCTACGCCGCGGGGGAGGTGGCGGGAGGCCTGCACGGCGCCAATCGGTTGGGCGGCAACTCCCTCTCGGACCTGCTGGTGTTCGGGTGCATCGCGGGCGGCTCGGCCGCAGACTACGCCCTCGGCGCCGCAGCCGCCACCGCGGCGGATCCGGCGGAAGTGGACCGGGTCACGACGCTGATGCTGGAGCCCTTCACCGACCGCGGCGACGAGAATCCCTACGCCATCCACGGCGACCTCCAGCGCACCATGCACAACCTGGTGGGCATCATCCGCACCGAGAGCGAGATGCTGAAGGCCATGGAGGAGATCGCGGCATACAAGGAACGGGCCGCGCGCGTGAAGGTCGAGGGCGGCCGGCGCTTCAATCCCGGCTGGCACCTGGCGCTGGACTTGAGGTCGCTGCTGGCGGTGGCCGAGGCCGCGACCCTGTCGGCGCTGGAGTGCAAGGAGAGCCGCGGCGGACACACCCGTGACGACTATCCGGACCCCGATCCCGAATACGGCAGCGTCAACGTGGTTACGCGCAAGCGGAACGAGACCATTGCGGTCTCCCTCGAGGCCCTGCCGGAGATGCCCGAAGAGCTCAGGAAAATCGTCGAGGAGCAAGTTTGATGGCTGAAGCAGCGGTTGCAGAAAACGGAGCCCAAGCGAAAATGCGCGTATGGCGCGGCGACGGCGACGGCGGAGAGTTCAGGGATTACACCGTGCCGCTTCAGGAGGGCATGGTGGTGCTGGACGTGATCCACGCCATCCAGGCCATGCACGCCGGCGACCTCGCCGTGCGCTGGAACTGCAAGGCCGGGAAATGCGGCTCGTGCAGCGCCGAGGTCAATGGCAAGCCGCGGCTCATGTGCATGACACGGATGAACACGTTCGAACCCGGCGAGACCATCACCGTGGCGCCCATCAGGACCTTTCCGCTGATCCGGGACCTCGTCACCGACGTTTCCTACAACTACGAAAAGGCCAAGACCATCCCGCCGTTCAAGCCCAAGCCCAAGGAGGCCGACGGCACCCGGCGCATGTACCAGGAAGACATCGACCGGGTGCAGGAATTCCACAAGTGCATCGAGTGCTACCTGTGCCAGAACGTCTGCCACGTCATCCGCGATCATGACGAGAACAAGCCGAGCTTCGCCGGGCCGCGCTTCTTCGTGCGCGTGGCGGGCCTGGAGATGCATCCGCTGGACACCGACGACCGGCTGGAATTCCTGCGCAACGAAGCCGGGCTGGGCTTCTGCAACATCACCAAGTGCTGCACCGAAGTCTGTCCCGAGAACATCAAGATCACCGACAACTCCATCATCCCCATGAAGGAGCGCGTGGTGACCCGGTTCTACGACCCCATCGCGCGTCTGCTTGGGGCGCTGGGCGGGAAGAAGTCCTGACGCCCTCTCCAGCCGCGAGCGGGAGAATGGCGCCAACTGCACCAACGGCAGCGGGGTTGAGCCGCGTCCCCGCGTTCGCGGGAATGACGTTTCGCAGGACGTGCGTTCGGATCACTCTTCACCAACTTTTTTCAACATTGGGTGCACGCAGCGAAGCCTGTCCTGAGCCTGGGAGCCTCGGAGCCTGGCCAAGGGCTCAGAACAGGCTTCGCCAGGTTGAAGGACGCCGTAATGCCCATTGAACTGTCAGAACGGGTAGCGCTGGTCACCGGCGGCGGCACGGGCATCGGCAAGGCGGTGGCCCGGGCCATGGCGCAGGAAGGCGCACGGGTCGTTCTCGCCGCGCGTGACGGGACACGCCTGGAGGCGACCGCGCGGGAACTGCGCGCCGAGGGGCATTCGGTGCTGCCGGTTCCCGTGGACGTGAGAGACCGGGCCAGCGGGCGCGATTGCGTGGCCGCGATCCGGGAGCACTGGGGCCGGGTGGACATCCTGGTGAACAACGCCGGGGTCTCGGGGATGACGCCCATGGACGGCGAAGACGACGGCCTCTGGCGCGCCATCGTCGACACGAACCTCACCGGCGTGTACCTGCTGACCAAGGAAGTGCTGGGCATCATGAACGACGACGGCCGCGGCCGCATCATCAACATGTCCTCGGTTCTGGGGAAGTTCGGCGTCCCGGGCTATGCCGCCTATTGCGCCAGCAAGCACGGGCTCATCGGCTTCACCCGGGCGCTGGCGCTGGAAGTCGTGTCCCGCGGCATTACCGTCAACGCCCTGTGTCCGGGATGGGTGGACACCGAGATGTCCCGCGCAGGCATCGAGCAGATTGCCGCGCAACAGGGGACCGATCCGGCGTCCTTCAAGCAACAGGCGCTGGCCGCGGTGCCGATCCGGCGGTTTCTCGAACCGGAGGAAATCGCCCGGTTCGCAGTCTATCTTGCGTCCGACAAGGCCTCCGGCATCACCGGGCAGGCCCTCAACATCTGCGGCGGGCAGACAATGGTGTAACCGATGACCATCCCCGAACTCGAAGCCATAGCCAGGGACATCAGGGTCGACGTGATCCGAATGCTGGTGGAAGCGGGCTCCGGTCACCCGGGCGGCTCGCTGTCCTGCACGGACATGGTCACGGCGCTCTACTTCCACCAGATGCGCCACCGCCCGAAACAGCCGGACTGGCCCGACCGGGATCGCTTCGTGCTCTCCAAGGGCCACTGCGTCCCCGCGGTGTACGCCGCCCTGGCCCAAGCCGGCTACTTCCCGCGTGAGGAGCTGCTGAGCCTGCGCAAACTCGACAGCCGCATGCAGGGGCATCCCGACCGCCATCGCTTCCCTTATGTCGAGGCCTCCACCGGCTCTCTCGGACAGGGCTTGTCCGTGGCCCTGGGCATGGCGCTGGCGGGCAAGACCGGCGGCCAGGATTTCCGCGTCTACTGCGTCATCAGCGACGGCGAGTGCCAGGCCGGGCAGATCTGGGAAGCGGCCATGTCCGCGCCCCGGTTCGGCCTCGACAACCTTTGCGTGCTCATGGACTACAACCACATCCAGTTGAGCGGCGGGACCGATGAGATCATGAGCCTGGAGCCGGTGCTGGACAAGTGGCGCGCCTTCAACTGGAACACCCTGGAGATCGACGGCCACAGCTTCCCCGCCATCCTCGACGCCCTCAAGGCCGCTGAACAGCACCGCGACGGCCCCACCATGATCGTGTGCCAGACCGTCAAGGGCAAAGGAGTCAGCTTCATGGAGAACCGCTGGGAATGGCACGGCAAGGCTCCCAGCCGCGAGGAAGGCGAACGCGCCATCGCGGAGATCGCCAACGGTTCGTAAGCCAGTGACCCGCCCATGGGCGGCCGCCGGTCGCCCCTACGAATGGCCGCAGCAAGGAAAACACACATGAGCGCAACCGCCACACGCGTGACCTTCGGCGAGACCGTGACCCGTCTCGCCGAAACCAACCCCGACATCGTCGTCCTCGACGCCGACCTGCGCAAGTCCACCATGACCGACGAATTCTCACGCAAGCACCCGGAGCGGTTCTTCGACGTGGGCATCGCCGAAGGCAACATGGTGGGGGTCGGCGCCGGCATGGCCCTGGCCGGCAAGATCCCGTTCATCTGCAGCTTTGCCTGCTTCGTGGTCGGCCGCTTCGAACAGATCCGCATGGCCGTGGCCTACAACCGCGCCAACGTGAAGATCGTCGGCACCCACGCCGGCATCGGCATCGGCGAGGACGGCTACAGCCAGATGGCCACCGAGGATGTGGGCCTCATGCGCACACTGCCCAACATGGCCGTGGTGCAACCCGCCGACGCCATCGAAACCCGCGGCGCCGTGGAGTACCTCGCGCAACACGACGGCCCCGTCTTCCTCCGCCTCACCCGCCAGAAGGTCGCCGACGTCAACGGCGAGGGCTACGAGTTCCGCTTCGGCAAGGCTGTGGTACTGCGGGAAGGCACGGACGTATCGCTGGTGGGCACCGGCGCCGTCATGGAGAACATCCTCAAGGCCGCCGGCCAACTCGCCGCCCAAGGCATCTCCGCCCAGGTGGTCAACATCCACACCCTCAAGCCCCTCGACACCGGGTTCATCGAATCCATTGCCTCAAGCCACGGCAAAATCGTCACCGTCGAAGACCACGGCATCCACGGCGGCCTCGGCAGCGCCGTCTCCGAAACCGTGGCCGAGCTGGGCCGCGGCCGCGTCCGCCGCGTCGGCGTCACCGAATTCGCCGAGTCCGGCGACGCAGAGGGGTTGTACGGGAAGTACGGGTTGTCCGCCGAGCACATCCGCGCGGCGGCGGTGGGTCTCATGAAGTAGCCGGGATTTCACGCCGGGGATCAGAACCGGGACCCACCGGACAACGACGATGATCGACATCGCCGGGACAGCCTACTGCTATGCCGGATCGCGGGAGAACAGTCTTCAGCAACTATGCGCCCGCGTGGAACAGATGCGCTACCGGACGTCTATCGCCCGAAATGCGGCATTGCATACGCCGGTTCTTCCGTAAAAAAACATTTCGTCCATAATTGCGATCCACAGTCGCAGAAGCCTGCGTAACGACAAGTTATTCAGGTCGATCCTCGGGCTACGCTTCGCCACCGCCCATTCCGGTCTCGGTACCACGAACTTCTGCCTCGCCCCCGTCCGGTCCATCCTCCGACACCACCTTCACCTTGATGCTGGGGGTGACCTCCGGACGCAGGCGGATGGGGACATCGTACTCACCGACGCTCTTGATGGGGGCGTCCAGGAGGATGCGGCGGCGTTCGACGTCGACGCCCTGATCTTTCAGGGCCTTTTCGATGTCCATGTTGGTGACGGAGCCGAACAGCCGGCCTTCCTCGCCCGCCTTGACGGTGAACTCGAGGGAGACCCGGGAGAGTTGCTGACTGAGGCCTTGCGCTTCCTTGTTGAGGCGGTCGCGGCGCTGGGAGATCATGCGCTGCTCATGCTCCAGGGCCTTGAGGCTCTTCTTGTCGGCCCGCACGACGAGGCCGCGGGGGAGCAGGTAGTTGCGGGCGTAACCGTCCTTGACCTTGACCACTTCGCCCATGTGGCCGAGGTTCTCGATGTCTTCCTTCAGTACGACGTCCATTGACTCTCCTTCAGGTCAGGCCCGCGGGGCGCCGCTTGAGACGACGGAAGTCGCCCCAGAGATCGAAGAACCCCAGGCCAATGACCAGCACCGTGAGTATCTGCTCGAAAATGATGAGCAGATATCCCAGAACGCGAAAAAATATCGGGACCTTCTTGTAATGAAAGTAATACGACACGATGGCCAGACCGTGGAAGAAATAGAACACCGCGCAGATGAGCACCAGATTCATGGCAAGCGCGCGCCACGCCACGCCCAGGGGAAGGAATAGCGCGATGCCCGGAGCCACCAGGAACCACACCATGTGGTCCGGCGACTTCCATTCCTTGAGGTCCCCCACGTGGCAAAAGAACGAGCGATACTGTGGGAAATGCCACGACAACAGCGCCAGATTGGCCAGTACCATGACCACCAGCATGAAGAAGATCATACCCGGCAACATGCGCACGAAGAGCGCCGCCATGTCGCCCGCGTGTTCCCGGAGGTACGCAACGGTGTCCCCCGAGAGGCCCACGCGCTCGTACACTTCCAGGGTCATGAGCACCTGGGCCTCCGCGCCGGCCTGGAGCTCGGTCCACAACGAGGAAAACGAACCCGCCAACGCGGCCGCGGTCACCAGCATGGCCGCCACCGTCACGCCCGCGGTCCCGCCCACCAACGTCGCGAGGTTCCAACCCCTCCCAAAGGAGAAGAAGAGCAGATACGTGACCAGCGCAAACACGAGGTATGCGGCCACGGCTTCCGATCCTGCCAGGGCGTAAACGCACAGAGCGACCGCTACCGGCAGCAGTTGTCCCGGCTGACGCCCGAACCGGACGCCCACGAACAGCGCTGGATAGATGACGAGGGGCACCGCCGCGAGCCCAAGAAAGGGTACCCTCAGCCCCGCAATGAAGAGCAGCAGGGTCGTGGCCAGTCCCAGCCCGAACCCGGTGAGAGTGTCCAGCCCTTTCATACGCCGATCTCCGGAGGGCCAAGGCGCCGGGTCAGAGCTTGACGGTGGTATAGGGAAGTAACGCTACCAGGCGGGCGCGCTTGATCGCTCTTGCCAATCGTCGTTGACACCAGCAACAGGTTCCGGTGATGCGGCTCGGGGTGATCTTGCCTCGTTCCGTCATGAACCCGCTAAGGAGCTTGGTGTCCTTGTAGTCGAAGCGCAGGTCCTTGTTGGCGCAGAAACGGCACACTTTCCGGCGCGATGGGCCGCCACGCCGACGCGGCGGGCCGTCGCCACCACCCGAACCTCTTCTCCCACGATATTCTGCCATTATCCCTCAGTTCGTCCCGCAGTTCCTGTTCGTCGGTACCACGCCGCGGGGAAGGCGCTATTCCTTCGACTCTTCCTGCACGTTCTCTGCCGGCTGCCCGGCTGCGGGCGATGACACCGGCGTTTCCGACGCCGGCGTTTCCGCGGACACATCCGCCGCGACCGCGGGCACCGCCGCCGGTTCGGGCACCGCGGGCGGTTCCGCTTCAACCGCCTGCGCCGTGTCCGGCGCTCCCGCGGCTTCGTCGGGGCGCGCAAGGGAAAGCACGTCATCGTCGAGCACCACGGTCATGCAGCGCATGACCTCGTCGCTCAGCCGCATCACGCGTTCAAGCTCGCCGCTCGTGCCCGCGGACGCCTGATACTGCACCAGATTGTAGAACCCCCGGCTCTGCTTTTCGATGGGATAGGCGAGGTCGCGCAAACCCCATTCCTCGAAGTGCGTCACCGTGGCGCCCTGTCCTTCCAACACCCCCCGGAAGCGGTCGCAAAGGTCCTTGCTCCTGCCGCTGTGAACCGGATGGATGATGAAGAGCGTCTCGTAATGGGTCGTTTCGTCAGTCATGGTCGGTGAAGATTGTCTGAAACCGCTGGTCTCGAACTGTTCGTCCGAACTTGTTGTCCGATGGCTTTCCGCGCCCCAACATCTGAAATGGCGCCCCTTGAGGACGCCATTTCCACGGATACGGGCCTCATTTACCTAGCACACGGGCAGGCCCTTTACAACCATCCACCTCACACCAACAGCGGCGCGATAACCAGCGACACCACCGACATGAGCTTGATCAGAATGTTCATGGACGGCCCCGACGTATCCTTCAACGGATCGCCGACCGTGTCGCCCACCACCGCCGCCTTGTGCGCCTCGCTGCCCTTTCCCTCGTTCGCGAGATCGCCCCGCTCGATATACTTCTTGGCGTTGTCCCAAGCGCCACCGGCATTGGACATGAACAGCGCCAGCAGCACCCCCGAGACCAACGCCCCCGCCAGGGTTCCGCCCAGCGCCACCGGCCCCAATCCGAAGCCCACCACCACCGGCACCACCACCGCCACGAGCCCCGGCACCACCATCTCCTTGATGGCCGCGCGCGTGGAGATGTCCACGCAACTCGCCGCGTCGGGCTTGACCCCGGCGCGGCCTTCCAGGAGGCCGGGGATCTCGCGGAACTGACGGCGGATCTCGTCGATCATCTTGCCCGCCGCCCGTCCCACCGCGGTCATGGTCATGGCGCCGATGAGATAGGGGATCAGGCCGCCGATGAACAGGCCGACCACGACCTCGGGCGAGGTCACCAGGATCTGCACCGGTGGCTGCCCCGCCGCGGCCAGCTCGGCGTCCACGGTCCGCGTATAGGCGGAGAACAGCGCCAGCGCGGTCAGCGCCGCGGAGCCGATGGCGAAACCCTTGCCGATGGCCGCCGTGGTGTTGCCCAGGGAATCCAGTCCGTCGGTGATCTCGCGCACCTCGGGTCCCAAGCCGCACATCTCGGAGATGCCGCCTGCGTTGTCGGCGATGGGGCCATAGGCGTCCACGCTCATGGTGATGCCCACCGTGGCGAGCATGGCCACCGCGGCCACGCCGATGCCGTAGAGTTCGGCCGTGCCGAAGGACACCCAGATGGCGATGGCGATGATCACCACAGGCGCGGCGACGCTCTCCAGTCCCACGGCCAGACCATGAATGATGTTGGTGGCATGGCCCGTGCGGCTGGCCTCGGCGATGCGCTGCACCGGCTTGGCGGAGGTGTAGTACTCGGTGATGAGACCGATGAGGATGCCGCCCAGCGAACCCGCGAGCACCGCCCAGAATACGCCGATGCTCACGCCGTAGGCGAGGATGAGCACGAGCGCCCCCACCAGAAAGAGCACCGTCGTCAGGAGAGTGGAGCCGCGCAGCGCGGCCTGTGGGTTGATGTTCTTGAACACCCGCATGGAGTAGATGCCGATGACCGAAGCGATGAGTCCGAGCACCGCCAGGACCAGCGGCAACGCCATCAAGGTGGCCCGGGCGGCCGGCTCCGGCGCCGCGGACAGCGCGGTGAGGGTGGCCGGCGCGATCGTGGCGGCGATGGCGATGGAGGCGATGATCGAGCCGACGTAGGACTCGAACAGGTCGGCGCCCATGCCGGCGACATCGCCCACGTTATCGCCGACGTTGTCGGCGATAACCCCGGGGTTGCGCGGATCGTCTTCCGGGATCCCCGCCTCCACCTTGCCCACGAGATCGGAACCCACGTCCGCGGCCTTGGTGTAGATGCCGCCGCCGACGCGGGAGAACAGCGCGATGGAGCTGGCGCCCATGGCGAAGCCGCTGATGTTCTGAGCGTTGTCCACATCGCCGTAGGCCAGGAAGAGCAGACCCACGCCGAGGAGGCCGAGGCTCGCCACCGAAAGCCCCATCACCGAACCGCCGTTGAAGGCCATGAGCAGCGCCGCCGCCTGGCCGCCCTCGGCGGCCGCCTGGGAGGTGCGCACGTTGGCCCGGGTTGCCGCCTTCATGCCCAGGAAACCGGCGATGACCGAGCACACGGCACCGGCGAAGAACGCCACCGCGGTGACGACGCCGAGCTGCCACGCGAGAAGCAGCGCCACCACCACCACGAATATCGAAAGCACGGTGTACTCGCGCCTCAGAAAAGCCATGGCGCCTTCGTAGATGGAGTCGCTGACCGACTGCATTTCCGCGTCCTTGACTTCGACCTTGATGATGGAGCGATAGGCTCCGTATGCGATGATCAGTCCGACCGCACCCAGCAGCGGGGCCCAGACCGCTAAACCCTCCATAACGCCTCCTCTAGCGTCGTGTCCGGCCACTTGTTCGCATGACGCAGACACCAACTATGCAACTCGGTTGAACTTTTCCATGGCCCTTGCCGGGCCCTCGAACACGATGGTTTCCACGGCATCCACGGCCCGGGTCAACACGCCGTCCAACGCGCCCTCTTCCTCGGGCGAGAAGCGGCTTAGTACGTAATCCACCGCATCCACGCCGGCCGGCGGACGGCCGATGCCCATGCGCAGCCGGACGAAATCACGGTCGGCGACGTACTGCAGGATCGACGCCAAGCCCCGATGACCGCCAGCGGAGCCGCCGCAACGGATGCGCAAGCGTCCGAACGGCAGGTCCAGATCATCGTAGGCCACCACCAGATCCGCGCCGCGGACCTGGAAACGCTTCGCCAGCGCCGCGGCCGCCAAGCCGCTGTTGTTCATGTAGGTCTGAGGCTTGGCCAGCGCCAGAGATTCCCGGTCCCACCGGCCCCTGCCCACCAGAGACTCGCAACGCTCGTCGTCGATGCGCGTGTCCGTGGCGCCGGCAACGCGATCCAGCAGCAGAAACCCCAGGTTGTGCCGCGTGCGCGCATAACGCCGGCCCGGGTTGCCCAGGCCCACGATGAGCTTCACTACGATGTCCTGAAATGGAAACGCACGCCGCCGCGCCGCCTGCCGGTCCCGTCCGCCGGGATCACTCTTCGGTCTGCTCCGCCGTGCCCTCGGCGCCTTCCGCCGGTTCCTCCGCCTCGTCCTCTTCCCGTGTGGAGACCGTCGGCGCCAGCACCGACACCAGGGTCAGGTCCGGAGTGTAGTTGGTGACATTGGGCGGCATCTCGATGTCGGCGACCCTGATGCTGTCTCCGATCCCCAGCGATGAAACGTCCACTTCGATGTCCGCGGGAATGTCCAGCGGCAGGCACTCGACCTCCAGTTCCCGCATGATGGGCTGCAAGACCCCGCCCACCACCACGCCTTCGGCCCGTCCCACGAAATGGAGTCCCACCATCACGGTGATCTTCCTGGATACGTCCACCTCGTAGAAGTCGATGTGCGCGATGGCGTGGGTCACGGGGTTGTACTGGATGTGCTTGATGAGCACGAGCTTGCCATCCACCGTGCCGGCCTCGGACTTGAGACGCAGCAAGTGCGAACCCTCCAGGTGTCCCACCCGGCGCCGCAGCTCCAGGTCGTCCACCTGTACCGCGAACCCTTCCGTGCCACGGCCGTAAACCACCCCCGGGAGCTTGCCGCCGCGACGCAGACGGCCGGCGTCGCGCTTGTTGCCAGCCTGCCTGGCCTCTACCGGTACTTCGACTGTTTCCAAACTGAACCTCCTGACTGAGAGCCGGTCGATCAGAAAAGGGAGCTGATGGAACGCTCCAGGTGGGTGCGGCGGATGGCCTCGCCGATCAGGGACGCTACGGACAACGGCCTGAGCTTCGCGCACCTGACGATCTTGTCGCCGACGGGAATCGTGTCGGTCACGACCATCTCTTCCATGGGAGCATCGTTGATCCGGTCCAACGCCTTGCCCGAAAAGATGGCGTGGGTGCAGCAACCGATGACCTTGTTGGCGCCCGCGCGGATGAGCGCCTCGGCCGCCATGGCGATGGTCCCGGCCGTGTCCACCATGTCGTCCACCAGGATGGCGGTCTTGCCCTGGACCTCGCCGATGATGTTCATCTCCTCGACCACGTTGGCGTCGGCCCGGCGCTTGTCGATGACGGCCAGGGACACGTTCAGCTTCGTGGCGAAAGCGCGCGCCCGCTGGGCGCCGCCGGCGTCCGGAGACACGACGATCAGTTCCTCCCGCCCAGTCCGGCCGGCCATGTGCTGGAGCAACACCGGCGAAGCGTACAGGTTGTCCACGGGGATGTTGAAGAAACCCTGAATCTGCCCGGAATGCAGGTCCATGGTGAGCATCCGCGAGGCGCCGGCCGTGGTGATGAGATCGGCCACGAGCTTGGCGCTGATGGGCACCCGGGGAGCGACCTTGCGGTCCTGCCGCGCGTAACCGTAGTAGGGAATCACGGCGGTAATGCGCTTGGCGGACGCGCGCTTGAACGCGTCCAGCATGATCAGCAGCTCCATCAGGTTGTCGTTGCCCGGCGCGCAGGTGGATTGGATCACGAAGACGTCACAGCCGCGCACGTTCTCCTTGATCTCGACGCGAATCTCGCCATCGCTGAAGGTCTCGACAATGGCCTCTCCCAGCGGGATCTCGATGGAGCGGCCGATATCACGCGCCAGCGGGGGATTGGAGTTCCCCGCGAAGAGCCTCATTTCATCGTGCAACGATCCCATGGACTACCTGCGTCGGTCTGGAACACGGACTTGAAAATGCGCCGGCGGTTGCGTACCGTCACCGCGGGTTTGGAATCCGCTCTTTGCGCCGGCTCATGGCGAGAGAGAGAAGCTTGGCTGGGCGGGAAGGATTCGAACCTTCGAATACCGGATCCAAAATCCGGGGCCTTACCACTTGGCGACCGCCCACCCGTCCCGTTGGCGTCCAGAAACCTCGGGACGCCTAATGGCCGTCCCGGTTCTGATCCGTTTCGCTCGATACGATTTCCCTGTATTCGGCGATGATCCTTTCTTCGAGCATCCGCCGGGTCGCACTGTTGAGTGGATGCGCCACGTCCTTGTACGTGCCATCGCGCCTCTTCTTGCTCGGCATCGAAACGAAAAGACCCGAGGTCCCGTGAATCACCTTGATGTCACGCACCACGAAGCAATCGTCCAGGGTGATGGTCACATAAGCCTTGAGCTTATCCTCCTCCACGGGAAAGACCTTGACTTCCGTGACCTCCACAGGGACCTCCTTTCCGCCGTGCGACGGATGGTTTGCCCTTATGTCAGCGAAAAAGCCAGATACGCCCGGACGTCTTTTTCGCTCCTGAAGCCCGTGAATGCCCTTGTCGCCCGCGCCTCGTCGGCGAAAACGCCGAAAACCGCCGAGCCGCTTCCGCTCATGAGACTGCCGATTGCCCCCCTGTCGTTCAGTCGCTGTTTGAGGTGAGCAATGCGCGGATAACGGCTGACGGTCACCACTTCGAGGTCGTTCATCATGACCCGAGCCACTTCGTGAGGAGTGCCCAAGTTTCCAACCAAGTTATTATTATCCGGAGATTTTGTCAACTTGAGCCGGAAGTTGCGGTAGGCCCAGGCCGTGGACACCGCGAAGCCGGGGAACAGCACCACCAGCCACAGTCGCGGCAGCGCGTTCACCGGGGTCAGCCGCTCGCCGATCCCGCGGGCGCGGGCGGCCGCGCCGCGAATGAAGAACGGCACGTCCGCGCCCACCGTCAGCGCCAACGCCTCGAGATCCCCGGCGGTCAGGCCGGCGCCGAACAGGTCGTTCAAACCACGCAGGGTGGCCGCGGCGTCGGTGCTGCCGCCGCCAAGCCCGGCGCCCATGGGGATACGCTTGCGGATGCGTACGGCGACGGGCTCGCGGCGCCCCGTGCGATCCTGGAACGCCCGGGCAGCGCGCAGAACGGTATTGTCCTCGCCCAGAGGAATGGCCGGATCGTCCGCGCGCACGGTGACCGAGCCCGGCGCACCGCTGGAAAGCGCCACCTCCACTTCATCCCCCAGGCTGATGGGCGCCATCAGGGTGTCCAGCAGGTGGTAGCCGTCGTCGCGGCGACCCTCGATGCGAAGGTACAAATTGATCTTGGCGGGGGCGAACAGTTTCATGCGGCCTGCCGCCGTGCGGCGTCAGGGTTTGATGAGCGCCTTGGTCGGGAACAGCTCGGGCGCCTCGCCCCCCACCGCGCGGATGCACTGCTCGGTCTCGTCCAGGGTGAAGACGTGGCTCACCATCTGCTCCACGGGGAAGCCGGTGGTTTCCATGAGCCTGAGGGTGGCGTCGATGGCGTCGTTGTCGCCGGTATAGGCCCCCTGGACGCAGATCTCGCCCCAGACCAGCCTGTCCATGAGCATCGGGGTGAGCGTCTTGTCGCCCGTGAGTCCGCCGAGCACGAGCTTGCCCTGCCGCCGGAGACACTCCACGGAGGCGACGATGGCCGCCGGGTTGCCGGAGACATCCACCGCGACATCGCACATGGCGCCGCCGGTCTCTTCTCGAATGACATCGACGACATCCTCTTCCTCCACGTTGATGGTACGGTGCGCCCCGAAACGTTCGGCCACCTCCAGCCGGCTCTTGTCGCGCCCGATGCCGGTGACGAAGATGCGCGCGGCCCCGGCATGGCTCGCCGCGAAGGTACAGGCCAGCCCCTGCTGGCCCGGTCCCTGGATCAACACGTAGTCGCCCATCTTGACTCCGCCGTGCCGTAGCGCCCACTGGAAGCCGTTGGCCATGACCGCTCCGACCAGGGCGGCGGCCTCCGGCGGAAGGTCTTCGCTGACGGGGGTCAGCAAGGCGCTGGGCGTGAGGTACACGTACTCGGCGAAGCCGCCGAAGAGATGGGGCGGTTCGGCGCAGGACATCCTCGAGCCGTAGGCCGCGCGCTGCTTGCAGAAGCGGTCGCCGCCGCGGCGGCAGTCCGGACAACGGCCGCAACCGAGGGAGCCCTTGATGATTACGCGATCCCCTTCCCGGACGCCATGTATCTGCGCCGCCCGGGCGCCGAGCCTCTCCACCCGGCCCAGGATTTCATGGCCGAGGATGATGGGTATCGGCAGGTTCAACTTGCCCGTGTAGTACTTGTAGTCGGTGCCGCACACGCCGCCCATCTCCACCTTCAGGAGGCCGCCGTCGGACGGGATGTCCGGCACCGGGTACTCGCGGACCTCCATCTTCCGGGGACCCACCAGGGTCGCGGCTCGGCAGGTTTCGCTCATGTGTCCTCTCCGTCAGGCCGCTGGCTTGCCCGCGCCCCCTCTTTCCCGCTTCCGCGGGAATGAGGGCGGGCGCGGGGACGGTCGACCGGGCCTGTGATGACGGTATTCAGGGCTGGATCAGCGCCTTGGTCGGGAACAGTTCGGGGATCTCGCCGCCCACGGCCTGGATGCATTTCTCCGTTTCCTCCAGCGGAAACACGTGACTCACCATCTCCTGCACCGGAAAGTGGGTGGCCTCCATGAGGCGAAGCGTGGCATCCACGGCGTCGTTGTCGCCAGTAAAACAACCCTGCAATTTGATCTCGCCCCATACAAGCTTGTCCATGTGCACCTCTGTGACGGTCGTGTCGCCGGTGAGGCCGGCCAGCACCATGGTGCCCTGGCGCCGCAGGCAGTCGATGGAGGCCAGGATCGCCTTGGGGTTGCCCGACACGTCCACCACCACATCCACCATGGCGCCATCGGTCTCTTCCCGGATGACGTCCACCACGTTCTCCTCCTCGACATTGATGAGGCGGTCCGCGCCCCACTTCTTCGCCAGTTCCATCCGCGGCTTGTCGCGGCCGATGCCGGACACGAAGATCTTGGCCGCGCCGGCGTGCTTGGAGGCGAAGGTGCACGCCAGACCCTGTTGGCCGGGTCCCTGAATCAGCACGTAGTCGCCCATTTTGACGCCGCCGCGCCGCAGCGCCCACTGGAAGCCGTTGGCCATGACCGAGCCGATGAGAGCCGCGGCCTCCGCGGGAAGGTCGTCGCTGATGGGGGTCATCAGCACGTCCGGCGCAAGGTAGAGGTAGTCCGCGAAGCCGCCGAACAGGTACGGCGGGTTGGCCGAAGTGGTGCGGCCGCCATAGTTGGTGCGATTCCGGCAGAAGCGCTGCGCGTTGCGCCGGCAGTCGGCGCAACGGCCGCAGCCGATGGCGCCCTTGAGGATCACGCGGTCGCCTTCCTTGACCCGGTGGATCTTTTCGGCCTTGCTGCCGAGCTTGGCCACCCGACCGAGGATCTCGTGGCCCAGGATGATGGGCAGCGGCAGGTTGATGCGTCCGTGATAGTACTTGACGTCCGAACCGCACACCCCGCCCATCTCCACCTTCAGCAGTCCGCCGTCATCGGGAATATCGGGTATGGGATACTCCCGGATCTCGAGTTCGTTCGGGGCGAGCAGGGTTGCCGCTCTGCTGGTCTCCGCCATCGTGCACCTCCTTGTCGAGCGTTGACGCTCAGCCGATGTAGTCGTCCAGCCGCACCCGTTGGCGCACCGCGCCGGGAACGGCCAGCCGCTTGGGAAAGTCCTTTCGCTTCTTGGTGGCGTCGATGACCATCTTGGCGGTCATGCCCCCTTCCCCGCTGGAAGGGTCGGTCTCGGAACCTTGGCAACGAGGGATGACGAGGGTGTCGGTGTCGGCCTGCACGCGGTTGGCCACCGCCCACATCACGTCGCGGTCGTTGTACACATCCACGTCGCCATCGACGACGATGACGAGCTTGAGATACAGATCCGTGGCCATGGCTGCCATCACCGCGTTGCGCACCTCGCCGTCGCTGCGCTTGTCCAGGGCGATGTAGCAGTGGAAGCGGCAACAGCCCGACGGCGGCATGTGCACGGCGCGGGTGCCCGCGGCCACCGCCTTCACCGCCCGGAAGATCGCGGCCTCGCGCGGGATGGAACCCATCAGGCGCTGCTCCGAGTGTCCCGTGAAGATGTCCTGGTAGAGCGGCTGCTGGCGCAGGGCGATGCCGGTGATCTCGGCCACGTGGTTGCGGCGCACCCCCACCGCATGGCCGGTGAACTCGCCGAACGGCCCCTCCTCCTCGCGCACGTCGGGCAGGATGCGCCCCTCCAGCACCATCTCCGCGTGAGCCGGGACATCCAGGGGCACGGTCTCACACGACACCAGCGGCACCGGATGCTCCATCATGCCGCCGATGACATCGTACTCGTCCACGTCGAAGGACGCCAGCGACAGCGCGCCGATGGCGAAGGCCGGATGCACGCCGATGATGAAGGCGATGTCCAGTGGCTCGCCCCGCTCCTCGGCGTTGCGCTGGCAGCGGCGCAGGTGCATGCCCGGGGCGAGGTGCAGGCGCAGGCGGTTCCGCTCGACCATCATGGCGCGGTTGAAGCTCAGGTTGCGCACCCCGCTCACGGGATCCCTGGCCACCACGATGCCCGCGGTGACGTAGGGCGCGGTGCTGATGTCGAAATGGGTCAGCAGCGGGATCTCGCCCAGATCGACGTCCGCCCCGGCGCGCACCACTTCCTTCACCGGACCGTCCGCCACCAGCTCCGGCGGGATCGGACTGGCTTCGCGCCGGCGGTACTCTTCCACCAGGTCGGCGGCGTCCACGTCCAGAGCCATGGCCAGGCGCCGGCGGGTGGCGTGCAGGTTGGTGATGACGGGCATGGAGAAGCCCTCGACCTCGTGCACATACAGCGCCGGGAACCGGCCCGATGACTCCAATTCCATGAGCAGGCTGGTGACGTCGTGCTCCGGCCGCACGGGCTTGCGGATGTGCAGCAGTTCGTCAGGGCCTTCCCCTTCCAGCCGGTCCATGAACGACCGCAGGTCCTTCATACGTGGTCTCCGTTGTCGCGGCGGCGCGGTCCGCGCGCGACGCCGTTCAGTCCGTGCCGTGGCCGCGTCACGATGTCAGTTCGATCCGAACAAGCGCTCGGCGTTGCCGCCGAGGATCTTTTCCTTGTCCGCCGGCTCCAGGCGAATCTTGTCGATGATCTCCAGCGGCCTCGGGTCGCCGATGCCGAAGGGGCAGTCGCTGCCCAACAGCACGTGGTCGGCGCCCGCCTCGGCGATCAGGAACGCCAGCACGTCGGGCTCGAACACGATGGTATCGTAGTAGAACCATCGCAGCACGTCGCGGCCCATGAGCGCGGTGGCCTTCTGGATTTCCGGTTGGATCTCGCGGCCCCGGGTCATGCGCCCGAACTGGTACGGCAGGAAGCCGCCGCCGTGGCAAAGGATGATCTTGAGGTCCGGGAAGCGGTCGAGCACGCCACTGAAGTAGAGACAGGCCACGCTCACCGTGGTATCGGCCAGGAGGCCCACCACGTGGGTGAGGAAATACTTGCCCAGACGCTCGATGCCCAACGGATTCAGCGGGTGGATGATGAGCGGCACGCGCAGGCGCTCGGCGGTCTTCCAGAATGGATCCAGCCCCGGGTCATCCAGGTTCGCGCCGTCGATGTTGGAGCCGATCATGGCGCCCGTGAGACCGCACTCGGTGACCGCGAACTCGAGCTCCTCGGCGGCGCGGGCGCCGTCCTGGAGAGGCACGGTGGCGGTGCCGCGAAACAGGCCGTCCGGGTCTCCGTCGGCCAAGGCCTCGCGCATGGACTCGTTCAGCATGCGGCTCCATTGGACCGCCTTGTCCACCGGAAGCATATAGCCCACGATGTCCATCCACGCCGACAGGATCTGCCGGTCCAGGCGCGTTTCCCGCACGGTGTCGATGCGCCTGGGCAGGTCGGTGGCGGGCGCCAGGATGGGACGGGCCAGTGGCCGGCCCTCGCCCAGCCGCAGGCGCGGCCCCTGCGGCGTCTCCTCCCCCACCTCCACCCCGAAGGACGAACCGTCCTTGCGCAAACGCTCCAGCGCGGCCGGCGGTACATAGTGAGCGTGACAGTCGATGTTCATGGTGTGCAACCTCAATGATGTCCGACCGGCTTCGAGAGAAGCCGCAACGCGGACGATCGCTCCTTCAGAAAATCAGTCCAGGTCCGGGATGCTCGGCCACGAAGTGCTTCCTCCTCCAACGCGAAAAACCGAATATCTCCGTTTGCACCCGCTGCGTCAACCGCGCGCACCGCATGGCAAACCAACCGCCCCGCTCCGCCCCGGGTCCCCGGCTCTCGCGGGAATCCTTCACGCCGGTCTGCCGTCCACGCAAGGGGTCGGCGGTACGGGCCAGGACAGCCAACTCCGAGTTGCGGCAGGCACGGGTATTGGCTACGTTCGAAAGCGAAAACACGGACACGCGTCTTCCGCCGGACGGGAGGTCCGGACACGTGAAGATCGGAATCGGGTTGCCATTCAACACCCCCAGCGATAGTTGGCCGGCCATCTTGCGTCGGACCCGTACGAGCGCCTGACCGACGTGGTGGTCCAGTGTAACCCGTTGCAACCCGTATCAGGAGCAGTGATGGCAGCAAGCGGACTCGTCCCCCAAGGACATGGGGTTTTTCTGGACCACGTGGGCCTCTTCGTTCCCGACTTCGACGCTTCCCCGCGCCGGCTCGAGGCGCTGGGTTTTTCCCTGACGCCTTTCGTGGCGCACATGGCAAGCACCGAACCGGGCGCGGCGGCGACGCCCAGCGGCACTGGCAACCAGTGCGCCATCTTCCGCCAGGGGTACCTGGAAATGCTTGGCCCCACCGCGGACACGCCGCTGTCGCGCCAACTTCGCGCCCAGCTCGACCGCTATCCCGGTTGGCACCTGATCGCGTTCGCCGCCAACCATCCCGAGGAAAACCACGAGCGCATCGGGCGGGACGGTTTTCGTCCGCTGCCGCTGGTGCGCCTGGCGCGTCCCGTGCCCACGGACATCGGCGAGGAGACTTGCCGCTTCTCGGTCATTCGGGTGCCGCCGGAGGTCATGCCCGAGGGACGCATCCAGATCGTCACCCACCACACCCCGGAGCTGGTGTGGCAGCCTCGCTACCAGCACCAGCCCAACGGCGTGGTGGGGTTGACGGGGGTGCTGGTGTGCGTGGACGACCCGCGGGCGACGGCCGAGCGCTTCTGCCGCTTCGCGGGTGTCCAGGCGCTGGAAGGCGCAGGCACGTGGGAGATGGGGCTCCAGGAAGGGCGCGTCTCGTTCATCGACGGCGGGCGCTTCCGCCAGCGGTACCCCGGCCGCGACCTCCCGTGCATGCCGTACATCGCGGAGGTGTCCATGCGCACGGACGATCTGGCGGCCACGCGGCGTTACTTCGATCAGGCCGGCATCCATTACCAGACCGTGGGCCACGACGCCGTGCGGGTACCCGGAGCCGAGGCCCTGGGCGCGTCCTTTCTTTTCCATGAGTCGCCTGCGGGAGGCCTTCCTTGATGGCGGACGCACGCTACGATTACGATCTCTTCACCATCGGCGCGGGCTCGGGGGGCGTGCGCGCCAGCCGCATGGCGGCCGGCTACGGCGCCCGGGTGGCGGTGGCGGAAGAACGCTACCTGGGAGGCACGTGCGTCAACGTCGGCTGCATCCCCAAGAAGCTCCTGGTCTACGGCTCCCACTTTGCCGACGACTTCGAGGACGCCGCGGGCTTCGGCTGGAGCGTGGGCGAACGCAGCTTCGACTGGCCGGCGCTGATCCGCAACAAGGACCAGGAGATCGCGCGCCTCAACTCCGTCTACCGCAACCTGCTGCAGAACAGCGGCGTCGAGGTGTTCGAGTCGCGCGCGCGGGTGCTGGACGCGCACACCGTGGAGGTGGCCGGACGCAAGATCACGGCCACCCACATCCTCGTGGCCACCGGCGGCTGGCCCACCGTCCCCGACGTGCCCGGCAAGGAACACGCCATCACCTCCAACGAGGCGTTTCACCTGCCGGAGATGCCCCGGCGCATCGTCATCGTGGGCGGCGGCTACATCGCGGTGGAATTCGCCGGCATCTTCCACGGGCTGGGCGTCGAGGTCATCCAGCTCTACCGCGGAGCGCTGTTCATGCGCGGCTTCGACATCGACGTGCGCAAGACCCTGGCTGGCGAGATGCGCAAGAAGGGCATCGACCTGCGCTTCGAAGCCGATATCGCCGCCATTGAACGGAACGGCGGAACGCTGGCGGCGACCTTGAAGGACGGCCAGACCCTCGCCACCGACGCGGTCATGTTCGCTACCGGCCGACTGCCGAATACACGCGGATTGGGGTTGGAGGCGGCCGGCGTGGAGTTGGCGCGCAACGGCGCGGTGGTAGTGAACGAGGACTATCAGACGAGCCTCCCCTCCATCCACGCCCTGGGCGACGTCACGGATCGGGTCCTGCTCACGCCGGTGGCCATCGCCGAGGCCATGATCTTGTCCCGGAAGCTGTTCAAGGGCGACGCCGGCGCCATGGACTACCGGAACATTCCCTCCGCGGTCTTCAGCCAGCCGCCCGTAGGCACGGTGGGATGCACCGAGGAGGCCGCGCGCCAGCGCTACGGTGAACTGGACATCTACCGTTCCGCCTTCCGGCCCCTCAAGCACACCCTTTCCGGGCGCGATGAGAAGACCATGATGAAGCTCGTGGTCGAGCGCGCCAGCGACCGGGTGGTGGGCTGCCACATGGTAGGCGCCGACGCCGGCGAGATCATTCAGGGACTGGCCGTGGCCCTCACCTGCAACGCCACCAAGGCCGACTTCGACCGCACCATCGGCATTCACCCCACCGCCGCGGAAGAGTTCGTCACCATGCGCGAGCCGGTGGCGGACGGGTAACCTCGCCCCGGGCGATTGCGGTCGAATCACCGTCCCCCGCTTTCGCGTTACGGGACACGACACGAGTTTGTGGAAAGCAACGAAGATGCGGCGAATTGTCTTGACGTTGGCGGTGTTTGCCGCGCTGGCGTTGACCAGCGCGTGCGGCAAGGATGAAGGAACCGAGGAAGTGAAGGGACCGGACCCGGCCCGAGGGAGGCGGATTTACATCGCGACCTGCATCTTGTGCCACAATGTCGATCCGAGCAAACCCGGCTCCCAGGGTCCGGCCGTCAAGGGTTCGTCAGTGGAGCTGCTGGAGGCCAAGGTCCTGCGTAAGACCTATCCGCCGGGCTACAAGCCCCAACGAACCACCCGCGCCATGCCCACCTACCCTCAGGTAAGGAAGAGAATTCCCGATATCGCTGCCTTTCTGGCGCAGCCGTAATCGCCTACGCGATCTCCAGTAGGATCCAGAAAATCACGGTGAGGATGAAGCCGCTCCAGAGCACGCCCGGGATCGACGTGAGGAGCTTCTTGGTGCCTCCCCCGGCATCGCCCACCAGCGCGTTCAACTCGACGACGGCGATGATCGCAAGGCTGACGATCCAGAAGACTGCGGCGCCGCCGCCGGTTTCCCCGTGCGGATAGTGGCTCGCCGCACCCATCAGGAACAGCATGGGGATGGAGAACAGGGTGTTGGTGCGCGAAGCAAACCCGGCCCACTGGCCCTTGCTGGCCGCGTCCGGAAGCGCCGATCCTCCTCCGGCCACCTGGTTGGCGGAGGCGATGACCACCTGCTGGTTGGGCCAGATCACCAGCCACACGTTGAGGAACATGAGCGTGCCCATGGTGCCGCCGATGGTGATGGTCATGCCGTAACCCGACGAGAAGAAGTCCCCCCCGAGCTGCGCCCATTTGATGATGTACATGAGGATACCTGCCAGAAACGTGAACATGGCGCCCCAGCGGAACCACCAGAGAGCGCGCGGCACGAGCTTCTGGATGGCGCCGGTGCGGGTCGAAGCCTCGGTCTCGGCGAAGAACGGTGTCTGTACGAAGTTGAAATAGTAGAGCAGGCCGATCCAGGTCACACCCGCCAGGAAATGCACCCAGCGCAGCAGAAATTGAACGAGCTCCATCGTGTCCATCAAGCGCCTCCTGTTTGCTGGTTCTCGCTACCGCTTCTCGGAAGAATAATCAGTTCTCAGTATAGGCTCTAATGGGCCGGACCGTCAACGAAAAGAGCCCGAGGCTCGCCGCGCGTTCCCCGTTCCAGTCAATTATCGGCAAAGAAGGGGCGAAACTTCTCGTAGAGGTCGCGCAGCCGCGCCTTGTAGTAGTCCACATTCTCGTCGGGGTGCTCGGGGTCCCATTCCGACACGTAGCGGCAGTTCTCGTTGACCGTAACGCCGGCGCCCTCGCCGGAGACATAGTAGGAGACCTGGTCCCCCGCCAGGTAACGGCGGTCCGAACGCAGCGCCACCTCATAGGCGCCGCGGGGGTGCTGTTTCCCGCCCTTGACCTTCATCTGGTACTCGTCCAGGGAGTCCCGCAGGGTTTCGGTGCGCTTCAGGAGAGACAGATCGAGGCGGTGGTGGGTCAGAGCCTCGCGGTAGTGCTCGTAAAGCGCCGGTATCTCGCCCTTCCGCCCGTCCATGAGCAGCCGGAGCATCTCTTCCAGCCACTTGCGCCGGTAACGCTCGAGGCCGCGGGAGTTGAACCGCGGGCCGTTCAGGGACAGCTCCCCCTTGTCATCGAGCAGCGCATGTTCCCCGGCGCCGCAACAGAACATCGCCCGATAGCGCGCGAGGGGCAGGTTCAGCCCCCAGGGCAACGCCGCGGCCACCGCCGCATTCACCATCGCTTCTTCCGCGGGACGCTCCATGATGTCCGCGGGAGGCACGAAATAAATGCCGCCGGACTCCATCGTGAGCACCCCGGCGCCGCGCGACTCCAGGCTTTCCGCCAGACGGCGCACGTGCTCGCACCCGGCGCGAGTCACATGGTCCGCGGCTTCGGGGTCGTTGAAGTGGACCGCGGACGCGGCCAGGTATCGGTGCAGCGACTCCACGCACACGGCGAACGCCGCGCGCGCCGTGGCCATGAAGCGGGAAGCGTCCCGCTCCGGTGCGGCGTCGGCCACGAGCCCGGCCCCGTCCCGCAGGTCCTGGAACCCGCGCACCAATGCCGGGAAGACCTCGAGATCATCTGATCGAGGCCGGCAACGGCCGTGGCGCATGACCGCGGCATAGACCGGGTCGAGTTCACAGTGAAGCACGCGCCGTGACACGCCCGCGACCCTCGATTCCGCCACCTTCCCGCTCACCCGCGCCGGGTTCGCCGGAACGGGCACGGAATGCCGCCGGGCATGGTATTCCCGGAGCATGAGCCGGTCGATGGCGGTGACATCGTCCATCAGCGGCGTGTCCTGGTAGCGGCACGGGAGGATACGCGCCTGGAGGAAGTAGCCCGGCGAAAGCACCGCGGAGATGGCGCGGGTTTCCCGCACGTCGTCGAGGGCGTAGCGGAAGAGCGTGTCCGGATCGTGGTCGAAGTACCAGTTCGCTTCGGCCCCATGTATGTACGTGCGCTCCGGCGCGGCCACGCCGAAGTGGCGCGCCACATCCTTCAGGCCGTTGCGCTGGAGCGCGCGGTCAGCGCGGCTGTAGCGTTGCGCCAGGAACCACGTATCGATGACGTGGCGCCCGTGGATCGCGTAGTTGGGAAACGGAATCACGCGGTCGTCCGCCTGGAAGCGCTCGGAACGCCGGCGTGGCGCGCTGCCATCCCGGCCCAGCGCGAGGCTGACACCGTACCGCCGGGCGCGCTCCTCCACATAAGGAAGGTCGAAGCGGAAGAAGTTGTGTCCCTCGATCACGTCCGGGTCCCGGCGGCGCACCTCCCGGACCATCTCCACCAGCATCGTTCCCTCGTCATGGTCCCTGCCCGACAGCAACCGCTCCCAGCCACTGCTGTCGGACATGGCGATGGCCGTGATGCGGTCCCCTTCGCGTCGCGCATTGGGGAACTCGAAGTCGGTGGTGCGGTACACCTCGAGGTCCACCTGCATGCGCAGGAGGCGGTCGAAGCGCATGCCCTTGAAGTGCGTCGTGCCGGACCCCACAAGATATTGCTGGACGGGGTCGCGCACCTGAAGGAACGGCAACCCGGGAGCGCCCTGACCCCTTCCGCTCTTGCGCAGAAGCCACGCTCGGGCGGATTCCAGGCTGTCCAAATCCGGGAAAAACGCCAGCCGCCGGAACCTGTGGGTCCCCGCGAGCGGCTCGATGCGGCATTCGCCCTTCCACCCCGCGAGCCGGTCCTCGGAGGTCAGCCAGAAGAATGGCTCGAACGGCACGGTGGTGGAGGAAACGGTGGTCGAAGAGTCGGGTGAAGGCTCCCTGGCGTAGATGCGGACCTGGCGCGGTCCCTCCAGCTCCACGGCCGTGACGGAAGGGGTGGCGTCACGGCCGAACAGGATCTGGGCGTCCGTGGGGATGTCCGTAGGGGTTGAAGCACACATGGTGGAGAGGCAGGTGGAACATCCTCCAGCGCAACACGGCCTCCGACTTCCGGTGCCGTATCGCGGACGTTTCTGTAACGGATTGCGCAGGAACTCTTGTTTTCGGCCAAGCGCCATGCCCTTCACGGGCGACTTCCGTGCGAATCGGCAGCGTGGGGTAGTCCTGGAGACCAGGGACGTGACTGGTACAGCGTTGAACAGATGTGGTACACACCATACATGGACTCCGACGCCGTGTCACCCGTCTCGCACATCCGCCGGCCCAATCTGCGGCAGCCGTTCCTGATCCTGTCGTTCTCCGGCTGGAGCGACGCCGGGTCGTCGGCCACTTCCGCCGTGCGATACCTTGTCGAGCAACTGCTGGCCACGGAGTTGGCCAAGATCGATCCCGAAGATTACTACGACTTCTCGGTTCACCGTCCCCAGGTGCGGCTGGTGGAGGGGCAACGGGAGATCGAGTGGCCTTCGTTCGATTTCCACTACTACAGGACCGGCGGCGAACTGGAGCGGGACTTCATCTTCGCCACCGGCGCCGAGCCGCACCTGCACTGGAAGGCCTTCGCCCGCACCATCATGGAACTCGCCCACGGCTGGAACGTGGCGCGCGTCATTACCATCGGGGCGCTTCTCGACGAGGTCCTGTACACCAAGCCGGTGCCTCTCAACGGATTCTCATCGGACCCGGTGCTGATGAAGGAACTGGACTTCTCGCCGTCACGCTACCAGGGGCCCACCGGCATCGTGGGGATCCTCGGCGACACGTTCCGCAAGGCAGGCATGCCGCACGTGAGCCTGTGGGCGGCGTTGCCCCACTACCTGGCGCCGTCTCCCAACCCGCGCGGGACCCTGGCGCTGGTGCTGCGGCTGACCCAGTGGCTCGGCATCCGTATCGATACCGGTCCGCTGGAACGCGCCGCCGGCGAATTTCAGAACAAGGTGAACGACGCGATCAACAATGACCCGAACCTGTCGGCTCTCATCCGGGAGCTTCAGAAACACGAGTTCGAGCAATAACGGAGGAAAACCCCATGCGCAGACACCCGTGGTTGTACGTCCTGGCGGCCGGAGCCCTTCTCATGACCGCTGCGAACGCGTTTTCGGCCGGCCCTTTTGACAAGACCATCGACGCGCGCAAGCAACTGATGCGGGACATCAGCGAGTTCAGCAAGCAGATGCGCGGGGCCACGGACGCGGCCGCAGTGGCCGACTACGCCGAAATACTCGCCGGAGCCATGGCCAAAATCAACGAGGAGACTTTCCCCAAGGGCAGTGCGGCCGGCTCGCGCGCGAAGCCCGAAATCTGGGAGAAATGGGACGAGTTCACGGCCGCGGCCAGCAACGCCGTCACCTTGGCGCAGGATATCGCCACCAAGGCGCGCGCCGGGGAGAACACCGCCGAACTGGTCAAGGGCTACGGCCGAAGCGCCTGCGGAAGCTGCCATCGCCCCTTCCGCGCACCCAAGAGCTGACGCCCGAGCCCCCATGATCGCCGAACACGTGGGCGACGCCGCCCTGCCCGACATCGAGGCCTGGGCCAACGACATCATCCGCTCCGAGGACGACTCCGTGCGCGCCACGGAGTCGTACCACGATGCCGATTCCAACACCTACGTCCTCCGACTGACCCGCGGCGCCCGGGTGCTGCTGTTCCGCCTTTCCGAAGCCCAGGTCCACACCTCCGGACGCGAGCCCGAATGCGAGAAGATCCTGCGCAACCGGGTCAAGGAAGTGCGCCGCCTGCTGGGACGGACCGGCTGACAGCAGGCATATCCGACCCCAGCGGCGTATCACGGTGTATCGCAGCGTCCATCCGCGACGAGTCAGTGATCTTCGCCGGCCAGATCGAGAACGCGCCTGAATGTGGCTGGCGACAGCCGGAACCGCAATCTTTGCATCGCTTCCAATACGGGACCCACGGCGTCTACAAGCCCACGTTCCTTTGCCAACAGCAGTATCCCCAAAGTACCCGTAACCTCCAGCCCCACGGCAACGGCGTGTCGCCGCGCGGCTCGGTCGTCCAACACCCGCAAGTGATCCGGGCTCTCCAGTCCCAAGGCGAGAACTTCCTTCTCTCCGTTACCCAAGCTGGTAACCAACGGCAGCAGAGTGCGGTCACGCACGGACCGCACCGCGACCCATGGCAGGTTGTCCGGACTCGGAAGGTTGACGCCGCGCCTCGCGCCCTCGGCAAGTTCCTGGACGACGGCCGAAGGGACCTGCACAGACACGAACAGTTCCGGCAGGAGGCGGAGAAGTCCCGTCTGATGCAGGTACTGCAAAGGGGATGTGTTACAGATGACGTCGCGCACGGCTCACATCGCGTTGAAGCTCTTCCGACTCCAATTCAAACGTGTCCACTCCGTAGTCCGCCAGCTTCGTCAGGAACAGCGGCTTGGGCAGATCCGCCAACTCCGCCGCCCCCCCGGTCGACAGGCGCCCCATCTCGCACAGCTTCACGGCGATCAAGAGCTTGGCTTCCTCACGGAACTCCTCTGCGGTCATACCCAGCGCCAGCAGCACATCGTCGCGATAGTCGATAGTCAATGAACTCGCCATAGGGGATTCTCCAGCATTTCTCACCGCGTCCGAACACCTCCGCTATGGCGAGAGCGCCACCTGCGAAGGCCTGCTCTTCCCTTCCGTGAAATAAAACGCCTTGAACCGATCCAACAGTTTGATCTTGTCGATCAAGGCCCGCTCCTGTTGCGAGTTCGACACATTTCTCACCAGGAACTTCGCGTCTGAATCCGTACATCGTAGAATCAGATAGTTGGCTATGGCCGAAAACACCGAGGTATCGAAATCTCGTGCCTCCTGTGAAGCCACCACAAATGAGATGCCGTACTTGCGGCACTCTTTTGCCATGGTGGGGATCAGCTTCAGGCGAGCAGCGCGATGCGCTTCATCAAAGACCAGCGCATGGGTTATCTGTTCCTGGATTCCTCGACGGAACATGTCCTTGTACAAGCCATAGAACACCAGACACGCAAAGGCTCGTTGCAGATTGTCGTTTTGCGTCGTGTGAATGCGGATTACGACAGGAAGTTCACTGTCCCACAGACGACTGCCCATCTCGCCGTCATCGCCAAAGAAATCATAGTCGTCCAGTTCGCTCAAACGTGCCAGGAGGCTGCGCAACTCTCGGTCTGGTTTTTTCGTGTTCCGCAGAATATCCACGAAACGCCGAAACGGGGGCTCTGAAGAACCGGAGTCCGACCCCCATCCTGCTTCTTCAAAGCTCTCCTTGATGGCCCGCCGGATGTGATCGCCCTGAATGTCCCCAAGTTGAGGGTAAATCGCGCCGAAAATATCCCGCATGGCTCCGGCAACATCCAGATGTGGCCTGGCGACGTCTCGGTCAATGACCCGCAATGGGTTGAACCCCAAGCCGTCAAAATCGATGAAGCGGACGGTTCCGACCGCTTCTTCCAACCGCTGGTCAATATCTTGATGATAGGAGAACACGACTGGACGAATCTGCGCCGCGACCAATTGCCTGCACAAATTCACAAGGCAGGTGGTCTTGCCCATGCCCGGCAACCCGGCGATCAACAAGTGCGGATTACCCTTCACACTGAGCGGCCAATGGACGTTGGTGTTTGTGAAGACATCTGTCCCCAGATTGACTGAAGCTTCACGTGCCTGGAAGCTTCGGCTGCCCTCTTCCGCCGTATTCACGTTCACAACGTCGTCGACTGGCGCCGACAGCGGAACGGCATCGGGCGTCTCGGGCTCATCCCCACCTCTGGAGCCCGCGTCGTTGGCTCGCCAGTTCGTTGACGTGGCGTGTATTTCCTCCGAGTCGGAAACACCGTCGGGCAGAAAGCTTGGACCGAACAGAAACACACGAGTTCCCCAACGATCGGGGGATATCTCCAACGGAGCACGCTCGCCGTACTCGGGGCAGAACACCCACCCCCGGTCTCCGCTCGTCAGGGTAGAAATCGCATAATCTCCACCTTTTTCGATCATTTTGTCGATCTCGGAGACCAACTCCCTGTACCGTTCAGCGCGAAGATGATGCCTTTGCGCCTTGTCCGCGTAGAAACGCAAGACCCGAGCGAGCTTCGCACGTCTAATGGATCGAAAAGCGGAACATACGTTGTCGTGGCCATACCAGCCAACCCATCTCTCCCGAAGCGCTTGGACTTGTTGATTGATCCGCTGCAACAACTCCGTAGACCGAGCACTACGCAGATGACGACGGAATTTCACTTCAACGAACTGGAAGACGAGCCCTTTGCGAGGGGCCGTCGTGACGAAAATGAGATCGGGGCGGGATGCTTTATCGTCGTCAGATTGATCCGCCGTTAACGGTGGGAGAAGGTCTCGCACATCATCGACCGGTACAATAAAACCATCCTTGAGCGGGAACCAACAGTCATTGTCTCGTGGAGGACTCATGCAATTGGCGTGAGCTACCGCGAGGGCGATCAGCTCCAACGTGGCCGAACGGTGACCTGTAAGGCGAATCGCGAGGCGACCACTGAGCGCCTTCAAGTGTTCAAGGAGAAACTCCGCATTGCGGCGACTGTGGCTCAAGCCCATCTGATCCAGTGCCCGGTCAAGCAGATTGCGGACCTCGTCGAGATTGGTCGTGGACGTGATCAATTGGAGACAACCGAGATCCTCCCGCTCGGGCACACAATCGATGACGTAGGCGTCGTAAATTTCAGGATTGTCCCGGGGTGAATCGAAGTACTCCACGCCGGCGTTTCGGTCGAGGGTAACGACCCAATCGCAGACATCATGAAGGTTACGAAGGCTTTCCGCCTTTTC
This sequence comes from uncultured Binatia bacterium (SeqCode), assembly GCA_965213675.1. Classification (GTDB taxonomy): domain Bacteria; phylum Desulfobacterota; class Binatia; order UBA9968; family JAJDTQ01; genus JAJDTQ01. The sequence continues at coordinate 1,762,449 of OZ243916.1, forward strand.
GGCGGATATTTCGGTCGTCAAGACAGGAATGCCCCCGCTACCACCCAGGCGGCGGGCCACGGCGCCTTGTACGGCACGCTGAAGACTCAAGAGCGTCTCGGTATGCGTCCGGCGGGACGGATGCTTTTCCCCTACGGTGCCAGCGGGTAGGGTACTCAGCCACCGAGGCGAAGGGAGGCTGGTGTAGCGCCGCTGAAAAAAAGAAAGCAGCCCGAAGGCGTGGTATGGCTCGTGTGCCGGTACTTCCTGTGTCGCCCCAATACAGACCCTCGACTCAAAGCTGTCGAACGCAACGGCTATGTGCGCGGCGGTTTGCGGATTCTGGTCAACCTTGCGCGACCAACGTAGTCGCGGCACCGTAACCCCGCCCGGCAGATTCAGAGACTCCAACATCCAGCGATCCTCGGGAGCTAGAACCCCCGACCCGCTGCGACGTTTTTCGCGTGCCTCCGCGATAAACCGACCCGCTACTCCGCGCTGTCCCTCCGAAGGGTAAAGGTCGAGTGAAAACACTGGAACCGCGACCGCCCGCGTCTCATCATCCGGTTCGTCTCCGATTCCTTCGGCCTCTTGGTAGTGTTTGTGAACTCCCCCCAAAGACCGGGCGACGGTCAACCCATCGCCGGCTCGGAGCGCGTGGACATGGAGAAAGCGGGCGAGATACGCGGAGCCCTCAACATCACCGTCCGCGGTGTGGCAGTCCAGATATCTGACGATCTCGTCTCGCAAGACATTCGCACTCTGTCTCCCGGTTGTAGGGGCCGTGTCACCAGCTTCTCCGTCGCCGAGTGCCCGCTCCAGGATCGTTATCGCTGCCTTGGGTTCCATGTCTGAATCCGGCACCATTCCCACTGCGTAAAACCCCAGCGTGTCGGCGAAAACAAACGTGCCGCCCGAAGGATTGGGAAGAAAGGCCGGAAACATGGCGCCGTCCAACCCCGAGAATTCTCCAAGAATCTCCTTAGGGCGCTGGTTTTGTCTGAAGCGAGCATTGAAAACAAGATTGTCATACGCGACATGCCATGCAATTCTCAGTGGATGCGCGGGCAGCACGATGAGACCAAGAGTTCGCCCCGATAACGATTGAACCTCGACAGTGTGAACGAGACTCAACAGCGGGTCACCCTCCTTCAACAAGCCATCCCAAGCCCGCAGATATTCCCGTACGACTCCGAAATTTTCCGCGGCTTCATCATATATCTGCGCAACTCCACCTCCCCCATCAAAACGCTCCGCCATTTTGCGACTGGCCGAAGCTGCCTGCACACAGGCTTCGTCTTCCTGGTGAGGTAACTCGTGAAAGACAGGAGCCTCGGCTCGGCTGCCCGTCGCCCGCACCTTCACGGTCCACCTTCCGATTGCGCCTTGCGCATCATTCCACTGTTTTTCCGCCTCGGCGATCAAGGATGGCCGATAAACCCGGAAGCTCTTGATCCTTCCGTTGTCCTTCCGCATTCGCCGAAGCACGAATCCCTTGGAATCGACGGCGGTAACCGGGGACACAGCGACCGCGGTCACCGATTCTCTGTCTTCAGACTCAACGATACCCTCGCTGAATGTCCGGACTTTGACACCAGCGCCGCCCGAATCCTGAATTTCAGGATTGCCGAACCGGATTTGGATTTCCTCGGTTTCCTCTGCGACTTCCTGTACACCGACAACCTCCACGACCGCCTTGGCGGACAAAACGACGTCGTCATCAAGAGTTGAGAAGTCGTCGTTGCTGAACCGACACTTCTCCCCGCCCTTTCGCGCAAGGTGAGCGATCTCTTTGACGACAACGTCTTCATCCAAAGCCGTACGGATGGAGACACGGAACTGGGCCGCGTGCTTGGCCAGATTGATCGGGTCCGTCTTCCATCGCACCTCCAGCATCGGGTCGGGTCCGGCAGCACTCGGATCCGAACTCAAGAACAAAACGGGCGGTTCGTCATCCTCCGTACGCTCGGTCAAGCCGGACCACTTGGCGACGGCACCATTGCGGTTCCGCCAAGAAGCCAACTCGACGCCTTGTATCGAATCCGCCGAACCCTGGGTTCGAAGTTCGCCAACCCAGAGATGCCGCCGATTCGCCAATTCTTTCAGTCCCGTCAGCAACGGCTTGGTATCCACCTCATTGAGGAAACCCTCCAGTTCACCGACCTTGGGCTCTGCTTCTTTGTCAAGCCGCAAAGCATCGATGCGCGCAGCCGGTGCCAAATTCGCGACGGCCGCACTGAGCAGATGTCTTACAAACATGCGAGACGTCTTCAAATCCTCCGGATTGCCGTCATCCGCATCCAAGACCGGCCACAACCCGATCAAATGCAGATAGGCGCCCGGTGTCTGTGTCTGATTGCCAGATGCAACATGACAGAGAAACTTGAACTCCGCCCAAGGTGGTACGCCGTGAGCCCCTCCATACCCTCGTGCCGTCTTGATCGCTTGTTCCGCGTAGCGACGTCTCGCCGCTGAATGACGGCTGGTAATTTCACCGGCCGCCAACCGAAGCGCCTGCCCAAACAATGTAGACTCGTCCACCTCCCGGCCAGCACTGTAGATACCGTCCATGCCAGCACCTGCACGCTCGCTATCAACCAGCAGCAGTATCGCTGCCGTCTTTGCTTCGCGTCGTTCCACAGCCTGGTCCGCAGTGATCGTCCGGATGTCTGAACGGGCCTCATCCGCAACGCGCAGAACCTGCCAACCGCGTGGCGTAAACGAGGCATCGGCGGCCAACGCTTCGATGACGTTGGGACCCAGACACCGCACGAAGGCCACGGCACCGTTCTCTGGTTCACCAAGGACACTCCGAAACGCTTCCGAAAGCACCGCCCCGTGAACAGGAGTCCAACTCATGTTTCTTCGAGCCTTCCCGGTTGGAAGCGCGGCTGAAGGCGCTTCATTGCTTCGGCGTCGTTGACGCCAACCAAAAGACCGAGGTCACGCAAACGGCGTTCCAGAACCGCTCGGTTCGCGTGAAGAAGTTCGTTGGAGACATCCATGCCCCGCGGGGCCACATCGACGTGAAAGCCGTGGCGAATTCGGATCGAATCCAAAAAATCCTTCAACGAAATGGGACGTATGCCCGCCCTGCTGCTTGGTGGAAGGAGGTGGAGGTGAACCAGGTAATCAAGAACCGCATCGGTAAAAACCAATGAACGGACTTCCCGTGGACGTCGCCCGGACCGCAGTGCGTCGGCACCACCGGTCGTCTTCCGTTTCCGAGCCAGTCCGTTGGGGCGATCAATGTTGATTGTCGAATCTAGCATGGAAAACGTGTTGCTTCGTGAACTCCTGCCCAGGAGCGGCGTCAACGCGGTGGCCAGACGCAGAATTGGATTCGGTAGGTTCGCCTCGTTGCCGAGCGTAGCCGCAGCCTCAGGATAGTCTTCCTTCAATGCCTCGGCGAGCTTCTCCCCAAGCTCGTCCAGTTGACGATGCACGAAGGACGCCTCGCCGTGCCGGTCGTAAAGCACGTCGCCCAGAAGATTGATCCATTCAGTTGCATAGGGGCGTTGAGGAGGCATCTGCTTCTTGATCCTGCGATTGTCACTGGCTGCGTAGTCCAACAACCTCAGCATCATGAGTTTTTCCGGCACGCGCTCGACACGGCGCGTCAGGTCGTCCATGGACCGCTCGGCCAGCGAACGCAACCGCCGGTCGACACCGATGGAGCAGTCAACAAGAACATCCGCGGGACGTTCTTCGTCACCCTCGGCCACCCGGCCTGTCTCAGCCCATTGCAACAGGATTTCGACGACACTTGTGAAAACGGCCGTCATTCCCGTCGCGATACAGGCTTCGACAAGTTCGACAAATGCCTGTCGCGGAACCACCCGCGCATAGGCCCGAACGAACCGTCGAATGTCCTCGGAAAAGTGACGCGATGCCTCCCTGGCAACGGGATGCTGGTTCGAGATACGGTCACCGTCCTTGCCTCTGGCCTTGTCCGGTGCATGGCCGAGTTGTTGAGCTAACCGTATCATCAGCAATTGGTCGAGGCCGATTCCCTGATTCGATTCGTCAAAATGATCGCCATTGCGGTTGGCCCTGATTGCGTCGCGCTCGATACCTTGGCTAAATGCTTTCAAGAGCAGGTTCTTCTCGTAGTGTGTCGCCACAGGGAACCACGACTTGTCGGTCTTCTGCGGTGGCTCGACATACTCGCCGTCTTGATTCGCAAGCATCGCCACAATCATCTCGGGCACGAAGCGAAGATGCGCGGCGGACTCCGGGAGATCTATCCAACTCGACATGTAATGCGCCGGCGCAACCCGCTGGATCTGCTTGTCTCTTCCGAGGTCGTTTCTAGAATTTTCCAAACAGTAACAGAGCAGAAGATCCCCAAGAATGGCCTTCTCGGTCCGGTCATTGAAACCGCGAAATTTCGAATCAGAGGCGAGCCTGTCTGCCACTCTCTCCACCGTCGCCGCTCGTCTCCTCTCCGCAGGCGTTCCGGCCGTCGGAGCAAACGTCGCCAAAAACTGGCCGCGACCACGCCGATCTCCGAACCGAAACATATAAAGGACCGCCGGAAGGATCGCCGAGAGTTGAAAGTCGTTGACAGAAATGGGTAGCGCCTTGTCGTACTGAGCAGACCAGATCGCGTCCGCCATCTGCTTGGGAAGTACATTCCGAACGATGTCCCGAGCGCTACCCGGCATGACCAACTCCTTACGAATCCGTCGGTTCGAGCACCAACCGCTGGGAAGACGTGGTGCCCGCGTCTCCGTCAACGTCGACGAAGATTTCAAAGACCGTGTCCTTCATCGGATTCCATGCAAACATCCGGCGATCATCCTCCTGAAGCAAGCGCTGCACGAAGATCGACAAATGCGCAAATACATCGTCCGTGGCCACGTCACCCAACTGATAACCCTCGGCAAGTTCCAGGAGCAGATGAAAGAGTTCGGCGCCGAGTCGCAGCCGCTCTTCATTACCGTTCCCGTACACGTAGATGAGAGAAACTTGCCTGTGAAGTTGTTCGACGCCCTCACCGACGTCCGGCAGGTCCACTTCCAGGCGGAAACGATCCAGCGGTTTCTCTACCCAGAAAACTGTCTCGGTCGGCGTTCGCGGCGTGATCTGGAGTGGCACGCCAGTTTCTCGCTCCAACGCCTCCCGTGGCAGGGTCTCCAGGCGAGAGATGCCGTCGCAGAGTCTCTCCGTCAGTTGCCGCCTTTGATCTCCATTGTCGCTTGTGGCCAAATCAAGAAACTCACGCAGATGACGCCCACGAGCCACGCCCAGGGTGTGTGGATCGCCTGTGAGCCGCTGGATGTCCGTCTCCGACCATTCGAAATAGGCGCGCCGCCTTGCCGCAGCCAAGGGCAACCCGCTGTAGTGCGGTGGTCTTTCTTCATCTTCCGGATCCAGCGTTTGCAACAATCGCCGGTCCAGTCGCGGATGCGCTTCGAGGCCAGGGTCAAAACGCGCCAGGTCTCGAAGCACTTCACCTTGCCTACCAGTGGATACCGGAGAAAATGCTCGCTCCGCATAGGACTGGGGAGGTGGTTTCTCGTCTGCGTCTTCGCCGTTGGAACCCGCGTGATAATCGTGGCAGTAATGAAGCCCGAACAGGACGTAGACCAACGCAGCCCGCAATTCACGAACGGTGATATGGGTCTCACCACGGAGATGAACCGCCTGTAAGGCGCAAAACAGACTTGCCCGGGCACGTCTGCGGAGATGTCCTTCTGCCAGTTCACCCGGCCCAAAAATCCGGGTTGCCCGGAATACCTCGCAACGATCTTGCGACGAGCATGTGTGACATGGGGCCCAATGCGTCGCGGCAAGTTCGCCACCATAAAGACTATCCAGTAGCCGATCCAAAAAACTATCGTCGACACTCCTGCCATCTGTGGCGCGGCTGCCGACCAAAGAGCGCAGGTTTAGATTCACGAAGCGGATATGGGGACTTTCCAGGACAGAGTCGCCTCCAAGGAAGGCACGAAGGTCTTTCGTCAACGGCGTATCGCCGCCCCGCTCTTCGACACTCTCAATCCATTCCAGTAGACGACCATCATTGATCGCCAGCAGGTGGGCCACATCCTCGCTCGGTCGCCCGTGTTGAAACGGCTCCAGGAACTCGTCCAGAATCTCGTCGGCAGACCGGTCCCTCCAGGAAGCCGAGCCATCCAGGTTCAGGCGTACAGTCAGGGTATTGCTCAATGTACCTGTCAAGATGCGACTTGCGGAGGTCTGAGTACCCAGCCCGAATTCTCGGGCGAGATATTGGAGGAGCGCAGTCTTCCCGTCGCCGGCGTTGCCGCAAAGAATAACGAGGCTGACCTGCCGATCCTGTACCGCCCGATACAGCGCCTGTTCAAGTCTGGTTTCAACGTAGGTGCCAACCGCAAATTCGGAATCGAGACCCCTGGTCTCGGAATTTCCCCAACGTGAGCCCGGATACGACTGTAACAGCGACTTGAGCCAAGGCACCTCGTTCTCTTGTCGTTGTGTCGGCAAGGCGACACTCGGAGTTCCTCGATCCGTCCTTGCCGTCGCATCGACGCCATCGCCGTCTTCTTGTGCAACACTGCTTCCGCTGCTCTCTCCCCGGTCTGCTTGCTCACTCAGGGCCGCCAAGGCGTCTGCTGTGTTTCCGAATCTCCTCGCTGGGTCCGGGTCCGTGGCGCGATCCAGAAAGGCCGCCAACATCGGAAATTCTTCACGCTCTGACCCTTGCCACTTGAGACCACGCTCCTTCGCCAGCCCTCCGTCATATTGAAACGGCTCCCTATCCAGCAGCACGTGAAAGAAACTGGCTGCCAGAGCATAGAGATCGTCGGATGGGGTGCTGACGCGTCCTTGACTGCCATATGGCGCGCAATACAGCATGGTGCCAGGCATTTCCGCCTGTGCGCCGATCTTCGTTACGCAGTCGTAATCCGTCAACACCAGCTCATGTCCCGAAACAATCAGATTGCGGGGGCTGACGTCGCCATGGACCAAGCCATTGCCGTGCAGCGTGCCCAACGCTTCACACGCCACACGGAGCCACTGAATGGCCAATCCTTCTCCTGAAACGTCGCCCAAGTCGTCAGCGAGGATCGGCAGCACCCCCGTGTACTCGCTCAACGGCATACCCTCTACCCATGTCAACAAGGCCACAAAGCCGTTATCTTGCCACTCGGGAGCCACTTCAAAGATCGTCGAAAGAGCGGTATGGCGAAGATGCGAGCGCGCCAACTCATGGGCTCTCGCCACACGGCGCCCGGTCACTTCATCGCGAACCACTTTGGCGACGTACGTGCCCAGTTCATCCTTTGTCTCGCGGTGGATTCCGGTCACCTTGTACGTTGTTCCCACACCTCCGGAACCCAACCGTGATACGATACGGTACTGCTGACCACGGAAAGGGATTACTTGATCTTCAGTCCAGTACCGTGATGCTGGAGGCGGCGTGTCGCATTCGCCATGGCCTGACACTTTCGATAGCGCGGCTTCCAGGTCCGATAGACTACTTCGCGCCTCGGAAGCCTCCGCCAATCCCTTGTCCAGCACGGCCGCAACGCTGATGCCGATGTCATCCGGTTCGTCGTGGAACAGGGTGCTCAGTGTCGCACAGAGCGAAAATACGTCTGATCGTTGATTGGCAACTCCCTTTCCGTGGGAGCGTACCTCGGGCGCGGTCGTAGATTCGCGGTCTTCGGCAGCCAACTCGGATGTAGACGTAACCGTGACGTGCCCCGGTATCCTCGTGTGCTCGAACCCCGTCAAGATCGGGGTGTTGTCATGCTTTACAAGAACCGTTCCCCCGTTGAGGTTTCGATGAATCATGGGTTGGTCGGCCGTGCCGGCTTCATGCATCTCACGCAAGGCCGTCAGGGCTTGACGTGCGAAGCTCAGGCGGCCATTCACGTTCCAGGAGTGGTCGGCAGACCTTTCTTCAAGGGTGGGTGTTGCCGGATCAGCAATAGTGAAGAATTTGACCTCACCCGTGAATCCGCGAGCGTCCTGGAAAGAATCGACGATGCGTGGCGCCCAAGCGTACTGTTGCAACCGGCGTAGAGCCTCCCACTCCCGTTCCGCTTTCTTGGCGGCATTCGCTTCGTCGCTGTCCGTCATATCGTAAAGATGGAGGATCACGCGCTCTTGCCGTGCCGAATGCGTCGCCTTGTAGACTCGGTGGAATCGCTCCGTTGCAGGCGATTGCAGTACGAGGTGCGTATAACCGTCAAGATTCTTTATCTGGCCATCCATCGCCACAACGTTCCGCGGCGTCAATGTTCGTCCCAAGGCACTGATCTGCTCCGGCGACAGTATACTAGGCAGTTCCAACCCCACTGCATCGCGCCAAGTGTTGAACGTGTGGAATGAAACGCCATGAATGGGCTCTCTTGCCTCAAGGGTCTTGACTTTCGAAGCGTCCTCCGTGACCAGAAACACACCATCCACACGGGGAAGATGCGGCACCTTTCGCCGCAGGGCCGTACCCATCTTCCGTGCCTTGCTGGTTACCCGATCCGCTTCTTGTTCGACGGCTTGAGGGTGCCGATTGACCCACGCCGCCGTCCAATGTTTGACTTCGATGACGCGGACTCCGGGAGGACCGATTACGACGATATCAATCTCGTCAGACTGAAGCCGTTCATTAACGGAGAAGAGCAAGTTCGTAAGCAACAACCAATTGCCATCACCCTCGTGGCCAATCAAGCGAGTCTTGAGTTGCGCAATGGCTCGGCGTTCGCTTTCGTTGACGGCCGGGCCGCAGGGAATTATATCTGTCTTCATCGTGACACCTGCCCCAATGTCCGCGAACAAGTCTCAATCGTGTTCATGGTCGGTGAACGTAACAGAAGCCGGCAACAGCTATCCACTTGTCCTCCAAACGCCCGTTCCGGTTCCTCCAGTCGAGAAATGGGGCGCCAGGTCCCATCATTCTGTGTGTTGCCGGACCTGGCTACGCGATGCCGACATCATTGACATCGGGTCATTTCCGTCAGTGGGGTCGCCATCACAGCCCTGCTGCCATTTCCTTGGCGAAGTAGGTGAGGATCATGTCGGCGCCGGCGCGTTTGATGGACAGGAGGACTTCGGGCACGACGGTGCTTTCGTCGATCCAGCCGTTGTGGGCGGCGGCCTTGATCATGGCGTATTCGCCGCTGACGTTGTAGGCGGCGGTGGGGTAGGCGAAGCGTTGCTTGACGCGCGCGATGACGTCCAGGTAGGAGAGCGCGGGCTTGACCATGACGATGTCGGCGCCCTCGGCGATGTCGGCCTCCACCTCGCGCAGCGCCTCGTCGCTGTTGCCCGGGTCCATCTGGTACGAGCGGCGGTCGCCGAACCGGGGCGTGGATTCCGCGGCCTCGCGGAACGGACCGTAGAAGCCCGAGGCGTATTTGGCGGCGTAGGCCATGATGACGACATTCTCGAAGCCTTCGCCGTCGAGCGCGCTCCGAATGGCGCCCACGCGGCCGTCCATCATGTCCGACGGGGCCACCACGTCGGCGCCGGCGCGGGCATGGGACAGCGCTTCCCTGACCAGTAGTTCGAGGGTGTCGTCGTTGTCCACCGCGCCGTCGTGGATGACGCCGCAATGGCCGTGGTCGGTGTACTCGCACAGACACACGTCGGTCATCACCAGCAGGTCCGGGGCCTTGTCCTTGATGGCGCGCACCGCCTGCTGCACCACGCCGTGTTCGGCCCAGGCTTCCGATCCCAAGGGGTCCTTGGTCTCGGGGATACCGAAAAGAATCACCCCCGGGATGCCCAGGCGCCAGACATGCTCCGCCTCCGCCGCGGCCCGGTCCACGGAGAGTTGCGACACGCCGGGCATGGACGTCACCGGCAGCGCCTGGTCACGGCCCGGACACACGAACAGCGGATAGATGAAGTCGCGGGGGCTGAGGGCGGTCTCGCGCACCATGTCCCGCAGCAGGGCGGTGCGCCGGAGCCGTCGCGGCCGGGTAATGGGAAATGCCATTGGGGCAACTCCTGGAGAGCTACCAGCGGGCTGCGGCCTCCAGCCCGAACATGTGATCCAAACCGGATCCGGCACTGTGCCGGCGCGTGGCCGTGACGTCCCACGAAAGAGCGGAAGCGTGGGTTGCCACCCCCGGCGTCCATCGCCAGCCAACGCTGTAATCGCGCGCCGAATCGGAGACACCGAGCCCGACATGCGGGCTGCCGGTGAAGCGGCCGCCGAATACGGGAATACCGTAGGCGGCTTCCGCAGTCCAGCGGCTGCCGTGGCCTGTACGGTCCGCAAGCGAGCCGGGCGCGAACAGCGCGTCAAGACCGCCTTTGGCTTGGCCGCCAAACTCCTGGCGCAGGCTGAACGACAGTCCACGCCGCAACGCGGGCTGAGGATCGAAGACCAGCGCAACCGCGACGCCTTGATCCTTCAGGGCATTCGCCTCATGCGTGATGAGGGTGCGTCCCTCCACGTCAAGCGAAAGGCCGAGACCGGGGTCCGCCCAGGCGAGCCCGCCACCGACTTCCATCCCCAGACCGGTCTCCGCATCGCCGCCGTCGTAGCGCGCACCCAGAGCCACCTTCGGCGTCAACCGCGCACCGTCCTCGTAGGCCATCGTCCAGCTTCCTTCCAAACCAAGACGGAGTCGGGAGACATCGGATTCCGCTGCGGCAAGCTCGCGGGTCTTGTCGGACGACGTACGCGCCCACAGTGCATCCGACGTGAGGGCGAGTGCCGCACCGCCCGCGGCGGCCGGGGGGATCAGGGCGCTGCGCAGACCCGCCGCCATCATGGTCCAGTCGATGTCGGCGGACTTGGCGGCGCTGTCGTGCTTGAGCGAAAGATCCCCCGCGCCGTAGCCAGCGGCCCCCCAGAGCTTCAGTCGCTCCGATGCCCGGAACGACGCATAGGGAATGGCGGCAGTCAGCGACGAATCCACCGTCGCCGGATGGGGGTCCCCGGCGCGCGCGGCGCCTTGATAGCCCCCTTCGCCATCGCTGTGCGCGAGCGCAAGTCCCACCAGCCAGTGATCCCGCGCGTAGTCGGCCCCCAGCATGGCGGTTAAGACCTCGCCATCCAGGTCGACGCGCCCGTCTTCGCCGTCGAAGCGACCTTCCGACGCCCGGCCCCAAAAGGCCACGCTCCCCCCCGCCGCGTCCGGCTTACCGGTCAGCGCGAAGCGGCTCCCGAGCAGCGGATTCCGGTCCATCCCCGCGGCGTCCGCGCCAAAGCCATGGCCGAACGCGTCGAAGCGCTCCGCGGTCCCGATGTGGAAGCCTGAAGCAGCGCCGGACGGCGCCGCCACCCCGGGCCGAACCCCGGACAGGCTGCCCGTTCCGCCGTTGCCACGCGCCGCCGCTGCGCCGGCGGCCGTTCTGAACGTCTGTCCCGCAATGCTGCCGTGCGCGCCCGGCGCGCGGGCGGCCTCGAGGCGCCCCGTGATGCCGTCGAGCGCCTGCTCCGCCACCGTGCGCCCGAAACGGGCCAGCCACGCCTTCGGCATCGAGTCCGTGTTGACAATGGTGCCTATGCCGATGCGGTCCGCGATGGTCGCCCCCTCCGGGCTGCTGAGCACCAATCGAAAGGTCTCGCCCGGATCGTCGTGGTCGTCGTCGATGATGCCCACCGCCACCGATTTCAGACTCTCCCCGCCTTGAAAGGTCAGGGTGCCGTACGTGATGGAGAAATCCTCGCTCATCCTGGCACTGCCGCTCTGGGTGCTGTAGTGCACCCGGACGGCGCCCAAGTCGGGCGCCGGGGGATCGAGGGTCACGTCGAACCACATCTGCCCGTCGGACTCGCTTGCCGTGGCATCCGAAACCGAAAGCGCCGGCAGGGCCTGCGGCGCGCCGTCGTTGTCGTAGACGATCACGGATGCCGTGTACGGCGTGTGCAACAGATACCCGTCGCCGTCGCTGACTTGCACGACCACGGTCACCGGGCCGGAGGTCTCTTCGACGGCGTCATCCACCGTTGCCACGGTGAAGGTCTGCACGTCGCTTTCGATGACCGCGGCCTGTCTGCCGATCCCCCGGAACAGGACCGTTTGCGGGCCCTCATCGGCCGCGGCGACAAAATCTCCGTCCTCATTGTCACCATCCGATTCGGCGGCGTCGCTGATGAGGACCTTGATCTCGAGGTCCTCCGTCAACGGCGGACGGGCCTCGAGCATGAAGGTTGCGGGCTCACCCTCCGTGACCGCGGCCTGGGCGCTGATGGTGATGACCGGTGTTCCCGGAACCACGTCCCACGGATCCGGCAGAATCGTGCCCACCGCCAGGCCATTGGCGATCTCGGCTCCGTCCACCCTGACGATCCTGAGCCCAAACGTCTCGGGCGCCTTCTCGTCCTCATCATCATCGATGATCCGAACCCCGGCGTAGGCTTCCGTCTCACCGGGCGAGAAGACGACATAGCTGGAGACCCGGCCCCCCGACAGTTCGTAATCCTCTCCCGGCGTCGCCGGCCGGGCGCCAGGCGTCTCCGGCGTGGTGTACAGGGTGTACCGGACTGTCACCCGACCCGCGGACGGACGGCTGAGTGTCACCGGAAAACGCATCTGCGAATAGCTGTCACGGTCGCCTTCCACGAGGGTCGCATCCGCCACGGACACCGACAGATCCTCGTCTCCGACATCATTGTCGTTGATCAGCACCGTCGCGGAATCGGGGAAACCCACCAGGTAGCCTTGTCCCTCATCCACGCTTGCGGTGAGCGAACCATCATACTCGTCCACCTCGTCATCCTGCGTGGGAACTTCGAGCACGCCCGTACCGCTTGAGTCGATGATGGCGGTCACCGGGCTGGACAAATCGCCGTCATGGACGAACGAGTTGCGTTGCGAGAGGGTCAACAGCACTACGAGATCCGCCGCGGGAGCGGGGATCGCGCTCAGCGAAAACGTGGCCGTTTCGCCTTCGATGATGGTCGGTCCCGAATCAATGCTCACCAGGGGCGTATGGCTGTCGCCATCGATCACACGGATGGTCCCGCCCATCGGAGAGCCGATCACGTAGGCCGCGCCGGTCAACAGACTGGCGCTGACCGTCCCGCTCATCTCGTCCGCATCGGTATCGGTGCCGACGGCAAGCGTGCCGGTCCCGTCGCTGCCGATGGTCACCGTCCGGATGCCCGTCTCACCGGAACCCGCCACGCCGCCGCGGTCGCTGACGTGGACGCGGACGTCGATGGTGGTTGCCGGCGCCGGGCTGGCGGTGAGCGCAAAGCTCGCGGTCTCGCCCTCGATGACGTCCGCGCCCGGGACGATGCGGATCCGCGGCGTCGGCGCGCCGCCATCGGTGACATCCACGCGCGCCGAAGTCGGGGCCACGCGCTCGTACCCGTCCCCGGTCCGCAGCTCAGCCGTAATCGTCCCATCGTTTTCGTCCACATCGTCCGGCTCTGTCACCACGGTCAGAACACCGGCGCCATCCGTACCGATGGTGACCGTCTTCGAGCCGGTCTGACCCGAGGCCGCGAACGAACCCGAGGCGGCCACCTGCACGTTCACCACCAGCGGACTCGCGGGAGGAGGACTGGCCGTGAGCGCAAAGGATGCGCTTTCCCCCTCTTGTATGCCGGGTCCAGCGGCAATGCTGACTCTCGGCGTCTGCGCGCCGCCGTCGGTGACGTCCACGCGCGCCGACGCGGGCGATCCAAGCGCGTAGCGTTCGCCCATCTTGACGATGCGCACCGTGACGTGGCCATCCGGGTCGTCCACATCGTCGGCATCCGTAAGCACGGAAACGTCGCCCCAACCGCTCGAATAGACGGTGACAATCTTGCGGCCCCCCTGGCCACGGGCCAGCAGGGCGCCACTATCCACCACATCCACCGCAACTTGCAGGTTGCTGCTGGGCTTGGGGTTGGCCCACACGTGGAAGTTGGCCGTGCCCCCCTCCCAGATGGGCGGCCCCGCGGTGATGGTGAGCCGCGGCGTGGGCGCGCCGCCATCGGTGACGTCCACCGCCGCGGAAGCCGGCGAGCCCACCGTATAGCCAGGCCCGCCGGCGAGGGTCGCCGTGAGGGTGCCATCGGCCTCATCCCGGTCATCGCTGGCGGTTCGCACGCTGAGGGTGCCCGTGCCATCCGTGCCAATGGTCACGCTTCTCGTCCCGGTCTGACCGCTGGCCGCGAAACGTCCGTCCTCCGTGACGCGCACCGACACCACCAGGCTTGTCGCCGGCGCCGGACTTGCCGTCAGTGAAAAGCTGGCCGTGCCGCCCTCGTCAATGTCGCCATTGCCGGTGATGCTGATTCGCGGCGTGGGCGCGCCGCCATCCGAAACCGCCACCGTCGCGGTGCCTGGGTTGCCCACGCCATACCGGTGAGCGCGAACGACGCTGGCCGTGATCACGCTGTCGGCTTCATCGACACTGTCCCGCTCGGTCCGGACGCGCAGGGTCCCGCGCCCGTTGCTGCCGATGGTCACCACCCGCCGTCCGGTTTCGCCGTTGACGGCCATGTCGCCGCTGTCGCTGACATTCACGTCCACGTTCAGGCTTGTCGCGGGTCTCGGGTTCGCCCGGAGAGCGAACGTCGCGGCGCCGCCCTCCCGGATGGAAGGGCCGGCCGAGATGGTGACCGAAGGTGGATCATTGTCCGTCACAATGATGGTCGCCGAGCCGTAGCCACTGCGGACCGTGTATTTCGGACTCGCGGTGATGGTCGCGGTGATGGAGCCGTCAAGGTCGTTGACCGCGTTTTCCCGCGTGTAGATGATGACGGTCTTGCGGCCGTCCGGATCCAGGGTCACGTCCCTTTGGCCCATATCCCTGCCGGTGAAGAAACTGCCCGACTGGGAGATGTTCACCGACACCGTGGCCGCGGCCTTGGGTGTCGCCGAAAGGGTGAAGAAGACCCGGCCGCCTTCCTTGGCGGAACCGCTCCCGAACAGGGTGATCTCCGGCTTCGCCGCCGAGGGCTCCGGTTTGGGATCCCGGATCGTGCCGGTGGCCTTGGTGGTGCCGAGTTTCAGGCGACGCGGTCCCGAGAGCACCAACTCGAAGGTCTCATTGCCCTCGTCGAGATCGTCGGCAATGGTCTTGATCAGAATCTCGGTTTCCTTCTTGCCCGGTGAGAAGGAAGCCGTGTAGCTGGCGTCTTCGTAATCCACGCCGGCGGTCGCGGTGACACCCCGTATCACCCAACTGAACTGCGCGGACTGACGGCCCGCCACGGGCTTGTCGAGCGTGGCCACGAAGCCGAGCCAGCCACCCTCCGTGACAGAGGCATCGGAGACGGTGACAACCGGCAGGTCTTCATCCGCGGCCCGAACCGGGCCATGCGGAAGGAACAACGCCAGAACGAGCGCCATGACGCCCAGCCTCGACGCAAACCACAACCCCCGAGCGAATGAATTCATACGGACCCCTCGTACAAGATTCCCAATATATTCCAAATAGTTGAGCGTACAATGCTAAAGTAGCACGAACGCTCATGGGATGGAACGCACGGCCGCACTGTCCGAGAGCGCCTGAATGAGGCCGGGGATGGTGTATTCCTGCGCCACCGCAGCCACGTCCAGGCCGCGGCCGCGGGCGGCGTCGGCGGTGATGGGACCGATGCAGGCAACCCGCACAGCGGCGGGGATACTCGCGTTCACCCCAACGAGCAGGTCCATGAAGGCATTCACGGTGCTGGGACTGGTGAACGTGGCCCAGTCCACCTGGCCCAGGACTTCCAGCAGGCGCCCGGCGCCGCGGCCCACGGCCTCGTTGCGGTAGGCTTCCACCACGTCCACTTGCGCGCCCCAGCGGCGGAGGGTATCCGGCAGCACGTCCCGCGCTCCGGCGACACGGGGGAGCAGGAACCGCCGGCCGCGAGCCCGCTCGGCGCCAAGGGCCGACAGGATGCCCTCGGCGCGGTATTCCCGGGGCACGAGGCTCACCGCCAGTCCTCGCTCCTCCAGCAGGCGGGCGGTCTGCGGACCGATGGCCGCGATGGCGAGCCCGCGCAGGCCGTCCATGCACGCGAGGGCTTCACAGCGGGCAAGGAAGTGACGGACCCCGTTGGCGCTGGTAAAGACCAGCCAGTCCTGTTCCGGCAAACCGCGGATGGCGCGGTCGAGGTCGGCGCTGTCCGCCAGCGGCAGGATCGCCACCGTGGGGAAGACCACGGCGCGCGCGCCCAGAGCCTCCACGCCGCGCACGAAGGCGCCGGCCTGCTCCCGCGGCCGCGTGATGAGGATGCGTTGTCCGGACAGCGGAGCGCCGGCCGGTGTGGACGATCCGGGCTGCGCGGCATCGCTCATGGCCGCGCCTCCCGCAAAACGGCGGCCGCCCCCTCGGCGAGCAGGCGTTCCGCCAGCCGTGTCCCCAGCGCGGCGGCGTCCGCGGGCGCTCCCGACAATTCGCCTCGGAAAACCCGCTTGCCGGAAACCTCCGCCACCATGCCGGCAAGGGCAAGGCGGTCGCCCCGCGCCACGGCGCGCGCGCCCACGGGCGCCTGGCAACCTCCCTCCAGGCGCGCCAGAAAGGCGCGCTCCGCGGTCACTTCCGCCGCCGACGGCCCGTGGTCGAGAAAGCGCAGGCGCGCCACCTCGCCGTGGCGCGTCTCCAGGCCCAGCGCGCCCTGGGCCACGGCGCTCATGCAGGTTTCCGGCGGCAGCGCCTGCGTGGCCTCGTGGGCCCGCCCCAGGCGCTTGAGTCCGGCCAGCGCCAGCACCAGGGCATCCACCTCGCCGCGCGCGAGCCTGGCCATGCGTGTGCCGACGTTTCCCCGGATGGGCGCCACGGTGAGGTCTGGGCGCTGGTGCAGCAACTGCGCGCGCCGCCGGAGACTGCCCGTGCCGATGCGCGCCCCGGCCGGAAGCCCGGCAAGGCTCCCCGCGACCCGGCTCACCAGCGCGTCCGCCGGGTCCTCACGCTCTGGCACCGCGGCGATGGCCAACCCTTGGGGAAGCTCGGTGGGCAGGTCCTTCATGGAATGCACCGCGACGTCGATGTCGCCGCGCAGCAGCGCCTCTTCGATCTCCTTGATGAACACGCCCTTGGCGCCGATCCGCTCGATGGGAACGTTCTGGAAGCGGTCTCCGCTGGTGCGGATGGGGACGATTTCCACCACGGCTTGTGGACGCCGCTCGCGGATGCGCGCCTGAACCCATTCCGCCTGAACCAGGGCCAGGGGGCTCCGCCGGGTGCCGATACGAAATCTGTTCATGTCGTGGTCGGGATGCCTTTCCGCCCGCGTTACCCCTGTCCGCCCCTGGACTCCCGCTTTCGCGGGAATGACGTTTCGGCGGGACGCCCCCGCTGCGGCTCCTGGTCAAGGTCGAACAAGTCCCGAACGGCGTCGTCGTACGCCCCGTCGTCGCCCGGCCCGTGCTTGAGCCGGGTGAGGGGGGCGTGAAGGATCTTGTTGATCATGGCCGCGGTGAGATCCTCGATGGCCCGGCGCTCCCGCTCGGACAGGTCCTTGAGGCTCGATTCCAGCGATTTCCTGATCTCCCCCTGACGGATCTCCTCGAACTTCCGCTTGAGCGCCACGATGGTGGGGACCTGATCCAGGGACGTCAACCACCGATGAAACGCCTCCACCTCCTGATCGACGATGACTTCCCCCTTCTCCGCTTCGCTCTCCCGCCCCCGCAGGTTCTCCCGCGCCACGCCGGTGAGATCGTCCACGTGATAGAGGTAGACGTTGTCCAGGCCGTTGATGAGCGGGTCGAAGTTCCGCGGCACGCCCAGGTCGATGAGGAACATGTTGTCCTGCTTGCGCTCGCGCAGCACCTCGGCCGCGGTGTCGCGCGTCATCAGCGCCTCCTCCGACTCCACCGACCCGATGACCACGTCCGCAAGTCTGAGATAGCGGCCGTAGTCCTCGAAACGGATGGGGCTGGCCTCGAAGCGGTCCGCCAGCTCCACCGCCTTCTCGAAGGTGCGGTTGGTAATCATCAGACTGCGCACGCCGCTCTCCACCAGGTGGCGCACCAGCGCTTCGCCCATGGCGCCGGAACCGATGACCATGACGGTCTTCTCCTCCAGCCTGTCGAAGATACGCCTGGCCAGGTCCACCGCCACCGAACCCACGGACACCGGCCGGTTGGCGATGCCGGTGTCCTGCCGCACCCGCTTGGCCACGGCGAAGGAGCGATGGAAGAGGCGGTGCAGAATGCTGCCGACGGTGCCGGCCTGCTGCGCGAGGGCGTAGTACTCCTTCAACTGACCCAGGATCTGCGGCTCGCCCACGACCATGGAGTCGAGGCTCGAAGCCACGCGGAAGACGTGCCGGACCGCCTTCTTGCGCGCGTGACGGTAGAGATGGTCCTGGGTGGGCTTCAGGGGGACATCGCGCTGACTCTTGAGGAAGTCCTCGATCTCGGCGAGTCCGGCGTCACCGTCGCGCGCCACGGCCACCACCTCCACCCGGTTGCACGTGGACAGGATCACCCCCTCGTTCACCGAGGGCCGCGCCAGCAGGTCCTGAAGGGCGCCGTCCACGCGTCTGGTCGGAAACGCGAACTGCTCCCGCACCTCCACGGGCGCGGTGCGGTGATTCACCCCGACCACGAGGATCTGGTGGAGAACATCTCGCGCCGGTTCACTCAAAGCGTCCACCGTGACGGCTCAGGAAGAAAGCGTCGCCCCAGAGAAAGTAAGCGAGCACGATAAGGAATCCGGCGATGGTCCAGAGCGCCGCCTTGCGCCCGCGCCAGCCCGCGGTCAGCCGGCCGTGGAGCAGGATGCCGTATAACAGCCACGTCAGCGCGGAGGTGATCTGGCGCGGATCCCAGGACCAGAAATTGCCCCACTGATCGTGCGCCCATACGCTGCCCGTGAGAATGCCCAGAGTCATGAACGGGAAGCCCCAGACCAGGAACGTCTTGTTGAGACGGTCCAGGGTCTCCAGGGCCGGCACGGTACGGCTCAGGCCGGTGGTGCGCTTCTGCTTGAGTTGGCGCCGGACCACCAGGTAGATGACGCTCACCGCGAACGCCAGCGCGAGGACGGCGTTTCCCAACAGCGCCAGCGTCACGTGCAGCGGCAGCCAGTAGGTCAACAGCGCGGGCGACGTGTCCAGGCCCGGTTCTCCCAGGGCGATGGAGCGGAGCGACATGAGAAACGCCAGCGGGGCGACGAAGCCGCCCAGGATGGGGAGCCGGTACTGGAAGTGAACGGTCAGATAGACACCCACCATCAGCCAGCCGTAGAACGAGTGCGTGGCCGCGGTCTGGGCAAGGGCGGGGAAACCCGCGTCATGAAACAGAAAGGCGAACTTTAGCGCATGGCCGGCAAACCCGGCGAGCAGCAACCACTGACCCGCCCGGGAGAACGACTCCCGTTGGAAGAACAGGTAGAGGATGAATGCGCCGGTCGCCAGCAGGTAGAAGCCTGCCGTGGCCTGAAGGAGGCTCTGGTACATGATCTCCGACGATTATATCGCAACGGCGGAGCATGGTGTAACCGGCGCATGGGTGACGCGCGCCCGCACCCGTCGCGCGGCGCCAAGGGCCAGCGCGGCCGGGCCGAAGCGCTGGCCGATCAGGATTGCGTGCCGGGAATTCTGAGGCGCTGGCCGGCGCGTATCCGGTGCCGGTCGCGGATGGCGTTGGCGCGTTGGAGGGCGGCCAGCGACACCCGGTAGCGGTCCGCGATGGTGGAAAGCGTCTCCCCCGGACGCACGCGGTGAAACACGCGCCGTCGCTTCACCACCTTCCGGGACACATGCGTCGCGGACGACTGGCGCGGGATCGCCAGCCGTTGTCCGACGCGCAAACGCCGGACCCGCTGCACGCCGTTCGCTCGGCGAACAGCGCGCGCCGTGGTGCCGTGGAGTTTGGCGATGTCCCAAAGTGTGTCGCCGCGCCTGACCACGTGGTACGAACCCTTTTTGTCACGGGCCACGGCCGCCGCCTGGCGTTTTGCCACCTGTGGCTTGCCCGCCACGGCCTTGGGTTTCTCCTCCACCCGCGGTTTCGACACCACCTTGACGGTACGCTGCTGCTCACGGGATCTGGCCGGCGACCGGCCCGGAATCGCCAGCCGCTGCCCCACGCGCACGCGGTGAACGCTCCTCAAGCCGTTGGCGGCCTGGATCGTGCTCGCCGACGTGCCATAGGCTTTCGCGATCTCGGAGAGCGTATCCCCCCGGCTCACCACGTGATAAGGAAACGACGAGCTCGGACCGACGCTCGCCAACGCCTTTCGGTACCATTGCCCCTGAGGCTCCGGCGCCTTGAGCCGGTAACCCTTCGGCAGCCACGTCGCATGACGGCTCAATGCCGGATTCCACTTGAGCAGCTCCGCGCGCGACACCCGGTTGTGACGCACCAGCGCCGCGATCGATACGCCTTTCGTGAGACGGATCTCTTCCATGTGCACCAGCGAATCGAAGCGGACGTGGGGCAGGTGCCGCTCGACCTCGCGCATGATGTGCACGGCCGCGATAAACTCCGCGTAGAAGTTCTTGGAAGCGAACTTGAAAGTGCGGCTGCGATAGCGTCGGATGATCGTGGCGATGTCCCGCGTGCCCACCCGGCGCACCGCTCGCTTCATGCCGGCGCGGCCATGGTTGTAGGCGGTCACTGCCAGCGGCCACGTGCGGAGTTCCCGATAGTTCTGCTGCAAGAGCCGCGCCGCCGCCCGGGTCGCCTCCATGGGGTCCCTGCGCTCGTCCAGCAGCCGCGTCACCCGCATGTACTCCCGCCCGGTGCGGGGCATGAACTGCCACATGCCAACCGCGCCGCGAAACGAACGCGCGTCGTTCCTGAACGACGACTCCACCAGAGGCAGATAAGTCAACTCTGCCGGAAGTCCGCGGGCGGCGAAGATCTTCCGCATGTGTTTCATGTAACGCCCGGAACGGCGCACACCGGCCTCGAAACGCTCACGGATGCCCCGTTGGGCCTTGATTCGGCGTGACGGAATGCCGCGCCGCTGGAGACGCGCGCGCACCGAACGAAACACCCTCCGGCTGCTGGCGCCCTTCTTGACCCGGACCACCTCGTAAATCCTCGACATGTTCCCGGGATCGAAGAATACAAGCTGATCGGAATCGTAGTCCAGGAAGATCGCCTTCCAGAACTTCACGGCAGGCTCAAGCCCTCGGGGTATGGCGAACGGATCGGGTTGTACGTGGGCCTGCGCCCGCGCGGACGCGTCGGGCGCGTGGAACAGGCCGGCACAAAGGAGCAGGACAAGACTCGTCAGGACCACGAAGAACCGTATCACATGAGACTCCTTCGAAAGAATCCGCTGGTCCGGTCGAGTACTATACGAAGTCGCAGGGTATCTGCGTGGGACCGTATCCCTGCCAGTACTTGCGGGTCTCCGGGTCGTACCGTCCCTGCAGGAACGTGCCCGGCTTCTCCGCGCGCACGATGATGGCCACCGTACGCTCCTCGCCGCTCTGCTCGGCATGGATCTGCCACGGCCGCACAAGGTCGATCTTGCCGCGTCCCACCTCGGCATTCTCGGTCTTTCGCACTTCCGCGTAGTCCGGCCTGGAACCGTCGTCCAAGCGCTCGTAACGTTCGATGCTCTCGCGACCGTCGAGGACACCGTACAGCGTCCAGTTATGCGCGTGGTCATGGATGCTGGTGCGCGTCCCCGGCGCCTTGACGAGTCCGTTGATGACGAACCCGTGGTCCGGATCTTCGTACAGGAGCAGGTTCTGCGCCCGTTGCCCACCATCGGCCGCGGTGAGCCCGCCCTGATCACAGGACGGCCAATCCTCGGACTGCGCCCTCACGCCGGGGTCCGCCAGAAGTTCGCTCAGAAGCGACCCCATCTTTTCCCAGCGTTTGTCCACGTCGGGCTCATCCTCATGGAGTTGCCGAACGGCCCCGATGAACCGCTTGGCGGCGGTCTGCTCCGCATCCTGGATCGGCATGGGACGTGCGCTCATGGTGTCTCCTTGGTTTCGTGGGCAAGGTTGCCGAATGCGAGTGAGGAGCGGGGACGGCCGCCCCGTGGAAAAACTGACAGTATCCGAGGATCGAGCGCGCCTGTCAACCCGCATCCGCGCCCTTGACCACCTGCACGCGACTCGCGTCACGCAGTTTGTCGAAGCGGTCCTTCTCCACCTCGAAGTACTGGGAGTGGGTGGAACTCTTCAGGATGTAGCGATCCCCTTCCCCTGGCGCCGCCACGGCATGCTCGACGGGGGCGCCCTCCTTGAGCTCGACGGTGTACCGCACCACCGGCCTGCCGCCCTCGAAAAGCGCCTGGCCGCCGGCGCCGAGCACGTCCGTGAACGTCACCTCGGAGATCCTCTCGACCATCTCCTGCACGGGTTCGGCGTCGGTCTGCTCGTTCTCGCGCAGGTCTTCCACCTGGAAACCGCCATCCTGCGCCTTCAAGGCAAAGGCGCCCATGTCGATGCGGGCAATGTCCTCCACGGGCAGCTTGAGCGCGTCGGTGTCGTACCACAGGCTCGGGTCCGTGGGCGCGTCGAAGGCATTGAAGTCGATGGCGTAGGTATGCTCGTCGCCGTCGAGGCGTGCGTGAACTTTGCGGAAACCAGGAGACGACCCCAAGTAGACGTCGCCGAGCACATCCTCTCCCTTGAGGAAACGCACGCGCCGCTCGAACGCGTCCAGGGTCACCTTGAACTGACGGGCCGCCACCAGCGTCTGCCCCACGGGCCACGCCCGCCTGGCCCCCAGAAGCTTTTCCGTGAACTGCTCGAAATTCGCCGGCAACACCGGGAAATCGCCCTTCTCCGGCAACACCCACTGATCGCCCTTGCGCGTCATGCGCAGCAGCGCCTCCCCCGGCTGCTCGATGGTGACCGTATCCGCGCTGTCCATGGGCACGGCCACCAGCGGCGCATCGGCCTTGAACGGGTCGGGCGTGTCGCCCTCCAGATGAACCCAAGCCACGAGTCCCGCCTGAAGCGCCAACAACAGCACCAGAAACTTGATGGATCGGCTCACGCTGAACGCTCTCCGTATGACAGCACCGGGTTGAATTCAGACCGCCAGCACCCGGTGGTAGCGGTCCCGCGCGCGGCGCAGATGGTAGTGGTGGCCGCCGTAGACAAGCGCGAGCCCCATCAGCACCAAGGCGTAGTTGAAATACTCCCAGAACGCCTTCTGCTCCCTCGTCATGGGAACCAGCGTGCGCGCGAAACGGGCACGGCTGCGGATGGACAGCAGCGCCCGGTCCTCCAACGCCCAGTCCACGAGGTTCTCGATGAACTGCAGCGAGTTGACGAAGCGGTCGTTGGCCGCCGCGCGCGAGAGCTGCAACGTCTGGTCGGTGAACGCATCATTGGAACCGACGATGATGATGCGCGCCGATTCCGGCGACTTGTCGATCAGACCCGTCACCACGGGCTCCGGCTCGTCTTCGGCCGCCTCCTGCGCGGTTCCGGCGGTCGCCTCTGCCTCCGGCTTCTCCTCATCCTCGTCCCTGGCCAGCAACGGCGACTCCTTGCCCGCGAAATACGAGCGGAAGACCCCTTCCACGACCCCGGCCAGCACCTGCGCCTCCGGCTGTCCCTCGCGCTCGAATCCCAGCTTGGGATGAACCTTGTAGTCGGGATGCACCTTCAAGGACCCTGACACCCAGGATTCGCCGGAACTGGCGAGTAGCGGCGTCGCGCGAACGACCCCGGCCTCGTCGTCGGGAAGCGACAGCGGCGACGCCCAGCTCAAGGTCAACTGGGGCAGCCGGGCCGTGATGGGATTGTCCTCATTGAGTCCGCGCCCCCGCACATCGACGAAATAGGGATAAGGCACGAGCTGAAGCTCACGCACCGTGAAGGCGCCCACCTTCCGGTTCACCGTCACCGGGAAGGACTCGTTCTGCGGGTCCAGCACCAAGGTCTTTCGGACGGTCACGCCGTAATGCTCAAGCAACGGTTCGAGACCGGAGGCATGGGAGCGCGCGGCCAGCCCGGCCCGGGTTTGCGAAACCGCGTAGGGCGACGTCAGCAGCGCCACGGAACCGCCCTTCATCAGGAACTGGTCCACGGCGAACCGCTGCCTGGCCGTGAAGTCCGCGGGCGCCGCCAGCAGCAGCAGGTCCACATTCTCCCGCGCCACCCCGGACTTCAGGTCCACCAGCGTGACGCGGTAATTCTCCTGCAGCTTCTGCGCCAGAAACCGGAATCCGCGCTCCGGCGGCTGGGGACGCATCCCAGGCTGCTGGGGCGGCCGCACCGGAGGCACGTGAATGCCCACGGTCTTGATGAAGCCCGGAG
This sequence comes from uncultured Binatia bacterium (SeqCode), assembly GCA_965213675.1. GTDB lineage: Bacteria > Desulfobacterota > Binatia > UBA9968 > JAJDTQ01 > JAJDTQ01. The sequence goes on from OZ243916.1 coordinate 1,786,498, forward strand.
CCAGGCGCCGCAGCGCCGCCTCGATGCTGCGGCGGATCGCCTCCTGGTTGAGCTTCTCGGGCAGGGGCACCTGCACCGTCGTGCCCTGGTTCTTCATGAGCATGTAGAAGTAGAACTTCCTGGGATCGAGGGGACCCAGGGTCATCGGGCGAAACCCGTGACGCTCCGCAAGCTGCCGGGCCACCGCGCCGCCATCCGCCTCCGGGTCAATGACGACGTACTTGAGCTTCCCGTCCGACTCCTTGCGCAACTCCCTCAGCGAAATCAACAACTGCCGCCGGACCACCGCCATGGACTCCGGCAACTTCTCCGCGGGGGAGACGTACGCCTCGAACTCCACGGGCTGATCCACGCCGGCGAACAGCGCGCCGATGTCCTGAAAGCCGTACAGCACCTTCTTGATGCCGCGGGCCAGGTCGTATTCCAGGTTGCGCAGGCGCACCCGCGTTCCCGTCCGCCCGCCCTGGACTTCGATCAGGTCGGAAAAGCGCAGCACCTCGTGCTTGTCGCCGTACTGAAGCAGCAGGTCGAAGTAGGAGTTGACCAGTGAGTTCTGATAACGGTCCACCGTGCGGAAAGGAGTCGGACGGATGTTGTAGCGCTGGTTGGCCTCCTCCTCCAGATCGGGCTCCTCCCGCGGGTCCACGAACTCGGCGCGCACGCGACCGCCGCTGATGGACTCGATCTCGCGGATGGTGTCGCGGATGCGCGGCATCAGCGGCATCAGCAAGGGATGGGTGCGGGCGCTGAAATAGCCGCGGATCAGCAGCGGCTCCTGCAACTGGGCGACGAGGTCCCGTGTCGCTTGGGAAATGGAGTAGTCCTGGTCCGCGGTGAGGTCCGCGCGCACCGTCACGCCGCGCTGCAGCCAGAAGTTGGCCAGCACGAAGTTGACGATGACCAGGGCGGTGGCCAGCCGCCACGCCCGGTGGCGCCCTGCCTGCCCTTCCCTGGACCAGCGCAGCCGCTCCAGGGAAAAGACGTTCAGAGCCAGGAAGACGCCCACGACGCTGACGTAGTAGTAGACGTCCCGCAGGTCGAGAATGCCGCGGGTGATGGACTCGAAGCGCACGCCGGTGGCCGCCAGCCCCAGGTATTCCGCCCATTGATTGCCCGCCAGGGAACCGAAGGTCAGCGAGCCCAGGAGATAGAACACGAAGCCGATCACCGTGGTGAGGATGAGGCTCGCGATCTGGCTCTCGTTGCGCGCGCTGACGTACAGGCCGATGGAACAGTAGGCCGCCGCCAGCAGCAGCGACGCGACATAGGCCCCCAGAACCGGACCCCAATCCAGGGGTCCCATGAACGACACGGTGGCGGGCACGCCCACGGTGAGCGCCAGCGCGATGGCCACCAGCCCCAGGCAGGCAAGGAACTTGCCCAAAACCAGGTGGAGCGTCTTCACCGGCAGGGTGAAGAGGAACTCCAGGGTCTCCATGCGCCGTTCCTCGCTCCACATCTTCATGGTCAGCGCGGCGCTCAGGAAGATCAGCAGGATCGGCATCCACTCGAACAGCGGACGCACATCGACGATGTTGCGGGAAAAGAACTGTTCCACCCAGAAGAAAATGAACAGGCACACCGCCGAAAACGTCCCCAGGAAGATGAACGCCACCGGCGACGCAAAGTAGGTGGAAAACTCCTTCTTGGCGATGCTCCAGATGCTACCCGCCATGGCTGCCTCTCTCCGACACTTCACGGAACACGGTCTCCAGGGTGCGCGCCTGCTCACTCAGGAAGTAGATGTCCCAGCCGCCCTCCACAGCCGCCCGCGCCACGCCGGGGGCCACCGCGTCCGCGGGGGCTTCGATCTCCAGGGCGTAAGTCTCGCCCCGCGACCCCTCCGCCGGCACGACGGCCGCCACTCCCGGAAGCTCCCCCAGGCGCGCGCCCGCGTCGTCGGAAGGATTGCCGAGTCCCACCACCAGGCGGTTGGACTGCCGCAGCTCGCTCAACCGGGCGTCCACCGCAATGCGCCCCTGCACCATGATGATCACCCGCTCGCACACCGCCTCCACCTCCTGGAGGATGTGCGTGGAAACGATGATGGTGGCGTTCTCGCTCAGATCGCTCACCAACGAGCGCATCTGGAAGATCTGCGCCGGGTCCAGGCCGTTGGTGGGCTCGTCGAGAATCAGGATCTCCGGCTCGTGGACGATGGCCTGGGCCACCCCCAGCCGCTGCTTGTAGCCCTTGGACAGCGTCCCCACCGCATCCAGCGCCCGGTCCGCCAGCCACGTCCGCTCCAGCGCCCGCCGGAGCGCAGCCGGCCGTTGCGCGCGCGCCACCCCGCGCAGGTCGGCCACGTACTCCAGGTAGCGCACCACCGACATGTCCGGATAAAGCGGCGCGTTCTCCGACAGATAGCCCAGCCTGCGCTGGATGCGCAGCCGCGCCTCGGAAACCGGCATGCCATCGATGACCACCGACCCCGCGGTGGGCTCGATGTACCCGGTGAGCATCCGCATGATGGTGGTCTTGCCGGCGCCGTTGTGCCCCAGAAGACCAACCACCTCCCCCTTGCCGATGGAAAACGAAACGTCGTCCACCGCCACCACGTCGCCATACTTTCGGGTGAGACCCTCGACCTCGATCACGCTGCACCTTCTTGGGCCGGACTGTTCACTGTTCAGGTTTGGAATTTTCGAGATGGTTCGAGATGGGCCATTCGCAGCCGAACGAACCATTTTTTAGCAGATCGGGATGCCGGGTGCGAATCGGGAACACCTCACCCCAGCGGGTCATCGAACCCAGGAGCTTGCGCCGTAGGAATTCACGGCTGCAAATCCGCTCTCATTCGTCCCTTCCCATCGGCCGCTCGATTTCGTCAAATATGACATGGTATTCTCCTCAATCGACCAGCCGAAGGGACGGCGATAGCGAATTTTCGCTTTCTCGAATTCCTGCGGCGCAAGCTCCTGGCCGGCAACAAACGACGGCCATACGCGGCGCGAAACACGCGGACGACCTGAAACCACCCTCCGGGAATGATCCTGTGTCACAACCAGACAAGGCTCTCCACATCATCCGGCGTCTGCGCGCGGCCGGCCACGAAGCCTACCTCGCTGGCGGATGCGTGCGCGACCGTCTTCTGGAACGAGAGCCCAAGGACTACGACGTGGCCACCGCCGCGACCCCCCGGCAGGTCCAGGCCCTCTTCACCGACACGGTGGACGTGGGATCGCGATTCGGCTCGGTGGTCGTGCTGGTGGAGAGCGAGCCGTTCGAAGTCACCACCTTCCGCTGCGACGGCCCCTACCGCGACGGACGCCGGCCCGAACACGTCCGCCATGGTACCCTGGAGGACGATGTCCGGCGGCGCGACTTCACCATCAACGCCATGATGTACGACCCGGTGGACGATCGGCTCATCGACCTGGTGGACGGCAGGGCCGACCTGGCCCGGGGTTTGATCCGGGCCATCGGCGATCCCCACGAGCGTTTCGCCGAGGACCGCCTGCGCATGGTCCGGGCCGTGCGTCTGGCCTGCGGCCTGGGCTTCGCCATCGACGGGCCGACGCTGCTGGCCATCCGCAGCCACGCCGCCGCCGTCACCCAGGTGGCGTGGGAACGCATCGGAGCCGAAGTCACCCGCACCCTCACCGAGGGCGGCGCCCGGCGCGGGTTCGAGTTGCTGGACGAGACCGGACTCCTGGAAGTGATCCTGCCCGAAATCACCGCCATGAAGGGTTGCGAGCAGACCCCGGACCACCACCCCGAGGGGGACGTCTTCGTCCACACGCTGACGCTCCTGGGTCACCTCGACGCCGCTCCCACCGAGACCCTCGCCTACGGCTGCCTGCTGCACGACGTGGCCAAGCCGCCGTGCCGCCAGCCCGCGGGCGAGCGCGTCACGTTCCACGGCCACCCGGAGCTGGGCGCGGAGATGGCCGTGCAGATCCTCCAGCGTCTCAAGCGAAGCCGCGCCGTGGCCGAACGCGTGGCCTGGCTGGTGCGCTATCACCTGCGCTACACCCAGGCGCCGAAGATGCGCCTCAGCACGCTCAAGCGCTTCCTCGCCGACGACGGCATCCTCGAACTCCTGGAGCTGTGCCGCATCGACGCGCTTTCATCCAATGGCGATCTGGGCTACTACGATTTCTGTCAGCGGAAGCTCGCCGAACTGGGCGAACAGGAAGTCAAGCCAGCCCCATTGCTGCGCGGCCGCGACCTCATCCGGCTCGGCCATTTGCCCGGCCCCTCCTTCTCGGCCATGCTGCGGGCCGTCGAGGAGGCCCAACTCGAGGGCGAACTGACGACGCCGGCCGAGGCCGTCGATTGGGTGCGCGAGCGCTATCCGCTCGACGAGGAGCTTGGGCCGTAGGAATTCACGAAAGCGAAAATTCGTTTTCGTGAATTCCTGCGGCGCAAGCTCCGACGGCGCCCACCTCTCACGACTGGCGCATGCCCTGCATCCGCGGAGCGCCGACCGATCCACACGGAGGTAACGACGAATGGCGAAAGCCGCCAAACACCAGGTCATCGGCAAGTCCCACCATCGGGTGGACGGCGTGGTCAAGGCCACCGGCAAGGCCGTTTACGCCATGGACCTGGAGCTGCCGGGCATGCTCCACGCCAAGGTCCTGCGCAGCCCGTTCCCGCACGCGCGCCTGCGGCGCATCGACGCCACCAAGGCCGAGGCGCTGCCGGGGGTGGTCACGGTACTGACCCGCGAGACCCTGGACGGGATGAACCCGTACTTCGGCTCCGCCTACAAGGACCAGACCGTCGTCGCCCTGGACAAGGTGCGCTACGACGGCGACCCGGTGGCGGCGGTAGCCGCGACGGACGAGGCCGCCGCGGCGGAAGCGCTGGCGCTCATCGAGACCGAGTACGAGGAACTTCCCGCGGTGACGGACGTGGCCGACGCCATCGCGCCAGGCGCGCCGCTGGTACATGAACATGTGGCCGACGCCGACGAGCTCCACGGCCACGCCTACCGCGTACCCGAGGCATTCCGCGGCACCAATGTGTGCTACGCCTACAACTATTCCCGGGGCGACGTGGACAAGGGTTTCGCCCGGGCCGACCATGTCTTCGAGGATGTCTTCACCTTCCCCCAAGTGCAGCATTATCCGCTGGAGCCGCACATCACCATCGCCGGGGTGGAGAACGGACATGTGACCCTGTGGTCCTCCACCCAGGACCCGTTCACCCTCCAGCGCCACATCGCCGAGTTCTTCTCCATCCCCATCAACCGGGTGCGGGTCATCGTGCCCCACATCGGCGGCGCCTACGGCGGCAAGCTGTCGGTGAAAAACGAGCCGCTGGTGGCGGCGCTGGCATGGAAAACCGGCCGAACGGTGAAAATCACCCACACCTCCGAGGAGACTTTCCGCACCATCACGCGGCATCCCGCCCGGTTCCGCATCAAGACCGGTGTGAACCGCGACGGCAAGCTCGTGGCGCGGGAGTGCGAAGTGCACATGGGCACCGGCGCCTACGCGGACTACGGCCCGCGGGTGTCCCAGAAGGCAGGCTACCGCGCGCCCGGTCCGTACCGCATCCCCCACGTCAAGGTGGACGCCTACACGGTCTACACCAACGCCGTGCCTGCGGGCGCGTTCCGGGGTTTCGGCACCTTGCAGGTCACCTGGGCGTACGAGTCGCAGATGGACATGATCGCGCGCCGCCTCGGCCTGGACCCGCTGGAGTTCCGCGTCCGCAACCTGATGAAGAAGGGCGGCCTCTTCACCAAGGGCGACAGCCCGGTGGACTGCGACCTGGAGGCGGGCCTGCGGCGCACCGCCAAGGCCCTGGGCTGGGGCAAGAAGAAGAAGGAACCGAACCGCGGCATGGGTCTGGCCTGCTGCATGAAGGACGGCGGCGGCACGTACAAGGTGGCGTCGGCATCCATCAAGCTCAACTCCGACGGCAGCGCGGTGCTGTTCACCGGCACCGTGGAGATCGGCCAGGGGTGCCGCACCGCCTTGGCGCAGGTGGCCGCGGAGGGGCTTTCCCTCCCCTACGAAGCGGTCACCGTGGCCCAGCTCGACACCGACTCGACCCCGTACGACGCCGCCACCAACGCCAGCAGCTCCATGGTCATCATGGGCCTGTGCGTGGAACGGGCCGCCACCGAATTGAAGCGGCAACTGCGCCGGGCCGCCGCCAGGCTGTTCAAGTGCAAGGCTGGGAAAGTCACGTTGAAGAATGGCCACGTCCACGCCGGCAAGGGTAAGCGCCTGAGCTATGAGGAGGTGCTCAACCGCAACTTCGGGGCCAAGGGCGGCGAACTCCTGGCCAAGGGGACCTACCAGGACGTGCACAGCAAGAAGGCCGTGCTGGGCTCGCCCACCACCTTCTGGGAAACGAGCTGGGGCGGCGCCGAAGTGGAAGTGGACCCGGACACCGGCGTGGTCAAGCTCCTCAAATACATCTCCACCGCCGACGTCGGCAAGGCCATCCATCCGCTCCAGTGCGAGGGGCAGGACGAGGGCGGCGTCATGTTCGCCATCGGCCACTCGCTGATGGAGGAGATGCAGTACGACAACGGCCACCTGCTCAACCCGAACATCATCGACTACCGGCTGCCCACCTTCAAGGACATCCCCGGAACCTTCCACACCATCATGCTGGAAGACGCCAACGGCCCCGGCCCCTATGGCTCCAAGGGACTCGGCGAAGGCGGCCTGATGCCCGTCTCCCCCGCCATCGGCAACGCCATCGAGGACGCCGTCGGTGTGCGTGTGCGCGACCTGCCCATCACGCCGGAGAGGATGTGGCGGGCGCTGCGGGAGAAGCGCGCGCGGGAATGAGTACCCCGTGGGCTGGCGGATTGATCGCTTTCAACGCACCAAGCGTCCTGCATTCCACGGCACCGGACTCGGAGTATGTCGGGGTAAATATTCGGTATCCCCCACACCGGGGACCGACAGAATTACCGCCCAAGAAATCAAACTGTCAGGTGGTATATGGATTTCAAGTGAGTGGGAACTGTCCAATGGCTAGTGTTGCGTTCCGAAAATACGTTGAAGATGCGCAGCAATGTCGGATGTGTATTGCCGAGCCCGGCAGGCGGGCAGGAGCCGGGGCAAGCAGCGGCTGGGTCAACCGGCGATCTTGAGGACCAAGGCTTTCGGCCCGGCGCCGTGCCAGGCATAGGAGCCGAGCGGCGTGTTGTGGACCTGGAAGCCTGCCTCCTCCAGGTGGGCGGCGGTTTCCGGGCAACCCTCCGGCAGGACCACGTTCCGGCCCGCGAACAGCGCATTGCATCCCAGGCGCCGCGCATCACCCGCATCGACGGGGTGGGGCCGCGGCACGTGATCCTGGATTTCCTTCCGCGCGGCCGGGTCGAAAGCCTCCGGAAGAAACAGCGCGCTGCCGTCGCCCACCGGGCACAGGCAAGTGTCCAGGGGCCAGTTCCAGACGCTGGACAGGCCCAGAGAGCGGACCTCGCGGCCGAATATCCCCGAGACGGCTTCGTGGGCCGCCAAGTCGTCGTCCGAGCGGTATCCCGCGAACATGGTCCCGCCCACGACCACCAGATCCCGCTCGCCCTCGAAGCGACAGCCTTCCGAGAGCCCCGGCACGGCGTAACCCCGGACCAGAAAGAAGTTCTCCCACGCGTCGGCTTCGGGTCGCCTTGAGTTTTCCCGAAACCGGCTCACGATGAACGATTCGCCCCACACGAAGCCACCGCTGGCGGCCAGTACGAGCCTGGGCATGTCGGGCCTGGGCTCCAGCAAGTCAACCTCCACGTCCAGATCGTCGCGCAGGAGGCGGTAGAGGCCGCGCCATTCGGCCAGGACGGCGGAGGCATCCTCGCCGGGGTCGGGCTCGTAATGGAGCGGCGGGCACATCAGGACCTTCACGGTGGACTCTCCTGATCCTGCCAGCCCTCAGCAGCCGTTCTCCGGGAACAGCCGGGCCACGTTCCCGCCCAGCAGCTTGCGCTTGACGGCCGCGCTGGCCTTGACTGCCTTGACGATGGCGACGGCGTCGCCGAGGCGGTCGATGGTTGGGAAGTCACTGCCCATGAGCACCTGATCCTCGCCCACCATGTCCATGGCGAAGCGAACCTCGCCCGGACGCCAGAACGGCGGCGCGGTGTCGATGAAGAGGCGGTGCTGGAACTTGTCGAAGTAGCCCTGCTCGCGCTTGTCCCAGAAGGACGGGTTGAGGCGGTTGCGGAGCGCAAACCAAGCGCCGCCCAGGTGGGTGAAGACGAAGCGCAGTTTGGGGAACTTCTCCAGCGTGCCGCTCAGCATGAGGCGCACGATGTTGATGGTGTTGTCCATGGCGCGCCCGAGATTGCGGGTGAGGTTGAACTGCTCCATGCCGTGGGGGTGAGCCAGCGGCAACTCCGAGGACGGATGCACGAAGATCGGGATGTCCAGATCGGAGACCAGGCGGTAGAAGGGGTGGTAGCGCCGGTCGTCCAGCAGCGCCCCGTGGATGTGCGTGTTGATGCCCACGCCGCGGAACCCCAGCTTCAACACCGCGCGCTTGAGTTCCCGGCGGCCGCCGGCCTCCAGCGCGGGCACGTGCGCCAGCGGGATGATGCGGCCGGGGAACCGTGCCACGAGTCGGGCCATCTCGTCGTTGATGAAGCGCGCCGCGGGAACGTCGATCCAGTCGAGCCAGCAGCCCACGTGAAGCACGGCCTGGTCCACGCCCACCCGGTCCATCTCCTCGATCTGCGCGGTCATGTCCGCAGTCATGGCGGGGGGTCCGAAAAGCTGCACCCCTTCCCGGCGGATGGCGAGCCGGTCCGGCCGCCGCACAACCGTCTCCCCAGCACGGATCAGCGGTTCCGGGTGCCGGTAATGTACCTCGGGCATCCAGTGATGATGCGCGTCGATGATCAGCGTCTTCGCCATGGAGCCTCCTGGGAGCCTGCGCCGCAGGAATTCGCGAAAGCGACAATTCGCCATCGCCATCCCTTCGGCCGGTCGATTGAGAAAAATATCATGTCAAATTTGACGAAATCGACCGGCCGAAGGGGCGGATGAGAGCGGTTCTGCAGCCGTGAATTCCGGCGGCGCAAGCTCCTGGTGTGGTGTCTGGTTAATTCGCGTCATAATCTGCGGGTCTTTTTCGCCGTCGGCTGCGTTGTTCTTCCTCGCGTGGTACACGCCACTGCTCGTCATCGCGCCTTGCCGACAACAAAAAATCCTCCGCAGATTATGACCCGAATTAACCAGACACCACACTAGGCATCCGCCCCTTTGCTCGGGGCGACGATCCAGATGCACGCCAACGATAGCACACACAGCACGATACCGATCCAGCACGAGCTGGCATAGCTGCCTGAGAGGTCGTGGAGGTAGCCCGCCAGCCAAGGGCCGATACCCGCGCCCATGCCGATACTGAAAGCCAGAAAGCCGATGATCGAGCCGAAATGCTCGCCATGAAAAATATCCGCGGCGATGGTCGGATAGAGCCCTTGGCGCGACCCGAAACCCACGGCGAACAGCGGCGGGTAAAGCGACGCCACGAAAATCTCCGACATCCCCTCGAGGTTGAGGATGAACAGGATGCCGCCCACCAAGGCCAGACTGCCGATGGTGTAGGCTCGCTCGCTGCCGATGCGGTCCGAGAGCGTTCCCATGCCGATCATGGTGAAGGTGGTGAACAACCCGGTGAGGCCCAGTACCCAGGCTCCGAACTCCCGCGAGAGTCCGGCGTCCACCATGGCGGCCACCTGATGCACCAACACCATGTGCACGGGGATGGCGCCCAGCACAAACCCCCCGGCCAGCGCCCAGAACCGGTAGTTGCGCAACGCCGCAGCGAGAGTCACGCCGCCCTCGCGCGCCCGGCGCGGACCTCCGCTTGCCGCGGCCGTGGTCACGCCGAAGTCCGGCAGCAGTCCCATGTCCTGCGGCCGGCGCCGTTGGAAAAGCACGTTGAGCGGCACCACCGCCGCCACCATCAGGCCGGCCAGCATCAGATACGCGTTGCGCCAGCCGAATGCGCCGATCAGCCACTCCGCGGCCGGCACCACCAGAAAGATGCCGGCGCCGATGCCCGAAGCCGCAAGGCCCATGGCCATGCCGCGCTTGCGAACGAACCAGTTGCTGATGACCGTGGCCTGCGACGTCATGGGCAGCGCGGCGAAACCGAAGCCCACCAGAAGCCCCATGCCCAGGTAGTAGTGCCAGACGGCCTGCGTCATGGCGCTGACGATGAAACCTGCGGCCATGAGACCGGCGCCCGCCGGGAACACGAACCTGGGGCCGAGCCGGTCCAGCATCTGCCCCCACACCGGCGCGGAAACGGTCCATGCCACCGAGCCGAGGGTCAGCGCGCCCGCGGCCAGGCCGCGGCTCCACTGAAACTCCTCGATAACCGCCACGAAGAAGAGCGCGAAAGCGGCGCGGCACCCGAAGGCGGCGGCGACGGTCGTGAACGAGATACCAAGGACCACCCACGGGTAGGCGCGGTTGAGCCGTGCCGTGCGCGCGGCGGGCGCGGGATCGGGATCCCGTGCGCTCAACCGACAGTTCCCCCAGCGGCCGAAACAGGCATCCGGCTACGCCAGTCTGGGAACAATTTCGTCGCTCAGGAACCGGATCACAGAGGCGTAGTCGCGGCCGAGCTTGGCGAACGAGATCTGTTGAAACCCGAGGCGCTCGGCCTCGGCGGCCAGCTCCATGATGGGCTCCACACAGTCCGAAGGCCTTCCGGCGACGAAGCAGGCGCGCGGCATGGCGTCGGTCACGAGCTCCCGCGAAGCCTGCTCGATGGTCATGCCTGAATGAAGCGCCTCGCGAATGCGGTTGACCCGATCATGGTCGATGCCGATGCGTTCGAACTCCTCGGGGCTGTACCCCAGGGCCTGGAGGCTCACCATGTGATGGGCCGCGTACTTCCTGGCCTCGGCCAGCGCCTCCTCGGGTTCTTCCGACACCGCGAGGTTGATCTCGCAGACCTTGCGCAGCTTCTTGTCCGGATCCACGGCGCGCGCGGCCGCGTCCGCCCCCGCCATGGCCTGCTCCAACCGCCCGAGCTTGTGCATGGAGATGAAGTACCCGCCCATGAGCACCCCTTCCATGGTCTCGCCCGCTATGGCCAGGAAGCGCGGCCCCACGCCGCCGCCGTAGAAGCGCACGGGCGCCGCCGGCGGCCGCACCAGTTCGATGTGTCCACGAGGGTTCATGTGGAAGTAGTCGCACAGGGCAGGATATGCCTCGAACTGGACGTGTTCGCCGCGGAACAACGCGCCGAGGAAACCCACCGTTTCCCGCACGATGCGAAACGGCTGCGCCATCTCCAGATACTGCGGCACCTGCCCCTTGCTGCCCTTGGCGATGCCGAGGCTGATCTCACGCCCCTCGGTGAGTTCCGAAATGGCCAGAACGGCGTCGGCCACGTCGATGGGATTGCGGAAGTAGGGCACCAGGATGGCGGTGCCGACCTTGAGGGGGGCGCGCGCGGCGATGGCCGTGGCGACGCTCAGGACGTTGCGGTAGCGGAGCGAATCGCTGAGCCAGACCTGCTTGAAGCCCCTTTCGGCGCCAAGCCCGGCCAACTCCATCAAATCCCTCGTGGTGTAGTAAGAAGCCGCCTGCAGCACGAACTGGAGTCCGAACTCCCCCGAGAAAATCGCCATCCCCTCCCCCTTTCGGCCTGTCACTCGATTCGGGATGTATCCCGATTCCCACGCGGCCTGCAAGGCCACGGCCATCGGTCCGGGCCGGGACGACGGGTTCGAATCACGCGGCCGGGATTCACGACACCGGGAGGCGGCAGGATTCGGGTCCAGGGCAGGGGCAACCGGCCGGTCGCCCTTGGGACGGGCGCCCGTACAGGCGTGGCCGGCGCTCGCCCCTGTACGGGTGCCGTGCCTGGCGGCACATCCCCGAGTACTGGCGCAAGCTCTCAGGTGCCGGCGGCGTGGCGTTCTTCCTGGAGCGCGGCGATGCGGTCCTCGATGGGCGGATGGCTGGCGAACAGCATCTTCAGGCCGCCCTTGCGGACACCGGAGATACCCATGGCCGCGAGCTGTTCGGGCATGTGTTCGGGCTCCACGCTCCGCTGGAGGGCCTGCAACGCGCCGATCATGCTGGCCTTGCCGGCCAGGTAGGCGCCGCCGGCGTCGGCCCGGTACTCGCGCCGTCGGGAATACCAGGAAACCACCATGCTGGCCAGGATACCGAGCAGGATCTGCGTGACGATCACGGTGACGAAGTAGCCCATGCCGTAGCCCCCTTCGCCGTCCCGGTGGAGCGCACGGTCCACTATGTATCCGATCACCCGGGACAGGAAGATCACGAAGGTGTTGAGAACGCCCTGGAGCAGGGTCAGCGTCACCATGTCGCCGTTGGCGATGTGGCTCACCTCGTGGCCCACCACGGCCGCCGCCTGTTCCGAATTCATGGACCGCAAGAGGCCCGTGCTCACCGCCACCAGGGAATTGTTCCGGCTCGGGCCGGTGGCAAAGGCATTGGGCTCCGGGGAATCGTAGATCGCCACCTCGGGCATGGCGATGTTCGCGGCCCGGGCGTGGTTCTGCACGGTGTTGACAAGCCAGCTTTCGGTGTTGTTCCGGGGTTCATCGATGACCGTCAAGCCCATCCATCTCTTGGCTGTCCACTTGGAGATGGCCAGGGAGATGAAGGCGCCGCCCATGCCGAAGATGAAGGAGAACGCCAACAGTGGCCAGAAGTCGATGCCCTTTTGATGAAGCAGCCCGTCAAGGCCGAGTACACGGAGCGCAACGGCCAACACGAACAGTATTGCAAGGTTGGTGATCAGAAAAAGAAAAACGCGTTTCATAAACCTGTTCCCTTCCTCTCGCGGATATCCTTCCTGCGTTTCAATCGACAATCTCAATCTACAATGCGGATCGTGCCGGATCAATTCGGTGGCGCGGGCGCAGGAAAACCCGACCGTCGCCAACGGCGTATCGAGGCGCCCTACTCGATCCCGCGCACCGCCGGCAGACGCGCCAGACCGTACAAGCCCAGCGCCGCCACCAGGAAACCGCCCAAGGCCACGGCCGTGGGGGCGCCGGCGTACTCGGCCACGGTGCCGGAAATGGCGCCGCCCAGGGGCATGAGATCCCAAGTGAGGCCGAAGAGCCCCAGCACCCGGCCGCGCAGGTCGTTGGGCAGGTTCAGTTGGAGGATGGTGTTGATGGACGTGAGATAGATCTGGTTGAACAGGCCCAGGAAGAAGATCAGGCCAAGGGACAGCGCGAACGACGCGGAGTAGGCGAACAGCATGAGCAGCGCGCCGAAGATCGCCGATCCCACCAGCACCTGCCAGCCCCGGCGTCCAGCTTGGGCCAGCCAGGCGACGATCAGGGTGCCGATGAGCGCGCCCACGCCGGAGCACGACTGGAGTAGCCCGAAGCCGCGCGAGTCCACGACCAGGATGGTGCGCGCGAACACCGGCAGCAGGATCACGTAGGACATGCCGAACAGGCTGTTGAAGCACGTGAGCCCGAGCAGGCTGTAGAAGAGTGGGTTGCGGCGCACGAAATCGAGGCCGGCGAGGATGTTGCGCCACACGCCGCCCTGGGGCTGTCCGGCCACGGGGCGGGACCGGATGAACGCCCACAGCGCCACCGCCGCCGCCGAGCTCACGAAACAGGCGATGAAGGTATGGCCCACGCCGAACCAATGGATCAGAAGGCCGGCGAGGCCGGGACCCACCAGGCGGCAGGCCTGCCACACCGAACTGCCCAGCGCCACCGCGTTGGCGATTTCCTCCCGCGGCACCATCTCCGGCAGCAGCGCGTAGCGGCTGGGGCGGTCGAACGACCGCATCAAGCCCGAATTGAATGCGAACACGAGCACGTGCCAGAACGCGACGCGCTCGGTCAGAACCAGCAGGCCCAGCACCAGATAGGCCAGCGCCAGCAGCGACTGGGTGCACACCATGATGCGGCGCTTGTCGGCGCGGTCGGCGACGGCGCCGCCCACCAGCACCAGCGACACGCGCGGCACCGCGTAGACGATCCCGGCCACCCCCAGCATCAACGGCGAATCCGTCAGCAGGAACACCAGCCACGCCTGCGCGGCCATCTCCATGTTCAGCGCCAGCACGGAGGAGAGCTGGCCCAGCCAATAGAGACGGTAGTTGCGGTAGCGCAACCCGGCGAACAGCCGGCGCAGCAGGTCTCCCATGGCCGGTTCAGTGACCGCGGGCCCTTGGAGGGTGGGACCCGGCGCGACCACCCCGCGGAGAAATCCGGGGTGCGGACGCGAGTCGTCGGCTGCGGGCCTCAGAGCGCATCGTTCGGCCGCGGAGCAGGGCGCGAGGCGCGCTCCATGCGTCCCAACAACAGCAGCAGGAACGCGGCGCTGAACGATACCGTGGCAATGAGCAGCGCCACGCCCGCCTGCGCCGTGTGGACCGTGCTTTGGGCACTCAGGGCGACCACCGCCGCGTACGCGCCGTAACCCGCGGTCATCGCGCCCCAGGCGAACAGGACCATTGCCGCGAAAGCCGCCATGCAGCGGAACGTCACACAAAGGCCCAGGCGAGTCAATCTGGACCCGCTCGCGCAAACTTGTTAGTGTCCTCTTTCAGACGTTTCCTTCAGGATGCCGCGCGGCGCGCGCCGCGCCGGCCCTTCGCCGGCCCTTCAAAGGCACGCGAGGAAGACCTCCGGGACATCCGCACCGAGGCTTGAACACATGGCGGGAACACTCGAAGGCATCAGGATTCTGGAACTGTCCAGCTACGTCACCGGCCCATTCGCTTCCATGCTCATGGCGGACCTTGGCGCCGAGGTGATCAAGGTCGAGGAGCGCGAGCGCGGCGACCCCTTCCGTGGCTGGGGCGGCGGCACGATGTACTCGGCCACCTTTTGCAGCCTGAACCGCAACAAGAAGAGCATCACCCTGGACCTGCGCAAGGAAGAAGGTCAGGAAGTGTGCCGCAAGCTCGCCGCCGAGGCGGACGTGCTCATCGAGAACCACCGTCCGGGCGTCATGGCCCGGCGGGGACTGGGCTACGATACTCTCCGGGAGTTGAACCCGAAGCTCATCTACTGCTCCATCTCCGGTTTCGGCCAGGAAGGTCCCTACCGCGACCGGCCCGGGTACGACACGGTGGGCCAGGGAATGAGCGGCCTCCTGAGTCTGCTGACCGATCCGGACGATCCCAAGGGCATGGGCATCTCCCTCTCGGACCATCTCACCGGAGTGTACGCGTGCTACGGCGTGCTGGCGGCCTTGGTGAACCGCATGATCACCGGCGAGGGGCAGATCATCGAGACCTCCCTGCTGCGCGCGTCGGTGTCCTTCACCGCCGAGAACTGCGCCCGCTACTTCGAGACCGGTGTCGTGCCCAGCCGCGCCGACCGCACCCGCACCGCCGGGGTGTTCGCCTTCGTCGACCGGGACGGCCGGCCCTTCGTCGTCCACCTGTCCTCGCCCAACAAGTTCTGGCTGGGGCTCGTGAAGGTCGCCGGAAAACCCGAGTGGGGGGAAGACGCGCGCTTCGCCGACAAGGAAGGACGTACCGAGCACCACGACTTCCTCGAACGGGAGTTCCAGGCCATCTTCGAGCAGGACTCCCGCGACGTGTGGCTGCAGAAACTCCGGGAGCACGACGTACCCTCCACTCCGCTGAACAACCTCGAGGACATGTTCAACGATCCGCAGGTCAAGCAGTACGGTTTCCCCATCGAGGTGGAGCATCCCAGGATGGGCAAGGTGAAGCTCGTGGGAAGTGGCGTGAGCATGAGCCGGACGCCGCCCGAGACGCCGACGCCGCCGCCCATGCTCGGGGAGAACACCGACGAGATCCTGCGGCGAGTCGGCTACACCGCCGAAGCGGTCGATGCGCTGCGCGGCCGGCAGGTCGTCTGAATATTTGCGTTGATTGTTGGCAACCAAGTCTGCTAAGTAACGGCTCTCATTCGGATAATTGGCCGACGGCGCCAGCACCGCTGACGCGCAAGGGTCGGTCGGCGGCAATGGGCGCCAAACAGAACGGGATATCAGGAAATCGTCATGATGCACTCTACGAAAGTTATCGGCCTTGCAGTTGCGTTGTCCCTCTCCCTTGCCGCCTGCGTCTCCACCGACGAGCACGAACGGGTGAAGCAGGAGCGAGACCAGGCATCGCAGGCGAAGGAACAGGCCGAAGCCAAGGTCGCCGAGTTGACGAAAACCCTGGAGCAACGCGGCCAGGAGGTCGAGGCTCTCCAGACGAAGGGCCAGGAGATGGAGCAGGCGGCGACGGCGTCCAAGAGCGCTCTGGAACAGAGCGGGAAGGACCTCGCGGCCGCGAACAAGCAAGTCAAGGAGTTGAACGCGGCGGTGGCCACCCTCACCGGCGAGCGGGACAGTGCGCGCAAGAACGCCGATGACACGGCCCGGCAGCTCGCCGACAAGACCAAGGCCGCCGATGATCTCGCCGCCCAACTCACCGACAAAAGCAAGACTGCCGACGATCTCGCTGCCCAACTCGCTGACAAAGGCAAGACTGCCGACGATCTCGCCGCTCAACTCGCTGACAAAAGCAAGACTGCCGACGATCTCGCTGCCCAACTCGCTGACAAAAACAAGGCCGCCGACGACCTCGCCGCCCAACTCGCCGACAAAGGCAAGGCCGCCGATGATCTCACTGCCCAACTCGCCGACAAAAGCAAGGCCGCCGATGATCTCACTGCCCAACTCGCTGACAAAAGCAAGGCCGCCGATGATCTCGCTGCCCAACTCGCCGACAAAAGCAAGACTGCCGACGATCTCGCCGCAGCCAAGGCCGAACTGGAGAAGAACGCCGCCGCGCTATCGGCCAAGCAGGACGAGTTGAACGGACGGCTGAAGGGACTTGAGCAGCAGATGGCGCAGAAGGACACGTCCCTCGCCGAAGCGCGCGCCCGAGCCGACGGGCTGAATGCAGCAAAGCAGTCGCTGGAAGCAGCGGTTGCCAAGCAGACAGCAGCCTCGGCTCAAGCAAACAAGGAACTGGCGCAGGCGAAGCAGTCCCTTCAGCAGTTCCGGCGCTCACTGGGCCAGACCCGCGCCGAGAAGGACAAGGCGCTCGCTGACATCGCCGCCAGGGACAAGGCGTTGGCTGAAATGGCCACCAAGGAAAAAGAGGCGGCCAGGAAGCTCGCGACAGCCCAGGCTGCCCACGGCAAGGCGCTTCAGAAACTCCGGCGGCAGCTGACCGAAGCCAACGCTGAGAAGGACAAGGCCCTTGCCGGTCTCGCCGCCAAGGAGAAGGAGCTGGCCGAGATGGCCGCCAAGGCCCCGGCACCCGCCAGCGAGCCGGGCGGCGCCCAGCAGCCCTAGTGTGGTGTCTGGTTAATTCGCGTCATAATCTGCGGAGGATTTTTAGTTGTCGGCAAGGCGCGATGACGAGCAGTGGCGGGTACCACGCGAGGAAGAGCAACGCAGCCGACGGCGAATAAGACCCGCAGATTATGACGCGTATTAACCAGACACCACACTAGTAGCCTGCGCCGCGATGCGCGGCGCGGTCCGGCCGGGCCCTCAGTGCTTGATCGCGGGCCAGTCGTACAGCAGCTTGCCGTAGCCGGAGATGCTGCAAGAAAAACCCACCCTGGAAAGCATGTACCAGAGCATGGCGGGATTGCTGGCCACCACCGGTCGCGCCAAGTCGTGCTCGATGCGTTCCATCACCGCCAACGGGTCCAGCACCGCCCCCTGGAAATAGATGGCCTGCACCTCGGGATTGGCCTGGAAGGCCGTTTCCGTAAGGGCGTACACGTCCGCAGGCGCCACCTCCATGGCATCGCGATAATCGTCGAAGGTGTCGGCTGGCGAGATGGCCTCGACACCGCAGCCGGCAAGATAATCGCGGATCAGCTTGTTCATGGGCTCCACAAACGGCGTCAGCAGTAGCACCTTGGGGGTCGAGAGCGACTTCAGGGCCTCCGCGCAGGACTCCAGGGCCGTGGTCACCGGCACGTCCACCGCGTCCTTGAGCCTTCCCAGGAGCCCCGGATTGAGCACCTCCACCGGTGCGCCGCTGACAATGACGCCCTGCCAACCGCGCTCCCGCGCCAGCCTCGCGGAGGTCTCCACTACATGGTCGCCCGTGCCCCGGAGGCTCTCCAGGGGGCCGCGCACGATGCCCAGCCCCTCGAACTCCACCTCCACTTCCGCGGGGATGAACGCCCGGAACGGTTCGAAGTGGGGACTCGAGCTCGAAATGGGCGTCACGAAACCGACCTTGACCTTTGTCGCATCTGCCATGGGCACCTCCTTCGAGCAAAATTGGCCTTTCCCTGCCTCTCGCTACGATTCGATTAACCAGACACCACACTAGAATGAACGCGCCGCGATCCAACTGCCGCCGATGAACGTTCCCAAAGTGCTGCCCAGGTTCGAGAAGACCACCACCAGCAGGATGCGTGACACCGGGTTGCGCCACAGTCCCTTGGGGAACGCGGTCACCACCTCGGACATGCCCTCCAGATCCGCCACGGTGGGCTTCTTGACCCAGGCCTGAACGAACCCCGAGACCCAGCCCGCGGCGATGGTCGGGTTGAGGCTGGTGACCGGAGCGGCCAGAAAGGCTGCCAGCACGGTGATCGGATGCCCCAGGGCCAGGGCTGCGCCCGCGGCCGCGAGCACGCCATTCACCAGCACCCATATGGAGAGGGACTCAAGGGAATGGGCGGCCCCGGTGCTGTAGAAACCATACGCGATGATGGCCAGGATCAGTGCGGGCACCACCCACTTGATGCTCCTGGCCCAGAGGGACGGCTCCGGGACTTCTTCCAGCGCGTCGAGGGAATGTTCCCGTTCAATTGCCCGTGTAATTCCGGGGACGTGCCCGGCGCCCACCACGGCCACGACACGCTCGCCCTCGGCTTCCCGGATCTTCTGCGCCAGGTAGATGTCACGCTCGTCGATGAGGCTCCGCTTCACCGCCGGGAAGGCCTTGGCGAACTCCAGCAGGACGTCCTCCAGGCGATCCGCCTGCTTGAGTTCATCCACCGCCTGCCTGTCGACCTCCGGCTCGGCCAGCGCGCTGCTCAGAAGGACGAACAGCGCCTTGAGCTTGTTCCAGAGGCTCAGACTCCTCCAGGTGCGCTTCAGAGTCACCTGGACATCGCGGTCCACCAGCACCAGGTCCACGCCCCGCTCCTGCGCCAAGCGCACGCCTTCCAGCATGTCCGCCCCCGGCCGCACGCCGAGACGGTCGCCCATGCGCTTGTAGAAGGCCGACATGATCAGATGGCTCAACAGAAGCGCCGCCTTGCCTTCCCTGATGACCTTGAAGACGTTCATCTTCTGCCATGCGTCGGGCCGGGTGAAGGACTCGTAGCGGGCCTGGCACAATTCCACGCAGATGGCGTCGGGGTTCACCAACTCGACGGTCCTGCGCACATCGTCGACACTCTCCAGGGATACGTGCGCGGTGCCGACCAGGTAGACCTCCCGGCCCCGATCGTTCAACCGCCGTGCATACGCGGGCAACCCGCCCACGCCCGGCGCCTTCGAGGCATCGATTTCCACGCGATTCAGACCTGGGCCACCGGGCCGTTGTAGTTCCTGAGCCAACCGATGAACTGCACGATCTGGTCGACCATGTAGTCGTGGTAGGCCTTGCCCTTCTCGGGCGACGCCTTGATGGAGGGGCTGAAGGAGCCCGTGGGCACGATGCGGCGCTGTTCCGCGCTGGTCCACGGGATGTCGATGACCTCGTGGGGCGCGGAGAAGAGGTCGCCGTGGGACCACGGCGAGAAGTTCTTGTCGAAGTCCACCTGCGACGTGGTCAGCTTCTCCGGCTTGACCAGGTGGGGGAATTTGTACCAGCACTCCGAGATTTCCAGCTCGCCGCTGTGGTGCTCCTTCGCTTCCTTGAGCTCGTTGGCGATCTTCTTGGCAATCTTTATCGGATCGATGACCGCGAAAAAGACTTCGGGCATCTCGTACTCGCGCAGGTTCTTGGTGGCCGCCAGCAGGCCGGGCAGGTTCGCGCCCTTGTGGCCGTTGATGATGAGGATCTTCCGGAACCCGTGCTTCGCCAGACTGCGGCTCATGTCCTGGATCACCGCCATCAACGTCTCGGTGCGGAGCGAGATGGTCCCGGGAAACCCCAGGTGATGCGGCGAATCGCCGAACCAGAGGGGCGGCGCGCACACCGTTCCGGTGGCCCGCGCCACGTCCTCCGCCAAGGCGATGGCGATGAGGCAGTCGAGACCGAGGGGTCCGGCGGGGCCGTGTTCCTCGGTGCTCCCCACCGGGCAGATGATGATATCCGAGTCCTGAAGGTACGCCGCGACGTCCTCCCAGGTCAGTTCCTGGAGCCATACGGAACCCGTTTGCTCCGGCATGTTCATCTCCTTGTTTGCGACGTGCGGCCCTCGTCCTTCGAACTTGCCCCTCGAGTTCGTGCTTCGACCCTGACCGGACAGGCCCGCGGAAGGGCTCGGGACGGGGCTGTCGCAGCGAAATCGAACGACGCCAACCTGTCGTGCCAACGCCTACTTGATGGCCAACGGATTCGTGGGCGACCCCACCGCGCCCGTGACCGGCAGCGCCGGCGCCACGAACATGAACTCATAGCGGCTGTCGTCAGCGCAGTCTTCCGCCAATTCCTCCAGGTGGAAAATCTCGCCCACCGTCAGTCCCATGTTGGGGATGCTCACCCAGTGCCAGGGTTGCGTCGCGTCACGGGTCTGGTTGGGCCGCACCTCCACCCCCCAAGTGTCGGTAGCCACGGCGGCCACCTCCCGGTGGTGGAGCCAGTCGAGGGTATCGAACCCGAGGCCCGGCGCGTCCCCGCCGGGATAACCGTCCCAGGACCCGGAGTCCAGCTTGGCCTTCATCTGTCCGGTCCGCACAAGCAGGTAGTCGCCCCGGCGTACGTCCACACCCTGGGCTGCCAGGGTCTCGTCCAGGTCGTCGCTGGTGATGGCGTAGCCGTCCTCCAGCCAATCGCTGCCCTTGGCCCGGGCCACGTCCAGCAGCACGCCGCGCCCGACCATCTTCTCCCGCGTCTTCTCGATGCCGTTCTTCGCCGCGCCGCCGGAGGTCACCAGGCGGCAGTCATAACCATTGTACATGAAGTCGTCGTAGAAGATGTGCGCCAGGCCGTCCCACTGGGTGCCGGCCTGAAGCGGCATGATGATGATGTCATCGGCGCCGCGGATGCGCCGGTGGTCGAGCACACCCGACCAAGCGTCCGTGCCGGTGCGCAGCATCAGGTGGATTGGATTGAAACGGCCCATGGCCGGGTAGTTGCTCTTGCCGCTTTGCGGACCGGCGGAATCGTAGGCGAGGGCCAGGGAGAACACGCGCCCCGTGCGCACGAGTCCCGCCGCGGCAACAATGTCCTCGGGCTTGGTGAAGTTGAGAGTGCCGATCTCGTCGTCCTTGCCCCAGCGCCCCCAGTTGCGCAGCCGCTCCGCGGTCTCCCGAAGCCGTTTCATCGTCAGTCTCGGGCGTCTTCTGGTGGCCAAGCTCAACCTCCCGAGCCACTCCCGGGTTGAAAGTCCTGCCGGGATCGCCTATGAAACTCCGTCATGCCGTCGTTGGCCGACAACGCCCAGGGTCGGAAAGTGATGCTCGGATTCGTGGTGCGGCGTTGCGCCAGGGAACTGGGACACCGCCCCACGCCGGACGAGTTCGCCCTCTGGGCCAACAACCAGATACGTGACGGGGAACGTTACCACATCTTCGGACAGGCCATCTCGGCCGAGGCCGCCAGGATCATGCTGCGCAGCCTCGACCGGCTCGTCACCGTCCGTTCCCCGGACGTGCTCCTCGGACAGCCCGAAGCTTCTTGAGGCGCTGTCCCGTCCCTTCAGGAAGCCTTCCTCGCCAGGTCGCTGATGTCCAGGTTGTAGAGCCGGGCGCCGTTGTCCCGCAGGATGCGGGTCTTGACGCTCTCGCTCATGTCCGTGCGCTGCTTGAGGTAGTCGCTGGACAGCACCTCGCGGTCGCCGTGGGGCATGTCGGAGCCGTACACCACCTGTCCCTCGCCCACCAGTTCCACCACCTGCGGGAGCAGCGTGTCCTCCACTTCCGCGCTCAGATAGAGGTTGCCCTGCCGGACGTAATCCATGGGCGCCAGCTTGGCCTTGGGCACCGTGTCCGGGAGAATGTCCGCGAGGAAATTGCCCGAGTGACCGAAGCGGTGGTCGAGGCGGTCGATCATGAAGTGGACCCACTGGCAGCCGGCCTCCAGGAATCCCACGCGCATGGTGGGGAACCGGTCCAGCAGCCCGCTGTTGATCATGGACGAGAAGCCGAGGAGCACCGGAATCAGGAACGCGTTCACCGAAGACGGATAGATGTGGGTGAAGAGGCCTGAAATGGCCGGACACGCCCAGCCCACATGAATCGCCAGAGTCAGGTCCCGCTCCACCAGCGCCTCGTAGAACGGCAGGAACGCGGGATCATCGAGAAGCCTGTCGCCGATGGTGCCCAGCAGCATGACGGCGACCGCGCCCAGCTCGTGGGCTTCCTTCACCTGAGCCACTGCCCCTTCGACGTCGTCGAGATTCACCACCGCGGCCCACTTGAGCCGCTCATGGGCGCCGATCTGATCGCCCAGGAAGCGGTTGTACGCGGTGCTCATGGCCGTTACCAGTGGCGGGTTCGCGGCCAGCGGGTACGCCAGGAACAAGGTGGGATAGAGCACCTGGAGCGAGATCCCCTCCTTGTCCATGGCCTCGATCCGTTCCTTGACGCCGTGGATCTCCATGCTGCCGATGGTGTCGGACTTCTTCTGCGCGTGGGGCGTCTTCTTGCCCTGGTAGCTCGCCGGCGTACCGAGGTTATGGGCGCCGCGGCCGACTCGGCGCGGGTACATCTGCTCCTCGATCATCCAGTAGACCATCTTGTCGACAGCCACGACGCGCGGACGCTGAGCGCGGAACGCCGGGTCGAAGTACTTGTCGCTGAACGTGGTCTCGCTTTCTTCGACGTGTCCGTCGGCATCCACCAGGTACATAATTTCACCTCCGTGCGTTGGGTCGGTTGGGGTCGGGTCCTGCCATCGCCGCAAGGGCGACCCTCTGGATGTAGCCCAACCCATGGGGCAGTTCAAGGCTGGCGATGGGCACGGCGAGGCGCGTTGCCGTCGCGCGTTGACACGGCGGGAAAAGTTCTCTACGGTTCGGGGCTTTGTGGATGAGTCCGCGTGTCACCGGACGTACTCATGACAACCGACAGGGAGGAAATCATGGTCCGAGTCATTTCGAGCCTGCTGATAACCGCCGTGACGCTGGCGGGCGCCGCTGCCGCGCTGGCCCAGAACATGCCCACGGTGCGGATCTCGTCGTTCGACAAGCCGTCCTTCGGCCACACCACGGCTTCGCTGATCGAGGCCAACAATTTCGACAAGAAGCACGGCGTGGACCTTCAATGGGTATTCAAGCAGGGACGCGCGGCCAACACGGACTTCGCCACCGGCAGGGACAAGCTCACCATCGCATCGGCGCTCCTTTCGGAAGCCAACCGGCGGCTCAAGGGGATCAAGTCCGTCTATCTCTTCAACGTGCTGAATGGGCACGGTGCGCTGCTGACCATGAATCCCGCCATCAACAGCGTGGCGGACCTGGAGGGCAAGAGCCTGGCGGCAGTAACCGTGACCACCAACTACGCCATGTTCCGCTACTTCGCGCAAAAGGCGGGCACCGACTTGAACAAGGTGTCGATCCAGTCCACCAACACCGCCGGGCTGGCCACCTTGCTCATGGCCAAGCGCGCCGATGCCATACACATCTGGGAGCCGAACTATTCCAAGATGCTGGTGAGCAATCCCGGCAAGCTCAAGATGATCGAATACTTCCACCAGTGGGAAGCCATCCATGGGACGCCTCAGCGCGGTTTCCTGGGCGTGGCCGCGCATCAGGACTGGATCGACGCCAACAAGGAGCTGATCCCAAAGATCTACGCGGCCTTCGGGGAGCTGGCCCAGTGGCTGCCCACGCACCATGACGAGGCCGCCGCGATCATCGAGAAGGCCGCCGGCGTACCCAAGGAGGCCTTTCTCATGGCGCTGAGCGCGGCGCGCTATCCGCTGGACGTGGTGCCGGCGGCGGAGATCGAGACGAACATCAAGGCGCTCTTTCAGGCTGGCATCGACAGCGGCTACATGAAGCAGATGCCGGACGACGGCATCATCTACCGCGGCAAGGTCCGCTAGCCCGGCACCCGCGAGACACCTTCACCCGCAGGCATGGAATCCGAGGCAACCCGCACCGAGGTGTCGCCGGGTCGGGCCCGGGAGGCGTGGCATGTACGCTTCCTGGGCCTGCTGGCCCGCCGCAAGGAGCCCATCATCTCCTTCGGCGTGATCCTGGCGGCATGGCAGACCGCATCCTTCTTCGTACCCCCCTACCTGGTCCCCGGCCTCGGCGCCATCGTGGCCGCCCTCGTCGAAATCGTCGTGAGCCTGACGCTGCTGGGAGACGCCTTGACGACCATGGGGCGCATCTTCCTGGGGCTGGTGCTCGCCTTCATCAGCGGCACGATCCTGGGCGTGTTCATGGGCTTCACGGAGACGGTGGAGAAGTACACCCTGCCGGTGTTGCACTTCATCATGGGCATCCCGGCGCTCTCCTGGGTGGTTTTCGCCATCATCTGGTTCAGCCACGTGGAGACGCGCATCGCCTTCATCCTGCTGGCCGGCTGCCTGCCCAACTACGCGCTCATCATCCACGACGGTATCAAGAGCATCTCCAAGGAGTACCTGGACATGCTGCGGGCCATGCGCCCGACCCGGAAGCAGCTCTTCGCCAAGCTGATCCTGCCGGGCATGATCCCGGCCGTGCTCACCTCCTGGAAAGTGAACCTGGGGCTCGCCGCGCGCGTGGTCATCGTCGCCGAGCTGGTGGGCGCCACCCGCGGCGTGGGCAACAAACTGCTGCTGGCGCAGGAACTCTTCGAAATGCCCAAGGCCATCGCCTGGACCCTGGTACTGGTAGCGTTCCTGCTCATTACGCAGTTCGTGATCCTATTTCTGGAGAACAAGCTGCTGCGCTGGCGCCCGGCGAAACAGGGAGGGATGGCCACATGAACGCCGCCGGACCCGTGGTTCAGATGCGCGACGTGCAGATGGTCTTCACCTCGGTGGACGGCGACCGCTTCACCGCGGTGGAAGGCCTCGACCTGGAGGTGGGAAGCGGCGATGTCGTCGCCATCGTTGGCAAGACGGGCTGCGGCAAGTCCACGACCTTCAACCTGCTGCTGGGCCTGGAAAGACCGACATCGGGCTCCATCATGCTGCTGGGGCACGATCCGTACCAGGAGTTCGACTGGTTTCGTTCCAAGCTGGGCGTGATCTTCCAGACCGACCGCCTGCTGCCCTGGCGCACGGCGCTGGAGAATGCCAGAGTCGGCTTGGAGATCCTCGAGTACAGCGAAAAGGAACAGAACGACATCGCCCTGCGGTGGCTCCACAAACTGGAGCTTCAGGGCTTCGAGGACGCCTACCCCCACGAACTGTCCGGCGGCATGCGCCAGCGCGTGGGCATGGCCCGGGCCTTCTGCCTCACCCCCGAGATCTTCTTCGCCGACGAGGCCTTCGGCCACCTGGACCAGTCCACCGCCCGGCGCCTGCGCGAAGTCTTCCTGGAACTCGTCACCGAGAGCCAGAAGACCTGCCTTCTCATCACCCACAACATCCACGAGGCCCTGGAGATCGGCTCCCGCCTGGTGATCCTTGGCCGGCCCGGCCGAGTCCTCGCCGACATGAAGACCCCCACCAACGCCAACCGCGCCGAACTGGCCGAATTCGAGGACCGCGTCCTCGACATCATCGAAGCAAACGAAGTCGTGGGGTGAGTGTCAGGGGCGACCGGCCGTCGCTCCTGGCCGGTTTCCGGCCACAGACAGGTCCTAACCCAGCATCTGGCTCGGCAGCCACAGCGAGATCTGCGGGAATGCCACCAGAACGATCAGGGTGAACACGTCCATGAGGAAGAACGGCAGGATGCCCTTGAATATGTCTTCAAGGCGCACCATGCCGTGCGCCGCGGCATTCACGGTGTAGACATTCATTCCCACGGGGGGCGTGATGAGGCCGATCTCCGACGTCTTGATAACCAGCACACCGAACCAGATGCCGCTGAAGCCCATCTCCACGACGATGGGAAAAACAATGGGGAGGGTGATGGCCATCATGGCGGCCGGGTCCATGAACATGCCCAGGAACACGTAAAGCAGCAGGAATCCAGCCAGGATCAGGTGACGCGGCATGCCGGAATCCACAAGGTAATCGGCCAACTGCGGACCCACATTGGTGATGGCCAGGAACCGGCTGAAGATGTAGGCGCCGATGATGATGGTGAAGAGCATCGTGGTGGAGGTGGCGGTGTCCAGGACCGTGTTGCGCAGCCTCTCGCGCGAGAACGCGCCCTTGCAAATCATGATGATGAACGCGCCAAAGGCGCCGAAGGCGCCCGCCTCGGTGGGGGTGGCGATGCCCAGGTAGATGGCGCCCATCACGATGATGGAGAGCGTGACGATGCCCCAGACCCGGTAGAGCGAGAGGAGCTTCTCCCTGAGCGGCGGCCGCTCCTCGATGATCGGAGCCATCTCCGGGCGGAGCCGGACCCAGCAGGAAATCATGCCCATGTAGATGAGCGCGGAGAGGACTCCGGGAATGAAGCCGGCGATGAGCAGTTTACCGATGGACTGCTCGGTGATGATGCCGTAGATGATCATGAGGCCGCTGGGCGGGATCAACGCGCCCAGGGTCCCGGAGGCCGCGATGGCGCCGGTGGCGATGCGCTTGTCGTAGCCGTATTTGAGCATCTCCGGCAGCGCTACCTGGGTGAAGGTGGCCGCCGTGGCCACGCTCGACCCGCAGGCGGCGGCAAAGGCCGCGCAACTCGCGGTGGTGGCCATGGCGAGTCCGCCCCGGACGCGGCCCATCCACTTGTGCACCACCGAGTAGATGTCCGCGCTCAAGCCGCCGTAGTTGGCGAACTGGCCCATGAGGATGAAGACGGGGATGGCGAAGAAGGTGAAGTTGGCCACCACCTTGTACGGCGTGGTCCGCAACAGTCCGATGCCGGCCTCCCAGCTACCGGTGATCATGACGAAGCCCAACACGCCCACCAGTCCCAGCGACACGGCCACGTGAAGGCCGCACAGCAGCAGGATGATCAGCACGAAGACGCTGGCGATGGCCAGAAAGGTTGGGTCCATGTAACGCCTACCCCGGGGTGATGAGACTCCGATACCGTTTCCGGGCGTCTCGTAACAGTTGGATGGCGATGAGGACGGCGCCGAAGGGGATGGCCAGCTTGGGCGGATAGACGGGGATCTGCACCAGTCCGTCGGACGCCTCGCGATATTCCAGGGCCGACAGCCCCGCGTGCCACGACTGCCAGGCCATCAACACGAAGAACACCGCCGCGATCACGAGCACCACCACCGCAAGTCCATCCGCTACCTTTCCAGGCAGCCGTTGGGTCATCAGCTCCACGCAGATATGCCGCTTGGTGAGCTGGACGTAGGCCATGCTGAAGAACACCACGAACACGATGAGGAACTCGGTGAACTCCAGCGTCCCGGGAATGGGGCTCGAAAACACGTAGCGCCCGGTGACGTCCACCGTGATCAGCAGCATCATGAAGAAGAGCACGTAGCCGCTGATTTCGTTCAGGAGAGTGAGGAACCGGGTGATCAACGTCCGGTCGCCATCCGGCGGAGCGAACTCGGGGTTCGCCCCGGACTCAACGAGATCCTTTGATTTGTCCAAGAGCGATGAACCTCCTGGCGGGTGATGGGTTGTCGCAGGGGCGGCCGTCCGGCCGCCCCTGCGACCCGCAATTCAATGGCGAGGAGTGCTTTCCACGGACTACTTGCCCAGGAAGACTTCCAGCGCCCGCTTGCCGGGCAGACCGAGTTTTTCGACGCTGGCCACCCAGTCGGCAGCGATCTTCTTGACGCCCGGGGTGTTCTTCCACTTCTCCCGGTCGGAGTCCGAGAACTCGACGATCTTCACACCCTTGCCCTTGAGATACTCCTGGAACTTCAGATCATCATCCTTCATGGCTTGGGCTTCCCACGCGCCCACGCGCTCGCCTTCTTCCATAAGGATCTTCTGGTGCTCCTTGGACAGCGAGTCCCATTTCCGCTTGTTGATGGTGAACGTGTTGACGCCGGCGATGGCTCCCAGGCGGATGGTGCTCATGTACTTGGCCACCTCGTAGGTCTTGAACCGCTGGGCTGCCTCGAAAGACAGGATGCGCGCGTCGATGGTCTTGCGCTGCAGGGCCTCGTACATCTCGCCGCCGGTGGTGCTTACGGGGATGGCGCCCGACGCCTTGATGGCCTTGGGGGCGATACGGCCGAACGTGCCGACCTTCTTGCCCTTCAGGTCCGCCAGGTTGCGGATAGGCTCGTGAGCCACGAGCTGGTAGTCCGCCGTCGCGGTCATGCCCACCACGTGGTGTCCGAACTTGGTCAGTTCCGCCAAGGCCTCCGGCACTTCCCTCAAGACGCGCAGGCCGCCTTTGCGCGCCTCCACCGGATCGCTCACGGAGAAGGGCAATCCGCCCACCTGCAGCAGACGGACCTTGTCGGAGAAATACCCGATGGCCAGATCGGCCATGTCGGAGGTGCCCAACTGCACCGCTTCCAGGGCCTCCTTGGCATGCACCAGCGAGTTGGCCCAGAAGATCTGCACCTCGATCTCGCCGTTGGTCCGCTTGGCCACGCCCTCCTTGAAGTGCACGATGTAATCCGCACGCGGTGTTCCGGGGCGAGCCGACTGCGTCGCCACCTTCAGGATGATCTTGGACTGGGCGTCCGTCGGTACCGCTACGCCTGCGGCGCACAGCAAGCCGGCCATCAGGAAGACCGCCAATGTTCTCGAGAGTACTTTCATGCTTTCCCCTTTCTCATGTGACTGTCTCTTGTCGTGCGCGTCAGGCCACCCTGACACCACGCCGCACGAAACGAATGAGGCACCCTAAGCGAACCGGCGAAAGGATGTCAAGACAGTTGAAATTAATGCGCCGCTATCGAACCCGCAAGTCCGCGGCGGCCCTCAGATGGCCGGCGCCCTGTCCTTGGGGAAGTTGGACGCCGCGGTGACGCCGCCGTCGCAGATGAGGTTCTCGCCCCACACGAAACCGGAGTCGTCGCTGGCCAGGAACAGCATGGCCCTGGCCTGATCCTCGGCGGTGCCCAGGCGTCCCGCCAGGTTCTTGAACTCCCGGCCCACGGCGCCCTCGTCCTGGCCCACGGGCGAGCCCGAGCGGTTGGGGGTGAGGCAGTTCACCCGGATGTTGTACTGCGAGAGTTGCACGGCCATGCCGCGGGAGAGGTTCACCACGCCGCCCTTGGCCGCCATGTAGGCAATGGCATCGGTGCGGCCGGAGAGTCCCGACGTGGACGCCACGTTCACGATGACCCCACCCCTGCCCTGCTTCACCATCTGCTCGGCCACGTAGCGGCCCACCAGGAACGGTCCCTTGAGAGTTACGTCGATGACCAGATCCCATTCCTCTTCCGAGATGCTGAAGATGGTCTCGTGGTCGGTGACAGCGGCGTTGTTCACCAGGATGTCGACGCCGCCGAAGGCGTCCACCGTGGCCTTCACCATGGCCTTCACGTCTTCGGTGTCGGCGACGTTGCACTTGGCGTAAATGGCCTCGTGTCCGGCGGCCTTGAGATCGCCGACGACCTTCTCGCCGCGGCCGGGGTCCATGTCCACAATGCAGATCCTGGCCCCTTCCGAGGCGAACAGCTTGGCGGCGGCCTCGCCGATGTTGCGGCCGGAGCCGGTAATGATCGCCACACGGTCCTTGAGCTTCATGCTTTCCTCCTTCGCCCCGCCACGACGGTGTTGTTTCGGGGTCGTCTTGTTTTGTTTTCCCGCCAAGGATGTGCTGTCCGGTTACGCCGCACAACAGGCTTCCTGGCGTCCTAAACGGTGTCGAGCATCCCCAGAAATATCTTCTCCGCGGTCACCGGCAGATCCTTGATGCGCACGCCCACGGCGTTGTCCACCGCGTTGGCGATGGAGGGCGCCACCGGGATGAGCGAGGTCTCGCCGATGCCCTTGGCGCCGAAGGGGCCGTTCTTGTGCGGCACCTCCACCGGAATGGGCGTGATCTCGTCGGGCATGTCCCCCAGAGCCGGGAGCACATAGTCCACGAGATTGGGATTCACCAGAACCCCGTTGTCCCACACCATCTGCTCGAACAGCGCCTGCCCCAGGCCCGTGATGGCCCCGCCCACGAGCTGCTGCTGGCACCCCATAGGCGTGATGACCTTGCCCACGTCCACCGCGGTGACGTGCTTCAGCACCCGCAGCCGGCCGGTGTCCTTGTCGATCTCCACTTCGCTGCCGCCGGCGCCCACGAACCAGAACGACGAGGTGGTCTTGTCTCCGGTTTTGGGATCCACGGTGCCGGTCTTGACCTCGCCCCGGCCCACCAGCGTGCCCCCCTGCATGCCGAAATGATTGAACAGCACCTCACGGAAATCCAGCGCGTGCTCGCGGAACAGCACCTTTCCGCCCTCGGTACGGGTTTCCTCGAAGGGCACGCCGTGCTCCTCGGAGACGAACCGGCGAAGCTGCTCGCACAGGTCCAGCGACGCCAGCTCCAGCGCCTTGCCCATGTGAAAGGTGGAACGGCTCGACGAGGTGGTGAGGTCGTAGGGCACCACGTCCGTGTCCACCCCCAGAACGGACACCTGGTCCAGGGTGATCCCCAGGGTATCGGCCACGATGGTCGCCATGGCCGTGTCCGACCCCTGCCCCATCTCCACCGTGCTGGTGAACACGTTGACGCTGCCGTCCTCGTTGAGCTTGATGGCCGCGCACGAGATGGACGGCGTGATGGTGGCCTTGATGAGCGCCGCAAGGCCCTTGCCGCGCACCTTGGACGGATCCGCCGGCGCGGCCGCCGGCTTGCCCCATTCCATCTCGTTGGCGACCTTCTCCAGGCAGCTCTTGACGCCGATGCTCCAGAGCTTCTCACCGGTGACGAACTCGTCGCCCTCGTCGTAGATGTTCTGCATGCGCAGCTCGAAAGGGTCCCGCCCCAGCGCGTTGGCGATGATGTCGGTCTGGGATTCGCTGGCCCAGGCCGATTGGGACACGCCGAAGCCGCGGAACGCCCCCGCGGGCGGCTTGTTGGTGTAGACGGACTTGGCGTCGATCTTCACGTGCTTGAACTTGTAGGGGCCAGCCGCGGTGTAGGCGGATTTCTTCGCCACCCGGGGACCGATCTCCGCGAACGCGCCGGTGTCGAGGAAGACTTCCGCTTCCCGCGCGTGGAAGGCGCCGTCGGCCTTGACCCCGGTCTTCATGCGGATGAACGCCGCATGTTTGGTCACCGTATAGAACACCTCTTCCCGGCTCAGCAGGATGCGCACCGGCCGCCCGGCCTTCCGCGCCAGCGCCATGGTGAGGGGCTCGATCTTGGGGTAGACCTTGCTGCCGTAGCCGCCGCCGAGATACGGCACCATGATGCGGATCTTCGACACCGGCATCTTGAATATGTTGGCGAGCTGGGTGCGCACCACGAACGGGTTCTGGGTGGTGGACCAAACGTTCACGCGCCCGTCGGGCTGGAACGCGGCAATACAGCCGTGGGGCTCCAGCGCCACATGCTGGGTGGTGGGCAGGATGAAGGTATCCTCGAAGACATGGGCGCACTCGGCAAAGCCCTGCTCGATATCGCCCTTGCGCAGCTTGAAGTGGGTGCAGACGTTGGTGTTCTCGATGGGCTTCAATTCGGCCAGGTCGGCGAAGCCGTGCTCGGGAATGCGCACGGTCTCGTGCACCAGCACGGCGTCTTCCTTCACCGAATCGCGCACGTCCATCACCGGCGGCAGATCCTCGTACTCCACCACAATGCGGCTCGCCGCCTCTTCCGCGGCCTCCCGGGTTTCCGCCGCCACCCCGGCCACCGGGTCCCCCACGTGCCGCACCTTGTCCGCCGCCACGATGGTCTGGTCCTTGAACACCGGACCATAGTAGGGCTCGATGCCCATGCCCTCGACCACGTCGTCCTTGGTGTAGATCGCCACCACCCCGGGCACCTTGCGCGCCTCGGACGCGTCCACGTAGCGGATCCACGCGTGCGCCCTCGGGCTCCGCAAAACGGCGCCCTCGCACACCCCCGGCATCTTCATGTCCGCAAGATACGCGGCCCGGCCCGTCAGCTTGGCCTGGTAGTCCAGGCGCTGTCCGTTGCCCGCGCTCAGCGGCCTCTCGCTTGTCGCCATGAAACGCTCCTCTGGAACCTCACGCGGTGCGCCGGCCGCGTTCCTATGCCTGGACCACGCCGCGGATGGCTTGCATGATCTCCTGATAGCAGCCGCAGCGGCAGAAATTGCCACCCATGTAGCTCTTGATCTGCTCGTCGTCGGGTCGGGGATTCTCGTCCAGCATGGCCTTGGCGGTGAGCAGGAAGCCCGAAGTGCAATAGCCGCATTGAAGCGCCCCATGCGTCATGAACGCCTCCTGCAACGGGTGCAGCCGGCCGCCTTCGGCCAGCCCTTCCACGGTGCTGACCTTGCGCCCGTCCGCGTCCACCGCCAGCACCGAGCATGCGCTGACCGGTTTGCCGTCGAGCAGCAGCGTGCACGCGCCGCACACCTGGATGTCGCAGCCCAGTTTGGCGCCGGTGAGGCCCAACTCATCCCGCACCACGTCCAGCAACGAGCGCCAAGGCTCCACCTCCACTTGCCGCGAAGCGCCGTTGACCTCCATGGTGATGGCCTTCTTCATGCCGTGAATTCCTCCCTGTCCGTGCCCGCATTCGGAATGGCGCCAGCGCTCGGATCCGTCATTGCCACGGAAGCGGGACTCCAGGTGGCGCGGGGCGGCGACCCACGCCCGTCCGTGGCCCTCCCCCTGGATTCACGCTTCCGCGGCAATGACGAGGTGGGGCGCCGGTACCGTTTCGAGACCTTACCGGAAATGGCCACAGCCTTAACTGCTGCCTTTCGCCTTTTCGTAAACCCTGGGCGCCAGCCGTCGGACCAGCGCCGCCACCATTTCGCGCTTGTAGCGCTCGGAGCCGCGCAAGTCGTCCATGGGGTCGCATTCGCCGGCGGCGGCACGGGCCGCCGCCTGGAGGTTCTCGTCCGTCAGCGGCTTTCCATCCAGCGCCGCCTCGGCATTGCGCGCGCGCATGGGCGTGGGCGCAACGCACCCCAAACCGATGCGCACGTCACCGCAGGCGCCGTCGTCCGGGTTCACCGACATGCGCACGGCCACACCGATGCACGGCTTGTCCACCACCGAACTGCTGGAGAAGCGCACGTAGTCGATGGCGCTATGGGCCGGCAACGGCGGGAGCACCACGTGCGTGAGCACCTCGTCCTCCTGCAACTGAGTCTCGTAGTAGTCCACGAAGACAGCTTCCAACGGCAGCGTGCGCCCGCCCGACGTGTTGGCGATGCGTACCGTGGCGTCCAGAGTGATGAACACGCACGGCAGGTCGGTCAACGGCTCGCCCGAGGCGATGTTGCCGCCCACCGTGGCCATGTTGCGCACGCGGATGTTGGCCACGTCGTGCTCCAGCTCGCACAGCACCGGCAGGCGCTCGGCCAGGAGCGCGGAGGTCTCGATGTCATGATGAGTCACCAGCGCGCCGATGACCAGATCGTCCCCCGACACCTCGATGCGCTGCAACGCGTCGATCTTCTTGATGTTGATCAGCGCGTCCGGCTGCAGGAATCCCTGCTTGAGCAAGATCGTCAGCGAACTGCCGCCGGCGAACACGCGCGCGTTGCCCGCGTACTGCTTCAGCAGTCCGCACGCTTCATCCACGGTGCCGGGTTCCAGGTATTCGAAGTGTTTCATGATCCGCCGGAAGAGTTCTTGGTTGGTTTGTCCGGGCGCCCCGCCGCCTCAGAGGTACTCCACCTTGTCGACGCCGGGCACCACGACCTTGCGGTAGTACTCGTTGTCGTGGAGCGGCATGGTGGCGTCAATGCCCCACACGGCCGTGGTGCGCGGCGCCGGCGCCGAGGGATCCAGCGTCGACATGGCCAGGTTGGGGACGATGATGACGTCCTTGTCCGGCTGCACCCGGGTGTTGACGGCCCATTCCACGTCCACCGGATCATTCACGTCGATGTCCTCGTCCACCACCACCACGCGCTTGAAGCCCGCGCCCGTGGCCAGCAGCGCCAGGATGATGTTGCGCGCCTCGGCGTCGTGGCGCTTGCGCATGGACACCACGGCATGGTGCCGGAAAGTGCCGCCGGCGGTCACGCTGCAGTCCTTGACCTCCGGGGTGATGGCGGACACCGTGCGGTAGACCAGCGCCGCGTTGGCGCATTCGATCAGCGTGTGGTTCTCGGTCACGGGCATACCCGTGAGGCAGGTCTCGTAGATGGGGTTCTGCCGCATGGTGATGGCGGTGACCTGTATGACCGGCGCCTGCTTGCTCTCGCTGTAGGTGCCCGGATACTCGCCGTACGGGCCGTCCGATACCCGCTCCCCGGGAATGGTCACGCCTTCAATCACCACTTCGGCGTGGGCCGGCACGTCCACGTCGATGGTGTCGCACTTGGTCAGTTGCACGGGGGCGCCGCGCAAACCGCCCGCCACCGCGAACTCGTCCACGCCGTAGGGCACCCGCGACTGGGAGCCGATGATGATGGCCGGATCCACGCCGATGGCCGTGGCCACCTCCAGCCCCTCGCCCCGGTCCTCCGCCTTGAGGATCATGCGCCCCAGGTGATGGTCCGCCGGCGCCCACAGGGACAGCTTGTCCTTGCCCAGCCGCAGCATCCGGTGAATGGATACGTTGGGAATGCGCGTGTCCGGGTCCTTGCCGATCTGCACGCCGATGGTGACGTACGCACCGCAGTCCTTCTCCGAGTGGACGCAGATGGGCAGCTTCTCGAGGTCGATGTCATCGCCGGTCCAGCGCACTTCCTTGACCGGACCCGTGGCCACCATCTCGGAGGGAATGCGCGCGTCCTCCAGCGTCAGGTAGCGCTCCAGCAGCTTTTCCTCGGTGACTCCCAGGCCCAGCGCCACCAGCCGCCGGGTGGCGTACAGCGCTCCGAGCACACGCCAGTCCGGGTGGTCCTTGACGTTGTTGAACAACAACGCGGGGCCGCCCACGTCGGAACTCTTGCGAATGCCGGCAGCGACTTCGAAGCGCGTGTCCACCTCCCGGTTCACCTCCAGCAACTGGCCCTCGCGCTCCAGCACGTCAAGGAATTCTCGCAGGTCTTGATGCAATGCAGAGTCTCCCGTTTATCGCAACTCGGTTGCTCCCAAGGGGTCCGTCCCCGCTCTCGATCCGGGCGGGAACACCTCGCACTCGCCAAGGGCTACTTACCAAATGGCCCCCGGCGCGTCTACCGGTTTGACAAGGCCGGGCCGGCGGAGTAGGCAAGCGGGGAAGCATGGGACCAACCTCATGATTACCATTCGGGGACTACGCAAGGAATTTATCGTCACGGACGGCAAGGTCGCGGCGCTCAAGAAGCTCGATCTGGATGTCGAGGAAGGTGAATTCTTCGTCATCGTCGGCGCCAGCGGCTCGGGCAAGACCACCCTGTTGCGTTGCGTGGCCGGACTCGAGACACCCAACCACGGAGAGATCCGCATCGCCGACCGCACCGTGTTCGGCGACAACCCGCCGGTGTGGGTGCCGCCCCAGGACCGGAACTTCGGCATGGTGTTCCAGTCCTATGCAGTGTGGCCGCACCTGACCGTTTTCGACAACGTCGCCCTGCCCTTGCGCGAGGGCGCCCAGAAGATCCCGCGACAGCAGGTCGACAACCGGGTGCGGAACGCGCTCCACATGGTGCAGCTCGACGAGCAGATCGAGCGGCCGTCCACACTCCTGAGCGGCGGCCAGCAGCAGCGGGTGGCGCTGGCCCGCGCCATCGCCGTGAACCCCAAGGTGCTGCTCATGGACGAGCCCCTGAGCAACCTCGACGCGCGCCTGCGCGAGGATGTGCGCGGGCGCATCCGCGACCTGGCCAAGCAACTCGGGGCCACCGTGCTCTACGTCACCCACGATCAGATCGAGGCCATGGCCATGGCCGACAAGATCGCCCTGATGAGCTTGGGCGAGCTGCTGCAGTACGGCAGCCCCATGGACCTCTACCGCAGCCCCAACTGCGCCGAAGTGGCCGAGTTCTTCGGCTCGGTCAACTGGCTCCCGGGCCGCCGCGTGGAGGACGACCTGGTGGAAACCCGCATCGGCCGCTTCCGCATGACCGGGGGCGCCGACCCCGGCGCCGACGTGTTCGTCGGGTTCAGGCCCGAATGCATCCAGTACGCCGAACCTTCGGACGGGAAGAAAGAAAACACCTTCGATGCGCGCCTGACATCCAGCGTGTTCCTCGGCGACCAGTTCGTCTACGACGCCACCGCGGACGATATTCCGCTCACCGGCAAGAGCCGCGCGGTGCCCACCACCCACGGAGACAGTCTCTCGTTGCGCGTGTTGCCCGACAACGTCATGGTATTCGCGGCCGACGAGAAGAACACCGCCTTCGTGAACGCCGTCGGCAAGCAGGGCTGAGACCGCCCCCCCGAGCCCGGCGCCACCGGTCTCGATCCACGCGCCCCGGCTACCATGCCAGCGTTCACGCCTCTCTTCGACAAAGATCGACAAAGCGACAAAGATCGACAAAGATTTAGTCCATAGGTAACAGCCAGGGCATCGGTCGGGTGAATGGGCAATTGACCGGGTCGACCGCGCTTGCACCGGGTCCGGGAAGTGGTCTACAAGAGTAGCCCGTGTCAGAAAGCCAACGCTGTTCGTGTCACGAAACCAACAGTCAAGGAGGAGACTGATGCTCGATGTCAAACGCAACCATAGGTGGGCCGTCGCCCTGGGCGTGGCTCTATGCTCCCTGTTCCTGGTCGCGGGTGCCTACGCGGCCGACGCTCCCAAGAACCTCAAGGAGCTGGTCGAAGGCGCAAAGAAGGAGACCACCCTTACGGCCATGTGGTCCAGCCGAAGCCTGAACGGTAGCAAGGGCTTTGCGCAGATCGTCGCCGGCATGAACAAGATGTACGGCACCAACATCAAGCCGAAGTTCACGCCGGGTCCCGCGATGAACCGAATGATCGGCAAGCTCACCCGTGAGATGAAGGCCGGCCAACCCGCCAGCACCGATGTGTTGTGGGGCAACTCCGGCGGCATGCTCGCTTCCGCCAAGGTGAACTTGACACGACCCATGAACTGGATGGCCTACCTCGGCAGGCCGATGCTGACGCCGGATGCGGGCTTCGATCCCATCGCTCCCGGCGGCATCGGGCTCGCCTCGGCGTCCACGCTCGTGGGTATCATGTACAACAGCGACATCGTCAAGGGCGAGGATGTCCCCAAGAGCATGCATGACGTTCTCAAGCCAAAGTGGAAGGGCAAGATCGCATCCACTCCTTACGCGGCAGGGCTCCGCGAGTTCGCCACGCCCAGTCTCCTCGGCAAGGAGGTCATGATTGATTACGCCAAGAAGCTTTCCCAGCAGATCGGCGGCCTGATCCGATGCGGCTCCACGGACAAGCTCACCAGCGGCGAGTTCGCGATGCTGGTGTTCAGTTGTGGTGACCAGTACGTGAACCAGGGGCTGCGTGACGGTTTGCCGCTGGGCTACTCGGTGGTGAATGAAGCCGTCGTGTCCCATACCCGCTACGGCTCGGTACCGACGCATTCTGCGGCGCCCAATGCCGCGGCCCTGTTCGTCGCCTACCTGCACACTCCGGAAGGTCAGAAGTGGATGTGGGACGTCAACGGCTTCGACTTCCACCTCTATCCGGAATCCAACGAGCGCAAGATCCTGGCGGACGCCCGCAGCCGCGGAGCCAAGGTGGTGGTGAACTCGCCGCAGTGGCTGGCGAGCGAGAAGGACTACGTGAAGACCCGCAAGGAAATCGAGAAGATCCTGAAGGGCGAGTAGCGCGCATTCTCATTTTATCGCTCAGGGCCATCGCCGAACATGGCCCTGAGCACTGGACTCTGAGCCGGGCCGGGTGTGTGTCAAACGGACAGGCGCCCGGCCCGGCGACTCACAAGGACACGACAGAACAACCCAGGCCCGCGATCCGGACGTGGCCGGCCGCAACCTCATCGGGTCCCTATGGAAGC
The DNA here is from genome assembly GCA_965213675.1 of uncultured Binatia bacterium (SeqCode). GTDB lineage: Bacteria > Desulfobacterota > Binatia > UBA9968 > JAJDTQ01 > JAJDTQ01. Next base: position 1,824,440 of record OZ243916.1, read on the forward strand.
TGTCCTGAAACGACCGTGGCGGCGTCTGTTCCGCCCCAAGGCATCACCCCTGATGATGGGGCTGGCCGTAGTCCCCATGTTCGTGATTCTGGTGCTGGTGGCCGTGCTGGTGTGGATCAGCTTCCAGACAGGCATGTTGGGGACCTCCGAAGCCACCTACACGTATCGGAACTATCCGGAAATTCTGGGCGACCCGTTCGTAGCCAAGGTCACCTTCAACACCCTGATATTCACCGTGGCCACGACTCTCGTGGCACTGGCCATCGGTCTGCCCATCGCTTGGCTCACCGAGCGCACGACCCTGCCGGGCAAGGGCTTGGTCTATACCATCATGACCTTGGGGCTTCTGATCCCGGGGATTTACACGGCCATGGGCTGGACCTTCCTGGCACACCAGCGCATCGGTTTCCTCAATCGCTGGCTGGTCAGCATGTTCGGGCTTGAGTCCGGACCCATCAACATCGCGACCCCTGTGGGCATGGGTTTCGTCCAGGGCCTCAGCTTGGCGGCACTGGCGTTCATCCTCACCGCCCAGATGTTCCGCGCCATGAACCCGTCTCTGGAAGAGGCGGCGAAGATTCACGGCATGAGCTTCTTCGCCACCATGCGCCGCGTGACGTTGCCACTGGCCTTTCCGGCCATCCTTGCCGCGGTGATCTACATGGTGACCATCGCCATCGCCACCTTCGATATTCCGGCCATCATCGGCCTCGGAAATCGCGTGTATATGCTCAGCACGTTCGTCTACCTCAAGACCAACCCCGGGGATGACGAGTTCCCCGAGCACGGCATCACCGCGGCCCTGGGCGTTCTGATGATCGGCGTAGCGGTACTGCTCACCTGGTGGTACAGCAGTGTGTTGCGGCAGGGTCATCGCTATGAGGTCGTGACCGGAAAGGGCTATCGCCCCGCCCTCATCGACTTGGGACACTGGGGTCTGGCGGGCTGGAGCTTCATCGGCCTTTACATCCTGGCCTCGAAACTTCTGCCGTTGCTGTTGATCGCCTACGTCGCCGTAACCCCGTACCTCGCACCGCCTTCCTGGGCGATGCTCAACCGCGCGTCCCTCGCGGCCTTCTACAACGTCGACTGGGGCCTCGTATGGCGCGGCCTCCAAAACACCATCCTGCTGGTGGCGGTGGTGCCGACGCTCACGCTTGTCATCGCGTTCGCCGTTTCCTGGCTCATCGTCCGCTCGGGTTCGCGCTATCGTTATGCCCTGGAATTTGGCGCGTTCCTGCCCCACGCCCTGCCCGAAGTGATCCTGGCCATCGCTGCCCTGCTGGTTTCACTGTTCGTGCTCAAGGACTTCATACCGCTCTACGGCTCCATATGGCTGATTGCCATTGTATACGTAGTATCCAGGCTGGCCTTTGCCACCCGCGCACTCAACAGCTCCCTGCTGCAAATTCACAAGGAGCTTGAGGAGGCCGCCTATACCGCGGGGCTGTCCGCCGTGCGCACTTCCTGGCGTATCCTGGTGCCCCTGCTGCGCCCGACGATCCTGTCGGTGTGGATCTGGTCCGCCATCCTGGTCTACCGGGAACTCACCGTTGCCGTTTTCCTGATCAGCCACGACAACATTACCCTCCCGGCCGTCATATGGAGCTACTGGTTCTCCGGCGGCACCAATCTGGCGGCGGCCGTCACACTCGTAATGACGGCGGTCCTGACGCCCCTCATCCTGGTCTTCTGGTGGTTCGGCCGGCGCTCACTGATGCCGGAATCGTAAGCGGTCGCCGGGAGAGGCATTTGAACGGACGACACGCCATTCATGTCATTCCCGCGCAAGCTTGCCCTCGACCCCGATCGGGGGCGGGTATCCAGGGGTGGCGGGGGGCCAAACCCGCCCCACGCCACCTGGATTTTCGCTTGCGCCGGAATGACGGCATTTCAGCTCTCGTTGAGACCGGACCGCGGTGATGACCGACTCCAAGATAGTCGGTGCTCCCGTCCTGCGCGCCGAAGGTCCCGACAAGGTCACCGGACGCACCCGCTACGCCGCGGACATTCCGCGCGAGGGGATGCTCTGGGGCAAGATCCTGCGGAGTCCCCACCCCCACGCACGCATCCGCGGCATCGACGCCACGCGGGCCGGAAACGCACCGGGCGTCCGGGCCGTGGTCACGGGGCCGGACATCCCGAACCACTACATGGGCAAGCAGATCCGCGACCTGCCGGTGCTGTGCTGGGACCGCGTGCGCTACGCCGGCGACCGGGTGGCCGCGGTGGCGGCGGATACGCTGGAGCAGGCCGAAGCCGCGCTGGCGCTCATCGACGTGGACTACGAGGTGTTGCCCGCAGTGTTCGATCCCGTGGCCGCCACCGCGTCCGACGCGCCGCTGTTGCACCACGACGTCGCCGCCTACGACGGCGCGCCTCACGAACGGCTGGCCAGCGACGTGCGCAACGGCCTCACCCGCCTGTCCTGGAGCAAGGGGGACGTGGCGCAGGGTTTCCGCGACGCCGACCTGGTGCTGGAGCACACCTTCCGCATACCCGGCCGCCACCAGGGCTACATGGAGCCCCATGCCGGGCTTCTGGCCATCGATGCCGGCGGCCGCGTGCAGGTGTGGGCCTCCACCAAGGACCCGTTCCGCACCCGCCGCATGCTCGCCGATACCCTCGGCATGGAGCACCACCGCGTGCGCGTCCATTCGGTGAACGTGGGCGGAGAGTTCGGCGGCAAGGGCGACGCCCGCGACCTGCCCGTGGCGTACTTCCTGGCGCGGGAGTCCGGGCGGCCGGTGAAGATCGTCATGACCTACGCCGAGGAGCTCACCGCCTGCAACCCGGACGAGGCCACGGTCATGACCATCCGCAGCGGCGTCACCCGCGATGGCCGCATCGTCGCCCGCCGTCTCAAGGCATGGCACGCCGGCGGCGCCTACGGCGGAACCAAGGCCAGCGCGTCCTTCGCGACATGGCATTACGCCGGCGGTCTTTACCGCGTGGAAAACGCGGAGTTCGAGTTCCTGCAGGTCTACACCAATACCACCCCCGGCGGTTACTACCGGAGTCCCGGCTCCATCCCCACGTTCTTCGCGCTGGAGTCCCACACCGACATCCTCGCGCGGGAACTGGGCATGGACCCCGGCGAATTCCGGCTGCGAAACGTGCTGCGTCCCAACGAGAAGGACGCCATCGGCAAGCGCCTTCCCGGCCTTCAGGTCCACACGGTGCTGGCGCGGGCGCTGGAGGCGGCGGACTGGCGCGCGCCCCGGTCCGGCCCCCACCGCGGCCGCGGCGTGGCGATCTACGGCCGGCACATCTCCGGCGGCGAGACCGGCATCGCCGTCAGCGCCGGGACCGACGGAACGCTCACCGTGCTGACCCCCACCGTGGACCAGGGAACCGGGACCCATACGATTCTGCGCCAGCTCGCGGCCGAGCAGATGCAACTGGAGCTGGAACGGGTGCGCGTGGCCACCGGCGACACCGACACCGTCCCCTACGACACCGGCGCCCGCGCCAGCCGCGTGACCTACGTCGCCGGTCTCGCGCTGGAGCGCGCCTGCAACGAGCTGCGCGACAAGCTGGCAGCCCACGCCGCGCGCTTGCTGGAGTGCGACCCCGGGGACGTGATCTACGCCCACGGCGCGTTCTCGCCGCGCACGGAGCCGGGCCAGAGCGTCACCCTGGCGCAGGTGGCGGCCCGGCACCCGGACGACCGCACCGTCACCGTGGAAGAAGACTTCCGCTACCCCGACGAGACCACCTACGTGTGCGCGCAGGTTGCGGAGGTGGAGGTGGACCCCGAAACCGGCGCCACCCGGGTCGAGCGCATCGTCACCGCCCACGACGTGGGCACTGTCATCAACCCCATCACGCACCAGGGGCAGATCGACGGCGGCGTGGTCATGGGCCTGGGCCAGGCGGTGATGGAAGAACTCACCCTGGACAACGGCAAGGTGACCAACGCCAACCTGGGCGACTACAAGCTCCCCACCACCCGCGACATACCGCGCCTGAAAACGGTACTCGTGGAAACGGAGGGCGGACTCGCGCCCCACGGCGGCAAGGCCATCGGCGAGTTCGCCAACAACAACCCACCGGCGGCCATCGCCAACGCCGTGGCCGACGCCGTGGGTGTGCGCCTGTTCGAGATGCCGGTGACGGCGGAGAGAGTATACCGCGGGCTCAAGGAACGAAGTCCGGCGAAATGACGTCGCTGCATCCGGCGCGGCTCGGACCGGAAGGATTCCACTGCCCTCGCCTTGGGGGCTCGAGAATGGCGCCGCCTCGGAGAAACATCGGAAACCGTTGGAGTTGGAATCGTTCAGGCAACCGGCACCGGGTTACGCTTGCCGCAAACCCCATCCGTAAGGGAGGAATGACATGCTGGAAGGCAAAGTGGTCGTGGTGACCGGAGGCGGCAAGGGCATCGGACGCCATGCCGCGCTGACGTTCGCGCGGGAAAAGGCCAGAGTCGCGATACTCGACGTGAGCCAGGAATGGCTCGACAAGACCGGCCCCGAGTTGGGGGAGCTGACCGACGCCCTGGGCATCCACGCCGACGTGCGCGACGAGAACGCGGTGCGGAGCGCCTTCGATCAAGTCGCTCAGCGCTTCGGCCAGATCGACGTCCTGGTGAACGACGCCGCCATCGTGCCGCACTTCGCCTGGGGCATCCCGCGGTGGCCGCTGATCCGCGACATGGACCTGTCCTACTGGAACCGCGTCATCGAGACCAACCTGGGCGGCACCTTCGTGTGCTCCAAGCATGTGCTGGCGCACATGGAGCCACGCCGCTCCGGACACATCATCAACCTGTACGGCGGCGGCGGCGTCTCGCCCGGCGGCGCCTGCGCCTACGTGGTCACCAAGGACGCCATCTGGACGTTCAGCCGCTACCTGGCGGAAGAAGTCCGTGAATCCAACGTGTGCGTCGTCACCTTCTCGCCCCGCGTACCCATCGTCACCGAGGGCGCCCCGGAGGACGCCTTCACGCGCCTCCCGACCCCGGAGGTCCTGGGCCAAGGCTTCGTCCTGGCGGCTCAGGCGCCCATGGAGCAATCCGGGCGACTGTTCTACTACGAGGACGGGAAACTGGTGGAGGGGAAAGACGGTCGATACGAATAGAACCCCGCGTCGACGCGGGTATCCGGGCCTGGGGGCCTGCGCCGCGGGCTCTCAGGCCCGGCCGCCCGTGCGTTCGATGACGGTTTCCATACCCTTGATGATACCCTCCAATGCCCGCATGGCTTCGGTGTGACGGGTATCCTGTGCGCGCATGGCTTCGGCGTGACGGGCGTCCTCGCGAGCGGCCCGTTGGTCTCCGGCCCGGCGCATCTGCCAGATACCGAACCAAATGGACCCGACGGCGCCGGCGCTGACGATCAGTGACAGGGTTTCGTAGACGGTCATGGCATCTCCCCCTCCTCAACTCCTACCACGCCGCAACCAGGAAACAATACCAAGCACGCGGTCGAACTGCCGAACGAACCGGACTTCGTACAGACACAAGGTTGAAACGAACACATGGCCGTTGCCCGCTGGACCGAAGCATCGAACGAATGCCATAGGCGATGGCGCCGGCCGCTACCTTCCGGCCAGCGACCCATCCGCCGGCCCAAGGACCGCAACCATGTCCTGGTAGGTGGCGAGGCCGAAACGGGCTTCCATCTCTTCGCGCCAGATGGCGTCCAGAGCTTCGCGCACGTCCAGGGGCAGGGTGTTGGCGTGATCGCCCACCCGGCCGCTTCGGACCTTGGACGAGGAGCCACCCGGGGGCAGGCCGGCGGCGGCATTGCGCGCCTCGCGCACCACGTGGTCGTCGAACCGCGAGCCGTGAGCCTTCATGAAGTCGATGGAGGACTGGCGGACGACGATATCCAGGAGAGCGCCGTCCAGCGGACAGCCGATGAAGCGGGCGATGCGGCGCACCGTGCCGGCGACGTCGGCCAACGCTGATTCATAGGCCAGCATCAGCACGTCTTCGCGCCCACGTTGCGGCCACCACGACGCCACGTGCTTCCAGTAACCCCGGTCCCGCTCCGGGGCCAGGAAGAAGTTGCGGGCGTAGTCGGCCATGGCGATGGCGCCGGTCTCGAAGCGCCAGCCCTCGTGGAAGTGATAGAGCGACACGAGCACGTCCCTGGGGTCGCGCACCATGGAGATGTAGCGCCCCCCCTTGGGCACGTCGTGCCAGCTCAGGTGGCTCTTGAAGGCGCGGGGCTCGGCCACTTGGGGTGCCTCGGGGTCGATGCCCAGGTCCTGGGCCAGTTCGAGCCACGGCGCCACCAGGGTAATCTCGTCGAAGTCCATGGAGCCGCGGGTCCGCAGTCCGTGCACGATCTGTTGCAGCCACGTGGTGCCGCACTTGGGGAAGGTGGCGATGAGAACGTCGGTGGGACGCGGCCGGAACGCCAGCGCCGCGGCGCGGCTGGCCATGCTGCCGATGCCGCCGCGGTAGGACGCCATCTCGGCCACTGATCGGGCGCGCTTGAGAACGGGTGTCACCAGTCCCGGTTGATGAACGCCAGCATCCGCTCGGCGCCGTCCCTTTCCTGGAACTGCGCGTAGGCGCGCCGCCGCTGGTTGTCCGGGTCGCCGCTCTGCAGACGCTCGTAGAGTTGCCCGCGCTTGCCGAACGGCGTCATGACGAGATCCGCCGCCACCGCCAGGAGTCTCAGGTGTTCCCGGGTGCTGGGTGCGCAGCCGCGAAAGAAACGCTCCACCAGCGGCCCCAACTCCTCATCGGCCAGGTCCGAGCCGCCGCCGGTGAGCACCAGCGAACTGGTCAGCAGTCCCTCCATGTTCTCCACGGCCCGGTCGCACGCCTCGATGCTGTGCACCCGGTAGGCGGGGGTGAGACGCGGCGCCCACATGCCGCCGTCGGTCCGGAACGCGCGCGCCTCGCCCATGGCCACGCAATCGCGCAGGATTTCCAGGTCCTTGACGAACGAGGCCAGCCGGAGCTGCGCGTTGGGGTTCTTGTGACGGCCGGACCATTCGGTCAGGAGTTGGGAAACCGCGAGGAACGTTTCGAGCTTGATGATGAGCCGCACCAAGGTGGCGTAGGCCGCCCAGGTCTGGATGCTCCGGTGAAAGCCGGCCACAAGGGCGGGCGCGCGGTAGGCGAACACCCGGTTCCACGGCACCAGCACGTCGTCAAAGATGAGCGTGGCGTCCACTTCGTCGAAGCGGGCGGTGATGGGAAAGCGCTCCGGGTCGGCGTGCTCGGCGTAAAGGTCGCGACAGACGATCTTGAGGCCCGGCGCGTTCATGGGGATGGCGAAGGCCAGGGCGTAGTCCGGTTCGTCCAGGTCCCGCGGCCGGTTGGGGTACACCAGCGCCTCGTCGGACAGGGGCGCCAGGGTCGCCAGGTTCCGGAGACCGCGCACCACCGGCCCGCCCGAGGTCTCCCGCACCACGTGCAGAACCAGGTCCGGATCGGGCTGCTCGCTCACCCGCCTGGAGTGGTCGTAGAACTGGTCCTGCAGGGCATGGGTAAGGCACAGGTCGCCGGCGATGCAGTGACGATAGTAGGCGCGGGCGTTCTCGCCCCAGCGCGGATCGTGGGCCGCCAACGTGCCGGCGATGTCGAGCATGCCCACCACCAACTCGGCGCAGAACTCCGGGTAGCGGCCCATCTGGCCGAAGGTCTCCCGGGACCATAGCTCGATGTTGCCGCGTTTGGCCTGAAGCTCCTCCGCGTTCACCGGCGGCAGGTAGCTCAGGGAAATGCGTTCACCGTCCCGCTCCACGGTCATGGCGTCGCCGTCTTCCGCGGACGCCTGCCGGTCGTAGAGATCCGCCAGGGTCCGGATGGAACCCGTGAAGCCGGGATGGACGGTCACGTCCTCGATGCGCTTGCCCGCGTGCCACACCTCGCGGCCGTCGCGCAACGACTCGATGTAGTTCCTGCCGGTTCGAATGGCCATGACCCTGATCTCCTGCCGAGACCCGCGTGAACCACGCGCGCGAATCTGTTTGATCGTTTTCGAGCTGAACGAGAAGCGGCTATGAAGAATGGGACGAGCGCACACCCGTCGCCGGCATACCCGTCATGACACCCTGGCTCAGAGACTTCATCGACAACCGCATCTTCGGCCCCAACCACCGCTGGTGGGCGCTGCTGGTGGTCGTGGTCTCCGTTTTCATCGCCACTACGGATGTCGGCATGCTTACCATAAGCCTGCCGGTCATCATAACCGACTTCCGCACGGATATCACTTTCGCCGGCTGGATCGTCTTCGTCTACGCGCTGGTGACGGGCGCCCTCTACCTGCCGTGCGGCCGGCTCTCGGACCTCCTCGGGCGCAAGCTCACCTTCTCCGCGGGTTTCCTGGTGTACGGCGTGGCCTCGGCGCTGGCGGGCCTGGCGCACGGACCCGCGCCGCTGATGGCCTGCCGCGTGGGCCAGGCCGTGGGCGCCGCGCTCATGATGACCAACACCTTCGCCCTCACGGCGACCCTCTTTACCGGCGCCGACCGGGGCCGGGCCATGGGCATCTCCGGCGGCCTGGTCTCGGCCATCGGCTTTACCCTGGGGCCCGTGGTGGGCGGATTCATCACCTTCACCCTGGGCTGGCGCTATATATTCTTCATTTCCAGCGCCCTCTCCTTCATCGGCTTCGCCGCCGCCCGCCTTCTCCTGCTCGACGACCGCCAGCGCGACAAACCGGCGCACCGGGAGCCCTTCGACTTCGCCGGCGCCGGCCTGTTCGCCGTGGGCCTGACGTTCCTGCTGCTGGGCATCACCCGGGGCGGCCTGGGCTACGGGGGGTTCGCCCTGAGCGCCGTCTTTCTGGGCCTGTTCGTCTGGCGGGAAGCCACCTGCCCCTACCCCATCCTCGACCTCGCGCTGTTGCGCATCGTGCCCTTTGCCGCGGGCAACATTGCGCGGCTGTCCACTTTCGTGGCGCTCAGCACCAACGAGTTGATGATGCCGTTCCTGCTCCAACTCGTGCTGGGCATGGACCCGCTGGAATCCGGCGGTCTGATGACCGCCATCGCGCTGGTGCTCATGGTGGCATCGCCCTCGGCGGGCTGGCTCACCGACCGGGTTGGCTCCACCCTGCCGGCCGCCGCGGGGGCCAGCGTGGTGGCCGTGGCCATGTACTCCATGAGCCTCCTGGGACCCGATTCCACCCCGGCGGAGATCGTGCCGCGCCTGGCCCTGCTGGGCGTGGGGCTGGGGCTCTTTCAGACCCCCAACAACCACGGCCTCATCAGCTCCGTGCCGCCCGAAAGTCTGGGCATCGCCTCGTCGGTCATCTCCATCATCCGCAGCGTGGGCCGCTCCCTGGGCACCGCCGCCGCCACCGCCTTCGTGAGCATGCGGCTGGCCGCGGCCACCAACGCCACCGGACCGCAGGACCTGGCCGCGCTGAATCTCGCAGCCAATCCACGGCTCCTGGACGCCTTCATGGAAGGGTACGGCAACGCCTACGTCACCGCGGCGTACCTTGGACTGAGCGCGCTGTTGTTCACGCTGATCGCCGCGACGGGGACGGGAGCGGGCAGGGGCAAACGGGGCTGAAACTCCGGGGCTGAAACCCCGAACCGGGCGGGCACGGGATGGAGCATCAGTTCACAGCGAGCGCGAATCGAACCGCGCAACGATACCAGCGGATCTCGCCGCGGCGCATTCACCCGTTGTGATCGACAAGGGACCGTGCATCATCGAGGAAACCCGGGTGGGCGAGCAGAACCGGGCCTCCCCGGATCAGGTCCACATCGGGAAAGGCCGACCGGCAGCCGGCCTCATGCCCGATGACGAGGCCCGCGGCGCAGTCCCAGCTCTGGAGGTGCGCTTCGTAATAGGCGCCCGCCGAGCCCCGGGCCACCAGCGCAAGGCTCAACGCCGCGGAACCGAGCCGCCGGTAGTCGTGCTCGGACCTCACGATCCGGTCGACGAGACTCAGATACGCCGCATGATCCGTGCGGTTCGAGCGACCCAGCAGGAACAGATGATGCCAGTCTGAAGCCGCACCGGCCTTCATGGGAACCCCGTTCAACGTGGCCCCCTGGCCCCGCGCCGCGGCATACATCTCGTCCCGGTCCGGCGCGTAGATCACGCCGAATTCGAGGCGTCCCTCCATGGCGAAGCCCACCGAGATCGCCCACTGATCCAGGCCCTCGGCAAAGTTCGTGGTGCCGTCGATGGGGTCGATGATCCAGAGCTTCTCCCCCTCGGCGCTCCCGTGCGTCTCCTCGGCCAACACCCCGTCCTCCGGGAATGCTTCACGAATCGCCTCCACAAGGCGCGCTTCCACCGCGAGATCGGCGTTGGTCACCCAATCCTGCCGCCCCTTCCCGGAGATGGCCAGGGTGGACTGTCGCAGCGTCAGCGCCAGGGAACCCGCTTCACCGGCCATGGCCTGGGCGAGGGCGAAGCGTGGACTCAGCAACTCCCGCGCGGTCATGTTCCAGCCTCGCGCCGGTGCGCCGATGCAACGGCGGGTTGTTCGCCGGCGCGAATGCGAAGAGAGACGTCCTGAATCACCCGCGTCGCGCCAAAGGACTTGCTTACGTTTTCGAGTTCGATTTCCGGCATCGCGACTTCCGGCATCACACTCCGCCGCTGTTCCCGGCCGCCGCCCCCGGAGCGGTGGGCCGGAGTTCGTTTTTTCTTCACACTTTCTTCACAGTTTCATAACCCATGCCAGTAGACAAGGCACCCGAAAACGTCCTTACGTCTCAGCCACACGGTGCCGGCCCCCGGGCCGAAACAAGACCCACGAGGAGGACGCCATCTGGCGCTCGCGAGCGTCATTGCCCCTTTTCACCGCCTCGGCCGCCATGGTCGAGAAGCTGGTGATCGCCGGACGCGACGGCGGATATGCTTCCGCCCTGTCGAAGATGGTGGCGGGCGTGCTGGCGGCGTTCTACGCCACGAGGCTCTTGAAGGGGTCGTCCTGATGAACGGCGTGTCCCCGGGCGGCGGCCCTGTTCCTGCTGCCCCATCGGGCGGATGGCCGGCACGTGGTCCGGCCACCACCTGAACGCCAAAGGGCATCCATGCCGGAAGGAGCCCGACCTATTTCCCGTCCACCAGCCGCAACTTGTCCACATCCATCACGGACAGTCGGTCACCGGTGGCCCCGGTGTCTCCCGGACGATAGATTCCGACCTTCAAATGCGGCTCGCCGCAAGCGCGCCGTCGCCGGATCAATTTGTTGGCAACGACCTTCCTCCCGTCAAGGTACAGGTCGTAGGAGCGCGCGGGGTTGAAGTCGAATCGGACGTCCACCCATTTCCCTCGAATCCCCTGGACCAGGAAGGGAGTTGCCGCGCCCTGAAGCCGCCCATGATCGAACTTCACCATGACCAGAGGGCCAACCCGGCAACCGCTGGTATACTGATGGAGTTGCAGAAAATTCTCGCGGTCGTGGTCGAAACCCCTTGCGAACCTGACCCTGTAGGTCAGCGAGTAGTCACGGCCCTTTTCCAAAGCCGTCGACTGCTTGATCTCCGCCCGCTCCCAATAAGGAGCCCGTGACCTCGAGCGAGCGTCGCTGCGGCATCCCCCCACCTGCCCGTCTTTCAACGTGAAGCGCAGAAATCTTTCGCCGTTCTCCCGGATCCACTGCGTGGACGAGGAAGCGGGAAGGTCACAATTCGCATGGAACGCGACGTTCCAGTCGCTGTCCTTGTAGGTCCTCTTGCCGGAGTCGTTGAAGCTCCGGGCAGGGGTGTAGTCGGCCACGGCCACATGAACGCCGGTCAGGAGGGACGCCGCCACCAAAAGAATACTTCGCAAGTCAGTCAACTGGCCCGGCATGTACCATCAGCCCGGACGCGTGCCATCCGGCCTCCGGGCCTTCAGCGTTACCCCGTCGCAGCCGGTGAACACCAACGCGCCACATGTCAGCAGCAACGCCGCCGTCTTCCGATTTCCGCGTGTGCCCACACCGTCGCCCTCCGTTTCCTGGCGCCCCATTTCCGGGTGTCCCACCCCACTTCTCCACTACAGTCCGTACAACCGCCGGGCGTTGTCGCTGAGGATCTTGTGCTTGACGTCCTCGGAGAGGTCCGTGCGTTCGCGGAATACCCGGATGGCATCCACGTCGCTGGAGGTGTCGGTGTGGCCGTAGTCGGTGCCGATGACCAAGCCGTCCTCGCCGGTCTCCTGCACGACGTAGGGCAGGTCGTCGGTGTTTTCGCAGGTGACGAACATGTTGAAATGTTCCATGGGGTTGTCCGGCCACTCGCGGCCCATGACCCGGTAGCGGTTGCGCACTTCGTGCAGGATCCACGGCAGCCACTGGGAACTGGCCTCGATGAAACCCCAGCGGAGCTTCGGGAACAGCTCCGGCACCTCGCTGAAGAGCACGTCGGCGAAGCCGCCGACGGTGGGGATGCGGAAACGATGGAAAGTGGCCCCGAGGCGCACGGGATGGCTGTAGAGGTCGTTGAGCCATGCGCTGCCGTTGGCAATGTGCACGGCGATGGCCATGTCCAGGCGGCTGGCCTCTTCGTAAACCGGGTAGAAATACGGGTCCACCAGCATCCGGTTGTTCTCGAACGGTCGCATCAGCACGGCGCAGGCGCCGTGCTCCCTGGAAAAGCGGATCTGGTCCAGGGCGTCGGACATGCTCAGGGTGGGAGCCAGGCACGACCAGCGCAGGCGCCCGTCGGACTGGGACCAGATGTCCGCCAGCCAGCGGTTCCAGCTTCCGCACAGCGCGACTTCCACCGGCGCCCGCTCCGTCACCTGCTCGATGAACATGGTGTTGTGCAGCACCTGCACGTCCACGCCCGTGGCGTCCATGTGCTCCAGCCGAAGGCCCACGTTGCCCAGCTCCCGGGCGGCCTGGGCCTCGGCGAACTTGCGCCCCACCCGCTCCTGCCGCCGCTGCAACTCCTCCTCGGAGAACGCGGGGAAGCGGAACCCGCGCACCTTGCCGTCCACCAGCCAGAACTGAAGCGCGGCGCCGTCCTCCTCCGGAGACACCAGCGGCACCGGCCGGAACTGCTTCTCCGACCCCTCGAGAAAGTCCCAGGTGCGGTCGCACTCCACGACATGGGCGTCGGAATCGACGATCAAGGACGTTCCGTTGGCATCTGCGCTCATGTTCTGCTCCTTGAGGGTCCGGACCCTTGTTCAAGCGGGCGCCGCGCGCCCGCGCCGGTTCAATGCGTCACGACTCTCATCCATCGCGCCGAGCCCCGCGACTTCGCTGCGCAAGCCCTCTACGGCACATCTACTGCAACTCGGCGAAAAAGTCGTTGCCCTTGTCATCCACGATGATGAAGGCGGGGAAGTTCTCCACGTCGATCTTCCACACGGCCTCCATGCCCAGTTCGGGATAATCGAGCACATCCACGCGCTTGATGTTGTCCTTGGCCAGCACCGCGGCGGGGCCGCCGATGGAGCCGAGGTAGAACCCGCCGTGCTTCTTGCACGCGTCGGTGACCTGACGCGAGCGGTTGCCCTTGGCCAACGAGATCAGGCTACCGCCGTGGGCCTGGAACAGGTCCACGTAGGAGTCCATGCGCCCGGCGGTGGTGGGGCCGAAGGATCCCGAGGCGTAACCCTCCGGAGTCTTGGCGGGTCCCGCGTAGTAGACCACGTGGTCCTTGAAATAGTCCGGCAAGGGCTCGCCCGCGTCGAGGCGCTCCTTGAGCCGGGCATGGGCCAGGTCCCGGGCCACCACAATGGTGCCGTTGAGGGACAGCCGCGTCTTCACCGGGTGCCGCGAAAGCGTGGCGCGGATCTCGTCCATGGGGCGGCTCAGGTCGACGCTCACCACCGCGTCCGCGTCGTCCTCCTCGACGAAGTCCGGCAGGTATCTGGCCGGATCCGTCTCCAGCCGCTCCAGGAATACTCCTTCCCGGGTGATCCGGGCCTTGGCCTGCCGGTCTGCGGAGCACGACACACCGATACCCACCGGACAGGAGGCGCCGTGACGCGGCAACCGGATGACCCGCACCTCGTGGGTGAAGTACTTGCCGCCGAACTGCGCGCCCACGCCCATGGCCTGACTGATGGCCTGAACCCGCGCCTCCAGCTCCAGGTCGCGGAACGCCCGGCCGTACTCGTTGCCGGTGGTGGGAAGGCTGTCCAGGTAGCGCGTGCTCGCGAGCTTCACGGTCTTGAGGTTGAACTCCGCCGACATGCCCCCCACCACGATGGCCAGGTAGTAGGGCGGGCACGCCGCGGTGCCGATGGTCTTGATCTGCTTCTCCAGGAACGCCACCAGCGACGCTTCGTTCAAGAGCGCCGGCGTCTGCTGGTACAGGAACGACTTGTTGGCCGAGCCGCCGCCCTTGGTGATGAATAACAATTCGTAGGCGTCGCCCAGCGTCGCGTACAACTCCACCTGAGCCGGCAGATTGGTGCGGGTGTTGTGCTCCTCGTACATGCTCAGGGGCGCAAGCTGCGAGTAGCGCAGGTTGGTGTTCGTGTAGACATCGTGGACGCCGGCGGAGAAGGCCTCCTCGTCGTTGGCGCCGGTGAACACGTTCTCGCCCTTCTTGCCGATGACGATGGCCGTGCCCGTGTCCTGGCACGCCGGCAACACTCCGCCGGCCGAGATGTTGGCGTTCTTGAGCTGCTGGAGCGCCACGAAGCGGTCGTTCTTCGACGCCTCGGGATCGTCGAGAATGGCGCGCAATTTGGCGAGGTGGCTCGGGCGGAACAGGTGGGAAATGTCGTGGATGGCCTCCGCCGTGAGCTTCCGCAGCACCGCCGGCTCCACCTTGAGGATGGCGCGGCCGTCCAGTTCGACCTCGGACACGCCCTCCTTGCCGAGGCTTCGGTATTCGGTGGTGTCGGGACCAAGCTCGAATATGGGTTGAAACCTGAAGTCTGACATGAAGCGATATCTCCCTTTCCGACGCGCCTGCCCGGCGGCCTCCCCGCCCTGGATTCCCGCTTCCACGGGAATGACGAAGTGCGGTGAGGCGCGGCGCTGTGGTCCCTGCGGGGTCCGTGGACGGGTCCGGGATTACGTTGTGTTTCTGGTGAGATTATATCCAAACCCTTGACGACAAAGCAAAGTCGAGTATGCTTCGAGCAGCGTTGGCGCTGATGTCGCCTACGGGAAGTACGTACGAAGTTCGTACAAAAGCTGCGCAGGCATCGTGGTGGAGGCAAGGGACCCTTCGCGTTCGCTGCACGACACGCGACGGGCGGCAAGACCAGGGGAGCCCTCGGGTCCCTTACGCAGGCGACCGCCGAACGATCCTTGTCACCGCAACCGTGAACCGCCACCCCAAACGGTGGATGGCCCGTGGCCACCCCGTGCCGGCGGCGCGGAGAAGAACATGCAGGAGTCCCCATACTCATGAGTATACACGGCAACACGGCCATCGCCGGCATCGGCGAGACCCCGGTGGACCGCCTGGGACGGCGCCCGGGCGAGCGCCGCCGGACCATTCCGGAGTACCTGACCTGGGCGGCGCGCCTGGCCATGGAGGACGCGGGCCTGACCCGCAAGGACTTCGACGGCCAGGGGCTCGCGGCCA
Organism: uncultured Binatia bacterium (SeqCode); assembly: GCA_965213675.1. Taxonomy (GTDB): domain Bacteria; phylum Desulfobacterota; class Binatia; order UBA9968; family JAJDTQ01; genus JAJDTQ01. The sequence goes on from OZ243916.1 coordinate 1,839,860, forward strand.
TCTACACCACCAACTACCTGCAACCCTTCTGGCCGGAAGAGACCGCGTCCATCCTGGGCATCGCCCCGGCGCTGTCCATGGCCAACGCCAACGGCGGCGCCGCCACGGTGTCGGCGCTGGGGCAGGCGGCCGCGGCCATTCAAGCGGGGTTGGTGGAGCGAGTCCTGTGCGTGGCCGCTTCGTGCACATTCGTGGAAAACCACAACGGGGTGGAGCCGCGGGACGTGCGGGACTTCGAGGTGCCCTACGGCTTGATGGGCGCCAACAGCGGCATCGCGCTCGTGATGCGGCGGCACATGCACGACTACGGAACCACCCTGGATGCCCTGGGGAACATCGCGGTGACAGCGCGCCACCACGCATCGCTCAACCCCAACGCCTATCTCAGGAAACCCATGACGCTGGAGGACTACAAGACTTCGCGGCTGGTGGCCGACCCCGTGCGCCTGCTGGACTGCGTCATGCCGGCCAACGGCGGCAAGGCGTTCATCCTCACCTCCGCGGAACGGGCCGCCGACATGCCGCGCAAGCCCGTCTACCTCATGGGCTTCGGCGAGCAGGACAACCCCAGCTACGGCCCCCGTACCCACTCCGATGCCACGATCATGGGCATCCGGGACGCCGGCGCCCGCGCCTTCGACATGGCTGGCGTCACCGCCAGGGACATGGACTTCGCCCAGCTCTACGATGACTACGTGATCATCGAATTGATGCAGATGGAGGACTTGGGCTTCTGCGACAAGGGCGACACGAGCTACTTCGAGTCCACCGACTTCTCGTTCAAGGGGACGCTCCCCATCCAGACCGGCGGCGGCATGATCAACTGCGGACAACCCTCCACCGCCGGCGGCATGCTCCACATCCTGGAGTCGGTCCGGCAACTGCGGGGCGACGGCGGCGAGCGGCAGGTGGCGGGCGCGCGCACCGGGCTGTGCACCGGCCTCGGCGGGCTCCCCTACGGCAAGAACCTCGGCTCCACCGCCGTGGCCATTCTCAGCAACGACAACGGATAGACACCATGGCCGAAGCACGAACCGAACCCCGGCGTCCCCTCCCCGAGATCACCGAACTGACCGCGCCCTTCTGGCAGGCCGCACGGGAGGGGCAACTCGTGATGCAGCGTTGCCGCGCGTGCGGCGGACTGACGTGGTGTCCGCGCCCGTCGTGCGTGGAGTGCGGCGGCGAAGACCTGGAATGGGCGCCTCTCAGCGGCCGCGCCACCGTCTACTCCTTCACGGTCATCCGCCAGTTGGCGGGCCGCGGCGCCCGCGCCTTCGAAAAGGACATCCCCTACGTCATCGCCTGGGTGGATCTGGAGGAAGGCCCGCGCTTCTACACCAATATCGTCGAGTGCCCGGTGGACGACGTCGAGATCGGCATGAAAGTGGAAGTGGTATTCGATCCGGTCAGCGACGACATCCACTTGCCCAAGTTCAAGCCCTGCCCGTAGAGGTCACCGGCCGGTCGCCCCCGTGCCCCCACGCCAAACGTCCGGCCGCTGACACCGGCGTCCCGTCCCAGTCGTCCCGCATCGAGCCCTCGCCCCGCACCGCAGATTCCACGCTTGCCTGGGAGCCAATGGCGCAGGCTCCTGGTCAAGCCAGCACCCTTTTGCTAATTCCACACCAGAACACTTGTTGCATCCCTTCCAACCCGGAGGACGCCATGGCAGTCATCGACGCCGACACCCACGTGGACGAGACCGAAGATACCTGGGCCTTCATGCCCGACGGTGACGAGGCGTTGCGGCCCACCACCGCCTATCCCAAGGGCCAGGACGCCAGCAACGCGAAGATGCGCTACTGGATGATCGACGGCAAGCGGCAAATCCGCTTCGTGCGCACCGACGAGGAAACCCACACCACCGAAGGGGCGCGCGAACTCACGGACGTGCGCCGGCGCATGGAAGACATGGACCGCATGGGCGTGGATTTCCAGGTGATGTACCCCACCCTGTTCCTGGTGGAGTTCACCGAGAAACCGGAGGTCGAGCTGGCGCTCCGGCGCAGTTACAACCGCTGGATGGCCCAGCGCTGGGAAGACTCCGGCGGGCGGCTCCGCTGGGTCCTGCTGCCGCCCGCCCGGAACATGGACGCGGCCCTGGACGAGATGCGCTTCGCCAAGGAACACGGCGCCTGTGGCGTGCTCAAGAAGGGCGACCGGGAGGCCGGGGTGTGGGCCAACGACCCCTATTTCTTCCCCATGTACGAAGAGGCGCAGAAGCTCGACATGCCCATCTGCTTCCACACGGGCTCGGGGGTGCCGGACTTCACCCCCGCGCGCGAGTTCACCTTCAGCCGCTTCTATCGCATCCTGCTGCCGGTGGTGCACGCGTTCCAGTCCCTCATCGTGCACGGCGTGCCGGAGCGCTTCCCCGAACTGCGCTTCGGCTTCATCGAGGCCACGGCATCGTGGGTGCCCTTCGTGCTCTACGAGATCCGCCGGCGGCTGGAGAAGAACAAGGAACGGCCCACCAGCGTGCTGCGCTCCACCATGGAGATCGAGGAGATGCCCGAAGACATCCTCAAGCGGAACCGCATGTATGTGTCGTTTCAGGTGGACGAGGATCTGGACTACCTGCTGCAACATACCGGCGCCGACAACCTGCTGGTGGGATCGGACTACACGCACAACGATTCCGCCCAGGAGATGGACTTCCTCGGCCTGCTCAAGCAACGCGCCGACAAGGGCGACCTGTCCCCTGAGGCGGTGACGAAGATCACCCAGGACAACCCGCGCGCCTTCTACGGCATCTGACATCGGCTTCTTTCGCCGGCCGGAACGCCGGCGGCGGGCCGGTTGCAAGTCCGCCGATCCGACGGACTCGGACACCGCGCGGGCAAGGGACGGTGGACCGAGGAGATCATCGCCGTTTTCCATTCGAAGACGGCCGGCTCCCATTCGGATGACCGGCGCCGCCCGTTGGCGCCAGGAGTAGACGCATGAAGGAATCCCCGGACAAGCCGCTGGCCAGCGACGAAATGGAGAAGCGCCTCTTCCCCGGACCGGGACTCCCGGGCGGCGGCCAGCTCGACGTGCGCGTGGAGGTGTCGCCGTTGCACCCGGACCCCGACGTGCGGGAGGTGGCGCGGTGCTACCGGCCCTTCAACATCGACAGTTGGCACACCGAGTGGACGCGCATGGCCCAGAAGAACGAAGCCCTGGCCGCGGCGTTCGAGGACGAAGGACGCCGCGTCACCGCCCACGATTTCTACCGGCGGGCAGCCGAGTTCCACCGGCGCGCGCTGGTGTACATGCCTGAAGCCGACCCGCGCATGATGCAGAGCCATTTCAAGCTCAAGGAGACCTTCGACAAGGCCTGGACTCTGGTGACGCCGCCCTTCGAGCGGGTGCGGATTCCCTACGAGGGGCACCTGCTGGATGCGCTGTTCTATCCGGCTCGGGGCAAGACCGGGACACGGTTTCCGGTGGTGTACAACTACGGCGGCGCCGACGGCATCCTGCTGCGCGGACTGGAAGGCGATGCCGTTCAGTACGTGCGCCGGGGCATGTCCTTCATCGACGTCGACGGGCCGGGCCACGGCGCCACCCTGCGGGAGAAGCGGCTTTACGCGCCGCCCGACTCGGAACGCGTGGCCAAGGCCGTCATCGACTACCTGGCGGCGCGCCCGGACGTGGACCCCGACCGCATCGGCCTCCATGGCTCCAGCATGGGCGGGTACTCCGGACCCCGTTGCGCCACCGAGGAAAAGCGCATCCGGGCCGTGGCCGTGTGGAGCGGCGCCTACAATCTCGTGGACGACATCTTCGACTTCTACCCGCCCATCCAGGAGCGCCTGCGCTGGCTCATGGGGGCGAAAGACCTGGCCGACGCCCGCGAGCGCATCCGGGAATTCACGCTCGTGGGAAGGGCGCACAAAATCGAGTGCCCATTGCTGGTCGGCTATAATCACGACGACCGGGTCATGGACCCGCGCGGCGCCGTGCGGCTGTACGAGAACGCCGTCAACGCGCCGCGGGAGCTGCTGGACGGTGTCGGCCACGGCGAGAAGCGCTTCGACCGACGCACTTTCATCGTGGACTGGTTCGCCAGGCAGTTGCGGGCGGAAAGCTGACCCGGCGGCGAACACCCCTTGGTGCCCGCTTCCCCGGTTGTGCCGTGACTCACGGGGAAGGAACCCGGCGAAGCGCCATTGCCGCGGGCGCAGGAAGCGACGTCCTTCGGCTTCGCTCCGCGAAGCGAAGTCGAAGGACGCCATTGCATGACGCTGATTGGAGGAAAACATGCTGGCCATCGACGCCGACGCGCACGTGATCGAGACGGAGCACACCTGGGACTACCTGGAGGGACGGGACAAACGCTTCCGCCCGGTGCCTGTAAGCGTGGACAGCCCCGAGGGCGGCACGCGCAACTTCTGGGTCATCAACGGCAAGCTCATCGGCGGGCGCGACAACATCGGCCTGGACACGCCCAAGGAATCCCGCGACATGGCCGACATCGACGCGCGCCTGAAGCACATGGACGAGATCGGCACGGACGTACAGGTGCTTTACCCGACCCTCTTCCTGCGCCCGGTCACCGACCGCGCCGACGTGGAACTGGCGTTGTGCCGTTCCTACAACCGGTGGCTGGCGGACATCTGGGCCGCCGGCAAGGGGCGGCTCCGCTGGGCCGCGCAACTGCCGCTGCTGAGCATGGACGAGGCCCTGGAGGAACTGCGCTGGGCCAGGGAGCACGGCGCCTGCGCCGTGTTCATGCGCGGCCTGGAAACCCACCATCCGCTGCACCACCCGCATTTCTTTCCGCTGTACGCGGAGGCCGCCCGCCTCGACGTGCCCATCGGCATCCACTCGGGCATCGGCAACGCCGCGGTGTCGGAGGCCTTCGGCAACGACCCGTTCCGCACCGCCAAGCTCACGGTCATCGGCGCGGTCCACGCCCTGGTCATGCGCGGCATTCCCCAACGGTTCCCGGGTCTGCGCATCGGCGCCATCGAGGTGGCCGCCCAATGGGTGCCGCACGTGGTCCGGGACATCACACTGCGCAACCGCAAGCGCGGCGTGGAGCCGGAAGAGGAACTGCTGCGCGCCAACCAGGTCTACGTGGCGTGCCAGACGGACGACGACCTGCCCTACGTACTTCAGCACGCGGGCGAGGACATGATCATGATCGGCTCCGACTACGGCCACGCCGACAACGCCAGCGAATTGCTGGCCCTCAGGGGCCTGCGTGAGAAGGGCGAGGTGCCGCCCCACGTCATCGACAAGATCCTGAACGAGAACCCCACGCGATTCTACGGCCTGGCGGACGCCTGACTTGCCGCATGGGAGCGGACATGACAACGACGGACGGCAAGGCGGGACTGCCATCGGGCGTGGGAAGGCAGCCACGTTGAAGGGAGCCTCGCGATGAGCGACGCATTCGACCTGCTTCTGGTCAACGGCACCGTCATCAACCCGGCCGCGGGCACGCGCCAGGAACTGGACCTGGGCATCGCGGACGGCCGCATCGCCGCCATGGGGGAGAAGCTCCCTCGGGAGGGCGCCGGCCGGGTCGTCGACGTGGGCGGCTGCTTCGTGACCCCGGGCCTCATCGACTTCCACGTGCACAGCTACTGGGGCGTCAACCCCTACGGCGCCGATCTCGACGCGGTGTGCGGCGCCACGGGCGTCACCACCACCGCGGACGCAGGGTCGGCCGGACCCGTGAACTTCACGGGATTCCGGCACTTGGTATACCAGCGGGCGCGCACCCGCATGCTCGCCTTCGTCGCGGTGGCGCAGCACGGAGTGCTCAACGCCCCCGGCGAGCTCGAGAACCTCGGTTTCGCCGACCCGGAGAACGCCGCCCGAACCGTGCGGGAGAATCGCGACGTGGCGGTGGGCATCAAGATCCGGCTGCACGTCAAGTCCGTGGGACAGAACGGCCGGGAGGCGCTGCGCATGGCGGTGGAGGCCGGCAAAGCCTCCGGCTCGCCGGTGATGGTACACGTGGGCGACACCGGCATTCCCATGGAGGAAATCGTCGAAACGCTGCGACCGGGCGACATCGTCACCCACTGCTACACGCCCAAGCAGCCGGCCATCGTCGATCCGGACGGCCGCCTGCGTCCGGCGGTGCTGGAGGCGCAGCGGCGCGGCGTCCTTTTCGACGTGGCCCACGCCAACGGGCACTTCGACTTCGACCTGGTGGCCCGGGCCATGGATCAGGGGCTCCGTCCGGACATCATCAGCACCGATCTCCACCGAATGAGCGGCGCCAGCCCCGTGGTGGACCTTCCCACCACCCTGACCAAGTTCCTGATGCTGGGATTGGAGTTGGAAGAGATTATCGCCGACTGCACCGTCAACGCCGCCCGCGCCATCGGCTGGGACGACCGCATCGGCGTGCTCGAAACAGGCCGCGAAGCCGACGTGGCGGTGCTGGAGGTGGTGGATGAGGAAGCCTTGCTGGAGGACAGCGTCGGCAACCGCCGCACCCACGGTCAACGCATCGTCGCCCGCCACACCATCCGCGCCGGGGCGTTGTAACACTGACCTCGGAGCTTGCTGACGTGCTCCTGGAGCCTGAACCATGAACGAGTGGATTTACCGCCATGACGGCTATGACCCGGCCAAACAAGGCTTGCGCGAGGCTCTGTGCACCTTGGGCAACGGCCGCTTCGCCACCCGCGGCGCCGCGGAGGAGGCCACGGCCGGTGAAGTGCACTATCCCGGAACCTACCTGGCCGGGTGCTACAACCGCCTGGAGACCACCGTCGGCGACCGCGTGGTGGTCAACGAAGACCTTGTCAACCTGCCCAACTGGCTCTGCCTGAGCTTCCGCCTGGAAGACGGCCCGTGGTTCGACCTCGCCGCGGTGGAGATCCTCGCCTACCAGCAGGAGATCGACCTTCGGAACGGACTGCTCACGCGCCGCATCCGCTTTCGCGACCCGGAAGGCCGCACCAGCTTCATCCGCAGCCGCCGGCTCGTGCACATGCGGCAGCCGCACCTGGCGGTGCTACGCTGGACACTGCTGGCGGAAGACTGGGCCGGCAACGTGACCATGAGATCGACCCTGGACGGGGCGGTCGTCAATGCCGGCGTCCCGCGCTACCGCCAGCTCAACTCCAGGCATCTGGAAACCCTCGACAAGGGACGGGTCGGAGACGACGGCATTTACCTGGTGGTCCAGACCAACCAGTCGCGCATGCGTCTGGCGCTGGCGGCGCGCACGCGCCTTTTCCGCGACGATGAGCACGAAGCCGTCGAAGCGCGCATCCTGGAGGAACCGGAAGCCGTCACCCAGGAATTCACCGTTGCCGTGGGCAGGAAGCACGTGGTCACCGTGGAGAAGAGCGTGGCCCTCTATTCGTCGCGCGACCGGGCCATTGCCGAATGCGGCCATGCCGCGCGCATGGCGGTGTCCGCGTCAGGCCGCTTCGTGGAGGCGTTCGAGGCACACGCGCGCGCGTGGCATTCCCTGTGGCGCCGCTGCGACGTGGAGTTACCGTCACGGCCGGAGGAAGAAAAGATCCTGCGCCTGCATGCCTTCCACATGCTGCAGGCGGCGTCCCCCAACACCGTGGGGATCGACGCCGGCGTGGGCGCCCGCGGCCTCCACGGCGAAGCCTACCGCGGCCACGTCTTCTGGGACGAGCTGTACATCCTGCCCTTCTACATTGCACGGCTTCCCGAGATCGCGCGGGCGCTGCTCCTGTACCGCTACCACCGGCTTGACGCGGCGCGCCGGGCCGCCCGCGAAGAGGAAGGCTGCGCCGGCGCCATGTATCCGTGGCAGAGCGGCAGCGACGGCAGCGAGGAGACCCAGAAACTGCACCTCAATCCCAACTCCGGCCGCTGGATCGAGGACAACAGCCACCGGCAACGCCACGTGAACATCGCCATCGTCTACAACTTCTGGCGTTACTACAAGACCACCGGCGACCGTGGTTTCCTGTCGCGTTACGGCGCCGAGACGATCCTGGAGATCGCGCGCTTCTGGGCCAGCCTGGCGCGGCGCAACGAGGACACCGGGCGCTACGAAATCCATGGCGTCATGGGGCCCGACGAATACCACGACATGTACCCCGGCGCCGGCACCGGCGGCCTGCGCAACAATGCCTACACCAACGTGATGGTGGTCTGGGTGCTGGAACGCGCCATGGAGACGCTGGACCTGTTGGGCGCGGGGCGACGGGCCGAGCTGGCCGAAGAGATTCGCCTCATGCCCGACGAGGAAGAGCGGTGGCGCGAGATCACCCGCAAAATGACCGTGCCTTTCCACGGCGACGGGATCATCAGTCAGTTCGAGGGCTACGACGCGCTGCGGGAATTCGACTGGGACGGCTACCGGAAGAAGTACGGCAACATCGAGCGGCTGGACCGCATCCTCGAGGCGGAGGGCGACACCCCCAACCCCTACAAGGCGTCGAAGCAGGCGGACGTGCTCATGCTGTTCTACCTGCTGCGCGCCGGCGAAGTGCAGGCTCTGTTCGTCCAGCTCGGTTACGACCTGGACGACGACGCCATCCGCAGGACCGTGGACTACTACAGCGCGCGCACCTCCCACGGCTCGACCCTGAGCCGGGTGGTCCACGCCGCCGTATCCGCGCGCACCGACCCGGCCCTGTCCTGGCGCTACTTCACCGAGGCCTTGCAGAGCGACGTCGCCGACATCCAGGGCGGCACCACCCCCGAGGGCATCCACATGGGCGCCATGGGCGGCCTCGACGACGTCCTGCTGCGGCACTACGCCGGCATCGACACCCTGGGCGAGACCCTGAGCCTCGACCCCTGCCTGCCCGACGAACTGCCCGCCCTGCGCCTGGCCATCGTCTATCGCGGCCGGCGGGTGGCGCTGGACCTCACGCACGAACGTGTGCGAGTATCGCTGGAGGACGGCTCCCCGGCGCCGCTGGAAGTGGTCGTGCAGGGGACGCGCCACAGGCTGGACACCGGGGAGAGCGAGATCGCGCTGATCGCGCACGCTCCCGGGTTCACGCCTGGTACTTGACCTCGCCGCCCACCACCGTCATCGCCACCTGGATGTCCTTGATGCGTTCCCCTGCCACCTCGAAGGGGTCCTCCGCCAACACCGCCATGTCCGCCAGCTTGCCCACCTCCAGGGTGCCCTTGAGGTCCTCCTCGAAGCCGGCGAAGGAGGCATGGATGGTGTGGAGGTCGAAGGCGTCCTGAACGCTCAGGGCTTCCTCCGGCGCCAGCGTCTCGCCCCACCGCATCTGGCGTGAGACGTAGGCGCCGATGTCGCGCAGCGGGTCCACCGGCCAGTACCCCGGGGCGTCCGAGCCGCCGGCCATCCTCACGCCCGCCTCCAGCAGCGTCTTGAGCGGGAACGCCCGCTCCAGGCGCTTGGCGCCGATGGCGGCGCGGATGGAATCGCCGACGAAGTAACCCAGGGAGATGTTGGGAATGGCCATGACGCCCATGCGCACGAGGCGCGCAATGCGCTCGCGCGACATCAGCCAGTTGCCCATGTGCTCGATGCGGTGGCGGTGGTCTTCCCGCGGCAATGCGGCCAGCGCCTTCTCGTAGGCCTCCAGCGACATGTCGAAGGCGCGGTCGCCGATGGCGTGAACGCAGCAGCGCAGGCCGGCGCGGTGGCAGCGCAGCACGGTCTCGTCCAACTCGTCCTGCTGGATGCGGATGAGTCCGCTGTAACCCGGCGTGTCGAGGTAGGGTTCGTAGAACAGCGCGTTACGGCCGGTGATGCCGCCGTCGATGCTCATCTTCGCGCCGCCCACCCGCAGCCACTCGTCGCCGAAGCCCGTCTGGAGGCCGGTCTCCAGCACGCTGTCCGTGCTCATCTCGGACTCGATGACGCGCAGCAGGAGGCTGGATCGCATATGCAGGCCGCCCTCGGCCCTGAGCTCCTGGTAGGCGCGCACCGCGGACGGGTCCTTGACGATGTCGTGGATGGTGGTCACGCCCCGTTCGAGGGCCTGTTGCACGGCGAAGGCAATGCCCAGCTTGCGCGCCGTGGCGTCGAAGTCCGGGATCACGCCCGTCACGATGTGCTGGGCGCGCTCGTGCAGAATGCCTGTGGGCTCTCCGGTGCTGGAGTCCCGCTCGATGGCGCCGCCGGCCGGGTCCGGCGTATCCCCGTCGATGCCGGCGAGGGTCAGGCCCCTTGAATTGGCCACGGTGACGTGTGCGCCGAAGGAGACCGACGTCGGGTGCTCGGGGACAGCGGCGTCGAGGTCGATGCGGTCCGGGAAGCGCTTGTCCTTCATGCGGAAGTCCTGCATCGGGCTTCCCTGGGCTACCACCCAGTCGCCCGCCGGCGTCTCCGCGGCCTTCTTGGACAGGCGCGTGAGGACGGTGTCGATGTTGTTCACCGGTCCGTAGAAATCGCGCACATCCACCAACTGCATGTCCGCCAGCCCCTTGTCCGCCAGGTGCACGTGGGCGTCGGTCAGCCCCGGGATGACGGTCAGGCCCTTCCAGTCCACCTCCCGGGTCCCGGCGCCGCCCAGCCGCCGCACTTCGTCGGCGGCGCCCACAGCGACGATGCGCCCACCGGAACAGGCCACCGCCTCGGCGATGGGCGCTCCGGGCGCGAACGTGCGCACCTTGCCGTTGAAGAAAACCGTGTCGGGATAGGGCAAGCGAGTACCAGCCATTGACATCCTCCAGGGTCGATACCGGGACGCCGGTTGTCCACGGTGCAGGTGGTACGAATATAGCCGCGCCGCGGCAACGTCAATCCAGAACGTACCGCCGTTCCCGTCCAGGGTTGACTTCCGACACGACAATTTCATATGTATCGCCGGGTACGGACAGCATTCTGGATTCCAAAAGGGGGACGGTTTGATGAAACTCGATACAGGTATTCGCGGAAGCATGTGGAAGCGGACCGGAGCAGTGGTCGCAGGCGCGGCGCTTCTTCTGGGCGTTCTCGTTACCGGCTCCACGTGGGCCGCCTCCAGGGACAAGGTGGTGATCTACCACGCGGGCGGCATCGACTCGCTCCATCCTTACAACCATAGCCTGAGTCCGGCCTACGGCATCTGGGAGCACATCATGGAGCCGCTGGTGGAGGTGAACGAGAAGACCAACCAGTATGTCCCGAAGCTCGCCGAGTCCTGGGAGTTCAAGGGCAAGGAGTGGGTCTTCAAGCTCAAGAAGGGCATCAAGTTCCACGACGGCTCGCCCTTGACCGCGCATGACGTGGAGTTCTCGTTCAACCGCATCAAGACGGACAAGAAGAGCCTGCAGCGGCGGCAACTGCGCGAATTGACGGAGATGCGCGTGGTCGACGACCACACCATCATCCTCGTGACCAAGACACCCAACGTCGTGTTCCTCGACAAGCTCCAGAGCCGCTTCGTCATGAGCAAGGCGGCCGCCGACAAGCATGGCGAGGACGTGGACAAGCATCCCATCGGCACCGGACCCTACAAGTTCGTGAGCTTCAAGCGCGACGGCGACCTCGTGATGGAGCGCAACGACGACTATTGGGGCTCCCCCAAGCCGCAGGTCAAGACCATGGTATGGCGCAAGGTGACGGAGGAAGCGGCGCGGGTCGCGGCCCTCGAGGCGGGGCAGGTGGACGTCATCAACGCGGTGCCGCCCCACGAGGTGGCGCGCCTGGAGAAGAACCCCAAGATCACGATCAAGTCCGTCCCCGGATCGCGCATCTACTTCCTGGCCATCAACCCGGGGTTCAAGCCTTGGGACAACAAGCTCGTGCGGCAGGCGGCCAACTATTCCATCGACGCCGATTCCATCGTCAAGAACATCTTCGACGGCCTCGGCTTCGTGGTGCAGGGCGCCGGCGCCAAACAGTATATCGGCCACGACCCCAACGCCAAGCGCTATCCCTACGACCCGAAGAAGTCCCGCGAGTTGCTGGCCAAGGCCGGCTACCCGGACGGCGTCTCGGTGAAGCTCTACTACTCCCACGGCCGCTACCCCAAGGATAGCGAAGTGCTGCAGGCCATCGCCGCCCAGATGAAGAAGGGCGGGTTCAACGTCGAGCTCATCTCTCAGGAGTGGGTGGTGTTCTGGGGCAGGTCCGGGGTCAACGGCGGCAAGATGCCCTTCTACTACATCGGCCGGGGCAGCGTCATCGACGTCCACACGCATGTCGAGCAATACTTCAAGACCGGCGCCAGCCCGCGGATCGACTACAGCAACCCCGAGCTGGACAATCTCATCGAACAGGAGATGGCGGAAGCCAATCCGGAGAAGCGCGCCAAGATCCTGCACCAGATCGGCCATATCCTGAAAGAGGATTCACCGTGGGTGCCGCTGTGGAATCTGGCGGACATTTACGGGTTCACAAGCAGCATCGAGTGGGACCCCCGGTCCGACGAGAGAGTCCGCACTTGGGAGATGACCCCCAAGTAGAGGCGGAGATTCCAAGGGCGGAGATTCCCCTGCGTTGTCGCCCGCGCGCGTGACCGAAGGGCGGAACCGGAGGTGCAGCCATGAAGGCCGCGGTGCTGTTGGAACCCAACACCCCTTTGGTGGTGGAGGATGTGGACATCGAGGGTCCCAAAGCGCAGGAGGTGCAGGTTCGCATCGGCGCCACGGGTATCTGCCACAGCGACCTGCACAACATCAAGGGCGAGTGGGACAATCAGACTCCGGTGATCCTGGGCCATGAGGGCGCGGGCGTGGTGGAGGCCGTGGGCGACGGCGTGGACCACGTCAGGCCGGGCGACAACGTCATCCTTTCCTTCCGCGCCAACTGCGGCCGTTGCGAGAACTGCGCCCGCGGGATTCCGGTTCTGTGCAACGGCCACAATTCCCCGCGCCAGCGCATGCACGACGGCACGGCGCGGGTAAGCCTCAAGGGACAACCGCTGTTCATCTCCGCGCGGCTGGGAACCTGGGCCGAGCACGTGGTGTGTCCGGCGGAGCAGGCCGTGGCGGTTCCCGGCGACATCCCGCCGGAGGTGGCCGCCCTCATCGGCTGCTGCGTCACCACCGGCGTGTGCGCCGTCACCAACGCCGCCCGGGTGGAGGCCGGCGACACCGTGGCCGTCATCGGCTGTGGCGGCGTGGGCTTGAACTGCATCCAGGGCGCTCGCCTCGTCGGCGCCAGCACCATCATCGCCATCGACATCCTCGACGGGAAGCTGGAATACGCCCAGGAATTCGGCGCCACCCACAAGATCAACAGCGCCCGCGAGGACGCGGCCAGGCGCGTGCGCGAAATCACCGGCGGCGGCGTGGACTACGTCTTCGAAGCCATCGGCCTCGGACCCACGGTAGAGCAGGCGCTGGAATGCACGCGAGTGGGCGGCACCGTGGTGGTGGTGGGGATGGCGCCCATGGACCACACCGCGTCCATCAATCCCCTGCGCTTCGTCAGGGAACAGAAAACCCTCACGGGCACGGGCTACGGCAACGCGCGGCAGATCATTGACATCCCCAGGATGGTGGACCACTACAAGGCCGGCCGGCTGGACCTGGACCGGCTGGTGTCACACCGCTACAAGCTCCATGAGATCAACGAAGGCGTAGAGCGGCTCAAGCAGGGAGAAGCGGCCCGGGGCGTGGTTGTGTTCTCATAATGGAAAGGGGTTCGACATGAGTGACAAGAGCAGATGGTTAAGCCGGCGCGACGTGCTCAAGGGAGGCGCGGCCCTTGGCCTCACGGCGATGGTGCATCCTTCCCTCGGGCCATTGGCGCACGCGGCGTCCAGGGACCGGGTGATCGTGTACAACGCCAGTTCCATGGACAACCTGCACCCGTACGACCACAGCAGCGGCGCGATATACGGGTTGTGGCAACACATGCTGGAGCCGCTGGTGGAGTTCGACTACGGCCAGGCCAGGTTCGTCGGGCGGCTGGCGGAGTCCTGGGAGTACCGGGGCAAGGAGTGGGAGTTCAAGCTGCGCAAGGGCATCCAGTTCCACGACGGCAGCCCCCTGACCTCCGCCGATGTGGCCTTTTCCATCGACCGCATGAAGAACGACAAGCGGAGCCTGCAACGGCGGTCGTTCCGCAATGTCCAGGAAGTGCGGACGCCGGACGAGCACACCGTGGTGGTCGTCACCAAGAAGCCCTCGGTCACCTTCCTGTCCCGCGGGGTGCGCAACCGCTTCATCATGAGCAAGACGGTGGCGGACAAGCACGGCGAGGATGTGGACAAGCACCCCACCGGCACCGGCCCCTACAAGTTCGTCAGCTTCAAGCGTGACGGCGAATTGGTGCTGACGCGCAACGACGACTACTGGGGCGAGAAACCCGCCATCAAGGATCTGGTGTGGCGCAAGGTCGTGGAGGTCAACTCGCGCTTGGCCGGCCTGGAGTCCGGACAATGCGACGTGATGGACAGAGTCCCGGTACACGAGGTGCCCCGGATCAACAAGCATCCCCGTGTCTCGGTGCGGAGCGTGCCGGGCCTGCGCATCTACTTCTTTGCCCTGAACGTCAATTTCAAGCCCTGGGACAACAAGCTCGTGCGCCAGGCCGCCAACTACTGCGTGGACGCGGACGCCATCGTCAGGGGAATCTTCGACGGCAACGGCGAAGTGCTCCAGGGACCGGTGGGACCCCGGGTCATCGGACACAATCCCAACATCAAGCGCTACCCCTACGATCCCGGGAAGGCGAAGGAACTGCTGGCCAAGGCCGGCTATCCCAATGGCGTGGACGTCAAGCTGCACTACTCGCCGGGCAAGTACGACAAGGACACGGAACTGGTGCAGGTGGTGGCCAATCAAATGGCCAAGGGCGGCTTCCGCGTAGAGATCGTGCCGCAGGAATGGGTGGTCTTCTGGGGACGGGGCGGCGTCAACGGCGGCAAGACCCCCTTCTACTACATCGGCCGCGGCAGCGTCCTGGACGCGGACACGCCGCTGTACCAGTACTTCCGCACGGGCGGCTCCAAGCGCACCAACTTCAGCCACGCGGAGTTCGACAAACTCGTGGACGCCGAACAGGCCGAGTCCGACGAGGCCAAGCGGCTCGAGATCCTTCAGAAGATGAGCGAGGTCATCATGGAGGAAGCGCCCATGATCCCGCTCTACCAGCTCCTCGATCACTACGGGTCGGCCCGCAACATCGAGTGGACCCCGCGCCCGGACGAGAAGATCCTGCTGGAGGATATGAGCGTCAAGGCGTGATTCGGGAAGCCTTGGGAACGCCACCACGCGGGGCCAAGGCATGATGCCCTCGCCCTGGACAGACAACGGCCGCGCCGAGACACCCGGCGCGGCCGTTCTTTATCGTGTGGCAAACCCTTCAGGCTTCGTAAACCGTCTCACCCCCCACGATGGTCCGCTCCACCGGAATGTCCCGGATGGCCCAGGGGTCCACCGTCAGGGGATTGTCTCCCAACACCACCAGGTCGGCCAGCTTGCCGGGGGTGATCGACCCCTTGAGCTTCTCCTCGAATGCCGCGTAGGCGGCGTTGATGGTGTAGGCGCGGATGCCCTCCATGGGGGTGATGCGCTCGTTCTCGCCCAGCACCACGCCCGCCCGGGTCTTGCGGTTCACCGCGCACCAGATGCCGAATAGCGGATCGGTGGCGAACAGCGGGTCCTTGGGCAGGGCGATGGGGGTGTCGGAGTGGGCCACCGTTATCACGCCCAGATCGATGGCGGTGCGCATGGGGTCCAGACGCTGGGCCCGTTCCATGCCCAGGAAGTCGTGGATGTGGCGGTCGCCCCAGTACCACAGGTGGTGCGGGTAGAACGACGCGATGACTCCCAGCCGGCTCATGCGCTCCAGCGCCTCACGAGTGACCCCCTGGCAATGCTCGATGCGGTGGCGCGGGTCGGGCCGCGGCGACTCGTTCATGGCATTTTCCACCGCGTCCAGCGCCACATCCACGCCGCGGTCGCCCTGGGCGTGGATGGCCACCTGGTAGCCCTTGCCGTGGGCTTCGGCCACGAGCTTCTTCTGGTCCTCGGGCGCGTACTGGAGCACGCCGCGGGGGTCTTTGGTGGGATCGTCCGTGTCGCTGGTGATGTAGGGGTCGTAGAACGCGCAGGTATGCACCTGGATGGAGCCGTCGCTGCAGGTTTTGACCGCTCCCAGCCGGAGCCAGTCCGAGCCGAAGCCGGTGCGAAGCCCCAGGTCCCGCTCCAGGTAGAAGCGCTTGTAGGGCAGGTCGTGGATCATCAGGTACACCCGCACCTTGAGCCGTCCCTCATCGAGGGTCTCCTGATAGGCGCGGTAGTAGTCCGGCGTATCGCCGGTGCCGGCGTCGTGGGTGGACGTGATGCCCACCGCGTTGTACTCGCGGCCCGCCAGTTCCACGCCGTCCTTGAGCTGCCGGAGAGTCGGATGCGGCACCAGGTTGTTCACCGGCCGGGCCGCGGCCTTCTCCCGCAGCACGCCGGTGAGCTTGCCGGTGCGCGGGTCCCGGTCCATGTGGCCGCCCTCGGGCTGGGGCGTGTCGTCGTCGATGCCGGCGAGCTTCAGCGCCGCGCTGTTGGCCATCCACACGTGGGACGAGCGGTAGGTCATGACCAGCGGGTTGTCCGGCGCCGCGCTGTCCAGTTCGGCGAGCGTGGGCCAGCGCTTCTCCGCCACCGCGGTGTGTTCGTAGCCCTGGGCCTCGATCCACTGCCCTCTCGGCGTCACCGCCGCGCGCTCGCGGATGCGCGCGAGCACGTCCTCGATGGAGTCGTTGGGCGGCGTGCGCACGTTCACCATCCCCAGACGGATGCCGAAGGACATGAAGTGCGTGTGGGGCTCGATGAAGCCGGGCAGCACGGTCTTGCCGGCGCAGTCGATGACGCGGGTGTGGCGGCCGGCGCAGTCGCGCACATGCTCGTTGCTTCCCACGTACACGATGCGATCACCCTTGAGCGCCACGGCTTCGGCCGTGGGACGGGCGTCGTCCACCGTAATCACGTGGCCGTTGACCAGTATCGTGTCGGCGTAGAGACTCTCGGGCAGCGCCATTGTCTCACCCCTCCCTTTTGCCGGGTCCGTAGACCACCCGCCCGGGCCGGAGTCCGGTGTGGTCGCCGTTCTCGATGACCATCTGTCCGTTGACGAACACGTAGTCGACACCCCGGGGATACTGCTTGGGCTCCTCGAAGGTGGCCCGGTCCGTCACCGTGTCCGGGTCGAACACCACCACGTCGGCCCAGTAGCCTTCCCGCAGCAGCCCGCGGTCCTTGAGCCCCAGCACCTGGGCGGGCAGCGAGGTCATCTTGCGCACCGCGTCGGGCAGGGTCAGCACCTTTTCATCGCGCGCGTAGCGGCCGAGCACGCGCACGTTGGTGCCGAAGCTGCGCGGATGCGGCCGGCCGGGGGAATCGAGGTTCAGGGCGCTGCCGTCCGAGGAGACCGAGATCCAGGGCACGCGCATGACGTCCTGCACGTCCTGCTCGCGCATGGTGTGGTGGATGCCGTGGATGAAGATGCCCTCGCCATAGATGAGGTCGAAGCAGGTGCTGGCGGGGTCCTGCTCGCGGATCGCCGCGATCTGGGCGATGGTCTTGCCCTCCCACGCGTGGTGCTCGGGCTTGTCCAGCCGCGCCGCCACGATGCCGTCCCAGCCGCCGTGCTCGCTCACGTACTGGGTGAACTCGGGATCGTCCATGACCCGCTGGCGAAACGACGGGCTCATGAACTCGCCGATGGTCTCCTGCACGGGGGCATCCTGCACCCAGCGCGGGAACAGCCGCCGCCACGGGTGCTGCATGGCGGTGTAGGGATACTGGTTGGCGGTGACGTCCAGGCCCTCGCGCCGGGCCTCCTCGATCTGCTCCACCACCTCCATCACCCGTCCCCAGTTCTCCTTGGAACGCATCTTGAGGTGGTAGACGTGAATGGGGATGTCGGCCTCGCGTCCCACCTTGAGCGCCTTCTCCAGCTCCTCCATGATGTCGAAGCCTTCACTGCCCAAGTGCACGCCGTAGTAGCCGCCGTACTTGCGCGCCACCCGCGCCATGGACACCACCTCGTCCGGGTACTCCGGCCCCTTGGCGTGCCAGGCTGCGGTGAGCCCCAGGGCGCCCTGCTCCATGGCCTGGGCCACGTAGGCGTTCATGCGTTCCTGCTCCGCCTCGCTGGCCGGCCGTTCCTGGAACCCCACCACCACGCGCTTGACCTGCTGCGGCGACACGCCCGATGCCACGTTCATGGAGATGCCGCCCGCGGCGAGCCGGTCGAAGTACTCGCTGAAGGTGGACCAGTCGGCCTCGATGCCGCTCCGGTGCCGGTGCTCGGCCACGTATTCCTCGAAGACCGGCCCCACCAGCGGCGCCACAGTCTGGCTCTCGCCGATGATGTCCAGGGTCACGCCCTGACGGATCTTGCTCTCGCCATTGCCGTCCTTGATGAGCGGCTGGTCGCTGTGGGTGTGCATGTCGATGAAGCCGGGGGTCACCATCTTGCCGCGCACGTCGATGGAGCGCGTCCCGGAGGTCGGGTCCAGCCGCCCCATGGCCACGATGCGACCGTCCCTTATGGCCAGGTCGCCGTAGTACCAGGGGTTGCCCGCGCCGTCGATGATCGCCCCGCCGTGAAGCACGGTATCGTAGATCGCCATGGTCCGATGGTCCCTCCTGGCGCGCCTTTCGTCTCACACGGTCGGCGCGCGCCTTGCCGGCAAACAGAGTTCCTGCGCATCGTGGGACACGATGGCATGGTACAGGCCCAGGAGCTTGCGCCGCAGGAATTCGCGAAAGCGACAATTCGCTATTGCCGTCTTCGCTATCGCCGTCCCTTCGGCCCCTCGATTGAGGAGAATACCATGTCACATTTGACGAAATCGAGCGACTGAAGGGACGGATGAGATTCGATTTGCAGCCGTGAATTGCTGCGGCGCAACATCCTGGCGCCCCCGCCGCCGGGTCACAACGTCTCGCCCTCCGGAAAGTCCTCTTCGGAAGGTTTGTTTGACTTTGTGTGGGCAATGTTGGGAGACTGTCCGTATTGTAGTCTGCCCTTGGCGGCATGGATCCGCTGATCCGAGTCCTCCACCAGGAGGCGCGGCAGGCGATCTCAGGCCCGAAACCCGGGAGGTGAAACGTGAGCGACGAGCAACTTTACGGCGACAACCCCATTGCCCAACGCAAGACCGACCAATACAAGCGGGAGTACGTCCACAGCTTCGTGCGGAAGTGGGACGAACTCATCGACTGGGACGCGCGCGCCGCCAGCGAGGGCGACTTCTTCATCAAGATGCTCAAGGAACGCGGCGTGGAACGCGTGCTGGACGTGGCCACCGGCACCGGCTTTCACTCCATCCGGCTGCTGAAGGCGGGCTTCGACGTCACCAGCGTGGACGGCAGCCCCGAGATGCTGGCCCAGGCCTTTGAGAATGCCCGGCAGCAGGGTTTCATCATGAAGACCCTTCATGCCGACTGGCGCTGGTTGAGCCGCGACGTTCACACCCAGTACGATGCGGTCATCTGTCTGGGCAATTCGCTGACCCATCTGTTCTCGGAGCAGGATCGCCGCAAGGCCCTCGCCGAGTTCTACTCGGTTCTTCAGCACGACGGCGTCCTGGTCCTGGACCAACGCAACTACGACGACATCCTCGACGATGGGTTCACCTCCAAGCACATCTATTACTACTGCGGCGACAACGTGAGCGCCGAGCCGGAGTACGTCGACGAGGGGTTGGCACGGTTCCGCTACCAGTTTCCGGACAACTCCGTATTCCATCTGAACATGTTTCCCCTGCGCAAGGACTACGTGCGCAAGCTCATGGGCGAGGTGGGGTTCCAGCAGGTCAAGACCTATGCCGACTTCCAGGAATCCCACCGCGTGGAGGATCCCGACTTCTTCATCCACGTGGCGGAGAAGCTATACAAGAACGAGGAGCGTCCGGTCCGCAACGGCACCGCGGTGGCCACGTCGTATTCGGGCACGGTGGAGACCGCCCGGGATTACTACAACAGCAACGACGCGGATCGCTTCTACGCCACCGTGTGGGGCGGCGAGGACATCCACATCGGGCTGTACGAAAGCGAGGGCGACACCATCTTCGACGCCAGCCGGCGCACCGTGCAGCGGATGGCTTCCATGCTCGATCCCCTGGAGTCCGCGACCCGCGTGCTCGACATCGGCTCCGGGTACGGCGGTTCCGCCCGCTACCTGGTGGAGCAGTTCGGTTGCAACGTCGGCTGCCTCAACCTGAGCGAAGTCCAGAACGCGCGCAATCGCGAGCTGAACGGCCGGAGAAACCTGTCCCTGGCCATCAACGTGGTGGACGGCAGCTTCGAAGACATTCCCATGCCGGATGACAGCGTGGACGTGGTGTGGTCCCAGGACGCCATCCTGCACAGCGGCCAGCGGGAACGGGTGTTCGAGGAAGTCGCCCGGGTCCTGTCCCAGGGCGGTCAACTGATCTTCACCGACCCCATGCAGCACGAGGACTGCCCGACGGAAGTCCTGGAGCCGATCCTGGACCGCATCCATCTCGATTCCCTGGGATCGGTTCCACGTTACCGGACGATATTGTCGCGCCTGGGGTTTGAAGAGATCGAGTTCGTCGACCTGACGCCGCACCTGGCCGCCCACTACGCCCGGGTCCTGGACGAAATCCAGGCCAATCAGTGGGACCTGGTCAAGGTGTGCAGCGAGGAGTACATCGATCGCATGAAGACGGGCCTGCAACACTGGGTGGACGGCGGCAAGGCGGGCCACCTCCAGTGGGGCATTCTGCACTTCCGGAAGTCCTGACGGCGCCCGAAGGAGTCCCGCGTACCCTGGAAATTCGGCAGTGGAGCCGAATCTCCAGGGTATTCGCCGGATCCACGTATTCCGTGACGCCGCCGAGGAATACGTGACAACCCATGACGCCGCTCTCACCTTCTGCAAGGTGGCGCACGAACAACGCCCGGGAACTCTTCCCGATGCCGCGTTCTCCGCTGACGAACCCGATGCGGAAGTTGCCTGCTGCAGCCGCCTTTGCCATGCCGCGCAGGCGCTCTATCTCGTCACCCCGTCCGCCTACCAGCCCACCGGGCTCGCCAGGCGGCCGCCGATTTCCGGGGAGTCCGCGGCGTAGCGGTAGACCCGGAACATGCTGTTGCCCGGGCCGCGGCCCTCGTAGTCGGCGAAGAACGGGCAGACGTACTCCCATACGATCTCGCCCGCCTGGGTGATCTCGAACGCCCGTCCCATCTGTCCCTCGCAGATGAGCGTGTTGCCGTTGTCGAAGCGCTGGGCGCCGCTGATGTTGGGGCTGAAGAAGGTCCAGATGGGCGAGCCCTTGTACTGCCACACGGTTTCCCCGGTCTCCGGGTCCAGTTCGATGACACGCGAGTAGGGGTTTTCAAGGCAATGAATGCCGTTGGCGAACAGCAGGATGTTGCCGTTGGGCAGCACCGTGCAGTCGTGCTGATGGCCCCAGGTGACGTCCTGGTGGGACCAGCGCACCTTGCGGGTCTCACGGTCGATCATCATGATGGCGTTCAGGCGCCGGAAGCTGAGCATCACGCCGCCGTCGGCCAGCGGGAAACACGCGTTGGCATGGGCGAACTCGTCGCGCCCGCAGCACGGACACATCGCCCAGCGGTCCAGTTCCAGGTCGCGCCACGCGTGCCATTGCCACACCGTGTCGCCGGCGGGCGACACCTCACGCACGTAGTCGCCGTAGGTGACCCCGTCGCGCTCGCTGCCCGGCCGTCCGCCCTGGATGCGCGGCTGCACGTCCGCGGGCACCGGCTCCCAGCCGATGTAGAGGGTGTTGCCATCGGGTCGCCTGCGGAAGTCGTGGTGCTGAGCCGGGTCGCAGTACTCCCACACCACCTCGCCGTCCCACGTGTACTCCCGCAGGAGGCCGCCCTTGCCGCGCCGCAAGGGCGGTCCCTCATCCATGCGCCCGGCCCACAGCAGGTTGCCGGTGGGCAGCAGGTAGGCGTAGTTCCCCGGGCACAGGGGGAACGACCACTCGTGCAGCACCTCGCCGCGCATGCCGATGAGGTACGCCTTGCGGGAGGACTGCGGCACGATGAGCGTGTAGCCCGGCGTGGCCTTGGCCCGGTCGTGCACCAGCACGCCCAGATCACGATAGCGCATGGGGCCTCCTTGTCGTCATGACCCGTACGCCCGGTGTGCCTCCACTCCTGGAACTTTCCCAAGTTGTGGCGGAACGCGCCTCAGCCCACCGGGGGTTTCCGCGTATGCCACCCTGCGGCCTGCTCGTAGGCGTGGGCGACCTGCAACAGTAAGGGCTCTTCAAAGTGAGGCGCGGCGATTTGCAGCCCGATGGGGAGACCCTGGGCGGAGAAACCGCAGGGCACGCTGATGGCAGGGGCGCCGGTGACGTTGAACGGAATGGTGCATAGCGTACCGCGGGTGCCGCGGGCGTCCTGCAGCGGGATCGGCCCGTTCTCCGTGTCCACGTACCCTTGCTTGCACTCATCCATGGTTTCCGCCGGCATGCTGACGGACGGACTCACGATGACGTCCACCTGCTCGAAGGCCCGATCGAAGGCTTCGCAGACAAGACGGCGCACCCGTTGCGCTGTGACGTAGGCGTGGGCGGGAATCGCCAGGGCGCGCACCTGCCGGTAGAGAAGTTCGGGACTGAAGTCGCGCGGCCGGGCGCGCAGGAACGGCTCGGCCGGGGACAGGTTCTCGGCCCGCGCGGTGACAAGCTGCACCATGGGGACATGTTCCACGTAGGGGACCGACAGCTCCCGCACCACCATGCCCAGGGACTCCAGCACGCCCACCGCGTTGGCCACCGCCTCCTTTACCTCGTCCACCGCCAAGTCGTCGAAGTAGTCGCGGATGACGCCGATCCTGAGGCCGGTGACGCCCTCGCCCACGCGCGCGCCAAAGTCCGGCACCGGGGCGTGGCTGGACAGAGGGTCCTTGGGGTCGCGGCCGGCGATGGCTTGCAGCATCAGCGCGCTGTCACGCACCGTGCGCGAAAGCACGCCGAAATGGTCGGTGGAATAGCCGCCGGTGCCGGCCACGCCGCCGTAACGGCTCACCCGGCCGTAGGTGGCCTTGAGCCCCACGACGCCGCACAGGGACGCCGGGTTGCGCACCGAGCCCGCGTTGTCGGTGCCGATGGAGCCCAAGGCCAGGCCCGCGGCCACGGACGCGGCCGAGCCGCCGCTGGACCCGCCTGGAACGCGATTACGGTCCCAGGGGTTGCGCGTGGCGCCGTACCAGGGGTTGATGGTGGTGCAGCCCGCGGCCCACTCGTGCAGGTTGGTCTTGCCGACGATCACCGCCCCGGCCTGTTTGAGCCGGGCCACCACGGTGGCGTCCTCGTCCGGCACCCAGTCCCACAGGTGTTTGGCGCCCGCGGTGGTGCGCACGCCCGCGGTGGCGAGGCTGTCCTTGATGGAGACGGGGATGCCGTGCAGCGCGCCGCGGTAGCGGCCCGCGGCGATGTCGGCGTCGGCGCGCTCGGCGTCGGCCAGGGACGGCTCGCGCATCACCGTGACGAACGTGTGGAAGTCCGGATCCAGGCGGTCGATGCGTTCCAGGTACGCCCGGGTCAACTCCACCGCCGAGACCTCGCGCGCCTCCAGACGGCGCGCGGCCTCGGCCATGGTGAGCGCATCCAGGTCTATCACAGATACCCCTGGTCCTTGCAGAACCGCTCGGCTCCGGGATGGAGCGGCACGTCCAGAGGGGTGGCGTCGGTATCCTTCCACAACTGATCGATGCCGGTGAGCGTCTCCCAGTAGATCTCGTTCTGCCGTTCCTTGAGCGCCGCGCACACCTTGTACACGTCCTCCTCCGGCAGCGAAGCGCTGGCATAGAGGGGCCAGCCGCCGTAGTCCAGGCAGGTGTGGTCCGCGGTGAGGTGCGGATAGCGGCCCGCGGGAATGCTCACCTTGCGCCAACCCAGGGCACCGAGCTTCTCGAAGGCCCAATCCTCCAGGGTCATCGGCTCCATGCCGCGGGCCAGGGACTCGTCGAACCACAGGATCAGGCCCTCGTCGAACACCGCGTCGATGGTCTCGTCCCGCAGCGCGGACAGGCGCCGTTCGTCGCCGGGACCGCCGTTGAGCTGGAGGCTGCCGCCCCATGACTCGAGGTCCGCCACCGAGAACCCGTGGAGCGCCAGGGTCTGGTCCAGCAGCACCCGGGTGGAGTGGGTCGGGTCTTCGCGGATGGACAGCCGCAACGGGTACTTCCGTTCCTTGATCTGCGACAGCGAAGTCAAACCGGTGCGCGGGTGCATCATGAACACGAAACGATCCCAGGACGGATAACAGGCCACCACGCGCAGCGGCAGCGGCTCCGCAAACAGTCCGGTGCCGCGGTACGCCTGGGTCAGAAAGGCCGACGGGTTCACCATCGCCATCTCCAGTTCGCCCCTGGCCACCGCGTGGGCGATGATGGGCGAGCCCGTGGACATGCGCAGCCACGGCCTAAAATTCTCCGCCGACCCGCTGCCCACGGAAATGCACATGTCCCGGTTGCCGTAATACGGCGTGTCCGGATCACCGGCGACGTGCAGCCCGATCTGCCACAGCATCAGGCCGCGTTGAAAATTGGCTCCACGGGGGAGTCGTTCCATGTTGCTCGCTCCTTGTTCAGTTGGGCCGGCGCATTCCGGC
Organism: uncultured Binatia bacterium (SeqCode); assembly: GCA_965213675.1. Classification (GTDB taxonomy): domain Bacteria; phylum Desulfobacterota; class Binatia; order UBA9968; family JAJDTQ01; genus JAJDTQ01. The sequence goes on from OZ243916.1 coordinate 1,864,283, forward strand.
AGATCCTTGTGAAACCGACTCGACCGGCAGACTGACTCTGGAACCGGTCCGTGCAGGGGCGACCGCCCGGCGATCAGCCACGACAGTCGCGCGTCTGGTCGCCGGAGAGACGGGTCCTATCCCAACAGCCCGGCGCCCCGCGCCCACCGGTACTTGGCGCCCAGAATGGCCACCGGCAGCTCGGTGGTGTACGGGCACGCGACGATGCCGCGTTCATACAGGTACTCCGAGGCTTCCTCCACCTGCACGTCGCCCACCAGCGACACCACCACCGGCTTGTCGATGCCCTTGTCGCGCCCTTCCTGCACCACCCGGGCGCACAACTCGGCGAACACCATGGGCGGGGTGATGATGGTGTGCCAGTAGCCCAGGATGAGCGCATGGATGCGGTCGTCCTCCAGGCCGTAGCGGATGGTGCGTTCATAGGTGGCGGGTGGCTCGCCGCCGGTGATGTCCACCGGATTGCCCGAGGCGCCGAAGGGCGGGATGAATTGCTTGAAGCCCTCGTCCAGATCCTGTGGGAACTGCATGAGAGAGAGGCCGTTGGCCACCACCGCGTCGGACAACAGCACGCCGGAGCCACCGGCGCCGGTGATGATGACGATCTCCTCGCCCTTGGGCGCAGGCAGCACCGACAGACCCCGGGCGAACTGAAGCATGTCGTTGAGGGAGTAGGCGCGCACCACGCCGCAGGCCTTGAGCAGGTCGTCGTAGACCTTGTCGTCCCCCGCCAGGGCGCCGGTGTGCGAGGCCGCGGCGCGGGCGCCGAGTTGGGTGCGCCCCGCCTTGAGCATAACCACGGGCTTCTTCTTCGACACGCGCTTGGCCACCTCGTAGAAACTGCGCCCGTCCTTCAGGTCCTCGGCGTGCATGGCCACGACCTGGGTGTGGTCGTCCTGCTCGAAGTAGGTGAGCAGATCGTCCTCGTCCAGGTCCGACTTGTTCCCCAAGCCGACGATGGCCGAGACTCCCAGCCGGGTGGAGCGGCTGAAACCGATAATCGACATGCCCACGCCGCCGCTCTGGGACGACAGCGCCACCGGCCCCTGGACGTCGTAGGGCGTGCAGAATGTGGCGCACAGGTTGGCGGGCGTGTAGTAGAAGCCGTAGATGTTGGGTCCCATGACGCGCACATTGTGCTTGCGCGCCTCCGCCAGGAGTTCTTCCTGAAGCTCCTTCTCGCCCACCTCGGCAAAGCCCGACGGAATCATCACCGCGCCGGGGATGCCCTTCTGCCCCACCTCGGTCATGGCCGCGGCGCAGAACTTCGCCGGCACCGCGAAGATGGCCACGTCCACATCCCCGGGGATGTCCTTGACGCTCTTGTAGCACTGCTTGCCGAGGATCTCGTCGGCGCGGGGATTGATGGGGTAGAGGGCGCCGGCGTAGCCGCCGTTGATGATGTTCTTCATCACGGAGTTGCCGATCTTCCCTTCCCCGTCCGAAGCGCCGATGACCGCCACCGCCTTGGGATTCATGATGCGCCGCATGGCCGAGACGATGGCGTCCCGGGACGGCCGGTAGGGCTCGGGCCGGGGCGTGAAGTCCACGGTCATGACGCTGTCCACCGCCGTGGCGCCGCCGGCATCCGCCAGCACCGGGTTCAGGTCCACCTCGCGGATCTCGGGAAAGTCGCTTACCAGTTCCGAGACGCCCACGATGATGTTCGCAAGGGCTCCCTTGTCCACCGCGGCCGCGCCCCGGACGCCCCCGAGAACCTCCGCCGCGGCCACCCCGTCCAGCATGGAAAGGGCGTCTTCACGGCTGGCCGGCGCCAGCCTGAAGGTCACGTCCCGCAGCACCTCCACCAGCACCCCTCCCAACCCGAAGGCCACCACCTTGCCGAAGCTCGGATCGGTCACCGCGCCGACGATGACCTCGACGCCCTTGCCCGACACCTGCTGTTGCACATGCACGCCGCTGAGCACCGCGTCGGCCTTGTAGGCCCGGGCGTTTTTCATAATGGAGAGATAGATCCGCTCCGCCTGTTCCCTGTCCGCCACCCCCACGCGCACGCCGCCGGCCTCGGTCTTGTGCAGGATATCCTCCGAAACGATCTTCATCACCACCGGGAAACCGATGTTTTCGGCCAGTTCGGCGGCGTCCGCCGCCGACTGAGCCACGCCTTCGCGCGGCAGCGGCACCCCGTAGGCACGCAGAACCGCGCTGGATTCCAGAGGCGCAAGCGCTTTCCGACCCTCGGTTCTCACGCGTTCCAGCACGGAGCGCACCTGTTCTTGCCGGTTCGGTTCTGCCTGCATGGCCTGGGGTCTCCTTGTCTCGACCGGTCCCGTCCCACAAACGCCTACGTGTCCCGCGCTTTCCGGTAACTCCGTTGCCGCCCCGTTGCCGTCTCCAGGGTGAATCCTGCGTATCGGTTCCACCGGCCAAGGTCAAGCTAACTTGATCGGCTCGCCGCCGCCTCGGGAACCGCAATGATGGCTCCCTTGGAGCTGTCATGCTTGACAGCGCGATTTTCCCCCGCATAAGTTCCCACGAGGAGGTTCGCCGTTGCGTCGAGTCCTGCTCGTCTACAATTCACCGCGTGTCAAGAAATATTTCTCCTTCCTGAGATCGAACATCTTGTCGCCGGAGGTCGTCTGTTGCAGGGTCTCCTTCCGCTGGTCGACCTCCCGGCTGCCGAGCCGGAGCGTGGAGGAGATCGTCGACTACGGCATGCGCCGCAAGGAGGCCCGCGCGCGCTACGGTCCTGCCCGTCTCGCGTTTTTTCGGCGCGCGTACCACGCGGCGGCCGAACTCCACTACCATCAGGTGACCCACGCCATCAGACGGCTGCGCCCTGACGCGGTCGGGGTCTGGGGAGGCAACACCGTGGACGCGAAGGCCGTGGTGGTCGCGGCGCGGGACGCCATGCTCCCGTGTTTCCGTTTCGAGAATGGCTTTCTTCCCAACACGACGCAAATGGATACACACGGCGTCAACGCCGAGTCCTCGGTGCCGCGTGACGAGGGATTCTACCTGAACCGGGCCACCATGGCGGACACCGAGGTGCCGTACACGCCGTCCACGAGATTGCCCCGGAGAGCCAAGCGGGACCTGCCGCCGGTGCCCCTTCCCGGGCGTTACCTGTTCGTCCCGTTCCAGGTGCGCCTCGATAGTCAAATCATTCTGCACTCTCCCTGGATCCGCGACATGCGCCAATTGTTCGACACCCTGGTCCGGTGCGCTCGCCGCGTGTCCGGCGGTCCGGTGCTGGTGTTCAAGGAGCATCCGAGTTGCCCCATGCGTTATCCCGAGTTGCACCGGGAAGCGTCTCGGCTTGAGCACGTCTCCTTCGCAAACGGCAATCCCACCGAGGCGTTGATCCGCAACGCCGTTGGCGTCATCACGATCAACTCGACCGTCGGCGCCGAGAGCCTGCTGCTGTCCAAACCGGTACTGGCGCTGGGAAACGCGGTCTACGAGGTGCCGGGAGTGGCGTCGTCGGCGCGCTCCGAGGACGCGGTGGTGCAATGGATCGAAGACGTGTGGGCCGGCCGCCCTCCGGCCGCGCCGCTGCGAAACCGCTATCTCCGATTCCTGAACGAAGAATATCTGATCCCCGAGCGGCATCAGGACCCCGGTCCCCGACACGCCGGCGCGGTCAGGGAGCGCTGGACGGCACCCGACCGGTTCACATGGGGATAGCGGTGGTATTGGATCGTCCGCGAAAATCGGACAACGTGCAACGGCGCATTGCACAGAACACGCTGAAGACAGCACGCCGAAGAAGAATGCCCGGTTCACCGGAGCCTGTCAGCGACGAGAGGCTGAATACTCCCGGCATCTCCGCATGAGCGTTCGAAGCTTTCCCGCCACCGAACCCTCCCGATACCGGCCCTTGACGGCATGGCGAATCTGACAGACACCCGAAATATCAAGCGGCGTGCCGTCGGTGCCCAGGAGCCACCGGAACGCCCGATCCTCGTAGGTCTTGCGCCAACGCGGCGCAGGCCGTTGATAGAAACCGATGGAGGCGCAGTAACCAAGAGCCCGAGCCACGTCTCCATGCGTAATCTGGAAGGGGCCCTTCGCCTTGTGATGGATTCCGTTGTGCGGGTGAAAGGCGCTGATCGGGACTTCTCTCACGGCGGGGGCCGCGCGGCCCTGCACCAATATCTCGTGGTCCTCGGGCAGCAACGACGTACCCAGAATCGTCCTGGGATGCACCAAAGGGTCATCTCTTCCCTGCAACACCTCCGCCAGCGTGCTGAGACAGTCCTCATGGAAGAGAATGTCGGCGTCGGTGAACCAGATCCAATCGGCCTTTGTCGCCCGCGCGGCGAGATTCCGTCCGATGCTGCGGCGGAAAAGCTCCTGTGGCGGCAGCGGCCGCCAGCGCCAGGAGACGCCGGGCACGTCGATATCGTCGAAATAGCGTAGCACCCGCAAGACTGATTCGTCCTGGGGGGCGTGATACACGGTCATGGTCACATCGAGTTCGTCACAGCGGTGGTTGACGAGGGAACTGAGCTGATAGGTGAGAAAATGGCCATACCGCCAGCAATGCGTCACGATCTCGAGAGACAATCTTCCTTTGCGTCTGGCTTTCACCACGCTGGCCGGATTGGTGTCGCGAAACCACGAAGCGGGAAGCACTCCGCTCGCGGCCAGATGATACAACAACGTGGAGGCGCTATGGATGAACTCTGACACTAAGCGCCTTCTCCCGCCCGACCCACATCCGCGCAATCCCACGGCGTTGATCGGTTCACACCACCGGATGCAACGGCCTGGATGAGTCGTTCGTAGGCGGTGACCGCCGCGTTCACGGAAAAGTCCTCCGCCCTGCGCCGCAAGACCTCCTTGTCCGGTGGCTTGTCGAGGACCTGCTCCATGGCCTTGGCCAACCCGGCATCATCTCCCACCGCCACCAAAGGACCGAGCTTGCCGTCCAGAAGTATCTCCGCAGGACCAGACGGACAATTCGTGCTGACGCTCGGACACCCGCACGCCAACGCCTCCACCAGCACCATGGACAGCCCTTCGTAGATGGACGAAACGACAAACAGCGAGGCATTGGCCATATACACAAACGGGTCATCCACCCATCCGGCGAGGGAGACGCGATCCGCAAGTCCCAGCCGGCGCACAAGCGCTTGGAGCTTCTTCCTTTGCCTTCCCTCGCCCAGAATAATCAGACGGCATGGGCGGCGCGCCGCAAGTCGAGCGAATGCCTTGACAAGGGTCGGAAAATCCTTGGCCCTTTGAAGCCGTCCCGCGGCAAGCACGGTCGGCACACCCTCGTCTTGCAGCCACGGATGACTCGGAGACGCCGCCACTCCGCCAACCAGCGCTCCGGTAACCACCGGATTGTTGATCGCAGTGACATCCCTGGAAGACACTCCCACAAGACGCCTGAGTGCGTCGCAGGCACCGTGTGACACACCGACGAAATGCGCTGCCTGGCCGGCCATATGCCGCAATCGGCACAGGTCCCTTGTCCCCCGATACTCATAATTGTTGTGAATGATCGGGATGATCGGTGGATGCGTCCCGAGGAACCGACCCGCCATGAGAGTGGCGATCTTTGCAAGAGGGAGGCTCGGCAACACACAGTCGGGACGTTCGCGGGCGATGTAGGACGCGATGGCGCGGGTGAAATTCAGCAGTCTCAGGTCGGGCCGACAACGCAAGAGGTCCCATTTGAAGGCGCGCCCGACATCAAGCCAGTTGGCTCTTCCGAATCCCCCGGGTAGCTGTCGCAGCCGAGCACCCCTCGGCGACGTGTCCTTGTTCGGAAGCCGGCCGCGGAGTTTGTCCACAAAGAACAGCCGGGCGTCCGCGGGAACCTTCAGCGAATCGTGAAGCACCGGGAGACGGAGTACGATATCGACCTGGTGACCGCGGTCGGCGAAACCCTGAGCCAGATTGAGCACCACCCGTTCCGCGCCTCCGCCCTTGAGACTGGGAATGACCAAGGCGATATGCATAGGCGTCACTACGATGGGTCCCCGGAACCGGGGCTATGGAACAGTCTCGCCGGCAGAGGCGCGGGGTCGCCTCGGTCACCCCATGCCTGCCGGCATGCAGACACCTCACAACGCGCGCCGGCAATGGCGCGCTTCACGCGCGCTTGGCCAGAGGCAGGGCGGCATCGCGCCGGTCTGCGCGCACCTGCTGCCTGAAGGAAAGGTATTTGCTCACGCCCCGCGCAACCCCCGTGACAGTACGCCGCCACGGGCCAATCGTGTAGTTGGCCGCGGGCTCGTTGCGGCTCGACACCGAACGACTCGTGCCGATGAACGTCCCCTCGTATCCACCGTGATGGACCACCGGCGGATCCACGTAGAATACGTTGAGGCCGTTGGTCCAATGGCGCAACATGGCATGATCCGATGACAGAACCATCTTCGGCGTGGTCTCCAGAAAATGCCTTGCAGCCCTCCGTGTAATCACAAGTCCCTCGGTCCCACTATCGGAGTAGCGTACTCTCCCGGCGGTATGTTGACTTGTCAAGCGGGCGCAAGGATAATAACGCCGTCGAGGATGTCGTCTATGCAACGCGACGACGTCAAACCCGAACGTCTCTTCATCGAGGGCCTCCAGAACGCCGGGCAGTGAAGACTCAAGACGTGCATCATCTTCGAACAGCCCCAACCGTTCGGGCCCGTGCTCCACGAGTTCCGCCAGGACCTCCCGTCGGGTCAACCAGTTGGCGATGGCGCCATCGGCCGGCGGACCCATCCCCGATCGCCGCCGGCTCTCCCAGTCGACCTGCGAGAGTTGGGCCTGGGTCAGGGCCCGACCGTCGATGGCTTCCTTGATCTCGAATGTGAGCCCCACCGCAGCGAATTCCCGTGCCATCCGCTGACGCCGCTCGGCGGCGCGCTTGAGATTGATGACGATAATGCGCATGCGTACATTCCGTGTTCACAATCGCCGGGGCGGTCACCGGGTGAACGCCCCGGCGCTCCGGAGCGCCGCGATCTCGCCGGCGTCGTAGCCAAGGACCTCGTGCAGGACCTCGTCGGTGTGCTCGCCCAGGAGCGGCGAACGTTTCACTTCCACGGGCGAGTCCGAGAGCTTGATGGGGCAGCCGACGTTGTGCCACTTGCCACGCTCGGGATGGTCCACCTCGACCATCATCTCGCGTAGCTGGACGTGCTCGTCGTGGGACAGGTCCTGGGTGCTCATGATCGGGCCGCAGGGAACGTCGAGGTCGTTCAAAATCTCCATCAGTTCCCATTTGGTGTAGTCGCGCGCGAACTCCGTGAGCAGGCGCCACATCTCGGCCTGATTGGCGCGGCGGACGTCGATATCGACGAAGCGCGGGTCGCGGCTGAGGGCTTCGCCGCCGATGCGTGTGGCGAGAGCGGTCCACACATGTTCCTGCACCACCACGTAGAGCCAGTCGTTGGCGCCGCCGGGCTTGCACGGAATGGCGTTGCCGAGTTGGCCGCCGCCCGAGTCGTTGCCCGCCCGGGGGGTGAAGTCCTCGAATTCCTGCACCGAGTACTCCGCCAGCGGGCCATGCTCGATGCGCTGGTGGTCGCGGAACTTGACCCGGCAGAGATTCATGACGCAGTCCATCATGGCGCACTCGACGTACTGGCCGCGGCCGGTGCGTTCGCGCTGAAGCAAGGCCGCGAGGATTCCGGCCAGCAGATGCACGCCCGTGCCGGAGTCGCCGATCTGAGCGCCGGTGACCACCGGCGGGCCGTCGAACATGCCGCTGGTGCTCATGGCCCCGCCCATGGCCTGGGCCACGTTCTCATAGGCCTTGAAGGCGGCGTACGGCCCCGCGCTGCCGAACCCCTTGATGGAGCCCATGATCATCCGCGGGTTCAACGCGCGCACCGTCTCCCAGCCGAACCCGAGACGCTCCAGCACGCCCGGGCCGAAGTTTTCCAGCAACACGTCGCACGCCTTCACCAGCCGGGTGAAAACTTCCTTGCCCTGGGGGTGCTTCAGGTTCACCGTGATGGAGCGCTTGTTGCAGTTCAGCATGGTGAAGTAGAGGCTGTCGGCGTCGGGGATGTCCCGGAGCTGCTTGCGCGTGGCGTCGCCCGCGGGCGACTCGAGCTTGATCACATCGGCGCCGAGGAAAGCCATGAGCTGACTCGAGGTGGGACCTGCCTGGACATGGGTCATGTCCAGGATGCGAATGCCGGAGAGTGCCTTGTCCATGAAGTTTCCTGATTGCCTGTCGAAAGTGTTGCGCTACTTGTACATGGTCTGACGCCTGGTGCCGGGCGCCCACTCGCCTGCGTCCACCCAGATATTGACCACCGCCGATCTGCCGGTGGCGCGCACGGACTCCCGCGCCCGGCCCAGCGCCGGCGCGATCTCGCGGCAGTCGGTGACTTCCTCGCCGTAACCGCCGAGCATTTCGGCAAACCGGGAGAACGGCACGTCGCCCAGCAGGTTGCCGACGTTGCCGCGCTCTTGGCCGTACTTGGAAAGCTGGCCGTAGCGGATCTGGTTCATGGCCGAATTGTTGCCGATGACCGCGATGTAAGGGGCGTCGAAGCGGTTGGCGGTCTCCATGTCGAAGGCGGTCATGCCGAAGGAGCCGTCGCCGTAGTAGCACAGCACTTCCTTCCGGGGGTTTACGAGCTTGGACGCCAGCGCGAAACCCGTGCCTACGCCCAAGGCGCCCAGGGCGCCCGGATCCATCCAGTTGCCCGGAGCCCGCGGCTCCACCGCCTGAGCGCTGATGGTCACCACGTCGCCGCCGTCGCCGATGTAGATGGTGTCCTCGGTGAGGAACTCGTTGAGTTCCCAGGCCACCCGGTAGGGATGGATGGGGTTGGCCTCGGACTGGAACAACGGCATGAGCCTGGCCGCCCGCTCCCCCTCGAGCCCGCGGAGGTGCGCCAGCCAGCGCGCGCGGCCCTCGGCGCCGTTGTCCGGCCGTTCGCCCACCGCCGCGTGCACCGCCTTGAGGATCGCGCCGGGATCGCCCACGAGCCCCAGGGAGACGTCGCGGTTTTTGGCCACCGTGCGGTAGTCCATGTCGATGTGGACGACCTGGGCGTCGGCGCGCAGCCGGCGGCCGTAGCCCATGCGGAAATCAAAGGGCGTGCCCACGATGACGATGACGTCGGCCTCGTTGAAGGCGTCGGCGCGGGTGCGGTTGAAGCCATGCGGGTCGCCCGGCGGCAGCACCCCGCGCGCCGCCCCGTTCATGTAGCACGGCACGTTGAGCGCCTTGAACAGCGCCGTGGCGGCCTCGTGGCCGCGACAGGTCCACACTTGCGTGCCCAGCAACACCGCCGGTCGCTCGGAACGCACCAGCAACTCCGCCAGCTTCTCCACGGCGGCTGGATCACCGATGGACCGGGTGGAGGCGCGGGAGCGCCCGGCCTCGGGCACGACGGCCTTGTCCGCCGGCACCTCGCGGTCGAGCACGTCCCGGGGAATCTCCAGGTAGCTCGGTCCCGGAGCCCCGGCAAAGCACTCGCGCGCGGCCATGGCGACCATGTCGGCGATGCGCTCGGTGGAGCGCACGCTCGCCGAAAACTTGGTGATGGGCGCGGCGATGTCCACGTGCGGGAGATCCTGAAGCGAGCCCATCTTGTGCTGAGTGAGCGCTCCTTGCCCGCCGATGTGCAGCACCGGGCTCTCGGACCGGAACGCCGTGGCGATGCCCGTGAGCGCGTTGGTGAAGCCTGGCCCCGCGGTCGTCACCACGCAGCCCAACCGGCCCGTCTGCCGGGCGTAGCCGTCCGCCGCGTGAGCCGCCACCTGCTCGTGGCGCACGTCCACCACGCGGATGCCGTGGTCGATGCAACCGTCGTAGATGTCGATGATGTGGCCGCCGCACAGGGTGAAGATCGTGTCCACCCCCTCGTTCCTGAGGGCCGCCGCCACCAAATGGCCGCCGGAGACGACGTTCTCGTCCCGACTCTTCCGCGCCAGCGTGTCCTCCGCGGTGCTGGACATTCCCGATTGGGATGCCCTCTTGTCGTCTCCAGCCTTTTCCATGGTTCCGTGTCCTCGCCGATGCGCAGGCGGCCGACTCACTCCGGTGCGGCGACTCGCAATCAGACCGAATTTAGTTAACTTTTGTGCGTTGCATCTGTCAATCAGACTTGGCGGCATGACCATTGCCGCGACAGGGCGACATGCGGCGCAGGGAGGGCGGCAAATGGAGTGGCGCCGCATGGGTGGACAGCACAAGACGGTCGCCAGCAGCGTTGCAGGGTGTGCCGTCCCGCGTTGCCATTGAAACTACCGCGTTCCTCCCAGGCCTCTCCTTGCTTCCAGCTCATGCCACATTGGGGTAGAGTACGAATCGTACGGGCCGCGGTCCAGGAGCTTGCGGCGCAGGCTCCTGGACCGGGCCTGGAGGGGCGAACCCGCAAACGCCACACACTTGCAGGACAGTCCATGAGCCATGAAGGGAATTCGACGACACCGACCAAGGGCAAACGCGGCATGACCCGGATCTGGCGCGCGCTGGGTTACTCGATGGCAGGACTCGGGAGCGCCTTCCGCAACGAGGCGGCGTTCCGCCAGGAGCTCGGCCTCACAGCAGTGCTGTTCGTGATTGCGATGGCGCTGCCCGCATCGCTTGTGCAGAAGGCGCTGCTCATGCACACCGTGCTGTTCGTCCTCGTAGCCGAACTGCTCAACTCCGCGGTGGAAGCGGCCGTCGACCGCATCTCGCTCGACAAGGACGCCTTGGCGAAGCAGGCCAAGGACATCGCCAGCGCGGCGGTATTCGTGAGCCTGATGGGCTGCGTGCTGGTGTGGACGCTGGTGCTGTATGACATCTTCGGTTGAACGCGCCGCCCGGAGTCGTCGAAGATGCCCCTGACCCTCACCCAGGTCGATGCCTTCACCCACGAGCCATTCGCCGGGAACCCAGCCGCGGTGTGCCTGTTGCCCGCTCCCGCCGGCAGCGCGTGGATGCAGCGCGTGGCGCGCGAGATGAATCTGTCCGAGACCGCGTTCCTGGTTCGGCGGGCTGACGGCGAGTTCGACCTGCGATGGTTCACACCGGCCGTCGAGGTCGATCTTTGCGGTCATGCCACGCTGGCCAGTGCCCACGCGTTGTGGGAGGAGGGGCGCCTGCCGCGGGAAACACCGGCCGTCTTCCACACCCGTTCCGGTCGCTTGTCCGCGGTGTTGCGCGACGGCTGGATCGAAATGGATTTCCCCGCGGAACCGGCGAAACCCGCGCCCGCGCCCCAAGGGTTGGCCGAAGCCCTCGGGGCAGAACCGGCCTGCGTCGGGCGGAACCGCCTCGACTACCTCATCGAGGTCGATACACAAGCCACCGTCGAGGGGCTTGCACCGGACTTTGCGAGGCTCAGGAAGCTGAAAACCCGCGGAATCATCGTCACCGCGCGGGCGGACAGCGAAGACCTCGACTTCGTGTCGCGCTTCTTCGCACCCGGCACCGGCATCGACGAAGACCCGGTCACCGGGTCGGCCCATTGCTGCCTCGGACCCTACTGGCGCGACCGGCTCGGCCGGGACGCGCTCACGGCCCGGCAAGTGTCCGAACGAGGCGGTCTTGTCAAGGTCGTCGTCCGCGGCCACCGCGTCCTGCTCCTGGGCCAAGCCGTCACAGTGCTTCGCGGCGAACTGCTGGCCCAGCCGGCTCACTGGGACTCCCGGTCATTCACGTCATCAAATCCCGTTGGGTGAACGCGGCGGCTTTGCCGCGTCCGTCTGCTCTCTGAGCGGCCGGCAGGTCGTGAAACCGTGGCGCATCACGTCAACCGCGACAGGCAGGTTGCTTTCGTGAAACAGCGTCCACTGGTGATTGATGGTTCTCGCATCGAGTTGGCCGGGAATGACCAGATCCATGTCCGAGTCCGGGCGGCAGGCGCCGATGGCGCGCCGGCCGCCTTCTTTGTCCGGCATCCAGCGACTCAGGCGAGGCTGCCCACGGCGGCCTGGATGGCGCTCAGCAGTGGCGCGGGGTAGATGCCGAACCAGATGAGCAACACGGTCAGGCCGGCGAGCACGAGGCCCTCGGGTAATGAGAAGCGGCGGGTGGCGGGCAGGCGCGAGGACGGGTGCTCCGGGGCGGACAGGTACAGGGTGATGATAACGCGCAGGTAGTAGTAGAGGCCGATGACGCTGCTCACCACCAGCAGCAGGACCAGGGCCCAGAGGTCGGAGAACACACCGGCGGTGAGCACGTAGAACTTGCCCACGAACCCGGCCGTCAGCGGAATCCCGGCCAGCGAGAACAGCATCAGCGTAAGCGCGCCGCTCACCCAGGGGCGGCGCCAGAACAGGCCGCGGTAATCGCCGATCTCGTCGGCCTCCTTGTGTTCGTCCGAGAGCGCGGTGATGATGCCGAAGATGCCCAGGGAGGTGACGAAGTAGGCCACCAGGTAGAACGTCACCGCCTGCGACCCTTCCCGGGAGGCGGCGATCACGGCCACCAGCAGGTAGCCCATATGCGCGATGGACGAATAGGCCAGCAGGCGCTTGAGATTGTCCTGCAAGAGCGCCAGCAGGTTGCCGAGGAACATCGAGAGCACCGCGATGACCGCCAGCACCGTGGCCACCGAATCGTAGTCCAGGAGCCCGCTGTACTGCCCGTAGCGCAGCAGCAGCGCCACCATCGCGCCCTTGGAAACCGTGGTGAGGTAAGCCGTGACGGGCGTGGGCGCCCCTTGGTAGACGTCCGGCGCCCACATGTGGAACGGCGCCACCGCGAGCTTGAAGCCGGCGCCGACGATCAGCATGGCGAAGCCGCCGAGAAGCAGCACCGAAGGCTCACGGGTCTGGGCCGACAGCACCGAGGTCATGGCGGTGAAGTCCATGGTGCCGAGGTCCGCGTAAATAAGCGCCATGCCGAAGAGCAGGAAGGCTGCCGAAGCGGCCGCCAGAATCAGGTATTTGATGCCGGATTCCAGCGCCGTGCGCGTGGTGCGCAGATAGGCGACGAGTCCGTAAAGGGAAACGCTGAGTATCTCCAGCCCCACGAAAAACGAAATGAAGTGGTTGCTGGCCGTCAATACGGCACAGCCGAAGGTGGCCAGCGTGAGCAGGAGATAGAACTCCTCGCGGTTTCCCGACACGCGCTCGAGGTAGCTGTACGACAGCACGATGACGACCAGGGTCGCGGCCGACACCAAGCCGATGTAGAAGAGCGCGTATCCGTCGATGATCAGCAGCGGCGCCAGCGGCGGCGCGGCGCTGGTGGCGGTGCCGCTCAGCAGGGCCAGCGGCAGGGCCATGCCCACGAGCGAGATGAGCGCGGCGAGCCAGTGGCTCCGGCGGAACGAGATCACCAGCATGAGCACCAGTGGCGTCAAGCCCAACAGGACGATGGGGGTCAGTGCGCTGAAGGGGTTCAAGGCCGCTCACCTCCAACCAGCGATGTGGACGCGACCGCGCCGCGCGCCGCGCTGTCCGTGTCCACCGGGCGCGCAGCCGTGGCGCGGGTATGGGCGGCGAACTTCCGCATCTCGGCGAGGGCGTGTCCGGAAGTGGTCAACACCGGCTGCGGGTAGAGCCCGAGCCACAGCGTCGCGCCGATGAGCGAACCCATGATCGCCATCTCCCGGCCGCTCGTGTCATGGATCTGCCAGTCTCCCGCGTTGGCGCCGTAGTAGACCTTCTGCATCATCCAAAGCGAGTAAATCGTCGCGGCCACGAGACCCAGCGACGCCAGCACCGTCAGCGGCGCGTTCACCTGGAATGCGCCCAGCAGCACCAGAAACTCGCCCACGAAGCTCGCCAGTCCCGGCAATCCCAGCGACGCCATGGCAAAGAACAGGCCCACGCCGCCCATGCGTGGCATCACCGCCCATAGACCGCCGAAACGTCCCAGCTCGCGGGTGTGCGTACGGTGCTGCAGGTCCCCCACCATGATGAACAGCGCGGCGGCGCTGAATCCGTGGGACAGCATGATGATGATCGCCCCCTGAAGCGCCAGCTCGTTCCCCGCGAATATTCCCAGCAGCACGAAGCCCATGTGGCTGATGCTGGTGTACGCCACCATGCGCTTCAGGTCAGTCTGGCCCAGGGCCAGGACCGCGCCGTAGAGGATGCCGGCCACGGCCAGGATCATGGCGAACACGGTGAAGTCCGCCACCGCCTGCGGAAACATCGGCACCACGAAACGGAGCATGCCGTAAGCGCCGATCTTGAGCACCAGGCCCGCCAGCGCCACGCTGCCCGCGGTGGGCGCCTGGGTATGGGCGTCGGGCAGCCAGGTGTGGAACGGCACCACCGGGAGCTTCACGGCAAAGGCGATGAAGAAGCCCAGCATGAGCCAGAACGCCTTGGTCTCCGACATGACCGTGCCCAACAGATCCAGGTAGTCGAAGGTGATGACGCCTGTGGACTGCCAGTGCACGACCACCAGCCCCAGGATGGCCAGAAGCATCAACAGGCCACTCCCCTGGGTGACGATGAAAAACTTGGTGGTGGCGTAGACGCGGTTCTCGTAGCCCCAGATGCCGATGAGGAAATACAACGGCAAGAGCGAGATTTCCCAGAAGGCGAAGAAGAGGAACAGGTCGAAGGCGATGAATACCCCGGAAAGGGCCGTGAGAATGAAGAGCAGGTTGAAGTGGTAGAGGCCCACAGAACGGGTGATGGAGTTCCAGGAGGCGAGCACCGCCAACACCGTGAGGAAGCTCGCCAGCAACAGCATCAACAGGCTGATGCCGTCCACGGCCAAGTGGAAGCTGATCCCCAACTGCGGGATCCACGGGTGCTTGGAGGCTATGAGCCACCCGTCCGGTGCGGGTGCGACGCGGGTGAAGAAGACGCTCCACGTCACGAGCAGCAGAAGCAGGTGGAGCAGCGCCGTTGCCAGCGCGATCCAGCGCGCCCACAGGTCGCTCCACCGCCCCGCGATCCACGCCGCGAGGCCGCCCGCGAAAGGCAAAAGCAGGATCCAGGCAAGGCTCATAGGATGATCACCAGTCCCACGGTCAACACCGCGCCCACCGCGATGCCGGTGGCGTACCAGCGCACCGCGCCCGTCTGGGTGATGCTCACGACGACATGGAGCGTCTCGGTGACGAAGGCGACGGCGCGATAGAAGCCGTCGATGAAGTCGTCCTTGTTGACCTTCGCGCACCACAGCCAAGGCTGGACAAAGAGCGCGTCATAGAGCGTGTCGAAGCCCCAGCCGCTGAACCACAGACGCTCCAGGCCACGCGCCCACGGCTGCTCCCCGAGGCGCTTCATGGCCTCGGGCGGCGCCATCACCAGTGTCCAGACGAGCCAGATGCCCCCCAGCGACGCGGCCGCCGCCATCATCTCGAACAGAAGCTCGGCGCCGTAGCTCGCGTGCATGCCGTGATACTCCGGCAACGTCGTGTTCAGGAAGCCGGAGAACAGGGTGAGCGTGCCCATGGTATGGGGCAACTCGATCACCCCGGCCGCCACCGAAAGCACCGCCAGGATCCCCAGCGGAATGCGTACGCACGGGCCGGGTTCACGGATGGGCATGAGCTGCCGCACCCACTCGGTGGCCTCGCGGTAGAAGGTCAGGAACACCATGCGGAACGTGTAGACGGAAGTCAGCAGCGCCCCGGCCAGCGCCCCGGCCCACAGCCAGACGCCGCCGATCTCGGAATTGTACGCGTTCCAGATGATCAGGTCCTTGCTGTAGAAGCCCGCGGTCACCACCGGCACCGCCGCCAGCGCCGCGGAACCGATGAGAAAACACCGGAACGTGAACGGCATCTGCCGTCGCAGTCCGCCCATGCGGTACATGTCCTGCTCGTGGTGCAGGGCCATGATGACCGCGCCCGCCCCCAGGAACAGGAGCGCCTTGAAAAAGGCGTGGATCATGAAGTGGAACAGCGCCGCCGACCACGCGCCCACCCCCAGAGCCAGGAACATGTAGCCGATCTGGCTGATGGTGGAGTAGGCGAGCACGCGCTTGATGTCGGATTGCACCAAGGCGGCGAAGCCGGCCATCAAGAGCGTCAGCGTGCCGATGACCGCCACCAGCGTCAGCACCGCCGGCGCCAGGGTGAAGAGCACGTGGGTGCGGGCGATGAGGTAGACGCCCGCGGTGACCATGGTGGCCGCGTGGATGAGGGCGCTCACCGGCGTGGGTCCGGCCATGGCGTCCGGCAGCCAGGTCTGGAGCGGAAGCTGCGCCGACTTGCCCACGGCGCCGCCGAGAAGCAGCAGCGCCACCACGGTGGCCATGCCCGAACCGGGCTGGAACTGCTGCCCCGCGCGCTCCAGGAGCGCCTGGATGTCCAGGGTGCCCAGCTCGGCGAAGAGCAGGAACAGCGCCATGAGCATGGCCGTGTCCCCCACCCGGGTGACGATGAAGGCCTTGCTCGCGGCCCGGCTGTTGGCCTCGTCCTTGTAGAAGAAGCCGATGAGCAGGTAGCTGCACAGGCCCACGCCCTCCCAGCCCAGCAGCAGCAGCATGAGGTTGTCGGCCAGGAGCAGGATCAGCATGGCGCACACGAACAGGTTCATGTACGCGAAGAAGCGGCTGTAACCCTCTTCCTCCATCATGTATTCGACGGAATAGAGGTGGATCAGAAAGCCCACGAAGGTCACGACGAAGATCATCGTCAGCGACAGGGCGTCGAGATGGAAGGCGAAGGCGGGACGGAAGCCGGCCACGTCCACCCACACCCACAGAGTCTGAACAAAGCTGCCCCCGGCGGGGGGTGCGGCCATGAAGCTCAGTCCCACGAGCAGCGTGACCACCGCCGACAGGCCCACGGAGCCCGCGCCCACGTACGCCACCTCGGTGCGCGTCAGGCGCGACCCCACCAGCGTGAGGGCGACAAAGCCGGCGAGGGGAAAGGCGGGTATCAGCCACAGCAACTCGAGCATGTCAGCCTCTCAGGTCGCTCACCGTGTCGACGTCCAGGGTATTGAAGCGATAGTAGAGCTGCACCACCAGGGCGAGACCCACCGCCGCTTCGGCCGCGGCCATGGCCAGGATGAAAAAGAACATGACCTGTCCGTCGGCCTGACCCCAGTGCGCCCCCGCCACCACGAAGGCCAGGGCGGCGGCGTTGAGCATGATCTCCAGGGACAGCAGCACGAAGATGATGTTGCGGCGCACCAACACGCCCGTGAGCCCGAGGGTGAACAATACCGCCGCCAGCGCGAGTCCGTGCTCCATGGGAACCGCGGCCATCAGGACTCATCCTCCTCGCCGCCGGCAGGCGCCCGCCGAGCCAGATGGAACGTGCCCACGAGACCAGCCAGCAGCAACATGGCCGCCAACTCCACCCCGAGCACGTAGCGGCCGAAGAGGGCGGCGCCCACACGCTTGGCATCCACGCCCGCGGGAGCACCCGCCGCCACGGGCTCGGTGGCCACCACCACCAGGAACTCGGCAAACAGGATCGCCGTGAGAAGCGCGGGGCCGATCCATGCCCTGGGTTGCAGCCACCGGCGCTCCCGGGCCGTGGCCTCGGCGCCGAGATTGAGCATCATCACAACGAACACGAACAGCACCACGATGGCGCCGGCGTAGACGATCACCTCCAGGGCCGCCACGAACGGCGCGCCGAGAGTGAAGAAGATCAGCGCCAGCGACAGCAGCGACACGATCATGTACAGTAGCGCGTGCACCGCGTTGGAGCGCGTGATGACCATGGCCGTCGAGACGACGGCAACGGCAGCCGCCAGGTAATAGATAAGCGTCATGGCGTTGTGAATGCTCGGTTACGGCCTGTTCCGGGCCGTGGCGCCGGTCACGGCAACAGACTCTTCACGTCCACGGGCTTGTCCTCGTTCTCGGACGCCCCCTTTTCCTTTCCGTCGATGGCCAGGCCGGCGACCCGGTAGAAGTTGTAGCCGGGATACTTGCCGGGGCCGTTGATCAGGAGATCCTCCTTCTCGTACACGAGGTTCTGCCGGTTGTACTCGCACAACTCGAAGTCCGGCGTCAGTTGAATCGCGTACGTCGGACACGCCTCCTCGCACAGGCCGCAGAAGATGCAGCGCGAGAAGTTGATGCGGAAGAACTCGGGGTAGCGCCGTCCGTCCGCCCGCTCCCCGGCCTGGAGCGCGATGCAGTCCACCGGACAGGCGGCGGAACAGAGGTAGCAGCCGACGCAGCGCTCGTCGCCGTCCGGATCGCGCGAGAGGATGATCCGTCCGCGGTAACGCGGCGGCAGATACGGCTTCTCCTCCGGGTACTGGACCGTGATGGGACGCCGGAACAGATGCATCAGCACCGTCCAGATGGTCCGCAGCATGCTTAGCATCGATGGCTCCTCGCAGCTTTCGGGCACGACGACATCGGCAAGTGTCCCGCGTCACAAACCTCTCAAGCCTTCCACAGCAGCAGCGCCCCGGCCGTCACCACCAGGTTGAGCAGCGACAACGGCAGCAGCACCTTCCAACCAAAGGCCATCAATTGATCGAAGCGCGGTCGTGGCAGCGCCGCCCGCAACAGAATGAATATCAGGATGAAGAACAGCAGTTTCAACACGAACCAGACGATGCCCGGCAGCACCGGTCCCATCCAGCCGCCGAAGAACAGCGTCACCATCATCGCCGAGATCACGGTGACGCCGACGTACTCACCAACGAAGAACATGCCGAACTTCATCCCGGAGTACTCGGAGTGGAACCCTGCCACCAGCTCGGCTTCGGCCTCGGGCAGGTCGAAGGGCAGCCGATGGGTCTCCGCCAGCCCCGCGATGAAGAAGATGACGAAACCCAGGAACTGCGGCACGATGAACCAGACGTCCTGCTGTGCGGCGACGATGTCGCGCAGGCTGAAGGAGCCCGCCATGAGCACCACGCCCATGAGCGACAGGCCCATGAACACTTCGTAGCTCACCATCTGCGCCGAGGCCCGAAGTCCCCCAAGGAGCGCGTACTTGTTGTTGGAGGCCCAGCCCGCCAGCACCACGCTGTAAACGCCCATGGACGACATGGCGAGGAAGAACAGCAGTCCGATGTTGAGGTCGGTGACGCCGATGGTGGCGGTGATGGGGATCACCGCCACCGACATCAGCCCGGTGACGACGATGACCGCGGGCGCGAGTATGAAAACGGTTCGGTCCGCGAACGGCGGGACCCAGTCCTCCTTGGTGAAGATCTTGATCATGTCGGCCAGCACGATGCCGAGTCCGAACGGACCCACCCGGTTGGGGCCATGACGGTCCTGCAGCAGGGCAAGGAAGCGCCGCTCCAGCCAGATGAGCAGCGCGGCCAGGATCAGAGGCGCGTTCAGCACCCCCAGGATCACCGCTATCTGTAGCAACACGTCCGTCACGTCAAACCCTGCGGCAGCGGCTCCAGGCGGGGACATCGACGCCCCGGAGGCTGCCGATTCCCACCGGCACGCCCACCAGACCCTCGGTCAGGCTCGGCAAAAGGCGGGCCGGCAACTGGAACACCGCGCCGCCCAAGTTGATCTCCACGAACTCTCCGTCCTGCACTCCCAGCGTCCGCGCATCCTCCGGATTGAGCGCCGCGTACGGCCCGGGACTCCGCTGCGCCACTGGCGGCGCGGCCGCGCTCTGCTCCTCCGAGCCGAAGATATGGTGCAATGGCACCACCAGAAACATGCTGACGCGGCGCTTGAACGCCGGCGGAATCTCGTCGGTGTAGGCCGCGGCGCCGTTGGCCACGGGCTCAATGAGGCGAACGCCCGGATCGCCGCCCGCGAGCGGGCCGCCCACCTCGGCCTGGAACTTGTGGAGCGACTGGGCAGAGTTCCATCGTGGCGCCCAGAAACGCGTGATCAGCGGCGCCGGGGGCTGCTGCGGATAGCCCTCCATGGTGAACGCCAACGGCGACTCCGGGTCTTCCGGCGGTTTGGGCTCATGCACGCTCACGTCGGCCCCCATGGCGGTGCGGCCGCTGGCGCGCGGGGACAAACGCGGCACCTTCGCGCCGTTCACCCGGAACGAAGCGCCGGCCACATGTTCCGGCAATCCCTCGAACGCCGCCACCGAGCGCCCCAGCGCGGCCAGGAGGTCATCCGGCGAGCGCAACCCCGTCAACTCGCTGCGTCCGGCCGCCTGGGCCAGTTCCCCCAGCCACCGCCACGCCGGCTTCACCTCTCCCTGGGGCACGAAAACCTGGTAGAAGCGCTGCGCGCGGCCCTCATTGTTCACCACCGTGCCCTCGGTCTCGGCGAACGTGCCCGAGGGAAACGCCACCTCGGCGCCGGCTACCGTGTCCGTAGCGCTGTGGTCGATGGCCACCACGTGGGCGGACCCCAGCATGGCGTCCACGGAGGCGCGGCCCACCCGGCGGTAAAGGTCGTTCTCCAGCACCACCACCGTGTCGACCAGATTGTCGGCCACTCGCTGAAAGGCTTCGGCCGTGCCCATGGCGTTGAGCAGTCCCAAGCCGAAACTGTTGCATTCCGACGCCGTGAAACAGAGGTTGGCGGTGCCGGCCCCGCCGAGCGCGCGCGCCACCTGCGCCGCGGCATCCACCACCGGCTCGCTGGCGCAACCCGATCCGGACACGACCAGCGGCCGCTCCGCTGCCCGGAGGGCCGTGGCAATCGCCTGGACCGCGGCGCGCTCTTCCCGCGACAGCCCCTTCACCGCGGGCGCGCTCGCATCCAGCGCCCGCGCCACCGCGAACCCCAAGCGCGCTACGTCGTGGGGCGCGCCCCGGAAGCACTGGGTGGCCACGTCGTCGAGCCGGGTGCCCGCCGGGGTGGCGATGAAGAGCGGCCCTCCTTGTTGCTGTATCACCTCGCGCAGGGCCGCGTCGTCCCACCGCGGAATGCGCAACTGCATGGCGTCCCTGCGCGGCGCCTGCTTCACAGCTTGCCGTATCGCGAGCGCAAGCAACGGCGCCGTCTGGGTGACGTCCTCCCCCAACACCAGCACCGCGTCGGCGGACTCCACCTCGCGCAGCGACGGCGTGCGAACGCCAGCGCCCCGGAGCACATGCAGCATGCGCGCCACCAGGTGTTCTTCGCCCGGGGCCATGCCGCTGAAGTAGTTCCGCGGACCCACGAGCTGCCGCAGCGCGAAGTTCGCCTCCATGGACGCCCGCGGCGAACCGATGCCGATGACGCGGGACTGCCGGCCCAGGAGGAGCGCGGTCCGCTTCAGCGCATCGGCGCCGCTGACCGGACGGCTCTCGCCATCGTGGTGCAGGCGCGGCTGGCGCAGGCGCCGGTCGCCGTTCACGAAGCCGTAGCCAAAGCGCCCGCGGTCGCACAGGAAGTAGCCGTTCACCTGGGAGTTGTAGCGATTGAGGATGCGCCGGACCTCGCCGTAGCGCTCGCCGGCAATGGTGTTGCAGCCGAGGCTGCAATGGGCGCACACCGACGGCGCGGTCTGCAGATCCCACTTGCGGGTGTAGTGCTGCTTCAGGGTCTTGTCGGTGAAGACGCCGGTGGGACACACCTCCACGAGGTTGCCGCTGAATTCGTTCTCCAGCACGCCGTCCTCGTGGCGCCCGAAGTAGACGTGGTTATGGGAAGCGAAGGCGTCCAGATCCTTGCCGCCCGCGTAGTCCCGGTAGTAGCGAACGCAGCGGTAACAGGTGATGCAGCGGTTCATCTCGTGGTTGATGAACGGCCCCAGTTCCTGGTTGGCGAATGTGCGCTTGCCGAAGCGGTAGCCGCGGTAGTTGTGCCCGGTCATGACCGTCATGTCCTGGAGGTGGCATTCGCCGCCCTCGTCGCACACCGGGCAGTCATGCGGGTGGTTGCTCATCAGCAGCTCGACGATGCCCGCGCGGAACCGCGCCGCGTCCTTGTCGAGGATGGAGATGCGCGCGCCGTCCATGGCGGGCGTCATGCACGCCATGACGATGCGCCCGCGCTGGTCGTTCTCGTCCCGGTACTGCTTGACCGCGCACTGCCGGCAGGCGCCCACCGAACCCAGGGCAGGATGCCAGCAGAAGTACGGCAGGTCGAGCCCCTTGGAGAGGCATTCCTCCAGCAGATTCCGGGCGGGGTCGACCTCATAGGGCCGGTCGTCGACGTAGATGGTGGCCATGATCGTTACGCTGTGTCGCTTCTGCCGTCGTGTCCCGGGACACTGGGAATCAGCTTCTCGAAGTCCTCCCGGAAATACTTGAGGGCGCTCTGCAATGGCTCCATGGCGCCCGGCGCCAGCGCGCAGAAGGTGTTGCCCGGCCCCATCATGCGTATCTGCATCTCCAGCCGCTCCAGGTCGCCGGGACGCCCGCGCCCTTCGAGCAGTCCCTGGAGGATGCGCGCGGTCCAGGGTAGCCCGTCGCGGCACGGCGTGCACCAGCCACAGGACTCCTGGGCGAAGAAGCGCTCGAGGTTGAGCACCATGCCCACCACCGAGGTCTGATCGTCGAGGACGATCATCAGGCCGGTGCCCAGCCGGCTGCCCGCCGCCTGCACCGAGCCGTAGTCCATCTTCACGTCCAAGTGGTCTTCCACGAGGAAGTCGGTGGAAGCGCCGCCCGGCAGCAGCCCGCGGAACTTGTAGCCCTCGCGCATGCCGCGGGCGCGCCGCTCGAGAATCTCGCGGATGGTGGTGCCCAAGGGCAGCTCCCACACCCCGGGCCGCCGCACCTTGCCGCTCGCGCCATAGAGCTTGGTGCCGCCGTCCTCGCTGCGGCTCAGGCCCAGGTACCACTGGGCGCCGTTGCGCAGGATCGGCGCCACGTTGCACAGGGTCTCGACGTTCTGGACGATGGTGGGCTTGCCCCACAGGCCGCTCACCTGAGGGAACGGCGGCTTGGCGCGGGGATTGGCGCGCTTGCCCTCCAGCGCGTTCAGGAGCCCGGTCTCCTCGCCGCACATGTAGCGCCCGGCGCTGGTGTGCAGGCGCAGCTCGAAGCTGTGACCCGAGCCCAGGATGTTCTCGCCCAGGTAGCCCTTGTCGTAGGCTTCCGCCAGCGCGCGGGTGATGCGCTCCGCCGCGAGCTTGTAGGCCCAGCGCAGGAAGATGTAGCCTTGGGTCGACTGGATGGTGTAGGCCGCGAGGATCATCCCCTCGATGAGCAGGTGCGGATTCCCTTCCAGGATCAGGCGGTCCTTGAAGGTCCCCGGCTCCATCTCGTCGGCGTTGGCGACGAGATACTTGGTGGTGGGCGCGTTCTCGCCCATGGGCACAAAGCTCCACTTCTGGCCGGTGGGGAAGCCCGCGCCGCCGCGCCCCCGCAGCCTGGAGTCGGTCACCTCCTTGAGGACGTCCGCCGGAGCCATCTCCTTGAACACCCTGCGCAACGCCTCGTAACCGCCCGCCTTTTCATAGGCGGGCAGGTCGAGGACCGCGCCGTCCGGCCGCAAGTCGCCCGTCAGGGGCTTGTCCATGGATGATGCGTTCGCCATGTCGTCCAGTCCGCTCAGGCGCCCGACGAGTGCCGGTAGCGGGCGAGAATCTCGTCCACCTTGTCGTTGTCGAGATTACGGTAAAGCTCGTTACCCACCATCATCGCCGGCCCCCGGTCACAGGTGCCCAGACAGGCCATGGGAAGAAGCGTGAACTTGCCGTCCGTGGTGGTCTCTCCCGACTCCACGCCGAGGCGCTCCTTGAGATGGGTACGGATGCCGTCGTAGCCCAGAATCCAGCAACTCACGCTGTCGCATAAAAGGATGACGTTCTCGCCCACGGGCCTGCGGAAGATCAGATTGTAGAACGTGGCGACACTATCCAGCGCCTCCGGACTCATGTCGAGGAGCGCGGCCACTTCCTTCAGATGCTCGTCCGACACCCAGCGGTGGTGCTCCTGGACGATCTTCAGCGCCTCCACGCACGCGGCCTGTGGATGGTCGTAGTGGGCGGCCTCCTCCCGGATCTTCCTGCGCTCGTCTTCGGTCAGCATCGCGTCCCTGTCCTTCGACTTCGCCATGTCCCGTGCCCCCGGACTTCGCTGTTCATCGGTCTATGTCCGCCAGCACGAAGTCGATGCTCCCCAGAATCGCCAGCAGATCGGGCACCATGACGCCGCGGCTCATGAGCGGGACCATCTGCATGTGGGCGAAGGACGGCGTGCGGATGCGCACCCGGTACGGGATCGTGCCGCCGTCGCTCACCAGGCGGTAGCCGTTGTTGCCCTTGGTCGCCTCGATGCCCACGAAGGATTCGCCGGCCGGGATCACCGGGCCCCAGCTCACGCTGAGGAAGTGATTGATGAGCGTCTCGATGTCGTGCATCGTGCGCTCCTTGCGCGGCGGCGTGGCCAGGGGATGATCCGACTTGTAGTGCCCGGCGGGCATGTTCTTGAGACACTGATCGATGATGCGCAGGCTCTGGCGCATCTCCTCGATGCGCACCAGCGCGCGGTCATAGCAGTCGCCCTTCCAGGCAACGGGAACGTCGAAGTCGAACTGGTCGTAGCCCGAGTAGGGCCGTTTCTTGCGGAAGTCCCACTCGAAGCCGCAGGCGCGGAGACCCGGGCCGGTGACGCCCCAGTCGATGGCTTCCGCCGCCGAATACGCGCCAATGCCCTGGGTGCGCGCCTTGAAGATGCGGTTCTGCATCACGAGCCTGTCGTATTCCGCAAGCCGGTCCGGCATGTAGTCGACGAAGTCCCTCACCATGGCCTGCCAGCCCTTGGGCAGGTCGTGGGCGACGCCGCCGATGCGGAACCAGCTCGGGTGCATGCGCCCGCCGCACACCGCCTGTACGATGTCGAAGATGCGCTCGCGGTCGTTGAACATGTAGAAGACCGCGGAAAGAGAACCCACGTCCTGGGCGAAGGTGCCGTACCACACCAAGTGACTGGCAATGCGGAACAGCTCGCACATCATCACGCGAATCACCTGGGCGCGATGCGGCACGTCGATGCCGGCCAACTGCTCCACCGACAGCACGTACGCGAGGTTGTTCATCACCCCGCCAAGGTAATCGATGCGATCGGTGTAGGGGATGAACGAATGCCACGACTGGCGCTCGCCCATCTTCTCCGCGCCACGGTGATGAAAGCCGATCTCCGGCAAGCAGTCGACGATCTCCTCGCCGTCGAGCTGCAGGACGATGCGGATGACCCCGTGAGTGCCGGGATGCTGCGGACCGACGTTCAGAAACATGAAGTCCGAGCCCTCGCGGGTGCGCTTCATGCCCCAGTCCTCGGGGCGGAAACGCAGCGCCTCCTGTTCCCGGTCCTGACGCTCGTCGGAAAGCTGGAATGGCCCCATTTCGGTGGCCCGGGCCGGGTGCTCCTTGCGCAGCGGATGGCCCTGCCAAGTGAGCGGCATGAGGATACGGCGCAACGCCGGGTGTCCGTCGAAGCGCACGCCGAACATGTCCCAGACCTCGCGCTCGTACCAGTTGGCCGAGGGCCACAGGCCGGTGGCCGTGGGCAACGCGGCGTCACCGTCCGGCAGCGGCACCTTGATGCACAGATCCTCGTTACGGTCGTAGGAGAGGAGATGGTAAAGGACCGTGAAGTCGCTCTCGGGCTGGCCGTCGCGGTGTTTGCGGAAGCGTTCGTCGATGGCCGTAAGGTCGTACAACGTGCCGAAGGGACGCGGCACCTCGGTCTTGAGAAACTTCAGGAATGCCGGGAGGTTGTCCCGCGACGTCCACAGGGTGGGCAGACCGGAAGCGGTCTCCTGCACCGTGAAGGCTTCGGCGCCGAAACGGTCTTCGAGCTCGGCGACCGCGGCGTCACTCATCGTCCGGACCCGCTCGCCTTTCCCCGCCAGGCAGGCGTCGCGCCGATCATTCGGTCATTCCTGCTGGAAGTCGAATACACCGTGTTCATCGGCCTCAATGCGATACCGGAAGACTCAGACTTCGTTCGGCGTACGCAGGCTGGTGGCTCGAACCCGGTCGGGCCGCTTCACGTCGCGCATGGCGGGCAGTTCCGCCTTCTCCACACCCTGGGGGCCCACCATCCAGCTCAGGGGCCGGCGCTCGTTGCCCACGGCCTTCTGCAAGAGCGTCAGCGCCTCCAGAAACGCCCACGGCGCGGGCGGGCACCCCGGCACGTACACGTCCACGGGAAGGATCTTGTCCACTCCCTGGACCACGCTGTAGATGTCGTACATGCCGCCGGAGTTGGCGCAGGCGCCCATGGAGATCACCCAGCGGGGCTCCATCATCTGCTCGTAGAGTCGCCGCACCACCGGCGCCATCTTGATGAAGGGGGTGCCGGCGATCACGATGACGTCGGCCTCCCGGGGCGTACCGCGAATGACCTCGGCGCCGAAGCGGGCCACGTCGAACTTGCTGGTGAGGCTCGTGGCCATTTCCACGAAGCAGCAGGAGAGCCCGAAGTGGAAGGGCCACATCGAATTCTTGCGCCCCCAGCGCACCAGGTCGTCCAGGCGCGCCATCACCAGGAGCCGCTGCATGGCGTCGTCGAAGGCGCCCTTCCCCGGTTCCTGCGCGGCCTGGGGTTTGGACAGCGACCACTTCATGAAATACCGATCCTTTCCCGACCGGCCCTGGCCCGTCTCAGACGGAGGGGCTCCCAGTCGAGCGCGCCCATGCGGTACTCATAGATCAGCCCCACCACCAGCACCGCCACGAATATCACCATGCCGACATAGCCCGACCAACCCACCTCTTCGTGAGCCACGGCGTAAGCGAAGATGAAAACCGCTTCCAGGTCGAAGATCACGAAGAGCATCGCGACGATGTAGAACTTCACGGAAAGGCGCACACGCGCCGAGCCGGTGGAGAGGATGCCGGACTCGTAGGGCTGCCCGGTGGCGCGATCCGAGTGCCGCTCGCCGAGGACGAACGACAGCCCGATCATGCTTCCCGCCACAACGAGAGCCATCAGAAAGTAAAGGCCCAGCGGCCAGAGTGTCTCGCTACCCATGAAGCATCGCCGCGTACAATGTCGTCCGGAAAGCCATGCCGAGGCTGGAAGCAGAGCGTAGTATATGGGCGGAGGGGATGTCAACTAACGCACCCGTGCACCCCGGCATATTCCAGTGCACCCAAGCATGTTCGAGGGTCATCTCCATCCGTCTCCATCCCTTCGTCATTCCCGCACCCCTCTTCCGTCATTTCCGCGAAAGCGGGAATCCAGGGGCGGGGTTCATCGGTCTGGCTGCCCCACCACCGCCCCCGGATTCCCGCTTTCGCGGGAATGACGGAATCGCGTTCGCGCCAGGCGGGCGTGCTCGCACGCCAATGCGAGATGCGATTCGGAGAAGACCGACTCGTGGTCGTAGTCCGCCAAATGCCGCTGCTCTTGCATCTGATTGAACAACCGCAGACTCTCAACCAGATCGTCGTCCTTCGCTGCGACGTCGAATAGTGGACCGAGCTTCTCGGAGCGCCTCGCCAGCGAGGCATCGGGGGCGCGGTGCAGGGCAAAGGACCGGTCGATTACGTGGTTGGCAAGCTGCGAGATCTCACCATGTGACCAGGAACGACGAATTTCGTTCTGAATCTCCTGGGGACATGATGCGACCCAATGACGCGCAGCATGTCCGGTGACCTCATGGAAGACCGCGTAGTAAGCCGCGCTGATGCCGCGCCTGAGATCTGCATCGGTCGGAAGGCCGCTGGCGGTGTCCGCCAAGCGCTCTGCATGATCGAGAAGCCCGCCGGGATCAATCATCGGACGATGGCTTGGGTCGCAGGGCGATGGTGACCACCCATACACCCCAAGCATCGACCCTCGTACCGACGAGTCGCCCGCGCAGGTCGGCGATGACTTGGTTCACCGCTTCACGAGGGTAGTCTCGCATACGGAGTTTCTCGTCAAGATCAAGCACCACAGAGAAAATGAAGATCAAGCGATCCTCGCTGCCGTACCGGGTCGTCCATTCCGCGTCGTACGCGAGGGAGTCTGCCGGCAAACCATCGACAAACTCTGTCCTGACTCTCTCGGCGTCTTCTCTTGCCGCCTGCAGCGCAGCCTCGATTTCAACCGCACCTCGGTCTTCCCGTGAAGCGTATGCCATCGGGTGATTGATGGTGTTCAGTGTATGGGACCAACCATCCTTGTCAATCTCGTCTCGGTTGAGGAGTCCGGCTTCATGGCCGTCCAAGTCGCCGGGTCTTGGCATGGCGAAGTCGAACAGGTTCCCAGGACTGCCTTTTTGACCATCCAAGTGGATTTCTTGCGGAAGACGAACGCGTCGAAATCAACCGCTGTCGCCGGACCGGATTGCTCGCCTTCGATGAGAGCTTCCCGCAGAGCTTCAACCTTGGCTTCGTGCGCCTCCAATAGCCGCAGCCCGGCGCACACCACATCACTGGCGGAGTTGTAACGACCGGACTCAACACGCTCGTTGATGAAACCCATGAAGTGGTCTTACCCGGGTATCCGGGACGTTCTAACAGTCTTCAGTGTCTTGCGCCCAAAGTCGCTCAACCGTCCTGCGATGCCGCGCGAGCGAGATGGCGAACGCCTCAATGGTCTTGCCGAGGCCGGTATCGTCCGCGATGAACAGGTTGACCCGCGGCAGTCGAAGCGCCTTGCGGAGCGGCTCCATCTGGTAGGCGTCGATCTTGATGCCGGCCCGGAACCGCGACTGGAAGAGATTCGGGTCGGTGGCGGTGACGCAGTTCCAGCGCAGCGTGTGGAGGAACGCGCTGAAGTGGCGGGGCGCGTCGAACCCGTTGGCGCCGATGGCGTTCCACGCCTCCACTTCAAGGATGCGCCGGTCGATCTCGAATTCCCAGTAGACCTCCAGGGTCTGCCCTTGGGCGTCGTCGTCTGCGCAGGCAAGGCTGACGCGGCCCGATTCCGACTCCACCGCCTCCACCAGCCAGCGGCGTGAACGCACTTCGACGAGTTCCCCGACGTCGGGGAAACGTTCGGGTAATAGTCGGGCGGCGTCTTCCAAGGGCGTTCTCTCAAGCGGTGCGGGCAAGTCTGTAGTTGCTTTATCATATTCGCTGAAGTTGCGAGAATTGGCCAAACTTGCCGATTATTATGTTGTCAAACATAATGTTCTTCTACATAATAAGGAAATGCAGTTCCTCGATCGCAGCCGCGAGATGGAGCGGTTGGACAATGTGCTGACACGGACTGGAGCCTTCGCCGTCATCTGGGGACGCCGCAGGATCGGCAAGTCGCGCCTTCTCATTGAATGGTCGCGGCGCCACCGGGGCCTGTACACGGTCGCGGATCAGTCCGTCCCGCCGGTGCAGCGGCGCTACCTGGCGGAAGCAGTCGCTGAACGATTCCCCGGCTTTGCAGACGTCGAGTACCCGGACTGGCGCTCGTTTCTGACGCGGCTTTCCGCCGACGCCGACCGCGCCGGCTGGCAAGGTCCGTGGGTGCTGGACGAGCTTCCCTACCTCGTCGAAGCGGACCCCACTCTAACCGGGGTCTTGCAGAACTGGCTGGACCGCCCGGAGCGGCGGTTGCGCCTGGTCGTGTGCGGATCGAGTCAGCGCATGATGCACAGCTTGATACTCGATGCTGCCGCTCCGCTCTACGGCCGGGCTGCCGAAGCCTTTGGCGTCCGCCCCCTGCCGGCGGGGCATCTCGCCGAGGCTTTCCCCTTCGACAAGCATCACGACCTGGTGACCGTCTATGCGCTGTGGGGAGGCATACCTCGTTACTGGGAGCTTGCCGAACCTTTCGGAAACGACATCGAAGCCGCGGTGGACACTCTCGTTCTCGACGCCGCGGGCCCCCTGCATGCAGAACCTGATCGGCTGTTGCGGGAGGAGACCCCTCCAGCTACGGCGTTGCGCCCCTTGCTGGACGTCATCGGCAACGGGGCGCACCGGGTCACCGAGATCGCGGGCCGTCTTGGCAAGCCCGCCTCCAGCCTGTCGAGACCGCTGGCATCGCTCACGGAGATGGGGCTGGTGCGCCGCGAAACGCCGTTCGGAACCGACCCGAAGTCCGGCAAACGGAGTCTCTACCGGATAGACGATCCCTTTCTGCGCCTGTGGTTTCGGGTGGTCGCACCCCATCGAGCGGCGCTGGCCGCTACGCCCCCGGAGACGCGGCTCGCATACTGGCGGCGGCACCGGCGCGGCCTTGAGGCTCTTGCCTGGGAGGAATTGTGCCGCCGGGCGGTGCCCCTCCTTCACCGT
This sequence comes from uncultured Binatia bacterium (SeqCode), assembly GCA_965213675.1. Classification (GTDB taxonomy): domain Bacteria; phylum Desulfobacterota; class Binatia; order UBA9968; family JAJDTQ01; genus JAJDTQ01. The sequence goes on from OZ243916.1 coordinate 1,894,078, forward strand.
TCCGACACGACCCTGGGCCGGCTGGGTCCGTGGGAGCCCGCGCAACGATACTGGCGGGGCAATGCGCCGGAACTCGACATCGTCGCGCGTTCGGTTGACGGGAAACGATTGCTGGTGGGCGAGGCCAAGTCGACGACGCGCCCGGTTACGGCCTCCGCCGCCGCGCGCGTTCACTCGGGCGACCTGGCCGGCACTGAAGGCGCCGATGTTTGCCAAGCGCTGTTCGTTCCGGAGAGCGTGGCTGCGGACGCCCGGACCGGCATTCACATCGTCGATGCGCGAACAGTCATGAGCGTGCTGACATAGGCAACGAGCACAACGTCGTCTGGCCCTCCGGGGCAAAGTGGAGTATACGGTGAAGGGGCGTACGGGAGACGGGCTGGAGGCCACCCGATCAGCGGAACAGCACGTCCCACGCCGAGGGAGGAATTCGAATGGGCTTGGCATACGATGATCTGATCGAGCCGGTGATCGTCCGGCAGGAATCCAAGAGCCGCTTCTACTGCATGTGCGGGCGGACCCGGAACTTTCCGTTCTGCGACGGGTCGCACAAGGTGACGTCCATCACGCCCCGGGAAATCACGGTGGACGAGCCCCGGACCATGGCCATTTGCGCGTGCTGGCGGTCGAAGACGCGGCCGTACTGCGACGGCACCCACGGCAAGCTGGTGGCGCCGAAATAGCGGCTATTCGACTCGAGACAGAGGGAGGACACGCGCATGTACGAAGTGAAAAACCCCATCACGGAGGCCAAGGCCAACCCGGACATCCGCCATCTTTCGTTGTGGCGCACGGACCTGACCTATTTCTGGACCATCAACTGCGAAGCGAACATGCAGGACGACATGCACTACCACGAGAACGACGACCATGTCTTCATGGTCCTCGAGGGCCAGTGCACGGTGCGGACGCCGGAGGACGAGTTCGTCCTGAACCCCCACGACACCATCCTGCTGAGGTCGGGCCAACCGTACCAACTCTGCAACACGGGTGGGGACCGTCTGCTGCTGTTCGGCGCGGGCAACTCCCAGGTGGACGGCAAGCCGCGCACGCGGGTGCCGCGGCGGCCCAGCCACATTCCGGTGAAGCAGCCCATCATCGCGTAGAAGTCTTTTCCGCGCCCACGTGGAAGCGCAAACTTCGAAGGAGGAAGACATGTTGCGACTACTGTCCTACGGTCCTTGACCGTATGCCCACAGGACAAGGCTTGTCCTGGCAGAGAAAGACATCCCTTACGAACTGGTCGAGTGCGACCTGAGGAACAAGTCGGAAGAGCTGGTCACCCTGAACCCCTACGGCAAGGTGCCGGTGCTGGTGGACGGGGACGCGGTGATCTACGAATCCGCGGTCGTCAACGAGTACCTGGACGAGAAGTTTCCCGACGTGCCGTTGATGCCGAAGGATCTGGCCAAGCGCGCCGAGGTACGCATCTGGATCGACTTCTGCAACACCCGGCTTCAGACCGCGGCCGGCAACATCCGCCACGACCACGAGGTGGAGAAGAACAAGAAGCGGCTGCGGCAGCACCTGGAGACGCTGGAAGAGCGCATGGCCGGGCGCGACTACATCGTCGACGACTACTCGCTGGCGGACATCACGTATGTGCCGTTCTTCACCCGGCAGGACGCCTACCGGACGTCCATCACCGAGGACCTGCCCAACGTGAGACGCTGGTGCAACACGCTGCTGGAGCGGCCGAAGGTGAAGTCCACTCCGTAAGAGCGCTGACATCGGTCACGACGTCGATGAAGGGCTCCCCCACACTACCCCGCCTGGATTCCCGCCTTCGCGGGAACGACGGTGGGGTGCGGGTGAATGACGGTGGTGTGCGCGGGGTACACGGAGCGGGGCCAGGGAATGACCCTTTTGAGGACGCCGAACTGGCGCGAAAGGTGGCCGAACTTCAGGCGCTGCTGAGAGAGATGGGACAGGCCGTGGTCTGCTTCTCGGGCGGGGTCGACTCCGGCTACCTGCTCGCCGAGGCCGTGGATGCTCTCGGCGACAACGCTCTGGCGCTCACCGCAGTCTCTCCCAGCCTCGCGCCCGAGGAGGGGGCCGACGCCCGCGGCTTGGCCGAGAGCATCGGCGCCCGCCACCTGCTCATCGACACCTACGAACTGGACGACCCGCGCTACGCCGCCAACCCCGTCAACCGCTGCTATTTCTGCAAGACCGAGCTTTACGGCAAGGCCATCGACGAGGCCGCGACCTTGGGCATGCCGCACGTGCTGGACGGCTTCAACCTGGATGACCGCGGCGACCACCGCCCCGGCCGGAAGGCCGCGCGCGAGCGGGGCGTGCGCTCGCCCCTGGACGAGTTGGGTTTCACCAAGGCCGACATCCGCGAGGCCGCCCGGCGCATGGGGCTCCCGGTATGGGACAAGCCCGCACTGGCGTGCCTGTCCAGCCGTTTTCCCTACGGCACCGCCATCACCCCGGAAAAGCTCACCCAGGTGAACCGCTGCGAGCGCGTGCTGCGCGAACTGGGTTTCCGGGTGTACCGGGTGCGCTACCATGACGCGCTGGCGCGCATCGAGGTGGCGCCGGACGAGTTCGACAAGCTGCTGCTGCCGGACGTGCGAGAAGGGATCGTCCAGCGTTTCAAGGACGCCGGGTTCACCTACGTCAGCATCGACCTTCAGGGCTACCGCACGGGTTCCCTCAACGAGACCGTCCACAACAAGAGCGACAACCACAGCGTGTAGGGGCCGCCGCCGGTCGCCCCTACACGGATAGTCTCCTGACAACGACCAACCACAGGGGCGTACGCCGAACAGAGGCGACCGCCGACGAAGCTTGTATCGTCACGTCCGGTGTCACGTCCGGTTGCAGACCGAGCCGGTGAGCTCGCGTCAGCGCGCCTCAAGTACCGCCGCGAGGAACTGCTGGGTGCGCTCGTTGCGCGGGTTTTCGAAAATCTCGCCGGGGGTCCCCTGCTCGGCGATCTTGCCCTCGTACAGGAAGCAGACCCGGTCGGAGATCTCGCGGGCGAAGCCCATCTGGTGGGTCACCATGAGCATGGTGAGACTATGCTCGCTGTTGAGTTGGCGGATGACGTTCAACACCTCGCCGATGACCTCGGGGTCCAGGGCGGAGGTGACTTCGTCCAGCAGCATGACCTTGGGACGCATGGCCAAGGCCCGGGCGATGGCCACGCGCTGTTGCTGGCCGCCGGAAAGGCGCGACGGGTGCTGGTCCTTCTTGTCCTCCAACCCCACCATGCCCAGCAATTCCACCGCCCTCGCTTCCGCCTCGTCCCGGCTGAGCCCCAGCACCTGGACCGGCGCCTCCATGCAGTTCGCCAGCGCGGTCATGTGCGGGAACAGATTGAAATGCTGAAAAACCATGCCGATGTTCATGCGCTGCTTGCGCAGGTGCGCCGTGTTGGCCTTCACCAGAACGCCGTCCCGCTCCATATGCGTCAGCGGCTGGCCTTCCACGTAGATGACGCCGTCGTCGATTTCCTCCAGGGTCATGAGCATGCGCAACACGCTGGTCTTGCCCGCGCCGGAAGGCCCGATGATGCACACCATCTCGTTGGCGGCGACGTCGAGGTCCAAGGCATCCAGAACGGTGAGGGACCCATACCGTTTCGTGACCTTGCTGAAGCGCACCATGGGGCCGCCGGCGCCGAGGCTCGTGGGATGGACGGAATCAGTCACGGGACCCTCCAGGGACAATCGCGGGAACCGGCAACAGCCGGCAATGGGCTGACAACGCGGACCGGCCCGAGGGGATCCTGTGCGGCTGCCGTGGGTCCGGACGCAGACGGCCGGCAGCAGCCGATGACGCGGGGCCGCCCGAAACGCGCCCCTTCCGTGCCGGTTCGCGAGGCGCCGGCGCCCGGCTGCCCCTGCTCGGAATGCGCTTCATCGACTCATCCCCAGCGCGCGCCCCACCCAGGCCTCGAACGCGCGAAGTCCGGCCGCCGCGGGCAACGAGATCGCCAGAAAGATCACCCCGACCATGGTGTAGGGTTCCAGGAAACGATAGGTCTCCGAGCCGATGGCGTTGGCGGCCTGCAAGAGTTCGGTGACGGCGATGACCGACAGCATGGGGGTGTCCTTGAATATCCCCACGAGATAGTTGCCCATGCCGGGCAGGGCGGCCGGTAGCGCCTGCGGGATGATGATCCGGAAATAGGTTCGCGTCGTGCTCAGATGGAGCGCGTGGCACGCCTCCCACTGCCCCTTGGGCACGGCGTCGAGCCCGCCCCGGTAGACTTCCGACAGGTAGGCGGCGTAGTGGAGCCCGATGGCGATCATGCCCGAAGTCCACGGCGACAACCGAACGCCGAACTGCGGACCGACATAGAACACGAAGAAGATCTGCAACACCAGTGGGGTCGAGCGGATGAACTCCACGGCCTCGCGCACGACCCGGGTCAAGGCGCGCCACGGCGTGCGTTGCGCCAGGCAGAACACCAGCCCCAGCACCAAGGCGATGCCGTAGCCGATGCCCGCGGCCATCAACGTGTTGAGCGTCGCCCACAGGAGCTGCGGCAGAATCTCGAACGTGAAGTCCCAGCGCCAGTCGAACATCCCCGCCTCGATCAGGCCCGGCCCATCTTGCGCGCCATCATGCCCTCCAGCCAGCGCATGGAAGGCGAGATCAAGAGCCGCGCCATGACGTAGTAGATCACCAGCGCAGTGCCGAAAGCCTCGGCCGACAGAAACGTGTAACCGTTGATCTGCTTGGCCTGAAACATCAGGTCGGTCACCGAAATCAGGGCCACCAGCGCGGTGGCCTTGAGGAGCTCGATCAGGAGGTTGCCCCAGGGCGGGAGCATGATCAGGAAGGCCTGGGGCAGGATAATGCGTTGCATCCGCGTCCAGGGCGACAGGTTGAGCGCCAGCGCGGCCTCATATTGACCCCGGGGCACGGCCTGGATGGCGCCCCGCACCACCTCCGCCCCATAGGCGCCCAGGTTCATCCCCACCGCCACGAAACCCGCGACGAACTTCTCAAGGGTGAGCCCGAACAGGGGCAACACGAAGAATATCCAGTAGAGCTGGATGAGGAGCGAGGTGCCGCGGAAGACCTCGATGTAGCATGTGGCCGTGCCGCGCACCGCGGCGTTGGGCGAAAGCCGCATCAGCCCCATCACCAATGCGATGACCACCGCCAGCGCCGCCGCCAGCACGGTCTGCTGCGCCGTCACCACGACACCTTCGGCCAAGCGCCAACCGTGTGTCGCGAGGAAGTCGAAGTAGGACATCGGGTTCCCCGCCCGCGCGAGCAGGAGCGGTCACGCGTCCGGATCAACAGCGGTCGCGGTCACGCACGGTCGCACACCGGGTTCAAGCAGCGGGGACCGGGCCCGGGCCGCTCCGCCCATCGCGGCCCGGCGGCCGGTGCGTGTTTGAACCGCGTGGGCCGCCGGGCTGCTGCCGCCTGACCCCGTGGGCGGGGCCGCGGCGGGCTCAGCGGTTGGCGCAGGCGAATGCCGTGCTGCCGTCACCGGGAAGCTGCGCCTTGGTGTAGCTGTACTCCTTGACCGCGGCCATCATCTTGTCCGAGCCCAGGTGCTTGGCCAAGGCTTCGTTGAACGCCTTCAGGAAGGCCGTGTCCGACTTGCGGAAGCCGATGCCGACCCAGTTGTAGGTCCACTCCGGCTGTTTCGAAGGATCGCTGACATCCACCGCGCCGCCACTCTTCTTCACCAGCGCGTTCGCCGTGAAAAACGTCACGCCGCCGGCGTCCGCGCGTCCGGCCCGGACCGCCGCCAGGATCTCCGTGGGACCCGGCACCTGCATGACCTGGGCGGTGGGCACGCCCTCCTTCTTCGCCGCCTCCACGATATTGTAGCCGGCGCCGGTCACCAGGACGGCGTTCTGCTTCTTGATGTCCTGGTAGTTGTGCAGGTTCTTGGGATTGCCCTTGGCAACGATGAACGCGTCACCGAAGATCCCGATGGGATCCGAGAAGTTGATGTTCTGACAACGGCTCTTGAGAATGTACATGCCGCCGGTAATGACATCGAACCGGTTGGCCTTGAGACCGGGAATCAGTCCGCCCCAATCCGTGACCACGGGTTGGATCTTGGTGATCCCCATCTCGTTGAGCACGCCGATGGCAATGGCGTTCACGAAGCCCTTGGGCACGTTATTGTCTCCCGGATAGGCCCAGGGAATCTCGTTGGCGAAACCGATCCGGACGGTCTCCCCGGCCTTGGCCTTTTCCAGAAGGGATGCGGCGCCGGCACTGCCAAGCAACAGGCTGACACCCGTCACCGCTACTCCAAGGACCACGATTGCCTTCGAAACGAACCGTCCTGCAAACCGCCCTGTCGTTCGAATGCGCATCCTTCCGTTCTCCTTTCCAGCTGGCCGCGTCCCTGCCAGCCTCACCGCATCGAGGATCCCCGTTCGAGGATCCGTGCACCCGGCGCCGAAGCACCGCCAATGGCTGGCAACCTAACAAGCCGTTGCGAGGCGTGCAAATTGGGTCGGTTCGAAAGCGGATGACCGTGGTTCGGCGCGAAATCCATCTGGATAGCCATCCAATCGGTGGGTCTGTGAAGCAGGTGCGGCACACGAGGAGTGCCAGGCTTCGCTGGACCGCCTCGCCAGTGTTGACACTCCCATGGCGTGTTGTTACGGGTAGCCGGTTCTGTCCGACCGAAGACCCCAAACACTTCAAGGAGGTTACCGATGTCTCGCATGATCAAGTCACTGGCCGTGGTGCTGGCGCTCGTACTGGGATCTGCCGCGGCAGGAGCGGAGGAATTCTACAAGGGCAAGAACCTGCGCATGCTGGTGGGGTTCACCCCCGGGGGCGGCTATGACACCTATACCCGCTACATTGCCCGCCACATCGGCCAGTATATCCCAGGCAACCCCACGCCGATTGTGCAGAATCTGCCCGGGGCCGGAAGCCTGATCACGGCCAACTTCGTCTTCAGAAAGGCCAAGCCCGACGGAGCGACCCTCGGCGTCTGGAGCCCCGCACTGATCTTCGCCCACGCCATGGGCGACAAAAAGGTGCAGATCGAGCCCAAGGAGTTCGAGTACATCGGCACACCCACGTCGGACTCGGTCACGTGCGGCCTGATGGCGCGGTCGGGGCTCAAGACCCTGGATGACGTCGTCAAGTCAGGGAGAGAGGTCACCATGGGCGGCACGCGCGCGCCCGGCAACACCACCGACCCGTTTCTGTTCCTGAACCGGCAACTGGGCACCAAGTTCAAGAGCATTCCGGGCTACGGCGGCACTTCCAAGATACGCCTCGCCATGGAGTCCGGCGAAGTGGACGGCGCGTGCTGGACGTGGGAGTCCATGAGGGTCACCGCGCGGGGCATGCTGGACGCCACCGGCGACAACAAGTTCGTTCCCTTCATCATCACCAAGCGTCATCAGGACCCTGAGGTGAAGGACGTCCCGCTGTTCTCCGACGTGCTCAAGGGCCAGCATGCGAAGGCCTTCAAGGCGTGGGACCGGCAGAACACCATCACCCGCGTCTACACGCTGCCACCGGGCACGCCCAAGGAACGGGTCGCGATCCTGCAGAAGGCCTTCCAAGCGGTGATGGAGAACCCCGAATTCCTCAAGGAGACCCGAAAGGCGCGCCTCAACATCGCCTATGTGTCGCCCACGGCCATCCGAGAGGCCCTGACCGGGCTGAACAACATGCCTCCGGACATCAAGGAGTACCTGCAAATCCTGACCGGCTTCAAGAAGCCGCAGTCCTGAGCGAACGCAGGGCGGCGCCGGCCTCAGTCCGGCGCCATGCCCTTCTTTGCAAGTTCCGCAGCGGCCGATGACGTCTTCTTCAATGCGCCGAGGCCCATGCCACTGAGCACGTGGGGCGCCTTGGAGAACTGAATCTCATTATAGGGCACCACCTCAATGCGGTTGCCCCACGGGTCGCGGAAGTTGAGGCGCTGGTCCAGGGGCGGCACCCCGAGGCGGTCGAGGGCGGCGCGCACCGGCTCGCGGTCGTCCACGACAAAGCCGAAGTGGCGTTTCCCGTCCGCCTCCTGGGTCTTTCCCAGGCTCAACTGGATGAACTGGTCGCCCAGGTCGATGAAGGCGTTGCGGTCGCTCCGGCCGCGCAGGCTGAAGTCGAAGATGGCGCCGTAGAACTCCAGCGCCTCGTCCAGATCCCCTACCTCCAGCACCACGTGGTTGATGCCCATGGCCCGGGCTCTCCTGGGCGTGCCTTCGCTCATGACGGCTCCTTTCGCATTTGACGGGTCTGGCCCGCGCCGGCGCACCGGCGGCGTCACCGGTAGGACACATGCGTCATGGTGGAGGACACGGCGCGCGACATCGTTGCGGCACGCGCCGCGCCGGCCATGCGGTCACACGCGCGGGTCACATCTGCGCCGTGACGCCGTTGCGCGCGCACTCGTCCTGGTACATTTGCCGCAACGCCCGGTCCTCGTCCTCGAACTCGATCTGCTCGACGCCACGCTCCTCGCCCTGGACCGCGGTGGAGGCGTGCAGCGCCACGAACCGACAGGGCTCCGGGCCGGTGTTGTAGTGCTGGTGCCAGCTCCCGGCCGGCGGCGACATCACCGTGCCTTCCTGCCAGTCGAAGCGCTGGGGCTTCTCGCCCTCCTGCCACATGAGCGAGTAGCCGGTGGAGTCGAGCATGTAGATGTGAGCGCCGGGGCCGTGGCGGTGCGCCTTCTTGTAGGTTCCCACCGGGAACTGGGAGACATGCGCGAGCATGGTGCTGCCGGCCATGTGGATGTACATGTTGCGGTTGCCCTTGCCGCGCTTCTCCCGCGGGACCAGCTTGATGTCGCGGATATTGCTGATGAAATTGTTCTCCAGGATGCCGCCGTAGTAGTCGGTGTTGTACCTTCCTTCACGACTGAAGAAGTCCTCCTGGGCCGGATCGAAGCGGTCCCTGAAGACATGGTCGGTGTTGAAGATGAAATCCGGGTCCCGGTAGAGCTCGAACACCACCGGGGCGCTCGTAAGGGCGAAGTAGCGCGCCGATTCCTGTCCGCTGGCGTTGAAGTGCTGGTGCCAGGCATTGAGCGGAATGGCGAAGAGACTACCGGTCTCCCACTCGAAGGCGCGCTTGCGCGCCTCGTCGTACCATACCGTGGTGGCGCCGCGCCCCTGGGTGATGAGCACGATCTCCTCGAAGAGGTGCCGTTGGGGCTCGAGGCTCGATCCCGGCGCGATCTCGCACACGTAGCCGTCGGCCACGCGCTGGTCGGAGAACGACAGGTAAGCGCCCTTGCCGCCCCGGCGCAGCCACGCGCCCAGTTCCATGCGGCGCACGTCCTGGACATGGGAGCCGCTCACCACGGGCAACCCCTCGGACTCGATCCAGCGGTCATACGCACCGAACCGGTCGCTCATGAACTGCACGTAGGGATGGACCTCGAACTCCTTGACCGCCCTGGTCGCCATGATGCCCTCCTTGCCCGGGAACCCTCGTGTCCTTGTCGAACGCGTCCCCTTCGTACCCCTTTTCGTACCCCTTCGTTCGCGCACAGGCTATAGCGTTCGGCAACGGAATGCGAGTCCGGGCCGCGTTCGTGAGCGCGCCTGATTCTCTGCTAAGGTGGTGGCATGGAACGCTTCCTCAATCCACCCACGGCCAAGATTTCTCCCAAAAGGCTCGAGCATCACGGTCACGTGCGCATCGATGACTATTACTGGCTGAGGGAACGCGAGAACCCCGACACGGTGGCCTACCTGGAAGCGGAAAACGCCCACACCGCGGCGGCCATGGCCCACGTTCAGGAGCTCGAGGAGGCGCTGTTCGAAGAGATCAAGGGGCGCATCAAGCAGACGGACATGTCGGTGCCCTACCGGCGGGACGACTACTATTACTACACCCGTTTCCAGGAGGGCCAGGAGTATCCGCTGTATGCGCGCAAGCGCGAGTCCCTGGACAATCCGGAAGAGATGATGCTCGACGTGAATGTCCTCGCCGAGGGCCACGAGTTCTACTCGGTGGGGAGGATCGCGGTGAGCTTCGGCCAGGGTCTGCTGGCGTACACCGAGGACACCCAGGGGCGGCGCATCTACACCGTCCGATTCAAGGATCTCGCCACCGGCGCGACCCTTTCCGACGTCATTCCCGAGGTGACCAGCAACATCACCTGGGCAAACGACGACCGAACCCTGTTCTACGCCAAGCAGGACCCCGAGACCCTGCGCTCCTGCCGCATCTACCGCCACGCGCTGGGAACCGACCCGGATGACGACGTGCTCGTTTACGAAGAAACCGACGACACCTTCTCGGCCCACGTGTTCAAGACCAAGTCCAAGCGCTACCTGATGATCGTATCCGCGCAGACCCTGAGCAACGAGTACCGCTACCTCGACGCCAGCGACCCCACCGGCGCGTTCACCGTATTCCTGCCGCGGGAGCGGGGACACGAACACGCCGTGGACCATTTCGAGGACCGCTTCTTCATCCACACCAATCACGAAGCCCGCAATTTCCGGCTCGTGTCCACGCCCTTGGACCACACCGGCAAGGACCATTGGAAGGAAGTCATTCCGCACCGGCCCGACGTGTTGCTGGAGGGCTTCGAGGTGTTCCAGGACCACTTGGTGCTGGAGGAACGCCACGACGGGCTCATGCGCATCCGCATCATCCCGTGGGACGGCTCGGAGGAGCACTACCTGGAGTTCGGCGAGCCCGCCTATGCCGCGGGCACAAGCGTCAACCCGGAGTTCGACACCACGGTACTGCGCTACGGCTACACCTCCATGACTACGCCCAGTTCCATCTACGACTACGACATGGTGACGCGGGAGAAGACCCTGCTCAAGCAAGAGGAGGTCCTGGGCGGTTTCGACAGCGGGCAATACCGCACCGAGCGGCTTCACGCCGCCGCCGCGGACGGCGCCCGGGTGCCCATTTCGCTGGTGTACCGGAAGGGGACGGCGCGCGACGGCCGCGCGCCGCTGCTGCTCTACGGCTACGGCTCCTACGGCCACAGCATGGACGCCGGCTTCGGCTCGGCGCGCCTGAGCCTGCTCGACCGTGGCTTCGTCTTCGCCATCGCGCACATCCGCGGCGGCGAAGAGATGGGGCGGGCGTGGTACGAGGACGGCAGGCTGCTCCGGAAGAAGAACACCTTCACGGACTTCGTCGCGTGCGCCGAGCATCTGATCGCGGAGGGCTATACCTCGCGGGAGCGGCTGTTCGCCATGGGTGGAAGCGCCGGCGGCCTGCTGATGGGGGCGGTGGTGAACCTGCGGCCGGACCTGTTCCAGGGCGTGGTGGCGCAGGTGCCGTTCGTGGATGTGGTCACCACCATGCTGGACCCCGACATTCCTCTCACCACCGGCGAGTACGACGAGTGGGGCAACCCCAACGACAAGGAATTCTACAACTACATACTGTCGTACTCACCCTACGACAACGTCGCGGCCCGGGACTACCCCCACATGCTCGTGACCACCGGACTGCACGACTCTCAGGTGCAGTACTGGGAGCCTGCCAAATGGGTGGCCAAGCTGCGCGCGGTCAAGACCGACCCCAACCGCCTGTTGCTCAAAACCAACATGGAAGCCGGGCACGGCGGTGCGTCCGGGCGCTTCAAGCGCTATCGCGAGATCGCCCTGGAATACGCATTTCTGCTGGACTTGGCGGGAATCCGCGAATAAGGGTTGGCGCGCGCGCTCGTCCTGTCCAGGCAGCGGACAGATACCGTCCGCTGCCGTCACGTCGCCCTGTTCGTCATCCTGCGCCCACCGGACCCGCGCCCGCCACGGAGAGAATCCTTCCGGGCTACTTGTCCTCGTCGTCCTCGTCCATGGACATGGCGCGCAGGTGCTTGTCGATGGTGGTGTAGCCCTTCCACTGATCCACCAGCCAGTAGCGGATGCCGAACTCGAAGCGGAGCTCACGGGTCTCGCCATCGCTGGGGTTGAAGTGCTGGTGGTGCATCATGCCGGGCGGCACGTGCACGGCGTCGCCCTGCTCCCAGTTGTACTGCTTGCCGCCGATCTCCGAGTAGCCCGCCCCTTTGAGCGCGTAGAGGTATGCCTCGGGGTGCGCGTGGCTGTGGCTCTTGGAGCGCGGCAACTCAACGAAGATGGAACTGATGGCCGCGGCCGTGGCCTTGAAACCATTGCGGCTGCCGCTGCGGCCCATGAGGAAGTAGGTGGCGCCGTGCTTGGACTCGGCCGAAAGCTCGTGCTGGTCCTGGTGCATGGAGATACGCCGGCCGTCTTCCGGCCAGTCCTGCGACTCTTCCGGTCCGATGGCGGTCAGCGCCTCCGGATCGTTGGCGCCGCAGTCCTCGAACTGATCCATGCGGCCCATGTACATCGAGGCCTCCAGGTGCCAGGCCAGCCCGGAGATGTAGCCCACCGGCACGTCGCCGGTGTTGAACAACTGGTGCTCGGACCGATAGGGCACGTGCAGGACCGTGCCCGGCCCGAAGTCGTAGCGCTTGCCGTCCAGCACCATGAAGCCCGTGCCGCTTTCCACGTAGATGGCTTCCTCGCCGTGGCTGTGACGCCCGGTGTGCCAACCCACGGGAATCTCCGCCCGCATCATCATGCTCCCGCCGGTGGGAAAGCCTCGCTCGGGCGCGATCATCAACGCCGCCCTGGCGTCCTGTCGCGTCTGGACCCAATCCAGTTCGGTGTGGCGCGCCACCCGCGGCGCGTTTTCGACAAACTGCTCGTTCCGATCCGTGGTGTTCAGCCATTCGCTGTAAAAGTCGCTCATGAATTCCTCCCTGGGCCACGCTGGGCTGACGGCCCGCGCAAAGCCATGTTTCAGCATTTCCTGGTGTCGTATCCCGTAAACATACCGGCAAATTATCGCAGTAATTTGCGGGACACGACACTAGGGGCCTGTCGGGTTTATCAAGAATCTGCTGCGAGGCAGGGGAATGGGTCCATTGCCGGTTGGATTTTCGTCCAATATTACCAATCTTGTCCTCAAATCCGCCCGAAACTGGCCTCCATCCCTCTGCCTCTCGCTACGATTCGACAAACCCGACAGGCTCCTAGACTCAGACACTTAGACAAAATCCCGGCACGCCACAAGAACGCACAGCGCGGGAATGACAGAAGGGGGCATCCGGGACTGACGCAAAGGACACCGGACTTCCGCATGCACCTGCAAGAACGCACCCGCGGAATGATCCGGGTTTCAGCGCCGGAGCCATCCTGGAGGGGCGGCCGTGTCGCAAACACCAGACCGTTGACGCGGCGCGTTGACATGGCGGAGGATACCAAATACGTCTGTATCAATCGGTCGTCCTGTTTCAAACGGCCTGCGTCGGGCCTCATGCCGGGGAGCGCATCCCTGGCCACGGCGGAGGTCAAAGCGGGCGTAAGGGTGTGCCGACGCCATGGACAACTCCGGGACTATTTCTTCACCAATTGAGGACAATCGCCTCACCGATGCGGGCGGACCGTCAAGGCAGTACGCGTATCGCGAGGCGTTGCGTCCTTGGCTGCTGGGGCGGGTCGCCATCATGATGACCGTCTATCTCGGGGCTTACCTGACCCTCTGTCCCGTGGGGGCCCGTGAGGCCCCTTGGGTCCAGCGCTTGGCGTTTACCGGCTTCGGCGCCGCGCTGTGCGTGTTCATGTGCCACGCCGAGTACGTGGTGACACTCTATCTCACGCGCAGGCGATCCCCGCTGCACGTGGCGCTGGCGGTCGCTGGAGCCGCCCTCCTGACCACCCCAGCCTCCACCGCCATCATCTATGGCGTGGACACGGTTTCGTTCAGGCAGCTTTCCGAATTCCACCTGACCACGGTTTACGCTTCCGTGTTGTTCTCGACCCTGTTGTGCAGCGCCATGGTCCACTGCCTGTTGACCCGACGCCTCAAGCGTGTGCCCGTGAAGCCCAACGGCCTGGAGCAAATCGAGACGGCGACTGCGGAGGCCGCGGGAGATTCGGAAGCCGCGGCAGAGGCGAAGGTCCAGGAAACGGCGGCGGGATCGTTGGATGACTCCCCGGCCCGCGGCGCCCTCGAAACCGAACGGACTAAGCCCCAACCCGCACCGGCGCACTCCGCCACCGCCCCTGCCGGCGCCGCATCGGCCCTGGCTGATCGCTTGCCCGCCGAGATCGGCCAGGACGTCATCCACCTCACGATGAACGACCACTACGTGACCGTCGTCACCACCTCGGGTCGCTGCGAGCTTCTCATGCGTTTCACGGACGCCGTCGAAGAGCTCGGGAGCCGGGGCATGCGCGTGCATCGTTCGCACTGGATCGCCTTTGACCACGTGGAGGGCTGGGGCAAACGCGATCAGCGCCCCGTCCTGCGCCTCACCGGCGGCCACACGATCCCGGTAAGCCGAAGCTACCTCGCCCAAGCCCGCGCCGCGGTGGCCGCACACCAGATCTCGAGTGCGGACGACAAGTGCTAGTGTGGTGTCTGCGCCACGTGGGCGAACGCCGGTCGGCCCTGCCAGTTTCTGTTGGTGCTTGGCGCAGCGGTTTCTGTTCGTGCTTGACCGTGACGCCAGCCCGGCTCCGCGCGCTTGACAGACTTCGTTACCGCCGACTATCTATATCAGGCTGTATCAAGCCTTGAACGACGCTCGGGAAACCCCGCGACTCGACGGATCATGGAACGGTCCCGCGGTGCCGCCCCGGCTGCTGCCAAGTCATCTTACCATCAGTGACCGCAAGGAGGTTTTGCGCATGGCGACCCAATTGAAGTTCGGACTGCTGTTGCCCCATTTCGGAGATCAAGGATCTGTGGAGAAGTGCATCGAGGGATCGAAACTGGCCGAGTCGCTGGGTTTCGACTCCGTCTGGGTCCGCGACCACCTGGTCTTCGAGCCCCACGGCATGGAGGGCACGGACAACACGCACATCGAGTGCGTCGCCATCCTGTCGGCGATCTCGTCGGTGTGCAAGAAACTCACCCTGGGCACGGGCACGATGATCTCGCACAGACATCCGATTCACCTGGCCCAGTGCATGGCGGCCCTGAGCGTCCTGTCTGAAGGCAAGGTCATCATGGGCATCGGCGCGGGTACGTTCCAGCACGAATTTGCCGCGGCCGGGCTGAAGAACACTCGGGAGGACCGTTTCAACCTCGCCAAGGTCAACTCCAACCTCGTGCGGCGCCTGTGGAGCGGTGAGACGGTCGACTATGAGGACGACTACTTCTCCTTCAAGGATGTCCAACTCAAGCCCACGCCCTTGGCGCCCATTCCCATCTGGTATGGCGGCGGTACCCCGGCATCGTGCCGGCGCGCGGTGGACTACTGCGACGGCTGGATGCCCGGACGCATCCCGCTGCGCACTTTCCACAAGTGCATCAAGTACCTGCACGACCTGTGCGACAAGGCCGGCAAGCCCATGGTCACCACCGGCGCCATCCCCATCACCAGCATCGCCAGGGACAAGGACACCGCCGTGAGCAAGGTCAACGCGCCAGGTCTCATCAACGAGGGCAACAAGAAGCCGACCTGGGTGAAGCCCGAGTCCGGCACCTTCTCGAAGCTCGAAGACATCGAGGGACTCTTGCTGGCGGGCACACCGGAAGACATCGTCCGGGACACCCAGCGCTACGAAGAGGGCGGCCTCAACCACATCGTCTATGACCTCCGGTTCCGTTACGCGGACTGGTACGAGCAAATCGAACTGCTGGGCAAAGAAGTCCTGCCGGCGGTGCGCGCCTAGGAGCCTGCGGCGCGGGCGGGTTGGAACACCGCCCACGCAAGCGCCACCCTGCGCAATAGGGTGGCCGGAGGCCGGGCAACAACACCGGCGGCAAGTGTCGTGTCCCGTAGATTCCTGCGCAACTTGTCGCGGGAACTCGCAGCACGCGACACGGTCTTCTTGGGACTGGTTTTGGGGGAGAGCCACATGCGAACAGAGGACATCACTTTCTTCAGCGAAGGCTACAAGGTCCACGGCACCATCTACCTGCCGGACGACGATCAGGGACAGCCCTGGCCGGGCATCGTCCAAGGCCCCGGGTTCCTGGGCCTCAAGGACGCCAAGCACTACATCCTGATGTTCGAGCGGTTGTGCGCGGCGGGTTACGCGTGCCTGTGCTTCGACTATCGTGGCTGGGGGCAGAGCGAAGGTCCGCAGAAGGGCTGGGTCATGCCCACCTGGCAAGCGGAGGACATCCGCAATGCCATTACCTACATGGAGACCCGCGACGACGTGGACTCCGACCGCATCGCCACCTACGGTTCGGGCGGCACCGGCGGCGGCAACGCCGTTCTGGTGGGCGCCACCGACAGCCGGGTCAAATGCGTGGTCTGCTACCTCGGCGTGTGCAGCGGCCGCGACTGGCTTCATTCCATGCGCCGGGAATACGAGTGGATCGACTACCTCAAGCGCATCGAGGAGGATCGCCGGGTGCGGGTGCGCAACGGCGCCGGCGAACTGGTGGCGGCGCGCGAGGAGATCATGGTCCAGACCCCGGAGCGCAAGACCACCAACATCAAGAAGGAAGTCGCGTCCAAGATTCCCAACCAGATGCCGCTCCAGTGCGCCGATGCCATCCTGGACTACTGCCCGGAGGACGTCGTGCACAAGATCTCGCCGCGGGGCGTGCTGTTCATCGCCGTGGAGAACGACGCCACCACGCCCGAAGAACATTCCATCCGCATGTACGAGAAAGCGGGCGAGCCCAAAAAGCTCGTCATGCTGAAAAAGACTACCCACTACGGCGTCTACAACGACTATTTCGACCAGATCGCCGGCGAGGTGGTGGACTGGTACAACCGCCACTTGAAATACGACCGCATCGGCATTACCGAGCCCTAGCGTCGCGGGCATGGAAGAGCGTTCCATTCCCGCGAAAGCTTGCCCTCGACCCCGATCGGGGGCGGGAATCCAGGCGGGGTGGGGCAGAGAATCACACCCGCTTGAGCGTGAATGACGGAGGCGGCCAGTGTCGCGTCCCGCAAATACCTGCGATAAGTTGCGCAGGATTTTTTGCTGTCGGCAAGGCGCGATGACGAGCAGTGGCGGACACCACGCGAGGAAGAGCAACGCAGCCGACGGCAACAAAAGACCAGCAAATTATCGCAGGTATTTGCGGGACGCGACACTAGGGAACAGCATCACGGTCACGTTGGTTTGAGGAGCTAACCATGGGTAAATTCGAATTCGGCATCCGGGTGCCCAACTCGGGGCCGCTCTCCAGCAAGGAGAACATCGTCAAGGCCGCGCAGAACTCGGAGGAGTTGGGCTTCGACACCATCTGGCTCCACGACCACGTGGTGTGGAGCTCGGAGATGCACCGGCACCACATCTCGTCCGGGGCCGCAGAGGCCCTCACGGACGCCCAGGAGGCCAACTTCTTCGAATGCATGACCACCATGTCCTACTTGGCGGCCAAGACGAAGAACATCCAGATCGGCGTGGCCTGTCTGGTAATGCCCCTGCGCAACCCCATCTACGCGGCCAAGCAGTGCGCCACCCTGGACCACCTGTGCGACGGGAGGCTCCTGGTGGGCGTCGGCTTGGGTTCCAAGGCCACCCGCGACTCCAGCGAGTTCGATGTGTTCGAGGTGCCCATCAAGGGGCGGGGCAACCGCACCGACGAGTACATCGAAGCCATGAAGGCGATCTGGACCCAACCCATGGCCTCGTACGAGGGCAAGTACCTCAAGTTCGAGAACGCCGAGATCCATCCCAAGCCGCTCCAGAAGCCGTTTCCGCCGGTGTGGGTGGGCGGCTGGATGGATCAGGCCGCGGTGCGGGCCGGGCGCTACGGTGAGGGCTGGATCCCTGGATGGTTGTCGCCCAAAGAGATGGCGCGAGGCTGCGACATTCTCAACAAGGCGGCCGAGGACGCCGGCCGGGACCCTGCGGGGATCAAGATCGCGGTGGAGAAACTGGCCTGCATCGCGCGCACCCGGGACGAGGCCATGACCTTGGCCCTGCCCACCATCCGCGAAAGCTCCCACACCTACGAGCGCGATGTGGACAACATTCAGTTCGCCCTGGACCGGCACATCATCGGTTCGGTGGACGATGTGCGCCGGCGTATCGACGAGTTCATCGAGGCCGGCGTGCAGCACTTCGAGTTGAAGCTCATCTACCCGGACATGGATACCATGTACAAGGAAATGCTGCTCTGGTCCGAGGAGATCATCCCGCATTATGTCTAGGAACAGATCCGCCCTGGTGGAGTTGCGGTTCGAACTCAACGGCAAGGACGTGGCCGTGGAGTGCGAGCCGCAGCAGACCCTTTCGGAGGTGTTGCGGAACCGCCTGAATCTCACCGGCGCCAAGATCTCGTGCGAGGTGCAGGTGTGCGGCGCCTGCACGGTGCTGGTGGACGGCCTGCCGGTGAGCTCCTGCACCTACCTGGCTTACGAGGCCCAAGGGCGTGCCGTCACCACCATCGAGGGGCTCGAGGACCGTGACCGCACGCTGCATCCCATCCAGCAGTGCTTCATCGACGAGTTCGCGTTCCAATGCGGCTTTTGCACGCCGGGCATGATCCTGTCCGCCAAGGCGCTGCTGGACGACAACCCCGATCCCACCGACGACGAGATCATTCACCACATGGACGGCAACCTCTGCCGCTGCACCGGATACGTGCCCATCGTGAAGGCCATCCGCAAGGCGGCGGCGGTGATGAAGGAGGCGCGCGGATGAGCGAGGACAATAGCCGCGACTTCAAAGTGGTCAACCACTCGGTGCCGCGCCGGGACGGCCGCGCCAAGGTATCGGGCCGGGCGCTCTACGTGAGCGACGTCAAACTCGCGGGCATGGCCTACGCCAAGGTGCTGCGGAGCCCCTACGCCCACGCGACCATCGTCTCCATGGACACATCCCGGGCCGAGGCCCATCCCGGCGTGTACAACGTGCTGCGGGGCGACGATTTGGAGGGGCTGAATCCCTATTTCGGACACGCCGTCAAGGACCACCCCCTGGTGGCCATCGACAAGGTGCGCTACGCGGGCGAACCCGTAGCCGCGGTCATCGCCGAAGACGAACTCACCGCCTACGAGGCGCTGGAATTGATCCACGTCGAGTACGAGGAGTTGCCGGCGGTGATGGAGCCCCAGGAATCGCTGGCGCCGGAGGCGCCGCTGCTCCACCAGCGCCAGTTCGAAGCCGGGGCGCTGCGCGGGTTCGAAGGAGAGGTCACCGCGGGCCGGGGCAGCAACCTGTGCCAGGAACACCACATCAAGTGGGGGGACGTGGACGAGGCGTTCGCCACGGCCGCGGCCGTGGCGGAGGGCGAGTACTACTTTCCCATGGCCTATGCCTACGCCATGGAGCCCTACGTGGCCATCGCCGAGGTGGGCGACGACAGCGTCACCATATACTCCTCGGCACAGCACCCCTTCATGGTGCGCCACGATCTGAAGACCATCTTCGACATGCCGGTGAGCCAGATCCGCCTGATCGTGCCGTTCGTGGGCGGCGGCTACGGCAGCAAATCCTATACGAAGATCGAGCCGCTGGTTTCGGCGTGCGCATGGAAAGCGCGCCGCCCGGTGAAGCTCCAGCTCAGCGTGGAAGAGGCCATGCTCACCACCCGGGGCGACGACGCCCTCACCTGGATGCGCACCGCGGTGGACGCCGACGGCAAGATCATCGCGCGCCAAGCCAAGATCTACATGAACACCGGCGCCTACGCCGAGAACAGCCCTCTGGTGTGCGAAAAGTCGTCCAACCGCTGCGTCGGACCCTACGCCATCCCCAACGTCCAGATCGACAACCACATGGTCTACACCAACACGGTGCCGGCCAGCTCCTTCCGGGGCTTCGGCTGCGCCCAGGTGACCATGGCCGGCGAGTCCCAGATCGACGAACTCGCGGCCAAGATCGGTATGGACCCCTACGAGTTCCGCATGCACAACGCGGCGCGGCCCAAGCAGGAGTTCTTTCCCGGCATGCGCCCCTTCGACGGCACCCTGACCGAGGACCTCAAGATCGTCGCCGACAACATCGGCTGGAAGGAACCGCTGCCGAGCGGCCACGGGCGCAGCATCGGCTGCTCTGCCAGCGACGCCGGCGCCTACCCCCTCACATCCACGGCCGTGCGCGTGCACGCCGACGGCTCGGCTTCGCTGATGATCGGCAGCACGGAGCTTGGCCAGGGAAGCCACACGGTTCTGCCGCAGATTGCCGCTGAGGAATTGGGCATTCCCTTCGACCTGGTGCGGGTGGTGTCCTCCGATACCGCCATCACTCCCTACGACCGTTCCACCGGAGCCAGCCGCACCACCACCCTCATGGGCCGGGCGGTGCAGGAGGCCAGCCAGGAGGCCATCGAGCAGATGGTGCGCATGGCCGCGGATGTGCTGGGCGTCCAGGAATCGGAAATCCAGACCGTTCGCGGCGGCGTCACCTGCGGCGAGGCGCGCCTCACCTGGTCCGAGGTGCTCACGCGCTACTACCGCCTGCCCGACGGGGAGGTCATCGGCCGCGCCTACATCCGCAAGGACAAGGATTTCGCGCAGTTGCCGGTTTTCTGGGAAGCCGCCTCCACGGGCATCGAGGTGTCCGTGGACGAGGAGACCGGCAAGGTGACCATGGAGAAGCTCGGCACTTGCGGCGACGTGGGCCTGGCCATCAACCCGGCCCTGGCCGAGGGCCAGGACATCGGCGCCGCCACCACCGGCATGGGCATCGGCATGTTCGAGGAGCTCGAGTTCGACCGCAACCAGCTCCTCAACGGCAACCTGCTGGAGTACCGCCTGCCGCGGTTCTCCGACATGCCGCGAACCGTGAAGCTGGAACTGGTGCAGAACCGCGACGGGGTGGGACCCTACGGCGCCAAGGGCGGTGGCGAAGCGTCGCTCAACTCGCTGCCCGCCAACATCGCCAACGCCGTCTACAACGCCACCGGCGCGCGCATTCGCCGGGCGCCGCTCACGCCGGAGAAGGTCTGGCGCGCGATCCGCGAAACGCGCGCCAGCCGTGGAGACAACCAGAAATGATGCCGGCCGCGCCTGAACGAACCGCGCGCGGTCAACGCAGTTTCGTGCCGCCCGTCCCTGGACACCCGACACGGGATGGTCTCCGTCACGCGACCCGTGGAGAGTACCCGTCATGATGCCGCTCAGACGTTTCAACATCCACCGGCCCGCCGACCTGGGCGAGGCCGCGGCCATGCTCGACCACTACGGCGACGCCGGCGCCCTGTACGCCGGCGGCACCGAACTGCTGCTGGCCATGCGCCACGACCTGCTGCGCTATGAGCACCTGATCGACATCAAGGCCGTGGCCGGCCTGGACCGCATCGAGCGCCGGGACGGACATATCCACATCGGCGCCGGCGCCACCCACCGGACCATCGAGCGCTCCACCGTGATCCAGGAATCGCTGCCCGTGATGGCCGGGATGGCCGCCAACGTCGCCAACGTGCGCGTGCGCGCCAGCGGCACCCTGGGCGGCAACCTCGCTTTCGCCGAACCCCACTCCGATCCCGCAACCCTGCTGCTGGCCCTGAATGCCACCGTGCGGGCACAAGGCAAGGGCGGGGAACGCACCGTCGCGATGAACGAGCTTCTGTCCGGCGCCTACGAAAACTCCCTGGCCCAGGACGAGGTCCTGACCGGCGTGGACGTGCCGCTGCCCGCTCCCACACAGCGCGCCGCCTACCTCAAGTTCCAGGTCCACGAGCGCCCGCTCCTGGGCTTGGCCCTGGTGCTCGACCTGAACGACGATGGCCGCGAAATTCGCGCCGCCCGCTGCGCCGTCGGCTGCGTGAGCCCCACCCCCTGCCGCTCCACCGCCGCCGATGACCTCATCGCCGGCGCCACCGAGTCGGCGGAACAGCGGCTACTCGCAGCCGCCGAAGCCCTCGCCGACGAAGCCACCCTGACCGACGACCGCGAAGGCAGCGCCGAGTACAAGCGCCACCTCATCAGCGTACTGCTGCGCCGCGCCGCCAAGCAGTGCCTCGACGGCACTCACTAAACGCTCCACGGGCAGAACCTGGAGTCCGTCAGGCTTGATGAGGCGATGCAAATCCGTTTTCTCGACCCTGCCAAGACGAACTGCTGGAGTCGGCTCAATTCTGGGAGAGTCCATACCCTGTCAAACATAGTGGCCCGATTGGCAACGAATCCATGCAACCCTGGATCAAGTCCGGGGTGAGGTTCCATTTTCCGGCCATGCGTTTTCCTTCTCCCTTGATCTCCGGCGTCCTCGTCGAGCGCTACAAGCGGTTCCTCGCTGATGTTCGTCTTGAGGACGGCACGGTGGTGACAGCGCACTGCACGAACACGGGCAGCATGATGGGCTGCAACGCGCCGGGCAGCAGGGTCTACCTGTCGGATCAGAGCGGCAGGGGCCGGAAACTGAACTACACCTGGGAGATCATCCGGGTGGGCCGGACGCTGGTGGGGATCAACACGCTGGCGGCCAACCGGCTGGCGCGGGAAGGCATTGAGACAGGACGAATCGATGAGTTGCGGGGGTATGAGAAGCTTCGTCCCGAGTTCGCCACGCGACCCGGCACGCGCCTCGACTTTCTGCTCGAAGGGCATCCGCAACGGCCGAGCGAAAGGTGCTTCGTCGAGGTGAAGAATGTCACCCTGGCGGTGGATCGGGTCGCCGCGTTTCCGGATGCCGTGAGCCTGCGTGGCGCCAAACACCTTCAAGAACTCATGCGACTGCGGCAGGACGGCCACCGCGCCGTGCTGTTGTTCGTGATTCAGCGCGGAGACTGTCGCGCAATCCGCCCCGCGGACGAAATCGATTCCGAGTACGGCCGCGTGCTGCGCCAATCCGTGAGGACCGGCGTCGAGGTGCTCACCTACCTGGCCAAGGTCACCGAGCGTGCCATTGCTCTCGGCAAGGCCGTGCCCTTGCAGCTCTGAAACAGGCCGTCCGGCATCGTGATCCGGTTTCTGGCGGTGGCGGGTAACGCCACTTCCAACCCTACCGCCGACAACCTGCGGCCCAAGGCGAGCAGGTCGTGCCCTGCAAAAGCGCACACGGTCGTGCCCCATTTTCTCGGTGCGCTACGCCCACCGGTGCTCAAAGGCTCTTGATGAACCCCGTCACGGCCTGGTTGAACTGCTCGGGCTGTTCCCGGTAACAGAAGTGTCCGGCCTTGTTGATGACGTGGAGTTGCGCGTTCTCGGTGCTGTTGGCGACGTAATCGAAGAGCGTCAAACCCCGCTGATACCGGGCCGTGGGGTCGTTGTAGCCCCAAACCACCAGGGTCGGGGTCGTAAGCCGCCCTTCCATCATCCACGCGAGGCACTCCTCCTTGTCGAGGACTAGATTCGGCATGAAGAGCTTGTCCTTCAGGCCCTCGCCGCTCATCTTGCGCACGGAGTCCTGGTACTTGGGCAGGCTGGCGATCTCCACGGCGGCGTCGATCCAACCGCCGGTGATGTGCGACGTGCCGTGGGAATAGTGTTCCACCACCCAGCGCTGGCTCTCGCGGCTGAGGTAGGGTTTGGGGCGCCCGGCCATCACCAGTTCGGTGAGCGACGGACCCGGCGACAGGGTGCCGCTGTCCACGATGATGCAGGACTTGACGATCCCGGGGTGCAGCAGCGTGAGCCGCGCCACCAGGTATCCGCCACGGGAATGGCCGCAGAGGTGAACGTCCTGGAGGTCCATGGTCTTGAGGAACCCGTGGGCGTGCTCGACTACCGCCGCGGGGGTATAGCCATCGTCGGTCTTGGGGTTGCCGGTGTGTCCCTGGCCGAGCTTGTCGACAGCGATCACCCGAAACGACTCGGCCAAGGCGTCGAAGTTGAGTTCCCAGTCCAGCGCACTGTCGCAGGCATCGGTGGTGCCGAAGTGACTGCCGTGCCACAGCACCAACGGCTCACCCGTGCCCTGTTCGAAGTAGCGTGTGCGCACCCCGTCCACGTCGATGAACCTGGCCTCGGTCATTGGCATGATGGCGCCTCCTGGAGATTGCCTGAAACCGTTTCAATACCTTGCATGCATTCCGCCCGGCACTGCCCTTGCGCCATTCCCCGCCGCACCTGGTTTCCCGCGTTCGCGGGAATGACGATTCGGGGGGCCGTTGCTTCTCTCGGATGGTGTTTCGACACAGCCTGTCTCGCGGGAATGACGGTTCCGAGCATTGACGTCAGCGCTGCAGCGCCATGAACAGGAATACCTTGACGGCCTCGATGACACTCTTGAGCGGAACCAGGTCGTTGTCCGTGTGCTGGAAGCGGACGGCGCGGGAGCCGTAGTTGACAGTCTCGATGCCGCGGACATTGAGCAGGCCGGTGTCGTTCGCCGCGGTGGAAAAGCTGTATTCCGGCTCCCGTCCCAACATGGTCCGGATGGCGCCGGCCAAGGCCACCACCACGCCGGCATCCTTGCTCACCTCGCACGGGTACATGAATTCTTCCTTTTCCAGCGAGATCTCGTAGGGCTCGATGTCGCCGATGGCATCCGCGACTTGCTGTACGGCGCGGTCGGCGTCGTCGCCGGGCAGCAGCCGCCGGTCCATGCGAATGCGGCACTCGCCGGGAATGGTATGCGTCGATTTCGGGAAGCTCTCGATATCCGTGGGGGTGAGCGACACCCGGCCCAATTCCGGGTGGCTCTTGTCCTCGGGATGGGGCATCAACGGCGCGAGCTTCTCAAGCACCTTGACGGCGCCGTCCACGGCGTTGATGCCGTCCCACGGGCGGCTGCTGTGAGCTTGCCGGCCGCGCACCACGATGCGCACGTCAATGCGCCCCTTGTTGCCCAACTGGATCTCCGGCGGTCCGTCGATGAGGCCCCAGCGCGCATCGATGGCGCCGCTGGACAGCACGTAATCGAGGGACTCGTGCTTGCCGCTTTCCCCCGCGGTGCTGGTGACGAAGTAGAGATCGCCGGGCAACTCCCAGCCGCTGCGGGCGATGAGCTTCACCGCGCTCAGCATGGCCGCCAAACTGCCCTTCTGCTCGCACGCGCCGCGACCCCAGCCGCACGGCCCTTCGAGCCCGTAGGGCGCGCCGTCTACCATTTCCCCGGAATACGGATTCGGCATGGTGCTGGGAGCGGCGTTCATCGCATAGGAGACGAGCACCAGCCCGGAGGCCGAGCCTGAGCCGGGCAAGCGGGCGATGAGGTTGCCCATGTCGTCGATGGTGGTGTCGACCCCCTCCGCCGCGAGTTCCGGGCGCACCACGTCCCGGATCAACGCGAGCACCTGCGGCTCCCGCTCCAGCAACTCGGTTTGCGGGCTTGGAGTCTGTAGCAGCGTGACCAGCAGGCGCCGGACCTCGTCTAGGTCGAGCCCTTCCTCGATGCGTTGTCTGGCTTCGTTGGGGTCCATCATGTGTGTTCCGGAACGGGCATCCTTCGACTTCGCTTCGCTCAGGACGAACGGTTGCGGGATTCCTTCCCGTTCGTCCTGCGCATAGCGGAGCGAAATTGAAGGACGCCGTGTTCAAAAGCGCAATCGATCGGAGCTCCCTACATCTCCACCTCGGTGCCCACGCCCCGCTCGACAGCGCGCCGGTGGACAAGGCTCGCCGCGGCCACGTCCTGGACCGCGATGCCCACCGATTTGTACATCGTGATCTCATCCTCACTCGTGCGGCCGGGCTTGGCGCCGGCGAGCACCTCGCCGATCTCGCCGCGCACGTGATTCGGCGCGATGGCGCCTTCCTTGATCGCCAGCAGGATGTCGCCGCACTCGGTATTGATGGCGTCCACGGAGTCCACGAACACCGTGGACATTTGAACCGTGTCGCCGCCCATCTCCCGGGCCCCGGGCCGGTGCGAACCGACGGCGTTGATGTGGGCGCCGGGCTTGAGCCAGCCGGCGTTCAGGATGGGCTCGGCCGAGTCGGTCACCGCGGTGAGGATGTCCGCCCCGCGCACCACCGCCTCGGCGGATTCCTGCGGCTCGATGGGGAGGCCCAACTCGTCCTGCAATTCTTCCTTCACGTAGATGGCATTGACGCGGGACGGGCTCCAGATGAGGACCCGTTCGATGGAACGCACCCGGCTCAGCGCCCGGATGTGGGTGCGCGCCTGGGTGCCGGCGCCGAGGATCCCCAGCACCGGCGTGTCCACGCGCGCCAGCGCCTTCGTGGCCATGGCGGAAGCGCAGGCCGTACGAATGGCGGTGATGTAAACGCCATCCATCAACACTTCGATGTTGCCGGTCTCGGCGCTGTAAAGCGAGATGCTGGCCAGGATCGGCGGCAGTCCCTGTTTCGGGTTGTCGCGGAAGTAGGAGATGATCTTGATCCCCAGCGCCCTCGCCTCGCTCATGTACGCCGGCATGCTCGTGATGCGTCCCTGAATCTCGGGCAACGGCACCACCAAGCGCACGGGCATCACCACCCGGCCCGCCGAGAACTGAACGTGCGCCTGTTCCAGCGCGCCGATCAACTCGTCAAGGTCGAGCAACTCCTCTACCTGCTTCTTCGAAATCACCAGCATGATGTTGTCCTGTGTCAACGATGCCCGCGTCAACGACAGGGTGATCCCACGCTGACCGAGCGTCCGCGTCGAGGGCCGGATGGGGTTCGTTCCTGTACCAGGAGCTTGCGCCGCAATTTTGCGCCGCAATTACCGGGACCGAACGACTGTGACCGAATGATTGTGACTGAACGATCTCCCGTAGCGGCGACCGGCCGGTCGCCGCTACCCTGGATCGGATCCGACAGGCTCCTGGAAATGGACATAACCGGCCGTGCCGTCGAATGCAACAATGCGCCGATGTCGTCCAGTGCCGGGGGAGATCGAGAGACTCCCGGAAAGACGGCGAGCGTTTCCCTTGTGCCGCCGCTGGTGTATTCTGACGCCGTGCCCAGTCCGACCTCGAGGAGACGACATGAAACAGGAACGGATCACCGATTCCATCGACCAGCTCAACCGGGACATGGCCGGGAAGAGTCTCGAAGGCCATTGGAGCCTGGGATTGGAGGACCTGCCGCCCTACCCCGTCACTCAGGTGCAGCCATACCTTTGGCGCTGGGAGGACGTGCACGAAAGCATGATTCGGGCCGGGGACGTGGTGAACCTGGACGACGCGGAGCGCCGCACCATCAGGCTCCTCAACCCGGGCATCCCCGGCGGCCATGGGACCACCCACACCATTCACTTTTCGTTCCAGTACGTGAAACACGGCGAGTACGCACGCACGCACCGTCACACCGCCGCAGCCTTCCGCTTCGTGCTGCAAGGCCGGGACGCCTACACCACGGTCAACGGCCAGAAGTGCGTGATGGAAGAAGGCGACCTGATCCTGACGCCCCAACTCACGTGGCATGACCACGTCAACGACTCCGGCGCGCCCATCATCTGGCTCGATGGACTCGACATTCCGCTCACGCAGGCGCTGCACCAACTCTATTTCGAGCCCTACCATCAGGAACAACAGAGCGCCGAGGCCACCAGCGAGGAAACCGCGGGTTTCTACGGCCACGCGCGCCCCGCCATGAAGCCGCCACGGCAGTTCTTCCATTACAAGTGGGCCGACACCGCCCGCAGCCTCGAACGGCTCCGGCACAACAAGGCCGGCCGGGACCCCTACGACGGCTACCTGCTGGAGTTCCTGAACCCCGTCACCGGCGGCCCCACCATGCCCACGGTCCAGTGCGCCGTTCAACTCCTGGAACCCGGTCATGAAACCCTGCCCCACCGCCATACGAGCACCGTGATCTACCACGCCTACCGCGGCCAGGGCACGACCATCATTGGCGGCCAGGTCTTCGAATGGCGCCAAGGCGATTCCTTC
Organism: uncultured Binatia bacterium (SeqCode); assembly: GCA_965213675.1. GTDB lineage: Bacteria > Desulfobacterota > Binatia > UBA9968 > JAJDTQ01 > JAJDTQ01. The sequence continues at coordinate 1,921,642 of OZ243916.1, forward strand.
GTCGTGCCGTTATGGAACCAGCACGCCCACGCCAACACGTCCGCCGACAGCGACGCCATCCTGCTGTCCATGAGCGACGCCCCGGTGGTGAAGGCCCTGGACTTGTACCAGGAGGCGAACTGAAACGTCCGGGGGCCGCTCTTTCATCGAAACGTACGCGACGGAGCGGCTCCCAGATCTGCCGGACTTCCGCCCAATCCCTCGCAGGATGTGCACCGAATCATCGGTTTATAATACGCCAAATCCCCGGTTGTAATTCCGCCAAACCACCGGTTGATAATACGCCAAATCACCGGTTATACTTCCGCTGAATCACCGGTCACGCGACTCGCGGCAGACACGGGCAAGGTGTTCCCGTGAACCGTCCACTGGCCGGGCTCGAACCATGGCCTACATCCCGCGTATCGTTGACGCCGAACTGGCGGAACTGTTGAACGCCACCGGGGCCGTCCTGGTGGAGGGTCCCAAGGCTTCAGGCAAGACCGCCACCGCCATGCAGGCGTCGCAGAGCCAGGTATTGCTGGACATCGACATCAACGCGCGGCGCATGGCCGGCGCCGACCCCACGGCCCTCCTGGATGGCGCGGCGCCGCGACTGATCGATGAATGGCAACTGGAACCCGCCATCTGGAACCATGTCCGCAGGGAAGTGGACCGGCGCGCCGCACCCGGCCAGTTCATCCTCACGGGCTCCGCCGTTCCCGCCGACGACATCACCCGCCACACCGGCGCCGGCCGCTTCACCCGGCTGCGCATGCGCCCGCTGTCGTTGTACGAGATGGGACGTTCCACCGGGAACATCTCGCTTGAAGCTCTTATGGGCGGCAATCCGCAACGAGCGCCCCAAACCGGTTTGCCGGTCCGAGGCGTCGCCGAGTTGCTGTGCGCCGGGGGCTGGCCGGGCAACATCGGCAAGACGCTGCCGCAGACGATGCGCGCAAACCGCGGCTACCTCGACGAAGTCCGGCGCACCGACATATCGAGAGTCACCGGCAAGGCCCGCGACCCCGACAAGGTCGGCCGTCTTCTGCGTTCGCTCGCGCGCAACGTCGCCACGCCCGTGGCCATGTCGAGGCTGGCCGCGGACGTGGGCGACGACGGCCGGCCCCTGCGCGCCGACACGGTCGCCGAGTATCTCGACGCCCTCCACCGGCTCATGATCCTGGAGAACCTACCGGCGTGGTCACCGCGCCTTCGCTCGCGCACGACGCTCCGGGGCACGCCGATCAGACACTTTGTGGATCCGTCTCTGGCCGTCGCGGCCTTGCGGGCCACGCCAGCGCGTCTGATGGCCGACCTTGAGTTTCTCGGTCTCCTTTTCGAGTCCATGGTCATCCGCGACCTCCGCGTATACGCGCAGGCGGTGGACGCACGGGTGTCCCACTACCGGGAGAAGGAAGGTCTGGAGGTGGACGCGGTGGTGGAGACGGCGGACGGACGGTGGGCGGCGTTCGAGGTCAAGCTGGGCGAACGATGGGTCGAAGACGGCGCCAGGAACCTCCGCAAACTCGCCCAGCGCATGGAGCACAGCGACCATGACAGGCCGTCGGCGCTCGCGGTCATCGTACCGAACGGATACGGGTACGCGGGTTACGACGGCCACGATGTAGGGGTGATCCCCATCGGCGCACTCGGGCCGTGAGCCGCCCGCGCGGTCTCGAAGCCTTGGCGCTTGGCTCAGCGCCGGATTGAAACGAATTTGACGATACACACATGTTCCCGCTATGTTCGCGGAACTCTGAAAAGGGGGCATTCGAATGCGCAAGACAATCAGAATGATCGTAACGTCGCTCACTGCGGCGCTCTTGATCGGCATACCGGCCACGCTGGCGGCCCAGGTAAAGATCGGCATGATCACCACGCTGTCCGGCGGCGGAAGCGCCCTCGGCGTGGACGTACGCGACGGTTTCAAGCTGGCCGTGGACCAAGGAGGCGGCAAGCTCGGCGGCACGGCGGTGGAGCTGCTGGTGGAGGACGACGCGCGCAAGTCGGGCAAGGCGCTGCAGGTGGCCAACCGCTTCATGAAGCGCGACAAGGTCGACGTCATGACCGGTATCATCTGGTCCAACCTCGCCATCGCGGTGGTGCCCAAGGTGGTGGAGGCCGGAATCTTCTACATCAGCCCCAACGCCGGGCCGTCGCTTCTGGCGGGCGAGAAATGCCATCCCAACTACTTCAACGTGGCATGGCAGAACGATAACCTGCACGAGGCCATGGGCCAATACGTGGCACGGAAAGGCTTCAAGAACGCCTACATCCTGGCGCCCAACTACCCCGCGGGTAAGGACGCCCTGCGCGGCTTCAAGCGCTTCTACAAGGGCAAGCTGGCCGGCGAGGTCTACACCAAGCTGGGTCAGACGGACTACGCCGCGGAGATTGCGGCGTTGCGTGCGGCCAACCCGGACGCGGTGTTCTTCTTCCTGCCCGGCGGCATGGGCATCAGCTTCATCAAGCAATACCATCAGGCGGGGCTGACCGGGAAGACTCCGCTGTTCGGTCCGGCGTTCTCCTTCGATCAGACCATCCTCGGGGCGGTGGGCGACGCCGCGCTGGGCGTGATCAACTCGTCCCAGTGGAACAAGGATATCGACAACGCCGCCAACAGGGCCTTCGTGGCCGGTTTCCAAAAAGCCCACAACCGGCTCCCGTCGCTGTACGCCAGCCAGGGCTATGACGCGGCGCAACTGATCGGCGCGGCGCTCGAGAGCACCGGCGGCAAGGTCGACGACAAGGACGCCTTTCGCGCGGCCCTGCGCACGGCCGACTTTCAGTCGGTGCGCGGAAATTTCCGGTTCGGGCCCAATCACCATCCGGTGCAGGACATCCACGTCCGCGAGGTGGTGCGCGAAGGGGGGGTGCTGACCAACAAGACCGTCGGCAAGGCTTTCTCGGACCACGCGGACGCCTACGCCGGCCAGTGCAAGATGTAGCGGCCCGCCATCGGCCCGGTGTCCCAGCTCCGACTGCCAGCCGGGACACCGGCAGTCCATACACCGCCCCCGCCTGTGGTTCCGGGCTTGAATCGGAACTTTCCGGGTCAAGCCCGGAATCCCGGCGGGAGGCCAGCCAGTCTCGCGACCCATGCCCATCCTTCTCGTCCTCGAGCAGGTGCTGAACGGCCTCCAGTTCGGGGTCATGCTCTTCCTCATGGCCTCCGGGCTGACCCTGGTGTTCGGCATCATGGGGATGATCAACCTGGCCCACGGTTCGCTATACATGGTTGGCGCGTACGTGTGCGCCACCGTGTACCAACTCACCGGGTCCTTTCTGCTGGCCCTGATGGTCACGTTGTGCGCCTCGGCGGCGGTGGGCATGGCGGTGGAGCGGGTGGCGCTGCGTACACTCTACAGACGCGACCACCTGGACCAAGTCCTCGCCACCTTTGGACTGATCCTCTTCTTCAACGAGTTGACCAAGATCATCTGGGGCCCGCGCGCGCTGTTTCTTGACGTTCCCGCGGCACTCTCGGGGTCGGTGCAGATCATTCCCGGCGTGGACTACCCACTGTACCGGCTGGCCATCATCGTCGTGGGGGGACTGGTGGCCTTCTCGCTGTACTGGCTCATCGTGCGCACGCGCATGGGCATGATGATCCGCGCCAGCGCCAGCAACCAGGAGATCATTGGCGCGCTGGGCGTCAACGTGCCCCTCCTGTACACGCTGGTGTTCGGGCTCGGCGCGCTCCTGGCCGGACTCGCCGGGGCCATGGCCGGCCCGGTATGGGCCGTGGAGGTCGGCATGGGCGAGAACATCCTCATCCTGACCTTCGTCGTGATTGTCATCGGCGGCATCGGCTCCGTGCGCGGCGCGCTCGTCGGTTCCATTCTGGTGGGGTTCATCGACATCATGGGCCGGGCCTTCCTGCCGGCCTCCCTGCGGCTCGTTTTCGATCCCGCCACCGCCAACGGCGTCGGCGCGTCCCTGTCCTCCATGTCCATCTACATCTTCATGGCCGCCATCCTGGTATGGCGGCCCCGCGGCCTGCTGCCGGTGTATGGCGGTTACCGGTGATGCGCGGCGCGCACATCGCTTCAGGACTCCCTTCACTTGGGAAGCCAAGCCAAGGATGCCCGCGGTTCGGCGGCCACCGCGAAGACTTCCGAACCCCGGCTTGGGAGCGCCGGCCTTTCTCATGCAGGATTCACTCGAAACGGCCACGCATTCCCGTTCGGTAGCCGCGGGTGGAACTGGCGGCTACCGGCGTTGGACGAAAGCCGCGCTCGCCAGCCTCATCGCCGCCGCGCTGCTCGTACTGCCGCCCGTGGCGGAGTCGCTGGACGAGTCCTTCCTCATCGGATTGGTGACCCGCATCCTGATCTTTGCCCTGGCGGCGGCAAGCCTGGACCTTATCCTGGGTTTCGGCGGCATGGTCAGCTTCGGCCACTCCGCCTACTTCGGCGCCGGCGCCTACGTGGTCGCCATCCTGTCCTTCCATGGAACCGGCGGCGCGGGCCCGGCGTGGCCATTTACCCTCCCGTGGTTCGAGAACACCCTGGTGGTCTGGCCGTTGGCTACAGCGACCGCCGCGCTGCTGGCCCTTTTCATCGGCGCCGTCAGTCTGCGCACCAGCGGAATGTACTTCATCATGATCACGTTGGCGTTCGCGCAGATGCTCTACTACTTTTTCGTGTCGTTGGAGGTCTACGGCGGCGACGACGGACTGAGCATCGCCCAGCGGAACCGACTTCCGGGCCTCGCTCTGGAAAACGAGCCCGCGTTCTACTACGTGTGCCTGCTCATCCTGGCCGCCTTCCTGTTCCTGGGCCGGCGGCTGGTGCGCTCCCGTTTCGGCATGGTGCTGCAAGGGTGCAAGGAGAACGAGGAGCGGATGTATGCCCTCGGCTTCCCCGTCTACCGCTACAAGCTCACGGCCTTCGTCCTGGCCGGCGCCGCGGCGGGTCTCGCAGGCGCGCTCATGGCCAACTACATGGGGTTCGTGGACCCCGCGCTGATGCACTGGACCGTCTCGGGCGAGATCATGGTGATGGTCATCCTCGGCGGCATGGGCACGTTGGCCGGACCGGTCATCGGCGCCGCGGCGCTGCTCCTCATGGAGGAGGTGCTGTCGGCGTACATGGAACATTGGATGATCATTTTGGGGCCGGTGCTGGTCCTGGTGGTGCTTTTCGCCCGCCGCGGCATCTGGGGCTGGTTCGAGGAAGAGAAAAACGGCCATGACTGAACCGCTGCTCTCCGCCCGCGCCCTCACCAAGACCTACGGGGCCATCAAGGCCACGGACTCCCTGTCCCTGGACGTGGTCCACGGCGAGATCCACGCGCTCATCGGCCCAAACGGGGCGGGCAAGACCACGGCCATCAAGCAGCTTTCCGGGGAGGTGGCGCCGGACCAGGGCGCCATCCGCCTCGACGGACGCGACATTACCCGAAGGTCCATGCACGAGCGCGCGCGGCTGGGACTGGCGCGGTCGTTCCAGATCACGTCGGTATTCGGCGGATTCACTGCCGAAGACAATGTCGCCATGGCGGTGCAGGCCCACGACGGCCACTCCTTCCGCTTCTGGCGTCCTGCGCGGTCGGACCCGTCATTGCGGGCTCCCGCCCGCCACGCCCTGGAGCAGGTGGGCCTGGACCCACGCGGCGGGATCCTCGCGCGCAACCTCGCTCACGGCGAGCAGCGGCAACTGGAGATCGCCATGGCGCTGGCCACCCGCCCCACGCTGCTCCTGCTGGACGAACCCATGGCCGGAATGGGTCCGGACGAAGCCCGGCGCATGGTGGAGCTGCTGAGCGAACTCAAGGGACACGTGGCCATGCTGTTGGTGGAGCACGACATGGACGCGGTGTTCACCCTGGCGGATCGTGTCACCGTGCTGGTAAGCGGATGCGAAGTAGCCACCGGCTCTCCGAACGCCATCCGCGCCAACCGGGTAGTGCGGGAGGCGTACCTGGGGGAGGACGCCTAGGACCTTGCGCCAGGAGCACGCGCGATTCCAGGAATAACCCGATGCTGGAACTCGAAGGCATCCAGACATTCTACGGCGCGAGCCAGATCCTGTTCGACGTGAGCCTGCGGGTGGACGCCGGCGAGATAGTAACCCTGATGGGCCGCAACGGCATGGGCAAGACCACCACCGTGCGCTCCATCATGGGACTGACGCCGCCGCGGGCAGGAAGGATCCGTTTTCAGGACGTCGAAATCCAGAACAAGCCGAGCTACATGGCGGCCCGGGCCGGCATCGGTCTGGTGCCAGAGGGGCGGCAGGTCTTCCCCAACCTGACCGTGCGCGAGAACCTGGTGGTGGCGGGCGGATACGGCGCCGCTTCCCAAGGTCCCGGCGCGGACCCCTGGACCGTGGAACGCATCTACGAGATGTTCCCCGCGCTGGAGGCGCGCGGGAACCTGTACGGCCGCGCCTTGTCGGGCGGCGAGCAGCAGATGCTCGCCATCGGCCGCGCGCTCATGACCAACGCGCGTTTGATCCTTCTGGACGAGGCCACCGAGGGGCTGGCCCCGCTCGTTTGCGCCGACATCTGGCGCTGCCTGGACCGGCTCAAGGCCGTGGGGCAGGCCATCCTCCTCATCGACAGCAACCACGGAGCCCTGATGCGAATCGCGGACCGCCACTACATCATGGAAAAGGGGCGGATCGTCTGGACCGGCGGCTCCGCCGAACTGGCCAGCGCCGAGGACGTGCGGCACCGCTATCTCGGGGTGTAGGGCAACCAACCCCAGCCCAGGAGCTTGCGCCACAGGACGTTCCCGTAGGGGCGACCGGCGGTCGCCCCCGGTTTGCGGTCATAGGGCGCGGCCTGCTTGCGCTGGCCGCCCGGGGCCGAAACGAGGGTTGCCGTGGGCTGGGAATCTCCCTTGTCACCCCGATGCCGTTATAGTAGTTTCGGGCCAATGGAACCCTACATCCGCTCCACCGGCATCACGCTGACCTTCACGCCCAAGAACCGCAATCCGGTGACGGCACTCAAGGATTTCCACATCGAGCTGAGCAGCGGCGAGTTCGTCTCCATCGTAGGGCCGTCGGGCTGCGGCAAGAGCACGTTCCTGAACGTGCTCCTGGGGCTGCTCAAGCCCGACGCCGGCGAAATGGAGATCGGCGGCAAGAAGATTACCGGGCCGGGGGTGGAGCGGGCGATGGTCTTTCAGGAGTTCGGCCTGCTGCCGTGGCGCACGGTCATGGCCAACGTGGAGTTGGGACCGGAACTCAAGGGAGAATCGGTGGCCTCGCGCCGGCCGCGCGCCCAGGAACTCATCAACCTAGTGGGCCTCACGGGATTCGAAGGACACTTTCCGCACGAGCTGTCGGGCGGCATGAAACAGCGGGTGGGGCTTGCCCGGGCGCTGGCCACGGATCCCGAAGTGCTGCTCATGGACGAGCCCTTCGCCGCGCTGGACGCGCAGACCCGGGACCTCATGCAGGCGGAGTTGCTGCAGATCTGGGACAAGCACAAGAAGACCGTGCTGTTCGTCACCCACAGCATCGAGGAAGCGGCCTACCTCTCGGACCGCGTCATCGTGATGACCGCGCGGCCGGGCCGGACCAAACGGATCATCAAGATCCACCTGCCGCGGCCGCGGGACTACGAGATGCGCCTGACACCCGAGTTCAACGACATCAAGCTCGACATCTGGAACACCCTCAAGGACGAGCTGAACCCGAGGGAGTAGCATGGGGATCAAGGGACTTTCGGAAGGCACCGTGCGCTTCCTGTTGGGGGCGGGGGCGGTGGCGGGCTTCTTCCTTGTGTGGGAGTTCCTGCTCACCTACGTCTTCGTCTTCAACCCATTCTTCATCACCAAGCCGTCGCTGATGTGGGCGGCCACGGGCGACCTGATCCTGAGCGGCGAGTTGTGGAAGGACCTTTACGTCAGTGGCAGGCCCTTCGTGTACGGATTCGCCGGCGCGGTGGTGGTCGGCATTCCGCTGGGGGTGGTGATGGGATGGCGCCGCCGCGTGGCGTTCGCGCTGGACCCGTTCCTCACCGCCATGTACGCGAGCCCGCTGGTGGCGCTGGCGCCGCTGCTCATCGTGATGTTCGGCGTGGGTGTCAAGGGCAAGGCCATCCTGATCTTCCTGCTGGCGGTGTTCCCCTTCATCTTCAACGCCTTCGCTGGCGTCCGCTCCGTGGACACGCTGCTCATCAACGTGGTCCGGTCCCTGGGCGGCAAGGAGCGCGATCTCTATCTCAAGGTCATCCTGCCGAGCACCCTCCCCTACATCGTGGCGGGCGCGCGCATCGCCATCGGCCGGGGCATCGTCGGCATCATCGTAGGCGAGTTCTACGCCGCCTCCGAAGGCATCGGCCACGCGCTCATCTGGTACGGCGACATGTACCAGCTGGCGCAGATGTTCGTATGCATCCTCGTGCTGATGATCATTGCCGTGATCTTCACCCAAGGCCTGCGCAGGGCCGAACTCGCCATCGCGCCCTGGCGCACCCGGGAGAACCGATGAACCGCTTGCTGTCGCAGTACCGGGAGAAAGAAGAACCCATTCTGGGATGGGGCTTCATCGTGCTGTTCCTGCTGGCGTGGGAGATCCTGCCCTCGGTGGTGACGCTGCCCAAGGGACTGGCGCTGTTCTTCACCACCCCGTACCACATCGCCCTCAAGCTGTTCGAGATGACCACCTCCGGGCAGGTGGCGTTCCACTTCTACGTCAGCGCCACCGAGTTCATCGTCGGACTCGGGCTCTCCATCGTCGTTGCGCTGCCGATGGGACTGGTCATGGGACGTTTCAACACGCTCAACGCCATGTTCGACCCCTTCGTCTCCGCCTTCAACGCCACCCCGCGCCTGGTCTTCCTGCCGCTGATCGTGCTGTGGTTCGGCTTCGGCATCTGGTCCACGGTGGTCATCGTCTTCATCGGCGCGCTGTTCCCGCTCCTCATCAACACCTACGAAGGCGTCAAGAACGTCGACCGCGTGCTCGTCAACGTCGTCCGCTCCTTCGGCGCCAACGAGTGGCAGCTCATGAAGATCGTGGTGCTGCCCAACTCCATGCCCTACATCATCGCCGGCCTCCGGCTGGCCATCGGCCGCGCCATCCTGGGCGTCGTGGTGGGAGAGTTCTTCGGCTCCGACCAAGGCGTCGGCTTCCTCATGGCCGAGGCCGCCGGCAACTACATCGTCGACGTCGTCTTCGCCGGCCTCATCCTGTTCATGAGCATCTCCCTTGTGATGACCATGGCCGTCAAGAAGCTCGAAGAGCGGCTGAGCAAGTGGCGGCCGGAGCAGGTGAAGACGTTCTGAGGGCTGGCGGTTCCGCCAGCAGAAACTTTCCGCGTTGGTGACACCCCCGGCCCATGGAACGTCCGTGACAGGATCGAGCTTGCCGCGCCGGGTGTGATCCATGGCGTTCCGAACCAGTGTCGGGTCCCGTAAATTACTGCGACAAGTTGCGCAGAAATTTTTATTGTCGGCAAGGCGCGATGACGAGCAGTGGCGGTTACCACGCGAGGAAGAGCCACGCAGCCGGAGGCGAAAAGAACCGCAAATTATCGCAGGAATTTACGGGACACGACACCAGGTTCCAATGACACAACTAAATGAACTTCTCCGGTGATACCTTGAACAGCGTTGCCAGCTTCCGAGCCGTCTTCAGGCTGATCGACCTCACCGCCCGTTCCATGTTTGAGACGTGCTGGCGGGGAACGTCGCCCAGCAACCTGCCCAACTGCGCCTGCGTCAACCCGTGGTTTTCCCTGTAGATTCTCAGATTTTCGCCTGGAGTCATTCGGGACTTGACTTCTCGGTACCAGTCGGTATCGAACACATCTACATACTCATCGTCGTGCTCTTCCGAGACAACAACTTGATCGCCAAACTCTGCTTCCAAAGCGGACATCAGCCGATCCGGGATATTTCCCTTGATGCTGATCTCAATATGGGGCGTTTTCACGACTGCCAGCATAGTAGACCTCAATCGTCTCGGAAGCACGATTGTGACAGTACCAGCAAGCCACCCAACCGCGGTAAAGGTGGCAGTGATATGTGTCCCTTCCCAGTTTGCTGAAGTTCGGCCAATCTCCTCTGGTCGGTCCCTTGTCCCGCAAATCCTCCACAAGATTAGCGAACCGTCGTTGAACAGGTTCAGGCAGCCTTCCAATGTGCCTCAAGACCTTCCGCTTGATGACGACGTCATACATGCATAAGTAACCTGTTTTTAGTTACACTTCAAAGGCTCGGCGCTCTCACCCCGCGGCCTTGAAAACGTTGTCGTTCAGCCGCGCGACGACATCCTCGAGACCCTGTTTCCAACTCCCCACGGGCAAGACCTCGCCTTCCTGGGGTGACCGAAGAGTTCCGATTCCACCAGTTCGGAGGGTATGGCGGCTCAGTTCATCACCACGCCGCCGTTGACGTTCAGCGTGTAGCCGGTGATGTAGGTGTTCTGGGGGCTGACGAGGAAGTAGAAACCTTCGGCGATGTCCTCGGGCTGGCCGGTGCGGCCCATGGGGATGAGCGGTTTCCAGGCGTCGCGGGAGCCGGGGGCGGCCTTGGCGAGGACGCGCGGGGTATCGGTGGGGCCGGGGGCGACGGCGTTGACGAGGACGCCGTAGGGGGCGAGTTCCTGGGCCAGGGATTTGGTGAAGCCGAGGACGCCGGCCTTGGCGGCCGAGTAGGGGGTGCGCAGGGCGCAGCCGGTGAGGCCGTAGTTGGATGCGGTGTTGACGATGCGGCCGCGCCGTTGCTCCATCATGCCGGGGGCCACCTCACGGCAGAAGAGGAACGTGCCCTTGAGGTTCACGTCCAGCACTTCGCGCCATTCGGCCCAGGACAGGTCCTCCACGGCTTTGGTGTGGATGGTGCCGCCGGCGAGGTTGCAGAGGATGTCGATGGGTCCGAGATCCTCGCGCACCCGCGTCACCACTTCCTGGATCTCCGCGGCTCGGGTTACATCGACGCCGTAGGCGCGCGCACGCGCGCCCGCGGCGGCCAGCTCGTCCACGACCCCTGCCGCGCTCTCGCGGTCGGCGTCGGCAATGGCCACGGCGATGCCTTCACGGGCGAACCGCAATGCGACGCAACGGCCAATGCCGTTGGCGCCGCCGGTGATGATGGCTACTTCGCTCAATTTCGGGTTCCTTTGCCTGAGGTGGACGCCGCAGGGGCGGCCGCCGGTCGCCCTTGGTCGATCGATTCCGAAGTGACGTTGCAGCAAACGTGCTGCTGCCAGTCATCTGGCCTGAAGGAAATCCTCCAGGCGCACCTGACCGGCGCCCATGGGCTGCAGGCGTTCGAACTCGAAGCGCCGCGCCGGGTCGCACTCGGGCGGCTTGGTGGCGTCGATCATCACCTTGCCGCCCACCCGGTGCCAGCCGGGCGCGCCGGGCTTGCCCACCTCCTGGCACGAGGGGTCCATGGCGTGGACCTTGGCGCCCGGGATGGTGATGATGTCCTCGGCCGGGTTGACGCGCGTGGAGATGGCCCACAGCACGTCGGCGTAGTTGAAGATGTCCACATCCTCGTCCACGGCGATGGCCACCTTGGGGTGCTGGTACTCGCTGGACAGGGCGGCCATGAGCACGTTGCGCGCTTCGCCGTAGTAGCGGGCGTTCATCTGCACGACGATGCCGAAGATGCCCGGCAGCGCCAGCACGTTCTTTACTTGGGCGCCACCGCCCACGCCGCGGATGCGCCGCAGGATCTGCGCGGACATGGGCACCTTGTGGTACACGCAGCCTTCCACCTCAGCGCCGTTCTGAATGTTCTTGAAGATGGCGTCGCCGCGCATGGTGACGGCATTGACCTGGAACACCGGGTTCTGTCCCGCGCCGGCCAGGTAGTAGTCCTGGAATTCGCTGAAGGGTCCTTCCTCCTCGCGCACGTGGGGCAGAATCTCCCCTTCCAGCACCACCTCGGCCTGGGCCGGTACCTCCATGTCGAGGGTCTCGCACTTCACCATTTCCACTTCTTCCTGGAGAAGCGCCGAGGCGATGGTGAGTTCGTCCCGCCCGTAGTCCGTGGAGGTGGCGGCGGCGAAGTAGTACATGGGATGGTGGCCGATCATGAACGCCACGGGCATGCCCTCGCCCCTGGTTTCGTGTTTCTGGTAGTTGGTCCAGCCGTGGCGCGGGTAGAGCAGGATGCCCGTCTTGCGCGGGCCCTTCATCTGCAGGCGGTGGAAGCTCAGGTTGCGGTTGCCGGTGTCCGGGTCCTTGGAGATCATGAGCCCGGCGGAGATGAAGGGGCCGCCGTCGCGGATGCCGCACTGGTGGATCGGCAGCTTCGTGATGTCCACCGCGTCGCCCTTGAGGATGCGTTCCTTGACTGGTCCCGACGGCACCAACCGGGTGGCGCCGGGCTCCTGGGTGCGCCGGACGAACTCGGGCACCATGTCATTGCGGTCGCAGCCGAAGGCCAATGGGGCGAGGCGCACGTCCCCTGGCGCCTGGCCGAGACAGCGCCAGCCCGGATACCCCGCGAGATTCTCGAACAGCAGCGCGCGTTCGCGCGACTGCCACAGAAGCGCGCCCATCTGGGTGCGCGGATCCACCGGTTTGGAGATGGTGTCGAGCACACCGGCGCCGCGCAACTGGTCGATCCAGGTGCGAATGTCTTTTTTCATGAACTGTCCGGTGTCGTGTCCGTTGAAGAGTCATGCCGCCCGGCGCGTGGAGCGCGCCGGACGGCAATCGAACTGGCACACTATTTCTTGCGAGCCAACAGCGCGGGAATGTACTCGTTCTTGAGGTAGTCCCATCCCGGCGAGGGCTTGAGCAGGTCGTTGGTGATCTTGTCCGCGTCCGGACCCTTGATGTAGTCCAGCTTGAGCCCGAAGATCTTCTCCCACTCCTTCACATAGGCAGGATCGGAGTACATCTTGTCGAAGGCGGCCCGGATGATCGCCACGCGATCCGCGGGTGTCCCTGGCGGCACCACCAGCGTACGGTTCAGAGTCCGCAGAGTGGGACCGGTCAGCTTGTACGCTTCCCATGCCGGGCCCGAGGGCGCCTCGCCCTTCACGTTCTTGTAGACCTCCTCGAAGGTCTGGATGTCGGTACCCGGAGAGCGGATGACCTTCCCGTCGGGAGTCAATACGCCACCTTGCCAGATGACGACGGCGACCCCGTCCTTGATGGACGAGTAATACCGGCCGCCGCTGCCGAGCACGTGATGGAGCCCGGTGCCGCCGACGTAGGAAACTTCTCCGGACAGGAACGCAAGCGCCATCTGGGCGGTTCCGGGATAACCCACCGCGAACTTGTAGCCCTTGATGCCCAGCAGATCGAGCCCGATTGCGTCGTTCAGAAAGGACGACCCGGTCAGGGAACGCCCGGAAACCGCGATCTTCGAAGGATCGATCTTGGTCAGCTCGACCCCGGTCTTGACCTTGAGAAAGTCACGGACGATGGCGGCGGAAGCGCCGCTGGTAGAATAGATCGCCGGCATCTTCGTCAGGTCGAAGTTGGGCTTGGGCTCCCTCAGAACCGAACTGCTCAGGTGCGTCGTGCCCATGATGGACCAGGTGAGCCCGTCCTTCTTGGCCTTGTGGTGCACGTAGGCGCCGTGGATCAGACCGGAGGCGCCGGGCATGTTGATCTTCACCACCTTCGTAGGCATGCCTGGAAGATACTTGCCGATCCGGCGGGCGATGAGCCGGCCCTCGGTGTCGTGGCCGCCGCCAGGGGAATAGCCGGAAAGGATCTGGATTCTCTTGCCCTCAGTGAAGGCCTGCGCGGAGCCATGGACAAGAGTCCCCAGCACCGCACAGGTCACGAATAACAACGACAATCTGCGTAGGGTCATGGATTTCTCCCTTCTTGCTCGGGATGCGTCGCCCCTCCCCTCAACCAACACCTACTTGGCGGCGACGAACTTGCGGAGATGGTCCTGCCACTCGGCAGGCGCCATGGTTTCGTCGCGGATCCTGCTCGCATCCTCAGGCGTCACGAGCACGGGCCCAAGCTCCTGGCCGAAGACCCGCTCCCAGTCCTTGACGAACCCCGGGTCCTTGGACATCTTGCCGACCGCCTCGCGCAACTCCTGGACCCTGGATGCGGCAATGCCCGGAGGCAGCACCAGGGTACGGGTCAGATTCGAGATGCCGAGACCGATGGCGCGCCACGCTTCCCAATCCGGGCCCGAGGGCTCCTTCTTGTGGTGCGCCTTGTACACCTCATACAGCGTGGGGACATCCCCCTTTACCGTAGCGGACCGTGCGATGGTGCCATCGCCCTTGAGGATACCGCTCTGGTACATGGGGAATACGAGTTTGCGTTGATGCAGATCCACAAAGGCGCCGCCGCCCACCAGGTGCGCGTCGCTGGCCACGAAGTAGCTCGCCTCACCCCGTTCCATGGCGGCCCTGATGGGTGAGGTTCCCCCGTACGCGCACACCGCCGTGTACTCATCGACTCCCAGAAGGCGCAGGGCCAACTGGCCGCGCAGGCATGAGGAACCCTGCTTGGAGCGGCCCGCCACCACTATCTTCGAGCGGTCGACCTTGGTCAACAGATCGTTGGCGTTTCTGGCTCCGAGAAACTCCCGCGTCAAATGAACCTGGATGCCAGCTACGGACCAGATGATCGGCATCTTCAAGAGATCGTACTTGACCATCTCGGGCGGCGCGAGCACGGCCTGGAGTCCGTGGCTGCTGCCGAAAAGGCCGATTGTGGTGCCGTCGGGCTTGGCCCGGTTGTACACATAGGAGGACATGATCATGCCGCCGGCCCCGGGCATGTTCTGGACGATGATCTTGGGGTTTCCATCCAGGTACTTCCCCAAGTACCGCGCCATGACCCGTGCCTCGATGTCGTGACCGCCCCCGGGCGGATAACCGATGAGGATGTTAATCGTCTTGGCCTGCGCCGTGGTCGCCAACAACCCGGCGAAGAGCAACAAAAAGAACAAGGTGGACCAACTCGCCGCTTTCGATCTCGTCATAATTCGTTCACCTCTCGACTCATGGAGCCATTCATTCGGGCACGCCCGCCCGCCGCATTCCGCGTTGCGTGGAAACCCGGCAACAAACGCAAACGGGCTGAGGACTCCCGTACAACCGAGTTCCTCAGCCCGTCTGTCCTTGACGGCCGTCCCTGCCGGAACCGACCTGCATCAGGAGTGTCCCGGCGCGAAAACCGGGGGCGCTCCGTCCGCACCAAACCTATTTCTTCTTTGGAGCTGGAATCGTCAGCTTCGCGCTGGCCAGGGTTTTCCCGTCACCGTCCACCAGCATGACCTCGTGATCGCCCGGCTTCAGCAGGCGCTTGATGGTCCGGCCCCGGATGCCCCAAGTCGTGGCGACCATGCCCTTGTCGTCGGCCTTCTCAACGGCGGGCTTTACCAGAAAGCTCACATCCGAAAGGACGCCGCCCATCATCGTCCGGATCCCCACCTCTTGGCCCGCCTTCAAGCCTTCAGCGGAGATCTTGACCTGCAGCCGGCCCTTCTTCGTATCGCCCACGTCCACCATCAGCTTGGGGCCCATTGCCATGGCGACGGTGGACAACAGGAACAACGCTCCCAAGACCGTGGCCAAACCAACTAACCTTTTCTTCGCAACCATATGCTACCTCCCTTTGGTTATTTCTTCCGCTGATCCAGACGGCCTGTTTATACGTAAACCGCGCGGCAAATGTCAAGAGTCCCCGCAACCGAACTTTGACGGTCCTCTATCATATCGGCACCAGGCTCGACAAGTGACGCTCCACCAGTCCGAGGATGAACGCCTGCGGGCCGTCGATCAAGCCCGGCGGCCAGGGGATGTGCAGCACCATCTCGAACACCCCGACCATGAACGCCATCATCACCACCATGTAGCTGACCGCCACCTTCCAGGACTCGCCCGCCTGCAGCCTCAGGTAGAGGAGCAGGAAGAGCGGCACGCTCAGGATGAAGCCGATGATCCAGATGCAGGCATAGAGGCCGAAGATCCACGCGAAGATGTTCACCGCGCGCTTGATCACCACCGCCACCGGCACGCTGCGGTCCACCGGCAGGTCCATCACCCCGGCGAGATCCTCGTCCTCATTCCTGTTGCGGAAGAGGTCCAGGCCCAGTTGCAGGAAACACAGGATCATGGTGGGGATGCCGATGCTCCAGGGGAACAGCCGCGCCTGAAACTGCCACTGCTTGGCGGTCAACACCAGCCCCACCATCAGAGTGAGGATGAAGACGGTGAACAGCGCCCCGGGATTGACCAGCTTAAACTTCATCGGTGTCCCCGCTTCTCTCGTGATCCACCTGCGTGTCCCGTTTCTGCTGCAGCTCGCGTTGCTTGCGGGCGTTGCGCACGCCGTAATACAGGCTGACGGCAATGAGCACCGCCACGATCAACACGATGGGGCGGCCCATCCACGCGGCGCCGTAACGGCTGACGGAAATGAAGAGGTAGTTCTCGATGATGCCGCTCAGGACAAGCCCGAGGATCAGCGGCGGCCGCGGCCAGCCGAACCGTTTCATGAGCCAGCCCAGCAGCGAGAAGAACAGGAGCGACCACAGATCGCCGTAGTGCCGCGTGGCCTGAAACGACGCCAGGAAGACGATCACCACCACCAGCGGGGTCAGCAGGTTGATGCGCACCATGGCGATCTTTGCCAGGGTGTTGGTCAACAGCATGCACAGCACCGTGCCGAAGATGTTGGCGACGGCCAGACTCCAGATCATCGTGTAGGTGACCGCCAGGTCCTTGGTGAGCATGGCCGAGCCGGGGGTCAGTCCCTGGATGGTCATGGCGCCGAGCAGCAGCGCCATGGACGCGCTGCCGGGCACGCCGAAGGCGATGGTGGGGATCAGCGCCCCGCCCTCCTTGGCGTTGTTGGCGGCCTCCGGCGCCAGCACGCCACGCACGTCGCCGGTGCCGAAGGTCTCGTTGGCGCCCTTTTCCGTCTGGATGGCGTGGCCGTAGGCGAACCAGTCCACCACCGACGCGCCCAGCCCGGGAATGGCCCCCACGAACACTCCCACCACACCGCAGCGCACCACCAGGAACCAGTTGCGGAACGTGTCACGGATTCCCGACATGACCCCGACGAGCCGTTCCTTGGGCACGTCGGCAATGCGTGTCCCGCGAATGGTGAGGTCGACGATCTCGGGGATGGCGAAGATTCCCAGAGCCACCGGGACCAGCGGCACGCCGTCCCACAGATAGAGCTGGCCGAAGACCCAGCGCAGCACGCCGGTCTGCGGGTCCATTCCCACCATGCCCACGCACAGGCCCAGGGCGCCGGCGATGAGCCCCTTCACGGGGGCGTTGCCGCTGAGCACCGCCACCATGGAGATGCCCAGGAAACCCAGCATGAAGAACTCCGGGGAACCGAACGCGAGCACGATGGGGCGCAGCACCGGGATGGACAGCGCCAGCACCAGCGAGCCGAAGACGCCGCCGATGAGCGACGCCATGTAAGCGGCGCCGAAGGCGCGCCCGGCTTCGCCCTTCTTGGCCATGGGATGGCCGTCGAGGATGGTGGCCTGGGACGCGGAGGTGCCGGGAACGCCGAAGAGAACCGAGGGGATGGTGTCCGAGGTGCTCGTCACCGAGATCAGGCCGATCATGATGGCGAACGCCTCGAAGGAGTCCATGTCGAACGTGAAGGGCAGCAGGATGGCAAGGCCTACGAGACCGCCGAGGCCGGGGATCGCCCCCAGGGCCAGCCCCATGAACACCCCGACGAACAGATACCCCAACCGGGTCGGAACCAGGAGGTTCTCAAATGCCACGGTGGCGGCTTCCCACATAGGAACTCCCTTCTGCCCCTACGAAATCCACAGGGGTATATCCATGTCCGGGAGGGCTGTCAAGGCTGTGGCGTCCGACGACGGAATGGATGACGGGACAAACCCACCCTGCCGATTCGTACAGAACCCGGAGGCTCGGACGGCGCCCTTCCGGCGAAGCGAGGCCTCGAAGGGATAAAACGAACCCCATCCGGCCTCGATGCCGATGCCCGGCCAGCGTGAAATCGTCCTGGAGTGGATCGTCGCGCCCGTTGCGGGATCACGGGAAACCGACTAATCTCCCGTAGCTGCAACTCGACGGTCTCACGACACGGCGCCGCTTGTCAACAGGTCGAAGCCCGGGGGGCGCACCGTGCCGGCGAGCCCGCGGATTCGGAAACGTGTGTCCACACTGAAAACCACACCCTGAAAGGATCGTTACCATGGGAAACATCGGCATGTGCTTTGTCAACCCGGCTCCGCAGATCGACCCCGGCTTCGTCACCGCCATGGCGCGGAAATGCGATGAGGGCGGCCTGCATTCGTTCTGGACCATCGACCGCATTGCCTACGACAATCTGGAAGCCCTGACCGTGCTCGCCGCCGCCGCGGGGGCTACCCAGCGCGTCCGGCTGGGAACCTCGGTGCTGCTGTCGGCGCTGCGCCATCCCGCGCTCCTGGCCAAGACCGTGGCCACCCTCGATTTCCTGTCCAACGGCCGCGTGACCCTGGGCATCGGCTTCGGCAGCCGCGAGAACGACTTCACCTCGGTGGAGGTGCCGTGGGAGCACCGCGGCAGCCGGGCGGAGGAATCCCTCAAACTCATGAAACGCCTGTGGACCGAGGAAGCGGTGGAGCACCATGGCCGCTACTTCGACCTCCACAGCACACGCTTCGGTCCGAAGACGGTTCAGTCACCGCACCCGCCCATCTGGATGGGGGGCGGCGCCGAGTCCGTTCTGAAACGCGTGGGCCGGCACGCCGACGGCTACATCTGCGGCAGCAGCGCGGTGCACAACTTCGACGCGGTGTGGGAGAAGATCAGCGGCCACGCCCGCGCCGCCGGCCGGAGCCCCGACGACATCGAGAAGGCCGGCCTTACCTTCATCGCTCTCGACGACGACAAGAGCAAGGCGGTGGAGGCGTGCAGCAACTACCTGATCCGCTACTACGGCAGCGTGCGCATGGACGTGGAGAAGTACATGCTGGTGGGCAGCGCCAACGCGTGCGCCGACGGCATCAACCGCATCTTCGCCCGCGGCTTGCAGACCCTCATCATCGGCCTCGCCATCTCCGACCTGAAGCAACTGGATACGTTCGTCGAGAAGGTGATGCCGCAGGTGGAAGGCTAGCCGCCTCGGACACTCAGCCGCCTCGGACGGGGGCGACCGGCCGGTCGCCCCTACGGGACCCTGCCTGGACGGAATGAAGCAACCACGACGTCACAGCGGCGCCGGTGTCTCGAAATCACTGATGTAGGGGAGCTTGCCGGCGGTCTGCGCGACCTCGTCCAGGTTGTTGAGCAACAGCGTGGTCGAGTCCCATGTCCCCGTGGTGAGGGCGTTGCGATGGCCGTCGCTGATGTCCAGGTCGATGTCGCTGCCATCGGGCATGCGCACCTTGCGGGCTTCCAGATCCACCGTGAGTTCCGCCGTGGGGTCGCTCTCCACCAGCGCCATGAGCTTGCCGGCGTCCTCGGACGACACCATCACCGTGGGCATGCCCAGCAACACGCTGCTGCCGGCGAATATCGGGCCGAAGGATTCGCCGATGATGACGCGGATGCCCCAGCGGTACAGCGCCTGGGGCGCGTGCTCGCGCGACGACCCGCAGCCGAAGTTGCGGTTCACCACCAGGACCTCGGCGCCCTGGAAGCGCGCCTCGTTGAATGGGTGGTCGACCGTTCCGCCGCCGGCGTCGTAGCGCTCGTCGAAGAACGGGTACTCGCCCATCCTGTTGAAGGTAATTTCCTTGAGGTAGCGGGCCGGGACGATGCGGTCGGTGTCGATGTCGTGGCCCCGCACCACCACGGCTCTGCCGCTTACCTGCTTGATCTCGTTCATGACAACCTCGGTCCGTTGATCAGTTGTAGTGGCGTACGTCCACGACCTTGCCGTTCAGGGCGGCGGCGGCCACCATGGCGGGACTCATCAGCAGGGTGCGCCCTTCCGGGCTCCCCTGGCGGCCGATGAAGTTGCGGTTGGACGAGGAGGCGCACACCTCCCGGCCGTTGAGCTTGTCCGGGTTCATGGCCAGGCACATGGAGCATCCGGCCTCGCGCCACTGAAAGCCCGCTTCGGTGAACACACGGTCGAGACCCGCGGCCTCGGCCTGCTTCTTGACGTCCACGGAGCCGGGCACCACCAGCGCCTTGACCCCGTCGGCCACGCGCCCTCCCTTGGCGACCCGCGCCGCGGCCATCAGGTCCGAGAGCCGCGAATTGGTGCATGAACCGATGAACGCCACGTCGATGGGAGTTCCGAGAATCGGCGCGCCCGGCTCCCAGCCCATGTGCGCGTACGCCCTCTCCACGCTCTTGGGGTCGGTCAACTCCTCCGGGCGCGGCAGGTTCTCCAGCACCCCCACCGCCTGGCCGGGATTGATGCCCCAGGTGACCGTAGGCTCGATGGCGGAGCCGTCGATGTCCACGACATCGTCATAGGTTGCGTCGGGATCCGACGCCATGGAGCGCCAGTAGGCCACCGCGCGGTTGAAGGCCTCGCCCTTGGGCGCGAACGGCCGACCGGCGACGTAGTCGCAAGTGGTCTGATCGGGATTGACGTAACCCACGAGCGCGCCGCCCTCGATGCTCATGTTGCACACGGTCATGCGCTCTTCCATATTCATCCGGTCGAGCACCTCCCCACCGTATTCGTAGGCGTAGCCCTTGCCGCCGCCGACCCCGAGTTGCCGGATGATGGTGAGGATCACGTCCTTGGCATGAACGCCCACCGGGAGCTGGCCGTTGACGTTGATGCGCCGCACCTTGAGCCGGTCCATGGCCAGTGTCTGCGTGGCGAGCACGTCCCGCACCTGGCTGGTGCCGATGCCGAACGCCAAAGTGCCGAAAGCCCCGTGGGTGCTCGTATGGCTGTCGCCGCACGCCAGCGTCATCCCCGGCTGGGTCAAACCCAACTGCGGGCCGATGACATGGACGATGCCCTGACGGTCGCTGTCCAGGCCGTAGAACTCGATGCCGAAATCCCGGACGTTCCTTTCCAGCGCGGCGGTCATGGCCTCGGCCTGCTCGTCGGCAAACGGCCGCACCTGCATGTCCGTCGGAACGACATGATCGACGGTGGAAAAGGTGCGCTCGGGATAGGCGATGGGAAGCCCGCGCTCCCGCAACATGTCGAAAGCCTGCGGGGTGGTGACCTCGTGGACCAGATGCAGACCGATGAAGAGCTGCGTCTGTCCGGTCGGAAGCGTGGTCACCGCATGGGACTCCCAGACCTTGTCATAGAGTGTGCGTTCGGACATGGCTGCATGTTCTCCTTTGGCGGCAATTTATAGCCAGCGACCCGGGCGAATTCAAGCAAGGGACCTTGCCGCCATCCCACGGCGATGGTCCCGAAGACCAACCCGGTCGCAAGGGGTGCGGGTGCGTTACACCCGGCCAGGCGCCAAGGCCCGCAGGCCCCACGCGGCGGCCAACAGGACCACGCCTGCCACCTTCAGCCACCAGATCAGCGGCAACAGGAAACACACGGCCGCGGCCAGGAACACCGCCTTGCGCCACGGTTCCACGCTCCCCGCCAGGTAGTCGACCCCCTGAATGGCGACGGCGAGCGCCGCGTAGCCCAACAGGTAGCTGACTGCGGCCGCGGTGATTTCCAGTGCCGTGCCGTGCAGCAGCAGTTCCGGAACATAGACGAAACTGAACGGGATCAGCATCAGGGTCGTGCCGAACTTCAAGGCCGCGAAACCGGTCTTCATCGGATCCGCACCCGCGATGGCCGCACCCGCGAAGGCAGAGACGCAGACCGGTGGCGTGATATTGGACAGGCACGCCGCGTAGAACACCACCAGATGGGCCGGCACCTCGGGCACGCCGAGTTGCACCAGGGCTGGGGCCGCGACCACGGCAAGGATGATGTAGGAGCCCGTCGTGCTGCTGCCCATGCCGATGATCACGGATATGACCGTAACCAGGGCCACCGTCAAAAGAAGATTGCCGCCCGCGAATTCCACCAGCACGGCGGAAAACTTGAGCCCCAGACCAGCCAGGATAATACCGCCGATGATCACACCCAGGCTGCCGATGGCCGCGCCCGCGGACGTGTTGGAATGGGCCCCGGAGACCATGCCCCGGAAAATATCGCGCGGCTTCATTGCCGTATCCTTGCGCAGCCACGACAGGCCCATCGTCGAGATAATGCCCCAGAACGCCCCCAGGTCCGGGGAAAACCCTTTAAACAGCAGCGTCACCACCACCACCAGGGGAATGAAGAAATGCCAGCCCCGGCGCACCACCTCCCGGATCCTCGGCACTTCATCCGCCGGCATTCCCTTGATGCCCGTGCGGACCGCCTCCAGATCGACCATCAGCAGGACAAAGAAAAAGAACAGGACCGCCGGAATCACGTTCATGACCGCAATTTCGAGGTAGCCGGTCTGAGTCAGGGTCGCCAGAATGAACACACCCGCACCCATGATGGGCGGCATGATCTGACCGCCGGTGGATGCAATGGCCTCGATGGCCCCCGCGTGGTGGGGTCTGAAACCGATCTTTTTCATCATCGGGATAGTGAACGCGCCGGACGCCACTACGTTGGCCACCGATGAGCCCGAAATGGAACCGAACAACGCCGAACTGACCGTGGCGATCTTGGCGGGGCCGCCGCGCCACTTGCCCGTAAGCGCCGTGGCCAGATCCATGAAAAAGGTCCCGGCGCCGCTGCGCTCCAGGAATGCGCCGAAGATCATGAACGGAAAAACGAACGTGGCGAAGGTCGCCGTGACGACCCCGAACATGGCCTCCTGGGTGGAGAACGTGAATTCGACGATGCGATCCACCGGCAGGCCGGAATGGCTGAGTTTCCCGGGGAGGTGGGGCCCGTAGTAGAGCTGCAGAAGAAAGATCAGGGCGATGATCGGAATGGCAGGTCCCAGCACGCGCCGGCTGGTTTCCAGCACCACCACGATGGCGGCGATCCCCATGATGAAGTCCCACCGGCTGGGATCGCTCACGCGGAACATCGCGTAAGGCACGTACTGGTCCATCCAATAGCCGATGGACGCCACCGCCATGATTATCAGGACGCCATCGATGACGCTGGGCCGGTGCCCCGGCGCGCGCGCATGGGCCGGGAAGCGGATGAATACGAGCACCGCCGTGAACAGGAGATAGAGCCCGCGGTTGGTCTCTGTCGAGACCAGGCCGAACCCCGACGTATACAGATACCAAAGGGAAAACAGGGCCGCGATCAAGTCGTAGGCAATGGCAAACGGCCCGGAAACCGTGCGGTGCCTACCCTGGATCGGGGCAAACCAAGACTCCCGGGCTGCCACCCTGTTTGTTCTCCTCCGCCTGATCGGGCTTGGTATGAAGAAGGAGCGGGCAGCCGCGGTCATCCCACGCGGCCGCCCGCCGGTATTGCCGGAAGGTTATTTGTCAAGCCCCTGGGACTTGTAGTAGGCCATGGCGCCGGGGTGCATGGGCACGCCCAAGGCCTCGAAGTTCTTGATGTCGGGCTCCATCTGCTTCCACGCCTTGTGGCCGGCGGCGAGCCGCTCGCGGATGTCGGCTTGATAGACCAGGTTCAATATGTCCTCGACGGCTTTCGCAGGAACCCGCTCGTGGGCCACCCAATAGACCGTCAGGAAGGGAAGGTCGAGCGCGGGGACGCCCTTGTAGGTGGTCGCCGGCATGGTGGACGGAACATAGAAGGGATACGTGGAAGTAATGGCCTTCATTTCCGACGCCGTGTAAGGCAACACCACCGCGCCTTTGGTCTCCGCCAATTCCTTTACCGCCGCAGCGGGCGCCGACGACTGGCAGAGCGCGTCGATCTGCCCATTGGCAAGCGCCCGACCTGCGTCCGCGAAGGTCATCATGCTGGGCTTCAGGCTGCTGAGAATGCCTGTCGCCCGCGCGATGTTGGAGCAGTTGAACACCGTCCCCGAGCCCGGCGGGCCGAGGGCCACTTTCTTGCCCTTCAAATCGGCGACGCTCTCGATCCCCGAACCTGGAAGGGTGACAAAGTAGGTCGGACCCTTGTAGGCCTTGGCGATGCCCCGGAACATCGTACCCTTGGCCCCGTCCTTGAACGGACCTTCGGGCTTCTGCGACATGAAAACGTGCGCACCATAGACGATGCCCATGTCGAGTTCACCCTTGATGACGCGTTTGGCGTTCTCCGTGGAGCCGCCGGTGGTCACCTGAGTAATGTTGTATTGCGGCAACTTTTCCGAGATGATGGTGCCCGCAGCGCCGACCATGTAGTACATCACACCGCCCGGATTCGACCCGCCCCATGCGATGTTCTGCTTGCTTTGGGCGGCGGCAGGTGCTGCCCCGGCCAAAAGCAATGCGCCAACCCACAGTATTGCCAGTGCCTTCATGTGCGTACCTCCTGTTCTCCGGTCAGGTGGCCCTTTGGCCACAGTCGATCCATTCACGATTGCAGTTGCTTACTCATACCCAGCCGGCATTGCAAGGCGTCCCGCGGGGTTGGACGTAGCACACTTCCACCAGAAACAGTCCACGCGCCGGAGCGGTGGCGCCGGCCCGTCCGCGGTCGCGGCTCCGGAGCAACGCCGCGACACTGCCCGCCTCCCTCTCGCCGAGCCCCACCTCCACCAGCGTGCCGGCGATATTGCGCACCATATGGCGCAGAAAGCCCGTGGCCTCGATACGGTAGACCCAATGATCCTCCCACTGGAACAAGGCGTTGCGGTAGACGCGCCGCACCGGCGTGACCGCGCCGCAGCCGGCGGCCCGGAACGCTGAGAAGTCGTGCTCCCCTTCCAGCGCGGGCAGCGCCGCGCGCATGGCATCCGTATCCAGGGGCCGTGTCACGTGCCACGCGTAGCGGTCATGGAACACCGACCGCCAGGGTTGGTTCCACAGCCGGTACTCGTAGACGCGCCGGCGCGCGTCCCGGCGGGCATCGAAGGAGGGGGCCGCTTTCGCAACCTCCTTCACCGCGATGTCGTCCGGGGTGAGGGCGTCGAGGCTTCGCCGAAGCCGCCACAGGTCCCTGTCGTCGGGGCAGGAGAAGTTCGCAACCTGGCCCAGCGCGTGCACGCCGGCATCGGTGCGTCCGGAACCATGAACGCGCACCGGCTCCTTGAGCAGCACTGCCAGCGCATCCTCCAGGACGCCCTGGATCGTCGGCCCCTCGGGCTGAAGCTGCCACCCCCGGTAACGGGTGCCGTCGTATTGGAGGGTCAGTCGGACGTTCATGGAGCAGACGACCACCCACCGACCCCTGGACTCCCGCCCCCGATCAGGGTCGAGGGCAAGCTTTCGCGGGAATGACGAATTCGGGGGTCCTTGTCATTCCGTATCCGCGGGACGATCTTGCACGATCGGTTCCGCGGAAGTGACGTACTTCAAAGGTATCCGCCTCATGCGCATCGAGACGGCGCGGTCAGTGATAGTCGCGGATCAGGATCTCGGCGATCTGCACGGCGTTGAGGGCGGCGCCCTTGCGCAGGTTGTCGGCAACGACCCAGAGATTGATGCCGTTGTCCACGGAGTCGTCTTCGCGAATGCGCCCCACGCAGGTGGCGTCCTTGCCAGCCGCCTCCGTGGCCAGCGGGTATTCGTTGGCTTGGGGGTCGTCCTGAAGCAGCACCCCGGGCGCCTCGCGGAGGAGCGCGCGCACGTCGCTGGCGGTCAGTTTCGTGCGGGTCTCGACGTTGATGGATTCGGAGTGGCTGCAGAAGACGGGCACGCGCACCGCGGTGGCGCTGATGCGGATATCCGGGTCGTCCAGGATCTTGCGCGTCTCCTGGATCATCTTCAACTCTTCCCGGGTATGGCCGCCCGGAACGAACGTATCGATGTGCGGAATGCAGTTGAACGCGATCTGATGCGGGAACGTCTCACACTCCACGTCGTTGCTGTTGAACAACGCCGCGGTCTGCTTCCCGAGTTCTTCCATGGCCTGGCGTCCGGCGCCCGACACCGACTGGTAAGTGGACACGACGATGCGGCTGATGCCGGCCGCGTCGTACAGCGGCTTCAGCGCCACCACCATCTGGATGGTGGAGCAGTTGGGGTTGGCGATGATGCCGCGCTGGACGTGCTCGCCGATCCTTTCGGGGTTGACCTCGGGCACCACCAGCGGGATGTCCTCCTCCATGCGGAAGCAACTGGTGTTGTCGATGACCACGGCGCCGCCGTCCACCGCCGCCGGCGCGTAGCGCGCGCTCACGGACCCACCGGCGGAAAACAGCGCGATGTCGATGTCCTCGAAGGAGTCGTCGTCCAGAACCTCCACCGGCACCTGGCGCCCGCGAAACCCGAGGCGTTGACCCGCGGAACGCTCGGATGCCAGCAGGCGCAGCGTCTCCACCGGGAACTGCCGCTCCTCGAGGATCTTGCGCAGTTCCTCGCCCACCGCGCCGGTGGCCCCCACCACCGCCACGTTGTAAGCATCCTTGTCCTTGAAAGCGCCCATGTCTCTCCCGCGCCCGGTTCACACCGTCCGGCTCGCCGCGATCTCCTGGCGCACGCGCGCGCCCATCTCCCGGCAGCCCACCACCGCGGCCTCGCCCTCGGCGATGTCGAGCGTGCGGCAACCGGTATCCAGCACCCGCTCCACCGCCTGCTCGATGCAGTCGGCGGCGGCGCCCTGATCGAAGGAATGGCGCAGCATCAGCGCCACGGTCAGGATGGTGGCCAGCGGGTTGGCCTTGTCCTGGCCGGCGATGTCCGGGGCGCTGCCGTGCACCGGCTCGTACATGCCCACCTTGCCGCCGAGGCTCGCCGACGGCAGCATGCCGATGGAACCGGTGAGCATGGCGGCCTCGTCGCTCAGGATGTCGCCGAACATGTTCGTGGTGACGATGACGTCGAACTGCCTGGGATCGCGGATGAGCTGCATGGCGCAGTTGTCCACGAGTACGTGCTCAAGCTCCACGTCGCCGTAGCCTTCCTCGTCGCGCACCCGGGTCACCACCTTGCGCCACAGTTCCGTGGACTCCAGCACGTTGGCCTTGTCCACCGAGGTCACCCGGCAACGGCGCCGGCGGGCCGCGTCGAAGGCCACCCGCGCGATGCGCTCGATCTCGGGCGTGGTGTAGACCAGGGTGTTGACGCCACGTTCGGTGCCGTCGGGCTCCTGGGTGACGCCCTTGGGCTGGCCGAAATAGATGCCGCCGGTCAGTTCCCGCACCACCACGAGGTCCGTGCCTTCCACCACCTCGGGCTTGAGCGTCGAGGCCCGCGCCAGCGGCGCGAACAGCTTCACCGGCCGCAGGTTGGCGAACAGCCCCAGCTCCCGGCGCAACGCCAGGAGCGCCCGCTCCGGCCGGATGGCGTAGTCGAGGCCGTCCCACTTGGGTCCGCCCATGGCGCCCAGCACCACGGCGTCGGCTGCCTGGGCCAAGGCCAGCACCTCGTCGGTGAGAGGCTTGCCGTGGGCGTCGATGGACGCGCCGCCCACCAGACCCTCCTCCACCTCCACGGTGAAACCGAACAGGTCGCCGGCCTGGCGCAGCACGGCCATGGCCTCGGCGACCACTTCCGGACCGATGCCGTCGCCCGGAAGCACCGTTACCTTGTGACTCATGGACCCCCCTTGACCTTGGCCTGGCGATGCCGCTTGCGGTATTCGAGCCGGTTCAGCGCATTCACGTACGCCAGCGCGCTCGCCATGATGATATCCGTGTGGGAACCTTTGCCGGAGATGTGGATGTCCTTCTCCTGGAGCATGCACGACACCTCGCCCTGGGCGTCCGTGCCGCCGGTGACGCTGGCCACCGCGTAGCGCTGCAGCTGGGCGCGGCTCCCGGAGAGCTTGGCGATGGCTTTATAGCACGCATCCACCACCCCGTCACCCGTGTCGTGGGCCATCTTCTCCTCGCCGTCCACGCGCATGCGCACGGTGGCCGACGGCACCGCGGAAGAGCTGGACGCGATGTTCAGGTACATGAGCTCGTAGCGGTCCGGCTGGCTGGGAATGCGCAGCACCTCGTCCGCCACCAGCGCCTCGATATCCTCGTCGAAGACCTGCTTCTTCTTGTCCGCCAACGCCTTGAAGCGCTCGAAGGCACGGTTCACATCGTCCTTGTCGAGGGAGAACCCGAGCTGCTGCAGCCTTTCGCCGAAGGCGTGGCGCCCGGAATGCTTGCCCATCACCAGCCGGTTGCCGGTAATGCCCACGGTCTCGGGCTTCATGATCTCGTAGGTGAGCTTCTGCTTGAGCACGCCGTCCTGATGGATGCCGGCCTCGTGGGCAAAGGCGTTGTCCCCCACGATGGGCTTGTTGAGCGGCACCGTGATGCCGGTGACCTGGGAGAGCAGGCGCGAGGTCGGGTAGATCTGCTCCGTTTGGATGCGCGTGTCCAGGCCGAACACCGGCTGACGCGTCTTGAGCGCCATCACCACCTCTTCCAGCGATGTGTTGCCGGCGCGCTCGCCGATGCCGTTCACCGTGCATTCCACCTGCCGCGCGCCGTTGGCCACCGCGGCCAGGGAATTGGCCACGGCCAGGCCCAGGTCGTTGTGGCAGTGGGCGCTCCAGGTGACCGTTTCCGCGCCTTCGGTGTGCTCGATGAGGTAGCGCACCAGCTCGCCGAATTCCGACGGGATCGCGTAACCTGTGGTGTCGGGGATGTTGAGGGTCTTCGCTCCCGCGCGAATGGCCTCGCCGAAGACCTCCACCAGGAACTCCCGGTCGCTGCGCGAGGCATCCTCGGCCGAGAACTCGACGTAATCGAGGTAGCGGCGGGCGTGGGCCACCGCCGTGCCCACGGACTCCATCACCTCGTCGCGGGACATGCGCAGCTTGTGCTTCATGTGGATGTCCGAGGTGGCGATGAAGGTATGGAGGCCGGGCCTGTGCGCCCCGTCCACCGCCTTGGCCGCCTTGCGAATGTCGCCGAGCTGCGCCCGCGCCAGACTCAGCACGATGGGCCGCTCCACCGCCTTGCACACCTGTACCACCGACTCGAAGTCCCCGGGCGACGACGCCGCGAATCCCGCCTCGATGACGTCGACTCCCAGCTTGTCGAGTTGACGCGCGATGAGGACCTTCTCCTCGATGTTCATGCTCGCCCCGGGAGACTGCTCGCCGTCCCTCAACGTGGTATCGAAAATGTTTACAATGTTGCTGGCGCCCATGGTCTTCCTCCTCAACAAAAAAAACTCCCGCGAAGGGCGGGAGTTTCGGTGGTGCAAGCTGGGATTTGCTCAGGCTCAGGCTTGTACGGGTGCCTGCGCCTCCCTCCGTCGCGTCCGCACGGCGAGTAACCATAGTAACGGGCCCGATAAGGTGTACAGCAACAACGCTGAGAAGAGCATGATCTGCCACATCGCAATGGTGAGTATAACGATTGCCATGGCGGAAAGCAATAACCAAATGGTGCTGCGCTTCTTGAAGTGGTGCTGCTTCAGACTCAGGTAGCGGAAGTTGCTGACCATCAGGGCCGCGAGCAAGCAAGTGACCCCGGTGAAGACCACGGGCCGGCTGGCCAGGCCGTCGAGCCCCAGCATCAGGAAGATGAACAGGGTGGCGGCGATCATGGCGGCCGCCGCCGGAATCGGCAGGCCCGTGAAGTAGCTCTTCTCCGCGGTCAGGGTCTGCACGTTGAAGCGCGCCAGCCGCAACGCCCCGCACACGGCGAAAAGTGCCGGTCCCAAGCCGCCCCAGGGACCCCAGGGCTCCAGGGCGAACACATACACCAGCACGGCGGGAGCCACGCCGAAGGAAACCACGTCCGCCAGCGAATCGAACTCGACGCCGAACTGGCTGGTGGTGTGGGTGAGGCGCGCCACCGCGCCATCGATCCCGTCCAGCAAATGCGCCGCCAGGATCCACAAGGCCGCCTGAGGGTACTCCCCCCGGATAGCGAAAAAGATGGCAAACACGCCGCAGACGAGGTTGCCCGCGGTGATCAGGCTTGGCAACAGGAACATCCCCTGCCGCAGCCGGGTGGACGGCCCGCGGCGTTTCAGACGGCGGCGGCGCACTTTTCCGCGTGGGATCAGCCGAACCCTCCGCGGCGGCGTTTCGGCATTCTCGGCGGTGTATTCGGAACTCTTCATACGGTCAGAGCCGCGCCACGATGGTCTCGCCCCCGCGAACGCGCTCGCCCGGCCGCACCGCCACCGCGGCGTCCGCGGGCAGGTGCAGATCCACGCGTGAGCCGAACATGATCATGCCAAAACGCTCGCCCCGCTTCAACGTATCGCCGCGCCCCACGTCGCAAACGATGCGGCGCGCGAGAAAGCCGGCGATCTGCACCACACGGACGGTCCTGCCCGAGGCGTCCGTGAGCGCCACCGCGTTGCGCTCGTTCTCCTCCGATGCCTTGCCTTTGTAGGCGGCCAGGAAACGGCCTGCCTGGTGGCGGACGTCCGCTACCCGCGCGTCCAGGGGCGCGCGATTGATGTGCACGTCCAGAGGTGAAAGGAAGATGCTGACCCTGGGGCCGCCGGGATGCGTGCCGTCGTCCTCGACTTCCACCACCTTGCCATCGGCGGGAGATACCACGAGGCCATCGCCGGCGGGGGTCACCCGCGCGGGGTCGCGAAAGAACCCCGCCAGCGCTGCCGCCAGCGCCAGCAACGCCAGGGCCGCCGCCATCCAGCCTATGGCGAAGGCCGCCGCCGCCAGACCCAGAGCCGGAAAAACGAACCGGTAGCCTTCTCGTGCGATTCCGATGGGACGGTCCCCGCGCGGCACTCGGGAACGCCGGATCAGTTCCGGCTCTTGTCCACCAGCCGGTTCTCCGCCAGCCAGGGCATCATGGAACGGAGCTGTTCGCCCACCTTCTCGATGGGATGGGTCCGGGTGGCCTGGCGCAGTTCGTTGAAGTTGGGCGACCCGGCGCGGTGCTCGTTCATCCACTCGTCGGCAAACTTGCCGGACTGGATGTCCGCCAGGATCTCCTTCATGACCTTGCGCGTGTCGTCGTTGACGATGCGCCTCCCGCGCGTGAGATCGCCGTATTCGGCGGTGTTGCTGACCGAGTAACGCATATTGGCCAGCCCGCCTTCGTAGATCAGGTCGACGATGAGCTTGACCTCGTGGCAGCACTCGAAATAGGCCATCTCGGGCGGATAGCCCGCCTCCACCAGGGTCTCGTAGCCTGCCTGTATGAGCGACGTGAGGCCACCGCACAGGACCGTCTGTTCGCCGAAGAGATCGGTCTCCGTCTCGTCCTTGAAGGTGGTCTCGATGACCGCGGCGCGGGCGCCGCCGATGGCCGCGGCGTAGGCCAGGCCCACGTCGCGGGTGTCGCCGGACGGGTCCTGTTGAAGCGCCAGCAGACACGGCACCCCGCGGCCGCGCTCGAACTCGCTGCGCACCAGGTGGCCGGGACCCTTGGGCGCCACCATGAAGACGTTCACGTCCGCGGGCGGCACCACGCGCTTGAAGTGGATGTTGAAACCGTGTCCGAATGCCAGGTAGTTTCCGGGCTTGAGATTGGGCTGAATGACTTCCTGATAGACGCCCCCCTGGAGCTCGTCCGGCAACAGGATCATCACCACGTCCCCGGCCGCCGTCGCTTCCGCCGTCTCCATCACCGCAAGCCCCGCGTCCGCCGCCTTGGCCCAGGAAGCGCTGTCGCGCCGCAGTCCCACCACCACGTCCACCCCGGAGTCGCGCAGGTTCGTGGCGTGGGCGTGTCCCTGGCTGCCGTAACCCAGCACGGTGACCTTGCGGTCGCGGATCCGGCTCAGATCCGCGTCCTGATCATAATACACTTGCATGACAAACCTCCCTGGTTCGGGCGGGTCGGGGCAAGGCGCCCTCGCTGCCCCGCTACGCCTGGATTCCCGCCATGGCGGGAATGACGGTCACAGGCGCCGACACTGTTTTCGTCTCGATGATACGGAGGACCGCACGATCCCGACCCGTTACAGGGCGTCGCGCGCGATGGCGATCCGTCCCGTGCGGACGATCTCCTTGATGCCCATGGGCTTCAGGCGATTGATGAGCGCCTCGATCTTGGCGGCGTCTCCCGACACCTCGAGGGTGTAGGTCTGCGGGGTCGAATCGACGATGTTGGCGCGGAAGATCTCCGCGATCCGGATGGCCTCGTCCCGCTGGGCTCCCTGCTTGGTGAGGATCTTGATGAGCGCGGTTTCCCGCTCGATGTGATCCTCTTCGGTCAGGTCGACGACCTTGAGAACCTCGATGACCTTGTTGAGCTGCTTCATGATCTGTTCGATGATGAACTCGTCCCCCGAGGTCACCACCGTGATCATGGATACCGTGGCGTCCGGCGTGGGCGCCACGGAGAGGCTTTCGATGTTGTAGCCGCGAGCGCTGAACAGTCCCGCCACGCGCGCGAGCACACCCGGATTGTTTTCAACCAGAACCGAAATGACATGTTCCATGCACGCAACCCTTACGCCGGCAGAACGGCGTCGGCATCCTCTTTCTTCTTCCGCGAAGGCTTGCGCGCGGTCTTCAGTTGCGGCGGGTCCTCCAGCATCATCTCATGCTGCGCGCCGCCGGCGGGAATCATCGGATAACAGTTCTCGAACCGGTCGATGACGAAGTCCATCATCACCGGGCCCTTGTGCTTCAAGCCCTCCTTCAGCACCGCCTCGACGTCCGCGGGACCCTCGGAGCGGAGCCCCAGGATGCCATAGGCGTCGGCGAGCTTGACGAAGTCGGGGACCGTGCCCAGTTGGCTGGAGGCGTAACGACCCTCGTAGAAGAGATCCTGCCATTGCCGCACCATCCCGTGGAATCCGTTGTTGAGCAGGATGATCTTCACCGGCAGTTCGTGGATGGCGGCCACGGCCAGCTCCTGAAGATTCATCTGGAAGCTGCCTTCGCTGGTGATGCACAGCACGGCCTTGTTGGGATAGGCCTTCTGCGCGCCCAGGGCGGCGGGGAAACCGAAGCCCATGGTGCCGAGCCCGCCCGATGTGAGGAACGTACGCTGGAGGCCGCTCTTGAAGTACTGCGCCGCCCACATCTGGTGCTGACCCACGTCGGTGACCACAATGGCCTTGTGCTTCGTAAGCTCGTACGCCTTGTCGATGACATACTGCGGCTTGGTCTCCTTCTTGCCCTCCTGCTGGTACGCCAGCGGATGCTGCGCCGCCCAGGCGTTCACCTGCTTGAGCCAAGGTGCGCGCTGCGTCTTCACGCTCGCGGGATTGCCGTCCATGGAACTCAGCACCTGGACCAGCTCCTTCAGCACCGCCTTGACGTCACCCACGATGGGGATGTGCGCGTGGACGTTCTTCTTGATGGACGTGGGATCGATATCGATGTGGATGACCCGCGCGCGTGGCGAGAATTCGGACAACTTGCCGGTCACGCGGTCGTCGAAGCGGGCGCCCACGGCGATGAGGAGGTCGGCTTCGTGCATGGCCATGTTGGCGCAATAGGTGCCGTGCATGCCCAGCATGCCCATGCACAGCGGATGCGTGCCGGGGAAGGAACCGAGCCCCATCACCGTCATGGTCACAGGAACCTGGGTCAGGTCCGCGAGCTCGCGCACCTCGTTGGACGCACCCGAGAACACCGCGCCGCCGCCCACGTAGATCACCGGCCGCTTGGCCTTGAGAATCTCGCCGGCCGCCTGCTTGATCTGGAAGCGGTTGCCGGAGACCGTCGGCCGGTAGCCCCGGAGCGAGACCTTGTCCGGGTAATGGAAGTCGGCGGATTCCGTGGTGACGTCCTTGGGGATATCCACCAGAACCGGGCCGGGGCGGCCGGTGTTGGCGATATAGAAGGCCTCCTTGATGACGGTGGCGAGATCCTTGACGTCCTTCACCAGCACGTTGTGCTTGGTGCAGGGACGGCTGATGCCGATGTTGTCCGCCTCCTGGAAGGCATCGTTGCCGATGAGGCTGGTGGGAACCTGCCCGGTGAACGCCACCAGCGGCACCGAATCCATCATGGCATCCGCCAGGCCGGTGACGATGTTGGTCATGCCCGGTCCCGAGGTTACCAGCGCCACGCCCGCCTTGCCCGTGGCCTTGGCGTAGCCCTCGGCCATATGGATCGCGCCCTGCTCATGCCGGGTCAGGACAACCTCGACGTCGTTCTGCTGGTGCAGGACGTCAAACAACTTGAGGACCACGCCGCCAGGGATGCCGAAAATGGTCTTCACTCCCTCGCGCTTGAGCGCTTCCACAAAGATTTCCGACCCGGTCAACTTCATCGTTTTCTCCCCTCAATTCGCCGACTTGTACTTGCCAAGAATCTGCATGATCCTGTCCTTGCCGACGAGCTTCAGTTTCTGGATACGCTTCTTTTCCAACTCCTCTTCGGGCGACAGGTAACCCTTGTCATTGAGGTCGTCCAGCAGCCTTTCATACCCGAGGTGTTCTTCGTAATATTTTCGCAGTTCAGGGTCTTTGTCCAAGACAGAAGCAATCATCTGCTCCTCTCTTTCCTCCATATCGAGACCTCCTGATCGAGAGTTCCGGCCAAGTTATAAAAACTATCCAACGGTCGCATCTTTGTCAATGCGAACGGGTGCGCCAAGGGCCTGTGAGGACCACCGCTGGGAACCTGCGCCGCAGGCTCCCAGCGGCGGTTCATCGCGACCTGGTTGCTTGTCGCGCAGGAGCCGGCGCCGGACTCATGTGCGGCGCGGGACATTCGCCACGGCGTCCGGTGGGCGGATGTAGTGAGGCGCCAGCGAGGCGGCGGGGGTCTCCGGCGTCGCGCGGTACCGGGCCTCGGCGAGGCGGGCGACGGAGGCGGCGACGGAGTGAAACTCGCTGCCGTCGCTGACGCGGGCGCGCGCCGCGCCGCGCCGCGTGAGCGTTTCGGCGCAGGCTTGGGCGCCGCTTCCCAGGTACAGACACGGACCCGCGGCCGCGGCCTCCACGCGCCCGGCCATTTCCTCGGGCGCCACCAGGGTATCCTCGATCAGGCGCTCGAAGGCCGAGGAGGTACGCCGGAAGAGTGCGGCGTAGACCTCCCCCTTGCGCGCATCCATCATGGGGCAGATGAGAGCCGACTCTTCCGCTGCCGGCACCCGGTGGGCCGAAGCCTCCAGTGTGCGCACTCCGACCACCGGGATGTCCGAGCCGTATACCAGCCCCTTGGCCGTGCTGATGCCGATGCGCAGCCCGGTAAAGGAGCCGGGACCCACGGCCACGCCCAGGAGCGAAAGCTCCGAAAACAACGTGCCGGCGCGTTGCAGCACGTCTTCGATGAGCGGCAGCAGACCTTCCGCGTGGTTCGACCGGCCCGCCCGCCGATCGCTCACGGATGCGCGCGCGCACTCGGCCAGCAACGCGCCGCCGTCCATCACGGCGGCGCTCAGGAGCGCCGTCGAGGTATCGAGTCCCAGCACTCTCATGGCAGCCACACTCAACCGAAAATCCGCGCCAGATCGTTGTAGAACGCGTAGATCATGACACCGATCAGCAGCACCAGGCCGAATTGTTGCGCGCGTTCCCGTTGCTGCTGCCCCAGGGGTTTGCCGCGCACCGTTTCAATGAGGAAAAACAACAGGTGGCCGCCGTCCAGCATGGGAATGGGCAGCAGGTTGAGCACGCCGAGGTTGATGCTGAGGAGCGCCACCAGGAACAGGTAGTTGGCGAGTCCTCGCTGGGCTTGCTCGCCGGCCGCCTGCGCGATCATCAGGGGCCCGCCGATATTCGCGGAGTCCACCCGGCCCACGACCATCTTGGCCAGCACCTCCACCGTGAGCAGCGTCAACTCCACGGTGCGCGTCACGGCAAGCCATGCCGCGGTGAACGGGTTGAGCCGGTCCACCTCCACGCTGCCGGCGCCCTGGACGCCGATGAGCCACACGTCCTCCGTCTCGCCCAGGATGTTGGCCGTCTGTCCCCGGGTGGGACGCAGCGACACCACGAATTCCCGTCCGTCCCGCGCTACCCCCAACTCCAGTGCCCGGCCCTCGCTCTCCCGAACCGCACTGGACAATTCGTCCCAGGAACGGATGTCCTGGTCGCCGATCATGACGATACGGTCGCCGGCCTGGAGCCCGGCCCCGACCGCGGGCGAGTCCGGCTGAACCCTGCCGATCTCCGCCGTGCGGTAGGGGACGCCGAAGATGAGGAAGACCATCATGAAGACGACCACGGCCAGGACGAGGTTCGCCGCCGGGCCGGCCACCACAATGGCGCTGCGGGCCGCGAGGCTTTTCTCGGCAAACGACCGGTCCCGATCCGCGTCCAACACCTGTTCGCGCGGATCCTCGCCCATCATCTGCACGTACCCTCCCAGCGGGAAGGCGCTGATGCAGTACTCCGTTTCGCCGTATCGGCGCACCAGGATCTTGGGGCCGAAGCCGATGGAGAAAGTCAGCACGCCCACGCCGGCCTTCTTGGCCACGAGGAAGTGCCCCAGCTCGTGAAGGAACACAAGCACGCCGAAGGCCACCACGGCGGCGACGATCATGTAAGCGACGTCGATCAATGCGCCCACCCGTTGCGCTGCACGAGATCCTCGGCGAACGCCCGCGCCCAGCGATCGGCCTCGAGAACCTGCTCCAGGCCCCGCGGCTGGACCGGTTCGTGGGTTGCGACGGTCTCCCGGCTGATCTCGTGGATGCGGCGAAAATCGATGCGTCCGTCCAGGAAAGCCGACACCGCGACCTCGTTGGCGGCGTTGAGGACGGGCGGCACGGTGCCGCCACGGGCGAGCGCGTCATACGCCATGTTCAGGGCGGGATAGCGCGGGCCTTCCACGTCCATGAACGTGAGCTGGCCGCCGCCGGTGAGGTCGAGGGGCGGCAGCCCGGTGTCGAGCCGTTCGGGATAGGAGAGTGCGTAAGCGATGGGAATGCGCATGTCGGGAATACCGAACTGCGCCATGACCGCTCCGTCGCGGTAGCGCACCATGGAGTGGACGATGCTCTGGGGATGGATCACCACCTCCACGCGCTCCGCGGGCAGGTCGAACAGCCAGCGCGCCTCGATGACCTCCAGCCCCTTGTTCATCATCGTGGCGGAATCGATGGTGATCTTGGGACCCATCTTCCACGTGGGATGTTCCAGCGCCTGGTCCACGGTGACATCCGGCAGTTGCGCGAGCGGGGTGCGCAGAAACGGCCCGCCCGAGGCGGTCAGGATAATCTTGTCCACGTCTTCTCGGCGGTTCCCTTGGAGGCACTGGAACACCGCGCTGTGCTCGCTGTCCACCGGCAGCAGGCGCACGCCGCGCCTGCGCGCCTCGCGCACGAAGAGTTCCCCGGACATCACCAGGGCTTCCTTGTTGGCCAGGCCCACGTCCTTGCCCGCCTGCACCGCGGCGAAGGTGGGCACCAGCCCGGCGGCTCCCACGATGGCCGCGAGCACGTAGTCCGAGGAGGGGTCGGTGGCCGCCGCCACCGACCCCTCCTCGCCGTGTACGAACTCCGTACGGCACCTCCCGACGAGCTTGCGCAATGCGTCCACGTCCGCGCGTTCCCTGACGCTGACGACGCGCGGGGAAAACTCCGCCACCTGCTGCGCCAGCAACTCCAGGTTGCGTCCGGCCACGAGGCCGGTGACCTTGAAGCGGCGTTTGAACATACGGATCACGTCAAGGGCGTTGATCCCGATGGTTCCAGTGGAACCCAGGATGACGATGTGTTTCATGCTGAACTCAATTGCAGACAATAGACCGCCACGACCCCCGGAAAGACCAGACTGTCCAGCCGGTCCATCAGGCCGCCGTGGCCTGGCAGGATGCCGCCCGAGTCCTTGGCGGCGAAGCCGCGCTTGATGATCGACTCGAACAGGTCGCCGATCTGAGCGATGATGGCGATCACCGGGGAAAACCACAGCAAGTGTGCCAGTGGAAGCGGCAGCAGCCATACACCCGACACCCATCCGGCCAGCGCTCCCCCCAGGGTGGAGGCGGCCGCACCCTCCACCGTCTTTCCCGGACTGACGGAAGGATACAACTTTCTCCGGCCCACGGCCACACCGGCGAAGTAGCCGGCGCTGTCACTGCAGAACACGACGATCAACACCCACAACACCCACTCGTAACCGCTCCGGTAGAGAACGATGAAGTGTGGGAACAGGTAACCGAGGTACAAGGCGCCGGCGAGGGCCAGACCGAGTTGGCGGTGACGCCCCTCCACGGCGCCGCCGACGAAAACGAACGCGACGCACAGGGCCGCCACGATCAGCGGCAACAGGCCTGACAGGCCAGGCGCCGCCAGGGTGAGGGAGAGCAGCATGCCGGCCGCCAGCCCGGTGAAGCGCGCTCCCCTGTGGGCCGGGAAGACCATGCGGCCATATTCATGAAGCGCGACGAGGACCAGGACTTCGACGAACAGCGTGAACAGCCAGACGCGGTCCGCGACAACGATACCGACGAGGAGGGGGATTCCGACCAGTGCGGTCAGGACGCGGGCGCGCATATGCGTAAACCGATGCGAGTGCCCCGGGTCAGCCCCGCAGGATCTGCTCGTCGGTCTTGCCGAATCGGCGTTGGCGCCTTTGAAACTCCAGTAATGCCTCGATGTATTGCCGCTCGGAGAAATCGGGCCACAGCGTCGGGGTGATGTAGAGCTCCGTGTAGGGTATCTGCCAAAGGAAGAAGTTGCTGATGCGCATCTCCCCGCTGGTGCGGATCAGGAGGTCCGGGTCGGGTAGGCGGCCGGTCTCCGTGTGGGCCGCCACCAGGTGTTCGTCGATCTCGGGCAGATCGCACTCCCCCTCCTTGACCTTGCGGGCGATGTCCCGGACGGTCCGGACGATGTCGTCACGACCGCTGTAACTCAGCGCCAGAATGACGGTGATGCCGGTGTTGTCGCGCGTGAGGTGTATGTTCCGGTCGAGCACCCGGCGCACGGATGCGGGAAGGCGCTGGCGGTCACCGATGGCCATGAGCCGGATGCCCTCGCGCATCATGCGCTCCCGCTCACACTCCAGGTAGCTCTCCAGCAACGCCATGAGCCCCTCTACCTCATCGTGCGGGCGGTTCCAGTTTTCCGAGGAGAACGCGTACAGGGAAAGGTATCGGATGCCCAGGTCGCGACTCAATTCCACCGTGGCGCGGACCGCGGCCGTACCCTCCCGGTGGCCTTCCAGACGACTCTTGCCGCGCAGCCTGGCCCAGCGCCCATTGCCGTCCATGATGATTGCGACGTGAGTGGGCAGCCGGCTCTTTTCCAGCCCGTGGAGATTCATTCCGAAGACCCGAAAGCTGGCAGCGCGCGGGCTGCGCTGCGCCAGGAGCTTGCGCCGCAGGAGCTCACGGCTGCAAATCCGCTGTCATCCGTCCCTTCGGCCGCTCGATTTCGTCAAATATGACATGATACTCTCCTCAATCGACCAGCCGAAGGGACGGCGATAGCGTATTTTCGCTTTCGCGAATTCCTGAGGCGCAAGCTCCTAGACCTCCATGATCTCCTCTTCCTTGGCCTTGAGGAATCCGTCCACCTTGCCGACGAAGTCCGCGGTGATCTTCTGAACGCGTTCCTGGCCCTGCTTGACTTCGTCCTCGGTGATCTCCTTGTCCTTCTGCATCGACTTCAGCTCTTCGATGGCGGCGCGACGATGGTTGCGTACGGAGATCCGGTACTCCTCCGCGGTCTTGCGCACCTGCTTCACCAGATCCTTGCGGCGCTCGCCGCTGAGTTCCGGAATGGGCACCCGAACAAGCTTGCCGTCATTGGCCGGCATGAGGCCCAGATCCGCCTTCAGAATGGCCTTCTCGATGGCGGCGATGGCGTTCCTGTCATACGCCTGAATCGTCACCAGCCGAGGTTCGGGGACGGCGATGGTGGCGATCTGGTTCAAGGGTGCCTGGGTGCCGTAGTATTCCACCACCACCCCATCGAAGAGGGAGGCCGAAGCCCTGCCGGTGCGCACCCGGCCAAACTCCCGGCGCATGGCGACCATGGTCTTGTCCAGGTCGTCCTGAAAGGCTTGGAAGAAGATGTCGTCCATCTGTCGCTACCTGCCGGCCTGGCCGGTCATGCTCACCAAGGTACCGATGGGTTGGCCGCTGACCACCCTGCGTATGTTGCCCGGCTCCATGACGTTGAAGACGATGATGGGAAGCCGGTTATCCATGCAAAGGGAAATGGCGGTGGAATCCATCACCTTGAGTTCCTTGCGGAGCACCTCCATGTGGGTCAACTCGCGGAACAGCTTTGCGTCGTGATTCTTGAGCGGATCGGTGTCGTACACGCCGCGCACCTTGGTGGCCTTCAGGATCACCTCGGCGCCCACTTCCATGGCGCGCAGGCTCGCGGTCGTATCCGTCGTGAAGAAGGGGTTGCCGGTGCCACCCGCCAGAATTACCACGCGGCCCTTCTCCAGGTGCCGCACGGCGCGCCGGCGAATGTACAGTTCGGCCACCTGCCGCATCTCGATGGCCGACATCACCCGAGTCGAGACGCCGATCTTTTCGAGCGCGTCCTGCAGCGCGATGCTGTTGATGACCGTGGCGAGCATGCCCATGTAGTCGGCGCTCGCCCGGTCGATGCCGTGTTCGCTGGCCTCGGCGCCGCGCAGGATGTTGCCGCCGCCCATGACCAGTGCGATCTCGCAACCCAGTTCGTGGACCTCCCGAATCTCCTCCACGAACCGCGCGACCGTTGCTGGATCGATGCCGTACTGGCGCTCTCCTGTAAGAACCTCCCCCGTGATCTTCAGAATGACTCGGTGGTATTTCAACTCCGCGTCCGTCATTCGATGGCACCCTGGTGAGGACTAGTCCTTCATGCCTTCGCCAACCGAGTAGCGGACGAAGCGCCGGACACGGATGTTTTCCCCCAAGCGCGCGATGGCGTCCTGAATCAGGTCCTTGACGCGACGGGCGGGCTCCTTGATGAACGCCTGCTCCATAAGACAGGCATCCTCGTAGAAGCGCTCCATTTTACCGGCGACGATCTTGTCCAACACCGCCGCCGGCTTGTTGAGCTCGGCCGCCTGCTGCCGGTAGATGGATTTCTCCCGCTCCAACTCTTCGTCGCCGACATCCTCGCGTTGGACGTAACGCGGGTTTGCCGCGGCGACCTGCATCGAGAGGTCCTTCACCAGGGCCTGAAACTCCTCGGTCCGGGCCACGAAATCGGTCTCGCAGTTGACCTCCAGCAAAACCCCGATCTTGCTGCCGCCGTGGATGTACGCGCCCACCAATCCTTCGCTGGCCTCGCGCTCGGACTTGCGCGCCGCCAAGGCGAGCCCTTTCGCCCTCAGGTGGTCGACAGATTTTTCGAAGTCACCCTCGCACTCCAGGAGGGCCTTCTTGCAGTCCATGAAACCCGCGCCGGTCTTGTCCCGCAACTGCTTGACTACATTCGCATCGATGGCCATGCTCTCTCAACTCCCCGCCACGGCAGGCGCGTCCGTGGACTTCTCTGCGTCCGCATTCTCCTGAACTTTCTCGACGGGCGCTGCGGCGGGCGGTTCGGCAGTCTGGCCCGAACCCGGCGCCGATCCTGCCACGGGCGTCTGGGCTCCGGGAGACGCCGCCGGTTCCGGCGCACCTGGCGCCGCAGGCGCTTCCTCCCGTGGCGGTTCCGCGGCCGACTCGCCTTCGGCGGACTCGCCCCCCTCCGCTTCCTCGGCCCGCGCCGCCTCGGCCTCCATGCGCGCCTGGTCACCGAGAGCCTGGCCGTCCCTCACCGCTTCGGCCATGAGACTGCAGAACAGCCGGATCGCGCGTATGGCGTCGTCGTTGCCGGGTATCCTGTAGTCCACCATGTCCGGATCGCAGTCGGTGTCGACAATGGCGATCACCTTGATGCCGAGCTTGCGCGCTTCGCGGACCGCAATGGCTTCGTGGCCCGGATCGATGATGAACACCGCGTCCGGCAGCTTCTTGATGTCCTTGATGCCGCCCAGCGCCCGCTCCAGTTTGGCGCGCTCGCGGCTGTGGGAAAGCATCTCCTTCTTGGTGAGGGCCTCGACGATCTTGGGGTCGTTGGCCATCTCCTCGAGTTTCTTGAGACGTTCGATGCTTTGCCGGACGGTCTGGAAGTTCGTCAACGTGCCTCCCAGCCAACGGTGATGAACGTAGGACATGCCGCATCGTTCGGCTTCTTCCCGCACCGAGTCCTGCGCCTGCTTCTTGGTGCCCACAAAAAGGACGTGGCCTCCAGACATAATCAGATCGCGAACGTGGGCACACACGTCCTTGACCATCTTCACGGTCTGCTGGAGGTCGATGATGTGAATCCCGTTGCGCGCTCCGAAAATGTAGGGCTTCATCTTGGGATTCCAGCGACTGGTCTGGTGCCCGAAATGGACCCCCGCCTCCAGAAGCTGCTTCATGGATATATCCATCATGGCGCCGAAACCTCGAATGATGCGTATGTCAACATACTCGTCTCCCGTGTCTTCTCCCGCGCATGAATCAGTGGGTTGAGGTGACTGTCCCGGCGGCCACACCCGAACTGCCGGTATGAAGAGAAACTCGAAGGGCTATTAACAAGTTTGGTACGGCCACGCAAGGGAAAGCAGGACGCCGCGGCGTCCGGCTCATGTGTTCATGGATACCAGGAACTCCTTGTTGTCCTTCGTCCCGTGAAGCTTGTCCACGAGAAACTCCATGGCCTCCACCACGTTGAGCTGGGACAGCACCTTGCGCAGAATCCAGATGCGATTGAGATCCTCCTTGGGGATCAGCAACTCTTCCTTGCGGGTGCCGGACTTGTTGATGTCCACGGCCGGGAACACGCGCTTGTCCATCAGCCTGCGGTCGAGGTTGATCTCCATGTTGCCGGTTCCCTTGAACTCCTCGAAGATGACCTCGTCCATACGGCTTCCCGTATCGATCAGCGCGGTGGCGATGATGGTGAGGCTGCCGCCGTCCTCGATGTTGCGCGCCGCACCGAAGAACTTCTTCGGCTTGTGCAGCGCGTTGGAGTCGACGCCGCCGGAGAGGATCTTGCCGCTCGGCGGCACCACCGTGTTGTAGGCCCTGGCCAGGCGCGTGATGCTGTCAAGGAGGATGATGACGTCCTTGCCGTGCTCCACGAGCCGTTTGGCCTTTTCGATGACCATCTCCGCCACCTGCACGTGGCGCGTCGCGGGCTCGTCGAAGGTGGAGCTTACCACTTCTCCGACCACGGACCTTTGCATGTCCGTGACCTCCTCGGGACGTTCGTCGATGAGCAGGACGATGAGGACCGCGTCCGGATGGTTGTGGGCGATGGCCTTGGCGATATTCTGAAGCATCATGGTCTTGCCCGTGCGCGGGGCCGCCACCACCAGACCGCGCTGACCCATTCCGATGGGCGTCAGCAAGTCGATGAAACGTGTCGTGTACTCTTCCGAGTCGTGCTCCAGGTTGATACGATTTTCGGGATAGAGCGGGGTCAGGTTGTCGAACAGGATCTTGTCCCGCACCTTGTCGGGTTCGCCGTTGTTGATGGATTCGACCTTCAACAGGGCGAAATAGCGTTCGCCGTCCTTCGGTGGACGAATCTGGCCGGAAATGATGTCGCCCGTGCGCAAGCCGAAACGGCGTATCTGGCTCGGCGAGACGTAAATGTCGTCGGGGCCGGGGAGGTAGTTGTAGTCCGGCGCGCGCAGGAAGCCGAAACCGTCGGGCAGAGTTTCCAGCACGCCCTCGCCGTATACGTAGCCGTTCTTGTCGGTCTGCGCCTGCAGGATTGCGAATATCAGATCCTGCCGCCGCATGTTCGCCGCGCTCTCGATGCTGAAGCCCTTGCCGATGTTGGCCAACTCGGCGATCTTCTTGGACTTGAGCGAACTCAGGTTCAAGCCGTTCTGCTGCACGGGCTCGGGCATGGGAGTCGGCCTGTTTCTGCGGTGAGTGGGCGCGGAGTCTGCCTTGGTGTCGCTCTCCGCCGTTGCGGAGCGCGTCCGAACGTTAGCCATAGGACTTCCTTTCAATTACGCTGCCGGACAATCCGCCACAGGGGACGGGCATCGCCGGCGGGCGGGCAAACCGACTCTTTACCGTTCAAAACGGGCTTGGGATGAAAGCAAACGGTGATAAAACGGATTGGAACGG
Organism: uncultured Binatia bacterium (SeqCode); assembly: GCA_965213675.1. Classification (GTDB taxonomy): domain Bacteria; phylum Desulfobacterota; class Binatia; order UBA9968; family JAJDTQ01; genus JAJDTQ01. The sequence goes on from OZ243916.1 coordinate 1,965,334, forward strand.
AAACGGGTCACTTCAGAATGGGAAAACGCCAGGAAAACGCCATTGCCAGACGCTGGGTTAGATACTAGGGGATGCGGCTGGCTTTGTCAAGCAGGGCACGACCGTGCAGTCGGGGCCGGCGCGGCCCAACACCCGGCGGGCCAGGACAACGTCGTCCTCGATCTGCCGGACCAGTTGGTCCACGGAAGGGAAGTCGCGCTCTTCCCTGAGTCTTTCCACGAAAAACACACGCAGCCTGCGCCCGTACAGATCGCCGTCGAAGCCCAGGATGTAGGATTCGATGGTTCGGGGTCCCGCACCGAATGTGGGGTTCACCCCCACGCTGGTGACGCTGGGCAACCGCTTTCCGCCCGTCTCGACCACGGTCGCATAGATCCCGTTGGCCGGCACGATCTCCGTTCTGCTGCGCACGTTGGCGGTGGGAAAGCCGATCTCCCGGCCCCGCTGATGCCCCCGCACCACCGTTCCCTCGATGAAATGGCTGCGCCCGAGCTGGCGGCGCGCCACCTCGACCCGGCCCTCTTCCAGCAATGCGCGTATCCGACTGCTGCTGATGGCTTGTTCCGACTCCGCTACGGGTTCAATGACCTTCACCTCCATCCCCGCCGCCGGACCCCACTTCATGAGATCGCTGACGGTGCCGGCCCTGTCCTTGCCGAAACGAAAATCCTCGCCGACCCATAGAACCTCGACTCCCAGCCCGGCCAGATAGTGATTGACGAATTCATGCGCCTGCACCGCGCAGAAACCCGGCGTGAAACGCTGGATCACCACGCAATCGATGCCAACGCGCCGCAGCAGCGCCAGCTTGTCCCGGCGCGCCAGGATCAAACGCGGCGCAAACTTGGGGGCGAGGACCCTCAATGGATGAGGCTCGAACGTCAGGACGACGGCGGACCCGCGCCGCGCCCGGGCGTCCGCCATCACCCGCCGGAGCAGATCCTGATGCCCGAGATGCACTCCGTCGAAGTTGCCGATGGTCATGACCGGACGGTGGAGGGGTCCCTTGGCGTGCCGCAGAATCTGCATCGTGCGTGGAGTTTGAATGGACGGCCGGACCCGCGCTGTACGGAGCCTGCGCGCACCCACAGCCGAAGGGGAATCCCGGCGGCGAGCTTCAAGCGCCCAGGGACCGGATCTTCTCTCGCGCCTTTCCCGCTTCCTCGGAATCGGGATACCGGTTGATGACTTCCTGGAGGATGAGTCTGGCGTCCACGCGATTTCCAAGCTCGGCAAAAGCATAGCCAATCTTGAGCCACGCCGCGGCCGCCTTGTCCCCATCGGCATACTTCTTGCGCACCACGTCAAACTCCAGGATGGCTTCGTCGAACTCCTGGAGCGCGTAATGGCTCTCACCGATCCAGTATTGCGCGTTGTCGGTCAGGGAGCTGTCCGGATGTTTTTCGACGAACTTCTTGAACTGTTCGATGGCGCCGCGAAAGTCCCTTTCCCGCAGCCGTTTCCAGGCATTTTCGTAGTCCTGTTGAAGCGTGAGCGCGTCGGGGTCGGGGCTCGGAGCCGGGCGCCCCCTCTGCGGCGGCTCTCCGGCGCCCGCCGGCGCCGGAGAGGCTACCCCACTCGGCTCGGCGTCAGGAACGCGCTTCGGAGCGCCCTGGAGAAGCGCGTCGCGCAACAGCCGAAGCTCGTCTTCGCGCACCTTCAGGAGTTTCCGCTGCGCCCGCATTTCCGACTCGAGGGCCGCCAGTCTGCGGTCCGTTTCGGCGGCGTTCGCCGATCCCTCCCCGCCTCCGCCTCCATTACGCAGCTCCAGCAGACTGCCTTCCATCGCGTTCAAGCGGTTCTGCAGGGCGGCGACCTCCGCCCGGGTATCCGCCAGGAGGGTGCGTGTCTGCCCGAGTTCCGCCTTCAATCCGTTGATCACCGCCCACTCGCCCTCGGTCAATTGTGCCTGAACCGGAGGCGCGGGCGCCGCGTGATAATCGACGGTGCAACCCCAAGCCGACACAAGCGACAGGATCACCAAACATGTGCGGGCATGAATTCGCATGGGCATTCAGTCTCTGGCAGGACAGGGTTCGCGAAAGATCCTCGTGTGCCGCGTGGCCAACGGGCAGGCATCTTTCGTGACGCGGTGCGCGAGCAGGGTCAGGAAGAAGGCCTCTGCGTCCGAACGACGAAATGCGCACGCCGGTTCAACTTCCAACAGGTCTCCGAGTTCTCGCCGCATACGGGGAGTTCCTCGCCGTAGCTGATGGTCGAGAAACGATCCGCGGACACCCCGAGGGTGACCATGTAGTCCCTGACCGCCTGTGCGCGTCTGGAGCCCAAGGCAAGATTGTATTCGTTGGTTCCGCGGTTGTCCGCATGCCCTTCGATCTCGACCTGAACCCCCGGATTCCCCTGGATCCAGTCGGCGTTGCGCTGCAGGGTCTCACGCGCTTCCGCAGCCAGTTCGGCGCGGTCATACTCGAAATAGACATCGGCAAGGACACCGGTTTGCGGCGTCGTGCCCTGCTTGAGGGCTTCGAGGCTGCCTTGGCCGGTCACCTCCAGACCCTGTTGCGCGAGACTGCCTTCCTTGATCGCGCCGGGGTCGCTTTGGGCAGGCGCGCCAGCAGCGGGCACGGGTGTCGCCGGCTCTTCCGTTTCGACGGTTGGCGCGGAGCAGGCGGCGAGAACCAGGAGAGTGATGGAGCAGAACAGCACTGAGGTTGCTCTTCTAGTCATCGGCTCGGTCTCTCTTGTCTTCCCCATGTCGGGGTTTGAACGGAATTGCGATTAGGTGCTGCACGGGATCATTGCAGCCGGGGTGACCAGGACGGGTTTGTATCACCCGCGGCGGAGCCTGTCAATCTACGTTGGCTCTCTCCGTCCCGGCGCATGGTGTAGATGCGGCGGGACCCTGACCGGTCGGATGTGAATGCCAGAAATCGTCCGTCCGGAGCCCACGAAGGGTCCTCGTCATTGGAACGGTTGGCGGTGAGCATCCGCAGGCCGCTGCCATCCGGCCGTATGGTGAAGATGTTCATGACGCCGTTCGTTCTTCCCGTGAACGCAATCAACTCGCCGGTGGGCGACCAGTCGGGCGACGTATTGTAAGATCCCTTGAACGTGATCCGTCGGATGGCGCCCGTAGCGACCTCCAGAACGTAGAGTTGCAGCGAACCTTGCCGATCCGACGAGAAGGCGATGCGGTCTCCCTTGGGGGACCACGTGGGCGACGTATCGATTCCAGGGTGATGGGTCAGCCGCTCCACGATGTGCCCCGAACGATTCAGCCGGTAGATGTCGTGGTTCCCGCTCCGCTCCAGCGGCGTGGCCAGATGCCGTCCATCTGGCGACCACTGGCCGCGGCCGTCACCCCGGGCGATGGCCTCTTCACGATTCTTCAGAAGATCGTAGCCGAAGACCTGCCACTTGCCGGTCTTGACCGAGAGGTAGACCAAACCCTCGCCGTTGCGTTCCCACCACGGGAACATGTTGATCGTCCGGTTGTAAGTCAGCTTCTTCTTCTCCGTGCCGTCCAGGTGCGAGACATGAATCTCCTTGAAGCGGTCTCTGCCGGTGGACACGTAGGCAATCCGGGTATCGAACACACCACGGGTCCCGGTCAGCTTCAGGATGATTTCGTCCACGAAACGGTGCGCCATGCGCCGCGCATCCCGGACTTCTCCGGTGTAGGCCTTGCCGACCATCTGACTCCGCCGGAACGTATCGTAAAGCCACAACTCGAACCGGATCTTTCCGTCGTCCAGGGTCTCGAAGCCGCCCTTGACGAGGACCTCCGCGCCAATGGTGGTCCAGTCACGGAAATCGAAACCACCAAGCCGGATCCCGGTTTTCTGCGCATCTTCGATGTAGGCGGATCGGTCGACGACCTCGAACCAACCGGAGCGGTCGAGATCGTCCGCCATGACGTCCGCGATCCGTTCCGAGAACCCCTCGGCGTCGGGCCGGCTCCCCAGGTTCTTGAGCGGCGAGACCGCCAGCCGGAAACGCTCGGACCCCGGTCCGACGATCATGCCTGTCACCTGCGCCCGTGCCGCGCCGGCCGACAGCCCGCACAGTATCAGGCCCGCGACCATCCACCCCGTCACCCGGACCCATGATCGGGCCCGGTTCGGGGTTCGTGGTCGTGACGGCGGTATGGTGGTGGCTGCCATGGTCGGAGCGTCCTTTTTCCCTTGCATGAAATCAAACGGAACAGGAGTTTGTCGGATTTGGTTCAACGCCCTTCGACGCCGCCACGCTCCGGACCGGAGCCGGCGCCGCAAAAATTGAAGCCTGCGCCGGGAGCCCGCGCCACAAGAACTGTGACCGGACGACATCCCGTAGGGACGACCGGCCGGTTACCCTACCCTGGACCCAATCCGACAGGCCCCTGGCCATCAAGGTCGTCGGGACGGACAGTGATCGTGACCTGCCTGAACTTCTGCACAAGATCCGGCGGCGGCGGCAACAAGCTGACCCGGCGCACCGCGCGAACCACCGATTCGTCAAAGGAAGCATCCCCCGATGTCTTGAGCAATTTGAGCCCGAAAATCTCTCCCTCGACGCTGACACCAAACCGAACCGTGACCTCGAGCTCGCCGTGCTTGCCGATCCACGTCCATCGCTCCTTGATGCTTTCGAACAGTTGGCCACGGTAAGCCAGGAACTCCACGCTTCTGACGACCCCGCCGTTGCCCGACGCCTCGGTCCGGGGAGCCTCCGCGCCGCCGCCCTCCCGGCGCGCGGCCCGCTGCAAACGGCCACGCTCCGCCCTCTCCGCCACCACCTCTTCTATGCGCCGTTGCCGAAGCCGCTTGCTCAGCCGCGAGTCCCGAAGCGCGGCGCTCTTGGCCTCTGTCTTCTTCCTTGCGACCTTCGGCGTCTTCTTCGCGGGCCGTTTGGTGGTCACCTGCTTCCTGGTCACCTTCGTGGCAACGGACTTCTTGGGCGCAGGCTTTTTGCGCTTCACCACCTTGGGCTTGGGCTTCGGCGTCGGCTTCTCTTGCGGTTTGGCGACCTTCCTGGTTGGCGCGGGCTTCTCGGGGGCCACGACCTTCTTCCTGGGCTTTTCCGGAGGCGCGGGAGCGGAAACCTTCGGCGCCGGCGTGTCCTCCCTTGGAGGCTCCGGCGCCGCCACGCCTGCTGCAGGAGGCGCCTTCGCCACCGGCGCCGGACCGGGCGCCACGAGATCCACCGTGTACACGGGCGGCAGCGCGGCGCGCCGGGCCGTGCTCGGCGGCACCCACAGCAGCAAGCCCAGCAGAACGAGATGGAGGACACCGGAGAAACAGACCCCCCACCACTTCAAACGGTGGGACTCCGGGCCGCCGCTCACCCGTCGGTTGTTGCGTCTACGGAACACGCCTTGCCCCATCCTTCGCCGACCATCCTTCGGAATCGGCTGTCACGGGCCGTCCACGGGCGCCGCCATCATGCCGAGCGTTTCGATGCCGGCGCTCTTGATCTCGCCTATAGCAGCGATCACCGAGCCATAGCGCACGTCCCGGTCCGCCCTCAGGTAGACGGCCTTGGTGGCGTCCCGACTCCTGATCGCCTCCAGTTTCGTCCGCAACTCCAACGGGCTGACCTCGTTGTCGTTCAGATAGACGCGACCGTCCTGCGCAATGGTGACGATCAGAGGATCCTCCGGCCCCTCCACCGGAACGGCCTTGGCCTGGGGCAGATTCACCTCCACTCCCTGCTGGATGATCGGCGCCGTCACCATGAAGATCACCAGCAGCACCAACATGACGTCCACGAAGGGAGTCACGTTGATGTTGGACATCGGCATCTTGTCCCGCGCCTGGGTGACCTCGGCCGCCATGGCTCAATCTTCCTTCATCATTCCTTCGTGAAATGCCGCGTCTACGCCTTCTTCGTGAAATGCCGCTCCGCGATGTTGAGGAACTCCTGCGTGAAGTTTTCCATGTCCGCCGTGAGCACCCGGATTTCCTGAACGAAGTGGTTGTAGGCCATGAGTGCGGGAATCGCCGCCAGGAGACCCGCGGCGGTGGCAATCAATGCTTCGGCGATGCCCGGGGCCACCGCCTGGATGGTGGACGACCGGCTCACGCTCAGGCCGCGGAACGCGTTCATGATGCCCCACACGGTGCCGAAGAGACCGATGAACGGCGTCGTGCCGGAGGTCGTCGCGAGAAAGGTCAGCGACTGCTCCAGCTTCGTCAACTCCACCGTAGTGGCGCGCTTCATGGCCCGAGCCACGTTGTCCACGCCACTCAGGTCGGTGGTCAGGTTTTCCGATTCCGCCGCGTTGCGGCGCGATACCCGAAGCAATTCCTCGTATCCGGCGATGAACACCTGCGCCACCGGGCTGTCCGCCAAGTCCCGGCTCGCCTCGTGGATTGACGCCAGGTTGCGGCTTTCCCAGAAGATTTCGATGAAACTGGCCGACTGCCGTTTGGCGGCGCGTACGCGCCTGAATTTGTAGAGAATGATTCCCCAGCTCCCCACCGAGAAAAGAATCAGCAGGTAGAGAACCGCCTGAACCACCGGCCCGGACCCGGCCACCAGGTCGAGGATGCCCTGTTGCTGCATTCCCAGAGCGTGCGGCTGAACCGCAAGCTGGTAGATCGAGAGGTACGGCATCAATACGGCATCAGGCGCGGCAACAAGTACGGCATCAGGCGCGGCAACAGCATCCTATTGTCTTGAAAAGTTATTATAATCGCAGTACCTAGTCAAATTCTGCCCATGCTCCGGAGCGTTTCACAACTGGATGTGGCCGGGAAGACGGTGTTTCTCCGTGCGGACTTCAATGTGCCCCTTGCGGGCGGGATCATCACCGAAACACATCGCATCGACGGCACGCTGCCCACCATCGAGCTCCTGCTGGAACGAGGCGCGCAGGTGCTGGTCGCGTCGCACCTGGGGCGTCCCGGTGGCGCCGCGGACCCCCGGTGGAGTCTTGCCCCGGTGGCGCGCTACCTGCAGGACAGACTCGGCCGTGCGGCGCCGCTCGCGCCCGACTGTGTGGGAGGCGCGGTGAAGCAGTCCTTGGCGGAACCGGGCGCGTCCGGGCTCGTGCTGCTGGAAAACCTCCGTTTTCACGCCGGCGAAGAGGCCAACGCCCCGGCCTTTGCCGCAGCCCTCGCCAGCTTGGCCGATGTCTATGTCAACGACGCCTTCGGCGCGGCGCACCGGGCGCACGCCTCCACTGCGGGGATGGCGGCATACTTCCGGGAAAAAGGGGCGGGATTGCTCTTCGAGAGGGAGGTCGACTACCTGTCGCGGGTCCTGGAAGCGCCCGAGCGTCCGGTGGCGGCCATCCTCGGCGGGGCCAAGGTTTCCGACAAGATCGGCATTCTCAAGAACCTGATCCCGCGGGTGGACATGATCCTGGTGGGCGGGGCCATGGCCTACACGTTCCTCGCCGCCCGCGGCATCGCGGTGGGACGTTCTCTGCTGGAGAAGGACTTCCTCCACGTCGCGCGGGAGATCCTGGACGCGGCCGCGGCCTCCGGCGTGCCGTTCCTCCTCCCCGTGGACCATGTGGTGGCCGAGGATGCCGCGGTGGAGGAGCCGGCCGTGACCGGCGACGAGCGCATTCCCGACGGGCGCATGGGGCTCGACATCGGACCGAGGACCGCGGCGCTCTTTGCCGGGCGCCTCAAGGACGCGGCCGTGACCCTGTGGAACGGCCCCCTCGGCCTCTTCGAACGGGAGCCGTACCGCCACGGGACCGTGGCCGTGGCACAGGCCCTGGCGGCCTCCGAAGCCACCACCGTCATCGCTGGCGGCGACACCGTGGCCGCGGTGGGGCTCGCCGGAACCGCCGGCGCCATGACCCACCTGTCCACCGGAGGAGGCGCCGCACTGGAATTTCTCGAAGGGAGAATATTGCCCGGGGTCCAGGCACTGGAAGTCCCCGAGCCCGAGTGATTCCGCAATGCTCATGGCACAGTGCACGGTCATCGCCAACTGGAAGATGCACGGGACCCGGGACCAGGCCCGGGACCTCGCCCGCGCCGTCCGGCAACTCGTGGAAAACCGTTTTCGCGCGGTCGAAGTCGTCCTGGCGCCGCCCTTCACCTCCCTTGAGGCGGTGCAGAGATCCCTGGAGGGAAGCCGGTTGCGCCTGGCCGCCCAGAACCTCCACTGGCAGCCGAGTGGGGCGTTCACCGGAGAAGTGTCCGCCGGCATGCTGCGGGACGCAGGCTGCAGCCACGTCCTTGTCGGCCACTCCGAAAGGCGCCGGTTGTTCGGCGAGACCAACCGTGAGGTCGGCCGCAAGCTCGCCGCGGCACTGGAGGCCTCTCTCAAACCGGTTCTCTGCATCGGCGAGACGCTGGCGGAGCGTCGCCGGGGCGACACGCACCGCACCCTCTCGGCTCAGCTCTCGGGCGCATTGAAGGATGTTCCGAAAAGTGTTATTGAACCGCTGACGATAGCGTATGAGCCGGTCTGGGCCATCGGCACCGGCCGGCACGCGACACCCACGCAGGTGGCCGAGGCCCAGGGCTGGATACGACGCGCCCTTGCGCGCCGCTTCGGGACGGCTCCGGCGCGAGCGATACCCATTCTCTACGGCGGTAGCGTCAACCCCGACAGCGCTGCGGCACTGGCCGGGGTTGCGGAAGTGGACGGCGCGCTGGTGGGTGGGGCGAGCCTGGACCATCAGAGCTTCGGCGCCATTGTCAAGATATTCTCGGCGGAGACGCGAAAGGCTCGGACATGACCATCCTGGTGACCACCGTTCATATTCTGGTTTGTCTGGGGCTCATCGTGGTGGTGCTGCTGCAGACCGGCAAGGGCACCGACATGGGCGCCGCCTTCGGCGGCGGCTCCAGCACGACTGTCTTTGGCAGCAGCGGCGCGGGCAACTTCCTCACGCGGATGACCACGGGCATGGCCGTGGTATTCATGGTCACATCCCTGACGCTGGGTTACTTCTCCCAACCGGGCACCGGATCGAGCGTCTTCGACAGCGTCGCGCCGCAGCCCGCCCCCGCGGCGGCGCCAGCCGAGCCGACAACGGCCGAGCAGGGCACGGAAACGCCCGCCGAGGCGCCCGCCGCTCCCTGAGAAAACAGATTCACGCGAATATGCGAGGATGGCGGAATAGGCAGACGCGCTAGCTTGAGGGGCTAGTGCCAGCAATGGCGTGGGGGTTCAAGTCCCCCTCCTCGCACCACCTTCCCCATCTTCCTGGCGTTCGCCAGGGAATATCTGCGGCGCGCAGACCCGGATTGCCATACGGGAACTACACCCTGCGCAGGTGTATTTCTCTCCCGCCCGGAGCCATGACACAACCGGCGGTTGGTTTAATTGACAGCGACCTTGGTCGTTGGGACGCCTACGTGGCTCCTTACGGTCTGGTTGCCGAGCAGAGGCGGCGAGTGCAGTTCATTAAATTCGGCGTCGGACTGCAATTCCAGCCACACTTCACCAACATAGCGATCCTGTCTGGCTCCGACCTGATACGTCGGGGTGAAGTCCTCGTTGTGTGAGCAGTCATTGTCGGATGCCGTACAGTCCCACTCCATAGAGATCTCATACACCGTACTGCTGACCTTCTTGATTTCTTCAGTAACTGTTCCCAGGCCGTACCTGCGGTTGGTGTAGCCTGGGACCAGGTTGGTCGTATCGTCTGTCATAAAGTCGTGCCAACTGACTCCGCCCACCGGTTCGGAGAAAGTCACCTGCCACGTCACTTTCTGCGTGTTCCCGCCTGCCGGTTGGTTCACGCCGCAGATGTAAGGCTCAAACAATGTCCGATCCGCTGCAGCCAGAGGGCAACTACCTTGAGCTCTTGCTTCACCGGCAAGGCCAAGTAGGGCTACCCCCGCCCAGAAGACGGCAATCGTCAGGTATCGTATAATGTTGTTCATGATCTCGCTCCCACTCCCGGTGTGTTAACTGTCCCGAGTATAGCGTAACCAAAAGGTAACTACCCAAGTAGAGGGCCTCGGCGATTTCGGCGTCGCGCTCGGAAGTCACGCCTTTGTCAAGCTCCATGGCGAATTCCGTCAGCATCTGGCCCGGAAATTCCTTGGAACCAATTGTCTCATACCACGGCGGCAAGTCCAGGAACAATTCCGGCTCGCGCTGAGGGCTTGTGATGAGTGAGGTGAGGTGGCCTTGCTACAGGTGGTTTCGCGGGTCCCCAAATCCACCGTCCGGCGGCTGCATCATGGACCGTCGAGGCGGATCAAACGTTCGCCACTCCTCAGTATCCGCGCCACTCCCGCCCCCTACTGCATGGCTCGGGCGATGTCGTAAAGGGACTGCACAAGAAAGGCGCGCAGGAACCACAGGATCAACAAGGCCGCCACTGGCGACATGTCGATGCCGCCGAACGCCAACGGAAGGGTTTGTCTCAGCCGGTTCAGGACCGGATCGGTGAGATTGCAGAGCATGCGCACGATGGGATTGTAAGGATCCGCGTTGACCCAGGAGATCACCGCGCGACCGATGATCACCCACACGTAAAGGGTGATCACCATGTTCAAGAGACCCGCCAAGGCCTCGATAAAGTTACTCGCGACGAACATCTTCCTCCAGCCTTGATCGTTGTTGCCGGCTCAGTCGCTCAGGGCCGGTTCCGAGGTCCGAACAGCGCAGTCCCTACCCGTACCAGCGTCGACCCTTCCGCCACCGCCACTTCGTAGTCGTGGGTCATCCCCATGGAAAGCTCGTCCAGCATCACATGGGGCAGGCCCAGATCCATAACCGTGTCGCGCAGCTCCCGCAGCCGCCGAAAATACCGCCGGCTCGCCTCCGGATTCTCCGCCAGAGGCGGCACCGTCATCAGTCCCTTGACGCGAACGCGATCAAGACACGACACCTCGCGGAGCAAGGGAACCAGGCCATCCTGGGAAACCCCCGACTTGGTGGCCTCCGAGGCAAGATTCACCTCCACCATCACGCCGATGTCCCGGTCCTGTGCGCGCCCCTCCCGATCAACCGCGTGCGCGAGCCGAACGTTGTCCAGCGTTTGAATCACCGCGAACAACCCCACGGCCACGCGCGCCTTGTTGCGCTGAAGATGTCCGATCAGGTGCCACTCGGCGGCGTCGCCAAGCATCGCCTTCTTGGCTTGGGCTTCCTGCACATAGTTCTCTCCCACCAAGTGCACGCCCGCGTCCAACGCGGTGCGCACCGCGGCTGCACTCTGGGTCTTGGTGGCCGCCAGGAGCCGGACTCCGCGGGGGTCCCGGCCGCTTCGTTCCGCCGCGGCCGCGATGCCATCCATGACCCGCTTGCAGTTGCCGGCGATGTCCACCATGTGCCCGAAGCGCGCTCCTCGGCGCCGTTCCCGAAGAAACAACTGTCTTTTGGCCATCTGTCTACTGGCCCGCGTTTCGCTGGAGTATACCACAGTGCCGACCCGAGTGAATCGACGCTCGCCGGGTCTGTGCCGCACCGCGCGCTTACGCGAGCGCGCCGGTATTGCTACAATTCGCGAATCGTTTCGCCATGAAGAGGAAAATGCGTACCCGCGCCGCCGGCTGGTTCCTGCTGTTAAGCCTGTGGGCTTCCCTTGCGCACGCCCGGGCCGGAGCCGAAGCGGAGTTCGCCCGTGCCTATGGGCACTTCTCGGCCGGTGAGCACGCCGTGGCGGAGCCGCTTTTCCGGCAAGCGTTGTCCGACGGCGCGTTCGTGCTGAAGGACTACTCCCTTTACTACCTCGGCCGCATTGCCGGCGCCGCGAACCGGCACGACGAGGCCCGCGGCCACTTCACCCGTTTGCGGCGGGCGTTTCCCCGCAGCGTCTGGGCGGCCGAAGCGTCTTTCGAGTTGGTCGAGCTCGACCTGGCCCAGGGACGGCACCAGGCAGCCGCGCGCCGCGCCGCCGAGATCAGGAAGACCACGCGCGGGAAGGAGAGTCGGGCCAGGGCCGCGTACCTGCTCGGTCGGGCGCGCGAGGGCGCGGGCAAGGACCGGGCGGCCTATTCCCTTTACCAGGAGGCGCGCCGGCGCGCCCCGCGTTCCACATGGAGCAGCCGCGCCCGGCAAAAGGTGCGGGAACTTCGGCGGAAACACCCCGGACAACTCGGACTCCGCAACGGCCAGGAGATGCTCCGGGAAGCCCGGCAGCTTCGGCGGGAGCGCGACTATCGCGCGGCGGCCGACCTCTACCAACGCATTCTGCGCGAAACCAACTTCCGGCGACTATCCCTGGAGGGACTCGCCGCAGTGTACCGGAAGATGCGGCTTCGGGACGAGGAGGAAGCGGTCCTGCGCCGCTACGTCCGGCACTATCCAAAACGCGCCCGCGCCGGCGACGCATTGACCCGCATCGCCACCATCCAGTGGAATCGCGACGACAACGCCGCGGCGCTGGAGACCCTGCGTGAGTTCAGGAAGAAGTATCCCGGCCATCGCCGCCGGCGCTACGCCATCTACGTCATCGGCCGCATCCACGAATCCATGGGCCGGTGGCAGACGGCGACCCGGACCTACCGCCAGCTCTTCGCGAAAGAGCACCGGTACAGTCCATTCCGCCACGAGGCGGCATGGCGCCTGGCGTGGATTCACTACCTCAAGTCCGACTACCCGAAGGCCCGGGGAGTCTTCCGCGACATCGCCAGCCGGCCCGGCAACTTCAGGCTGGCCGCGGTCTTCTGGGAGGCGCGCATCGCGGAGAGGCTCGAGGACTCCCCCACCGCCAAGCGGTTATACCGGCGCGTGATACGGAAGGACCCCGAATCCTACTACGCGATCCTGGCCTCACGGCGGCTCGCGGGGCTAGGCGTCACCCTGCCGGAGCCTTCGTCGCCCAAGCGCGCTGTTCCAACGGCGCGCGCCCCGCGCCTGGGCGAACGGGCAAGGTTTCACCTCACGCGCGCCCGCGCGCTGGGCGGGCTCGGCCTGGACCGGCTCGCGCATACCGAACTCGACCGGGTCCGCCGGCATTCGAAGCGCACGAAGGGCCTCCGGCTTCTGCTCATGCGTGAGTACGCGCGTACCCACGCTCATCATCGCAGCCTCTCGCTGGCGGTGCAGTCGCCGTCGTCCCCCGAGGTGCTGCGGCTCCGGTACCCGCTGGCGCACTGGGACGCGGTGCGGCGGCATGCGGCCGAGAACGGTCTCGACCCTTACCTGATATTGTCGCTGATGCGGCAGGAGAGCCTATTCAAGGCGCGGGCCTTGTCCCCCGCCAACGCGTTGGGGCTCATGCAGATGCTTCACGAAACCGCGCGCGCCGAGGCGTCGAAGATGGGGCTTGCGGAACCCGACGCCCGCGACCTTTTCGATCCGGAACTGAACATCCGGCTCGGCGCCCATCACCTCAAGGGGTTGCTGGCAGACTACGACCAGAGCCACGCCAAGGCGCTGGCGGCCTACAACGCCGGCCAGGAGGCGGTGGAACGCTGGACCCGCGACCTGGGGTCCGCCGACGACCTGGAGTTCACCGAGCGGATCTCGTACCGGGAAACGCGCCGCTACGTAAAGGCCGTGCTGCGCAACTACCACGCCTACCAAACCCTCTACGGCGCCGTTGCGCGGGAACAACCTCTCGACCCCGCGAGTTGCCGGCCGTGCGACGAAGCGAGTCCGTAGACCCTCCCTGTGCTGTCACCCAGGATCACCTCTTGCGGAGCTGGTCGCTGTTGCAAGACTGCGTCATGACTTGCCTGAGTTCCCTGCCTTGTCCACACCGGACATTGCCTGATCGCCGCCGTCGCCATCCGCGCCGACACGCCCTTACTTCACCAGGATGTCGACTTCGACGTCCTGGCTCGTCACACGGACCTGCAAACCGAAGCATGAGGAGAGAGGGTTCAGGACCCATCCGGGTGTTCTGAGCCTGGCGTCGTGTCCCGCAAATTCCTGCGATAATTCGCGGGTCTTTCTCGCCGCCGGCTGCGTGGCTCTTGCTCGCGTGGCAACCGCCACTGCTCGTCATCGCGCTTTGCCGACAACAAGAAATCCTGCGCAACTTGTCGCAGGAATTTGCGGGACACGACACCAGGACCAGGCTCAGGACAGACGAAGCGAAGTCGACGGGCGTCGTCACATTGGAGCGGAGGCCCCCAAATGCGCTTCGTTGGACAATTGCCCGCGGTTCTCTATAGTGACCCGATGAGCCACGGACACAAGGAGATCATCTCGGCCGGGGACCGCACCACCTGGGCCGTCACCGCGCCAGCGATCCTGACGCCGCGGGAGCGCGGGTCGGACCACGCCGCCGCCAGCATGGTGCGCACCCTGTTCGACCGCCCCCGCTGGCTGGAACCCTGCCACCTGTACGACGAACGGGGTTCGCTGCTGTTCGAGGACATCTGCGAGTTGCCGGAGTACTACCCCACCCGCACCGAAGCGGCGATCCTGGAACGCGAGGCCGGCGCGCTCATGAGCCTGGCGCCGGTGGAGTGCATCGTGGAGCTTGGCGCCGGCTTCTCGAAGAAGACCGTCCATCTGCTGAAGGCGCTCACCCATGCGCGTGGCGGCGGCGCCTTCGCCGCGGTGGACGTGAGCAACACCGCGCTCATGGCGTCCAGGCGCATGGCCGAGGAGCTTTTCCCCGAGCTGGCCTTCACCGGGCTCGAAGCCCGCTTCGAGGACGCCATCACCAGCATCACCCGGGAGATCCCCAAGCTCGTGGTGTTCCTGGGCAGCACCATCGGCAACTTCTCTCCCACCGACATGCTGCACTTTTTCAGCCACCTGACCGAGAACATGGGGCCTGAGGACTACCTTCTGCTGGGGGTGGACCGGATCAAGGACCCGGCCATTATCGAACCGGCCTACGACGACTCCCGCGGCGCCACCGCCGCCTTCATCCTCAATGGTTTCCGCAACGTCAACCGCGTCACCGGCGCCAGCTTCCAGCCGGACAAGATCGCCTACCGGAGCGGCTACAACCGCGAGCGCGCCCAGGTGGAGATGCGCGGCGTCGCCCGGGAGACCCACCGGGTGGAGTTCCCGCGCCAGTCCGCGTCATTCCTGTGGGAGCAGGACGAGCCGATCCTGGTGGAGACCAGCCGCAAGTTCGACCCCGACGACCTGCAGGTGCAACTCCGCTGCTTCGGACTCGAGACCCTGGGCCACTGGACCGACCCGGAACAATGGTTCTCGCTGCTCCTGTTTCGCCGGAGCAAGCCCTCACACTCATCGGAGCCGCAATGAAGAAAGTCCCGGACAAGACACCCGCCTACGATCTCACCGACGCCCGCTTCTGGGACGAGCAGGACCTGCGCTCGGAGGTGGAGCGGGTCTTCCACCTGTGCGCCGAGTGCCGCCTGTGCGTGAAGTTCTGCGGCAGCTTCCCCAAGCTCTTCGACGCCATCGACTCCTATTGCACCGAGGAAGAGTTCGCGGAGGTGGACTCCACCAAGCTCAAGGCCGACGACGTGGACGAGGTGGTGGATCTGTGCTTCCAGTGCAAGCTGTGCAACATCAACTGCCCCTACACCCCAAGCGACCACGACTGGGCCATCGACTTCCCGCGGCTCATGGCCCGGGCCAAGGCCCAGCACGTGAAGAAGCATGGGGTTCCCTTCACGGACCGCATGCTGGCGAAGCCGGACCTTGTGGGCAAACTGGGCTCCGCCACCGCGCCCATGGCCAACTGGGCCAACGAGAACCGCGTGCACCGGC
Organism: uncultured Binatia bacterium (SeqCode); assembly: GCA_965213675.1. GTDB lineage: Bacteria > Desulfobacterota > Binatia > UBA9968 > JAJDTQ01 > JAJDTQ01. Next base: position 1,980,850 of record OZ243916.1, read on the forward strand.
TGTTCATGCAGGGCGCCCTGGGCGTGCACAAGGACAAGAAACTGCCCTCGTTCGCATGGAAGACCTTCGCCTCCCGATACCGCGACGCGTACCAGGCCCCCGCGGGGGAGCCCGTGGCCAAGGCAGCCTATTTCTCCACCTGCTTCGTCAACTACAACGAACCCGGCATCGGCACAGACCTGCTGGAGGTCATGGCGCGGAACGGCGTGGACGTGGTGCTGGCCTATCGGGAATGCTGCGGCATGCCGTCGTGGCACAACGGCGATATGGAAACGGCCAAGGCCCAGGCCCAGCGGAACGTTGAGATGCTGGCGCCCTACGTGGCCGAGGGACGGACCATCATCGCCACCAACCCCACCTGTTCGCTCACCATAAGCGACGAGTACCCGCGCATGCTGGACACTCAGGCGGCGCGGGACGTGGCCGCGCACACCACCGACCCCACGGCGTTTCTGGCCTCGCTCCACGCCGACGGCAAGCTCAACCGCGACTTCAAGACCGGCCCGGGCAAGGTCGCCTACCACATGCCCTGCCACCTGCGGGCGCAACGGCTGGGGAACCGGACGAGCACCGTGCTGTCCCTGCTGCCCGACACCGAGGTCCAGACCGTGCAGGCCTGCTCGGGACACGACGGCACCTGGGCGATGAAGCGGGAGAACTTCGAAGCCTCCATGCGCTGGGGGCGGCAGGCATTTCGCGGCATCGAGGGCGCGGGCGCCCCGGTGGCGTGCTCCGACTGTCCCTTGGCCGCCATCCAGATCGAGCAGGCCACCGGCAAGCAGCCGCTCAACCCCATACAGATCCTGGCCAAGAGTTATCGCGGGGAGGACTTCTGAAACCCCGGAGAGCCGGCCCTCGGTCCCTTGACAGTTCTCCCGAATGTGTACTACTCGCAGACTTCCGTTGGACGGACCAAGAAAGGAACTGACATGACGCGCACACGGATCCTATGCACCATGGCGGCCCTGTGTCTCACGATGGCCGGCGGCCACGCCATGGCCGCCGACTCGGCCGAGCTCAAGGCGCTCCACGAGGCGGCCAAGAAGGAAGGCAAGGTATTGATGGCGGCGGGCATGCCGCCCAAGGCGCTGAAGGCCCTGCAAAAGGCCTTCAACAAGCGCTTTCCGGGGGTGAAGGCCAAGGTCATCGCCTCCACCGGTTCCAACGCGGCGAGCCGCATTCTCACTGAATCCAAGGTCGGCAATGCCACCATCGAGGTGGCGCAGACCACCACCGCTTCCGGTCAGCCGCTGCTCGACGCGGGGCTGGTGCAGCAGGTGGACTACGCCAAGACCTTTGGCGTGCCCGGTAAGGGCATCCTGTTCGACAACCGTTTCGTGCCCTGGTTCGACCTGGTGTACGTCATGGCCTACAACTCCAAGAAGGTCTCCCGCGAGGAGGTCCCCACCACTTGGGAGGGGATGCTGGCGCCCAAGTGGAAGGGACGGAAGCTGGTGCTGATCTCCCGTGGCCACCCGTTCCAGTATCTGCCCAAGGTGTGGGGTGAGGAGAAGGTCCTGGATATGGCGAAGAAGCTGAAGGCCCAGGATCCCGTCATGACGCCGCGCGGCGGCGCTCAGGTCATTGAGGCCATCGTGTCGGGCCAGGCGTTGATGGGTCCCATCCATCTGAACCGCGTACTGACCGCCAAGGTGCTGAAGAAGGCGCCCATCGACTACGTGTGGCTGAACGTCACCCCGGTGCTCAACTTCTACTCCTACGCGGTCGCCAAGGTGGCCAACCCCAACGCGGCCAAGCTCATGGCGGGCTGGCTGGCCACGCCGGAAGCGGGCAAGATCATGGAGAAACACTCGTTCCGGGCGCTCACCACCCTGGAGTCCCAGAGCGAGACCGGCAAGCTCCTGGCGGCCTCCAATACGAAGACCGTGGCCACCGCCGTCACCGTGAAGATGGCCCGGCAAGAGAAGGTGTGGCAGAACAAGATCCGCGACATCTTCGTGGGCAAGTAGAACACGGGAACGGCCCGCGCGAGCCGCATGCTCGCGCGGGGTCGCACCCACGGGCAACCGCGCGCGGCGTCCCTGCCTGAATGAAGCGCCCGTCCGCCATGCACACCGACAAAGCCATCGATGCCACGCCGTGGTCGTGGGAGACCATCGCGCCGCGCTTCAACGAGCGCTCGATCCTGTCCTGGACCACCCTGATCGTGGTCATGTGGCTGGTGCTGGCGCCGTTGGTGATGGTGGCGGTGACTTCCTTCCAGGTCGAGCCCCTGGCCCACGTCGCCACGTACACCCTCGACAACTACCTGGAAGTCTACCTCGACTCCCACACCTACGAGCTTCTCTCCAACACGCTGCTGTTCGGCGCCGGCGCCATCGCCGTGGGGTTCTTCTTCGCGTTTCCGCTGGCGTGGCTGGTGGAGCGCACCAACACGCCCGGGCGGAACCTCACGTATGGCTTGATCCTGATTCCCATGGCGATTCCGCCCATGATCTCCGCGCTGGGCTGGGAACGACTGCTGGACCCCAAGATCGGTCTCATCAACATCGTGCTGCGAAGCCTTTTGGGCATGGAAGGCGAGGACGGACCCCTCAACATCTTCACGCTGTTCGGCATGTCCTTCGTCATGGGCCTTTCCATGGTGCCCACCGTGTTCCTGATCCTCGCCCCCTCCATCCGTAACCTCGACCCGTCCTTCGAGGACGCCAGCCTCGTATCCGGCGCCACCTGGTACACCACGTTCCGCCGAGTGACGCTGCCGCTGGTCTACCCGGCCTTCTTCGCGGCGCTGATCTGGTTCTTCATCATCGCCATCGAGGCCTTCGAGATACCCGGTGTCATCGGGCTCCAGGCCGGCATCCTGGTGTTCAGCACCAAGATATTCTGGGCCGTCCATCCACCCACCGGCGATCTGCCCGACTACGGCATGGCCAGCGCGCTGGCCGCGCTCGTACTGGTGCTGAGCGGCATCCTCGTCTACTTCTACCTCAAGGTGCTGGGCAGCGGGGAGAAGTACACCACCATCACGGGCCGGGGCTACCGCCCGTCCATCGTCGATCTGGGGATCTGGCGCTGGGCCGGTACGGCGTTCTTCAGCGGATACATGATCCTTGCCATCGTGCTGCCTGTCATCGTGCTCGCCTGGGGCAGCCTGCTGCACTACTACCAGCCGCCTTCCTGGGATCTGGTGGATCAGTTGTCGCTGGCCAACTACCAAACCACCTTCGAGGACGAGGACTTCCTCGGAGTCTTCTGGAACACCGGGGTCGTGGTGTTCACCGCCGCCACGGTCACCGCGCTGATCTGCACGGTGGCCGCCTGGATCGTCGTGCGTTTCCCGGGAAAGCTGAGCACCGTCCTAAACCTGACCACGTTCATGCCCATCGCGGTACCGTCGGTCATCATCGGACTGGCGCTCATCCTGGTCTACCTGTCCATCCCCATAGGCCTGTACGGCACCATCTGGATCATCGCCATCGCCCATATCACGCGCTACCTGTCCTACGGCTCCCGCACCATGATCGCGTCCCAGGTACAGATCCACAAGGAGCTGGAGGAAGCGTCCTACACCTGCGGCGCCTCCTTCCGCATGACCCTGCGCAAGGTCATCATGCCGATTCTGCTGCCAGCGCTGGTGAGCCTGTGGTTGTGGGTGGCGCTGCACAGCATCCGGGAGCTGTCGTCCGCGGTGCTGCTGGCGTCGTCAGAGAACACGGTTATCAGCACGCTGATCTGGACCCAGTACCACGAGGGCGAGGTGGGGGTCGCGTACGCGCTGTCGGTCATCCTCATCGCGGTGTCGTTCGTCATCGCGTTCCTGGGACGGCGTCTGTTGAGCTGGCACGACCACCTGCGCTGAGTAGAAGCGCGGTTGGTTGTTTCCATGTCCTTGGCTGGATCGATCCGTTGTCATGCGGCATCTTGTTGCATGCGGGGCGACCGGCCGGTCGCCACTGCATGGTTCCACTGGCCGGTTCCAATTCGTCCGGGCACTCACGGGCGGGCAGACGAACCGTTGACCGCGAGGCATACCCATGAGCATCACCCTTGAGATCGAGGAACGCGCGCCATTCGCTGAAGGAACCGGCTTTGGCGACGCCGGCGCCTATGAACGGGTCCACGGACGCGCGCGCTTCGCCATCGATCCACGCCTGCCCGCCAACCGCGGTATCGTGGACCTGGCGCTCGCTCCGGCGGACGCGCACGGCCTGGTGGAGTACTCGACGGAGTTCTTCATCCTCAAGCCCGTGGACATGAGCCGCGGCAACCGCCGGCTGCTCTATGACGTGAACAATCGCGGCAACAAACGCGCGTTGCAGTTCTTCAACGACGCCCCGCCCAGCAACGACCCGCGCACCGCCGAGGACGCCGGCCACGGGTTTCTGATGCGCCAAGGCTACACCGTGGCCTGGTGCGGCTGGCAGGGCGACCTGCTGCCCGGGGACGGCCGCCTGACCATGGATCTGCCCGTGGCCGCCGGCCCCGACGGCCCGGTCACCGGACCCTTCCGGGCGGAGTTCATCATCGAGCAGCCTGGAGTGACCACCGTGTCGCTGGGCGGACACGACTACATCCGGCCCTGCCCCGCCGCGGATCTCGACACGGAGGGCGCCACCCTGACCCGCCGGCGGCTGGAGGCGGACCCGCGCGAGCCCCTCCCGCCCGGCGCCTGGCGCTTCGCCGCCCCGGATGCTGCCGGCAGACTCCAACCGTCGGCCACGCATTGTCATGTCCCGGAAGGCTTCCGGCCCGGCTGGATCTACGAGCTCATCCACACCGCCAGGGACCCGCTGGTGCTGGGGCTCGGGTTTGCCGCCGTGCGCGACCTCCTCGATTTCCTGCGTCATGCCCGCGAGGACGCGGCCGGACAGGCCAATCCCCTGCGCGACGGCGCGGCGGGGGTCGAGAAAGCCTACGCCTGGGGGCGCTCCCAGAGCGGACGTTTCCTGCGCGCGTTCGTCTACGGCGGGTTCAACGTGTCGGACAGCGGACGGCGCATCTTCGACGGGATCTTCTCTCATGTGGCCGGAGGCGGGCGCTTGCAGCTCAACTACCGCTTCGCGCAGCCTGACCGCTACCCGCGCCAGCACGAGGACCACCTCTACCCCTCGGAGGAATTCCCCTTCGCCTACGGCCAGACCGAAGACCCGTTCACCGGCAGGCAGGATGCCATTCTGAAAAGGCCGGACACGGACCCCGTGGTGATCCACACCCAGACCGCCACCGAGTACTGGCAGCGGCGCGGCTCCTTGGTGCACACCGATCCTCGCGGCGGTGATCTCCCGGAGCACGACAACGTCCGGGTCTACTTGCTGTCGTCGTTGCAACACAACGACGCGGCCGCCGCCCTCGAAGGCGGCGTACCGCGATACCCGCAGAACCCGCTGCCGGCCAATCCAGTGCTGCGCGCCCTGTTGACCGCCCTGGACGAATGGTCCACTGCGGGGGTCCCGCCTCCGGACAGCCGTGTCCCGACGCGGTCCGGCGGCGACCTCATCACCGGCGCCGAGTTCCGCAACGGGTTCCCCGCCATCCCCGGAAGCGCTTGTCCCCAACCGCATTCGCTGTACCACCTGGACCGCGGGGCGGAATTCGCCGGCGGCATCATTTCCCGGGAGCCGCCCGTGGAGGACAACACCCGCGAATATCCGGTGCGGGTGCCCTCGGTGGACGCCGACGGCAACGAACTCGCCGGCGTCCGTATCCCGGAAGTGGCGGCGCCCTTGGCGACCTACCTGGGATGGAACCTGCGCAAGGACTCGGACGTGATGGCGGGCATCGTGGGCAGCGCCATTCCCTTCGCCGTCACCGAGCAAGCGCGCACCGAGCGGGCAGACCCACGCCCATCCATCAAGGCACGCTATCCTGCACGGCAAGCCTATCTCGCCGCGGTGCGCGCGGCCGCCGAGGAACTCGTGGCGCAGCGGCTGCTGTTGGCCGAAGACGTGGAGCGGTGCGTGGCGCTGGCCCGCAAACGCTGGGACGCGCGGCTGGGAAACGGGTCCGGGAGGCGCTAGTGTGGTGTGCCGCGGCGACCGGCCGGCCGCCGCGGCACCGCATCCGGGCCTATGCCATCAAGCCGTGGTCCCGCAGGAACTCGATGACGAAGGCGTCAAATCCCGCCGGGTCTTCGATGCAACACGCGTGACCGGTTCCGGGCAGCACCCTGTGCACCGCTCCCGGGGTCAGGGCCGCGGTTTTCCGACCGCCCTCCAGGGACATGTCGTGCTCGCCGTTGATGACCAGGGTGGGCACTTTCATCTCGGAAAGACGCGGCGTCATGTCGGTGCCGCGGCGGGCGCGGAAAATCTGGGCAATGGACCGGCCCGAAAGCCACGGATTCCGCTCCAGGAAGACATCCAACAGGTACTTGCCCAGCGGGGTGCTCTCGAAACCCGGCGCCACCAGCTCCTTGATGTGCTTCTCGTGGTAGGTCGCGACGTCGTCCGTATAGCCCTGTATGCGGTCGTCGATGCGCCCGCCCCCGCCACTGCTTCCGCCCACCAGGATCACCGCGCGGAACATCTCCGGATGATCGAGGCCCAGCAGCAGTGCGATGCCCGACCCCACGCTGACGCCCCCGATGACCGCCTCGGTGACGCCTTCCGCCCGGCACACCGCCAGCACGTCGCCGGCCATGTCGCCCAGCGTGAACGGCGTCTCGGGCTTGTCCGAGCGGCCATAGCCCCGGATATCCAGCGAAATCATCCGGAACCAGGTGGAAAAATGCGCCACCTGGTACATCAGCAGATTGTGATCGAAGGGGTTCGCGTGCACCCAGATGAAGGGCGGCCCCTCCCCGGAAACCTCGTAGTAGATGCGGACCCCATCGGAATCCGTGTACGGCATGGAGCACCTCGAACGGCGTTGTAGAGCGGTTTCAAACTTGGCCGTGTAGGAGTTTGTCCTACCGCCCGCTGTCCCTAACTAGTGTGGTGTCTGGTTAATTCGCGTCATAATCTGCGGGTCTTTTTCGCCGTCGGCTGCGTTGCTCTTCCTCGCGTGGTACACGCCACTGCTCGTCATCGCGCCTTGCCGACAATAAAAAATCCTCCGCAGATTATGACCCGAATTAACCAGACACCACACTAGCTGAAAACAAGCAAGTAATACTATCCGCTTGAAGGACCGGATGGCTCGCGTCGGAACAATCAACACATGGTCAACACGACGCAACTGTCCTACGAAGTGGAAGCACCTCAGGGGACCACCTCAGTTTGCTGCTTCCAGCTTAACACAGGTGAGCTCTTCAGGTCCTCCCTCGTTCGTATTTCTATGGGACACGAGTGACAATTCCCCTATAATGTTCCCATGACGACTACCGAAAGCGTCCGGCTCGACAAGTGGCTGTGGGCGGCGCGGTTCTTCAAGACACGCGCGCTCGCGGCCGAAGCGGCCCAGGGCGGCAAGGTCCATGTCCGCGGCGACCGCGCCAAACCGGCCCGCCCGGTTCGCATCGGCGACCGGTTGGAGATCCGGCGCGGCCCCCTTGAATGGGTGGTCACGGTCAAGGGCCTGTCAGCGAGACGCGGCCCGGCCGAGGAGGCCATGCGGCTCTACGAAGAGACCGAGGAGAGCGTCCGCAATCGCGACACAGCGCGTGCTCAGGTTCGGGCCCAGGCCGCCCCTTTTCGGGAGCACGGCGGCCGGCCCACCAAGAAGGACCGCCGGGACCGGGTGCGTTTCGCGGGCAAGGATTGACCCGGTCCCCCTACCGAACACGCTTCTCTGCCGAGCCGGATCAGGCCGTACGGGCGCAAGACCTCCGGGCTTACGTGGACGCCTACTTGCGCGAAGAGATCCAGGCGGAGGCGCTGGTCCGCAATCTCGGAGGATATACCCGGTTGCTGGATCTCACGGCCGCGGCTTCGGGCACCATTCTGAACCTGAATGCCCTGAGCCACGACGCCGGCATCGCCTTTGAGACGGCGCGGCGTTATATGGAGGTTCTCGAAGACACGCTCATCGTGTTCCGTATCCCGGCCTGGAGCGGGTCGGACCGGGCGAGTCTGCTGAGCCACCCCAAGATCTACTTCTTTGACCTCGGGATACGGAATGCGTTGTTGCGACGACCTCTGGACCGGTGCCTCGAAGACGAACGCGGGCTCCTGCTGGAACATTTCATCGCGCAGGAACTTTACCGCCGGACGGGAACGCTCTGGCCCGAGCTCGCCTTGTCGCATTACCGCACCCGCCACGGGGCGGAGGTGGACTTCGTGATGGAGGTGGGCCGAGAGCTGTGGGCCGTCGAGGTCAAGTCGTCACGACGGGTGTCCCGGACGGCTTTGCGAGGGCTGCGGTCTTTTGCCGAGAGGGCCGGCCGTGTCCACCGGTCCATCGTGGTGTTTCCTGGACCGCGCCGACAACAATTGGGGGAGGTCGAGGTCCTGCCGGTGGTGGATTTCCTGGATGAGTTGCCGTCCTGACCGAACGCGGGCGCGCGGGTGACCCCTATATCCCTTCCAACAGCACCGTGCGGATCAACGAGATGGCGTTGAGGCTCATGCGGGTCCGGTCGGGGCCGCCGCGGCCGCCGAGGTTGTAGGTGCGGGTGTGGAACCGGGCGCCGTCGGTGACGGAGATGTACGTCTGACCGCGAGCGAGGTTGACCGCGGTATCGCCCGGGTTCTCCACCGCGTGCAGTGCCAGACCCAGGTCGCTGCCGGCCTGCTGCCGGATGGTCCAGGCCAGTTCCTCGGTGAGCGCCTCCGGCTGCGCCAGCAGCGCCTCCGCCTCGTCGGGCCGGCGTGAATGCGCCAGCAGCCGGCGTGTGCCGCGCGCGCCCGGCGCCACCATGCCCTCCACGAAGTGGTCCTTGCTGGCCCGCTGCAGGCGGTCGGCCACGAGGCCAGCGGTCATGTCCTCGAACACGGCCACGCTCTGATCCTTCTCCCGGAGCAACCCGCCCACCGCATCCTCCATGGTCTCGTCGTCCACGGCGAAGATGTGCGTCGTGAGGAGTTCACGCACCTGCGTCTCTATCGGCGCGATGAGTTCCATGGCCTGCTCGCGGCTCGCCGCCTTGGCGGTGATGCGCACGTCCACCTGTCCCGGGTGGGCCAGGACCCCCACCGTGGGGTTGCTGGAGTTGGCGATGAGGTGGCCGATCTCGTGGTCCACCGAGCTTTCGCCCATGTCGGTCACCTTGAGCACACGGTAGGTGATGGTCTCCGACAGGTTCCACTTGCGCCGCGCGTAGGGCGTCAGTTCGTTCTCGAACAGCCACTTCATCTCGTGGGGCACCCCCGGAAGCGCGAAGACGGCGCCCTTCTCGTGCTCGACGATGAACGACGGCGCAGTGCCGTTTGGGTTCTCCACCGGAATGGCGCCCTCGGGGATGTCCGCCTGGCGCTCGTTGTTGGGGGTCATGATCATGCCCCGGCGACGGAAACGCCGGTCGATCTGGTCCAGCAGGCCCGGGTCCCGCACGAGCCTCCGGCCGCACACCTCCGCGATGATTTCCCGGGTGATATCGTCCTGGGTCGGCCCAAGGCCGCCGCTGGTGATGACGAAGTCCGCCCGGTCCAGGGCCCGGCCGATGACGTCCTTCATGCGCCCGGGGTTGTCGCCCACGATGGTCTTGAAGAAGAGATTGACGCCCATATCCGACAGGCGCCGGGCCATCCACGCGGAGTTGGTGTCCACGATCTGGCCCAGCAGCAGTTCCGATCCGATGGCAACGATTTCAGCGTTGGGCACGACGCCCTCCTGTTCCGTGTGGGTCTGGTGAATCCGCGTTCGCTGGTGACTTACGTGCCAGAAGCCGGCACGGGTTGGCAAGGGGCGCCGGCGCCAGTCCCGTCCGGTTCACGGTTCCCTTGCTCCGGTGGGCTCTACTCCACACCGGGCGCGGGCACGGCCTCGGCGGGGGTATCGGCAGGCGCCCGGCGCCGGACCTTCGCAAGCACGTCCAGCCACAGGGAATAGAGCGTGGGCGTGAGAACCAGGGTGAACAGGGTGGAGACGGCGAGGCCTCCCAGCACCGCGGAGCCCAGGCCGCGGTAGAGTTCGGAGCCGGCGCCGCGGGAGAGCACCAGCGGCAACATGCCGAATACCGTGGTGGCCGTGGTCATGAAGATGGGGCGGATGCGCGTGCGCACGCTGGCCAGAAGCGCATCCTGGGGCGTTTCCCCGGCGCGGATGAAGTTGAGGGTCTGGTGCACGATGAGGATGGCGTTGTTCACCACGATGCCGGTGAGGATGATGAACCCCAGCATGGTGACCGTATCCATCTTGATGGTGGGCTCGGTGGCGTGGCCCAGGCTCACGGCCAGGACACCGCCGGTGGCCGCCAGCGGCACGCTGAACATGATGATCAGCGGGTAGCTCCAGGACTCGAACAGCGAACACATCACCAGGTACACCACCACCACGGCCAGCAGGAACGTCCACTTGAAGGCGTCCCACGTTTCCGCGAGCTTCTGCGCCTGGCCACTGACCTGGATGGAGTAACCCAGCGGCAGGTTGCGCCGCACCTCCTGGACCGCGCCTTCCTCCACCGCCCGCACGGCCTCCTCCAGCGGCATGGCGTGGTGCATGTTCGCGTTCAGCTTGATGGCGCGGTCGAGGTCCACGTGCTCCACCTTGGTGGGACCGTCCCCGGGCCGGATGACGGCGATGTCCGAGAGCTGCACCAACCGGCCCGCGCCGCCGGAGAGCATGAGCGTCCCCAGATCCTGGGTGTGCGCCATCTCCCCCCGCGGCCCCTTGAGGATGATGTCGATTTCCCTGCCGCGCTCCCGGAAACGCCCGGCGCGGGTGCCTTCCACCGCGGTCTCGATGACGTCGCCCACCTCGGAAGCGCGCAGGCCCAGGGCCGCGACGCGGTCGCGGTCCAGGTGAACGCGGATCTCGGGGTTGCCCCACTCGAACGACGAGTTGACGAAGTTCACCCCCTCCACCTGACGGATGCCGCCTTCGAGGCCCCGGGCGATGTTCCGGATGGCCTGCAGGTCGTCTCCCTTGACATCCAGGGCCACGTTGTTGCCGCCGATGAAGCCGCCCCGCTGGCGGAAAAGGGACGCCTGGGTGATGAACACCGCCTGGGTCCCGGGAATGCCGCCCACGGCGCGGCGCAGGGTCCCCACCACCCGGCGCATGTCTTCGAGGCCGGTGTACGGTTCCTTCACGATGGCGCCCATGATGGGGCTGTCCAGGCGGATGACGGCGAACATGCGCTCTACCTCGGGAACGGCCCGGACGCGCGCCTCGATCTCCTTGATGATGGCTTCCTTCTGGTCGGTGTTGAAGCCCGGAGGCATCTTCACCACGCCGAAGATGAAGTTGCGGTTCCCCCGCGGCAGATAGTCCAACGGCGGTGCGAACCACCATGCCAGGGCCACCGAACCACCCACGATGAAGAGCACCACCGCCAGCCGCCGGACGGCGCCGCGCTGAAGCCACGCCAGCAGTCCGAGCACCACCCCGGAAAATCCGGCGCCGGCCCGGTCCAGCACGGACATGGCCGCGCGCAGGCGCGGGAACCGCTGCCGCGCCCGTTCCGGAAGGACGTGGGCCGCGAGCATGGGCACCACGGTGAGAGCCACCACCAGAGACAGGGCCACCGCCACGGACACGGCCAGGGCGATGTCCCGAAAGAGCTGCCCGGCCTCCTGCCGCACGAACAGCACAGGCACGAACACGGCTACGGTGGTGAGCGTGGACGCCAGGATCGCGCCCCCCACCTCGCGCGCCCCGTCCAGCGCCGCGCGCACGCGCCCCTTGCCCATGTCGCGGTGGCGGAACACGTTCTCCAGCACCACCACGGCGTTGTCCACCACCATGCCGGTGGCAAAGGCCAGCCCGGCGAGCATGATGACGTTCAGGGAGGAACCGGCGATATTGAGGACCACGAAGGTGGTGACGATGGAGACCGGGATGGCCACCGCCACGATGACGATGCTGGCGGGGCTGCGCAGGAACAGCAGCAGTACCAGCACCGCCAGGGCCACGGCGAAATAGACGTTGCGCGTCACCAGGTCGATGGAGTCGTGGATGTAGTCGGTCTCGTCGTAGGCCATCTCCAGGCGGATGCCCTTGTCGCGGTAGCGCTGATCCAGCCGGCTCAGGGTCTCCCGGACGCCGTCCATGACCGCCATGGTGTTGGCCCCGGAACGGCGCAGCACGCCTATGCCAAGGGCGGGCTTGCCGTCGATGCGCACGGCGAAATCCCGGTCCTCGCGGCCGAAAGACACCGCGGCCAGGTCGCGCACGTAAACCGGCCCCTGGCCGTCGTGCCGCACCACCACGTCGGCGATGTGCCGGAGTTCCTCGAACTGGCCCAGGGTGCGCACCACGTGCCGGCGCTTGCCCTCGCTCAGGTCGCCGCCCTTGACGTTGCGGTTCTCACGGGTGATGGCCTGCCGGACATCGGCCACCGTGATGCCCCGCGCCGCCATGGCGCGGGGATCCAGCGTCACGTGCACCTGACGGTCGCGGCCGCCGAAGCGCCACACCGCGCCCACGCCGGGAACCCGTTCCAACTGCGGCACGATGACGTCCTTCAGTTCCTCCCACACCTCATGGATATCCCGCTCCGTGTCCACCATGATCCACGAAATCGGGCTCTCCTCGTCGGTGTTGACCGCGCGGATGCGGGACTCGCCCACGTCCGGCGGAAGGCCTCGGACGGTGTCGAGCTTCTCGGAAACGCCCAGGCGCGCGATATCCTTGTTGGTGCCCCAGTCAAAACTGAGGACCACGCGGGAACGGCCCTCGATGGAGCTGGACGCCACCTGCTTGAGCCGCTCCACCGCATTGAGCCGCTCCTCCAGCCGGTCGGTGACCTCGCGCTCCACCTCCAGCGGCCCGGCGCCGCTGTACTCCGTCTCCACCGTGATCTCGGGCCGGTCCACGGTGGGGATCATCTGCACCGGCAGGCGGAACAGCGCGATGGTCCCGAACAGCACCGCCAGGAGGATGCCGACGGTCACCGAGACCGGATTGCGCACGCAGAAGTCAACGATTCCCATCACGCCTCGACTCGCGGCCGGCGGCCACGCCAGACGGTCTGGCGCCCGCGCCCAAGGCCCCGCCCGGCCGCGCCGCGCGCCTGCCGGGGGCTGGCCCGGAACCACCCGAGCGCGCCTCGGGCCTCCGTCCGGGCGCGCCTCCCCGTGGTCCTGTTCCAGACGCCGCCCGGTTGCCGAGTTGCACCTTGGCCCCGTCCCGCAGCGTCTCGTTGCCCAAGGTCACCACTTGCTGGCCGGGCCAGAGCGCGCCGTCGGAAATTTCCCGCAGCGCGCGGTAACCGCGCCCGGTGCTGACCCTCACCGCCTTCGCCTGCCCATTGGACACGACGAAGACTATCTCGTCCGGGCCGCGCCGCACCACCGCGTCCTTGGGCACCAGCACGCTCGGCTCGCCGCTGGAAACGACCACCGCGACCCGCGCCAGCATGCCGGCCTTGAGGCGTCCGCGAGCGTTGGCAAGCCGGACCTTCACCGGAAAGGTGCGGCTGCGCGTGTCGGCCTGGGGAACGATGTGCGCGACCTCACCGGAGAACACCTCGCCGGGAAAGGCGTCCAGCGTCACCCTGGCCGGCAGACCCGTGCGCAGCCGCGCGATCTTGCGCTCGCCCACCGGGCCGGCGGCGAACACCGGATCCAGGTCCACCAGGTCGGCCACTGGCTCGCCCGCGTTGACCCAGTCGCCCACGTCCACGTGCTTTCGGACGATGACGCCGGAGATGGGCGCCCGCAGCGTGCTGTGGTCGATCTCGTAGGCCACCGCGTCCAGACGCGCCCGGGCCTCCTCGTGCTCGGCCTCGGCCATGGCGATGTCCTCGGCCCGGGCGCCGGCGCGGGTGAGCTTCAAGGCGGCGCGGGCGCTGCCGTACTTCTCACGGGCGGCGAGGTAGTCGCTTTCCGCCTGCTGCAACGCCGCCAGGCTCACAAGGCGGTCCTCATAGAGTTGTTTGGCGCGATCAAAGTCGCGACGGGCGCGCTCCAGCAGCGCCTCCTGCTCCTTGGCCGCGGCCAGCCGCTGCGCCACCTCCTCGGAGCGGGACCCCTCCAGCACCTTCTCCCACTGCTTCTTCGCCCGCGCCACCGCGGCCGCGCGCTCGCGCAGGGCGATCTCACGCCGTCCCCGGTCCACCTGGAGCAAAACGGTCTTGCCCGCCGTCACCGCGTCGCCTTCCCGGAAGCCAGCCACGGCCACGCTGCCCGTCACCACCGCGGAAACGGTGGTGGCGACGTTGGGCTCGATGGTGCCGATGAAGGAGATCTCTTCGGGGATCGCCCGCGACTGCACCGGAGCCGTCTTGACGGCCACCGGCCGCGCGCCCCAAGGCTGCGCCCGAGCCTCACCGCCGGCGAAGACGAAAGCCGCCAGCAGGCAGCCGGCCACGAGAACCGGCCCCGGCGCGGCAACGAAGGACAGTGAACGGGACAACATGATTTTTTCCAAACGGTCCTTTTGCGAATCCACAAGCCCGCCCTGGAAGCACGGTGACCTCGACGAACTCCTGGCCCCGAACCCACAGGCGCGTGGACAACATCGCGACATCGCAAGTTCGACGATGCCAAGTTCGTTCCGTCGATACGCGTCGATACGATACGGCGCGTCGATGCGGCGCGGGCAACACGCCACAAGTTGAGGATAGGGCTTTTGCGGGACGTGGGCAACCGTCGCCCTCTGGACTTCGCCACACCGAATCAGTACCTTTCTCAACTTTCAATCATGTGCCCCAGCGTCATCGAGCCCCAGCTTCCCTTGCCGTGAATCCGCCACAGCCATGAAGCGAGGCGACGACCGCGGACGGGGCCACAGGACGGGATGTCGCGCCGGATCCAGGCAGGTCGAGAGCCAATGAATGCGGCAGAAGAACACTTCGACGTAATCGTGGCCGGCGGCGGCAGCGCAGGGGTCGCCGCGGCGGTGGGCAGCGCGAGAAGCGGCGCGCGAACGTTGCTGATCGAGCGGTACTACTGCCTCGGCGGGGCGTCGACCATGCGCAACATCCTGACGTACTGCGGCCTGTACACGCTGGACGAGCATCCGAAGATGGTGGTGGGCGGTGTCGGCGCCGAGATCGTCGACCGTCTCCGGCGGCGCCATGCCCTCACCGGACCGTTTCGATTCCGCGGCGTCTTCGTGGTGTTCGATCCCGAGGCGGTGAAGGTCGTCCTGGACGATATCTGCCAGGACGCGGGGGTGACCGTCCTGCTTGGCGCCATGGTGGTGGGCGCGGAGCGCGCGGGCGGCGCCGTCACCACCGTAACCCTCGCCGACCATGCCGGCCTGCGCCAGGTCGGCGCCAAGGCGTTCGTCGATTGCACCGGGGAGGGGAACCTGGCGGCCCGGGCCGGCGCGGGCACCCGTTACGGCAATCCCGACGGCGTCAATCTGGGTAGCCTCGGCACGCGGTTCGGCGGCATACCCGCGGACCTCACGGTGACGGCTGACGACATCGCCGCCGCGGTGGCGCGGCTCGGACCCGAGCGCCGGCTCGTCACCAAGGAGCGCGGCGTGGTCGCCCGCCTGCCCCATTCGGGCGATCTGGCCTGTTACCTGGTCTCGGCGGACTTCGACCCGCGGGACGCGCGTTCCCTGTCCGACGCGGAACGGGACGGCCGGCGGCAGGCATGGACGTACCTCAAGGCCATTCGCACCATACCCGGTTGCCAGGGCGCCTACCTCGTGGCCACGGGCCACGAATTCGGCACCCGCGAATCGCGGCACATCGAGTCGGTGCGTCCGTTCCAGTGGCGCGACGTGGAAGAGAGCCGCGGTTTCGACGACTGCATCGCGCTGGGCGCCTGGGGCGCGGAGTGGCACGACCGCAAGACCTACGGCAGCAGCTACGACTATCCCCCGGAGCGGACGTCCTACGAGATTCCGCTTTCCTGTCTCACCAGCCGGGACACGTCGAACCTGTTCGCGGCCGGCCGCGTCGCCGACGGCGACCGGCTCGCGGGCGCCGCCATCCGAGTCATGGGTACAGCGTTCGCCACCGGCCACGCGGCCGGTGTGGCCGCCGCGCAAGTCGCCAACGGCGGTCCCCTGCAATCCGCTTGCGTCCGGCGGGCGCTGGCCCGTCAGGGCGCCATCCTCGACCGTTCGGCGGTTTCCCCATCCCCATGATATGACGGTTTCTTGACGGCCGTGCGCTGCTAACCCCTTGTTCGAGGGAAGGGCAGCGGCAACAATCGATTTCTGTCCCAGCAAAGGAGGATCGGATGTTCAACAGAACCAATCGGAAGAGTTGGCGATGGTCCGCGGGCAGTCTCGCCGGCATCGCAATGCTCGGCCTGGCCACCCTGTGGACGAGCGAGGCCGCCGCGGAAAAGATCACCATCGGCGCGCTGCGTTTCACGTCGCATTCGCCGACGTTCATCGCCAAGGAACGGGGCTACTTCAAGAAGGAGGGCCTCGACGTGGAGCTCAAGTTCTTCCAGGCGGCCCAGCCCATCGCCGTGGCCATCGCTTCGGGAGACATCGACTTCGGCGTCACCGCCCTCACCGGCGGCTTCTACAACCTTGCGGGCAAGGGCGCCCTCAAGGTCATCGGCGGCCTCTACACCGAGGACCCCAAACACAACGGCATGGCGATCATGGCCTCCAACAAGGCCCACACTGCCGGTCTCACTACGCCCGAGGCCATCAAGGGGCGGAGCTGGGCCATGACCCAGCAGGGATCGTCCTTCCACTACATCATCGGCATGATCGGCGCGAAGCACGGCTTCGGCATCGCCGACGTCGATGTCAAGCCCCTTCAGAAAGTCCCCGCCATGATCGGAGCGGTGAAGTCGGGCCAGGTGGACGCCATGGCCATGGTGCCCCACGTGGCGATTCCCCTCGACAAGGCCGGCGCGGCCAAAATCATCGGCTGGGTCCGCGACCTGGGCGACTATCAGGTGACGACGATCTTCACCTCAACGGACAACGTCCAGAATCATCGTGGCAAGGTCGAGCGCTTCCTGCGCGCCTACCGCAAGGGCATCGCCGACTACCGCACCGTCATGCTCGACCAGAACAAGGACCTCGACGCCACCGAAGCCATGGTGGCCCTGATCCACAAGTACGTCTACACATCCCGGCCGCGCGAGAAGGCGGCGCCGTCCATCAAGGCGGGCGCGGTCTACATGACCGAGGACGCGGCCCTGGACATCGCCGACCTGAAGCGGCAGTTGGTGTGGTTCCAGGCCCAGGGCTTCGCTCCAAAGTCCTTGACCACCGAGACCTACGTCGAGACCAGCTTCGTGAAGCCATAGCGGTGAGAACCCCAGGCGGATGGAAGCGTCCCGGCGCGCCTCCATCCGCTTGGGAGCTTGCGCCGCCGGTATTCGCGAAAGCGGATTTGCAGCCGTGAATTCCTACGGCGCATGCTCCTGGGAGCCCGTCTCGCGAACAGGGTCTTGAAGATGCGAGGGCGATCTTGTTGCCGGCAGGGCGCGATGGCGAGCGGTGGCGGGCAGGGACTCGCAGATTCATGCCAGGCAAGACACTGGGCCGCACAAGCGGATGGACATCCACGTCGATCACATCAGCCACTGGTACGGGCAGACGGAAGTCCTGCGGGACATCGACCTGCGCATCGGCTCGGGACAGATCGTCTGCATCATCGGACCGTCCGGCTGCGGCAAGTCGACGCTGCTGCGGTTTCTGGGCGGGCTGGAGCGTCCGACCCGGGGGACCGTCCGGCAGATGGGCCCGCCGCCGCCCGACAGTCTCAATCCGCTGACCTATATCTTTCAGGATTTCGCCCTGCTGCCGTGGCGCTCCGCCGCCGGCAACATTTCCCTGGTGCTGGAACGGCACGGCCTGTCGCGCGGCGAGGCCAACGCCATCGTCGACGACGTGCTCGCCCGGACCAAGCTCACGGACTTCCGCGACGCCCTGCCGAAGCAGCTCTCCGGCGGCATGAAGCAGCGGGTGGCCATCGCCCGGGCGCTGGCGGTGCGGCCCGCCTGTCTGTTGATGGATGAGCCGCTGTCGTCACTGGACGGGCAGACACGGGAGCTGCTCCTCGACGACCTCCTGGACCTGTGGCTGCGCGAACGCTTCACCGCCTGCTACGTGACCCACAATCTCGAAGAGGCCGTGCGGCTCGGTCACAAGATCGTGGTGTTGTCACGGCGGCCCGGCTGCATCCGCGAGGTCGTGGAACTGGACACGCCGCTGGAAGAGCGCAAGGGGCAGTCCGGCATGTTGTGGGAGCGCCAGCGCCACCTCTGGGAGCTGATGCGGGAGGAAGCGCTGGCCGCGGATCAGGAGATCGTCCATGTCTGAACCTGCGGGCGGCGCGCCGGTTCCCTATCGCGGCGGCGGCTTCCAGCCCCGGCCCGTGGGCGTGGTGGGCCCGCTGGTCTTCGCCGGGCTCATCGGCCTGTGGGAGATCGCCTCCCGCGCGGGTTGGATCAGCGACCTCATGGCCCCCGCGCCCAGCCAGGCCATGGCCGCCCTCGTCCATCTGGTGAAGACCGGCGAGATCTGGTTGCATCTCGTGGCTTCGCTCCAGCGGCTACTGCTGGGCTGGACGCTGGGCACGGTGGCCGGGCTCCTGGTGGGCTTCTCCGCCGGACTGTTCTCGCTGGCCCGGGCGGGCATCGTCCCGTTCGTGGCCGCCATCTTTCCCATTCCCAAGATCGCGCTGTTGCCCCTGTTCATCATCTGGTTCGGCATCGGCGAGGAATCCAAGGTGGCGACCATCTTCTTCGGCACGTTCTTCCCCACCGTCATCTCGGTCTACGGCGGCGTCGACAACGTGGACCGCACGCTGATCCGCATGGGGCAGTCCTTCGACCTCACCTGGTTCTCCATCGTGCGCAAGATCATCCTGCCCGGCGCCATGCCCGCGATCCTTTCCGGCTTCCGCATATCCACGTCCATCGCCATCATCCTGCTGGTGGCCGCCGAGATGATCGGCGCCGAGTTCGGCGTGGGCGCCTACATCCTGCTGGCCGGCAACCTCATGGCCACCGACCAGCTCATCGCTGGCGCCGCCCTGCTGTCCCTCATGGGCCTCACCGTGAGCTGGCTCATCGGCAAGGCCGAGAAGAGCATCCTGCGGTGGCGCTAGTGTGGTGTCTGGTTAATTCGAGGATGTAACCCAAGGCAGGGAACTGCGTAGGGGCCACGCGCCGGTCCCCCCACGGGAAATCGTCCGGTCACGGTCGGAAATCATCCGGTCACGGTCTTTGCGGCGGCGGCCGGTGGCCGGGCCGGATGCCGCTGCCGTCGACGCATTCCGGCGTCCCGAATGAACCGCTGGGCTGCTTGACAGCCTTTCGGCGACGGCCTACGATTCCGACATTCCAGCACGGTGCGCCACCCAGCCCCCGGGTATCCCATTTCACGTTCGTGGAGGAAGCACACATGGCCAAGCAAGGCTTCAAGGCAATGGATTCCGATATGCATGTGTTCGAACCCCACGACCTGTGGGATCGTTACATCGATTCGGAGTTCAAGGACCGCGCCCCCAAGGGTTTGCAACGCGATTTTCGCGACTTGGGCGTGGAGGTGGACGGGAAGATCCTGCCGGTGCCGAGGCGGCCGGAAAACCCCAACCTGCGCGAATACCGTCTGGCCACCCTGAAGGAGAAGTACAGCGACGTGGCGGCGCGCAACTTCGACGGCGTGAGCCAGGTCATGGCCATGGACAAGGAAGGCTTGGACATGGCGTTCCTGTTCCCCACCCGCGGGCTGTTCGTCCTGGGCATCGACGGGCTCGATCCGGACCTGGCGGCGGCCATCTCCCGCGCCTACAACGACTGGCTTTACGATTTCGCCGAGGCCGACCGTGATCGCATGGTGTGCGTCGCCATGGTGCCGCCGCACAACGTCGAGGCGGCGGTGGCCGAGACCCGGCGGACGGTAACCGAAATGGGTTTCCGGGGCGTCTTCATGCGCCCCAACCAGACCAACGGCAAGTGCTGGAGCGACCCCTGCTACGACCCCCTGTGGGAGGTGTGCCAGAGCCTGAACGTGCCCGTGGGCTTTCACGAGGCCGGGCGCGTGTACCAGCCCCAGCCCGCCATCTCCCAGTTCATCCCGTCCTTCTCCATGTTCAACACCCTGAGCTTTCCGCTGGCCAACATGTTCGCGTGCGCGGACATGATCTACGGCGGCGTCATGGAGCGTTTTCCCAAGCTGCGCGTGGCCTTCCTGGAAGGCAACTGCTCGTGGCTGCCGTGGCTCCTGTACCGCATGGGCGACTACATGGAATCGGTGGGCAAGGCCGAGTACCCGGACTTGAAGCTCGAGCCGCTGGAGTACTTCCAGCGCCAATGCTTCGGCGCCGTGGAATGCGACGAGATCACCGCCCGGCACATCCCGGATTTCGGCCTGGAGGACAACGTGGTGTTCTCCACCGACTACCCGCACCTGGACGTCAAGTATCCCCACTCACTGGATACGTTCCTGGGAATGCCATTCTCCGACGAGTCCAAACGGAAGTACCTCTGGGACAACTGCGCCCGCCTTTACAACATGGAGCCATGACACTCCCCGTGTCCTGTCCGGCGGATTCGCGCATGACAAGGTGCGGAGAAGTGTCTGCGGAGAACTGTCATCGCCGGCCAAACGCGATGACTTGCAGGAGCGACCGGCGGTCGCTTTCGCGGGCGCCGCGCGAGGAAATGCCACGCAGCCGGCGGCGAAAATGACCCGCGGACCCGCATGTGAACCCGCCGGACGGGACGCCGACTCCAAGGCGACATTCGCGCGCCGTGGGATCGTGGAAGGTTTCTTCGGCCCCCCGTGGAGCATGGCCCACCGTACGGCGATGTTCGCATTCGGCGCCGCCCGCGGCATGAACACCTACCTCTACGCACCCAAGGACGACCCCTACCACCGGGAGCACTGGCAACTGCCCTACCCCGAGCCGGAATGGCGCGAGTTGTGCGCGCTCATCGCCGCCGCCCAGACCCACGGCATCGACTTCGTCTACGGCTTTCACCCCGGCAAGGACCTGCGCTTTGCGGATTCGGAACCGGTGGGCATTCTGCTGGACAAGGCGGCGCGCCTGTACGACCAAGGCGTGCGCACCTTCGCGGTGTTGTTCGACGACATTCCGTCTCGCCTTGCGGACGCCGGCGACGTGCAGCGGTTCGACGGCAGCCTGGCCAAGGCCGAATCCCTCTGGCTCGAAGCGGTGCTGGAGCGGCAAGCCGCGGCCTGGCAGGTGGAGTGGTGGTTCTGTCCCTCGTACTACACACCGGACCCGTTCCTGGCCAGGGTGTTCGGCGAGTTCGAGCCCGGCTTTATCGAGACCGTGGCGCGGCACCTGCCGGCAGCGGTGGCGTGCTTCTGGACCGGCCCCAAGGTGGTTTCCCGTGACATCCCGCTGGCACACGTCGACGACATCGCCCGGAGGCTGGGACACCGGCTGCTGCTGTGGGACAACTATCCCGTGAACGATCTCTACATGAAGGACGAGTTGCACATCGGTCCCCTCACCGGACGCCATCCGCGGCTGCCGGAGCAGGCGCACGGGCACCTCGCCAACCCGCTGTTGCAGGAGGCGCTGAGCTTCGTTCCCCTTGCCACCTGCTTCGACTACGCGCGCGACCCCGGGGCCTACGATCCGGAGAAGAGTTGGGAGGCGGTCGTGGCGGAACGGTTCGGCGCCGCCAACCTGGAGCCCTGGCGGGCGCTCCGACTGTTTTGTGAACGGGACGCGGCCAGCGCCGGCGCGGCAACGTTTTCGGAGCCGGAGCGCGGCGCCCTCGCAGCCGCCCACGCCTACCTTTCGACTCACCGGAGCGAAGCGTGGCGCCGCGAGTTCGAACCGTGGCGGGAGCGGCTGGAGCGCGCGCTACACTAGTGTGGTGTCTGGTTGATTCGCGTCATGGAAGACAAAACCGCATCCACCCGTGAAGTCCTGGGCACCCTGGAAGAGGTGCGCTCCCGGACCTTGGGCTTCGTTGAGGACCTGTCCGGGGAGCAACTCACGGTTCCCTTGCTGAACATCGTCAACCCCCCGCTCTGGGAGATCGGGCATGTATCCTGGTTTCACGAGCGCTGGGCGTTGCGGCATCTGCGCGGCCGCGATCCCATCATTGCCAACGGCGACGCGCTCTACGATTCCGCGGCCGTCCATCACGACACCCGCTGGGTGCTGGCGCTGCCGCCGCTTGAAGCGACCCTCGCCTACAAGGCACGGGTCCTGCAACAGATCATCGAAGAGCTGCCCGCCCAGCGTTTGAGCCCGAAGGAAACCTACTTCCACAGGCTCGTGATCTTCCACGAGGACATGCACGCGGAGGCCATGACCTACACGCGCCAGACTCTGGGATATCCGCGGCCTCCATTCATGCGCCAACGCCAGGGCGCGGCCGGCGGTCCCTGCCCGGGCGACGTGGAGTTGCCGGGCGGCGAATTCATTCTCGGCGGCACGCCGGACCTGCCCTTCGTCTTCGACAACGAAAAATGGGGCCATCCGGTGACCGTGGCGCCCTATCGCATCGCCCGCGCTCCAGTGACGAACCTGGAGTTCGCCGCCTTCGTGGACGACAACGGCTACGGTGACTCGCGCTGGTGGAGCGACGCGGGCTGGCGCTGGCGGCAGGGCGAGGGGAGCGCCCATCCCGTCTATTGGAAACGCGAGTCTCCGGGACGGTGGCTGGAGCGGGTGTTCGATCAATGGGGGCCGCTTCAAGCGGAGATCCCGGTGATCCACGTCAACTGGTACGAGGCCGAGGCGTATTGCCGCTGGGCCGGAAGGCGGCTGGCCACGGAGGCGGAGTGGGAGATGGCCGCGGCGGTGGACCCCGCCGGCGGCACAGATCCGGATGCCGCCAAGCGCCGCTACCCCTGGGGCGAGGTGCCGCCCGACCCCATCCACGGCAACCTCGATTGGGCCGCTGGAGGCCGCCTGCCAGTGGACGCGCTTTCGGCGGGCGACAGCGCCGCCGGCTGCCGGCAGATGATCGGCAACGTGTGGGAGTGGACGGCCCACGCCTTCCACCCCTACCCCGGCTTCGTCCGGGACCCCTACAAGGAATACTCGGAGCCCTGGTTCGGCGACCGCAAGGTGCTGCGCGGCGGCTGCTGGGCCACCCGCTCCCACCTGATCCGCAACACCTGGCGGAACTTCTTCACCCCGGACCGCCGCGACGTGTTGGCGGGCTTCCGGACCTGCGCACGACACTAATGGCGTGGCACACGATGACGCGTGACAGGCCACGAATGTCTCGTCCTGTTCGACAACCCGGATGACAACACTTCGAACGAATTGGCCAGGACATCGGCCCATTGGATTGGACAACGAGTTGACACGAACAAGCACCGCGGTGGCCAGAATCGCGCTCGTGACTCCCGCTGGTCCCACCCGGCGCACCGGCAACCGGATTTCCGGGGGCCGGTGGGCGCGCATCCTGCGGGCGTCGGGATACAAGGTCACGGCCCTGGACCGCTACGAACGTGAACGCTGTGATCTGCTGATCGCGTTGCATGCCCGGCGCAGTCATCCGTCCATCCGCCAGTTTCATGAGCGCCAGCCCGACAAGCCCATCATTGTCGTGCTGACCGGAACCGACCTGTACCGCGACATTCACGTGGACGACGACTCCCGGGAGTCGCTGCGCTTGGCGACCCGCCTGGTGGTGCTCCAACGCAAGGGACTGGACGAACTCCAGCCGGGGCTGCACGAGAAGACCCGGGTCATCTACCAGTCCGCGCCAGCCCGTCCGGGCCATCGCCGCGACCGAAACCTGCAGTTCACGGTTACGGTGGTGGGCCACATGCGCCCCGAGAAAGACCCGTTCCGCACCGCCATGGCGGTGCGCTCGCTGCCCCGCACGTCCCGGATCCAGGTCACGCACATCGGCGACGCCTTCGGCGACAGCTTCCTGCGCCGCGCCGAACGGGAAGTCGAGCACAACCCGCGCTACCGCTGGCTGGGCGACCTGCCCCACTGGAAGACGCGGCAACTCCTGGCCAACAGCCACCTCACGTCCATCACCTCGCGCATGGAAGGCAGCTCCAATGTCCTGTGTGAAGCGCTGGCCTCCGGCGTGCCCGTGGCCGCGTCCAGGATCTCCGGTTTGATGGGAACCCTGGGCGACGACTATCCCGGCTACTACGAGATGGGCGACACCGCCGGGCTCAAGCGTCTCCTGCTGCGGGCCGAGAACGATCCGGCGTTCTATGAGAACCTGGCACGGCACTGCGCCAAGGTCGCCCCCCTGGTGAACCCGGACCGGGAGATCCTGACTTGGCAGGGGTTGGTCCGTGAAGTGACGCGTTGATCACGCCTCAAACCTCTCTATCATTCCCGCGAAAGCTTGCCCTCGACCCCGATCGGGGGCGGGAAACCAAGGCAGGGCCGCACCTCTCCCCACCCCTGGATTCCGCTTTCGCGGGAAGGCCGGATAGGGCCAGGGATGACGTTGCGGGTATTTCGCGGAAATGGTGTGTCGGGCACCTGGCGGAATGTCGGAGCGGCAAGGTACTACGACCCTTCCGACAAAACTTCGATGAGCTTCTCGGCCACCGTGTCCAGCTCGGCGTGGGTGATGACCAGTGGCGGCAGCAGCCGCACCACCGTCGCTCCGGCGGGGAGCGCGAGCACCCCCTTCTCCATGAGTCGCACGAGGTGGGGTTGGGACTTTTCCTTGATCTCGATGCCGATCATGAGGCCGAGTTGGCGTATGTCCCGGACCTTGGGCAGGTTCGCGGCCTTGAGGCGCTCCAACAGGTAGGCGCCCTTCTCGGCGGCGGCCTCGGCCAGCCCTTCCTCCTCCATGGCGTCGATGGCGGCCAGGGAGGCGGCGCAGGCCAGCGGGTTGCCGCCGAAGGTGCTGCCGTGGCGGCCCACGGGGACCTCCAGTTTGTCGGAGCACATCACCGCGCCCATGGGGAGGCCGCCGGCCATGGCCTTGGCCAGGCACAGGATGTCGGGTTCGAGGCCGAAGTGCTCGCATGCGAACATCCTGCCGGTGCGGCAGAAGCCGGTCTGGACTTCGTCGATGATGAGCAGCACGCCCCGCTCCCGGCACAACCCGCTCACCTGCGCGAAGAACTCGGCTTTGCCGACATTCACGCCGCCCTCGCCCTGAACGACTTCCAGCATCACCGCGGCGGTGTGATCGTTCACCTTGTCGGCCAGCTTGGCGAAGTTGTTGAAGGGCGCGAACTGGAATCCTTCGACGATGGGCACGAAGGGCTCGCGGTACTCCTTGGTGAAGGTGGCGCTCAGGGCCCCCATGGTGCGGCCGTGGAAACCGCGCATGGCGCACACGAACTCCTGCTTGCCGGTGGCGAAACGGGCGAATTTGATGGCAGCCTCGATGGTCTCCGTGCCCGAGTTGCACAGGAAAGCGCGGTTGAGGTTGCCGGGGGCGATGGCGGCCAGCCGCTCCAGCAGGCGCGCCTTGACGTCGTTGTAGAAGACCCCGGAACAGCTCACCAGCCGCTGGGCCTGCTCGCTGACGGCCTGCACCACCTTGGGATGGCAGTGGCCCAGGTTGGCGACACCGTGGCCGGCCACGCAATCGATGTACTCACGGCCCTGATCGTCCCACACCCTGGCCCCCTGGCCGCGCACGAGCACGATGTCGCGCTTGGGATAGACATCGAACTCATGCTGCCGCTGCAACTCCTTCAAGTCCATCACTGGATCACCGTTCCTTTCCCCGCCAACGCGTCTCGCACCGGGTGTTCCGTGCGGCCGTCGCTCATGATGACCTTTTCCGCGCCGTCCTCGAAGAGCTTGCGCAGCGCCAGCATCTTGCGCTTCATGCGCCCCTCCACCTGCCCCTCCCGCTGTTCCAGTTCACCCGCCCGGATGTGCGGCACCACGGTGCCCTCGTCGTCCTTGTCGGCGAGGAAGCCCGGCGCCTCGATGAGCTGCAGCACCACCTCGGCATGGAAGGCAGCCTGGAGCACGTTGATGATGTCGTCGTTCTCCGAGTTGATGGCGTTGTGGCGCTCGTCGATGATGGGGATGGACAGCACCGGGGCGTAACCGCCGTCGAGCAGCAACTGGAACAGTTCCCTGTTGGCGCTCCGGGGCTTGCCCGAGAAGTCGCGTACGATGAGGGTCTTGCCGTTCTTGCGCACCCGGATGCCCTTGTTGCGCTGGCCCTGAATGGCGCGGCCATCGATGCCCGAAAGGCCCACGGCATTGACCCCATTCTGTTGCAGCAACTCCACGATGCGCTTGTTCTGAACCCCGGCGTAGCCCATCAGGATGGCGTCGAGCGCGTCTTTGTCCGACAGCACGCTGGTGTAGCCCGACACCGACGTGACCACCTGGGTGGGGGTCCCGAGCCTGGCCGCGATGGCGTCGCGCACCGCGTTGGCGCCGTGCACCACGATGAACCGGTCGGACACGGCCGCCAGATCCCCGGCGATGCCCGGAAGGTTGATGTCGCTGCCGCCGCCGATCTTCACCAGTATCATCGAAGGTGCTCCACCGTGTCGTTGGGGATGACGCGCCAGTCGCCGCCCTCCGGCACGGTTTCCGAGCTGACGGTGAAGCCGCCCTCGTTCTCGCGGGCGCGCAGCCTGAAGTAGTCGGGTTGTTCATTGAAGAACGACCCGACGTAGACATTCTCACCATCGGCAATGATCATGTTCATGGCGCGCACGTAGCGAGTCCTGCGGACGATGATGTCCATCCCCTTGCGCATGGCCGCGGCCATGTCGCCCTTGTCGAAGCGCTTGACGAAGTTGAACACTTTTTCCGCGCCGATGCGGCCTTCCGCGTTGATGCGAACGCCGCGCAGTTCGCCGTTGAAGGCGAACACGTAGCGATCATCGGAGAACGGCATGTTGTTTGCCACCACGATGTTCTCGTCCCGGAACGCGCTGCGGGCGTGTCCCACCAGCAGCGTGGTGGCGCCGAACTGCGTCAGGTCGTCCTCCCAGATGGGCTTGATGTTGTGATAGAACCGCCACGCGCCGTCAACCGTGTAGGCGCATCCCCAGCCGTGGCCCTGGTACTCGGGACTGTTCCGGGCGATGCCGGCCAGATGGGACAAGCGCTCGCCGATGTCGAACGGCTCCCGGCTCTTGACGCACAACAGGCGACACATGGCGTTGGACCGCTAGGGGTGGAGGCCCGGGAACTCGAGGCCCTCGGTTTCCTCGAAGCCGTTCATGATGTTGAAGGCCTGGACCGCCTGCCCGGCGGCGCCCTTCATGAGGTTGTCGAGGGCGCTCAGCACCACCAGCCGGTCCGACCCCTTCTCCTTCTGGAAGCCGATGTCGCAGTAGTTGGTGCCGCTCAGCAACTTGGGCTCGGGATAGCGGTAGATGCCGTCGGCTTCCTTGACGATGCGGATGAAGGGCTCCTTGCCGTAGGCCTCGCGGTAGGTCTTCCACACGTCCTTCTCTTCCAGCGGTTCGCGCAGGAACAAATGGCACGTCGCCAGGACGCCGCGCACCATTTCGATGGAGGTGGCGGAGAAGTACACCCGGACCGGCTCGCCGAACGCCAGTTCCTGGTAGATCTCCGCGCTGTGCCGGTGCAGGGTGGGCATGAACGAACGCACGGCGCCGCTCCGTTCCGGGTGGTGGGACGCGTCGCTGGCGGCGTTGCCGCCCTCGCTGGACCCCACCTTGACCTCCACCACCGTGCGCTCGGTGTCCACCAGCCCCTTCCTGAAGAACGGATAGACGCCAAGGATCGTGGCGGTGGCGTTGCAACCGGCGCCGGTGACGAAGCTCGCCTCCCGGATCTCCTCGCGGTGCAGCTCAGGAACCCCGTAGACGAACTCCTTCAAGAGCTCCGGGCGCTGGTGCGGCTTGCCGTACCAGCGCTGGTATTCGTCCACGTCGTTGAGCCGGAAGTCCGCGCTCAGATCCACCAGCTTCGGGGCGAGATCCCGGAACGACTCGATGCGTTCCTGGGCCTGGCCGTGGGGCAGGCAGAGGAACAGCAGGTCGCACGGCTTGAGCTCGTCCATCCTGCAGAAGCGGAGCTGCGTCCGCTTGCGCAGATTGGGATGGGCCTTGAACACGAACTTGCCCGCGAAGCGCTCCGAGGTGACCTCGCACACCTCCACCCGGGGGTGCCCCAGGAGCAGCCGCAGGAGCTCGCCGCCCGTGTAGCCGGACGCCCCCACGATAGAGACCTTCAGCTTCTCGATCACTGCTCTTGCATCTCTTTCCCGTTCTTCCGGTTCCCGTCAACCCAGACAGTCTATCCCTGTCGGGCGCCCCCTAGACCGACTGCTGTTGCGGGCGGTTGCACTTGCCATTCGACAGCCTCTGTCCTCGTTCGGAACCGTGTAACGCACGGCTACGGCGCGGGAGCCCGCAGCTTCACAGCAGCGTTGTCGAGGAACCGCCGCAGGTTCTCGGACATTGACCTCAGAAGGACCACCGGGAACTGCGGGTAGTCGTCCGCGTGCGCAGCGGCGGTAATCAGTTGACAGGCGATCCGCAAGGTCACGATCAGACCAAACGACCAGCGCACGCACGCATCGTCGATCGGATTTGACGGTCGATTCAAGACCGCGACCAGCGATACATCGTCGCCGATGCACTCCGCACCAAGAGCCTCGGCCAAGGCCTTCGCTGTCCTCGGAAGCCTGTCGGGGGTCGTTCGGTTCGCGTGGGCCCACAGCCTGCCGACGACCGTCGGGTTCTTCGAAGAACTCGGCCGATAACTAGTCGGATTCTTGATCGCCTCCAAAGTCCTTGCAATCCGATCCAACTCCTCGTCGATGCCTCCACCTGTCTTACTTCCGGAGAGAACTGAATCCCAAAGGCTCTGTATCCGCCGCCCGTCGAGTTGTCGCGACGCGCGCAACCGGAGCAACAGCGCCTCATCGACCTCGTAGAGAATCCGCCGCAAATCGTCGAGCCCCGACGCCGCGTGGGAGAGCATCACGGCCGCCGATCGCGAGAGATCCTCAACGTGAACCGTCGCAGCTTGTCCGGGCTTCACGGGGAACCACTCTGGCAACACGATCGGCGATGACGTGTCAGCCAAACTCAACTCCTTGCGGCTGACAATCACCAGGTCGACTCCATGCCGCTCCCGGGCGACTTCATTCTGCACTTGAATATCGTCCTTTGTGCGGCGCAGAACCTCTGACACGTCGTTCATCACAGAGTTCGGATCGACGAAACCGCCCGTACGCAGCACATGCGGAACGATGGCAAGCTCTCCACGTAGTTGCTTCAACTCTCGCGCGACATAGTCACGATCGGTGGAGGCCCAAACCCAGAACACGTTCAACGGTCGCGATTCCCGCCGTCGCGAGACACGAATCGCCTGGACTATGGTATCCGGTTCCAACACTTGTTTACCCCGCCGTCACGTCACCTTGGGTCGGACTGCTGCAGCGATCCGCCCGAGCGTCGGAATCCCAACACGAACCCAGTCGTCATCGTACGACAGAAAGTTTGCCTGGGACGCCGAGCGCAGTATTTCGTTGTCGTCCGGTGGTGGCTCGCCCTGTGGAACGGGAATCCGACGCATTAGTTCCGGGAAACACGCGCGTTCCACCTTGAACCCCGTGGACCCATTGTTCGCCAATTCGCGAAGCACCCAGTACGCCGTGAACAGCCATGGGTTGTCCCGGTATCCTTGCGCCGACATCGCCTCCGCAGCCGCATACCTGAAAAAGTCATAGTCAGGACTCAGCAGAATCCTGTCAGCGTTCAGTTTGTTGTCGGCGAAGTCCGTAAAATCGCCATCCTGCACCCGCAGGCCGATTTGCGGCCGTCGTTTTTCGATGAGCCACTCCACGAACTCCCCTAGGACGTTCGCCGTTAAATACGGGTGTCCTGCCGTCTCCTCGAACAGCGCGTCTAGGAACCGTGCGGTAACTTCGATCCGGTCGGCTAGTATCTTGCGCACCAACTCCGAGAACTCACCGGTGGTCGTCTGTGGCGAGTGCTCAAACAATGGGAACGGATCCTGCTGGACATAGGGAGCGAGTTGGTTCTGATCCATGAGAATAAAATGGGCGTCCGGTTGCTGGCCCAGAAACACCAACACATTGTCGTAGGAAAACGTCATCAGTTGGTTGAGGATCGGTTGCACTACAGTGTGCCGAATACTTGGTTCCCGCTCGACAGCCGTCTTAAGTCTCCCGAATAGTGTTTCGTACTCATCGATCACTAGTACCATCCGCTTGTCTTCATCGTGGATGGGTGGTGCACACGTTGTGACCGCGTTCTCAACGAACTTTTCGGAAATCATCTGGCCATCCGCCAGAGCCTCACACACGAGATGGTAGAACTTCATGTCGTCTGAAGATTGCGACACTCCACACGTCTGACTGACAACATTCGCATCTCCACTCGTTGAGTCCATATCAAGACAGGCCGTCGTTTTACCACTCCTTCGCACGCTACACCACAATCGTACGCCAGGCCGCCGTTCGAAGGTCCGAAGAAGGTCACGTACGCTCGTGCGGGCTACGTGAAAAACCGTGGCTCGGTTCCGAATCTGATCCTGAAGCGGGAACTGGCGTGCGAAATTGAACGTGATCGGCGTAGTCGTGCTCCAAGTGCTACGAAGCGCCATAACCGCGGCATCCCAAACTCTGAACGCTCGGTCGGCCGATTCTTCCCGCATCTCGCCTGCGGGCACGACGATCTCCGCTAGTCCACTCTGTTCGGAGGCAATTTTCCGCACGTCCGGCTTCAACGGCGCGATCACCAGCGTCACCTGCCGGCGGACCGCGTCATCCAGCTCTGCCGGCGAGACGAAACTGTCGTCTAGGAACGCGTTGACTTCGACAAGCCGCTGCGATGCGGCATCGCGGGGGGGCCGCACGGCCACGTCGAGCCGCCGTTCGTGCCACCTATATTGTCCGGCGACCGGAACGGGATGATAATCGTCATCCGGTCGATCATGGAACCGTTGTAGTGCGTCGAGGAGGGGAAGGACGGTCGTTCTCAGGCCGTCAACGAGAGGGCCGGGCGCCAAGCGATCGACGAGGCGGTCGGCGTGACGAGGAAGCAGAAATGCTATGTAGTGCATCCATGAACGCTGGAACCTAGGAAGAACGGCGTTCCCTGTCTGCTGTTCAAACGACACCGACGAGTAACCTTCAAGAATACCGCTCAATGCGGCCGAAACCAGCAAACGCAGCGCCGAGGTAAATCCGTGATCGGACGTGGCCGATGACCGAACGGAATAGAAGTCCAACGGCAATGCTAGAAACCGCGACAGACCGTTTAGCGACTTCCTGAGTGCTTCGTCGTGATCATGTTTAGCACGTGTGAATCTGTACCCTTGTGAGAACACATCGCGGGTATGATCGGCGAGCGGACCTGAGAGGGAACGGCCGTCGTCGTCGGACGACAGGTGACGCATCTCATCAAGGAACTGACCGAGAAATTCTGTAAGGCAATCCCGATAGAACGTGGACCACTGGAAAATGTGCTGTTCACGGAGGGCATTGAGCGCTCTCCGAAAATCCGCTGCGAGTTCCAAGAGATTCCGGGTGGAGTCCCTTGGAGCAGACCCAGCAATCGGTATTTCAATGACCTGCGCCGTCTCAGAGTCAGAGCTTCTGGTCTTCCCCCCGAGGATTCTCAACAGGTTATTGCGGCGCTTCGGCCGAAACCGTTGAAGCAAGTTTTCGATTTCCAGGCGCCATTCGGAGAGCTCGATGTCATCCATCTGGCGAACAAGCGCCTCCAGCGCTCGCTCCGGGCGTTCAGCTTCAAGCTTGTCTAACCAACGCCTGATCTCGGTAAGACGTTCTTCAATCGTCGACATTGTTTCAAACTACCAAACTGCAAGGCCGTCACTTCCAGGCTGTCCTACACAACCAATCCTGTCCACGTCACAGACTTACGCATCTATCGCGCAACAGGCAGGAGCGCAAAAACACATGCTCGGCAACAACTCGTGCCCTTGAATGGCCGTGATCGACAAAAAAGTAATTACTTTGGTGCGGGTTCACTCTAGGCAATCGTACGTCGTATCGCAAGCTGACGTTCTTGCCGCCGCCGCCAACTCGCGCTCAGACAACGTCCCGGTGCATGTCCTGATCACCCTCAATACGCGGGGCACGGACCCCTCCGGTCTCTAGGATTCTGTGCTCATTCCCACATGGGGATGACCGATTCGTTCGGGGCGCTGAAGGTACAAACCGTTCCTTCACCACGCCACCAAGATTGGGAATGCTTGGAACGCAGCCGACGGAGCGCGCACAATGACTACATCACAGGTAGGCATAGGCCCCGAGCCGCCGAATCAGGACGCGCCCCTGCGCCCCTGTTCCTCACGGCCCGCCTTGAGCACGTGCTCCACGACCAAGCCGGGAATGTTGACGCCGGTGGTGTCGATGCTGTTGCGGAACTCCATGGTGTAGTTGACCTCGTTGACCAGCAGGCCGCCGGGAGTTTCAAACAGGTCCACGGCGACGATGCCGCCGCCCACGGCCCGGCCCGCGCGCACCGAAAGGTCTCGCAGTTCGTCCGTCAGCGGACAGTTCTCGGCGCGCCCGCCCCGCGCCGTGTTGGTGATCCAGTGATCGCTGTAGCGGTAGATGGCGGCCACGCACTCGTCACCGATGACGAAGCTGCGGATGTCGCGCCCGGCTTTTTTTTCGACGTACTGCTGGATGTAGAAGATGGAGTGATGGTAGCTGCCCAGGATCGCCTTGTGCTCCAGGATCGTCTCCGCCGCGTCGCGGTCGTTGACCTTGGCCAGCAGCCGGCCCCAGGAGCCCACCGCGGGCTTCAGCACCACCGGGTAGCCCATTTCCTCGATGGCCTGCAGAGTGGATTCCTCGGTGAAGGCGATGCGCACCTCGGGCTGCGGCACGCCGTGCTCTTGCAGGTGCACCGAGGTGAGGATCTTGTCGCCGCACACCGTCGCCACCGACGACGCGTTCACGCAGCGCACGCCGGCGCTCTCGAACAGCCGCAGGCCGTGCAGCGCCCGTGAGTGGTTGATGCAGCGCTCCAGCAGCACGTCCAGGTCGAACTCGTCCCTGCCCAGGTTGAACGAGAGCTTCCGGTCGTCGATCATCTGAAGCTCCACGTCGGGATGCTTCCGGAACTCCTTGATGAGAAGCTTCTCCTCGGGCCGGACCAATGAGTGCAGCAGACCGATCTTCAAGCTCATTCCCCCCAGTCTTCCTCTTCCGAGGGCGCTTCTTCCACCGCCGGAGGATCGAGGCTCGTGACCTCCAGCTCGGTGCCGCAGTCGGCGCAGGCGATCAACTCGCCCTCCACCGCGTCGTCCTCCAATTTGAACTCCGCTCCGCAAACCGGACACTCAACCATCAGCGGATACCTCCCTCGTCAAGAACTGATCCAATGAAGCACATCCTTCGATTTCACCTCGTTCGTCATTTCTGGCGGCGGCCACCCCCGTCAATCCTGGCCTCCCCTTCCGTCACTCCCTTCCTCCCTCCTGTCATTTCCGCGAAAGCGGGAATCCAGGCGGGGTGGTGGAAAGTGCTGCCCAACCCCGATCCGCTCCCGGATTCCCGCTTTCGCGGAAATGACGGGGGGAGGCGGGATTGACAGGAGGAGAGGCGGGAATGACGATACGGACGTCGGCGGATCGCTGGTGTCGTTACGACGGCACGGCCTTTGCAACCGTGATGATGGCGTTTCGCAAGATCCCAACGATATCGTCGATCTGCTCATTCGTGACCACCAGCGGCGGACACACCGCCAAGGCGTGAGTGCCGCATACCCTCAGCAGCAGCCCGTTGGCGAGGCACTCGTCGCAGACCTGCCGGGGCACCTGTTGCTCCGCCGCAAAGGGCTCCCTGGTCGCCTTGTCCTTGACCAGCTCCACCGCGGCGATGAGGCCCTTGCCACGCACCTGGCCCACCATGGGCAGTTCCGCCAGCGCCGCCAGTCGTTCCTGCATGTACGCGCCCACCTCCGCCGCCCGCTCCACCAGCCGCTCCCGCTCGATAATGTCCAGATTGGCCAGCGCCGCCGCGCATGCCACCGGATGTCCGGTGTAGGTAAAGCCGTGGTAGAACGCGTCGTCGGCCGTACCCAGCAATGTCTGGAAGATCTCTTCCCGGAACAGCATGGCGCCCAGCGGCAGGTAGCCGCTGGTGAGGCCTTTGGCCGTCACCAGCACGTCCGGGGTGACGCCCTCGCCCGCGCACGCAAACAGGCTCCCGGTGCGCCCGAATCCGGTGATCACCTCGTCGCAGACCATCAGGATGCCATGCCGGTGGCAAATCTCCCGGATGCGCGCCAGCCAGCCTTGGGGCGGCACGATGACCCCGCCCACCCCCTGCACCGGCTCGGCGACGAAGGCGGCGATGCTGTCCGGGCCGTACCGCTCCACAAGCCGTTCCAGCTCGCCGGCGCAGGCGAGCTCGCAGTCCGGCCAGGTCTTGCCCAGCTCGCACCGGTAGCAGTGGGGCCGTGCCATGTGATGCACATCCGGCAGGCCCGGTTCCATCTGCCGGTTGAAGAGCGGGATGCCGGTCAACATGGCGGCGCCGCTCGACGAGCCATGATAGCCCTGGTTGAGGGTGACGAAACGCGTCCGCCCCGGTTGGCCCTGGGCCTTCCAGTAGGCCCGCACCAGCCGGATCATGCTCTCGTTGGTCTCCGAGCCGCCCGAGGTGAACATCACGCGGGTGAGCCCTTCCGGCGCCATCTCCGCAAGCCTCGAAGCCAACCGGATGGTGGGTTCCGAGGTAGGGCCGATGAGCGTGGGCGCGTAGGCGAGACGGTCCATCTGGTGCGCCACCGCGCGGGTGATCTCTTTGCGGCCATGGCCCACGTGGACGTTCCACAGGGTGGAGAGACCGTCGATGTAGCGCTTGCCGAGGGCGTCCAGGAAATAGACGCCTTCCGCGCGCACGAACACCGGCACGCCCTCCGCCTGGTGCCGCGAGAGCGGCACGAAGCCGTGGACGAGATGGTCCCGATCGGCCCGGCTCATGGCCGCGGCGCGTTCGAGATCGACGGGGTCCTGGAAGTCCATCATCCGCTCCGAAGTGTCACGTTCAATGAATCCAGCGGGCTGGAAGGACACCGCTCTCCCGATCCGTCATTCCCGCTTCCCCCACGGCCGTGGCCTCAAAGCCCATAGTAGCGCTTGGGGTTGTCGCACAGGATCTTCTTGCGCAACTCCGGCTTCACGTCCTCGCGGGCGAAGAAGTCCGGCAGATCGTGGAAGAACTCCGAACGGGCGCGCTCGTGGGGATAGTCCGAGGCCCACAGCACCTGATCGCCGCCGAGCCTCTCCAGCACGTAGGGAAGCGCCTTTTCGTCGATTTCGCAGGTAAAGAAGATGTTGCCTCCGCGAATGATGTCGCTGGGGCGCTGCTTCACCGTCAGGGCGCGGCCGCGCCGCTCCCAGTTCTCGTCCAGCGCGTCCATCATGAACGGCACCCAGCCGGTGCCGCACTCCAGATAGGCCACCCGCAGGTTGGGGAAGCGGTCGTACACGCCGGCGTTGATCATGCTCATGATCTGCACCATCTGCGGCATGGCGTGCTCCAGCGGGCGCGCCTCGGCCAGGCTCTCGAACATGTCCAGGCCCAGGCCGGTGACCGGGCCGCCGTGCACCGCGAGGGGGCAGTTCAGCCGCTCGGCCTCGGCGTAGAGGGGGTCGAACTGACTGCCCCCCAGACCCACCAGCGGCGCCATCACCGACGGGATCACGCCCGCCACCATACCCAAGTCCTCCACGCACCGGCGCAGCTCCGCCACCGCCGCGTCGATGTCCTGCACCGGCAGCAGCGCCACCCCCTTGAGCCGGTCCGACTGGCGGCAGAAGCTGTCGTACAGCCAGTCATTGTAGGCCTGGGCCACGGCCACCGCCCAGCCTTTGTTGCGGATCTGGCCGTGGAACAGCGCGTTGCTGGGATAGAGGATGGTCTGGTCGATCTGCGACTCGTCGAGGAAGCTCAACCAGTTGGCGGCGTCAGGCACCTCGGCCTTGTGGCGCGACGACATGCCGCGCATCCAGCCGTCGGTGAGCGGGAAAAAGTAGTACTCGCGGGTCCAGTCCTTCTCGTTCCAGGGCGCCGGCAGGTAGCGGCGCAGGTCCTTGTCCTGGTCCACCACGTGGCCATCGGCGTCGATGATGTCGTGCTTCTGCTCCATCGGCAACTGTTCCATGGGAAACCTCCGTGAATGAGAACCGTCCTGGGAGCTTGCACCGCCGCCCGTCCAGGGGCGCTTGTGGACTTCCCGGATCCCGCTCCAAAAGCCCCGAACGGGTTCCGTTATGGGATCTGTTGGCGCCGCGCGCGTCAGCGGATCATCAGCCGGCCGGACTGGCCGGAATAGTTGATGAAGACGGTCTTCAACTCGGTAAAGAAGTTGACGCCCTCCTCGGACATCTCGCGCTCGCCCACGCCCGTGGACTTGATGCCGCCGAAGGGGAGCTGGGCCTCGCCCCCGACGGTGGGCTCGTTGACGTGCACCATGCCGGTCTCCACCTCCTCCACGAAACGCATCACCTGGTCCACGTCCTGGGTGAAGATGGAGGTGGTGAGGCCGAAGTCCACGGAGTTGGCGAAGCGGATGGCTTCGTCCAGGTCCGCCGCCGCTGCCACCGAGAGCACCGGGCCGAATATCTCTTCGCGGAAGATGCGCATGTCCGGGGTGACGTCGTCGAACACCGTGGGTTCGACATAGTAGCCATGGTCCAGCCCCGCGGGCCTGTTGCCGCCGGTCACCAGCCGGGCGCCCTCCTGCTTGCCGATCTCGATGTACTCCAGATCGGTCTTCCACTGGCCTTCATCCACCGCGGGCCCCATGTCCACATCCGCGTCCAGGCCCGGGCCCACGCGGAGCTTCTTCGCGTGCTCCTCCAGCCGGGCCACCAACTCGGCCCGGGTGCCGCCAATGGCGATGACCCGGGAAGTGGCGGTGCAGCGCTGGCCGGTGGAGCCGAATGCGCCGTCGCGAATGGCCACGGCCGCCTTGTCGAGATCGCAGTCGGGCATGACAATGACGGCGTTCTTGCCGCCCATCTCGCAGGTGACCTTGGCGCCGCGGGAGGCGGCCTTGACATAGAGGTCGCTGCCGATCTCGTTGGAACCGGTGAACGACACCACCGGGATGCGTCCGGAATTGACGATGGTCTCGCCCACGTCGCCCCCGGAGCCCACCACCACGTTGAAGACGCCCTTGGGAAGACCAGCCTCCTCGTACACCTCCGCGAGCAGGCCGGCGGTGGCCGGGGTCAGGGACGCCGGCTTGAGCAGCACCGCGTTGCCCGCCACCAGCGCGGGGGCGGACTTCCACACCGGAATCGCCCAGGGAAAGTTCCACGGCGCGATGAGCCCCACCACGCCCATGGGCTGGCGGATGGTGTAGGTGAAGGTGTCGCGCGCCTCGGACGGCAGGGTCTTGCCGCCCAGCCGGTAGCCCGCCCCGGCGTTGTATTCCAGCAGCGAGATCCCCTTGAGCACCTCACCCCGGGCCTCCTTGAAGATCTTGCCTTCCTCGCGCGTCATCATTTCCGCGATTTCGTCCACGCGCCGGCGCGCGATGTCCGCGGCGCGCCAGATCACCCGGCCGCGCTCCGGCCCCGGCGTCTTGCGCCAGCCCTGGAACGCCTCCGCGGCCGCGTCGATGGCCCGCTCCGTGTCCGCGGCCGTGGCCATGGGGAACTCGGCGATGACGTCGCGGGTGTCCGCCGGATTGACGTTGCGGATGCGCCGCTCGGAGTTGGGCTGGTACCATTCCCCGTTGATGTAAGAACCGGTTTGCATGCGCGTCTCCTTGGAGCGGTGTGGTGCGCCACTGACGGATTCGGGCGCGGGCGGGTTTGCGCCACCGTCGCCAGAAGCTTGCGCCGCAGGAACTCACGCAAACTTCTAGACCGCGTCGTCGGTGCTGCCGGCGGCGAGACCTGCACAGCGGTTCCGCGACGCGGGCTTCCCGCGTTGGGCGTGTGTCGGATTAAAAAAGACAACAGGTTCCGTGTCAAGCTGTGACGCAGGCTCCCGGTTGCTGCGTCCCATCGCGGCCCAAATATGCTATTGCTGGCCGAACGATGACGAAGCCCATGAAACAAGTCACCATCTACACCGACGGCGCCTGCATCGGGAACCCCGGTCCGGGAGGCTATGGCACCGTGCTCCTGTGCGACACGACTACGCCTGAGCGCAAGGAGCTCAGCGGCGGATACCGCTGGACCACCAACAACCGCATGGAGATCATGGCCGTGCTGGCCGGGCTCCGGTCCCTCAAGGAACCGTGCCGGGTGACCCTCTACAGCGACTCCCGCTACGTAGTGGACGCCATGTCCAAGGGATGGGCCGCTGGCTGGCGCGCGAAGGGTTGGCGGAAGGCCGACAAGACCCCAGCCCTGAATCCCGACCTCTGGTCCGAGATGCTGGAGATTTCCGAACGGCACCAGATCGAGTACCGCTGGGTCAAGGGCCACGCCGGCAATCCGGAGAACGAGCGCTGCGACGAACTCGCCGTGACCGCCGCGCGCGGAGCGGACCTGGCCCGCGACGAGATCTACGAGCGCGGCAACGGTCGAGGCCGGGGCCCGCAGCGGTAACACGGGCGCCGCAACGGCTCTCTCCATCAACGCTCTCCCTATGAATAATCCCGCCTGATGTTAAATTGGAGTCCATGAAAGTCGGACTCACCGGATTCTCAAGAGCGGGCAAGACGACCCTCTACAACGCCCTTACGGGACTCAGCACCGAGGTGGGCGGTTTCGAGACGCGCCACGAGGCGGCCATGACCGTGGTCAAGGTCCCGGACCCGCGCGTGGACGCGCTGAGCGACATCGTCCATCCCAAGGACAAGAAGTACGCCGAGGTCACGTTCCTGGACTTCCCGCCGTCCCAGGAACGGAAGGCCGCCCTCGAAACCCAGTCCCTGGCGCAACTGCGCGAGGTGGACGCCCTGGCGCAGGTGGTGCGCGCCTTTGACGACCCCCTGGCCAGTGAGCCGCCGGCGCCGGTTCAGGACCTCAACGCCTTTCAGGTGGAGTTGATACTGGCTGACCTGGCCGTCATCGAGAAGCGGCTGGAGCGCATTCGCAAGGAAACCGGCAAGGACCACCAGCGCGAACTGGAACTCCTGACCCGCTGCCAGGCCACCCTGGAGGGCGAACGCCCCCTACGCGGCCTGGAGTTCCTTCCCGAGGAACGGACCCTGATGTCCGGCTTCGCCTTCCTGAGCGCCAAGCCGCTGCTCGTGGTCTGCAACACCGGCGAAGAGGCGCTGGGGCAGGCCCTGCCCGCCGGCGTCGCGGACTACGCCGAGGCTGAAAACCTCATCGTGGTGCCGGTGTGCGGCAAGCTGGAAATGGAGATCGCCCAGCTCGACCCGGACGAACGCGCCGAGTTCCTGTCGGAACTGGGACTATCCGAAACCGCCCGGGACCGCTTCATTCGCCACGCCTACGACCATCTCCACCTCATGAGCTTCTTTACCGCTGGTCCCATGGAGGTGCGCGCCTGGACCATCGCCCGCGACACTGCCGCGGTCCGCGCCGCCGGCAAGATCCACTCCGACATCGAGCGCGGCTTCATTCGCGCCGAGGTGATCGCCTACGACGACTTCATGGAGCACCGCGGCGAATCCGGCTGCCGCGCCGCCGGCAAGCTGCGGCTGGAAGGCAAGGAGTACCGCGTGCAGGACGGCGACGTCATGCACATCCGGTTCAACGTGTGAGACGAGAGACGCCGGTATGACGGAGCGGCCATGGCCTATCTAGTGTGGTTCACCGCTCAGGACGGCATCAACCTCTACTATCGCGACTACGGCGCCGACCACCCGCAGCCGGACTGGGCGAGCGCGGCGGAGGCCATCAAGACGCGGTGGCCCGCTACCGCACTTCAAACTGGGGCGATCGGTGCTTGACCTTGTCAAATTCAACAACTAGTCTACTACTAGTTGGAGATATAAGCCATGGCTGAAATCGGTGCTTTCGAAGCGAAGACTCACCTGCCGCGGTTGCTGCGGCGCGTCCAGGAAGGCGAGCGCTTCATCATCACCAAGCACAACCGGCCCGTCGCCGAGTTGATCCCTTTTCAACCGCGGGATGCCGACAGAGTGCGTGCGGCGATCGCGGGACTGAAGGCGTTTCAACAAGCGCACAGTCTGGGCGGACTGTCGGTCCGCGAGATGATCGACGAAGGACGCAAGTACTGATGGCATTCGTTCTCGATTGCTCCGTCACCATGGCCTGGGTATTCCCGGACGAAGCAACGGAAGCCACCGACCGGCTGCGCGACTCGCTTGTGGATGGCAAGGCCTCGGTTCCCTCTCTCTGGCCGGTGGAGGTGGGAAACGTGCTACTGGTTGCCACTCGTCGCGGCCGTGTTCGTGTCGACGAGTGGCCGGAGATCCGGGCTTTTCTCGAAGCATTGCCAATTGAAATCGACCCGGTCGCCACGTCCCGGGTGTGGGGCGTGTCACTGGAACTGGCCGAGACACACCAACTCTCTGTCTACGATGCCATGTACCTGGAACTGGCCGTACGGTTGCGACTTCCCCTGGCCACCCTGGATCGTGCGCTCCTGGTCGCCGCACGGGCCGTAGGCATCGAGGCACTCTCGCCCTTGTGAACGAGGAGGTATTCGAATGAAGAAGTTTTCCATCCTCCAACACCCCGCCTCGGGCCATGAGGTCGTCAAGGACGGCTGGAGCTGGCCGGCGTTCTTTTTCACCTGGCTCTGGGCGTTCGTAAAGAAACTATGGCTGATCGGCGTGACCGTCTTCCTGTTCGGGATTCTTGCGAGTTCGATCCCCGAGGCTTGGCTGCTCGGCGAGTTGATCATTTCCCTTGTCATGGGCGCCAAAGGCAACGAATTACGGCGCAAGCGGCTGCGAGAGTCAGGGTACGAACAAGTGGCGACCGTGGAGGCGAGGACGCCCGACGGTGCGCTGGCGGTGCATCTCGCTTCGAACGGCAATGAGAACCCGCCGCCGGAAGGCATTGTGAGGTAGGCCCCTCACCGGATCATCGTATTCGGCAGGAACAGCGCGATCTCCGGAAACGCCACCAGGATGGCGAGGCAGGCGGCCATGGCGAGCCAGAACGGGAAAATGCCGGCGAATATCCGGCTCATGGGAACGTCCTCGGCGATGCCCTTGACCACGAAGACGTTGACGCCCACCGGCGGGCTGATGAGACCCATCTCCAGCACGATGACCATGATCACGCCGAACCAGATGGGGTCGTAACCCAGGGTAAGGATGATGGGATGTACGATGGGGAGGGTCAGCACCAGCATGGCGAAGCCCTCCAGGAACATTCCGAGAACGATGTAGGATGCCAGCAGGATGCCCAGCACGGCCAACCGGGGAAGCTCCATGCCCACCAGGAGTTCCGCGAGATCCGAGGGGATGTGGGTCAGCGCCAGAAAGGGGTTGAAGATGTGCGCGCCCACCAGGATCAGGAAAACCAGGGCGGTGGTGCGTACGCCCTCCAAGGCCAGGGCAACCAACGAACGCACCGTCAGGCGGCGGCGCGCCAGCGCCAGCAACGCCGCCAGGAAGGCGCCCACGCCAGCGGCCTCGGTGGGGGTGAACAGGCCGGCGTAGATGCCGCCGATGGTGACCGCTATCACGCCGATCATGGCGCTGGCCTGGCGCAAGGCGCGGACGCGGTCCATGAAGGTGGAGGCCGGGCCCGGCGGCCCCAGGTCCGGGTTGATGCGCGTCTGGATAAAGATCGACAGGATGAACAGGGCGGTCAGCAGCAACCCCGGAAAGACCCCGGCCAGGAACAGACGGCCGATGGACTCTTCGGTGAGGATGGCGTAGATCACGAAGCCGGTGCTGGGCGGGATGAGGATGCCCAGGGTACCGCCGGCGGCAATGGCGCCCGTGGAAAGGCGCGCGTCGTAGCGGTAGGAGCGCATCTCGGGCAGCGCCACCTTCCCCATGGTCACGGCCGCCGCCACCGACGAGCCGGAGAGCGCGGCGAACCCCGCGCAGGCTGCGATGGTGGCGGACGCCAGCCCGCCGCGCCAATGCCCGAACCAGGTGTAGGCCGCGGCGTAGAGATCACGGCTCATGCCCGAGACCGTGACGAAGTTCCCCATGAGGACGAACAGCGGGATGACGATGAGCTCGTAGTTGGTGGCGATGACGAAGGGCTCGTTGCCCAGGACGGCCAAGGCGGGCCCCCAGCCGTTCAGGACGCCGAAACCCAGCACCCCCACGAGCATCATGGCGATGCCCACTGGCATCCTGAACACCAGGAGCACGAACAACCCCGCCAAACCCAGAAGACCCGTGGCGGTGGGACTCATTCAACCTTCTCTTGGGGAGTTTGCGGAACCCGCAGGATGCCGGAGCACGCCTGGAGCAGCAACACCAAGGCAAACAACAGCCAGCCCAGGCTCATCAGGAACATGAATGGATGGTGCGGGATCTCCACGAGGTTGGTGGCTTCGCCGTACTTGAGGGCGTCCAAGCCCTGATCCATGGACTGCCAGGCGACGACGGCGAACAACGCCGCGCTCAGGAGCCGCATGAGGGTGTCGGTGTAGCGCAGCCAACTCTCCGGCGCCACCGTGCTGATCAGGTCCACGGCTACGTGGCCGCCGGTCCGGCCGCAGTAGGGTATCCCCAGAAACACCACCACGGCCAGACTCAACTCGGAGATGTCCTGCGCGCCCAGGATGGGCGCGTTGAAGACATAACGCATCACCACCGCCACCACCGTCAGCAGCATCAGCCACAGCAATGCCGCACCGGCGGCGTAGGCCAGGAACCGGCTGCTCCAATCGGCCACCGCGGTCCCCGGCAACACCGCGCGCGATTCTTCACTCATGGGTTATACGAGACCGGGCCGCCCGACCTACTCGCCCATGGCCGCGAGGATCTTCCTGGCGTTGATACCCTTGGCCCTGAGATCCTTGAGGGTCTTGGCGCGCACCCCGGTCAGCGCCTGGCGGAAACGCTTGTCTTCCGCGTCCGAGAGCGTGATCACTTCGCCCCGGCCGCTCTTCTGCTCGCCCATCAGCGCGGCGGCGCCGGCCTTCCGGTAGACGTCGGCGGCCTTGACGCTCAGCGCCTCGCCCGAGGTCTCGTCGACGATCTTGCGGTGCTCCGCCGAGAGACCTTCGTAGGCCTGTTTGTTCATCACCAGAAAGAACGCGGTGTTGGCGAACGGCCCACGGGTGTAGTACTTGGCCACCTCGCCGATCTTGAAGCTGCGGATGACGCTCGGCGCCACCATGAGACCGTCCACCACGCCGGTCTTGAGGGCGTTGTACATGCGCGTCACCGGCATGGCCACGGGTGTGGCGCCCAGAGCCTTGATGATGTCGCCCTGAAGCTTCGAGGGCGTGCGGATCTTCATGCCCTTGACGTCGTCCAGGGTCCGCACCGCCTTGTTGCGGGTCATGATGACCGCCTTGTCATTGGCCCATAGAGCCAGGACCTTGGTCCGCGTGTACTCCCGCTGGATGGTATCGCTGGCCTTCCACAGCATCCTGGTCGCCGCCACCGCATCCGGGGCGAGGCCCGGCAACTCCATCAGCAGTGTCCTCGGGAAAAGCGACGATGTATATCCATGGAGGCCGAAGGTGATGTCCGCGATGCCGTCCGCGGCGCGCTTGTACTGGGCCTGCGGCCCCTTGCCCAGTTCACCGCCGGGATAGATGCGCACCGTCAGCGCATTGTTGCTGCGCTTGGCCACATCCGCGGCCCACGGGCGCATCACCAGCCGGTCCATCGG
This sequence comes from uncultured Binatia bacterium (SeqCode), assembly GCA_965213675.1. Lineage (GTDB taxonomy): Bacteria > Desulfobacterota > Binatia > UBA9968 > JAJDTQ01 > JAJDTQ01. The sequence continues at coordinate 2,024,342 of OZ243916.1, forward strand.
GTGCTTGGCAGAAGTGAAATGAGCGAGCCTGAGCTCCACCGCATGTACCGATGACGCTGCCAGGAGCAGGCCGCACACCGCCGACGCGACCGCCAGCCGCTTGAAACAGGCTGCGAGCAATAGAGACATGGTCCATTCTCCTTTCAGAATATGCACGGGTCACAAGAGGACCGCAGACTAGCGGAACAGGGGAAGGAGTGTCAAACTCCGTCCGCGGAAGTCTCATGCAAATTGGTATCATCGATTCGCTGGCTGTGTACTGGGAGCGGCGCATGGCGCGCATCTTCCTGCTGGGCATCATCAGCGGGTTCCCTTGGGTGCTCATCGGCAGCAGCCTCACCCTGTGGCTCAAAGAAGACGGCCTGAGCCGCACCACCATCGGTTTCGCCGGGCTCATCTTCGGAGTCTACGCCGTCAACTTTCTCTGGGCGCCTCTCATCGACCGCATCCGCATCCCCTGGCTCACCGGCAAGCTCGGCCACCGGCGCGCCTGGATCCTGACGTTGCAGGCCGTCATCGCGGCATCTCTCGTGCTCTGGAGCTTCGCCGACCCCAGCGCCAACCTGGCTTGGGTTGTGGGCTTGGGCCTCGCCATCGCCATCGCCTCCGCCACCCAGGACATCGCCGTGGACGCGCTGCGCATCGAGCAGGTGGGCACGTCGGAAGGCGAAACCATGGCCGCGGGCGCCGCCGTCGCGGTGGTGGGCTGGTGGACCGGCTACAAGCTCGGCGGCATCATCGCGCTGGAAAGCGCCACCCGGTTCCAGAACGCGGGGGTGGAGGACTACTGGCAGGCTACCTTCCTGGTGCTGGGCGCGGTGGTCGTCCTCACCAACATCGGCCTGCTGTTCGTGCACGAACAAGGCACGGCGGAGCGCATCGCGTCCCAGACCGCGGACGACAACCGCATCGCATCCACTCTCGGGGCGTCCGGCCCGTTGGGCCGCGCCGCGGCGTGGCTTGGCGGCACCGTGGTGAGCCCGCTCACGAGCTTCTTCCGGCGCAACGGCTTTGCCATCGCCCTCACCGTCCTCGGCTTCATCTTCCTGTTCAAGATCGGCGAGGCTTTCATGGGGCGCATGTCGATCCTCTTCTACCGGGAGATCGGCTTCTCCAAGTCCGAGATTGCGCTGTATTCCAAGGGGCTCGGGTGGGTCACCACGGTGGGCTTCACCGTGCTGGGCGGGTTCTTCGCCATCCGCATGGGCCTCATCAAGGCCATGTTCCTGTCCGGCATCGCCATGGCCGCCACCAACCTTCTCTTCGCCCTGCTGTTCTGGGTGGGGAAGTCCGAGGCCCTGTTCGCCGCCGCCGTGGTGGTGGACGACCTCACCAGCGCCTTCGCCACCGTCACCTTCGTGGCCTTCATCTCCATGCTGGTGGACCGCACCTACACCGCCACCCAGTACGCCCTGATGGCCTCCATCGGAACCGCCGGCCGGACCATCCTGGCCGGCTCCTCCGGCGCCTTGGTGGACTGGCTGGAAGGCGACTGGGCCACCTTCTTCATCATCACCACGCTGATGGTGATCCCGTCCCTGATCTGCCTGTGGGCCATCCGCGGCAAGCTCCGGGAAATGCTGGCGGGAGCGCAGATGAGGCTATCGGGACGGCACGTGGAGCAGCATGAGGAGAAGTACGGACCGGGAGCGCTGAAGTAGAATGGCGCCCCGGCGCCGGACGGATGGGGGCTATCCGGCGGCCTGGAGAGGATCCTCGTTGTGGCGGGCGTGAAATTTCCGTTGGTTGGGGTCGAGGTGGCGTTTCCGTAGCCGGAGATGGCGCGGCGTGACCTCGATCAGTTCGTCGTGGCGGATGAACTCGATGGCCTGCTCCAGCGACATGCGCACCGGCGGAACGATCTTCTCGATGCCCTTGAGGACGGAGGCGCGCATGTTCGTCAGCTTCCGCTCCTTGGTGATGTTCACGTCCAGGTCCTTGTCGCGGTGGCTCTGTCCCACCAGCATGCCGCCGTACACCGGCTCGGTGGGGCCGACGAACAGCTCGCCCCGCTCCTGAAGGTTGAACATCGCGTAACCGCTGACACGGCCCCCGCGGTCGGCCACCAGAGCGCCGGTGGAACGATGGACGATGTCGCCGGCCCACGGGCGGTATCCGATGAACATGTGCGTCAGGGTTCCGGTGCCCTTGGTGTCGGTGAGAAACTCGGTCCGGTATCCGATCAACCCGCGACTGGGCGCCTCGATCTCCAGGCGAATCCTTCCGGAACCGCGGTCCGCCATTTTGACCAGCACGCCCCTGCGCGCGCCGAGCTTCTGGACCACCACTCCCTGGTATTCTTCCTCGGTCTCGACGAGAGCCAGCTCGTAGGGTTCGTGGACCACACCGCCGGCGGTGCGGGTCAGCACCCGCGGCATGCCCACCGAGAACTCGTACCCCTCGCGACGCATCTGCTCGATCAGCACCGCGAGTTGCAGTTCTCCGCGGCCGTAAACCAGGAACCCGTCGGACGATTCGATGGACTCCACCCGGATGGCGAGGTTGTGCCCGGCCTCCTTGAGCAGGCGCGCGCGGAGGTGGCGCGAGGTAAGGTAGCGGCCGTCCTTGCCGCTGAACGGGGAATCGTTGATGGAGAATTCCATGGACAGCGTGGGTTCCTCCACGGCGAGGGCCGGCAGCGGCTTGGGATCGTCGCCGCCGGCGATGCTTTCGCCCAGCCCGATGCCGCTCAGGCCCGCCAGCGCGACGATCTCTCCGGGACCGGCCGATGGCACCGGCCGGCGCCCGAGCCCCTCGTAGATGAACAGCTCCGCCACCGCGGCCGCGGTCTGCGACCCGTCGCGGCGGCACAGGGTCACCGCCTGCCGGTTCCGCACGGTGCCGGCCACCACGCGACCGATGGCCAGCGGTCCCAGGTATTCGTCGGGTGTGACGTGGGTCACCAGAATCTGCAGCGGGTGGGCCGGGTTTCCCGCGGGCGGCGGAATGTGCTCGACAATGGCCTGGAACAACGGCCGCAGATCGGTCAGCTCGCCGCCCGGCAACACGGTGCACCGGCCCTGCCGGGCCACCGCGTAGATGACCGGGAACTCGATCTGTTCCTCGGTGGCGCCCAGGTCGATGAACAGGTCGTAGATTTCGTTCAGCACTTCGGCCGGGCGCGCGTCCTGACGGTCGATCTTGTTGATGACCACGATGGGCGGCAGTCCCAGCTCCAGCGCCTTGGCCAGCACCGCGCGGGTCTGGGGCATGGGCCCTTCGGCGGCGTCCACGAGCAGCATGACGCCATCCACCATGCGCAGCGTGCGCTCCACCTCGCCCCCGAAATCCACGTGTCCGGGCGTGTCGGCGATGTGAATCTTGACGCCGTCGCAGGTCACGGAGGCGTTTTTCGCCATGATGGTAATGCCCTTTTCGCGCTCCAGGTCCATGGAGTCCAGCACCCGTTCGCGCACATCCTGATTCTCGCGGAAGGTTCCGCTCTGCCACAGCATGGCGTCCACCAGCGTGGTCTTGCCGTGGTCCACGTGGGCGATGATCGCGATGTTGCGAAGATTCACCGCCTCGCGGCAAGCGACGAGTTCCATCAGTCACTCCTGTTCACCCGCTTCGGGCCGCCCCGCGGTGCGAGCGGATGCCAATGCGGTTAGGGTCGGTTCGTGGGCGCCCTGGAAATGGCCGGAAGATCCGGACGGTTTCCGGCTTGGAGGTGCTTCAACGACAGCTTCAACAGAGGCTTCAACGGCTTGGGATGCCGCCGGGGATACTCTAGCAGTTTTGTCATGCGGTGCCGAACCCGCGAACCACGGAGCGAAGCATCGGGTGTTCTCAAACCGGTGTTCTCAGATCGCAAGGACCCCGATGTCGCGCAGGGATCGGATGGCTCGCGCCGCCTTTGCCGCGGCATCGACGAGGTCCTGTTTCGGCGTCTCGAACCACTCTTCCGCAGGCAGTCCGCGCTTCTCCCTCACCAGGGCGATGGCGTTCCTGAGCTCGGGGTAACGGGTCGGATCCTGCAGGTGGAGATAGAGAGCCGCCAGAGCCACCGAACGACTGCGCCCCTCGCGGCAGTGGACGAGCACGTTGCCCCACACCTGTGGGGGGTAGCTCTCCTTGTGCGGCAGGGTCTGATGCAACGCGCCGTGGAGAATGCAGTACCCACCGAGCATCATGCCGGGAGGATTCTCGCCGTCCACCAGCCCCAGCTTGAAGACCCGAAACGGCGCGAATCCCGCGCGGCACACGGCGTTCGATTCGCCGTCCTCGCCGCCGTCGCCCGGCGCGGCGACGTAGTTCACGTCCACGTTGACCGCGGTGTTGACGACGGTCGAAATGCCATGCCGCCGCAACAGCTCGATGTCACGCGCCGCAGCGGTTCCGCCGATGAAAAGATCGGCGCCGTGGGGGTCGAGGCCCCGGGCGATCAAACTGAGCGAAGGAAGGGGAATGGCCATGCTTGGTGCTTCCACGATCTCGCGCCGCCCCTGCAGCGCGACTCCGGTCAACGAGACTCCAGTGTATCGCCTTGCGTCCGTCACACGAACCGGAGTAATAGTCACACGAATCGGAGTAATAATAAGGCCCGGTCACAGCGTATGAAGTCGCGCAACCCACATTGACAAATCAAATCCACTACAAACCAAGTCAACTCACCCGATGGGAGAATAACATGAAACACCTCGTCACGCGTCTGCCGGCAGTGCTCATGGCCGCCCTGTTCGCCCTATCCTTCCTCACCGCAGCCAGCGCCGCCTCCAAGCCGCCGCCCGAGATGGAGGCTTGGCTCAAGGCGGCCAAGCTCGGCCCCTACGACAAGAACGAAAACTGGGACGAGATCGTCGCCAAGGCGAAAGCCGAAGGCGAGGTCGTGGTCTACACGTCCTCCGGTCGCATCTCCAAGCTGGTAAAGCCGTTTGCCGCGCTTCATCCGGAGATCAAGGTGACCGTGCACGATCTGGGGTCCGTCAAGTCCGTCGAAAAGACTATTCGCGAGCAGGAGGCGAACATCTTCAACGCCGACATCGTGACCACCGGCAACTCGGGTCAGGTGATCTACGAGATGCTCAACAAGAACCGCCTCGTCAACTACGTGCCGCATCACTACAGGGACCGGATTCCCGAGGAGAACCGGGATCCGCTGCTGATCCGCGTCAACGAGGCCATGGTGTTTCTCTACAACGCGGAAGCCTACCCCGATGCGCCGCCCGTCAAGAACGTCTGGGAGCTGACCGAGCCCCGGTTCAAGGGCCGGGTGGGCATGAAGAACCCGCTGTCGTCCGGCTCCACACTGATGGGCGTCATGACGCTGATGCAGCGTCCCGATGTCATGGCGGCCGCCTACCAGCGCTACGCCGGCAAGCCCATCGAGTTGAGCGAGGGGGTGCCGGACGCGGGCCACGAGTTCTGGGCGCGGATGCTCGCCAATGACCTGGTCATCTTCAAGTCGGGCTCGAAACTCGCCCGCGCCTCGGGCAATAAGGGTCAGAAGAGGCCCCTGATCGCGTTCGCCAACATGACCTATATCGCGCGCAACGATTCCAAGGGCTATGTCAACAAGATCCTGGCCAAGGTGGATCCGGTGGGCAAGCTGGTCTACCCGACCTTTACCGCCATCGCGCGCCAGGCGCCGCACCCCAACGCGGCCAAGCTGTTTACCGCCTACCTCTTGGGCAGCCTCGAGCTGAGCAAGGATTCGAAGCTCTCGAAGCCCTACGACAAGGGCGCCAGCATGGCCCTGTTGCAGGGTCTGGCTCCCTATTTCGACCCGGGTACGGTGAGCCCGCGGAGTGACGTGCCGCTGCCGGCGGGCGGCGAGATCTGGGACGACATGGAGGGCTGGAACGTGGACGCCGCGTACATGTGGAAGCGGGGACCCAAGGTCCGGGACTTCTGGACGGTGCACTCGAGCAAATAGTCACGCATGGAGGAGATCCATCTCACAGGGATCCGGAAGTCGTACGGCAAGGAAGTCGCCGTGCGGCATCTGGACCTGACCGTCGAGCCGGGTGTTTTCCTGACCATTCTGGGACCATCGGGTTGCGGCAAGACGACGACGTTGCGCGTGATCGCCGGACTGGAGGAACCCGAAGCGGGTGAGATCCGGTTCGGCGACAGGCTCATCTTTTCTCGCCAGAAGGGCGTGATCGTTCCCCCCGAGAGCCGCAACCTCGGGCTCATCTTCCAGAGCTACGCGCTCTGGCCCCACATGACGGTGGAGCGGAACATCACGCTCGGCCTGAAACAACTGGGCCTGAGCGTGGGCGAGACCGCCGAGCGCCTCGAGGCCGCCCTCGACAAGGTGCAGATGAAGCCATACCAGCTTCGCTACCCGTCGGAGCTGTCCGGCGGGCAGCAACAGCGCGTGGCTCTGGCGCGCATGATCGCCTCACGCTCGTCCATCCTGCTCATGGACGAACCCCTGTCCAACCTCGACGCCAAGCTGCGTACGGAAATGCGCGGTGAACTCAAGCGGCTGCACCGTGACCTCAACGCCACCACCGTTTACGTGACCCACGATCAGATCGAGGCCCTGACGCTCTCCGACATCATCGTTGTCATGGACAAGGGTGTGGTCAAGCAACAGGGCACGCCCTACGAGATCTATCACCATCCCGCGAACCTGTTCGTCGCCGACTTCATCGGCGATCCCGGGATCAACCGGCTGGCCGGCAAAATCAACTGGAGGGACGGCGCGGCGGGCCTCGATTGCGGCGATCTATGGTTGCCGATCCCCGGCGACCCGCCTGCGAACGCGCAGGACCTCGTCGCCACCATTCGCCCCGAAAGCATCCATGTATCGACCGAAGCCAGGGAGGACTGGCTGAGGGTAACGCTGGAATCGGTTCAGCCGAAGGGTGCCGACACGATCCTGCAAGCCCGGACCGACAACCGTTCCATCACCCTCCTGCAACCGGGCTTCATACGGATGGACCTCGGCGACCCCCTGTGGATCGACTTCGACGCGCAATCGATGAATTTCTTCGACGTCGCATCGGAGAACAATCTGTTCAATCAAAGCCAGCCCGCGTGAGCGGAAGAAAACGGAAGTCCTGACCCATGTCATTGGATACGGCCTCTTCCGGTAGCCAGCCTCCGCTCCTTTCACGGAGCAATCTCACCTATCACCTCTATCGGCTGCTGAACCAGCCCGAGAAGATCCTGGGCCTCCTGTGCCTCGCCGTCCTGTCCGTGCTGGTGTTGGGGCCGCTTTTCGAAATCATCCACGACGCGCTGGTCTACCAGAGCTACGACCTCGCCTACAGGCCGGAGGCCAAGGTCGGCTCCTTCACCCTGTTCCACCTCGAACGGGTCTTCACCGGGCCGCTCTCCAAGGCGCTATTCCTGAAGCCGCTGTTCAACAGCGTCGCCGTCGGCGTCTGTGTGACCATTCTGGGCGTCAGCATCGGAAGCGGCCTGGCGTGGCTGATGGTGCGCACCAACATCCGCTTCAAGGGTGTGTTCGGAGCGCTCGTGGTGGTGCCGTACATGATGCCGTCATGGGTGCTGGCGCTGGCGTGGCTGAGTCTTTTCAAGAACGACCGGATCGGCGGCGCCGAGGGCATGTTCACCAGTTTTTTCGGCGTGCAGCCGCCCGACTGGGTGAGCTACGGCTTCTTTCCCATCGTCATCTGCCTGGCGCTGCACTACTACGCCTACGGCTTTCTGCTGATGTCGGGCGCTCTGGCGACGGTGGACTCGGAGCTGGAAGAGGCGGGCGCCATCGCCGGCATGAACCGGCGCCAACGGCTGTGGCGGATCACGTTTCCCCTGCTGCTGCCCGCGCTCGGTTCCGCCGTGGTGCTCACCTTCATCCGCATTCTCGGCACCTTCGGGACGCCCGCGCTGCTGGGGCTGCCGGTCCGCTTCTTTACTTTTTCGACCCAGATCTATGCTTCACTGAACGCCCGCAACAGCGGCGACGCTTTCGTCCTCGCCCTGGTGCTGATCGTCATGGCGATCACGTTCATCTGGATCAACAGCCGGGTGATCGGCATCCGGAGGAGCTTCGTGACCCTCACCGGCAAGGGCTTCCGGCAACGCGAGATCAAACTCGGGCTTTGGCAATGGCCGGCCACCATCGGGGTCGCCGCGTTTCTTGCCGTGACGGTCGTGCTCCCCTTGCTGATCCTGCTTTGGGAATCCCTGGTCATCACGCCGGGCGACTATTCCCTGAGCGGCCTGACGACTCACTTCTGGATCGGCGAGAGCCACACCGACTTCGCCTATGGCGAACCCGGCATCATCCACTCCCCCGGCATCCTGACGGCGTTGGGGAACAGCATCAAGCTGGGCGTGCTGGCGGCGGTGTGCAACGGCCTGCTCGGGTTGCTGGTGGGCTACGCGGCGGTACGCGGCCGCGGCACCCTGTTGGCGCGCTGGCTCGAGGGCGTTGCCTTTGCGCCCTACATCTTCCCCTCCATCGCCCTCGGCGCCATCTACATCGGCATGTTCTCGACTCCCTGGGGACCGTTGCCGGCGCTGTACGGCACATTCACGATCCTGGTCCTGATCACGGTGGTCAAGAACCTGCCTTTCACTTCGCGCACCGGCATCGCCGCCATACTGCAAATCGACAAATCCCTGGAGGAAACCGCGCGGGTCCAGGGGATCGGCTGGTTCCGGCGCATGGCCAGGATCATCATACCCATGTCCTCGAGCGGCGTCATCGCGGGCATGTTGCTGACCTTCATCACCGCCACCCGTGAACTGTCCCTGATCATCCTGCTGCTGTCGCCGGCCAACATGGTGCTCACCGGAGTGATCTTCAACTACAACGAACAGGACATGACCCAACACTCCGGCGCCGTGACCCTTTTCCTGGTGATGATCATCGTCGGCGCCAACGTACTGGTGCGCCTGCTCACCGGAGGCGGCGGGCTGGCGGGGCTGCGGCACACCTGACGGAACCTCGATGGCAACGACCATCAGGATCGCCGTAACCATGACCCTACGCGCCGGCGAGGCCTTCGAGATCGCCCTGGGACTCGCGGAGAGGAACCTGCCCGACGGGTCGGAGATCGTCGTCTCGTACGGCGTCGGCAACAGCCGCCTCGGAGGGTTCGAGGCGCCGAGGCTGCTGGCGGAGGGAAAGGCGGACCTGGCATTCCTCAACCCTTCGCCGGTGACCCACATGGCGTTGAACGGGCTGGCGCCCTATTCGGAGAAGATCAACATCCGGAATCTCGCCGTCTTCCCCTCCTGGGACAAGATCGCCTTCGCGGTCAGGAAGGACCTCGGTGTGGGCTCTCTGGAGGAGATCGGCGAGAAGAAACTGCCGCTCAGGCTGTCGACCCGGGGACAGGGCCCTGAAGGAACCACGGAGTTCATCATCCGGCGGATCCTGAGTCTTTGCGGCTGGAACCTGGAGGACGTGGAGCCATGGGGCGGCACCGTGGACCAGGTGCCGGTCCCATCGCACCCACGGCGCATGGAGGGCATCGAGCAGGGCGCCTACGACGCCGTGTTCGACGAAGGCATCACAGGCTGGACCGCCGAGGCCCTGGCCCGGGACATGGTCCTCGTGCCGTTGCAGCCGGCGGTCTTCGCCGAAATGGAGCAAAAGGGTTTTCGTAGATCGACCATTCCCAAGTCCGCGTTCCCGGCGCTGGACGCGGACGTGCCCGCCCTGGAGTTCGGCGGCTGGCCGCTCTTCTGCCGCGCCGACTTTCCCGACGACCTCGCCTACGCGGTGGTCAAGGCCATCGCCGCCAGAAAAGACACCATGCCGGTGGACGGCGACCGGTTCGACATGAGCCGGATTTGCCGGGACACGGAAGAGGGGCCGATGTGCATACCGCTGCATCCGGGTGCGGAGCGGTACTATCGGGAAGCGGGGTATTTGTAGGGTGCGGCGGATAACTTGCGCGTACGATTCTCTACGCGCAACTTGCCAGTCCTATGCGCAAGCAATTGTTGCGCATAGAAGACCTGAGTTGCGTCTAATACACCCGCTCCTCCACGTCGCCTCATCGTTCATGACGCCCCAATCTCCCAAAGCCGTCGGAGCGGGACCGCGTAGAGCCCGTCGCCGTGGCTGACACACATCTCGCCGTCGTAGACCACAACCCCTCCTGCAAAGCGGCTGCCCGTCGCCGTCTTCAACTTGCGCAGGCCACGGAAGTCCGCCGCGGTGACGGTGGCTCCTGCCTTGACCTCCACGCCCGCCACCGCCCGGGTGCCGCGCTCGATGACGATGTCCACCTCGGTCTTGTCTCTGTCGCGGTAGTGGAAGAAGGTGAAGAAGTCCTCCTGCCAGCTCGCCTGCCGCCTCAACTCCTGAAACACGAATGTTTCGAGAAGCTGACCCAGCAGGGTACGGTCAGCCGCAAGACCGGCGGCATCCACACCGAGCAGTGCGCAGGCGAGACCCGTGTCACCCATGTGCAGCTTCGGCGTCTTGACCAACCGGCTGAGCCGATTGCTGTGCCATGGCGGCAGTCTCTCCAGCAGAAAGACCCGCTCCAGCAGCACGATGTAGTCCCGGATGGTGGGCCTGCTGATCTGGAACGGTGCCGCCAACTCGCTCACGTTGAACAGACTCGCTGTTTGCGCGGCCGACAGGGCGAGCAGTCTCGGAAGCTCTTCGAGGGTTCTAATGCGGGAAAGATCCGGCACGTCCCGCCGTGTCTGCGCGTCGAGGTAGTTGCGGTACCAGTTGGCGCGCCGGCGTCCGGGCGGACGCGCGAGAGCCGCCGGGTATCCTCCGGCAGCGACGCGGTCGCACAACTCCGCTCCGAGTCGCGACGTCCGCGACGTCTTGAACCCTTGGCCGAACAAGGCGTCGAGGAAGTCGAAGATTTCATCCGAACCCAAGGAACCGGACCACCCACTTGCGATCTCACCTTGCGCCAGGGGATGTAAACGAATCACCTCCAGGCGACCCGCCAACGAGTCCTGAATCGCCGGAACCCGCAACACGTCGGCCGACCCCGTCAACACGAAACGACCCGGCACCCGCTTCCGGTCCACCTCCATCTTCAGGGCGGTAAAGAGCGCCGGCACCCGCTGTACCTCGTCGAGGATGACCCTCTCGGGGAGATCGGCCACAAAGCCCATCGGGTCCTCTTCGGCACCGGCGCGTGCGACATCGTCGTCGAAGCTGATGTAAACGTAGTTCCGGGCCTCGCCGCTCAAGAAACCCGCCGGAGGCATATCCGCAACCTTTCGCGCGTCCGGCCGAACCGAGATCGCCGGAGGACACAGCATCTGCGCCAAGGTTGTCTTGCCGCACTGGCGCGGACCCTGGATCAGGACCACCGGCGAATCCGCCAGCGCCTCGGCCAGTCGCTGCCCGATGTATCGTGGGAAAAAGCCACTGTCAGCCATCGGCTGATTGTAACTTCATCATGCGGCTGATTGCAAGTTTAGGGAGCGGCTATTTGAAAGGTTAAGGTTCGGCCGGTTGAAAGGTGAGGTGGTCCCACTTCGTTGGACAGGCAGGCGGCAGAAACAAGGAGTATTCCGGCGTAATGGATCATGCCGCCCGGGGCCTGTATACCACGTCATTCTGTTCCGGTAGAGCCGGCAGAGGGGCAGGTGAGCTGCAACGCTGTGCCGGCCTCTGCGTCAGCATTCCCTTTTCGTAGGCCTCGGGGCTGGAGCGGCGCCCTCCGAGGCGGAGTGGGGGCGCACCGCATCTGATTGGCCTCTCGATGGCCGATTTTTTCCATTGGACTTGGGCTAACCGCCCAGGTACGCCTCCCGGACGTGGGGGATGTCTTTCAACTCGGCGCCGGTTCCCTGCAGGGCTACGGCGCCGGATTCGAGAAGATAGGCGCGGTCGCAGATTTCCAGCGCCGCGTAGGCGTTCTGTTCGACCATTAGCACGGTGACACCCTCGGCCCGGATCTCGGTGATGATCTCGAAGGTGGTCTCGACCAGATTGGGCGCCAGGCCCAAGGAAGGCTCGTCAAACAGCACCAGCTTCGGCCGCGACATCAGCGCCCGGCCAATGGCCAGCATCTGCTGCTCGCCGCCGGAAAGCGTCCCCGCGGTCTGACGCCGCCGTCCTTCGAGGATCGGGAAACGCTCAAACACCCGCTGCAGGTCCGCTTCGATGCCGCGGGCGTCGCGGCGCAGGTAACAGCCCATGTCGAGATTTTCCTGAACGCTCATGTATGGAAAGATACGCCGCCCTTCGGGGCAATGGGCGATGCCCAGGGACAGGACTCTTTGCGCCGACGCGTTGGAGATGTCGTGGCCGTCGAATACGATGCGCCCGGCCGCGGGCGGGAGCAGTCCCGAAATGGCCTTCAGGGTAGTGGACTTCCCGGCCCCGTTGGCGCCGATCAGGGTCACCAGCTCGCCCTGGTTGACGATCATGGACAGGCCGCGGATGGCGCTGACCTTGCCGTAACGGCATTCCAGACCGGTGATCTCAAGCATCGGCGGCCGCCCCTCCCAGGTATGCCCGAATCACCTCCGGGTGGCGGCGAATCTCTTCCGGCGTCCCCTCGGCCAGGATGAGGCCCTGATTCAGCACGATGACCCGGTCGGAAATTCCCATCACCACACGCATGTCGTGCTCCACCAGGAAGATGGTGGTGCCCTGGTCGCGGATGGCCGACACCCGGTTCATGAAGTTCTGTGTCTCCGACGGGTTCATCCCCGAGGCTGGCTCGTCCAGCAAGAGCAGTGACGGCCGCGCCGCCAGAGCGATGGCCACCTCCAACAGGCGTTGCTCGCCGTAGGGCAGATCCGACGCCAGCTCGCCGCGCCGGTGGGACAGGCCCACCTGCTCCAGGATGGCGGCGGCCTGCCACCGAAGATCGCGCTCCTCGGCCTTGATGCGCGGCAGGGCCAGCAGAATCTCCCACACGCGGCCGCGGCCGCGGCGGTGCAAGCCGATCAACATATTGTCGATGACGCTCAATCCGCTGAAGAGGCTCGTCTTCTGGAAAGTCCGGACCACGCCGAGGTCGGCGACATCGTTGGGGCGCAGGCCGTCCAGGGAAACGCCGCGGTAGCGGACGCTGCCGGCGCTGGCCCGCAGGAACCCCGTGATGACGTTGAAGGCGGTGGTCTTGCCGGCTCCGTTGGGACCGATGAGGCTGGCGATCTCGCCCTCGCGGACGACGAAATCCACGTTGGACACGGCCACCAGACCGCCGAACTGAACGGTGAGGCCCTCGACGCTGAGTGCGGCATCCGTCACCGCGCTTCCTCCGTAGCGCCAAGGCCACCCTCGGGGGCGGCGAAACGCACCTTCCACCACGACGTGACCGCCGGCACGATGCCCTGTGGCAGGAAGAACACGATGACGATCATGAACACGCCGTAGATCACCCACTGCACTTCGGGGCTGGCGATTTCCCGCAGCACCTCGGGCAGGATGCCGAAGATGAGGCCGCCCACCACCGGGCCAGCGGTAGTTCCCTTGCCGCCGGTGACCACCATGATCACCATGGTCACGGTATAGATGAACAGGAAGATATCCGGATCGACAATACGCACGTAGTGGGTATAAAGCCCGCCGGCGGCCCCGGCCATGGCCGCCGATATGATCGTCGCCAGGACCAGGTAACGGGTGACGTCGACGCCCACCGAAGAGGCCAAGGCCTCGTTCTCGCGCAGGCCGATCATGGCCCGTCCGGCCCGGGACCGCACCAGGCGCCGGACGACGATGTAGGAAACGGTGGCCACGACCAGGACCAGATAGTAGTTGGGCAGCTTCTGGTAGAAGACCTGCTCCCACAGGCCGGGAATGGCGACGCTGAACGGCGGGATGTTGTTGAGCGCCATGGGGCCTTCGGTGAGGTCGAGCCAGTTGAGGGAGATGAGCCGCACGACCTCGGCGAAGCTGATGGTGACGATGACGAAATAGGCGCCGCGGACCTTGAAGGCGATCTTGCCGATCAGCCACCCGAACAGGCCGGCGGCGGCGATGCCGGCGACGAAGGCGACCCACACCGACTGCGGCGCGAACACGAACGTGTAGGAGTCGGTCAACTCGAGGTCGAAGCCCAGGGACACCAGCGCGCTGGTATAGGCGCCGATGCCGAAGAACGCCACATGGCCGAGGCTCAGTTGTCCGGTGTAGCCGAGCAGCAGGTTGAGGCTGATGGCGGCGATGGTGAAAATGCCGGCGCTGATGAGGATATGGAGGATATAGAGGTCCGTCATCCACAACGGAACGGAGAACAGGAACACCACCCAGGCGGCTGTGACGGCGTGCCTCACCCGATGCGCTCCTTGGCCGCGAACAGCCCTGTCGGCTTGAACACCAGCACCAGGATAATCAGCAGGAAGCCCATGGCGTCGCGGTAGCCCGACGAGACGTAGCCCGCGCCCAGTTCCTCGGCCAAGCCCAGGACGAAGCCGCCGAGGGTGGCGCCGGGTATGCTGCCGAGGCCGCCGAGAATGACGATGGCGAAAGCCTTGAGCGCCGCCAGGTCCCCGATGGTCGGCGCCACCACGAAGACGGGACCCAGCAGGGCGCCGGCCGCGGCCGCAAGGCAGGAGCCGAAGGCGAACGTCAGCGTGTGGATGCCCTTGACGTTGACGCCCATGAGGGCGGCGGTCTCACGGTCCTGAAAGGTCGCGCGCATGGCCTTGCCCAGACGTGTCCAATGGATCAGCAGGTAGGTGACGGCGATCAGCAGGACCGCGAAGGCGAACACGAAAACCCGTACCCAGGAAACCGACACCTCCCCGATGACCAGAGGATCCAGAGGAAAGGGATGGTCGATGGATTTGGCGATACCGGTCCAGGTGAACTGTTCCAGGTTCTGCATCGCGATCCAGGCGCCGATCATGACCAGCATGGTGGTATCGATGTCGGCGCCCCGGAGGGGACGCAGCAGCACGAACTCGATCAGCGCGCCGAGGACCACGCCGAGGGCCATGGCCAGCAGGATGCTGGCAAAGAAGTTCAGGCCCAGCACCATGACAAGGAAAAACACCATGTAGGCGCCGAAGGTGTAGAGCTCACCGTGGGTGAAGTTGACCACCCGCATGATGCCGAAGATCAGTGTCAGCCCGATGCCCAAAAGGGCATAGGTGCCGCCGAGAATCAGGGCGTTGAGGAGGTGCTGGAGAAATTCAGGCACGGTGAGAAATTCGGGACCGCGAGGGCCGGCCCCGGCGCACGCCCCTCCCGGGAGATCCGACAAGGGCGTGCATCAGGTCAGGGCCGGTGGGCATTCGTCGGCCGCCTTGTGACAGCGTCAGGGCAACGCGACCTTGCCGTCCTTGATGGTGACCACGTAGACGTTGGGAATGTTCTGGGCGCTCTCCTTGCCCTTGGGGCCTTGCTTGATGAACGCGATGTCGCCGTTGACGCCGTCCACCTTGACCCCCCAGAGGGCCTTCTGAATGGCCTTGGGCTCAGCCTCGCCGGCCGCCTTGATGGCGGCGGCAATGGTCATGATGCCGTCATGGCCACGGAAACCCTCCGTCAGGCCGGCGAAATTGTGGCCGCGCTTGTTCCACTCGTTGACGAACGCGGTGGCGACTTCGGGGTTCGGCGCCGAGCCTGGAAACCACGGAGCGAAAAACAGCAGGTGGTAGCTGCCTTCGGCGGCCGCGCCGGCCTGCGCGATCAACTGATCCGGCGATGACGAACCACCGGTGGTGATCACCCGTTGCGTGACCCGCTGCTCCTTCATCTGCTTCAGCACCAGGGTGATCTGCTCGACCCCGGTGGTGACGAAAACCGTATCCCCGCCCGCTGCCTTGATCTTCGCCAACTGGGCGCTCATATCCGTGGCCTTGGCGTCCATGGTTTCCACCACGCCGACGGCAATGCCCTTGCTCTTGAGCATCTTCTGGAATTGCTCGGACGCGCCCAGACCCCAGTCGTTGTTGACCACCAGGAAGTTGGCCTTCTTGATGTGGAACTGCCCCACCTTGGTGCCGAAAGACTGGGCTTCCATGGCCGAGGTCGGGCTGATGCGGAAGATCCACGGATTGCCCGAGGTCGTGATCTTGCCCGAAGACGAAGTCTCGACCACCATGGGCACGCCGTACTCCATGAGTTTCGGCATCACCGCCAGGGTATAGGTGGAACTCCACGCTCCCATGAGCGCCGGCACCTTGTCGCGCACGATGAGCTTCTCCGCCGTAGCCACCGCTTCCTTGGGATTGCTCTTGTTATCCTCGATGATCAACTGCACCTTCTTGCCCAACAAGCCGCCGGACGAATTGAGAAACGACTCGGCGATCCTGGCGCCTTGCGCCACATAGTTGCCGGACGCCGCCACCGCGCCGGTCAGGGGCTGGGTGACGCCGATCTTGATGGTCTCGGCCGCCCCGGCGATGGGCGCGGCCGCCGCCAACGCAATCCCGGCCACGAGCAGTGCCGTCCGTTTGAAGCTCAACATGATTTCCTCCCGTCGTTTGGAACAGAAATGGGCCATTGAAACAGGCAATGGAAGTGGCAACAGCCTCCTTCAGGGTGACGGATTCTAGCCCGGATACATCAAGGAATCTAGCCTGAGAGTTGCGGTGGTCCCACTTCGTTGGACAGGTGGGCGGCGATGGTGTCGAAGGTTTGCCATCCTCGAATGGGTCGACTCGTTCAACCACCGCCGACTCCTGGTAGGGATCGGCTATGTGCCGCCCGCGGAACTTGAAGAGCGGCTCCATCAGCAATGCGGTGAGTCGGCCATGGTGGCCTGACTCAAACTATTCCGTCTCCGGGAAAGCCGGGGCGGTTCACAGTTTGGTTTGACGTAAGGGTCAATCATCCCATGCGCAATCAAACAATCAAATATTGCGCGTAGCACGCTCAGATACTTCTTGTTGGTCTCTCCCTCACACAAAATCCGCCCGCCAAAGATGCACGGCGCGCTCGGCGAGCCGTCGTTGGCGCTGATCCAGCAACGCCGGTGTCCAATGCTCGGGGGCGATCTCCAGAATGCGCCGGGTCAACGCGTAGCCGCTACGGGCATAGGCCGCGACCTTTTCCGGATAGGCCGCGTTGCCGAGACGGCGGTTGGTGGCGGGTTCGAGGAGGGTGAGGTTGCCGAGGCTGTAGATGGACTCGTCCCACAATGTCCGCGGAAAGGACTCCTCCCAAGCGTCCACGGGATTTTCGGGAAGGATATGCTCGATGGTGCCGGGGTCGGTGTCAGGGTCGCAAGCACGGCCTGAGGCGTCGGCTTCGAGGCGGGCGAGGATGTACCGCGTGAGCTTGCCCCAACGGCCCTCGGTAGCGACCGTCAGAAACTCGAAATCCTGCTTCATTCGGGCATCGTCCACGTAGAGGGGCTTAATCACGGAAAACACCTCCGCGGGGGTCGTCGCCTCACCGTCCATCACCGCCTTGGCCGCGTGGTGGTAGGCCGGCTCAAGCGGATGGGTGTTGAGCCCGCTCACCACCGTGTAACGGAACGCGATCACGCTGACGAGCTTCAGGACGCGCACGAAATCGGCATTCGAGAAATGCTCCCAAGCGGCGAAAAGCAGCGGCATCATCTGCTGCACGCGGAAGAGGTCGAGTTCACGAATGTAGGGTCTTGCGGCGGGCAGATCGATCCAATACCCGTGGGTGGGGTCCAGGACCGCCGCGAACAACTCGGCGCGGCTCTCCAATTGGTCCAGCAAGGCGAATACGTCCGCGGGCGTCCGATTCTGGTCGCGCACCAGCTTGAAGAGCCGCTGGCTCCGGACCTTGGGCTGCCGACACAGCAAGTGGTAGCGGAGAAACCTGGAGAAACGCTCCTGCCCCACGGTAGCGACGAGTCGCTGCCAGCGGCGCTGGAGGGCGTCCAGGTCAGCGGCCACGTGGACACGGGAGAACAAGTAGTTCTTCAGCAAGTCCGTCGTGGTCAGTTCGAGACCACGCGCGTTGAGCGTCTCGAAGACGGTGTAGGCGTTGAGCTCGTCGTCGACGGTGATCAGGATGAACAGGAGTTGGCGGGCCACCGTCTCGGACAACAGGCTTGCCAGAGCTTGGCCGTCGTCCTTGAAGGCATCCATCCCGTCGAGCCGCTCCTTGAAATAGCCGAAGCATTTCCAGAGGAGACGGTTCGACTTGGACAAGCCACGCGGGTTGAGCGGCTCCCGCAGTTGCACCAGATAGTCCTGGTAGAAGGCGTCGTCGGTGGCATTGAGGTAGAGCCGGCTGCTCTCGGTCAATGACGCAGGGTCCTTCTCCCCCACGAACCGGTCGCGAAGGCCCTGTGCGCGAGCGCTGTTGGCATCGGTGTGTACGCCGCCGGCGGCCATGTCTTGTAGCTTGGCGATCACCGCCAACGCGAACAGGCTGATCGTGGCGAGCCGTTGCTGGCCGTCGATGATCAGGAACTCGCGGTCGCTGCTCCCTTCGACCACCAAGGCGCCCATGTAGTGGACGGCCTCGGAATCAGGGTGCAACTCCACGATGTCGTTCCAGAGATCCTCCCATTCCTCCTCCGACCACGAGTAGTCGCGCTGATAGGGCGGCACCCGGTACGACTTGCCGTTGCCCATCAACTCCAGATAGTTGATCGTGCGCGTGTTCAGGATGTTGGCTTTGGCCACGTGTTATCCACCGACACCGGGTATTGGCGGAGGGGGCAAGACTCGAACTCGCGGCCCGCTGTTTAGTGTGGTGTCTGGTTAATACGCGTCATAATCTGCGGGTCTTTTTCGCCGTCGGCTGCGTTGCTCTTCCTCGCGTGGTACACGCCACTGCTCGTCATCGCGCCTTGCCGACAACAAAAAATCCTCCGCAGATTATGACCCGTATTAACCAGACACCACACTAGGCGAACGCCGATTTTCAAGACCAGTGCCTTGAGCCGCTCGGCCACCCTTCCGTAAGGGACAACGGATTGAAAGGCAGCACGTGGGCTTCATCCATTATACCGCATTGCCTGCCACCCCGCGTCAGGGTCTTCAAGAATAGGAGAATCCCGCCGACATGACAAGATTCCCCGCGGGAACCCCCGATGGCGGCCCCACCCCGAGCACCAGGTCTACTCCCATCTGCTCAAGGGATTGACCATCCCGATCAGGGCAGCCAGTTCACCAGCCCTGTCCACCAATCCCGGGGAAGGCCACAATGTTGAAGTAGCTTCAAGAAGCGCCTTGGGGCCTCGGACCGCCAAGCGCCACGGCTCTATCCGAGCGGTCTATGCGCAGAAATCCTGCGCGTAGCGACCATTTCTGCGCATAGAGCACCCGGTCTCAGCGTTTTCGCGAAGGGACATCGCCCATCATCCCCTGAAGCAGTGGTCATTGTGCCAGGTAAGGGCAACCGGATCGGGGCGCTGGGTAGCTTCACTCGGCGCGCTGATCCGCTGACCCTGTAGGGCATAGTAATGCCGGCCGTTGTCAAACTCTTCCTTGATGCGGCGGCTGACCTCGAACTTGAGAGCGGGCGTGACCGTCACATAACCGGCGTCGAACAGGCTGTGGATGTCGCGCCGCAGCAGAAGGCCGTTCCGGGCCTCGTGTGCGCCCCCGTCGCCATAGGGACGGATATGCGCCGCCTCAAGCGCCGGCAGAGTCCGCTCCTGCGTGACGGCACAACGCCGCCCATAAATGTCGGTCACCAGCACACGGAATGCGCCCTGCCCGAGCCGGGGCCGGATGAGATGGGGCTCCCCGAACCGCGCCTGCTCTTTGGCTATACCAGGGAACAGCTGCCGGGCCGAACGGTCGTTGACCGCCTCCCACAGGGCCAGCCCCTCGGCTTCGGCCGTGTTGTAGGTCTTGAACGAGACGATGTTCGGCGACCAGCTTTCCGGTACCGGAATCCGGTCGGCCTCGTCGAGAAAGAACGGTTGGGTCAAGATGCGGCAACCGATGGCGAAGTCGCTGCGGTCGTCCGGGTCCGTCCTTCGGTACTTTGCGATGCGCGTGCGCATTTCCTGTGCCGACCGCGCGCCGTTCGCCTCGCCGAACGCTTCCCAGGCAAGCGAACACGGCAATGCGTTTGCATAGGTGAAGATGCCGCCGCCGCCAATCACGTTGCGCGATCCGCGCAACTTGAACAGGAACAACTCGCCCGGCTGGAGCGCCCGAAAATTCTTCCCTGCCGAGGGTGCCCAGAAGTTGACCTCGCTGCGGTCCGGCTGCTGCCGCAGCATCTCGAACCAGTCGTCATCGGTGACGGCGATGATCAGATTAATGCCCATACCCAGCCGCCATCATTCGATGCCAGAGCCGCCGGCAGGTCTGACCAGTCCGAACTGTCCAGCGTGTCCTCGTAATGAACTTGGTGCAAATGTCGCGTTCGCTGAGACTCTTCTTGTTCATGGCGATCAGCGCTCATTGAGGGTCTGTGTCAAGGCCCAACGACCCGCCCACTCAACGTCGACATTAGGCGTCGGATTCTTGACACCGTACCGTGATTTTGTGTCTTGGAAAAGCCTGATCGGCAATGGCTCGAGGCTTGCGCGTGTTTCCCGCCAGTCGTCTACACGGATCCGGTCCCGCCGCGTGGCGACCAAGAGCAGGTTGCCGGCCTCCACGGGCTGGAGGGAGGGGACGAATGCTTGCATCGCCGTCTGCGATACGCTTGAATTCGCCCCGGTTTCGGGTCACACGCTTCCGGTACGCTTACGCTCCGGTGATGGGACCGACTGGCTCACCAGATGAACTTCTTACGTAATCAGGACGGCCCTTGCGTGCCTCGTGCGCGGGTGGCGGTACTCTTGCTGCACCGCGCGCCTTTGATCTCGGGGAGAGGGCGAGGACGGAATCGAGCGATACACCACCCGGTGACGCGCCGGTGCGGGAGACGGGGCTCATCTGCGGGGTAGAGGAACGCGCCATCGTCGTCGTGCCCTACCGCCCGGATTGGCCGGAGACGTTTCGCCAGCACCGGGAGCGCATCGCGGCGGCGATCAGCGCGGGGGCGCCAAAGGACGCGCGCTGAAGGGGGCGACCCGGTCAGGGGATGAACATTCGAGAATCCGTCATTGTCGCCCTGCGCGATGCCGCCGACCCGGTCAGGGCACCGCAGCAGCAGGCATACATGAAGTCGGACATGCCCTACCTGGGGGTGGGCGTGCCGCAATGCCGTCGCATCGCAGGCGCCCTGTTCGCCAAGCACCCGCTGCCGGACGCCGACGCCTGGGAGGCGGCCATTCTCGACCTCTGGCGCCGGGCCGCCCACCGCGAGGAACGCTACGCGGCGATCGAGCTGCTGCTCTTCCGGCGCTATTCGAGCTGGCTCGAGCCGGCGCGCCTTCCCATGATCGAGGAGATGGTGGTCACCGGCGCCTGGTGGGATTACGTGGACGCGATTGCCGGCCGCGGGGTGGGGGCCATGCTCGCCGCACATCCCCGCCCGATGAAGGCCATCCTCCGGGAGTGGGCGAGGGACGGCGACATCTGGAAGCGGCGAACCGCCATTCTCGCCCAACTCCACGCGAAGCAAGGGACGGACCCGAACCTGCTCGCCGACGCGATCCGGCCGTCCATCGGCGACCCGGAGTTCTTTCTTCGCAAGGGTATCGGCTGGGCGCTCCGCGAGTACTCCAAGACCGATCCGGGATGGGTGACGGCGTTCGTGGACGCGCATCCCGGGCTCTCCACGCTGAGCCGGCGCGAAGCGCTCAAGCACCTGGATCGTCAACGCCAACGGAGGTCCGCGGCAGGGCCTTCGGACTGAAGCCGCCCCCCACGCGGTGTTCCACGGCGTTCCGCATCGTTCCCGGCGGAGGGAGCGATGTCGCGCCATACTTGCTCATCCGCCATCCGGCTGCCGGTACGCGATCTCGAACGAGGCATCGCTCATCCACCGCTTGAAGCCCTGGTTGTCCATGAATTGCTTGTAGAGCTGGGTGTCGTCCTTCATCAGGGAGGTCATGACGCGCTTCAGGGCCTTGTCGTGCTCGATGCGGGCGTTTTGCTTGTCCGAGTTCTGCTGGGCGTTCCTGAAGGCGGTGTCCGCGGCCACCCGGGCGGGGATCGTCTCCGTGATGAGCTGGTGCACGCGGTCGGCGTCTTCCCAGACAATGTTGCCGAACAGATCGTTGAACATCCGGACGATGTTGGAGAGCTGGTCCATCTCGGGCTCGGGAACATGGCCGCCACCCGTGGTGGGTACCGGGTCGATCTCGGCGTCCTGGTCGGGCAGCAGTATCTTCTGCATCGCCTGTTTCTCGGCCCGGTAGCTGTCCAGGTCGATGGCCTCGAGGATGCCCTTCGAGAGGTCGTCCTCCTCGGGGGCCGGCAACTTGGGAATCAGGAAATTCAGAAAGATCGAACGCTTCTCCCACTCGGCGTTGGTGTAGGGAAGGACGCAGGAGAGAAAGCTGTAAGTGCGGACGAAGCCCTTGGCCTTGCCCTTGAAATCCACCTGACCATCTTCCTCGAGTTCGTGCTTGTACACCGCCACGCACGCGTCGAGTATCGGATCCAACTGGTCGCGGTCGGCCCCGCCCAGGTAACGCTTCACGAAGTCATCGACCTGATCCTCGGAGTACACATGGGCAGCATCCAGAGCCGCCTGCAGGTCGTGCAGTTTGTTGGGATCGGTCTCGTCAGCCAGGATCGTCGCCCGATAGAAGTCCGCGAACCCGTCGCGGATGGTGTCGACGTCGTTCAGGAAATCCAGCACGAAGACATCGTGCTTCTTGGGGTGCGCCCGGTTGAGTCGGGACAGGGTCTGCACCGCCTTGATGCCGGAGAGCGTCTTGTCCACGTACATGGTGTGCAGCAGCGGTTCGTCATATCCGGTCTGAAACTTGTCGGCGCAGACCAGGAAGCGGTAGGAGTCCTCCCGGAACCGCTCGGCGATCCGGCCGGAGGGGAAGCCGTTCAACGACGCCTCACTCACCTTCGTATCGTCCAACTCGTGCTCGCCGGAGAAGGCGACCAAGGCCTGGTGCCGGCTCTTGCGCTCCTGCAGATAGTCGCGGATGGCGTGGAAGTACTGGATTGCGCGCTCAATGCCGTTGGTGACCACCATGGCCCGGGCTTGTCCGCCGACCTTGTCTTGGGCCAGGACCTGTTCGTGGAAGTGGTCGACCATGATCTCGGCCTTGAGACGGATCGCGTGGTCGCTGCCCTCCACGAAACGCCGGAGCTTCTTCTGCGCCTTCCGTGTATCGAACTGCGGGTCGTCCTCTACAGTCGTGGCCAGCTTGTAGTAGCTGTCCACTGGCGTGTAGTGCGCGAGCACGTCCAGGATGAAGCCCTCCTGGATGGCCTGCTTCATGGTGTAGGTGTGAAAGGCATGGTGCTGGACCGTGCCGTCGGCCTGGGGATCGGGGTTGCCGAAGATTTCCAGGGTCTTGTTCTTGGGCGTGGCCGTAAAGGCGAAGTAGCTGGCGTTGGGGAGCAGCTTGTGCGACTCCATGAGGCGGTTGATCTGATCCTCATAGGTCTCTTCCTCGGCTGCCTCACCGGCCTGGGAGAGCGCCTGCGCCATGGCTGCGCTGGTGCGGCCGCCCTGGCTGGAGTGGGCCTCGTCGATGATGATGGCGAAGCGCCGCCCGCGTTGTTCGTTGCCGATCTCACCGAGGATGAAGGGGAACTTCTGTACGGTCGAGATGATGATCTTCTTGCCAGCCTCGATGAACCGGCGCAGGTCGCCCGAACGCTCGGCATGCCCGAGTGTCGCGCCGATCTGGGCGTACTGTCTAATGGTGTCACGAATCTGCTTGTCGAGAATCCGCCGGTCGGTGACCACGATGATCGAGTCGAAGACCGGCGCGTCATCCCTTACCAGTCCGATCAATTGATGGGCCAGCCAGGCAATGGAGTTGCTCTTGCCGCTGCCCGCCGAGTGCTGGATTAGATAACGTTGGCCCGGTCCGCGCGTCCCGGCGTCTTCCAGCAGTTGGCGTACGACGTCGAGCTGGTGGTAGCGCGGCCAGACTTGGGTTTTCTTCCTCTTGCCGCTCTTCTCGTCCCTTGACTCCACCACCTGGGCATAATTCTCCAGGATGTTGGTCAGGCTCTCGCGGGCCAGTACGACGCGCCACAAATAGTCGGTCTTGAGCCCATTCGCGTTGGGCGGGTTGCCCGCGCCGTCGTTCCAACCCCGGTCGAAGGGCAGGAACCACGAGGACTTGCCCTGGAGGTGGGTGCAGAAGCGTACCTCGTTCTCGTCCACGGCAAAGTGGGCCACGCAGCGGCCGAACTCGAACAGCTTCTCGCGTGGGTCGCGGTCCTTCTTGTACTGCCACACCGCGTCGTCCACGGTCTGCTTGGTCAGGCTGTTCTTGAGCTCGAAGGTGAAGACCGGCAGGCCGTTGACGAACAGCCCGATGTCCAGCGCCCGCTGAGTTTCATCGCGGCTGTAATGCAACTGGCGAGTGACGGTAAAACGATTCTGGCTAAAGCGTTGCTGCGCTTTTTCGTTCCCTGGCGACGGTGTTCCGTAAAATAGTTCCAGGTCATGCACCTGATGCTTGATGCCACGGCGCAGCACGTCGATGGTGCCACGCTTGGATATCTCACCCTGGAGTCGGGCCAGGAACTTGCGCCGTGTCGGGCCGTCTTCGGATAGTCCCAGCGACGCCGCGGCTTTGGGTTGGGTAGCATGCAGAAAGGCGGAGAGTTGAACAAGATCGACGCAGTGCTCGCGGTCGAAGTCGCGAAAGTTGCCGCCGCTCCAGCCCACGCCGTCGTAGTCCGCTAGCGGTTCGGCCACCGTGCCCGCCGCGGGCGGCTCGCAGGGATGGCCGGTCAGCGCGGTGCAGATGAGGCGTTCGAGGCCACGTTCGGAGGTGTCGGTGGTCATCAGGCTGGAGATTCTTCCAAAAACGGGTTTATGACCCGGAGACCGTCGTAGTCCTGCTGTGGGCTCAGGTCCTCGGAATAGACCGCGTCGCAGCCCAGGATGCGCGCCGCCGCGAGAATCGCCCCGTCCCAGTATGAAAGCCCGAAGCGCCGGCTGACAACAACGCCCGTGCGAAACACCTCGAAGGTGACATCCTGCACCGGAAAGTGGCTGACGCTCTCAATGAATCGCAGCGCATGGTCCTGGCTGATCGCTCCCCGGCGGCTGGCGCGGGTTGCCTGGTGATAGAACTCTTGCAGCACCTGCACCGACAGCGCCAGGTCTCCCGCTTCCAGCAGCCGCTGCGCCGCGTTCTGCTTGTCCGCTTCGTCAGGAGCGGGACTGGCCGCGTATATCAGCACGTTCGTATCGACAAAGCGCACGGCGCTCACCCACGCTTGAGGTCTTCGTCTTCGGGGCTGGCCGCCGCCTGCGCTTCAGCCCTGGACCCGGCCCGGTCGTACAGCTCTTCGCGGGGCAGGTTATCGGCGGCACTGAATCCGCTCGAAGCGGCGCGTATATCCGCAATCACCTCACGCAATCCCCGGCGGCGGCGTTCGGCCCCTGTTTCCCCATCTCGCAATCCGGGCGCAGGGTCGCCCCCCGTGTCGCCAACCAGGCTTCTCAGGTAGTCCCGCACCAGGGCCGAAACCGAGGTCTCCAACTCTGCCGCCCGGATACGGGCGAGCCGATGGGTTTCTTCGTCAACGGATACCGTGATGTTTTTCATTTACACAGCCTCACAGTTTCTGTGAGACACTGCATAGACTCTCATCGACTAATGGGCAACGTCTACGGCGTCGCGTGGGACCGGTCCGGTCGGGGCGTCGGTATCGAGGGTGTCGTCCAGGGCATCTTCGGCACCGAGGGGATCGACTTCGGGCAGCGCAGCCGCCGCCTCGCGCACGTCGAGCTTGCCGGTGACGACATCGGCGATCAGACGGGTGCGGTATTCGTGGAGGAGGTCAATTTGGTGACGAGCGCGAGAACCCGCATGGTCAGCCTGCTTCAAACTAACATCAAGAAAACTCACTAACGACTCCTGCTCCGTTACAGGAGGGAATGGAAAGCGATGTGCTCTCAACTTTTCACCTGTCAAGTGGGCGATAGTGCTGAGATGCCCATCATTGAAAGCGTTGCCTCTCACCGCAGCACGAAGGGCATAATGCATGAAGCGCGGCGTATCCTGACCGGCATGCCGCGGGCGGAGGCGGTGCAGTGCCTTCTGAAATCCGCACTTGGGAAGTTCACCCGACCACAGCGCGCAGCGGCCTACTTCTCCTCCTTCGCATACCAGCAAGTCGCCATGTTGGATGGTGTAACGCTCATATTCGTCGGGGGGAATGTCCATCGTCGGAAGGTTTTCGATGTTGATCTGATCCCACTGAACGTCAACATTCCGCAGATACGGGAGCGAGTGGTCGCCTGTGATTCGTTTAGAGTCGAGCATCTTACCAAGACACTGCGAATATCTATGGTGCAGAGCGGCGACCTCCCAATGCGCCGGCACCTCCCCCAGCCACTCGACGCCGGAGGGCTTGTATGCCGGGTAGGGCTGGCCGGTGCGGACATCGATCTGGCCGGTGACGGCCTGGTGGATGATGGCCTGCTTCTGCTCCTCCAGCAGCGCAATCAGCTTCTGCTTGGCGCGGATGTAGCGCCGGATGCGCCGGTCGGCGTGGTCGAGGAAGCGGACGATGGCAGTTTGTTCGGGGAGGGGGGGAAGGGGAAACGGTGCTCCGAGAAATGCTTCATCGGTCAACTGGAGTCTTGAAACCCAAATTCCCTTTGAGCGTACTTGTAACTCCCATTGAAAAGGGACGGACCGTACCAGATTGTGTACGAACTGAGAGTGCGTCTTGCAGTCTGGCGACAGGCGATAAACGCCGTAAGCGGAACTTACGATACCGTGATATTGGGATACTCCCAATCCTCGTGCCCACGCCCATAGGCTGTTGATTACCAAGTCATCAGGCCAGCAGAGTTTGTACCCCACATACGATTCTGCTTTGAACATCGTCACATTGGCAGAGGCTCTCGGGACAACGCCTCGCTCCGATGAAACGGTTAGTAATTCCTCTTCTCCCGTCGTGGAACGGACGTCAATGGGCCGAAACAACATTTTGCCCCGCCGTACCTCCCAATGCGCCGGCACCTCCCCCAGCCATGAAACGCCGGAATCCTGATAGGCAGGATAAGGTTTGAGGTTGTGGATCATGACCCCCTACTATCCCCCATGATGTCGCCGAGCAGCCCCTCGGTCTCCTTTTCCAGCGCCAGAATATCCGCCCGAATCTCCTCCAACGAACGCAGTGGCTGCGGCTTGTAGAAGTAGCGTGTAAAGCTGATCTCGTAACCGACCTTCACATTTTCTGCCTGATACCAGGCGTCCGGAGCGTAAGGCAGAACCTCGCGTTCAAGAAAAACCTCGATGCCACCCGCCTCCTGCAATGGAATCTGCTCAGTGTCGCGCAGGTCGGTGTCCGGCTCGTATTCCACCACGGCGGACCGGCCGTCAACGGTGGCTGCGAACAGCCCGCGTAACGGGTCGGCCTCGGTTCCCCGCTCGTGAATCTTCCTGATGACGGGCGGGGCGTCCTCGCTGCGCTCGCCGTCTTCTTTGAGCTTCTTGATCTCGGCGGCCTTGTACGCGCGGTTGGGATCGATGCCTTGGATGCGTAGCGGCCGCTCGACCGTGACCTTCCAATAGCCGAAGGCGGCATTGTCGAGAATCTTGCTCTGGTCGCTCTCCTTGAAATCGAGGAAGGTGTCACAGATGCGAATGATGTCCTCCTCGCCCAGCTCACAGTTCTTCTTGCCCAGGTTCTTGCGCAGGGGCCGGTACCATGTGGTGGCGTCGATCAACTGTACCTTGCCTCGGCGGTGCGCGGGCTTGCGGTTGGTCAGCACCCAGACGTAGGTGGCGATGCCGGTGTTGTAGAACATGTTGAGAGGCAGGGCGACGATGGCCTCCAGCCAATCGTTCTCGATGATCCAGCGGCGGATGTTGCTCTCGCCTTGTCCGGCGTCGCCGGTGAAGAGCGAGCTGCCGTTGTGCACCTCGGCGATGCGGCTGCCGAGCGGGGTGTCCTGCTTCATCTTGGAGAGCTTGTTGGCCAGGAACAGCATCTGGCCGTCGCTGGAGCGGGTGACCAGGGAATACTCGGGATCGCCGGCATGTTCGATCACGAAGCGCGGGTCGCGCATGTCGCTCTTGCCGCCCATGCGCTCCAGGTCGGTCTTCCAGCTCTTGCCGTAGGGCGGGTTGGACAGCATGAAGTCGAACTCCCGCGAGGGGAACGCGTCGTTGGCCAGGGTCGAGTGCTCCGGGCCGCCCACGATGTTGTCGGCGGCTTCTCCCTCGCCCTTGAGCAGGAGGTCGGCCTTGCAGATGGCGTAGGTCTCGGCGTTGATCTCCTGGCCGTAGAGATGGGTGGACACCTCCTTGTCGTATTCGGTGGCGAGCTGTTGCAGGGTGTCCTCGGCCACGGTCAACATGCCGCCGGTGCCGCAGGCGCCGTCGTAGAGCAGATAGGTGCCGGATTTGATGGCGCCTGCAACGGGCAGGAACAGCAACTTGGCCATGAGCGTGACGGCGTCCCGTGGGGTCCAGTGTTCGCCGGCCTCTTCGTTGTTCTCTTCGTTGAAGCGGCGCACCAGTTCCTCGAAGATCGAGCCCATGCCGTGGTTGTCGAGGCCGGGGTGTTTGACCGAGCTATCGGTGTTGAGAACCGGAATCGGGCTCAGGTTGATGTCGGGCGAGGTGAGCTTCTCGATCAGCGTGCCCAGGGCATCGGCTTTGGACAGGCGCGGAATCTGGTTGCGGAACTCGAAGTTGTCGAGAATGTCCTGCACGTTGGGCGAGAACCCGTCCAGATACGCCTCGAAGTCGGCCGTCAATTGCTGGCGATTGGCACGGGCTCTGAGGTCCCGCAGGGTGAACTGCGAGGTGTTGTAGAACGCCTGTCCCGCGGCCTGTCGCAGGGCCTGATCCTGTTCAACAACCTCCGCAGCGTCGAGGGTCGCCTTCATGTCGAGGACGACCTGCTTGCTGTCTTCCAGTACCGCATCGAGCCGGCGCAGCACGGTCATGGGCAGGATCACGTCACGGTACTTGCCGCGCACGTACAGGTCGCGCAACACGTCGTCGGCAATACCCCAGATGTAGTTGGCAATCCAGTTGAGGGCGTTGCTCCCCATGCCCATCCCTTCTGAGTGAGTTTACTGGAGACGCGTCAGTGTGAGTGAGTCAGGCCACCAGCTTCGCCCCTGAGAGACTGTTCACCCAGCCGCCATCTCTCGCTTCACGTCGGCAAACGCGGCCTCTTCGAGATCGAGGCGGTCTCGAATAATCCGTTCGATCCAGACGTCCACGCTCTTCTCCCGGTGGAGGCGGGCGAAAAACGCGGCTCGCGTGGCTACCGGCGCAGACAATGGGACGCTAGTGGGCTTGGCTTTCCGGGCTCGGACAGGTTTTCCCCAAGCCGCGTCGTCGTCGGCTTCGGCAACGACGGCGTCATCAACTTCTCTTTCGGTTAAGGGTTTTGTCTTTTTCTTCATAGGGGCCATCCTGTAATGATCCGGACGACATCACCCGGTTTCAGTTGAAAAATGACTTTCAAACGCCGGCCGCCAACCGTTCGTCCGAGGAGTTGGTAACGATCTCTGTACGACTTGTTGCGACGGATTTCAAAGTCCGAGAAGAAGCACTCGACCGCTTCCTCGAAAGTGATTCGGTGGGAAGCAAGTTCATCCCGCTCGAAGTCATACTCAAAGTCAACTGGTGTAAATCGCGCCCAATTCACCATTTTTCGTTCTTCGAATACGTCCGAGCAAGCGGTGGCGGAGGGGGCGAGATTCGAACTCGCGGTCCGCTGTTTAGGCGGACGCCGATTTTCAAGACCGGTGCCTTAAACCACTCGGCCACCCCTCCGTATTCGGGAAGACCCGCGACGCCCCGGTGTCAGGGACGCTCCTTTGAATTTTGCCACTTGGTGAAGGGATTTGCCACAAGATTGGCGTTGTAGAAGCGGGGGTCGTAGGTGACTTCCTCGCCTACCCACGGGGGCTTAGTGAACGGGCGGTCTTCGCGGTCCAGCTCGACTTCGGCCACGACGAGGCCCTGGTTGTCGCCGAGGAACTCGTCGACTTCCCAGATGAGGCCGTCGTGTTCCAGGCGGCGGCGGACCTTTTCAATTAGCGGTGGCTCGCAGAGCCGCAACAGCTCGTCGGCTTCCTCAGGCGGGATTTCGTACTCGTACTCGGAACGGGTGGCGCCGCGGGTGAGCCCCTTGATGGTGAGGGCGGCCTTGTCGCCTTCGATGCGGACGCGCACGGTGCGTTCCGGCTGGGTGCTTAGGTAACCCTGCCGGAGGACGACGCCTTCGGACGCGCGCCACCCGTCTCCGGTGACCAGGAACTTGCGCTCGATCTCCAGCGCCATGGGTTTCTCGCTGCCGCGCCCCTTTGTGTCACACGGTCCCTGGTACGACAGGGGCGCTTCGCGCCATTCGTGCCGCCACCGCTGCCCGCCGCGGCCTACTTCATCCGATGCAGCACATTCTCCGCCAGCCCCTGCAGGTATTCCTTCCGCCCCGACAGGTCCTTGGGCATGTTGAGGAGCGTCATGCCCACGTATTCCACGCCGTCTTCGGCCAGCCGGCCGAGATCCTGCAGGCAGTCGTCGCCGTTGCCGGTGACGGCCCAGGCGTTGACCTCGGAGTCGGAGGCGATGTTGATCTTGACCATGGTGTCTTCCTGCATGTTCCAGCTGCTGTACATCTTGTAGGAAGACGCCGCGGACTCGCGCGCCTGAGCGATGGCGGTCTCGCGGTTGGGGGCATAGGCCACGCCCCGGGAGATGGTGATGCGGCCGGGGTCCTGGCCGGTGTTGCTGCGCTCGTCGCGGTAGATGGAGATGAGATGGGCGACGTCGTCGAAGCCCACCTGGGGCGCCAGATAGGCGGCGTCGGCGATGCGGGCGGAGCGGCGCACCGCGCCTTCGCTCTGGCAGGCGATCCAGATGGGCGGGTGGGGCTTCTGGATGGGCGTGAATCCCATCTTGGCGCCGTGCACGGTCCAGTACTTGCCCTCGTGGTCGATCTCCTCGCCGGTCCAGAGCTTCTTCATCACTTCAATGGACTCGGTGAGGCGGGACACCCGCTGCTTGCGGTTGGAGGCCACGGCCTCGAGCTCGGTGTCGCGGTAGCCCAAACCCACGCCGAGGACGAAGCGGCCCTTGGCGATGTGGTCCAGGGTGGCCACGTCTTCCGCCACCTGGAGCGGGTTGTGGAGCGGCAGCAGCACGATGCCGGTCTGGAGCCGCATATCGCCCACCTCCGGGGCCAGCCGCGCCAGCATGGGGAAGGGCTGGGGCCAGATGGTGGGATGCGACACCCAGTGCTGGGGCATGGTGATGGCGGCGAAGCCGCAGTCACGGGCGACGTGGCAGATCTCGACGGCGTCGTCGATCTGCTCGTGCAGGGGCCGTGTCGGGTTGGTGAAGAAAGAACGGAAATAGATGCCAAGTTCCACGGGAATCCTCCTGAATGGTGAGGCTACTTCATGGCAAGCGGGGGGCGGGGTTGTCAAACTCGACGACGCCCCGCACTCCGCCCGGATCCCCGACTCCCAGACTGTGTCAATACTCCACTCAAACTAGAGATGGCACCGCCACCCCGGATCGTCATTCTCGCGAAAGCGGGAATCCAGGGGCGGTGGCGGGGCACTACAGCGGCGTTTTCCCGCCTCCCCGCCCCGCATGCCTACCCCTCAAATTGGCCGATCTGAGGGGTTCTCTCAACATACAAATGCCGATCCGTAGGGTCTCTGCCTCACGAATTTGACGCAGCCTGCTCCGTGGAAATGACGATTCGTAGCAAACGTGCCCGGTGAGTCGGGCGCAGCCTTTTTCGTGGAAATGGCGGGAGGCATGGCGGGAATGTTGACAGAAACGGGTGCGTCCACTAACACGTAGCGTCATGGCTTCTTCATCCACCGGAGGGGGTTCGGGAGGGGTTCCCGAGGTCGATGTGCTCATCGCGGGCGGTGGGAACGCGGCGATGTGCGCGGCCATCATGGCCCGTCACGGGGGCGCCAGCGTGTTGGTGCTGGAGGCGGCGCCCAAGGCGTTCCGGGGCGGCAACAGCCGCCACACGCGGAACCTGCGTTACATGCACGAGGGCGAGGACGGGTTCCTCACGGGCACGTATCCGGAGGACGAGTTCTACGAGGACCTGCTGCGGGTGACGGGCGGCGACACCAACGAGGAGCTGGCGCGCTACTGCATACGGCAGTCCCAGGACGCGGGCGAATGGATGTCGGCCCACGGCATCAAGTGGCAGCCGTCCTTGCGCGGCACCCTGCAGCTTTCGCGCACCAACGCGTTCTTCCTGGGCGGCGGCAAGGCGTTGATGAACGCCTACTACGACACCGCCGAGAAGATGGGCATCCGGGCCGAGTACGACACCGAGGTGCGGGACCTGAACATCGAGGACGGCATGTTCCGCTCCGCGGTGGTGGAGCACAACGGCCAGAAGCGCGAGGTGGCGGCCAAGGCCTTCATCGGCGCCTCCGGCGGCTTCGAGGCCAACGTGCCGTGGCTCAAGGAATACTGGGGCGAGGCGGCGGACAACTTCATCATCCGCGGCACGCCCTACAACAAGGGCCGGGTGCTGCGTCAATTGTTCGACGCGGGCGCCAAGCCGGCGGGGCGGGCCAAGGGTTTCCACGCCATCGCGCTGGACGGGCGCGCGCCCAAGTTCGACGGCGGCATCGTGACCCGGCTCGACTGCGTCCCCTTCGGCGTCGTGCTCAACAAGAACGCCGAGCGCTTCTACGACGAGGGCGAGGACTTCTGGCCCAAGCGCTATGCCATCTGGGGCACCCTCATCGCCGGCCAGCCGGAGCAGGAGGCCTACTGCATCGTCGACGCCAAGTCCATCGACATGTTCCTGCCCTCGGTCTTCCCGCCCTTCGAGGCGGACTCGGTCCGGCAACTCGCCGCGGCCATGGACTTGAACCCGGCCAAGGCGGAGGAGACGGTGAACGCGTTCAACAGCGCCGTCAAAGCGGGGACCTTCGACCCCACGACACTGGACGACTGCTCCACCGAGGGCATGGACCCGCCCAAGAGCCACTGGGCGCGGGTCATCGACACCCCGCCGTTCTACGGCTATCCGTTGCGGCCGGGGATCACCTTCACCTACATGGGCGTGGCCGTGAACAAGCAGTGCCAGGTTCTTTTCGGCGAAGACCAGCCGTCTCCGAACATCTTCGCAGCCGGGGAGATGATGTCGGGAAACATCCTCGGCAAGGGGTATCTGGCGGGATTCGGCATGACCATCGGAACGGTGTTCGGCCGCATCGCAGGAAGGGAGGCCGCGCGTGCCGTCGTCTGAGCATCTCAAGGAAGCCGACCGGGTCATGACCATCTGCAACGCCTGCCGCTATTGCGCGGGCTTCTGCGCGGTTTTCCCGGCCATGGAGCGGCGGCGCACTTTCGACACCAAGGACCTGGTCTACATGTCCAACCTGTGCTTCGAGTGCCGCGCCTGCTACTACGCCTGCCAGTACGCGCCGCCCCACGAGTTCGGGGTGAATGTGCCCCAGGCGCTGTCGCGGCTTCGGGCCGACACCTACGAGGACTACGCCTGGCCCCGGGTGCTCAAAGGCTTCTACAAGAACAACGCCTTCCTGGTGGGGCTCGTCACCACGGTGTGCATCGTGCTGGCCTTCGTGCTGACCCTGGTGTTTCAGGGCAGCACCACGCTGTTCTCCGCCCACCAGGGCTCCGGCGCGTTCTACGCGGTGGTGCCCTACGGCGCCATGGTATTCCCGGCCAGCGTGATGTTCTTCTACGCCATCTTCGCGCTGCTGGCGGGGTTCGTGAGCTTCTGGCGCCGCACCCGCGGCAGCCTCGCGGACCTGATCGACGTGTCCGCTTTCGCCCGCGCCGTGAAGGAGGCCTTCGGCCTGCAGTACATGAAGGGCGGCGGCGACGGCTGCAACTACCCCGACGAGAAGTTCTCCAAGAGCCGCATGTGGCACCACCACTTGGTGTTCTACGGCTTCGCGCTGGACTTCGCCGCCACCACCGTCGCGGCCTTCTACCACCACTTCCTCCACTGGGATGCGCCCTACCCCTACCTGAGCCTGCCGGTGGTGTTCGGGACGGTGGGCGGCGTCATGATGTGCATCGGCACGGTGGGGCTCCTCTACCTCAAGTCCAAGAGCGACCTGGACCCGGCCGAGGAGAAGATGCTCAGCCTGGACAGAACCTTCCTCTGGATGCTCTTCCTGACGAGCTTCACCGGGCTCCTGCTGCTGGTGTTCCGGGAAACCGCGATGATGGGAACGCTGCTGGTGATCCACCTGGGCGTGGTGGCCGGGCTCTTCCTGACCATCCCCTACAGCAAGTTCGCCCACGCGGTGTACCGCTACGCCGCGCTGATCCAGAACGCCATCGAGGTGCGGGAAGACGAGAGCAAGATCGTGCTGGGCTGACCGGGCGGACGACGTCGGTCCTCCCTGCGAGTTTCGGCCCAATCCCATTACCGCGGCCTTGGTGCGTCATTCCCGTCACATCGGTGTCGTGTCCGCTCCTCGTCTCCGGTCATTCCCGCGAAAGCTTGCCCTCGCCCCCGATCGGGGGCGGGGAGGACGTTCCGGGAGAACGGGACGGTTGCGGAGAAGGCGCGTTGGGGACACCCGCCAGCGGACCAGGCGCCGGAGCTTGTGCTCAGTACGTGTCGAACATCCGCTGGATGGCGTCCGGGTCGTCGGTGACGCTGAGGGCCAGCGCCAGCAGCACCCGGGCCTTCCAGGGCTGGAGGTTGTCGGCGGTGACGACGCCGCGCTCGGCCAACTTCGGGCTGCGGGCCACCCTCCCCGAACCCACCCGGCTGCCGATGCACAGGACCACACCCTTTTCCCCGGCGCGCTCGAAAGCCTCGTCCTGAGCCGGCGTGGGGCGGCCCGCCCCGGTGGCGGCGCACACGATGCCCCTGGCCCCCGCGGCCACGCAGGCGTCGATCACGGCGCCGTCCGCGCCCGCGTGCGAAACCACCACGTCCACCCGCGGCAACGACTCCATCCCCTGTACGTCGAACTCGGTGCCGGTGGTGTGCTGCTTGACCGTCCGGTGATGGTAGCGCACCCGGCCGTCGGCGTCCGCGAAGCCCAGCGGTCCCAGGTCCCGTCCCTGGAACGCCTCCACGCGGTAGGTGGCGGTCTTGGTCAGGTCCCGGGCGCCGAAGATCCGGTCGTTCATCACCGCCAGCACGCCGTGTCCACGGGAAACCGGATCCGCCGCCACCCGCACGGCGTTGAGCAGGTTCAGGTAGCCGTCCGCGCCCAGCGCGGTCGCCGGGCGCATGGACCCCACCAGCACCACCGGCCGGTCGGTCTTGAGCACGAGGTTCAGGAAGTACGCGGTCTCCTCCAGCGTGTTGGTGCCGTGGGTGATGACCGCCCCGTCCGCCTCGTCCCGTTGGAAGATTCCGTGCAGCACCCCTGCCAGGTCGAGCCAGTCCCGGTCCACCAGCGCATGGCTCGGCAGCCGCCGGAACGGCACCTGCTCCACCTCGGCGATGGAGGCCAACTCGGGCACCGAGCCCACCAGCTCACCGTCGCCGAGCCGCTTGTTGTTCTCGATGTACCAGGCCAGGTCCAGGCGATCGGCGCCGACGGAATCGATGGTGCCTCCGGTGAGGATCAGGGCAATTCTGGGCGTGGCCATCTCAATCCTTGAAAAACAGAAGTGTCAAAGCTAACTTTCCCGCGTGGAGTACCGGCAACGTCACCTCGAAGCCAGAATAGCGCGCCTGCGGCAAGCCGTGCCGGTGATCCTGGTGCTGGGGGCGCGACAGGCTGGCAAGAGCACGCTCCTGTCCCACTTGGCCCCGGACGCCCACCGTGTTGTATTCGACCCGGTCATCGACGTCAACAACGCGCGAGAAGATCCTGAAGTGTTCCTCGACCAGTACCAGCCGCCGCTCATCCTCGACGAGGTTCAATACGTGCCGGACCTGCTTGGGGTCATCAAACGGCGTGTGGAAACCTGTTCGCCCGCTTTGTAGGCCTGTGTGCCGCCCACTCCGGCCAGGAGATCAATCACACCCAACTCGGGCGTGAGCTCGGCATCACGTACCACACGGCGCAGCGCTGGCTGGCCGTCCTGCGAGCGACCTTTCAGTGGCTTGAGGTCCCGGCGTATTCCGGCCATCCCACCAAACGAATCTCCAAGCGCCCCAAGGGCTACTTTGCCGACACCGGACTGGCGGCATGGACTCAGCGCATTTCCAGCCCAACGGCGCTGATGTCCAATCCGATCCAGGGCGCGCTGTTCGAGACCCATGTCGTCCTGGACCTGCTCAAGCAGACGCAGACCATGAGCCATCCGCCGGCCGCCCATCACTGGCGCGCACACTCCGGCAGCGAGGTGGACCTGCTACTCGAGAGGGACGGAATGTTCGTCGCCGTGGAAGCAAAGAGCAGCGCGCGCGTCACGCGCGCGGACACCAGCGGCATACGAACGTTCCGGGAGACGTATCCTCGTCTCAAGCACGGCATCGGAGTGGTGGTGGCCGGGGTGCGTGAGACCGCACTGGTGGCCGACGACATCATCGCCGTCCCCTACGACATGGCCTGAAACCTGCGAGACGAGACAGGAGCCTCGGTCAGCGTCATCCATTTCACGGGGACCGCCGGGGCAGCCGTAGCCGCACCACGATCGGGTCATGGTCGCTGGCCCGGGCCGCGGTCTCGGCGAACTCGGCGTTGACGTGAACGATGTCCACCTCGGTCGCCGCCCTCAATGGCGGACTCACCAGGATGTGGTCCAGGGACTGGGCGTTGCCCTCGAAGATGTAGCTGTAGCGCTCGTTGGCCGGGAGATCGTTGGTGAGGTTGTGGAGGCGTTCTTCGAGGATCTTCAGCGGGGACACGAACTGGAATTCGTTGAAGTCGCCGACCACGACGATATGTGCGTCCAAGCGCGCGGCCAGCTTGCGCGCCGCGAAATCGCGGACGGCGCGCGCTTGCCTCCGGCGGCGCTCCACCGCGCCGTTGACGGCAGGATCCTCCTGCCGTTCCGTGAAGGGCTGCACCTGCCCGAACAGCGGAGCGCTGCCGCGCTTGGAATTGAAGTGGTTGTTAACCACGGTCACGGCCGCGCCGCCCGGCGCCCGGGACCGGAACGAGGCCGCCAGCGGCAATCGCCCGTTGAAGAACGGGTTCCGCGGGTTGGTGCGCTGGTCCGCCGGGTCCGTGACCGTGGCCACCGAGCCGGGAACGAGTTCCACCCGCGCGGGGTTGTAGAGAAAGGCCACGCGGATGTTGCCGCCGGGCTGGCCGCCGCTGGTGTCGTCGCCGATGAACCGATGGTCGATGAAACGGTAGCGCACCCGCGCCACAGCGGCGATGCGCTCCACGAGCAGCCGCAGCGTGGCGCTGGCGGACCTGACCCCCGTCTTGGCCGTGCCGTCGTTGTCCTGGACCTCCTGGAGCGCGACGATGTCGGGATGGCGCAGGTTGCGGGCGATGATGGACGCCACGGCGTCGAAACGGCCGCTGGCCACATCGGTGTCGCCGTCGGCGTCGTTGGGATCGAGATTGAGCACGTTGAAGGTGGCGATGGTGAGGTGATCGTCGCCGGCCCGCAACGGAGTGGTCTCGGGCTTCAGCCCGCCGCGCGCAGGCCTGAACTTTTCGGTGAAACGCACCTCGTAGTTGCCGAAGCCGTAACTCATGACGCCGGTGACGTCGCCCAGGGAATCGCCCACCTGAACGTGCGGCGTGGCCATGGGGCTCAAGCCGAAGTCGTCGTCGATCTGAATGCGTTCGGGGTTGAAGTCATCCGGGCGTAACGTGAGGGCGCCGCGCTCACTCAGGCCCGAAGGCGCCGTGCCGCGGGCGCGCACGAAGATCTCGCCGAACCGGCTCGCGGGGCTCACGGCCACCGCATCCTTGACGGTGACGCGCATGCCTTCGAGGGTTTCGTAGAAGTCGATGCCGTCTTCTCCCGGGTCGAATGCGCCGAATCCGTCGTTGTCGATGACCCGGCCGGGCGGAACCCTGCCTCCGGATCCCAGCGCCACAGGCGCGGGAAGGCGATGGCCGCGGGACAGGCGTGTGAGCCGCGGGCGCGTGATCTGCGTGATGGTGAGGTTTCGGGTGGACGGCCCGCCGGGCTGGAACTCCGTGACCACACCGCGCACACGCAGCCTGTCGCCCGCGGCGGCGGCCGGCGCCCCTCGCGTAAAGACGAAAATGCCGTCCGAGGTTTCGGGGTCGCCGTCTCCCGCCGGATCCTGCAGGTAGAAGCCATCCGTATCCACGGCGGTCACGATGCCGCTGGTGGTCACCTGTCGCCCACGAAGGGGAGAAATATGGCCGCGTCCCTGGACCCGCCCGATGCGGCTCTCGCCCGCCGCCTGCGCCACGCGCAAATCCCTGGCCGAACCCGCCTCGCCTGACGGATCGGAACCCTTCGCGGCGTGCGCCGCAGGCGTGGCGGTGGCTGCAGCGTTACCAAGAACAGCGTGCCAAAAAACAACGTCCCCACCGCCGCAAGCCACCGCGGCAGCCCAACCAGAACCGAACGTGTCACTCGCCGTGCCATGCCGAGATCGTGTAACAGGGAGGAGGGTGAGCCTCAAACCCGGCTTCGCCGCCGTGCTTCCCGGCCGATTGTTGCCTGTTCGCTGTCCCGGCAGTATGCTGCCAACTTGAGTTCAAGCCGGAAATGGTGCCGCGCCCCTTTTGGAAAGGAGAGATCGTCATGTCGGTGATCATGATCTACGAAGGTATCCATGGAGCGGAGGAAGTCGCCAACCGGGTCGCGAAGTCCCTCGACTACAAGTGCGTGGGACGACGGGATCTGGCGGCCACCCTGCCGAATTACGGCGTGCCGCGCGCCAAGCTGGACGACATCACGGAGAAGGAGCCGCACTGGTGGGAGCAGTGGCTGCAGGACTTGCGGCCCTATCGCATCGCACTTCAGGCCGCCATGTGCGAGATGGCTCAAGGCGGCCCCATGGTCTATCACGGCCACGTGGGCCACGAACTCCTTCCCGGGGTATCCCATGTGCTCAAGGTGTTCGTGACGGGCTCCATGGAGCTGCGCATCGACACGCTCCGTTCACGCCTGGAAGTCGACGAAGGCACCATTCGCAAGCAACTCGAGTACACCGACCGGGCTCGCAGCCGCCGGCTCCAGTCCCTGTTCGGCCACGACTGGCAGGACCCGACCCGCTACCACCTCGTGCTGAATCTGGCCATGGGCGTGGACGCAGCCAGCGAGGTCATCGCCAGCACGGCGCGCCTCCGGGCGTTTGCCAAAACCGCCGTCTCCACCCTGGCCTTCAACGACCTGGCGCTGGCCAGGAAGACCCAGGCGGTCCTGCTGCAGTCGGACCTGTACCGCGGCCTGCCCATCGACGTAAAGGCGTGCGAGGGAACGGTGACGGTGTCCGGAATGGTGCCCTCGCCGATCACCGTGGACGGCGTGGTGGCCGCCATCAAGGCCATCCCGGACGTCGAGCATGTGACGGCAAATCTCGTGGTGGTGCCGCGAAGCCATTCCGATATCGATTAGCCGGTCCCTCCGGAAGGGCTCCGGAGTGCCCGGCGGCCACGGGAACCATGAACGAAATCGCGATCCAATTCGAGCTGAACGGCGAGACACGCCGGGCCAGCGTGGCTCCGGAACGCTTGCTGGCGGACTTTCTGCGCCGCGACCTCGGGCTCAAGGGAACCAAAACGAGTTGCGAGGTAGAGGTGTGCGGCTCCTGCACGGTGCTGCTGGACGGCCGCCCGGTGAGCGCCTGCACGACCCTGGCCCACGAGGTGGGCGGCCGCGCGCTCACCACCATCGAGGGGCTCGGCAACGGCGACGCGCTGGACCCGGTGCAGGAGGCGTTCTGGGAAGAAGGCGGCTTCGAGTGCGGCTTCTGCACGCCGGGCATGATCCTTGCCGCCCGCGCCCTGCTGGACGAGAACCCCGAACCCTCGGAAGAGGACATCAAGGCGGCGCTGGACGGCAACATCTGCCGATGCACCGGCTATCGCTCCATCATCCGGTCGGTGGACCGGGCCGCGGCGCGGCTGCGCGGGCACGATGCACCGTGCCCGAGGCCCCTCGAGGAGCGCCGCCTGGACGGCGCCGCCAAGGTCCGCGGCGAACCGGTGTACACCGCCGACCTGACGTATCCGGGCATGCTCTACGGGCGGATCCTGCGCAGTCCCCACGCCCATGCGCGCATCCTCGGCATCGACACGTCGGCGGCCGAGGCCCATCCCGGCGTGGCGGCGGTGCTGACCGTGGCGGACCTGGGGGACATCGCGCACTACCACGGTCCCTTGGTGAAGGACACCCCCGTGCTGGCCACGGACAAGGTGCGCTACGAGGGCGACGCGGTGGCCGCGGTGGCCGCCGAGACCCTGGAGGCGGCCACCGCGGCGCTGGCCCTCATCCGCGTGGCGTACGAACCCCTGCCGGCGCTGATGACCATGGACGAGGCGCTGGCGCCGGATGCCCCGGCCATCCACGAGTCCGTCAGCGACGACGTCCCGAGCTTTCCCGGGTATCCCCGCGTCGACGACGAGGCCAGGAAGTATGCCAACGTAAGCTTCCACTACGAGCGCGGCAGGGGCGATGCCGACGAAGGGTTCGCCGCCTCGGAGCGCGTCTTCGACCACACCTTCGATTTCCCAAAGATCGCCCACTACTCCATGGAGCCGCAGCTCGCCGTGGCCGAGTGGCGCGCGGACGGGTTCACCGTCTGGGCATCCACCCAGCATCCGTTCATCGTGCGCGACGAACTGGCCGAGATGTTCGGCGTGCCGCGGGAGCGCGCGCGGGTGGTGGTGCCGCTGGTGGGGGGCACCTACGGCAACAAGAACCACACCAAGCTCGAGCCCTTGGCGCTGGCGCTGGCCCGCAAGGCGGGACGGCGGGTGTTCCTGCACCTGTCGCTGGAAGAGGAGTCGCGCACCGTGAGCAAGCCGGCCGCGCGCGTGCGGCTGCGCACCGGCGTGGACCGGAACGGCAAGCTGGTGGCGCGGGACTGCCTCGTGCACGTGGACGGCGGCGCCTACTCGGACTCCGGCCCCCGAGTGACCCAGAAGGCGGGCTACCGGGCGCCCGGCCCGTACCGCATCCCGCACCTGCGGTCCCACGCCTACACCGTCTACACCAACACGGTGCCGGCGGGCGCGTTCCGCGGCATGGGCACGCCCCAGGTGGTGTGGGCCTACGAATCGCAGATGGACATGATCGCCCGGGAGATGGGCTGGGATCCGGTGGAGTTCCGGCTCAAGAACCTGCTCGACAAGGGCGAGGAGTTCGCCCCCGGCGAGACCCCCCTGGACACCGACCTCAAGGAAGGACTCCTGCGCGCCGCCAGGGAGGTCGGCTGGGGCGAGGCGCTGGAGCCGGACTGCGGCATCGGCGTCAGTTGCGGCTGCAAGGACGGCG
The DNA here is from genome assembly GCA_965213675.1 of uncultured Binatia bacterium (SeqCode). Classification (GTDB taxonomy): domain Bacteria; phylum Desulfobacterota; class Binatia; order UBA9968; family JAJDTQ01; genus JAJDTQ01. Next base: position 2,065,444 of record OZ243916.1, read on the forward strand.
GCGGCAACTTCAAGATCTCGTCCGCGCGGGTGGAGGTGGACGACGGCGGCGGCCTCACCCTGCACGAGGGCACCATCGAGATCGGCCAGGGCTCCCACACCGCCCTGGCGCGCATCGCCGCGCGGGAGCTCGGCGTGCCGCCCACCGCCGTCCGGGTGGCGCCCCAGGACACGGACTCCACCCCCTTCGACATGGGCACCTACGCCAGCAGCGCCACCACGGTCATGGGGCTCGCGGTACAGAAGGCCGCCCGGGCCGCGCGCGAACAACTCGTGGAGGCCGCGCGGGAGCTGAGCAAGAGCGCCGGCGCAGCCGCGACTCTGGCCAACGGCGAGGTGCGCCTGGCGGAGATCGCCTTTCCCTTTGCCGCCCTGGTGCGGCACGTCAAGGGCGCCGGCGGGGTCATCACCGGCGAAGGCCGGCAGGAGAGCGAACGTGACCCCAACGCCCCGCTGGGCGCCAAGGCGCCGTTCTGGGAGGTCGGTTGGGGCGCCGCCAGGGTCCGCGTGGACCGGGACACCGGCGCCGTGCGCGTGCTCAAGTACGTCGGCATCGCCGACGCCGGCAAGGCCATCAATCCCCAGGTTTGCCAGACCCAGGAGCAGGGCGCGTTTCTGCAGGGACTCGGGCAGGCGCTGTTCGAGGAGACCGTGTACGAGAACGGCCTGATGCTCACTCCCGACGCCCTTACCTACCGCCTGCCGAAGATCTCCGACCTGCCAGACGAGCACGTGAACATCCTCTTCGAGAACGGCAACGGCGCCGGCCCCTACGGCGCCAAGGGGCTGGGCGAAAGCGGCATCCTTCCTGTGCCGTCGGCCATCGCCAACGCCGTGGATCACGCCGTGGGCGTGCGCATTACCGATTTGCCGATCACGGGTGAGAAGGTCTGGCGGGCGCTGAACAAGTGACGTCAGGCCAGAAGGCCGAAGCCCCGGCAATGGCCGCCGGTGTGCCCGTCGAGACAACGTGAGCGAACAGCCGCCCAGGGACCGCTTCTACTTCAAGCTCTTTGAGACTCTCGACGAGCCCGGTTGTCCCATCTGCACCATCGTGCTCCGGGACAGCCGCGCCTACCTCGACAGCGTCTTCTACGAACGCATCACCGACGTGCCCACCCGCATGGGCCTGCGCGACTCCCTTGGTCTGTGCAACCTGCACACCTGGCTGCTGCGCGACCTCCCTGGCTCCAGCGCGCCGGACCTGGGCTTCGCCATCATCGCCAAGGATCTGCTGAGCCGCTTCCAGCGCATGGCCGTGGAGTCTGGCACTCCACGGCGGCGCTCCCTGCGGGTTTGGTTCACGCGCGCCCGCTCCCGGCTGCGCGCCAGGCTGAAACGCAATCCCTGCCCCGCCTGCGTGTACGCCGCGCGCTCCGAGTCCGTGCACCTGCGGCAACTGCTGGACCGGCTGGGCGAAACCGCGTTCTTCGAGAAATACCGCCGCTCCGCCGGCATATGCCTGCCCCACTTCCTCATGGCCGAGGAAAGCCACCCGGACCACGCTCATCTCCCGCGGCTCCGCGAACAGCAGATCCGCGACGCCGGGTTCCTGCACGACACCCTCGACCGCTTCATCGAGAAACACGACCACCGCGCAAAGGACGAGATCACCCCCGCGGAAGCCAAGGCCTGGATCGATGCCGTGGCATTCCTGAGCGGGAAGCGCGGCGTGTTCGACAGCGAAATGCGCAGGCCGACTCGGTGGGGACCGCTACGGATATTCAAGCGCTAGTGTGCTTGCTGGAGCGCCTGGCTGTCAGGGGTCCGGCGGCCCGTTGTCCGGCGCCGCGGTCAAGAGTTGTACCGCGCGGTCGAGATCGGCGTGGCTTCCCAACAGCACCAGGATGTCGCCGGGGCGCAGCCGGTGGTTCATGGGTGGGCTCTCCATCGAGACGCCGTCCCGCACCAGCGCCAGGACGCTGGTGCGGCCCTGGAAGTGTTGCTTCAACTCGCCGATGGTCATGGACGCGCCCGGCGCCTCCTCCTGCACCAGGAACGTGTCCGCGGTGGCGCCGGTGAGAAACTGGCCGAACCGGGCCAGGCTCTTGCCCTCCAGGCGCAGCCCGCGCAGCATGCTGTAACCTTCCCGTCGCACCATCTCCACCTGCAAGGTGATGACGTTGCGCGGCACATGGTATTCCTGGAGCACCCGGGCGAAGATCTCCACCGAGGTCTCGAACTCCTCCGGGATGACCTCGTTGGCGCCAAGCCGCATCAGGTGCGGGATCTCGGCGACGTAGCGCGTCCGCACGACGACGTAAAGGTTGGGGTTCAACCGCCGCGCGTGCGCGACGATGCGCGATGTCGCCACCGGGTCGCTGATGGCCACCACCAGGACACGCGCCCGCTCCACTCCCATTACGCTCAGCACCGCCGGACGCGTGGCGTCGCCGAAGTCGATGTTCTCGCCCTCGGCGCGAGCCCGGCGCGCCGTCTGAGTATTGAGATCCAGGATCCTGTGGGGGATGTCTACCTCACGCAGGACACGCGCCAGATTCTGGCCATTGAGTCCATAGCCGACGATCACGACGTGTCCGGCCATGGCGTCCGCCGCCGGCTCCTGGCGCGTCCCGGCGCCGCCGTGCAGCGCGAGCCCCAACCGGCTCCCGGCAAGGATCAGCAGCGGCGTCGCCAGCATGCTGAGGATCACGACCGCCAGGAACATCTGTTCCTGGGCCGGTGAAAGGAGCGCGAACTCGCCGCCCATGCGCGCCAGGATGAGCGAGAACTCGCCCACCTGGGCGAGTGCCAGCCCCAGCAGCAGGCCGAGACGGAACGACCGCTGCATGGTCGCGAAGATGGCGGTGATGAGTCCGCCCTTGATGAGCACCAGCAACAGCAAGGCGCCGGCGATGGCGGCGAACTCCTCGCTCACGAAATGGAAATCCACCTGCATGCCGATGGCGATGAAGAAGATGCCGGCGAACGTGTCGCGCAGCGGGTGGATGTCGGCGATCACTTGATGGCTGTATTCCGAGTCGGAGATCAGGAGACCGGCGACGAACGCGCCCAGCGCCAGGGAAATGCCGGTCTGAAACGCCGCCCACGCGGTGCCGAGACAGATGAGCAGTACGAACAGGACGAACACTTCCTGGTTCCGCAGGCGCGCCACCTGATGCAGGAACCACGGCACGACGAAGCGCGACGCGGTGAAGATCACGAATACCGCGAGAATCGCCTTTCCCAGCGTGAAGGCCACCACCTGGAAGGACAACGCCTCGGTTTCCCCGAGCACCGGCACCGACAGCATCATGGGCACGGCGATGATGTCCTGCAACAGCAGTGTCCCCACGACGAGCCGGCCGTGCAGGGCCGCCAACTCGTCGCGGTCGCTCAGGATCTTGAGCACGATGGCGGTGCTGCTGAGGGACGCCAGCATGCCGAAGAAGAAACTGATGCGCACCGGAAAGCCGAGATGGACGCCCACCGCGGTCACGGCCAGGGCCGTGAGGGCCACCTGCAGCAGGCCGCCCGTAATGATCTGCCCCCTCACGGCCATGAACCGTTCGAAGGAGAACTCCAGCCCGATGGAAAAGAGCAGCAGCACAACGCCGATCTCGGCCAGAAGCTCGAGCTCGGCCCCATGGCCGATGACCTCGAGGCCGTGGGGGCCCATGACCACCCCCACCGCGAGATAGCCGATGACCGCCGGGACCCTCAGCTTGTGAAACACCGAGACCGTGGCCACCGTGACGGCGAGGACGGTCACCAGGCTGGTAAGTACGTGTGGCATGATGATATGGGCTGCGTCGCGCGATCTTGGAACAATATGTGCAGGATTTCCTGTCTCCGGCAAGGTACAGCGGTCGCGGGGTGTTGAATTGTCGCGGGGGTTCCATGATGATGAAGCGGCAGCCTTTCAGAGCGCGGCAACGAGGAGACCATGAGCGAAGCAAACAGAGTCATGGGCATTGATATCGGCGGCACCGGGGTCAAGGCGGCCGTGGTGGACACCGGGAGCGGAACGCTGGCGACGGAGCGCGTGCGCCAGCCCACGCCGAAACCGGCGACTCCGGCGGCGGTCATGAAGACCATCAAGGAGTTGCAGCGGCAACTGCAATGGCGCGGCGCCGTGGGTTGCGGTTTCCCTGGCCTGGTGAAGAGCGGCCGGGTGCAGCGCGCGCCCAACCTCGACCCATCCTGGATCGGCTACGACCTGACCGGCCGGCTCGAGGCGGAGTTGAACGCCCCGAGCGTGGCCATCGGCAACGACGCCGACGCCGCCGGCTTGGCGGAGTTCGAATTCGGGGCGGGCAAGGGCGTGTCCGGCACCGTGCTGGTGCTCACCCTGGGAACCGGCATCGGCTCCGCCGTGTTCCGTGACGGCGTACTGTTACCGGACACCGAGCTGGGCCATCTCGAGATGCGCGGCAAGATCGCCGAGAAACGGGCGGCCGCGAACGTCCGCGAGAGCAAGCGCCTGAGCTGGAAGAAATGGGGCAAGCGGCTCAACGACTATCTGGTTCACGTCGAGTACCTGCTGGGAGTCGATCTGTTCATCATCGGGGGCGGAGTCAGCAAGCGGCCCGAAAGGTTCTTCCCTTACCTCACCGGCGTGGGCTGCCGGGTGGAAGCCGCCCGCCTCGGCAACGGGGCCGGCATCATCGGCGCCGCGCTGTTCCCGTCGCGCCGCGCAACGCAGCCCCAGGAGCTTGCGCCGTAGGACCGGCGTCCTTCGACTCCGCACTACGACGGGCGCAGCCAAGGCAGCAGCAAAGCGTACGGCGGCTCGGTTGCGCGCAGGCTGCGCTGGAACTTGACGAACAGCCCCCGGACCCGGGCGCACTCCCGGTCCCTTTCCGCGCGCATGCGCGACACCAGCGCGTCGACCGCCGGCAATGCCGCATCCGCCCCCGTCTCGGACAAGGCCCGGGCGAAATCCTGTGTCCGGGACTCGTGAACGGTCAGGTCCTGAATTCTCCCGAGCGCGTCCTGCAACTTCTTGAGGCGCTGCGTCACGTCCCGGACCTCGGGAGACAACTCCGCAAGAATCTCCGTAAGGTAGCGGAGCTGCTTGCACTCGATGCGCAGCGAATGCAGCGCGTCCGGGGCGGCGTCATCCGGAATGGCGTAGCCCTGCTCCAGAACCGCCCGGCACTTCCGCGCCACGCGCGCGCCCACCACCCGCGTGAGGGGCTTCGAGCCATGCCGCCCCGGGCGCAGCCCACTCTCCTCATCCTCCACGCACACACGCCAGCGCTCCAGCGCCTTCCGATAAGCGGCCGAGCGTGTCAGGGTCACGACCTCCCGCTGGGCCGCATCCCGCGCCCGCGCGGCGTGGTCGAACAGCGGCGCGAGGTCCCCGGCCAGGGGATCGCCGAGCAGATTCCGGTATTCCTGCCGGTGTTCCAGATAAACGTCCAGATCCCTCAAGTCATTGGTGGACCGGGCCAGCCGCGAAAGGCTCTTTCTCAACTCGGCCGCTCGGGCGGGCTCGAAGACATCGCGGAGTTGCCCGAGAAAGGACCGGGCACGTCGCACGGCCACCCGGAAGTCGTGCAGAAACTCGACGTCCGTATCGTTGCGAATGCCCTCCTCGTTGACGCGCGCCACCCGGTACTGGGCGCGCAGGACGGCCCGGATCGCATCCGCCGAGGACATGGAGGCGGTGAGCTGGGTCCGGGACAGGGAGGCCGCGGCCAGCGGATCCACCCCCAGCGCCTTCAGGGCCTCACCGAAGCGGGAGGCCCCCCCACGCTCGACGCCCTGCCGCGCCCACCATTGGCACACTTCGCGAAAGGCATTCCCGTACCCACGCACCTGACGAACCTCCACCTGGCGACCGAGCCCCTCGACACACCCGCCGGCCTCCGCGTCCTCTTCACGGAGCGCCACGCGCAGCACCGTCTTCTCGTCGCGATTCGTCAGCCGCCAGGCGCGAACGTGGCAGCGCACCGAGAACAGCCGCCGCAACGCACGATTCCGGGAGAGTGGCCGCAACGCGTCTTGCAGCGCACCGGGAGGAAGCTCGCCGGCAAATGTGGGGGGGTCCGTGACGGCGGCGCGGGCCAGTTCTCCGGGCGGATCGAGGCCTTCGAGGCACAGTTCGCCCTGGCTGAACCGCAACGCGCGGGAACGGGCGAAGAGGCGTCCGTCAAAGGTGTCGTAGTATTGCGTTTCGAGCCTGGAACCGCGGTCCTCACTCAGGACAAAGGCCTCGCGAAAATCGCTGAGCATGCGCTGCCCCGCCTCGCCGGCCGGGATAGCGAAGGACCGTTCCAGAGGTTCCTTCAAGAGTCCGGTTCCGAGCCGCGGCCATTCATGCATTCCGCGACCTGTTGCCACAATTCCCGATAACGCTGGCTCGCCACCGCTCCCGGGGACAGGAACGGGAGGGGCGCGCGGGCAAGCCCCATGTTCTCGACATTCACGGTGTAGGGGATCGCCGCCGGCAAGCATTGCGGGAATTGCTCCCGCATGGACTGCATGGTGGCGCGATGCATCTTCTTGCGGGCTTCCACCATGGAAAAGAAGGTCCACACCTTGGCTTCATCGTATCCCCTGCGCCGGAGGAAGAGGCGCAGGTCCGCATAGGCGCGCACCGCAAGTGTGGTCGGGACTACGGGAACCAGCAGGAGGTCGGCGACCACGAAAAGGCACTCGGCCAGCACGGTCGCGGTCGCCGGACTGTCCAGGACGATCAGGTCGTACTCGTCACGGAAGGGATCGAATATCTCTTTCAGCCGGCGCCGGGATCGCTTGACACGCCCCAACAAGGAGGGCAGGTGCCGGTGGGACCAATCCGCAGGCAAGAGATCCAGACCTTCGAAGTCGGTTCCCTTGATGTTGCCGGCGATCTTCGTCCCGCCCTTGAGGAGTACCTTGCGGGCGTGCTTGAGCGCCGGTTTGACGCGGAAGAAGTAGGTCGTCGAACTCTGCGGGTCGAGATCGCAAATCAGCGTCTTGAGACCCGAAACCGCACTTAGATAGGACAGATTGACCGCCGTGGTGGTCTTGCCGACTCCTCCCTTCAAGTGGTAGAGCGCCAGCACCCTGCCCTGTCCGGACTCCCCCGCCATGTTTCAACGTACGCCGAGTCCGTCGCCGCACCCAACCTCCAGGAGGCAATTTTCCATCACCCCCCGTCTGGAGTCGGTGTCAACTCCGAGGCTTCTTCGGCGGTACGATGGCGTCCTTGCAAGCCTTGGCCACGCGAAACTTCACCACGCGCCGGGCGGGAATCTTGATGCTCTCGCCGGTGGCGGGATTGCGTCCCATGCGAGCCTTGCGGCTGTCCTTCACCAAGCGGCCGATGCCCGGCACGATGAAGAGCCCGTTCTTCTTGACCTCTTTGACCGCCAAGGCCGCCAGATTGTCGAGGAAGTCCTTGGCCACCGTCTTGCTGAGATCGCACTTGGCCGCCAGATCGGTGACGATCTGCGCTTGAGTCATCGTCTTCGCAGTCTTGGCGGCTGCCTTGGTGGCTGTCTTGGCCGCCGTCTTCCGGGCGCCTTTCGCGGCTGTCTTTGCCTCTGCCATAACCCTCCCTTTCCACGTCCCGGTTGCCCGGGGCATCGGATAAACAAAAACAACTGGTTCAGCAATGGTATTTGGATTTCACGAAGTTGTAAAGATGGAATCACGCCATGGCGACAGCCGCGTTATACGGCCACACACTCGCGCGCGGCCACACCGTTGGAGATGCCGCGATACGCGAAGGGCGGCAGGTCCGCGTCGAGGCCCGAATAGTGTCTCATGAGGATCAGGTAACGCTTGACCAACTCGGGGAGGAGAAAATTCCGGCGCACATGCTCCTGCCCCTGCCGCCCCAGCGCGGCCGCGGCGTCTCCGTCGTCGAGCACCGCCGCCATGCGCGCGGCGATGGCCTCGACATCGAGGGGGTCCACGAGATGACCCGTGACCTGGTCGATGATCTGCCGCTGGATGCCGCCCACGCGGGAGCCTATGACCGGCGCCCCTTGCCACAGGGCCTCTGCCACCACCAGCCCGAAGCCTTCCCGGGTCGACACGTGCACGAACCCTCGCGCGATGCGCATCAAGGCGCCCACCACCCGGTCGTTGTCCTCCACGTTGACCCAGAACCGGACATCCGCGCGGCCCCCGGCCTGCCGCCGCAACTCGTTCAACACCGCATCTCCCTCCGGGTCGTCCGTGGCGGTGTTGCCGATGAAGATGAGACAGGGCCTCGGCCCCCGCGGCCGTTCCTCGACCAGGCGCGAGAACGCCTTCAGTATGGTCTCCTGATTCTTGTGGCGGTCGTAGCGGGAGATGGCCGCGAAGATGGGCCGTTCGGGGTCCACGTTGTCGGCGGTGAACAGCGGTTGGAGAATATCCAGCGCCTGGGTCCGGGTATAGTGCTGGTTCTTTGGCGCCAGGGGATCGATGCACGGCATGATCTCGTACACCGGGACCTTGAGCCCCGGCCCCACGAACTCGCGCGTCGTGAAGATGGCGCCGTCGTGCTGATTGATGTACGGCAGCAGAAAGCGCCACACCGCCTTGTTGGGCATGGAGGTGTCGATATGGCAACGCCACAGCGTCTTGCCCAAAATCGGCGCGCTCATGATCATGGCCGCAGGTTGCGGGTCGTGCAGCACAGTGAGATCGGCGTCGATGAACGCGTCGCGGGCGTTCTCCTCGATGGTGTCGAGATAGGCTCCGAAGATGTCATCGAGGGTAATCGGGCCGTCCGCTCCCTGAAGCAGGTTGTGGAACTTCTTGGTAACCTGGAAGAATGCGTCATTGCCGCGAATGGTGCACCAGCGAGCCGTCAGCCCCAGCGTCCGGGCGAAGGGAATTGCGCTGCGCAGCATCTCGGCGACACCGCCGCCCACGGACGTGGAGTTGACGTTGACCCACGTGCGTCCCGTCAACGGTTCCGCCAGCCGTTTGATTTCATCCATGCGCTCGGCGCCGATGACCGCCTCGTAATCGGACAGATCGAAGGAACCCTCCGGGCGGTGTTCTTCCAGGCCCGCGATCACGTCGTCGCGAGCGCTGCCGGCGAGAAATCCGGACCCGGACGAAGGATGCTCCGAAGCGCCAGTGGTGTCGCTCAAAAACGTCAAGGTTCCTACTCCTGTGCTGTAAAATCGGGCAGAGAATTCGCCGACTCTACAATGAGTTAGGCAATATTGTCAATAGCGCGCGCAGGCCTCGGCCAAGGCGCTTGCCACGGCGCGGGGCTTGGCGTATTCTTTGCCGCATCACGCGCGCCGAGCGAGCGCGAACGAGCACTCATGGCAACAAGGAAATCTCATTTTCTGCGAAACGCGATGATTACGGGGGTGCTGATCCTGATCCCCGTATTCGTGACGTACCTGCTGATCGCGTTTCTGTTCAACCTGCTCAGCAACGCGGGTACGCCGATCCTGGGCTGGGTCCTGTCGGCCTTCGATCTGGATGGCCTTCTCTGGCTGACACCGCTGATCCCCTTCATCAACCTGCTCATCGTCCTGTCGATCATCTTTTTCGTCGGACTGTTCGGCACCAACATCGTCGGCCGCCGGATCCTGGCCGCGGTCAACCAACTGGTCATGCGCCTGCCCCTGGTCAGCACGATCTACGGCGCCGTCAAGCAGTTGGTGGAGACGCTGCACGGCCCACGACGAAGCTTTCAGCGGGTCGTGTTGATCGAATATCCCCGGCGGGGAGCGTGGATGATGGGCCTCGTGGCCACGCGCCGTCCCGACACTTTCAACCTCTCCTCCGCCGACACCCTTCTATCCGTCTTCATCCCCACCACGCCGAACCCCACGTCCGGCTTCCTGGTGCTGGTGCCCGAGAACGAGGTGATCGATACCGACTACAACGTCGAGGAGGCCTTCAAGTTCATCGTCTCTTCGGGCATCGTCGGCCGGGACTTCGCCCCCCCGAACAGCGCGGAGCTGCCCAGGGATCTCCCGCTGGCGCCAGCTTCGGACGAATCGTAGCGCGCCCGCCGGTGACCCCGCCGTCCTTACACGGAAGGCGGGTCGGCCCGGTCCGTGTGGCCGCCGGGGTTTGTGAACTGGTCGTTGAGGGACTGGACGTAACCGTTGGCTTCGGCGATCACCTTGGAGAGCTGCCGGCGCGCCGACGGGCTCCAGCCGGAGGGCCGGGTCAGGAACACGTTGCGCCACGGACTGATGTTCTTGCGAAAAGCCATGCCAAGGGCGTCCAGCACGTCGGTGTCGCGCTCGCCGGCCAGTGAACGCCGGAGCGTTCTCAGAACCCTCCCGGCGGCCCATCGGCGCGCGCTATGGTGGACATACCCGGCCACCAGGGCCGCGACTGCCAGGATCCCGTAGGTCCACGCCGACGCCCCCGTCAACACCGCCCAGTACTCACTCCACGCGCCCTGCCACACTGCCCAACCCAGCACCGCGGCCAGAATCACGGCGAAGACGATGCCGTCCAGCCGCCGCACCAGGCGGCGCCAGTCCGTGATCATCTCCTGGAGGCGCGGTATCAGGCTCAGCTCGATGTCGCGCGCGGTCTGTTCGAGAACACCCATGATGCGATAGCAGCGGTCCACCCCCACCTGCCGGACGCGTCCGTGGATTTCGTCAAGATCCGCATCCCGCTTCTGCTCGAAACTCGCGCGCAGACCGTCGTCCTCGATGACCACCGCGGCACTGGGGCTGTAGATATTGTAGAAGCGCCCGGCCGTGAGCCCTTTCTGAGACAGCGCTCGCTGCCACGACCCGACGATATCCTCCGGGTTGTTCTCGCGGGCGGCGTGGTCCATCTGGTTCAGGATATAGAGAAACTTGCTCGAATCCGTCCGGTGAATGGTCTCCGCCACCAGGTGCTCCAAGGTGTCCTGCATGGCGCCGGGCTCGGGATGGCGGGCGTCGAAGAACACCAGCACCAGGTCCGCCAGATCAACGATGCGATCCGTAACCCGCAAGGTGGCGGTGCGCTGCTGGTCCGCGTCGAAACCCGGCGAGTCGATGAGGATGCGGCCGCGCAACACATCCCCGGGACAGGTCTTGAGTTGGAGGTAGGCATCGATGCGGCTCCCCTCCCCCGGGCTGATCTCCTCGATGGCGCGGCTCATCTTGTAGAACGGGAAGCGCGGGTCGGCGTCCAGAGCCACCCCGGGCAACACCCGCACGTCCGGTTCCGTGCCGAAGCACAACACGGAGAAACGGTCGTCCACCGCCTGATTGCCGGTAACCTGCACCCTTTGGCCAAGAAAGTCGTTGATGAAGGTGGACTTGCCGGAGGAATAGGTTCCCAGCACTGCCACCAAGGGCCACCAGGGGATGCGCGTGGCATAGGACTCTTCCTCGCCCAGCAGACCCAGCCCGCGGGCGATGCCGTCCAGCCGGCGAAAACTCTGCACCGCGCCCAGCAACACGGGATTCTCCGCGCGCAGGTGGCCCTCCAGGCTTTGCAGCCGTGCTTCCAGTTCGGTGGATACCGCCATGGCTTCCCTTTCCGGCCCGGTCAAACGGGCACCGCACCCGCACCGGCGGCGGGGGCGCCACCGTCCGCGAGTTGCCGCAGTGCGCGCGTGACGTACACGCGGGTCATGCGCTTGCGATACCAGTAATCCATGTCCGCGTTGTCCAGTGGATGAGACACGCGCATGGCCAGTTCCGCCACTTCCTCGATGGCAGCGGCGTCCACGGGCCTGCCGCACAGCACGCGGGAGGCGTCCTCCACGGCCTTCGGCGCCGACGCCACCGCGGTCAGGACTATGCGCGCCGCCTCGCAGATTCCCGCTGCGTCGATCCGCAGCGCTCCCGCCACCCCCAGCACAGGGAAGTCGAAGGACCCCCGGCGGCGCAGCTTGAGGTAGACGTTGCGCCAGCCGAAGGAGGCCTCCGGGACCCACACCCCTTGCAGCAACTCGTCGGGCCGCTTGGCGAGGTAGTCGATGCCGTCGTCGCGGTACAGACTCGCCAGCGGCGCGCGGCGGCTCTCCGCGGCGCTCACCAGCACCGCCTCGGCGCCCAGGCTGCTCAGCACCGGCGCGGTGTCCGATGAGCAGATGGCGAGGCACACCCGGCTCCCGGGCGCCACCAGGCAGATGTCGCCGTCCTTCTTGAGGCAGAAGCCCACGGCCTGACGCCAGAAGAAGGACTGATCGTAGTAGTTGCAGCGGGTATCCACGAACAGGTTGCCGCCGATAGTGCCGGCGTTGCGAAGCTGCAAGGTCGACACCAGGCCCGCGGCCGCCGCCAAGGCGGGAAACTCCCGGCGCACCGTTTCGTGGCCTGCCACCGAAGTCAGCGTCTCGCCCGCGCCGATCCACAGCCCGCGGCCCTCCTCCCGGCGGATGCCCCGGTGCTCCTGGATGCGGCTCAGCGACACCAGATACCGCGGGGTGAACTGCCCCCGCTTCATCTTGGGATAGACGTCGGTGCCCCCGGCCACGGCCATGGCCTCCGTCCCCAGTTCCTGGAGCGCGCCGGAGGCCTCCGCCAGGGTGCGGGGCCGGATGTAGGTGAAATCGGGAAGTCGCAGCATGGCCCGGCCTCAACTCAGCTCTTTTGGGATACCTCGACGCCCTGGCCCGGCGCCCAGCGAATGGGCGCCGGGAATTCGAACTCCGGCACCGCGGGGTCCTTGAGGCGCTGGTCCAAGGCCCGCAGGATCTTGTCCGGTGTGATGGGGATCTCGTGAATGCGCACCCCCACTGCATCGAACACCGCGTTGGCCACCGCGGGGATCACCGGCAACAGCGGCCCCTGCCCGGCCTCCTTGGCGCCGAAGGGTCCCTCGGGGTCGTCGGTCTCCACCAGAATGGTCTCAATGGGCGGCGTCTCCAGGGTGGTGGGGCTCTTGTATTCGAGGATGGACGGGATCTTGTGCACCCCCGACTTGCGGAAGATCTGCTCTTCCATGAGCACCTCGCCCAGCGCCATGTAGACGCTGCCCTCCACCTGCCCCTCCACCCACAAGGGGTTGAAGGCGCGGCCGCAGTCGTGGGCGATCCACACTTTGTCGATGCGGATCTCGCCGGAATCGCCGTCGCAGTGGAGCTCCACCACCGCGGCGGAATAGCTGTAGGACGGGGTGGGTCCGACGCCGGCGCCCTTGTAGTCGCCGGGATGACGCGGCGGCCGGTAGCTGCCGGTGGCCCCCAGCGTGCCGAAACGGGTCTCGGCGCGCTCCACGCATTCGGCGAAGGCCATGCCGCGATCCGGCAAACTGCGGCTCCGCACCTGCCCGTCCTCCATCTCCAGGTCGCCGGCGGGCACCTCCAGCACGTCGGACGCCACCTCGAACAGCCGCTCCTTGAGATTGCCGCAGGCCTCGATGGCGGCATTGCCGGTCATCACCGTGACGCGGCTGGAGTAGCTCCCCAGGTCCACAGGCGTGAGATCGGTGTCGGCGGTCACCACGCGCACATCCGCCGGCTGAAGCCCCAGTTCCTCGGCCACGGCGAAGGCCAGGATCGAGTCCGAGCCCTGGCCGATGTCGGTGGAGCCGCAGAACACCGTGACCCCACCGCCCCGGTCCGCCCGGAGCTGCACGCCCGAGTGGGGCATGTCGTTCCAGTAGATGGGCAGACCCGCGCCGCTGATATACGAGCTGGCGGCAAAACCGATGCCGTGGCCGTGGGGCAGCGCGCGGTGCTTGTCCTTCCAGCCCGCGCGCGCCGCCGCCTTCTCGATGCACTCCCGCAGCCCGATGGTGCTCACCCGCAGACCGTTCACCGTGACGCTGTTGGGCTCCACCACCTGCTTGAGGCGCATCTCCACCGGGTCCAACCCCAGCTTCTCGGCGATCTCGTCGAGCTGCACCTCCATGGCGAAGCGCGGCTGGGGCGTGCCGTGGCCGCGCTTGGGACCGCACGGCGGCTTGTTGGTGAACACGCGCACGCCCTCGAACTTGTAGGCCGGCAGTTCGTAGGTCACCGTCTGCAAGGCGCCGGTGTAGTAGACCGTGGCGAGGCCGTAACTGCTGTAGCCGCCGCCGTCGAGGAAGGAACGGAACCACATGCCGGTGAGGGCGCCGTCGCGCTTGACCCCGGTGCGCATCCACATCTTCACCGGGTGGCGCCCCCGGTGCACGTAGAACGATTCCTCCCGGGTGAGGGTGATCTTCACCGGCCGTCCGGTAATCATGGCCAGTTTCGCCACCGCGATCTCGTGGGAAAACGGGTCGCTCTTGCCGCCGAAGCCGCCGCCCACCGGCGTGGCCACCACCCGGATGCGCCCCATGGGCAGGCCCAGCACCCGGGACAGGGCGCGGTGCACGTAGTGCGGCGTCTGGGTGGAGGACCACAGGGTCAGCTTGCCGTCGGGCGTGCAGTTCGCCAGCGCGCAGTACTGCTCCATGGGCAGATGCGTGTTGCCCTGAAAGAAATACGTCCCCTCGAAGACTTCGTCCGCCTCCTCGAAGCCAGCGTCGATGTCGCCGAACTCGAAAGACACGGCCTTCTGGATGTTGGCGCGCCGGTTCCAGGTGTGGATGCGCTGGTCCTCGGCCGCCAGCGCCCCTTCGATGGTGAGGATCGGGTCGAGCACCTGGTAGTCCACGTCGATGAGACCCAGCGCCGCCTCCGCCACCTCCTCGCTCACCGCCGCCACCGCAGCCACCGGGTCGCCGACGTAGCGCGCCTTGTCCACCGCCAGCGCCTCCTCGTCCTGGGTGGAGGGCATGATGCCGAACTTCGTGGGCACGTCCGCGCCGGTGATGACCGCGTGGACGCCGGGCAGTTCCAGCGCCCGTTGCGCCGAGACCCCGTGCACCAAGGCATGCGGATGCGGGCTCCGCAACAGACGGCAGAACAGCATGCGCGGCAGCGCCATGTCGTCGGCGTAGCGCGTGTCCCCCGCGCACTTGGCCGGGCCGTCGATGCGCGGCAGCGGCTTGCCGATGACCGAGAACTCCGTTTTCTTCATGCCCGCGTCCCTTCCTCGCCCCGCATTCCCCCGGTTCTTTCGATGAGTACCCGCATGGCGTCAGCCTGAGTGGCCAGCGACTGCATTGCTTCACGGTGACGCACATCCAGCGCCTGCATCGTTTCGCGGTGACGCGCATCCTCGCGCTTCTCACGCTGGTCGCCAGCCCTGCGCATTTGCTGGAGGCCCCTCCACACGAGGATGACTCCCGTGATCCCGATGGCCAGTTGTCCGGCTCCGATGGCCAGTTGTCCGGCGGCGAACCATTCCACCATTGTCATGTCCATCCCGACGCTTCTCCGGACCCCTTAACCGCGCATCGCCCCCACCGCCCGCTCCACCGCTTCGATGATCTTCGTGTATCCCGTGCAGCGGCACAGGTTGCCCGACAATGCCTCTTCGATGTCGGCGCGCTTGGGCTCCGGCTGCCTGTCCAGCAGCGCCTTGGCCGCCAGCAGGATGCCGGGAATGCAGTAGCCGCATTGAGCCGCGCCCAAGTCCGAGAACGCCTCCTGCAAGGGGTGCGGCCGGCCTTGCCGGGCCAGCCCCTCGACGGTGGTGATCTCCCGGCCCTCGGCCTCCAGCGCCAGCATCAGGCACGAGTAGACGGGCTCGCCGTCCACCAGCACCGTGCAGGCGCCGCATTCTCCCAATTCGCAGCCGTGCTTGGTGCCGGTGAGGCCCAGATCCTCCCGGAGCACCTCCAGCAGGCTGTGGGCGATGTGGCCCGCCACCTCGTGCGGCTCGCCGTTGACCTGGAGCCGCATCAGACACTTGCCGGTAATGGTATCGCTGTCGGACATCGCGTAGCTCAACTTTGAAAGAACCTCCTGGCCTTCAATTCGAAGCGGGGCAGCGTCCCCGGCGCCACCACCACCACCTCCGGGCGCACATGCAGATTTTCCCGGATGGCCTCGGTGACGCGCGCCCCGAGCCCCGCCGGCGTCGCCGCCTCGCCCGGCTCCAACGTCACCTTCAACGCGGCCAGGCCCTCGGTCCGAACCACGTCCACGCGGAATTCCTCCACTTCCGCAAACCGCCGGACGATGTCCTCCAGCGCGCTCGGAAACACGTTGACGCCCCGCACCACCACCATATCATCCACACGCCCCAGAACACCCCCCTCCAGCACCAGCGAGTCGCGTCCGCACGCGCAGCCGCGGCGCGGCTCCACCAGGTCGCCGGTGCGGTAGCGGATGACCGGGCTCCCGACCCGGCCCAGGTTGGTCAGCACCAGCTCGCCGCGGGCGCCGTCCGGCAGCCCCGCGCCGCTCTCCGGGTCCACCACCTCGGCGATGAACTCGTCCTCGTTGACATGCACGGCCCCGGGCCGGACGCCGCAGGCGAAACCGAAGGCGCCCACCTCGGTGGCGCCGGCGTGATCGAAACAGCGGGCGCCCCAAGCCTCCTCGATGCGCCGCCGGGTCGCCGCGATGCTCGCCCCGGGCTCCCCCGCGTGGACCGTGATGCGCACCGCCGACTCCCGCGCCAGGTCCAGGTCCGCCCGGCGCGCCTCCGCGGCCATGTGCAGCGCGTAGGTAGGCGTGCACACCAGCACGGTGGCGCCGTATTCCACGAGGCTATTGAGCCGCTGCCGCGTGGACTGCCCGCCGCCGGAAATGGCCAGCGCGCCCAGCTTGCGCGCGCCCTCCCAACCGCTCCAGAATCCCACGAACGGCCCGAACGAAAACGGAAAGAATATGCGGTCGTCCGAGCGTGCTCCGGCCGCCTCCAGCACGGTCCTCCAGCACTCGCCCCACCAATCCCACGACGCCTCGGTATCCAGCCAATACATGGGGCGCCCGGTGGTGCCCGAGGTCTGGTGCACGCGCACGTAGCGGTCCAGAGGATACGTCAGGCCGCTGCCGAACGGCGGATGGCGGCGTTGGTCGTCCACCAGCTCCTGCTTGGTCGTGAAGGGCCACTCCGAGATCTGGCGCAGCGCTTCCAGCGGCCGTTCGACGCACCCGGCGAGCTTGCGCCGGTAGAACGCGTTGGTCCGGAGGACCTCGTCGATCATGCCGTTGAGCCTGTCCAGCCGGTGGCATCCCATGTCCCGTCAACCTTGCCACGGAACCCCGGCCCGGCTCAACCAATGTCCAGGAATGCACCGCAAGGCATGGAACGCATCCGTGGCGATGACGTATCGCCAGGAAACCCACTGGCGTCATGTCATCGAATCCCTGACCGATGGTCCCTGGAATAGGGTGTCCGTCTGCACTATGGTACTTTGGTTTCGATTCCTGCTCCGCAAACCAAAAGACGTTCGGGCTGGTGGCGGACTGCCAGAAGCGGAACACGGGGAAGTGGCATCTGGAGGCATTTCGGGATGGCCGACAAGCGTTGTTTCGTTCAATTTCCGCATCCTGGAGACGAGCACAAACCAGACCGCAATGGCAAGATCGGTTGGAACCAGAGGCGCTACGCTCACAAACGGAAGTTCATGCAGTTTCGTGGTGAGTGGATCGACGAGGACGGCGGCCGGCATCGTGGGGACCTGCGCGCGTGGGGCGAGTGGGAGCCCGAATCGGAGCTCATCCGCAGGCTCCATCCCCCGAAGGGCAGTCCACGTCATCCCCGCTACCTTTGGAAACCGTATTGGGTTCCGAGGAGCAACTACGAGGGATTGCACGACACCGATCCATTCATCTTCGACAATGGCTTCCTTTATTCGAACTGCGGCCAGTCGGCCCCGAACAAGCGCGGGCTGAAGCGCCTTGCCGCAGGTTCCGTGATCGCCTTTGGAAGTTGCAAGAAGATCGACGGGACATGGAATTGGGTGCTCGATACCGTGTTGGTGGTCAGGAACAGTTGCCTGTACGAGCCGCGAGATCCACGGGAATCACTGGAGGGCAAGGTGTCTGACGCATTTCTGGATGTGACCGGCGGACCTTTGTCCGATAACGATGGGGAACCCTATTCTTCAGGGTATTGTGCCCCGACATCTGAACCACTTCGGCTCTACCGGGGTGCGACACCCGACGATCCGGTGGACGGCATGTTCAGCTTCTTTCCCGCTATACCGGCTGATGGTGAATCGAGCTTCGCGCGGCCGGTCATCCAACTTTCGAGCGAACACCTCAATCCCGGAAATTTGCGGGCTCCCAAAGGGCACGGGCACAGTCGCCAGGCTCAAGAGTTGCGCGGCCTGTGGGACTCGCTCGTCAAACAGGTCCGCAAGAAACAACTCGTCCTGGGCACGCACGCTGCAATGCCGGAACCCAAGTCCGTTGGGCGCCAGTGTCGTGTCCCGTAAACAACTGCGACAAGTTGTGCAGGATTTTTGTTGTCGGCAAGGCGCGATGACGAGCAGTGGCGGTTACCACGCGAGGAAGAGCAACACAGCCGGCGGCGAATAAGGACAGCCAATTATCGCAGGAATTGGCGGGACACGACACCAGGCGCCTGCGCCGCAGGACGCATGGTGGCGAATCAAACGAAGGGAGTTGTTGCGCGGGAACCGCGTTGACAGCATTTGGCCGCTCTGGTAACGGCGTGTCAGAGGTTGCGGCGGCGAAGACATGCTTCCGAAGTCATCCTGCAACCAACCCGCCGAAACGAGGAGGAAACCGATGGAAGGACATGAACCGCGGGGCGTCGTGCATTGGATCGATCATTTTATCGTGGGCACCAACGACATGGTGAAATGGGTCGATTGGGCGGTGAACGCCACGGGCATCACCCGCAGGCCCATCGTCGGCATCACCACCACCGCGCGCAAGAAGGATGTCCCGATCATGTGCTTCCTGTGGTGGGATGGCGAGTCCTGCCGCATCGGCGCGTTCCTCCAACCCGAGGTCTACCCGCAGGCCAGGCCGCTGGGCGAGGAGTTGCCGCGGTGCGGCTTCTACATCCGGCCCGAGGATGTGGACCGGCACGTCAGGCGCCTCGACAGTCATGGAATTCCGCACACGGACCCGGTGCGGACCGCGGACGGCGGCGACGAGGGCACGGTGATCTACTTCGCCGACCCCGACGGCAATCAGTTCGAGTTCTGGGCGCCGGAGCACATGCCCGAAGGCGCCATGGAAATGGCCACCACCGAGGGCGTGGGCCGCATCAGCCATGCCGTCTACGGTTCCCGGAACCTGGGCCGCACCGCCGACTTCTTCGGCAAGTATTGCGCCCTGGAGCCGGAAGTGAACCCCAACGTGGCCGAGGGCAACCTGGTGCTGCGGCTGCACGCCGGCGGCCGGATCATCTACAAGCTCGTGGACCGGGTGGACGAACGCGTGGCCGGGCACGGTCCGTGGTGGGACATGCACACGGCGCTGACCGTGCGCGCCGATGAGTTCATGCCCAACTACCGGCGCATGTGGGAGACCCTGCCCGAGGAAGCCATGGCCAAGGAAGAAGACAGCCTGACCCTGGAGCAGGAGGACGCCCTGCCCGCCCGTACGGGCCTGCACCGGAGTCCGGTGGGCTACCGCTGGAAAGCCATGTTCGAGCGCGGCGACGAATTCTACGACTGGGACGGCCACGCATTCCATTTCTTCGGCGGCAAGCCCATTAAGGACGACGGTTCGCTGGCCCTGTACACCATCGTGGAGCAGCAAGAGTACCTCACCGAGGTGGCCGTGGAGGCCGGGAAGGCGCGGGCGGCCCACGGCTGACGGCCATTTCACCCACGCTCAAGATCAGCCGCGGCCCAGTTTGGCCGTGGTCAAAGACGGCGCACAACCGGCCCGCACCCGTTTGCGACATCCGGCGACGCGTCCGGTTCAGCCAGGAGGCATTCATGGAAGTGGTCAAGGTCGATTTCAGGGGCACCAAGGGTATTCCCCCCTCGGGGTTGTGCGTGGGCGTGCATCGTGCCGGGGCCGTGCACCAGAAGATGGTGGAGAAGTATGGCGACGGCATCGCCGTGTGGTCCCTGCGACCCGAGAACGACTTCATCGCGTTCAAATCGCTGGAAGACGAGGAGGGCATCCGCTCCACCAACGACATGGACTCCATCAAGGATGAGAGACTCATCTATGGTGTGCGCGGCGCGCCTCCGGAAATTCGCAGGCAGGCCAGGGAGCAGGGGCTGGAGCTTCTGGCCGACGCCACCTGCCCGTTCGTGGTGCAGCAGGAGGAGGCGGAGCTGGAGTTGCTGGAACAGGGTTGTCACCTCGTGATCCTGAGCAGCCGCACGCACCACGGCATCCCGCGCCTCATGGGCATCGCCAAGGAGAAGGAGCGGGAGGTGTTCATCGTCGAGACGGAAGCGGACGTGGCCGACATCCGCCTGACCCGCTTCGAGCCGGTGGGAGTCATCGTACAGACCACCTTCTGGATGGAGAGCTATACCGGGATCATGACCCGGATCCTCGAACGCTTCGCCAACGTGCGCATCCGCAACACCGCCTGCATCGACTCGCTGCAGCGCCTGCCCAAGGTGGAGGCGCTGGCGCGCGACGTGGAGGCGGTGGTCATCTTCGGCTGGACCGAGGGCATGACCAACCGCATGGAGGAGGTGGCGCGGGCGTTCAACGACCATGTCCACCGCATCGAGAAGATCGACGACCTGGAGCGCTCGTGGTTCACGGGCAAGTCGCGGGTCGGCATCGTCGGCGCCAACGAGACCACCGACGAACTGGTGAACGAGGCCGTGGAACGCATCAAGTCCATGGCCGCCTGAGGGCACAGCCGCCGGGAGAAACCCCACGCGGGAGGGAACCGCACATGTCGACGATCGAGACCATGGAAGCCAGACTCCCCTATCACGACCTCCGCGAGTGGATGGCCCGGGCCGACGCCTTGGGCGAGTTGCGCACTGTCACCGGCGCGAGCTGGGAAGAGGACATCGGGCTCGCCGCCGACGCGGTCATCCGCGTGGACGACGGCCCCGCGGTGCTGTTCGACGATATTCCCGGATGCCCCAAGGGTTTCCGCGTGCTCATCAACGCGTTCGCCGGCAAGCGGCGGAACATGACCCTGGGGTTCCCGGAGCACCTCACCAAGCAGGAGCTGAGCCAGGCCTTCTTCGACCACTACATCAAGGTGCAGCGGCGCCTGCCCCACGTGGTGGTGGACGACGGACCGGTGTTCGAGAACATCCTTACCGGCGACGACATCGACGTCATGAAGTTCCCGACCCCCAAATGGCATCGGGACGATGGCGGCCGCTACATCGGCACGGGCTGCTTCTGCGTCACCATCGACCCGGAGGAGCGCTGGATCAACGTGGGCACCTACCGCGCCATGGTGCAGGATCCGAAGTCCGTGAGCCTGCTGTTCGTTCCGGGCAAACACGCCTACATGCACCGCAAGAAGTATTTCGACAAGGGACAACCCATGCCCGTGGCCCTGGTGGTGGGCAGCGACCCCATGTCGTTTTTCGTGGGCGGCACGGAGTTTCCCTACGGCGTGTGCGAGTTCGACGTGGTGGGGGGGTTGCGCGGCGCGCCCGTGGAGGTGGTGCGCGGCAAGGTGACGGGGCTGCCCATCCCGGCCAACGCGGAGATCGTGCTGGAGGGCTTCCTGACCCAGGACAAGCGCGCGGTGGAGGGCCCGTTCGGCGAGTGGACCGGCTACTATGCCGGCGGCGCCAGCGAACAGCCCACCCTCGACATCCGCGCCATCTACCACCGCAACGACCCCATCATCCTGGGCGTGCCGCCGCTGGGGGCCGGCTCCGACGAGATGGCGCGCTACCGCGCCATCATGCGCTCGGCCATGCTCAAGCACGAGTTGGTCAACGCCGGCGTTCCCGACGTCACCCAAGTGTGGTGCCACGAGGTCGGCGCCTCGCGCCTGCTGCACGGCATCGGCATCAAACAGCGCTACCCCGGCCACGCGAGGCAGGCGGGCGTTCTGGCATCGTCGTGCGGCTCGGTGGTGTACGGCTGCAAGTTCGTCATCGTGGTGGACGACGACGTGGACGTGTCCAACCTGGATGAACTCATCTGGGCCATGCTCACTCGCACCGATCCCGAGACCTCCATCGAAATACTGCGAAAGATGCGCACCTCCCCCGCCGACCCCCGGGTGACCCCGGACCAGCGCAAGGTCCAGGACCTCACCAATTCCCGCGTGGTGGTGGACGCCTGCCGTCCCTACGAGTGGTTCGACAAATACCCCAAGGTGAATGCGCCCGCCCCCGACGTGGTGCGCAAGGCGCGTGAGAAGTTCGGCTACCTGCTGGACTGAACGCCCGGCGCTGCCAACGGCCCGTTCAGGGAACCCGTAGAAGCGCCATGGGAATCGATTCATGACAACGGGCGCCGGACGTTTCGCACAAGCAGCCCTCATCGGGGACTCGGACGCCTCCGACCCGAACCTGGAGTTGGCCGAGCAGGCCGGCGAGTTGCTCGCGCGCCGCGGCGTGACGCTGGTCACTGGCGGCCGCGGCGGCGTCATGGAAGCGGCGTGTCGGGGCGCCGCCCGCGCTGGCGGCCTCACCGTCGGCATCATGCCTGGTTCGGACGCGCGTTCGGCCAACCCGTGGTGCGCTGTCGTCATCCCCACCGGTCTGGGCCACGCGCGCAACGTGCTGACGGCGCTGGCCGGCGACTTCGTCGTGGCCGTGGGCGGCGGCGCCGGCACCCTTTCCGAACTGTGCTTCGGCTGGATCCACGGCCGGCCCCTCTACGTGCTTGGGGGATCCGGAGGATGGTCCGACCGGCTCGCAGGCGGCGACCTGGACCACCGCATGTCCTCGGTGATCGTCCGTTGCGACGGCATTCAGGCACTGGAACGCGAAGTCGTGCGCTTCTGTGCCACGAAGGGACTCCGTACCCGGGAGCCAGCGCCGGAATGACCTGGGCGCTTGCGTCCCAAGCATCTCCTCGCTTTCAGATTCCGCAACATTGGGTTCACTGGGTGAGCTTGCGCTGCATCAGTCTGGCGGCGCAGGCCACCAGGACGGTGGAGAGGCCGAGGATGTAGGCGACGTCCCAGATGAGCGTGGCGGACGGCTGGCCCTGGAACGCGGCGCGGGCGAGGCGCACGGGGTGGAGCAGCGGCAGGCACTCGGCGACCCACAGCCAGGACGCGGACAGGCGTTCCTCCAGGGGAAAGAAGACCGACGAGAAGAGGAACAGCGGCGTCAGGAACAGGGTGAAGTAGAAGCTGTAGAGCTCGATGGTGCCAATGCGCAGGGTGAAGGCCAAGCCGATGGCGGAGAAGAGGAGGCCCGTGAGCGGTATCACCGGCAGCACCCAGAGGGCATGGGGCAGCGGCGCGAGCCCGGCCAGGGCCACGACGAGGGCGAAGCACAGCCCGTACATGCACGAACGCGTCATGGCCCAGAGCAACTCGCCGGCAACCACGTCCACGGGCTGGATGGGGGTCGTGAGCATGGCGTCGTAGGCCTTCTCCATTTTCATGCGCACGTACACGTTGTAGGTCACCTCGAAACTGGCGCCGTTCATGGCGGCCACGCACACGAGCCCCGGAGCGAGGAACTGGATGTAGGAGGTGCCGCCCATGGTGGTGATGTAGGCGCCCAGGCCCACGCCAAGGGAAACGAGGTAGAGCACCGGCTCGAAGAAGTTGGGCAGGAGGTTCCATTTCCAGGTGCGGCGGTACATGGCGGCGTTGCGCCGCCACACCGACAGAGCGTGCCGCCAGGACAGGTTCACCGGTCGTCCTCGAGGCGCGTGCCGGTGAGGGATAGAAAGACGTCCTCCAGGTTCGTGGGCCGCGCCACCATCGCCCGGTCCGCGAACCCCGGGCGGAGGCGGATTCGCCCCAGCAACGGGCCGGAGTCGTCCGTGTAGAGCATGGTGCGGTTGCCCGCACGGTAGCGTGGCGGGCTCTCTTCGAGGCCGCGCAGGAGCGCGTATTCCTCCTCCGGGGTGGCGTCGAGTTCCACCGTCTCGCGCCCCAGATAGCGCTCGATAAGCGCTTCCGGCGCGCCTTGGGCGATGATGTCGCCGGCGGACATGATGGCGACGGTGTCGCACAGCCGCTGGGCCTCGTCCATGTAGTGGGTGGTCAGGAGCACGGTGGTCCCCCCCTGGCGCAGCTCGCGCACCCGCGCCCACAGCGCCAGCCGCACCGCCGGGTCGAGTCCGGTGGTGGGCTCGTCGAGGATCAGCAGCTCCGGGCGGTTCATCAGCGAGAGGGCCACCGCCAGCCGGCGCTGATAACCGCCGGAAAGCGTGTTCACCGGCGCGTCCGCGTGGGAGCGCAACTCCATGAAGTCCAGAAGTTCTTCCACCCGGCGCGCCAGGTTCACGCCGTCCATGAGATGGTAGCGTCCGAAGACGGTGAGATTGGCGCGCGGCGAGATGGTCTCGATGAGGACATTCTGCTGGAGCGTCACGCCCAGCCGCTGCCGCACCGCGCGCACATGGCGCGCCACATCCATGCCGAATATGCGAACCTCGCCGCTCGTGGGCCGGGTCACGCCGTAGATGATCCGGAGCGTCGTGGTCTTGCCCGCCCCGTTGGGACCCAGGAGGCCGAAGCAGATGCCCGGCGGCACGTCCAGGGTCAGGTCGTCCACGGCCACCCGCTTGCCGAAGCGCTTGGTGACGCGGGAAAGTTGAATGATCACGCGCCGGCCGTGGGCATGGAGCGGCGCATCAGTTGAGACCGTAGAAGCGGCGCGCGTTGTCCCCGAGGACGGCCGCCTTGTCTCCTTCCGACAGCCCCGTGTGATCGCGCGTCTCCTCGATCATCTTCCGCGCCGCGGGCAGATCCACCTCGTGGGGATAGTCCGAGGAATAGGCGAAGGGCTCGATGCCCACGCGCCCGGCCAGGTAGGGCAGACTCGCGTCGTTGCCCTCGCAGCCGATGAGGATCTGGCCGCTGGCGATGTATTCGGGCAACGGCTTGCACGACAGCCCTTCCAGCTCCGCGTCCCGCTCCATGCGGTCGGCGATGCAGGTGAGCCAGGCGCATCCGCCCTCCAGGAACGCCACCTTGAGGGTCGGAAAACGGTCGAACCAGCCGTGGTAGATGAACGACACCAGGGCGATCATCAGCGGGATCGGGTGGTGCAGCAGGCGAGAGCCCAGGCGGCTGGTAAACGAATCCATGCCCACGCCGCGGTTGGAGCCGCCGTGGATGCCCAGCACACAGCCGAGCTCCGCCGCCTCCTCGTACACCGGCGCGAAGAACGCGTGCCCCAGGTTCAACTCCAGGCCGGTGGACGGGAGCGTACCGCCCAAGAGCCCCAGCTCCTTCACGCACCGGCGCAGTTCCAGGGCCGCCGCCTTGGGATCCTGCATGGGCAGCAAGGCGATGGGATGCAGCCGCTTGCTGATGCCGCGGTAGCGCTCGGTGACGTAGTCGTTGTAGGCGCGGCACACTTTCACCGCGTAGCTGGGCTGCTGGATGAAGCCCATGGAGAGTCCCTCGGTGGCGTAGAGCACCGAGTCGGTGATCTCCGCCTTCTTGACGAACTCGAAGATGTCCTCGCCGGAGCCGGTGCGTTCGTCGCTGGCCCGGACCGGGTGGACGCGACTCTGCGCGGTCATCTCCTCGGTCTCGGGGTAGTGCATCCCATCGATGGACGGGAACACCCCCGCGCGGTTCCGCGGCGGATGCAGCGCGTAGTCCTTGGCATCCGGCGCCATGTACTCGGCCATCTCGGGTATGGATTCGATCAGATGGCCGTCGGCATCGACAACCGAAACATCGCTCATGTCAAACCTCCGGTGGGGTCGGGATTCGAGAGTTGGCCTAACACCGGCGCGCCGGCGGCGTCAACCGGCGGGCTTCGCGCCGTCATTCCCGCGGGAGTGGCTGCGTCAGGACTCGGTCTGAACAGGAACCGGCAACAAGCCCCCGAATCGTCATTCCCGCGGAGGCCTGCCCCCGACCCTTGTCGGAGGAGGCTCTCGCGGAATGACGATGTGGGGGCAGTTGCCTGATGCGAGGCATATCGCCGATGTTCTCAGTCTCTGCGGAGATTCAGGGGAATGACCATGCACGCGCCCACCAGCAGGCACACACCCGGGAAGAAGAAGGCTGCCATGATACCGAAGCGCTCGCTGAGAAATCCCGCCAGCGTGGGCGCCGGAACCACCAGGATATGTGTGCCCAGGGACACCAGTCCGAAGGAAGATGCCTGACTGTCCTTGTCCGCGACGTCGAGCGCCACCGTCGTGGTCACGTTGGCCACCGTGTAGAAGAGAAACCCCATGGCGAAGACGACGGCCCCCAGGGCCAGGCCCGGGGGCGCCCATCGCAGCAGGAAGTAGGTGAACCCAAGAGCCACCAGCGAGGGCGCCAGAACCACCTTGCGACCCAGCCGGTCCGACAAGACTCCCATGATGGGCTGGGCGATGAGGCCCGACACCGCCATCGGCGTCAGATAAATTCCCATCTCGGGGTTGGACAGGCCCAGGTGCTCGACGAGGTAGATGGGCAGGAAGGTAATCGCCACCTGCCGCGCGATCTGATTGAAGCTTCGCACCAGCGTCACCACCAGGATCGCCCGGTTTCGCGCCAGCACCTTGAGTTCCTGAAACGGTCTGGGTTTCTTCGTCGGGACCTCGTCGCCCTGGAACATGCGCGCGCCGTACAACCACACCAGGCCGGCGCACGCCAGCGCCACCAGGAGCTGGCTCTCCGCCAGGGCCTGCCACGAGAAGCTGGCCAGCATGAAGCCCACGGTCACGTAGGTGACGGTGTTTCCCAAGGTGGCGCCCATGCCGTAGATCGCCACCGCGGTGCCCCGGCTCTCCGGGAACCGGTTCGACAGCGATGCCACCGACGCCGGATGGAACAGAGTGGTCCCGGTGGCGAGGAGCGCCACGGCGAAGAGCGCCCAGCCATACCCGGGCAACGTCCCCAACACCCAGTAGCAGAGCCCCATGCACACCAGCGAGGAAGTCACGATGAGTCCGCGCAGGCGCACCCAGGTATCGGCCAGGATGCCGGACGGAACGTCCAGGACAGCCTGACCGAACATCCGCATGGAGGCCAGACCCCCCACCTGAACGTCGTTGAGCCCCATGCCGGCCTTGAGGGCGGGAAGGAGCATGGTGATGAGTTGCATGAACCAGTGGATGGCAAGGTGAGCCACGGTGATGAAGCCCAGGAACCGGAGGCGTTCCCGGCCCACCTGCGCGGTCAGCGTCCGGAGTTGGTCCAATGCCTTCATGGGGCGCCTTGAAAGGAGAGGATGGCGGTGCAGGCCGGGCGCGGGTCAGCCCGCACCGTTGACGCCGCGGGCCTG
Organism: uncultured Binatia bacterium (SeqCode); assembly: GCA_965213675.1. GTDB lineage: Bacteria > Desulfobacterota > Binatia > UBA9968 > JAJDTQ01 > JAJDTQ01. The sequence continues at coordinate 2,092,368 of OZ243916.1, forward strand.
AAGGATCAGTTGCGTCTTCATATCGTGCAGCCGGGCCTCGAGCCCCACCGGGTATTCGTGCGGGTTCACCCGCCGCTTGATGCTGGCGTGGAAACCGGCCAGCTCGGTGCGGGCGCGCTCCCGGGCCTCATGCACCGAGGGAACTTCATAAACCGGCTCCCCGCCGCGGAACACCGGCACCAGCAGATCCCGGCATGGCGTGCCGGCGGGAACGGGCTTCCGGCGGGTCATGTTCATGGGATCGACGATGGTGCAACCGTCGGCGATGCCCAAAGTCTCGTCGTAGACGGCGTCCGCCACGAAGCGGTCCCCTTGGCGAAAGCGCCGCGCTTGAAGAATGCCGGGCGTCGACACCTTGATGGCCTGCTCCGAGAGCTTCACCTTGTTGATCCATGCACCGCCGTCGGAACGCACGCACGACAGCTTGTAAACACCCCCCAGCGCGGGCTGGTCATAGGCGGTGGCGAGCTTGGTGCCGACGCCCCAGACGTTGATGCGGGCGCCCTCCTCCTTGAGCGAGGCGATCACGTGCTCGTCGAGATCATTGCTGCCGACAATCACCGCGTCCGGGAAGCCGCCCTCATCCAGGATTTTCCGCGCCCCGATGCTGAGGAAGGCCAAGTCGCCGGAGTCCAACCGGATTCCCACCATCTCGTGCCCCCGCTCCCGAAGCCTGCGGCCGATCTCCACCGCCTTGCGCACGCCGTTCAGACTGTCGAAGGTGTCCACCAGCAGCAGGCAGTTGTTGGGCATGGCGTCGGCGTAGGTCTCGAAGGACTCCATTTCGTCGTCGAAGGACAACACCCAACTGTGTGCGTGGGTCCCCTTCACGGGTATATCGAAGAGCTTCCCGGCAAGCGCGTTGGAGGTCCCCGCGCACCCTCCCACATAGGCTGCCCGGCTCGCCGCCAAGGCGCCGTCGAAACCCTGGGCCCGCCGCAGACCGAACTCCAGCACCGGCTCGCCACGGGCGGACTGACAGACCCGCGCGGCCTTGGTGGCGATGAGCGTCTGGAAGCAGACGATGTTGAGCAGCACCGTTTCCAGGATCTGGCACTGCAGGATGGGACCCCGTACCCTCACCAGGGGCTCGTGCGGGAACACCACGGTCCCCTCGGGAATGGCGTCCACGTCGCAGGCGAAGCGGCAGTTCCTCAGATAGTCCAGGAACGCTGCGTCGAACAGCCGCTCTCCGTCATTGCCGCGCAACTGCGCCATGTAGTCGAGATCGCTGGCGTCGAACCCGAAACGGGTCAGCACCCCCATGGCGTGCCCTAGTCCGCACGCCACGGCGAATCCGCCCTGGTACGGGTTCTCACGGAAGGACAGGTGAAAGACCGCCTCTTTCCGGGCTGTGCCCGACTTCCAGTAGGCGTACGCCATGGTGAGCTGATAGAGGTCCGTCAGCAACGCCAGCGAGTTGCGGTAGAGCTGTTCGAGGGTATGCATCAGCGGCGTGGCCGACCGATCCTGTGTGACCGCCCGGAGGGAACGCGACCGCCAGTGTAGGGTCTGGCAGGCCGGTAATCAAGCGGCCTGATCAGGCGCGGTTGCGCCGTCCGCCCGATTGTTACACACTCGCCTGCGCGTGATTCGGGCCGCGCGCCCGGTTCGCGGCATCCGTCGAGGCAGGCGCGACGCCCGCGCCCAGGAGGAGCCATCGTGGTCAAGCGCAGGGACAGTCTTTCATACAACGGCGAAGCGGCCAGGCAGGCGCGTCTGGACCTCGCCGCCGCCTACCGGCTCGCGGTCCGCTTCGGCTTCCATGAGGCCATCGACAACCACTTCAGCCTGCTCTTGCCCGGACAGGACGAGCTGATGCTGCTGAACCCCTATCCGCTCCACTGGTCGGAGATCACCGCTGGCAATCTTATTCTCGCGGACTTCCAGGGCAACCGCGTCGAGGGGGAGCACGAGGTGGAGCCCACCGCGCTGCACATCCACGCGCCCCTGCACCAAGCCAACCCGCGCGGGTTTCGCTGCCTGCTGCACACCCACATGCCCTATGCCAGCGCCATCGCCTGCCGTCAGGGCGGACGCCTGGAGATGGTGCACCAGGTGAGTAGCCGATTCGACGGCGACGTCGCCTACCTCGAAGACTACAATGGACTCGTCCTGGACCGTACGGAAGGACACCGCATCGCGCGCGTGATGGGCGACAGGAACGTGCTCTTCATGGCCAATCACGGCGTGATCACGGCCGGCCGAACCGTGGCGGAAGCCTTCGACCGACTCTATTTCCTGGAACGCGCCTGCAAGGTGCAGGTGCTGGCAGAAACCGGCGGTCACCCGCTCCAGCGCATCGGCGGCGAAGCCCTCGACCTGCTGCGGCGCCAAAGGGGCGAAGGCGAGAACCGGGCGGCCGAGCGGCACTTCGCCGCCTTGAAACGCATCCTTGATCGGGACGAGCCCGACTATGCGAGTTGATGCCGGCGCCGCGCGGCATCGCGCTACGCTTTGCGCCCGAAGAGATACGCCACGCCGATGCTCACGAGATAGAGACCGATGAGCGGTCCCGCCAGCAGCACCTGCGAGACGACGTCCGGCGGCGTCAACACCGCGGCAAGCACGAACATCACCAGAACTGCGTAGCGGAAATGGCGCCACAGGAAGCGGTGGTCCCAGATTCCCGCCCGCGCGAGGAAGAACGCGAACACCGGCATCTGGAAGGTGACGCCGAACGCCACGACAATGCGGAAGAAGAATGAGAAATACTCGGAGACGCGGATCTCCGGTTCAACGCGCAGGGACCCGTACTGATCGAGGAAATACAGGAACGCCACCGGCAGGACCGTCTGGTAGCAGAAGAGCGCGCCGGAAAGAAACAAGGCTGTGGTGGCGCCGACAAAGCCCCACATGTAACCGCTCTTCCCGGCGGCGCCGAACACCGGCGCCAGCATGCGCCACGACTGAAGGAAGATGACCGGACTTCCAGCGAGGACTCCAACGAGGAACGCCGCCTTGATCTGGACGAAGAAGACCTCCGCAACCCCCGTGCCGATAAGGCTCTGCCCCGGTTCAAGCCGGCTCTTGAGCGGCTCTACCCATATCTCGAAGATCTGCGGAGCAAGCAGGAAAGCCAGAACGAAGGGGACGAACACAGCGGCGAGGGACCATGCCAGACACGAACGGGCCCGCTCCATCTGGCGCATGAAGTCGGGCAGGATCGGGGCGTTGGTCATTTGCGAACATTCCGGAAGCCGGCGGCCCGTATTCGTCCGTCGGAAGCGGCCTTCCTGTGTGTATCAGATCCTCGAATGTCACGCGACGGGATCGGCGCGAACGACCCCGGTGCCCGGGAGAGGCTGAACAGGCCTGGGCGCCTGCCACGCATGGATTCCCGCTGCCGCGGGAATGACCGGAAGATCCTGTGACAATTGCGACGAAACTGTTGAGTTTTGTCAGGATACCGGCTAAGTATGCCAGCTATCCACGTCACCCTTAACGCGACGTCAACGGTTCATGTGACGTCCCAGAAGGAGGCATCTGTGAAGTTTTCAATGAAATCCGCCAGTTTGGTTGGCAAATCGGCCGTCGCAGTGGCGGCCCTCGCGTTGCTCGGCGCCGGCTGTACTCCCGAGCATGAGCATCCAGATTACAAAGTGAACGTCCAGGCGGTGGAAAACGCAACCAAGAAGGCGGAAGGCGCGGGCTCGGGCGCGAATGCCGCCGCCGGCAAGGCCCAAGCCGCGGCCGGGCAGGCTGCAGCGGCTGCAGCGGCGGCCGCCGACGCCGCCGCCAGAGCCGAGGCTGCCGCGGAACGCGCCGAGCGCGCGGCCGCGAAGGCGGAGGCCGCCTTCGAAAAGTCCATGACGAAGTAAGCGAGTCCGCTTACTACCCGCTTCGCATCATTTCCTCGCAGGAACGATGGTGAATCTCTCGATAAGAGAGCTTCCCATCTTCCTGGCCAGCGGCCAATCCGGACTACGCAACAGCCAAGTGGCTGTGGCATACAGCACCACTCCGCCCACGAGCAGCGCAAGGAAACCCAACACTTGGGCAGACAGCGTTGCCGACCCCCACGGCATGCGTCCCGCCAGCAGCGCCAAGGGAGCCGCCATGGCGACAGCGGCGGCGAGATTGCGCCACAGGGACGATCCATAGTCACCCCAGCGGAATCCCTTGAGGCGCCGCGCCATGAGCCAAAACAGCGCCGCGAACTGGAAGGTCGCCGACAGTGAGTTGGCCAGCGCCAGCCCGGCGTAGGACAGGCTCAGCACGCCGATGCTCCCGCCGAGGGCGGTGACCGCCGCAACGAACGCGTTCGCCGACCCCGCCGTTTCCACCCGTCCCATCAACGCCAGGCTCAGAAGGAAGTTCACCGCGAAGGTCCAGAACGCCACCCGCATCGGCGTCCGCGTGTCCTGCATGGCGTGGAACATGGGAACCAGCACGCGCGTGGCGGACACGGCCCACAAGCCCAAGGCGAGAAAGATCAGCGCGCGCGCGCAAGCAGCGACATCGGCCGCGCCGAAGGCGCCCCGTTGAAACAGCAGGGAAAACGCCGGCACGGCGACAACCACCAGCCCAAGCGCGCACGGCAGCGCGATGAAATTCACCATCCGCAGGGCGTAGCCGAGGGCCGTCCGCAACCCGTCCACATCCCGGCGCGCCGCCAGCGAGGAAAAGCTCGGCAACGCGGCCGTACCCAGGGCCACGGCGAACACGCCCAAGGGAAACTGCAGCAGGCGGTCGGCATAGTAGAGATAGGAAACACTTCCGGGCTCCAGCAACGAGGCCAGGATGGTGCTCACCAGCACGTTCAGCTGATAGACGGCGGCGCCGATGACCGCGGGACCCATGAGCCGCAGAAATCCGGAGAGCGCGGGGCTGCGGAAGTTCGCGCTGGGCATCCAGGAAAAACCGTACCGGCGCAGGAACGGCAGTTGCAACGCAAGCTGCGCGGCGCTGCCCAGCAGCACCCCGTAGGCCAGGCTCATGACCGGCTGCGACAGCAGCGGGACCAGCAGAAAGGCCGCCGCGATGATGGACAGGTTCTGGAGCACGGGCGCCAGTGAAGGCGCCATGAAGTGGCGAAACGTGTTCAGGTACCCCATGCACAGGGCCACGAGGCTCACGAAGAAGATGCTGGGGAACATGATGCGCACAAGGCGGACCGTGAGGGAGAACGTCTCGGGCGCGGCGGAGAAACCTGGCGCGAACAGCCACGTCAAGGGCGACGGGAAGAGCACGCCGGCGGCGGTCACCACAAGAAGGCTGAGGACCGCGAAGGTCATGATCACGCGGCTCGCCTCGATGGCCTCCTGGCGCCCCTGGGTGGCAAGTATGCGGGCCAGGACCGGCACGAAACCGGCGGACAAGGCGCCCTCCGCGGTCAATCGCCGCAACAGGTTGGGAATGCGGAAGGCAACGAAAAACGCGTCGGCGGCGCTCCGGGCGCCCAGCAGGTATCCGATGACGATATCCCTGGCAAGACCCGAGAAACGGCTCAACAGGGTCATCGAGCCCACGACCCCCGTGGCCTTCGCGACCCGGCCCAGCTCCCTCGCCGTTGACTCATCACCCATGCGGTGCTACACAGCTAGTGCTCCGCGTCACAAGGAAACGCATGAATCCGCCAGCGCAGGTCGCAAGGCGTGACGAGCAGCGGTGTCGGCACCCGCGGATTCACAGGCTTCTTTGCGACCCGGGACACAAGACTCCAGGAGGTACATCTTGGCGAACCACAAGTCGGCCATCAAACGGCACAAGCAAAGCGAGCAACGCCATCTGCGCAACCAGGCGTTTCGCTCACGCGTCAGAACCTTGGTCAAGAAGACACGGGTAGCGATCGAGAGCAAGGACCGCGATGCCATCGCGGAGCGTATCAGGGAAGTGAACGGGTTGCTGGACAGGGCCGTGCTCAAGGGTGTGCTCAAGCGCAACACGGCCTCCCGCAAGATGGCGCGGTTGGCGCGGGCCGCGCACCAGGCGGTTCCCCAGGAGTCGCCCGCAGAGACATCCGTCAGTACCCCTCCGCCATCCGCTGCCGGATGACACGGGCCAGCCGCAGCAGCAACCGTTCCCTCGCAGCCATTCGAGAACTCTCCGCGACCACGGCGTCGCTCAGACGGCCGACATCCCCGGCATCCAGATTGTCGCGCAGAAACTCTCCGGAGCCCGGGACCACGGCCCCACGGGCGCCTGCGTAGACTTCCTGCAACCGCACTCCCTGTCGCGGCCACAAGACTTCCCGCGGCGAACGCCGCCGCAGCGTGATCTCCACGTCGAGTTGGGCTTCGGACTGCAACACCCGCTCCGCTCTGTCCACCGCGAGATTCCGGGTGCGGTAGTGCCGGATCACTCCGGACAGGACCGCATCGGCATCCTCGAACCGCTCCACAACCCGTGGCCGCTCCATGCCGGCAAACTCCCGTCGCAACGCCAGCCCGAGCCCGTGCTCCAGTCCGGTGATACCGGTCTGATTGAGGAAACGCTCAAGGTAGACGGTTCGGACGCCGTCCGGCAATCCGGCGCCGGAGCCCACGAACCGGTAGCCGCAGGCCCCCGCCAGCAGCGTGGCCGCCAGCGCCAACGCCAGACCCAGGGCGCCACGCAAGCCTTCAACCCCCGATCACGATATTGACCAAGCGCCCGGGCACCTGAATGATCCGCTTGACGGAGCGGCCGTCCAGGAAACCCGCCACCTTGGGATCCGCCAGCGCCGCCGACTCGATTGCCTCCCCGGCGGCGTCGGCCGGCACCGATATCTTGCCGCGCAGCTTGCCGTTGACCTGGACGACGATGAGCCGGGTCTCCTGCACGAGGGCGGCTTCGGAGTAGCCGGGCCAGGCCACGTCCGCCAGAGAGTCGTCGTGTCCCAGGCGTTGCCACAGTTCGCTCGCCACGTGCGGCACGAACGGCGCCAGCAGCACCACCTCGGTCTCCAGCGCCGCCTTCATCAGCGCGGCGCTTTCGTCCCGCTCCAACTCCCCGGCGCTCAATGCATTGAGAGCGTTGTGCAATTCCATGACCGCGGCGATGGCCGTGTTGAAGTGGAAGCGCTCGACGTCTTCGGTGACTTTCTTGATGGTCCGGTGGATACGCCGGCGCAGCTCCCTCAATGGGTCCGACGCAGGCTCGCCGCCGGCGTCGGCCGTGACCGCCGCCAGCCGCTGGCCATGGCGCATGGCGAAGCGCCACACCCGGTTCAGGAAACGGTGCGCCCCCTCGACGCCCTGATCGCTCCAGTCCAGGTCCTTCTCGGGCGGGGCCGCGAACAACGTGAACAGGCGCGCGGTATCCGCGCCGTAGCGCTGGATCAACTCGTCCGGATCCACCACGTTGTTCTTGGACTTGGACATCTTGGCGCCGTCCTTGATGACCATGCCCTGGGTCAACAGGTTGCTGAAGGGCTCGTCCACGGCAAGCCAGCCCATGTCCCGCAGGACACGGGTGAAAAAGCGCGCGTACAGCAGATGCAGCACCGCGTGCTCGACGCCGCCGACATACTGGTCCACGGCCATCCAGTAGCGGGTCCGCGCCCGGTCCAGCGGTTGCCCATCCTCGTCCGGGCAGGCATAGCGCGCGAAGTACCACGACGACTCCACAAACGTGTCCATGGTATCGGTCTCGCGACGGGCCGTCCCTTGGCACGTGGGACAGGCCGTCTCATGGAACTCCGGCAGATTCGCCAGCGGTGAGCCGCCGGCCCCGGTGAACTCCACCTGGATGGGCAGCCGCACCGGCAACTCGTCTTCCGGCACCGGCACCATGCCGCACGCGTCGCAATACACCACCGGGATGGGCGCACCCCAATAGCGCTGGCGCGAGATGCCCCAGTCCCGCAGCCGGTAGCGCACCGTGCCCTTGCCCCAGCCTTTCTCCTCGAGCCAGTCGGCGATGCGGGCGCGCCCCTCGGCGCTGGCGAGCCCACTGAAGGGGCCGCTGCCGGCCATCACCCCGTCGGCCACGAATGCCTCGGTCATGTCTTCGGCCACCAGCTCGGCCCCGGCGGGATGGATCACCGGACGCACCGGGAGGTCGTATTTCCGGGCGAACTCGAAGTCCCGCTGATCGTGGGCCGGGACGGCCATGACCGCCCCGGTGCCGTACTCCATCAGCACGAAGTTGGCCACGTAGATGGGGATCTTCTCTCCGGTGAAGGGGTTGACACAGCAGGATCCGGTGAAGACGCCCTCCTTTTCCATGTCCACGTCATCGCGCCGGGAATGACTCATGCGCTTCACGTTCCCGGCGAACTCCCGGACCGCCTGCTGTTGCGACGTGCCCTCCGCGAGTTCCAGCGCCAGCGGGTGCTCCGCCGCCAGGGAGACGAAGGTCGCGCCATAGATCGTATCCTGACGGGTGGTGAAAACCGTGAGGTCGCCGTCCCGTTCCACCAGCGGAAAACGGATCTCCGCGCCAATGGACTTCCCGATCCAGTTGCGCTGCATGGTGAGGACCTTGTCGGGCCAACCGCCTGCAAGATCGTCGCACGCCGCCAGCAGTTCCTCGGCGTAGTCCGTGATGCGGAAGAACCACTGCGGCAGCTCGCGCATGACCACATTCTGCTCGCAGCGCCAGCAGACCCCGTCCACCACCTGTTCATTGGCCAGAACGGTTTGGCACCCGGTGCACCAGTTGACCGCCGAACTGCGCTTGTAGGCGAGTCCGCGCTTGAGCATCTCCAGGAAGAACAACTGCTCCCAGCGGTAGTAGTCGGCGTCGCACGTGGCCAGTTCCCGGCGCCAGTCGTAGCTGAAGCCCATCTTCTTGAGCTGGCCGCGCATGTAGTCGATATTTTCCACGGTCCAGCGGGCGGGGTGCACCTTGTTGGCGATGGCCGCGTTCTCGGCGGGCAGTCCGAAAGCGTCCCAGCCCATGGGATGGAGGACGTTGAAACCGCGCATGCGCTTGTAGCGCGCGATGACGTCGCCGATGGAGTAGTTGCGCACGTGTCCCATGTGGATGCGCCCGGACGGATACGGGAACATCTCCAGCAGATAGTACTTGGGGCGGGGCGAGTCTTCGTCCACCCGGAAGGTCTCCTCGCCCTCCCACTGGCTCTGCCACTTCTCTTCGATCTTCCAGAACTCGTACTTCTCGATCATGGTTCCGGCCGCTCGCTCTCCTTGGTCTCGTCTGCCTCCTTGAGGCCGTTGGCACGGGCCACCTGGTCGAGCACCCCGTTGATGAAGGCGGGGGAATCATCCGAACCGTAGCGGTTGCCGATTTCGATGGCTTCGTCGATGCTTACCTTCAGCGGGACGTCCGGACAGTCGAGCATCTCGTAGGTGGCGAGGCGAAGAATGATCAGATCCACCCGGGACATGCGCCCAAGCTTCCAATGCACCACCGCGCTCTCGATGAACCCGTCGATCGCGTCACGACGCGTCGTGACGCCGGCGATCAGGCGCTGGGCGAAATCCCGCGCCGCCGGGCGCGAAGGGAAATGGCCCCAGAAGCCTTCCGAACCGAGGGGGGCCGGTTCGCCGGTGATCTCCATCTGGTAGAGCACCTGCAATGCCAGCTCCCGGGCCTTGCGGCGGATACTTGCCATCCACGAAGGAAGGTTGTCGAGGTCAGGCCAGCTGCTTGCCCAAGCTCGCCATCTCGATGGCGGTGACCGCGGCCTCGAACCCCTTGTTACCCATTTTCGCGCCGGCGCGGTCCACCGCCTGCTCCACCGTGTTGGTGGTGAGCAGGCCGAAGGCGATGGGGACGCCGTGCTGGTTCATGGCGTGGCCCACCCCGCGGGAGGCTTCCGCACAGATGTAGTCGAAGTGGGGGGTATCGCCGCGGATGACCGCACCGACGCAGATCAGCGCGTCGTACCTGCCGCTGGCCGCCATCTTGTGGGCGCAAAAGGAGATTTCGAAAGCGCCGGGGACCCACGCGACGTCGACGTTCTCATCCATGTCGGCGCCGTGCCGCCTCAAGCCGTCCACGGCGCCTTGAAGAAGCCGCTCGGTAATGAAGCTATTGAAGCGGCTGGCGATGATCCCGACACGCATCCCCGTCGCGTCCAGTTGCCCTTCGATCAATCGCATGGCCGGTCCTCTCGGGACAACTCACTTCCCTTCCAGGTGGGTGAGGAGGTGTCCGAGCTTGTCGCGCTTGGTCCGCAAATAGCGAGCATTGCCGTCGTTGGGCTGGATCTCCAGCGGCATGCGTTCGCTCACCGACAAGCCATAGCCTTCGAGGCTGACGATCTTGCGCGGATTGTTGGTCAACAGGCGCAGGCGCTGGATACCGAGATTCCGCAATATCTCGGCCGCCACCCCGTAGTCCCGCAGGTCCACGTCGAAGCCAAGCTCCAGATTCGCCTCGGCGGTATCACGTCCCTGGTCCTGCAGCGCGTACGCCTTGATCTTGTTGGTCAGACCGATGCCGCGCCCTTCCTGATGCATGTACACGATGGCGCCGCACTCCTCGTCGTCGATGAGGCGCAGGGCCGCGCGCAACTGTTCGCCACAGTCGCACCGCTCCGACGAGAACACGTCGCCGGTGAGACACTCGGAATGCACCCGTACCAGGACGTTGTCACTGCCGCTGACGTCGCCCTTGACCAAGGCCATGTGCTCGAATGGATCGAGGTTCGTGCGGTAGAGAATCGCCTTGAAGGAACGGCCGTGAATGCTCGGGAGGTCCTCTTCCCAGACCCTGCGTATGGTGGCTTCATGGCGCAGGCGGTGCGAGATGATATCCACGACGGAAACCATCCGCAGATCATGCGCACGCGCGAATTCCCGAAGCGCCGGCCCAACGGCGACGGCGCCGTCCTCGCCCAGCACCTGGCAAAACGCCGCCGCCGGCTGCAGGCCGCCAAGTGTTGCCAGATCCACCGAAGCCTCGGCCGCGCTTGCCCGGACCAGCACGCCCCCTTCGCTGGCTTGCACCGGCAACACGTTGCCCGGCATCACGAAATCACGGGAACCCGCGTCGGGGCGAACGCACGAGCGGATGGTATGGGCCCGGCCCGCGGCGGACACCTCCAGCCCCAGCGCCGAATTGGCGCCCACGGGGACGCCCACCGGAGCATGACCCGGAACCAGGTTGGCAGGCTCCTCGGCGCGGAACCCCAGCCGCTGCATGTACGAAGGATGCAGCGCCAGGTAGAGAACGCCCCGGGCATGGCGCAACATGAAGTTGATGGACTCGGGGGTCACCCTTTCCGCAGGCATGCACACGAAGCCCACGCCGTTATCGCTTGGCTCGTCCACCAGCAGGATCGGGCGACCGTGACGGAGTTCTTCCGAGATTTCTTCAATGGGAGTCAGAGACATGGGGGTTCGAGGCGCCGTTCCCATCACCGGGTTTCCGGCGTGCGCGACGGAGTGCGATAGGCCTTCACGAATTGCTGCACGTATTTGCCGATGATGTCGGCTTCCAGGTTGACTCTATCACCAACACCCCGCTCCTGCAAATTCGTGTGCGCCAGCGTGAACGGGATGATAGCCACCGAAAAGGCGCGCGACGTGCACTCGTTGACGGTCAGACTGATGCCGTCCACGGCGATGGAACCCTTGGCCACCAGCAGGCGGCCCACGGGCGCGGGCGCTCGGAAGCGGAAGGAGGTGAAGTCGCCGCTCGGCTCCACCCGGGTGATCTGCCCCACGGTATCGACATGTCCGGTGACCATGTGACCGCCGAGCCGGTCGTTGAGTTGAAGCGGCCGCTCCAGGTTGATGCGGCCTCCTTCACGCAGGTCCGCCAGGTTCGTGCGCTTGAGCGTCTCGGGCGAGACCTCCACCGTAAGCCGCCGGCCAGCCTTCTTCACCACCGTCAGGCAACAGCCGTTCACCGCGATGCTGTCGCCCAGCGACACCTCCCGCCCGGGAAGCGCCGTCTCGAAGGTCAGTTCGCCGCCGTCGGCGCCCGCGCGCCAGCGGCGCACCCGCCCCACGTCCTCGATCAGTCCAGTAAACATGATGGATAGTACGGCTCTTGAAAGTACGAGTTGGTGTCGCCGATCCCTTGTTCGAAATCAGCCATCCCACCCTCCCGTTGTCGTTGCAGCGGATCATATCAACCGGCCAAGTCCACGGCAAATCGTTCCGGTGTGTTTCCCGGCCCCACCCCACCTGGATTCCCGCTTTCGCGGGAATGACGTGCCGGGGGTAGGAGGTGTCATTTCCTGTTCGTGCCAAGTTCAGCACCACGCTTTCGCGGGAATGACGCGCCGGGGGGTAGGATGTGCCATTTCCTGTTCGTGCCAAGTTCGGCACCACGCCTTCGCGGGAATGACGCGCCGGGGGGTAGGATGTGCCATTTTCTGTTCATGCCAGGTTCGGTACCACGCCTTCGCGGGAATCATCCAGGTCGGTTGGGAGCCGACGCACGAGGGGATGAAATCGGCCCCACAGTCATGTCATTCCCGCGAAAGCGGGAATCCAGATTTGGGGTCGGCCCCCATACAAGGCGTGATTGGTCCACGGTCATGTCATTCCCGCGAAAGCTTGCCCTCGACCCCGATCGGGGGCGGGAATCCAGGGGGTGGGGAATGGTGTCCCGCGTCACAGATACGCCGACACCAGGATGTCCTCGCCCAAACGCCGGACCGCAGGGGTCTTCAGTCGTGGCGTCTGGCGCATGCGCTCGATGCCGAGGTCGCCCACCATGGGCAGACCCTCGGCGCCGACGAACTTGGGGGCGTAGAAGCACAGCACCTTGTCCACGGCCTTCTCGGATATGGCGCGGGCAGCGGTCACGGCGCCGCCTTCCAGCAGGACACTGAGCACACCGGCGCGGGCGAGCCGGCGGAACACGCGCCGGAAAGAGATGCGGCCGCGGTTCACAGGGAAGCGCCACACCTGGACGCCCAGATCTTCCAGGGGTTTGCAGGCGTCCGCGGACGTGTCGTTGCCGGTGATCAACACGGTGTTCTCGGAGTGGGGCTGGGTGACGAGTCTGGCGGTCACGGGGGTGCGCAGCCGCCGGTCCAGAACGATGCGCAACGGGTCGCGACCGCCCGGCAGGCGGCAGGTGAGCTGCGGGTCGTCGGCGAGGACGGTGCCCGAGCCTACCATCACGGCATCCAACTGGTTGCGCAGGCGGTGTACGTAACGGCGCGCCGCCGGTCCGGTGACCCAACGGGAGTCTCCCGTGGCGGTGGCGATGCGGCCGTCCAGGGACGCGGCCAGCTTGAGGGTAACGAAGGGCAACCCGCGGGTGACGTACTTGACGAAGGCCTCGTTAAACTGCCGGCACGCATCTTCCCGCACCGGCGCGTCCACGCGGACGCCGGCCTCGCGCAGCGCCTGCAGGCCGCGGCCCGCCACCGCAGGGTTGGGGTCGACCATGCCCGCCACCACCCGCGTGACGCCCGCCTCAAGGACGGCGCGAACGCATGGAGGGGTGCGTCCGAAGTGACTGCAGGGTTCCAGGTTGACGTAGAGGGTGGCGCCGCGCGCGGCGCTTCCGGCTTCGCGCAGGGCCACCACCTCCGCATGGTCCGCGCCGGCGCGGGCATGATGGCCGCACCCCACCACCCGGCCGTCCCGCACCACCAACGCCCCCACCATGGGGTTGGGACTGGTCCTGCCCGCTGCCCGGCGCGCGAGCCGCAGGGACGCGCCCATGTAGCGCTGATCGCTCTCCTCGGATGCGTGCATGTCGGTGCCGAAATAGCGGCGCTCAAGGGGACACTGCGCAATCGGAACAGCGCCTTTCGTGTTCGCTCCGCTTGCGCTCCACCACGCTCAGGACGAACGATGAATCAGGAGACCGATCGAATATCCTCGTTCGTCCGGAGCCCGTCAAAGGGCTCAGGACACCCTCGGGTCCAGGAGCCTGTCGGATTTATCGAATCGTAGCGAGAGGCAGAGAAAGGCCAGTTTTGGGCGGATTTGAGGAAAACATTGGTAATATTGGACGAAAATCCAACCGGAAATGGACCCATTTCCCTGCCTCGCAGTAGATTCTTGATAAACCCGACAGGCTCCCAGTGTCGTGTTCCACGTAAATGTTGACAAATTTGCTGGTCTTTACCGTCGTCGGCTGCGTTGCTCTTCCTCGCGTGGTAACGGCCACTGCTCGTCATCGCGCCTTGCCGACAACGAAAAATCCTGCGCATCTCTGTCAAGATTTACGTGGACACGACACTGGCTCGGAACAGGCCCTGCACCAGGCACGGAAAAGGCGTGCGGAGCGCAAACCGAGCGACGTTGAAGAGCGGCCATGAATCAGAGCTTCTCCGGTGTCCCGTCACATGAGATCTCACGCTGTGGGCTCATCCGCGGGCGCCGACTTCCGCCGCGTCTTGCGCGGGGCTTTGCGCTTGCGCGGGGCGCGCCTGGTGCGCTCGTTCAGCAGGTCTTCCAATTCCGCCATGAATTCGTCGAGGTCCTTGAAGGAACGGTATACCGAGGCGAAGCGAACGTAGGCCACAGGATCGGTGTCGTGCAGCTCGCGCATGGCGGACTCGCCGATGATGGAGCCCGGCACTTCCTTCTCGCCCCGTTCCTGTAAACCGCGCTCGATGCGGTCGGCCATGGCCTCGATGGCGTCCATGCTGACCGGACGCTTCTGACACGCGCGTTTGAGGCCGTTGGTGATCTTGAGACGGTCGAAGGCTTCCCGGCGTCCATCCTTTTTCACCACCATGGGCATGGCTTCTTCCACGCGCTCGTAGGTGGTGAAGCGGCGCGCGCAGACCATGCACTCCCGCCGCCGCCGGATCATTTCGCCGTCCTTCCCGAGCCGGGAATCGATGACGTGGCTATTGGACTGGCGGCAAAAGGGGCATTTCATGGCGAAGCCCGACCGCGCGGCCGCATGGCAACGAGGTCAGATCTGGGTGTCCCGGCCCGGCGCCGTTGCCTTGCCGCGGTACACGGGGAAGCGCCCGCACAGCGCCCGCACGTCGGCGGCAACGGCCGCGAGGCCCGCGTCATCTCCGACGTGGGCAAGAGCGCGCTGGATCAGTTCGGCGACGAGCCGCATCTCCGGCTCTTTCATGCCGCGGGTGGTGACGGCCGGGGTGCCGATACGCACCCCGCTGGTGACGAAAGGCGAGCGGGTGTCGAAGGGCACGGTGTTGCGGTTGGCGGTGATTCCCGCCTGCTCCAGAGTCTCCTGCGCGAGCTTGCCCGTCAACTCGGATTCCCGGAAGTCCACCAGCATCAGGTGGTTGTCGGTACCCGCGGAAACCAACCGGAAGCCGCGCTCCATCAACGCGCCGGCCAGGGTCCCGGCGTTGGCGACGATCTGCCGCTGGTAGTCGGCGAACTCCGGGGTCGCCGCTTCTTTCAAGCCCACGGCCTTGGCCGCGATGACGTGCATCAGGGGCCCGCCCTGCATGCCCGGGAACACCCGGCTGTTGAGGGTCTTGGCGTGTTCCTCGCGGCACAGGATCATGCCCCCGCGCGGTCCGCGCAGGGTCTTGTGCGTGGTGGTGGTGACGAAGTCCGCGTAGGGCACCGGACTCGGGTGGCATCCGGCGGCGACCAAGCCGGCGATGTGCGCCATGTCCACCATCAACAGCGCCCCCACTTCATCCGCGACTTCGCGGAACCGGGCGTAGTCGATGGTGCGTGGATAAGCGCTCGCCCCGGCCACGATAAGGCGCGGGCGATGCTCCCGGGCGAGGTCCGCCAGCGCGTCGTAGTCGATGGTCTCGGTTTCCTCCGAGACGCCGTAGGGCACGACGTTGTACAACCGCCCGGAGAAGTTCACGGGACTGCCCATGGACAGATGTCCGCCGTGGGACAGATTCATGCCGAGGTAGGAGTCGCCGGGATTCAACACCGCGAAGTACACGGCCATGTTCGCCTGGGAACCCGAGTGCGGCTGGACGTTGACGTGCTCCGCACCGAACAGCGCCCTGGCCCGATCCACCGCCAGACGCTCCACCACGTCGACGTACTCGCAGCCGCCGTAGTAGCGCCGCCCCGGATAGCCCTCCGCGTACTTGTTGGTCATGAGCGAGCCCTGGGCCTCGAGCACCGCCTCGCTCACCACGTTCTCGGAGGCGATCAGCTCCAGGTTGGACTCGAGGCGCTCGCTCTCATCGGCGATCGCTTGAAACACCTCGGGATCGACTTGCTCCAGGCTGGCTGAAATCACTCTGAATTCCTCGTCGTGGAGCGTGATGACACGCCCACGCTGTATCCATGTCCGCCCTGGGAGCCTGTCGGGTCTATCAAGAATCTACAGCGAGGCATGGGAATGGGTCCATTTCCGGTTGGATTTTTCGTCGGATATTACCGGGATATTACCAGTGTCATACCAATATCATCCGCAAATCCGCCCAAAACCGGCCTTCCCCTGCCTGTCGCTACGATTCGACAAACCCGGCAGTCTCCTGGACAACGTTCCCGCCGGACTCGTGAGATCGGGGGTGAACGGCCGTTCCGGACGCTACCGGTGGCTCTCGATGTAATCGATGACGTCTTGCACGGTCTTGATCTTTTCCGCATCCTCGTCCGAGATTTCCATCTCGTACTCTTCCTCCAACGCCATGACCAGCTCGACGATGTCCAGAGAGTCGGCCCCCAGGTCCTCGATGAACGAGGCTTCCGGGCTTACTTCTCCGTCGCTCACTCCCAGTTGCTCACAGATGATCTCCTTGACCCTCGCCTCGACGTCTGTCGCCATCTTGTACCCTCCTCTTCGTATCCGTGCCCTGTTCGTGGTGACGGGCGCCCCGTGCTCGCCGCCGGTGGTGGCGTCACGGGGTCACATATACAGGCCGCCATTGACCGCGACGGTCTGCCCCGTGATGTACTCGCCTCCCGGTCCCGCCAGAAACGCCACGGCCCGCGCGACATCGGCGCCGCTGCCGAACCGCCCCAAGGGAATCGCCTCGAGATAACGGCCGCGGGTTTCCTCGTTCAGGCTCGCCGTCATCTCCGTCTCGATGAAGCCCGGGGCCACCGCGTTGACGGTAATGCCGCGGGGCGCGAGCTCCCGGGCCATGGACTTGGTGAACCCCTCGATGCCCGCCTTGGAAGCGGCATACACCGACTGGCCAACGTTTCCCATTTGTCCGGCCACCGAAGTCAGGTTCACGATCCGGCCGTACCGTTGCCGGATCATCCGCCTCGCGGCCGCTTTGGTGCAGTGGAAAAGGCCCCTCAGATTGACGTCGATGATCCGATCCCAGTCCGGGGACGATTGGCGCAGCAGCAAACCGTCGACGGTTACCCCCGCGTTATTGATTAAAATATCAAGTTTTTCGTGCCGGTCAATGATTCCCTTGACGGCCTCGTCCACCTCGTCGGCGCGTCCCACGTCGAACGGCGCCAACTCGGCCTGGCCGTTCCCGCTCAGGACTTCCTCCAGCACCTGTCGGGCCGCGGCATGGTTTTCCCGGTAATTGATGACAACGCGCACACCCAGCCCGGCCAGGCACAGGACCACCGCCCGTCCGATGCCTCTGCTCCCGCCCGTGACCAGCGCGACTCTGTCCGCCAGCGGTGCCGCTTCCATGCGCGTCAGGCTCCCGGCTCCGTCAGGAGCTTGTCCACGTCCTCCGGCGCCTCCACGTGGAGGCTGCGCACCCCCCGGTCGATGCGCCGGATGAGTCCCGAGAGGACCCTGCCCGGACCCAGTTCCACGGCGCGCTCGCAACCCAAGTCTACCAGCGTGCGCACCGACTCGTCCCATCGAACCGGCGCCACCACCTGTTCCACCAACAGGGGCTTGACCCGCGCCGGATCCGTGTTCACCGTCGCCTCCACGTTGGTGACCACCCCCACCGACAAGGAATTCACCTCCACGTCCTCCAGCACCTCCCGCAAGCCCTCCGCCGCGGGCTGCATCAACGCGCAGTGGAACGGCGCGCTCACCGCCAGTTCCACGACCTTGCGCGCGCCTCGCTCTCGCGCCAGTTGCGCCACCCGTCGCACGGCCGCGCGCGCGCCCGACACCACCACCTGCCCGCCGCCGTTGAGGTTGGCCGGGGCCACCACCTCGCCGTCCGCCGCCTCGGCGCAAACGTCCCGTACGTCAGCCGCCTCCAGCCCGAGAATGGCGGCCATGCCCCCCTCTCCCTCGGGCACGGCCCGCTGCATCAGACGGCCGCGCTCCCGCACGACCCTCACCGCGTCCGCCAGCCGGAGCGCGCCCGCGCACACCAAAGCGCTGTACTCCCCGAGGCTGTGCCCGGCCACCCACGCAGGCTTGAGGCCCGTCCGGCCTTCCAGCGCACGCAGGGCGGCCACGGACGCCGTCAGGATCGCCGGCTGGGTGTTTTCCGTGCGGTCGAGGTCAGCCTTCGGGCCGTGGAAGCAAAGCTCACGCAAACCGAAGCGCACGGCATCTTCCGCCTCCTCGAATACGGCCGTGGCTTCCGGGAACCGATCACACAAGGCTTGGCCCATGCCCACGTGCTGGGAGCCTTGCCCGGGAAAGACAAAGGCGGTTTGTGTCTGATCCGTCGCCATTCTCAACCAAGCGCGCTCACGATATCGTTGTTGATGTCTTGCGACGCGGCCTCGGCCGCGACCCGGACGGCGTTCTTGATGGCCTTGGCGGAAGAGCCGCCGTGGGCGACGATGGCAATACCGTTCAAGCCGATCAGCGGCGCACCGCCGTAGTGCGCGTAGTCGAGACGGTCGTAAGCGCGTCTGATGGCGCTGCGGCTCAACAGGTAACCCAACCGGCTCGACAGACTGCTGCGGAACGAGTCCTTGAGCACCGTGGAAACGAACTGTCCGAGACCCTCCATGGTCTTCAGCGCGACATTGCCCGTGAAGCCGTCGCAGACCACCACGTGCACCCGCCCGTTGGTTATATCCCGGCCCTCCACGTAACCCACGAAGTTCAAGTCCGAACCGCGCAACTCACCAAGCGCGTCACGCGTGAGGTCATTGCCCTTGCTCTCCTCCTCGCCGTTGCTCAACACACCCACGCGCGGGCGCGCGACGCCGAGGATCTTCTCGGAATAAATGGCGCCCATATGCGCGAACTGCACAAGCTGCCGGGGCTTGCAGTCGGTATTGGCGCCCCCGTCCACCAACACCGTCCCCCCGGATAGCGAAGGGCTTACCGCCAGGATCGCTGGCCGGTCCACGCCTGGCAACCGGCCCAGCACCAGCATGCCGATGGCCATCATGGCCCCGGAATTGCCCGCGCTCACCACCGCGTCCCCTTCCCCGGCCTTCAGCCGGTCGAAGGCGACTCTCATGGAGGAGTCCTTCTGCTTCAACGCGCGACTGGGCGAGTCGTGCATGTCGATGAAGGTCGCCGCGGAAAGGACGTGTACAGCCGACGGGTCGTACCTGCGCGCCGACAGTTCAGACTCCACGGCGTCTCCCTGGCTGACCAGCGTCACCTCCACCCCATACTCCGCCGCGGCTTCCAGAGTTCCGGCCACAACGACGCCCGAGCCGTGGTCACCGCCCATCGCGTCAACGATGATCCGCCGCATCACGCACCGGGGACAGGCGCACTCCGGGACACCCTAGGTGTCTTCGCCGGTCGTCACCGGCCGCGCCTTGTAGTAGCCGCAAGCGTCACAGACCCTGTGCCGCAGCATCGCCGCGCCACAACGGGAACAAGTCACCCACTGCGGCGCGGCGATGGCGTCATGGGAGCGGCGCTTGTTGCGTTTGCTGTTGGAAGTTCTTCTTTTGGGTACGGGCATGTCCTTGTCCTGCCTGGTGTGGCGTGCCGCAAATACGTTGATGCATATGCGCAGGAATTCTTGTCGCCGGCAAGGCGCCATGCCTTGCCGGAGCGGCCGGCGATCACTCCTGCGTGACGGGCGCCACGCGTGAAGGAGCCACGCAGCCGGCGGCGAAACCCGCATTTACGTCTACGAATTTACGGTACGCAACATCGGTTCGTGGTTGCCGACCTGCCGGAGCTACGACCGGTCCAGTCGGAGGTTGCGAAAAACGGCCATACGGGGATCCCCCGGCAACGTGCACCCGCACGTGGTCCGGTTCAATTCAGCGCCGCAGTCGGGGCACAGGCCGCGGCAATTCTCACTGCACAGGGGCCGGAGGGGAAGGGCGAGCAGCGTCTGCTCACGGACGAAGGGCGCGAGGTCGATGTCCTCCCCGGTGTAGAAGCTCAAGCCCATTTCGTCCGCCGTCAACTCCTTGCTCTTGTTAGTCGGAAGGGGGTCCGGGGTCAATACGAAGTCGAACGATTTCTCGATCACGAAGCCGCACGCTTCCAGACAGCGGCTGCACTCGGCTTCCGCCTCCCCCTTGAGACTCCCGTGGAAGAAGACCTCCCGTCCAGACCGATAGTAGGAGACCTCCACCTGAATCGGTGACGGGAGGCGGACCCCCGCTGGAACTCCTTCCCGAACAACGTCGAGAACTTCGGCGAAACGCGTCTCCCTGGGTACGGTGTCGATACGGCTAAGGGGGATTCTCAAGGCCGCTCCAGTCAAACAATCTTCATAGCTGGCAGCCGCGAAGCCTGTCAATCTCCCGGGCTCTGCGGCCACCGGCGCGCCTTGTGCAGGTGAATCGTTTCTGTTAACGCATGTCTCCGTGAGTTTTCCTCCGCACGTCCGACACGCTTGGCCTCGAAGCCCCGCCCGCTCGCGCCACACCGTGGGAGCGGCCGCGTGAACGCCCGCCTCGGACTGGTGCACGCCGTGCTGCTGGCCACGGCGGACCTCGGCGCCACGGTGCCGCCGCAGCACCCATCCGCCCGGAACCTCGGCACCGAGCGCATGGGCTCGGGAACCGTCGTCGATCCGGCCGGCGTCATCCTGACGGTGAATTATGTCGTGAACGGCGCCGACTCCATCACTGTAACGCTCTCCGACGGGAAACAATACCCCGGACAGATCATGGCGCAGGACTTCGACAGCGGCATCGCGCTGGTGAAGATCGACGCCCGCGACCTGCCCTTTCTGCGCCCGGCGGAAACCGTGACCGTGGGTCAGCCCGCCTTCATGATCGCCAGCAGCGGCGACCACAACCGGCGCGTCAGCGACGGCTACGTGACCTCGCTGGAAGGGTACGACGGACAGTGGGAGTACATGCTGGAGAAGTCCATCCGTGTGAGCGCCTTCAATCCGGGCTTCGGCGGCGGCACCCTGGCGGACTCCCGCGGACGGCTGCTGGGGGTCGTGTCGCTGAACCTCAACGAAATCGGAAAGTTCACCATGGCCATCCCGGTGGAGTTCTACCTCCGGGACGCGGATGAGCTGCGGAATTTCGGCCGGGTACGCAGCCGCCCCGCGCGCCCCTGGCTCGGCCTGTACTCGCAGGCCATGGGCGGGCACCTGCTGGTCACCGGCGTGACGCCGTCCGGGCCCGCGGAAACGGCGGGGCTCAAGCAGGGCGACATCATTCTGGCCGTGGAGGACCAGGACGTGCAGACCCGACCCCAGCTCTACCGGGAAATGTGGAAGAGGCAGGCGGGCGATGTCATCACCTTCCGCGTGATCCGGGGCAACGGCTCCATGGACATCGCGGTTCCCAGCATCGACCGCTGGGAGCGCAACAACCCGCCAAGCGGCGCCTGAGAACGGCGCAAGCTCCCAGGCCGTGCCGGCCACGGTCCGGGCCCGGAGCGCTGGACACGGTCATTGACGAAGCGGTGCGCCGCGTGAAGAACGTCACCTCCTATCGCGTCATCTACGGCGACACGGACCAGATGGGCGTCGCCTACTACGCCAACTATCTTCGCTGGTTCGAGATCGGCAGGACCGAGTTCATGCGCGAGGCCGGCGTTCCGTATGACCAGGCCGAACGGGAGGGCATCTTCTTCCCCGTGACCGAAGTGCAGTGCCGCTATCGCAAGCCGGCCCTCTACGACCACCTGCTGTGGATCGAGACCACCATCGAATCCGTGAGTCCGGTGGCGGTGCGGTTCCATTACCGCATCGGTCTCGAAGGGGAGCGCACCGCGCTGGCGTCGGGCTGGACGAAGCACGCCTGCCTGGGCCGCGAGCGCCGGCTGACGCCGTTGCCCGAAACCTATGTCCGCCGCCTGGGGCTCACGGTCTGACCGCGGCTCCGACCCAAGGGCGCTGTTCCAAACGATGTATCAGGGAGCCGGCTCCACCGCGGCTTGCAGGCCGGCGGCGGCTTCGAGGCGAGGGGCGCCGTAGGTCTCCGCGACACACCGCAAGAGCGCAATATTGTTCGCGTGTCCCGTCATCCGCGCGCTCACCCGGCCCCGGATCGGACGGCCGATGAGCGAGAAGTCGCCAACGATGTCCAGTATCTTGTGACGTACGAACTCGTCGTCGAAGCGCAGGGCGGTGTTGATGACCCGCTCGTCGTCAATGAGGATACAGTTGCCGAGGCGGCCGCCCTTGATCAACCCCATCCGTTCGAGTTTCTCGAAATCGCGCAGGAAGCCGAAGGTCCGCGCCGGGGCGATCTCGTCCCGAAACGATCCCGCCCCCTCGTGGACGTAGGTGTATTCCTGGGTGCCCACGGGGCTCGGATAACTCAGGTGATAGCGCACCGTGAAGACGTCCGCCGGTTCGATGACGATCTCCTCCGGTCCGCTGCCGCGAACACGCAGGGTTCGATCGATGACGATCTCCGGACACACCCCCTCCTGTTCTTCCACCCCCGCTTCCTCGATCAGGCGGCAAAACTCCAGGGCCGAGCCGTCCAGGATGGGGATCTCGCCGTACATCTTGATCAGCAGATTGGTGATGCCATAGGCGTGAAGGGCCGCCATCAGGTGCTCGACGGTACCCACCACCGCGCCGCCACGGCGCAACGACGTGGCGAAGTCGGTGGAGCGCACGAAGTCCAGGTGGGCCGGAACGGTGGCGTCGCCGGAGATGCCGCCGAAGTGAATGCCGCTGTCGGCCGGCAACGGGTGCAGGATCACGCCGGTGCTGACGCCCGAGTGCAACCCCAGCCCGCATGCCACGACGCTCTTGCGGAGGGTTCTCTGGCGTGCGCCGCCGTCCGCGCCAACAGCCGTGGCCGACGGCGCGGGCATCCGGCACAACCGCGGCCGTTCCCCGGCCGCCGGACCCTCGCGCCCCGCGTTGCCGCAGGCGCGCTCGATGGTGGCCAGCAACCCGTCCAGGGAAAGCGGCTTCTCGATGAAGTCGAAGGCGCCGAGCTTGGTCGCCGTGACCGCCGTGTGGATGCTTCCATGACCTGAAATCATGATGACGCGGGCCTCGGGATGCGCGCTCTTGATCTGCTTCAACAGCACGATTCCGTCCATCTCGGGCATCCAGATGTCCAGCAGGATCACGTCGGGCGCCTCTTGCGCCACCCGTTGCAGGACCTCGGACCCCTCGGTCGCCGCGATCACCCGGTAACCCTCGTCGGCAAGGATCTCGCGTACGGTCTCGCGGATGACGTCCTCGTCATCCACCACCAGCACGGTTCGTTGCGCTGCCTGCATGGTCCTTGATCCCTCCACAAAAGGCGCGGGGCCGAACCCCGGCTTCCGCGCTCGCGCGTCACGCGTCACGACGCCTCGCTCACGCGCACCTCCAGCGGTTCCGCCTGCGCCGCCACCGGAAACTCGATGATGAAGCGTGTGCCGCGGGGCTGGTTCTGGCGCACGCGAATGTAGCCCCGATGGTCGGCCACGATGGTGCCGACTATGGAGAGCCCCAGTCCCGTGCCCTCGTCCTTGGTCGAATAGTACGGTTCGAAGATCCGACCCCGATCCTCCCGGGCGATGCCCCCGCCCTCGTCCGCCACCTCCAGCCGCACCATGCCGAAGGCCTCATCGAAACGCGTGGTGATCTCGATGCGTCCGCTGCCGCCCAGGGACGCCACCGCATTGTCCAGCAGGTTGAACAAGGCGCGCTTGATCTGCTCGCGGTCCAGCTCCACCAGCGGAATGGCGTCCCGCTCCAGGAAATCGAATTCCACTTCCCGGTGGCCTTCCTTGAAGAGGAACAGCGCCTCCCGCACCACCTCGTTCAGGTCGTCGGCGCCGAGCCTGGCCGTGGGCAGGCGCGCGAAATTCGAGAACTCGTTCACCAGTGTCTTGAGCTCGTCCACCTGGCGGATAATCGTGGAAGTGCACTTGTCGAGCACCGCGCCGTCTCCGTCCAGAACGTTCTCGTAGCGCTTGCGCAGACGCTGCGCCGATAGCTGAATCGGCGTCAGCGGGTTCTTGATCTCGTGGGCGATGCGGCGCGCCACCTCGCGCCATGCCTCCACGCGCTGCATGCTCTGGATCTCGGTGAGATCTTCCATAAACACCATGACCCCGAGCGTGTGGCCCTCGTCATCGCGCAGGTCGGCGGCCACGGTCATAAGCGTCCGGCCGCGCTCAGCGCCGCCGATACGCACGCCGCACTCCACCGTGACGCCGTCCTTCACCTGCTCGATGACCTCGAGCAGGGGCTGCAACTCCGGCGCCTCCAGCGCCTCCTCGTAGCGCCGCTGCAGGATGTCCGGGGCGCGGAGATCCAGGATCTGCTCCGCGGCCTTGTTGACGATGGTCACCTTGCCGAACCGATCCACCGAGATCACCCCGGCGGTGATGTTGGCGAGCAGCGTCTCCATGTATTGCCGCCGCTGCTCCAGTTCGGAGTGTGTGCGCTTGAGGTCCTCGGTCATCTGGTTGAATGAGGTCACCAGCGTGCCGATCTCGTCGTCGCCACCGCTCTCGATGCGGTAGTCCAGGTTGCCGTGGGCGACTTCGTGGGTGCCCTCGGCCAACTGCTGAATCGGCACGGTGATGCCCTTGGCCAGCGCAAAGCCGAACCACGACGCCGCGAAGATCATCACCAGGGTGATGAGCAGCAGCGTCAGCATGTACGCGTTCTTCACCGGCTCGTTGAGGATGGCCATGTGTTTGTACTCTTCGTACGAACGGGCGATGGCCTGCGCCTTCTTGCTGACGCTCACGGGCACGAAGTAGTCCACCACCACCGCGCCGATGATCCGCCTGCCCTCGCCGTAGACCGGCACCGCGCCGCGCAGCACGTCGCCATCACCCAGCGCCTCGCTCCGCGTCACCTCGAGGCCGCGCAACGCGCTATCGAGGAAATCCGCCCGGGGCCTGACCATCACTCCCGTGGGCACCTGGTCGTTGAACGCCTTCACCAACGCCGTGCCGTCCGGCTTGTAGACCTCCACCGTGCCGAGGTTGTATTCCCGCTGCTTCTCCTCCACCAGGCGCTTCAACCGGTCTGCGTTCCGGGACTCGAAGAGATCCGCGTCACCGATGCGGTAGCTCAGCTCGCGGGCGAAGAAGAGCGCGTTGTCGGCCGAGTTCCGGTAGTAGGCGGAGCTGATGTCAAGGGAGCCGCTGAGCGCGTTGACCACCTGGGCGTCGAACCATTTGTCCACGGAACGGGTCACGAGGCTTCCGGCTGTCAGGAACAGCAGCACCGTGGGCACGAGCGAGAGACCGATGAACGCCAGCACCAAGCGGGCCTGGAGGCGCGAACCCAGAATGCGCCGGCGCCGGTCCAGCACCAGTTTCAGGAGGTTCCGCGCCACCAGGAACACCAGCAGCGCCAGCAGGATGATGTTGATGTTGACCAGCAGGAAGAACGCGATGTTGCTGACGAGGGTGTAGTCCGCGGAAACCTCGGGCAGGATATCCTCGAAAAACGCGAACAGCAGAATCATCAGGGCGGCGATGAGAATCAGCCACCATTCGCGCCGGCGGCGCCTGCCTTCCGCGAATTGAAGCGCCTGCGCCTTTCCTTCGTCGGCTTTGGCTGTGCTCATTGGAGTGGCCATGACGGCTTCCCAAGCGCGGAATACGAATGCACCGGATCACACTAGTGTCGCGTTCCGCAAATACGTTGACAAATCTGCTTGTCCTTTCTGCCGTCCGCTGCGTTGCTCTTCCTCGCGTGGCACACGCCACTGCTCGCCATCGCGCCTTGCCGACAACAAAATTTCCTGCGCATCTTCGTCAACGTACTTGCGGAACGCAACACTAGTGTGGTGTCTGGTTAATTCGCGTCATAATCTGCGGGTCATTTTCGCCGTCGGCTGCGTTGCTCTTCCTCGCGTGGTACACGCCACTGCTCGTCATCGCGCCTTGCCGACAACAAAATTTCCTCCGCACATTATGACGCGAATTAACCAGACGCCACACTAGACCTTCCACCCGCAAAGCACAAAGGGAAAGATCGTCCAGGGAAGAGCCTGATCATGCGCGCCAGCGCTTCGCAGCGCGCCTACAAGAGCCGCTTCTGGCGCTTCTCCCGATCCACGCGGGACGCCGACTGCGACCGTCCCAAGTGGCGGTAGGCCACCGGCGTGGCCACCCGGCCCTGGGGACGGCGCTCGAGAAAGCCCGCCTGAATGAGGTAAGGCTCGTAGGCGTCCTCCACGGTGCCGCGCTCCTCACCGATGGCGGCGGCCAGCGTGTCCAGGCCCACGGGACCGCCATCGAATTTGTCGATGATGGTGGCGAGGATCAGCGTATCCATCTTGTCGCACCCCTGCTCATCCACCTCCAGCATCTCCAGTGCCCGGCACGCCACCGGGCGGGTGATCCGTCCCTGTCCATGGACCTCCGCGTAGTCTCGCACCCGGCGCAGCAGCCGGTTGGCGATGCGCGGCGTGCCGCGGGAACGACGCGCGATCTCCAGGAAGCCGTCATCGTCGCCGCCCACGCGCAACAGTGCCGCCGAGCGGGACAACAACCGGGCCAGCACTTCCGGTTCGTAGAAGTCGAGGCGGAACACCGCGCCGAACCGGTTGCGCAAGGCCGGCGTCAAGAGGCCGGAGCGCGTGGTGGCGCCGACGAGGGTAAAGCGCTTGAGATCGAGCTTGATGGACTTGGCGCCCGGCCCCTGGCCGATCATCACGTCCACCTGGAAATCCTCCATGGCCGGGTAGAGCACCTCCTCCACCACGTGGTTGAGCCGGTGGATCTCGTCGATAAACAGGATGTCGCCGGCATCGAGGTTGGTGAGCAACGCGGCGAGATCGCCGGGGCGTTCGATCACCGGACCCGAGGTGGGGCGGATATTCACGCCCATCTCGTGCGAGACGAGGTGCGCCAGGGAGGTCTTGCCAAGCCCGGGCGGGCCGTGGAAGAGCAGATGATCGAGGACGTCGCCGCGCTGTTTGGCGGCGGTGATGGCGATGGCGAGGTTGGCCTTGACCTTGTCCTGCCCGACGTATTCGTCGAAGTACTGAGGACGCAGGCTCGAATCGAAGACAACGTCCTCTTCCGTGCCCGTGGGCGCAATGGTCCTGCTTTCCATGAACGGGGTTCCGCCGGCGCGCTAGTGTGGCGTTGGGAGAATCCGTGGACCCGGACGCCCTGGAACTCTTCTTGCCGGCAAGACACGATGATTCGCAGGGGCGACCGGCGGTCGCCCCCATGTGGCGGGCGCCACACAGCCGATGGCGACAAGGACCCACAGATGGTTCAACGTATTCTCCCGAAGCAACACTAAAGGCCGAGCTGACGCAGGGCACCCTTGAGCACCGTCTCCAGATCGGCGGCGCCCTCGTCCAGCAACCGGCGCACGACCTTGTCCGCGTCCGTGCGCCGGTAGCCCAGGTTCACCAGCGCCGACACGGCGTCGCCCCGGATTCCCGGATCCAGCGCCGGAGCCTCCGGACCGACATCCGGCAACAACGTAATTTTATCACGCAGTTCCAC
Source organism: uncultured Binatia bacterium (SeqCode) (assembly GCA_965213675.1). Lineage (GTDB taxonomy): Bacteria > Desulfobacterota > Binatia > UBA9968 > JAJDTQ01 > JAJDTQ01. The sequence continues at coordinate 2,119,803 of OZ243916.1, forward strand.
GATCATGCGATCCGCCATGCGTTTGCCGATTCCCGGGATCGAGACCAGGCGGGCGACGTCGCCATCGCGCAGAGCGGCCAGCAACTCCGCCGCGGCAAGGCCCGAAAGGATGTTGAGCGCCAGCCGTGGACCGATGCCCGACACCCCGGTGAGCAGCATGAACGCCTGCTTCTCCGCCGGCTCGAAGAAGCCGAACAACTGGATGGCGTCTTCCCGAACGTGGGTGTGTACCCACAGGCTCACCGGCTCGCCCACATCCGGCAGCCGATAGAAGACGCTCAACGCCGTGAAGAGCTGATAGCCGACGCCGCCGACGTCGACAATGACTTCGCCCGGCGCCTTGTGGTCCAATGTACCGCGAATCCTGGCGATCACGATCAAGACTCGGAACGGTTCGGCGCGCCGTCGCCCGGCTTGGTCACCGGCGCGCACCGGGACACGACACTACGGAAGCCATCCGGCCCTCACCCCTTGGCCCCGGGGACGGCCTCAACCGGCCAGCGCAGCCCACGGGAACTTCTCCCGCCGCGGAACGACAGCGCGGCGCCGGTGCGGAACGCGCCCAGGTGACCGTGGCACAGGGCCATCGCCAGCGCGTCGGCGGCGTCCTCCTGAGGTTCCGCGGGCAGTTCCAGGAGGGCGGCGACCATCTGCTGTATCTGTGCCTTGCTCGCGTGCCCGTAGCCCGTCACGGCCTTCTTCACCTGGACCGAGTTGTACTCGGCCACCGGCAGATCGCCTTCAGCCGCCGCCAGCAGCGCCACGCCGCGCACCTGACCGAGCTTCAACGCGCTCTGCACGTTGCGCGCGAGAAAGACTTTCTCCAGACTGACGCAAGTCGGCTGGTGTTCCCGGGTGACGCGGGTCAACTCGGTGAAGACGCGGTGGAGGCGACGGTCCTGCGACAGGCGGGCGGCGGCCCGCACCGTCCCGTGGGCGACGTGCCGGAGCCGGTTTCCCTCGGCGCGGATGACGCCCCAGCCGGTCTTGATGGTTCCAGGGTCTATCCCGAGGATCGTTTCGATAGGACCTTCTCCGATCCCGCCAGCCGGCATCAACCGGCCTTCTCGAGCATCTCGTCCGAAATGTCGAAGTTCGCGGCGACGCTCTGGACGTCGTCGTGGTCCTCAAGCTCCTCGGTGAGAGTGAGGGTGCGCTCGGCCTCCTTGTCGCCAAGGGTCGTGGTGGTCTTGGGGATCATGGTGACTTCGGCCGACACCACGGCGACTTTGGCGTTGTCGAGGCTCTCCCGGACCGCGTTGAAATCCTCGGGCGCGGTGACAATCTCGAAGACATCGTCGCTCTCGGTGACGTCCTCGGCGCCGGCCTCGAGCGCCACGCCGATCAACTCGTCCTCGTCCACCGTGTCCCGGGACACGACGATAAGCCCCTTGCTGTCAAACATCCACGCCACGCAGCCGGTCTCGCCGAGGCTGCCGCCGTGCTTGTTGAACAGCCGGCGAATGTCCGACACCGTACGGTTGCGGTTGTCCGTCAGCACCTGCACCAGGAAGGCGGCGCCGCCCGGCCCATAACCCTCGTAGTGGATTTCCTCGTAGGACACCCCTTCGAGCTCGCCCGTACCCTTCTTGATGGCGCGCTCGATGTTGTCGTTGGGCATGCTGTTCTCACGGGCCGTCTGCACCGCGGTGCGCAGGCGCGGGTTGTTCGTCAGGTCCCCGCCGCCCATGCGCGCGGCCACCGTGATCTCCTTGATGAACTTGGTGAACAGCTTTCCGCGCTTGGCGTCCTTGGCCGCCTTCTTGTGCTTGATGGTGCTCCATTTCGAATGTCCGGACATGGCGCGACACGCTCCTCCAACAAAATCCGCCGACAGCGGCCGCCAAGTCGCGGTTGCGAGGTTGCCGGAGTGCTTGCCAACCGGTTCCCGCGGACAGCGGCAGACTTGTCGACAGGATAAAAGCTACCATAACTGGCGCCGGCCCGTAAACGGAGCCGGGAGAGCGGAACCGGTGGGAGGGCAACGATTCCCGGCTGGGCCCTGGATCGCCTCGGCAAGCGTGGCGAGCGTGATGCGGACCGAGCGGGATGCGGGCTTTGGGCGCGGCCGATTTCCCTTTCCGAGGTCGATCCGGGGGCGAAATGGGGATCGCCGGACGAGTCGGCGGCCCCGGCAGCGCTTCCATGAGGCTGGCATTCCGGTATAATTCAGAGTCGATGGCTCCCCCACCCTCACGGCGACCATGCGCCCGCGTTTGGCCTTGGGTCATCGCATCCCTCGTGGCGCTTGCGGCGTGCGCGCCCACGAACCCGAACCCCACGAATCGGGATTCTTCACGGCCCGACGTCTCACGGTCGGTTCCCACGATGCCGCCGGACACGCCGCGTGTCCCCACCTCTCCCAAGGTTCCGCTGGCGCAGGAGGGCGTCGCGTCCTGGTACGGCCCGGGCTTTCACGGCAGGAAGACCAGCAGCGGCGCCGTCTTCGACCAGCACGGCATGACCGCCGCGCACCAGACCCTGCCGCTGGGATCCAGCGTTCACGTCACCAATCTCACCAACGGCAAGTCCGTCACCGTTCTGATCAACGACCGCGGCCCGTTCGTCAAGAATCGGGTGATCGACCTCTCCTACGCCGCGGCCCGCGCGGTGGACATGATCCGGCCCGGCATCGTGCCGGTACGGCTGAAGGTCGTGGACACGGGCGGTCACGACCTCCAGGCCATCCCGGACCGCCTCGACTACACCTTGCAGGTGGGGGCCTTTACCGTGCTGGCCAAGGCGGAGAATCTGAAGACACGGCTCCAGAGCCGTTACAACCGCCCCGTCGTCATCGAAGCCCACGGAGACTACTACCGCGTCCGCCTCGGCATCTTCGCCGACTACTCCGCCGCCAAGGACTACGGCGCCCGATTGAATCGGGACGGCCTGCCCGCGGTAGTGGTGGAGAAATGGCCGCCAGCGGGGCCGTGACGCCGGTCACCGAATCGGTGCGGACACCGCGTCGACGGCTGAATGGAACTCGTTCCAGCCCCACGAGGCCTCGTTCCGAGGAAATGGTGCTGTCCGAACCCCCCACTGCCGTGCGAATCGGCAGCGTGGAATAGTCCCGTCAGCCGGCCGGATAGTCCCTTCGGCCGGCCGAGCGGACGGCGAAGGCTTGCTGATCTGGCAGTATGATGCCGGATTTACAAGGATCAGACAGGTGGGGGAGTTCTCAAGAGGTACCGGTTGCCTTCCACATACACCCGCTCCTCGGCGATCAATTTCAACAGGTGGGCTTCGACGGAGGAGTGGGCCACGCGCATGAGCGCTGCGGGATAGTCCACGTAAATGAGCGCCACCAAGTCGTCGATGGACTGGCGCCCTTCGCGCAGGCCCTGCAGGATCTGTTCCTCCCGCATCAGCCGATGGTCGATGTATTCCCGGATCTTGGCCATGGGCTCGGTCACGAACGGACCGTGACCGGGAAGCAGCAACTCGATGTCGAGCGAAAGGAGCTTCTCCAGGGACTCCATGTAGTGGAGCATGTTCCCTTCGCCCGCCGGCACCACCGTGGTGCCCTTGCCGAGGATGTGGTCTCCGGAGAAGAGGATCTTCTTTTCCCGCTCGTAGAAGCAGCAATGCCCGGCCTCGTGGCCCGGAGTGAACACCACCTCCAGCTCGCCGCCGTCATACGGGATGCGGTCACCCTCGTCGTAGGTGAAGTCCTCGCCGCCCAAGTGCCCCGCGCGCACCCGTGAAATCCCGACCTCGGCGCCGCTGCGCTCCTTGAGGGCCAGCGCGCCGCCGCAGTGGTCCATGTGGATGTGGGTCAGCAGAATGCGGGAAATGCGCGTCCCGCCCAACGCCGCCATCTCGGACAACAAGCCGTCGATGTTCTCATTCGAACCAAGCGCCACGTCGATGACCGTGATCGCCTCGCGGCCCAGGAGGTACTGGTTCGTCCCCCGGAGCGTCATGTAGCCGGGATTGGTGGCGGTGAGGCAGCGTATGTTGTCAGCGTTCTCTACCTTGGGCATGGGCAGGTGTTCTCCTCAGTTTCGGGCCATCACGGACACCGGATCCACGCCTGGACACGACCCGATCTCACATGCCTGGCCCACGCCGGTCATGCGCCGCCCAAGGCCTCGGCCAATTCCAGGGTACGGCGCGCCCGTTCGATGATGGGTCGGTCGATGAGCTGGCCGCCGAAGGCCACGGAGCCGTCGCCGCGGGCGGCGGCCTCTTCGTAGGCCTCGATGACCTTGCGGGCGTAGTCGATCTCTTCGGGGCCGGGGCTGAAGGCGGCGTTGATGGGCGCGATCTGCCCCGGATGGATGGACGACATGCCGGTGAAGCCCAAGCGCCGCGACTGCAGCGCGAACCGGGTGAGGCCGTCCGCGTCCTGGAGATCCACCCAGACCCCGTCCACCGCCTGGACATGGGCCGAAGCCGCCGCCACCACCAGTGCCGAGCGGGCGTAGAGCAGCTCCTGGGCCTCTCCCTCGCGGGACGCGGGCAGGCCCAGTTCCCGGCCGAAGTCCTCCGCGCCGAACATGAGCCCCACGACGCGAGGCGAGCACCCGGCGATGGCCGGAGCGGCCAGGAGTCCCCGGGGACTCTCGATGGCCACCAGCATCTTCACCGTCGTGCCCGTGGACGCCTCGTGCGCCGCCACCAGCGACTCCACCGTGGCGATCTCTTCCGGCGATTCCACCTTGGGCAGCACCAGCCCGTCGAGCCCCGGCCGCAGCACCGCGGCGAGGTCGTCCGCCATGCGCTGGTGGCCGATGGCGTTGATGCGCACGTAGCGCAACGGTTGCCCCGGGCTCCGCTCGCGCCCCAGGGCCTCGCCGATGAGACGCCGGGCCTCCGCCTTCTCCGCCGGCGCCACGCCGTCCTCGATGTCCAGCATGAGCGCGTCCGCGTCCAGCCCCAGGGCCTTGTCGATCATCCGCTGCCGGTGGCCCGGCACGAACATCCAGGAACGTTGCAAATCCATGGTCAGCCGTTTCCTTCGACGGTTCAGGTCACGGGAAGCCACGGGTTGCGGCCGGCTCCGGCGCGAACAACGCCGTCCTTCTCCGCGCGTCCGTCAATACGACCGTGGCATGCCCAGAACGTGCTGCCCGAGGTAGGCCAGCACCAGGTTGTTGCTCACCGGCGCGATGGTCAGGAGCCGGGTCTCGCGGAACTTGCGCTCCACGTCGTAGTCCACCGACAGGCCGTAGCCGCCGTGGGTGGTGATGCAGGCGTTGGCCGCCTCCCACGCGGCTTCGGAGGCCAGCAGCTTGGCCATGTTGGCCTCGGCGCCGCAGCGCTCGCCTCGGTCGAACTTCGACGCCGCGTGCCAGCGCACCAAGTCCGCCGCCTCGATGTGGGCGTAGGCCTGGGCGATGGGAAACTGAATCCCCTGGTTGGCGCCAATGGGGCGGCCGAACACTTGGCGCTCGCTGGCGTAGCGCGACGCCCGCTCCACGAACCAGCGCCCGTCCCCCACCGCCTCCGCGGCGATGAGCACCCGTTCCGCGTTCCAGCCATCGATAATGTAGCGGAAGCCCATGCCCTCCTCACCGATGAGGTTCTCCGCCGGCACCTCCAGGTCGGAGAAGAACAGCGCGTTGGTGTGATGGTTGATCATCATGTCCAGGGGCTTCACTTCCAGCGCGTCCCCGGCTTCCCTCAAGTCCACCAGAAACGCCGACAATCCGCGGGTCTTGTCCTCGAGCTCGTCGTAGGGGGTGGTGCGGGCCAGCAGCAGCATCAGGTCCGACTGCAACACCCGCGAGATGAAGATCTTCTGCCCGTTCACCACGTAGCGGTCGCCCTTGCGCACCGCCGTGGTGCGGATGCGCGTGGTCTCGGAGCCGGAGTCGGGCTCGGTGACGCCGAACGCCTGGAGGCGGATCTCGCCGCTGGCCACCCCGGGCAGGTAACGCCGCTTCTGCTCCTCGCTGCCGTGCCGCAGCACGGTGCCCATGGTGTACATCTGCGCGTGGCAGGCGGTGGCGTTGCCGCCCCAGCGGTTGATCTCCTCCAGGATGATGCTGGCCTCGGTGATGCCGAGTCCGATGCCGCCGTATTCCTCGGGAATCAGCGCCGCCAGCCAGCCCAGCTCCGTGAGCTTGGCCACGAACGCCTCGGGATACTCGTTACGGGCATCGACGTCACGCCAATACGGATCGGAATAGTCCTGGCAGACCTTGCGGATCTCCTCCCGGAGCTGCACCTGGTCTTCGGTAGGGGTGAAATCCATCATGGGTGTGCGGTACTATACAGAGTGGAAGTCACGAATGCCAATTTCACCCGGCTACGGCTTGCAGTACGAGGTCTCGGCCCGATAACATTTGAATCGGAGGTTTCGCCAAATGAATCAAGCCGTAAAACGCTCGACCATCTACTTGGACTCCGATCTTCACCAGGCTTTGAGATTCAAGGCAACAGCGACCAAACGGTCGGTTTCCGCTTTGGTAAATCAAGCAGTCCGCGAGGCCTTGCGGGAAGATCAGGAAGACGTTTCGGCCTTTGATGAGCGGGCGTCCGAACCGACGTTGTCCTTCGAAGAACTGTTAAACGACCTCAAGGCCCATGGCCGGCTTTGAGATCGTCTTCAAACAGTCCGTCGCGAAGGACCTCCGTCGTATCTCCACACGGGACATTGCGAGAATTCTGTCACGCATACGTGGGCTCGCCTCGGAACCTCGTCCCAACGGCGTAGAGAAACTACCCGGTCAGCAACGGTACCGGATCAGGCAAGGCGCCTATCGGATCATCTATGAAGTCAAGGATAGCCAATCACTCGTGGTTGTCGTTAAAGTCGGCCATCGCCGCGACGTGTACAGGAGCCGCTGACCTGTGACAATCATAGGGTTGGAACGAACAGGGAAATTCAGCGTCACGGCCTGCAATCCAAGGACTCGATGGGTAGCGTGACGAACCGCGCGAGTCGTCGGTTTCTCTTCGTTGCCTCCGCTGGAATGGCTTTGGTGCTAAACCTGACGGCGACCCCTGGCGCGCAGGATACAACTACGCTCGAGGTCGGCAAATTCTCCGCCGCCAAGGCCGGCGGCGCGTTACCGGACTCCTGGGAGCCGCTCACCTTCGACAAGATCGAGAAGCACACGGAATACTCGCTGGTGGACGACGGCGGCATCGTCGCGGTCAAGGCGGTCAGCCGGGCTTCGGCGTCGGGCCTGGTGCGCCAGGTGGACATCGACCCCATGCAATACCCCGTGGTGGAGTGGCGCTGGAAGGTCGAAAATGTCCTGAAGAAGGGCGACGTCACCCGCAAGGACGGCGACGACTACCCCGCCCGGGTGTACATCACGTTCAGGTATGACAGCAGCAAGGTGGGGTTCTTCGAACGTGCCAAGTACGAAGCCGTCCGCTTGGCCCATGGGGAATACCCCCCCTTGGGGGCGATCAACTACATCTGGGAGAGCAAGAGTCCGGTGGGAACCGTTGTCCCCAACCCCTACACCGGCCGCGTCCGGATGTTCGTGCTGCAGAGCGGCAACGGCAAGTCCGGCGAGTGGGTGACGGAGTCGCGCAATCTCGTCGAGGACTACCGGAGTGCCTTCGGCGGCGACCCGCCACGCATCTCCGGCGTGGCGGTGATGACCGATACCGACAACACCGGCGAATCCGCGGTGGCCTGGTTCGGGGACATCGTGTTCAAGAGGCAGTGACGGCCGCCCGGGTTGTCACTGTTCGGCGTGGCCTGTGCTACCCTGTGGTGGCAGCGCACACACCCTCCTCCGGGTCATTCCCTCCCCCCACCTGGATTCCCGCCCCCGATCGGGGTCGAGGGCAAGCTTTCGCGGGAATGACGGAGGAGGAGGAGAGGGAATGATGATGTGCGAAACTAGTGTGGTGTCTGGTTAATTCGCGTCATAATCTGCGGAGGATTTTTTGTCGTCGGCAAGGCGCGATGACGAGCAGTGGCGGGTACCACGCGAGGAAGAGCAACGCAGCCGACGGCGAATAAGACCCGCAGATTATGACGCGAATTATCCAGACACCACACTAGCACGGAAGGAGATTCCCCATGGCCGTCGTACAGGGCTGGGAAGGACGTTACTTCGAGGACTTCAACGTCGGCGATGTGTACCGCTGCCGGGTGGGGCGCACGGTGACGGAAAACGACAACATCTGGTTTACGCTGCTCACCAACAACACCAACCAGATCCACTTCAACAACGAGTACGGCAAACGCACCGAGTTCGGGAAGTGCCTGATCAACAGCGCCCTCACACTGGCCATCGTGGCGGGCATGGGTGTGGCGGACGTGAGCGAGAACGGCTTCGCCCTGGGCTGGGACCAGATCACGCTGCCCAACCCCTTGTTCGCCGGGGACACGCTCTACTCCGAATCCGAGGTGCTGGAAAAGCGCGACTCCAGGTCGAAACCGCAGTGGGGCATCGTCAAGGTGCGCACCCGGGGCGTGCAGCAGGAAGGCAAGGTGGTCATCGACTACGCCCGCAGCGTCATGGTCTGGCGCAAGGAGTTCGCGCCCCGGCGGGACATCTTTCCGGAGATCGTCGATGGGGAATAGCGGCCTCGCATTGAGCGGCGTGCGCGTCATGGCCTTCGAGCAGGTGCTCGCCGGCCCCTTCGGCACCGGCCTGCTGGGAGAGATGGGGGCCGAGGTCATCAAGATCGAGCGCCCGGGCGTGGGCGACCTGATCCGCCACTGGGACACCGCCGTGAAGGGCCTGTCCTCCGGCTACGTGTGGCTCAACCGCAACAAGCGGAGCCTCACGGTGGACGTCAAGAAGCCGGAGGGCCTGGAGGTCCTGCACAAGCTCGCCGAAACTACCGACGTCTTCTTCGAGAACTACGCCCCGGGAGTGGCCGAGCGCGTGGGGCTGGGCTGGGAGACCCTCCACGAATTGAACCCGCGGCTCATCTATTGCTCGCTTTCGGGCTACGGCCAGGACGGCCCCTATCGCGACGTCAAGGCCTACGACCTGCTCATCCAAGGGGAGGCCGGCATCATCGCCACCACTGGCTATCCCGACAAGCCCGCCCGGGCCGGCGTGTCCGTTTCCGACATCGCCTCCGGCATGTACGCGGCCTTGGCCATTGTGCTGGCTTTGTTCCAGCGGGAGAAAACCGGTGAGGGGCAAGTCATCGACATCTCCATGTTCGAGAGCATTCTCTCCTGGCTCGGCTACTTCCCGCACCACTACTGGCACCGGGGCGAGGAGCCCGACCGGGTGGGCATGCGCCACCACTACGTCACCCCCTACGGACCCTACATGGCCGGGGACGGCGAGTACGTGAACCTCGCCGTGGCCACGCCCAAGGACTGGGAGGCCTTCTGCCTCAAGGTGATGGAAAACAAATCGCTGATGGAAGACCCTCGGTTCGCCACGGTGGAGGCCCGCAGGGAGAACCGCGCCGCGCTGGAGGAAACCATTGAGCAGCTCTTCCTGGAGCACGGCCACGAGACTTGGCTCCAGCGCCTGCAGACAGCCGAACTGCCCAACGGCAAGGTCCGGGGCATCGCCCAGGTGCTCGCCCATCCCCAGGCGGCCGCCCGCAAGATGGTCCGGGAAGTGGACTCCCCCGTGGGCAAGGTGCCGGTCATCGGCAGCCCGCTCAACCTGTCCGGCAGCCCGGCCCGCTACGGCCCCATCCCCGAGCTCGGCGACGCCACCGACTCAATCCTGCAAGAGCTCGGCTACGACGCCGAGGGCATCGCGCGATTGCACCGGGACAAGGCGGTCTGAGTCTCCGCCGACATCATTGCCGCCTTCCGCCGTCATTCCCGCGAAAGCTTGCCCTCGACCCCGGTCGGGGGCGGCAATCCAGGGGTGACGGGCGGCGTCCCGATCGAGTCCGGGAAGGCTTCGCCGCTGATTTGGCAAGCCGCACCGGTTACGGTAGAAAGAGGAGTTTCAAGGCCCCGCGGCATCCATCCGCCTGCGTCCTTCCGGGCCGCCCGAAACCGACAAATCCATATCAAGGAGCCTGGCATGGCAGCACAGAGCATCGACACGTTTCACACCGCTTCGTCTTTCGACGTCGGGGGCAACCGCTACCGGATCTACCGTCTCGACGCCCTGGCGAAGGAGACTTCCCTACCGGTGGACCGGCTGCCGTTCTCGCTCAAGGTCCTGCTGGAGAACCTGCTCCGGTGCGAAGACGACCGCCACGTGTCGGCGACGGACATCCAGGCGCTGGCGGGCTGGGACCCGGCGGCGAAGCCGGAGAAGGAAATCGCCTTCATGCCGGCGCGCATCCTGCTGCAGGACCTCACCGGGGTCCCCGCCATCGTGGACCTGGCGGCTATGCGCGAAGGCATCAAACGGCTGGGGGGCGACCCGAAACGGATCAACCCGCTCCAGCCCGTGGACCTCGTCATCGACCATTCGGTGCAGGTGGACCACTTCGGCTCGCTGCAGTCCTTCGCCTCCAACTCGAAGCTGGAATATGAGCGCAACCAGGAACGGTATGCGTTCCTGCGCTGGGGACAGAAGGCCTTCGACAACTTCAGCGTGGTGCCCCCCGACACCGGCATCGTCCACCAAGTCAACCTGGAGTTCCTCGGCAAGGTGGTCTTCACCGCGCAGTCCAACGGCGACACCCTGGCCTATCCCGACACGCTGGTGGGGGCCGATTCCCACACGCCCATGATCAACGGGCTGGGAGTGGTGGGCTGGGGCGTCGGCGGCATCGAGGCCGAGGCCGCCATGCTGGGGCAGCCGCTGATCATGCTGATCCCCGAGGTCATCGGCTTCAAGCTCCACGGGCGGCTGCCCGAGGGCGCCACCGCCACGGACCTGGTGCTGACCATCGTGCAGATGCTCCGGGCCAAGGGGGTGGTGGAGAAATTCGTGGAGTTCTACGGTACGGGGCTCTCCAGTCTGGCGCTTGCGGACCGGGCCACCATCGGCAACATGGCGCCGGAGTACGGCGCCACCGTGGGCTTCTTCCCGGTGGACAAGGAGACCCTGGAGTACCTCAAGCTGTCGAACAGGAGCCCTGAGCTGCTCAGCCTGGTGGAGGCATACAGCAAGGAGCAGGGGTTGTTCCGCACCGACGACACGCCGGACCCGGTGTTCTCCGACACCCTGGAGCTCGACCTGAGCGAGGTGGAGCCCAGCCTGGCGGGACCCCGCCGACCCCAGGACCGGGTGCCGCTGCGCGGCGTCAAGCAGTCCTTTGCCGAGGCCCTGCCCACCATGAAAGGCGGCGACACCCCCAGCACCGTGGCGGTGCGGCAGAACGGCGATTCCTTCGAACTCACCCACGGCTCGGTGGTGATCTCCGCCATCACCAGTTGCACCAACACCTCCAACCCGTCGGTGATGATAGGCGCGGGGCTACTGGCCAAGAAGGCCGTGGCCCGGGGCCTCAAGGCCAAGCCCTGGGTCAAGACCAGCCTGGCGCCGGGTTCCAAGGTGGTGACCGAGTATCTGACCCAGACCGGCCTGCTGGAGCCCCTGGGAGAAATGGGATTCCATCTGGTGGGCTACGGCTGCACCACCTGTGTGGGCAACGGCGGACCGTTGCCGGAGAACATCGGCAACGCCATCCAGGAAGGCAACCTGGTCACCAGCGCCGTGCTTTCGGGCAACCGGAACTTCGAGGGCCGCATCCATCCCCACATCCGCGCCAACTACCTGGCCTCGCCGCCGCTGGTGGTGGCCTACGCCATCGCCGGGAACATGGACGTGGACCTCTACAACGACCCCATCGGACAGGACTCCGACGGAAAGCCGGTGATGCTGCGGGACATCTGGCCCAGCCCGGAAGAGGTGCGCGCGGAAGTGGCCAAGGGCGTCACGGCCGACGCCTTCCGCAAGGAGTACAGCAACGTCTTCGAGGGAGACGACATGTGGCGGAGCATGCCGGTGCCGGAGGGCGAGTTGTTCGCCTGGGACCCGGACTCCACCTATGTCCGGGAGCTACCGTTCTTCGCCGACATGCCCGCCGAGCCGGCCGCGCCGGGTGACGTCAAGGGAGCGCGGGTGCTGGCGCTGCTGGGCGACTCGGTGACCACCGACCACATCTCCCCGGCCGGGTCCATCGAGCGAAACGGGCCGGCGGCGCGCTATCTCACCGAGCACGGCGTGGAGCCCAAGGACTTCAACCAGTACGGCGCCCGCCGGGGCAACCACGAGGTAATGATGCGCGGCACCTTCGCCAACGTGCGGCTGAAGAACCAGATCGCGCCGGGTACCGAGGGCGGCTATACCGTGCACCAGCCCGACAACGAACAGATGTCCATCTTCGACGCCGCCATGAAGTACCAGGAAGAAGGCACGCCGCTCATCGTCATCGCCGGCAAGGAGTACGGCACCGGCTCGTCCCGTGACTGGGCCGCCAAGGGGCCGCGCCTCCTGGGCATCAGGGCCGCCATCGTCGAGAGCTTCGAGCGCATCCACCGGAGCAACCTCATCGGCATGGGCATCCTGCCGCTGGAGTTCATGAAAGGCGAGAACGCCGAGTCGCTAGGTCTCACCGGCTTCGAGACCTACGACATCGCCGGCGTGGCCGGCGGCCTGAGCGTACGCAAGGAACTGCAGGTCACCGCCACGAGCGCCGAGGGAAAGGCGACCACCTTCCGCGTGACCTGCCGCATCGACACCCCCGCCGAGCTGTCATACCACCACCACGGCGGCATCCTCGAGTACGTGCTGCGACAACTGGCCGGGAAGGCATAACCCGGTCTCCAGCGCCCCGGCCCGCGTCTCCGCGCGCGGGCCGTCGGCGCGCCTCCGGAAACACCCCGCAAACGGTATCCGAGAGAGGCCACGACTCCCCGAAGCGTCATTCCCGCAAAAGCTTGTCCTCGGCCCTGATCGAGGACGGGAATCCAGGTGGGGCGAGGCGGCGGAACCCCGCCCAGTCTAAACCTCATGAAGCCGATTGTCCGTACTCTCACAGTTGTGACCGCTGGCGTGATGCTGTTTGCCGCGACCGTGGATGCGCAACGGACGGGGCGCCGGCAGGCCCGCTACCACACCGCCACCGAAAGAGCCCCGGTGACCTTGGTGCCCGCGAACGAGACCGCCGGTTCTCCGCGAGCGTCCATCGAGGTGTCCGGCGCCACTCGGACGATCCGTTCCAACGGCATCCCGGCGCACGCGGTGGGAGCCTTCCCGAACCGCGGCAACCCCCACACGATCAGCCCGCAAGACTACGGGTTCACCGTCACCACCGAACCGGCGCCGGCAGGGAAAACCACCGCGTCGCGTCGCTGGCTTTGGGGCGTGGCCGTCAACGGCGTTCCGTTCGAGGCCGGCACCGCGGAATACTGGCATGGCGAGCGCCGGGGCCCCTGGAACTACGACGCCCTCGGGGGCGCCGTCCGGCTCGGGCTGGATTCCAACCACGCCCACGTCCAACGGACCGGCGCCTACCATTATCACGCGCTGCCCACGGGCCTTCTGCGGCAACTGGGCTGGAGCGCGGATGCTCACTCGCCCCTGATCGGCTGGGCAGCGGACGGCTTTCCCATCTATGCAATCACCGGCGACCTGGGCAACGGCATACAGAGGGTCCGCGCTTCCTACCGGCTGAAATCCGCCGCGCGCCCCGGCGGGGATGAACCGGACGGCACCCATGACGGGGCCTTCGTGCAGGACTGGCAATACGTCGCCGGCAGCGGCGACCTGGATGAATGCAACGGCGCCGTGACCCGGTCCGCCGAGTTCCCGGACGGCTCCTACGCCTACTTCATCACCGAAGGCTATCCCTTCGTCGCCCGCTGTTGGAAAGGGACGCCCGACCCCAGCTTCCAGAAGCGCCGGCGAAGGTGAAGCCCGCGGATCAGGGCGCCGTTCCACTCGTCACGATCAGCACCAGGCCCAGTGTCATGCTTGCCGCAGCCGGCAGGCGGACCCTGGCGCCTCTCTCGCCCAGCAGACGTATCCCCATGAGCGAACCGATCAGGATGCTGACCTCGCGCGCGGGCGCGATGTGGCTCACCGGGGTGATCTGCAAGGCTGTCAGCACGAGGATGTAGGCCAGGGGATTCAACAATGCCACGCCCAGGGCCTCGCGCCGATGGTCCAGCCATGCGGTGCGCAACTCGCGCCGGCGGCGCATGGCGACCCCCGCCAGCAAGATGGCGCGGCCGCAGTTGGTGCCCCAGTCGAGCAGCAACGGCGCGATGGCCATGCCGGTGACCGCGTTCTTGTCCCAAAGTGTATAGCTTGCGATCACCACTCCGGTGGCCAAGCCGTACAACACCGCCGCTCGTGACGACCCCCTGGCGCGGGACCACACGGCCCCGCCGCTCAGCAGGAAAACCCCCAGGACGATGAACATGCCGCCAACGAGAACCCCGGCCCCGGGACGCTCCCCCAGAATCAGCATCGCGCCGATGACGGCCAGAAAAGGCCCGGTGCCCCGCGCCAGCGGATAGACCACCGACAGGTCGCCGGCGCGGTAGCCGCGCTGGAGGACGCCATAGTAGAGCGTGTGCAGCAGGCTGCTGCCGGCGATCACCGCGACCACCTCGGCGCCCACGGCAACGGCGCGATACCAAGTCCACACCAGCACCGCGGGCAGGTACAGGACCACGGACAGCACGGCGAACAGCCACTGGAACACTGGCCCGCCCTCGGCTCGCTTGAGCAGGAGGTTCCAGGTGGCGTGGATGAAGGCGGCCGCCAGGAGGAGGGTCAGAGCGAAAAGGGTCACGGTCTCTACTGACTAGGGTTGCGTTCCGCCAATACGTTGACAAATCCGCTTGTCCTTTCTGCCGTCGGCTGCGTTGCTCTTCCGCGCGTGGCACACGCCACTGCTCGTCATCGCGCCTTGCCGACAACAAAAATTCCTGCGCATCTTCGTCAACGTATTGGCGGAACGCAACCCTAGACCTGCTCCGGCCCTTCTGGCAAGAAGGTGGGGCCATGGGGGAGGAACAGCTTTCGGTCCGCATCGTCCGCCGCATCAACGAGGTGCCGCGAGAGGCGTGGGACTCGCTGCTGCGGGACGGCTCGCCGTTCATGCGCTGGGACTGGCTGGACTGCCTGGAGGAAACGGGCTGCGTCTGTGACAAAACCGGCTGGGCGCCGCACCACCTCGTAGTCGAACGGGGCAAGGAGCTCCTCGGCGCCTGCCCCATGTACCTGAAGTCCCACAGCATGGGGGAGTTCGTCTTCGACCACCAGTGGGCCGGCTACGCCATGCAGGCGGGCATCGAGTACTATCCCAAGATACTCGTGGGCGTGCCCTTCACGCCGGTGGTAGGGTCGCGCTTCCTCACCGCTCCCGGGATCGACCGCCGGAGCGTCATCGCCATCCTGGGCCGGGCGCTGGTAGAAATCTGCGGCGGCAACGAGTTGTCGTCCATCCACATCAACTTCTGCGACCAGGAAGAGATGGAGGCGCTGGAGGACCTGGACTACATCCCGAAGATCGGGCTCCAGTTCCACTGGCAGAACCGGAACTACGGCACGTTCGACGACTACCTGGGAGCGTTCCGCAGCGGTCGGCGCAACAAGATCAAGCACGAGCGGCGGGAACTGGAAAAACAGGGAATCCTCGTCCGCGCTCTGCCCTACGACGACATAACCCCGGACATCCAGCGCACCCTGTTCGAGCTGTACAAGCACCACATCGACCGCCTCTACTACGGCCACCAATACCTGAACGGCCGCTTCTTCGACGAACTGCTGAAGCGGCCCTACCCGTTCCTCTGCCCCATCGTCGCCCAACGCGACGGCCGCATCATCGCCGGCACCTTCAACATCCGCGGCCCCGACACCCTCTACGGCCGCTACTGGGGCGCCTTCGAGGACCACCGCTACCTGCACTTCAACGTCTGCTACTACGCCGCCATCGAGCACTGCATCGACGAATCGCTGGTCCGCTTCGAGGCCGGCGCCGGCGGCAGCTTCAAGAACCTCCGTGGACTTGAGCCCGCCAAGACCTACAGCGCCCACTACATCCGCGACAAACGCTTCCGGCAGGCGCTGGAGCGCTACCTGCAGGAAGAACGCTCCGAGACCCTGGCGCGGCAGGAGTATCTGCTGGATGGAAGCCCGCTGAAGAAGGGGGAGGGGTCAGGGGCATAGTCCCAGCTACACTGGGAGACAAACGACTCAGTCTCAAACTTGGTCAATGGGCAATGACTAAATTTAGTCAATGGGTAATGACTAAATCTCCCACTCACTTGGCCCGCCGTCACACCTCGTATTCGAACACCAGTTCCCCGTCCTTTTCGCCGACGCGCACATGCCCGCCGTTCTGGAGTTGGCCGAAGAGGATCTCGTCGGCGAGGCGCTTCTTGATCTCGTTGTCGATGAGCCGGGCCATGGGCCGAGCGCCGAACTGGGGGTCGTAGCCGCGCTCGGCGAGCCAGGAGCGGGCGGCGGGCTCGAGCTGGATGGTGACCTTGCGCTCGTTCAACTGGGCGTCGAGTTGCGTGACGAACTTGTCGACGACCTTCTCGATGACCGCGGGGCTCAGGGAGTTGAAGAAAAGGGTGGCGTCCAGGCGGTTGCGGAACTCGGGGCTGAACATCTTCTCGATGGCTTCCTTGCCCTTGCCCACGTTGGAGTTGTGGGCGAAGCCCAGGGCGGTGCCGCTCATCTCTCGGCCGCCGGCGTTGGTGGTCATGATCAGGATGATGTTGCGGAAATCGGCCTTCTTGCCGTTGTTGTCGGTGAGGGTGGCGTGGTCCATGACCTGCAGCAGCACGTTGAACAGGTCGGGGTGCGCTTTCTCAATCTCGTCCAGCAGCAGCACGGCGTACGGGGTCTTGCGGATGGCGTCGGTCAGAAGCCCGCCCTGATCGAAGCCCACGTAGCCCGGCGGGGCGCCCAGCAGCCGCGACACCGTGTGCTTCTCCATGTACTCGCTCATGTCGAAGCGCAGGAACTCGATGCCCATGATCTGAGCGAGCTGTTTGGCCGCCTCGGTCTTGCCCACGCCGGTGGGACCCGAGAACAGGAAGCATCCGGTAGGTTTCTCCGGCTGGCCGAGGCCCGAGCGCGACAGCTTGATGGTGCTGGCGAGAGCGTCGATGGCTTCGTCCTGACCGAAGACCACGAGCTTCAGGTCCCGGTCGAGATTGGCGAGTTGCTCCCTGTCGGAGCTGGAGACGCTGCGCGGCGGGATCTTCGCCATGGTGGCGACGATCTGCTCCACGTCCTTGGGACCGATGGTCTTCTTGCGTTTCTCCGGCGGCAGGATGCGCATCGACGCGCCCACCTCATCAATGACGTCGATGGCCTTGTCCGGCAGGAAGCGGTCGTTGATATGTTTGGCCGAGAGCCGCGCCGCGGTGCGCAGCGCCGGCCGGCTGTAGGTCACGCCGTGGTGTTTCTCGTAATGGGGTTTGAGCCCCTGCAGGATCTTGACCGTCTCGTCGACGCTGGGCTCCGGCACCTCGATGCGCTGGAAGCGGCGCGACAACGCCCGATCGCGTTCAAAGTAACTGCGGTAATCGTGGTACGTGGTGGAACCGATGCATTTGAGTTCGCCGGAGGCGAGCACCGGTTTCAGGATGTTGGAGGCATCCAGGGAGCCCCCGCTGGTGGCGCCGGCGCCCACGACGGTGTGGATCTCGTCGATGAACAGGATCGCGTCGGGGTTGCCCTTGAGCGCCGTGATGATGCCCTTCAAACGCGCCTCGAACTCGCCGCGGAACTTGGTGCCGGCCAGCACCGCGCCCATGTCCAGTGCATAGATGCGCGTGTCGTGCAGCGCTTCGGGGACCGCCTTCTCGTGGATGCGCAGCGCCAACCCTTCGGCGATGGCGGTCTTGCCCACGCCCGGGTCGCCAACGTAGATGGGGTTGTTCTTGCGCCGCCGGCACAGCACGTGCATGGTGCGGGCGATCTCGTTCTGGCGTCCGATGAGCGGATCCAGGAGCCCCTTGGCCGCCTTCTCCACCAGCTCGGTGGTGAACGCCTCCAGGGGATTGCGCTGGGATCCCTGCCCCCCTTCCTCATCATCCTCGGCCCCATGGGCCGGCTGCGGCTCTTCTTCCGGCAGCTTGGAGACGCCGTGGGAGATGTAGTTGATGAGGTCGAAGCGGCTTATGTCCTGCGCTTCCAGGAGATAGCGCGCGTAGCACTCCGGCTCGCGGTACAGGGCCACCAGCAGGTCGCTCCCGCGGATCTCGCCCTGTTCCGCAGTCTGGGCGTGAACGAACGCGCGCTCCACGATGCGGTGGAAGCCCAGGGTCTGCTCCGGTTCCTTGCCCGTTCCGTCGGGCAACTTCTCCAGGCGGGTCTCAAAGAACTCTTCGAGTTCCTGCCGCAAGCGGTCGAGGTCGCCGCCGCAGTGAACGAGGACGTCACTGGCGTTCGAGTCGTCCAGCAGCACCCACAACAGGTGCTCGACACAGACGAACTCGTGCCGCCGCCGCCGGGCCTCGTCGAACGCCGCCTTGAGCACCGCCTCCAGCTTCTTCGTAATCACGTCATTCCTCTTCGATGGAGCACTTGAGCGGATATTCGTACTGCCGCGCCAGGCCCTCCACGGTCTTCACCTTGGTCTCCGCCACCTCGTAGGGATAGACCCCGGCCACGCCGATGCCGTTCCGGTGCACGTGCAGCATGATCTGCACCGCCTCGGTATTGTCCTTGTTGAAGACGTACTCCAGGATCTGCACCACGAACTCCCGGGTGGTGTAGTCGTCGTTGTGCAGCAGCACCTTGAAAAGCGACGGCCGCTTCAGCTTCTTCCTGGTTTCGACGGCTACGTCGCGATCCACATCGTATTCGCGCCTGCTCATGGAGGCCCTCCTGAAGTATCAACCAGACGCCCATGTTAGTACGCGCCGGGCGAGGGTTCAATGTCCAGGTCGAAAACGCAGGCCAACTCCACGACACCAGGAGCCTGCGTCGCAGGAACTTGCGAACGCGAAAATTCGCCATCGCCGTCCCTTCGGCCGGTGGATTGAGGAGAATATCAGGTCAAATTTGATGAAATCGAGCGGCCGAAGGGCCGGATGAGCCCTTGAGCCTCACGAGCCGTTTTCAAGGTATCGATGCGTTGATCAAGTAGGCAGGTCGTCACGATCCATTAAAACAGATCATGGGCTGGAAATTCATGTCAAGACCTATCGAACCGGCGTACCCGCTTGCCGAACCGCTGTTGTGCGATTCCGCTCACGCCTTCTCCCAGCGCGGCACCGTGTCCCGGTACGGTATGCCGTCACCGAAGAGCGTGCGGCCGCCCAAGGGGAAGTCCTTCGGCGGGACCCCGCCCATGATGAGGAAAACCACGTCGTACGTCGAGTCATTGCCGATGGCGCGCTTGACCTCCGGGCTCACGCGGATGATCGTCCCCTCGGGCATGGGAATGCGAACGCCGTCAAGGATGATGGTCCCCTCGCCCTGGAGGGTCATGAACACCTCCTCCTGCACCTCGTGCTGGTGCACGTACTCCGCGCCCTGGCCCGGCTTGATACGCACGAGGCCGAAGCCGACGCCCGTGCAATCGAGCTTGCGCGCGAGAAACTCCTTGTCCTTTACGTCCTTCAAGGGCATGGACATCTGGTTGTACTTGGCCATGGCAACCTCCTTGAAAACAGACCCGACCCATCCCGCGAAAGCGGGAATCCAGGGATGGTGACGCGGAAATGACGATTCGCCGAGCGCCTGCCCTGGGACGCTTCGACAGACCCTGGTCCCCCGGCATCCCGGCTCTGGAGACCCCGGCTACCGCGTGACCGCACCCTCCGACGCCGAGGACACCAGCCGGGCGTACTTGGCCATGACCCCGCTGGCGTAGCGCGGCGCCGGCGCCTGCCATTCGCGCAGCCGCTTGGCCATCTCTTCCGCCGGAATCTCCAGGTCCAGGCGCCGGGCATCGACGTCGAAGGTGATGGTGTCGCCGTCCCGCACCGCGGCAATGGGACCGCCCCGCGCCGCCTCGGGGGCTACGTGGCCCGCCATGAGGCCGTGGGTGGCGCCGGAGAAGCGGCCGTCGGTGAGGAGCGCCACGGACTCGCCCAGGCCCGCGCCCACCAAGGCCGCGGTGACCCCCAGCATCTCGCGCATGCCGGGTCCGCCCATGGGCCCCTCGTAGCGGATCACCACCACGTCGCCCGCCTGGATCTCGCCCTGCTGCACCGCCTTGAAGGAGTCCTCCTCGCGGTTGAACACCCGCGCCGGCCCACTGTGGCGCGTGCGCCCGTGGCCCGCCACCTTGACCACGCAGCCCTCGGGGGCGAGGTTGCCCTTGAGAATCACCAGCCCGCCGGTGGGCTTCAGCGGCTCGGACACCGCCCGCACCACTTCCTGCCCGGGCGTCTCTTCGGCGGACCCCACCTCCTCGGCGAGGGTGCGGCCGGTGACGGTCAAACAGCCGCCGTGGAGCTTGCCGGCGTCCAGCAACCGGCGCGCCACCAGCGGAATGCCGCCAGCCCGGTATAGGTCGTTGGCCACGAAGCGGCCGCCGGGCTTCAGGTCCGCGATCAGCGGAGTGTTGGAGCTGATGCGGTCGAAGTCGTCGATGCGCAGGTCCACCTCCGCCTCCCGCGCCACCCCGAGCAGGTGCAGCACGCCGTTGGTGGAGCCGCCGGTGGCCGCGATGGACGCCACCGCGTTCTCCAGCGCCTCGCGGGTGATGACCTGGCGCGCGGTGAGGTTCTTGCGCACCAGTTCCATGACCATCTCACCGACCCGGTAGGCGACGTCGTCCTTGCTGTCGTCCATGGCGGGCACACTGGCGCTGCCGATGGGCGAGATCCCCAGGATCTCGAAGGCCGTGGCCATGGTGTTGGCGGTGAACTGGCCGCCGCACGCCCCGGGCCCCGGACAGGCGTTGCTCTCCAGGTCCAGCAACTCGGCGTCGGTCATCTTGTTGGCGGCATGGGCGCCCACCCCTTCGAACACGTCCTGGATGGTGACGTCGCGTCCCTGGAAACGGCCTGGCATGATCGACCCGCCGTAGAGCATCAGCGACGGCAGGTCCAGCCGCGCCAGCGCCATCACCGTGCCTGGGATGGTCTTGTCGCAGCCCGAAAGCGCTACCACCGCGTCGAACAGGTGCCCGCGGGTCACCAACTCGATGGAGTCGGCGATGACCTCGCGGCTGATGAGCGACGCCTTCATCCCCTCGGTGCCCATGGAGATGCCGTCGGACACCGCCACGGTATTGAACTCGATGGGCGTGCCGCCGGCCGCGCGCACCCCTTCCTTCACCTTGGCCGAGAGCCGGCGCAGGTGGAGGTTGCACGGCATCACCTCGATCCAGGTGTTGGCGATGCCCACCAGCGGCTTGTTGAGATCGTCATCCGTCAGCCCCACCGCCTTGAGCATGGCGCGGGACGGCGCCCGGTCAGGTCCCTGGGTGATGGTCCGGCTGTGCCGGTTGAGTGGTTCGGCCATGGTTCGTTCTGCTCCTTCCCTGCAATTCCTGGAAGCCCGCGCTACGGTGGTCCCGGCAAGGGCGACCGCACCCTTCTCCCTGCCGATCCCGGATACACACGTTACGGCCGATTCCCGCAGGGGCGGCCGCGCCCTTGCCGCGGCTACGAGTCGCTGACTCGGTCGGACTCCTGGTCGTCCAGCCACATGAGCCGGGCCGGGTTGTCCTTGAGCATGATGGAGATCTGCTCCTTGGTGATGCCGAAGCCCAGCAACGCGCGGATGAACACGCGCATGCCGTCCACGGCGTTCAGGTGCAGCACCTGGCCGAAGTCGCTGCCGATGATGCAGCGTTCGGGGCCGATCTCGGCAATGGTCTTGACCGTCTCCATGGGGTCGGCCACCGGCTGGTACAGGCTCGGGATCATGGGCTGGCAGTAGGTGCCCACGTACACGCCCAGGTCCGCCAGTTCCTTCATCTCGTCCAGCAACAGCTTGTTGAGCTCCAGCAGCGGGTGGTCCAGGGTGGCGCGCACGCCCAGTTCCCTTGCCTTCTGGCACAGCGGCAGCAGCTCCTGAAAGTCGGTATGGCCGAAGCCGATGCCCACCTTTTTCTCCACCGCCATTTTCATGATCTCCACCACCTCCGGCAACACCTCGCCCTCCTCGCTCACCAGCCGTACGCCGCCCTTCTCCGGGTGGCCGGCGCTGCGCCAGAACCCGAACGAGGTGAAGGTCGGGAACCAGATCATCTTGGCGTTGGGGTACTGGAGCGCGATGCGCACGTACTCCGGGTTCATGCCGTAGCACATGCCGCAGCCGCCGTAGACCTCCACCCGGTGCTCCAGCTCCCCCGTCTCCACAAGGTGGTCGATGTGGCGCTGCACCACGTAGCAGGCGTTGGCGCTGACGTTCCAGTGGTCCTTGAAGGCCAGCGCGCGCATGCCCGCCTTTGAGGCGTCGATGGCGATCTGGATCATGTCCTGGGAGCGGTGCACGAAGTCGGGATAGGCGTGGATGTGGCAATCGATGGCGTTCTCAAGCAACTCGTCCTCGATGCCGGGATAAATCTTGAGCATCTCGGGGTTGTCCTTGAGCATCTGGTAGAAATAGTCCTTGGCATTGAGCTGACGGACGCGTTCCACGGTGAGGGTACGGCCCACCAGGATGCCGGCGGCCTCGGCGTCTGCTGCGAAATCACACATGCTTTTCCTCGCTTTCCAGTAGTTGAATGAATTTGCCCCGGACCCTGGGAACTTGCGCCGCAAGCTCCTGGCCCCGCTCACGCACACACGCGCGTGTGTCGTCCGTGCGGCACTCCCCGACCGCCAGCCCGACCCTGGGAGCCTGTCGGGTTTATCAAGAATCTGCTGCGAGGCAGCGAAATGGGTCCAGTTCCGGTTGGATTTTCGTCCAATATTACCAATATTCTCCTCAAATCCACCCGAAACTGGCCTTTCTCTGCCGCTCGCTACGATTCGATAATCCCGACAGGCTCCTGGACACGGCCTCAGCCGGACGCCTTTTCCCAGGCGGCAATGAAGCGCGCCGCGTCTTCGGCGGCAGGCTCGCTTACCGGCACGTAGGGCACCACCATCCGCGTCACGCCGGCCTCGACGTAGGGCGCGAGCCGGTCCTTGATCTCTTCCACCGAGGTGGCCGGGATCACCGGCAGCCGGTCCATGTAGTCATCGGTGAGAGCGCCCATGGCGGCCTTGAAGCCGCCGCTCCGGAACCTCTCCTGCACCGCGTCCACCTCCGCCACGAAACCCTGCTCGCGCAGCATGGCGCTGTAGTGGTCGGCGATGTTGTAGAAGGTCAGCGCCTGACGCAACTTCGAACGCGCCACCTCGCGGTCGGGGTTGAGGGACACGCGAACCTTGCCGATGACGTCCACCGGGCCGCGCCCCACCGCGTTGGCGGCGGCCCGGGTGCGCTCGGCGATCTCGCGGATCTTGTCCGCCGTGGCCATGTTGATGAAGACGCCGTCCGAGATCCTTCCCGCCAACCGCGTCATCTGCGGCCCCAGGCCGGCCAGAAAGACCGGCACGCGGGGGTGGCGCGGCTTCCACGAAAGCTGGAAGCGCTTGCCGGTGCCGTAGATCTCCCCGTCGTACTCGACGCGCTCCCCCGCGGCGACCTTGCGCACGATTTCCATGTATTCGCGCGCGCGCCGCAACGGGCGGTCGAAGACTCCGCCATGCCACGCCGCAATAGCCTTGTTGGCCACGCCGAGCCCCAGCAGCACACGCCCGCCCGACAGGTCCTGCAAGGTCGCCGCCTGCACCCCCAGCGTCACCGGACTGCGGCCGTAAATGTGATAAATCGCGGTCCCCAGCTTGATGGTGCTCGTGCGGCTCGCCGCCGCCGAGATCAGCACCATGGGATCGGTGCTGTTGGACTCGCCCTTCCAGAACGCGCCGAAGCCCGCCTGTTCCGCCCGCTCCACCAGGTCCACCACGTCCGCCGCCGGATAGTGCGCCGCGGAATTGATTTCAATGTCGTATATCACGAGCCTCCCTCGCCTTGGTTGTTGCAGCGCCCTTCGAAATGGTTCACGGCAGGCGAAGCGAAGTCGAAGGACGCCATGCCTGTCAAGGAGTCCGGTTCCCCGTGGCTTGGCGCGCGGTCATGAAATTGATCATCTTCATGCTCATGACCACATCGCCGTCCTGGTTCAGCGTCTCCAGGAACGAGTTTACGATGCCGCGGTCGGGCTTCGAGCTCGACCGCCGCGTCTCCAGCACCGTGACCCGCACCGTCAACGCATCCCCCGGGCGCACCGGCTTGCTCCAGCGCAGTTCATCCACGCCGGGCGAGCCCAGATTCGCCACCGCCGAAAGATAGTTGTCCGAATAGACCCGCATCATGGCCGCGGCCGTATGCCAGCCGCTGGCAATGAGCCCCTTGTAGAGGGTATTCTTCGCCAGTTCCCGATCAATATGATACGGCTGCGGCACGAACCGCTTGCCAAAGTCGATGATCTCGTCCTCGCCCAGGCTGATGGGCCCGAACTCATGCACCGAGCCGGTCACGTAATCCTCGAAGTAACGATCTTCCCTGGGAACACTGAAACCGGATTCGCTCATCGCCACACGAGTACAATGAACCGGTGTGCGCTGCAACTTCCCGCGGGAAGCCGGTCATTCCGTCATTGAACTGAAAATGACATCCGGGCCCCGCCGTTCACGGGGCTACGAACCCGCATCTCCGGGTCGTCGCGCCCGTCCCCACGCCTGGATTCCCGCTTCCGCGAAATGCCACGATGCCGGTTTGGAGCCGACACAAGAGGGCATGAACGGCGGCGCCGCCGGGTGTTGACCATGATGGTTCGGAGCGTCGCGGTTCGTTACCTCACCGAGTCGCGTACCGGCGGCCGCGTAAAGAACATCAGCGCCGTGGACGCGAACGCGGCGCCGGCGAAGACGGCGAGGGGGACCGTGTAGCTGTGGGTGAGATCGTAGAAGAAACCGGCGCTGATGGGTCCCATGACGCTGCCGGCGGTGACGAACATGCGGCTGAAGCCCTGAATGCTGGCGAAATGGCGGACACCGAAGTAGTCGGCACGAATCGGCTCCTGAAGCGAGGCGAGGCCGCCGTAGCAAAACGAGTACACCACCAGTGCCCCCATGAACCCGGCGGAGGAGTCGGTCACGGCCATGGTCAGCACAGAGGCACCGAGGGCGCCGAGAAGGCCGATCATCAGGCGGCGCTTCTCCATGAAGTCGCCCATCCAGCCGAAGGCCAAGCGCGCGGGAACGCCGATGACGGCGGAGACGCCGAGCAGGCCGGCGGCCACTTCCTGGGCCCATCCCCGGTCCACCAGGAGGATCACAAGATGCACCGAGATGCCCTCGGTGACCATCTGCCGCAGGCCCATGACCGCGGCGAGGAACCAAAACGAGCGGGTGCGCAGCACCTCTTTCACGGACAGCGACACCTCGGGGGGGGTCGCCTTGGCCGCGGCGCCCCCGGCCGGTCTGTCCCGTGGCGATTCCGAGAAACCCGCGGCCCTCTCGTAGGCCCCGCCGATGGCCCGCGCGAGGGGCCACCCCATGGCCACGATGATCACCGCCGAGGCCAACGACGCAGCGCGCCACCCCCACCATACGATCATCAGACCCACCACCGGCACCAGCAGCCCCGACAGGCCCGGCCCGGTCCGGAAAATTCCGAAGGCCAGACTCCGGCGCGCGCGAAACAGCGTCGCCACCACCACGCTCACGGGGATGTAGAACCCGACGCTGGAGCCGAGCACGATGCCTCCGACGATCGTGACATAGAGCATCGGCAGCGAATTCACGAAGCTCATGCCGATGAACCCAAGCGCGCAGATCACCGTGCCCAGGTACATGACGCGCCGCGGCCCCAGACGATCCGTCATGTACCCCTCGGCCGGTCCCAACAGCCCGGATTCCACCCGGGCCATGGAAAAGGCGCCGGCGATGGCCGTGCGACTCCAGCCGAACTCCCGTTCGAAGGACGGGAAGTAGGCGCTCAGCCCGAAGTAGGCCAAGCCGGTGCTCACCGCATGGGCGAACGCACCGGCGAACACGACCCACCAAGTGGACATGAAGCTGGCGACGAGGGCGCGCTGCGTCCGGACCGGCTTCACGCAACTGGCCCGTGTTCCCAACGAACGTGTGGATTTGACCCAAGGGGGTCCAGCGACGGCTCTTCCGGGGAGCGGCGAAGCAGGGTGGAAGAAAAGCTGGCCCGCGGCAACCGATTCCGGTGCGGCAACCGGTAGCCCGCCCCCTCCGCGCTGGACGTGGGCGCGCCCACGATGTTGCCTGTCGCCATTGCCTGCCTTTCTCTGGCTCCACCACCCTACAGGTCTTAACGTCTTCGTCCACCCCCACGCGGCCCGCCACGTCTCCCTTGAACCATGCCATATCGCCCGACATTCACCGAGTCAACGCTCCATGGACCCGCCAATTGACACGACTGCCACCAAGTGGCACCTTGCCATTCGAGAAGGCCCCAGGAGCTTGCGCCGCCGGAATACGCGAACCCGATTTCAGTCCGATCTTCGATCATCGACGCTCATGAACCTTGACGAATTCGCCGCCAGACTGCGCCGCGCCACGGACATCGTCTTCTTCACGGGCGCCGGCATCAGCACCGAGTCCGGCATTCCGGACTTCAGAAGCCCCGGCGGCAAGTGGACACGGATGCGGCCGGTGTACTTCGACGAGTTCATGAGCAGCGAGGAAGCGCGCGTCCGGGCGTGGCAGCGCAAGAAGGAAAGCTACCAGCTCTACAAGGACGTGACGCCCAACATCGGCCACACCTCCATCAGCGACTTCGAGAAGCGCGGCAAGCTCCTGGGACTCATCACCCAGAACATCGACGGCCTGCACAGCCGGGGCGGCGTGTCGGACGAGAAGATCGTCGAGTTGCACGGCTCGGACCGCACCGTGGTGTGCCTCGGTTGCGGCAAGCTGTTCGAACCCGAAGCGGTCATCGCGAGCCTCAAGGAGCCCTTCACCTCGCCGCGTTGCGACGCCTGCAACGGCCTGCTCAAGACCGGCACCATTTCCTTCGGCCAGCCCATGCCCCAGGCCGCCATGCAACAGGCCCAGATCTGGAGCGAGGCCGCGGACCTCTTCATCGTGGTGGGCTCGTCGCTGGTGGTGCAACCCGCCGCGTCCTTCCCCGTCATCGCCAAACAGGCCGGCGCCATCCTCGCCATCGTCAACCGCGAAGCCACCCACATCGAATCCCTGGCGGACTACAGCTACGAGGGCGAGATCGGCGAATTCTTCCGTCAGTTGAACCCGTTGCTGGCGGACGCGTAGCTGCGATGCGTTGCCATCTGCCATCTGTAGGCTTTTTTGGATGATACGCCGGATACAAGCTCGAAATTTCTGCTGCCTGCGGTTCGCGGACGTGGCCCTGGATCGCTTTCACGTGCTGGTCGGACCCAACGCTAGCGGTAAGAGCACACTCCTCGACGTCATTTCGTTCCTGGGAGACATGGTGTCCGAAGGGCTCGAAGGGGCAGTCGAAAAACGCACCCAGAACTTTCAGGACCTCGTATGGCGACGGCCGAAGAAAGATTTGGGGTTTGAGCTTGCGGTAGAGTTCGA
This sequence comes from uncultured Binatia bacterium (SeqCode), assembly GCA_965213675.1. Taxonomy (GTDB): domain Bacteria; phylum Desulfobacterota; class Binatia; order UBA9968; family JAJDTQ01; genus JAJDTQ01. The sequence goes on from OZ243916.1 coordinate 2,147,125, forward strand.
CATCCCCGAAGACGAAAAAAGACAACTGCCTCAAGAGAAGGGGTTCGAACGTTTTCGTTACGAAGTCTCCATTAAGGAGGACACCGGACGCGTTCGAATCGATTCCGAGAGGGGTCTCCTGATGACCGGCGGAGATGTCCGTCCTCATCAGGAGGTGCTGAAGTTCCCCGCTCCCGCCACTGGCCCAGACACCATTCTACTTGGTGGCAGGCGGCCCGGGGCACGAACGATCCTGAGCAAGTCGAGGGAAGCGCGCGACAATTTCAACGTCGAGATTGCGGAGAAAGCCGGCAAAGGATGGGCGATCAGTATCTCGTTCGGTCCTACCCGATCCACGTTGGGCAACCTTCCAGAGTCTCCCGAACGATTTCCTGTGTCCACCCGGATCAAGCGTCTACTCGAATCCGGCTTGCAGCCGCTGTTTCTGGACAGCGCTCGAATGCGACAACCCACTCCACCGATACGTCGACGGCAGGTCTTCGCGTCCGATGGCTCAAATCTACCCCGCATCATCCTCCAACTTCGAGAGGAAAACTACACGGCATTTGGAGATTGGTTGGCCCACGTCCGTGCTGCCCTTCCTGACATTGAAGACATCCGTGTGATTGAGCGCGAAGACGATCGCCACTCCTACCTGATGCTTCGCTATTCGACGGGGGTGGAGGTTCCTTCGTGGAAGGTGTCCGACGGCACATTGCGGCTTCTCGCGTTGACCCTGCCAGCGTATCTCTCGGACCCCAACAAGATCTACTTGATGGAAGAGCCGGAAAACGGATTGCATCCTGGGGTGATCCAGGACGTGTACGATGCTCTGTCCTCGGTGTACGACTCACAGGTGTTGCTTGCGACACACTCGCCCATGTTTCTGAGCCACGCCGACCTTGATCAGGTCCTGTGCATTGCAAAGGATGAAGAAGGCGCAACCGATGTCATCCCAGCTCGAGCACACCCGGGCCTGAAAGACTGGCAAGGCGATCCAAATCTGAGCGTCTTCTTCGCGGCGGGAGTCCTCGGTGGCAACCAGCCCTGACCTCCCGGACCTAGTCATTCTTGCGGCTGACAAACACATCGCCGCGTCCTTGAAGGTACTGATAGGGCAGCGCCACGCCGATCTCGGGATGGGCCCGATCACTTTCGACGTCCTGCGGCATCCCGAATCGGATCCTGGGTGTCGGACCAAGGCGGTGGAGTTCCTTCGTCCCTTCATCAATCGATATCGTCGGGCGCTCGTTGTCTTTGACCGCAAGGGCTGCGGCAGCCGTTCCCCGCGGGAAACGATTCAGAATGAAGTCGAAACTGCCCTCAATCGCAATGGTTGGGGGGAGCGCTCAAAGGTCATCGTCATAGCGCCGGAACTTGAGTCGTGGGTCTGGAGTCCGTCCGAGAGCGTAGCGCAGGCGCTCGGATGGGAACAAGACTTCGGCTCGCTTCGAAACTGGCTCGAAACAGAGGGCCTCTGGCCTGCACAACGGTTCAAACCCTCCGACCCGAAGAAGGCGATGGAACAAGCCCTTCGCCGAAAAAAGAAGGTGCGGTCTTCAGCGCTGTTCACGGGATTGGCAACCTCTGTGCAGTTTGCCGGCTGCCGCGATCCCGCCTTTATGGAGCTTGGAAGGATTCTTCAAAACTGGTTTCCGCTGAGACCGGGTCAATAAATGGCAAGGACAGAATCTCAGCCGGTAGCCGGGGTTGATGTGCGGTCCTGAGGTAATCCCAAGTACGACCTGAACCTTGCGCTAACTTGACACTCTAGCGGCAAGGCTGATAGTGGTCGGCTAGTTTTCCGGACCCTAAAATCCGTCCACTTATGTGCCAACCCCGCGGGAGGAGACCCCCATGAGCGATACGAACGGTCACACGAAGGCGCTTCACGTCATGACCCATTCCGGGTGGTACCGCTTCGAGAAGAACGGCGATTCGTGGAGCCAGGTGGAACGGGACCTGACGTTCTGGAACCTGAGTTGCATCACGGTCGATCCGGAGGACCCGCGGACCGTGTACGGGGGCACCGAGCACTCGGGACTGTTCTACACCCACGACGGCGGCGAGAGCTGGACCCGGTCCACCCCCAACGTGCCGCACCTCGACATCTTCTCGCTGTGGGCGCTGCCGGGATCGCTTTTCGTCGGCACCCGCCCGGCGGCGCTGTTTCACGGCGCTCCCGGAAAGGGCTGGCAGGAGCTGCCGGGCGTGCGCGAGGGCGGCGCCTGCGGGGTGTTCCCCCCGAACCCGGCCCAGGCGCCCCGCACCCGCTATCTCACCAACGACCCTTCCTCGCCGTCGCGGCTCTACGCCGGCATCGAGGTAGGCGGACTGCTCGTGAGCGACGACAAGGGCCAGGACTGGAACACCGCCAACGAAGGCCTGTGGGACCGCGACATCCATCAACTGCACCACTGCAAGCATGAACCCGAGATGGTGGTGGCCGCCTGCGGCGAAGGGGTTTTCCGGAGCCGCGACCGGGCCGCCCACTGGGAGGAGATCACGCCGTCCGACACCCGCACCTACGGCACCACCATCAACGAGACCGATGACGGCAGCTTGTACCTCGGAGTCACGCTGGGACGTCCCAACACCTGGGTGCGCAAGGTGCGGGCCAGCGCGGCCATTCTGCGGAGCGAGCGCGGCGGCGCCAACTGGAAGACGCTGGCCGAGGACCTCAACGGCGGGATCATGGACACCGTGCCCGACCCCGACGGCCCCGGCATCATCGCCGCCACCTCCGAAGGCGAGATCATGATCGTCGAGGAATCGGGCTGCCGCACGATAGCCAGCGGGCTGCCGTGCATCAACGAGATCGCCATCGGCGCGTAGCTTGACCGTCCACACCCACCGTACGGCCCCGCCCGCGGGGCCGTACCCCATTCCATCCCGGGACCCCTGACCTGTGCCGGCTACCGCGACTCCCGAGTCCGACCGGACCGACTGGGGGTCCGTACTGGTCGCGGCCCTCTCCGCGGTGGGGCCGGCCATGGTGGTGGCGGTGATGGGAATCGGGCTGCCGGAGATCCGGGCCAGCCTCGAACTCTCCGAGGTCTGGGCGGGCACCCTCTTTACCGCCATCTTCGTGGTCGCGGCGTGCGCGAGCTGGTCGGCCGGACGCCTTTCCGACAACCTGGGCCGGCGCAGGGTCCTGGTCTTGAGCGGACTTGCCCTGGGCGCCGGTTTCGGCCTGGTATCCACCGTCCGAAGCTACGGAGCCGCGGTCGCCTTGCTGGCCTTGGCCGGTCTGGGATACGGCGCCATCACCGCCTCGGTCCTGTCCCTGGTGTCGGACCTCCTGCCGTCGCGACGGGGACTGGGAATGGGCCTGCTCTCCGCTACCTACGGGCTCGGCAGCGTCAGCGGACCCATCGTGGCTGCCGCCATCATCCAGCGTGTCGGCTGGCGCGGGGCCACCGCCACCGTGGGGTGCATCGCCGCCGGCATCGCGTTGATCCAGTGGCTGCGCATCAGGGAACCGGCCCGGGCGCAGGCCGCTCCTCGCGCGGCGAGCGCCCGAAAGCCGCGGATGATGAACCGGAACATGATCATCCTGGCCGCCGCGCAGTTCTTCGGCGGCTCGGTGTTCTGGATCACCTCGTCCTGGACCCCGACGTTTCTCCGCGAGGCCGTAAAGCTGACCCTCGACGAGGCGGGTCTGGTCATGGCGGCCTGGGGAGCCACCCCGATTCTCGGAGCCCTGGTGCTGGGGATGCTGTCCGACCGCGTGGGACGGAAGCGCATCATTCTCATGGGCGCCTTTCCCGGCGTTCTGGTGGTGCTGGCCGTGTACGGCTGGCTTACCCACCCGTTGTCCCTGGCCGCGGGTATCTGTCTCCTGGGTCTGTCCAAGTCGCCGGTGCCCTCGCTGGTGGTGGCCCTGGCGCAGGACTCCACGGCCAAGGGCCGGGTGGGCGAGGCGAGCGGCCTCATCATGTCCATGCACTACGTGGCGGCCCAAACCACCCCGGTAGCCATGGGCCTGCTCATCACGTGGCTCGACAACATGACGCTGGCCATGCTCCTGGGCTCGTCGGTGGCGTTCGCCGTGTTCGGCATCCTCGTCACCAGCGTTCGGGAACGTACTTGACGCGGCAGTCCCGCGCGGCTTTTTCCGCGTCCGTTTCCGACCAACCATCTCGAACATTCCCATTGCACGGGCAGACGGGCTGTCGTAATGTTGTTGGGCGCGCCGCATCCTTGCAGGCGCGTTGTGCCAACGAGTTTGGCAATACGATGGACCGCAATTTTTCGGAGGCGGCACAGCCGCTGATCGAGCGGATGACAAACAGTTCATAAACAAGGGGGATCTCATGAATCGTCGTGACTTTCTTACCGGAGCAGCCGCCGGCGTCGTGGTGGGCGCCGGCGCAACCGCGGCCGTCATGTCCGGCCGGCAAGAGGCCCCGGCCCCCGTGGCCAAGGCGCCCGAAGCCCCCGCCATCGTGAAGGACCGCATCGAAGTCGCCATCGTCACCACCTGGCCGCGCGATTTCCCCGGCCTCGGCACCGGGGCGCAACGCTTTGCCAAACGCGTGCAGGACATGAGCGACGGCCGCATCCAGGTGAGTTATTTCGCCGCGGGCGAGCGCGTCGGCGCTTTCGACTCGTTCGACGAGGTGGCTTCCGGGAATGCGCAGGCCTATCACGCCGCCGACTACTACTGGAAAGGCAAGCACCCCGGCTGGGCCTACTTCACGGCGGTGCCTTTCGGTCTCACGTATACGGAGATGAACGCCTGGATCCGTTTCGGCGGCGGGCAGGAACTCTGGGACGAACTGGCCGGGGAGTTCGGCATCAAGGGTCTCATGTGCGGCAACACCGGCGTCCAGATGGGCGGCTGGTTCCGAAAGGAGATCAACAGCGCCGACGACCTCAAGGGCCTCAAGATGCGTATCCCGGGCTTGGGAGGCGACGTCATGGCAAAGCTCGGCGCCTCGCCGGTCTCCCTTCCGGGCGGCCAGATCTACGAGAACCTGGTTTCGGGCGCCATCGACGCCACCGAATGGGTGGGGCCGTGGAACGACGAGGTCATGAAGTTCTACGAAGCGGCCAAGTACTACTACTACCCCGGAATGCACGAGCCCGGCTCGATGCTGTCGGCTGGCTTCAACAAGAAGTTCTGGGAGGGGTTGTCGGAGTCCGATCAGGCGCTGATCGAGGCCGCGGCCTCAATGGAGAACGACGTGATGATGGCCGAGTACAACGCCAAGAACGGCGCGGCGCTGGCCCGGCTGACCCGTGATCAGGGCGTCGAGGTGCGCAAGTTCAACGACGAGATCTACAACTCGTTCGGAAAGGCGGCCAAGGAAGTCTTCGACGGCGTGGTGACCCACAGCGATCTCGCCAAGCGCATCCACGACAGCTTCGACAAGGCGCGCCGGGAGGTCGGTGGCTGGTCGAACATCTCGGACCAGGCCTACGTGGAGCAGCGCAACCGCGTGCTGGGCGTCTCCGGCTAGACATCCGGGACTACGGGCCGGCTCCCCGGCCCGTAGTGTGACGCGACACCAGATTTTACAACAGTGGCACAGGCTTGGTGGGACGCGGGCGGCGGATGGCCCGAAACGAAAAATGCGCTCTACCGCGCGTTCGCGTTGTCGCTGGCCGCGACCACGTTCGTTTTCCTTCTCAACAACTATCTGATCTTCTGGCAGGACTGGCCCGGCGTCGGGGGCATCCTCGAGCGGGCCGCACTCGCCCGGACAACGGTCTTCCAGGCGTGGCTGCAACTCGCCAGCTACGTCCTGACGGTGGCCGTCATCACCGTCATTGCGTTCATGACCCGGCAGCGGCCGTTCGCGTCGGACGCGGCGCTGCTCAGTTCCGTCACCGCCTACGTCATCGCCGCAGCCTTCTGGTCGACGTTCTTCATCGGCGTCGTCGACGGCGCCATCTCGTTCCTGCGCGTGGAAGGGCTGCTGGCCTCGATGTTTGGCGAGGCGCTGGCTCAGCGGCTGGGCATCTCGAGCTTCCGCGGCACCTACGTGCATGTGCCGCTGATCCTGGCCGCGACGGTGGTGGCGTGCTTCAAGCGCGGGCTCGACTTCATCTGGCTCTCGCTGCTGGTGGTGGTCGCCGAGTTCCAGATCGTCATCGCGCGCTTCATCTTCTCCTATGAACAGGCCTTCATGGGCGACCTGGTCCGTTTCTGGTATGCCGCCCTGTTCCTGTTCGCCAGCGCGCACACCCTTGTGGCGGAAGGCCACGTGCGCGTGGACGTGCTGTTCACCCATTTCGACGAGAGGCGCAAGGCGCTGGTCAACGCGTGGGGTTCGCTGGTGCTGGGCGTGCCGTTGTGCTGGACCATTCTTGGCGTCGGCATGTCGAGCAAGGCCTCGGTCATCAACACCCCCTTGCTTTACTTCGAGACCTCGCAGAGCGGCTTCGGTCTTTACGTCAAGTACCTGATGGCGGGATTCCTCGCCGTGTACGCGGTCTCCATGATGACGCAGTTCCTGGCCTACTTCCTGAACGCCATGGCGGTCCTCCGGGGCGAAGGCCCGAACCACCCGACACCCGAGCCGTCCTGACCGTGGAGCATTTCTTCCTCGCACTTCTGGTGCTGGTCATGGCCGCGGCCCTGGCCTCCGGTTTTCCGGTGGCCTTCTCGCTGCCCGGCTCGGCCATCCTGACCATCGGGCTGGCCGCGGTCGCCGGCTACATCTTCACCGGCGACACCCACTCCTTCTTCGCCCAGGACGGACCGATCCAGTGGCTCACCGCCGGCGTCACCAATTTCCGCGGTGTCTACTGGGAGGTCGAACGCGACACCATCATCGCGGTGCCGCTGTTCGTGTTCATGGGCATCATGCTCCAGCGCTCCAAGATCGCCGAGGACCTGCTGGTGACCATGGCGCGCCTGTTCGGGCCGATCCCGGGCGGCCTCGGCATCTCGGTGGTGCTGGTGGGAGCGCTGCTCGCCGCCACCACCGGCATTCTCGGGGCTACCGTCGTGGCCATGGGGCTGATCTCGCTGCCCGCCATGCTGCGCAACGGCTACTCGCGACAACTCGCCACCGGCACCATCTCCGCGGCGGGCACCCTGGGGCAGATCATCCCGCCCTCCGTCGTGCTCATCATCCTGGCCGACCAACTCTCCAACGCCACCGACCAGGCGAGCACGCTGCGGCTGGTGGACTACAAGGCCGCCACCGGCAACTTCGTCATGCCCACGGAGTTCGACATCACCTCGGCCAGCGCGGGCGACATGTTCCTGGGCGCCATCGTCCCCGGACTGGTGCTGGTGAGCCTGTACGTCATGTACATTCTCGCGGTGGCGCTCATACGGCCGGGCATGGCTCCCGCCATCCCCTTGGAGGGGCGTTTCGACCGCGATTTCGCCGTCCGCGTGGTGCTGGCGCTGGTGCCGCCCCTGGCGCTGATCCTGGCCGTTCTCGGGTCCATCATCGCCGGCATCGCTACGGTCAACCAGGCCGGCGCCATCGGCGCGGTGGGCGCCACCATCATGGCAGGCTACCGCCTGACCGAAGGACAGCGTGGATCCTACACGCCGGCAATCATCGCGGGCGCCTCCCTCATCGCCTTGTCCATCCTGCTGGCCACCGTGGACCTGAACGTCCGCACCATCCACAGCGTGTCCGAGGCCGTGGGCGTGGCGGCCGCGGCCATCGCGGTGGCCGGACTGTTAGTCTCCGTGGCCTGGAGCGGCTGGCGCGCCTACCGCACGGAGAACATGCTCGCCGGCGTCATGGTGGAGACCGCCAAGACCACCGCCATGGTCTTCATCATCCTGCTGGGCGCGGCGATGCTCACGGCGGCCTTCCGGGGCTTTGGCGGCGAGGAGCTGGTGAAGGAGTTCCTGACCACCCTGCCCGGGGGTTTCTGGACCCAGTTCATCGTGGTCATGGCGGTGATATTCATCCTCGGCTTCTTCCTCGACTTCATCGAGATCGCGGTGGTGGTGGTGCCCATCGTGGCGCCGATCCTGCTGTCGGACCCCTCCGCCAACATCACCGCGGTGTGGCTCGGCGTCATGATCGGCGTCAACATGCAGACATCCTTCCTGACGCCGCCGTTCGGCTTCGCCCTGTTCTACCTGCGCGGCGTCGCCCCGCCCTCGGTGTTGACCACGGACATCTACCGGGGAGTGGTGGCGTTCATTGCGCTGCAACTCGTCGCCCTGGGCATCGTCGGGTTCTATCCTCCCCTGGTGAACTACCTGCCAGCGCGCACCTCGCTCACCGGCGAGACCGCGCCGCCGCCCCGGAACCCACGCCTCCAGCGCTGCCTGGAACAGCATCTCTTCGAGATCTACGACCGCGACGGCGAAGCCATACGTGCGAGCATCCGGACCGCGCAGGGCCTCGACACGAGCTATCTGCCGGACAGGATGCGCCGAAGCCTGGCAACCGGCATGGAAAAGGCGGCTCGGACCTTCGACCTGGTTGCGGAAGTGCGCCGCACCGACGCGGAACGAAGCGCCTTCGGCGAGACCTACAAGTCCACCCATGCCGTGGTCCGGCGCATCAACGCGGACGAACGGCGCATCGACCGCGAGGTCCGCGAGATCCGCACCACCATCCGGCGGCTGGGACGCGATGCCGACGCCGAGGTGGTGGCGGCGTTGCGCCATGAGGTCGAGGAGTTGACGAGGCGGAGGGCCGAACTGGAGGCGGCGCGCCCCGAGGGCGAGAAGGAGCTGCGCAAGCGTTACCTGGCGCTCGAGAAGAAGGAGAGCACCGCCCGGCGCAACTACCGGCGCAATGTCGACGACGCCGCTTCCTCCGTGCTCACGGTGCGCGAGATGCTGGCCAAGGTGCCGGAGCTGGAATCCGCGGGCGCGAGCCTCAAGGCACTGCCGGAGATAGTGAACACGCAACCCGCCCAACAGGCGGGTTCAGCGATCCGTGACGCCGAGCGCTCGCTGCGAACGGTTCCCGGAACCCACGACTTGCGGGACACCCTCTCAAAGGCGCGTTCCGACCTGAGGCGGGACGGGTCCGGCCGCCAGCGCGCCGAGAAGCGGCTGGGCGAGGCGTTGGCCCGGTTGGAGCGCGAAATCGAATGGCGCACGCGCGCCGCCCGAAACCTCGACCCTGGGCTGGCCGATTACGAGCGCGCCCTGCGCGACACCATCGGAATCCGCCAGCTCGAGCGGCTGCCGACGCACGTCGCCAAGGAAGTAGCGTCCTGCCTGTCGCACCACCGCGACATCTCGTTGAGCTTCTAGACCAATTTCCCGGCGTGTTGGATGGACACGACAATGGCAATGAAGCCCCCAACCCATCATTTCCGCCTCTCCGCCATTCCAGCACTACCTTCGGTCTTCCCCGCGGACCTATCCACCATTCCCGCACTACTTTCCGTCTTCCCCGCAGACCCTTCCGTCATTCCCGCGAAAGCGGGAATCCAGGGGTGGGGCGGAGGGGCGCTACAGCGGTCTTTCCCCACCGCACCCCTCCTGGATTCCCGCTTTCGCGGGAATGACGGAAGAAGGGGCGGGAATGACGGAAGGGTCTGCGGGAGTGACGGAAGGGTCTGCGGGGATGACGGAAGGAGGGGTGGGAATGACGGAAGGCAAGTCGGGAATGACGGAAGGAAAAGCGGAACTGACGGAAGGGGACGGAAATGACCGAGGAAAATCGCTTCCTCTCGGCCTGCATCGCGCTGGACCTGGAGGTCGGCAAACGCGATGAGGTCATTCGCGCCTTCGGCGCGGTTCGGCTGGACACCGGCGAACGGTGTGTCCACTCAGGCGACGGCCTGGACGCGGCGCTGGACAGACTCGACGACTTCGCTGGCGGGGCGTCCTTCATCCTCGGACACAACCTGATCGCCTTCGACCTGCCACACCTCCGGGCCGCGAAGCCCGACCTGGGGCTCCTTCGGTTGCCCGCGCTGGATACGTTGCGCCTCAACCCCCTCGCATTCCCGCGCAACCCCTATCACCATCTCGTCAAGCACTACCAGGACGGCGGGCTGCGACGCCGGCAGTTGAACGATCCGGAACTCGACGCCCGTCTGGCCATGGAGGTGTTCGGCGACCAGCGCCGGGCGCTCCGGGAGGCGGACGCCGATCTCCTGACGGCGTGGCACTGGCTCGTCACTCCGGACGCGGAGGGCCAGGACCGGGCACTGGACGTACTGTTCGAGGACATCCGAGGCGGCGTGCCCCGTCCATCGGACGCGGAAGCACGCGAGGCCATCCGAGGGCGGCTGGAAGGCGCGGGATGCGCGGTCCAGGCCACCGAAATCGTGGCGGCCCAGTCCATGACAGCAGTTCACGCCGCGGCGGCGGCCCAGTCCATGGTAGCGGACCATGCCGGCGCACCCGTTCAAGACCCCAAGCCGGCAGCAACGGCCGTCTCCCGCTGGTCTCTGGCCTACGCCCTGGCGTGGCTGTCCGTCGCGGGCGGGAACTCGGTCATGCCTCCCTGGGTGCGCCATCAGTTCCCGGAGGCGGGGCGGCTGGTACGACTTCTGCGGGACACGGCCTGCGCGGACTCCGCGTGCGGCTGGTGCCGGGAGCGCCACGACCCGCGCAAGGAGCTCAAACGCTGGTTCGGCTTCGACGACTTCCGCCCCGAGCCCGTGGACGATGAGGGGTGGCCCATGCAGCGCACCATCGTCAAGGCCGCCATGGAGGGCCGGCACCTGCTCGGCATCCTGCCCACAGGCACGGGCAAGTCGCTGTGCTACCAGATCCCGGCGCTGTCTCGTTACTACAAGACCGGCGCGCTCACGGTGGTGATTTCGCCGCTGGTGGCGCTCATGGCGGACCAGGTGGCTGGCATGGAGGCCCGCGGCATCGACTGCTGCGTAGCGGTGACCGGGCTCTTGTCCATGCCTGAGCGCGCCAACGCGCTGGACCGGGTGCGGCTGGGGGATGCGGGGATTCTGCTGATCTCGCCCGAGCAACTGCGCGCGCCGTCGCTGCGCCGCGCCCTGGCCCAGCGGGAGGTCGGCGCCTGGGTACTGGACGAGGCCCACTGTCTCTCGCGCTGGGGCCACGACTTCCGTCCCGACTATATCTACGTGGGCCGATTCATCCGGGAGAAGTGTGCGGGCGGCCCGGTGCCGCCGGTACTGGGTCTCACCGCCACCGCCAAGCCGGACGTGGTGAACGACATCACCCACCACTTCCGGGACCGCCTCGGTATCGAACTGGCTCTCGTCAACGGTGGCGTGCAGCGCTCGAACCTCACCTTCGAGGTCATGCCCACCGCGAGCGCCGAAAAATTCGCGGACATCCATGAGGTGCTGACGCAGCATCTGCCGCCGGACGCTCCCGGCGGGGCCATCGTCTACTGCGCCACGCGGCAACAGAGCGAAGACGTGGCGGAGTTCCTGCAACTCAAGGGCGTCAGCGGGGATCGCTTCCACGCCGGCCTCCCGCCAGAGACCCGGAAGGACGTGCAACGGCGCTTCATCGACGGCGAGTTGCGCGCCATCGTCGCCACCAACGCTTTCGGCATGGGCATCGACAAGCCCGATGTCCGGTTGGTGATCCACGCCGACATCCCGGGCTCGCTGGAGAACTACCTCCAGGAGGCGGGCCGTGCCGGCCGCGACCGGGCCGAGGCCCGTTGTGTGCTGCTGTACGCGCCCGAGGATGTGGAGCGGCAGTTCGGGATGTCCGCGCGTTCGCGCCTGACACGGCCGGAGATCCACGGCATCCTGCGAGCGCTGCACAAACTGGACCGCCGGAAACGCCTTGGCGGCGAAGTGGTGGCCACGGCGGGTGAAATCCTCGGCGAGGACGAGGAGCAACTGTTCGAGCGCGACTCCGTCACCGATGACACCCGCGTACGCATCGCGGTGGCCTGGTTGGAAGAGGCCCGGTTGCTGACGCGGGAGGAGAACCGGGTGCAGGTGTTTCCGTCTTCGCTGCGGGTGCGCTCGGCCGCGGAAATTCGCGAACGCCTCCGCGACGCGCACATCACCAACGACTATCGCGGGCGATTGGAACGTATGGCGGCAGCGCTGATCGACGCCAGACCCGACGAGGGGATCAGCACGGACGAGATGATGGAGGTTTCGGGGCTCAGCGCCGAGGGCGTGCGCAACGCGCTCTACGACCTGGAGAGGCTGGGAATCGCCAGCAATGACACGGCCCTGACTGCGTTCGTCCACAAGGGCGTGGAGCGCTCGTCCGACAAGCGCCTCACGGCCAGCGCCGATCTGGAGGTGGCGCTCATCCGGCACATGCGCGAATCCGCGCCCGACATGGGAAGGAGCGACACCTCGTCGCTGCACTTGCGGATGGCAGCGCAGGTGCTTCGGGACGAAGGGTTGACCGATCCCTTGCCGGAGCGCTTGTGGCGCATCATACGCGGCATTGGACGCGACGGGCGGGGCGAGGACGGAGCAGCCGGCAGCCTGACGGCGCGCAAGCTCGACGCGGAGACCGGGCGCGTGACGCTCCATCGTAGTTGGGATGCCTTGGAAGAGACCGCGCGAATCCGCCGCGCGGCCGCCCGCCTTCTGTTGGAGCACCTTCTGGCGTGTCTGCCGCCATCGGTCCGAGGTGTCGATCTGCTGGCGGAAACGACGCTGGGCAAGCTCACTCAGGCCATGCATGCCGACCTGGAGATCAAGAGCCGGATCCGGTTTCCCGCCAAGCTGCTGGACCGCGCGCTACTCTGGCTGCACGAGATGGAAGTCATCCGTCTCAACAAGGGGCTGACGGTCTTTCGTCCGGCCATGACGCTTCGCCTGCAGCAGGAGCGGCGCGGTTTCACCAACGCCGACTTCGCGCCCCTCGCCCTGCACTACAAGGGCAAGACTCTTCAGATCCACGTCATGGTGGAATTCGCCGAGCGCGGCCTGAAGGCCGTGACCGAGGCCACCCGCATGGCCATGGACTACTTCGCCCTCAAGCAGGAAGACTTTCTGGGCCGCTGGTTGCCTGACCGCAACCGCGAGATCAGCCGGCAGACCACACCCGCGTCGTGGCAGGCCATCGTCGAGAATCTCAATCATCCGATCCAGCAGCGCATCGTCGCCGACGACCGCGAGCAGACCAACGTGCTGGTGCTCGCGGGGCCGGGTTCGGGCAAGACCCGCGTGCTGGTGCACCGCATCGCCTACCTCATACGCGCGCGGCGGGAGAACGCCCGCGGCATCCTGGCGCTGGCCTACAACCGGCATGCCGCGGTGGACATTCGCCGCCGGCTCGGGGAGTTGATCGGCGACGACGCGCGCGGCGTCACCGTGCTCACCTGCCACGCCCTGGCCATGCGCCTGGCGGGCGCCAGCTTCACGCGACGGGCGGAGCGTCTCCATGACGGCGTGTTCGATGAAATCCTGCGCCGAGCCGTGGCTTTGTTGCGCGGCGAAGGGCTTCCGCCGGACGACGCCGACGAGCAGCGCGCGCGCCTGCTGGCTGGGTTTCGCTGGATCCTGGTGGACGAATACCAGGATATCGCCGCGGATCAGTATGACCTGATCTCGGCCCTGGCGGGGCGCACCCTTGACGACGACTCCGGCAAGCTCACTCTGTTCGCGGTGGGAGACGACGACCAGAACATCTACGCATTCAACGGCGCTTCGGTGGAGTTCATCCGTCGTTTCGAGGAGGACTACAAGGCGAAGCCCATCCACTTGGTGGAAAACTACCGTTCCACCGCCCACATCATCCACTGCGCCAACGCCGTGATCCGCCCCTCCGGGCAGCGGATGAAAGCCGAGCACCCCATTCGCGTCAACGCGGCGCGCGCGCAGGACCCGCCCGGCGGGACCTGGCAGGACCTGGACCCCGTGGGGCAGGGACGCGTACAGATCCTGCCGGTCCCACCTGCTGCGGACCCGCGGGATCCCGTGGCCCAGGCGCAGGTGGTCATGGCCGAGTTGCAACGGCTCGCGGCCCTGGCGCCGGGCTGGGACTGGGCACGGTGCGCCGTGATCGCGCGCGAGTGGAGCTACCTCGCGCCGGTGCGCGCCTACTGTGAGCACCACGACATTCCCGTGCAGATGGGCAATGAAGAGATACCCACGTTCTGGCTCCTGCGCGAAACCCGCCGCTTCGTCCAATGGCTGCGCGGACGGGAAGCAGGGCTCGTGCACGGCGACGATCTGGTTGGTTGGGTGGAAGCGCAACGGTCCACGGAACCCGACAACCGCTGGCACGAACTGCTGCGTCAGGCCATCGACGAGCACGCGCTGGAGACCGGCGGCGGCGAGTCCACCATCGATCACCTCATCGAGTGGTTGGCTGAGTGGGGCCGGGAAATTCGCCGCCGGCAACGCGGCCTGCTCCTCGTCACGGCCCATCGGGCCAAGGGGCTTGAGTTCGATCACGTGATCGTACTCGACGGCGGCTGGGAGCGCGTCGGACCCGACGAGGATCCCGACGCGCCGAGACGATTGTACTACGTGGCCATGACGCGGGCGCGCGCGACCCTCGCGCTGGCGCGCTTTGCGGGGGATCACCCGTTTCAGGATGTATTGCTCCAACAAAGTTCCGTGCTGCGCCGCGAACCCACCATGCTGCCGCCCGGCCCTGGGGCGCTTCGACACCGCCACATCCAGCCCAGTCTCCGCGACGTGGACCTGGGTTTTGCCGGCCGCCGTGGCGCACAGGATCGGGTGCACCGCGCCATCGCCGCGCTGTCGCCCGGGGACGCCCTCGGAACACGCGTGGCGGACACACGCCGCTGGGAACTGTTGGACGGCAAGGGTGCGGTGGTGGGGCGCCTTGCCGCAAGCTTCAAGCCGCCTTCCGGCATGCGCTGCCGGTCCGCCGCCGTACTCGCCGTCATCGAGTGGAACCGCGAGATTACCGACCCGAAGTACCGCGACGCCGCCCGGTGCGATTCCTGGGAAGTGGTGGTGCCGGAGTTGGTTTTCGAGCCAGGTGAAGCCTGAACGATGCCCCAGGCGATTGCGGGCCATCGCACGACCTGATATGTATACCCGTATTATATCATATGGGTAGCCATATTCCAGCGGCCATATTCCAGCGGCCATATTCCGGTTGGCATATTCAGGGCGTCATTTTCAGGGCGGCCCATATTCGAGGCGACCATCATGAAGACGACCATCGAGATTTCCGACGAGCTCGCCGACACGGCGAAGGCCTATGCGGCCCGCAATCACATGACGTTGAGGTCACTGGTGGAACGCGGTTTGCGTGAGGTCATGCGCCAGGACCAGCAACGACCCGGCTTCAAGTTGAAGGATGCGAGCGTTGGCGGCCAAGGGTTGCGGACCGAGTATCGTGACGCGGATTGGTCGCGCATACGGGAGGAAGCGTACAAGGAACGGGGAAGTTGATTGCCACTGATACGAACATTCTCGTCTACGCGCATCGGATGGATTCGGAGTGGCATGAGAGGGCCAGATCCTGCATCGAACGTCTGGCGGAAGGACGCGTCACGTGGGGCATACCCTGGCCAGCGGTTCACGAGTTCCTGGCCATTGCCACCCACCCAAGGATCTACGATCCACCATCGACAATGGCAGACGCCGTGAAACAGGTCGAGGCGTGGCTCGAAGCGCCCGTCGCCGTGTTGTTGCACGAAGGCGTCGGGTACTGGGACGAACTCCAGCGGCAACTCTTCGCCTCTCAGGCGCGCGGCCCGTTGGTCCACGACGCCAGGATCGCCGCCCTCTGTATCGACCACGGTGTCACGGAATTGTGGACGGTCGACCGCGACTTCAGCCGCTTCCCCGCACTTCCGATCCGCAACCCGTTGATGACCTGACCAGGCACGCCATGGGCACAGCCGACCATCTCCGCTCATTCGTCGAAAACCGCGCCACGCAGCGCTGGATCACGCTCCTGATCGTGCTGAACGCGTTGGTGCTGGCGCTGGAAACCAGCCCGGCGGCCATGGCCGCGACGGGGAACGCGCTCAAGATAGCCGACCGGGTGATCCTCGGCGTGTTCGTGGTGGAGATCCTGCTCAAGATAGCGGGGCAGCGCCGCGACTTCGTCCGCGATCCGTGGAACCACTTCGACACCCTGATTGTCGCCATCGCGCTGATTCCCGCCACCGAGTTTCTTTCGGTGATGCGCGCCCTTCGCATCCTGCGGGTGTTCCGGTTGATTTCCGCCGTGCCCTCCATGCGCCGCGTGGTCGGCGCGCTGCTCCACGCGGTGCCGGGCATGAGCTCGGTGGTGATGCTGCTGTCGGTAATCTATTTCGTGTTCTCGGTCATGGCCACCAACCTCTTCGGCAGCCAGTTTCCCGCGTGGTTCGGCAACATCGGCAGTTCCGCCTACACCCTGTTTCAGATCATGACCCTGGAAAGCTGGTCCATGGGCATCGTGCGGCCGGTGATGCAGGTGTTTCCACACGCATGGCTGTTCTTTGTCCCGTTCATCCTGATTACGTCGTTCGCCGTGCTGAATCTGTTCATCGGCATCATCGTGGACGCGATGCAGACCCACGGCCACGAGACGACCGAGCCGCCCATGCGTTCCACCCCGGAACCATCGCTCGCGGAGATCCGGACGGAAATCCGCCAATTGCACGACGCGGTGGCCAGCCTGAAAAGGGAATAGTGGATTATGGATCGGGGCCTGTGACCAGCGCCAGCGAGTCTACTGCGGGTCTGGGGCCTGTTCCGACTCGCCCGCACCTCGGAATGCGTCGCTCAACGAAATGAACGCTCCGAAGAACACACCGCGGCTGCCGTCGGGTTCCCTGAAGTATACACTGTTGAAGCCCGTCACCAGGCGCGGATCGCCAGCCGCATCGGGCGACCCGGAGAGCTGGCCGCCCCAGTACCCGTCCAACACCGTGAGGGATCGCTCGGGATGCGTCAGGGTTGCTCCCTCGCCCTCGAAGGTCCCATCCGTCTCGAACGGGGTGGCGGCGAACTGCATCACATAATCGTCGGTTGCAAAAACAGGCGCTTCGCCCAGGAATGCATTGATGGGGCGGTTGGGTCGGATAACGATATCCCCCTTACAGCCTATGCAACCCTCCAGGGTTCCCTGAGAGAAGTCCACTTCCAGCGTCATCGTCCCTCCGTAGGCCGCGCCCGCCAAGGTTCTTCGGACATCGTCGCCCCAGTCATCGCCGTACCCATACAGGAAGGCGCCCGCGGCGGCGCCCTCGTAACTGGCCTGTCCTTCCAACGGGAATGGAGCGCTGTTGGACAGGTCGATTTCCGGGCCATCCACAAACAGGTACAGGGAGGTTCTCGGGTCCCAGAAGTCGAGAGCCGGAGGATGCTGATCGGGAAAGTGGAGCCACCATCCTCCTGCCAGATAGTCCTGCGGATCATCACTGTTCCAACTTGTCAGGACCGAAGCGAGGGTCGTGCTGTCATGGGCCGTGTTGAGAAGCAGCCAACTCCGCCCCGAGTGGCCCGGAATGGTGGTCCTGTAGGCCGTGCTGCTTTCGACGTCCCTGGCGGTATTGAGCACCGGAAAGCCGTCCACATCAAGGTCGACGGTCAGCACCTCCCCGTCGAAACTCGTAATCCTTTGGAAATCGATACTGCCTTCGGACTCTTCCGGTGTCATCGCGTCACCGCCGCCGTGCATACCGCAACCGGCGGTCATGACCGGCAGAAGGATGCCCAACAGAACGATTCGGATACGCTTCATTTTCGTTCCCCTCGGACTCGCCGTCCGGTTCAGACCCTTGATACCCCCGAGCCGGCGGGCGGCTGCGATTTGCCCGGGATCCACTCCACCTCCTTGCGCGGGCCGTGGGCGCGGACGGTAAAGCGGGCCTTGCCGAGCTTTTCGATGTCGATCTCCAGGGTGTCGCCGTTGTTCATCGGCCCAAGGCCCACGTGATAGGTACCGGTGGCGATGACGTCGCCGGGCTGAAGCTGCACGAAGCGCGACAGCCATGACACCAGTTCGGGGATCTTGTGGGCCATGTGGCGGGTGTTGTAGTCCTGCCGGGCCTCGCCGCCGACCCAGGATCTGACCGTGAGGTCGTGGGGATCGGGGACCTCGTCCGCGGTGGTGATCCAGGGCCCGCAGGGGCTGTGGCTACCCTGTCCCTTGGGCAGGAACTGGGTGCGGCGCACCATGCCGCGGTTGGAGATGTCGAAGAACGGCACGTAGCCGAACACCGCGTCCATGGCGCCGTCCTCGGACAGATTGCGGCCGCACGATCCCATGACGAAGGCCAGCTCGGCCTCGGGCTGGGTCACCGCCACCGCGGGGATGTCGGGCAACTCCACCACGCCGTCCGGCCCCACCAACTCGGGCGCCTTGTAGAAGAACTCGATGGGCAGGCTCTCCGGCGTGCGCTCCGGCGAGTCCAGATAGTTGACGAAGGCCGCCAGGCACTTGCTCGGCCTGGGGATGGGCGCCAGCAGCTTGACCACGCTCAGCGGGAAGCCCGACCCCTCGCGCAACAGCCGCTCGAACTCCTTTCGGTAGTCGTCAAAGTTGGCGATCACCTCTTCCATCACCCGCTGCGGACCCTTTTCCACGCGGTACTGGATGATGCCGCTCACGTCCACCACGTTGCTGCCGTTCTTGAGAACGCCGACGCGATCATCGTTGAAACGGAGAATTTTCATGGGAAGCGTTCCTTGCGTTGTGCCGCTGTGGTGGACCCCGGCAGGGGCGACCAGCCGGTCGCCCTTCCATCGCCCACCGGAAAGCGTTTAATCGTTCACGGGATCCAGCCAGAGGTCCACCAGCGCCAGCCGCCCGTCGCGCACTGCCTGAAGACCGCGTTCCAGCGCGCCCTTGACGTCGGCCGGGTTCTGCACGCGCTCGCCAAAGCCCTCGAAGGCCCGGGCGATGGCGGGATAGTCGGGGGCGGGCGCAATGGAGGTGCCGACGAACTGGTTGGTGCGCACGGCCCAGCCGTCGGGGTAGTACGCAGGCATGCCTCGCTTCATGGACTTGTAGCCGTGGTTGTTCATGAGCACGATGAGAATCGGCATGCGGAACTCCTGGACGAAGCCGAAGCCCGCGATACCGGGGTTGTAGTTGAAGGAGCCGTCGCCGATGACCAGCACCACCGGCCGATCCGGGTGCGCGGCCTTGACCCCCAAAGCGGTGCCCAGGCCCGTGCCCAGGCCGCCGATGCAGCCGCTGAAGAAGTTGCCGGGCTTGACCCGATCCAGGTACTGGTGCAGCGCCATGCGATGGGTGATGGTCTCCTCCACCAGGTAGACGTCCTCGGGCAGCACCTGGTTGAGCTGGTACATCACCCAGTCGGTGTCCATGGGCTCCTTGGACTCCAGGCTCTGCGCGCGCTCGGCCCACGCCGCCCGGCGCGCCGCTCCCTGCGCGCGCACTCTCGCGCGTCGCTCCCCGGCCGCGGCGCCGCCCTCGACCCCGTCCCTGCGGAGCCGCTCCACCAGCGCGCCCAGGGACGCGTCCAACGCGCCGGCAATGCTCAGGTCCAACTGAATACCCCAGTAGGGCAGGTTCATGTGCAGCGGCTCCTCGTCCAGCGCCGCCACCTTGGCGCCCTGGGCGATGGCCGCCGAAGCCGGATGCCACGGCTGGGTGGCGCCGATGAGGCAGACCACGTCGGCGGCGGCCATGTACTCGCCCGGCTCGAAGCCGCCGTGCAGATCGTGGTCCCGCGGGAAGTTGAAGTACCCGCTGCTGCGGGTCTCCACCACCGGCGCGTTGAGCAACTCGGCCAACTCCACCATTCGCTCGACGATGGGCGCGCTGCTGCCGGCGTTCTCACTCACGATCACCGGGTTCCGCGCGGTGCGCAGCAGCCCGGCCAGTTCGTCGATGGCGGCGGGATCGGGGCTCGGCATGGAGGGCATGGACACCTTGAGGGGCGCTTCCCGCGTGACCTTGTCGAACAGGTACTCCATGGGCAGCGAAACGAACACCGGTCCGCGCGGCGCGCTCATGGCCATCTGGCAGGCGCGCTGCACGGTGGACACCAGAATGTTCTTGTCGTTGACCCCGAAGCTCCACTTCACGCACCGGTCCACCAGCCGCGCCGGGCCGCCCACGTCCGAGAGGAAGCGCATCCACTGGCCGCCTGGATCGGGGCCGTCATCCTCGCCGAAGGCAATGGACTCGCCGGTGAATACCACCATGGGAACGTGCTCGTGGAGCGCGCCGCGAAGGGCCATGGAGCCATGCAGCGCCCCCACCGTGGTGTGGATCATCACGCCCGGCAGCTTGCCGGTGGACTTGGCGTAGCCGCTGGCCATGGCCAGCGCGATCTCTTCGTGGCGCGTGCTCATGTACATGGGCATGCTCTCGTCCGGCTTGGCCAGCGCCTCCCACACCGGCGACCACTCCGAGCCCGGCGACGCAAAGATGCGCTCCACGCCCATGCCCGACAGAACGCGCAGAAAGGCTTCTCCACCCGTGAGTCCGTTGACATCGATCATGTGTCATTCCTCCGACTCGTGCATAGACCGCGAGGCTGGGGCGGTCAACTATTCAAGAACGCTTGGCGGCGAAAGTGGGGAGCCACCCGGCGGGCGGCCTCAAGTCCAGCGAAGTCTCATCCACGGAGGTGCGCCCGGACAGGAGCACGCGCTCGCCGCGGTACGCCCACACGCGCAGATCGGCCCACACCTGTCCGTCACCGGCCAGGGAGATGCGCGGCCGCCCGACCTTGCGCTGGGCGACGTAGCCTTCGCCGCGCCGCGCCAGCCGCTGCAGGCGCGAGCGCCCCACGCGCGCGCTGGTCAGGAAGCCCCGGCTCGCGTGGCTGCGGATGGGCTTGAACACGAACCGCTCCCGGTCCGCCGCCAGGCTGTCGAGGTTGTCGGGCCGAAGCAGATGGGTCTCGGGAATATGGCGGCTCAAGACCGCGCGCTCGCCCGGCTCGATGCCAAGCTCCCGGTCCCACTGCGGCAGGGAAAGAAACTCCAACAGACGCTTGTCGCTGCGCGTCGCATAAGTGAAGGGGCTCGGCGCCACGTAGACGCCGCCGCTCACGAACGCGTCGCGCAAGGCGCGCGTCACTTCCTTCTCCAGGAAGAAGTCCGTGGAGCGGTTCACGATGAAGCACACGGGTTCACCGCGGTGACGCAGCCGGGTTCCGTCCCAGTCGATATCCGCCGTGGACGCCACGGCCGCGCGCCATCCCTCGCCGTGGAACAGATCCCGAAGCATCTCCATTTCGCGCTGGAACTTGCCCCGTTCCAGGGCTTCGGGCTCGTCGAGGATGAGGAAGAGGCCGTCGGGCGCCGTGCCGAAGAAACCCTCGGCCTCCCGCCGCACCATGCGGATGATCTGCTGACCCAGCCCGGCGACCGAGGGCGGCGCTTCGACGGCCGCCTGGCGGTCCGGTTCCAGGAGCGCATGGTAATGTTCGTTGATGAGGGCGGCGAAGAGAAGTCCGGAGCCGTTGTCGTTGAACTCGATGACCTGCCAGGGGCCTTCGGGAGGCAGGTGGAAGTCCCACGCGCTGAAGAAGCACACCTCCGGGCGGACCGACGGCACGTCCTGGCCCGAGGAAGCGAGAACGGAATTCTGCCATGCGGGACGGGTGGTGACGCGCTCGAAGACGCGGATGAACGCGTCGATCTCCGCCAGCACCGGCGCGGGTATCGCCTGATGCGCGAACGTGACCGAAAACTCATCCGGCACGCCGGGGATGCCCGCGGCGCCAAGCCGGCTCCAAAACTCTCGGCGCCGATCAACCTTGCCCATGAAGAACCCGTATCAGACGCTGCAAGAAAAGCGCCACCTCGGCGTCGTCCTCCAGCCGATACCGCGCCGCGGTCGACCGGGGCTCGTCCGCCACGAGAATCCCGACTCCCGTCCCATCCACGGCCACAAAGGCGTCTTCATCGGTGGTGTCGTCGCCCAGGTACAGCGGCGCCACGCCCGCATGGTCGAGGTCGAGGGCCGCCAAAATCCATTGGACCGCCCGACCCTTGTTCCAGTCGAACTGCGGGCGGATCTCGAAGACCTTCTTGGCGTGGGTCTTGCGCAGCGTAGGGTAGTCCGGCATCAACCCGTCCACGACGGACTCCACACGCGCCACCGCCGACTCTTGCACGAGCCGGTAGTGCACGGCCAGGGAGTAGCCTTTGGTTTCGAGCAGCAGGCCGGGGGTATTCCCAATGGCGCGGTGCAACCGCCGATGCAGTTCCTCCATGACCGGAAGAAATTCCTGCCCCACCTCGTGGTGGATTCCGGAGCCCACAGGTCCGACGATCTCGAACCCATGTGTTCCGGCGTAGTAGACATTGTCTAGGCGGACATGCGCCTGCACGTCCTTGCGCGTGCGCCCGCTGACGATGGCGGTCACGCAACGGTCGCCCAGCCGCCGCACCACCGCGCGCATCTCGTCGGAGAGCACGGCCTGCTCCGGGGTGTCCACGATGGGCGTCAGGGTCCCGTCGTAGTCGAGGAACACCGCCGCGACCCTGCCTCCGAGCGTATTCTCGATGTCGTGGAAGTCGGCCAGCGCGGACGGGATCGTCCATTCGGAGATCATCACCGGGTCACCGGCTTTCGGCTTGCCCATGATCGGCCTGGACGCCATCGCCGCGTTCACGGGACGCGCCCGCATCGTCGCCTTCGGGCTTCAGGCAGGGCTTGGCATCGGCTGACTGGAAAAAGGTCGGGAAGAACGCCACGGCGAGAAAGGGAAGGGTTGCTTGTTCGGGCGTGATCCTGCCGACTTCGGCAAAGAGCCTTGAGTGCTGTAGACCACGTCATCGTAAACGAACCACGATACCAAGCAGTGCCTTCGTGCGCAAGGCGTGTTGTTGGCATGCATGAAAATTGGCGCCGGAGAGGCTATAATGCGTTTCGGCGTTAAGCCAACGGCGGTCCCACGGCGATTTCAGCCAGCGGCCATCCATGAAGACTGCGGCAGGCACTTGGGGGGTGAACCATTGAACATCACCTTCGGCATTGAGGAAGAGTTCTTTCTTGTCGACCCGGACACCCGGGACATGATCGCCGACCCGGATCCCGGGATCTTCGACTGGTGCGAGAAGAACCGCGGACGCCATATGTTCGTGCACGAGTTTCTCCGCGCCCAGATCGAATGCAACACGCGCGTGTGCAACTCGGTGGCCGAGCTGCGCGGTGCGCTACGGGAGACGCGCGCCATCGCGGCCGAGGGCGCGCGACGGCACGGAGCCGCGATCATGGCGGCCTCCACCCACCCGTTCGCGGCGTGGGAAGCCCAGATGAGCACACCCAAGGAGCGCTATCAACGGCTCGCCGACCAGTTCCAGGAGGATGCGCGACGGTTCCTGGTGAGCGCCATGCACATACACGCGAGCTTCGGCGACGCCGACTCGCGCATCCGCGTCATGACCGCCATGCGCCGCTACATGCCGTTGCTGCACGCCCTTTCTGGTTCCTCGCCCTTCAGCGGCGGGCGCGAAACCGGTTTCAAGTCCTACCGGTTGACGCTTCTCGGAGCCTTGCCGCGCACCGGCATGCCGAGACCCCTGTGGTCCCGTGCGGAATTCGATCAGCTCGTGGCCGATTATCAGCGCATGAACCTCATCAGCGACGGCACCGTTTTATGGTGGGACATCCGACCGTCGGCGCGCTTTCCCACCATCGAACTGCGCATCTGCGACATCTGCCCGCGCATTGAGGACGCCATGTGCATCGCCGCCCTGTACGCCTGTCTCATCCAGCGGCTGTCGCGCCTCGATCGCGATGGCGCCCTGCCGCAGGAACCGCCCACCGAGATCATCGCCGAAAACCGCTGGATCGCCCAGCGCTACGGCGTGCTCGGCTTCCACGGCGACCCCGAGCACGGCGGCCGCAAGGATGTCGCCGACTTCGCCGAGGAATTGGTGGAAGAACTTGCCGAAGACGCCCGCGCCCTGGGCTGCGAGCCCGAGGTACGCCACACCCTCGACATCATTCGCAATGGCGCCGCCGCCGACCGGCAAGTGGACCACTACCGGCTGCGCCGCCTGGAGGGCGACAGCGACGCCCAGGCCATGCGCGCGGTGGTGGATCTGGTGATGGAGGAGACGATGGAGGGAGTGGGAGCGGCGAGTTGAGGCGCGATGACGAGCAGTGGCGGGTACCACGCGAGGAAGAGCAACGCAGCCGACGACAAAATATCCTCCGCAGATTATGACGCGCATTAACCAGACACCACACTAGCTGCACCGCTGAGAACTGTCTTTTGAAGTGGAGGAACTAACGCCAGCGCCGTCTCGATATCCGCGCCGGCCCAGTCATTGATCTTGTAGGTCACCACCCCGCGATCCGGGGAGTTCCACCGGGCCACGGCTCCGTCTTCACACGTCATCCGCTGGATTTGCACCATGCGCGCGCCGTCGCCATGGCCCGGCGCTTCATGGTCCCGAAGGAATCGGGCGCCGTCTTCCTCGCCGCAGGCGGCTCCGGTCTCCGCGCCTTCGGCGTTCGTGCACGCCTCGCCGTTGGAATGGCACAGCGTCAACGTGAATGCCAGGACAAGAAGATGCGAGATTGCTTGATTGGGCGTGAACATGCTGACGTCGGCATTCTCGTCGTATGGCGGAAGGCCTTGGGCGCAGTCACCGCAAACCGCGCCCTTATACACCGTCAGGTGTCCGGTCTGCATCCCGCAGGGAACCACGAAGAAGAACGGGAGGGCGCCGAAGCGCCCTCCCGGGGGAAGAGGGGAAGGATGCAACGGCTCAGCCGATGAGGCCGCCGTCGTCGCGGGTGACACCGATCACCGCGGAGCGGGGGACGGTGTCGCCGCCGTCGGGGAAGTGGCTGTCGCCCTTCTCGCCCGGGTGCTGAATGCCCACGAACAGGGTCCTGCCGTCGGCGCTCCAGGCGATGCCGGTGACCTCGCACTGCTTGGGACCCACCAGGAAGCGGCGGATCTCGCCCGTCGCGGGGTCGCCCACCAGCATCTGGTTGTTGCCCTGACCGGCGAAGCCCTTGGCGTTGGAGTAGTTGCCGTCCGTCTGGATCCACAGCATGCCGTTACGGTCGAAGGCGATGCCGTCGGGGGAGTTGAACATGTTGTCCGGATTGACGTTCCTGGAGCCTGCGTTGGCGTCCTTGTGGACCGAGGGGTTTCCCGCCACCACGTAGAGATCCCAGGCAAAACCGTTGGCCAGGTGGTTGCCGCCGTCCGGCCGCCAGCGGACGATCTGGCCGTAGAGATTGCCGGCGCGGGGATGGGGTCCTCCCACGGGGGTTGGGTCGCCGCCGGCGTTGGCCTTCTTGCCGCGGTTCTTGTTGTTGGTGAGGGCGCAGTAGACTTCTGCCTTCCTGGGGTTGGCGGCTACCCATTCCGGGCGATCCATGGTGGTAGCCTTCACCGCCGAGGCGGCAATGCGCGTATGGATGCAGACCTCGGCCATCGAGGCCATCCCGGTGGACTCGGGGGTCAACTCCAGCCACTCGCCCCGGCCGCCGTCGGCGAACTTCGCCACGTAGAGCCGGCCTTTCTCCAGCAGATCGGCATTATTGCCGCCTTCCACGTAGCGTCCCACACTCACGAATTTGTAAAGGAACTCGCCACGCTCGTCGTCGCCCAGGTAGACCACCACCTGGCCGTTGGCGGCCAGCACCACCTCGGCGTTCTCGTGCTTGAAGCGCCCGAGGGCGGTGCGTTTCTTCGGGGTGGACTCGGGGTCCAGCGGGTCGATCTCGACGATGTAGCCGGCGCGGTTGGGTTCGTTGGGGTGCTTCGCGATGTCGAACCGCTCGTCCGTCATGACCCATCCGTACTTGTCCTTGGCGTCGACTCCATAGCGCTTGAACTCGGGGCTGACCTTCACGTTGGCGTCGACCGAGGAGAAATAGTCGTCGAAGTTCTCCTCGCAGGTGAGGTAAGTGCCCCAGGGGGTGCGGCCGTTGCCGCAGTTGTTCCAGGTGCCGAGGCTGCGCGTGCCCGCCGGATCGGCCGCCGTCTTCAACAGATCGTGGCCGCGCGCCGGCCCGGTGATCTCCATGGGCGTGTCCGCGGTGATCTTGCGGTTGTAGGACGAGTCCTTGACGATGGACCACTTGCCGTCCTTGCGCCGCAGCTCCATCACCGACACGCCGTGAGCGGCCTTGCTCTTGCGCACGTCATCCGCGTTCCGGGGCTTGTTGCCTTCGCTGCCGAAGATGATTCCGCGGTTCACGTACTCGTTGTTGACCGCCAGGACGACTCGGCCGAGGTGGTTGAACAGCGCCATGCCGTCGTTATTGTCGCCGAAGGCCAGCTCCTGGCTGGCGCCGGTGCCGCGGGTCTTCTGATCAAACTCCGTGCCGCGGGACCACATGGGATCGCCCCATCTGGCTACCACATGCCACCCGTATCCCTTGGGAACCGTGACGGTGTCGAGGCCGTTGGCCGC
This sequence comes from uncultured Binatia bacterium (SeqCode), assembly GCA_965213675.1. Classification (GTDB taxonomy): domain Bacteria; phylum Desulfobacterota; class Binatia; order UBA9968; family JAJDTQ01; genus JAJDTQ01. The sequence goes on from OZ243916.1 coordinate 2,173,264, forward strand.
CACCGACTCGAAGCCGAAGCGGCTGGCGCCGGCCAGCGCTACGAGGGGCCTCAGCACGCCGGTGCTCATGACGAACGCGGATGCGGCGAACGCCGCGCCGCCGCTCAGGAATCCCCTCCGGGAGATGGCCATGGCGGCCAGCTTGCCGAAGTCGGTCTCCATGAGGGGTGCATCGTGGGGTTCATCGATCTCCTGCTCGCCAATCTCCTGCCTTGTGTCCATGTCCAACATTTTCGCCTCCGTGGTCGTTGCGATTCCAGCCGAGCCCATCGATCCGAACCGCCGGGCCTGGGTCCGGGGCATCGGAACTTGATGACTGGAGGCTTAACCGGGGCATGTTACGTTCCCGTGACCATACGATAAAGAAACGCGAAAATCAGACCAGTGCAGGCGTCTCGTTCGTTGGCCGAACCCGTTCGGGCGCCGCCTCATGCGTGTTGTCGACGCGGGCCCGCGTGGGTCCGCCCTCCATGTACATCGCCGCCCTCTACGCATGCCTCATCCGGCGGCTGTCGCGCCTCGACCGTGAAGGCGATCAGGCGCTGCGCGCGGTGGTGGATCTGGTGATCGCGGAGACGCTGGAGGGGATCGGGTAGGGGCCGCAGGTTTCGGGTATTCCTTTTTCGCCGCGACGCTTACTGCACTGGCAGGTCGTCCTGTCGTAGTACATAGCTTCGTGCCGGTCTGCTGCGTTTCTCCAGGACACCTTCCGCGACGAGCCGCTTCAGCCATTCCTCAGCTTGACGCTTGGTGACCTCCAGTTCTCCAGCAACTTCCGCGGCCCTCTTGGGTTCTACAAGCAGTTGCGTAACCACTGAGCGTATCGTCTGATACAGTTCTTCGGCGGGATCAAGACTCGGATTGTCTGCTGTTCGTGATACCGGCGTTGCCCATGGTTGTCGTTTCGGTTTCACAGATTCCCGCCAAGCATCGAACGGCAGAGCCCTTTGGGTCAGACGGTCTGGCGTTTTGCGGATATCGGACTGAAAAACGGCATCGAGTTCGTCCGGGTCTACGGGATTCGGCCACGGTAGTGCTCCCATGTTTCTCAAGGCATCGAGGCCCTCTGATCCTTCACCCGTCGAACGCACATACACAGGTACCAGATGCAGCTTGTCCAGTTGTTCTTTCGCACCGGCCCAAGTCCCGCCCTTGTTCATATCCGCGTTAACCACCAGAGCCGCGTCCGCCAAGGCGTAGATTACTCTATTGCGCCGCATGGCGTTACCCGTGTTGAAACCCGCATTCGGGTCGTAAGGTGATATCAGGGCAAGCCGCCCATCCAACAACAGATTCCTGTGCTCGCGATTCGTGACGGTTTTTTCGAGGCTGTCGGCCAGCACACCGGTGACTTTGCCACCCGACTCCAGTGCGGCTCGCATGGCCGCCTGGTCAACGCCTCTGGCTGCCCCGGATACCACGGTCCGTCGCGCGCTCGCCGCAAGACACCCAATTCCGGAAGTGTACTCGACCAATAAATCGTTCACGTTACGCGATCCTACGACCGCCAATCCCCCGCTATTAAGAATTTCCCGGTCCCCGCAGCCATAAAGCAAGCTGGGCGAGTCGTTCTTCAACCGCGCCTTGAGCTTCTGCGGATAAGCATCATCAGCGCGGCTCAGCACCCAAATCGCCCTTGTCTGCCAGCGCTCGAACGCTTGACTCAACAGAAAACCCCGGCCCAAGAGACGCTTGAGCCGATCCTGATCGACTATGGGATGGCAATCACCAAGAAGTTGAGCGGTGTCCGAGCCCACCAGATCGGCGGGCTGCCTTCCCGCCTCTCGGAGATACGCTGCGAGTCTCGTGTATTCCCTCGGCGTAAGGAGGTTGGTTGGTTCATTTCCCTTGCCGCGTCCAACGATCAAAGGCGCGGTCAACAACAGAATCGCTTTGGTGTTCGGGGAGAGCGTCTCACTCATTATCAGCCCCTCACTTGAGCAAGTGCCAACGGCCACACCTCACCGCTCCCACTTGAACGAAGCAGCCAAGCTGCGACAGTGAAGGTCCAACGCGAGTCTACCATGTCATCCACAAGCAGCAATGGCCCGTCAGGCAACGCCTCTTCGGTCAAGGTCAACGAGCCGTCAACATTGCGTGCCTGCTGAGGGCCGTTCTCCATCGTCTTCTGTTCTGGGCGGTCTTCCGTCTTGACTACTACTTGCCGGAAAGGAAGCCCAAGAGAGTCGGCTAGGCGTCTGGCGAAATCAGGGACAAGTTCCGGATGCCGCCGTGACGGGATACAAGTTACCCATTCAGGCGCCGGTTCCGGGCTCCAATCTTCGATCAACTCCCGGCACGCCCCAACCAACTCGTCCGAGAAATGACCGTCACCGTACTTCCCCTGGCGCACCAAACCGCCCCAACCAGCGTCGCCCCAAACGCATAGTGCCTTGCCGGGTTGAGCCTGCAGCCCGGGATATATTCGCCCAGACAGCGTATAATGTTGTAGGCCTCCAGAAGGCCATCGCATTCGCGGTTCGAACGGCAGGCTCTTGCGTCGAAGAAAAGTGACCGCCGTCCGAACCAGAGCCGGGTCCGGCTCCGTCGCCAAAGGCGGCAAGCTTGGCGGAGACATGCCCTCCGGGTCTCCATCCAACGCTCGCACAAGAAACTCCATGTGACCGGAGTCGAGACCCACGTATTCCTGCATCTGTTCCTGTTCCCTCTTCCGTAGTTCGGTGAGTCGCTCCGCCCGTTCCCAGAAGCCAGGACTCAGGACCGCGGCAGTCAGTTGCCACTTGGTCCCATCCCTGGCAATCGGCGAAGGGGCTTCCAAGGAAAGGATCTGCAACGTCTTCTGTATACGACCATTGCTGATGTTGACTGCTTCCTCAATTTGCGGAACCGACAAACCGTCAGGTTCCCGCTCAAGGGCATCCAGGATCTCTAGAACTTCAGCACGCGTCGGAAAAGCACTATTGATGAAGTAGTTCGTGATCCCGGTTTCTTCCTCCCCGCTCAACAACACGCCATACGCCGCATCGAGGGCCCTCCCCGCGCGACCAACCTGCTGATAGTACGCCACTGCGGACCCTGGCGTCTGGTAGTGAATGACGAATGCCAGATCCGGTTTGTCAAAGCCCATGCCCAAGGCTGTGGTGGCCACAAGCGCCTTTATCCTGTTTTGGAGTAGAGCTTCTTCCAGGCTGGGCCGCTGATCCGTTTCACTCGTATAGGCAGGTATGTCCAGACCGCGAGAACGGAGCCACTCACTGACCTGTTCCGCATCCCGGACCGTTAGCGTATAGATGATCCCGTGACCCGGAAGAACGCGCAATTGTTGATCCAACCACGCAAGCCGCTCCGCCTGACTCAGCAACCGAATCGTCTGAAGATCGAGGGAAGGTCGGTTGAGATCGCCACGGGAAATTTTCAAGTCTGGCCCGAGCACTTCCGTCAAATCATCAATCACCCGGTTGTTTGCCGTAGCGGTAGTCGCCAGCAAGCGAAGATTCGCCGGCAAGGTGCGCACGATGCGTTCGACCAGCCGGTAATGGGGGCGGAAGTCGTGGCCCCAGTCCGAGATGCAATGCGCCTCATCTATCACCAGCAGTGCAATACGATCTGCAATCTTCCCGAGCACCTCGGCACGGAAGCGTTCATTGGCCAACCTTTCGGGTGAGATGAGCAGGATATCCACCTCGTCCCGATGGACAGCGTTTTCGACCTGGCCCCAATGGTCCTGATTGTCGGAATGAATTGTCTCGGCGCGAACCCCCATCCGCTCAGCCGCGGCGATCTGATTTCGCATAAGCGCCAGTAGCGGACTAACGAGAAGCGCAGGACCCATACCCTGTTCGCGGAGCAGCTTCGTTGCAATGAGATAGACAAAGCTCTTGCCCCACCCCGTCTTTTACACGACCAACAACCGGCCGGTCCCGTCCACGACATGCTGGATAGCCTCTTCCTGGCCCTCGCGAAACTCTGCGTCAAACTTACCGGAACCCAATCGCAGCAGTTTCAGAGCAGCATCTGGCTGATAGATCATGCCTCAAGCTCTCCCTTGTCGTTAGCCAGATTACCAATCGAAGCGACGCCGTTGCTCGTCGTAGATTTCCGACTCGACCTAGCTTCTTTGGAGGTCCCGGGCTTCTTCGAATATGACCGATCATCGACGACCCGTTGGCACGACAATCTCACACACCGGACCCGTGGCGCGACCGAGCTTCCGGTCGAGGGTCGCCAGCGGGCAACCCAGCGCTTCGGCCAATGCGAGGTACCAGGCGTCGTAAGCTGTCAGGTTGCTCCGCAAGGCCCATACGCGATCGGCAAACGGCGCGAACGGGAACAGGGCCAGCTCAAGCCGCACCAAGTCCCGGTGTCCGCTGTTGGCCTCCAGCCGCGAGATCTCGCCGGACCGTTCCAGCCGCCGCAGGATGTTGGTCGCCTCGACCAGCGCCAACTCGGGGGCCGCCAAGGGCCCCTCGGCCACAACCGATTCCGCCCACCGTCCCTTGTGTCCCGAGTCCACCAGCGCCGCGACCAGCACGGATGCGTCAAGGACGATCACGTCCGGTCCGCGTCACGGGCGCGCAGGATGCCGGCAGGTCCGACGCGCGAGCCTGCCGCTTCCTTGCGCTCACGGACGCCCTGCAGCCACGCGTCGAGGGAGGGCCGGGACGCGATGCGCTCCAGCTCGCAACGGAGATATTCCTGCATGGATTGCCGCTGCGACGCCGCCCGCACCGCGAGTTCGTCGCGCACATGCTCCGGAACGCCTCGAATGGTAATCTGTACCGGCATGACCGCATTCTGACATCAGTGACAGCAAACAGCAAGCAACATGCGGCATGAGTATCCCGGGGCGGAGCGGCGCGGCCGAAGATGGCCGGAAGGCCATGCCTGAAATTGCCGAGACCCGCGATAGTTGCTAGGTTACAGGAAACATCGTGATGCTAGCCTAATTGTGATGCTAGCCTGTTAGATGTCGGTTGTACCCATTCCAGCCGTGTCAGGCACAGGAGGTTTTGCCATGTCCGTGATCGATGCCGATACCCATGTCGATGAGTCCGATGCCACTTGGGCCGCGTTGGAGGGGACACCGTATGCGAAGTACATGCCGGTGACGGTCCACATGTCCGACGACGAGGCGGATCGGGCCGGCTTCAACAGCACCACGCGGCGCAGTTGGGTGGTGGAGGGCCGGCTTCAGAATCGCGCGGTGCGGGACGAGATCAACCATCCGCCGCGGGTGCGGCGGGAGCTGGACGACGTGGAGGGGCGGCTGGCGCACATGGACGAGATGGGCGTGGACATTCAGGTCATCTTCCCGACCTTCTTCATCCGCCACAACACCCAGAACGCCGAGGCCGAGTGGGCGCTGGCCACCACCTACAACCGCTGGCTGGCCGAGAAGTGCGCGCCCACCCACGGGCGGCTGCAATGGGCCGCGGTGCTGCCGTGGCTGAACACGGAAATGAGCATCGAGGAGCTGCGCTGGGCCAAGGAACACGGCGCCTGCGGAGTCTTCAAGCGCGGCTTCGACATCGGCCGCAAGGTCACCGACCCGCACTTCTTCCCGGTGTACGAGGAGGCCAACCGCCTGGACATGCCGCTGTGCTTCCACACGGGCCACCCGCTGCCGTCGCGCGAGTGGGACCGGGGCTTCCCCATCATGTACGCCTTCGCCGAACTGGTGACCTCCAAGGTGCCGGAGATGTTCCCCAACCTGCGTTTCGGGTTCATCGAATCCGGGGCGTCGTGGATCCCCTACGTAATGTCGCAACTCGGGGCCACCAAGCGCGCGGCGCTCCGTGGCACGGGAACCACCCTGCCGCAACTGCACGATCTCGACCCCGACATCTTCCGCAAGAACCGCACCTACATCACCATCGACCCCATCGACGATGTCGAGGCGCTCCTGAAGTTCCACACCGAGGACAACCTGATCATCGGCACGGACTACAGCCACACCGACATCTCGGCCAACCTGAGCGGGCTCAACGAAGTGCACAACTGGGTGGACGAGGGGCGGATCAACAACGAGCAGGCCGAGAAGATCCTGAATACCAATTCGCGGGTGTTCTACGGGTTGTAGGGCCGCCGACACATCCGGCGGTGCAGACTCCTAGAACTCCATCAGGTCCTCGGCAACCACCACCTCGCCCGAGTAGTGCTTCCTCACCTCCTCGGCCCAGGGCTCGTAGTCGTCGGTGCCGACGCGGCGGGTGAAGTGGGACAGCACCACCTTCCTGACGGCTGCCTGCGTCGCCAGCTTGCCGATGTTCTCCAGGCCCATGTGCCCTTGGGTGGCCTGGCGCATGATGCCTTCCTGCTCGACCGTGCTCATGGCCTGCCAGCGGCCGTCCCGGATCATTGCGTTCCTGCGTTCGTCACATGAGGAAGTTTCCGTAACCAGCACGTCCGCATCCTTGGCCAGCGCGGTGACGGCGGCGCTGGCGCCGGTGTCGCCGGTGAACATGATGACCCGGTCCGGGGTCTCGAAGCGATAGGAGTAGGACTTGTAGCGGCCCGCCTTGTCGCCCCGGTGGAAGCTGAAGTGGGTGTTCTCGACGGCGGTCACGCGCACGTTGTCGTCCTGGTAGACCTCGCCGATGCCCACGTCGTGCCCGAAGAACACCTTGTCCAGCGGCACGCTCCGGCCGCCGTCGGCGATACGGATGTCGGCGCTGATGCTACAGTACTTCACCGTGGCGTCCACCAACTCCTCGGTCCGGGGCGGTCCGTAGACGTTGATGGGTTCGGTACGCTGGCCGTCCCAAGCCAGGGACATGAGGGTGCCGAGACCCGCCGTGTGGTCGTCGTGATGGTGGGTCAGAAAGATGATCCCCACCTTGCGCACGTCCGCGCCGGCCCGGGCCATGCGCCGCGCCACCCCGTCGCCGGCGTCCACCACGTAGTAGGTGCCGTTGACGGTGAGCAGGTGCGAGGTCTGCGCCCGCCGGGGGGTCAATGACGGTCCACCGGATGTCCCCAGGGTGATGAGTGAGGATGGCGTCTTCATGAGGTGCTCCTTCAGTCGGTGCCGAGCCGTTTCTCGCCAGCGACGAGGCCGAAGTGGAAGCCGCCACTGAGGTGAACCCCATCGCCGGTCTTGTCGTAACGAAAGTATCTCTCCTGGAAGCGCGCCTTCAACTCCGGCGGCCTCCGTTCCAGCTCGTCTATTACCTCGATCCAGTGCCGGCCGGTGGGAATGCCGTCGGTGCCGTCCTGATCCACGGGGTAGGTGTGGAGATCGTCGCGCACCACCTCCATGCCGCCGTCGGCCATGAGGCGCCGGATCTCTTCCTGCGCGAAAAAGCGGAATCCGGCGCCGTGGGAGCGCTGGAAGACCTCGTTGATGAGGCTGTTGACGGCCGCGTCGAGCGCGTCGTCCGCCGCCGCGATGATCGGATCGAGGATGAAAAGGCGGCCGCCCGGCTTGAGCACACGCCTCGCCTCCCGCAGCATGTCCGTGGCGCTAACGAAGTGATGCAGGCTGAAGGCGACCCACGCGCAGTCGAAGATGCCGCCCTTCAGCGGCATGCGCTCGGCCGTGGCGGCGATCCGGCCGTAGCGGGGAATGGGGTCCGCGTCCGGTTCGCGCGACACCCGCAGCATGGCCAGCGCCGGGTCGATGCCGACCACGCTCCCATCAGCCAGGTTTCCGGAAACCGGCCGGGCGAAGCGGCCCGTCCCGGTGGCCACGTCGAGCACGGTCTCGTCGCCGCGCAGCGCCATGGCCTCGATAAGGCGCTCCTCCAATTGTCCGCGGATATCGGACACGGCCGCCTTTCTGTCGAACGCCGCCGCGTGCGCAGGATCGTGAAACTGCGCGTTGGCCGAGTGTGGATGTGAATGCTCGCTCATGGTGCCTTGCTCCTCCGACAGGTCCGTCATGCCGGCGTGGTGTCCGGCTAGTCGTCCGGCCCCCTGTGCGCGGTGGCCGACTCGTCGACCCAGTCGCCCTCGGTGTACGACAACCCGTCTTTCGCCGGAACCGTGCGCTCGCGACCGGCCCGATAGAAACGGCAACTCTTCGGACCATAGCAGAAAGTCTCGACCCTGTACCGTTGTCGCGAAGGGTTCCATTGATCCAGTATGATGCCGACGGGCATCCGGCAACCCCACATGCACGTCGCGCACCGGCTTGCGTAGGTGCGCGGGCTTAACCGCCGGTGCCCGCGCTCGCGGTAGGTTTCCAGGTCCGGCGGCACGCCATGGAACGGCGGCGCAGCCGGCGCCTCCGCCTCGGCTTCCCGGAGGACCTTGAGCCGGCTCACCCGGTACCACCCCGCGGTTTCCGTATTCGGGTTGGCCACGGGCACCGCCACGCCGCTCGCTTCCATGCCGGCGCGAAACCGGTGCTTCGCGTGCGCCCCCCGGCCCACGGCGATGGCGGCCTGCTCGCGCTCGCCGGCGCAAGTCCCGTCGACCCGCAGCACGTAGCCGTGATAGCTGTGGGAGCGCTCGTCGAGAGAACGCAGCAGCCGGACCCGGGGCTGCACGGAGACGATGATGCCGGACCAGGGTGCGTTCATGCTTACCTCCCGGATCGTCGACTTCGCGCCATCAAGGCGCCTCGGTGCCTTCGTTGAGGATGGAAAGATAACGGTCGTAGACAAACAACCGGTCACGCTGCCTGCCGGTAATCTCCCGGGCGATTCCCTGGTTCACGAGCAACTCCATGGCCGACGCTACGGTGTGAAAGGTAAGCCCGGTATCGCGGCACGCCCCGGGCAGCGACAGGATCGGCCGGGACTTGAGTGCATCGTGGACACGCAACGCCGTCACCGCGCGCCGGCCTGCCGCTGTCCGGACCCGTTCCCGATCATCCTGGAACATCCGGGACAAACGTTGGGCGGCGCCGACCGCGCCATCGGCCGTCATTTTCACGCCTTCGAGGAAGAAGTCAAGCCATGCTTCCCAGTCCCCGGTGAGGCGCACTCGGTTCAGGAGATCGTAGTAGGTGCTCCGGTGTTGCTTCAGGAAAAGACTGAGGTACAGGAGCGGCTGGCGCAGCACGCCGGCCTGGCACAGCAGCAGGGTGACCAGCAACCGCCCCACGCGCCCGTTGCCGTCCAGAAACGGGTGAATGGTTTCAAACTGGACGTGCGCAAGCGCGGCGCGCAGGAGCACCGGCAACTCCTCGGCGTAAAGAAAACCTTCAAGCGCCGCCATGCAGCCGGGCACGGCGGTGTGTGGCGGCGGCACAAAGGCAGCGTTGCCCGGCCGCGAGCCGCCGATCCAATTCTGTGAACGGCGAAACTCACCGGGCGTCTTGGAGAGATTCCGGTCCCCGGACAACAGCACAGCGTGGACCTCGCGGATGAGGCGATTCGACAGCGGAAACTGTTCTCCAAGACGCCGCAAACCATGGTGGAGCGCCGCCACGTAGTTCGAGACCTCGGCCGCGTCGTCGACCGGTACTCCCGGCGCGTCCTCCAATTCGAAGAGAAGAAGATCCGAGAACGACGATTGCGTACCCTCGATTTGGGACGAGAGCACCGCTTCCTTGCGGACGTAGGCGTAGAGGAAAAGCGCGTGGTCCGGCAACAGCGTCGCCACACCATCGAGGCGGCCGAGAGCCAGGACAGCCGATTCCACGGCCTGTTGCAAGGCACCGTCCAGGACCAAAGCGGGTTTGGGCGGCAGCGGCGCCGGCACGAAAGCACGAACGCGCTCCTCGCCGACACGAGTCACCTCATAACTGCCGCATTCTCCGCGCTGCATGGCCGGACTTCCCTATTGAAGGATATTGCAATAACGCCGCTCGCTATTGTAATTAGCACACTAATTTACAATAGCTGGACGCCTCTTACAATGTGCTTGCCACCTACGGCAACGGGCACTCCGGCGTCAGCCGCTTCAACTCGGGGATGACCTCCTCGCCGAAGCGCTGGATGGTTTCGAGGGTGACGGCGGACTCCATGCCGGGCCAGTCCACCATGAACCACATGATCTCGGCGCCGAATTCCTGGTGGTAGGAGAGCACCTGCTCGGCCACCTCGGCCGGACTGCCGAGGACCAGGCGGTCCTGCTGCAACTGCTCGAACGGAAGGTCGTAGCGCTCCCCCGGCTGGCCCCAGCGCTGGTAGCGTTCGTAGCGCCGCTCGTAGCCCTCGCGGATTCGGTCTTCGGCCTCCTTGCGGCTGTCGGCGACGCAGAGGTCGCGGAAGATGTAGAGGCCCTCGAAGGGGCGGCCCTGGGCCTCCAGGGCGCGCTTGTACGCGGGCACGGCCTCGCGCAGGAAGGTCTTGGTGTGACGGCGGCTGGCGATCCAGTGGTCGGCCACCTCCGGCACGCGGGTGACGGTGGGCAAGGTGTCGGCCCCCAGCAGGATGGGCGGCCGGGGTTTCCGGATCGGCTTGGGCTCGATGGTGACGCCGTCGATCCGGTAGAACCGGCCCTGGTGATGCACCTCGTCTTCGGTCCACAACCGCTTCACCACCTCGATCCCCTCCTCCAGCCGGGGGCGCTTCTCGCGCAGGGGCATGCCCATGGAGGTGAACTCGACGTCGCGGTAGCCCTGGCCGATGCCGAACAGGAACCTGCCGTCGCACAGGTTGTCGATGGTGGCGGTGTACTCCGCCACCATCAGAGGCTGGTGCATGGGCAGCAGGAATATCGCCGTGCCCAGGTACATGCCGGGGGTCAGGCCCGCGAAGTACGACAGCAACGGCAGGGATTGGAGCATGGCCGCGTCCGGTCCCGTGGAGTAGTGCTGCGCCACGAAGAGCGCCTCGTAGTTGCTGGCGTGGGCCACCCGAGCCCGTTCCGTGAAGTCGCGGCAGACGCCGGCCCGGTCCAGGTCCGAGGGGTAGCTGCCGAACGCGATGCCAAAACGCATGATGAAACCTCCTGACCTCCTGTTGTGGTGGATTGTGGTGGAGATACCCGACTTGACCCGTTAGCGCCATAGAGCGAGTGACTGATCTCAATCCTGCTCGAGTAGCGCGACGCTACAGGTCGGCGAAGGGAAGCGCGGTCACGCCGGAACCGAGGGGCAAGCGTATGTCACCGGGGTGCACCACGTAGCCGGGCATCGCGGTGCTGCCAATGTCTCCCTGCAGCGTCCTGATGGCACTGGCCATTGCCGGCCGCGGGGTCGCGGAAAGCTTTACCTCGATGGGGACGAGTCCACCGCTGGTCTCGACCACGAAGTCCACTTCCGTGCCCGCCACGGTCCGCCAGAAGTAGACTCGCGGCTCCATCCCCCGATGCGTCAGAGTCCGCACGATCTCGGACAGCACGGCCGTCTCCATGATTGCGCCGCCCATGGGGCCGGAGGCAGCATGTTCGGGGTCCTTGAGACCTGCGAGATGGCACAGCGTGCCGACGTCGGCAAAGTACACCTTCGGGGTCTTGACGAACCGCTTTCCGACGTTGGCGAAATAGGGGCGCAGCACGATCACCTGGTAGGTGGCCTCGAGCACGGACAGCCAAGCCTTGATCGAATTGACCGCCACCCCGAGGTCTCGAGCGACGTCGGCAAGATTCAGGAGTTGGGCGCTTCGGGCCGCCAGCAGGCGGAGAAAATTCTGATACTGGGTCAGGTCTCCCACCTGCCGGACGGTACGCACGTCCCGTTCAAGATAGGTCTGGATGTAGCTGGCATGCCAGAGGGAGGCGTCCCGACCGGAGTCTACGGCGAGTTCCGGGTATCCGCCCCGAAGGAAGCGCTTCCACAGTTCGCCAAATCCATGTGGCGTTCTCGAAGACGGCGGACGCTTGCGTTCCCAAGCAAAGACGGTCCCAGGCCGTCCCTCGGCTTCCCGCCTCGACAACGGCAACAGGCGGAGCATAGCCGCGCGGCCCGCCAGCGATTCGGTCACCTTCTCGGCAAGCAATAGATTCTGTGAGCCGGTCAGAAGATATTGACCGTTCGTGTCGCGGTTCGCATCGATCTTCTCCTTGATGTAGGGAAGCAGTTCGGGCGCGTACTGCACCTCGTCAAGGACCACCGGTGCCGGATACAGTTCCAGAAACCCGCGCGGGTCATTCACGGCGGCCGCACGAACGTCCGGATGCTCCAGGGACACGTACCCGTAACGCCTACCAAAGAGATGTTGCAGCAGGGTTGTCTTGCCGGACTGGCGCGGCCCCGTCAGGACGACGGCGGGAAACTCCGCGGCCGCCTTCCTGAGAACGGGTTCGAGCGAGCGTTTGAGGTACGGCGAGCCCATGGTGAATATTATGCATTCTTAGTGCATAATTTCAATCCATCCGATCTACCTCCGTCCCACGGACGCCTCACGAAACTCAACCGATGACCCGCTCCCCCGGCACGCTCCGGACGTCCATTTCAAACTCCAGTCCCTGGACCGGCGGCCGGGCGTAGGTCCATGTGACGCCGTCCGGCGCCGCACCCCGGCGGACGACCTCGTCGGCGAGAAACCCATGGATTTCGTGGACCGTGTAGAGCTGGCTCGTGGTGGCGTCCGCCCACGTCAGGCCCAACGCCGCCATCCGAAGCTCCAGCGCTCCGAGGACGAACTGCGCCTTTTCCCGCATGGCGTCGGGCGACGTGTCCCCGAGACGGATGATCCGGGCGCCGTACCCGCCCGGTCCTTCGGGCGCTTCGCCGGAGCCCGCGATCACGAAGCTCTTGAGCCCCGCCGCGTCACCCGCCCCGGCCGGCACCGTGTACGAAAATGCATGGAAACAGGGTTCGCTCGGAGGACGCACCTCGGGACACACGTTCGACCGTGCGACGGGGTTGTCGTCGTCCTTGAAGAGGCCCCACCGTTCGAGCGTGCTCACATAGACCCGATTGAACGCAATGAAGCCTTCTTCCGTGAACTGCCCCGGCGAGCGCAGCTCGCAAGCGCAGAACGCGGTGGGCGGCCGTCCGAGGCCGTCGAGATACGTCTCGATCCGGCGAAACCCTTCGTCGAGGGGCACGGGGCGCGCGAACCGGGCGCGTTCGATGACGAATCCCGGCTCCGCCGAAACACCCCCCGAGTACTGGAACCGGCCCCGCACGTACCGGTACCCGCCGGGTTCGAAGACTGTTGTTTCCGCCATGTCGCACCTCCCGTATCCGGAGTTCAGTCAAGCCTCGGCGCACCTTGCGATCTCCCGCGCCAACCCGTCGAAGATCTGGGCGTGGACCGGGTAAAGCCGGTACCAGTAAAGCAGGCCGCCCAGGCCCTTGGGAAGAAGAGCCGCGGTCTGCTCCAGCAGGGTCTTCCCGTCATCCGCCTCCGACACCCGGAACTGGAGCCAAGCGCGGCCCGGCAGCTTCATCTCCGCCCTCAGGCGGACCAGTCGCCCCGGCTCCAGGGCCTCCACCCGCCAGAAATCCAGCGCGTCGCCGACGCGCAGCTCGTCGGGGTGGCGGCGTCCCCGGCGCAGCCCCGGACCCCCCAGCAGACGGTCGACGATGCCCCGTATCCGCCACATCCAGTCACCGTAAAACCATCCCCGGTCGCCGCCGATGCCGGTGAATACCCGGTGCACCTCCCGGGCCGGCGCGTCCACCTGTCGCGTGCGGCGTTCGAAGATCATGCCTTCGTGCGACTCCACGCGGGAGAAGGAGTCGGGCGTAGCTGCTGCAGGATCTCATAGTCGTGCTATGACACCCATCCACATACAGATTCCCGCAGTCATCCCTTGAAAATGGTGTGAGCTACCTTTCCGACCGCCTGACACGCCGCCGCATCGAATGCCCCACCTACGAGGCCACCCACCACTGGTACACCCTTCATAAGAACTATGGCACCTTTCTCTCCGGCTTTGGTCAATAACCGGAAGCCAACTCTCTTGTTTACCTCGATCAGAACTTTCCCGGGCACTTGCATCACAACCTGTTTGGTCAGTTTACCTGCAATTGTAACTCCCGCCTGTTTCAGCACTTCCTTAGCGGAATCACCTACAATCGACAGCAATACAAACGTTCTGACTCTATCCTCTTCAAGATCGTGCCCATCTATGACTGCTATTGCTCCTGCCATTCTGGCCTGAATTATCCAGGATGCACCCAACGCGGTCGGGACAGCGACAGGTAAAGCTAATAGCCCGCCCAAACCTGTAATAAACCCTGTCGTGAAATTTTTGCTGGTCTCCCACTTTATCAACGATGCAACTCGCTCGTCGTTGTCAGTGTACGACGCGTCAATCATATATTCTTGTGCCAAATTACTGGCTGACGATAAGGGTGGAACACCCTCTACCGCCTTACCAACAATCCACGTCACCAACTGTAATGCCTTCGGTTCATCATCAACCACGTGTTTGTCCTTCTTCGGGGCACCGTCTCCGGTCCTGACGATTCGCACGTTCAACCACCCGCATGCCGCAAACCGGCAAGCATTTCGCGGAAACTGTTGAGGCCCGCCTCAAGGTTCTCGATGATCTCTTCGGCGAGGTCCTCGGGTTCGGGGAGGTTGTCGAGGTCGGTCAGGTTCTTGTCCTTGAGCCAGAAGATGTCGAGGCTGGTCTTGTCGCGTGCGGCGAGTTCTTCGTAACTGTAGCTGCGCCAGCGGCCTTCCGGCGCGTCGTTCTCGTCCCAGGTGCGCTTGCGCTGATGGCGGTTCCGCGGGTTGTAGCACTTCACGAAATCCAGCAGGTCCTCATAGCGCAGGGGCTTCTTCTTGAGGGTGTGGTGAATGTTGGTGCGGTAGTCGTAGTACCAGACCTGTTTCGTCCACGGGTCGGGGCTGGCTTCGCGGTTGTCGAAGAAGATCACGTTGGCCTTGACCCCCTGGGCGTAGAACACGCCGGTGGGAAGCCGGAGGATGGTGTGGAGGTCGGTGTTGTCCAGCAGTTTCTTCCGGATGGTCTCGCCGGCGCCGCCCTCGAACAGCACGTTGTCCGGCACCACGACCGCGGCGCGGCCGTCGGTCTTGAGCATGGTCTGGATGTGCTGCACGAAATTGAGCTGCTTGTTAGACGTGGCTGCCCAGAAATCCTGCCGGTTGTAGGTCAGGTCGTCCGTCTCCTGCTCCCCTTCCTCGTTGGTGAAGCTCATGGAGCTCTTCTTGCCGAAAGGCGGGTTGGCGAACACGTAGTCGAACCGCTGCCCGGCGTCGGCCACGAGCGCGTCGTTGGACGATATGGGCGCGCCGCCGTCGATCTCGCCGATGTTGTGGAGGAGCATGTTCATGAGGCACAGGCGACGGGTATTGGCGACGATCTCGTTGCCGTAAAATGTCTCGTGCTTGAGAAACGCGTTCTGTTGCTGGTCCAGCTTGAAGTTGTCCTGGTTGGTGAGGAAGTCGTAGGCCGCCAGGAAGAACCCGCCGGTGCCGCAGGCGGGGTCGGCGATGAGCTTGCGGGGTTCGGGCCGCACGCATTCCACCATGGCCCGGATGAGGGCGCGCGGCGTGAAATACTGCCCCGCGCCTGACTTGGTGTCCTCGGCGTTCTTCTCCAACAGCCCCTCGTAGATGTCACCCTTGATGTCGGCGACCATGGTGACCCACTCGGTGGCGTCCACCATGTCGATGAGGCGGTAAAGCTTTGCCGGGTCCTGGATCTTGTTCTGGGCCTTGGTGAAGATCTGCCCCAACATGCCGGGCCTGGCGCCAAGCTCACGAAGCAGCGTGACGTAGTGGCTCTCCAGTTTCGCGCCCCGCTTCGACCTCAGACTCGTCCAGTTGTACTCGGCCGGGATGTCCACATCGCGATCGTAAGGCGGCTTCCCGTACTCGTCCGCCATCTTGAGAAAGATCAGGTAGGTGAGCTGTTCCAGGTAGTCGCCATAGCCGACGCCGTCGTCGCGCAGGGTGGTGCAGAAGCTCCAGACTCTGGAGACGATGGGAGCGGTGTTCATGCGCGGGAGTCCTTCGATGTGGTCTTGGCCTGCCGCGCCAGGGCTTCGCCTGCCGCGGTGCGCCGATAACGCTGAATTCGGCTGGTTGGCTTGTCCGGGAGCGTCATTTCGATCAGACCGGCTTCGAGGGCGGGGCGGAGATACGCCATGAGGAAATGGGGCCGGTGAGTCAGGCTCAATGCAGCCTGCAATTCGGCGCGGCTCATCTCTCCGGTGAGGGCCACCACGAGTTGCCCGACTTGCCCGGTGACTTGCCCGGTGACTTGCCCGGTGACTTGCCCGGTGACTTGTTCGGTCTCATGTTCGGTGACTTGTTCGGTCTCATGTTTGGTGAATTGGGGGGCATCTTGTTCGGTGGGCTCCGGGCGCACCCGTTCGTGCACCGGAAGACGGACCAGAAACCACGTGCGGTCGTCGTCGCTCTCGAAAATTGGGGCCGGAGAGCCGTTTTCCCGCATGGCCCGCAGGATCTTGGGCACTCCGGTGGACCTGCCTTCGGCCAGATCGAGTTCCTTGAGAAACTCGCCGATTCGGCGGTTGCGGTAGCGGCGGCTCACGGCTTGCCCCTTCTCGAAGTCCTCCATGCGGATGGATCGGTCGGCGCCGGGAAAGCTCAAGACCACCAACTCGTCAGGGGTGATGCGCACCTCCACCGGCTCCCGCTCCTCGTAAGAGCGATGGTAGACGGCGTTGACCAGCGCTTCCTCGATTGCGCCGATGGGAAAGTTCCAGAATCGCTCGGCTTCCGGCTTGTACGGATGCTTGACGACCGTTTCCTTCAGGTAGTTCCGCTCGATGTAACCGATCGCCTCGCCGAGGATGATCGACAGAGGGCCGCGGAACTCCTTTTCCTCGAATCGGTCCCCACCCGGGCCGTCCGGGAACCACACGACGTCGATCTGGGTTGCGGGGAAGAAGTCGTGCGGACGGTCGTTGAAGAACAGCAAGCCGACGTTCTTGGGGAACATCGCTTCGGGCGGTCCGCCGACGAGGTTCATGCGCTGACCCAGGGCCGCCACCGACAGACCGGCGGCTTCAGAAGCGAGGTCGCTGCCTATATCCCGCAAAAACTCCCGGATCAGCCGATGGGACAGGTCATCCAGCGATGCCGTCTGGCGATATCGATCATCGAAGGGCACGGTGGCGGTCAGGCTCAGCAACTCGCGCTCGTCCTGGCCCCTGGCCCGGACGGTGCTGCTGTGTCTGCGGATGAAATAGCCCCACTCTTGCCGTTTCGGCGTCAGGCCGAGCCTGGCCTTGTAGGGCCGGGTCTCGCCGCCGGGCGCCCACAGTACGAGGATTGTCCGGCCATCGACTTCATAAGTGGCCGTAAGCGGGTGGTACTGGGGCTGTATGGCCGAGTGTCCGAGATTGAGCAGTTCCCTCTGTATCGCGTCAACCGAATCGGGATTAATGCCCGTGGGCGGCAGGACCGGACGGCCGTTCTGTTCCTCGACGCCCACTACCACGTAACCGCCGCCCAGATTGTGAAAGTCGTTGGCGAAGGCGCAGATGGTGTGCAGCACGGCCTTCGGATTCCAACCGGCCTTGTACTCGACGCGCTCGCCCTCGATGGTGCGCTGGCGCAGCAAGTCGTGGAGGTTGATGGGAAGCTTGCCGGTCATGACATTGTCTTGGCCCGTCTACGTTTTTCTGAAGTAATGGTGTGGCTGGAGCATGCCGCTTTGTCAGCCTTGATTCGTTCGAGCAACACAGAAGCAGGCTCATCGTTGGGATCCTGCGGGACGAGTCGACCTGCAAAGGCTTCATTCAAGATGGACTGACGTAGCAACACCGCTCGCTCCAAGGCAGCGATGATCTCTCGCTCGCTCTCCTGAAGGAACTTGAACTTGTCCTCCAACAACAGAACGACTTCATGCTGTTCAAGGGGGGAACAAATAGGTAGGGCAAGCTGGGCAAACTTGTTTGCACTCAGGTGATTGATCCCAACACCGCCCGCGACTCGCGCAAATTTCCCACTCAAGTAATAAAAGCGGTAGAGCCACAGGAGATAGGCCGCATGCTCTCCGCAATAGGGTCGGTGTCGGATCACTGTATTTTGGAAACAGCAATTCGGAATCTGACCGTCCCAAATCGCCGGTTTACCGACCTGCGCTGCGCTTCCTGATGCTTCGGACAGCACCAAATCCCTCTTTTCCAGTCGATAAGTGTTCAATTCGTGGGGAGCAAATTCCATATCGAGGACGTCGTCCAACTCCAACCCCTGCTCCGTGATATTTGCTGCTCGAATATATTTTGTTGGGTAACTCTTTGACCTGTTCCTTGGAGATCGCTGACGACCGAGTTGAATGGCGCCTACAACCTCGGCGGATAGCCATTGCCAACTACTGGGTAGTTTTTCCAATAGTCCCATCTCTTCTTCTGCAAACGCTGGCACCTGTTTTACGCCTCTCGGTTTGTTTGGCTTCTTTCCCTCCTTCCCATTGGCTTCCCACCGTCGAAGTGCGGTCTTCCAATCGGTGAGTTGTTGACCGTGCCGTGCTTCGCGCTCCCGCTTGATGTGGATCAACAATTCCTCGGGCGTCTCGAGCTTATCCTTGTTCTCTTCGCGCCATTGCGCCGTGAGCTTGCCTTCGAAGGCGTGCTTCAGGACAGCTTGTCGATAGACTTCAAGGTGCCTGCGCGCCGTCTTCAGGCTCTCGATGCCCTTGTCGAGTTCCGAGAAGAGTTCTTCGATCTTGGCCACGATGCGGTGCTGCTCGTAGCGGGGGGCAAGTGGAACGGTTACTTTAGCAAGATTCCTGCGAGAAACTCTTTTTCGTGTTGACCCGGAGCTATGCGTTTCAATATCGGTTCGTGTGCGAGCACTATTGATGGCGTACATAACGTATTTGGGGTCGATCACCGAAGTACCTAGACGAACCACACACACGTCAACTACCGTTACGTACTCCTCCTCCCCATCCAGAGGGAAGATGCAGCAACGCCCGAGCGGCTCCGCCAATCGTGCGACGAGTAGATCTCCCTTAGCCAGAAACGTGCAATTCAAAGCATGGGCTTTAGCTCTGGTTAGAAATCGGGCGGATTTGTCGAGGAAATTCCCGTCCCCGATGTCCGCCAATTGGACGAGTCGAACGGCCCCGTTGGGATCCTGATCCTTGGTCTCCACCCAATCGCCGTCGGTGAAGAGTCCATCAGACGCAACCAACTCACCAATGCTGGCATCCACCCAAGCGGAATGTGCCGCGCCGTCGTCCCTCATCCCGCCAACGCCTCATTCAACTCATCAATCACGCCGTCCATCCGGTCGCCAAACAACCGGTACATCCGCCCCAACCCGCCCTTGCCGTCGAACGGCGCCATGTCCAGGTCGCCGGGTTCCAGGTGAAAGGACTGGCTGATGTGGTCCCGGATCATGCGGAGCCACTCCATCTGCTCTTCGTTGAACTTCTCACCGCCGCCGCTGTGGTGGGTCATGATCCAGTTCTGGAAATTGCGGCGCACGGTTTCGGCGTAGGGCGACAGGGTCGCGTCGATGCCGCACACCCTGCGGATCAGTGCGACCAGCGCCGTGAGCTCGCTGGCCGGTTGGCCGCCCTTGTATTCATCCAGCAGGGCGTAGGCCTGCCACACCCGCAAGGGGGACAACAAGGGTCGATCGCTCTTGAGCCTGTCGAACACCTCCCGGATCATGGCGTAGGTCAGCTCCCGGCGGCGATGCGGCTGGTCGTAGAAGATCGTGAGGGCTTCGATCTCGTCGCGGTGAGCTTCCATGTAGCTATGGAAGTCCTGCACCATAGACTCGGCGTTCTCTTCGGCGTCGCCCTCCCATTCGGCGCGGAGGACAGTGTCCAGGCTTTCGTGGTCGATGGTCTGTTCCTTGTCGCGGCGGATGGAGTCGATCAGCTCGATCAACTCCCCGTTGAAGACGGCCGCGGCGTCGCCGACCAAGTGTTCCCGCGCCTTGTCGTACGCCACGGGCGACGGCCTCATGCCTTCAGACACGGGCTCCATCTCGCGCGCCTTCTCGTCGATGCGGTCCGGATCAATGGCGGCCAGCAGATTGCCGACGATCTTCGTCAGTTCGGCACCCCCGGCCTTCGCCTTGATCCGTTCCTTCTCGGCGGAGTCGAGCTGTTGATCGAGCCGGGCGAGGCGGCCGGCCAGGGACGCCACCGTGTCCTCGTCGCGCGCTCCCATCATCACGCCCATGGCGAGATCCTTGAGCGGCACGGAAGGCTTGGTGATGAGCGGCCCGCTGGCGGTCTTGAGCGACTTCGTGACCCCCACGGCGTCCACGATCACGTAGTGGGTCTTGGCGGTGAGAGCCGACGGCGTGACCTTCCTGAGATCGTCGTGGCCGAGGGTGCGGGTGCCGCGACCCTTCATCTGCTCGAAGTAGTTGCGGCTCCGCACGTCGCGCATGAACAGCAGGCATTCCAGCGGCTTCACGTCGGTGCCGGTGGCGATCATGTCCACGGTCACGGCAATCCGCGGGTAGTAGTCGTTGCGGAACTGGGCGAGGACGGACCTCGGGTCCTCCTCGACCCGGTACGTGATCTTCTTGCAGAACTCGTTGCCCTCGCCGAACTCCTCGCGCACGGTCTGGATGATGTCGTCGGCGTGGCTGTCGGTCTTGGCGAAGACCAGCGTCTTCGGGACTTCCGTGCGGCCGGGGAATATCTCTGGCAGCTTGTCCCGGAAGGCGCGGACGACGGTGCGGATCTGGTCCGGGTTCACCACGCTGCGGTCGAGCTGGTTGGCGGCATAGGTGGTGTCCTCGTCCTGTACCGCCCAGCGGCTCCGGCGCGTCAGGCGCTCGCGCTTCTCGATCTGCTGGTTGGCCCTGAGTTGGCCGCCGTGGCGGGTCCTCTCCGTGTCGATGGCATATATTTCGTTGCCCACGTTGACGCCGTCGGCCACGGCCTGCTCGTGGTCGTATTCGCTGACGACGTTGGTCCTGAAGAACCCGTAGGTGCGACTGTCCGGCGTGGCGGTGAGGCCGATGAGATAGGCGTCGAAGTATTCCAGGACCTGGCGCCACAAGTTGTAGATCGACCGGTGGCACTCGTCGATGATGACGAAGTCGAAGAACTCCGGCGGAATCCTGTCGTTGTAGACCACCGGCATGGGTTGTCTGGGCTGGACTAGTTCCTCCGGATTGATATTCTCCGCGGACTCGTCCATCTCCTGGCCCTTGAGGAGCGAGTACACGCGCTGGATGGTGCTGATGCAGACCTGGCTGTCCCCCGCGACGTAGGACGACCTGAGCCGCTGCACGTTGTAGAGCTCGGTGAACTTGCGGTTGTCGTCGCCGGGCAGGTAGGCCATGAACTCCTGCTCGGCCTGTTCGCCCAAGTTCCTGGTATCCACCAGGAAAAGAACCCGCTTGGCGTCGGCGTGCTTGAGAAGCCGGTAGATCGACGTGATGGCGGTGTATGTCTTGCCGGAGCCCGTGGCCATCTGGATCAGGGCACGCGGGCGGTCGTCCTTGAAGGATTCCTCCAGCTTCTCGATGGCGTTGACTTGGCACGCCCGCAGGCCGGCCGGGGCCAACTCCGGAAGCCCCTGGAGCCGCTTGCGGAGCGAGGCCGGCTGAGCGCGCCAGTCCTGTACGGTCTCCGGCCGGGGAAAGCCGAACACTTCGCGGGATCGGGGCTTGGGATCGCGCCCATCGGTGAAGCGGGTCAATACGCCGGTGGACTCGTAGACGAAAGGCAGCGGCTCCTCGTTGTTGAACCAGTTCAACTTCGCAGCGGCATAGGCGGAAGACTGCTCCTCGACGATGGTGATCTTCTCGCCCCATACTGCCGGTTTGGCCTCGACCACCCCCACCGGCTTCTTGTCGACGAAGAGAACGTAGTCGGCCGGGCCGACGTCGGTCTGATACTCGCGAACGGCGACCCCAAGGCCAGCGCTGAAGTCAATCTTCTTCTTGTCCTGAACGACCCATCCCGACTGGGACAGTATCGCATCGATCCTGTCCCGGGCAGTCTGTTCGCGGGTTTGGTTGGGGCTTGCCATTGCCGCTCAATCGCCGGTGGTCTCTTGCCGGGGCTGTTCCTGAAGCTGCCAATCGCTGGTGTAGTAGGCCTTCAAGTCTCCACTCCCGCCATTCTCTCGATAGTAGATGATCGCTTGTTTCTGCCCGACATCGTCCTGTGAGGCAAGGTCGTCCAACAGTTCTGAAATATGAGACCGCAACGTTACGAGACTGCGCTCCGGACCTGACTGAATCCTGTCCATCTCCGCCTCTTTTTCCACGCGCGCCCCCCGCCAAGAAACGTTCCTTTTCCACCACCCCATGCCGTCGACAGAATTCTGCAGATCCTCGCGGTATTCTTCGATCGCGTCATTCTCCAAGAGTTCTCTGAAAGACTTTTCGTAGTCGTTTATCCGTGAATTTAACGCGGAGAACCTTCTGTAAGCATCATCCGGATTGTCCTGAAGAGCCAGCTTCGACCGGAGATGGTCGATCTGGATATCCGCGAGACTTGCTGCCGTGAACAACTCGATATCGGACAGGGCAAGATTGGCCTCGAGCTCGGATCCAACAGGCCTCTTCAAAAGAAAAGCGTACTTCTGACGCAGGACGTTCAGATCTCTTTCCGCCAGTGCCAGGCGGGTCCTCATATCATCCGTGAAACGCCGGCATCCGTCGAACTCTTCGGAAACATCCCGCAGTCGTCCCAACGCGCTGGCAAGAGCAGCGTAGTCATCTGCGGTGTGACGGACGAGCAATTGCTCCACCACCTTCGCCAATTGGTCCAGAGAACCTTGAATCTGGTCCAGGCGAGCACAAGTCATCATTGACGATAGCGTCGTGAAGAGCATGACAGGCACGACAACCGGCAGAATGGCACCACTTGCCGCAACGAACGGCGCTTGTGCGATAATCCCTCCCGGCCCCATCACGGCCGAACCGACACCGGTGCCGATTTGCATCAAGGTAGCGGGGTTGGCCGTCGCCAGGAAGACGTTGCCCGCGAGCAGGGCAGATGTCGCGGCGGCCCCAGCGCCGGCAATCGGTAGACAAGCCGTATCCAGTATCCCCCCGGATCGAAAGGGTTCCCCGCGCGCAAGGATATTCTTGTCTATTTGACGTCTCAATACACGGCTCAAGTCTGTACCGAAGTCAATGACGCCGAGTTTTTGTCCTTCGAATTCTATAATCTGTCCCTCTGGATGCCCCGGTACTCCGTCATCCCGGACCACGGCGACACCAGCCTCCTCGGTCGATCTTTCCGTATCCGTAGCCGATCCTTCCGTATCCGCGACCGAGGCGGCCCTGCGTCTGGCCACGGTCCAGACACCTATCGCAAGGGCCAAAGACAAGACCGCGAGCGATGCAACCTGTTGCCCGGTGAAACCGAGCACAAGACCCGAAAGGATGGCGAGGACAGCGACGATTACGATGGCGGCCAGCATGGCTCCGTCCACACCAGCACCCAACCTGCTTGCCCGGAATCCTCCCCCTGAACGCCGTTTTTCCGCCATCACGACACCTCCGACCTTGATATCTCCACTTCCGCCGACCCCGCCCACCGGAATACCCAAGCCTCGCCTTCGCGGACGTTTTGCACAAGAATGGGCCGGAATGCCGCCAGGCACTTCCCGCCTTCGTAGCGGGCGGATGGGTACAGCACACCGTTCCCGCCAACCGCCAGGATGTCCCGGGCCAGCGCCTGCCCCGCGGGATAGGCTTCGGCCGGGTCCTCACTGAATACGGCCTCCCCCGTCCTCTCGCCGAGATCATGGAACCGGCTCACGAAGCCGGCCAGAAGCTCCCGGAATTCTGTGATGTTCTCGTAGATGCCGGTGGCGCGAAGCTCGCGCGTGAGGTGCCACGCAACCTCGGCCTTGGCCGTGTCCGTCGCGTTGTTCCCGTACGACGCATACCACGCGCCGCGTTCGGGGCCGTTGAACCGGTTGCCCATGGGGCGCGTGTGGCAGAACGCCGCGTTCACGTGGTTCCAGCCGTCCCCGTCGGCCTTCGTCAGCAATTCTCCCGGTTGGATGCCGGCGGGGACTGTCCATGAAAATGGCGTCATGGATGACGTGAGCCCTTCGATCTCTTCCAGAATAGCGCGCTCGGCCGGATCGTCCGCGAGCAGCGCCATGACCGGCTGGTCCACGTAGCCGGCCGTGACCAGGCGAACGGTGGCCGGCTCGACGACCTCACGGACCGGGAGGTCCGCGGCGCGGATCACGCTCCGCTCCGGAGCGCGTCGATGTGCTGCCGGGCTCGCATCATGGCGGGGATGCCGCCGGCGCTCATGACCTCGAGCGGGGTCTTGCCGTCAAAACCAAGGCCGGTGTTGGGAGCCTTGGGCCAGCCAAAGGCCAGCGGTCCGTTGAAGAGCGATGCAAGCCCGTTGAACAATCCGATGATCAGGCTCGCGCGAGTCAACTTGTCCTGGTCGAGGATGCCCCTGTAGCTGCCGGCCTTCATGCGGCTCCAGGTGGCCGTGGGCACGTCGAACAGCGCGGCGCCCTCGGTATTGGTCAAACCCCAGGCATCGGCCGCGCGCACCACGGCCTTGACGATGACCGCGACCCTGTCACGGTCCCCGAGGGGCATGAGGAGTCTGTCTCGGGGAATATCTCGAAGTTCTCGAAGTGGACGCGCCATTCTCCAGCTCTCTTGTTGGATCATATGATGATTAATAAAGTATCATATGATAGACACGGCGTCAATCCTTCAACAGACCCACTCCAAACTGTTTGATTGCGTTGGGAGTGCCGCGTGGCATAGTATGCGCGCCTGATCGAGGGCATGCCCACGGCAGGGGTCATGGGCCTTACTGTCGAGTTCAAACAAAGGAGGAGAACATGGCTTATTCCGGAGGGTGCGACCACGTCAAGACTCACTCTGACAACGATCCGATCGACGTCCACACCTGTCACTGCTCCGTATGCAAGCGCGTCACCGGACAACCCACGACCCATGTCGCGTTCTTCGCACACGCTGACATCGTCGTCGACAAACTCGATGGCCTGAACCGCCAGCCGTTCAACGATCAGAACCCGGATGGTCCTCTGGAACTGTGTGCCTGCACGGACTGCGGCACGCCTATCATGCTCGATGACAAGATGGGGCGCATTCGCGCAATCGCACCGAACCTGATGGGCTTTGACCCGGACAGCATGCCGGCGACCTATCACGCCTTCTACGATCCGGCCACCGGTGTCCCGCGACCGGACGACGGCCGCCCGGTTCATGAAGGGCTTCGCCCGGACTTCGTCTGGCCCGACCCGTCCTGAAGCAAACCCCCTTTCCGCGGCGCCACAGACGGCAAGACCCCGACGGGTTCTCCCATCGGGGTCTTGCGCCAACCGGAAAGAAACGTCCGGTCGATCAAGCGTTGGGTTCAGGCGTTTCAGCCGATGACCCGCTCCACCGGCACGGTATACGCGAACGCATGAAAGCTGGGTTCGCCGGGAGGATCGACCTCGGGACAGACGTTGGAACGCGCGACGGGGTTCTCCTCGTTCTTGAAAATGCCCCAGCGTTCGAGGGTCCCCACATAGGAGTCTGCGGCGCAGGCTCCGAGGACAACTACGCATTTCGCACGGCGTGTGGGGGTCGGTGGGGGTGGGAGTTGGCTCCCGGGGAGGGACTCGAACCCCCGACAAAGTGGTTAACAGCCACCTGCTCTACCGACTGAGCTACCCGGGAACGACTCGCGAAAATCTAGCACAGGACCTGCTTGATTTCCAGGCCGAGCAAATCCCAGGGGCTTGAGTTCGTCCTTCCCGTCACCACCCCGCGCCTACCTCGGATCGATCACTTGGTCGAGGTAGATCCATAGCACGCGCGAGTAGCGGAACAGGAACGGGGAGGCAACGACGAGGAACAGGCATGAAACGATGTAGATGGAGGCGGCGGTGAAGCCGAGGAGCAGCATGGCGGCGATGATGGGAAGCACTGCGGCGATGGCCAAGGCGTAGCTGAAGTACATGGCGCCGACGAAGTAGCCTTGCTCGCGCTCGAACACAAGGCCGCAGACCGGGCACTGCCGGTTCATCTTAAAGATGCCGGCGAAGATGGCGCCGTCGACGCAGCGGGGACAACGTTCCCGGATGATGGCGAACAGCTTGTTCACGCGCGCTCACCTGAATGGCCGGCTTGTCGAACCAAGGCCTGCCGTGCCCCTTGTCGCGCTTGTCGCGTTTCACCGGTCATGGCGTCGGTTGCCTCTTTGACGGCCCTTCGCACAACTCGCGGTGGGTTGCGGCGGTGCGGGCAGCCGCGCCGTCGGGTGCGGCGGCGGCCGGTGGCGGCAGCGTGTCGAACGGATCTTCGGCCTCCCTCGCCGCGGCACGCACCCTCTCGATGACGCGGGGCAGGTCTTTGCCTTCCCGTTGGTATAGTTCCTCGAATCTCGCCAGGTCGGTGACGTAGATCAGGCTCTGCAAGACCACGGCATTGTTCAGTCCGTGCCGGCTGAATGACGTATAGCGGCGCTTGGGTGTCCCCGCGCCCGAATCAGCCCAGCGCCGCCGGCTTTCGGCGAACACCCGCTCACGGCGGCGCAGCTTCCCGGCCTCGGGTATCGGTTCGGCGTAGAGCGCCCGCAGGCACCGTGTCAGCTCCATCAGCGCGCCAGAGAACTCGATCTCTTCCCGCCATCGCCGGCGGGCAGTCCTGGCTTCGGAACTCTCCGGACCATGGCGACGCGTGAAAAATTCAATGGCGCCGCGCTTGCCGACGAAGTTGGCAAGGCTTTCGTTGAAGGCCACCGAGCCGGGGATAAACAGGGTGTTGTGCAGCAACTCGTGCAACACCGTGTCCGCCAGGCTCACCTGATCACGCTTCAACAGGCGCCCGAGGAGGGGGTCGTCGAACCAGCCCAGGGTGCTGAAGGCTCCGGCCGGACGGATGTAGATGTCGTGTCCCTGAGCCTTCAAGCGATCACCTTCCCCGCGGGCGTCGTTCCCGTCGAAGAACCCCTTGTAAGGGATGCGCCCAACGAACGGGAACCACCAGGTGTAGGGCTCGAAGGATGTCTTGGGCACGGCGGACAGAACGTGCAGCAGCACCGGACGGTCCACCTTCGAATAGGCTGAGTAGCTGCCGCCGACGTCCAGTTGCAACTCGTCCGCGGCAAAGTCCCGCAACTCCAGCACCATCTCGAGCTTGCGCCGCGCGTCCGGCGCCACGCCGTCCCCGGCCAGCACCGTGGTGATGGGCGTCCGGCGCCACAGGATGCGTCCCTCTTCGTAGGCCGCGCGGATGTAGTATCCCGGCGCGCAGCCGCCGAGAAACAGCAACAGGAAGGCGCCTATGACGCGCGTGAACGTTGTCGCCATGTCGCTGGAATCCCTGGTTCATCCGGTCTTGATTTGAAACGTCAAGATTCCTGGAGACGTCCGGATTCCTGGACTCGACGGTCTGAGGCATAGCCTCTCGGATGTCGCCTGTGTCGCGTTACCCGTCATTCTTTACCCCAATGTTGCAAAAGAGTTCGTGGAGAGCGACTCGAAACACGAGCTACGAAGCGTCACTCCCACGAAAAAAGTTCGTGGAGAGCAATTCAAAATACGACCTACGAAACGTCATTCCCGCGAAAGCGGGAATCCAGGCGGGGTGGGGGGGCACCGTCAGTGGGTCCCTCTCTCTGGATTCCCGCTTTCGCGGGAATGACGCTTCCTAAAATTTCCCATAACCCTACTCCGCCGCTCAACCTCACCTACAGTGACATCCCCAACAACCCCCTCCTTGCAAGTCCCATCCCACTTGCCTCCCGGTCCTCTCCTTGCTTCCAGCTTCTGCAATATTGGGGGTTACCCATCTGCTTGTATTTCTTGTCGCCGGCGGCGTTGCGTTTGCTGGCGTCGCGCCCGCCGCATGGGGCGACCGCCGGTCTCCCCTACAAGTCATCGCGCCTCCGTGCCGCCGCTCCCCTCCTCCTGGAACTGCAACTCGTGCAGCCGGTGGTACACGCCGCGCCGCTCCATCAACTCGGCGTGGGAGCCCATCTCGCGGATGACGCCGCGGTGGAAAACCACGATGCGATCAGCGTTGCGGACGGTGGACAGGCGGTGGGCGATGATCAGACAGGTGCGGTTGGCCATGATCTTCTCGAAGGCGCCCTGCACGAGGAACTCGGTCTCGGTGTCGACGCTGGAGGTGGCCTCGTCCAACACCAGGACCTCGGGGTCCAGGACGAACATGCGCACCAGCGCCAGGAGTTGGCGCTGCCCGGCCGAGAGATTGTTGCCGCGCTCGCGCACGGCGGCACGCAAGCCTCCGGGCATGCGCTGGATGAAACCCTCGGCATTGGCGCTGCGCACGGCCGCGTGGATGCGCTCGTCGGGAATCGCCTCGTTGCCCAGTTTGAGGTTGGACAGGATATCCCCGGAGAACAGGAACACGTCCTGCAACACCGTTCCCATGTGCCGCCGCAACGCGTCGAGTTCCCACTCGCGCACGTCACGGCCGCCCACTCGCACGGCACCGCTGTCCACGTCGTAGAAGCGGCTCATGAGCTTGATGGTCGTGGTCTTGCCCGAGCCGGTGGCGCCGATGACCGCCACCCGCTCGCCTGGCTCGATGCGGAAGGACACGCCCTTGAGCACCGGGTCGTTGGGACGGTAGCTGAACCACACGTTGTCGAATTCCACCGCGGCGCGGGCCGCACCGTTTCCCCCGGATGCCCGGTTCTCGCGGGCCGCGGACGCATCGTTCTCGGGATGACCCACTACGGGGCCGGCGTCCGACAGCGCGCCCTCCGGAAACCCGCCGTATGCAGCGCCGGCAACCGCGGCGCCGGTGCGAGCAGCGGGTTCAGCTTCCCTGCCCGATTTCTCCGGCGCGGTGTCCAACAGCTCGAATATCCGCTCGGCCGCGGTCATGGCCGCCTGGATCACGGCGTACTTGTTGCTGAAATCGCGCAACGGCACGAACAGCCGGCGGATGTATTCGCTGAAGGCCACGAACGTGCCGATGCCCACGACGCCCTGAAGCACTTCGCCGCCGCCGTACCACAGCAGCAGCGCGATGCTCAGCGACCCCGCCGCTTCCACCATGGAGAACAGCGAAGCCTCGTAGACGTTGGAGCGCTGGATGGCGTCGCGGTGCGCGCGGTTGAGATCGTCGAACTCCTCGTAGCTCCGGGCCTGCCGGTTGAAAAGCTGGATGACGGCCATGCCCGGGATGGCCTCGCCGAGATAGGCGTTGACCCGGGCGATGCGCGTGCGGATGAGGCGGTAGGTCTGCCGCGCCTTGATGCGGAAGACGTTGATGCCCAGCAGCAGGAACGGGATCAGCGCCAGCGACACCAGCGTCATTTCCACGTGCAGCGACAGCATGATGGCGACGATGGCCACGATGAGGACCAGGTCCGCCACCAGATTCATGGCGCCGGCGGCGAACATTTCCTGCAGGACCTCCACGTCCGTGGTCATGCGCGTCATGAGCCGGCCCACCGGGTTGCGGTCGAAGTAGCTCATGGGCAGGCGCTGCACGTGGGAGAAGAGCTCGATGCGCAGGTCGGCGAGACACCGCTGCGCCACCCTCATGGACAGGAAGTACTGGAAGAAGTACGCCGCGGCCTCCGCCGCCAAAGCCCCGGCGAACAGCAGGCCGGTGGTCATGAGCGTGAGGCCGTCGCCCGCGCTGACGGCGTCGATGCCGAACTTGAGCAGCAGCGGCTGGGCCAGGTTGAAGCACTGGTGCACCGGCAGGAGCAACAGCGACAGGAAAAAGATCTTCCGGTGCGGCCGCACAAACCGCCACAGGCGCCGGGCCAGCGCCACGTCGTAGGCCTTGCCGGTGATGTCTTCCTGCTCTTCCGGGGCGTTCATGGGCATGCGACGCCCGTAGCCTCCGCCGCCGGCCCTCACAACTCCTCCAGTTCATCCGACATCTGCTGGCGCCGGTACATCTGCGCGTAAAGCCCGCCGGCGCGCACAAGCGATGCGTGGTCCCCGCGCTCGACGATGCGGCCCTCGTCCAGCACCAGGATCTCGTCGGCCTGCCTGATGACCGCCATGCGATGCGAGACGATGATGCACGTCTTGCCCTGGAGCACGCTCTCGAAGCCGTTGAGGATGCGCTGCTCGGTGTGCGCGTCCACACTGGACAGGCAGTCGTCCAGGATCAGGTAATCGGGATCGGCCAGGATGGCCCGGGCCAGGGTGGCCCGCTGCTTCTGGCCGCCGGAGAGGGCGATGCCCCGCTCCCCCACGCGGGTGTCCAGGCCATCGGGGAAGACCTCCACCTCGCTCTCCAGATCGGCGACATCCAGGACGCGCCGCACCTCCTGCTCGGTGGCCTCCGCATCGCCGAACTTGAGGTTGCTCTGGATGGAGGTGGAGAAGAGAAAAGGGTCCTGCGGGGCGTAGCCGATGGCGCCGCGCAACTCTTCCAAAGACAGCGCGCGGACATCCACGCCGCCCATGCGGATGGCGCCGGAAGTGACATCGTAGAGACGTGGAATCAGGTGCGTCAACGTGCTCTTGCCCGAGCCGGTGCGCCCGACAATGGCGACCTTGCGCCCCGGCGGCACCTCGAAGCTGATATCCTTGAGCACTGCTTCGTCATGGCCGGTTCCGTTGTAACCGAACGACACGCGGTCGAACTCGATGCCGCGCTCCTTGTCGCGCAACGGCGCCGGATGCTCGGGGTCGGCGATGGCCGGCTCCACCGCGAAGATCTCCTCCAGCCGCTCCATGGCGGCGCGCCCGCGCTCCAGAAGCGAGATCATCCAGCCAAAGGCGGCCATGGGCCAGGCAAGCACGTTCAGATACAGGATGAACGCCACCAAGTCGGCCACGCCGCTCTGCTCCCGCATGATGAGCCAGCCGCCGTACCACAGAACCACCATCACGGTGAAGCCGTGGAGCGCCACCATCATGGGATTGATCATGCCGCGGCAACGGGCGAGGTCGAGGCTCCGTACCTGGTATTCGTCGTTCATCCCGGCGAAGACGGCAGTCTGGGGGCGCGCCTGCACATACGCCTTGACCACGTGCATGCCGCTCAGGTTTTCCTGCACGTGAGCGCTCATGCGCGACATCTGCCGCTGCACCCGCAGGGACGCGCGCTGGATGCGCCCGCGGAACTGCCGGAACACCAGTGCCAGAAGCGTCAGGCAAGCGGCCACCGCCAGCGTCAGCCGCCAGTTCATGGCAAACATGAAGATCGCCGCGTAGACGAAATAGAGCGGCGTGTTCACGAGATTCAGGAACCCCGGACCCAGCAGCATGCGCACGGCGTTGATGTCGTTCACCGCCCGGGACATGAGGTCCCCGGTCTTCTGGGCCTGGTAGTATCCAAGGGGCAGCTTCTCCAGGTGGGCGAAAAGGTCGTTTCGCAGGTCGTATTCGACGTTCCGGCCCGCGTTGAAGATGATGGAGCGGGAAATGCCCCGCAAGAGCCCACCCCCCGCCGCGGCCACGGCAATCAGCAGCACGTAGGTGCCCAACTCGGACTCGGGGTCGCCGCGCTCGATGACGTCGATGGCCGCCCGCACCCACCACGGCACCAGCATGAGCAGGCTGGTGGTGCCGATCAGGCACAGCCCGCCCACCAGGTAACGGCGCCAATAGCGCCACAGATAGTCGATCAACCGTTCGATGCCGGCCATGTGGGAAGAAGCGGACCCCCTGGAGATTCGGATAGCTGCACGTCTTGCGGGAGGAAGGCCGCCGCAAAGGCGTTCGATTCAACTTAGCCAACGCGGTGGCGGATTTCCAATCGTGTTGCCCGCCACCGGGAGGGGGCGACGAAGGCCATCACCTTGACAAC
This sequence comes from uncultured Binatia bacterium (SeqCode), assembly GCA_965213675.1. Lineage (GTDB taxonomy): Bacteria > Desulfobacterota > Binatia > UBA9968 > JAJDTQ01 > JAJDTQ01. The sequence continues at coordinate 2,204,697 of OZ243916.1, forward strand.
GCTGCCCTGAGTTGCTATCCGAAGTTCGTTGCTTGTTCAGTTTCTCCTTTGAAATCGGAGCGTTCGCCGTTCTACCCCAAACGCCGCCAGCATTACTGCCGGCGGCGCGGGATCAAGAGCAGGACCACGCCACATGGCCGAGCTTGAAGCACCGCACCAGAGCCGCCTCTATTCGGATCTCGCCCCGCTCTACGACAAGACGTTCGCGAGGTTTTTCTACTCGCGCGAACGGACGGTCATACAGGATCTGGGCATTACCAAGGGGGCCGAGGTCCTGGAGGTGGGTGTTGGAACCGGCGCGTCGTTTCCCGCCTATCCGCGCAACTGTCGTGTGATCGGCATCGATCAGGCTCCGCTCATGCTCGCCCAGGCGCGTGAGAAGATCGCCAAGTACGGCTGGCGCCATCTCGACGTCAAGGAGATGGACGCCCTGAACCTCGACTTCGCCGACAACGCCTTCGACTACGTGACCGCGTTCCACGTAGTCACCGTGGTCCCCGATCCCATTCGCATGATGGCCGAGATGCGCCGCGTCTGCCGGCCCGGCGGCACCATCGTCATCGTCAACCACTTCACCACCGAATCGCGCTTCTGGGGTTCCGTCACCAAGTCCCTCGACCCCATCACCCGCCGCCTCGGCTGGAGCACCCGCCTCAAGCTCAAGCCCTTCCTGCATCAAACCGGCTTCACCGGCTGCAGGGCCTACCGGTTCTCGCGCTTCTCGCTGTACACGGTGGTAGTGGGAACGAACGAAAAGGCATAGACCCGCCCCACGCCTGGCTCCTCCGGTCAGGCTGGACCCCGCCCGACATCCGCCAGCCCGATTGCGGTCACGCGCTCCCCGAGCGGGAACCGTTGCTCCCCCGGGTAAACCATGAACAAGTGGTCGAGCTTGAGATCGGCCAGCACCACGCCCCGGCTGCGTCCCAGCGCTTGCGTGACCTTGGGCTCAATGGCGTCTCGTTCGATGAAGGACATTTCCTTGAAAATTGCCGCCGCGGCAATAGATTTTCAAGGTTTTCTCGGGGTGAGCAGCACTGCTGCCCCACAAAGACCAGGTACCGGGCAGGGGGAGTTGAGGGGAAGGTAGGGCAGGGGGAGGCGGGCGGAGGATGGAGAGGAGGGGGCGGCGGTCGAATAGGTTGAGATAGAGGAGGCGGAGGATTTGGAAGAAGGAGAGGGATAGGTACCGGTCACGGCGTTGAGGGTGCGGTCATGGAGGGGACCGGGGTCTAATGGCAGGCGCCCTTCGATGCCTCCTCGGAAACGTTGCCGGATTCTGGATCAACCACCACCCCTCCCCCAATCGCCGAATCCGCTCGGCCCACGACGTTACGGGATGGACGGATTCACCAGCACACTCCCGTCATCGGCACATCCATCCTCTCCCGCCACCCTCACCTTCCGGCCTTCGACGACGAGGCGGCCTTCGCCGTAGAGCTGGATGGCGCGGGGGTAGATGCGGTGCTCCTGGGCGAGGATGCGCTGGGCGAGGGTTTCCTCGGTGTCGCCGGGGAGGACGGGGACGACGGCCTGGATGATGATGGGGCCTTCGTCGCAGCCTTCGCTGACGAAGTGGACGGTGCAGCCGGCGAAGCGGACGCCGTACTCGACGGCCTGGCGCTGGCCGTCGAGGCCGGCGAAGGCGGGCGACAAGGCGGGGTGGATGTTCATGATGCGGTTGGGGAAGCTTTGCACGAAGTACGGCGACAGGAGACGCATGAAACCGGCGAGGACGACGAGTTCCACGCCCTGACGCCTCAGGTGCTCCACCACCACCTGGTCGTAGGCCTCCCGGGAGGCGTGGCCGCGGTGGTCGATGACCGTGGCGGGGATGCCGTGGTTCCGGGCACGGGTGAGCCCGTAGGCGTTCTCGCGATTGCTGACGACGGTGTGGATGCGGGCGTCGAGCCGGTTCTGCTCGATGGCGTCGATGATGGCCTGTAGATTGGTGCCGCCGCCGGACAGCAGCACACCGATGGGGACGTTGCGCTTCATGGGAGGGCTTCCTGTTTGGTTAACCATCGCGGCGAGTGCTTCGACTCCCGCCAGGACCCTGCGGGCTTATCAAGACTCTGCCGGGAGGCAGGGGAATGGGTCCATTTCGCTGGGGTCCATTTAGCTGCCTCTCGCGACGATTGGATAAACCCGGCAGGCACCTGTGGCGACGACGACCGCGGCGGATTCGACCCGGCTACTTGATGAACGAGACGCCGCGGCGCCCTTTGCGGATCTCGCCGATGACGGCGCAGGGCTCACGGCGGCGGCGCAGCGCGCGCTCCACGCCGGCGGCGTCCTCGGCGCCCACCACCAGGGCCATGCCGATGCCGTTGTTGAAGGTGCGGTCCATCTCGGCTTGGTCCACATGGCCCAGCCTTGCGATGAGATCGAAGACCGGCGGAACCGGCCAGCTTCCCCGTCGTATCCATGCGCGCAGCCCCGCGGGCAGGACGCGGGGCAGGTTCTCCACCAGACCACCGCCGGTGATGTGGGCGATGCCCTTGATGCGATGCCGCGCCACGAGCGCGCGAATGAGCGACGCATAGATGCGGGTGGGGGTGAGCAACTCGTCCGCCAAGGTTTGTCCCAGGTCCGCCACCCTCGACCGCAGCTTGAGCCCGGCGGTTTCCAGCAGGACCTTGCGCGCCAGCGAATAACCGTTGCTGTGAAGCCCGCTGGAAAGCAGGCCGATGACAACGTCGCCGGCGCGCGCGGCACGCGGGTCGGGTATGCGCTCCTTGTCCACCACGCCCACGCTGAACCCCGCGAGGTCGTACTCGCCGTCTCCGTAGAAGGACGGCATTTCCGCGGTCTCGCCGCCCAGGAGCGCGCAGCCGGCCTGCCGGCACCCTTCCGCCACCCCGCCAATCACCGCCCGGACGGTGGCGGGCTTGAGCTTGCCGGTGGCGAAGTAGTCGAGGAAGAACAGCGGTTCGGCCGCTTGGGTGATGATGTCGTTCACCCCCATGGCCACGAGATCGATGCCGACGGTGTCGTGGCGGTCGGCCATGAAGGCGATCTTGAGCTTGGTGCCCACCCCGTCGGTGGAAGAGACCAGGACCGGGCGCCGGGCGCGCACTCGCGACAGGTCGAAGAGCCCGCCGAACCCGCCGATGCCGCCCATGAGTCCGGGCCGCGCGGTCTTGCGGGCCACGGACGCGATGGCGCGCACCAGCCGATGGGCGCCCTCGACATCGACGCCGGCGTCCTTGTAGGTGAGTTTCGCCATGGCGCGCCGCGCTACTGTTGCTGCCCTTGGTTCAGCATCTCCAGCGCCCGCCGCGCCGCTTCCTGCTCCGACTGCTTCTTGCTCCGGCCTTCCCCTTGGCCCACGAGGCGGCCGCCCACGCGGATCTCCGTCTCGAAGCACTTGTCATGGCTCGGGCCGGACTCGCGCACCAGCCGGTAGGTGGGGGGAACCCGATAGAGCCGCTGGCTGACTTCCTGGAGTCGGGTCTTGTAGTCGTCGAGTCCGAGATCCGTATAATCCAGGTCCATGGCGAAATGCCGTTCCACCACCGGCTTCACCGCCTCGTAGCCAGCCTCCCGGTAGATGCCGCCCAGCAACGCCTCCAGCGAGGCGGACAGGATCGATTCCTTGCGCCGGCCGCCGGTGCGCTCTTCGCCCTTCCCCATCCGCAGCACGGCGCCAACGTCGATCACCCGCGCCTTCTCCGCCAGCACCTTCCGGTTCACCAGCGACGCGCGCATGCGCGAGAGATCGCCCTCGCTCCTTTCCGGGAAGCGGCGCATGAGCATGTCGCTGATGACCAGCCCCAGGACGGCGTCCCCCAGAAACTCCAGGGTCTCGTTGTGCGCCTCCATGCCGCCGCCACAGGAAACGTGGGTCAGGCAACGGTTCAGCAGCAGCGGGTCCTGGAAGTGGTAGCCAAGGGCGTCCTGGAAACGGTCCAAAGCGTTGCCGTCGTTGGTCAGCATCGCGCTTCCCCCTGGAGCCTCCCACGGGACCACTGCCGAAGCGTGACCGGGACCTCGCGGTGCACCAGCTCGGGACCGCCGGCGAACCATACCGGCAGGTAGTTGCGGCTGTATCCCTTGAGCCAGCCGGGCTCCCCCGCCACCGGCTGTTCCGCCAGCACCGACACACGCTGCCCTACCTGGCCGCGGCAGAACTCCTGCTTCTTGCGCGCGCCCAGCTCGCGCGCCCGGCGCGAGCGTTCCTTCTTCTCCGCGGGCGGCACCTGGTCGGTCATCCCGGCCGCGGCGGTGCCCCGGCGGGAAGACCAGGGGAACACGTGGAAATAGGTCAGTGGCAGGCCGCCGAGGTAATCCAGCGACGCGGCGAAAGTTTCTTCGCTCTCACCGGGAAAGCCCACGATAACGTCCGTCCCAAGGGCGGCCAGGGGAAGCTTGCCGCGCGCCCGCGCCATCAACCGGGCGAAGAAGGCCGTGTCGTAATTGCGCCGCATGCGCTTGAGGATGCCATCCTCGCCTGCCTGCACGCACACGTGCAGGTGCGGGCAGACCACTTCCGAATCGGCCATCACCGACAGGAGATCGTCCGTGACCTCCCGCGGGTCCAGGGAACTCAGGCGCAGCCTCGGGATCAAGCCGCTGCCGGCGATGCGCCGCACCAGTTCGCTCAGCGCAACCCGCGGGGTCAGGTCGTGGCCGTAGCCGCCGAGGTGGATGCCCGTGAGCACGATCTCCGCGAAACCGGCTTCCGCGAGGCCGCGCACCTGTTCCAACACGCGCTCCGGCGGAACGCTGCGGCTGCGGCCGCGGGCGGTGGGGATGATGCAATAGCTGCACGCAAAGTTGCATCCTTCCTGCACTTTGAGAAACGCCCGCGTGCGGCCCAGGAAACGCCGCGCGCCCAGGACCCCGACGGCGCGTTCGTCCCGGGAATTTCCGACGGAAACGGCGGGGGCGGCCTCCGACCCACCGCCGGCGACGCAACGCACCAGCTCGTCCATGCGGTTGAGGCCCACGACATGGTCCACGCCCGGAACCCGGGACACCTCGTCCGGGCTCACCTGCGCGTAGCAACCCGTGACCACCACCCGCGCCGCCGGGTTGGAGCGCCTCGCCTTGCGCACAAGCTGGCGCGCCTCCCAGTCGGCCCGGTCCGTGACCGTGCAGGTGTTCACCACATACACGTCCGCCGGCTCGTCGAACCGCACGAACGCGCACGACTCCCGCGCCAGACGCTCCTGCATCACCGCGGTGTCGTACTGGTTGATCTTGCAACCCAGTGTCTTGATGGCTACGCGCATCGGTCCCCCACGGGAGCCCCGCGATCCGCTCCCGGCGCCACGACCCCGGAGCATCTTTCCGCCCTGTCGATCCAGCCGCCGCCCAGTACCCGCTCGCCGCGGTAGAACACCGCGGCCTGGCCGGGGCTGACGGAAGGAAGCGGGTCAGTGGGCCGTACCTCCACCTTGTGATCGCCCAACGCCCGCAGCGTACAAGGCGCCGGCCGCGAACGGTAGCGTATCTGCACTTCCGCGGCCGCCTCTCCTTCCGGGGGCGGCGTGATCCAATTGACGCCGCTCGCGGTAAAGGCCTCCGTGCGCGACTCTTCGCCCGGGCCCACCACCACCCTCCGCGTGTCCGCGTCGATGCGCAACACGTACAATGGCCGCGGGGCCGCGATGCCGAGACCCCTTCTCTGCCCCACGGTGAAGCGATGGATGCCGTCGTGACGGCCGAGCACGCGGCCGCGGCTGTCCACGATCTCACCCGCGCCAAGCTGCCCGGGCTCGGCCAGGGACGCCACCACCGCCCGGTGGTCGCCGAGGCAGATGTCCTGGCTCTCGGGCCGCTCGGCCACCGGCAAGCCCAGTTCACGCGCCTTGGCGCGCACGGCGTCCTTGTGAAGCCCGCCCAACGGAAACGCGATGCGCTCGAGCTGGCGCGGCGACAGCGCGAAGAGAAAGTACGACTGGTCCTTGTTCCGATCCGCGCCGCGCAGCAACCCCGCCCGGTCGCGGCCGTGGGCGACGCGAGCGTAGTGGCCCGTGGCCACGCGCTGGATGCCGCGGGGCTCCGCCCACGCCAGCAGCCTGTCGATCTTGAACTCGCGATTGCACGCGACGCAGGGATTGGGCGTGGCGCCCTCCAGGTAGCTGCGGGCGAAGGGCTTCACCACCGCCTCGCGAAAGTCCCCGCGCTGGTCCAGCACCGTATGGGGAATCTCCAGCAGCGCGGCCACCTCTTCCGCGCCCCGATGATCCGAGCAGTTGCGCGGCCCCAGGTCCGGGCCCTCCCACAGGCGCAACGACACCCCCACCACGTCGTATCCCTGCTCCAGCAGGAGCGCGGCCGCCACCGAGCTGTCCACCCCTCCGCTCATGGCCACCGCCACCCTCTTGTCCGCCGCTGCCGTCACCTTGCTCTCATAGGGTTGCTGAACCTGGTTGCTGAACCCCCCGTCCCCACCCCTGGATTCCCGCATTCGCGGGAATGACGTGTTCGTCACGTCCCCGCCTGGAGGTTCTGACACCACCAGGAAACGGGGATGACCGGGGGGGATGACGAGGGGATGACGATTCGCGCTTCAGTTCTTGTACCGGCGCACCTCTTTGTCTTCTTCCTGCTGCCGCGCCTCGATCCCGCCCTGCCTGACATCCAGCTCGTTCACCCGCTCCTCCAGCTTGCGGATGTAGGTGGCCAAGTGGCTCAGGGACCTGGCCATGGGGTCGGGCAGGCGGTCGTGGTCCAGGGCGATCTGGTGCTCCACCGGATCCCGATGCACGCCGTCGCCCTCCACCACCTTGCCGGGAATGCCCACCACCGTGGAGTTGGGCGGCACGTCCTTCACCACCACCGAGCCCGAACCGATCTTGCTGTTGCGGCCCACCACCACCGGACCCAGCACGGTGGCGCCGGCGCCGACGATGACGCAGTCCTGCACCGTGGGGTGTCGCTTCTCCTTGCGCAGACTGATGCCGCCCAGGGTCACGCCCTGGTACAGCGTCACGTCGTCGCCGATTTCCGTGGTCTCGCCGACGACCACTCCCATGCCGTGGTCGATGAAGAATCTTCTTCCGACGGTCGCGCCGGGATGTATCTCGATGCCGGTGAGAAAGCGCCCCAGATGGCTCACGAAACGCGCCAGATTCTTCCAGCCGACGTGCCACAGGCGGTGGGCTACGCGGTGGAACAGAAGCGCGTGCACGCCCGGATAGCTGAGGAGGACCTCGCCAAGGTTCCGCGCGGCGGGGTCGCGCTCGAAGGCGACCCGCACGTCCTCTTTCAGAAGACTCCACATCGGCGGCTCCCGTGCAGGATCCGGCTGCCGGTCCGGCCCTGCTGCATCCGTTGGCATGCGCGGTCGGGCACGCCGGCGTGACGGACGCGGACGTTTCCCCTCAGGACGCGGGCGGCGCCGCCGAACGGGCCTTCCCGGCGCCGCCCTTGCGCGCGCGGCCCTTCTTCTTCCGGTCCTTGTAGAGTTTGTAGTCGATGCTGTCGACCAGCGCCTGCCAGCTCGCCTCGATGACGTTGTGGGACACGCCCACCGTGCCCCATTGACCGTGGCCGTCGCCCGACTCGATGAGCACCCGCACCGCGGCGCGGGTACCCTCCCCCGACGACAGCACCCGGACCTTGTAGTCCAGCAACTCCACTTCTTCCAGGGACGGATAGAACCCCGTGAGAGCCTTCCGCATGGCCTGGTCCAGCGCGTGCACCGGCCCGCTGCCCAGAGCGGCGGCGTGCTCCATCACGCCGTTGACCTCCACCTTGACCGTGGCCTCCGACAGGGGCGCCTCTGTCTCCACCCGCTTTTCGTCGATAACGCGGAACCCGTCGAGGCGGAAGTTGCGCTTCTTCTTGCCCAACGCCTCCTGGATCAGGAGCTCGAAGGAAGCCTCCGCGGCCTCAAACTCGTAACCCTGGCTCTCCAGTTCCTTGATGCGATTGAGGATCTGGTGCACCGCTTGATCCTGACCGTTGAGGTCGATGTCGTATTCCCGCGCCTTGTAGACGATATTGCTCCGTCCCGACAGGTCCGACACCAGCACGCGCTGGCGGCTCCCCACCCGCTCCGGCTCGATGTGCTCATAGGTCTCGCGGTTCTTGATGATCCCCGAGACGTGAAGTCCGCCCTTGTGGGCGAACGCACTGTCGCCCACGTAGGGTTGGCGCTTGTTGGGCACCACGTTGGCCAGTTCGTACAGCAGGTGCGAGATCTCCCGCAGCCGGCGCAACTGCGACGGCCGGACGATCTTGTGGCCCTGCTTCAACTGGAGGTTGGGCAGCACCGAGCACAGGTTCAGGTTGCCGCAGCGCTCGCCGAAACCGTTGATGGTGCCCTGGATCTGGCGCACGCCCTTCTCCACCGCCGTCATGGTGTTGGCCACCGCCAACTCGCCGTCGTTGTGGCAATGAACCCCCAGCGGCGTTTTCACCTCATCCTTGACCCGCGTCACCGCCGCGCCGATGTCGGCCGGCAGGCCGCCGCCGTTGGTATCGCACAGGACGATCCAGTCAGCGCCGCCATCCTCCGCCGCCTTGAGACACTCCAGCGCGAACTTGGGATTGTGGCGGTAGCCGTCGAAGAAATGCTCCGCATCGAACATCACTTCGTCGACGCGCTTTTTCATGTAGGCGATGGAATCGGCGATCACTTCCAGGTTGGCCGTCTGGCTGATGCGCAGGTCGTCGCGCACGTGCAGGTCCCAGGTCTTTCCCACCAGGGTCACCACCGGGGTCTGGGCCGCCAGCAGGAGTTTCAGGCTGGCGTCCTGGGAAGGCTTCACCGACGGCCGCCGCGTGGTGCCGAAGGACGCCACACGGGTCTTGCGGAGGTTGAGCTTGCCGACCTCCTTGAAGAACTCGGCGTCGCGGGGGTTGGAGCCGGGATAACCGCCCTCGATGTAATGGATGCCCAGCTCCACCAAGCTTTCGGCGATGCGCAGCTTGTCCTTCAGGCTGAAGGAGACGTCCTCGCTCTGGCACCCATCCCGCAGGGTGGTATCGTACAGCAACAATTGACTCATGCCCTCACCTTGCTCATGCCCTCGCTGTCTTCGATCAGCGAAGCGTGCAGCGCATCCACGGCCCTGTGACTGTCCGCCTCGTTCACCACCACCGACACCTTGATCTCAGAGGTCGAAATCATCTCGATGTTGATGGACTGGTCGGCCAGCGCCTTGAACATTTTCGCCGCCACGCCCGCGTTGGTTCGCACACCCACGCCCACCACCGACACCTTGGCCACGCGGGTGTCGGCGGCCACTCCCTTAGCTTGGATCAAGGAGGCGGTTTTTTCAATCAATTCCATGGCCTTGGGATGGTCCTTCCTGGGCACGGTGAAGGTGACGTCCGTCGTGCCGTCCTCGCTGGCGTTCTGGATGATCATGTCCACGACGATGTTGGCGTCCGCGATGGGACCGAAGATCTGGGCCGCGAGGCCGGCACGGTCCGGCACGCCGCGGATGGTGATCTTGGCTTCGTCGTTGTCACAGGTCACTGCCGAAACCAGAACCGAATCCATCTGTTCTTCCTCCTCGACCAGCCAGGTGCCGTCCACATCGCTGAAACTCGAGCGCAGGTGGACCGGGACGCCGAAGTTCTTCGCCGTCTCCACCGAACGGATCTGCAGCACGCGGGCGCCCATGCTGGCCATCTCCAGCATCTCGTCGCAGGTGATGCGCTCCAGCTTCCGCGCGCGCGGGCACACAAAGGGATCGGCGGTATAGATCCCGTCCACGTCCGTGTAGATCTCGCACACCGCCGCGTTCAGGGCCGCGGCCATGGCCACGGCGCTCGTGTCCGAGCCGCCGCGCCCCAGGGTGGTGATGTTGTCGTCCTCGTCCACCCCCTGAAAACCCGCCACCACCACCACTTCGTTGTGCTTGAGCGACTCCAGCACACGGGTGGCGTCGATGCTCTTGATGCGCGCGCGGCCGTACACGCTGTCGGTGGCGATGCGCACCTGGTGCCCGAGAAACGAGCGCGCCGGCTGCCCCAGCTCCTTGAGCGCCAGCGCCAGCAGCGCGCACGACACCTGCTCGCCCGACGCCAGGAGCACGTCGATCTCCCGGTCGTCCACGTGCGCCGAGACCTGGTTGGCCAGGTTCAGCAGGCGGTTGGTCTCGCCGGACATGGCCGACACCACCACCACCACGTCGTTCCCGGCTTCGCGGGTGGCCGCCACGCGCCTGGCGACGTTGCGGATGCGTTCCACCATGCCGACGGAGGTGCCGCCGTATTTCTGCACGATCAGTGCCATCGTTCCCGTATCTGTTGGCGCATGTTCATCCCGGGAGGACGCGCTTCCGCCTCTCCATCTGGGGGCGGCGCGCCCTGCGGCTTCGCTCAGCCGAGCGCCCGCGAAGCGAAGTCGCAGGAGCCCTCTTCAACCGGCCCGCCGCAACGCGGCTATCAGGTCCTCGTAGCGCCGGCCGCGCGCGGCGAAGCGCAGTTCCCGGCGATCCTCGTCCACGTAGCGGAAGGCGACGGCGAGGAACTCGTCCACGCCCACCGCGTCCAGGCGCTCGAACCATTCGATGACGCAGACGCTGCCGGAGGCGAAGTATTCCTCCAGATGCAAGTCCTCCATTTCCGCGCCCTGGGCCACGCGGAACAGGTCCATGTGGACCAGCGGCACACGGCCCTGGTATTCGTTGATGAGCGTGAAGGTGGGGCTTCGCACCCAACTGTTCCCTCCCACCTCAAGCCCTTCGGCGAGTCCGTGAACGAAGCATGTCTTGCCGCTGCCGAGGTCGCCCGTGAGGCCCAGGATCTCGCCCCCGGCCATCCAGCCGCCGAGCGTCCGTCCCAGCGCCCGGGTGGCCTCTTGCGAGCCCGTCGTGATCTGAAAGCCGCTGTCGTTCATCCCTGCACCAGATCCCGGATCTGCATCAGTTCCTTGATGGTGGGCGGCAGCTCTTCGACGAGGTCCGACGCGATCAGCCCCACGTCGCCGCGTTGGTCCGCCACGCGGTCGCCGGCGCGGCCATGGAGATATACGCCCAGGCGCATGGCGTCCTCCGGGCTCAAGCCCTGCGCCAGGAGCCCGGCGATGATGCCCGCCAGGACGTCGCCCATGCCCCCCGTGGCCATGCCGGCATTGCCCGTGGGGTTGATGGAGACCCGGCCCTCGGGCGTGGCCACGACCGTGCGCGCGCCCTTGAGCACCAGGTAGCAGCGGTGCTCCGCGGCGAACGCCCGGGCGATGCCGATACGGTCGGCGTTGACCGCCGCGGCGTCCATGCCGGCGAGCCGGCCCATCTCGCCGGGGTGCGGCGTCAGCACCGGCGGGACGCGCGCGCCGCGCAGCCGGCTTGTGTCCGCGGCCAGATTGTTGAGCCCGTCGGCGTCGATGAGCCACGGCAGGTGGCAGTGCTCCAACAGCGTCTCCAGCGTACGGCGCGCGCCTTCGGAGACGCCGACGCCAGGCCCGAAGAGGACGGCATTCCTGCGCTCCGCCAGACCTGCCCAATCGGCCGCCGCAAGCGCCGGCCACTGCTCGGCGCCGGGCTCTCCCAAGGCCTCGGTCATGGGTTCCACCAGCGCACCGGCGAGGATGTCCGCCAAACCGCGCGGCGTGGCCAGGGTCACCAGCCCGGTACCCATGCGCATGGCGCCGCGGCCACAGAGCACCGCCGCGCCGGTCTTGCCGCGGGAGCCGGCCATCACCAGCAGGTGACCATGGCTGCCCTTGTGGGAGTCTTCCGGCCGGCGCGGCAGGAGCCACACCAATTCAGTGGAATCCAGCAGTTCCGCGGACGGGGCCACGTCGGCCACGGCCTGGTCCCAAAGGCCGATGTCCGCCACCACCAAGTCGCCGCAATAGGTGACCCCGGGGTAGACCACCTGGCCGGTCTTGGGGTAGCCGAAAGTCACCGTCACGTCGGCCTGGATGGTCGCGCCCAAGGCGCCGCCCTTGTCGGCATCCAGCCCGGACGGGCTGTCCACCGCGATGATGGGCAGGCCCGAGACGTTCATGAGCTCCACCACCTCGGCCAGGAACCCCTCCACCGGCGCGCGCAGACCCGTGCCCAGAAGAGCATCCACCAAGAGTCCCTTGTCCGCGAAACGGTCGCGAAGCGGGTCGAGGTCGCCGCGAGGCATTTCCGTGAACCGTCCCCCCGCGGTGCGGTAGCGCTGGAGATTCGTGGCCGCGTCCGGGGACAACTCGGCGGCCCGCGCCACGCACACCACCTCGCACGGGAACTCCCGCTGGTGCAGCAAGCGAGCTACGACCAGCCCGTCGCCACCGTTGTTGCCCTTGCCCGCCACCACCAGCACGCCGCGCTTGGCCAGTTGGGTCCAGCGCTGGAGGATCACGTCCACCACGCCCTGTCCGGCGCGTTCCATGAGCCGCAGGCTGGGGACGCCGTGGGCCTGAATGGTGAGTTGGTCCATGCGGCGCATCTCCGCCGCGGTCACCACGTGCATGAGTCAGTCACCCGCCGTTTCCGCCCGCGCAATGAGGGCTTTCATTTCCCGCACCGCCTCGACCATCCCCACCATGATGGCCCGCGCGACAATGCTGTGTCCGATGTTGAGCTCCGTGATCTCCGCGATGGCGGCGATGGGAGCTACGTTGTGCGTGTTGAGGCCGTGGCCGCCGTGGACCTCCAGGCCGAGGCGGGCCGCCAGCGCGGCGGCTCGGCGCACGGCCTCAAGCTCGCGCTCCGCCCGGTCCGCGGCAGCGTCGCAGTACGTCCCCGTGTGCAGTTCCACGGCATCCGCGCCCAACTCCCGACTGGCTTCGATCTGCCGTGGATCGGGGTCCACGAAGAGGCTCACCCGAATGCCGGCGCCGCGCAACCGCGCCACCACCCCTCGCAGCGGCTGGGCGAAGGCGACCACGTCGAGGCCGCCCTCGGTGGTCAACTCCTCGCGCCGCTCCGGCACCAGGCAGGCGTCGTGTGGCCCCAGGGCCAGCGCGTGCCGCGTCATCTCCTCGGTTCCCGCCATCTCCAGATTAAGGCGCGTGCCCAGCCGTTCCCGCAGCCGGGCCACGTCGCGCTCCTGAATATGCCGGCGGTCCTCGCGCAGGTGCACGGTGATCAGGTCGGCGCCGCCACGCTCGGCGAGGAGCGCCGCCTCCACCGGATCCGGGATGTCGATCCTCCGCGCCTGGCGCACGGTGGCCACGTGGTCCACGTTGATTCCAAGACGGATCATGCTGAAGCCTCTCGCTCTACATGGAGCCCTTCGACCTCGCGCCGCCGCGTCGCGTTCCTGGCCATCAACCCGACCGATTGCTGGAATGGATCGCGTCGGCGATGCCCCGCGCCAGCCGCCTGATCTCTTCTTCCGACTCGCCCTCGATCATCACCCGGGCCAACGGCTCGGTGCCGGAATAGCGCACGAGCACGCGGCCGCGGCCGTCGAGGCGGGTCTCGCTCTCGCTGATGCGCGCCTGCACCTGGTCCAGCTCGGCAAGCGGGCGTTTCTCGCGTACCGGTACGTTGACGACCACCTGCGGCAGCTTGCCCATGATCCGGCGCAACTCGCTCAGGGGCTTCTCCTGCTCGACCATGAGGGCCAGCACCTGGAGCGCGGTGAGGCAGCCGTCGCCGGTGGTGTTGTGGTCCAGGAACACCAGGTGGCCCGACTGCTCGCCGCCCAGGTTGTGGCCGCCGCGGCGCATCTCCTCCACCACGTAGCGGTCGCCGATGCCGGTGCGCACCACTTCGATGCCGTGCCCGCGCAACGCCACGTCGAGACCCATGTTGCTCATCACCGTCGCCACCACCGTCGCCGTGGGGAGCCGACCGGCGCGCTTCAGCGCGATGGCGCACATGGCCAGCACCTCGTCGCCGTCCACCAGTTCGCCCTGGTCGTCGATGAACAGTGCCCGGTCCGCGTCGCCGTCAAGGCACACGGCCAAGTCCGCGCCCTGGGCCAGCAATGCCTCGCGGGCGGTCTCCGGGTACACCGAACCGCACTCCCGGTTGATGTTGGCGCCGTCGGGGTCCACCGCCACCGGAACCACCTCGGCGCCCAGTTCCGCCAGCACTTCCGGCGCCACGCGGTACGCGGCGCCGTTGGCGCAGTCCACGACGATCTTGAGGCCCTCCAGGGTCAGGCGCGCCGGAAACGTGCCCTTGAGGAAGTCCACGGTCCTGCCCAGGGCATCGGCGACGCGGAACGCCTTGCCGATGTCGGTGGCCGCGGGACGCTGCGCGCCGGCGTCACCTTCCCACACCAGCGCCTCCATGCGCCGTTCCCACGCGTCCGGCAGCTTGAAACCCTCCCGGGAGAAAAACTTGATGCCATTGTCCTGGTACGGGTTATGTGACGCCGAGATCACCACGCCGGCGTCGGCGCGCATGCTCCGGGTCAGGAAGGCCACGCCCGGCGTCGGCAGCGGACCCACCAGCAGAACGTCCGCCCCCATGGAACAGATGCCGGAGGCCAGAGCGGTCTCGAACATGTAACCCGACAGGCGCGTGTCCTTGCCGATGAGGATGCGCCGCCGGCGCGTGCGCTTCCGCCCCAGGGCGCCGCGCGCTTCCGCGCCACCCCCGTGACCGCCGACCACGTGGGCCACGGCCCGGCCCAGCTTCAGCGCCGTCTCCGCGGTCATGGGCTCCTGATTGGCGACGCCGCGGATGCCGTCGGTACCGAACAGACGCCGACGGCCCGAGGCTCCTTGTGATCTGTCCGTGGTCACCAAACCCCTTCGGAAGAACAACCGATCCGGCTCACTCGCGTGAAGTCTCCGGCGCGCCCGCGCGGATGGCCTCCGCCACGCGAACGGCCCGGCACGTCTCCGCGACGTCGTGGGCGCGGATGATGTGGGCGCCGGCCAGCACCGCCGCGGTCGCCCCGGCCAGGCTCCCCTCCAGGCGCGCGTCCGGCATGCCCTCGTCCAGCAGGCGCCCGAGAAACGCCTTGCGGGAAAGCCCCACCAGCACCGGCCGTCCCAGGGCCACCAAGGCGTCCAGGCGCCGCAGCAACTCCAGGTTGTGGCCCATGTCCTTGCCGAAGCCGATGCCGGGGTCCACCACGAGGCGGTGCGGGCGCACGCCGCGCTCCCGGGCGAAGGACACGCGTTCCCGGAGGAAGGCGGCCACCTCCCACACGACGTCGGCGTAATGTGGCGCGCGCTGCATGGTGCGGGGCCGGCCCTGCATGTGCATGAGCACCACGGGAACGTCCTCGGCCGCCGCCAGGCCCGCCATGGCGGGGTCGAACCGAAGGGCGCTGATGTCGTTGATCATGTCCGCGCCGGCATCCAGTGCCCGCCGGGCCACTTCCGCCTTGGACGTGTCGATGCTGATGGGCACGGGGACCCGCGCGCGCAATCCGCGAATCACCGGGATCACCCGCTCCAGTTCTTCTTCCACCGGGACCGGGGCCGCGCCTGGACGCGTCGATTCTCCGCCCACGTCCACGATGCCCGCGCCCTCGCGCACCATCTGAACGCCGTGGGCCAATGCAGCGTCCACGTCCGCGTACCGGCCGCCGTCGGAAAAGGAGTCCGGGGTCCTGTTCAGGATCCCCATCACCGCCGTGCGCCGGCGCAGGTCCAGCACGCCGTGGCGTGTCGCCAGTACGGGAACCATCTCCGTGCCCATGTCGCCGGACGCCGGAGCCTCGGGGATGACATGTGCGGGCGTCAGTGCCATTTCGTGGTCGGGTTTTCGGGTCGGGTGCAGGCTCGGACACACCCTTTCCGTGGAGTTTGCGCGGAACTGGACTGTGTCGGGGACGCCGGTCGGGTCAGTTGCCGGCGGGAACGAACGTCGGGGGCTGGTCGAGACCGCTGTCTCCCATGTATTCGTTGACGATGGCGTCGATCTCGGCGCCGTCCAGCACTTCCTTCTCCAGCAACTCCTTGGCGACGCGGTGCAGCAGATCCAGATGCGTGGTCAGGAGATGCTTCGCCCGGCAGTAACATTCCTGGATGATGCGCCGGATCTCCATGTCGATCTCCACGGCGGTACTCTCGGAGTAGTCCTGCTGCTGGGTGAAGTCGCGCCCGAGAAAGATCTGCTCTTCCTTTTTGCCGAAGGTCATGGGTCCGAGCTTCTCGCTCATGCCCCACTCGCACACCATGCGGTGCGCCAGCTCGGTGGCGCGCTCGATGTCGTTACCGGCGCCGGTGGTCATGTGATCGAGGATCAGTTCCTCGGCCACGCGTCCGCCGAAGAGGATGGTCATGCTGCTGAGCAGGTGGTCCTTGTCCTGGCTGTGGCGCTCGTCCACGGGAAGCTGTTGGGTGAGGCCCAGGGCCATGCCCCGGGGGATGATGGTCACCTTGTGCACCGGGTCGGCGCCCGGCAGCAGCTTCGCCACCAGCGCGTGGCCGGACTCGTGATAGGCGGTGTTGCGCTTCTCCTCGTCGCTGATGATCATGCTCCTGCGCTCGGTCCCCATCATGACCTTGTCCTTGGCCAGTTCAAAGTCACTCATGTTGACCTTTTCCTTGTCGTGCCGCGCCGCCAGTAGCGCCGCCTCGTTGACAAGGTTCTCCAGGTCCGCGCCGGCGAAGCCGGGCGTCCCGCGCGCGAGCACGCGGATGTCCACGTCGGTTTCCAGCGGCACCCGGCGCGCATGCACCGCCAGAATGCCCTCGCGTCCCTTGATGTCCGGCGGCGGCACCACCACCCGCCGGTCGAACCGGCCGGGCCGCAGCAACGCGGGATCGAGCACGTCCGGGCGGTTGGTGGCGGCGATGAGGATCACGCCGTCGTTGGCCTCGAAGCCGTCCATCTCCACCAGCAACTGGTTGAGGGTCTGCTCGCGCTCGTCGTGCCCACCGCCGAGACCGGCGCCGCGCTGGCGTCCGACGGCGTCGATCTCGTCCACGAAGACGATGCACGGCGCCTGCTTCTTGGCCTGGACGAACAGGTCGCGCACCCGCGACGCGCCCACGCCGACGAACATCTCGACGAAATCCGATCCGCTGATGCTGAAGAAGGGCACACCCGCCTCACCGGCGATGGCCCGCGCCAGGAGCGTCTTGCCCGTGCCCGGCGGCCCCACCAGCAGACAGCCCTTGGGGATGCGCCCCCCCAGGCGCGTGAACTTCTTCGGGTCCTTGAGAAAGGCGATGACTTCCTGCAACTCGTCCTTGGCCTCGTCCACCCCGGCCACGTCACTGAAAGTCACCCGCGCCTGGTTCTCGTTCAAGAGGCGCGCGCGGCTCTTGCCGAAGGACATGGCCTTGCCGCCGCCCACCTGCATCTGCCGCATGAAGAAGATCCATACGCCGATGAGCAGGAGCATGGGGAACCAGTTCAACAGCAGCACCAGGTACCAGGGAGAATCGTCCTCGGGCTTGGCGGCGATGCGGACATGCTTCTCCCGCAGCGTCTTCACCAACTCCGGGTCGTCGGGCGAAAACGTGCGGAAACGGTCTCCGTTCTTCAGCTTTCCCTGGACGTGCTGACCCTGAATGACGACTTCCTCGACATCGTCGCTTTGCACGGCGGACCAGAATTCACTGAACACCATCTCGGGATCGCGCCCCTGCTGCCGCGTGAAAACGTTGAAGAGCAGCAGGAACATCAGCCCGAGCACGAGCCAAAGAGCAAGGTTTTTCGTCGCTTGGTTCAAAGAGGGTTTCTCCAGCCAATCGCGCCCTGATGCGGCCTGTTCTCAGCGCAGAAATCAGAGTTAACATACAGGTACGGCTTCTTCAACAAGAACGCGGAGCGGCCCGGTCTCCCGCAGGCAACGGGAGGACCTTGATGCGCCACGCCGCGCGGCTGTCGGGCTCCAGCCTGGCGAAGTCGCCGCGCGCGCATCCGGGAATCCACACGATCTCCTCCCCGGCCAGCAACAACGGCAAGGTACGGCGATGGGAACGTGGCAGCTTCTTTTCGATGAACAGGTCCTTGAGCTTCTTGCGGCCCACCATGCCCAGGGGCCGGAAGCGGTCGCCGGGGCGGAAGTTGCGCACCCGGAGCGTGCCCGGGATCCGTTCCACGACGCGGAGGTCGAAGGCGGCCTCGAAGGGGCTTTCCGGGAGCTCCACGCTGTCCGAGCGCCATGTGGTGACCTTCACACCGGCCTGGGGCAGGAGGAGTTCGCCCTCGAGGGACAGGGGATGTGAGACATCTTCGCGTTCGCGCCTCTTGACCAGGCGTGTGTCCGCAACGCGGGAGACCAGCCGGACCCATTCGTACTCCCGCACCACGGTCCAGCCGCCAGGGAGGGAGACGCGGGCGTGGGGACGGGTACCGGCGATGAGGTTCAGGACGGCTTCGACATGCGCGTGGCCGGTACGCCGAAGCGTCCCCAGGACGCGGCCGAGCCAGAACCGCACCAGCCGCGGGCGCAGCTCGGGCTCGATCCCGAGGAACGCGGCCCGGTCCAGCACATCCTCGCGGCTGACCCGCGGGTAGGCATTGGCGACCCACCGCTCCAGCAGGACGTTGTCGGAACGCAGCAGCCCGCCCAAGCGGGCAAGGCGGTCCTCGAGCCCACCTCCCGCCCGCGCCCGCAACTCCGGCAGCAGGCTCCCGCGGATCCAGTTCCGCAGGAAGCGGGGGTCGCGGTTGGTGGGGTCCTCCCGGTACGCGAGCTTCCGGCGCGCCAGATAGGCCAGAATCTCGTTGCGGGGAACCTCCAGCAAGGGACGGATCAGCCACGGACCCCTTGCGCCGGCCGCGTCCCGATCCAGCGGCCGCGCCGCGGGCATGCCCGCAAGCCCTTCGGGTCCGCAGCCCCGGAGCAGCCACATCAGCATGGTCTCCACCTGATCGCCGCGGTTGTGTCCCACAGCGACCTTGCCGAGGCGGCGCTCCGCCGCCACCCGCGCGAAGAAGCGGTAGCGTTGCGCGCGCGCGCGGGCCTCCAGGTTTCCTGCGCGTCCCTGTCCCGCTCGGGCTTCCCGGTCTCCGGCGCGCGCTTCAGGGGCATCGGCGGCACCCGGGTTGTCCGCTTCGGGGTATTCGGCGCCCGGCAAGTCCAGGTGAGTGAGATGAAACGGCAGCGACAGGCCCTCCGCCATGCGCCGGACGAACACCGCGTCCTGCCGGCTCTCGGCCCCGCGAATACCGTGCTCCACGTGGGCGACTTCCAGGGAGAGTGCAAGGGCCGGGGCCAGTTCCGTCAGAACGTGGAGCAGCGCCACGGAGTCCGGTCCGCCGGAAACGCCCACGAGCACCGCGTCGCCAGGGGCCAGGATGTCCTCCCTGAGCAAGGTCTGCATGAGTTTCTGGTCATGTTCCATTCAGGCGAGGCGGACGCAGGACAGTGTTGTGTTGATGGCAGGGTAAGCGGTTGTTATAGCGTACCGTGACCGGCCGCTTGGCAGAATACACCGCACCCGGCATTGCTCACAACCGAGCCGTCTCCCGAACAACCCACAGGAGCATGCGCATGGCCTCACCGCTCAATCCGCCCCGGAGAATCCTTCTCGGACCCGGCCCCAGCAACCCGCATCCCAGCGTGCTGGAGGCGCTGTCGGCTCCGGTCGTGGGCCACCTGGATCCGGAGTTCTTCAAGATCATGGAAGAGAACAAGGCCATGCTGCGCTGGTTGTTCCACACCGGGAACGAACTGACCTTTCCGGTGTCGGGCACCGGCAGCGCGGGCATGGAGGCGTGCCTCGCGAACCTCGTTGAGGAAGGCGACACGGTGCTGGTGTGCGTGAACGGCGTCTTCGGCACGCGCATGGCCGACATCGTGGAGCGCCTCGGCGGGAACCTCGTCAAGGTCGAGGCAACCTGGGGCGAGATCATCCAGCCGGAACAGGTGGAACTGGCCCTGAAGGAGCACAAGGTCGATATCGTTACCTTGGTGCACGCCGAGACATCCACCGGCGTGTGGCAGCCGGTGGAAGAGATCTCGCGACTCGCCCATGACGCCGGCGCCCTGCTGGTGCTGGACACGGTGACCTCGCTGGGGGGTTGCCCGGTGACCCTGGACGCCTGGAACGTGGACGCCGCCTACAGCGGCACGCAGAAGTGCCTGAGCTGCCCGCCCGGCCTGTCGCCGGTATCATTTGGTCCGGCGGCGCGGGACAAGCTGGCGCGGCGCAAGGGCAAGGTCAAGAGCTGGTACCTGGACTTCACCATGATCCAGCGGTACTGGGGCGAAGAGCGGGTCTATCACCACACCGCTCCCATCTCCATGAACTACGGCCTTCACGCCGCCCTGAGCGAGATCGAGCGCGAAGGCCTGGAAGCCCGTTTCGCCCGCCACCAACAGAACCACCGCGCCCTGGTCGCCGGCCTGGAGGTCCTCGGCATCCCCCTGGCCTCCCAGGAAGGCCACCGCCTGTGGATGCTCAACAGCGTCAAGATTCCCGAGGGCGTCAACGACGGCGCCATCCGCAAGCGCCTGCTGCTGGATTTCAACATCGAGATCGGCGGCGGACTCGGCGCCCTGGCCGGCAAGACCTGGCGCATCGGACTCATGGGCGAGTCGAGCAAGAAGGAGAACGTGACGGCCCTGGTCGAAGCACTGGGGCGGATCCTCCGGGAAGAGGGCGCGGATGTGAGGCTGGAGGATGCAATGGAGGCCATCGAGAAGGTGTACGGCGGCGGGTAAGGACCCCGTTCTCGCCGCAACTGGACGCCGCGCGGAGCGACGGTCCTCTGCCAACAAAGTCCAGTAGCCTCGGGTTTCCCGGCCAAGCACGATACGACCGCCACTACGAAGCCACCAAGCCAACGGTGGTGGCTGGCAGACACTTAGAGTCCTTCCTGTCATACGTGGACTAGCGGCGCTCAACGTGCAATTCTTTACCCAGATCATGGGCGCCGGCAACGCGGCGCAGTGACGCGCAATGAACGGACGGGGGACGAAATGAACCGTGGGGCGGACCGAAGCCGTTTCCGCCACTTGGTGGATGACCGGGTGGATGAGGGGGTGTTTCGCCTCGACCGCTCGATCTACGCCGACCCCGCGGTCTTCGAGGCGGAGATGGAGCGCATCTTCGCGGGCGGCTGGGTCTACCTTTGCCACGAGAGCCAGGTGGAAACGCCGGGCGCCTATTGGGCGACGGAAATCGGCCGTCAGCCGGTTTTCGTGATGCGCCAGTCGGATGGGTCCCTCGCCTGTTTCATCAATGCCTGTTCTCATCGGGGTGCGGTGCTGACGCCGCTCAACCGGGGGACCGCCAATGTGCTCACCTGCCGCTTCCACGGCTGGGTGTATGACCGCGGCGGTCGTTGCGTCCGCATCAAGAACGAGGAGGCGGGCTACCCCGCCGCGGATCGTTCGGATGGCCGCTTCGATCTGCGGCGAATCGGCGCTCTGGAATCCTACAAGGGGTTCGTATTCGGCAGCCTGAGAAGCGATGTGCCCGCGCTTCAGGATCATCTGGCGGCCGCGGCCCGCTGGATCGATCTGCTGGCCGATCAGGCGCAGAACGGGTTGGAGGTGGTGCCCGGCTGCTCCACCTACGTTGTCCACGGCAACTGGAAACTCCAGTCCGAGAACAGCGTCGACGGCTACCATGTGACGACCCTGCACAGCGTGTTCGCTGCCACCGTGGCCCAGCGCGAAGCCCGTGACGCCACCGCCGGCCTGCGCCGCACCGAGTCCGGGCGCATCCAGGGGAAGGTGCCCAGCGGCACCTACGACCTGGGCAACGGACACATGGGGCTGTGGGCGCTGCACACCACGCCGCAGGTCCGCCCGATCTACGAGGCGCGGGCGTGGCTCGAGGAGAACCTGAAGCCGGCAGAGGTTGACTGGATCCTGAACCGCGGCCGCAACCTTTACCTCTTTCCCAACGTGATGCTGATGGACAATCCGTCCACGCAGATCCGCGTTGTGAAGCCGGTTTCCCCCAGCCTGACCGAGGTCACCGTCTATTGCATCGCCCCCAAGGGAGAGAGCCGGACGGCGCGGGCCGCGCGCCTGCGGAAGTTCGAAGACTTCTACCTGACCGCCGGGATGGCGACGTCGGACGACGCCGCCGCGCTCGAAGCCATTCAGGACGCCTCTTGCGGACCGCGCAGCCAGTGGAACGATATGACCCGGGGCCTGTCCGACCTGGTCGCCGGCCCCGACCCGGACGCCCGCAAGCTGGGTTTCGAGCCCGCGGCATCCTGCCCCGACTGGGAGCACGAGGGCATGCTGCACGGGTTCTACCGCGCGTGGCTGGAGCGGTTGGAGAACGTGTACGCCGCACCCTGAGGCCGGCGGCCGGAATGCCCCGCGAATCAACCGGACAGGACAGCCAGGACAGCCAATGAGCACCAACGGCATCGACGCGGGGCTGGAGCGCGAGGTAGCGGCGCTGATCAGCCGTGAGGCCATGCTGCTGGACCGGCGCCGCTGGCAGGAGTGGCTGGACCTCTACACCGAGGATGCCGTTTACTGGGCGCCGGCCTGGGCCAGCGAGGAGGAGATCAACACCGATCCCGAGATCCAACTCAACTTGATCTACCTCAAGAACCGCGGCCGGCTCGAAGATCGGGTATTCCGCATCGAGTCACGCCAGTCCTGGGCTTCCCTTCCCCTGGACCGCACCGTGCACGTCATCGGCAACGTGCTGGTGGAGCGCGTCGCCGGTGACGCGGTGGATGCCACCGCCAACTGCATCGTGCACGTCTACGGCAAGAAGGGCGCGGCCACCCGCGGCAGCCGCTACGACTTCGCATTCAAGCGCATCGACGGCGCGCTCAAGATTACCCGCAAGAAGATCGTCTTCATCGACGACCGGCTCGAAGGGCCGGTGGACATCTATCACCTGTAGAGAGCGTTGCTGAGCCTCCAAAAGATCGCTCCCGAGATGGGCGGCATCGCGTTGCGCGGGATGGAACCGCGCGACCCCGGTTCCGGCGAAATATTGATCCGGGTGGGCGCTGCCGGGATCTGCGGCACAGACATGCAGATCTACAATTGGGCGCCGCGCATGGCGCGCCGGATGGCGCTGCCGCGGGTGCTGGGCCACGAGGTCTCGGGCACGGTGGAAGCCATCGGACCTGGCGTCGAGAGCGTCGCGGCCGGCGAACGGGTAAGCCTCGAAAGCCATATCTTCTGCGGTCGCTGCCGGCCGTGCCGGCTCGGACGCGCCCATCTTTGCGAACACACCCGCTACCCCGGCATCGACATCGACGGCGCTTTCGCCGAAACCCTCACGGTCCCCGCCGCCATCGCGTGGGTGAACCCACCCGACCTGCCGCACGAGACCGCGGCCATGCTGGAGCCCTTCGGCATCGCCGTCCATGCCTGCCTCGCGGGCGCCGGGGTTTCAGGGTTGTCCGTGCTGGTGAACGGCTGCGGCCCCATCGGACTCATGGCGGTGGCCGCGGCGCGCGCCCTGGGCGCCGCGCGCGTCATCGCCTGCGACCTCAACCCGCTACGACTCCAGGCGGCCGGGACCATGGGCGCGGACCGCGCGGTGAACGCCGGCAACGAGGACCTGGCCCGCGTGGTGCGGGACCTCACCGGCGGGGCGGGCGCCGACGTCGGGATGGAACTCTCCGGCGCCGAGGCCGGCTTCAACGCCGTCTTCGCCGCCCTCGCCAAGGGCGGCGACTTCCGGCTGGTGGGCGCGCCGCCGTCTGCCATCCCCGTGGACTTCACCTACTGGCTGCTCAAATGCCCGGTGATGCACAACATCCACGGCCGCCTCATCTGGCAGACATGGCAGCGCGCCACCGAACTGCTGGCCACCGGCGCCGTGGACCTCGCCCCGGTACGCAGCCACGTCCTGCCGCTGTCCGAAGCGCTCCGCGGTTTCGAACTCATCCGCGACGGCGAGGCGCTCAAGCCACTGCTCGTGCCGGATCGCTAGTGTCGTGTCCCGTAGATTCCTGCGATACGTTGCGCAGGATTTTCCAGGAGCCTGCGGCGCAGGCTCCTGGCGGCGTTCGCCCGCCTCACTGCCACGTCTTCAATTCCGGATAAACCTCCGTGGCGAACAGCTCCATGCTCCGCTTGGTTTCGTCGTGGGTGAGGAAACCCGCCTGATTCATCATGAGCAGGTGGCCGACGCCGCAGCGTTCGTGGAGGTACTTGAGCTTCTCGAGGACCTTTTTGGGGGTGCCGGCGATGATCACGCCCTGATCGAGGAGATCCTCGTAGGTGCGGTTGTAGCGGGCGTTGCCCTTGGGGTCGAAGAAGCGGGTGAGGCCTTGGGGCGGGACGAAGCCGGGCGGGGCGAAGAAGCCCACGGGGCGGCGCTTGTTGAGGTACCAGAGGAGCTTGCGGCCGCCCTCCTCGGCCTGCTTGTCGGTCTCGCCGGTGAAGGTCAGGGCGCAGTAGGCGAACTTGTCGCTGCCCGGTTCGGGGTAGTTCATCTCCTCGCAGCGCTTGCGGTAAGCGCCGAACAGGGCTTCGGTCTGTTCGTAGGAGGTGAGGACGGTGGCCAGGGTGTAGTGATGGTCGGCCACCCACGGCACGGCGGCCGGCTGGCTGCCGGTGATCCAGATGGGCGGATGGGGCTGCTGGAAGGGGCGCGGCCACGGGTTCACGTAGCGGTAGTGGTAGTGCTTGCCCTCCCAGTTGAACACATCCTGGGTCTTCCACGCCTTGATGATGAGGTCGTGGGCCTCCTGCATGCGTTCCCGGGTGTCGGAGGGGTTGGTGTTGGCGGGATGAATTTCGGTTCCCACGCCCCGGACGAAGCCCGCGATGAGGCGCCCGCCGGAGATCACGTCGATCATGGCGGCGTCCTCGGCCACCTGGATGGGGCTCCGGTGCGCCAGCGGAAAACCCAGCACCAGAATCCGTGCGCGTTTGGTGCGCCGAACCAGGGTGCCGGCGGTGATGGAGACATTGGCCGCCATGCACGTGGCGGTGGCGTGGTGCTCGTTGAGCATGATCTCCAGGCCCAACTCGTCGGCGTACTCGTATTCGTCGAGATAGCGGTTGTAGAGGTCGTGGGCGACCTGCGGGTCGCAGTAGCGGTTGGGCAGGGTCACGCGCATGGCCCCGTGCCGTTCTTCCACGTCTTCCGGCAGGAAGGGATAGGGCATTTCGGTGAAGTGGTAGGCCAGCATCGTCCTGGTCCTCCTGTACTGGAAATGGCGCCCCTCGACTTCGTTCCGCTGACGCTCCACTACGTTCGGGAGCCAACCTACTCTCGATCCAGGAACTCCGTGACCGCCCGGGCCAGGGCGTCGGGCTGCTCCCATTGCGGGTAATGGCCGGATGCCGGAATCGTGGTGAAGCCGGCGCCCGGAATGGCCTGTTGCAGCGCGCGCCCGTAGTCGGGGGTCACCACCCGGTCGCTCGCGCCCCAGAACACGTGGACGGGCACCCGTACCCGACCCAGCCGCCGCGGGAGTTTGGGGTTGTGCATGAAGGGACGCCACGCGAACTTCAGCACCGACTGGCGGTTGCGCAGCAGCGTGAGCAGTTCGTCGCCCTCCACGCCCTCCGTGCCCGGCCACCGGAGCGCCTTGGCGGCCTCCGGGTTGTGCCACGCCAACCCGGCCAGTTCTTCCGCGGTGTACACGTAGACATCCTGCACGTCGCGCACGGTGGGATCGGAAATCTTGATGCCCACCGAATCGATCAATGCCAGGCGCCGGATCTGCTGGTGCGAACGCACCGCCATTTCAGCGGCGACCCAACCGCCGAAGCCGTGGCCGACGACGTCCACCGGCCCCGCATCCAGGCTTTCGAGCAGGTCGAGCCCGAGGAAGGCCAGATCTTCCATGGTGTCGAGCCAGTCGGGCAGCTCGGACCGGTTCACTCCGGGCAGCGACGGCGCCACGACCCGGCAACGTGAGGCCAGCGCGTCATCCAACGGGGGGACTGGGGTTTCAAGCTGATCACCGTAAAGGATCACCACCGAGGCGCCGTCCCCACGACGGCGCGCGCCCAGCTTGACGCCGTCGACCTCCAGGGTCTCGGCAACCCATGTCATGAACCCTGCGCCTCCCCGGCGTGACCCCGGGTTTCCCCGGCGTGCCGCTTGATGAAATCGATGGCCAACGCATTGAATTCCGCGGGGTGCTCCGCGTGGGAACAGTGCCGCGACCTGTCGAATACCTTCACCTCGGAGCCGGGTATCTCGGCCTGGAGGTCGGTGGCATAGGTCGGGTACCGCAACGGGTCCTGGGCGCCCGCCACAATCAGCACCGGGCAGCGGATCCGGCCGTAGTCGGGCCGCACCGGACGGAAGCCCCGGGGCTGTCCGGACGGCGCCAGCCGCGCGGCCGCGCAGGCCTCCCAAACCCCAGGCTCCAGACTGGCCTTCCAACGCTCGTCCACCACGTCGTCCGCCCACCAGCGCTCGTCGTAGAAACACACGCGCAGGATGTCGCGCATCTGCTCCCGCTCGCCGGTGTAACCCGTGAGCACCTTGCGTTCGTCGTTGTCCGGCGCCTTGCCGCCGCCGCTCACGGCGATGACCGAGGCCACGTTGAAACGCGGGTCCGTGGCCATCTGCAAGCAAAAGCCGCCGCCGAAGGAATTGCCGATGAGATGCACCGGCCCGAGGCACAGGGTCCGGAGGAAGCTGTCCACGTGCCTGAGGCGAAACCCCACCGGATCGCTGAAGCTGTAGACCCGGTCCGTGCGGCCGAACCCGGCGAGATCGGGGGCGTAGACATGAAAGTGCTCACCGAGTTGGGCGATATTGTCGCGCCAACTGAACTCCGCCCGCCCGCCGAACTCGCCGCTGTGGATCAGCACCACCGTGGGGCCGTCGCCCACGCCGGCTTCGAGATAATGCGTGCGGATTTGGCCTGTCTGAACGTAGTGTCGGCTCACACTTGGCGGAAGGTCGGGTACGGTACTCACGGCCCCCTGCGTAACCGAAAGACCCATACGTGTCAACTTGACAACGGCGGCACAGACTCGCGGCTGGCCGCAGTATGTGATAGTTCGTTTCTCAGTTCGGATGGCATCCGGACCACAAAGCTTGGACGCAGGGGGGGTTCACATGCACTGGGGTATGGAAAACAGAATGGCGCGCATCATCCAGCCGAATGATGGACGTTGCGTGATGTTGGCCGTGGACCACGGCTACTTTTTGGGACCGACCAGCGGACTGGAGCAACCACGCGAGACCATCGAACCGTTGCTGCCCCACGCCGACGCCATCATGCTCACCCGGGGCGTACTGCGCACCGCGGTGGACGCCAACATGCAGGCGCCGGTGGTGCTGCGCGTGTCCGGGGGCACCAGCATCCTGAAGGAATTGTCCAACGAGGACATCACCGTATCCATCGAAGACGCCATCCGGCTCAACGTTTCCGCTCTGGCGCTGTCAATCTTCGTGGGCTCGGAATTCGAGAAGGAAACGCTCGTGAGCCTGGCCAAGCTGGTGGACGAGGGCGAGCGGTACGGCATTCCCGTGCTCGCCGTCACCGCGGTGGGCAAGGACATGGCTCGGGACGAGCGTTATCTGAGCCTTTCCTGCCGCATTGCCGCCGAGCTGGGCGCCCACATCGTCAAGACCTACTACTGCGAGGGCTTCGAAAACCTGGTCGCCAGTTGCCCGATTCCGGTGATCGTGGCGGGCGGCAAGAAGACCCCGGAGATGGAGGCCCTGGAGCTGGCCCGGAACGCGGTGGACCACGGCGCGGTGGGCGTTGACATGGGCCGCAACATCTTCCAGTCCGACAGTCCGGCGGGAATGATCCAGGCCGTGCGCGCCATCGTTCACGGCGGCGCCTCGGTGGCGGACGCCTACGGGATCTACGAAGCGTCGCGGCCGTCGCCCGCGGAACGCGCCGCCGGCTAGTGTGGTGTCTGGTTAATTCGCGTCATAATCTGCGGAGGATTTTTTGTCGTCGGCAAGGCGCGATGACGAGCAGTGGCGGGTACCACGCGAGGAAGAGCAACGCAGCCGACGGCGAATAAGACCCGCAGATTATGTCGCGTATTAACCAGACGCCACACTAGGAGCTTGCCCTCGCGGGAAGGAGGCTCTGCAACGGGGTTACCTCGGAAGGTCCCCCACGGCCTGGTGTCGGAAGCGAAACATGCGCGTCGCCATGTATTACAGCAACGATGACGTCCGGCTGGAGGAACTGCCCGTTCCCAGGGCCGGCGCGGGCGAGTTGCTCATGCGTGTGGAGGCCAGCGGCATCTGCGGCACCGACGTGCTGGAATGGTACCGGCGCGCCCAGGCGCCCAAGGTGCTGGGCCACGAGGTCACCGGCGAGGTGGCCGAGGTGGGCGCCGGCGTCACCGGGTTCGCGCCCGGGGACCGCATCGTCACCACCCATCACGTGCCCTGCGACGACTGCCACCACTGCCGCTCCGGGCACGCCTCGGTGTGCCAGCTCATGCGCGAGACCCACTTCGACCCCGGCGGCTTCGCCGAATACCTGCGGCTGCCCAAGGTCAACGTGGATTCCGGAACGTTCCTGCTTCCCGATTCGCTTTCCTTCGAACAGGGTTCCTTCGTCGAACCGCTGGGCTGCGTGGTGCGGGCGCAACAGCACGCCCGCGCGCCCGCGCAGGAAAACGTGCTGGTCATCGGCGCCGGCGTCGCCGGCCTGCTGCACATCCAGCTTGCCCGGAGCCGCGGCGTCAGAACCCTGGTGGCCACCGACATCAACGACGAACGCCTGCGTCTGGCCCGATCCCTGGGCGCGGACCCCACGTTCCACGCCACCGACGACGTGCCCGCGCGCGTGCGCCAAGCCTGCGGCGGACGCCTTGCCGACCTCGTGATCGTATGCACCGGCGCCGCTCCGGCCATCCGGCAGGCATTCCAGAGCGTCGAACGCGGCGGCAAGCTGCTCTTCTTCGCCTCCACCGCCGCCGGCCACGACGTGCCCATGCCGCTCTACGAAATGTGGCGCAACGAGGTGAGCCTCGTCACATCCTACGGCGCCAGCCCCGAAGACTTGAGAGCCGCCGTGGACCTGCTGGCGTCCGGCAAGGTGCAGGTGGACCCACTCATCACCCACCGCCTTTCCCTCGCCGAAACCGGAACCGGTTTCCAACTCGTGGCCAACGCCAAGAATTCACTGAAAGTCATCATCGAGCCGCAGAAGCGCTGAACCGCCGAGGGCGCGAAGGGTCGAGTTTCTCGAAGCGGTCGGCGCACGTTTCTTGCACGTTCCAGGAAGGAAACAAGCCGGCAGGGCCGCAAAGAGGTCGCGACTCAGTTACGGGAAATTGAGGAACTCACGCGCGGGAACGCGTTCCGGGATCGCCAGCATCGCTTCGAGCTCGCGATCCGGGCAGGTGAAGGTCAGCCGCAGGGACCGTGGAGAACCAGTCCTTGGCCGGCGGATTATTCGAGGGATTATTCGAGCTCGGTCGTTTCAACCGGCGTTTCCCGCACCCTGCCGGCGGCGATCTCGCGCAGGGCCACGACAATCTCGCGGTTGTCGGACTCCACCAGAGGCTTGGCGCCCTTGAGGAGCTGCTTGGTGCGCTGGGAACCGAGCATGACGAGCTTGAAGCGGTTGGTCACTTCGTCGAGGCAGTCTTCCACGGTAATTCTTGCCACGGGACATTCTCCTGAGGTGTGAACGCCGGCGGGCGACGGAGCCGGCGGGTCCGCGGGCGACCTACGCCACGGTCGGCTGCTCCAGAACTTCTTCCCCTCCCGACGTTTCGATCTCGAATCCCAGGTCTTCGATCATTCGGTGGGCGTCGGAGGCTTCCTGACCGGATGTGGTCAGGTAGCCGTTGACGAAAATCGAGTTGGCTGGGTACAGGCTCAGCGGCTGCAACGAGCGCAGGTTGACTTCCCGGCCGCCGGCCACGCGAATCTCCTTGTCCGGGTTGACGAAGCGGAACAGGCACAGGACCTTGAGGCAATACTGCGGGGTCAGGTTGGAGCGCTCCGCCATGGGCGTCCCCGGAATGGCGTGCAGGAAGTTGACCGGGATGGAATCCACGTCGAGTTGCCGCAACGACACGGCCAGATCGATGACGTCGTCATCCTGTTCGCCAAGGCCGACGATGCCGCCGCAGCAGGTGGACAGCCCCGCGGCCTTGACGCTCTCCAGGGTGGCCACGCGATCCTCGTAGGTGTGCGTGGACACCACTTCGGGATGATACCGGCTGCTGGTGTTGAGGTTGTGGTTGATCCGCTCGACCCCTGCGTCCTTGAGGATGCGCGCCTTGGATTCCGTCAGCAGCCCCATGCACGCGCAGATATTGATGGGGACACGGCGCTTGATCTCGGACACGGCGTCGGCCATCCGTTGGGTTTCCTTGAGCGTGGGGCCGCGGCCGCTGTTGACCATGCAGAAGCGCATGGCCCCCGCCTCCTTGGCCCGAACCGCCGCTTCCACGAGTTCTTCCTTGGCGAGGAACGGATACTTGTCGATTTCGGCCTCGGAAACCGACGACTGCGAGCAGTAGCCGCAATCCTCGGGGCACAGGCCGCTCTTGGCGTTCATCAGCACGTGGATCTGCACCCGCTTGCCGAAATAGTGATGGCGAACGCGGAACGCGGCATCGAGCAACTCCGGCAGCCTTTCGTCCGGGCCGTGAATGACCGACTTCATTTCAGACGGGGACAGAAGCTCCCCGGCGAGCGCCTTTTCCGCAAGCTCCGCGTAGCTGGATTCCACGTTGTTCATGGAGATTTCGTCTAACATGGGGGTGGCGATTCCGCAAGCAAACCGCGATCATGGCGCCGGGGTTGCGCGGCGGTGGCGCCATGGGGCACGCGTCGCGGCGGCGGCCATGCGGCGGACGCGGCCTGCCGGCCTTCGGCGGGCGCTTCACCGGCAGCCCATATTGGCGAAACCGCCGCCGTGGCCTTGTCCGCTACCCGATGAAGAGCTGGAAGATCGCGCCCCGCTGGTTCGTCACGGTCTTGGGCATCAGCAGCTTCGGTTCGTCCGCCAGCGCGCTCTGCGCCACTTCCCAGTTGGTCTGCGGCAGGGGGTCGAGGGCGCGGATCTCGTCCAGCGACAGGTACACGGCCTGATCGACTTCCCGCCCGTCCGGCGTGGGCGCCTCGGTGAGGCCCCGGAGCCGCAGCACGACGTAAAGGCTGTTGCCGGACTCGGCGTCGTAGCGGCTGCGAACGCCCAGTACCCCCTCCACCTCCGCCTCGACGCCGGCTTCCTCGGCCACCTCGCGCACCACCGCATCCTCAATGGTCTCGTCGGGCTCCACGAAACCGCCGGGCACTTGCCAGTTGCCGCGCCCCCGGCGCGACGCGCGCCGGACGAAGAGAAGGCGTCCGTCCCGAACCACCGCTCCGCCCACACCGATGTTGTAGCCCGTGTTGTAGCGTTCCGGTATCGCCATGCGTCCTTCCGTCGTTTCCAGGGAAACCCCGCTCCATTGAAAGCCTGCTCCGAAACCCTGCTCAAGGGTTCCGATGACTGGCTCCGATCAATCGCCGGAGCGCCTCCACGAGCCGGCGATTCCGACCGAAATCCCAAATCCCGATGCGCGACGCCGAACGGACGTGGATGCGGTGGGCGGCGACACAGAGTTGGCATTCGAGGTCGTCCACGAAGCCCAACCAGGTGCGGCAGACGGCGTGGACATATGCGTCGGTCTCGGCGACAATGGTGGTCCGGGGAAAGGCCGCGAGCACGGCCTTCAACCGCACAAAGACCGCCTCCGGGTCTTCCGGAGCAGCCAATGGCTCGATACGATGGAGCGTCGAGGCGTCGTCTCGACTGCAAACGCACCGCGGCAGCCAGGAACAAGGCCGGAGCATTGAAAGGGATCCTCGGGGTCAACTGGATGCGTCGTGTCCCGCCCATTCCTGCCAGCCGGGGTTCGTGAATGCAACCGGGACCAAAACTCACGGGAGGAACACGCATGGCCGATGCCTTGGGATGGCGCCGCAAGTTCGCCGTCATCGCTCCTTCAACCAATACGTCCGTGCAGCCCGAGTTCGACGACATGCGGCCGGAGGGCGTGACCAACCACTTCGCGCGCATCTGGATACCCGACGATCCCATTCACGACGACGCGGATTTCGAGCAGCTCATGCGCAACATCCGCGCCGAGGTGGACAACGCCATCGACCGGGCCATGACCTGCCGGCCGGACTACCTGGTCATGGGCATGTCCTCGGAAACGTTCTGGGACGGCGCCGAGGGCAGCCGGCGCCTGCTGGCGAACGTCGAGGAACGGGCCGGGGTCCGTGTGGCCATGGGATCCTACGCCTGCGAGGCAGCCCTGGAGGCGTACGGCGGCATCCGGCGGCTCGGGGTGATCACGCCGTACATGCCCGTGGGCGACGCCCAGGTGGTGCGCTTCTTCACCGACTGCGGCTACGAGGTGGCGCGGCTCAAGGGGCTCAAGTGCGAGAGTCCGGTCCTGATCGCCCACGTGCAGGCGGACACGCTGGAGGCCGCCATCACCGAGGTGGACGGCGACGGCGTGGACGCGGTGGTGCAGGTGGGCACCAACCTGGCCATGGCCCGTGTCGCGGCGGCGGCGGAACAACGTCTCGGCAAGCCGGTCATCGCCATCAACACGGCCATCTACTGGTACGCGCTGCGCCAGAATGGGTTGTCGGACAAGGTCGAGGGGTTCGGCAACCTGCTGGCGCGGTTTTGAGCATTCTCTGATCGGCGGCGGTCACGCCTGGGAGCTTGCGCCGCAGCCACGGACGGCCCGACTGAGAAAGGAACCACACGTGGACTTGACGGTTTATCGCGTTCCCTCGTGGACCACCGCGCAGCCGGGACTGAGGCACGGCTTCGTGGGCCGGAACGGCGGCAACAGCGCGGGCGCGTACGCGAGCCTCAACGTGTCGTTCAACGTGGGCGACGACCCGCGGGCGGTCAAGGACAACTATTGCGCCATGAAGGGCGCCGTGGGCATGACCGGAACACGGATGGTCACCATGCGGCAACGGCACGGCGACACCATCCTGGACGTGGCCGAACCGTGCAAGGAGGCCGGCGAGGGCGACGCCATGGTGACGGATGCGCCGGGAGTGTTTCTCGGGGTCCTCACCGCCGACTGCGTACCCATCGTGTGCTGGGCGCGCACCTCGGACCGCAAGCTGGCGGCGGTGGTCCATGCGGGTTGGCGCGGAGCCCTGGCGGGCGTGGCCATGAAGACGGTGCGGCACATCGAGCACCGCTACGGCGTGCCGCCCCAGAGTCTTCACTGCGCCCTGGGGCCGGCCATCGGACCATGCTGCTACGAGATCGGCGCGGACGTCGCCGTCCCGCTGGTGCGGGAGTGGGGCCAAATGGCGGAGGCCGCGCTTCAATCCAGGGACGGCGGCACGTATCTCCACCTGAGACGGCTGAACGCGGCCCTGCTGGCGGCGGCCGGAGTCCCCGGCGAACGCATCGTTTCCACCGGCCCCTGCACCGCGTGCAGCCCGGCGGAGTTCTTCTCCCATCGCCGTGAATCGAAGAGAGGCGCCAGCGCCACTGGACGGCAGACCGGTTTCATCGGTTGGCCGGATATGCCTTGAGTCGGATGCGGAGGGAGGGGGAGAAACAGAAAGCCCTGGCTGACGCATGGCCAGCCAGGGCTCGGCGTACTGTCGGAATTGACCAAGACCCTCAATTCCGAATTGGCTCGAGAGCCTAGGTCTCAGTCACCTCGCAGCTACATATGTCATTCATATTTTGACCACCTCCTTTCTCTGCTGGACCCATCCTAGGGCAGCGAAGCCCATTTGTCAAACTTTTGGAGTCTTCTCCAACGAGACATGGGCCTGAAGGAGAGTCCGGCTTCCTCCTGGTGATTCCCGCCCGCGTTCGTCGTTGAGACGAAAATACGACAGTGGTTGAAAGGGGCGACTTTCAACGGACCACCGCGAGCTTCTTCACGGCGAACGCGGCGGCATTGCGCACCCGTGGATCGGCATCGTCAGTGGCGGCATGGGTGAGCGCGCCCATCATTTCCGCGCTCACGTCCCGCGACTTGGAAAGGCTGGTGACCACCGCCACGCGGACAAGCGGCTCGGGATCGCGCATGGCTTCCAGAAAGGCGGGCGCGCCACCGATGCCGGCCGCGTCCGTGACCGGACCCTCATGGATGTCCCGCAGGCAGTACACCGCCATGCGCCGCTGGGTAGCCGAGCCGCCGCGCAGCAGCGCTTCCAGACGCGCCGCCACATCCGGGTACTGTTTGCCGAGGCCGGTGAGCAGCAGTTGCGTGGCCCAGCGCACGTCCTGGTCTTCGCTCCCGAGACCATGCGCAAGCACTTCGACGCAGAGCGTGGAGGGACGCGCGATCTGCCCAAGGGCGTAGGCCACCGGCCAACGCGGAGCGGCGCGCAACCGCCCTTCGAGGGCCTCGGCGACCCGCGGCTCCCCGGCCGCCAGGGCCACGAGGCTTTCCACCGAGCGCCGCACGACTCCCTTGTCCGTTTCCTCCAGCGCCGCGATCAGCGGCCCCATGCGCGCATCCAGCGTCCTACCCCCTATGCCGCTCACCAGGCACGGTGTCGCACGGCAACACGCCCGTTGGACCCTCACTCCAGAGAGGGGCCGGCGGCGCGCCGCGCTTCAACGCGCCTGAAACGAACCGATCACCCCGCGCAGGCGGCCCGGGAAATCCGTGATGATGCCGTCCACGCCGAGGGCCAGGAGTTCGGCCATCTCGCCAGGGTCGTTGATGGTCCACACGTGCACCTCGACGCCGAGGGCGTGGGCGGCGGCCAGGGACGCGGGCGTGACGAGATCGAGGCCTTCGTGCCGGCGCGGGATCTGGAGCGCCCGGCCCGGGATCTCCGGCGGCGCCTGTCCCGACCACAGCGCGGTCATGAGAGCACGGATCTCACCGCCGGAGAAACCCGTGGCCACGGACAGGCCGCGCTCGCGGATGACCGCGCGGGCGGAACCCATGGCGGCGTCGCCCTCCGCGGCCACCAGCACCTGCGGCGCCTTGTCGAACTCCTCGATGAGATCAAACAACACGCCCATGGCCGGCCCCGGCAGTTCCTTGATCTCCACCGTGGCCGCGGCGTGGGGAAATTCCACGAAGAACTCCCGCAGGGTGGGTATGCGAACGTCCTGTCCGCGGAACGGATGCGTCGAGCCGCCATCGGCGGTGAATCGGTACCCGGCGTCGAGCCGCTGCAGCGCTCCCAGACCCATTTCCCGCACCGCGCCGGCGCCGTCGGTGGTGCGCTCCACCGTCGCGTCGTGAATGATGACGATCTCGCCGTCGCGGGTGGCGTGGATGTCCATCTCGAGGCAGGTCGCCCCTTCCTCCAGCGCACGGCGGAAGGACACCAGGGTATTTTCCGGCGCGGTTCCGGCGGCGCCGCGATGGCCGGCGATGCGCGGCGGAGCGCCGGCGAAGAACGCGTGTGGCGTGGGCTGGGTCATGGTTCGGGTGTCTTTCGGAACCGGCGGAGCGTGCCGCGTTCCTTGTGTTTTCGCCTTGTGGAATCTATGATCCCCTGGATTTGGGATCCTCGCGGCCGTGTGCCGCTGGGAACCCTCGGTGTGGATCACTGATAACCGCGGTGCCCCTCCCGGGTCAAACACGCAGTCCCGAAGGGAAGTCGCGAGCCGCAGGACACGGCGCGCCCGACCCACGGGACGCACCGCCCATCACGGGACGTACCGCGCAAAGGAAGTCGATGGCTGTAGAGGACAGGCTTCTCCGACTGAAGGAACTGGACCGCCGGGCCGATCTCGGCGGCGGCGAAACGCGCATTCGCCGCCAGCACAGCGAAGGCAAGCTGCTGGCGCGGGAGCGCATCGACATCCTGCTGGACCAGGGCAGCTTCGTGGAGTTGGACCGGCTGCGCACCCACGACTGCACCGACTTCGACATGCAGGACCAGAAGATCCCGGGCGATGCCGTGGTCACGGGATCCGGCGCCATCGACGGCCGCAACGTGTTCGTTTACGCCCAGGACTTCACCGTGTTCGGCGGCAGCCTGAGCGGGGTGGTGGCGGACAAGATCTGCAAGGTCCAGGAACTGGCCATGAAGAACGGGGCGCCGATCCTGGGCATCAACGACTCCGGCGGCGCGCGCATCCAGGAGGGGGTGGTCAGCCTCGACGGCTATGCCCGCATCTTCGCCAACAACGTCATGGCGTCGGGCGTGGTGCCGCAGATTTCGGCCATCATGGGACCGTGCGCCGGCGGCGCGGTCTACTCGCCGGCCATCACCGACTTCATCTTCATGACCCGGAACACCGGCTACATGTTCATCACCGGCCCGGACGTCATCAAGACCGTGACCCACGAGGAGGTCACCAAGGAGGAGCTGGGCGGCTCCGAGACCCATACGCGCAAGAGCGGCGTGGCGCACTTTTCCGCGGACAACGACAAGGACTGCCTGCTCATGATGCGCGAGTTCATGAGCTTCCTGCCCAGCAACAACCTGGAGGAGCCGCCGTTCCGCCCCACCGAGGACGACCCCCACCGGCGCGACCAGCGCCTGCAGCACGTGGTGCCCGAGAACCCCAATCTGCCCTACGACATGAAGGACCTCCTCGGCGCGGTGGTGGACGAGGGGTACTTCTACGAGGTGCACAAGGAGTTCGCCCCCAACATCGTGGTGGCGTTCGCCCGCCTGGGAGGACGCACCGTGGGCATCGTCGGCAACCAGCCGGCCCATCTCGCGGGCTGCCTGGACATCAACGCCTCGGTGAAGGCGGCCCGCTTCGTGCGCTTCTGCGACTGCTTCAACATCCCGGTGATCACCTTCGTGGACGTGCCCGGGTTCCTTCCCGGCACGGACCAGGAGTACGACGGCATCATCCGCCACGGCGCCAAGCTGCTGTTCGCCTACGCCGAGGCCACGGTGCCCAAGATCACCGTCATCACCCGCAAGGCCTACGGCGGCGGCTATATCGTCATGGCCAGCAAGTTCCTGCGCGGCGACGTCAACCTCGCCTACCCGGCTTCGGAGATCGCGGTGATGGGACCCGAGGGCGCCATCAATATCGTCTTCCGCAACCAGCTCAAGGAGGCGAAGGACGAGGAAAAGACCCGGCGGAAACTGGTGGACGACTACCGGCGGCTCTTCGCCAACCCGTTCCGCTCCGCCGAGGCAGGCAATCTGGACGCCATCATCCTGCCCGAGGACACCCGTCCCACCCTGATTCGTACGCTGGAGATGCTGAAGAACAAGCGCCAGAACCATCTCCCGCGAAAACACGGCAACATGCCACTGTAACGACAAGGCGGAAGCGTCCGACGATGTTCAAACGAATTCTGGTGGCCAACCGCGGCGAGATCGCCGTCCGCATCATCCGCGCGTGCCGCGAACTGGATATCGAGAGCGTGGCGGTCTACTCCGAGGCGGACCGCGACGCGCTCCACGTCAAATACGCCGACTACTCCTATCCCGTGGGTCCGGCTCCGTCGGCGGAGAGCTACCTGCGCATCGACCGCATCATCGACGTGGCCAGGAAGAGCCGCGCCGAGGCCATCCATCCGGGTTACGGCTTCCTCGCCGAGAACCCCGCGTTCGCGCGCGCCTGCGGCGAAGCCGGCATCGTTTTTCTGGGGCCGGCCCCGGACGTGATCAAGCAGATGGGCGACAAGGTCCACGCCCGCGCCCTCATGAAGAAGGCCGGCCTGCCGGTGATCCCCGGCTCGGACGACATCCTGAGTTCCGAGGAAGAAGTGCTGGAGACCACCGAGGCCATCGGCTACCCGTGCGTGCTCAAGGCCGTGGCCGGCGGCGGCGGCAAGGGCCTGCGGCTGGTGGAGTCGGGCGACGAGGTGCGCTCCGCCTTCCGCGCGGTGCGCTCCGAGGCCGCGTCGTCCTTTGGCGACTCCCGGCTCTACGTCGAGAAGTACCTGGAGCGCTGCCGCCACATCGAGGTCCAGCTCCTGGCCGACATCTACGGCAAGGTGCTGCACCTCTTCACGCGGGAATGCTCCATCCAGCGGCGCCACCAGAAGATCATCGAAGAGTGCCCCGCGCCCACCATCGACCTGCGCATGCAGAAGGCCATGGGCAAGACCGCGGCCCAGGGCGCCAAGGCGCTCAAGTACACCGGGGTGGGCACCATGGAGTTCCTGGTGGACCGCCAGAAGAACTTCTACTTCCTGGAGATGAATACCCGCCTCCAGGTCGAGCACGCCATCACCGAGCGGGTCATGGGCATCGACCTGGTGAAGGCGCAGATCAACGTAGCCGCGGGCATGCCGCTCCTCTGGTCCCAGCGTCAGATCCAGGGGGCGGGCCACGCCATCGAGTGCCGCATCTACGCCGAGGATCCCGAGACCGACTTCATGCCCTGTCCGGGCAAGATCGAGGGGCTGCGCCTGCCCGAGGGCTTCGGCATACGCAACGACTGCGGGGTGTACGAAGGTGCCGAGATTCCCATCCACTACGACCCCATGATCGCCAAGCTCATCGTCTGGGGCGAGGACCGCGCCGAAGCCATCCGGCGCCTCAAGCGCGCCTTGCGCGAGTACCAGGTGCGGGGCGTCAAGACCAACATCCCTTTCCACCAATGGATGCTGCGCCACCCCCAGTTCATCGAAGCGGACTTCCATACCGGGTTCGTGGACGAGCAGCGCGGCTTCATGTCGCGGGAGGAAGTCTATCCCAACCGCCACGTGGCACTGGCCTCGGCGGCCATCGTGGCGCTCCACCGGGAGCAGGAACGGGCGCTTCAGATGGTGGAGAAGGGGGCATCGGAACAGTCGGGCTGGCGCGTGGCGGGACGCCGGGAGGCGTTGCGGCTTCAGCCCGGGACGGCCGCTCCGGGACGGGGTTGGTAGACCCATGGCATTCATCGCAAAGCTCGGCGGCCAGACCTCGGCGGTACGCATCACCGAGACCGGGAAGTCGCTCTACAAGGTGGTGGTGGACGGGCATGAGTTCACGGTGGACGGAAGGCGCACCGGCCGCAACAACTACTCGCTGCTCATCGACAACCGTTCGTTCGAGGTGGACGTGGACGTGGACACCGCCGAGGACGCATACCGCGTGCTCCTGGACGGCCGCACCTACCATATCCGCATGTCCGACGAGCGCCAGGTACGCGTCGGCGGGCGCCAGTCCGGCGTGGAGGTGTCCGGCCGGCAGGAGATCCGCATCCCCATGCCGGGCAAGGTGGTGACCGTACTCGTGAACGAGGGCGACACCGTCGCCAAGGGACAGGGCCTGGTCATCGTCGAAGCCATGAAGATGGAGAACGAGGTGCGCGCACCGGGTCCGGGCAAGGTCGCGGATCTCCGCGTCAAGGCCGGCGAGTCGGTGGAATCCGGGCAGGTGCTGGTGATCGTGGAGTGAACCCGGTACCCCCCGAATCGTCATTCCCGCGGAAGCGGGAATCCAGGCGGGGCGAGGTGGGGAATACGCCCGTTTGGCCCCTCTCCACCCCTGGATTCCCGCTTCCGCGGGAATGACGATTCGGGGGGGTCGCTTAGCCCCCTGGTTCATTCGTCCTTCCGCCTCATGAAATAGACCAGCACGATGGTGAGCCCGTAGAGCACCGTCAGCGGCAGCGCCAGCAGGATCTGCGAGACCACGTCGGGCGGCGTGAGCATGGCGCCAAGCACGACGATGCCCAACAGTGCGTAGGGAAAATGCCGCATCATCATGCGGTGGTCGATGAGCCCCACCCGCGCCAGGAACACCCCCACCACCGGCAGCTCGAATACCACGCCGAACGCCAGCATGAGCTTGGCCGAGAAACCCAGGTACTCGCTCACGCGAATGGCCGGGCGGATGTTCAGTTGCTGGTACTGCTCCAGGAAGAAGCGGTAGCCCACGTCGAAGATCACGACGTAGCAGAAGCCCGCGCCAAGCAGGAAAAACAGGGTGCCGCAGGCCACGAACGCCTTGGCGTAGCGCCTCTCCTTGTTGTAGAGCCCCGGCGCCACGAACTGCCAAGCGTGCCACAGCAGCACCGGCAGCGCCGCGAAGATCGCGGCCACGAAAGCCACCTTGAGCTTGGCGAAAAAGGCCTCGGCGACACCCGTGCCGATGACGGTGAGTCCCGCGGCCTCGAGGCGCAGCAGCGGCGCGGTCATGAAGGCGATGAGCCAGCCCGCCGCCCCGTAGCAGGCCAGGAAGGCGACGAAGACGGTCACGGCGGACTTGATGAGGCGGGAGCGCAGTTCTTCCAGGTGCGCGGCAAGGGGCATGCTGGCGTCTTCCGACAGCCGCTCTCCCTCTCCCGCGCCGGCGTTCTCCTCCGCGCTCGCTCCGTTGTCCGCGTTCACTCTTTCGTGGGGGGATCGCCCGCTGGAGAAATGGTATTGGCGGGGGCGCCTTCTCCGGACGGCTCGGCAGGGGTGTTCTCGCTCGCGGGGGGTTTCTCGATCTCATCCGCCGCGGATTGCAATTCGCGCTTCATGTCGTCGGTGGTACGGCGAAACTCCGCCAGCCCGCGACCGAGGGCGCGCGCCATCTCGGGCAGCTTCTTGGGCCCCAGGACGATCAAGGCCACCGCCATGATCAAGAGCAGTTCCGGCATTCCAATACCAAACATGTCCACACCCAGAACGTAGGCTAAGGCATTTGCCGGGGGGAGTCAAAGAGCGGCCGGGACCACGCGGCGGCGCCGTTCGCGCTTTGACTCGCTCTGATCCGTAATGGTATGTTGGCCGTCAATATGCCCCGATCCGCCATCCGATCCGCCATCGTTACCGACCCGGTTTTTCTCAAGCACGAGCCGGGTCCGCACCACCCTGAAAACCCGCAAAGGATCAAGACGCTTCTCGACCTCGCCGGCGAGGTCGCGGCCAGTGACGACCGCTTCGAGCTGCTGCCCCTGCGCGCAGCGGTACAGGAGGAGCTGGAGCTGGGCCACGGTTCGGAATACATCGACCTCGTGCGCTCGACTTCGGAGCACAACCGCTTCGCCCTGGACGGCGACACCCTCACGTGCCGGGACTCCTTCGGCGTGGCGCTGATGGCGGTGGGCGGGTTCCTGCAACTGCTGGACGCGGTGGCGGGATCGGACTACGGCAACGGATTCACCATGGCGCGGCCGCCGGGGCATCACGCGCTACGGAACCGCGGCATGGGGTTCTGCCTGTTCAACACGGTGGCCATCGGCGCCCGCTACCTCCAGGAAAAACACGGCGCGCGGCGGGTCGCCATCATGGATTGGGACGTGCATCACGGCAACGGCTCCCAGGACGCGTTCTACGACGATCCCTCCGTGCTGTTCCTGTCCACGCATCAATATCCCTACTATCCGGGGACCGGCGCCGCGGACGAGGTGGGCAGCGGCTTGGGCGAGGGCTACACGGTGAACGTGCCGCTGCCGGCGGGCTGCGGCGACGCCGAGTACCTGGCGGTATTCAGGGACATCATCATCCCCGCGGTCCGGCGCTACGAACCCGACTGGCTGCTCGTGTCGGCCGGTTTCGACTCGCACCGCGACGATCCCCTAGGGGCCATGGGCGTCACCGAGCGCGGCTTCGGCGTCATGGCCAACGCGCTGCTGGAGCTGGCGCGGGAACACACCGGCGGCAAGATCGCGTTTCTCCTGGAGGGCGGCTACGATCTCGCCGCGCTGCGCAACTCCGTGGCTACGGTGCTGGAGTGCATGCAGTCCGAGGAAGCCGTCTCCTGGGACGACCGCGGGGAGCGCATCGCGGGCCGTATCCGGGAGGTGCTTCAAATACGCGAGCGGTATTGGTAGAGCAAGCCGGAGCCGCCGGCGGGAGCGCCGCCGGGAATCCGGGGATTCCAATTTTTTGACAAGAAGGACCTCTTCCGTGTGACCGCTTGGGGTCGGCTCGACCGCAACAGTCTACGGCACACCGGGAACACACCATGGGAAATCCCAACGGACGTCGAGTCGTGATCACCGGCATGGGGATGGCCACGCCCCTGGGCATCGGCGTGGAACCCAACTGGGACGCGATCCAGGCCGGGCGCTCCGGCATCGGCCCCATCACCCGCATCGAGGACATCGAGTCCTTCGGCAGCCGCATCGGCGGCGAGGTGGACGATTTCAATCCGCTGGACTTCATCGAAGCCCGTGAAGTCAAGAAGATGGACCTGTTCATGCAGTACGCCATGGCCGCGGCGCAAATGGCGGTGGAGGACAGCGGGTTCGCGGTCAGCGAGGACGAGGCGTTCCGGGCCGGCTCCATCGTGGGCGTGGGCTTCTGCGGCATCGCCACCATCGAACACTATCATGGCGTGTACCTGAAACAGGGCCCGCGCAAGATCTCCCCCTTCTTTATCCCCAAGGTCATCTCCAACCTGGCGCCCGGCCATATCGCCATCCGCTACGGGCTCAAGGGCGTCAACTGGACCCCCACCTCGGCATGCGCGTCGGGCAACAACGCCGTGGGGGAGGCCTATCACCTGATCCGCGACGGCCGGCAGGACGCCATCATCGCCGGCGGGACGGAAGCGGCCACGACTCCTCTGGGGCTGGGCGGGTTCGCCGCCATGAAGGCCCTGTCCACGCGCAACGACGAGCCGGAGAGGGCCAGCCGGCCCTTCGACAAGGACCGGGACGGGTTCGTCATGTCGGAGGGCGCGGGCATGCTGGTTCTGGAGGAGCGCGAACGCGCGCTGCGGCGCGGCGCGCGCATCTACGCCGAGATGATCGGTTACGGCACCAACGGCGACGCCTACCACATCACATCCCCCGCTCCCGCGGGCGAAGGCGCGGCCCGCTGCATGGCGCTGACCCTGGAGGACGCCGGCGTCGAAGCGACCGGCGTGGACTACATCAACGCCCACGGCACGTCGACCCCGTACAACGACGCCAACGAGACCGCCGCCATCAAGACGGTGTTCGGCGATCACGCCGGCAGGCTGGCGGTGAGTTCCACCAAATCCATGACCGGACACCTGCTCGGCGCCGCCGGCGCGGTGGAGGCGATCTACAGCACGCTCGCGCTGCACCACGGCGTGCTGCCGCCCACCATCAACTACGAGACACCCGACCCCGACTGCGATCTCGATTACGTACCCAACGGGCCGCGGCAGGCGGACATTCGGATCGCCCTTTCCAATTCCTTCGGATTCGGCGGCACCAACGCGTGCATCCTGCTCAGGAAGGCGACATGACACAGACCGCACCGCGAAGCGTCATACTGGGCACCGGCGCCGCCGTTCCCGAGCAGGTCGTCACCAACGACGACCTGGCCAAGATCGTGGATACCAGCGACGAATGGATCACCACCCGCACGGGCATCAGGGAACGGCGCGTCCTCGAGGACAGCAAGGCCACCTCGGATCTCGCGCTGATCGCCTCGGAGCGGGCGCTGGAGGACGCCGGCCTCGATGCCGGGGACCTGGACGCCATCATCGCGGGCACGTGTACCGCGGACTACCAGTTCCCCAGTCTGGGGTGCGTGCTCGAAGCCAAGCTCGGCGCCACCGAGGTATTCTCGTTCGACGTGAATGCGGCCTGTTCGGGTTTTCTCAACGCGCTCTCGGTGGCGGACCTGTTCATCCGTTCCGGGCGCATCCGCAACGCCCTGGTGGTGGGCAGTGACGTGCTGAGCCGCTACCTCGACTGGCAGGACCGCAGCACCTGCATCCTGTTCGGCGACGGCGCCGGCGCCGCGGTGCTCGGCGCCTGCGACAACGGCGACCGGGGCATCCTCAGCACCCGGCTCCAGACCGACGGTTCCTACGCCGAAACGCTCTACATCCGCGCCGGAGGCTCCAAGAAGCCGGCCACGCACGAAACCGTGGAGAATCGCGAGCACTCCATCTACATGAACGGCAAGGAGGTCTTCAAGGTGGCCGTCCGGTCCATGGAAGAGATCAGCCGGCGCGTGCTGGAGGAGGCCGGGCTGGGTGTGGAGGACGTCTCCCTGGTGGTGCCTCACCAGGCCAACCGCCGGATCATCGCCGCCCTGGCCGCGCGTCTCGGCATCTCCATGGACAAGGTCGTCGTCAACCTGGACAAGTACGGCAACACGTCGGCCGCATCGGTCCCGGTGGCGCTGGACGAGGTGCGCCGTGCGGGGCGCATTGCCGACGGCGACATCGTGCTGCTGAACGCCTTCGGCGCCGGCTTCGCCTGGGGCGCCTCGGTGATCCGCTTCTGATGCCCGGGACGCGGGCTGGCAGACCTCCCTCACGTGATACCGGCTGAAGGCTTCGCCCTCGCCTGCGGGTTCTTCACCGCCGTCAATCTGATCTTCCTCAAGAAGGGATTGGCCCACGGCAATCCCATCAGCGCCACCGTTCTCTCGCTTGCCATCAACGTGTTGAGCTTCTGGAGCTTCGTCCTGGCCGTGCTGCCGTGGGACGAGATCCTCCGCCCCGAACTTCTCATCTTCGTGCTGGTGGGCCTGATCCAGCCCGGCGGCACGCGGTTTCTCGCCTATCTGAGCGTGGAGAAGGTGGGTGTGGCCGTCACCGCGCCGATCCGCGCCACCACCCCGCTATTCTCGTCGCTCCTGGCCATCGCCGTGCTGGGCGAGGAGCTCACGCCGGCCGTGGGCGCGGGAACCGCTCTCGTGGTGGGCGGCATCATCCTCCTGAGTCTGAGCCACGAGAAGACTGGCGCATGGATGAACGTCATGGTCGCCCTGCCCCTGTTGAGCGCCTTCGTGGCGGGCTCCACCCAGGTTATACGCAAGATCGGCCTGGCCGGCATCAGCCTCCCCATCCTCGGCGCCGCCACCACCACCGGCACCTCGCTGGTGGCCATCGCCGTGTCGCTGACCGTTTCGCGCAACTGGCCCATGGTGCGCTTCGACCGCCGCGCCCTGGGCTATTTCGTTCTGGCCGGCTGTTCCGTGACCTTGGGCGTGGCCAGCGTGTTCATGTCCCTGCACCTTTCCGACGTCGTCATCGTCGCCCCGCTGGCGAGTCTGAGCCCGCTCTACAGCCTGGTGCTATCGGC
The DNA here is from genome assembly GCA_965213675.1 of uncultured Binatia bacterium (SeqCode). GTDB lineage: Bacteria > Desulfobacterota > Binatia > UBA9968 > JAJDTQ01 > JAJDTQ01. The sequence goes on from OZ243916.1 coordinate 2,249,171, forward strand.
GGTGTTTCTGCGCGACGTGGAGGTCATTACGGCGCGGAAGGTGATGGCGGCGGGACTGATCGTGCTGGGGGTGGTGCTGATTACGGCGATTCGGTGAAGCGCGGCACCAACTCACATACCCCACACGTCGATCTCGAAACCGCCGGTGGGCTCGCGGGGCGCGATGACGGGACGATACTTCAGGTTCATGGGTCATCGGAAGGGCCCGGGGTTGAAAGTCACCGCGGGCCGGGCCACATTCCCCTTCCAAAGGAGGCAGACATGAGACAGGTACTCAGTGAGCACGTCCCGGCCAACACGGGCTGGTCCGGCGACCTCAGGCAGGGGCAGATCATCCGCATCATCGCCATGTCCACCGTGGATTTCCTGGTGCTGGACCAGCACAACCTGCGGGAGCGTTTCGACCAGGCGCGGACGAAGGTCTACAACGGGAAGATCTTTCTCAGCACCGGCGACAAGCTCATGTCGCGGGACAACCAGCACTTCATGACCATCGTGGCGGATACCTTCGCGGAGGGGACCCACGACCTGCAGAAGGGCATGTGCAGCGGACGCCGTTTCCAGTTGGCGAAACAGGAAGGGCGGCTGCGGGAATACTACCACCGGGACTACCGCGACGACGAGATCCCCGATCACGGCTGCTGGGAAAACCTCTCCGGGGCGCTGGCGCCCTACGACATCGCGCCGGAGGACGTGCCGAACCCGTTCAACCTCTTCCAGCACATGATCATCGACGGCAAGACCGGAATCATGCAGCACACCACGGTCCGGCCGGCGGCGCCGACCCACGTGGACATGCGCGCGGAGCGCGACCTGCTGGCGGCGTTCAGTGCGTGCCCGGACATGCCGGTGGGCGGGAAACCGGTGGACGTGGAAATCTACGAGGAGGATTGACGCCGGCCTCGCCCCGCCCGGATTCCCGCTTGCGCGGGCATGACGGAAAAGGGGGCGGGGAGAGCGGGAATCAGGTCAGCGGACGACGGCGGCTACTCGAAACCCATGCGCCGGCCCCAGTTGGACGGGTCCTTGAGGAAATCGACGATCTGGTTGCGGTTTTCCTCGGAGAAAAACCCGGTGTCTTCGCCGGCGTTCAGAACATCGTCCCAATTGGACAGGGTGTGGAGGTCGATGTCGTGGTCGGCGAGGTTCTTCTTGCCCTCGTGCAGGTCGAGGGCGTCGGAGCTGTACTCGAAGACGCACAGGCAATGAGTGATGCGCGCCTTCTGGGCGCGCACGCCGATGTTGAAACGGAGCTTGCTGAAGCCATCGGTGACGAGGTCTTCCACCAGCGTCACCCGCTGGCCCTCGTTCAGGACCCCCTCGATCTGGTTGGTGTGGCCGTAGCCCTTGGGGTTCTTGCGGATGTAGATCATGGGCTTGCGCAGGTAGTGGGAAACGAACGCGGCATAGGGGATGCCCGCGGTCTCGCCTCCGGCCACCACGTCCATGTTGCCGAGGCCGATGTCGCGCCGTGCGATCTGGGCCAACGCCTCGAGGATCTCGTCCCGCGCCTCCGGGAAGGACAGCAGCCGGCGGCAGTCGATGTACACCGGTGAGACCCGCCCCGACACGAACACGAACGGCCTGTCGCGGTACACCTGGATGGACTGTGTGCTCAGCAGAAGCTCGGCGATTCTCTTTCCGGTCTCGGACATGGATGCGTTTCCTCTGGTCTATGCCGTTCGACGAAAAACGATGGATTCCAATGGCTCTCGATGGAACTCGATGAGATGACCGCGGTCCCCGCGGCGGGCGAGTTGGTCGGGGTTTGTAACATGGCCCATGGGCCTATTGCCAGCCGTTGTTGCCGCTCATGCTTTCCTGATACCATGCCTCCGGTAACGTCGAGCTTGCGCCTTTCGAATGCGCCCTTCGACCTCGCCCGGAGACGCCTCGCCACGCTCCGGACGAACGCCAACGAGCTGTTTCGTCGCGCTTGCCATGACTCCTGAGACAGGCAGCGCTTGCCCTGCTTTCCTCTCCGGACCCGTATCGGATGGAAGTCCCCAAGATCAACAAGGACAGGCTGTTGCGCGACCTGAACGCGGTCTCGCGCATCGGCTTGGGCGAGGGCGGATCGGTCACGCGGCTGGTGTTCTCGGTGCACGAGATGCGCGCGCGCCAGTTGCTGGTCCACCGGATGCGCCAGGCCGGGCTGGGCGTGCGCGTGGATGCGCTGGGGAACGTCTTCGGCCGGCTGGCGGGGCAGCGGGAGGGACCGGCGGTGCTGGCCGGGTCGCATCTCGATTCCGTGGTACAGGGCGGGAGATACGACGGCCCGGTGGGGGTCATCGGCGCGCTTGAAGCGGTGCGCGCCATCAAGGAGAGTGGCGTGCCCGTGCCAGCGCCGCTGGAGAGCGTGTGCTTCGTGGGCGAGGAATCCAGCCGATTCGGGTTCTCCACCCTGGGCAGCACCCTGGTGGCGGGGGACGTCACCATGGACGACTTCGCCCATGCGGTGGACGCGGGCGGCGCCCGGCTGGAAGACGTGCTTTCGGGCCTGGGCATCCACCGCGAGAACCTCGATTCGCTGAAGCGCGACCCCAAGACCGTCAAGGCGTACCTCGAACTGCACATCGAGCAGGGTCCCGTCCTGGAGTCCCGGAAGAAGAAGATCGGCGTGGTGACGGCTATTGCCGCGCCGAGCCGGTTCCGGGTGGTCTTTCGCGGCCAGGCCGACCACAGCGGCACCACGCCCATGGATATGCGCAAGGACGCGCTGGTGGCGGCGGCGCTTCTGATCACGTTCATCGACGAGGTGTGCCGGGAGCATTCCTCCACCGAGATGGGACGCGTGGTGGGAACCGTGGGCGCCATCAAGGTGGAGCCCGGCGTCATCAACGCCATCCCGGGGCGGGCGGAGATGCAGGTGGATGTGCGCAGCATCACCGCCGCCTCCAAGCGCAAGGTCGCCGGACGGGTCCGGACGCGGGCGCGGCGCATCGCCCGGGAGCGCGGCGTGGAGGTGGACCTCGTGACCATCCGGGACGAGAAGCCGGTGGCGTTGCACCGGCGGGTGATCGGGCTCATCCGCGCGTTGTGCGAGGAACACCGCGTCCCTTTCGAGGTGATGCCGTCCGGGGCCGGCCACGACGCCATGCAGATGGCCAGGATCACTCCCACGGGCATGATCTTCATCCCCAGCGTCAACGGCGTGAGCCACAACCCCACGGAATGGACCGACCCCGAGGACATCTGTCTCGGGACCCAGCTTCTGATGGAAGCGATGCTGAGAGCCGCCCATGCAGAAATCCGGAACTGAGAAGACCGCACGGGTGCTGAGCGCGGCCCAGATGGCGCGGATCCTCGCGGGCTTCGCCAAACGCATTGCGGGCGAGTTCGACGCGGCCGCCTCCCTGGCTTTCGTTGGCATCCGCACCCGCGGCCCGACCCTGGCGCGGCGCGTGGCGGACATGCTGAAGGAGAAGCATGGCTTGGCGGTGAGCGTGGGCGAACTGGACATCACGCTCTACCGCGACGACCTGAACACACTCCTGCCGGAGGGGCGCATCGACGGCACCCATGTTCCCTTCGAGGTCAGCGACAAGACCCTGATTCTGTTCGACGACGTGCTCCATACCGGACGCACGGCTCGCGCCGCCGTGGATCACCTCATGGCCTTGGGGCGGCCCCGGGCCGTCTTTCTGGCGGTGCTGGTGGACCGGGGCGGGCGCGAACTCCCCATCGAGGCCCGGTTCGTCGGCAAGGAGGTGGACCTGCGGAAGGGCGGAGACGTGCGCGTGAGGCTGGCGGAGGTGGATGAGGTGGACGAGGTTGTGGTGGCCTGAAGCCCCTTGACAAGCCGCACCAATACCCGTATGAGGCAGGGTTTGATCGGGGCAGGGCTCCAAAAACCCCATTTTCACACCCATCTGATTTCATGAGCAAGACACAAGAAGTTCCCCTCGAAGAGACCCAGGAATCGTCGTTTGTCAAGTCTGTGAAAGGCGTCTACAACCGCCACCGCATCGGCATCAACTTCTTCTTGTCGGTGATCCTGGCCCTGTTGACGTGGGAGTTCATCGACTACATCTTCGATGATCCCGACTTCTTCACCGGCCCAGTGGCAGTAGCGGTCGAATTCACCGTGCTGATCTACGAGCCGCGGTTCTGGGAAAACATCAACTACAGCGGCACCGAGCTGATCTACGGCTTCGGACTCGCCATGATCCTGGGAGTCGTCATCGGCGCGGCGGTGGCTTTCAGCAAGACCCTGGACGAGATGTTCTCCCCCATCCTGGTGGGCCTCTACGCCACACCGCGTTCGGTGGCGGCGCCGCTGTTCATCATCTGGCTGGGCCTCGGCATCGCCTCCAAGGTCGGCGTCATCACCCTCGCCTCGGTGTTTCCCGTGATCATCAACACCCAGGCCGGCATCAAGAACGTTCAGGGCGAGTTCCGCATGCTGGGACGGGCCTTCAACATTTCGTTCTGGGGCATACTGACCAAGATCATCATACCGGGGTCGATGCCGTTCCTGATCGCGGGACTGAGGCTCGGCTACTCCCGGTCGGTGGTGACCATCATGGTGGCGGAGCTGTTCGGGGCCGAGGCCGGTATCGGCTACATGATCGACCACGCGACCCAGACGTTCCACGTGGCCGAAATGATGGTGGGCATCTCGCTCCTGACCATCATGGGCATCGCGGGCAACGAGATCCTGAAGGGCGTCGAGCGCTGGGCCACGCCTTACAGGAAGACTTTGGTCTAAGCAAAAGAGCCGGAAGCGGAGCCATGGAAGCCTTGTCAAGGATCTATCAGCAGCAGCGAAGATGGCTGAACGCCATCTTCGGCCTCACCGTCGTGGCGGTGTTCTGGTCATTCGCCAACTGGCAGGTCAACAGCGAGTTGTTCTTCGTGGGCCCATGGCGGGTGATTACCTACACCTACGAACTATTCGCCAGCGGCGAGATCCTTGACGATCTGTACATCAGCGGCATCGAGTTCTTTTGGGGATTCGGCGTGGCCGCGTTCGCGGGCATCGCCCTCGGGATGATTTTCGGGATCAGCCGGGTTTTCCGCGAATTCTTCGATCCCTGGCTCAGCGCGGTCTATGCCACACCGTCGGTGGCCTTGGCGCCGCTCATCATCATCTGGTTCGGCGTGGACCTCACGGCCAAGATCGTCATCGTCCTCATCACCGCGGTCGTCCCCATCGTCCTGAACACCTACACCGGGGTCCTGAGCGTCGGCAAGGAATTCCAGACCCTGGCCAACTCGTTCTGCATTCCCAAGAATCAGGTCCTTTACAAGATCCTCATTCCGGGTTCACTCCCCTACATCGTCACGGGGCTGCGCCTCGGCATCTCCCGCGGGATCGTGGGAGTCGTCGTGGGAGAGTATTTCGGCGCGTATGCGGGACTCGGCTATCAACTGTTCAAGGGACTGGATACCTTCAACATGCCGCTCATGATGTCGTGCGCGGCCATGCTCGCCGGCACCGGCGTGGTGCTCAATCAGGCGATTCTCGTGATCGAGCGCCGCATGGCGCCCTGGCGTGACACCCAATTACAGGAGTAGTCCGTGTCGTCATCGATTCAGGTAGAGCAAATCCACAAGACCTTCATGAAACCCACCGGGGAGACGGTCCATGCCGTGGGCGGCGTCGACATGGATCTCCGTCCGGGGACGTTCTATTCGTTCGTGGGACCCAGCGGCTGCGGCAAGACGACGCTGCTACACATGATCCATGGGCTGCTGCCCCCTACCAGGGGCCGTATCCTGCTGGACGGCGAGGAAGTGACCGGTCCGACGCCCAACAAGGCCGTGGTGTTCCAGCAGGCCCTGCTGCTACCTTGGCGGAACGTTACCGACAACATCCAGTTCGGCATCGAGAACGACCGCAGCATGTCCGCCACCGAAAAGCGCGAGATCTGCGACAAGTACACGCAGATCGTCGGGCTGCGCGGCTTCGAGACCCACTACCCCCACGAACTCTCCGGCGGCATGCAACAGCGTGTGAACCTGGCCCGCGCGCTGGCGGTGGACCCTGAAATTCTCCTGATGGACGAACCCTTCGCCTCCCTGGACGCCCAGACGCGGCTGCTCATGCAGGAAGAGCTGCAGCGGATGATCGACTGGAAGAACTCGGGCAAGATAGTGGTCTTCGTGACCCACGACATCGAGGAAGCCGTGTTTCTTTCCGACGTCGTTTTCTGCTTCAGCTTCAGGCCGGGGACCATCATGAAAGAGATCAAGGTCCCTTTCCCCACCCCGCGCACACTACGAGTCAAGGAAGAACCCGAGTTCCTGCAGATCAAGCACGACATCTGGGAGTTGCTCGCGGACGAGGCTCGCAAGGCCATGGAGGAGTAGCCCCCCGCCGTTTGGCAGGCATCGTTCCATTTGTTCCATTTGCACCGGCAATAACGCGAAGTTCTGGGCTGAGTCTCACAAACAAGGAGGGACGCCGATGAAAACTGAACTTGTCGTTGGAAGAGTCGCCGTTGCCTGACTGCGGGCATGCCTGTCACAGGTCGGCCGGACGCCGACCCTGAAACAGCAAAGGGGAGCACTCATGACATCCAAGCGCATTGCGAAGATTATTGTCGCGGCCTTGCTGGGCACCGGCCTGTTGTTCGCCGGCCACGCGTTGGCCCTGGAGAAGCTCCGTATCCCGGTGGCGTCCCCCAACTCGAGCACCGCACTGGTGCAGCAGGTGGGCATCCACAAGGGCTGGTTCAAGGAGATCGGCTACGACGCCGGGGTCTACTCGGTGTCGGGCGGCGAGAACGCCGCCGTGCTGGCCCTGGAACGGGGTCAGCTCCCCTTCTTCAGCTCGGACGACGTCGTTCCCTTGGCCATTCGTCCCAGCAGCAACATCCGGGTCGTCGGCACCTTGATGAATACACTGCCCTACTGGCTGGTGGGCGGCAAACACGTCAAGTCGTACAAGGACCTGCCCCGGCCCGTGAAAGTGGGCATCAGCTCCCCCACCTCGGGTAATGTCTATGTGTCCCTCAAGCTGCTCGAGACCGCCGGCATTGACAGAAAGGATGTGCGCCTGGTGAAAGTCGGCGGGTCGTCGGCGCGTCTGGCAGGGGTCAAAGCGGGCAAGATCGACGTGGGCTCGCTGACCTTCGGCAACATGCTGCGCGCCCGGGAAGCGCAGTTGACGATCCTCGGCGCCGCCAACCAGTTCGTGAAGGAATACGCCTTCACGCAACTGGGCATGAACAAGAACTACATCAAGGACAATCCGGAGAAGGCCACGGCCATGTTCGGTACCCTCATCCGCGGGTGTGCGTACATCAACGACCCCGCGAACAAGGAAGAGGTGATGCACGTCCTCACGAAGGTCATGCGCAACAAGCCGAACCTGGCCAAGGAGATGTACGACATCGAGGTGACCAAGAGCAAGCACATCCCGGACCGCTGCCAAGCCACCGAGGCGGGCATCAAGGCCTTCCTCGACTCGGCCTTCTGGACCAAGTCCATAGCGGCGGACACCAAGATTCCGCCCATCAACGAGATCCTGTTCCCCGAGTTCTATGAACGCGCCTTGGCTTGGTACAACAACAAGGGATGGATGAAGAACTAGGGAAGAGTCACAGCAAAGGATGTTGCAGAGAGAGGGATCCCTCTGATGTCTCACAAGACGTCGGACGGGTCCCCCTTCTATCAATAACAGGCCGACAACGGCCAGTAGCGAACAACAAGGAGGAAACCACATGAGGGCCAAGAGCATTGCAAGGGGAATCACCACAGCCCTGCTGGGAGCCAGCCTCGTCTGGAGCGGGCACGCACTCGCACTGGAGAAACTCCGCATCCCGGTGGCGCAGACCACCTCCACCACGTCGCTGGTGGAGCAGGTGGCCATCCACAAAGGCTTTTTCAAGGACATCGGCTACGACGCCAGGGTCTACTCGGTCTCGGGCGGTGAGAACGCCGCGGTCCTCGCCCTGGAACGGGGTCAGCTCCCGTTTTTCGGATCGGATGACAACATCGCCCTGGCCATTCGTCCAGGCAGCAGCATCCGCATCGTCGGCACCGAGGTGAACACCCTGCCCTACTGGCTCGTGGGCGGCAAACACGTCAAGTCCTACAAGGACCTGCCCCGGCCCGTGAAGGTGGGCATCAGTTCTCCCACGTCCGGCAACGTCTACGTGTCTCTCAAGCTGCTGGGGACTGCGGGCATTCCCGAGAAGGACGTGCGCCTGGTGAAGGTCGGTGGATCGTCGGCGCGGTTGGCCGGCGTCAAGGCTGGCAAGATCGACGTGGGCTCGCTCACCTTCGGCAAGATGCTGGCCGCGCGGGACGCGGGCCTGACGGTTCTCGGCGCCGCGGAACAGTTCGTGAAGGAATACGCGTTCCTGCAGCTCGCCATGAACAAGAACTTCATCAAGGACAACCCCGAGAAGGCCACCGCCTTGATGGGCACGCTCGTTCGTGCATGCGCCTTCATCAACGACCCGGCCAATGGCGAGGAAGTGCTGCACGTCTACGAGAAGGTGATGCGCAACAAGCCGCACATCGCCAAGAAGATGTACGAGATCGAGATCGTGGAAGCGAAGTCCATCCCGAACCGCTGTCAGGCGACTGCGGCAGGTATCGATGCGTACATCGAGTCCGCGTTCTGGACCAAGTCCATCGACAAGGACACCAAGGTCCCGCCAGTGGAACAGATCATGTTCAAGGAGTTCCACGACAAGGCCGTGGCCTGGTATGAGAACAAGGGCTGGATGAAGAAGTAGAATCGACAGGCGACGCCGTCGCCAGCGCGAGGAAGGGGTCCTTTCGATGCCGCCGGGCACCGGGAGGGCCCCTTTTTTGCACCCGCGAAGACCGCGACCCTCCACCTCGTCGTTTCCACCTCCACGGGTATCCGGGGGCGGGAATGACGGTAGCGGGCGTTCTCGACGGTATCGACGGTCAGGCGAGCAGTTGCAGCGCGGCTGCGGCGTAGATGCGCGCGGCCCGGCGAACTTGTTCCAGCGGCACCACTTCGGCGTCCGTATGGGCGAAGGCGAGATCGCCGGGACCAAACATGACCGTCTCGATGCCCTGCTCGTTCAGGTAGCCCGCGTCCAGCGCCGCCGGGAAGTAAATCGGCGGCCCGGCCTCCCCCGCTTCCCCGCGCGCCGCCTCCAGGGCTGCAGCCACGTCGCTGCTGGCCGGCACGTCCGCCGGATACATGAAGTTCCCCCGAATCACCTCCACCTGCCAGGGTTCGATGTCCGCCAGCGCTCGGGAGATGGCGGCCAACGCCTCCGACGGGTCCTCTCCCGGCATGAGCCGCCGGTCCAGCGTCAGCCGGCAGCGGTCCTGGATGGTGTGGAGGATGTCGGGACCGCTCTCGATGTGAGTGGCCACCAAGCTCGCCGGACCCAGCTCCGGGTGGGCGATGCCCGCCACCAATCCATCCAGGCGTTCCAGGACGGCGCGGGCGCCGTCCACCGCATTGATCCCGGCCCACGGCGTGCTGCTGTGACAGGACTTGCCGCGCACCACCACGTCCACGTCGATGCGGCCCTTGTTGCCCAGGCAGACCCGGTTGGTGGTGCCCAGTCCGACGATTCCGTAACGCGCGGCAAGCCCTTCCTCCTCCAGCATGTGACGCGCGGCGTCATGCCGCCCGGTTTCCCCCGCGAGACTCACCGCCAGGGACAGCGGCCGGGTCAGCTCCAGGCCCGATCGGCACACCGCCGCCGCGCCCGCCATCATGGCGGCAAGCGCGGCCTTCTGCTCGCAGCCGCCGCGGCCCCATAGGCATGGGCCGTCCAGTCCGTAGTCCTCGCCGCGAACGACTTTCGCCGAGAACGGCTCGGGCATCGAAGCCGCCGGAAAGGTCATCGCGTAACCCATGAAGAGCAGCCCTTCCGCCGCATCGGACCCTGCGCCGCCGCACCGCCACAGCAGGTTGCCCATGCCGTCGGCGCGCGGCGCCACGCCGGTGAGTCCTTGAAGCCTGGGCGCCACCACATCGGCGGCAAACCGCTTGACCGCGGGATCCGCCTCCATAAGCTCGGTGTGCACCGACGGCGCCCGGAGCAGCGCCCCAAACAGCGCATCCAGCTCCAGATCGTCGACATGCCTGCCAGCAACGACAAAGGCTTCGCGTGGGTCCATCGTCATGCGTCAAGCGCGATACGGCCGTTCACCTTTTTCCATGCGTCCATGCTGCTGCCCCACGCATCCGGCGCCTACTCACGCCGGCCCTCGAAGATCTCCACCCGGATGGCCTGCCCCCGGCCGGATTCCGGGCAGGCGCTGACCGCCGCCAGGCAGTCCATCTCCGCGCGAAAGTCCACGTGGGCCTCATCCCTGGGGCGTATGAAGGTGTCGAAGATGGCGCCCGTGTCCGGGTCGAAGCGCATGGTCTGGAAGATATTGAACGGGCTCGGAATGTCCACCGGAGCGATGTCCCAAGGGCGCACCGCCTCGGACAGGTTCTCGTAGCACCCGTGGGTGGGAATGTCCTCGGGCCGCTTGGGGTTGGGGTCCACCCCCTCGATGAAGTTGCGTTGGGCGCGTCCCGCCGCCACCAGTTCGAAGCGCTTGCGGCTGCACATGCCCTTCTGCAGATCGTGCCGCCCCTCCGCAAACGTGTCCGCGACGATGGTCAGCAGCGGATTGTTGAGCTTGGACAGAAGCTGATCGCCCGTGCTGATGAATAGCTTGGCCTGGTTGGTCTTGGTGCGCGCCTGATCGAATCGCTCCGTCAGGTCGTGCAGGTTGAAAGCCACGAAATCCACCACCGACCGGCCCGCCACCCGCAGGCACTGCCCTCTCAGAACGGTAAGGGCAAACCCCGAATTCTTCGGAACGGTCACGCTGCTCAGAACGCGGTTCAGCATACATTACAATCCTGCGTTGGCGGCCAACTCGTCGTATCCGCCTTCGGAAGTCTGGATGCGCCCTCAACTACCAGTGCCCGGATGCTGTCTCAGGTACGGCTCCTCATCCTTGAAGCAACGCCAAGGCGGCATGGTCATGTGTCACAGTCGGGTTGGACGATGTCAAGAGCGCGGTTCGCGCCCTGTGCCGCACGGCGCCTCCCCTTGCGTTGAAGGTAGCCTCGTGCTACCTGAAAATCAGTCGGCGTTTACCAAGGGAGGCATGCCATGTTCACCGACAAGGTCGAATTGAAAGACTTCGAAAAGATGGATCCGGAGTATCAGGATCTGCTGAAGCGGGTGCTGGCGATCCAGTGCGACTGCGAGATCGGTGGGCCGCACCTCTACCTGGACGACATGCTGCCCAGCGCGCCCAGCAAGCTGTACCGACTCGTGGTGGCACGCACCGCGGCGGAGGAAGTGGACCACTACCGCAAGATGGCCAAGCTGGCCAGCGACATCGGCGAGGACACGTCCTACGTGCTGAGCTGGCCCAACCAGAAGCGCTACGTGGAAGCGTTCCGCGGCAAGATCACGACGTGGGAAGATTTTGCCGTGTTCGGCTTCCTGATCGACCGTGTCGGTCGCTACCAGCTCGAGGAGTTCCAGGACTGCAGCTACGTGCCCCTGGCCGAACTCCTGCCTACGGTGGAGCAGGAAGAAGTGGCGCACATCTCCTTCGGCACCAACATGACGCGGGAACTGGCCGAGAAGGGCGACGAATCCCGGGAACGTGTCCAGAAGTCCATCAACTACTGGTACGTCAAGGGTCTCGACATGTTCGGCAAGTCGGAGTCGTGGCGCTCCGAACGTTTCCGTCATTGGGGCCTCAAGCGGCGCACCAACGCCGAGGCGCGGCAGCAATACACCGACGAGATCAACGCCCTCATCACCGGCATGGGCCTCGACATCCCGGATCCCAACGAGGGCCGGCTCTACGCCTGAGACGGAATCCACGATGGCACAAGCACCCCGTTCAGCGGCAATCGACGAGCACCTGAAGGAATGCATCGCGGCGGTCCACGGCGCCGTCAACCGGGCGATCCCCAACGTTCAGGACGAGAAGATCGTGGACCAGGCGCTCCGGGACTGTCAGGAAGTCCTGGACATGGTGATGGAGGGGAAGGTCTCCGAGTGGGTGGAGTGACCCCGACGGATTCCTCTCTCCCGCCATCGCATCCGAACGCACCACAGGTCGGCGCGGCCGGCCCGCACACCCCCTGCCGGAGGTTCGCAACTTGGACATCGTGGTCTGCGGCAAGATCATTCCCGCCAGCACCGTCACCATTGAGATCGATCCCGCCACCAAGCGGATGATCCGCAAAGGCGTGGCTCACGAACTGGACCCGGCGGCGGCCAGCGCCGTGGAGGAAGCCCTGCGGTTGATGGAGAAGGTGGGCGGCACGGTTACGCTGGTGACCATGGGTTTCAACGAGATCACCATCGGCATCCGCACCGCCTTGGCCATGGGCGCCACCTCCGCGGTGCACATCTTCGACGACGCGCTGGCGGGATCCGACACGCTGGCGACGGCCAAGGCCCTGACCGCGGCCATCCGCAAGAAGCCCTTCGACCTCATCATCTGCGGCACCGAGAGCAGCGACAGCTATTCCGGCATCGTGCCGGGCCAGATCGCGCGGCTGCTCGGGGTCCCGCCCGTGACCTTTGCCAACGACATGAGCGTGGAAGGCAATACCCTCACGGTGCAACGCCAGAGCGAGTCCGGCTACGACGTGGTGGAGGCCGACCTGCCCGCGCTGGTGACGGTGACCAGTGGAATCAACGAACCCCGCTACCCCAAGCTCAAGGGCATCATGGCGGCCAAGCGGAAAGAGATCGTGCAGTACTCCGCGGCAGACCTGGGGCTTGCGGCCAGCGACGTGGGAGAGGCGGGCGCGAGAGAGAAGGTACTGGAGGTGGGCCGGCCGCCCCAGCGGGAGGCCGGCGAGGTGGTGGAGGACGACGGCGATGGGGGCAAGCGCATCGCCGATTTTCTGGCCGAGGCCAAGGTTCTCTAGGAGCCTGCGCCGCTGACACCGGCGGGACGCGACACTGGCATGTCTGAAGTGATTTGGGTCTATGGCGAGGTGGTGGATGACGCCCTCACCTCGACGACACTGGAAATGGTCACGAAGGCGGCCGCCGTGGGTACCGCCGAGGTGATCCTGCTGGGTCCGGCGCCGGACAACGCGGTGGAATTACTGGGCGAGCACGGCGCCAGCAAGATTTTTCGATCCCCCGACCCGGTGTTCCACGACTTCCTGACGCTGCCTGCGGCCACCGCGGTGGAATCCCTGATCCGGCGGCACAAGCCCGCCATGGTCCTGTTCGCGTCGAGCTACGGTGGTCGGGACGTGGCCGCCGCCTTGAGCGCCAGCCTCGACTGCGGCGCCATCACCGACGTGGCGGACTTCACTCCGACCGGCGGCACGGTGGCGGCGAAAATCCCCGCGTTGGGCGCCAGCTACTGGAACACCGCCACGCTGGCGCACGACGACGTGAAGCTCCTGCTGGTGCGGCCCAAGTCCTTCGAGCCTGCTTCGAACCCCAGAACCCCGGTGGTCGAAGAGGTGGCCGCTCCGGACGACCGCGAGTTGCGCAAGATCCGGCTCAAGGAAAAGGTCACCGCCAAGGCCGAAGGGCCGCAACTCGACGGCGCCAAGGTCGTGGTCTCCGGCGGCCGCGGGCTTGCCGGGGCCGAGAACTTCGACATGCTGCGGGAGCTGGCGGAGTTGCTGAACGGCGCCGTGGGCGCCACCCGCGCCGTGGTGGACTCGGGCTGGGTACCCTACTCCCTTCAAATCGGCCAGACCGGCAAGACCGTCAAGCCCGAGCTTTACATCGCCTGTGGTATTTCCGGGGCCGTGCAGCATCTCGCTGGCATGAAGGATTCCAAACTGATCGTCGCCGTCAACAAGGACCCCGACGCCCCGATCTTCCAGATGTGCGACCTGGGCATCGTGGGGGATGTCTTCAAGATCGTCCCCCAGTTGATCGAAGAGATCAAGGCGCGCCGGCAGGCGCCGGCGTCACAAGCACAGACGTCGGCCTCTTGACACTGCACCCCGTTACGTAGTATTGAATCAGTGTTCTGCTGACGCACCAGCCAGCTCCCTCGGGCCAGTTCCTCGGGCCATTCTTCTCGGACATGAACCGTTAACGGCTCCGAGGGTTTTTTGCATCCGCGTTCCTCCTTCCAAGACAACGCCCGCTGGTCGCCTCGTCAGGTGGCATGAAACCGTCGAACATGACGTTTTGATCGGCGATTCCGTCGACCGCAACGTCCACGAAGTGCCGCACATCGCCAAATTTCAAGGGCTTGGCGTGTCGCCGTTCATGGCATGATGTTTGCGTTACAGAACGACAAGAACATCCCTTGAATGAGGAACCCACAATGCAATCACTCACGCTTCTCGACGTCATCAACGCAGTCAGCGAGCACGCCCAAACGCCCGACGAACTGAAGGCCGTCGTCACACACCTCGTCAACAGCGGCAAGGTCAAGCTGCGCGGCGAACTCGCCGGCTGCAAGATCGAGTTCGGCCCGGTTCCCACGCCGGGGCCCGTTGTAAACTCCCAGACCACCCTCCCCCAGCAGACGCTGGATCAGGCAGGCTGACAAGGCGCGTCCCAGGACACTTGCGCCGCAGGAGTTCACGGCTGCAAGCCCGCTCTCATCCGCCCCTTCGGCCGGTCGATTTCTACGCCAGCGGCCGGTCGAGGCTGCGATACTGAACGGCTTCGGCGATGTGTGTGGACTGGATGGTCTCGGCGCCGGCGAGGTCGGCAATGGTGCGGCCCACCTTGAGGATGCGCACGTAGGCGCGGGCGCTCAGACCCAGGCGGTTGATGGCAGTCTCCAGGAGTTGCTCGCCGGCCGGGTCGACCCGACAGTAGCGCCGGACGTCGCGCGCGCCCATGCGCGCGTTGGCATGGATCCCGGTCTCGTCGAAGCGCTCCACCTGGAGTCTCCGGGCCTGGTTGACCCGCTCGCGCACGGTCTCGGAAGGCTCGCCCGGCGCCTTTGAAGCGAGCGCCTCGTAGGCCACGGCAGGTACTTCCACCTGGATGTCGATGCGGTCCAGCAACGGCCCCGAAACCCGTGAACGGTACCGGGCGATCTGCGTGGGCGTGCAGCGGCACTCTTTCTGGGGGTCGCCGAAGAAGCCGCAGGGGCACGGATTCATGGCCGCCACGAGCATGGAACTCGCCGGGTAGTCGATGGAGCCGGCGGCGCGCGCCACCGTGATGCAGCCGTCCTCCAGGGGCTGACGCAACACTTCCAGCACGTTGCGACGAAACTCCGGCACCTCGTCGAGGAAGAGCACGCCGTTGTGGGCCAGGGAAACCTCGCCGGGCTTGGGCACGGCGCCGCCACCCACGAGCCCCGCGTCGGATATGGTATGGTGCGGCGCCCGGAACGGCCGCACGGCCACCAGCGAACGCTCGTTGAGAACCCCCGCCACGCTGTGGATCTTGGTGGTTTCCAGGGCCTCCGGCAAGGTCAGGTCCGGCAGGATCGTGGCAAGCCGCTTCGCCAGCATGGTCTTCCCGGACCCCGGCGGACCCATCAACAGGACGTTGTGGCTCCCCGCGGCCGCCACCTCCAGCGCGCGCTTGACGTGGGGCTGGCCGCGCACGTCGCTCAGGTCGGCATCGTGCACCGCGTGGCTGTGAAAGAGCCGGGCCAGGTCCACGCGAGTGGGCTCGATCTCCCGCTCCCCGTTCAGAAAATCCACCACCTCGGCCAGACTCTCCACGCCGTAGACGTCGATGCCCTGAATCACCGCGGCCTCGGCGCTGTTGATTCGGGGCAGGATCAGGCTCTTGAGGCCCTCGCGCTTCACCGCGGCGGCGACGGACAGCGCCCCGCGCACTGGTCTGACGGCGCCATCCAGCGACAACTCCCCCACCATGAGGCACTCGCCGAGGCGGGATGCGTCCACCGCGCCCTGGGCCGCGGCAATGCCCACCGCCATGGGAAGATCGTAGCCCGAGCCTTCCTTGCGAACGTCCGCCGGAGCGAGGTTGATGGTGATGCGCTGGTACGGAAACGGGTAGCCGCAGTTCCGCAAGGCCGCGCGGATGCGCACCTTGCTCTCGCGCACCGCGCCCTGGGGCCGGCCCACCATGAGCAGTTCGGGAAGCCCTGAAGCGATATCCACTTCCACCGCCACCCTGAGGGCGTCGATCCCGTGGAGCGCCGCGCCGTAGATTCTGGAAAGCATCGCCTGTAGAAAGGATCGGTGCGTTTCGCGGGAACTTAAGCCGCACCGTGGGATCATCCCCGCAAGGGGGCGAATCAACTTGCCACGAAAGGGGAATCTTGCTAGGAGCGTGTCCGTGTAGGGGTGGCCATCGGTCGCCTTTGCCGGGGCACCCACACCGGGGGCGGCCACCGGTCGCCCCGCACGGTTTTCATGCTTCGCGGTACTATCCCGAATACACGGACAGGCTCCTGGGAGAAAACATGGAGACGAGCCAAACGAAACTCACGGGAAGCCCAGGCGGAAGTCTGGGCTTTTTTTGTACCGTGTTCGCGCCGTCCGGACTGAGGTGAAGGATGCTCGACCAGGAGATCTTGCCCGTAGGACTCACATTCGACGACGTGCTGTTGGTGCCCGCGGAATCGTCGATCCTGCCGCGGGATGCGGACGTTTCGTCGCGCTTGACCGAACGTATCCGGCTCAACATTCCGCTCCTGAGCGCCGCCATGGACACGGTGACCGAGGCGCGCACGGCCATCGCCATGGCCCAGGAAGGCGGCATGGGCTTCATCCACCGGAACATGCCTCCGGCGGCACAGGCCATGGAGGTGGAGAAGGTCAAGAAGTTCGAGAGCGGCATGATCCTGGACCCGGTGACGGTGAACCCGCACCAGAAGATCGCCGAGGCGCGCGAGCTCATGGACCGGCACGGCATCTCGGGGCTGCCGGTAACCCTGGGCGGACGGCTGGTGGGAATCCTGACCAACCGTGACCTGCGTTTCGAAAAGAATTCCGAACGCTGCGTCGACGAGTTGATGACCAAGGAGAACCTCGTCACCGTGCAAGACGGGGTCGACCTCGACGAAGCCCAGGAGCTGCTGCACCGGCACCGGATCGAGAAGCTCCTGGTGGTGGACGACCACTTCCGCCTGAAGGGGCTCATCACGGTGAAGGACATCGAGAAGAAGACCCGCCACCCCATGGCCTGCAAGGACGACCAGGGGCACCTGCGTGTGGGGGCCGCGGTGGGCGTGGGTCCGGACCGCGAGGAGCGCGTGGAGGCGCTGGTGCGCTCCGGCGTGGACGTCATCGCGGTGGACACGGCCCACGGGCACGCCGTCAAGGTGCTGGAGACGGTGGCGGGGATCCGCCGCGACTATCCCGAACTGGAGATCATCGGCGGCAATGTGGCCACGGCCCAAGGAGCCCAGGCCCTCGTCGAGGCGGGGGCCAACGGCGTCAAGGTCGGTGTCGGACCCGGCTCCATCTGCACCACCCGGGTGGTCTCGGGGGTGGGCGTGCCCCAACTCAGCGCCATCGCCGACTGCGCGCGGGTCAGCATCCGCACCGGCGTTCCCCTGGTATCGGACGGCGGCATCAAGTACTCCGGCGACATCACCAAGGCGCTGGCGGCGGGCGCCAGCTCGGTGATGATCGGCACCCTGTTCGGCGGCTGCGAGGAAAGCCCCGGAGAGACCGTGCTCTACCAGGGGCGCACCTACAAGGTGTACCGCGGCATGGGCTCCATCGGCGCCATGCGCGACGGCAGCAAGGACCGCTACGCCCAGGACGACATCGAGGACGACGTGAAGCTGGTGCCCGAGGGGGTCGAGGGACAGGTCCCCTACCGCGGGCCCCTGGCCGCCAATGTCTATCAGCTCATCGGCGGCATCCGCGCGGGCATGGGCTACGTCGGCTGCGCCACCATCGAGGAGCTTCAGCACAAGGCCCGGTTCATGCAGGTGACCGCGGCGGGGCTCACCGAGGGTCACGTCCACGACGTCTTCATCACCAACGAAGCGCCCAACTACCGCAGAGAATGATCGCCGTCCTGGACTTCGGATCGCAGTACACCCAACTCATCGCCCGCCGCGTGCGCGAGGCGCGCGTGTACTGTGAGATTCATCCCTTCGATACCGCCGTCGAAGAGATCGCGCGCCTGGAGCCCGCCGGCATCATCCTGTCCGGCGGGCCAGCCAGCGTCTACGGCAGCGGCGCGCCGCGGGTGGACCCGGACCTGTTCCGGCTGCCGGCGCCGTTTCTCGGCATCTGCTACGGCATGGGGCTTCTCAACCAGGCCATGGGAGGCGCGGTCGCCGAGGCCTCCCAACGCGAATACGGCCTTGCCGACCTCGCCATCGACGACGCCACCGACCTCTTCGCCGGGCTCGACCGGGACGGCGCCCAGAGCGTTTGGATGAGCCACGGCGACCGCATGACGGCGCTCCCCGAAGGGTGGGCGGTGCTGGCGCACACCGGCAACTCACCCATTGCCGCGTTCGCCGACGACCAGCGGCGCTTCTACGGACTTCAGTTCCACCCCGAGGTGGCGCACACCCGCAACGGCCGGGCCATCCTGGAGAACTTCCTGTTCCGCATCTGCGGGTGCGCGGCGGACTGGGACATGGAGCACTTCGCCAGCGCCGCGATGGAACGCATCCGAGCGCAGGTGGGCGACGCCCGCGTGCTGTGCGGCCTGAGCGGCGGCGTCGACTCGTCGGTGGCCGCCACCCTGGTGCACCGCGCCATCGGCGACCGGCTCGTGTGCGTGTTCGTCAACAATGGACTGCTGCGGCAGGGAGAGCCGGAGGCCGTGTCGCAGGTCATGGGAGAGCGCTTCGGCGAAGGCTTCCGCCACGTGGACGCATCGCGCCGGTTCCTCGACGCCCTCGCAGGGGTGGAGGACCCGGAGGAGAAGCGCAAACGCATCGGCAACCTCTTCATCCGCGTGTTCGAGGAGGAGACGCGCAAGCTCGGCGATTTCCCGTTTCTGTGTCAGGGGACCCTCTACCCCGACGTCATCGAGTCCGTGCCCCATGCCGGTCCGTCCGCCCTCATCAAGAGCCATCACAACGTCGGCGGGCTCCCCGAGAACATGCAGTTCGAACTGGTGGAGCCGTTGCGGGAACTGTTCAAGGACGAGGTGCGCGTCCTCGGGCGCGAACTGGGTCTGCCGGAGCGGTGGATCCACCGCCAGCCCTTTCCCGGACCGGGACTGGCCATCCGCATCCTCGGCGACGTTACCGAGGAACGCCTGAACATCCTTCGGTCGGCGGACGCCATCGTCGTGGAGGAGGTGCGCCGCGCCGGGCTGTACGAACGCATCTGGCAGTCCTTCGCCATCCTCCTGCCCATCCGCACCGTGGGGGTGATGGGGGACGAGCGCACCTACGAGAACGTCGCCGCCATCCGGGCCGTGGAGAGCCGGGACGGCATGACCGCCGACTGGGTGACGCTGCCGCCGGAGTTGCTGGGGCGTATCTCCAACCGCATCATCAACGAAGTGCGCGGCATCAACCGGGTGGTCTACGACATCTCGTCCAAGCCGCCCGCCACCATCGAGTGGGAGTGAGGAACCGACAGAGGACGTAGTTTCATGAGCCAGCACAACTTCGTACACCTCCATTGCCACACCCAGTACAGCCTGCTCGACGGGGCCAACAAGATCGGGCCGCTGATCGAGCGGGCCAAGGGCCTGGGGCAGCCGGCCATCGCCATGACCGACCACGGCAACATGTTCGGCGCCGTGGAGTTCTACCGCAAGGCGGTGGACGCCGGCATCAAGCCGATCCTCGGCTGCGAGGTCTACGTGGCGCCGGGGAGCCGCTACGAGCGGCAGGGGGTGGACCGCGGCAACAAGGAATACAACCACCACCTGGTCCTGCTGGCCATGAACAACGAGGGCTACCGCAACCTGTGCCGGCTGGTGACCCACGGCTTCACCGAGGGGTTCTACTACAAGCCGCGCATCGACAAGGAGCTGCTGCGGGAGTTCAATGGCGGCATCATCGCCCTGAGCGGCTGCCTGAGCGGCGAGATGGCCAAAGCCCTCACCCTGGGCTCCATGGAGCAGGCCCGGAAGGTCGCCGAGGCCTATCGGGCCATCTTCGACGACCGCTACTATCTCGAGGCCCAGGACAACAAGCTGCCGCTTCAGGAGAAGGTCAACGCCGGCATCCTGGAACTGGGCAAGGATCTCTCCCTGCCCATCGTCGCCACCAACGACTGCCACTATCTTCATCCGGAGGACGCCCACGCACACGACATCCTGCTGTGCATCCAGACCGGCAAGGGCCACAACGACCCCAACCGGATGAAGATGGACACCGAAGAGTTGTTCCTCAAGTCCACCGACCAGATGCTGGAGGGGTTCGCGTACCTGCCGGACGCGGTGGACCAGAGCGTCGCCATCGCGGAACGCTGCCACGTGGAGATCGAGTTCGGCAAGTACCACTTCCCGAACTACGAGGCGCCCAACGCCGAGAGCCTCGACGATTACCTGGACACGCGCGCCCGGCAGGGGCTCGACGAGCGCCTCAAGGACGCGGGGGATGTGGACCGCGACGCCTACCGGGAGCGGCTCGAATACGAGCTGGGCGTCATCAAGAGCATGCAGTTCCCGGGCTACTTCCTGATCGTGGCGGACTTCATCAACTACGCCAAGGACGAGGGCATCCCGGTGGGGCCGGGACGCGGCTCGGCGGCGGGCAGCCTGGTGGCCTACGCCCTGCGCATCACCGATCTGGATCCGATCCGCCACAACCTGCTGTTCGAGCGCTTCCTCAACCCCGAGCGGCGCTCCATGCCGGACATCGACGTGGACTTCTGCATCCGCGGCCGGGATCAGGTCATCCAGTACGTCAAGGACAAGTACGGCGCCGACAAGGTGGCCCAGATCACCACCTTCGGCACCCTCAAGGCCAAGGCCGCCATCCGCGACGTGGGACGCGCCCTGGGCCTGTCCTTTGCCGAGACCGATGCCATCGCCAAGCTCGTGCCCGCTTCCCGGCAGGGCTTCGACTGCCCGCTCAGCGAGGCCCTCAAGCAGGAGCCGCGCCTGAACCAACTGGCGGACGATGACCCGCGGGTGGCCAGCCTCCTCAACCATGCCCTGCGCCTGGAGGGCCTCACCCGGCACTCTTCGACCCACGCCGCCGGCGTGGTCATCTCCAACCGCCCCCTGGTGGACTACCTGCCCCTCTATCAGGACCGGGACGGCGGCATCGTCACCCAGTACGACATGTCGAGCGTGGAGAAGATCGGCCTGGTGAAGTTCGACTTCCTGGGACTCAAGACCCTGACCCTCATCCACGACTGCCTGGGGCTGGTGCGGGAAAGCCGCGGGAGCGCGCCCGACATCGACGCCGTGTCCCTGAACGACCCGGAGAGCTATCGCCTGCTCGGCAGCGGCAACACCACCGGCATCTTCCAGTTGGAGAGCACGGGCATCCGCGAAATGACCGTGCGCATCAAGCCCAACTGCTTCGAGGACATCGTTGCCATCCTCGCCCTCTACCGCCCGGGGCCCCTCGACAGCGGCATGGCCGAGGAGTTCATCAAGCGCAAGAGCGGCAAGGAGGCGGTCTCCTACCTGCATCCGGCGCTGGAGCCCATCCTGAACGACACCTACGGGGTCATCGTGTATCAGGAGCAGGTCATGCAGATCGCCCAGACCATGGCCCGCTACAGCCTGGGAGACGCCGACATCCTGCGCCGCGCCATGGGCAAGAAGGACCCGGTGGAGATGGCGAGTCAGCGGCAGCGCTTCATCGCCGGGGCCACCGACACCGGCATCCCGCCCGCGCAGTCCACCGCCATCTTCGACCAGATGGAGACCTTCGCCCGTTACGGCTTCAACCGGTCCCACTCCGCCGCGTACGCGCTGGTCTCCTACCAGACGGCATGGCTCAAGACCCACTACCCGGTGGAGTTCATGGCGGCCCTGATGAGCTCGGAGATGGGCGACACCGACAAGGTGATCAAGAACCTGGCCGAGTGCCGCGAGCAGGGCGTCGAGGTGTTGCCGCCGGACGTCAACGAGGGCGGCGCGCGTTTCACCGTGGTGGGCGAGCGCATCCGCTTCGGACTCTCGGCGGTGAAGAACGTCGGCGAGAAGGCCGTCGAAGCCATTCAGGAAATCCGCGGTCGCACCGGCCCGTTCGAGTCGCTGTTCGACTTCTGCCGTCGCGTGGACTTGAAGGTGGTCAACCGCCGCGTGGTGGAGAGCCTCGTCAAGTGCGGCGCCTTCGACTCCACAGGCGTCTACCGCGCGCGCCTCATGGCCGCGCTGGACGATGCCCTCAAGACCGGCCAGTCGTCCCAGCGGGACCGGGACAGCTCGCAGTTCGGCATGTTCGATCTACTCGAGGCCCCGGCCAAAGACCCCATGGACGCCTACGAGGCGGTGGAGGAATGGAGCGGCGGCCAACTCCTGGCATTCGAGAAGGAGACACTGGGTTTCTACATCACCGGGCATCCGCTGGACCGGTTCGAAGAGTCCCTGAAGCGCCTCCGCGTGCTGCCGGCCAACCAGGTGCGCGGCCACGCCAACGGCGAGGTCACGATGGTGGGAGTCGTCACTGCCCTCAAGCTCAAGAACACCAAGAAGGGTGAGCGCTACGCCAACTTCAACCTGGAGGACAAGTCCGGGTTCGTGGACACCATCGCGTGGCCGGACACGTACCGGCAGGCCGCGGAAACCATCGGCCGCGACGACCCGGTGCGCATCAACGGCCGGCTCGACGTCGGCGAGGAGCGCGTGACGTTCATCGCCAACGACATCCTGCCGCTGGAGGACGCGTGCGCCCAGGCCATCCCCGCGCCGTCGCAGACCATGCCGCGGGAGGTGCACTTCTATCTGGAGGAGGTGAGCCGGCGGGAACTGCACGCGTTCCACGACCTCATCGTCCGGGAGCAGGGGCCGGCCTCGGTCTACCTCCACGTGACCAACGCGGCGCACGAAACCAAGGTGATCGGCCCGGCCGACTTCCGCATCAACCCGTCGAGAACGCTGCTGGATACCGTGCACCGGAAGTTCGGCGCCCGCATCCGGGGCAGAACCGCTTGATCCATGTCGAACGAAGGCAGCGAGGGGATGATCGAGGGAGTCCACGGCCGGCGGGACCCTGTGGGCGGTGAGACCGAGCGCGCGGTGCTGGTGGGCGTGGAGACGCCGGCATCCACGACGGACGTGGCGCTGGAGGACAGCCTTGAAGAGTTGCGCAGCCTCGCGGCCACCGCGGGCGCCCGGGTCGTCGAAGTGTTCCGCCAACACTCGGCACGGGTGCGCAGCGCCACCCTGCTGGGCACGGGCAAGGTGGAGGAGGTCCGGGAATTCGTCGGCGAGCACCGCCCCGACCTCGTCATCGTCGACAACGACCTGACTCCGGCGCAGCAGCGAAACCTGGAATCAGCCCTGAACCTCCGGGTGATCGACCGCACGCAACTCATCCTGGACATCTTCGCCCAGCGCGCCCAGAGCCGCGAAGGCAAGCTGCAGGTGGAGCTGGCGCAACTCGAATACCTGCTGCCGCGGCTCACCCGCCTGTGGTCCCACCTGTCCCGGCTCGGCGGCGGCATCGGCACGCGCGGACCGGGCGAGACCCAGCTCGAGGTGGACCGCCGGCGCATCCGCGAGCGCATCCGGCGGCTCAAGCGGCGCTTGGGAGGAGTCGCCAACACCCGTGCGTTGCAGCGCAAGGAACGTGAGTCGGTGCCCTACCCCACGGTGGCGCTGGTGGGCTATACCAACTCCGGCAAGTCCACGCTGATGAACCACCTCACCCGCGCCGGTGTGCTGGCCGAGGACAAGCTGTTCGCCACCCTCGACCCGCGCACGCGCGCGCTGCGCCTGCCCAACGGCGAGCGCGTGATGCTGGTGGACACGGTGGGTTTCATCAACAAGATCCCCCACGCGCTGGTGGACGCATTCAAGGCCACGCTGGAAGAAGTCCACCAGGCGGACCTGCTGCTGTGCGTGATGGATCCCACGAGCCCCCTCGCGGACCAGCAACTCGCCATCGTCGACTCCGTGCTCAAGGACATCGGCGCGGCCGAGACCCCGCGGCTCATCGTGCCCAACAAGATCGATGTCGCCGAGCGCGTGCCCGCCTTCCCCGCCGGCGGCAACGAGGGCGTTTGCCCGATCTCGGCCCGGACCGGCGCCGGCATCGAGCCCCTGCTGGAGCTCATCGGCCGGGTGCTGGACCGGGGCAAGCAGCGCATCCGGCTCACCCTGCC
This sequence comes from uncultured Binatia bacterium (SeqCode), assembly GCA_965213675.1. Taxonomy (GTDB): domain Bacteria; phylum Desulfobacterota; class Binatia; order UBA9968; family JAJDTQ01; genus JAJDTQ01. Next base: position 2,273,232 of record OZ243916.1, read on the forward strand.
CCAGTCCGAGAGCGCCATCATTCCCTTTCTCCGGGCACGAGGACGGATACTGGCGGAGGAATACGGCGAGCGTGACGTGCGCGTCACCGCGCTGGTGAGCGCCAAGGTCTCGGGACAGCTCAAGAAACTCGCCGCGGCTTGGCGGCATTGACAGAAACCCCATTACTTTGCTAATAAAATCAAACCTTTGCAGAGGTCCCTGGAGGCACGTAGCTCAGTGGGAGAGCGCTTCCTTGACGCGGAAGAGGTCGGCGGTTCAATCCCGCCCGTGCCTACCATCTCCCTGACTGTCCACTCCCGGTAGCAGCCAGCCCCGGTAGTAGCCAGCCCTTTCCCGCGAGACAGACGACCGTGGGGCAGAGACCCTGGGACAAGAGACCTTGGGATAATTTACCCTGGGACGCGAGACTTTCCCGCGAGACAGACGACCACGGTCCGGAAAAAAGTTACAGACAAGTTTGACAGGCCACCGGCATGGAGAAGATTCAAGTCAGCTTGCCCGGGGGTGAGACCCTCCAGGTGAGTCCGGGCACCCAGGCCCGCGATGTCGGCGCGCTGCCGCCGGGCCGGCGCATCGTGGCGGCCAGCGTCGACGGCAGGGCGGTGGACCTCGCCCGGCCCCTGGCGCAAAGCTGCGACGTCGAATGGATCGCCCTCGACAGCGCCAAGGGCATCGACATCCTGCGCCACTCCACGGCGCACCTCATGGCACAGGCGGTGCAAAGCCTGTTCCCCGGCACCCAGGTGACCATCGGCCCCACCACCCAGGACGGGTTCTACTACGACTTCAAGCGCGACCAACCGTTCACGCTCGAAGAGTTGGAGACAATCGAAAACCGGATGCGTGAGCTGGCGGGGCAGGATCTGCCCGTCACCCGCCAGGAACTGCCCCGGGACGAGGCCGTCGAGCTTTTCCGCGGGATGGGCGAGAACTACAAGGTGGAGATTATCGCGGGAATCCCCGACGAGACGGTATCGCTCTACCGCCAGGGCGACTGGGTCGACCTGTGCCGCGGCCCCCACTTGCCCAGCACCGGCTTCATCCAGGCCTTCAAGCTCACCTCGGTGGCCGGCGCCTATTGGCGCGGCGACGAGCGCAACGAGATGCTCCAGCGCATTTACGGCACCTCGTTCCCCACGCGCAAGCAGTTGAAGGAGCATTTGGCCCTGCTGGAGGAGGCGCGCAAGCGCGACCACCGCAAGCTGGGCAAGGAGCTGGACCTCTTCAGCTTCCACCCGTCGGCGCCGGCGAGCCCGTTTTTCCATCCCAAGGGCGCCTTCGTCTACAACGCCTTGGTGGAGTACATGCGCGACCTTTACCGGCGCTACGGCTACCAGGAGGTGATCACGCCGCAGATCTTCGACGCGGGGCTGTGGCGCCGTTCCGGGCACTACGAACACTACAAGGACAACATGTACTTCACCCACATCGACGAACGCGAGTTCGGAGTGAAGCCCATGAACTGCCCGAGCCACACGTTCATCTACGCTTCGAGGAAGCGCTCGTATCGCGACCTGCCCATCCGGCTGGCCGACTTCGGGCGGCTGCACCGCTACGAGAAATCCGGCGTCACCGCGGGGCTCACCCGGGTACGCAGCTTCTCGCAGGACGACGCCCACATCTTCTGTGCCCCGGCGCAAATCGAGAGCGAGATCGCCTCGCTGCTTGACATGCTCCGCGAGGTATATCATAGGTTCAAGTTCCAGGATCTGGAGGTCTACCTCTCCACCAGGCCGGATCAGTACCTGGGCGCTCTGGAGACTTGGGAACGTGCCGAAGCGGCCTTGGCCGCATCATTGGAGACGCGGAACGTAGACTATGAGATCAGCAAGGGCGACGGTGCCTTCTACGGTCCGAAGATCGATTTCGTCGTCAAGGACGCGATGAAGCGCGGCTGGCAGCTAGGCACGGTCCAGCTCGATTTCTCCATGCCCGAACGATTCGACCTCGGCTTCGTCTCGGCCTCCGGGACGGAAGAACGGCCCGTCATGATCCACCGGGCCATTCTCGGCTCCATTGAACGCTTCATGGCCGTGTTGATCGAGCACACGGGCGGTGCGTTTCCGTTGTGGCTGGCGCCGGAGCAGGCGCGCCTCGTCACGGTGACGGATGAGCAGAAGCCGTACGCCGCCGGCGTGTGCGGCCGCTTGCGCGACCAGGGCTGGCGCGTGGAGTTGGACGAACGCAACGAGAAGCTTGGATTCAAGATCCGCGAGGCCCAAGTGGCCAAGATCCCCTACGCGCTGGTCATCGGCGGCAAGGAAGTGCAGAACGGCACCTTGTCCGCGCGGAAACGGGGCGGTGAAAACCTTCCACCGATGTCGGTGGAAGCCTTCGCCGAACGGCTCCGGGAAGATCTGCGCCAGGAGACGGAGCCCGGTCCAATGACGGTCCAATGAATATGGCAGTGCACAGCCATGCAGGAGGTGCGTTATAGCGCGGCCTACAAGAATCAACCAGCAGATCCGGGCTCGCGAGGTCCGCGTCATCGACGCCGACAGCGAACAGCTCGGCGTCATGCCGTTGCACGAGGCCTTGGGCATCGCCGAGCAACGGGAGCTGGACTTGGTAGAGGTGGCACCGGACGCACAGCCTCCGGTATGTCGCCTGCTGGACTACGGAAAGTTTCGCTACCTGGAGAAGAAGAAGACGCAGGAAGCGAAACGCAAAGCCACCTTTGTCGCCGTCAAGGAAGTCAAGATGGGCGCCCGGACCAACGTGCACGACCTGGAGTTCAAGGTGCGCAACATCCGGCGCTTCCTCGAAAAGGGGCAACGGGTCAAGGTGTCGGTCTTCTTCCGTGGCCGTGAGATCACGCACCCGGAGTTGGGCCGGGCGATGCTCAACGGGGTCTTCGACGAGGTTCAGGACATGGCCAAGCTGGACGTGTCGCCCAAGCTCGAGGGACGCAGCATGGCCATGCTGTTGACGCCGAAGACGAGCGCATAGAGAAGTTACCGGAACCGAACGGGACGGGGAAACCAGGGATGCCGAAGATAAAGACGAACAGGGGAGCCGCCAAGCGGTTCAAGATCAGCAAGAGCGGCAAGATCATGCGGCGGCGCGGCTTCAAGAGCCACATCCTGTCCACCAAGAGCCGCAAGCGGAAACGCCGCCTGAGACAGGCCGCTTCGGTGTCGAGCTACGAAACCACGAGCATGCGGCGCCTCATTCCGTATCTGTAGGAGCGGCTCGCTCCCGTATACGGGCGGGCACCGGCATCCATCGGCATACCATTCACTGATACGAGGCGCGGGCGGGCGACGGTTGCCCGGATGCGCCTCCGTTGACGTTCGTTCAAGGAGCACACGCGATGCCCAGAGTCAAGGGCGGACCGGCCTCACGCCGGCGCCGCAGAAAGATCATGAAGCTGGCCAAGGGGTACGTCGGCGGGCGCCGGCGGCTCTACCGCACCGCCAGGGAAACCGTGGAGCGCGGGTTGGCCTATGCCTACCGGGACCGGCGTGTGCGCAAACGCACGTTCCGGGGCCTGTGGAACATCCGCATCAGCGCCGGCGCGCGGGTCAACGGATTGTCCTACAGCCGTCTGATCCACGGCCTCAAGCTTGCCGGAGTGACCCTGGACAGGAAAATCCTGGCGGATCTCGCGGCCACCGACGCCCACGTGTTCGACCAACTCGCCCAGCGCGCCAAACATGCCCTCGATCCGGATCGGGAAGCAGCCGTCGCTTCCGATCAGGAGAACGCTCCCGACGCCCCGGAACCCGACCCTGAGCGGGAGTCCACGGCGGACGCCGGCGGGGAGGCTCCCGAAGCCTGAGCCCCGGGTCCGTCATGATCGAGATGCTGGAACAACTCCACGAGGAAGTGACGGGGCGCCTCGCGCGCTGCGTGTCGGACCAGGACGTGGAGCAGATTCGCATCGACTACCTCGGCCGCAAGGGCGGCAAGCTGACCGCGTTGCTGCGCGGCCTGCGGGAACTTCCGGCCGAGGAGCGCCCCAGCGCCGGCGCCGAACTGAACCGGCGCCGGGGAGAAGTCGAGACCCTGCTCGAGACGCGGCTCGCCGAGTTGCGCGGCCAGCGGGAGAGCGCGCGCCCGGGCGGCCCGCAACTCGACGTGACCCTGCCCGGCAACCGCCTGGAGCGGGGCCGGATTCACCCGCTGACCCGGGTGACGGACGAGATCATCGACGTTTTCACCGGCATGGGGTTCGAGATCGCGCGGGGGCCGGACGTGGAGGACGACTACCACAACTTCGAAGCGCTCAACATCCCCAAGGACCACCCCGCGCGCGACATGCAGGACACCTTCTTCGTATCCGAGGACCACGTGCTGCGCACCCACACGTCGCCGGTGCAGATCCGCGTCATGGAGACACGCCGTCCGCCGCTCCAGATCATCGCGCCAGGGGCCGTCTATCGACACGACGACGACGCCACTCATTCCCCCGTATTCCACCAGGTGGAGGGCTTCATGGTGGACCGGCACATCACCTTCGGGGACCTCAAGGGCGTGCTCACCCACTTCCTGGAGCAAATCTTCGAGGGAGGCGTGCGCGTGCGTTTCCGCCCGAGCTTCTTCCCGTTCACCGAGCCCAGCGCCGAGGTGGACATCGGCTGCATCCTGTGCCGCAGTGCCGAGGACTCCTGCCGTGTGTGCCGCGGCTCGGGCTGGTTGGAAATTCTGGGGTCGGGAATGATCGATCCCAACGTCTTCGAGTTCGTCGGCTTTGACGCCGAGGTCTATTCGGGTTTTGCCTTCGGCATGGGAGTGGAGCGCATCGCCATGCTGAAGTACGGCATGGACGACATCCGCCTGTTCTTCCAGAACGACATCCGCTTTCTGAGACAGTTCCCCCTGTAGGAGTGTCGCGCCGTGGCACGAGGACGCGCGGGCTTGTCATTCGCGCCTCGCGCCTCGCATCGTGCCGGCGCGGGCCCCCGATTCCAAGATCATGAAGCTGACCTACAACTGGCTGATGGAGATGGTGGAGTTGCCTGCGGATGCGGCTTCCCTCGGACCTGACGAAGTGGCCGGCCGTCTGACGCAGGCGGGCCTTGAGGTGGAAGCGGTCAGGCCGCTTGCCACCGACCTGGGGGCTGTCATCGTCGAGATCAAGCAGGTCGAACCTCACCCCAACGCCGACCGGCTCTTGGTGTGCGAGGTCCATGCCGGCGGCGCGCCGCTTCACGTGGTGTGCGGCGCGCCCAATGTCCGCCCGGGCATGAAGTCCGCGTTCCTGCGCGCCGGCTCGGTATTGCCGTCGGGCCAGGCCATCGAGCGGCGCGCCATCCGCGGCGTTGCCTCCGAGGGAATGCTCTGCTCCGAGCGGGAGTTGGGGTTTTCCGACGACCACCAGGGCATCATGGATTTGCCCGCGGATGCGCCCGAGGGTGAGCCGGTGCGCGCGTACCTGGGGCTGGACGACTGGATGCTGGAGGTGGGCGTGACGCCCAATCGCGGCGACTGCCTGAGCATCCTGGGAATGGCGCGGGAAATCGCCGCCCTCACCGGCGGCCGGGTCAGGACTCCGGTCATTCCCGATCATCTGCGCGGGCACCCGGCGGAGTTGCCGGTGGCGGTGGAGATCGTCGATCCGGCTCGGTGTCCGCGCTATTCGGCCCGTCTCATCGAGGGCCTGCGGCCCGCGCCGTCGCCGCCGTGGCTGCGTTTCCGGTTGGAGGCCTGCGGCATCCGTTCCATCAACCACATCGTCGACGTCACCAACTACGTGATGCTGGAGACCGGCCAGCCGCTCCATGCCTTCGACGCGCGGCAGATCGCCAGCCGGCGGATCGTGGTGCGCACCGCTGGCCCGGCGCGCACGCTCACGACCCTGGACGGCTCCGAGCGAACGCTCCATCCCGACGATCTGCTCATCTGCGACGGGGACACCCCCGCCGCCCTGGCCGGTGTCATGGGTGGCGCAGGCTCGGAGGTCACCGAGGAGACCGAGTCGGTGCTGCTGGAAAGCGCCCACTTCGACCCACTGACCATCCGGCGCACGGCCAAGCGCATGGGCATGCACACCGAGGCGTCCCATCGCTTCGAGCGCGGCGTGGACCCGGAAGGGACGCGGCGCGCCATGGACCGGGCGGTGGCGCTGTGGGAAGCCATGGGCGAGGCGCGGGTGGCGCCGGGGTACGCCGACGTGTATCCAGGGGCGCGGGCGCCGGCGGTGATCACGCTGCGTCATGCCAGCGTCGGGCGCGCCCTGGGGATGGAGCTGGCGCCGGAGCGCATCCGCGCCATCCTCGAGTCTCTCGGCATCAAGATCCACAGCGCCACGGCCGGCGCCCTGGAGGTGTCCGCACCCTCCTTTCGCTTCGACCTGACGCGGGAAGCCGACCTCGTGGAGGAACTGGCGCGCATCCACGGGTACGACAAGATGCCCGCAACGCTGCCCGCGGTGCGCATGGACGCGGGAGCGGACGACCCGTTGCTGCGCCTGATGCGCAAGACCCGAACGCTGCTCACCACCCAGGGGCTGAGCGAGGTGGTGACCCTGCCCTTCTGCGCGCCGCGGATGAACGAAACGTTCACCGGCCTCTGGGACGGCGACGGCAGACCCGTGCGCATTGCCAATCCGTTGCGCCAGGAAACCGACGAGATGCGCCTCAGCCTGCTGCCAGGGCTGATCGGCAACCTGCGCGCCCATGCCGAACGCCGGAGCCAGAGCTCCATGATCTTCGAATTGAGCAAGGTATTCTCCCGCGGGCGTGACGGCGGCTACGCCGAGCGTTTGAACGTGGCCGGGCTCATACGCGGCCACCGGCCGCGACGCGGGCTCAGGGCGGAAAGCCCGGAGTTCGCGTTCGCCGACGCGAAGGGAATCGTCGAGGACCTGATCGAAGGCACCGGTGGCGCGGGTATTCGCTGGGGGGCCGCGGAACCACCGGCGAGCCTGCACCCGGAACGGTTCGCCAAGGTCATTGCGGAAGACATCCGCCTGGGTCACGTTGGGGAGCTAAGTCCGCGAGTTCGCGAGGAATTGGACCTGCCTCCCTGCTTCCTCTTCGAACTTGACTTCGCCCCGATGGTTCACTATGCTCGTGCGGATTTTCGCGTGAGGCCCATCCCTCGGTTTCCTTCGGTGGAGCGCGACCTCGCCATCGTCGTGACTCGGAACTTTCCAAGTCAGACCGTGATCGACTGGGTCCACGGGCTGGCTCAGAAGCTCATCGAACGCGTGGAGGTGTTCGACGAATACACGGGCGCGCCCATCGAAGAGGGCAGGAAGAGCTTGGCATACAAGGTCTTCTACCGGTCCGCAGAGAGAACCCTGACGGACGAGGAGGTCAACGGCGTGCACGAGGACCTCACCCGGACGCTGTGTTCCGAATTCGACGCCACGTTGCGCTGAACTGCTGACCCGCTCCGGCCGGCAGAGGATAGGGATGACCAAGGCGGATATCATCAACCGGATTTACGAGAAGGTGGGTTTCTCCAAGAAGGAGGCCACCGATGTCGTCGAGGCCACGTTCGAAGTCATCAAGTCCCGGCTCGAGAAAGGGGACAAGGTCAAGATCTCCGGCTTCGGGAACTTCGTCATCCACGGCAAACAGCCGCGCAAGGGCCGCAACCCCCAGACCGGCGAGGAGATCACCATCGCGGGCCGCCGGGTGCTCACCTTCAAACCCAGTCAGACCCTGAAGAAGAACATGAACACCGTTGCCGGCGACGACCCAGACCCGGACGACTCCACCTGTTCGTGATATGATCCGGTGTGATGGCCGTCTTGATCCCGGACAAGCACTACTTCAAGATCGGCGAGGTCAGTTCCCTGCTGGACCTCAAGCCGTACGTGTTGCGCTATTGGGAAACCGAGTTCGACATCCTGAATCCCACCAAGGCGAAGTCCCGTCATCGTCTTTACCGGCGCAAGGACGTGGAATTGCTGCTGGAGATCAAGCGGCTCCTGCACGGCGAAGGCTACACCATCGAAGGCGCGCGCAAGAAACTCGGGCAGCGCGAAGGCGGCGAGCGCCAGCCAGAGCCGAACCCCGGCCAGAGACAGCAGCTTCTCCAGATCCGCGACGAACTCGTTTCACTCCGAGACATGATTTCCTGAGGGCCGTCCGTGGCCCATTCCCTCGACGCCAGTGTCCTGATGAACCGTAGAATTGACCCGTTGACGCTTCAATGTTAAGAAAACTCGCAGCCGTGTCGGGGCGTAGCGCAGCCTGGTAGCGCACACGCTTGGGGTGCGTGTGGTCGCTGGTTCAAATCCAGTCGCCCCGACCATCCTTTCCGGGAACCTTGCAACCCGTGCCTTCACTTCAGTTCGATCCATGCGCTCAATGGCCTTGAGTTCCAACAACCGTAGCGTCACCGCACTGGAGGGCGCCAGGGAGCGGATGGTACAGACCCAACTGCTTGACCGCGGCGTGAAGGACCCGCGCGTGATCCACGCCATGCGCAAGGTGCCGCGCCACTTGTTTGTGGAGCCGGCACTGGTGAACCGGGCCTACGACGACGACCCCTTGCCCATCGGCGCCAAACAGACCATCTCGCAGCCCTATATCGTCGGGTACATGCTGCAGGCATTGAGTCTCAAGGGCACCGAGCGCGTCCTGGAGATCGGCACGGGATCAGCGTACCAGACCGCCCTGCTGGCGGAGTTGTGCGCCAACGTGTTCTCCGTGGAGAAGCTGCGCGGCCTGGCAGTGCAGGGTCGCGCCGTGCTCGACGAGCTACGGTACTACAACGTGGCCATCCACGTGGGCGACGGCACCCTCGGATGGTCCGAGCACGCCCCCTACGATGCCATCGTGGTAGCCGCGGGCGCACCCCGTGTGCCGGAGCCACTGGCCCAGCAACTCGCGTCCAGCGGCCGGCTCATTATTCCCATCGGCAGCCAAGCCTCCCAGGTCCTGAGGCTCGCAAGCCGCACGCCCAGCGGGCTCGACGAGAAGAGCCTTGGCGAGTGTCGCTTCGTCAAGCTTCTCGGGAAGTACGGCTGGCCTGGTTAGCGCGACGTGTTTGAAGTTCGTGTGCGAATGTTCGTAGACGACTCCGCTGGTTCCTGCCGCGCTCGTATCCGGGGCGCCGGCGCACTTCTTTGCCTCTACGCCATCCTGGCGGTCACGGGTTGCGCCTATTTCGACAAACCGGCCGGCGACCGCGGCGCTTACGGCAACCGTGCCGGGAACCTGCACGGTGCGGGGCGGACGCCACGCACCGGCGTCTTCCATGTCGTGAAAAAGGGCGAGAATCTCTACCGCATCGGCAAGGCCTACGGCGTGGACCACAAGACGCTGGCGCGCATCAACCACGTCACGGACACGCGCGACATCCAGATCGGGAGGCGGCTGTTCATCCCCGGCGCCCACCGGCTGCTGCCGGTGAAGATCATTACGCCCATCAAGGAGGCCGCTCCCGCCAGGGCCGCGGCGGCTCGGACGGCCGCCCCCTCCCAACCGGCGAGACCGGGCACGGCTCAGGCCATGGCCGTTCCGGCCAAGCCGTCTCACGCCCCGGCGGTTCGCCCGAAGGCCCAGCGACCCAAGGCCGCCCCCACCACAGCGCGCCAACCGTCGAGGGCGTCCAGCCGGCAAGGCTTCGCGTGGCCCGTCAAGGGCAGGGTCACCGGCAAGTTCGATTCACGACCCGACAGTCTCAACGACGGCATCAACATCGCCGCGCCACCGGGAACGCCGGTGCGAGCGACGCTGGCGGGACGAGTGATCTACAGCGACCAGTTGCGCGGCTACGGCAACCTGATCATCGTGCGTCACCCACGCGGCTACGCGTCGGTCTACGCTCACAACCGGAAAAACCTCGTGCGACAGGGCCAGAAGGTGAACCGGCGGCAGGTCATCGCCGAGGTGGGCGCCACCGGCCGGGCCGCCACGTCCTACCTCCACTTCGAGATCCGCAGGAACAACGTGGCGCGGGACCCGCTTCCCTATTTGCCGTGACTGTGCTAGCCAAACCCGCATGACCGCCCAGGAGAGCATCGCCGGGATCCGCGCCGCCATTCGCGACATTCATGACTTCCCCAAACCCGGTATCGTCTTCAAGGACATCACTCCGCTGCTGAGCGACGGCGCCCTGTTTCGCAAGACCATCGACCTCTTTGCCGAACGCTATGAAGCCGCGCCCGTGGACACCATCGTGGGCGTGGAGTCCCGCGGTTTCATCATCGGCGCGGCGCTGGCCTACCGGCTGGGCAAGGGACTGTGCGTCATCCGCAAGCCCGGCAAGCTCCCTTACGACACGTTGCAGACCACCTACGAGCTGGAATACGGCACCGACACCCTGGAGGTGCACAGGGACGCGCTGGCGCCCGGCGCGCGCGCGCTGCTGGTGGACGACCTCGTCGCCACCGGGGGCACCGCCGTGGCCGCCACCGCCCTTGTGGCGCAACTCGGCGCCACGGTCTTCGAGCACGCGTGCATCATCGAACTGAGCTTCCTGAACCCACGCGAAAAGCTGGACCAGGAGCTGTTCTCGCTCGTCCGCTACGACTCGGACTAGCGCTCAAGACACCGCACATCCCCACGCAACCCACCGTGATCCCCGCTTCCCGTTTCCTTGACGAAGGGAGTGTAGTTGGGATAGAAGTCAAGGGTTACAATTTGGTATCGCCTTGCATCCAGAGAACGGATCGAGAACGCCGCGACCCCCGGAAGGGAGGCTCATCATGCCCAAAACGAATGGAGAAGCCAGTCAGAATACCGTGATCACCACGGATCCGTTCCCGGCCTCCCGGAAGGTCCATGTCCCTGGAACCCAGGATGTCCAGGTCGCCATGCGCGAGATCAGCCACGGCGCCCCCGGAGCCAACGGCCATGGCGGGAACGGACACGGCGGCAACGAGCACCGGCGCCTGCGCGTCTACGACACCTCCGGCCCCTACACCGATCCAACGGCGAACATCGACGTGCGCGCAGGCCTCCAGCCCCTACGCCTGGACTGGATCACCGCGCGCGGCGACACCGTGGAGACCGCGTCCCATTACCGTCCCAACGGCAACGGCGCGGGGGACCATCGCTTCCCCGAGATGGCCAAGCGGCCCGTGCTGCGGGCCCGGCCCGGCGGCAACGTGAGCCAGATGCACTACGCGCGCAAGGGCATCGTCACCCCCGAGATGGAGTACATCGCCATCCGCGAGAACATCGGCCGCCAGGCGGCGCTCAACGGCGAAGCCGACGGGCATCACGCGGGCAACCATTTCGGAGCTGCGATCCCGCAATTCGTCACCCCCGAGTTCGTGCGCGACGAGGTGGCCCGGGGGCGCGCCATCATTCCGTGCAACGTCAATCATCCCGAGACCGAGCCCATGATCATCGGGCGGAACTTCCTGGTGAAGATCAACGCCAACATCGGCAACTCGGCGGTCACCTCCTCCATCGAGGACGAGGTGGAGAAGATGATCTGGGCCACGCGCTGGGGCGCGGACACGGTCATGGACCTCTCCACCGGCGCCAACATCCACGAAACCCGCGAGTGGATCCTGCGGAATTCGCCGGTGCCCATCGGCACCGTGCCCATCTACCAGGCGTTGGAGAAGGTCAACGGCAAGGCCGAGGAACTCACTTGGGAGATCTATCGGGACACGCTCATCGAGCAGGCCGAGCAGGGGGTGGACTACTTCACCATCCACGCCGGCGTGCTGTTGCGCTACGTGCCGCTCACGGCACGGCGGCGCACCGGCATCGTCTCCCGCGGCGGCTCCATCCTCGCCAAGTGGTGCCTGGCGCACCACCAGGAAAACTTCCTCTACACTCGCTTCGAGGAGATCTGCGAGATCATGAAGGCCTACGACGTGGCCTTCTCCCTGGGCGACGGCCTGCGCCCCGGCAGCATCGCCGACGCCAACGACGAGGCGCAGATGGGCGAGTTGGCCACCTTGGGCGAACTCACCAGCACCGCCTGGGAACACGACGTACAGGTGATGATCGAGGGGCCGGGCCACGTACCCATGCACCTCATCCAGGAGAACATGACCAAGCAGCTCGAGCTGTGTCACGAGGCGCCCTTCTACACCCTGGGCCCCCTGACCACCGACATCGCCCCGGGCTACGACCACATCACCAGCGCCATCGGCGCCGCCATGATCGGCTGGTACGGCACCGCCATGCTTTGCTACGTCACCCCCAAGGAGCACCTGGGGCTGCCCAACAAAAAGGACGTCAAGGACGGCGTCATCACCTACAAGGTCGCCGCCCACGCGGCCGACCTGGCCAAGGGACACCCCGGCGCCCAGATCCGCGACGACGCGCTCAGCGACGCCCGCTTCGAGTTCCGCTGGGAAGACCAGTTCAACCTGAGCCTCGACCCCGACACCGCCCAGGAGTTCCACGACGAGACCCTGCCCGCCCAGGGCGCCAAGGTGGCCCACTTCTGTTCCATGTGCGGCCCCCACTTCTGCTCCATGAAGATCACCCAGGACGTGCGCGACTACGCCGCGGGCAAGGGCATCGCCGCCGAAACGGCGCTGACCGAGGGTATGCAGGAGAAGGCCCAGGAGTTCAAAGAGGCCGGCAGCGAGATCTATCAGGCGGTGGAGACGGGAGAGAAGACGGCGCCATAAACAAGAACGGCGGGGGGACTGGCGCTCCGCCCGCACCGTGGCAGAATCGGAACGGGGGCAGGGGCCGAACTCATGACCCGCCCTTGCCCCGCATCACGTTATCGGCCGACGCAGCGCCGTGGCTGCCATCGGGATCGGCCCGCCTCAGAACAGCCTGCCGCCGTTGGGCACCGGGCGGTTGGGTTCGATCATCACCACCTCACCGTCGGCGTCGGGGAAGCCCAGCACGAGGATCTCGGAGCGGAACGGACCGATCTGCCTGGGCGGGAAGTTGACCACGGCGGCAACCTGCCGGCCCACCAATTCTTCCATGGTGTAGTGGTGGGTCACCTGGGCGGAACTCTTGCGCTCCCCGATGTCGGGGCCGAAATCCACGTACAGCTTGTAGGCCGGCTTGCGCGCCTCCGGAAAGGGCTCGACCCGCGTGATGGTGCCGGCGCGCACGTCAACCTTCAGAAAGTCATCGTAGCTGATCTGTCCCATGGGATCAGAGGAGCGCCCGGAGGGCTGCCTCGTCGAAGCCGGCAACCTTGCGCTTGCCCTTGATGGTCACCGGGCGCCGCAACAGGTTCTGGTCCTCCACCATCAAACGGATGGCCTCCTCCCGGCTTGGAGGGTTGGCCTTCATCTTCCGCTCCCGATAGAGCGCGGTCCGTGTGTTGAGAAAGTCCGTCACCGGCCCGGCACCGATGATGGCCTCCAACTCCTTCTCGGTCAACGGCTGCTTGCCGTACTCCCGCTCCTCCAACTCCGCCCCTTGTGATTGCAAGAAACTTCTTGCCTTGCGACAGGTGGTTCAGGTGTTCTTGTAATAGAATTTCAGCTTGGCCATGGCCGTTTCCCTTTCTACCCGTCTCCCCGATTACCTCGTATCCCGTGGGGAGGTCGTCCGTAAGGAAGTGGTTCCCTTTGGGTCTCCGTAGCAGCTTGGAAAGCGTACTCGAACCGGAGCTTCATGGTCCAATTTCCGCTTGGAGCCCGGGGGCAAGTTCGCCGGGGTTGATCCGCCCTTGTTGAACGGCCGCAACCAGAAGCCCCTTGACGCGTGCCCTCGTAAGGCGACGCCACCGCTGGTCCTTGATCGCCGTCACGATGCGCTGAGCTACTTTACCGAGCCGGACGAGATCGAGCTTGCAGATATCGACATGCTGTTCGGATAAACCTGCGACCGGCGTTCGCCCTTCCGTAACCCTCAAGGTCTGGCCATCCGCCTCCAACTCCTCATCTACAAGCCACACGATATCCAGCTTATCGAGACGTTCTCCGGCAGCGGCGATGGCCAACGCGGCATCCCATATGTCCTTGTCCGAACCCGTGCGGCATCGCCAGAAGGACAGTGTGTCCCTTTGCGTTCGCAGGTCGCCGGTCACCGCGTCCGCCGCTATTTCTCCCGGTTCCAAACCTCGCTCGATATTCCGTTTCGCATCCCATTTCGCGAGAGCGATCTTCCGGACCAGGAACATCGCCGCTGCCTACTCTACCAAGTCCTCGACGACATCCTCGATATAGGCGCGTAGCCAGGATACCTGCTCGACATGGCTAGACAGCACTGCTGGCATTTCCGGTCCCCCCCACGACTCCGCCGCCTGAACCGCGGCGTCTCTCATCTCCACATCGTCGGCTAAGAGCGCTGACTGCACGATTCCAACGCGCCACACGGAAGTCCCTGGCCGCCGTCTGCCCAAACACCGCAGAACCGACGCTGCCAAGACGGGACGCTCGACATCCACAGCCAACGACCCGAGCCATGCCAAGACACGCCCACCCTGTTCTGACTCTAATGCATCGCCGATGATCCGCTCCGCTGGATGATCGATTCCGTCTTCGAGTGGCTCGGCCTCAAACGCCATCGTCAGTCGGTCAACAAGGCGCGTCTGTTCGTGTATCTCTTCTTCAAGACACGCAAGATCAATGACAGCCGGGAACAGGCTCATCCCCAGCTTCGTGTGGAACAACTCGGAATCTGAGCGATCAACGACCAGTCGAAACCCAAACTCGGACAAGGCCCTTACTAGACGAGCTGGTTCCAACGATACGGCCATGGACTCTCTGCCGCCGCTTACCACATGCATCGACCCTTGTTTCCCTCCCGACGGATCCGCGTTCCGAACCAATTCAGGAAGAGACGGACGGCATGTGGACAACTCCGGCTCGTGGGATTCAACCAGCATCAAACAGTTCCCTGGCTTTGTCAGTGACCACCGCCTCAAATGCCGATCCTGCCCGTTCATGCAGGTCATTGGCGATTTCCAACGTTCGCTCAGATTCAATCTGCGCATCACCCCGCCAAATGACATCCAGATCGAGAAGGCATTTCACGGCGTCCGCCGGGGCTCCAATCAATCCAAGGGCCAACACAAGCCGCACTCCATCGTCATACACGTACTCCACCCGGCTCAGGAAATTCGTGTAATCCTGTGGCAAGCCGCTCATCTCCAGATGCGCGCACTTGAGATACTCCTCGACCCTGACTTGACTCCCTGGAATCGCGATCTGGTTAATGTAACGAACGCCGACCCGATTAATCCCGCTGGGTTCTGCCACCTTTCGGTACGCTTCCAACGCGGCTGTAATGCGAGGCGCAAACTCTTGCCATCCGCCTCCCTCCGTGTTCGACGGATCCTGGTAGGGGCGGAGCATATGAACGCTAAGGACGTCACGCCCGACACCGACCAACCTCGTCCCATCTTTCGTCAAAAGTTGGACCTTCGCCAAACCTTCGTCATACTCCAAGTTGGCAGGCTTGCCTTCCTGGACTTGCAAACCCAACTGAACCATTTTCTGCTCTCTGGGTTTGCCGGAATACTCCTCGCCCAGCGCGGCCTGGAGCTTCCCGGGAATCGTGAGGTCCCAATCCGGTCCGGGCACGAAGCGGAATTCACAGAGCGCCTCATTGACAGGCGGGTTCCGATAGCGTCGCCGTTGATTCACCGGTCCACTTCCCAAATCGATTGCCGTGACTGAAGGATTCGGCCGTCCGCATGGCCGCGTCCGTCCCGAATAGCAGCCACCCCGTCACCGAGTGTCGGAAGGTCGCCCCTCGTTTGACACATGTGTCGAAGTGACCCCGACCCATCAGACGTATTTGCTTACGTCCACCCGCTTCATGGCCTCCAGCGGCACTTCGTTCTTGATGGGGAATTCGCCTTCCAGGGGGCGGGTGGCGTCCACCACGGCGACGCTGTCGCCGAGCCAGCCGCGGAAGTTCTGGACCTCGCGGATGACGTCGAGGTCCCGGTCCCAGTGGGTGCGGGTGCCCACCGCCCACATCACCTCGCGCTCGTTGAAAACGTCCACGTCGTCATCCACCACCACGCAGAGCTTGAGGTTGGGCATGTCGGCGAATGCCTGCATGGCGGCCTTCTTGGGTTCGTTGGGGAACTTCTTGTCGATGGAGATGTAGCAGATCACGCGGCCGCAGCCGGAGTGGGGCAGGTGGATGGCCTTGATGCCCGGGATGTTGCGCTTGATGGAGTTGTAGACGCTGCCTTCCTTGGTGATGCCGCCCAGGTTCCAGTGGTCCTTCTGGCCCGCCCAGATATCCTGCATCACCGCGTTCCTGCGGTGGGTGACCGCGGTGACCTCGACAATCGGCACGTCCATGGTCACCTGGTAGTAACGCAGCACCTCGCCGAAGGGGTTCTGGGAGCGGCGCACGTTGGGCGGCACCTCGCCCTCGATGATCATCTCGGCGTCCGCGGGCACGAGGAAGTCTTCGCCCCAGGTCACCGACGGGGTCAACCGCAACGGCTCGCGCATGAACGCCGCGGCGCTCTGGTAGTCGTCGTTGCCGTAGGGGGTCATGCAACACGACGAGAAATAGAAGGCCGGATGGTGACCCATCACGATGATCACCGGCGCCCGCTGCTCCTTGGCCTCGTTCTCGCTGACGATGGCTTCCAGGTGATGGTGCTTGTGGGCCGAGAAGCTCATGGTGCGACCGTCGTAGTAGAGATTCTTGGTGAAAGTGATGTCGTAGAACGGCTCCGCCTCGCCTTTCATGACGCAGGCCATGGTCCAGTAGGGACCCACGTCGAGATCGTGGTGCATGGGGATGGGATACCGGGCCAGGTCCACGTCCGACCCGCGCACCACCACCTCACGGCACGGCGCGGCGTCAGGCGCGATGACCTCGGTCTCGCCCTTCTCCTTCTCCAACCGCGACACCTCCAGGCTCAACTCCATGTTGGACTTGAGGTCACCCATGCCCATGCCGTCGGCGCAGAACTGCCGGCTCACCCAAGGGTTGTAGAAGAGCGGAAACGGAGACGGCTTCCCCTCCAGCGTGGTCACGTTCTCGAACAGCACCATCTTGTCCAGACCGCGGTCGTCCAGGTGCTTCAGGAACGCGATGGTCTCGCACTTGTTGGGATCGATGGGGTCCTTCACCCGGATCAGGTCGCCCGGGCGGCGCTCTTCCTCGGTGGCGATGAATTCCTGTAGGTCTCTCATGGTCGATTCTCCCTGGATGAAACTGGTTCGTGCGAAGTTCAGCCGTCCCAGTCGTTCGACTTAGCTTACTGTTCGGTAGGCGCTGGACTCGCTGCGCCTGTCCTGACATCGTCGTAGAACCCGGGACCAGCGGTACTGGGAAATGGTCCCCCCGTTCGTCCTGGGCGTAGCGAAGTCAAAGGAGTGCACGTTGGCCAATGGCGAGTGTCAACGCTTCCTTAGACAATCGCCGCTACAAGCGCAAGGTTCTCAGGCTTCGGCCAGCACCGACCCCATCCACGCCAGGTAGCTCTCGTTGCCCTCGATCATGGGCACGGCGATGATCTCCGGGACGTCGTAGTCGTGGAGTTGCCGCACTCTCACCTTGAGCCGGTCGAAGAGGTCGGCCCGGGTCTTGACGATGAGGAGGTCCTCGGCGTCGCGCTCGATTCGCCCTTCCCACGTATAGGTGGACTCGATCCCGGGAATACGGTTGACGCAGGCGGCGAGTTTCTCCCGCACCAGCGCGGCGGCCAGGTCCCGCGCGTTTTCCGCGGATGCCGTGATGTAGACCACGAGGAATTCCTTCATTTCAGCGACCCCCAATCTTTGAAAAACGGCCCGCCGCGCGTCCGTTTGCGCGGCCCACCCCAGTATGATTTATTTCGTGTCTGCACAGTCCGCGCTTGTCAATCCAGCCGCCCGTCCGGCGTCCCGCTGGCGTGCGTTCGGTTCATAGAGTTCTGGAGCCATCCTGTAAACCGTTCCCGAAGACAGCCTTGAGAAGGGGGTAGAAACCCGAATGGAAGCCATCGATTTTGCCAAGGGCGGAGGCATCGTCCCGGTGGTGGTGCAGGACCACGAGACGCTGGACGTGCTCATGCTCGCCTACATGAACGAACAAGCCTTCAACCTCACCCGCGAAACCGGCAAGGCCCACTACTACAGCCGTTCGCGGGACAAGCTGTGGCTCAAGGGCGAGGAGTCCGGGCATTTCCAGGTCGTCAAGGATATCCTTGTGGATTGCGACAACGACACGGTGATCCTCAAGATCGTCCAGCAGGGCGGCGGCGCCTGCCACCTGGGCTACCGCACCTGCTTCTTCCGACACGACGCCGGCGAAGACTGGGAGGTGTGCGAGGAGAAGGTGTTCAACCCCGAGGAGGTCTACAACAAGTGAAGCAACTCAAGCTGGGGCTTCCCAAGGGGAGCTTGGAAAACTCCACCATCGAACTTTTCCGCAAGTCGGGCTGGAAGATCACCGGCATGAACCGGAGTTATTTTCCTTCCATCGACGACGACTCGCTGACGTGCAGCGTGGTGCGCGCCCAGGAGATGTCCCGCTACGTGGAGGACGGCACCCTGGACGCGGGCATTACCGGCAAGGACTGGATCCAGGAGAACGACTCCCAGGTCGAGTACATCACGGAACTGATCTACGCCAAGACCAGCTTCCGCCCGACCCGCTGGGTGCTGGCGGTGCCCCATGACTCGCCGGTGCAGAAGATCGAAGACCTCAAGGGCAAGAAGGTGGCCACCGAGATGGTGAACTTCACCCGGCGGCTGTTCGAATCGCACAACACGCCGGTGGACGTGGAGTTTTCCTGGGGCGCCACCGAGGCCAAGGCCGCCGAAGGGCTGGCCGACGCCATCGTCGAGGTCACCGAGACCGGCGGCACCATCCGCGCCCACGGCCTGCGCATCGTCACCGACCTGCTGGAATCCGCGCCCCAGCTCATCGCCAACAAGGCCGCTTGGCAGGACTCCTGGAAGCGCTCCAAGATCGAGCAGATCAGCACGCTGCTCAAGGGCGCCCTGGCCGCCGAACACAAGGTGGGCATCAAGATGAATGTGAAGGAGGAAGACCTCCAGAAGATCGTCGACCTGATCCCCAGCCTCACCGCCCCCACCGTCGCGACCCTCTACGACACCCCGGCCCTGGGCGGCAAGAAGTGGTTCTCCGTGGAAAGCGTCATCGCCGAGGACGTGGTGCGCGAACTCATACCGGAGCTCATGCGCAACGGCGCCGTGGGAATCCTGGAGTACCCGCTGAACAAGGTGGTCTGAGCGGAACCCGGCCGCGCCCCGGAAAAGTCCACCGGGACGGCGATAACGAACTTTCGCTTTCGCGAATTCCTGCGGCGCAGGCTCCTAGAACCCCTCCATCTGCCGGTCCTCCAGCTCTTCCTTGCCCTTGTCGTCGATGGAGTAGACGCCGCCTTCGGATGAGATGAGCTCGGGGTCGTAGTAGAGCTTGGAGACTTCGAGGCCGTCGTCGAATTCGACCATGCGGATGGCGTCCCAAGGGCAGATCTTCTTGTCGAGGCGATCCTCGGAGTCGGTGCCGATGAGCTGGAGATCGCTCTTCTTGGGTTCCTGCTCCTTCTCCAGGGGCTTCTTGTCGGCATCGTAGAGGCGGTTGCCGTATTCGAAGAAGATCTGACCGGTGTTCTTGTGCTCGTGAATCTTGGTGAGGTCGTCGCTGTAGCACATCTGGCAGCCAATGCACTTCTCGTTGTCCACCCACACCCGGTAGGGCTTGAGGCCACCGCCGGGCATCTCTTCGTAAAGGAGGTTGATGCAGTCGTCCACCGGGCAATGCACCTCGCACAACGGCGCGCCGGCGCAACTGGTACAGTTCTCGTTCATCACGGCCAGGAGCGCCGTGCCCTTGCGTTTCTTGGCTTCAGCCATCGACCTTCACCCTTCTCCTCGCCTTGTACCGGAAATAGAAGAACAGCCCCAAAACCAGCAGCAGGAAAACCCAATAGTATCGGACCAGACCGACCACGGCCCATTCGAGCCAGTAGACGAAGTTTCCCGACTGTCCGCTGAGCCGGGTGAGTGCTTCCTGAGCCCCGGAATAGTCCCGCAGTTCCTTGCGCACCCGGGCGAGACCGTACAGGGCGGCCTCATCGTTCGGCTGACGGGCCAGACTCCTTTCGAAGTCGGTCCTGGCTTCCCGCCACTTGCCCAAGTCCACGTAGGCCCAGCCGCGGTTGCTGGCGGCCTGCGCGAACTCCGGGTTCAACTCCAGAGCGCGCGAGAAGCTTTGGACGGCCGGCTCCAGGTCGCCCTTGCGCTTGAGCGCGACACCCAGGTTGTTGTGAACCTCCGGGACATCAGGCTTGAGCGCGGCCACCTTGCGGTACGACTCGATGGCCGCCTCGACGTCGCCCGCGGCTTCCATGTCGAGCCAGCCCAGCAGCGTCAATGCCTCGGCGTCCTCCGGCGCCAAGGCCACGGCCTTCCTCACATGCGCCAAGGCCTCCTCGCGCTCGCCGCGCTTGAGAGCCGCCAAGCCCAACACCTGCAGGAGCTGAGGCTCGTCCGGATACCGTTCAAGCAGCTTCTGGAACTTGTCCCAAGCGTCCGCGACCTTGCCCGCGGCCAGATCCCGTCGTCCTTCACGCCAGGACTCTTCGTCCACCAAGGCGGAGCGGACTTCTCCGCAAATGCCCAGAACCGCAACGAGGGCCAGCGCCGCCAAGGACGCCAAGCCCCGGCATCTACTTCCACATCTTGTCAGGGATTTCGTCCTCTCGGCCCTCATCGATCAGCCTGTCATTCTTCAGAGCTTGCTTAAGGCCGACCCAGGTGAAGAACAGGACGAGAATCAGCATGCCCACGATGGGAATGTTGTCGGGCTTGGTCACGATCTCCATGAAATAGTACAAGCCGGATTGCTCTTCCATACGAACTCGACCACCTTTAGCGAAGTACGGTAAGAGTTATTGGAAAATCACGTGCTTGTCAATGTACGGGCCGGTTTCCACAGGCTGGTTCCGAGGTCACCCGGACGCTCTGGCGGGCGACCTTCCCTTGGGCTATAGTTTGTCCTGCCTATGCGGGACCTTGGCGTCATCGTCCTGGCCGCCGGCCAAGGCAAGCGGATGCGATCCACCGTGCCCAAGGTGCTGCATTCCCTGGGCGGCAGGCCGTTGCTGGCCCATGTGCTGGAAGCGTGCGCCGGGCTTGAGCCGGACGTGGTGCGCGTCGTGGTGGGACACGGGTTCGAGCGCATCCACACAGCCTTTCCGGACATGGACCCGGCCACCTGGGTGCTCCAGCCCGAGCCATTGGGCACCGGCCATGCCGCCCGTTGCGCAACCGGGGCGCTGGGCGGCTTCCGCGGCGACCTGCTCATTCTCAACGGCGACGTGCCGCTGTTGTCGCGCCAGAGCCTTTTTCGCATGTTGGCGGCGCACCGATCCGGCGGCCACGACCTGACCTTGGCCGTGGCCACGATGTCGGACCCCGCGGGCTACGGCCGCGTCCTGCGCGACCCCGGCGGCCACATCACCGGGGTGGTGGAAGAGCGCGACGCCAACAAGACGCAACGGGCCCTTCAGGAAATCAACGTCGGCATCTACCTGGCATCGGGCGATTTCCTGGGCGCGGCTCTCGCGTCCCTGGACAACCGCAACGACCAGGGAGAATACTATCTCCCGGACATCACTGGCTTCGCCGCGCAGACGGAGTCCCGCATCGGCAGCGTGACCCTTGACGATGCGCGTGAATTCCGCGGCGTGAACAACCGGGAGGAACTCGCCTGGATGGAAAAGGCATTGCAGCGGGACATCAACCGCAAGTGGATGGAGCGTGGCGTCACTCTGAAGGACCCGGACAGCACCTACATCGACGCCGAGGCCGTCATCGGCGCGGACACGTTCATCGGCCCCAACAGCCACCTGCTGGGCCGCACCGTGGTGGGCGCCGGCTGCCGGATCGATGGCAACGCCTACCTCACCCGCGCGCGTCTCGCCGACGCGGTCCATTTGCGCTTCTCGGTGGTGCTGGAGGACTGCGACGTCGGGGAGGGAGTGAGCATCGGCCCGTTCGCGCACCTGCGCCCCGGCGCCGACTTGAAACGTGACGTCCACATCGGCAACTTCGTGGAAGTGAAGAACTCGACGGTGGGGGAAGGCACCAAGGCCAGTCACCTGAGCTACATCGGCGACACCGATCTCGGACGGGAGTCCAACATCGGCGCCGGCGCCATTACCTGCAACTACGACGGCTTCGCCAAGCATCGCACCACCATCGGCGACCGCGTACAGGTGGGCAGCGACACCCAGCTTGTGGCCCCGGTGACGGTGGGCGACGACGCCTACATCGGCGCCGGGTCCACCATTACCCGGGACGTACCCGCTGGCGCCCTGGCAGTGAGCCGCACCCCCCAGCAGCACAAAGAGGGGTGGGTGGCCAGTTTCCGTGCGAGGAAGAGCAAGTAGAGGAATGGCAGCGACATCGCAATGTGCCATTCCAGCGGAACAGACTGTGTCAACACTCATCTTGGCCAAGAGATGGCACCGCCCTCCGAATCGTCATTCCCACGAAAGCGGGAATGCAGGCGGGGTGAGGCGGAGAAACACGCCGTTTTGCCCCACGCCACCCCTGGATTCCCGCTTTCGCGGGAATGACATGGATGCGGGTTCTGCGGAAAGCTGACCGCTCATGTGTGACATCGCCGGATGTATCCGCAGACGTGACGCCGCCCCCGTGCTCATTTGCCCCACGCCTCCCATGGATTCCCGCTTTCGCGGGAATGACGTGGATACGGGGTCTGCGGAAAGCTGACCGCTCATGTGTGGCATCGTCGGATATATCGGCGGGCGCGACGCCGCCCCCGTGCTCATCGACAGCCTGAGGAAGCTGGAATACCGGGGCTACGACTCGGCCGGTATCGCGGTGTTGAACGGCGGCGGGATCGCGCTGCGTCGCGCGGAGGGCAAGCTCGCCCGGCTCGAGACGCTTCTCGCCAGCGCCCCCATCGACGGGCATGCCGGCGTCGGCCACACCCGATGGGCCACCCACGGCGGACCCTCCGAGGCCAACGCCCACCCGCACCGGGCAGGCGACACGGTGGTGGTGCACAACGGCATCATCGAGAACTACCTGGAGCTCAGGCAGGCCCTGCTCGGGCGCGGCGCGGCGCTGACCTCGGATACGGACACCGAGCTGGTCGCCCACCTGGTCGAGGAAAAGACCGCGCGGGGAATGGACCTGCTCGACGCGGTGCGTGGGACCATCCGGGAAATCCACGGTTCTTACGCTCTGGTGTTCCTCAGCCAGCGCGAGCCACAACGGCTCATCGTCGCCAAGAACGCCTCGCCCATCGTCGTGGGCGCGGGCGACGGCGAGACCTTCATCGCCTCGGACATCCCGGCTCTGCTGGAGTACACGCGTAACGTCGCCTTCCTGGAAGACGGCGAGATCGCCGAGGTCCGGGTCGACGGATTCCGCATCCTCGACTCCAGGGCGCGCACGGTCGCCCGTCCCACCAAGCGGATCACCTGGGACGCCGTGGCCGCCCAGAAGGGCGGCTACCGCCACTTCATGCTGAAGGAAATCCACGAGCAGCCCCAGGCCGTCACCGATACCCTGCGCGGGCGCATCGCCCTCGAATCCGGCGCCGTCGAGGTGGCCGAACTGAACCTCACCGAGGACCAGTTGGCGCGTACGCGCAAGATCCACCTGGTGGGCTGCGGCACGGCGTGGCACGCCGCGTTGGTGGGCAAGTTCCTGATCGAGGAGCTGGCGCGGATCCCGGCCGAGGTGGACTACGGCTCGGAATTTCGCCACCGCACCCCGCTCCTGGGAGCGGATTCGCTGCTCGTGCCAGTGAGCCAGTCCGGCGAGACCGCGGACACCCTGGCGTCCCTGGAGGTAGGGCGGCGGCAGGGCGCCCGCGCCGTTTCGATCTGCAACGTGGTGGACTCGTCCCTCGCGCGCAAGTCCGACGGCGTCTTCTACACCCACGCGGGCCCGGAAATCAGCGTGGCCAGCACCAAGGCCTTCACCACCCAACTCACCGCGCTGTACCTGCTGGCCGTCCGGTTGGGACGCCGCAACGGCCAGATCACGCCCGGAGAGGCGACACGGCTCCTGGAAGACGCCATGCGGCTACCCGGCTGGCTCGAAGCGGCGCTCAAGCTTGAAGAATCCGTCGCCGAGCTGGCCCACGGGCTGAGTCACGCGAACGACATGCTCTACCTGGGCCGGGGCATCAATTACCCCATCGCCCTGGAAGGGGCGCTCAAGCTGAAGGAAATCTCCTATATCCACGCCGAGGGGTATCCCGCGGGGGAGATGAAGCACGGGCCCATCGCGCTCATCGACGAAGACATGCCGGTGGTGATGATCCTGCCCAAGGATCACCACTACCCCAAGACGCTGGGCAACCTCAAAGAAGTGGAAGCGCGGGGCGGCAAACTCATCATCGTCACCGACGAACCCGACGCCACTCTGCGGCCCGAGTCCACCCTCGTGATCCCCAAGGTCCCCTACCATCTGGCGCCAGTCGTGCTGACCATTCCCATGCAGCTCCTGGCCTATCACATCGCGGTGCAGCGCGGCACCGACGTGGACCAGCCGCGGAACCTCGCCAAGAGTGTCACGGTGGAGTGACGCGGCGCGGCCCGCGATGCCAGACACCACACTAGCCCACCGTGGCATCGTCGTCGGGCGGGCCGGCGACCTCCGCTCCTGCCCGCGCCACGCCCTTGAACCCGCGGGCCACCACGTAGACCTCGGACGAGCCCTTGCGCGTGGCCACGGCACGGACGCGTTGCACGCTCCGAAATGCCTCCGACATGGCTTTCAAAAGCGTTTCCAGCTCGACCCCGGTGAAGGTCTTGAAGAGAAACGCCCCGCGCGGCTTCAGGATGGCCTGGGCCACGTCATGGGCCTTGGCGGCAAGATCAAGAGCGCGCCGGAGATCGGCATCGCGGATGCCGGACAAACGCGGCGCCATGTCGGAGAGAACACAGTCCACCGCTCCGCCGGCCGCGTCGCGGATGCGCGCCGCCGCATCCCCCGCCAGCACGTCCAGCTCGAAGGCGGCGGCATTGTTCGCGGACAGCGGCTGGATCCGCTGCAGGTCGAAGCCCAGCACCCTTCCGCGCGCGCCCACCCGCTGCGCCGCCACCTGGAGCCACCCGCCGGGCGCCGCTCCCAGGTCCACGACGACGTGGCCGTCGCGAATCACTCCGAAGCGCTGGTTGATCTCCAGTAGTTTGTACGCCGCGCGCGAGCGGTAACCCTCGCGCCGGGCCTTGCGGAAGAACCCGTCCTGGGGACGATACGGCATGAGTTGACGAACCCTTGAAACTTAGCGCCGCAATGCCGGGCGCTCTCTGATGGACCGGCGTACATTTCCATATCCTTGTCATCGCTCGTTGGCAAGTCGTATCCGAACGCCACGGCGCCGGGCCGGGCGCGGAGGATGCCGCGGAGAACCACCGACATGCCAGCCTGCAGGTTGCTCGATTGCGCACGAGCCATACCTGTCGTGTAATGCAACACCCGTGACACTTGACGAGACCGCGCAAGCAATGTTAATGGCGAATGCATGGACCGACAGCGCATGAGTACGGATATAGTGCGTTCAATATCGGCAATGGTCATCGGTCTCGTGTTGTGGACAGGCCATGCCGGTGCGATGGACCTGAGTTCGGGAGAGGTCGAGGCCAGTTTCGATACCACGGTCTCCTACGGCGTCACATTTCGGGTTGCCGAGCGCGACGAGCAATTGAGCGCCGCGGCCAACGACAACGACGGCAACCTCAACTACGAACGCGGCGTCGCAGGCAACGCCACCAAATTCACCAGCGAACTCGATGTCGGCTACCGCAACTTTGGAATGTTCGTTCGCGCCAGCGGGCTATACGACATCGAGAACGAGGACGGCGACCGGGAACGCACGCCCCTGTCGGCGGACGCCAAGCGACTGATCGGGAAAGACATCAACCTGCTTGATGCCTACGTTTCCGGAACGTTTGATATCGGCGACGCTGGTCTGGACGTGCGTATTGGCAAGCACGTGCTCAACTGGGGCGAGAGCACGTTCATCCAGAATGGCATCAACGCCGTCAATCCGTTCGACGTGAGCAAGCTCCGGGTTCCGGGAGCGGAATTGCGCGAGGCGTTGCTGGCGGTGCCGCTGGTTTCGGCATCCGTAGCGCCCACGGCCAACCTCTCCATGGAGAGCTTCTACCAGATCGCTTGGGAGAAGACCGAGATCGACCCGGTAGGCAGCTACTTCTCGGTCACCGACTATGTCGGTCCCGGCGCGCACAAGGCCGTGATCACCCTCCCCGGACTGGACCTTGGTGACATGGGATTGACCGCCGGCCACAATCCCTTCGCCATCTTTGCCGGCACTTCCGTGGCCGGCGCCTTCAGCCCCGTCACCCAGCCCGATCCCGACTTTCTCATCGCGCCCCGCAAAGCCGACCGCGAGCCTCGCGATTCCGGTCAATGGGGATTCGCGTTCCACTACCTCGCGGAGAATCTGAACAACACCGAGTTCGGTTTCTATTTCATGAACTACCACAGCCGCCTGCCGGTGGTGAACGCGCACACCGGAACCGCGGCGGACGCAGGGAAAGGCTTGGCCGCGGGCGGGGCCATCAGCGCCGCCGGGCCAACGGCCGTCGGGGAGATCGTCGGTGGCGCCGTCCAGCAGGCCTTGGCTCAAGCTCGCTGTCCTTCGCCGAGTCACAGCCCGGATTGCGCCGCCCTGGCGAGCGCTGTGCAAGCGGAAACGACAGCCAGGGCGAGCGCCCTCGCCGGAGCCGCCGGCCAGGCCGCCAGCATCGACGCCTACGCAGACAGTGGCCACTACTTCCTCCAGTATCCAGAGGACATCCAGCTCTACGGCATCAGCTTCAACACGACGCTCGGCGCCATCGGGTGGGCTTTGCAAGGCGAATATGCCTATCGCCGCGACGCGCCGCTGCAGTTCGCCGAACGCAAGGTGTTCGCCGATGCCCTTGTACCGTTCACCGGACTGCCGGGATGTATCGGACAGGCGGTACAGAGCGGCGTCCCGCCGGATCAGGCGGGTCCGCAATGCATCGGCCAGAATGCCATGCGCGGCCTGTACGACGCCGACACCACCGGTTTTGTGCGGCGCGACGTGAGCCAGGCCCAGGCCACCGCCACCAAGGTCTTCGGACCGTTGCTGGGGGCGGATGGGGGCGCGTTCGTCGCGGAAGTGGCGGTGATGCACGTACACGACATGCCGCCCGGCAACGGCGTGGCAACCGCCGATTTGACCGCGCGCGACATGCCGCTGGAGAGCACCGCCGGCTCGGTCGGGGCAAATCCGATGGGAGACGACTTGAGCGACGCCGACGCCACCTCCTGGGGTTACCGGTTGGCCGCTCGGCTGGACTACAACGGCGCCATCGGAGCGGTGAACCTGTTCCCGTATACACGGTTCGGGCATGACGTCGGCGGCAACAGCCCTGCGCCCAGCGGTCCGTTCGTGGAAGGCCGGACCGCCCTCACCTTCGGCCTTGCCGCCGACTATCTCAGCCGCTGGCAGTTCGATCTCGGCTACACCCTCTTTGCCGGCAAAAGGAACACATTGAGGGACCGCGACTTCCTTGCCGCGACCGTGAAATACTCCTTCTAGCGTTGCGCTTCATGAATACGTTCAGAAAGAGGCGCAGGAATCCTTGTCGCCGGCGTGGCGCGACGACTTGCGGGAGCGACCGGCGGCCGCCTGTGGCGGGTACCACGCGAGGAAAAACAACGCAGCCGACGACGAAATGGACAAGCATTGATGTCCTGTCTGGTTCATTCGAGGCGCCATGCATATGAAAGCATTTACGATTCGATTGGCCACCGCGCTTCTCCTGACCTGTGCGCTCGCCGCTCCCGTTTCCGCTGAACTTGCCGCGGACGACGTCGCGCGCCTCGGCAAGGACCTGACCCCCCTCGGGGGCGAACGAGCCGGCAATGCCGGCGGCACCATCCCCGAGTGGAGCGGGGGCATCACCAAGCCACCGCAAGGCTACCAGCCCGGTGAGCACCATCGTGATCCGTACGCGGCCGACAAGCCGCTTTTCGTCATCGACGCGTCCAATGTCGACAAGTATCGGGACAGGCTCACCACCGGGCACCAGCGCATGCTGGAGCTCTATCCGAGCTTCAAGCTGACGGTCTACCCGACCCGGCGCAGCGCCTCGGTACCGCAGCGCATCTACGACGCCACCCGCAGGATCGCCGCGGTCACCCGGCTGGTGGACGACGGCAACGGCGTGGACGGCGCTGTCATCGGCATTCCGTTTCCCATTCCCAAGAACGGGCAGGAGGTGATCTGGAACCACCTGCTGCGCTACCGCGGCGAAGCGGTGTCGTGCACGCTGGGACAGGCGGCGGTGACGCGCGGCGGCAGCTACACCCTCGTCAAGTACGCGGTGGACGTGAGCGTGCGCTACTCGTTGCCGGGCATGACCGTCGAGAAGCTCGGCAACACCATGATCCTTTTCAAACAGCGGGTGACCGCGCCCGCGCGGCTGGCGGGAGACATCGTGCTGGTGCACGAGACCATGAACCAGGCGCAGGAGCCGCGCAGCGCCTGGACCTACAACCCGGGTCAACGGCGTGTGCGGCGCGCGCCCAACATCGCTTACGACAATCCCGGCACCACCTCGGACGGGCTGCGCACCGCAGACCAGTTCGACATGTTCAACGGCGCCATCGACCGCTATGACTGGAAGCTCGTGGGCAAACGCGAGATGATCGTGCCCTACAACGCCTACCGGGCGCACAGCGACAGGCTCTCCTTCAGCGACATCATCCGGCCACTACATGCCAACCCGGAGCATATGCGCTACGAGTTGCACCGGGTATGGATCGTGGACGCCACGCTCAAGGAAGGCGCAAGCCACATCTACAAGCGCCGGACCTTCTACATCGACGAGGACTCGTGGCAGATTCTGCTGGTGGACATCTACGACAACCGCGACCAGCTCTGGCGCGTGTCCGAGGGGCACGTCATCAACTTCTACGAGAAGCCGCTGATATGGCCCACGCTGGAGATCCATCACGACCTGCAAGCCGGACGCTACCTCGCCCTTGGACTCGACAACGAGTTTCCCATGTGCACCTACGACATCACGTTCAAGGAGAGGGACTTCAAGCCGTCATCCCTGCGTCGCGCGGGAAGGCGGTGATATGGTTGCCACCCCTGGGTTACCGCTTCCGCAGGAATGACGATGCGGGGGCCCGTGCCCACGCGTTCCGGGATCATGAAAGAACTCCGCCAGCGTCTGTCCCTGCTTCGCGATCGCATACATCATCTCCGTTGCAGCCCGGGGGCCCTGCTGCCGGCTCTGTTCCTGTGCCTGACCGCTCACGCCGCCGGTGACACCAAACCAGCCGTCCAGGCGCCCTTGGCCGAGACCACCCTGCTGCTGGACGCGGCCGCCGCCGGTGACCGCGTCATCGCGGTGGGCCAGCGCGGCCATATCCTCGTCTCCCGCAACGGCGCGGATTGGCAACAGGCCCAGGTGCCCGTGCGCGCGCTGCTCACCGCGGTGCACATGCACGACGCGGCCACCGGCTGGGCGGTGGGGCACGATGCGGTGATCCTCCGCACCGATGACGCCGGCGACACCTGGCGGCTGGCGCACCGGGCGCCGGAGGAAGAGCTGCCCCTGCTGGACGTCTGGTTCCGGGACAAGGAGACGGGATTTGCCGTGGGCGCCTACGGCTATTTCCTGGCCACCCGGGACGGCGGCGCCACATGGGTCGCCCGCGCCATCAGCGCGGACGACTTTCACCTGAACGAGATCGTGCCCGCGGGTCCGCGGCGGCTCTTCATCGCCGCCGAAGCCGGCGTCGTATACCGGTCCGACGACGATGGCGCCACATGGCGCGAGACGCCCTCGCCCTACACCGGCTCCTGGTACGGCGCGCTGGCGCTCGACGCGGACCAGCTCCTCCTCTTCGGGCTCCGCGGCCATCTCTTCCGCTCCGAGGACGCGGGCGAGGGCTGGACGCGGGTGACCACTCACACCAATGCGACCCTCACGGACGCCATCCGGTTGCAATCCGGCGACGTGGTCTTCACCGGGCTCGAAGGCATCATCCTCACCAGCCGGGACAACGGCCGCAGCGTATCCGCCGCGCGTCTGCGCTCGCGCCAGGGCATCACGTCGGCGCTGGCGCTGCCCGACGGCG
Source organism: uncultured Binatia bacterium (SeqCode) (assembly GCA_965213675.1). Classification (GTDB taxonomy): domain Bacteria; phylum Desulfobacterota; class Binatia; order UBA9968; family JAJDTQ01; genus JAJDTQ01. Next base: position 2,303,144 of record OZ243916.1, read on the forward strand.
ACGTACTGTTGACCGGCGAGTTCGGCGTCCAGCGCCTTTCCCGCCTGGACCCGATCCCCAGTTCCGAATAGCCATCCATGACCGAAGCGCGCGACAACTCCCCGGCCAACCCCTTCGCCGCGTTCCTCGAGCGCAGCCTGTTCACCCGGCGCGGCCTCGTCATCGCCGTCTTCGCGCTCGTGACCCTCGTCATGGGCTGGTTCGCCGCGCAATTGCGCGTGGACGCCGGTTTCTTCAAGCTCGTGCCCCTCAAGCACGCCTACATGCAGACCTTCCTCAAGCACCAGCCGCAGTTCGGCAGTGCCGACCAGGTGGTGGTCGCCATCACGGCGGAGCAGGGGGACATGTTCACCCCCGGTTTCTTCGACGTGCTGAAGCAAGTCACCGACGCGATGTTCTTCCTGCCGGGCATCGACCGCACCCAAGTCTACTCTATCCTCACGCCCAACGTGCGCTACATCGAGGTGGTGGAGGACGGGGTGATTGCCGGCAATGTGCTGCCCGCGAGCTTCAAGCCCACGAAGGCTGGCCTGGCCCAGGTGCGCGAGAACGCCATCAAGGCCGGTGTGGTCGGCAGGCTGGTGGCCAACGACTTCACCGGCGCCATCGTCAGCGGCCGCCTGCAGGAGTTCGACCCCAACAGCGGCAAGCGGCTCGACTACCTCGACGTCGCGCGTCAATTGGAAGAAATCCGCGCCCGGGCGCAGGCCAGCGCTCCAGTGCGCGTGCATATCATCGGCTTTGCCAAGCTCGTGGGTGATATCGCCGCGGGCGCCGCGCGGGTCATCGCGTTTTTCGGCATCACCTTCCTGATCACCGCCCTGTTCGTGTATCTCTACACTCGGTCTGTGCGGCTGACCATCCCGCCGCTGGTGTGCTCGCTGGTGGCGGTGGTATGGCAGCTCGGCACGGTCACCGCCCTGGGTTTCGGCATCGATCCCATGTCCATCCTGGTGCCGTTCCTGGTATTCGCGGTGGGGGTCAGCCACGGCGTGCAGATGGTGAGCGCGGTGCGCGCCGAGGTGGTGGCCGGGGCCGCCGGCCTGGACGCGGCGCGGGCGAGTTTCCGGCGTCTGCTGCTGCCCGGCGCGGTGGCGCTGGCGTCGGACTCCGTGGGTTTCATCAGCATCTCGTTCATCGAGGTGCAGGTCATCCGGGAGACGGCCATCACCGCCAGCCTCGGCATCGTGGCCATCATTCTTACCAACCTGGCGCTGCTGCCGGTGCTGCTCTCATATTTCCGCATGAGCGAAGCCGAGCGGCGGGCCGCGGCCGGGCGCGACAGCGTTCTGCGGCCGCTATGGTCCCGCGTGGCGCGGTTGGCGCACCGGGGTCCCGCGGCCGTGACCGTGGGCCTTGCCGCGGCGCTGGTGACCGTGGGGGCCTTATACGCGGTCCAGGTCCAGGTGGGCGACAGCCACCAGGGCGTGCCCGAACTGCGCGCCGAATCCGTGTACAACCGTGACATCGCCACCATCACCGAACGCTTCAAGATCGGCGTGGACGTGCTCACGGTGTTCGCGGAGACGGTGCCGGACGGGTGCATCGACTACGACGTGCTTGCTACCCTGGACGCGTTCACCTGGCACGTGCGCAACGTGGAGGGAGTCCAATCCGTGATGAGCCTGGCCAGCGTCGCGCGCAACATCAACGCCGGCTGGAACGAGGGCAACCTCAAGTGGCGCACGCTGCCGCGAAACCGCCACAGCCTGGTGCAGTCGGTTGCGCCGGTACCCACCAGCAGCGGCCTCATCAACAACGATTGCAGCGTGCTCCCGGTGCGCATCTACACCGTCGATCACAAGGCGGAGACCATCCAGCGCGTGGTCGACGCCACCCGGGAGTTCCAGCGCCCGAACACCGTGGAACGCATTCGCTTTCATCTGGCGGGGGGCAACGTCGGCGTGATGGCCGCCACCAACGAAGAAGTGGATGCTTCCCAGTTCCCGATCCTGGGCTACGTCTTCGCCGGGATCATCCTGCTGTGCCTGCTCTCGTTCCGCTCCGTGGCCGCCACGGTGTGCATCATCGTGCCGCTGGCCGCGGTATCCATCCTGGCCTACGGGCTCATGGCGATCCTGGAGATCGGGCTCAAGATCTCGACCCTGCCGGTGGTCGCCCTGGGGGTGGGAATCGGCGTGGACTACGCCATCTACATCTATGGCCGGCTGCGCGCCCATCTGGAAGAAGGGCTGGACTTCGCCGACGCCTACGAACGCACCCTCAACATCACCGGCGCCGGCGTGGTGCTCACCGGACTCACCCTGGCCGCGGGCGTGGCCACCTGGATCGTCGCCCCGCTCAAGTTCCAGGCCGACATGGGCACGGTGCTGATGTTCATGTTCCTGGTCAACATGATCGCCGCCGTGGTGCTGCTGCCGGCCCTCGGCGCGTGGCTCGTGCGCCCGAGGCCGGCGGAACGCGTAAAAGGGACGTAGGGGCGCGTCTGAAACCCTCCCATCATTCAACCGCGGCCATTCAAGCCTACGCCGCACCGGCGAAAACCCAACCTCTCATAAAAGAGTGGCGGCCATGGGCATGAAGCCATACAATAGAAGCCGGATCTCATGGAGGTAGAAGGAAAAGATTTCCGGAAGCCGCAGGAGTCGGCATCGAAAGCGCACAGAACATGACTTCCAAGTCGAAGCCCGGTTTTTTCGATCTGATAGTGGATCGATACTTCTGGACGATAGCCGTCACTTTCCTGTTGACCGCCGTGCTCGCCACGGGAGTACAGCACCTCATTACCGTCAATGTAGGCATCCGAAATCACTTCGATGACAATGACCCGCATTTGATCAACCTCGACGATTTCGAAACGACCTACGCAGTGTCGGACAGCGTCCTCGTCATTGTCGCCCCGCCGAACGACACCGTTTTCACGCGCAAAGCACTCGTTGCGATTGAGCAACTGACGGACGTGTTGTGGCAAACGCCTTATTCTGTCCGTGTCGATTCGATAACCAATTACCTGCACACCGAGGGAATCGAGGACACCCTGATTGTCGAGCAACTGGTCGACGACGCGGCTTCGCTGGGCGACGTCAACCTCGCCCGCATTCGAGACATCGCCCTCACCGCACAGGAAACGGCCGGCCGTTTCGTCTCTCGCGACGGTCGTGTGGCCGGCCTGATCGTGAGCCTGGCCATCCCCGCTGAACAACGCAAACAGCGCAAAATCGAAGTGGTCGACGGTCTCTACGGTCTGGTCAACAAACAGCGCGCGGCCAACCCCGACATCGAATATCACATCTATGGTGAACTGTTGTTGAATCGGGCGGTTCGCGACGCGCTGACAGACGATATGTCCTTTTTGGCGCCAATCGCGCTTGCGATGATGGTTCTGGTCGCGATGCTGTTGTTGCGTTCGGTTTGGAGCGTTTGCGGGATTTTTGCGATGATAATTGCGGTGATGGCATCGAGTTTCGGCCTAACCGGCTGGTTCGGTTTGAAATTCTATGCGGAAAGCGGCGCCGCGGTATTCGTTCTGATGGCGATTGCCATCGCACACTCCGTCCACCTGATCGAAGGAGTGACCGTTGGAATGCTTCGTGGAATGGAACGTAAAGCCGCCGTTGTTCACTCCCTGACAATCAATGCCCATCCGATCTTCCTTACTTCGCTCACCACCATGATCGGTTTTCTGAGCCTGAATTTTTCGGAAATGCCGCCGTTTCGAGTGATGGGTAATATCGTTGCGTTCGGCGCCATGTGCGCCTTCGTCTACGCGGTCACGCTTTTGCCCGCATTGTTGGCGATGATGCCCATCCGGGCACCCGCCGAAACGAGACACGGAACGACACCTTTCAAGCGTTTGGGAGATTTCGTCGTTTCCAAAAGCATTTTCTTGCTATGGACTTTCGTCATCCTCGTTCTGGTGAGCGCATATGGCATCTCGCGAATCAGCCTGAATGACAACAACAACGCCAAGCTCCTTAACGAAAGCTACGACTTGCGCCGATCGGGTGATTTCATCAACGAGCACTTTGCCGGGCTGGATTCCTTTGAGTATTCACTGAATTCCGGGCGCGCGGGGGGAATCACCGACATTGAGTACCTGCGTCGGGTGGATTCGTTCGCCAACTGGCTTCGCGAACAGCCTGAAGTTTCTCACGTCACCTCGATTGCCGATATCATGAAGCGGATTAATCAAAATCTTCATAATGACGCAAAAGGCACCTATGCCCTCCCGGCAAACTCCGACCTTGCGGCGCAATACCTGCTTTTATACCAGTTCTCCCTACCGGTCGGCCGCGACATAGACAATCTCATCAACTTTGAGCGGTCGGCGACCCGGATGACCGTCGTGATCGGGGGAATGTCGGTCAAAAAGCAAATCGAGCTGGACAATCGCGCTTCTGCCTGGCTGGGACACAATGCTCCGCAAATGCGGACCGGAGCGACCGGCGTCGCCATTGTGGGCGCTTACTCGGTGATGAGAAACATCGTGAACATGTTACTCGGCACCTTCATCGCGATCTCGACCGTGTCGCTGCTGTTGATCCTTGCATTCAAAAGCCTTCGCTTGGGGCTTCTAAGCCTGATACCCAATTTCGTGCCGGCAATCATATCCTTGGGGGCATGGGGTTACGCTGTGGGAACCGTGAATATTGCGGCGTCAATCGTTACCGCGATAGCGTTTGCCATCGTTGTGGACGATACCATCCATCTCCTGTCGAAATACCTGACTTCACGCGCAGAGGGCAAATCACCTTCCGAAGCCATCCCGCCGACTTTCGAGCTCGTGGGACAACCGCTGCTGAGCACCACGTTGATTTTTGCGGTGGCATTTTTCGTCTTTGGCGCATCGGGGCTAGTGACCAATCAGACGCTCGGTTTGCTGGTCGGAATGACGGTCATCATTGCGCTCGTTGCGGACCTCTTTTTGTTACCGCCGCTTCTGCTGGCCCTCGACAGGACGAAACACCGGCAAACGCTCGACGACTAGCTTTCGGGACGTCTCGTGATGGCCGAAACCATGAGGTCCTGGACGCGCCGATGACCCCGGTTCCGCCGGCGTCTCGCGAGCAAACTTCCGCCCGTCCGCGTCCACGTTCGCGCCATGCCGTCATTCTCGACAGCGTCCGTATCGCCGGTCACGAGCGCAGGAGCACCTTCAGGCCGAAATGTCGCGCAACTGGCTTGCGATGCGCAGCCGAAGTTTCTTCGTAACCGACAATGCCGGGAATGGGTTGATTTTCAGTTTATAGTCTTTGGGCGGCGGCGCAAAGTCGAAATGGTGCGCTATAACCAACACGGTAACCGTCGCCTGCAAATGCATCCATGCCCATCCCGCGCACGAGTGGGTATCCAAGCCGTTCGGAGCGTATCCAGGACCTTGATGCTCATTGCGCGGCGGCAGGTAACGGTCTATATCGAAGTCGTAGGGGTCTGCGAAGCAATCACTCATGTAGTGGGCCGCGGTTTGCACAATGTACAACCGTTCCCGGAGCGGCAGTGAATAATTTTCCACCACGCAAGAATTTGCGACATCGCGAAGATGTGTGCTGATAATCGGATACATTCGCAAGCATTCCATGAGAAAGCGCCTGGTAACGTCATATTTGTCCGGCGTAAACGCTTCTTTATTCGGATCGCCGCCATCGAACAGCGCGTTTGCCTCTTCACGAATTCTCGCCGCAATATCCGGGTGCCTGGCCAACTCATAAAGTGCGAAACCCAACATGTCCCCTAGATAAATACTTTGAAACACGGGCGTTACCGCCATCATGAACATCAGGTTTTGCTCCGGGATAAACTGCGGATCGCTGGTGTGCAAAGAAATCAGCTCGTCCGCCAGCTCCCGGGCAGCGCCTGCACGGTGAATGGGAATGTGGTTCTGTTCGATGCGCCGCAGGAGTTTCTCGTAAAGCTGGAAGCGATACTTCATGCCGGGAGTGCGCGTCAGGAATTTCGGGAGAAAATCCGCAACGTAGCAAAGGATTGCTTTTTCATTCCATTTGACCAGGTCTTCAAATACATCTTGCGAATTCGTACTAATAAGAACCTGAGACATTTGAAAATTGGTCATCGACCGGGTATCGCGCTGTACTTCCAGTGTCGAGCCGGCCTGCCACTTTTGAGTTATCATGAATTGGCGGCTCAGTCGGAACATGTCATCCAGCCGCTCGTGGAAACTGGCCTTCGAGTAAATTTTCCCCATCAGCTTGCGCAATCGAAAATGATCAGCTCCGTCCGTCGACGGCAGTAAATTGTTTGCGCCGCAAACCGTCTCCATCTTGCGAAAAAAATTGCCGGAAGTCAAAAACCTTCGGGAATTTCGACGCATCCAATGATTGATGTCAGGTCCTGCCAAAAATGTTCGCGGTCTTTGAAACGGCGGACAGATTTGAAAGACGGGACCATATCGGGCGGCCAGATTCCCGAACAGGGCTGGCAGGTTGCCGTCCCACAAATGCCGATTTGCGAACAAGCTCCTTAGGGGAATCTTCGGAATTGGTTTTGTGAGGGGTGAGTGTTGCAATACAGGCGTAATGGCGACCTGCTTGACAGCAGTGGAGATGACCCGGTTGATCAGTTCCGTTTTACAAACCTGGTCAATTCGCTTTTTCTCGTCCTCGCCCAGCTCGAAAATGAATTTGATGATATCGCACGCGCTCAAAAGACCGATTATCAGGGAATCCCTCGGGTCTGGAATGATATCCGTGAAAATTACCTTCGCGATTCGCGATTTGATGTACTTTCCAACGGTCTCGCTTTGAGGATATCGTTCCAATTCCGCATGCCAGGCGCAGTGGTTCGTTGTATAAAACTCACCATCATGGCGCGTCAGAATTTCGGAGTTGATCAACTGCTTCAATGTAGCATCGATGATGTCTTCCGAATGAACTGCAAGCCGCTCAATCCAGTATCGCGGTTCTTCCAGATTGGGATGAGATGCGAACTCTTCCAGACATAAATCCAGTGCCGGGTCGCCTGTTTTGGTCGAGTCCAGGAGAAAGAGCGATTCTTCGTCGGTATCAATGCGTGATTTCAGGGAGAGATCGGCCAGAACTGCGCCGATGGTGGCGCAGTTCAACGTCCAGCCCTCCACTTGGTGGAAATAACCGTTCTGCTCGTTGAGAATCGTCAGGATGAATTCTTGCGGGATATTCAACGATTGCTTCGTTATCATGTTACACGCCATTCCTCGTGATTTGATTCTTTCTCGTGATGCCGATGCCTGCGGCTTCCGGTCCCCTTTTTTCCATCCCTCTACGAGATCTTCTTTGCCGTTCCGGTTCCGCCGTCCGGCGTCATGTCCACAGCCGCCACTCTTCCAGCCATGACGCGTTGACTTCTCGCCGGTAATATCATGTTCATTCGTTGGTTCCGGCGACGCTGCTCGTAGAGGGCAAGCGCGTGCAGGGGGAAATACTGGCGGTAGAGCACGTAATCCAGGAGGGCCGTTCGAAAAAAAACGCCGGCCATGTCCTGCTTGGGCCAAGTCCCGTCTGCTTCCTGCGTATCAAGCAGGAAGCCGGCACCCCGGGAAATCGCGGCCCAGTCTGTTGTGCCCGCCTCGAGGAGCGCTATCAGCGCCCACGCGGTCTGTATGACCTGGCTTTCCTGATGCGGGACGTAGCGACCGGTCAGGCAGCCGCTGTGGTGTTCGCCCCATCCCCCGTCTGGCTGCTGGCGCTCCAGCAGCCAGCGGCAAGACGCGCGCAGCGCCGGATCGCTTGGACCGGCCCGGTCCGAAACAAGGCCCCTGATGCCGAAAAGGGTGCCGTAGATGTACTGTACCCCCCATACGCCGCGCCAACTGCCGTCAGCCATCTGGTGCCGTCGCAACCACAAGACGCCCCGGGCGATGGAGTCGGCAACCACCGACCTGTCGCCAATTTCGGGAAATCGATCCCGGCAGACAGCCAGCGCCGCGATACAAGACGCGGTACACTCGACAAAAGAACGCTCGGTCATCGATTCGCCGAACATCTCTGCAGGATTCAAACGCTCCAGATCAATTGCCGAGCGCCTGGCCTCATAACTGCCGAAGCCCCCGTCGGGGTTCTGGCTTCGCAACATAAAGCCAATCGCTTCGCTGAGGACGGACGGGTCCGTGTCGTCTCCGTGGGCGGCGACGAGTCCGAGCACCGCCTCCGCCGTGCAGTCACTCACCGGCCAGCCATGCCACCCGCCGGCGAAGCACCAGCCGCCTTTGGGGTCAGCGCGGTAGGCTTCACGAAACCGCTCAAAGCTGGTCTTGATCTGTTCGCCGAGCAGAAAATCGGCGCCGCGCCGGAGCGCATCCCGAACACGGTCCGTCTCAGGCATGGTAGCCAGAGCCTGCAGCGCGAACCCGGTATCCCACGAAGCGCTTCTTGCTCCGCTGACCCGCAAGCCGTCGTCTTCGTCTTCCCATATCCAGGAACCCATTTTCGATAGCGCCCGTCGGCAATCGGTATCGTCCGGATCGTGCAGCCACAGCGCCAGAATGTTGAGAATGCCGCTGACCGGAGAGATGCTCGTATGGCCGGTGGTCTGCAGTTCCCATCTGATCTGCCCGAGAATTGTATCCATGCACCGTGTGCGCAGGTGTTTGCTGTGGAACCGCTCGACCAGCCGTGCAAATCCATATCCGAGCCTGAGCCAGACGGACGGCCTTGCAAAAAGATCGGCGTCCCGAAGCCGGTTCCTGGCGGCGAGAAAGTCGGCCCTGGCAAAACCTTGCGGATAAAGCTCTTCCCGCAACGCGGCGATAACTGGTGTGACGGGCGCCTGGAACCGGCGGGCATAAATCGACGCCATCGCCATATAGATGAGCCGTGTATGGCAGTACCAGTTGGAAGGATGCAGCGGTATCTTCCGCGGCAGGCTCCACAATTCCGGCAGAACAGCGTTCACGCCGTTCCAATCATAAAGATTAAGGAGCGCCAGCCATAATTTTCCCCAGCTCGGAATGCCGAGAATCCCCTCGGCCTGAATGAACCGCCGGGCCGGCGCGATCAGGGGGTCATCCGGCAATACACCGAGCAGCCGCGCCGCGACATAAACGAGGGCGGTGACGAACAGATGGGGCGACGAATGCTCGTGCAGGCCCCATGAACCGTCCTGGAGACGAGTCCTCTCAAACGAGCGCAGCACCCGGCGCCGCTTTCCCGGATCGAGCGGCTGGCCGATGATGTGGTGGAGCAGTACGTATTGCGCCGTGAGCATGGGACACCAGACCATCTCGCCTTCCCAGTCGCCGTCCTCTCTCTGCAGTTGCACGAGGCATTGGGCGGCGCTGTCCAGCGCCGGGCCGGCATCGGGCGAATCGACCGCTCCCGCGCGGGCGGGCCGCTCCGATTCGGTTTTCGAAGGGATGGAATAGGGGAATGCCCGTCGTAGGTGCTCTCGCGTATTCGCGCTTTCCTCCCTTCCTTCCCTGGTCGCCGCCCTCAACTGGCGGATGCCGAGCAGCAACCACCAAAGGCGAGCAGCCAACGCGCGAAAGTTCACCAACATCCGACGCCATGAAAGCCTGCGGATGGAGAAGGTTATCTCCCGGCTCATTGCCCGCGCGACAGTTTCGCAAAAGGAGAAAACCGTCATTGACATGGACAAGTCTTCGCAGGCAAGTATCCGCATGGTCCGGTCCCGATACCCCGAATTCGCTCGCCAGCCTTGGTAAACGGCCTTTCTGAGCATAGCCGATTCGGTGCGGTAATCGCCCAACACCTCATAAAGCCCCATGGCAAGGAACTCGGGAACACGGGTCGCCTGGAACCGCTCTGCGGTGAATTGCTGGAAGTCCTCGCTTTCGGAGAGCGCCAGCGCATCGCCGAAGCCGAGAGTCATGCCGACTGCCGTCATGGGATGATAGTGTCCGGCGGCATCGCCGATAAGCACCCGGCGCGGGTTCCCGTACGTGACACGCGGTCTCAATTGGTTGGGGGCGGCATGGAATCGCCTGACGTCCAGCGCTTCGACGAAGGCCGGCCCGAGATATCCCGGAAGCAGCTTGCCATAGGATTCAGACAAGAAACTTATCCAGTCCTTGGAATGCCAGCAGTCCAATGGGACATCCACGTTGACCCGGACGGAGCCGTTCGCAAGTCCGTAAATGAAAATTGGACCCGGCCCGCCCAGAACCACATGTCCGTATCCTTCAAACGGCAGGTCGGCGTCGTGTAACGTCACCCCGAGCATCCGCGAACAGAGCATCGGGTCCATGGAATACCCCAAGGATCTGCGCACGATCGAAGCGCGGCCGTCGGCGCCGATAATTCGGTCGACATTTATGGCGCAGTCCGAGCGGTCTTTCGAGAAGGTGATCCGTTCGTCTTCAACGACATTGACCCGCGCGTGGGAAATGAAATCGACATTGGCCTCGTTCTCTATGACCTCGCGGAGGCTTGAAACGAGCAGCGCGTGGTCGCATACCAGACCCCGTGAACCGTCTGGATAAGGAAGCAGGATCGGGTCGGAGTCGTCGTCGGGCAGCACCACGAAGCCGACGCCCGACTTGCTGCCGGAAAGCGTGTCGACATCAATCCCGATGTCACGCAACAAATTCACTGCCGGCGGATGCAACCATTCGCCTGCAAGGCGTTTAGACGCTTTCGGATTCGCTTCGAGCAGGGCCACCTTAACGCCCTTGCGCGCAAGGACAATTGCGCACACGCTTCCCACCGGTCCCGCGCCGACAATGGCGGTATCATACTTCGGCACCGAGTCAGCCCTCCTCAAAGGGCGCTGGGTATAGCGCGGCGGCGGTTGTGGAGGGCAGGTCTTCCAGGTTCGCCACTGGGGTAGGCATGACGAGCGCCTCCTGCACCACGTTCGTGGCGAGGCCGGTGAAGGTCAGAGTCGGGTCACTTCCCGCACCGTGTTTGCGAGCGAATCATCTTGTCTTTCAAGGGACGAGTTGTATTTCTTTGTTTTCAGCCAATTGCGGGCGGCAGGACAAACCTTACACGGCCAAGTTTCAAACCCGCCAGTGTCCAATCGCGCCGAGACGTGTCTCCAACCCCCCCTACGCCGCGAACGACGCCTGTGTTTCCTTCTCGAAGGCCAGTAGCTTCTGGACGCTGGGGCGGGTCTGCATGCGCGCGAAATGCGCGCGCACGTTGGGATAGGGCTCCAGGTCGATGTCGAACTGGGTGCTGCGGCGTACGCACCAGAAGAAATGCGCGTCCGGCGCGGTGAAGTGATCGAAGAAGTACTCGCGCCCGTCCAGCATGGACTCGGCGATTCCGTTGGTCTCGGCCAGGAACTCGGCGGCGATGCGGGACACGCTCTCCACGCTGTCCGCCGCGTCGCACACCTTGGCCGGCGAGTTGATGCGGCTCAGATAAGGGTGGATGCCCGATGCGCACCACGACATGATCGAGATCGCCCTGACCTCATCCCAAGGATCCGACGGCAGCAGCCTGGCCTCCGGGAAGCGCCGCGCGATCCACACCTGAATGGCCACGTTCTCCGTCAGGGTTTTCCCGTCCACCATCAGAAGCGGCACCTTGTGCTTGGGATTGAGCTTCATGTACTCCTCGGTGCGGTTCTGCCCCGCCCGGAAGTTCAACGCCTTGACTTCGAAGTCCGCCCCCGCCTCGGTCAACGTGATGTAGGGCGCCATCGCGCAGGTGATGGGCGCGTAATACAACTGGATGCTCATGGGTACCTCCGTGTGGTTGGCGACGAGGGTAAGTGCGTGGTGCCGGAGGGGGGACTCGAACCCCCACAGGGTTGCCCCTACTGGATTTTGAGTCCAGCGCGTCTACCAATTCCACCACTCCGGCACGGAGTGAACCTGACCAGGAGCTTGCGCCGCAGGACTTCACGGCTGCAAATCCGCTCTCATCCGTCCCTTCGGCCGCTCGATCTCGTCAAACATGACCTGATATTCTCCTCGATCGGCCGAAGGGACGGCGATAGCGAATTTTCGCCTTCGCCAATTACTGCGGAGCAGGCTCCTGGTGTCGTGTCCCACGTAAATCTTGACAAGGATGCACAGGATTTTTCGTTGCCGGCAAGGCGCGATGACGAGCCATGGCTGTTACCAAGCGAGGAAGAGCAACGCAGCCGACGACGAAAAAGACCCGCAGATTTGCCAACATTTACGCGGGACACGACACTAGCTTATGGCGGAAGTGACGTCAAGGTGCGTCACGCCTCGGCAAGTCCCGCCAATGGTATCGCCTGCTCCACCAACATGACGGGGATGTCCTCGCGGACGGCGTAGAGGTAGCGGCCGTCCGCGCGAACGAGACCGCCGTCGATGGGTTCGGTCACCCTGTCGCCGGCGCGGTTGCGCAGTTGCCCGCCTTCGATCTTCCGATTGACGGTAGCGACGAGCGCCTCGTCCGCCAGCGAAACCGCCTCGTGGGTTTCGGGACATGCCAGGATGTTGAGCAATTTCTCATCAATCACGCCTGCCTCCAGTCACGCCCGGTTGGACGCTCAATTAATATTTCTCGCCGGCCCGCGGGTGTCAAACAGATCGCCGGCGCCCGCTGCCCCCGCCTGCCTGGATTCCCGCTTCCGCGGGAATGACACATCCGTGGGACCGATTTCGTCCCCGCCCATGTCGCCCGAAAGCCGACATGGACGATTCCCCCTTTCGCGGCAACGACGGTTCGGCCCGTGGACGCGCGCGCCGTCCACGCGTTTGATGCGACGGGGCCCCTTGGCTATGTTGCCGTGTGGAGGTGGCCAACCATGAACGGGACTTTCAGGGAGTACATCGAACTGCTGCGGGAGCACGACGAGCTGCTTGACATTCGCAAGCCGGTGGATCTGCGGGACGTCGCAGCGCTCACCGCGCAGAGCGACCCGGCGCTGCTGTTTCACAATCCCGTGGGCTACTCCATCCCGGTGGCCTGCGGGCTGCTGCAGAAGCGGGAACGGCTGGGCCTCGCCATGGACGCTCCCTACCCGGAGATCCACAAGCGCTTCCAGTTCGCCATGTCCAACTCCATCGACCCGGTGATGGTGGACGACGCTCCAGCCAAGGAATGCATCCGGCAAGGCGACGACGTGGACCTGTTCAAGCTGCCGGTGCCGATCTTCTCCACCCTGGACGGCGCGCCCATGATCACGGCCGCGGTCGTCATCGCCCAAGACCCCGAGTACGGCATGAACGCCGGCGTCTACCGGCTCATGCTCAAGGAGCGGAACGTCACCGGCATCGACATCGTGACACCCAACAACCTGCACCGCTTCGTGCAGCGGGCGCTGGCCGAGAACCGGCCGCTGCCCATCTCCATGTCCATCGGGGTGCATCCGAGGGAGCTCATGGGGGCGCTCTTCAAGGCATCCCTGGGTACCAACGAACTGGGTTTCGCTGGCGGCCTCGGCGGGCGGCCGGTGGAGCTGACCCCCGGCGTGGCTACACCGGTTCCGTTCATCGCGGGCTCGGAGATCGTCCTGGAAGGCGAGATCCCGCCCGAGGGCTGGATTCATCCCGAAGGCCCCTTCGGCGAGTTCTCGCGCCTGGTGGGAGGCACCCACCGCAACCCCAACGTCCACGTGAAGTCGGTGCTGCACCGGCGCGATCCGATCTATTACGCCTTGCACATGCCATGGGAGAACCTGTGGATGAGCGCGCCCATCTACGAGGCCGCGGCCTGGCGCGTGCTGGCAGAGACGGGCGTACAGGTCACCGCCATCAACGTCACGCCCGGCGGCTGCTGCCACTGGCACATCGTGGCGTCCATCAAGAAGAGCCCGGGGGACGGCAAGAACGCCATCGCCGCGCTGCTGTCCATCGCCGATATCAAGTACGTGGTGGTCACCGACGACGACATCGACATCTTCGACCCCGTGGAAGTGGAGTGGGCCATCGCCACCCGCGTGCAGGCGGACCGGGACACCGTGATCCTCTCCAACGCCCGCTCCAAGCCCCTGGACCCATCCATTCCGCCCAGCGCCAACGGGGTCCCCACCACCGCCAAGATGGGCATCGACGCCACCATACCCGAGAACGTGCCGCGCTACCGCTACAACCGCATCATCTACCACAACCAGGGCAAGGCCGTGCTTGACGACTACCTGAGCGAATCCCCGGCCGCGCCGCAGCCGGCGGCGGCGGACGACGACGCCATCCAACGGCTGGCGCAACGAACCCTGGACATGCTGCGCGAAAAGCGGCTTACCTTCAGCGAGTTGCTGGACGCCTTCCCGGATCAGGCATTCGCCACGGTCATGGCGCTGGTGGGACGCCTCAACGAAGGCAGGCAGATCACCCTGGACGAAGAGGGGAAGTACATGCCGGCGGAGGATGCACCAGAGGCCTGAGCCGGAAGACAGTCCAAGAGCCTGGCGGGATCACGAGGTCTCTGCGGGGACCCGTGCAGGGAGACGCCACACCCGGGCGCGCATACCGGTTCCAGACGGATCCGTGTCCGGTTGCGCGGGCGCTTGTGGATCGGGACCGAAAGGAGAAGGATCGTGTCGGCAGAACTCGTTTTCTACACCCACCCCATGTCGCGCGGGCGCATCGTGCGCTGGATGCTGGAGGAGTTGCGCGTCCCCTACCGCACCGAGAGGGTGGAGTACGGCCCGATGATGAAGGCGCCGGAGTACCTGGCCATCAACCCCATGGGCAAGGTGCCCGCCATCCGCCATGGCGACACCGTGGTCACCGAGTGCGCCGGCATCTGCGCCTATCTCGCCGATGCCTTCCCCGACGCCGGGCTGGCGCCTCCGGCCGGACAGCGCGGTGCCTACTTCCGCTGGCTGTTCTTCGCCGCCGGCCCGTTGGAGGCGGCGGTCACCGGCCGCATGTTCGGTTTCGCGGTGCCAGCGGACAAGGAATCCATGGTGGGCTACGGCAACTACGCCACGGTGATGAACGCGCTGGAGACGGCGGTGGCGGGCGACGGTTATGTCGCGGGCCATGCCTTTTCGGCCGCCGACGTGTACGTCGGATCGCACATCGGTTGGGGCATGCAGTACGACACCGTCGAGAAACGCCCGGCCTTCGAAGCGTACTGGTCGCGGCTCAGCGCGCGCGAGGCCTATCAGCGCGCCAACGCCATCGACGATGCGGCGGCTTCGGCCGACAACGCGTAACGCCGGGGGTACCGCCCCACACTCACACGAGCAGCCCGTCACGTCCGCGCCCGCGCCGTCAGCATCGAGACGGGCAGGCTCATGGGCCCCTCCTGAATCCGGTTCTAATGGATGCCCGTGATCTTCACGCTGGCGTGCTTCGACTTGTAGCGACGATTGAGGGCGATGAGCACGCCGGTCAACCCCTCCACCACGTAGGCGTTGGAAGCCGGTCCGGCGTCCAGGCCGGTGGCGCCGATGCGCTCCAACAGCTCGATGACGCGCCCCTTGGCTTCCCGATTGTCGCCGCACACCAGCACGTCGCCCAGGGGCTCGTCCGGGGCGCTGAGGTCCAGCGCCGAGATGTTGTGCAGCGCGCCGATGACCGGGGTGTCGTCGCCCAGGATCTTCTGCGCCTCCAGCAGCGCCGAACCCGCTTCCGGCACGAACGGCCGACCCTTGAGCAGCGGCACCACCGCGTCGATGACGATCTTGCCGCGCAGTTCGTCCGCCAGATCGGCCACCATCTTCTCCTGTCCCTCGTAGGGGACCGAGATGACCGCCAGCTCCGCTTCGCGGACTGCGTCGGCGTTGAGCATGCCTTCGACAAAGGAAGTGCCCAGCCTCTCGTTCAAATCCCGGGCTGCATCCGCGCCGCGCTGGGCGTCGCGTGAGCCGATCAGAACCCGCACACCGGGCCGCGCCAAGCGTCCCGCCAAGCCCATTCCGAGACTTCCGGTCCCTCCAACGATTGCAATTGAAATGGAATCTTGCATGGGGTGGCTCATAGCATGTTCGCGCCGGATGCGACAAATCCGCTCTGGACAGGTTCACTTGCAAGGCTGCCTTCCGACTTCGCTCGGCGGACGCGGAGTTGTGCCCGGGAGCCTGCGCCGCAGGCTCCCGGCGCGAACGGACGGGGAGCGCTCCCCTGAAGGCTTCGGCAAGCTCAAGACAGGCTTTGGGGAACGCGGGGAGCGCGGGGGGGCGCGGGCGCAGCGCCGGTCCCATGCACTTCCGCTGAAGTGCTACGGGCCGCCGCGGAACAGATCGTCTTCCGCCGGACGAATCAGCTCCCGCGCCGAGCCCTCGCCGGGCGGCAAATCCAGGCCGCGGACGACGACGGCGGGCACCCCGCTCGTCTTTCCCATGACCAGCTCAGCGGCGCTGGCGATCTGGTCGGCCACGGCGGTGACCGAGGCCTTGAGCTCGTATCCGTACGGGTCCGTGCCGCCGCGGTAGTCGATCAACGGGCCGAAGCCGGCAACGCCAATGGCCACATCGGTGGTGCCCAAGCGCCAGGGGCGTCCGAAGGTGTCCGTGATGACGACGCCCACGGTCTTCCCGGCGAGCCGCCGCACTTCCTCACGGATGCGGTGGGCGGAGCCGTCCGGATCCTCGGGCAGCAGTAGCGCACGGCCCGCGCCCACGTTGGACAGGTCGATGCCCGCGTTGGCGCAAACGAAGCCGTGGTGGGTTTCAACAACGATGGTGCTGCGTCCCTTGGCGACGATGCGGCGGCTCTCTCCCAGGATCAGTTCCACCAGGCGCGGGTCCTTGCCGTCGAGCTCCGCGGAGAGCCGCAGGGCCTCCGCCGACGGTGTCACCGCCTGCAGATCCACCACGCGTCCTTCCGACTTGGACACGATCTTCTGCGCCAGTACCAGCACGTCGCCGTCCAGCAGCGACAGTACGCGGCGCGCGCACGCATCCAACACCAACCGCCCCAACGGGTCGCCTGGTCCGACCTCGCCCAGTCCCTCCACAGCGATGATATCGAGGTGGCGCATCACGTTCTGCCGCGCGCGGCCCTACGAAACGGACAACTCAACTGGCTCGGGCGAAGAAGCCACTGCCGCTGTCCCGCATGGCGGCGAGGCGGTCACGGGTGCGACCGCGCCCCAGGCAGGGGATGAGTTTCTGCAGATCGACGGGTTCGTCGACATCCAGCGCGATGCGCGTGTTCTCCAGGACGTTGACCGAGGCCCCGCGGGCGGCAGCCTCGTTCAAGTGGTAGCGGAAACTGTCGTAACCGAAGCGGAGCCGCAGGATGTCGGGCGGCGACAGCAACAGCGCGTTGGTGCCCATGCGGTCGTGGGAGGGGACCAGCACGGCGAACGCGGAAGCGGGACCCGCGGGCGCGGCGTGGACCACGGACTCCACGTCCGCGGCGCGCAACAGCGGAATGTCCCCCGGTATGACCAGGGCGGCGTCCATGCCCGCCTCCTTCATGACGTCCAGCGCGAAGTGTACCGCATCGGTCTCACCGGTCTCATTCTGTTCCCGGATCACCGCTACGTCGAAGGGCGAAACCCAGCGCGCCACCTCGGCGGAGCCCGTGACCACGTAGGTCCGGTGAATGCCGTCGGCCTGAGTCACACCGGTCAGCACGTCGTGCACCATGGCCTTCATCAACTCCGAGCGTTCGAACAGGCTGAGCCGCGGCGACAGCCGTTGCTTGGCCCCGTGGAACCCCTTGACCGGAATGAGCGCGCCAATCTTCATGATGGAGTAGAAGTGCCTGGTGTCGTGTCCCGTAAATTCCTGCGACAAGTTGCGCAGGATTTTTTTGTTGCCGGCAAGGCGCGATGACGAGCAGTGGCGGGCACCCCGCGAGGAAGGTCCACGCAGCCGACGGCGAAAAAGATCCGCAGATTATGACACGAATTAACCAGACACCACACTAGACAGCAGTTCCCGTGCCAGCCGCTTCTTGTCTTCCAGGGTGTCCATGCGGATGGACGTGGCAAGCATGTGGACGCCAAGGCGCTCGATGGCGGGCTGCAATTTCCGGTCTTCGGTATCGACCACCAGCACATCGACAAAATCCCGATAGGCCTCCGCGAGCCCGGTGACGGACGCCTCCACGCCCAGCGTCGCCATGAGCTTGTGTGCCGGGCCGCTAAAGGAGCGGCCCTGCACCATGGGACTCACGGCCACCACCTTGCCAGGCGTATCGCGCAGGGCCTGGCGCACGCCGGGCACCGCCAGAATGGGGCCGATGCTGGTGGCGGGGTTGCTGGGGCAAACCACCACCAGGGTGGCATGGCCGATGGCTTCGAGCATGCCCGGCGCGGGGCGGCTTTCCTCGATCCCCTGGTAGCGCAGGCTCAGGACCTCCGGCTGCCAGCGCGCCTTGACGAAGTATTCCTGAAAGGAGACCTCCCCGGCCGGCGTGGCCAGCCGCGTCTCCACCCGCTGGTCGGACATGGGCAGCACGGCGGCGCGCACCCCCAGCGCGCGGCACAGCATGGCGGTGACTTGGGACAACGGCTGACCCTGGGACAGGAGGCGCGTGCGCGTCAGGTGGGTGGCGATGTCCCGGTCGCCCAGATGGAACCAGGTTTCGTTGCCAAGCCGTTGGAGCTGGTCCAGCACGGTGAAAGTATCGTCCCGCACGCCCCAGCCCTTGGCCGGGTCGATGAGGCCGGCGAGGGTGTAGACGATAGTATCGACGTCGGGGGATACGTGGAGGCCATGCACTAGCGCGTCGTCACCGGTGTTGCACAGCACCACCAGGTCTTCGGCGGCCGCCTCCTCGTGAAAGCCCAGCACGAGCTTGGCCCCACCGGTGCCTCCGGTAAGAAGCACATGTGTTCCGGCGCTGGGTTTCGTGGACAATTCCGGCGGTCTCTCCCGAGCGTCCCGCTCTTCCTGGTGCGGCACTCGGCGGCGGCTTCGAAGCCGGCCGTGCCCGGCGCCACCCCCGCAAGGGACGGCGGGTATCCGTTACAGACCCACGACCTTCTGATCCGCTGCGCCGGCGGCGGCCGCGAACTCGCCCGCCAGGATCTCCGACTCGTCCTCCCAGGCGCGCAGGACCTCATAGCCCGTGGAACGCTCGGCCGGAATGCGGTCGATCTCGCGGATGAGCGAACGGAACTCGTGGGGCCGGATCATCTGCCCTTCGGTGGAACCCGCCAGCCGCGAGATGCTTTCCTCCATGAGCGTGCCGCCAAAGTCGTTGGCGCCGGAGCGCAGGCAGTGTTGCGACATGCGCCGGCCCATCTTCACCCACGACACCTGCACGTTGGGAATGGTGTCGTTGAGCAGCACCCGCGCCAGCGCGTGTACGCGGATGTCCTCCTCCTCGGTGGGGCCGGGACGCGCCAAGCCCTGCTGAAAGAGCGCGGTGTTCTCGTGTACGAACCCCAGCGGGACGAATTCGGTGAACCCGCCCGTCTCCTTCTGGATGTCGCGCAGCAGCAGCATGTGGTTCACCCAGTGGCTGCCGTTTTCCCGGTGGCCGTACATCATGGTGGAGGTGGTGAAGATGCCCACCTCGTGGGCGGTGCGGATGACCCGGAGCCACTGCTCGGTGCTGACCTTGTTCTTGGACAGCACCATGCGCACCTCGTCGTCGAGGATCTCCGCGGCCGTGCCCGGCACGCTGTCCAGACCCGCGTCCCTTAGCATGCGCAGGTAATCGGCCAGCTCCATGCCGGTGAGTTCCACCCCGTAGGTGATCTCCATGGGCGAGTAGGCGTGGATGTGGATGCCGGGAACGCGGGAGCGGATGGCCTGAAGCAGGTCGCGGTAGTAGAAGGGCGTCATGCCCCGGGGCAGGCCGCCCTGCATGCAGATCTCGGTGGCGCCGCGGTTCCACGCATCCTCGGCCTTGTCCGCCACGTCTTCCAGCGAGTGGTCCCAGCTTCCGGCCTTGTTGGGGCCGGTGTGAAACGCGCAGAACTTGCAGCCGACGTAACAGACGTTGGTGAAGTTGATATTGCGGCACACCACGTAAGTGATCTGGTCGCCGACCTTGGCCTGGCGCATGAGATCGGCGGTCGCCGCAAGGGCCGCCAGTTCGTCGCCGCTCACCTCTGACAGAACGAGCCCTTCCTCCCGCGTGACCTCGTGGCCCGCCAGGGCGCGCTCCAGAATCTGCGCGACGCGGCCCTCCACGCGGGGCAACAGCCGGTTCAGACGTCCAACCTCGTCGTCATGGTCGAACATCGCTTCGATGTGGCTCATGGTGTCCTCCGACGGCGCCTGATGTCGTGTCCCACGACACCAGGCCGTCCTCGTCGCAAAGTCTCTCGATGCAGGGGATCAACCCGGGCGCGATGAACCGCTGCCCTTGCGCGATGTATTCCGGGTAGATGGGAAGGCGGGGCCGCAAACGGAAACCAGCGGCCGCGGTGCGCTCCGCCAGTTCCACAAGCTCGGGCCAGGGCGCCTCCGGGTTGATGAAGTCGCGAGTGACGGGCGACACCCCGCCCCAGTCGTTGATGCCGGCGTTCAGGTACCACTCGTAACACTCCGGCGTCAGGTTGGGCGGCGCCTGGATGTTCATGTCGCCCCCCAGAATCAGCCGTGCCAGGGCGATGGTCCTGGCCTCGTCGTCGTAGTCCGCATCAGGCTGATCGTTCATGGGGATCTCGGGCTTCACGCGGAAGTTCTGCACGATCACTTCCTGGATGTGGCCGTAACGTTCATGCAACTCGCGAATGGCGTACAGCGACGCGATGCGCTCTTCCCAGGTCTCGCCAATGCCGATGAGGATACCCGTGGTGAACGGGATGCCCAGCCGGCCGGCCTCGGCCAGGGTCCGAAGCCGCGCCGCCGGCTTCTTGTCGGGAGCGTCGGCATGGGCGCCGCCCGGCTCCATGAGGCGCTCGCTGACGCTCTCCAGCATGAGCCCCATGCTGACGTTTACCCGCCGGAGCCGCTCCAGATCGGCGCGCGCCATGAGCCCGGGGTTGGCGTGGGGCAGGAGCCCGGTCTCCTCCAGCACCACGCGACACGCTTCGTACAGGTACTCCAGCGTCCGGCGGTAACCCGCCTGGCGGAGGAACTCCCGCATCTCCGGGTAGATGGCCTCGGGCTTGTCCCCCAGGCTGAACAGCGCCTCGGTACAGCCCATCCCCTTCGCCCGCCGCGCCGTTTCCAACACTTCATCCAGGGACAGGGTCCTGGCCCCTGCGTCTTCGGGCGCCTTGCGAAACGTGCAATAGCCGCAGAAATCGCGACACAGGTTGGTCAGCGGGATGAAGACCTTGGGGGAGAAGGTAATGGTGCGGCCCTTGTGGCGGTCGCGCAACGCGGCAGCCGCTCGGAGCAGCGCCGTGAACTCATCTCCCTCGACACCGGCAAGCAGGAGGGCGTCGCCCGGCGCCAAGGAACCCCGGTCGAGACATTCCTGCAGCAGTCGTGGGACTTGTCGAGTCGTCATTGCCAAACGCTCAAAGTGGCTTGCATAACGGATAAGGGGGTCCGGGTCAACAAGGATCCCGTCCGGGCGGCGCGCCGGGAGGAAGCGCAGGACTCCCCATCTCGCCAACAGTTCGCCGGCCGGACCCTTGGTTTCCTTCCCGGTTTTCGGTAATGCAAAGGGCTTGCATTTCTGCCACGTTTGAAGGAGATAGTCTGGCAGAAGTTCGGCCGTCTCCCGGCACGGGAGACAAGGAGTTCCATCGATGTCCGACGACCCACAAGACGACGGCAAACCGCCGTCGCGCATTCCGGCCCTGAAGGCTTCCGCCACCCTCCCCCGCTTCTCCAACGTCTTGATTGCCCCATCGGGACAAATGCGCTGCTAGGAGCTAGCGCGCGTCCGTCGGGAACGCCCGCGTCCGGCTCGAGCCGGAGCGGAGTTCCTGTCCCTTTACGTCCCGGCATTCCGGATGGGAGATGTTTCGATGTTCGAAAGTTTATGGTTGGGCGCCACGGTCATCCTGCTGTTGATCCTGGCCAACGGCTTCTTCGCCGCCGCCGAGATCGCCGTGATTGCCACGCGCCGGACGCGCATCGACCAGATGCAGGGCAAGGGCACGCGCTCCGCCGCGGCCTTGGGCCGGCTCAAGGACGAGCCGGACCGGTTCCTGGCCACCGTGCAGATCGGCATCACCTTCGTCGGCACCCTGGCCTCCGCCATCGGCGGCGCCGGCGCCATCCAGCTCCTCCAGCCGCCGCTCCAGTCGCTGCCGCTCCCGTACGCCGAAACCTGGGGCAACTACGCCGCCATCCTCATCGTGGTCCTGCCCATCGCCTACCTGACACTGGTACTGGGTGAGCTGGTCCCCAAGTCCCTGGCGCTGCGCTTCTCCGAGCGCATCGCGTCCTTCGTGGCGCTTCCCATCGATGCCATTTCCAGGTGCACGTCGTTCCTCGTGGCGTTCCTGACCCGATCCAGCAATGTGGTGCTGCGGCTGTTCGGCGGCAAGGAGACCGGCTCCGCAAGCTTCATTTCCGAGGAGGAAGTCAAGTCGCTCATCCGGGAAGGCACAGCCAAGGGGATCTTCGACGAGACCGAGAAGGAGTTGATCCACAGCGTCTTCGACTTCGTGGACACTCCGGTCCGGGCCGTGATGGTGCCGCGCACGGAGATCCACGCCGTGGACATCGCGTCCGAGTCCGACGATATTCTACGGAACTTCGTCGAAAGCGGCTTCTCGCGCCTGCCCGTGTACGAGGACGAACTGGACGAGATTCTGGGAATCGCCTACAACAAGGACCTTCTGCGCGCCATGCAGGCTGGCGAGCCCATCGACCTGCGCGCCATGCTGCACCCACCCTTCTTCGTGCCCAGCTCGCTGCCCATCAGCCAGCTCCTGAAAGACCTGCAACGCCGGCGCATGGCGCTGGCGCTGGTGGTGAACGAGTACGGCGAAGTGGAAGGACTGGCCAGCCTGGAGGACATCATCGAGGAGATCGTCGGCGAGATCCGCGACGAATACGACTCCGAGGAGCGGGGGCCCGTGGAGCGCCTCCCTGACGGCTCGATGGTGGTGTCGGGCTCTGCCCTGCTGAAGGAGCTGCAGTCGGACTACGACCTGCCCTTCGAAGAGTCGGTGGACTACCACACCCTGGCCGGTTTCGTGCTTGCCAAGCTGAAGCGCATTCCCCGTGGCGGCGAAAAGATCGAGACCGACGGCCACCGCCTCACCATCGCCGACATGGAAGGCCGCCGGATCATCAAGATTCGGGTGGAAGAGAACCGCCGCGCGAACGGCGACGCGGCGTAGAAACCGCGACGAACCCGCCCGCACCCCGCGCTACGACGCCCTCTGCGTGGCCTCGCGGCCCTGAAGCAGGGACTCCGTTTCCCGGAGCAGCGCCTGGATCTCGTTGGGCTTGCCCACGGTCACCCGCATCATGTGGCACAGGGCCGGGGTATCGAAGAAGCGCACCAGGATACCCTTCGCGCTCAACCCTTCGTACAGCCAGCGAATGCTGTCGCGGCCGAGACGGGCCATGACGAAGTTGGTCTGGGACGTGTGCACGTCGAAACCCAGCCGGCGCAGTCCCCGGACCAGGGTCTTGCGCGTGCGCTGGATGCGCGCCACGTTCCGGCGCATCCACTCCACGTCCTCCAGGGCCGCGACGGCCGCCGCCAGGCTCAGACGGCACAGGTTGTAGGAATCCTTCACCTTCATCAGGCTGCGCACGATGTCTTCGCTGCCGAAGGCCAGGCCCACGCGCATTCCCGCCAGCGAAAACGCCTTGGAGAAGGTGCGCAGCACGACCAGGTTGGGGAAACGCTTGACCAGCGCGATGGCGCTTTCGTCGTTGTCGGCGAAGTCGATGTAGGCCTCGTCCACCACCAACAGGCCGGCCACGGAGCGCGCCAGCCGCGCGATCTCGCTCACCGGCTCCAGCGTCCCGGACGGGGCGTTGGGGTTGCACAGAATGGTGACCTTGCTGGACTGGAAGTAGAGCGGCGCCGGGACCGTGAAGTCGTCGGCGTAGGGCACGGTCACGCTCTCGCCGCCCTGGATGGCGACGAGGGTTTCGTACAGCGAGTAGGTGGGAACCGGGTAGGCCACGCTGTCGCCTTCGCCCACGTAGCAGCGCATGAGGATGGACAGCAGCTCGTCCGAGCCATTGCCCGCCATGACATTTTCCGGACCGACGTTGTAGAGGGCCGCGGCGCGCTGGCGCAATTCCAGAGCCGCGGGATCGGGATAGAGGCGCAGCGACGAAGAGATTTCGCGGCGCACCGCGGCCAGTACCTTCGGGGACGGCGGGTAGGGGTTCTCGTTGGTGTTGAGCTTGATCAGGTCCGCTCGCCTGGGCTGCGCACCAGGCGTGTAACCCTCCATATCTTCGATGTTTTTTCTCAGGATGGACTGCATCCGAAAAGTCTAGCCAGCCCCCGCGGGCAATGCAAATGACGCGCGGCAAGCGTCACGGCGCCTCAACGTGCTCCCTTGATCCGCAATCTTGACTGACATCCTGTCTCGAACGGCTTGCGTTTGTCCGCCGCTACGCCGCATCCGACACCGCCGACACCGTCAACTCGCGGCCGTCGTGGTCCACCACCACGCGGCTGTGGTCCTTGACCTCGCCGGCCAGGAGCTTCCGCGCCAGCGCCGTCTCCAGTTCTTTCTGGATCAACCGCTTGAGCGGCCGGGCGCCGTAGGCGGGGTCGTAGCCCACGGCCGCGAAATGGTCCGTGGCCTTCCGGGTCAGCTCCATGCGGATGTGACGTTCGGCCAGGCGCTCGCGCAGATGGCCGAGCTGAATCTCGACGATCTCCCGGAGGTTGTCCCGGGTGAGGCCGTGAAACACCACGATGTCGTCCACCCGGTTCAGGAACTCGGGCCGGAACTCCCGTCGGAGCACGTCGAGCACCTCCCGCTTCATGGCATCGTAACCGCTGTCGTCGGCGCGTCCGCTGTAGTTCAGGACAAGCTGACTGCCGGCGTTGGAGGTCATGATCACCACCGTGTTCCTGAAGTCCACGGTGCGGCCGTGGCCGTCGGTGAGGCGACCGTCATCGAGTAACTGCAGCATGACGTTGAACACGTCGGGATGAGCCTTCTCGACCTCGTCGAACAGGACCACCGAGTAGGGGTGGCGGCGCACCGCCTCGGTAAGCTGTCCCCCCTCGTCATAGCCCACGTATCCCGGAGGGGCGCCCAGGAGCCGCGCCACGGTGTGCTTCTCCATGTACTCCGACATGTCGAGGCGCACCATGTTGGCCTCGTCGTCGAACAGAAACTCCGCCAGCGCCCGCCCCAACTCGGTCTTGCCCACGCCCGTGGGACCCAGAAAGATGAACGAGCCGATGGGCCGGTGGGGGTCCTTGAGCCCGGACCGGGCGCGCACCACCGCGTCGGCCACCGCGGACACGGCTTCGTCCTGGCCGATAAGGCGCTTGTGCAGGTGGTCGCCCAGGTGCAGCAGCTTGTCCCGTTCGCCCTCCAGGAGCTTCGACACCGGCACCCCGGTCCAGCGCGACACCACCTCGGCGATGTCGTCCTCGTCCACTTCCTCCTTGAGCAGCACACCGCCGTCGTCGGTCTTGAGGCTCTCCTGCTGTCTGCCCAGTGCGTTCTCCAACTCGGTGAGCTTGCCGTACTTGAGTTCGGCCACGCGGTTCAGGTCGTACTCGCGCTCGGCCTGCTCCATGGCCCGCCGGGTCTCGTCGATCTCCTCCTTGAGCTGGCGCAGCTTCGCGATGGCGCCCTTCTCCATCTCCCAGCGCGCCTTGAGCTTGTTGGCCTCTTCCTTGAGGTTGGCGAGCTCGTTCTCGAGCTTGGTCAGGCGCTCCCGCGAGGCGTCGTCGCTCTCCTTGCGCAGGGCCTCGCGCTCGATCTCGAGCTGCATCACCTGGCGCGAGGCCTGGTCCAGCTCCGCGGGCATGGAGTCGATCTCGGTGCGCAGCTTGGAGGCGGCCTCGTCCACCAGATCGATGGCCTTGTCGGGCAGAAAACGATCACTGATGTAGCGGTGCGACAGCACCGCCGCGGTCACCAGCGCCGAGTCCTTGATGCGCACCCCGTGGTGCAGCTCGTAACGCTCCCGCAGCCCCCGCAGGATGGAGACCGTGTCCTCCACCGTGGGCTGGTCCACGGTCACCGGCTGGAACCGCCGCTCCAGCGCGCGATCCTTCTCCACGTACTTGCGGTACTCGTCCAGGGTGGTGGCGCCGATGCAGTGCAGCTCGCCCCGGGCCAGCATCGGCTTCAGCAGGTTGCTGGCGTCCATGGCGCCTTCGGCGGCGCCGGCCCCCACCACGGTGTGCATCTCGTCAATGAACAGGATCACCTCGCCCGAGGACTCCTGCACCTCCTTGAGCACGGCCTTGAGGCGTTCCTCGAACTCGCCCCGGTACTTGGCGCCGGCGATGAGCAGACCCATGTCCAGCACCACGATGCGCTTGCGCTTGAGCCCCTCGGGCACGTCCCCCGCCACGATGCGCAGCGCCAGCCCCTCCACGATGGCGGTCTTGCCCACGCCCGGATCGCCGATGAGCACCGGATTGTTCTTGGTGCGGCGCGACAGTACCTGCACCACCCGCCGGATCTCCTCGTCCCGGCCGATGACCGGATCGAGCTTGCCCTGGGACGCGAGTTGGGTGAGGTCCCGGCCGTAACGTTCCAGCGCCTGGTAGGTGCCCTCCGGGTTCTGGCTGGTGACCCGCTGGTGCCCGCGCACCTTCCGGAGCGCCTCCATCAGCTTGTCCCGGCTGACGCCCTTGGCGCGCAGCACCCCGCTCGCCCTGCCCCCCTCCTCGAGGATTGCCAGCAACAGGTGCTCGACGCTGATGTATTCGTCCTTGAGCTGCCCGGCCTCATCCTCGGCCCGAGCGAGCATGCGCGACAACCGCTGGGTGACGTAGACCTGCTCCGGGCCGGCCGCGGCGCCCGCACCCGTCACTTGCGGGATGCGGTCGAGTTCCGCTTCGAGCCCCTGTTTCACCTCCGGCACGGAAACGCCGGTCTGGGTGAGCAACGCCGTAACCACCCCGTCCGAGGGCTCCAGCAACGCCGCCAGCAGATGCTCGACGTCCACCCCCTGATGATTGCGCCGCGACGCCAGCGTCTGGGCCTGGCGCAACGCTTCCTGCGACTTCTCGGTCAAACGATTGATGTCCATGAGTTCCCCCGATTCCCCGGTTGTCCATGGAAAAATCTAGGCACGGATTCGTCAAAGTCAACGCGGCCCCGTCAGCCCGCAGGGTGACCCCACGCTGACCGGGCAACCGCGTCGACGGGCGGATGCCCGGTCAACGTGGGATCGTCCTGGTCCTGGTTCGCGGATCATGGTTCGGCGGCAGCATTTCTGGTAACAACTCAAACCGGATCGCATCCGTGTGGATCCGTGTGGTTTGGACCGTGCCATGGCCGATTTCATCGAACAGAGGCTGGAGGAGATCCGGAGCCGCAACCTCTACCGCGAGTTGAAACTCGTCGACGGCGAGCAGGGTCCTGCGGTGATGCTCGACGGCCGGGAAGTGTTGAATCTGTCCTCCAACAACTACCTTGGGTTGGCCAACCACCCCGAGTTGAAGGAGGCGGCCCGGCAGGCGCTGGAGCGTTACGGCTGCGGTTCCGGCGCTTCGCGGCTGATCTCCGGCAACATGACGGCCCACGAAGAGTTGGAAGAGCGCCTTGCACGCTTCAAGGGTACCGAGGCGGCGCTGGTGTTCAACAGTGGCTATCAGGCCAACGTGGGCATCATCGCCACGCTGGTGGAGAAGGGCGACGCGGTGCTGAGCGACGAGTTGAACCACGCCAGCATCATCGACGGCTGCCGGCTGTCGCGGGCGGCGGTGTCGGTGTACCGCCACGGCGACATGGACCACCTGGAGAGCCTTCTGAAAGAGGCGCCGGCACGGGCTCGCAAGCTCATCGCCACCGAATCCGTGTTCAGCATGGACGGCGACATCGCGCCTCTTGGGGAACTGATGGGGTTGGCGGAGCGTTACGGCGCCATGGTGATGGTGGACGAGGCCCACGCCACCGGCGTTCGGGGGGCCAACGGCGCCGGCGTGGTGGCGGAAATGGGGCTCGGCGACCGTGTCCTGGTGCAGATGGGCACCCTGGGCAAGGCGCTGGGAGCCTTCGGCGCCTATGTCGCCGGCAGCGCCAGGTTGAAGGAACTGCTCATCAACCGCGCCCGCAGCTTCATCTTCACCACGTCGCTGCCGCCGGTGGTGCTGGCCATGGCGGCCGCGGCCGTGGACCTGGTGGAGCGGGAGCCGGAGCGGCGGTGCGCACTGCGGCGCAACACCGAGCGGCTGCGAAACGGCCTTGCGGGGCTCGGCTTCACGGTGGGCGGGAGCACCCAGATCATTCCCGTCCTGGCGGGAGACGAGCGTCCCTGCATGGAGCTTGCGGCGCGCCTCATGGAATCGGGATTCTACGTGCAGGGCATCCGCCCGCCCACGGTACCGCCGGGAACGTCACGGCTGCGGGTCACCACCATGGCAACCCACACGGCCGGCCAATTGGACCGCGCTCTCGACGCTTTCGCACGGGCCGGGTCGAGTATCGCGTCCTGGAAATTCCTGCGATAATTTGCGCAGGCAGTCTGGTTGCCGGCAAGGCGCGATGGCTTGCAGGGGCGACCGGTGGTCGCCCCACGTGACAGGCGCCAAGCGGGGAAGACCCTGGGTCGAACCCAGGATGACGTGACCTGGCCGACCGCAAACCAGCAAGTTTTCGCAGGAACTTTCGGGATACGACACGGCCTGGAACGCCGGCAACGCCTCACCAACGGAGAACCATGGGCAGCAACGACACATACCAGACCCTCAAACGCAAGGACCACACCCACCTGTGGCACCCGTTTACCCAGATGCAGGAATGGATGGGCGAGGACCCATGCATCATCGCCGAAGGGGAAGGCAGCTTTCTCATCGACGTCGACGGCAACCGCTACCTCGACGGGGTCTCGTCCCTGTGGTGCAACCTGTTCGGGCACCGCCGGCCGGAGCTGGACGCGGCCCTCAAGGCCCAGACCGACCGCATCGCCCACTCCACCTTCCTGGGCCTGAGCCATGTGCCCGGGATCGAGCTGGCGGCCCGGCTCACCGCCATCGTGCCGGCGGGGCTCACCCGGGTGTTCTATTCCGATAGCGGCGCCACCGCCGTGGAAGTGGCGCTCAAGCTCGCGGTGCAATACTGGCAGCTTCGGGGACGGACCGAAAAGACCCGGTTCGCCCGGCTGGAGGAGTCCTACCACGGCGACACCGTGGGGGCCATGAGCGTAGGCTACAGCGACCTGTTCCACCATTTCCACCGCTCCATGCTGTTCCCCGCCCTCGCCGTCAAGCCGCCCTATGCCTGGCAGCGCGAGCAGGGTCTGAGCGAGGCCGAAGCGATGGAGCGTTCCGTGGCCGAGGCGGGCGCTACCGTCGCCCGGGAAAAGGACCGACTGGCGGCGTTCATCATGGAGCCCGTCATGCAGGGCGCCGCGGGCATGTGGCCCCAGCCCGCCGGCTACGTCCGGGCCATCCGGGAGATCTGCGCGGACAACGACGTGCTCTTCATCGCCGACGAGGTCGCCACGGGCTTCGGCCACACCGGGCGCATGTGGGCGTGCGCGCACGACGGCGTGACTCCGGATCTCATGTGCGTGGGCAAGGGCATCACCGGCGGCTACCTGCCGCTGGCGGCGACCTTTGCCACCGAGGAGATCTTCTCGGCCTTCCTGGGCGAGTATCGCGAGTTCAAGAGCTTCTTCCACGGCCACACCTACACCGGCAACCCCCTGGCCTGCGCGGTGGCGCTGGCGAGCCTCGACGTCTTCGAACAGGACGCGCTGATGGAGCAGGCGCCGGTGAAGATGGCATGGCTGGAAGAACGGCTCCGGGCGGATGTGCTGACCCTCCCCCACGTGCGCGAGATACGCCAGCGCGGCTTTATGACCGGCATCGAGCTGGTGCAGGACAAGGAAAACGGCGAACGTTACGATCCCGGTCTTCGCATCGCCAACCAGGTCGTGCTGGAAGCCCGGCGGCGCGGCGTCATCGTCCGTCCCCTTGGGGATACGCTCATCATGCTGCCGCCTCTCACCATCAGCGACGCCGATCTGGCGACCTTGGTCCACGTGGTGCGCGATTCCATCCGCCACGTCACGGAAGCGTCGTGAACCGCGGTTTCTTCATCACCGGCACGGACACCGGGGTGGGCAAGACCCTGGTGGCGTGCGGCCTGGCCGCCGCGTTCAGGGAAGCCGGTTACAAGGTTGGCGTCATGAAACCCGCGGAGTCAGGCTGCCGGAACGAGAAGGGGCATCTGGTGCCCCAGGACGCCATCTTTCTCAAGGCCGCAGCCGGGAGCACCCAATCCATCGAGCGCATCTGCCCCTACCGGCTGGGCGTCCCCGTGGCTCCGAGCGTGGCCGCGGCCCACGCAGCCGTCCGCATCCGGCCGGACTTCCTGGTGCGCCTGTGCCACGACATGGGCGCCGCGCACGACCTGATGGTGGTGGAAGGGGCCGGAGGCCTGCTCGTCCCCCTGAACTCCAACTACACCTACGCGGACCTGGCCCGTGAGATCGGCCTCGCGGTCCTCGTGGTGGTGGGCAACCGGCTCGGCGCCATCAACCACGCGCTGCTCACCCTGGAGCACGCCGCGTGCCTCAACCTCAAAGTGTCCGGGTACATTCTGAACGACATGGAGGGGGAAAAAACGCCGGCCACCGATACCAACGCGGAGACCTTGGCCGAGATGACGCGGGTGCCGCGCGTGGGACGGGTTCCGTTCCTGCGGGCGTCGGGACCCGGGAGGGCGGCGCCGCTGGAGACGCGCCCCGACCTGGGTGATCTGTTCCGGCGGCACACCGAGTTCGATCACCTGCAGCAGGTCGTCCGGGCGGCGACCAGCCAACTCGGCGGCAAGGGGGCTACGTTGCGTCACCCGTGAAACAGCGCGCCACCTCGTCGTAAACCGCCTTCAGCGGCACCTTCCTCGACGCCGCGATCTTTCGCGCCTCATCGTATTCGGGCGTCGCCCGCTTCCTTCCGCCCGGTTCCTCGGCGACCTTCACCGTCAGGGCGCCGAAGCGGGTCTTGAGCTTCAGCGTTTCTCGCGGCAGCACCAGCCGGTCCACCCTGTAGCAACGCACCCCGAGAGTCGAGGTTTCACCCAACACGATCCGCGCCAGCGTGTCCCGCAACTCCGGCTCCGACACCACGCGCAAGAGCGTACCCGGCCGGTTCTTCTTCATCTGGACGGGCGAAAGCGTCACATCCCGGGCGCCCGCCGCGAACAGGCGCTCCAGCACATAGTCGTAGAACTCCGGGTTCATGTCGTCGATCTGGGTCTCCATCACCAACATCCGCTCATGGGCGAGGGTCGCCGCGCTTTCCCCGATCACGATCCGCAAAACGTTGGGCCGGTCCGGAAACTCCAGCGAACCCGCTCCGTAACCCGTCCCCTCCACGCGCATGGCTGGAGCCTCGCCCTTCCGCGTCACCAGGGCCGAAAGGATGGCGGCGCCGGTGGGAGTGACGTTCTCCACCTCCAGACCCGCGTCCTCCACCGGAAATCCCTTCAGCAACTCCAACGTCGCCGGCGCCGGCACCGGCAGGACCCCGTGCAGCGAGCGGGTCAGCCCCCGCCCCAGCGGCACTACCGAGCAGGCGAACTCGTCGATTCCCAGCCAACACGTGCCGATGGCCGCCGCCACGATGTCCACGACGGAATCGACAGCCCCCACCTCGTGGAAGTGAACCTCCTCCGGCGCCACCCCGTGAATCTTGCCCTCGGCCTCGGCCAGCTTGGCGAAGATGGCCAAGCCGCGGCCCTTGACCTCCGGCGGCAACCCGCTCTCCTCGATCAACCCGCGAATTTCCGACCAGCTTCGCCGCGGCGGATCCTTGCCGGCGAGGACCTGAAACCGCACCGCCCGGATCCCGTTGACGGTCTTGCTGCCCACACGGATGCGGAAATCGACATTCGCGAGCTTGCCAAGCTCCTCCTGGAGCCGCCTGCGCGGCAACCCCAGGTCCAGCAACGCCGCCACGGTCATGTCTCCGCTGATACCGGCGAACAGGTCGAAATACGCGATCCTCATGGTGACGGCAGGCGTACGAAACTCGCGGGTGGGGTGTCAAGAGTACGGATGAGGCATCCGCCCGGAAACGAGAGCGCCCCGCACCGTTCATTTACATGGGCGCTGGGGAATGCTAGCTTATAGGGACTGCACGAATGTGGGGCCGTAGCTCAGCTGGGAGAGCGCTAGGTTCGCAATCTAGAGGTCGTGGGTTCGATCCCCATCGGCTCCACCATCCCCACTCCCCGGGGGTCCACCGTGACAAGTTCTGATACTCAGCGTTCCCGTTGAGAAGGACAGCCGGTTTTGGTAAACGCTCCAGAATGATGGCTGGTCAGACGCAGCATCTGGCTCGTCCGGCCCATATCCAAGGAAGGAGCGGCGTATGGCGAAGGACTTGAATATCAAAGACGGCCCGAAATTTCACGTCACACGGCGTGGTGAACTCTACGTCAAGGGCGGTGAGCTTCTCCGTAGCGAAGCTGGACGTGAAGCGATTCGAGAGGCTGCCACGGCAATAGGGCACTGGCAAAAGAAGCCGCACGAGGAGTCGTCGTCCGAAGAGTAAGAAAACGCTCCGGTGACCCTTAGCCTGATAATCCTCCCAGCTCTGCTTGGCTACGGGTTCCTAAACAGGTGCCGCGTGACCCGGTTCTTCATTGTGAGGCTATCGGGTTACCATCTGGTCTTCCAATCCGCGATTGTTGGTCTGTTGTTCCCGACGGCGGGGTACCTACTCACACTCGGAGTCACCGCTCTTTGTCCACGGCTTGCAGTATGGTCGATCGGCAAGATCCCGTTCGAGCATTGGGGGACTGGTGTATCGGCAATTCTGTGGTCAGAAGCATCCGTATGGATCCTTAACTATAGGTTAGATGAAGAGAAGGCGGCGCGATTCAACGCCAACTATCACGGTGATCTCATCGAGCTACGACTGGTGGAGGCAATGGAGCGCTCGGCCCATGTAGAATTGTCCCTCAGGAGCGGCAAGTCTTATGTGGGCATGGTACTCAACAGCGGCATCACAACCGGCGGAGAATCCGACGTTAGTCTGATCCCCACCGTAAGCGGGTACAGAGACGAACACACACGCGAACTGGTTTTCACCACTTTCTACGGTGACGTCTTCGACGATTGGCTCAGCAGTAGACGCTCGGCCAAGGACCAACGGACAGCCGAGGAAATAGCAGATTGTTTCACCATCGTGATTCCAAAGTCCGAGGTCCTCTCCGTCAGGCTCTTCGACATGAGAATGTACGGTCTATTCGAGAAGGCCAGGGAATCAACTAGCTAGACTTCATTCCCCGCGCGACCTCTCCCACCGAGCGCGGTCCTTCCTTGACCAGTTTGACCGTTTCGAGCTTGAACTCCTTCGAAAACTTCCGTCTCCTTCGACTCATGGTCGTCACCTCCGAGCCCATCATCGCCCTTATCAGATGTCCACCAATCCCGGGGAAGGGCACCGGTGCGGCATGGACGGATGGATTGCGCGGCACGGGTTCTGGCCGCTGGCACTGCTCTGGCTGCCGGCCGGGGTCGTTGCGCAGGCGGTGGTCCGGTTCGCATCGTTCTCGGACGCATTCGCGGATCCCGGGGTGCTGTTGACAGCCCTGGGCTCGCTCGCCGTCACCGTCCCCTGCGGTCTGCCATTGGCGCTTGGCTGCCGGTGCCTCCGGCGTCTCGGCTACCGGCGCGGGGCCTGGGCTGCGGGCATCGCGCTGGGCGTGCCGACCGTGTGGATCACGGTCATTGCCGGGCTTCTCGGCCCCATCGCGATTGCGGTCTGCGCGGTGGTGCTCAGCCTGCCGGTCTAGATCGCATGGGGGTGACTCGCGCGCGCCGGGAGGAAACCCAGCGGCTGAGCGCGGTGCCGACGGGCCGGCTGCGGAACACGGTGGCTGTATCAGGGCGCGATGGCTGCCGGACGGCGCCTGGCCGGCTACGCAGTAGGGCCGGCAGCCGAAATCCGGCGGCCGACGAGACGCCTCCGGCGCGACGGCGCCGGGCCGCCGGCTCGGAGGCCGGGGCAGGCTACCTGCAGCGGGGCGCGCCCGTCAGGACTGCGCATTCAGCTCCGCTTCGAGGACACCGAGGTCTTCGATCAGCGCCTCGAAGGCGGTCGCATCAGGCCGGACCATGCCGGCGCGGCGCATGGCGTCGTAGTCGGTCCGGAGGCCGGCGAGCCCGTCCTCGCCGGGAACGAGCCGGAACCCGCCGTCGAGGCAGTGGGCGTAGTTGGCATAGCCTGCGTTGAAGAAGACCGTCTTGTGGCGGACCACGTCCCGGAGCAATGCGCGGTCGGCAAGCGCCGTGCGGCCGGCCTCGTGCCGGGCGAGGCAGGCGAGATCGAACCAGTGGCGCGACAGGCGCTCCGGCCCGGAGGCCAGCCGGCCCCGGTGGCATTCGACATGGATGAGCGTCGCCTTTTCCCAGAATGTGCGCGCCGGCGAGAGCACCGTCACGGTTGCGGCGGGCCAGTCGAGACCGTCGGTCAGGGCGGCAAGGTCGGGCACGATCTCGTGTCGTTCGTTCGGATCGATGACATTGCGCCCGCCGAACTCCAGCAGTACTTCGCTCGCCAGATAGCCGACGGGGTTCTCGACCGCCGACGGGTAGGCGACATGGACACGCTCGCCGTCCCCGTCGATACGGACGGCATGGCGCCCGGACGCCGGCAGCTGGCCAGCGGCGGCCTCCAGCGCGGGACCGACGACCGTGCGGGTGTAATCGGCCACGCGGGCGCGGAGCCGGTCGCCGAACCGGCGGACTGCCGACCGGCTGATACCGGGGGCGAAAGGATCGAAGCCCTCGGCAAGAGCCCGGTAGTCGAGGCTGATGTCCACATCCTCGGAGAACCGGTCGACGATCCCGAACACCCTGGACAGCGAGGTGCCGCCCTTGAAGGCCATGGGGAGGGCGTCGGGCAGATCGAACAACACACGCAGCGCCCAGCAGATCCGGACATCCTTCTCCAGGATGACCGCCGGGCGGCCCGAGCGCGCGGCGGCGGTCTCCAGGATATCGCGCTGCTCTGCTGCCGGCAACGACAGGAAAGGCTCAGCCAAGGGCCGGGTCCCCGTCGGCGGCATCGAGGGCTGCCGCCATCCAGGCCGGCAGGTCGGCCGTGCGGAGTTTCCCGAACGCGTCCGGCCCGATCACATCGGCAATCCGGGCGACCGCCTCCGGGGTCACGTTGTCCCTGCCGAGATACCAGAGCGCGGCAAGCGCCAGGCCGGCCGGCTCGCCGGCGAACTCGAGCCGGCGGCGGTTCGAGGTGTGGATCATCCGGACCGGCGTGCCGGCAATACGGATGGTGCGGCTCGATGCGCTGGTGTGGAACACGGGGAGGATCGGTGCCTGGGTGCTGAGGCCGAGCCGCCGTGCGGCTTCGGCGCCGTGGACCTGGACGGTCTCGCCATTGTCGCGGGCGATGGCCGCGACCGTTTCGGCGATGCCGGGCAGGACCGCGCCGACATACCGGTTCCGTCGGGGCCGGACGAAGACGCCGCGGGCGAGGCGCTCGATGGCGCCCTCGCGGACGATGCGCGAGAGCGCCCGGTCGATAGCGCCGCGCGAGCCCAGTGCGGCGAAGCGCGCGGTCGTGAACGGCCGGCCCCTCGGCAGGCTGCGGAGTTCGGTCCGGATGGCTTCGGCGGTAGACATGGCGGTCCCTTCCCTGTCCGAAAACATAGGTGTTTTTCCATCACCGGACAAGTACACCGACAAGCGGACCGTGCCGGGCCGGCTGCGCTGAGGTGGTCCTGTGTCCTTGGACAGGATGGGGGCGGAGTCAAGCTGTATTCCGGATGATCGATCATGCCGCCAGGGTCCTGTTTAACACGTCCTGCTGTTCCGGTTGAGCCGGCAGAGAGGCAGGGGAACTGCAGCGCTGTGCCGGGCTCTGCGTCAGCATTCCCTTTTCGTAGGCCTCGACCGGCGTAGAGCCCGCCAAGGCGGCCATCGGGCCGGGGATGGCGGTTTACACCCGCTACGCCAGGGTGGCCGATGCGGGGATGGGGGCAACGAACGCCAACCGCCCCAACGACTCTGCGGGGTCGTGTGCGACGCCGGCGCGGCGGGTGCCGTTTCTCAGGTCCACAGACATGAAAGGGGCACCGCCGCCAACCTCTCGCCGAACGGCACGACGTCGGCACTGTCATACAGGACGATGCCACAGGCGAAGCGCTCGCGGCACGCTTTCGCCAAGGTCCGCAGCCCCGCGAAATCTCTCGGCCGGACCGTTGCCGACGCCTTGACCTCAATCCCCGCGATCATGCCGTCATCGCGCTCCAGGACGATGTCCACCTCGTGCATCTGTTCGTCGCGAAAATGGTAAGGCGTCAACTCCATGTCCGTCGCGGTAATGAGCTTCAAGACTTCGGAGAATACGAAACTCTTCAGGACTGGCCCGAACTCGCCACGGTCGACCTTGACCCGACGGAAATTCAGTCCTCGTGCCGCGCCCAGCAACCCGGCGTCGAGGAAATGCAGCTTCGGCGTCCTGACGATGCGCTTCAGCGCATTCGTGTACCAAGGCTGCACCGTGGCGACGAGAAATATCTGTTCCAGCATCGCGACGTAGCGCTGCCCTGTCTTGTAGTTGACATCGATGCCGGAACCCAGCCGCGAGTAATTCACCAATTGGTCCGCGTGCTCAGCCAGGAGTCGGAGGAATTTGGGCAACTCGGTCCACTTTTCGATCTCTCCAATGTCCCGCAAGTCGCGGGTCAGAACCGAGTTCAGGTAGGCTCGCGCCCAATTCTGACGCCGCTGCTCGGTAGCGCGACCGATGGCCTCCGGGTAGCCGCCAAGCAACGCCAACCGCATCATGTC
This sequence comes from uncultured Binatia bacterium (SeqCode), assembly GCA_965213675.1. Classification (GTDB taxonomy): domain Bacteria; phylum Desulfobacterota; class Binatia; order UBA9968; family JAJDTQ01; genus JAJDTQ01. The sequence goes on from OZ243916.1 coordinate 2,339,687, forward strand.
GTCTCCGATGACCGGCTCAGACGCCCTCTGTAGCCGCCCGTCGAAAAGGCGTTTCAGAAAGGCCGGCGTCTTGCCTTCCACTTCGGCTCGGGCCAGCGGCAGCATGCGGATGGTCTCGATCCGGCCTGCCAAACTGTCCGCCACCTTGGGCAAGGTCATCACGTTGGCCGAACCAGTCAACAGGAACCGCCCCGGGCGATAATCCTCGTCCACCGCTCTTTTGATGGCCAGCAGGAGATCCGGTGCGCGCTGGACTTCATCAATGATGGCGCGATCCAGACCACGGATGAAACCGGACGGGTCCGACCTTGCCACATCCAGAGCCGTTTGATCGTCAAGGGTGACGTAGTTCCGACCCTTGTGGGCCATTCCACGCACCAGTGTCGTCTTGCCTGCCCGGCGCGGACCCACGATCAGGACCACCGGAGTGTCTGCCAGAGCCTCCTCTGCCCGTCGCTCTACGAATCGCTTGTACATGTCGCTCCCACTGGATGTCATCCAGAGAATAGACCATGACAAACAGGAGTCAAGGACATGTCAATTAGTATTGAAATAAACGACAATTAGAAAATTGTGGCATGTCGATCAGCATCGATGACTCTGTAAATTAGTGGGGGCGGCTCCTGGAACCAATCGATTCCGACAGGAAACGCTACCCGTTCACCTCGGCCGTTCCGCGCGCGCCAGCAGCTCCGCCGAGTCGTAGTTGACGCTGGTCACATTGAAGTCGGGTTCCTGGCGGAAGGGTCGGCGGAGGTAGCGGACTCGGGTGACGACCCTCGCCCGCACCGCCCGTTTCGTGTATCGTGGCTTTCGGTTCGATGGACCTGTGGGAAGAACCATCAGGAGGAGTTCCATGAACAATCTTCGCGGCAAGTATGCCATCGTGGGGGTGGGGCACAGCAAGCTCGGCAAGGTGCCGGAGATGGGCCCCATCGGGATGTTCGCGCTGGCGGCGCGGAACGCCATTGCGGACGCGGGGCTCGCAAAGGCGGACGTCGACGGGTTGGTCACCAGGGGGCCGGACGACGTCTACTGCCACCACCAGCGGGTGGGGGCGGCGCTGGGCCTGAACGTGACCTACAGCACCTCCACCGACAACGGCGGCGCGAGCCAGGTGCTGGGCGTGGCCATGGCCTGCATGGCCATCGACGCGGGGCTGTGCAACACGGTGGTGGTGGGGTTCGGACGGGATACGTGGTCGCGCACGCACCGCACCGAAACCGCGCGCAAGCGGGTCAGCATCGGCATTCAGAACCAGGGGGAGTTCGGGCCGGAGTTCGGCTGGTTCGGCGCCCCGTCCAATTACGCGGTGTCCGCCCGGCGCCACATGAAGCTCTACGGCACCACCAAGGAGCAGCTGGGGCACATCGCGGTGGCGTTCCGCGACCACGCGAGCCGGAACCCCAACGCCTTCTTCCAGAAACCCTTGACCATCGAGGAGTACCTGAGCGCCCGGATGATCGTGGATCCGCTGTGCCTCTACGACTGCAGCATCTACATCGACGGCGCCGCGGCGGTGGTGGTGACCTCGGCGGAACGCGCCCGGGACCTGAAAAGGCCGCCAGCCCATGTCATGGGGTTCGGTTTCGGCAACCGGCTCAGCGGCTGGTTCGAGGACAGCAACATGCTCACCACCGGGGCCAAGGAGGCGGGCGAAGCGGCCTACCGCATGGCCGGCATCGGCCCCGGCGACGTGGACACCGCGCAGCTCTATGACTGCTTCACGCAGATGGTGCTGCTCCAGCTCGAGGACTACGGCTTCTGCAAGAAGGGCGAAGGCGGACCCTTCGCGGGCTCGGGCGCCTTGTTGCTCGACGGCGCCATGCCCACCAACACGTCGGGCGGGCAGCTTTCTGAAGGGCATACCGAAGGCATGCTGCAGATTGTCGAGGGTGTCCGGCAAATCCGGCACGAGCACACCCCGGACCGTCAAGTGAAGGACGCCGAGGTGGCTCTCGTGAGCGGCCACGGCGGCAACACCGCCTGCCAGTCCGCGATGATTCTCGCAAGGGCAGCATCATGAGCGAGTACGCCAAGCCCCTGCCCTATCCCACGGTGGAGTCCGAGCCCTTCTGGGAGGGCTGCAAGCGCCACGAGCTGCTGTTGCCGCAATGCCGTCAGTGCAGCGGATACTGGTTCCCGCCGGGTGCCACCTGCCCGCATTGCTGGAGCACGGAGTGGGACTGGAAGAAGGCCTCGGGCCGCGGCCGGATACACTCGTTCGGCATCTACAACCGGGTGTACCACCCGGGCTTCGAGGGCGAGATTCCCTACGTGTTCGCGGTCATTCAACTGGATGAAGGGCCGCGGATGGTGAGCAACGTGGTGAACGAGTCGCCGGACAAGCTCGAGTGCGACCAGCCGGTGGAGGTGGTGTTCGAGGATGTCACCGAGGAGGTGACGCTCTACAAGTTCGCGCCCGCTGGTGACGCCGGGACGCCGGAAACTACCCCGACGCCTCGGTGAGGGTACGGATAAGGTTTTCGGCCTGTGGGTTCTTGACCTTTCTCCGGATCAGGATATCCGTCGGCGTAGCCTTGCTGTCGCCGTAGTAGGTCCGATTGTCCTCATTGTTGACGATCACGCCCCCGCCCTCGAGGGTGAGGCCCCCGTACAACCCCTTGACACGGGCGAACGAGAAGATGTCGAAGATCTCGGCCTTGGCGCCGATGCCCTCCGGGCCCAGGCCGATGCTCGCGTCGGCGCCGAGGTGGATCTTGTCGCCCAGGAACCTTCTCAAGCCCGTATCCGTCATGATCATGAGAATGACCTGCCCGCCGGCGACGCCGAACTGGAGGCCGAAGGACCCCGCAAGGACATCGTAGAAAGCCGGATTGCTCCAGTTCCCGTCCCGGTCCTGCGCCAGGAGCACGCCGTTGCCCCCGTACGCGCCCAGGAAAAATCCTCCCCTTACCCACGTGGGCATGATCAGGAGCCCCTTGGCGTGACGCACGTTCTTGCGGAACCAGGTCATGCGGGAATCCTTCTGGAAGTCCCGGAACGCGAACTGGGCCTCGGTCACTCTTTGCTCAAGCTTCTCCCGGTCCACCGCGCCCGACGGGACGATGGACACCACGGTGAACAGGATCAGGACGGCGAGAGATACCAGGAATCTTTGCATCGAGCACCTCGCTTCCCTTGGTGAACGGCAGGCCATGAACGGTGTGCGTGACCGCATGATCCAAAAGATAACATGCTGGACGGCGATGGAAAACGAAGATGGTGGCGTAGAGGGGGGACGCGCCGCCTCAGAACTCCATGCCGATGCCGGCCGCCCGGGCCTTGTCGTGGGCCAGCCGCGCCAGGGCCATGTATCCCACGCCCTGATCGCTGTTCTGCTTGAAGAGGGTTATGTCGCGGTCGCTCCGGCGTCCCTGGACCTTCCCGGTCACCAGCGCGCTCAGATCCTTGACATCGTCCCAGGCGATGACGCCGTTCTGGACGGGCCCCAGCAGGTCCCCCTGCTCGTCCTGGATCCCCTGCTGCACCAAGGTCGCCACGATCACGTCGGCCCGGGCCAGCACCTCGTCGTCCAGCTCCCGCCGCGGATGGCTGACCAGCCCTTCCATGAGCAACTCCTTGTTGCTGCCCACAATGGAGGTCACATGCACCCCCTCCTCCAGCCAGCGTCCGAACACCACGGGCATGTTGCTGCCGGTGGCGCACACGATGATGTCGACGTTCCGGGCGGCGTCCTCGGCCCGCTCCACCGGCTTCAACTCCGCGTCCACGCAGGCCTGCATGGTCTCGCAGAAACTGCGGCGGTTGCCGGCGCTGCGGCTGTAGACCCGGACCTCGGTGATGGGCCGGATGGCGCACATGGCCTCCAGGTGGCGCCGCGCCTGACGGCCGGTGCCGAGGATGCCCAGAATCCGGGCATCCTCACGCGCCAGCCAGCGGGTGCCGGCGGCGCTGGTAATGGCGGTCTCGGTGGCGAACTCGTCTCCCGGGGCCTCCCGCCGGTAGAAAGGCGGACAGCCGGCGATGATGGCCAGGAGCGCGCCAGTCTCGCTGTCGTAACAGACATAGACCCGGGTCCCCACTGCCGCGTAGCTCTGATCGTTGGCCGTGTAGTTGTGGCGCTCGTAGTGCACGAAGGTCCCGGCCACGCTCAGGGGCACACATCCGCCCGAGTGCACGCTGATGCGGCGGTCGTCGGCGAGCATGCGCTGGCGCGGCAGGCTGAAGAGGGGATGGTCCTCCTGGGAGGCGAATCCCCGCTCCACGGCGTCCACCGCCTCGGTGATGGATATGAGCCCCTTGAGTTCTTCTGCCTTGATGAACAGCGCCATGGACGTTGAGCCAGATCCGGCAAACTCCTGGCGAGGCTACGCCTCAGACCGATGAGTCCGAAAATATCCTGTCTTTTCAGTCATGATCGGAAGAATCCGGGATTCTAGTGTGGTGTCTGGTTAATTCGCGTCATAATCTGCGGGTCTTTTTCGCCGTCGGCTGCGTTGCTCTTCCTCGCGTGGTACACGCCACTGCTCGTCATCGCGCCTTGCCGACAACAAAAAATCCTCCGCAGATTATGACCCGAATTAACCAGACACCACACTAGCGTGGCGTTTCACCCATCAGCGGTGCGCCTGGGTGAACTCCAGCGTGCGCTCGCACACGTTCTCCGTGGTCTGGTCGGGCGGCATGACGTTCCAGAACTCACCGTTGGGCAGGCACTCGCGCAGGTAGTGGGCTCCGGAGGTGGCGTGGGAGGCGTCGTCGCCGGGCATGATGACGGACGGCGCCTTGATGCCCATGACCTCCTCGGCCGTGGCGCCGGTGGCGGTGTCGCGATCAAACAGATCCGGACCGGTGGCGGCGATGATGCCCATGTAGCGGTCCGGGTCCTCGGCGGCGAAGCGCTCGGCAAAGGCGCTGTCCCGGGCGATGACCGAAGCCCAGGGGCCGGACTCGGGATCGGTCCAGTAAGTCGTCCCTTTCGATGCCCGTTCCACAACGCCGTCGAGGCCATGCTCCTTGACGAAGCTCAGGTGGCGCGCGAAACGGGCCTGGCTCGCGGCCTTCCAGCGGTAGCCGCCCACCGGCCAGTGGAGAATCAGCCCGCGGGTCCGTTCCGGAAAGTTGACGCCGAAGGAGAGCGCCACCGAGCAGCCCATGCAGCCGCCCATGACAAAGGCGGCGTCGATGCCGAGATGGTCCAGGAGCTGCTTGCCCTGGGTGGCGTAGGTGGTCCAGGTGACGCGCTCCACGCGCCCTCCGGACTTCCCCGACTCCCGCCGGTCGTAGGCGATGACCTGATGTTCGGTGGCAAGCTTCGCCAGGGCGTCCATGCCTTTCCAGGCCGTGGACACGCGCCACTTCTCGATGGTGGAGTCGAACCCGCCGGGGGCCAGCATCAGCAGCGGCGGGCCGGAGCCGTAGATTTCATAATAGACTTCGATACCGTCGATGACAGCCGTGGACATGCAGTTCCTCCCGAACACCCGCAAACACGCGCGCATGGCGCATGCACCGGGCCTGGATGATGTTTCCCCACGCTTAGCCCAAGCATCCGGGCCGGTCAAACGAACCAGAACACGGCCGTTCCGCCATTGACCCGACGGGAACCCGGGTCCTATACTCCGTGCTCTCCGTGCTTCATGTTCCGGTGATTGGAGGAACCTGGAAAATGCTCATCGATTGGCATTCGCACCACACCGCTCCCGAAGTGGTGGACGCATTCAAACAGAAGGCCGGGAAGGCGCCCAAGGTGGACGCCTGCGATTCGGTGGACTTCGACCTGCGGCTGGCCGAACTGGACGATGCGGGCATCGACTTCCAGCTCGTCTGCCAAGGGGCGAGCGAGGACGCCGACCAGCTCGACGGCGCCGACGCCATGGCCATGGCGCGCCTGTCCAACGACGTGCTGGCGGAGCGCATTGGCGGCCATGCCGACCGCTTCGGCGGCATCACGGCGCTGTCGCTCAAGAACGTCGCGGAGTCGGTGGAGGAAATCGAGCGCATGGCCTCCCGCGGTTTCAAGGCGGTGCTCATCTATCCGCGGGTGGACGGGGAAATGAAGGTGGACCTGCCGGACCTCGATCCGGTGTTCGCCAAGGTGTCGGAACTGGGCCTGCCGCTCTTCCTTCACGGCAGCGGCGCGGCCAAGGACCCCACGCTCCAGCGCCTGGAGGACGGCGGCGCCGGGGTAGCCTACAGCGTGCTGTCGGACGCGAGCGTGAACGAGTGCGTCATGCGCATGATCGCCAGCGGCCTCTTCGACCGCTACCCCAATCTCCGGATCGTGATCCGCAGCGGCGGCGGCGGCATCCCGTTGCTGGTCCAGAGGATGTTCTGGAAGCACCAGGGAGCGGAGGGCGAGAAGCGCTATTCCGACATCTTCCTGGAGCACTTCTGCATCGACACGGCGAGCGTCCGGCCCAAGGCGCTGCCCTTCCTCGCCGACGTGATGGGCCCAGAGGGCGTCGTCTTCGGGTCGGACTATTGTGGTGGTTTGGGGCCGCTCAAGAAGGCGTTGACCGTCGTGGATGCACAGGAGAACGCCTCGGAGATCCGCTCGCGCACGGAGCGAACCTCGCGCGCAATGCTGCGCCTGTAGGGCTTCATCGGGGCGCGGGCGCCGATGCGCTCGGCATCCATGACGGGGCGCCGTTGAACGGCGCGTTGCCGGCCCCCACGGGTTCGGGACCGGCCCCGTCTACTCCTTCCGCGTGGTGAGCTCGATCTTGTAACCGTTGGGATCCTCGACGAACGCGATGACGCCGCCGCCGTGCTTCATGGGACCGGCGTCGCGGGTGATCTTGACCCCCTTCCCGCGCAGATCGTCACAGGTGGCGTAGACGTCGGGGACGCCGATGGCGATGTGGCCGAAGCCGTCGCCGACGTTGTAGTCGTGGGTGTCCCAGTTGTAGGTGAGCTCGATGACGGCGCTGTCCTCCTCGGAGCCGTAACCCACGAAGGTGTTGGTGAAGCGGCCGGACTCGTAGTCCTTCCGCTTCAGCACTTTCATCCCCAACCCCTCACAATAGAACTTCAGGCTCTCGTCCAGGTGCTTGACCCGGATCATGGTGTGAACGATTCTCATGGCGATCTCCCTTCCAGTGGTTGCCGGCCGCGGAGCCTGCCGCTGGCGCGCCTTCGAGTTCACTCGCAGGCCACGCGCAGCGGATCCACCACCGCCTCCCGGATGGCCCAGCCCTCGGACCGTGTGAAGCTCACATGGCTCAACTCGCAGGGCTTGAGACGGAACGTGCGATACTGATTCAGCGGGGTGCCGCTGATGCGGCACAAGGCCGAAAGGATCGGGAAGCTGTGGCTCACCACCACGAGGGTGTGGTCCTCGTCGTGACCCTCGACGATGCGGTTGAGCGCGGACCACACCCGGCGGTCCACGTCGACGAGACGCTCCCCGCCGGGCAACTCCACCGCCTCCGGCCGCGTGCGCCACTGCTCGATCAACTCCGCGAACCGCGCCCGGACATCCACGAACGTGAGCCCCTCCATCGCGCCGTGGTCGAGCTCGCGCAGGTCCGGTTCAATCCGGACGGCGACCTCGTGGGGGCCGCCGACAATCTCCGCGGTCTCCCGGGCGCGCCGCAGATCACTGGCGTACACCGCGTCGATGCGCCGGCCGCTCAGATGGCCGGCCACCTCGCTTGCCTGGCGCTGCCCGGTCTCGTTCAACTCGATGTCGGAACTCCCCTGGCACCGTCCCTCGCGGTTCCAGCGGGTCTCGCCGTGGCGTAACAGGAAGATCTGCATGAGGCGTGCGAACCGCAACAGACGTCAGATGAATTCCGGATGGATCTCGATCGTGGCATCGGCCTTGAGATTCTCGATCAAACGGCTGAAGGCGCGCTCCCCCTTCTCCTCCCGTATCTGCCGCGTGAGGTCCTCCCTCTCCTTCTCAAGACCCGCAGGGTCCGCCTCGACCGCGGTTCTCAGCACCATCACGTAGATCGAGTCGCCTTGGGCGTACGCCGCATCCACCACCGGGTTCGCCTTGGACACGGTAAGCCGGCCCAGGGGCAGGGGAAGCGCCCCGATCTCGGGAATATTCGCCTGCTTGCGCGGAAAGAGGCCGGTGTCCTCCACCTTCAGGCCCTGGGCCGTGGCCGCCTCGCGCAGAGCCGCCCCGCCCTCGACCTCCGCCAGGAACGCCTCCGCCTTCTTCCGGGCCTGCTCGCGGGCCTTCCTGCGCGTCAGCGTTTCCAGGATCCGTTCCTTCACGTCCTCAAGCGGCGGCACCGCCGGCTCCACGCGTTCGGCCCCCTGAAGGAGATAAAGGGCGTCCGGCGAAGTGGCCACAGGACCCGTCTGGTCCGGCCGGAGCGTCAACGCCGCGCGATAGAACTCCTCCACGACACCGATGGCGTCCAGCGTCTCTCCCGCGCTGAACCGGCGCGTTTCCACCAGTTCCATGCCGCGATCCCTGGCCACCTGAGCCAACGCCACGCCGTCAAGCGCCCGTTCCCGGTCCTCCTCCACGGCGCGGGCCGCGCGCGCGCCGCCCCGCTCCCGCTTGAGCGCGGCAACGATCTCCTCGCGCACTTCCTCCAGCTCGCGGATCTTGTCTTCACGCCGCTCCACGGCCTTCAGCAAGTGCAAGCCCAGAGAGCTTTCCACCGGGTCGCTGATCGCCCCCTCCTCCAGCGCAAACAGCGCCTCGTCCAGCGCGGTCACGAGCTGCCCGCGAACCACGAAGCCCATATCGCCTCCCTCGGCAGCGCTCTCGTCCTGGGAATGCTGCTTGGCCAGTTCGGCGAAATCCCCTCCCTCGCGGGCCTGCTTGAGGACGCCCTCCAGTTGCTCGCGCGCCGCGGTCTTGTCTTCGGCGGAGGCCCCTTCCGCGGTGGGGATGAAAATCTGGCTGAACTTCACGGCCTCGGACTGGCGGAACCGGCGTTCGCGGTAAACGTCGTAGTAGGCCTGGACATCCTCGTCCGACACTTCCACGTCCGCGGCGAAACGCTCCACGCGATACTCCAGATAGCGCGTCCTGACCTTGAGGGGCTCCTGCACCAGCGCCCCGTTGCCGTCGTACCAGGTCTGGATCTCCTCGTCCGCCACCGTCACTTCCTCGACAAAGTCATCCGTGTCGAAACGGACGAAATCCAGAGCGATCTCCTCGTTCTCCACGCGATAGCGTTCCTCGACTTCCGCCGCGGTCACCGGAAGGGAGTCGCCGATGAGACTCCGGAGCTTCTGGATCGTCAACGCCTGGCGCTGCTGGGTCTCGAACTCCCCGGGGGTCAGCCCCTGTCCGCGCAGCGCCTGACGGTACGCGTTGCGGTCGAATCCACCGCCCGCCTGGAAAGCCGGGTGCCCGGCGATGCCGTCGGCCAGCTCGCGGTCCGAGACCTTGAGCCCCAGCTCGCGGGCGGCCTGCAACAGCAAGCGCTGCTGGATCAACTCCTCCAGCAACTGGCCGCGGAGGTTGAGCGCCTCGATGTCCGCGGGCGACAGGCGGCCGCCAGACAATTGCCGGTAGGTCTGAAGCATTCGATAATACTGGCTTTCCAGCTCGGTGTAGGTGATCTCGTCGCCATTCACCTCGGCGATGGTCACCACCTGCTGCTGGCTTCCCTGGGGGCCCACGCCGACCAGGACGAACGCCAGGACCCCAACCCCGAGCAAGAGCAGTACCAGCCACGACCGTTTCCGTTTCCGCAACACGTCAAGCATTTCCGAAAAGCTCCTCGCGACACTTCGATAGAATCATCCCCGGTCGCGCTCCGGACCCCGTTTGTCGGGGGCGCCGCGCGCGGGAACGTGTCATTATAGGTAGCCGCCGTGGCGATGTGAAGCGAATGCAGGACTGCCACAGCCGGGCGCCTTCGACATCCCGTGACGCCGCTGTCAGTTTGTACCACAGGTGGACTTCCGATATAGTTGCTTCGGGTTTTCATGCCGTCATTGAAACACAGAGGGGTCGCATGAGGTTTCTCGACAGGCTCTATGGCCTTGTCTCCAACGACCTGGCCATTGATCTCGGCACGGCGAACACGCTGATCTACATCAAGAACGAAGGCGTCGTGTGCAACGAACCCTCCGTGGTAGCGGTACAGAAGAACGGTCGCGGCGAAAAACGCGTCCTCTCGGTGGGAACCGCCGCCAAGAAGATGCTGGGACGCACACCGGGTAGCATCGTGGCGATCCGGCCTCTGCGGGACGGCGTGATCGCCGATTTCGAGACCACCGAGGCGATGCTGGAGTACTTCATCAAGCAGGTGCACCACCGGCGCTCCCTGGTCCGTCCACGGGTCATCATCGGCGTCCCCTTCGGCATCACCGAGGTCGAGAAGCGCGCGGTTCGGGAGTCCGCGGAATCCGCGGGCGCCCGGGAAGTCTACCTCATCGAACAACCCATGGCCGCGGCCATCGGCTCCGGACTGCCCATCACCGAGGCCACCGGCAACATGATCGTGGACATCGGCGGCGGCACCACCGAGGTGGCGGTCATTTCCCTGGCCGGCATCGTCTACTCGAAGTCGATCCGTGTGGGGGGCGACAAGCAGGACGAGTCCATCGTTCAGTTCATCAAGCGGCGCCACAACCTGATGATCGGCGAGCGGACGGCGGAACTGATCAAGATCACCATCGGCTCGGCCTATCCCGGCGAAGAGGTCCGCACCATGGAGATCAAGGGACGCGACCTGGTGGCCGGCGTACCCAAGACGGTGCTGATCTCGGACGAAGAGATCCGCGACTGCCTGCTGGAGCCCATCAACCAGATCCTGGACGCCGTGCGCGTGTCCCTGGAACGCACGCCGCCGGAACTGGCGTCGGACATCGTCGACCGTGGCATCGTGCTGGCCGGCGGCGGCTCGCTTTTGAGAAACCTGGACGCGTTGCTCAGTGAAGAAACGGGGCTTCCGGTGACTCTGGCCCAGGATCCCTTGACGTCGGTGGTCATGGGAGCGGGCAGGGCACTGGATGAGATCGAGCTTCTCAAGGATGTGACCATCAACTGAAGGGACCGGGGACGACGTGGCGGCAGCCAGGACAGGGAGAAGCGCGGCCTCACCGGGATCATCGCCGCGGCCAGCGCAACAGCGCCAGTCCGAAGCCCGCGCCGGCAAGGTCGGGTTTGTGGCTCTGACCCTGTGGCGCCGGCACCACATTCCAATCCACTCCATGTGCGCCCTGGCCCTGGCGTTCTACGTCATCACGGTTTCGTCCACCGCTCCCGACAAGGGTGACCCGGTCACGCGCCTTCTGGCCCTTTCGGTCAAGCCGCTCCAGATCTCGCTTCACGCGCTGGGCTCGGCAATCCGCCACCTTCAGATCAACTACGTAACCCTCAGGGACCTGTGGTACGAGAACCATGCCTTGAAGGAGCAGATCGCGGCCCTCGAAGCCGAACGGAACCGGCTCTTCGAGGCCAAACTCGCCAACGACCGCCTGGTCGAGCTGCTTGAGATCCGCACCCGCATACTCCGGGAGTCGGTGGCGGCCACCGTGATCAACAACAGCGCCAGCAGTTGGTTTCGCACCATCACGGTGGACAAGGGCGCCGCCTCCGGCATCCATCAGGGCATGGCGGTGATTACGCCAAGGGGAGTCGTGGGCAGGGTGGTCTCGGTGGCCGAGGACACCGCCAAGGTCATGCTGCTCACGGATCACAAGAGCGGCATCGACATCATCACCCAGCGGACACGGGTGCGCGGCATCGTCTCGGGCTCGTTGGATGGAGAGCCCATCGTCAAGTACATGGGGCGGAACGAGGATATCCGCCCTGGCGACCGCCTCATCACCTCGGGGCTGGACGGTACCTTTCCCAAGGGGCTTCTGGTGGGTACCATCATCGGCATCTCCGACGACGGGCCCGGGCTCTTCCGGCGCGTCCGGGTGTCGCTGTCGGTGGACCCATTGGTCATGGAAGAGGTGCTGTTCATCTCCGACAAGCCACGACCGGCCATTTCTTCGACGGCCCCACGGGGTCCCCAGGCAACCCCTGCCGCCACGCCATGAACCTGTCGCTGGTCTTCTTCGCCATCGGCATCGTCTTCGTCGTCTTGCAGGCCACCATCCTGCACCTGGCGAGCTGGACGCCCATCATTCCCGATCTGGCGCTGATCCTGTGTGTGTACTGGGCGCTCAACCGGCCGCGGGCGGCCGCCGTGTGGGCGACCTTCATGCTCGGGTACGCCATCGACATGGTGTCGAATCCACTACCCGGAGCCAACGCGTTGGCCTTCTCCGCGGTCTTTCTGGTGGTTTTTCTGGTGTTCCGCTACGTCTGGGCCAGGGGTCCTCTGGTCAGCGCCGTCACCGTGTTCGTCGCCATCTGGGTGAAGGTAGGCGCGCTGCTTGCCATCTCGCCGCTGTTCGAGTTGCCTGCGGACAACTGGGTCGTACTCGGCTATGCGGTCCTGCGGGAAGCGACCTTCTCCGCGTGCATCGCCCCGCCGTTGTTCTTCATGCTTCGCTCCATCCAGAATCGCATGGAAACCACGAAGAAACCTTCGTCCCTGGCCAATGCTTCTACTTAGGCCAAACGCCCGAATGCAGCCGGAGTTCCGCGGGCGCATCCGTTTCTTCACGCTCCTGGTCTTGCTCAGCTTCGCCTTCCTGACCTATCGCCTTTGGGTGCTTCAGATCCTGCAAGGCCAGGAATATGCGGTGATGTCGGAAAGCAATCGGATCCGGCTCCAGCGCATCCCTGCGTTGCGCGGTCTGGTGTTCGACCGGCACCAGCGACTGTTGATCAATAGCCGCCCATCCTTCGACGTGCATTACCGGCCGGGGGATGCGGAAAACGGTCTCGCTCCGCTGCAGCATCTCGCGAAGCTGCTGGATGCCGACGCCGATGAACTCGTGGAGACGGCGCTCCAGGCCAACGGGCCGAAGGGAGTGACCCTTCTCCGGGACGTGGACTGGCCCGCGGTGGTCGCGGTGGAAACGCATCAGGTGGAACTCCCGGGCATCGAGTTGAGCGTCAAGGCGCGGCGCAGCTACCTCACCGATGACATGACCGCCCACCTGCTCGGTTACTTGGGAGAGATCACCGGCGAGCAGTTGCGGATGCTGCGCCGGAAAGGCTACCGGCGCGGAGACGAGATCGGGCAGGCAGGCGTCGAGAAGCGCTGGGAGGAACACCTCGCCGGGCGCAGCGGCGGCGAAAGAGTCGAAGTGGACGCCATCGGACGGAAGGTCCGGGTGATCGACCGTCTCAAGGCGACACCCGGGCACAACGTAGTGCTGACACTGGATTTGAACGTGCAACAGGCGGCTTATGACGCATTGAAAAACCGGGAGGGCGCCGTCGTCGTCCTGGACGTGACTTCCGGAGCCGTGCGCGCGCTGGTCAGCACTCCAGCCTTCAATCCCAACGCATTCGCCCGCGGGCTCACGGCCCGTGAGTGGCGCCGCTTGACCAGCGATAGCGAAACCCCCCTGCACAACCGGACGCTCCAGGGTCATTTCCCGCCGGGCTCCACCTTCAAGATCGTGACGGCTCTGGCCGCGTTGCAGGAAGGGGTCATCACCCCCAACAAACGACTGTTCTGCGGCGGCACCCACAAGGTGGGCAACCGGGTCCTGAGAGACTGGAAAAAGTACGGGCACGGCCATGTCGACATGCACCAGGCCTTGGTGCAGTCGTGTGACGTCTACTTCTACCAGGTGGCGCAGCGGCTGGGGGTGGACAAGATGGCCAAGTGGGCGCGCCGTTTCGGACTGGGCGCGCCCACCGGGATACCCCTTGAAGGAGAAAGCGCCGGACTGGTCCCCGACCGTGCCTGGAAGCGGCGGCGTTTCGGCACACCCTGGTACCCGGGCGAGACCCCGCTGGTGGGAATCGGTCAGGGCTTCATCGGCGCCACGCCGCTGCAAATGGCCACCATGGTCGCCGCCGTGGCCAACGGCGGAACCATCTATCGACCGTGGTTCGTTCAGCGGGTCATGTCCCTCAGCGGTGAAGTGATGGAAGAATACGGTCCGGTGCGCGCCGCCACGGTGAACCTCAAGAAGGGCACCCTGGAGGTGGTGCGCCGGGCGCTGACCGACGTGGTCCACGGACAGCGGGGCACGGCCAAGCTCGCGCGTTCGGATCTGGTGCGCATTGCCGGCAAGACCGGCACCGCGCAAGTGGCGGAAATGCGCGGCGAAGCCGTCAAGAGCAAGGATCTCCCCTACGAGATCCGGGACCACGCGTGGTTCGTGGCCTACGCCCCGACGGACAAGCCCGAGATCGCCGTCGCCACCCTCGTGGAGCACGGCGGAGGCGGCGGAGCCACGGCCGCGCCCATCACCCGCAAGGTGGTCGAGGCGTGGTTCCGCTCGGGTAAAGGCGGATCCGAAGACGCGGAAATGGCGGATACGCCGTTGCCCGCGCTGATGGCCGAGCGGTCACAACGTGCAAATTGACCGTCGCCTCGTGGTCAGCTTCGACTGGCCTCTGTTCATGGTCTCCATCGGACTGGCGCTGCTGGGGATCGTTACCATCTACAGCGCCACCTGCAACGCCGACGAGGAGTGCTCGCGCTTCCTCGCCACCAAGCAATCCTACTGGCTCGTCATCGGCCTGTTCTGGATGGTGGTCGCCTTCTCGGTGGACTACCAGCGACTGAACCGCTGGGCGTATCCCATCTATGGCGCGGTCGTCGTTCTCCTCGGCCTCGTGCTGCTCATCGGTATCACCAGTGGGGGCTCCCAGCGTTGGCTGGACCTGCGCTTCTTCGCTTTGCAGCCCTCCGAACTGGCCAAGCTCGTGCTTGTACTCGTTCTCGCCAAGACCCTGTGCTACTACGAACCCGGCTATTCGTTGACCGCTCTGGGCGTACCGCTCATGCTGAGCACGCCGGTGCTGGCGCTGGTGCTGCTGCAGCCGGACCTGGGCACGTCGGTGTTGATCTTTCTCATCGCCATGGCGGTGGTGGTGATGTCCGGACTGCGCGTGCGCTCGCTCGTATACTTCACCATAGCGGCCATCGCCGCCCTGCCCGTAGGATGGCAATTCCTACAGCCGTACCAGAAGACCCGCATCTGGACCTTCATGAACCCCGAGTCGGACCCCCTCGGAGCAGGCTACCACGTCGTCCAGTCCAAAATCGCCATCGGCTCCGGACGTCTCTGGGGCACGGGGTATCTTCAGGGGAGCCAGAACCGTCTGGAGTTCCTCCCCGAGCAGCATACGGATTTCATCTTCGCGGTGTTCGCCGAAGAGTGGGGATTCTCGGGGTGTGTGGTGCTGCTGGCCGCCTATACATTGCTGCTCCTGCTGGCGTTACGGGTGGTGCGACGGGCCAAGGACCGCTTCGGCGTGCTCCTGGCCGCCGGGGTCGCGGCGATGCTGTTCTGGCAGTTCACCATCAACATCGGCATGGTCACCGGGCTTCTGCCCGTGGTGGGCATCCCCTTGCCCCTCATCAGCTACGGCGGGTCCTCGCTGGTGACCACCATGCTGGCCCTTGGCCTCCTCATCAACGTGAGCATGAGGCGCAACACGCGCTAGGACGCGCTGGGAGCCTGCGGCGCAGGAACCTAGCCCAAGGCCTTGTCGATCTCGCCCACCAGCCTGGCCTTGGGGGCGGCTCCGACGATCTGGCCCGAAAGGGCTCCTTCCCGGAAGATCATCAGGTTGGGGATGCCCCGCACGCCGTAACGGCTGGGGGTCTCGGGATTCTCGTCGACGTTGATCTTCACCACCTTGAGGCGCCCGTCGTACTCACGCGCCAACTCTTCCAGCACCGGCGCAATGGCCTTGCACGGCCCGCACCACGGCGCCCAGAAATCCACCAGCACCGGCACGGACGCGCGCACCACCTGGGCTTCGAACTCACTGTCCGCAACATGGGATATCTCCATGCGTGTCTCCCTTCCACTGTCCTGCGCCCGCCATGCGTGCGCGCCCTCGGACCCTGCCATGGCCGCCGGGTCGGAGCGCGGCCAGATCCGGTCAGATCTCCGAAAGGAGGTTCAGCAGCGTGCGCACGCCGAACCCCGTTCCCCCCTTGGGGTGCGTGAGATGCTCCTTGCTCGCGAAGGCGGGACCGGCGATGTCCAGATGCGCCCAAGGGATCTCGCCGACGAATTCCTGAAGGAACAACGCCGCGGTGATGGCGCCGGCCGAGCTCCCGCCCACGTTCTTGATGTCGGCCACGTTGCTCTTGATGTCGTCGCGGTACTCGGCGGCCAAGGGCAGCCGCCAGAGCCCCTCGCCCGCGTCCCGGCCGCACGCCATCAAACTGCCCGCCAGATCATCGTCGTTGCTGAACAGCCCCGCCAACTCGTTGCCTAGAGCCACGATGCAGGCCCCGGTCAGCGTGGCAAGATTGATCATGCAGTCAGGCTTCTCCGCCGCCGCCAGGATCAACGCATCCGCCAGAATGAGCCGGCCTTCGGCGTCGGTATTCATGACCTCGACGGTCTTGCCGTTGCGGTAGCGGATGACGTCTCCGGGCTTCTGCGCGCCACCGTCCGGCAGGTTGTCCGTGGCCGGCACCAGGCCCAGCACCTCGACCTTGGGCGCCAACTCCGGCAGTACGCTCATGGCCGCGATGACCGCGGCGCCCCCGGCCATGTCGAGCTTCATGGTCTCCATGGAACGCGCCGGCTTGAGCGAGAGTCCGCCGGAATCGAACGTGATGCCCTTGCCGATGAGCGCCACCTTCTTCCGCGCCGGCCCCTTGGGCCGGTAGCGCATGTGTATGAAACGCGGCTCCTCGCAGCTGCCCTGATTGACCGCGAGGAGTCCCGCAAGCTTCATCTGTTGTATCTTGCGCTTGCCCCACACCTCCACCTCGAGGCCTTCGCCCTGGCAGGAAGCCAGCGCCTGCTCCGACAGATACGCCGCGGTGGCCGTGGACGGCGGCTCGTTCACCAGATCCCGCGCCAGCGCCACGGCCGCCGCCGACAGCCGCGCGCGCTTGACGGCGCGGGCCAGAGCCGTGCTTCGGACGCCCGCGGTGCGCCCCAGCACCAAGGTGCGGAGCCCTCCCGCGCCGTTGTCGTTGGATCGGTACCGGCGGAAGCGATAACTGTTCAGGAGAGCGCCTTCGGCCACCGCCCCCACCACGGAATCCGCCTGTTGATCCTGAGGCACCATGAAGGTCGCCTCGCCGGCCCAGAGCCGTGCGGCCTCCCTGGCGGTGACGGCCCCGGCCATGCGCCAGTCATGGATCCCGTGGTCTTCGTGTTTTCCGAGTCCCACCAGCAGCAGATGTTCGGCGGGCATGGCGCCATGCGTCGCCACCAGGAGCGAACGGCCCTTCCTGGCCTTGTAACCGCTCTTCTTGATGAGCGCGCTCATGCGGCCATGGAGCTCGCGGTCGAGGTTCCGCACGAGACGGTCCTCAAGCCCCTTGTCCGTCACCGGCAGCGCCAGCAGGTCGCTCCGGACCCGGGCCGGGGTGATCTCCCTCAACCTGATGTTCATGGGCATGAGTCAGAACTGCCGGCCGCGGATCAGGTTCATGAACTCCGCGCGCGTCTTGTCGTCGGTCCGGAAGGCTCCCAGCAGCGCGCTGGTCACAACGGTGGAGTTCTGCTTCTGCACCCCGCGCATGCGCATGCACATGTGCTCCGCTTCCATCACCACCGCAGCCCCGAGTGGATTGATCCGTTCCATGACGGTCTGGGCGATCTGGTTGGTCAACCGCTCCTGCACCTGCAGGCGCCGGGCGTAGGCGTCCACCAGCCGCGCCAGCTTGGACACGCCGACGATGTGCCGCCGGGGGATGTAGGCCACATGGGCCTTGCCGTGAAACGGGAGCAGGTGATGTTCGCACAGGGAGAAGAAATCGATGTCCTTCTCCAGGATCATCTCCTGGTAGTCCTCCCTGAACAGGGCCCCGTTGATGATGGCCTCCGGATCCTGGTCATACCCGCCGGTGAGAAAGGAGAGCGACGCCGCCACCCGTTCCGGGGTCTTTTGGAGACCCTCCCGGTCGGGGTCTTCCCCGAGCGCGGCGAGGATGGCGCGGACATGCTCCGCAAGGGAATCCGTCTCCTGTTCGCGGTTGTGAGAGAGTCTTTGAACGGACATCACGGGAACGTAACATCTGCCAAAAACCCGGTCAAATCGAGCCGGCCCGCGTTCCTCAAGCGTCCGCGCGACCGTGCCCTGCCCCGGGAATTGCGCTATAAGAAGACCATGATTCACGTGATCGAGAACGCTCCCGAGGAAGACGCTTCCCATCTGGTGACCCTGGAGGAGATCGGCCGGTTCGTGGACGAAGCCGCGGACTTGAAAGGATGCCTCAACAGCATTGCCGGCATCGTGGCCAAGCGCATGCAGACCGAGGTTTGCTCGGTCTACCTCCTGGACACGGACCTCGACCGGCTGACTCTGCGCGCCACCAAGGGACTCGATCCGGTGGCCGTGGGGCGCGTCGCCATGAACGTCGGCGAAGGGCTGGCGGGGCTCGTGGTGGAGACCGGGGAGCCCGTGATGGTGATGGACGCTCCGTCACATACCCGGTTCCTGTACTTCCCGGAAACCGGCGAGGAACGGTACCACTCGTTCTTTGGCGTCCCGGTGCACGCGCGCAAGAAACCCATCGGGGTGCTGGTGGTGCAGACTTCCCGCCCGCGCGAGTTCACGCAGGACGAGGTTCGTCTCCTCAAGGCCATATCCGCGCAGGTTTCCACGATCATCGTCCACGCGCGGCTCATGGACTCGCTCAAGGACAAGGAGCGTGAGCGCAAGCAGTCGCGCCGGCGCATGGTCAACGCGTTGCGCCGCCTCCGGTTGTCCGAGGGACGGGGCAAACAACGCACCGGCGAGGCGCCGCGCAAGTTCCGCAGCCGTCTCACCGGGCTGACCGCCTGTCCCGGATTCGCCATCGGCAAGGCGCATCTCATGCAGCGGCGCCTGGACCTCGGCGCCATCACGCGCTCCCACACCGGCGACTCCCGGGGCGAACTCGAACGCTTCCGCGCGGCGGTGCAGCGCGCCGTGGAACAGGTGGCGGAGATCAAGACCCGCATGACCGCCCTCATCTCCGACGAGGCCGGGGCGATCTTCGACGTGCACCGGCTGGTGCTCAACGACCCCGTCCTGCGCGACGAGATCGAAAACCGCATCCGCGACAAGGGACTGACCGCCTACTACGCGGTCGCCAGCACCTTCCGCAAGCACATGCAGACCGTCAGCGAGGTGGGTGACAGCTACCTCAAGGAACGCACCGCCGACATCCGCGATGTGGCCGAGCGCTTGCTGGACAACCTGTCCGGCTCCGGCGAACGCCAGCCGGCGATTCCGGAGAACGGCGCCATCCTGGTGGCCGAAGACCTTTCGCCCGCCGATCTCGCGGTCATCGAGGGAGACCGTTTCCAGGGCATCGTGCTGTCCACGGGCGGCGTCACGTCCCATGCGTCACTGCTCGCCAAATCGTTCGAGATCCCCACCGTGGTGGCGGCGGAGGGTCTGCTCGAAAGCGTACGCAAGGAGGACTGGTTGATCGTCGACGGCAACTCCGGGGTGGTGTTCGTCAATCCCAACAAGGAGATCATCGGCGAATACGACCGGCTGGAGCGCCACTATCTGGCCGTCAACCGCGAACTGGACGAGATGCGCGACCTGCCCGCGGAGACCACCGACGGCCACCGCGTGCACCTGCTGGCCAACATGGGCCTGCTCACGGACATCCGTTTCGCCCATGCCCACGGCGCCGAGGGCATCGGCCTTTACCGGACCGAGATTCCGTTTCTCGCCTACCATGACTTCCCCACGGAAGCGCAGCAGTTCGCCCTTTATCAGAAGGTCGTGGAGGGGATGGCCGGCAGGCCCGTCACCATCCGCACCCTCGACATCGGCGCCGACAAGTACCCGCCCTACGTCGGCATCGCCCGTTCCGAGCCCAATCCCTTTCTCGGATGGCGTTCCATCCGGGTGTCGCTGGAGGTTTCCGACACGTTCCGGATGCAGCTCCGGGCCATTCTGCGGGCCAGCGCCCTGGGACCGGTGCGCCTCTTGATCCCCATGATCTCGAGTCTGGAGGAGATCCTCCGGGTGAAGGCCATCGTGCGCGACATCAAGACCGAACTGACACGCCGCCACATCCCCTTCGACGCCGGAATGGAGTTGGGAATCATGGTCGAGGTGCCCGCGGCGGTACAGATGGCCCATCGTCTGGTGGAGGAAGTGGACTTCGTGAGCATCGGCACCAACGATCTCATCCAGTACCTGCTGGCCGTGGACCGCGGCAACCGCAAGGTCGCGCCGCTGTACGAACCCTTTCACCCCGCGGTCCTGTCCGCGCTGGCCCAGGTCATCCGCGCCGCCAGGGCCAGCGGCAAGAGAACCGCGATGTGCGGCGAGATGGCCAGCGACCCGCTCTCCACCGTGTTGCTCATGGGGCTGGGCCTCGAAGAGTTCAGCATGGAATCCCTGTCCATTCCCGTGGTTCGCAAGCTCGTGCGCACGGTCAGCTACGAGCAGGCCCAGGCCATCGCGCGCACCGCGCTCCGGCTGGATACGGTGGACGAGATCAAGCGTCACCTGTTCGGTGAGATGCGCGCCCTGGGGCTGGTGGAACTGGTGGAACTCTATCGCTAGTGTGGTGTCTGTCGGATCCGGTCCAGTGCAAGGGCGAACGGCCGGTCAAAGTTCTTTCGGCGCAGGCTCCCGGGAGCCTGTGGAGTGTACCGGATCGCAGCGGGAGGCATGGAAGCCGGTCCATTGCCCGGCCTCTCGCTGGCAAGGACGTGACGCCGGCTTCCTTCCCTTGACACCCCGTCCCCGCGACGCCCGGCCGCGAACTCCGGCCAAGTGCGCGTTACCCTTGGCTTTGGGGCCTGGTCGAACTCCTGGCACGACGGTTGCTCTCATGTGGCTCCATGAAGGAGCTACCGTGTGGGCCGGAGCCGGGAAACCCGACAGCAGCCGCGGAAGACGACTGCCAGGACGAACTCGTGGCGACGTACCTGCCCCTGGTGGAAGCCGTCGCCCATCAACTCCACCGTCGCCTGCCGCCGAACGTGGACATCGACGCCTTGATCAATTCCGGCGTCGTGGGTCTGCTGGAAGCACTGGACCGCTACGATCCCGAGCGCGGCGTCTCGTTCTCCGCCTACGCGAAACCTCGCGTCTACGGTGAAATGATCCAGTGCCTGCGATCACTGGACTGGGTCAGCCGTTCGATCCGGGCCTGGGGACGCCGCTTTTCCGCCGCCCGCACGCGGCTCGCCGTGGAACTCTGCCGCGAGGCAACCACCGAAGAGATGGCCGAGGAGCTGCAACTGCCACTGGCGCAGTACCACAAGCTCAACTACCAGGTGGGGGAATATGGGTGCCAGAGTCTCGACGACCCGCAGTGCAGCGAGTTGGATCTGATCATGGACCGAAGCGCCGACGCCCCGGAACTCTATCGGGACCCGTCCTACCACGCGGAACTCGCCGACATGCTGGACAAACTGAAACACGCGGTGGCGGAACTTCCGGAGCGGGAGCGGGTGGTGGTCACGCTACGGAACGATCACGAGCTCAAATTCCGCGAAATCGGAGAGAGACTGGGAGTGACCGAAGCCAGGATCTGTCAGATCTACGTGCAAGCCCGCAAGCGCCTTTACGAGGCGCTCACGGATTGAGGACGCCGCCCGCGGGCGCGCGCGAAGAGACCGTGAAGCTTCAGCCCCCGGCGCGAATGGCGGCGATTTCGTCCTGAATGACCTCCAACCGGGGCGAGCCCGGCGCGTACTGCTGGGCGGCGCGCTCCAGCGCGTCGAGCGCCTTGCCGGTCTGGTCACGCAGCAGGTACGACTGGGCCAGATAGTAGTGCGCCTTGCCCGGCTGGTTGAGCTTTCGGTAGGCATATCCGAGGAGGCGGGCGGCCTCGGCCCAGGACGGCGCCAACTGACGCGCTTTCAGATAAGCGCGCGCGGCTTCCCGGAAACGCGACTCCTTCTCGAAGAGCCGGCCGCGGTACAGGTGGCTGATGGGATCGTCAGGTTGATGTTCCAACATGCGATCAAGGGCGGCATGCGCCTTGGGGATTTCCTCCGTGTGGAGATACACGCGCCCGAGATCGCGATGCAGGTTGGGGACCGCCAGGTCCGAACGCGCCGCCCGTTCCAGCATGTCCCGTGCCTGCACCCACCGGCCGGTGGCGGCGTAGGCAAGCCCCAGCAAGTAAACCGGCATGGCGGCCGTGGGACGGCTCTCGTGGTCTTTTCTGAGCCGTTCCACGACCACGTCAGGCTTGTCCCGCAGCTCGATCAACAACTTGACGCGCTCGATGTCGTCGGCGTCCCTGTAACGGGGTACCGAAAGCCCCTGCGCGCGTATCGATGCCGACAGATTGGCGATGCGTTTATCCGTCAGCGGGTGCGTCAGGAG
This sequence comes from uncultured Binatia bacterium (SeqCode), assembly GCA_965213675.1. Taxonomy (GTDB): domain Bacteria; phylum Desulfobacterota; class Binatia; order UBA9968; family JAJDTQ01; genus JAJDTQ01. Next base: position 2,361,933 of record OZ243916.1, read on the forward strand.
GTACGCGGGTCTCCCGACGGGATTGAGCCGCCGCTCGCGGTACATCCTTTGCATGAAGGTGACCGCCGCCCCAGGATCATAACCCGCGCGTGCGAGGTAGCCGACGCCCAGGTTGTCCGCCTGCTCCTCCATCTGCCGGCTGAACTCCAGTTGCCGGGTCATGGCGACAGCGGGGCCGGCCAGGGCGGCAGGCCCGATGACCGGCGCCAGGAACACCCCCAGCATGCCCACGAGCATGGCGGCGTCCGTGGAGGAAGCGAGAACGTGGAAGTGCCGCGCGTCCACGTGAACGATCTCGTGGGCGATGACCGAAGCCAACTCGTCCGTGCTCTCCACGCGCTGAATCAGGCCAGAGTGCAGGAAGATGCTGCCGCCGGGGACCGCGAACGCATTCAGCGACGGATCCGCGATGACGAAGAAGCGGTAAGGGTATCGAATGTTGCCGACGGCTTCGAGAATACGGCGACCGATGCGGTCGGCATAGAGCTCGATCTCGGGGTCTTCGATGAACTTGAGCCGGTGGCGGGCTTCCCGCCGGAACTGGCGGCTGATGCGGATTTCCTCATCCTGGGACAGCGCGTGGGCGTACGGCATGTGGAGCGGCGCCGTCGCGTGGCACAAGACCAACAGCACCACGGCCCAAAAGTGGAGGCCTCTCCGCATACGTGGAATCTATCCGACGCCCCCGGACGGGTCAAACCCGCTCAGACCCGATTTCCACGGAGGCCATCACGCGGGAAACCGGGTCCGGGCTGGTGTGGAGCTGGTTCCCGCGCGGCCTCCTGCAGGAATCTGCAGGGCGCGACGCGGGAGATTCCGATCACTCCAGTCCGAGCCAGACGAACAGCTCGCCCGGCGGGAACGGCAGATGGAGGGCCAGGTCGAAAATGCCGGCGAAGAACGCATATGCCACCGCCGTCAGGATGATCGACATGAACCAGTTCTCCCGCGCGCCGAACTTGAGATACAGGAAGGTCGCCACCATCGAGGACCATACGAACCCAAGCAGCCAGATGGAAACGAAGAATCCCACGACCCAGGCGCTGATCGCCAGGGTGCGGCGGCGCGTCTCTTCCGGTGAAATCTCCTCCACCTCCTCGACGCCCTCTTCCCCGTGCACCATCACTCTGGAGGTGGTGGTGATTTCCTTCACGAACACCACCCCGCTGATGACCAAGGCGGGCAGTCCGATGATGAGCGGGAACAACGCGGCCCGTTCCTCGTAGGCGCCGAAACCGAAGAAGACCTCACGCATCACGTAGGCGAACAACGCCACGAAGCACAGCGCGAAGACGCCGTGGGCGATGCGGTCGTTGCGCGGGACCTCTTCCATCGTCTTGGTGATGCCGGGGACCTCGAACTTGTTCTCGTGGCGCTCGGCCCGCTTGCGCTCCCGCCAGGACTGAAAAAGGGGATAGAGCGCTCCGGCCAGAATGAGGAGCGAGATGACCAGCACACCCGGCCGCAGGAGGAAACCGGCGCCGTACACCTTGGTGGCGATGAACAGGTTGTTCTCCGCGATGCCGCCCAGGACGAGCCCCAGCAGCAGCGGCGGCCGCTGCCAGTCGAAGCGCACCATGAGCCATCCCACCGCGCCGAACAGCAGCACCAGCAGCATGTCGCCGAACGCATTGTTGACCGCGAAGCCCCCCAGATAGATGAGCAGCAGGAGGAACGGGATCAGGTAGGTGCCCTTGACGAAGGTGATCTTGGCGAGCTGGTTCAGGAACAGCAGGCAGACCGCCACCGTGATGATGTTCGACACCACGATGATCCAGACGAAGGAAAAGGTGAGATCCAGGTGCTTGTCCGGATCCAGCAGGTCTGGTCCAGGCACGATTCCCTGAATGATGAACGCCCCCAGCAGGATCGCCATGGAGACGCTGCCGGGCACGCCGAAGGCGATGGTGGGCACCAGCGCACCGCCCTCCTTGGAGTTGTTGGCCGCGCCGGGTCCCAGCACGCCCTCGATGGCGCCCTTGCCGAAGCGATCCTTGTCGCCGCCGGAACTCTGCACCGCGTGGGCATAAGCGACCCACTGCGCCGGGCCGCCCCCCAGACCCGGGATGAGGCCGATGTAGGAGCCGATGGCGCTGCACCCCAGCACCAGCTTCCAATGGCGGAAGGTGTCGGCGATGCCCTGCATGACGCCGCCCAGCTTGCCGGTGGACTGGCGCGCGATGCTTGATCCCTGCACCGACAGCTCGATGATCTCGGGAATGGCGAACAGCCCCACGGTGACCGAAACCAGTGAGAGTCCGTCCCACAGAAACAGCGCGGCATCTTCGCCAATGATCGGATCGAGGGTGAAGCGCGGCACGCTCTCGATGGGGTCCAGGCCGACGGTGGCGAGAATCAGCCCCATGGCACCGGTGCACAGTCCCTTGAGCATGTTGCCGCCGCTCAGGGAGGCCACGAACGTGATGCCCAGAAGGGCCAGCATGAAGAATTCCGAGGAGCCGATGGAGAGCACCAGCGGTTGCACGATGGGGATGGCCAGCGCCAGGGCGAAAGCGCCGAACACCGCGCCCACCAGCGAGCTCATGAGCGCGGCACCGAGGGCGCGGCCGGCCTCGCCCTTCTTGGCCATGGGGTGGCCATCGACGATGGTGGCCGCGGTGATGCCCTCGCCCGGGACGCCGAAGAGAATGGAGGTAATGTCCCCGGTGGTGGCGGTGACCGCGTTGGAACCCAACAGGAACGCGAACGCGGTGGTGGGGTCCATGTTGTAGATGAACGGCAGCATCAGGGCCAACGTGGTGGCCCCGCCCAGACCGGGCAGAATCCCCACCACGAACCCGATGGCGATGCCGATGAGCATGAACAGGAACGGATCCTGTCCCGCGGCGCTGAAGGGCAGAATGTTGGCCAGACCGATGAAGAATGAGTTGAAGGTATCCATACGATGGTCTCTGAACGCCGGAAGCGGGTTCCGGACTGGGGACGCCCTTACCGTCGATACAGGGTCAAGGAGTGTTTGCGGCGGATGACGGACGTTGAAGTTGTGTGGGAAGAAACGAACAAATCAACCAAGGAACAAATCAACCAAGCGTGCCTTTATCGCCGAAATGACAACGAGTGTCAAGGACCGCACCGGTGGTGGTGAGGCATGCGTGCTGGCGCACGCCGGCGTCACCGCTCGGCCGCCAGCGACTCGTAGCTTGTCCCTGCGCCGTTCTCCTGGCTCACCGGGAGACCAAGGCCGCTCCATCCCTCCACCACGACCTGACCGAAGGGGTCCCGCATGCCGCTGAAGCCGCCGCGCACGCTGGCCACGTCCCGGTAGCCGGCCTGTTCCAGCAGGTTCGCCGCGCTTTGGGAGCGAGGGCCCGCCTTGCAGCCCAGCAGCAGCTTCCGGCCAGCAGCGTAATGGCGCTGCACAATCTCCACGAACTCATGGTTGTAAGCCATGCCCTGCGCCGGATCGTGGAACGCGATGGGAATGTTCACCGCCCCCGCCGGGTGCCCCGCGGCGAATTCCTCCACCGTGCGCACGTCGATGTACACCGCGCCGGCGTCCTGCCGTAACGCGTCGTAGGCTTCCTGCGGCGAAATCTCCTTCACGGTCGCTCCTGGTCGTATCCCGCCCGGTGGCGGGTCCGCGTCCATGTTCCTACATGCCCATTACGTTGTAGCCGGCATCGACATGGAGAGTCTCTCCAGTGACCCCGCTCCCCAACTCCGACACGAGATAGACGGCGGTGCGGCCGATTTCGGCCGGGTCCACGTTGCGCTTGAGCGGGGCGCGCTCGCTGGCGAAGCGGAGCATGTCCCGAAACCCGGCGATGCCGGCCGCCGCCAGGGTCTTCACCGGACCTGCCGAGATGGCGTTCACCCGGATGCCGTCCGGCCCGAGATCGTACGCCAGATAACGCACGCTGGCCTCCAACGCCGCCTTGGCCACGCCCATGACGTTGTAGTTGGGGACGACCTTCTCGGACCCCATGTAGGTCAATGTCACCACCGCGCCGTCCCGCCCCTTCATGAGCTTGGCGGCGTGGCGCGTCAGCGCCACCAGCGAGTAGGCGCTGATATCCAGCGCCGTGTGGAACCCGGCCCGCCCGGTTTCGACAAAAGGCTGCGCCAGGTCCTCCTTGTTGGCGAAGGCAATGGCGTGGATGAGAATGTCGAGACCGCCCCACTCGCGTCCCACCGCCTCGAAGACCGCTTCGATCTCTTCGTCACGGGTGACGTCGCACGGCAGGATCAGGCTTGAGCCGATGCCTTCGGCCAATGGGCGGACGCGCTTTTCCAGGATCTCGCCGGCGTACGTGAACGCCAGATCGGCTCCCTGAGCATGAAGCTCCCTGGCCACCGCCCAGGCGATGCTCCGCTCATTGGCCACGCCGAAGATCAACGCCTTCTTTCCCGCCAGGATGTCCGCCATGTTCGACTCCGTGCCTCCGCGGCGCACACCCGCGGAGCTCGCCGCCCGTGGGGGCCTGTCCGATCCCAATGGAAACCAACGGATGGGTCCCCATTCGGATCGGACAGGTCACTGCTTCGGCCCGCTGGCCAGCCCTCTTTGCCAGAGATACTCCGTCTCACCGAGGTTCTTGCCCACCCAGCGTCCGACGACGTAGAAGAAATCGCTCAAGCGGTTGACGTACTTGAGGGGCCACTCACCGACTTCCTCCACCCGCGACAGCCGCAAGATCTCCCGCTCGCCCCGCCGGCATACCGTGCGGCACTGATGGAGCTGGGCGCTGATGGGTCCGCCGCCCGGCAGGGTAAACGACTTGAGCGGCTCGAGGTCCTTCTGGCACTCGTTGATGAGCTGCTCCAGCCCGGTGACCTCCGCCGCGCCGACGCGGTGCATGCCGTCATAGGCGCCGTCTTCCGGGGTCGCCAACTCGCTGCCCAGGTCGAACAACTCCTGCTGGATCTGCTGCAGCCAGAGGTCGAGCCTGAGGTGCAGCTCGTGCTCTCCCTTGCCCTGCTCGTTCCACGCGCGCACCAGCCCCACCACGGCATTCAACTCGTCGATGGCGCCGTAGGCCTCCACCCGCTGGCAGTCCTTGGGAACCCGCTTCCCGCCCACGAGGCCGGTGGTGCCGTCGTCGCCGGTGCGCGTGTACACGCGCGTGATTCGAATCGCCATCTTGAGACCGCCGGTTCCCCGCGAAAGGATGCCTCAAACGTATAGGGTTCAACGAGAGAAGCCAACCGTTGCGGGGCGCCCTTGTCCCGAGGCGCCGGCTGTTGTTTACGGATGGGAGATGGTACGAAGAAGGCGTGATGCCGATGAAGTTCCGCCGCCACCGCTTCCTTCGTCGCTTCTTCCCTTCTCACTGCTTCCCGTATGCGGGATTGGTGCTACTGAGCCTGATGGCCCTTGGCGGCTGCATTCGGGAAGAGGAGATGAAGCTCGTCTACGCCCAGCGTTGCGCGAGCTGCCACGGTCCCGCGGGACGGGGCGACGGCCCCATCGCCAAGGCGATGTCCGCGGAGATCCCGGACTTCCGCGACACCGTCGACAATCTGGACATCTTCGACATCCGCCGCATCATCAAGAAGGGCAAGGGCATCATGCCCGCCTTCGAGCCCGCCCTGGAGAAGTATCAGATCCAGGACATGGTGCGCATGGTGCGGTTCCTGAGCATGGAAGGCCGCGACCTGGACTGGTGGGAAAAGTTCGAGCCCCTGGTATGGGCCCACTGCTCCGTGCCCTGGCAGGCCGTTTACGATCTCGACGGCGCCGCGAAGAAGAACAGGGGTTCGTGAAACTGCTCGGCGGCGGCGCCTGCTCAGGCGGCCGCCCCGGCGGGTGAGGTTTCCAGCGGCGGCATCGGCTTTTTCGGCCGGATGCTGAGCCCGAACGCCGCGGCCATCAGTCCCATCCAGCCGCCGGCGAAGAACGCCAGTTCGTAGTTCCCCACGTAGTCGTACAGGAGGCCGCCGGCGTTGGCCATGGCGAACCCGCCTATCTGGTGCGACAGAAAGATCCAGCCGTAGATCCGGCCGATGGACTGCTTGCCGAAAGTCTGGCCGGCGAGGGTGACCACCGGCGGAACCGTGGCGAACCAATCGAGTCCGTAGATGACGGTAAAGATGAGGAGTCCGCTGGTGTTGTCCACCAGCGTCAGATAGAACAGCGCCAATCCCCGCAGGGTGAACACCGCGGCAATCAGTTTTCGGGGATCGACCCGATCGGTCAACCAGCCCGAGAACAGCGTTCCGATGATGTTCATGATCCCCATGAGGGCGAACGCAAAACTGACGGTCGCCACCTCGAATCCCTCCTCCAGGGCGTGAGGGATCAGGTGGGTTCCGATGAGCCCGTTGGCGGTGCCGCCACAGATGGAGAACACCCCGCACAGGAGCCAGAAGGTGGGCGTCTTGATGGCGTCCCGGATGCCCATCACCGGTCCGGCGGGCTTCGCTTCCTCCTGCTTGCCTGCCGGTTTGTCCACCGCCGGCGCCTTCTCCGCTCCGATGCCTTCGTTATAGGGCTCCAGGCCAACGTCCGAAGGCTTGTCGCGCATGAGCAACCAGACCATCGTCACCGCCACGCCCGTGCAGGCCACCAGCACGTAGGAGCCCATGCGCCAGCCGATGATTCCGATGATCAGGAGCATCAACGGGGCGAAGACGATCTGTCCCGAAGAGCTGCCGCTGCTGAGAATACCCACCGCGAGTCCGCGCCGGGCGTTGAACCAGCGATGCGCCACCGAAGCGGAGAGTACGCCGGACATGCCCCCGGCCCCCAGACCGACCATGACGCCCCAGGTCAGCCAGAACTGCCATAGCTCGCTCACGACAGTGGTGCCCAGAAGACCCGCCGACAGCAGGGTCAGCGAGGTCATCATGACCCGGCGCGGACCGTACTTGTCCAGGATCCAGCCCACCACCGGTGCGGCAACGCCGTAGAGCAGGAGATTGATGGAGATCCCGAACGTGATCGCCGAGCGGGCCCATCCGAAGTCCGCTTCGAGGGGATGGATCAGCACGGTGGGGACCACGCGGATGCCGGCGCCGTTGAAGCTGGCGAAGAAGGTGACGGCGACGACGAGCCAGGCGTAGTGAAAGGGCAGCGGTATGGGCGGACGCGGCCCGGTACCCGGGTTGGCGGGTTGATTCATCCGATCTCGCTTTCTCGGGAAACATGGGAACGGGGACCCCTCCGAAGACGGATCCCCGTTCCCTTATTGCTGCCGGACTACCATCACTTCGGCAACGCGTCGCGCATGGCCTGGGTATGTTCGCTGTAGGCCTTGACGTAGTTGTCCAGGTCGGCCTGCGCCACCTTGGAGTCGCCGGGCACGATGGGGCTCTTGGACTTGGCCAGGAACTCCTTGTATTCCGGATCGGTCATGGCCTTCATGAACAGGTCTTCGAGGATCTTCTTCCTGTCGTCGGGCACGCCCGGAGGCGCCACGATGCTTCGGCCCACGTACAGTCGGAGATCGACCCCCTGCTCCTTGGCGGTGGGCGTGTTCGGCGCGTTCACTGCCCGCTCGCCGTGCAGGTGAAGCACGGGCCGCACGTCGCCCGACGCGATGTAGGTGGCGGTGGTGGGGTGGTCAATGGGTTGCAGATAAACGTCGAAGTCGTTGCGGATCATGGCCGGTATGCCCTCGCTCGTGCCGGCGTAGCCCGACACCACGTCCATGTGGATGCCGAGCGACTTCGCCGCCACGAAGGTGGGAATCCAGCGCGACACGCCGATGCCTTCCACGCCCCATTTCACCCGCTCGGCCTTTCGCAAATCCTCCAGCGTGTGGAACCTGGAGTTCTTGCCCACGATCAGGCTGTAGGGCTCGGCCCCGACCCGCGCGATGTAGGTGAACTTGGTGACGTCGTAGCCCGTCTTCTCCACGCCGCTGATCAACTGTTTGCCCAGCATGCCGTCGGTGAACAGGTGGCCCAGCGTGTAGCCGTCGGGCTTGGCCTTGTACATGGCCACCGTGCCGATGACCAGTCCCCCGCCGGTGATGTTCTTCACCACCACGTGGACGCCCTTGGGCAGGTACTTCCGCATGGTCCTGCCGATGGCCCGGGCCAGACGGTCAAATCCGCCGCCCGGAGAGCCCGCGACGATGATGGTAATGTTCTTCTTCGGAAAGTCCGCCGCCGAAACGACGGTCGACTGCGCAAAGGCCGTCAGGGCAAACAAAACAGCAATGGCAACCCACTTTCTCATAACCGTCCTCCTGTTCGTAAGCGCCGTATCTGCCCGATTTTTCAGGGTTCCCCAAGAAACACCATCAGGGGTTCGATGTCAAACCGAGATTTCTCGGACGCCAACACGCAAGGCGTTGCAACGAGAATCCACGGTGGCATAGTGGCGTAAACTGGTTAGGTCCGTCGACACCAGGAGGAAAGCGTATGGAAATCCGCAAACTCGTCACCGTTGTCGAAGAGACCCGGCGCGAGTTCCACCGGCCGGTGGAGCCGGCGTCGCGTCAGGCCGCCGCCATCGCGGTCATCGTCAACCCCTACGCGGGGATCTACGACGAGAAGCTCGAAGAGTTGCAGAAGGCGGGCGCGGAACTCGGCGGCCTGCTGGCTCAACGCGCCATCGACGCGCTGGGAATCGACGGCGGCGCCGTCCACAGCTACGGCAAGGCGGCCATCGTCGGCGAGAAGGGGGAGCGGGAGCACGCCGCCGCGGTCATGCACCCGCGGCTCGGCAAGCCGGTGCGCGAGATCGTCGGGCCGGCGAGCGCCGTCATGCCCTCGACCACGAAGATCGGCGGACCGGGGACGGCCATCGATTGCCCGCTACACCACAAGGACGACGTCTGGAAGTTCAGCCACTTCGACTCGATGCAGGTCTCCGTACCGGACGCCCCGCGGGCCGGCGAGATCGTGGTGGTCCTGGCCATCAGCGACTCCGGCCGGCCGCTGCACCGGGTCGGCGAGGACCTGGCCGCCGCCGACGTGATGGCCAAAACCGAATAGACAGGCCTCATTGTTTCCTGAATGAGCTCTCTTTGCCTGAAACCACAACAAAGAGTAAATTTCACTCATGGTCATCGACGTCCACGCCCACTTCACTCCGCCCGAGTGGATCCGGGCCATGCGCCGGGACGGCGCCCGGCACGGCTGCCACATTGAGGAGGACGGCTCCGGCGGGCTGTCGCTCCGGGTGGGGGAAGCGCGGCCCGCGGCGCTGCAGCCGTTCCTCTCCGACCTTCCCGCCCGCCTGAGCGCCATGCGGGAGCGCGGGCTGGACCGGCAGGTGCTGTCGCCGCCCATGACCATCGTCACCTACCAGTTGGAAGGGGTGCACGGGCAGGCGGTGGCGCGGCTCTTCAACGAGACCAACGCCGAGGCGGCGCGCGACGAGCCGGGGTTGGTCCCCGTGGCCACGATTCCCATGCAGTCGAGCCGGGCGGCGGTGGAGGAACTGCGCTACGCGGTGGACGCGCTGGGCATCCGCATGGTGGAGATCGGCACCCACATCGACGGCGTCAACCTCGACGACGAGGCGTTCCGGCCCTTCTTCGAGTGCGCGGCCGACATGGGCGTGCTGGTGCAACTGCATCCGCACCGTGTCGCCGCCGCGGAGCGGCTCAGCCGGTACTACATGAACAACCTCGTGGGCAATCCCATGGACACCGCCATTGCCGCGGCATCGCTGATCCTCGGCGGCGTGATGGAGCGTTACCCATCGCTCAACATCTGCCTGGTGCACGGCGGCGGCGCCCTTCCGTATCTCCTCGGCCGCGTGGTCCACGGCCACGGCGCGGTGGACGCGGCGCGCGCCGTAGCGGGCGACCCGGAGTCGTACTTCCGCCGCTTCTACTTCGACACCATCCTGCACGACCCGCGCATGCTCGCCTTCCTGCGCCAACTGGCCGGCGAGGAACGCCTCCTGCTGGGCACCGACTACCCCTACGACATGGGCGAGACCGATCCCCTGGGACTGCTGGGGCGCGCGGGGCTAGGCGGTTCCGGCGCGGTGCGCGGCGGCAACGCGGCGAGGCTCCTGGGGCTGGACAGCGGCAACGGCTCCTGAGGCGACCCGCGAACTCCAGGGCGAATGAGCCGTGTATCCCCCGGAGGCGCCGCCATGCACGCTCAGCATGAACTTCCGGTTACGTTGTTTGTGCACTTCGCGTCGCCAGCCGGCGCATCGTTAATCGTTATCCTGGATCTGGCCACTTATCGTCATCGTGCTCGGCATGGACCGGATGCCGGACGTCGGTGTGACCCACCCCGTGACGCCGCGGTAGAGCCCGTTGACCTCCTGGTCGTAGAGCTTGAGCTTGAAGACTTCCGGGTCTTCTTTATCGCTGTCGTCAATCGTGTTCACAGAGATCTTCTTCGTCTTGACCCCCGAATTGAACGTCACGGTGCCGCTGGTGCCCTCGTAGTCCTCGCTTTGGACGGCCGCGTCGTCTTCCGTCTTGTACTTGTAGCGCACCGCCCAGCCGTTCGGTGCCGCCCCGAGTTCGACGGTGAACTCCATCGTATCGCCCTCGGTTGCGCCGGCGTCCGCGGCGTGGGCCGCTTGCGGCGCCACGAGCGCGACACCTCCCACCAGCACGACGGCTGCAAGGGCGGCGCGCCATGCGGACCATTCGGTTTTCCTGTTCGAATCCTGTCCCATGATCCTTCCTCCTGTCTCGCAAAGGTCTTCTGTTGCGATCAGATCCTGGTCTCCATTTCACTGCCTTCACTGCCTCTCGCGACAATTCGAAAGACCCGGCAGGACATTCGGCACCGGATCAGGATCCCGATTGAGAAGACGGCGCCACGTCCTTGATCTCGCCGTTAAGCGACTGCTCATTCGGAACGCCATAGAGCTGGTTCCGGAACGAGACCCACCCGGAGTGCACCGCCGAGAATCCTTTCGCTTCGATATTGTACAATTCCAACGTGAAGTATTCGTCATCCTCCTCAATCTGGTCTGTCAATGTCGACACGTCCACCGTGTTGGTGCTCTCACCCGAAGCGAAGACCACCTTTCCCGTGTGCGCGGTGTAGTCCTTTCCCGCTTCGGCGGTGCCGTCCACGGTCTTGAAGGTATAACGGATGGAATAGCCATTGGGAGCAAGGCCAAGGTTCACGGTGAAGGTCATCTTGTCTCCCTCGTCGGCGTCGGTGGCAATCTGGGTGGTCGCAAACGGCGTTCCTGAATTCATCACCATCACGAACGACACGGCGAGCACCGCAACCAGCGCCAGTCTCCACACCCGCAGCCTTTGCAATGAGCTTTTCATGGTAGTCCCTCCCTTTCTGAGGCAGCCAGGATACCCCATATGTACGCCACCTGCGCCACAATTGCCTAAACTCGCATAAGACATAACATAATCGCTCGATATAGGGCAACCGCGAATGCGGCATAGCCGCGTGAGCCCAATGTCCTGAACCCCATTGATGGAACGGATCCTTGTTCATCCGTGGGACTGACTTCGACCCCTCTCAGTCAACGGCGTTGTCCACGCCCGGCAGCGAGCGCAGGTAAACGGCAATGGCGGTGAGATCTTCATCGCTCAAGTGCTCGTAGCCGTGGACGATGACCCGTTCCATGAGGCCCTGGACGTTGTCGCCGTCGGGCTTGTAGCTGCTCTTGAGCAGTTCCACCATGTCCTCCACCGACCAGTCGCCCACCCCGGTCTGCTCGTGGGGCGTGATGTTGGGGGCGGTCTCGCCCTCCGGCCCATCGGCGGCGCCGGCCATGAAGCGCTCGCGGTCGAGCCCGCCGGCCCAGTCCCGCGGCGTGTGGCACTCGCCGCAGTGGACCACCGCGTTCACCAGGTACGAACCGCGGTTCCATTGGGCGGACCGGGCCGGGTCCGGTTGCCACGCTCCCTCCTCGAAATAGCGCCACTTCCAACCCGCCACCAGAAAGCGCCAGCCGAAGGGCGTGGTCAACTCGGGCGCGCGGTTTTCCTTGCGCACGGGTTTCACCGTGGACAGGTACGCCTTGAGAGCAAGGACATCCTCGTCGGTCATGCCCGTGAACGAGGTATAGGGGAAGGCAGGAAACAGGTGCTCGCCGCCGCGGCCGATGCCCCGGCGCATGGCCCGCAGGAACTCCTCGTCGCTCCAGCCGCCGATGCCCGTATCCGGATCCGGCGTGATGTTGGTGCTGTAGATGACGCCGAAGGGAACCTCGATGGCGTAGCCCCCGGCAAGTTCGGCGCCCTTGTTTTTGAAATCGGTGTGACAGGCGATGCACAGGCCGGCGCGGGCCAGGTACGCGCCTCGCGCCACGGGATCATCCGCGGCCAGCGCCGTGGAATGCCTCGGAAGCTCCTTGCCGTTTCCAGCAAGCGCCTTCACCGGAGCGCGGTCCGCCGCCGCCTGCGCAAACGTCAGCAGCACCACGGCGAGTAACGCCAACGCCGCCGCTTGTTGCCCTCTCCGACACATGATGCGCGAGCGGGGAGAAGCGACGTCGTGCGTCCCGAATTTCGCCCGGTAGTGGCTCTTGTCCCTCGCCACGACACATCCTCCAGCGGGGCCTGGGAGCTTGCGCCGTGCCTACCCGTTGCGGCACACGAAGAGTTGCCTTGGGCAGTCGTGCATGTTCTCCAGTCCGGTCTCCGTCACACGCATCATCTCGCCAAACTGAACGCCGCGCAACCCGTCCACGGTGACCACGTTGGGCTGGATGACGAGGCACATGTTCGCCTCGAAGCGGAAGTCCGGCGGCGCGCCGCGGTGGGTCTTGTGGGTGCGCAGGATCGGCGGCAACTGGCTGGCGCCGTGCACCACGTCGTCGTAGACGGTGAAGCCGCGCTCGTGCACCACGTCCGCGGCCTTCAGCACTTCCTCCGTTCCCGCGCCCGCCTTGATGACCCCGGCAATGCGGTGGAACGCCTCCATGGCCACTTCGTGGAGGCGGCGGTACTCGGCGGTGGGTTCTTCGCCAATGGTAAAGGTGCGCAGCACCTGGCCGGTGTAGCCGCCGTAGTTGGTGCTGATCTCGGTGACGAGCACGTCGCCCTTCTGCAGGATGCGGTTGGACAGGTGCTGCTGCGGCACCCCACCGTGGGGGTCGCGCATGGAGGTGGTGATCATGAAGTGGATGCCGTTGATGCCGCCCTTGCCCAGGTAGACGTCCTCGACGATGCGCGCCAGCTCGTGTTCCGGGATGCCGGGGCGCGCGCCCTCGGCCAATGCCCGCACCGAGTCGTCGCTCATGGCCGAGGCCAGGCGCAGGCGCTCGATCTCCTCGTCGCTCTTGACCTGGCGCTGGTTGCGCATTTCGGCGCTGAAGTCCGACCACTTCACGCCCGGCAGCGCCTCCACCAGCCGCAGGTAGTGCCGGTACGGCACGCTGCCGCACAAACCCACCGCGCCGTGTTCCAGCCCCCGGTCCTTCAGGTTCTCCAGCACCCGCGGCACCGAGTCCACCGACCCCGTGGGGCTCGATCCGCCGAAACGCACGTCGTCGATGACGGCCATGCGGCGGGCGTTGGGCAGGTGGTTGGACAACTGCACGAACAGCGTCGGCTCCCCCGCGCGCGGATAGATGAAGTAGGCCTCGGAGGTGGTGAGCCAGTTGCACAGGTAGTGGATGTCCGGCGCGGTGCGGCTGCCGTAGAACACCACCGCGTCCAGGCCCATGCGGTCCATGCGCGCCTGCACCGCGGCGTGGCGGCGGGCGTACTCCGCGCCGGAAAAGCTCAGGTAGTCGGGATCGCAAGCCATGCGTGTTCTCCGTTGGTTTTCGTCAGGTTGGTTCCAGGGGAGCCGTGGAGCTTGCGCCGTGATCCATGGTCACTTGGACGATGGCGTCCTGGGCGTAACGGAGCAAGGTCGAAGGACGCCCATCCATTCCTACGCGGCCGCCAGTCCGGGCCGGGGCGGCGTCAACGGGGCCGGCGGGTCCTTGGCGATGGCCATCGACATGAGGGCGGCGAGCACGGCCAGCACCGCGCCGGTGAGGAAGGCCGGCACGTAGTCGCCGAACACGTCATACGCGATGCCGCTGCCCTGGGCCATGGCGGCGCCGCCCAATTGGTGCGCCAGGAAGATCAGGCCGTAGATGCTGCCCACCGAGTTCTTGCCGAAGGTGTTGCCGGCGATGGCCACCACCGGCGGCACCGTCGCGAACCAGTCCAGGCCGTAGATCACCGCGAAGACGAACATGCCGGCGGGGCCGGTCACCGACGGCAGAATGATCAGGGACACCGCCCGCAACGCATAGATCCAGGCCAGCACCTTGCGCGGGTCCATGCGGTCGCAGAGCCACCCGGCTCCCATGGTGCCAACGAAGTTCAGGCCGGCCATGATCCCCACGGTGATGCTGGCCACCTGAGGGCTGATACCGATGTCCAGGGCGTGCGGGATCATGTTCGCCCCGATGAGGCCGTTGGAGGTGCCGCCGCAGATGGCGTAGGCGCCCGCCAGAAGCCAGAAGGTGCGCGTCCGGAGCGCGTCCCGCACCGTGGAGTTGAGCACCGGCGCCGCGCCGCCCGGTCTCGCGGCCGCTGCCGCGTTGGCCTCCGACTCGCCCAACGCCTCCTCCCCCACCTCCGCGGGATCGTTGCGCATGAGCCACCACACCAGCAGGAACGCCACCACCGCCACGCCCGATAGCGCCATGGCCGCCACGCGCCAGCCCCAGGCCACGATCAGGCTCAAGACCAGCGGGATGAAGATGAGCTGTCCGGTGGAGCCGGCGCTGTTCAGCAGGCCCAGCACCACCCCGCGATGGCGCACGAACCAGCGATGGGCGACGCTGGCCGCCAGCACCGACGAAATGCCCCCCGCGCCGCTGCCGACGATCAGCCCCCACACCAGCAGGAACTCCCACAGCCGGTTGATGAACGCGGTGGCTCCCGCCCCCACCGCCAACAGCGTCAGCGCGATGAGCATCACCACCCGCGGCCCCTTGCGGTCCTGGAAGCGCCCGGCGATGGGACCGATGGCGCCATAGAGCACCAGGTTGATGGACACCGCGGCGTTGATCGCTCCGCGGCTCCAGCCGAAGTCCGCTTCCAGCGGACGCACGAAGGTCTGCGGCGCGGCGCGGATGCCCGCGGCCAGAAGCGACGCCGTGAAGGTCGTCGCCACCACCACCCAACCGTAGAAGAACCGGACGTTGAGCGGATTGCGGCGGCGCGGGACCTGTTCGTCGGGTTGCGTCGAGGACGTCAAAGCCCTGTTCCCGCCCGCTTGAGCCGTGGGTCCAGGACGTCGCGCAGGGCGTCGCCCAGAAGGTTGATGCCCAGCACCGTGATGAAGATGGACAGCCCGGGGAACAGCGCCAGCCACCATGCCGTGCTGATGTAGATGCGGCCGTCGGCGAGCATGGTGCCCCAGGTGGGAATCTCGGGAGGCACGCCCAGGCCCAGGAAGCTGAGGCTGGCCTCGGAGATGATGGACGAGGCCATGGCGAAGGTGCCGATGACCAGCGACACCTGGATCAGGTTCGGGATGATGTGGCGCGAGATGATCTGAGCGTCACTGGCGCCCAGCGATTTGGCCGAGATAACGAACTCCCGCGCCTTGAGGGACAGGCTCTGGCCCCGGGTCACGCGGCAGTACTGGATCCAGCGCTGCGCCACCAGCGCGATGATCAGGTTGAACAGGCCCTGGCCCAGGAACGCCATGATGGTCAGGGCCAGCAGCAGCGGCGGAAAGGCCCACACCACCTCCACGAGCTTCTGGATGGTGAAGTCCACGTTGCCGCCGAAATACCCCGAGGTGGCCCCTAGCACCACCCCGACGAGTCCGGAGATGAACACCACGGCAAAGGCGATGAGCAACGACACCCGGGCGCCGAAGACGATGCGGCTCAAAATGTCACGGCCGAGGTTGTCGGTGCCAAGGAAGTGGGGACCCCAGAACCACTGGGGCGCGTTCAGCATGGTCTCCAGGCTCTGCTGGTTCGGGTCGTAGGGCGCTACCAGAGGCCCGAGAGCCCCGGCGATGATGAAGATCAACACGATGGAGCCGCCCACGTAGACCTTGACGCGCATCCACGGACGCCACCACTGGTTGCGGGGCTTCCGGGCGCCGGAGTCCGGAGCGCCGGTGCTAATACCGTATTCTTGGGTCGATGACTGCATAGAACACGTCGATCAGAAAGTTGATGGCCACGAACGCCACCGTGTACACCAGCACCAGCCCGGTCACCAGCGGATGATCGCGCGCGTTGAGCGCCGTCACCAGCAGGCTGCCGCTGCCGGGCCACGAGAAGACCGTCTCCACGATGATCGAGCCGCTCAGAAGCGTGCCCAGCTCCAGCCCCACCACCGTAATCACCGGGATGAGCGCGTTGCGGACCACATGGCGCCACAGCACCTTGCGCTCCACCAGCCCCTTGGCGCGGGCCGTGGTGACGTAGTCCTCATGCATGACCTCCAGCACCGACGACCGGGTCACGCGCATGAGGATCCCGAGCATGTTGGAGCCCAGGGCCAGCGCTGGCAGGAACACGTGCTCCAGGCCGTCGCGCACCCCCGCCCAGTTCCCCTGTATGGCGCTGTCCAGAATGTAGAAGCCGGTGATGCGGTCGCCGGCGATGCCGTAGGTGTCCCGTCCCGCGGACGGGAGGATATTCAGGATGCCGGCGAACAACAGGATCAGCATGATGCCGAACCAGAAACTGGGCATGCTGATACCGAACAGGCCGAAGGTCGTTCCGGTGTTGTCCACCCAGGAATTGGGCTTGGCCGCAGCCCACACCCCCAAGGGTATGGCGAAGATGACGGCGATGAGGACCGAGGCGCTGGCCAGTTCCAGGGTCGCGGGAATGCGGCTCAGGATCACGTCCAGGACGGGCTCGTCGTACTTGAAGGAGCGGCCGAAGTCTCCTTGGGCCGCGGACGTGAAGAACTTGAGGTACTGGACGTAGACGGGCTGGTCGAGGCCCCATCGTTCCCGCGCCTCGGCGATGTCCTCGGCGGTGCTGTCCTCGCCCAGCAGCATGAGCGTCGGATCGCCGGGCGCGGCCTGGATCAGCAGGAAGACGAGCAGGCTGATAAGGACCATGACCGGGATGGTCCCGGCCAAGCGACGTAGCAGATAGGTTCCCATGGGGCAGTCTCTCGAAAAACCTACCGTCTATGCCATAGGCGGCGGGAATTCAAGGACTCGCGCCGTGCGTTGACTCGTCCACATGGACACCGGATGCGCCAGGAGAACGGGCTCGGGAGTCCGCGGGAAGCGTCCGCGGGCGTCCACCGGAGGGGCCGTCTACAACCGCACATGAGTGTGTTATGGAATTGTCAGCCGGTTGTGAGCATGATGGCGCCCTTCGGCTTCGCTACGCCTGTCCCGAGCCTGTCGAAGGGCTCAGGGCGAACGGGTCAGGGGTTCCGCCGTGCGCGGAGCGAACGGGTGAAGACGAACGGTGGAATGGCCGTGGCACGCCGGTTCCGCCGTGCGCGGCTCCTACAGGCAGTACGGGTTGGCAGCACGGTTTTCTACCGCGTCCACCGCGCGACGACGAAAGGATCGCATTCATGGCAAGGGACCTGCGCGCTTTCATCGACGAGCTTGCCGCCGCGGCGCCGGACCAGATCCACATGGTCACACAACGGGTGGACCGCAGGTTCGACATCACCGCCATCGCCGAACGGCTGGGCGAGGACGGGCGCTTTCCCGCGCTGGTGTTCACCGACGTGGAAGGCGCCTCCATGCCGCTGGCCATCAACCTGACCGCCACCTACGAGCGGCTCGCCCTCGCGCTGGGCGCCGGCGTCCACGACATGGTGCGGGTCTACGGCGAGCGGCAGGCCAGGCCCATCCAGGCAAAGACCGTGTCCGACGGGCCGGTGAAGGAGGTGGTGCTCACGGGCGACGCCGCCGACCTGTCCGTCCTGCCCATCCCGTTTCACAACGAACTCGACGCCGGTCCGTACATCACCGGCGGCGTCATGATCGTCAAGGACCCGGACAGCGGCGCCCAGAACGCCGGCCTCTACCGCCACCAGGTGCACGACCCCCGCACCCTCGGGGTCTACATCCAGGGGAGCCACCACGGCGGCTACATCTACCGGCGCAACTCGGAGCGCGGCGAGGCCACCGAGTTCGCCCTGGTGGTGGGGCACTACCCCACGTTCATGCTCGGGGCGGTGTCGCGGCTGCCGGGCATCGGCGGTGAGTTCGCCGAGGCCGGCGCGCTCCTGCAGGAGCCCATCGAACTGGTCAAGGCCGAAACCGTGGACCTCCTGGTGCCGGCCCACGCGGAGATCGTCATCGAGGGGCGGCTCTTGCCCGGCGAGACCCGCCTCGAAGGCCCCTTCGGGGAATGGACCGGCTACTACGTGAGCGTGGGCGCCCAGCCGGTGATGCGCGTGTCCGCCATGACCATGCGCCGCAATCCCATCTATTACGACGTCTTCCCCGCCGGCCAGGAACACCTGGTGCTGGGCAGCCTGCCGCGCATGGGCACCATCTACCGGCGGGTGCGGGAGGCGGTCCCCGGCGTGGTCAACGTCAACGTGCCCGCCCACGCGCGCACCCACTGCTACATCTCCATCCGCAAGACCCGCGACTCCGAGGTCAAGCGCGCGGCCCTGGCGGCCATCGCCACCGAGCCCGAGAACCTCCGCTGCGTGGTGGTGGTGGACGACGACATCAACGTGTTCCACGAGCCCGAGGTGACCTGGGCCGTGGGCACGCGCATGCGCCCGGACAAGGACGTGCTCACCATCCCTGACTGGAACGGCCCCGGCGACCTCCTGCCGTCCAACTGGAACTACCGGGTGGACGGCGCCCACGAGCCGGTCATGGGCGCCGTCATGATTCTGGACGCCACCAAGCCGGCGCCGCCGGTGCAGTACCCGCAACGAGCCCGCCCGCCCCGGGACAAGGTGCGGGAAGTGCGGCTGGAGGGGCTGCTGCGGGACTTCGACCCGGCGCTGCTGCGGTCGCGAAACACCTTGACCGGCGATTGAAGGAGTGCCACACTTTTCGCTCCGGTCAGGAAGCTCTGATCGATGGTCGCCGCCAGAATGGCGCGTTTCGCCCGGGCGCAGCGCAGTCTGGAAGGTTCTCGCCTGAAGAGGTTCTCCTCAACACGAAAGGATCCCGTGATGCAGATTCCGAAATCGTTGTCTGGAGCTTGTCTCGCAGCCCTGGTTACCTTGGCGCTGGCCGCCTCGCCGGCGTTCGCCGCCGATCCGTGGAAGCCCAGCAAGCCCATCACCATCCTCGTCGGGTTCTCGGTGGGCGGCGCCATGGACACCGCCGCACGGCTCCAGGCCGAGGTGATGTCCAAGGCATTGGGTGTGCCCGTGGTGGTGCGGAACGTGCCCGGCGCCGGGGGCCGGAACTCCGTGACCATCCTGCACCGCTCCAAGCCCGACGGCCACACCATGGCCGCCCTGAACCTGCCCGGTCAGGCCGTCAATCAGGCGGCCCGGGGCATGGACCCGGACCTGCGTAGTTTCACCTGGATCGGACGCCAAGTGTCCAACCCCTACTTCATGCAGGCCACCACCAAGGCGGGCAAGGACCAATGGACATCGCTCAAGCAGATGAAGGCGGCCAAGAAACCCATCAAGGCGGGCATCACCGGGACCGGCGGCAACACGTTCCCCATCTCCGTCATCACCGCCAATCTGGTGGGCTTCCCGGTGGAGTTCATCGCCGGCTTCAAGGGTCCCGAGTTGATCACCGGCATCATTCGCGGCGACTTCTCCTTCACCAACCTGCCGCTGGTCAAGCGCTGGACCACCGCGGTGGACTCGGGCGAGGCCAAGGCCATTGCCGTCTACCTGCCGGAACGGCATCCCAAGTTCCCCAACATCCCCACGGGGGTGGAGCAGGGCTTCCCCGAACTGGGGTCTTCCTCCCTGGTGGGACAGAACCTCTACGCGCTGCCGCCCAATACGCCTCCGGAGATCGCTTCGGTCATCGAGGCGGCCTTGGTGAAGGCCAACAACGACGCGGCCCTCAAGGAGAAGATCGAGGCCAACGGCAATATCGTCGCGCCGTTGAGCAAGGCGGACACCGCCAAGCTGGTGGGCGACATGCTCGGCCTGGTGGAGAAGAACGCCGCGTTGCTCAAGAAATACATCAAGTGAACCCAGCCGGCATTCATGTTTGAAGGATTCGGCGGCGCGCTGGTCACCATCGCCGAACCGCACGTCCTGTTGACGCTGTTCTTCGGCAGCGTCATCGGACTGATCTTCGGCGCGGTGCCAGGACTTGGCGGCATTCTCGCCATGTCCATGCTGCTGCCGTTTACCTTCACCTGGGACGCCATCACCGCCGTCTACCTGTTCTCCGGCATCATGGGGGCCAGCTCCTTCGGCGGCTCCATCAGCGCCATCCTGCTCAATACCCCGGGCACGCCGGTGAACGCCGCCACCTGCTTCGACGGCTACCCCATGGCCAAGCGCGGCGAGGCCGCCCGGGCGCTGGGGCTGTCGGCGGGAGCGTGCCTCCTCGGGGCGCTGTTCGGCCTCGTGATCCTGGCGCTGCTGATCCAGGTCATGCGCCCGCTGGTCATCGCCTTTGGTCACCCGGAGATCTTCTGGCTGGTGGTGTTCGGACTGGTCACCACGGCCACCGTGAGCCAGGGCTCGATCTTGAACGGCCTCATTGCCGGCGGCGTCGGCATCCTGCTTTCGCTGGTGGGCCTCAACGAGCCCACCGGACTCATCCGCTACACCATGGGCAGCGAGTACCTGTGGGACGGCATCCCGCTGATCCCGTTCTTCGTCGGCCTGTTCGCCATCGGCGAGTTGATCAACTACTCGGCCCAAGGGGGCACCATCGCCCGCGACGACATCCAGGCCAGCATACGCGGCGCGTGGCAGGGGGTGATGGAAAACTTCCGCTACGCCTTCTGCCTCCTGCGCAGCTCGTCCATCGGCACGCTGGTGGGGATCATCCCCGGGGTGGGGGGCGAAACCGCCAACCTCATCGCCTACACCGTGGCGGTGCAGTCCTCCAAAGACCCGGGCGCCTTCGGCACGGGCAACCCCGAGGGGGTCATCGCCAGCGAGGCGGCCAACGACTCCAAGGACGGGGGCGCGCTGCTGACCACCCTGAGCTTCGGCATTCCCGGCAGCCTGGCCATGGCGCTGCTGCTGAGCATCTTCATCATGCACGGGATCTCGCCCGGCCCGCAGTTGATCCTGGACAACCCCATCTTCATCTGGACCCTGCTCATCGGCTACGTGGTGTCCAATGCCTTCGCCAGCATCTTCGGCCTGCTGGCCGCGCGCTACCTGGCCATCATCACCCGGGTGCCGGTGCACTACCTGTCCGCGGTCATCGCGGTGGTGGCCCTGGCCGGCACCTACATCCTGCGGGACAACATCTGGGACGTGGCGCTGGTGGTGCTTCTGGGCGTGTTCGGCTTCGCCATGCGCCGGGCGGGCGTGCCGGTGCTGCCCCTGGTCATCGGCTTCGTGCTCGGCAACCTGGCAGAGAAGTCGTTCCTGCTGACGCTCCGGATCCACGACGGCAGCTATTTCGGCTTCTTCAACAGCACCATCTCCTGGATCCTCATCCTGACCATGGTGGCGGTCCCCGTCATCACACGGATGCGCACCCGCTCCACGGCGACGTCATGAAGCGGGTGAACACCAGTTACCTGATCGTCAACCTGTTCTACCTGGCGGTGGCGCTGGTGGTGGTCGTTCCGTCCTTCGGCTTCGAGGGTCAGGGCGGGCTCGTGCCGCTGGTGCTGGGAATCCCGACGCTGGCTTTCATCCTGTTCTGCATGTTGCGGGAGTGGCTCTCCCCGCGCGCGGCGCCTGACGACACCGTGGAGGTGGCCCCCTGGGCCAAGGCCGCGCCGGTGGTGACGTGGCTTGCGGTCTTCTGCGCGCTGGTGATCCTCATCGGCTTCCAGCCCACCATCCCCATCTACATCGTGCTCTTCCTGCGGAGCTTCGGCCGGCTTTCCTGGACGCGGTGCGCGGTGGCCGCCGCGGCCGTGTGGACGCTGGTCTACCTTGGCGTGGAGTTGGCGCTGCAACGGACGCTCTTCGAGGGCGTGCTGTTCGGCGCCATTCTGCCGCTGCTTTGAGTTGGCCAGATTTTCCGCTCGGCCTTGGGGCGATGAAGACCACACCCGACGCCGCGCGTCCATGGCCTGTGTTCGAGATGGGCTTCCGGCCGTTGTACCTGTTGGCCGCGGCTTTCGCGGCAACGGCGGTGCCGTTGTGGCGGTTTGGAGCCGATCTGCCGCTGCCGGACGCCGGTTATCTCGTGGGGACGGCGTGGCACGCCCACGAGATGGTGTTCGGCTTCGCCGCCGCGGTGCTGGCGGGGTTTCTATTGACGGCGGCACGGGCCTGGACCGGCCGGCCCACGCTGTCGGGCGCCAGTCTCGCGGCCCTGGCCGGCCTCTGGGTGGCGGGACGGTTGATGGCCGGCACCGGCCCGGCGCTGGCGGCCGCCGTCGTCGATTGCCTGTTCCTGCCGTGCGTCGCCCTCGCCATTGGCGTGCCGGTGGTCCAGGCCGGCAACTGGCGCAACGTCAAGGTGGTGGCCGTGGTGCTACTGCTGGCGGCGGCCAACCTGCTGTTTCATCTTGAATACGCCGGCGTCACGGCGCTGCCTTGGGGAAACGGCGGCGCGCGGCTGGCCCTGGACCTGTTCGCGCTGATGGTGACGCTGATCGCCGGCCGGGTGATCCCCGCCTTTACGGCCAACGCGGTGCCCACGGCACGGCCCCGGCACAATCAATGGGTGGACTTCGTCGCCTTCGGTTCCCTCGCCACTCTCGCGGTGGCCGAACCCGGGGAGCCGTGGCTGGCGGCGGTGGCGGCCGGCGGCGCGGTGGCCCACGGGGTGAGACTGTGGCTCTGGGACCCCTTCGCGACGGCCCGGGAGCCGCTGTTGTGGGTGCTGCCGCTGTCCTACGGCTGGCTCGTGGTGTCGCTGGCCCTGCGTGCGTTGTGGCTCGCCGGGGCCGCGCTTCCAGCGGCCTCGTTTGTGCACGCGTTGGCGGTGGGAGTCATGGGCGGCCTGATGCTGGGGATGATGACGCGCAGCGCCCGCGGGCACACCGGCCGCGCTCTCGCGGCAGGGCCGGCGGACACCGCGGCCTTCGTCCTGGTGCACCTGGCCGCCCTGGCCCGGGTCCTGGGCGCCCTCGCCGGCCCGGAGGCGGGGGAACTGGCCGTGGACGCCGCCGCGGTCCTGTGGTCGGCCGCCTTCGCGGTTTTCTTCCTGGCCTACTGGCCCGCGCTCACGCGCCCGCGGCTGGAAGCGTGACTGGACGCCAAGCCCGGTCCACGGGCTTGCGACGGCCCTGTTCCTGGTTCAAGATACAGGCTGCTTTGGACGGCCGGTCGAAACCTGCCGCCGGGGGGCTTTCCTCGGACGGCCTGCCGGTGGCCGCCTGATCGCCGCAATATCTCATGCCTGCCGAATTCGTCGCCCTCGCCGCCGCCATCCTCTACTCCGGCGGCTCCATCACCGCGCGCATGGGCATGCAGCACTCTTCTCCCTTGACCGCGGCCTGCGTGCTGTTGTTCCTGCGTACGGTGGTGTTCTGGGGCGGGGTATTCCTGATGGGGGGGATTCCCCACGTCGAATGGCTGCCGCTGCTGCTGTTCGTCGGACTGGGCGTCCTCCAGACCGCCACGAGCCTGCTCCAGTTGACCGGCATACATCGCCTCGGCGCGTCCCGGGCCGAGCCCCTGCGCAATACCTACCCGCTGTGGAGCGCGGTCATCGCCATCGCCTTTCTGGGAGAACATGCGAGTCCCGGGATCCTTGCCGGAACCATCCTGGTGGTGGGCGGCATCGCGCTCATCTCCTGGCAACCGGCGGACTCGGGCCTGCGCTACCAATGGTGGGAGGCGGTCTTTCCGCTGCTGGCCGCGCTCTTTGCCGGCATCGCGTTTCCGATTCGGCGCATCGCCTTCGACGTCTCCAATGAGCCGCTCTACTTCGCCGCCGTCCTGGCCGTGGTGTCCTTTGTTTCGCTGGGTCCGTACGTGGGCGTCCGCCTGCGGACCGAATCGTTCGTACTCGGCCGCCGCGCCGTGACGCCTTTCATCCTGTCGGGCTGCTTCGAATCCGCGGCCTCGCTCCTGTCCCTCATCGCCGTGAGCCTCGGGCGGGTGGTGGTGGTGTCTCCCATTGTCGCCTCCACCCCCTTGTGGACTCTGATCCTCACCGTGGTCTTCCTGCGTGGCATCGAGCGCATCAACGCGCGCACGGTCACCGGCACCTTCGCGGTCATGTCCGGCACCATCTCCATTATCCTGAGCCGGTGAATGCCGTGTCCGGGAGCCTGCGCCGCAGGACTTCGCGAAAGCGAAAGTCCGACCGGGCCTGTTCAGGCGAGAGAAACGCGTTCCAGGCAAGCCTGGATGACCGTGTTGTACCAGGGCGTCCTGGCGCCGCGGCCGTGAAACCCCACGTGGCCGCCGTCATCGGTGAGAACGAGCGTGGCATTGGAGGGTAGTTCGCGACCGACGTCGTCGTACGGAGCGACCGGAATCCACGGATCGTTCCGGGAATGGAGCAGCAACAGCGGCGTGTCGATGCGTTCCAGAAGCCCGGTGGCGGAGCAGCGCGCATAGTAGTCGTCGGCGTCCACAAAGCCGTGGTGCGGCGCGGTAAAGGCGTTGTCGAACTCTGGAATGCTGCGCGCGGCCAGGACGGCGGCCCGTTGCTCCGGGGAAATCTCGGAGGCGCCGGTGATGACGGCCTGCTTCATGCGCGCAAGCAGCCACCGGTGGTAGAGCACGTTGCGAGGCCGCATCAATCTGCGGATGGCGGTCGCCATGTCGAGCGGAGTCGACACCGTTACCGCGCAGAGGGGCCGCACCGCGCACTCGATACGCGCCAGAAAGTGCAGGACGACGGTGCCGCCGAGGGAAAACCCGACCAGCACGACGCCGCGGCGCGCCTCTTCGATTTCGAGCGCCGACAGCACCGCGGCGACGTTGTCTCCGGAGCCCGCGCAATAGCTTCTGCGGCAAGTCTCACGCGACGGACCGGCGCCGCGGAGGTTGAGGCGCATGACCGGATAACCGAGCGTGAGCAAGGAGCGCGTGGTCTCGATCATGTACGAACTGCCCTCGCAGCCGGTGAGGCCGTGCACGAGAATCACCAGCGGGCGGTGGGTGGCCTCGTGCGGTCGATGAAGCATGGCAAGGAGCGAATCGCCGGCGGCATCGGGAAACGGGATGCGGATGCGCTCACCGGACCAGGCGGACAGGTCCTCACTGACGGGAAAGAAGTAGTACCGCAGCGTCTGCAGGTCGCCGCCCAGCCACGGGAAACGGGGCGTAAAATTCACCTGTGCGGGATCGGGCAACAACATGGACGGCCTGCTCAAGGATACCGCTGAGAAAGCATACGGTCGTGCAGCACACGTTTCCTGGAATCCCGGAGTTGACGCGTGTCAATTCCGGGTGACACCCAGGCCGGGGCCTTCCGGGGCAGAGAGCTTGCCGTCCACCACCTGGATGCCCGTGAACGGGTCGCCGGTAAGGGCCTCGCACTCGCCGATTTCGCAGAAATCGGACACGCCCGGCGAGCTGAGTGCCAGATGCAGCAGGGCGGCGTCGCCCACCATGCAGGCGGCGATGTTGCTGAGGCCGCACTGGGTTCCCGTGAGCGCGCACATCTCGGCGATCTGTCGCGCCTGCTGCACGCCGCCCGCCTTGAGAATGCCGGTGTTGATGGAATCGCAGGCGTCGTCCCGAATGAGCCGGAAGGCTTCGTACACCGAGCTTGCCGACTGGTCGGCTTCGATCTTGATACTTGACTGGGCCTTTACGGTGGCAAGCGCCACGTCATGATGCCGCGACAGCGGCTGCTCGAACACCGCCACCCCCAACTCCGCCATGCCCGCGGCCATGCGGATGGCGGACTTGGCGTCGAAGGCCTCGTTGGCGTCCACCTTGATGTAGATGTCCGGTCCCACCGCGTCGCGCACCGCGGTCACCCGCGCCAGGTCCAATCCCACTTCCCCCTTCACCTTGAGCTTGAGCGCGCGATAACCCTGCCCCACCAGGTCGCGGCACTCCCGGGCCATCTCCATCGGCTGTCCCACGCTCACCATCTTGATGACCGTGATTTCCTTGCGCACGAGCCCGCCCAGAAGCACGTAGAGCGGCGCCCCGTAGCACTTGCCCAGCAAATCGTGCAGCGCCATGTCCAGGCCGCCCTTGGCGCGCCGGTTGTCCACCATCCGGTAGTTGATGAGCTGGTTCAGCCGGTTCAACTCCTCGATGGGCTGCCCCACCAGGATCGGCCGCATGATCTCCTCGAGGGCGTAGCGGACCGAAGCGGGGGTCTCGCCGGTCCGGGGAAACACGTCGATGTAGCCGTAGCCCACGTGCCCCGAATCCGACTCCACGCTCACCAGCAACCCGTTGGACGCGTAGAACTGGTTGGTGGCGGTAATGAGAGGCTTCTTGTAGGGCAACTCCAACGCCTCGATCCGTACGTCCGTGATATTCATGATGGGACTCCTTGAATGCGCGCGCAGATGCGGGTTTCATTCACCAGACTTGAGAGAAAGGTCGAGCAGCAACCTCATCCAGGGGCCTGCGCCGCAGGACTTCACGGCTGCAAATCCGCTCTCATCCGTCCTGCGCGCCGGCGCGCCGGATCAGCGTGTCCACCGCCACCACTCCCTGTCCCTCGGGCAGGACCATGAGCGGGTTGCATTCGACTTCGTCCACTTCGTCGCGAAAGTCCAGCGCCAGCCGCGACAGGGCGACAATGGCCTCGGCCAAGGCCGCGACATCGGCCTTGGGCCGGCCGCGCGCGCCGGCGAGCAAGGGATAGGTGCGGATTTCCCGGATCATGTCGTGGGCATCGGCCAGACCCAGCGGCGGCAGCCGGAAAGCCACATCCTTCAGCACCTCGGTGTAGATGCCCCCCAGGCCGAACACAACGCAGATGCCCAGGTCCGGCGTGCGCGAAGTGCCGATGATGACCTCGGCCACCCCTTCCACCATCTTCTGCACCAGCACGCCGTCGATGCGGGCCTCCGGCGCCTTCGTACCCACATCCTCCAGCAGCCGGTCGTACGCCTGTGCCACCTGTTCGGCACTCGCCAGGTTGAGCCGCACGCCACCGGCCTCGGTCTTGTGGGGCAGGTCTGCGGACTCGACCTTCAGGGCCACCGGGAAACCCAAGGTCCCGGCGGCTTCCACCGCCGCCTCCCGCGAACGCGCCAAGTGCTCGGGGGTCGCGGGAATGCCATAGGCCTGGAGCAGCCGTCGCACCGTGCCCTGGGAGCGGTCGCCCCCTGCCAGCAGCCGGCGCAGTGCCGTGAGTTCAGCCGGGGCCGCCGCTGAGACGCGGGACGCCGGGGTGTCCGTCGCGTTCGCAGCGGCCTCCGACGGGTCGCTGGAGGGCTGCGCCGCACCGCCGGCCGCGACGGACGCAACCGGCGCGCCGGTTGCCCCGGACTCCACGGACGCACCGGATGCGGCGCTCGCGCGGCGCCGCGACAACGCCAGCACGTCGCGCACCGCGCGCAGCGATTTCTCGTATTCCAGCAGCAGCGGCACGCCCAGCTCCTTGAAAAACTCGCACCAGGAACCGTCCAGTTGCTCGCTCGCACGGGAGAGGAACAGAAACGGCTTGCCGCCGCGCCTCAGCGCGTCTGTCGAATCCCGGTACAACTGCATCAGGCGGTCGCTGGGGCGTTTGGGCAGGTTCAGGCGGCAACAGATCACGGCGAAGTTGTCGTCGCCCATGAAGGTTTCCAGGCACTCGAGATAGCCGGGGCGGTTCGCCCAGTGCAGTTCCTCGATATCGAGGGGGTTGCCGTTGAAACGTTCCTTGTCGAAGTAGCGGCGCAGCGCCTCGTAGGTGTCGCTGGACGGTTCGGGCAGATCGACGTGGTTGCGTTCGCAGATGTCGGCCAGAAAGCTGCAATCGCCGCCCGAGATGGTGACGATGCCGACGCCGGCGGCTGCGGAGGCCCGCCGCGTCAGGGCATCGGGCGCGGCGCCGGACTCCGGCGACACCGCCGAGCCGGCCATTTGGTACGGGTCGGGAATACCCACGGCCAAGGCGGTGACCTCCAACATCTGATCGAGGTTGTCCACGGGGATGACGCCCTTTTGCCGAAAGAGCCCGTCCCATACCGCGCCGGAGGTGGCCATGTTGCCCGAGTGCGAGGCGACCGCGCGGCCGCCCTTTTGGGAGCGTCCAAGCCGCAGCGCAACCACCACCTTTTCCCGTTCCCGCGCCAGGTCCAGCAGCCCGGCCATCTCCTCGGGACGGCTCATGGACTCGATGACGGCGACGATGACCCGGGTGCCGTGGTCATCCACCGCGGCGCGCAGGTAGTCGGTGAAGCCCGCGCCCACCTGGTTGCCCGGCGCGATGGCGTAGCGAAAGCCCAGGCAGCGGTCGGCGGCGGTGTTGAGGAAAAGGTTGAGCAGGCCGGCGCTGCTGAACACCGCGCTCACCGGTCCGGTGATGAGGCGTTCCGGAAGCGGCGACGACCACAGCGCGGCGCCGCACTCCAGAGCCAGATACCCCAGGGTGTTGGGACCGGCCAGGGCCATGCCGCTCTCGCGCACGATGCGCGCCAGTTCCGTTTGGTATCGCCGGCCGGTCCCGTCGAACTCGCCGAACCCCGTGGCCACGGTAAGCGCGGCGCGCACGCCCTTGGCGGCGCATTCCTCCATCACCTGCACGGTGCGGTCGCGCGGAATGGCGATGACCGCCAGATCCACCTCGCCCGGCACCGCGCCCACCGACGGGTAGCACGGCAGATCGAAGAGCTGCGCGTAGCGCGGGTTGACGGGATAGATGTTCTCTTTCGGGAAACCGAAGCGAAACAGGTTGCGCATGAGCGCCGCCGCGTGAGGGGCGCGCTCGGAGGCGCCAATCAGCGCAATGGTGCGGGGGCGGAGCAACGCCTCCATGCAGCCTGGGGTGGGAGTGGCATTCATGATCGTCCTCGCGTGGTGAACGCCCCATGCAAGACGCCGTGTCCGTTACGTGGACAGACCGCCGGTTGTCCATGCAATGCGCGGCGATCATTACGTGGGCGGACTGCCGGCCGGCAAGTCATCGCGCCTTGCCGGCAACCAGAATCCCTGCGCGACTCGTCCCGGGAGTTCACGGGACACGACACCGGCCTCAACCCGCACTCATGCGCACCGCCGCGGCACGCACGGCGCGCATGATGTGGGGATAGCCGCCGCAGCGGCACAGGTTGCCGGAGAGATGATCGCGGATCTGTTCGTCGGAGGGGTCGGCGTGCTCTTCGAGGAGCGCCTTGGTGGCCATGATGAAGCCCGGGGTGCAGTAGCCGCACTGGGCGGCGTCGTTCTCAAGGAACGCCTGCTGGATGGGGTGCAGGGCGTCGCCGCCGCCCAGCCCCTCGACGGTCTCCACCGAGCGGCCGTCCAGGCGCGCGGCCAGCAGAAAGCACGCGCTCACCGGCCTGCCGTCCAGCAGCACCGTGCAGCTCCCGCACGCGCCCACGCCGCAGGACTCCCGAACGCTCCAGAGCTTGAGCCCGTCGCGCAGGACCTCCAGCAAGGTGTCGGCGTCGTCGACCCCGATCTCGCGCTGTTGGCCGTTCACCGTCATGCTGATGTGACGTTGCATGAAACTCGCTCCACGACACCGAGCCCCATTTTCATGGACTCCAAATTCATAGACTCCAAAGAACACATCATTTCCGACTGCCCACCCTTACTCACGACTGCCCTCCGTCATTCCCCTGTTCACCTTCCCAGCCGCCTTGAGCGCCTGATGAATCCTCTCCGCGGTGAGCGGGATGTCGCGCACGCGCACACCCACCGCGTCTTCCAGCGCGTTGGCCACGGCGGCGGCCACGGTGAGGGCGCCGGTTTCGCCGATGCCCTTGGCGCCGAAGGGGCCGTCCTTGTGGGGCACCTGCACCACGATGGGGTGGCAGACAGCGGGCACGTCCTTGATGGAGGCGATCTGGTAGTCCAGCAGGGAACCGTTGAGGAGCTGGCCGTCCTGGAACACCATTTGCTCGAACAGGGTCAGCCCGAGGTGCATGGTGGCCGCGCCCACGAGCTGCTGCTCGCAGTACTTGGGGTTGATGGCGGTGCCGGCGTCGCCGGCGACGTGGAACTGCAGCACCTCCAGTCGGCCGGTCTCCAGGTCCACCTCCACCTCCACCGCGCTGGCCGAGGCGAACCAGTACTCGGTGCACTTCTCCGACATGCCGGTCTCGGGATCCATGGGCGTCACCACCGGCTGGCACAGGCCTTCCCCGACGATCGTGGTGCCGAGGCTTCCGAACTTCGCCAGGAACGCCTCGGTGACGGTCATGCCGCGCTCCTCGGCGCCGCGCACGAACACCCGGCCGTCGCGCGCTTCGAGGTCGGCGGCGTCGATCTCCAGCTTGCCGGCCACGGCCTCGAACAGTTCCGCCTTGACGTTGGCGGCGGCGGTGCGCACGGCGTTGCCCATGTGATAGGTGGAACGGCTGCCGGCGCTGATGGTGTCGTAGGGCGTCACGTCGGTGTCGGGCTGCACCACGTGCACCTTGTCGAAGGAAATTCCCAATTCCTCGGCCGCGATCTGCGCCAAGAGGCTCTCGGAGCCCTGCCCCATCTCCACCGTGCTGCTGAGCACGTTGGCGCTGCCATCGGCGTTGAGGATGACGATGGCCCCGGAGATGGACGGCGTCAGCACCGCCTTGACGCCGCAGGCAATGCCCTTGCCCCGGCGCTTGTTGCCGGAAAGCATGTTGCCGGAAAGCTCTTGGCCCGAAGCCTTGTCGTCCGGACGGTTCCGCCGTGCCCCGCTCACCCGCGGGGCGATGCCAGACCGAGCCGCGTCAGTGTCCGCCGCGGTGGGCTTCACCGGCTCCCCGCCGGGAACCTCCTCCCGCTTCTCCCAACCCACCGCGTCCGCCGCCCGCCGCACCGCTTCCTTGAGACCGCAGGCGTGGACCGGCGTGCCGGTGACGAAGAGGTCCCCCTCCTCCAGCGCGTGCTCCAGGCGAAACTCCACCGGGTCCGCCCCCAGCCCCCGGGCGACGATGTCCATCTGCGAGTCATAGGCCCAGATCACCTGCGGCACGCCGAAGCCGCGGAACGGCCCGGCCGGCGGCTTGTTGGTGTAGATGCAGTAGGAGTCGATGGAGACGTTGGGAATCTTGTACGGCCCCGACGAAGTGTAGCCCGACTTGTGGACGATGCGCGGGCCGATCTCGGCGAAGGCGCCGGTGTCCCAATAGACCTCGCACTTGCGCGCGGTCATGGCCGAGCCCTTCACCGCGGTCTTGAGCTTCACCACCACGCCGTGCTTGGTGACGGTCTGAAACTCCTCCTCGCGGCTCAGGCTGTACTTCACCGGCCGGCCCGTCTTCAGGGCGAGGATCGCCACCAGCGGCTCCAGCTTGTTGTAGAGCTTGGCGCCGTAGCCGCCCCCCAGGTAGGGCACGCGCACGCGGATGCGGTTCATGGGCACGCCCAGCATGCGCGCCAGCTCTCCGCGGACGAAGGACGGTGACTGGCTGGCGGTATGGATGTGGATGCGCCCGCCCTCGTCCACGTAAGCCAGCGAGACGTGTGGCTCCATGGGCACGTGCTGGGCCGGCGGCGCCGTGAACACATCCTCGAAGATGCGGTCCGCCTCGTCGAACGCCATATCCACGTCGCCCTTGCGGAGCTTGTAGTGGTAGCAGATGTTGGAACGCTCGCCGGCCTTGACGTGGGCCAGGTCGGCGAACGCTCCCGAGGGGCGCAACTCTTCGTGGATGATGGGCGCGTCCGGCTTGATGGCGTCCAGCACATCCAGCACCACCGGCAGAGGCTCGTACTCCACCTCCACCTGCTCCAGCGCCTCCTCCGCCGCGCGCCGGCTCTCCGCCGCCACCGCCACCACCTGCTCGCCCTCATGGCGCACGCGGTCGATGGCCAGCACCGGCTGATCCGCGAACGCCGGCCCGTGGTAGGGCGTGATGCCAGGCATGGCGGCGATGTCCGCGCCGGTCAGCACCGCGGCCACGCCGGGGTGGACCTCGGCGCAAGACTTGTCGATGCGCACGATGCGCGCGTGCGGATGCGGGCTTCTCAGCACCGCCACGTGCAGCAGCCCGGGCGGTTCCATGTTACCCACGTGCAGCGCCCGCCCCGTCACTTTCTGGACGGCGTCACGGCGGTCCACCGGCTTGCCGACAATGGAATAGTCCGCCACGCGATCACCTCACAAGGACGCAGGGGAAACCAGCCCCCGGAGCGTCCGCCTGACCCATACCCGGGTCATCTCGCGCTTGTAGTCCGCGCTGCCGCGCAAGTCCGACACCGGAGAAATCTGCCCGTCGACGACGTCGCACACCGCGTCCCAAAGCTCTTCGGAACAGGCCCCCCCGTGGAACCGGTCCAGCCCGGCCGCCAGGAGCGGCGCTTCCGCCACCCCGCTGAGGCCGAGCCGAAGCTCGCCGACCTCGTCCCCGTCGAGCAACAGGAACGCCGCCACCCCGATGCACGGCCAATCGTTGGCCGAAAGCGAACTGAACCGCGAGTAGAGCGTCCGCGCCCCTTCCGGCGCCCGCGGCACCCGCACTTCGGTCAGAATCTCGCCCGGCTCCAGCACCGTCTCGTACATGCCGCGGTAGAAGTCCTTGAGCGGCACCCGCCGCGTATCCTCTCCCTTGGCCAAAACGACCCCCGCGTCAAGGACCAGCAGCGCCGGCGGCGGATCCAGCCGGTAGTCGGCGTGCGCCAGATTCCCGCCCACCGACGCCGTCTCACGGATGCGCACGTTGCCGACGTGACTGAACGCCTGCGCCAGCGCCGGCGCGCGCCGCTGCACCAGCGGCGAACGCTCCACCGACCGGTGCGTGGCCAGCGCCCCGATGCTCAGGCCATCATCGTTGTCGGTGATTCGTTCGAGCCCGGGAATCGACTGCAAGTCCACGAGGTGGGAGAAGCGCAACGCCCGCTGCTTCATGAGGATCACCAGCGTGGTGCCGCCGGCGATGGGCCGGGCCTCATCGCCGTGCTCGAGCAGCATCTCGCTGGCTTCAGCCACCGAGCCGGGCTTCAGCAGATCGAAAGCGGGAATGGTCATGGCGGATCGGCTGCCCGTCCGAGCGGTCGGCAGGCAATCGCCCGGTTATAGCCCCTACGGTCGCCGTTGACAATTGACACCAACTTGCAAGTGAACTGCCCGGGTTTATCTCGAAATCTTGACTCCTTGTGTCAGGATCGGATGAATCAAGGAGTTCCAGCCATGAGTCGCGCCGCGGGCAATGGGGGCTGGACTGGGTGAGAGTGGCGGCGGAGGCGTACGCTTACCAGCTATTGGCAGCATGCGACGCCATTGCCGCGAAGGAGTAACCCTTCGAAAGCTGGCTTGAGTTCTTGCGTAGAGTGCATTACATTGTCATTCACGACAAAGGAGAACCGACTATGGCTGCCAATCAAGTTGTCCAAGCGCGCATTGACGGAGCGGTGAAAGAAGAGGCGGCTGCGGTGCTGGCTGCGATGGGGCTTACCGTGTCGGACGCCGTGCGGCTTCTTCTGACCAGGGTTGCGCAGGAGAAGGCATTGCCGTTCGAGCCGCTGATTCCAAACCCCGTAACCATCGCGGCCATGAAGGAGGCGCGCAAGGGCGGCTTGCCCCGGTTCGACAGCGTCCAGGCCCTCATGGACGATCTGCATGAGGACGATTGAACGGACCGGCCAATTCAAGCGCGACTACAAACGTATGGCCAGGGGCCGGCACCGGGCGACCCTCGATGGTGATCTGGTGCCTGTCCTGGTCGCCCTCGCCAATAACCAACCGCTGGAAACTCGACACCGCGACCATGCGCTTACAGGCGACTGGAAACACTACCGCGATTGCCACGTAAAGCCTGATCTGGTTCTGATCTACGAAAAACCTGATGCCGACACTCTGCGGCTCGTTCGCCTCGGCTCACATTCAGAACTCGGGCTATGACGCTTCTCCTCGGGTGTTCTCCTGTCGTTGTCCGCCCCAGCCTTCGGTAACTTGATGAAGGACGCGTCATGGCCCTGAATCCCGTCGCCTACACCGAAAACGTCGTCCGCAGTTTTCTGCGCTATCAACTTTCCGCCTACCCCTTCGCCGACCCGCGTCTGTACGCGCAGATGCGCGACCTGCTTTCGCTGGATGAGACGCGTCACTCGCCTCTGCTGAAGGGACCTTACGTCAGTTTGTCGAGGCCGTTTCGGGAAGGTGCGGGCCTGGACGCACTGATCGCCGAAGGGCTGCTCCACCCGCACCTGCGGGAGCGCATTCCCAAGGACATCACCCACCTGTACAGCCATCAGGAGCATGCGGTCCGGGCCATCACCGAGGGCCGCACGACACTGGTGTCGACCGGCACCGGCTCAGGCAAGACCGAGTCGCCGCTGAACCGTCGCCGTGTGCTCATTACGTATCCCTCCCTCAGTCGGTGGAATACACCTTAGCTACCTGTCCGTTTTTCCGGGACCACCTCAGTCAGACTCCAGGATTCAAGGAGTTTGGAAACTCGGTTTCCAGGAATAGCCGGCTGCGCCTTCCCAGTTGCATCCAATATAGCCGGAGATTGCAGTGCTCCGGCCGCACTGCGACAATGAAGCCCTCATGACCATCGGCATTCTCGCGTATGGTTCGCTGATCCCCAATCCCGGAGAAGAGATCGGGCCGGTGACGGTGCGCCGCATCGGCGGTGTGAAGACGCCGTTCCGGGTGGAGTTCTCCCGCAGCAGCCGCGTGCGCGACGGGGCGCCGACGCTGGTGCCGGTGGAGCGGGGCGGCGCCAGGGTGGCGGGGGTGATGCTGGTGTTGCACGACTCGGTCACCGAGGCCGATGCCCAGGATGTGCTATACCGGCGGGAACGAAACCGGGTTGGCACCGGCGACCGCTACGCGGACGTGGACCCGGCCGACCCGGACAGCGTCTTCCTGGGACGGCTGAACGGCTTTGCCGGGCTGGACGTGGTGCTCCACGCGGCGTTGCGGGCCAACATCGAAGAGCCGGCGCCCGAACTGCTGGCGCGTCTGGCCATCGCCAGTGCCGCGGCGCCCTCGGGCGGCGTGGGGCGGGACGGCATCCGCTATCTCACGGATGCGCAGCAGTGCGGCATCGTCACGCCGCTCATGCCGGAGTACGAAGAGGAAATCCTCCGCCAGACGGGCGGTCGCGACCTGGAGGAGGCACGGACCATCGCCTTGGGTAAGCATTCCGGGCCGTATCATCGTCCGTAGCAAGGATCCCGCACTTGAAACGCGTAGCTGCCATCCTGGTTGTTCTGGCGCTTGTCGGCGCGGCGCTCTACTACCTCGGCGTCGGGTCGCAGCTCGGCATCGGGCCGTTTGCCATCGGCGCCGCCAAGGACAAGCCAGCGCAGGCGCGCGGAGGCAATCGCAGGGGCGGCCGCGCAGTCACGGTCAAGGCCGCGCGGGTGCGGACGGGGGACGTCGAGGCCAAGCTCAGCTACGTGGGCTCCCTGGCGCCCAACGCCGCGGTCACCATCGCGCCAAAGACCTCCGGCAGGGTCGCCAAACTGTTCGTCACCGTGGGCGAGCGCGTCGAAGAGGGCCAACTGCTGGGGCAACTCGCCAAGGACGAACTTGCGGAAGAGTTGCGCGAGGCGCAGGCATCGCTTCGCGTGGCCCAAGCCACTCTCAAGGGCCGCCAAGCGGAACTCGAAAACCTGAAACGGCGCCAGCAGAACGTCAAGGTCCTGGCCCGCAAGGACCTGGTATCCCGCGAGGAGTTGAACAACCTGGAAACCCAGGTTCTCTCCGCCGAGTCCCAGGTCGAGTTGACCAAGGCCCAATTGCTGCAGATGGAGGCACGGCGGGACAACGCCCGCATTCGCCTGGCACACACAGGGATCCGCTCGCCGTTCACGGGTCACGTGAGCCGGCGCATGGTGGACCGAGGCGCCCTTGTCAGTCCCAGCACCCCCTTGTTCGAGGTCGTGGACATCGACCGGATCAAGGTCGGCATGGACGTGGTGGAGGGCGACTACCGCAAGGTTTCCCTGGGCCAGCTGGTGGCCGTCAAGGTGGATGCATACCCGGACCAACGCTTCGACGGCGCCATCACGCGCAAGTCGCCGGTCCTCGACCCGCGGACCCGCACCGCCGAGGTGGAGGTCGAGCTCGACAACCCCGACGGCGCCCTCAAACCCGGGATGTTCGCGCGCACGACCATCGTGGTGGAGCGGAAACGCGGCGTCCTGGTGGTTCCGGAAGCCGCGCCGGTGAAATCCGCCACCGGCTACGGTGTGTTCAGAATCACGGCCGGCGGCACGGTCGAGCGAATCACGGTCGAGCCGGGGCTGAAGGCCGATGATGGCATCGAGGTGACGGGAGACTTGCGGGAGGGGGACCGCGTCGTCACTCTGGGCAGCAGCCTCCTGAGGGACGGTCAACGCGTTCGCATCGCCGGCGACGGCCCGCGCGCGGGTGGGCGGCAGGGACGGCGAGGGTCCGGCAGCCAAGGTCGCGGAACGCGCATGTCCCGTGATCGCGCGCAACAGACGTCCGGAGGGGAAGGTCGGGGGCCACGGACACCCGGCGCGGAAGGGCGCGGCCGCCGCGGCTCCTGACGGAAGGGATGCTTGAACCATGAATCTCACCGCGCTTTGTCTTCGGCGTCCGGTGGCCACCTGCATGGCCGTCATGATCGTCATCATCCTCGGGGTGGTGTCCTTTCTCAAGATCCCGGTGGACCTCATGCCGGAGATCACCTTCCCCAGGGTCACCATCTCGACCAACTATGGCAACGTGGGACCGCTGGAGATGGAGACGCTGGTAACGGTGCCCGTGGAGAAGGCGGTGAGCTCCGTGGAAGGCGTGGAGGACATGAGCTCCGTGTCCGTCGAAGGCCGCAGCCAGGTCCGGGTGAGTTTCGGCTGGGACAAGGACCTGGAGGTGGCGGTGAGCGACGTGCGCGCGCGCATCGACCGCATCCGCGACGACCTGCCGCCGGGGGCGGAAGCCCCGGTGGTCTCGAAGTATGACGTCAATGCGTCGCCGATCATGTTCATCGGCGTGTCGGGACGCATGGACCCGGTGGCGCTCCGAACCTTCGTGGAGCAGGAGATTCGCTATCGCCTGGAACGGGTCGCCGGCGTGGCCGCGGCGGACATCCGCGGCGGATTGGAACGCGAAATCCACGTCCACCTGTCACTGGACCGGCTCAAGGCGTTCCAGCTCTCGGTGGATCAAGTGGTCCGGGCGTTGCGGGCGAGCAACATCAACCTGCCCGCCGGCAACCTCGGCCGCGCGCACCTGGAAGTATCGGTACGGACACTCGGCGAGTTCACCGACCTGGATCAATTGCGCAACACGGTGGTGGCCAACCGCGCGGGCACCCCCATCTACGTCAAGGACCTCGGGCAGGTGGAGGACTCCTTCAAGGACCTGGACCACACCGTGCGCATCGACGGCGCCCACGCCGTCGTGATCTCCCTGCGGCGTCAGCCTTCTGCCAACACCATCGCGGTGGTGGACCGCGTCAAACAGGCCATCGAGGACATCAATCGGGAACTCCCCGCGGTTCGGGTCACCGTGCTGCGCGAGAATGCGCACTATATTCGCAACGCCGTGAACAACGTGACCCTGGCCGCGCTCTGGGGCGGCATGCTGGCCCTGGCCGTGCTGCTGTTCTTCCTGCGCAGCCTGCGCAGCACGGTGGTCATCGCCACCGCCATTCCCATCTCCATCGTTGCCACCTTCGCGCTGATGTATTTCCAGGGCTTCAGCATCAATATCATCTCGTTCGGCGGACTCGCCCTGGGCATCGGGCTTTTGCTGGACAATTCCGTGGTGGTGCTGGAGAACATCTTCCGGCACCACGAGAGCGGCGCCGACCGACGTGAGGCCGTGCTCAGGGGCACCCGCGAGGTGGCGGGCGCCATCACCGCGTCCACGCTGACGACGGTGGTGGTGTTTCTGCCGCTGATCTTCGTACCCGGCTCCGCCGGCATCCTGTTCAAGCAACTTGCGTGGGTGGTGTTCTTCTCCCTCGCCGCCTCCCTGGCCGTGGCCCTCACCGTGGTTCCGGTGCTCGCGCACCATCTCCTGGGGCGGCCGGGCCATGCCGGGACCGGACGTTTCCTGTCGCGTCTCATGCGCGCGGGCTCAAGCTCCCAAACGGGGCTGGACAGCGCCTACCAGGGACTGTTGCGCTGGAGCCTGCGCCATCGCTTTACCGTGGTGACGGCCGCCGCGCTCCTGCTCGCCAGCAGCTTCTTCCTCTCCCAGGGCATCGACAGCGAGTTCATGCCCCGCGCCGACGAAGGCAACGTGATCGTCATGGCCGAGACCGAGGCCGGGTCGAAGCTCGAGGAAACGGACCGCGCCTTCCAGCAAATCGAAGCCATCGTGCGCCAGGAGGTCACCGAGCCGCACAGGAACTTCACCCGCTTCGGCCAGTTCGGCTGGCGCGCCCGCGGCAAGAACAACGGGCGCGTATACGTGTGGCTGGGGCCCCGGGGAACCCGTGAGCGCTCCGATCAGGACATCGTCCAGGTCTTGCGCCGGCGGGTCGGCGAGGTACCCGGCGTGCGCGCCCGGGTGCGCGCCAGTTCCGGACTGTGGATCTTCAGGCGCCTTGGGTTCAGCGACAGCGACAACCTGGACGTGAGCGTCCGCGGTCACGACCTGGGCCAGATCCAACGCGTGGCCCGCCAGGTGAAGGACGCCATGGAAGGGGTTGACGGGGTTGCGGGCGTGCGCATCAGCCGGCAGGCCGGTCAGCCCGAAATGGGAATCCACGTGGACCGGGAGCGGGCGGCGAGCCTGGGCATACCCGTGGAGACCATTGCCCGCGGCCTGCAAGCGAGCCTGGGCGGCGCCCGGGCGACCTTCTATCGCGAGGGCGGCAATGAATACAACGTGCGCGTGCGCCTGAGCGGCGATGACCGCGCCGACCTGAGCGGCCTGCTGGATCAGAGCGTCTCCGACGGCTCGGGTCGGGTTCTGTCGCTCAAGAACCTGGTCCGGCTGGAGGAACGCCGCGGACCGACGTCGATCCAGCGCCTCAACCAGGAACGCGTCGTGTCCATCTCGGGCGAGGTCGCGGGGCGTGACATGGCTGGCGCCGTAGCGGAGATTCAGACCGCGCTCGCACAAATCCCGCTGCCGCAAGGCATGGTCATCCACGTGGGCGGCGACTTCGAGGAGCAACAGAAGGCCTTTGGAGAACTGCGCATCGGCCTGCTCCTGGCCTTGATCATGGTCTACATGGTCATGGCGGGGCAGTTCGAGCGCTTGCTCGATCCACTGGTGATCATGTTCGCGGTGCCGTTCGCCGCCATCGGCGTGCTCGCATCGCTTCACGTGACCGGCACGACCTTCAACGTCAATTCCTACATCGGCATCATCCTGCTGGTGGGCATCGTCGTGAACAACGCCATCGTGCTGGTGGATTACATCAACCTCAAGATGCGTGAGGAAGGCATGAGCGTGGTGGACGCCGTGGTCCTCGCCGGCCGCACCCGTCTCCGGCCGATCCTCATGACCACACTGACCACGGTGCTCGCGCTCGTGCCGCTGGCACTGGCGTGGGGCGAAGGCGGCGAGATTCAGGCGCCCATGGCGCGGGTGGTGATCGGCGGCCTGATCACCTCCATGCTGGTGACCCTGGTGCTGATTCCGGTGCTCTACGCCACGGTGCGGGAAAGGGTGTGGCGGAAGGCCCACGCCCGCGACCGAGCCCCAGCCGAACCCGGCGGCGCTGCAGCCGGACCGTTCTAGCCGATGGCCTTGGCTATAGAGTCCGGCTTCGACACATCGATAACGCAGACGGAGATCTTGCGGCGCTCCTCGGGGGAGAGGTTCGCGACAGCAATGAGTTGGTTGCGCAGGGCGGAAGGGGTTTCGGGCGCAGGCCCGGTCGGCGGCCGCTTGCACCTGTCGCGCCCGAACCAGAACACCAGGTAGATGCCGTACCCGGCCGCTCCCGAATCCCGCGTGTACTTCTCGATCAACTGGCCGCGGATGGCTTTCCAAAGATCGTCGTGCGAGCTCTTCTTGATCTCGGCCGGTACGTTAAAGCCGTTGCACAAGACGCAAATGTCTGCTCGTTTATCGTCGGCGTAAGCTCCTTCGGGCTGGGCATAGACGCCTTTTGGCGCCAGTCTTTGTTTCAAATCGGACAGCAGCGCATCGCGGCAAGCGTCTTCGGGCTTCGGGTCTTGAGCCCTGTTGTATGAATCTACGTTCCAGTACTGTCGCCAGTCCGATGTGTTTCCGTCGCGAATCTCCCTTTCCAAGCTGCCCAGCACGTCCGCTGTCAAGGCCGCCAAGTCGGCTGCATTCGCCGGACGTTGGTTGGCAAGAGTCTCCAGCACCTGTCCGACCGACGGGGGGCTGAAGTAGGCTTCCCGGCGCACGTCCCGCTGCCGGCTCAGTGCGTCCCGTAACTTGAGCTGCCAGGGACGTAGCGTGTCTTCGTTGGACAGGCGTTCGAGTGCGGCCGTGGCCTGGCGGTCCGGTCTCGAAGACAGTGCATTGATCAGTAGTGAGTCAACGATGACACCCGTGTAAGCCGAATCTTTCGCAGCAGTGTTCCCCGTCATCCCCGAACCGTTGCCCGGCCAACTCAAGGGGCGGTACGAATTGCCAAGGGATTCGATGAGCAGCTCCAATGCGGGGATGTCCAGAACGTCAAGGGACGGGACGTCAAGGGCGTACAGGAACGCAGCGACGTGCCTCACCCGCCGTTCGCACCCCCGTCCGCCGAGTTCTTGTCGCAACCGATCAACGAAGAGCGCCGGTTTCAGAAGCAGGCCGGCGCATATCCAGTACATCTCCTGCGAGGCGTCCATGCTCTGGAGCTTGAGCTTGTTCTCCACGATCCGCAGCAAGGCGTTCTTGTCGGCATGACGGGATGCGACGTGTAGCAGTGCCTTCAGCACGTGAAGTTGCTCCAGCTTCTGACGGGTGGGGAAGGATTTCAGTAACGGCACGACTACCATCTCGGCAACCGTTTGGTAGTCGTCGTCGTGCCCCAATGCATGAAGACCGAGACCCGACTTCGCGCCCCGCCGCAGGTCGGCGCGAACGGATCGGATCAGCACCTCGGCCACCAAGTCGGGGCGGGACCGCAACACGGACCGGTACCACTTCGGTTCCTGGTTCCAGAAATCCGGCGCCTTGAAACGAAAAGCCAAGGCCCGGCGCATGCCTTGCTCGTCGAGCGGCGCCTTGCCGGGTCGAAGTGAAGGGATCTCGTCCAGCCCCGCGAGAAACGGCAACATCAGGAAATGATGCTCTTGCTTGTCCGCGAGGCGAAATATCTCGGCCATTTCGGGCAGGTCTGCTCGTGCCGTCGAGGCCCGGAATGCATGGATTGTCAGATCCACCAAGTCGTCATTACCCAGCAGGTCTCGAAGGCGAGTTCGCCCATCGGCGCCTTGTACGTCAACGAACTGGCCGAGGTACGCGGATGCCAAACGGTGCAGCAGCGCCGGGGCTGCCCGGTTCTCTCGTATCGCCGACTCGTGGTCCTCTACGAGGTCACGCCACTCCCGACGGCGTTGCCCTGCTTCGGCCTCGCGCCTCTGCTCCAATTCGCTCTGTTCGGACTCAATGTCGGAAATCGAACGTCTGCGACTTTCTTGTAGCGCCTTGTACTTGGCGACCAGGCTTGGATCATGTGCCAGACGGTCTTCAACGACTTCGCAGAAAATTCTCTCGCCGTCCTGCCGGGCGATGACGTTGTCCAGAAAGAACTCCGTGGCCGCCGCCGTGTTCCGCTCCGTCTCGAGAGCTTGGCTGAGACACCATGCGCCGAAGTCTGATGGCTCCACCGCCAAGAAAAGGCGCCTGCGCACTTCGTCGCCGAGTTGATGTGAGCCGGCAGAGTGGTCCGCGGCCACACGGACCAAGGCCTTGTAGGACGAGGAATGGTCGCTGAGCCATGCACGGATAGAGGCTCGGGCATCGTGGCTTGCCTCCTCGGCCGCGAGTCCAAGCCAAACAAACAAGCGTTCGTGGTCAACCGTGGACGAGATCTCAAGGTACGCGACGAGAAGTTTGCCCGGAATCGTACGTAGCCAGTAGGACGCGGGTGCGCCGTCGTGGGTCTCTCCCAACTCCTCAACGTTCTCGATCAGCGAATCCAGGACATCGGCAAGCTGGTGGGAGTCCGTGGATTGCTCGATGATGTCGTGGTTCCAGAAGGCAGCATACGACGCGAAGACGGCGCTCTTTCGTTCCCGCAAGAATCGGCCGACTTCGGCAGGCGGGAGCAGCTTCGGAAAGAGCCTTTTCAACAAGAGCCCGAGGAGATTGTCCAGAGGATCGGGCACAACTCCCTCATAAACATCGGCCAGCAGGGCCTTCAGGTTCTCCTGTGCCTCATCGTCGTTGCGGGACTGCCACACAAAGGCTTCAAGCGCTGCATCTCTGACGGCGGGCCAACAACCGCCGTCCCTGACGACATCCAGCAGCATAGGGGCAAGGCCTGGAATGATAGCGCCGCGCTCAAGCGACCTGAGCACGGCTAGCGCTACCGTCTGTTTCCCCATGCTTCCTTCCGCGCCCGTAAGGATTTCCCGGAACGTCTCCGCCATGTCCGGCGTGGCAAGGTCCGCCCATCGAGAATCCAGATCATGCATTGCGCCAAACACCCGGGGGTCGCGTTCTGCGTCTTGCTCCAGGCAGCTTAGCAACAAGCGCTTGTCGGAGACGGAGAAATCTCTCACGTCGCCGTACAGGACGGTGCCCAAAGGATCCCGCTCTATGATCTCACTGCGGGCTGTTCCGCAATGGGCGGCAAGCCAGGCGGCCAAGCCGCGAAATGCCGAAACAATTTGACCATCATCGCCGGTCAACAAGGCAAGCACCCGTCGTACCGGGAGACCATCATCGACAAGACGCGAAAGGTGCCGCCCCGCCAGAAACTCGGCGACGTGCCTGTGGACGGGTCTGGCCAATCCGTCGATGACGTCGAATAGCTTGGTGCGCAGCGCGGCCAGCATAGTCTTCTGGTCTGGTTCCGGAATGTCCCGCAAGTCGATGTAACTGGCGGAATCCTCGGCAGTCATGGGTTGACGAAAACCCGTCAGGCCGGTCAGCAGTTGCATGGCGCACAGACGGTCTGCCGTGCGAAGCAACTCTGAATCGGCTCCTTGGGGAACCGCCTGCAGGTGCTCTTGATTGAGTTCGCGGATCAGTTTTACGCACGCTGCTTCGAATGTCCCTTTTCGCGTTGCTGGCCAGTTGCCATCGCCGACCGCATCCGCCAGCAACCTCAGGGTTTCAGGGTTCGACAGCAGCCCTCCAAGCCCGCGGTCCCTCGCTTCGTCAATGAAGCCGTCGATATCTGCGACGCCTTTCCCACCCAATATCTCGCGGACGTCATCTTCTGACAGAGGATCCAGGCGCAGGACCATGACCACGCCGTCGCGGGATACCGACTCAAGGCGCGTCCGGTCTGGCGCTCCGAACCAGTCCGCTTCCCGACAAGAGAGCCGGAACCGGGGCCGTCCCAGTCCGTCGAGTTTCCCTCGGATCACGTCAAGCGGAGTTCGCCCGTCTGTCTGTCCAGCCCGCGCCTCGTCCAGGCCGTCGATGAACAGCGTCTGCAGGCCCGCCCAGCGCTTGCAGTCCAGGCTCGTGAGGTCGCGAACGTCGCAAAACTCTTGCTGTCCGGCCTCGTGCTTGAACGCTTCTGTCTTGCCTGCGCCAGGCGCTGCCAACAGTACGTAGGCGCTGCAACCGCGAAAATCGGAAAGTGGCCGGGACAGGGTTTGACCTGTGACGCCGTCCTGATCCGCAACTACCGTACAGGTGCGGTCAACGTAGCTGTCCATCACGTCTTGAACCAGTCGTCTGCCGGAGTCGACAGGAACTCTTCCAACGGCACGCCGTCGCCGCCGACCACCTCGGCGTTCACTGGATGAAATTGCTCGCGGAAGCGTTGAAGCCCTCGGCGGTCAGCAGGCCCCTCACCACTCTTGACCTCGAACGCCACCAACCGCGGCCCTCTTTCAAGCACGAAGTCCACCTCGGAGCCGTTTCGCCGCCAGTACCAGAGGCGAGTCAGCGTGGTCGCGGTGTTCCACAGGTGGGCGCCGACGGCGCTCTCGACCAGATGTCCCCAGAACGTTCGGTCCGCACGGGCTTCTTCGAACGTGTAACGGGAGAGGGCTGACATCAGGGCGGTGTTGAGCACGTTGAGCTTCGGGCTGGAAGCCTTGTATCGATCGATTCCAGCACTGTAGTTTTGCAAGCCTGCGATGAGACCCGCCTTTTCCAGCAGGTCCAGATAGCGCGCCAGGGTTGTGGTGTTGCCTGCATCCTGAAGTTGACCCTGTATTTTCCTGTAGGACAGAATTTGCCCGGAGGATGTGGCACCGACCTCGAACAGCCGTTTCATCAACGCGGGCTTGTCCACTCGTTGCATAGCAAGGATGTCGCGCTCGATATTGGGCTCTATAAGTCCGCGCACAATATACTCGTGCCAGCGATCATGATCGTGCATGTATTCCACCGCACCCGGATAGCCGCCGAAGTAGACATATTCATCCACGTCCAAGCCGAACGCCTCCGACATTTCGGTGAAGGACCAGTGCTTGAGTTGAATGGACTCGAAGCGTCCATGCAAGCTCTCGGTCAGACCACGCTGCATCAACAGTGGCGCCGAGCCTGACAGGATTACATGCAAACGGCGTCGCTCGTAGCGGTCTGCATCCCAGAGGCCTTTTACGGCTTCCGACCAGTTCGGCACCTTCTGAATTTCGTCCAGCGCCAGCACATACCCTCGCTCCGACCGGTCGGCGTCCAGTCGGGCCTTTTCCCACAAGTCCACGAGCCATCTCGTGTCGGGTTCTCGTGGCACCGGGTTTGTGGCCGTCGTATCGAGCGCTGTTGCTGTGGTGGGCAAGTATCTCGATCCGGGCTCATCCACGCGTACGAGCAGAAGGGCGCGGTCGAGCTTTTCCTTGGCCTGTTCAATCACCGTGGTCTTGCCAGCTTGTCGTGGCCCGGCGATCAGGATCAACCGCCGCGGAGGCTCGTGCAAACGGCCGAGAAGAGTGTCAAGCTGGTGCCGTGCAAAGGATGCCATTCTACAATACTATTCTATTGAGCAAATTTGCTCAATAGAATAGTCCGAGCCACT
Source organism: uncultured Binatia bacterium (SeqCode) (assembly GCA_965213675.1). GTDB lineage: Bacteria > Desulfobacterota > Binatia > UBA9968 > JAJDTQ01 > JAJDTQ01. The sequence goes on from OZ243916.1 coordinate 2,406,838, forward strand.
GGATTGTATGTTTGATCCTAGTTGAAACCGGGAACCGGCCGAAACGTACCGGTCGGCTGGGCCTGATGGTCTCGCCGGGTAGCGGCCGAGAACAACCGCTATGGCAGGAAACGTTAACAGAGCCCGAAATCACGCTCCATGCTCTTCGGTTCCAGATTGTATGGGCGGTGAGGCGGGTGTAACGGGACGCCGCGGCCGGCGGCGACGCGGTGGGCCGCAACACCCTGTAGCCACGGCTGGCGGCGCTGCGGCCGGCGGTTCCGTAGCGGTCGATACCGGCTTGCCGTCGTCGCGAGGATGCAAACACGCGCGTATTGAATTTCCACCGGACTCGGCGTAATGTACGCCAAACGCGACAGGCAATGACCGGCAGAGGTATGGGCAGCGCGGGCCAGCGGGTCGGGCGACAGCTTCGGAGGCGATGCGATGGTCATGGTGAACGAAGGACGAGATGGGAACCGGGCGTTGGGCAGGAGGCATGGGGAGATAGCGGGGCGCGCGGAAAATAGTTTGGCTCAGGACTTGACAAGGCCTGAGTCAACCCATAATCGCCGGATCGCCGGATCGCCGGATCGCCGGATCGCCGGATCGCCGGATCGCCGGATCGCCGGATCGCCGGATCGCCGGATCGCCGGATCGCCGGATCGCCGGATCGCCGGATCGCCGGATCGCCGGATCGCCGGATCGCCGGATCGCCGGATCGCCGGATCGCCGGATCGCCGGATCGCCGGATCGCCGGATCGCCGGATCGCCGGATCGCCGGATCGCCGGATCGCCGGATCGCCGGATCGCCGGATCGCCGGATCGCGCTTGGTGCGTCTTCATGGTGGCGCCGTCTAGGGCGCTCCGCCTCCCGGCCTGAATCTTCCGCATCCGCCCGCGGGCGTTCCGACACCCGCCGGCCCGCTTCCTCTTCCGACAGCTTCGCTCCCTCTCCCGCCCGCGCCGCGGCGGGCGCCCGTGCCGCCGCCCGCAATCTGCGGCGTGGCCTGCTGCCGGCCCTGCTTTGCCTGCCGCTGCTGTTCGGCCTTGCCGCCCCGGCCGCCGCACAGACGACACCGACAATCTCCCCATCGACGCTGATCGAGGAAGGGAGCCGCGGTCGTCTCGGGATCGGTGTGACTATCAGCAATATCCCGTCGAGTTGGGTTGCTCCCATTACGCACTCGCTGACGACGACCGGCACCGGCACCGGTCACGCGACGCTCGCCTCAGGCGTTTGCCGCGATGTAGACACCTTAAATACCTCGTTAGACGCCTACGACGTATGCGACGACGAAGGCACAGGCTACAGCTCGGGCTCGAACCTCTACACTCTCGCACTTAGGGCGAGCATCGATACTCACTCGGATTCGGGCGAGACCTTCACGGTGACGCTGACGGACTCGTCGACGCCGCGGAATACCGTTTCGTTCACAATGACGATCAACGATCCGCCGGTGAGGATCGGGGTGTCGCTGCCCGACCAGGAGGGCGTATCCCGCGTCGGCGGCAATCAGCCCCATGAGGAGAGCACGGGCAGCGTTGTGTTCGACCTGAGCGCCGACGAGCCGCTGGCGAACGATCTGACGGTGTGCGTGCGGGTGAGCGAGAGCGGCGGCAACCGGGTGACCTCGGGCAGGGGTATCCGGACCGCGACCCTGCTGGCCAGCGGCGTCAGCAACGGGTCGGGCAGCTACACGGTCAACTGGACCGACACCGCCGCCGACGACCCGGACAGCACCGTCATCGTCCGGGTAGTGCCGCCGGAGGAGGCGGGCTGCTCGGCGACCGACGGCAGCTACGGGGTATCCGGTGACGACCCCTTGGATACGATTCTCATCCAGGACGACGAGGACACCACGGTCTCGCTCACGAGTTCGGACAGGACCATGACCGAGGGCGACGCCTCGGACACGGCGACCCTGACGGTCTCGCTGGATCGCCGGCTTTATGGCGGAGAGACAATCGGCGTGCCGATCGCGCTGGCGTCGACCACCGGGGCGCGGCTGCCGGGGAGCGTGGACGGCGGCAGCACCGCCAACCACGACTTCACGGTCGCGGCCGCGGCCGGGAGCGGGCACAGCGGGGTGACGCTGGCGAACGCATCGACGGCCAACCCGCGGGTGGTCTTCACCGGCCACGACAGCAACACGGTGCAGACGGCGACGGTAACGCTGACCCCGGTGGCGAACCGCGACGACGGCGACGCGGCCCATGAGACGATCACCGCGACGCTGAGCTCGCTCGGCCTGGTTGACACGACGGTAAGCGGCGGCGTGGCGGCGCATGGGACGAACAACGCGGCGACCCTGACGCTGGCGGACGACGAGGCCGCGCCGCCGCCGGTGACATGCTCCGCCCAGAACCCCATCTTCAATGATACCAGCCTTCGCATCCTCGAGACCGGCGAAACGACCTATTGCGTGCGCCTGACGACCGCCCCGTCCGGCGGTGACACCACCGTCACCATCGGCAGGATTGGCGGGGGCGCGACCGTCAGTCCCGCGTCGCTCACGTTCACGTCATCGAATTACGAAACACCCCAGCAGGTAACGGTGACCGGCATGGATGAGCCCGGTTCGCATCGGAATCGCACGACGCAGTTGACCCACACGGCCAGCGGCGGCGGCTATTCGAGCCAGAACCTGGGCCGTGTCCGGGTAGAGGTGGACGACGCGCCCGAGGTCGAGGCGTATTGGTACATCAAGGGCGGCGCGGGCGGCGTGCGGATCCGGCGACCGCATACGATAACGTCAACGCCCGGGCTGACGCCGTGGCAGAACGCGGCACCCGGCGACAGGATATCCTATGCCGTGCGCCTGTCGAACCGCCCGGAGCCGGGCGGCACGGTGACCGTGATGGCGACGGTGCCTTCGGACAAGCGGAACCTCGTCGGCCTGTCGCTGACCAAGGACCGCGCCGCGCAAGACACGGTGACGGTGGAGTTCAAGGACCGCAGTCCCGGCGCAGGCACGGGCTGCAGCAACTGGTTCGGCCATCAAGCGCATCAATACTTCGACAGCCACGGCAACACGCGGACAGTGTCGGGCCGGCAGCCGAGCGAGAGCTACGACGGCACGGCGGACACGCCCTGGGAGTGCTGGCGCATGATTTATGTGGTCCGCAAGGACGCCTCGCGGAACATCGACGACACCTGCGCCGACATCACCCACACCGCCACAGGCGGCGGCGTGCGCAAGGTCACGGTCGATACGATCCGCGCCCATGTAAGGAACCCGTCGCGCAACAGGCGGGGGTCAAGCGGTTACAACACCCAATGCCGCAACCTGACCGGCAACACGCAAGCGGCACCCGCGACGGCCGCCCCGGCGCCCACCGAGGCGGTGGCCAACCTGCAGGTGACGGCGGTGGACGACGCCAGCGCCAGCGTCACCTGGGACGCGGTGGAGCATGCCACCTCCTATGACGTGTCGTGGAGTGCCGAGAGCGGCGACTCGCTGAACGCTTCCGCCGGTGACTTGCCCGGCGTGACAGGCACCACGACCACCATCGACCACGGCGCCTCGGTGCCGATGACACTGACGGTCACGGTGACGCCGGAATATGTCGACAAGAACGGCGACACGCAGCAATTGGACAGCCTCGCCGGCACGGCAACCCTGGCGGTAGGGCCGGGCAGCGACGCGCTGAGCGCCAGCGCGCAGAGCACCGACAGCCAGGCGCCGGCCTGCGTCTCCGACGCCCTGCTGGCCGACGCCCGGAAGGCTGCGGGCGAGACCTGGCGGACGTCGCCGGGCCATGTCGAGCGCTGGAGCCGGGTGCTTGCCGCCTTCGGGGAGAGCAACGCCTGGAGCAACAACCCGATGACCATCGCCGAGGCGCAGGCGCAGGCGGACCGCGGCCTGAAGCGCTGGGCGCCGGTGGCGCCGGCGCTGGAATGCCTGGAGAAGGAGCCGGCGCAGGCGAAGGCGCAAGTAGAGGCGCAACAGGCGGTTCCCGCGATCACCGTAACCGCGGGAGCGGGGGTGACGGAAGGCACGGCGGCGGGCTTCACGCTCAAGGCCGATCCGGCGCCGGCGGAAGAACTCGCGGTGACGGTGGCGGTGGCCCAGACCGGCGCCATCGCGGATGCCTCGGCGCTCGGCGAGCGCATTGTGACGATCCCGGCCGGGAAGGCGGAGGCGGCCTTCACGGTGGCGACGCTGGCCGATGAGACCGACGAGCCGGCGGGCGCCGTCACGGCGACGGTGAGCGACGGCCCCGGCTATACGGTGGACGACCAGGGCAAGAGCGCAAGCGTGGCGGTGGCGGACGACGACGCCACCGCGGTAGTGCTGACGGCGCCGGATGGCGACCTGCCCGAGGCGTCGGGCTCCAAGACGCTGACGCTGACGCTCGGGCGGGCGCTGGTGGAGGGCGAGAGCCTGTCGGTGCCGCTGGCGCTTGCCGGCACGGCCACGCTCGGCTCCGACTACACGCTGGCCGCGCCGGAGACGGCGCCCGCGGGCGTGACCTATACCCACCTTGGCGGTACCGACCCGAAGAACCCGCCGGAGGTGACCTTCGCCGGCGCCGCGGGGCGCAAGTCGGCGACAGCGGCGACGCTGGTGCTGGCGACGGTGGCGGACAGCGTGGCCGAGGGCGAGCGGGAGACGGTGACGGTGAAGCCGGGCACGCCGGTCGCCACCGGCCTCGGCGGCGGGGCGGCGGCCTCGGGCGCGGCCGGCTTCGCCATCCTGGAGCCGCCGCCGGAGATCGCGATCGCGGCGAAGACCGGGACCGTGGCAGAGGGCGCGGATGCCGCCTTCACCCTGACCGCGAGCCGGGCCCCCGGCGCGGACCTGACGGTCAACCTCACGGTCTCGGAGCCAGACGGCAGCGACTTCGTGGCAGCCGAGCATGAAGGGACCACCACGGCGACCATGCCGAAGGGGGAGACCGAGGCCACCTTTACGGTGCCGACGGTGAACGATGTGGCGGACGAGCCCGGCGGGACGGTGACCGCGACCCTTGCCGGGGACGGCGACAAGGGACTGCGCTACACGGTGGCAGCGGCGCCGGACAATGCGGCCTCCGTGAAGGTGACCGACGACGATGCGGCGGCGACAGCCCCCACCTTCTCGGTGGGCGACGAGACCGCCAACGAGGATGTCGGGTTGATGTATTTCACGGTGCGGCTCGACCGGGCCGTGCAGCAGGCGGTGAAGGTGACCTTCACGGCGCGCGAGGCGAGCCCGGTCTCGGCCCGGCAGGGCGAGGACTGGTTCTGGTGGTGGCCGAACGGCATCGCGCTCACCTTCCATCCGGGCCAGACCGAGAAGCGGATGTGGGTCTACGTCTACAACGACAATCACGACGAGGACCCGGAGACCTTCGAGGTGGCGCTGTCGAACCCGACGGGGGGCACGGCCATCGGCGACGGGGTTGCGGTGGGCACCATCGTCAACAACGACCCGATGCCCAAGGCGTGGCTGAGCCGGTTCGGCCGCACGGTGGCGCAGCAGGCGCTGGACGGCATCGCGAGCCGGATGAGGGCGCCGCGGGAGGCGGGCGTGCAGGGCACCCTGGCGGGACAGGCGCTGCCGGACGGCAGCACCGCTTCCCAGGAAACCGGGTCCGGCCCGGGATGGCAGACCGCGGCCCATGACCACGCGGCGCCCGGAGCCCGGGCCACGGGCTTTACCGGCGGCGTCCAGGACGGCGCCGAGCCAGGGACCGCTTCAACATGGAGAGCCCTGAGCTTGCGGGAACTCATGCTCCAGAGCCGCTTCACCGCCACCGGCGGCAAGGACGCCAAGGGCGGCAGCCTGGCCTTCTGGGGGCGGGCCGCGCAGGCGCACTTCGACGGCAGGGAGGGAACCTTCTCCCTTGACGGCGACACCACCACCGGCATGCTCGGGGCGGACTACGCCCGGAACCGCTGGATGGCCGGCCTCGCCCTCACCCACAGCGAGGGGGAGGGCGCCTATGCGGACACGGACACGGCCCCTGAACCCTGCGCCGAAGCCGGCGCGGACCACATGAGCGACGATGCCAGTAAGGTTCTGTGCGAAGGCGCCGTGCGCGAGGGCGACGGCAGCCTCGACGCCTCGCTGACCGCGGCCATACCCTACGCCTCTTTCCAGGCCACCGAGCGGCTGAAGCTCTGGGGCGCGGCAGGCTACGGCGCCGGCGCGGTGACCCTCAAGCCGGAGGTCGGCGGCGTGTTCAAGTCGGACGTTTCCTGGACCATGGCGGCGTTGGGCTTCCGTGGGAACCTGTGGCCCCCGCAGAAGCAACGCTCCGGGCCGGCGCTGGCGCTTGAGTCGGACGCGCTCTGGGCGCGCACCTCTTCGGAGAAGACCCGGGACCTCGCGGCCTCGGACTCCGATGTGACCCGGCTCAGGCTCGGTCTGGAGGGAAGCTGGAAGATCGCCCTGGACCAAAACGGCCATCTGACGCCCAGGCTCGAAGTGGGCGCGCGCCATGACGGCGGCGATGCCGAGACCGGCACGGGCATCGAACTCGGCGGCGGCATTGCCTGGAGCGACCCCGCCCTGGGCCTCCGCCTCGATGTCGAGGGCCGCACCCTGCTGGCCCACGGGTCCGATGATCTGGAGGACCGGGGCTTTGCCGCCTCCCTCGCCTACAACCCCGACCCGGCAACCACTCTCGGCCCCTCCCTGACTCTTCGTCAGGACTGGGGCGGACAGGCCAAAGGCGGCATCGACGCCCTGTTCGCCCCCGACCCCCTGGACACCCGCGGCGGCGCGGGCGGTACCGCCGAGAGCCGCTGGCTGGCCGAAGCCGCCTACGGCTTCCCGGTCCTCGACCGCCGCTTCGCCGCCAGCCCCCATCTAGGCTTCGGCTTCGCCGCCGGCACCCGCGACTACAGCCTGGGCTGGCGCTTCAACCCCCTGGCACGCAACAACGCCCCCGATCTCCAACTCGGCCTAAACGCCACCCGAAGGGACGCCGCCCACTCAAAACCCGAACACATCCTCCGCTTCAAGGTCGCCCTCAACTGGTGACCTCCAAAATGGCTTGGCACCCGCAACGCGTCCCGTCGGACTTGGCTGCGAGCACCCCGTGTTCGTGCGGCTACGGCCATTGAGGCGCTGTCGGTCAGGTCGATCACCTCCACGTCCATAGCGGGCGGCGCCCACGGGACGAACCGCCACGCCCATGCCGGCTGCGCGATGGCCTCCGCCCGCTCACGCGGACGCTCCCAGTAGTGGTTCAGGTCCGCCAGACGACGGGACGGTTCACTCGGTTCATTCCAGTATCGGATACGGGTCTCATCGCGGCTCGGCCGTCCATGGATCGATGGTCTCAACGCCGGTATTGCGGAACTCACCCGTGTTTCGCGTCACGATAGAGAGAGCCCGACATGCTGCGGCTCCAGCGAGAAAGGCGTCCGGAACATGATCGTCGAGCGGCTCACCGCGTCGGCGCTTTTCTTCCATGATCCGGGCACACGCCTCGGCATCGGCCATGGACCAGTCGAGGATGCGGTCCTCGAACAACTCGTCGAGAAGATCGTGGAACCGATCGGCGAGACTGTCCCGACGCCGGCCGGGAGCGAGACGTCCGATGCCGTTGAGGATCTCCCAAACGGTGATGGACGCGAGGCCGATGCCCTCGGCGGCGATGGAATCGAGAAAGGCGGCAACGCGGGGTTCAGGTCGCGGCCGCATCATTTCGGAGACGACGTTCGTGTCAATTAGATACATCAAATTCTGAAGGCGATTCTGCCCTGTTTTACCCGTCGTCGCATGCCGCTCCTGATGCGATGTTGTCCTATAAGAGGTTGTATTGACGCGGTTATTCCTCATCTCTACACTGTCCTCCGCCTTGCCAACCCAGCGATGAGGCCGTCACAGCCTACGTCCACTGTTGCCGTCACCATGCTACCTCTGTGCTTACGGTTCTGCTACCGGAATTCATCGCGCAGACGCCGCCTCGAAGGACCGCCGCACCATGGCCGAACGCCAGTTCCGCACCCTCACCAAGCGCACCGTGGACCGTCTCTCGGTCAACGGCAAGGACGCCGTCTTCTGGGACAACGACCTTCCGGGCTTCGGCGTTCGAGTCTACCCCTCGGGCAGGAAGGTCTTCGTCGTCCAGACGCGCGCCTTCGGCGACCAAGCTTTCGCGGATCGTGGCGTTGATTTCGTCGCGCAGCGCCCGCGTCGGGGCAATTACCCCGGTCGCTTCGCGCTGCAGCTCGTGCGGCAGGTTCAGCCACTGGCGCGCGGTCTCGGCCCCGATATCGCCATACTCCACTTGCCGGATGTTGTCGCCGAGCCTGGCGAACGCGCCCTTCACGTCGCCGGTGAGGCCGCCCGGATCGCCGCCTTCAACACGGCATCGCGCTGGCGGAGAATGTCGTCCATCATCGCCGTCTGCATCCCAGCGGCCCTGAGTTGCGCGAACGGCTTCGCGGCTGCGTTCCGCTTCGCGTCACCCGCCGCTGCACCATGCTGCGCATGAGTGCATCGGCGACTGCGCCGATCCCGGCGCACTTGCCCCGGACCGCGATCCGGGACGGCCGCTCGCATCCCTCGCGGCACTCGTGCAGGCGCTCTTGCGGAGCCCGCCCGCACTTCGCCCGGCACTGTCTCGCGCAACCGCGCCGCACTGCCAGCCGCTCAAGCGCCGCGGCGGCTCCATCGCGCCCATGTCGCGGCTTCAGGGATTCTTCCTTCTTCTCCGGATCGTTCGCCAGGATCACGCGGCGACAGCACGAAAGGACTCCGTAGTAGACCAACAAGGGCTTCACGCTCATCTCCGAGCCGGCCGCGTTCCTGAAGTACTCTCGGCCATGCGCGAAGCATGCGTTGATCTGCCCTACCTTCGCGGAACTTGCGCTCCTCCCATGGACATTCCGATACCACTTCGCAACGAAATCGTGCGACTCGAAGCGCGAGATCGCCTTCCAATGGATGCCTTCGACCATCCTCCCCAATCCCGTCGCACTCTCATCCACTCGCTCTGGAATGGTGGCTCGTTGTCGCCATCCTGCCTGCTTGCTGCCCACGGCGAAGCCAGTTTCTCGTGTTCCTCAGGGCGTCGGGAACCTGCGTCGCCACCGGCATCGCGCAACCGAGCTCCACGCCTGTTGCACACACTCCCGATCCCTTAGTTCCGGATTCCGCTCCGTCGGCTGACCCGATGGAGCCGATGCTCGAAATACCGCCGGAACGCCTCGTTCTCGGGCCACGCCCCCGGATCGGCCCAGATCGCCCCCAGCCGTCCCACCAGCCCGGCGATCCAGTCCGCCGCCTGGATGGTCTGGTAGCGGTGGCTCTCCAGATGGAAGGGGGGTTCGATGAGATGGCGCCGCCGCTGGCTCCGCCCATACATGCTCTTGGCGGCTTCGGTCAGAAGCGCCGCACGCTGCTCATGCTCGTCGAGAATCAGGACGAACGCTTCCGGCGGATCGCAATCTTCGCCGCAATGGCCGTCGATCCGCTTGATCGCCTCCAGGAACACCCTCGCATAGAGCCGGTTCGGGTTATGCCCACCCGGCGCCGCGGTCTTCCTCACACGGACATAGAACACGAAGCCGCCAAGCCGCTCGATCTTGTTGAACAGCCGGTTGGTGAACCTTCGGAGCTCGGGATACCGGGTCACGTTGGTCAGCGTGTAGAGGCTTGCTCCCTTCTTCTCCCACAGCGCGGGGTGCTCTCCCCGCCGTTCGATCTCGAAGGCGAGCAGCTCGCACTTGCGCTGGAAGAACCAGGTCCCGAAGCCGCGCACCGCTTCCGCCGGAAGCACGAAGCCCGCCAGCCCGAACACCGGGCTCTCCCTGTATCTGGGGTGCTGGCGGCCGACGTAGAACGACTTCTGCGTGGTGAGATGGGGGTGGTTGGCTTCCATGGCGGCGATCACGGTATCGACCGTGCGGCCCTGGAAGGCATGCACGGTCGACGCCCAGGCCCGGTCGAGGTGGCGGAACTGCGGGTCGTCGTCAAGCGCGTCGAGGCGCTCACCGCCGAAGGCCGGCTCCGCCTCGCCTCCGCACATCCCGACTACCCGCCCTACGAGTGCCGGGCCGACGAGGTCCACATCGTCGGCAAGGTGCTGTGGAAGGTCACCCGCGCCTGACGCGTGGCGCGGCCCATGCCCCCCGCCGGCGCGGCGGGAGGCAATGGCAATGACGCCGCCGCGCCTCACCACCGCGCGTTGACTTCGAACCCGACGCTGTGCTCCGGCATGGCCGTGTCGCTCTCCCTGCGGGTCGCCTTCAGCCCGAAGGAGACATCGGGCGCGTTGGCGTTCGCCGCCGTGGTAAGGCGCCAGCCGAGGCTGTAGTCCCGCGCATCGGTGGCGAGGCCCAGCCCCATATGCGGGCTGCCGGTGAAGCGCCCCGAGAAGGCCGGGAAGCCCCAGGCCGCTTCCGCCGTCCAGCGGGAGGCGGCCTCCCCTCCGCCCATCCGGTCCGCCAGCGGGTCGGACGCGAACAGCGCGTCGAGCCCGCCCTTGGCCTGTCCGCCCCAGTCCTGGGTCAGCGTCAGCGAGGGACCGCGCGCGGTCGCCGGGTCGGGATCGAAGGCCAGCGAGGCCGCGAAGCCCCGATCCTCCAGATCGTCCGAGCCGTGCGCGACCAGCGTGCGGCCCGACAGGTCGAGCGACAGGCCGAGCGCCGGATCGACCCAGGCGAGCCCGCCGCCGAGTTCCACCCCGAAGCCGGTCTCGGCATCGCCCCCGTCGTGGCGCGCGCCTATTTCCAGCTTGGGTGTGAGACTGCCCCCGCCCTCGGTGGCGATGCGCCAGCTCCCCTCCAGGCCGAGCCGGAGACGGGTCACGTCGGACTCCGACGCCGCAAGCTCGTGCGTCTTCTCCGAGCTCGTCCGCGCCCACAAGGCATCCGAGGTCAGCGCCAGCGCAAGGCCGCTCCCTTCCCTCGACAGGGAAACAAGGTCGTTGCGAACCCCCGCCGCCGCCATCGTCCAGGCGATGTCGGAGCTGAGCGAGCCGCCCACCTCCGGCTTCAGCGTGACCTCGCCGGTGCCATGGCCCGCCGCGCCCCAGAGCTTCAGATGCTCGGACGCCTGGATCGCGGCATAGGGAACCGCCGCCGTCAGCGACGCATCCACCTTGCCGTCGCCTTCGCGGACGGCGCCGGCGCACAGATGCGCCATCGTGGCGGGGTCCATGCCCTCGCCAACATCCGGACAGTGCTGCGGCCCCGATTCCCTGTCGGCATAGCCGCCTTCCCCGCTGCTCCGCATCAGCGCCATGCCGACCAGCCAGTTGCCGCGCGCATAGTCCGCGCCCAGCATCGCCGAGGTCGCCTCGCCGTCGAGCGAGAACGTCCCCTCCCGTCCGTCGAAGCTCGACTGCGCCGCCCGGCCCCAGAAGGCCAGGCTGCCGCCCATGCCGTCCTTCTCCCCGGTCGCCGTGAAGCTGCTGCCCAGCAGAGCCTCGAGCCCGGTCATGGTGTACGAGCCCGCGCCGCCTGCCCCGGACACCGATCCGGTGGCGAAGCCATGAGCGTCATGGCCGATCGCGCCGCCGCCCCAACCGTCGGCGGAAGCGCCGAAGGCGCGGGCCACGTGGGAGCGTGCCGGCACGTCCTTGCCGGCAAGGCTGCCTGGTGCGGCATTGTCGTTCGCCGCCCCGGACCCGTCAGGGCTGCCGAAGCCGAGCGCCTGTCCGGCGATCGTGCCCTGCACCCCGGCGCCGCGCGAGGCCGCGATGCGCCCGGCTATGCCGTCCAGCGCCTGCTCCGCCGCCGTGCGACCGAAGCGCGCCAGCCACGCCGCCGGCATCGGGTCCGAGTTGGTGATGGTGCCCACCGCGACCCCGTCCGCAATCGATACCGACACCCCGGGCGGACCGTTCACGGCCGCGTCGAACAGCACCATCTCGAAGGTCTCCGGACCCTCGTCATGGCTGTCGTTGTAGAGGCGGACGTGGATCAGCGTTTCCGTCTGCCCCGGCCTGAACCGGGCCCGCAGCCGCCAGGACCGCTTCCACGCCAGGTAGTCCTGGCCCGCCACGGCCGACACCGGCGTCGAATCCCGCGTCGCGTAGTAGACATGGACCGGCCAGTCCACCGGCTCGCTCAACGTCACCTTGAAATTCCCCGTTATTCCGTTCTCCTTGAGCGTGGCATCGGCAATCGAGATCGTCGGACCCGAGGACGCCGCATCGTTGTCGGACACCGCCACCGTGGCCGCATTGTCCGGGGCGGCGGCCAGTGTGTAGCCGGCGCCAATGCCCAGGGTGGCGGTGATCGAGCCGTCCGGCTCGTCCGCGCCGTCGTCCACCGTGGCGACCTCCACGTCCACGCTGCCTGTGACCGGGACGGTGACCGTCCTCGACCCGGTCTCGCCCGAGGCGGCGAAATCGCCGCTCTGGCCGACGGTCAGCGTTACGTCGAGCGGTGCGACCGGCACCGGGCTCGCCGAGACCGTGAAGGAGGCCGACGTGCCTTCCGTCACCCCGCTGCCGGCGGCGATGCTCACCACCGGCTCGTCATTGTCGCGCACCGCCACCGCGGCGCTGCCCTTGCCCGTGGCCACGGTGTAGCCCGTGCCCGTGCCGAGGGTGACGCTCACCGACCCATCGGCCTCGTCCGCTGTGTCGTCCACCGTGGCCACCGAGAGTGCGACGCTGGTAGCCCCTGCTGCCAGTGTCACCGTCCGGCTGCCCGCGCCGGGGGCGTCCAGATACTCGCCGCTCTGGGCGACGGTCCAGGCAATCGTCAGGTCGGAATGCGGCGCCGGATCGGCCGTGACCGTGAAGGTGGCATTGCCGCCCTCGTCCACGGCGGAGCCCGCCGAAAGGCTGAGTTCGGGCGTGGCGGGTGTTACCGGCTGGACCTCAGCCTGTTCCGGCTGTTCCTCCTGCGGCGGGTTCGCCAGGCATTCCAGCGCCGGCGGCACGGGCGCCCAGCGCTTGAGGCCGCGATCCGCCTGCGCCCGCGCCTCGGCGACAGTCATCGGGTTGTTGCTGTAGGCGTTGCTCACCCCGAAGGCGGCAAGCACCCGGCTCCAGCGCTCGACATGGCCCGGCGAAGTCCGCCAGGTCTCGCTCGCAGCCGCCTGGGCGTCGGCAAGCAGGGCGTCGGAGACGCAGGCCGGAGCCTGGCTGTCGGCGCCTTGCGCGCTGGCGCTCAGCGCGTCGCCGCCCGGCCCCACGGCAAGCGTCGCCGTGGCGGCCAGCGCGTCGAGTTGCTGCACCGCGCCATTGCCGTCGATGTATTCCGGCGTCACCGTGACCGTCAGCGTCATCGCTTCTTGCGCATCATGCCGGATGGTGGCCGTAGTGCCGGTCACGCTCTCGACGCCGGAAACGGCGGTCTCGGAGCCGTTGGCATCCCATGACACGTCATAGGAGGTGGCATGTGCCACCGCGTCCCAGGTGGCGCTGGCGCTGGCGTCGTCCACCGCCGTCACCTGCAGGTTGGAGACCGCCGTGTCGGGCGCCTGGACCGCCGGCGCGTTGTTGCCCACGGGGCATAGCCCGTTATTGATCCGCACGCATTTGCTGCCCGGAGCCAGCCGGAACGGACGGCCGGTGGCCGTCACCTTGAAGGTCACCGTGCCCGCCCCGGCGTCGTGCCGGATACTGATGGGCACCGTGAACTCGGAAAAGCCCCTATTAAGTGACTTGTAGCCCGACTTGCCCAGACCCTGCCTGCGGTTGTCATCGACCACCCCGCCGGTGTCCTCGACCTCCCACTTGACGTAGAGGCCGGTCGGCAGGGCGCCATTGACCGAAGTGATCGTGAATATCGCGCGGTACCGGCGGTCGCGCTTCGACGTGTCGTCATACCCCGACACCTTCAGAACGGGCAGGTCGTCCTTGATGGTGATGACCGTGCTGATGGTCTCGTTGGCAATGCGGGTCGAGTCCGGAATCTCCAGCAGGGCCGTGGTCTCCTTGCCCGACACGGTGCTCCGCTGCAGCCGGATTTTCACCGACTCGTCCGGCTCGTCGCTGCTGCCGTCGTCGAACAGCGTCAGATCGAGGTAGGTGCCGAGTTGCCCCTTCGGCAGCGTCGCGGGGTGGCAGCCCGTCGTCGTGACCTTCGTGCCGTCCTGGCCGACCAGCGTGTAGTCGTCGCCAAGCGTCGCCGAACCGCTCACACAGTACTCGAAATGCGCATCGACCTGCAGCGGCCGGTTGGGTATCGAGGAATGCGCAGGGGCCAGAGCGATCTTGATCCTGCGCCCGCTATCGACCCCGTCCCTCAGCACCGTCCCGCTCTCGTCGACCTTGAGCAGGGGCGTCGCTTCGTCGTCCTGGATGTATATCGTGATCCGGTTCGGCGAGCCCACCGCGTGGGTGCCCGTGCCCACCATCTCCAGGACCACCGTCTCGGTTCCCTCGATCAGTGTGTCCTCGATGACCGTGATCGGCAGCGACGCAAGCGTCTTCCCCTTCGCCAGCGTCATCGTGCCCCGGTTGTTGTTCCGGTTGTAGCCGCCGCGCAGGCGGTAGTCGGTGCCGTAGGTCGCCGTGCTCCCCCCGTCCTCATTCCCGGGTACCACCTGGTAGGTTACCGTGTTATCCCAGCCAGCCTGCGCCGAGAACGGGATGCCGACATCCTGATCGAGGGACGGTCTGCCTTCTCTCACGCCCGGTTTGCCGGCCCAGGTGCCGAAGGCAAGCGGCTGCTGGTGATAATCGTCGTCATCGATCACCAGGGTCTGGCTTCTGAACACGCTGTCGATCCCGTAGGGTGAAGGGAGCGGCTTTACCGGGTTCGGATTCAGGGTGATTCTGACCGTTTCCTGCCCCGATATAACCAGCCGCTCCTGGCCGTCGATCCACATCGGCACCTGCTCGTGGTGGTTGTCGCCAAGCACCTGGATGCGGAACCTCTTCAGTTGCTGGTTGGCGGCGATGGACGAGTCGACGCAGCCACTGTTTCTGGTCTGCCAGGCGCTCCCCACCCGTTCCTGTATCAGATAATCGTCTTGCTCGGCATTGCCGCCGGTGCGTCGCCTGGCACTGCCGGAGAAGCACAGGCGGAAAGGCAGGGGAGACGAAGAGAGCTGTTCGGTCTTGACCTGGAACTCCACATTCTTCGGCGCTGAATCCGTCTCCTTCACGCATGTGTACGTTTTACTGCTGCCTCCACCAACAGAGCAGGTATCCTTGCCCCGGTCCAGCGAGAGCGAGAGAAACTGGTTTGCGGCCTTGATCGTGAATGTGGCGGAGAGGTCTGGAGGGAATGTGGCGTCGTTAATCTGCCCAAACCGAAGCAAGCCACTCCGAGTGCCTCCGGCGACAGTCACCGTCACCGGATCATCTGCCCTGATTAGCGAGCCGTGGTAAGCGAGGGTGATCTGCGCGGAGCGATGACTAAGGCTTCTGCCATGGGGGTGACCCGGCCGCTCTCGCCGGAGCAGCTTGCCGCTTGCGATCGTCAATCCCCGAGGGGCGCCCGACAATGTGATCAGGGCAAGACCTGCTGCGCTCAACCTGGCTTCGCCGTCCCTGAAGGGGATGGCTCCCTGGTCGTCCGGGTGAATATACTTCTGTCTGAAGGAGTCGGAGAGTTCAGTGGTACCGCCGCGGCCAGCTCCAAAAAACGTGGCGTTTTTCGGAATCAGTGTGATCGTTGCCCCGTGCAGAAAATGTGCCTGTATCTCGGTGGGAATGGTCTCCAGGTACGGCGCAGTCTGTGCCTGTGCACCAGTGGCGAGACTGAGCAGCACAGCGGCGAGACTGAACCGCAAATGGTGGATGGCAAAGAAATCCGCCAAAGCGCGGGCGGGAGACAGGCTGGAGCCGCCGGTGGCAGAAGGCTCAGGCCGGGAGGCTGGGTGCCCCGGGCGGCCAGCCATGCGAGCGCGCTCATGCCGGCGATCCGGCGATATACCAAGGGGAGTCCCCTCAACCCTTGTCAACCCCTGCGCGAAACAATTTTTCGCGCGCCCGGCGGTGGCCGCAAGCGCTGCGCCCAGCGCGCGGATCGCATGTTGTCCTTCCTTGAATATGGTCATCGCGATCTCTCCGAACCTGTCGCCCGGCTTGCCGGTGCGCACAGTGCACAAACCTGCCGAGCGTCACTATTTTTCCATTCGTACCGTATCCGAACACGGAGCGAAGGCAAGTCAGCCGCGCGTTTGTAAAGTCAGCGCGCACTTGCATCCACACACAACGACGGCGACGCCCTTGCCGGTATCGGCCGCCACAGAGCCGCCGACCGCAGCACCGATATCGTGCATGACGATGCAGGCCGCAGCGCCGTCACCATCGACCGAAATCCCCGCTGACGCGGTAGCCGTCCAGCGTGCGTGTCAATCAGCCATGCAAGTGGCGCGGTCAATCCCTGTCCTCTTCGGAGAACGACAGCGGCCGGTATCCGTAACGCGCCGGTGGCGGCAGTTCGATCCCGTACTCCTCACCGAAATACCGCGCGAACGCTTCGGACGGCTTCGGACGGCTTTCGGACTTCGTGCGTTTTTCGTGAATCAACCGGCGTACGAACTCTTCCATAGACATGCCGACTTCGCGGGCCTCGCGCTTCAGCCAGGACTTGTCCCGGGAATCGATGTCTCGGACGGTGATGCTGGAGTTCATGTCAACGTCTCCTGTTCAGCCTATACGCCATCAAATTATGCTATCAAGGAATTTGGGTCAAGAGGTTGTAGCCTCCCGCGCGTTGGAGCCGGAGAAGGCGCTTCTTCAACTGCAAGCGCAGGGCACTTCGAGGCCCAATCGGATCTCGGTCACCATCCTGATGCCCCACCCTGGCGAGTCTCGGATCAGTGTGCACGTAAACCAGAATTTGGTTACAAGGGTCATCGGGGGCGGGCGCCCCGGGTTTCGGTAACAGGTCAAACTCCAACTCGGCCTCAAGGCCACCCGAAGGGAGGCCGCCCACTCAAAACCCGAACACATCCTCCGCTTCAAGGTCGCCCTCAACTGGTGACCTCGAAAAAGGCTTGGCCAGACGCCGACCCGTCGGACTTGCCTGCGGCGGCTACGGCCATTGAGGTGCCGTCGGTCAGGTCGATCACCTCCACGTCCAGGTCCGCCAGAGGGCCGACGGCGGCGATGAACGTCTGATTTCACGCGCCGCCGGCGAGCCTCTGGTCCACGTGCCACATGGCGACGCAGTCGTCCTCGTTGTAGCGGACGGCCTTTTCGGCCAGGGACCTGTCGCCGGTTTCGATGGAATCCCAGTAGCACAGTAGCGCTTCGTAGGCGCCGAATCTCTGCTGCCGCCAGTTGAAACCCAGGGCCGGAGCGACGCTCTTGATGGAGTAGCTCGGCACCGGCAGGTAGACCGCGTCCTGGATGCACTGCTTCAGGTCGACACAGGAGCCGATGAGGCGCGCCAGTCTTCCTTCCAGCCGCGGCCAGCGGCGCATGACCGCCTTCATCTGCCACACCTCGTAGTCGGTCCAGTGGTACAGGCGCACGGCATCCATGTCATCGCCCACGTAGTCCAGGAACCCCTCGAAGATCTCGGGTTCGTCCTCGGGGCCGCGAGCCAGGAACCTGACGAACTGGTCGCGGGAGCCATCCCAACAACCGATGAGGTAGACGTGGGGCGGCAGGGTCGGATGCACGTCATCGGAGGTCTCGAAGTCGAAGTAGAGGAGCCGTTTGGCCCGGGGTATCCGCAGCTCGCGGCCGGGCCTGGGAACGGGTTGTCCGGTCCGGTAGCTCTGGGCCACGTGGTAGGCCGTAGAGCCGTGGTGCGGACCAAGTATCTCGTTGATCTCCTCCGGCGAACGGCTCCATAGCTCATCCACACCGTGGATACCGGCGGCGCGCAGTTTCGCCCGCTCGGGCGCCCGCACCCCGGCCAGCAGCACCAGGTGCTGGCGCTCGTGCACCAGCTTGTTGCCGTACACACGCCAGGGGGAGTCGGTGACTTCCGGTGGGCGGTCGGGCTCCGGTTGCTCCACCGTACCGTCCCGCAGACTCGTCCAGCGCGCGGCCACTTCGCCCATCCTGTTCTCGAAACCCGCGACAGCCACCCGACGGGCCTCATCCCGCAACGCCACCGTCACCCGCGGCGGCGTGTGGCCCTGGATGGCGCCGATGGTGCGATTGTAGAAGGCCGCCTGGAGCACGTAGGCGTCCCGGAGCTTGCGCGCGCGCTTTATCTCGATGACGCGATAATGGTAGGGGCCGAGGTCCGAGGCGTGGCTGTCGTCGCGCACCAGCAGGTCGCCGCGGCCGTAGACGTCGCGGCCCAAGTCCCATAGTTGCGGTTGAAGGACGGCGGGAACACCGTCGAGCATGGCGCGGAGGGTTCGGACCAAGGCTTCGTGGCCGAAGTCGGGCCGGATCGCCACGGCGGCGGGATAGTGCGCGGCCACCCAGGCGTCCTCGTGCTCGACGCCGCGACGGTAGCGCATCTGCTGGTAGCGGCCTACCTCGTTCACCGCTTCGCCCTTGGGCGCGTGGTAATGGCACCAGACCCAGAACGGGTCGCGCAGCACTTTTTCCACCAAGGACGGACGCAGGCGGGAGCGGGCTCGGACTTTCTGCCCAGCGGTGGCGCGGTCGAGCAGCGCCCGCAGCCGGATCTCCGGCCCGTCAAGCGGCAACGTCAGCTGAATGCCGTGGTCTCCTTCCGATTCGCGGCGGTCGCGGCCGGCCAGGTTCGTTTCACAGACTCTCCGGCCCGCTTGTGACGCGGGCCGACCGCTCAACCCACCGCCACTCAACTGAACGCGGGCTTCTCCTTGGGATAGTGCGCTTCCATGGCGGACCGGTAGCGCTCCATAAGGACGCGGTTGAGTTCCAGCGGCGGCTGCTGGCCGTCGGGCAGCAACGGACGGTACTCCACGTCGCCGATCTCCTCCCTGAAGGTCTCCTTGGCCTGCGCCACCAGTTCCGGGTCCATCAGCAGGTCAACGGCGGAGGCGGCCATGGTCTTGGCGCCGGCAACCGCGCCCTTGTGGGCCACGGAGGTGGCCAGGGAGACGCCCGCGCCCCAGTGATGGTAGGCGATGCCCGGGATGTTGGACGGGAAGTTCACCACGCCCGAAGGCACCACCCAGCAGACGTCGCCGGAGTCGTTGGCGGACACGGACTGCACGGCCTCGCGTAGCTGGGCCACCTTCGTAGGCATTCCCGTGGCCTTGACGTTGACCTTGGTCTGAAGGTCGGTGACGAGTTTCTGCTCGGCTTCGCTCCACCGCGGCATGCCCACGGCCTCGATGTTGTTCTGGATGACCTCGGCCAGCGTCTGGTTGCAACGGGTGGGCGCCACCGCGCTCAGCACGTTCACCGAGTAGGAGGTGTCGGTCATGGTGGCCGCGCCCTGGGCGACGCGCTTGGCTTTCTCGAACAGCGCCCGCGCCTTCTCTGCCGTGGCCTCGCGGAAGAACCACCAGATGGTGGCGGTGTTGGGGATGACGTTGGGCTGGTCGCCGCCGTTGCTGATGACCCGGTGGCTGCGCTGGGAAGGCTCGAGATGCTCCCGCAGCTTGTCCCAGCCGATGTCCATGAGCACCGCCGCGTCCAGCGCGTCGCGCGCGTTCCAGGGCGAGGTGGCGGCATGGGCGCTCTCGCCCTTGAAGGTGAACTCCGCGGAGATGAGCGCGTACTGCCGCAGGCCGTACACGGTGCCCAGGTTGGAGCCGATGTGATCGTGCAGCGCCACGTCCACGTCCTTGAAGTAGCCGTCCCGCACGAAGTAGGGCCGGCTCACGAGCTGTTCCTCGGCCGGGGCGCCGTATACCCGCAGGGTCCCCTGGATACCGAACTGCTCCATGGTATTCTTCACCGCCACCGCGGCGCCGACCATCACCGCGGCATTGACGTTGTGACCCTCGGTGTGGCCCGGCGCGCCGTCGACGATGGGCTTCTGCTCGGTCACGCCCGCCATCTGCGAGCTCGAGGGGGTGGCGTCGAACTCCGTGTGGAGCGCCACCACCGGCTTGCCGGATCCGTAAGTGGCGATGAAAGCAGTGGGCATCCCCGAGATGCCTCGCTCGATTTCGAAGCCCGCCTGCTCCAGGATCTCGGTCATGAGCCCGGTGGTGCGATATTCCTGCATTCCCAGCTCGGCGAAATAGAAGATGTTGTCGCCGAGGAGGGCGATGTTGTTCCCGTTCTCCTCCACGGCGTCGATGGCGAACCGTTTTTGCTTTGAATCCGGCATGGTGTCCTCCTCATGGCATGCGCGGATCATATTACAAGGAGGGCGGCCCGTCGAGGGGGATCCGGGCCAACAACTGGATCGTCCCTCCGCGCTCCCCTCCGTCATTCCCCTCCGTCATTCCCGCGAAAGCGGGAATCCAGGGGCGGTGGGGGGTGCTGCAGCGGCGTTTCCCCCCTCCACCCCTCCTGGATTCCCGCATTCGCGGGAGTATCGGTCATGGGGCGGCGTTGCCGTGCAGCCTTGCCCGGCCTTCGCGGACGTAATAAGTTCCCTCCATGCCGACGAACCGACCCGTCATCAAGGGCGCCGCCACCGCCCTCGCCCACACCCCGAGCCTGGTCCGTTACGGCTCCAAGCCGTTCCGGGAAGCCAAGGCCAAACCGGAGTTCCTGGCGGATCTGACGCGGGGGCTGTGGAGTTACGACGACGCGTGCCGTTACCTTCCCAACCAGGTGTTCATCGGCAGCCAGGCGCCGGCACGCCTCTGGGAAGTGGAGCAGCCCTGGTTCGACAAGCTGGCGGACGCGGATGGCGGCCACACGCCTTTCGGCCACATCATGGAGGAACGGCGGTTCCTCGCCCTGCTGGCCTGCGCGGACCCCTTCAAGCATGTGCTGCTGCGGGAACGGTTCTGGGAGGAGATGCATCCCGCGCTCTCGGCCTCGCCGCTCTCGGCGCCGCTGGCCTCCGGCACGCCGGCGCTTGTGGACGACGCCCAACTGGGCAAGGAACTAGCGGCCGCCGATTCCCTGCCGCTCTTCGCCGGCGGCGAAGGCGCGCCCGTGGGAGTGGTCAAGACGGGCCACTCCGAGGACGAAGCGCTCTCGGCGACAGTTCTGCTGGAGAACCTCTGCTGCAAGGTTTCGGGCGCGCTGTCCGTGCACGAGCTGCTGAACCACGTGGACGGTCTTGACCTGAGCGACGTCGACCTGGTGCTGAGCTGCTCGGAGGAGGCGGTGGGCGACCGCTACCAGCGAGGCGGCGGCAACATGGCCAAGGCCATCGCCGAGTTCGCGGGCTGCGATCTCGGCACCGGCATCGACATCAAGGACTTCTGCGCCGCGCCCATTCCCGCCATGGTCATCGGTGCCTCGCTGGTGGACAGCGGCGTGTTCGAGAACGTGATCGTGGTGGGCGGCGGGTCGCTTCCCAAGCTCGGGATGAAGTCCCTATACCACCTCGAACAAGGCATCCCGGTGCTGGAAGACGCGCTGTCCGCGGTGGCCGTGTGGATCGGCCGCGACGACGGCAAGAGCCCGGTGGTGAACCTGCAAGCCGTCGGACGCCATCCCGTCAAGGCCGGCGCCGCCCTCGACAAGCAGTTCCGTGAGCTTGTCCTGGAGCCGCTGCGGCGGTTAGAATGGGGCGTCGACCGGCTCGATCGGGTGGTGACCGAGTTGCACAACCCGGACATCATGGTGTCCGCCAAGGCAGGCGACGTGGCCGCCCGGAACTACAAGATGATGGCCGCCATGCTCGCCATGGCCAAGGAGATCGACCGGAGCGACATCGCCGGCTTCGCGCGCGCCAAGGGGGTGTGCGGCTACGCCCCAACCCAAGGGCACATCGCGTCGGGATTCGTCTACGTGCCCCACGCGCTCCGGGAGATGGCCGCGGGCGCCATTCGGAACTGCATGCTGGTGGCCAGGGCGAGCCTGTTCCTGGGCCAGATGACCGAACTGACGGACGGAATGTCGGTGCTGATCGAGCGGAACGACAAGCGACAGTAGCTCTCAAACCCCGCGAAAATACGAAGTTTTACACCAATAGAGTCAAGTTCAAGGTTTGACCCTGCCAAACGAGGAGAACCCCCATGTCAGCGCAACCCATCACACTCAACGGCAAGAAGCTCATCATCCTGGGGGAACGGGACGGCGTCCCCGCCCCGGTCATCGAGCAGGCCATCGCGGGACTGGGAGGTGAGGTCGCGTACGCCGCCACCCAGTGCTTCGTTTGAACAGCCGCTGGGGCCATGGACCTTGAGGATCAAGGTCGAATAAAAGAACTCGCTGAAGAATACGGAAAGGACGGCATCGTCGTGCTGCTCGGCGCCCCTACCACCGAGAGCAGCCAAGTCCAGTTCGAGACCGTTACCACCGGCGACCCCTCCTACGCCGGCCCCCTCGCCGGCGTGGAGCTCGGCCTCCCCGCCTACCACGTCTTCGAGCCCAACGTGAAAGCCGCCATCGACCCCGACCAGTACGCCGAGAACATCGAGGTCCTGGAGATGGGGCTGGAAGCGGACGCGATCGTGGACGCGTTGGCGGGGATGCGGGCAGGGTAGCATTGGGGTGACCGGTTCCGGGACTCGTTCTGGGGACACTAGAATGGCTGAAGCCATGAACTATCGAGATGTCATCACCATAGAACCCGGAAAGCGCGGCGGCAAACCGTGTATCCGAGGGCTTCGCATTACCGTTTACGATGTCCTCGAATATCTGGCATCCGGCATGTCCGAGGATCAAATACTCTCCGATTTCCCCAATCTCGAACGCGACGACATCCGCGCCTGCCTAGCGTTCGCCGCTGACCGGGAGCGCCGCTTCGTTTCGGTGCCATCCGAGTGAGGTTGTTGTTCGACCAGAATCTGTCTCCGCGATTGCCTCGCAAGTTGGCGGGAATTTTTCCCGATTCCATACACGTTCGCGATGTAGAACTTCAGAGAGCGGACGATTCCGCGGTTTGGCAATATGCCCGCGAACACGGATTCACCATAGTCATCAAGGACTCGGACTTCCGGCAACTCAGTTTTTTGAACGGACACCCACCGAAGGTGATCTGGATTCGACGGGGCAACTGTTCTACCGATGAAATCGAGTCGATTCTTCGGCTATTCTCTGCCGACTTGGCAGACTTCAACTCGGACCCTTCGGTGTCCTACTTGGCTATGGCGTAGTTTGATGCCTCTGTCTGGCCAAGCGCTGTTTGTTGGAATCCATTAGACACCAGCTCCTGGAGCGTTTCGTACCTTTTCGGACAGGAAGTGAACCCCGAGACCTGGGCGGTGTCGAAGTCGGACATCTTCATGAAAAATCCGACGGGCCGCGACGCCGAGAACATCGCGTTCGGGAGCACCCTGTCCAACGATCGTCACGCCGGCCAGACCTTCGACTACCTGATCGCCAACCCGCCCTACGGCAAGGACTGGAAACGCGACCAGGAGACTGTCGAGACCGAACACCAACGCGGTACGCTGTTTCCGCCAACGCCGCCAGTGGCCCTCACCGTTCAGTTCTACACCGACGCCGCTCGTGCTGACCGGTGGCAAGGCTACTTGAACCGGAATGCTTCACGGATCGCCACCGTACTTCGGTACCGTGGGTGAACTTCTCCGGTCCTTTCTTCGAGAGCCGTCGGATGCGATGGTACAGCGGTCGGAATTCAACGGGGTCTGGCCTAACGGTGGTCTGTGGCAGTACTGACAACGCCCGGATACCTGCAGCGACAATACCTCAATGGGAACGGGACGGGATGACCAAGCGATCTACGGACACCGCGACCAGAAATAATTCCGGAGTCGCAGAAGACCCGATATTGGCGCCCGGGTTGAACCCCTATCCGTCCTACAAGGATTCTGGGGTCGAATGGAGCGGTTCCGGGACGGTGAGGCTGCCGGAGGAGGATGCGAAGGAGTACGTAAGGACCCGATTCGGTGCACTACGGACATAAGCGGCGGCAAGTGGGGGCGCTTCTTCATTTGCCGTCCGCCATCCTGTGGCTCAATCTATACTCTTCCGTGGACCTCCACCGTCCCGGAAGGCGCCTGCTGCGGACACCGTTCCGCCATTTCGAGGTAGCGGCAGAAGGCGTTGGCCAGTTGCATCTGCCTCGGGGTACGGCATTCGGCTTCGAAGAGTTGCGGCGAAGCCACCAGGATCGACAGGCATTTGGCCCTGGACGTGGCGACATTGAGCCGGTTGAGACTGTAGAGGAACTCCATTCCCCGCGGCGCGTCCGTGTGTCTTGACGTGGCGGTCGAGTAGATGGCGATGGGAGCCTCCTGTCCCTGGAACTTGTCCACCGTGCCGACCCGTGCCCCCTCCGGGCAGGCGCGCTGGATCTCGAAGACCTGGGCGTTGTACGGCGTAATGATCACGATGTCCTTCAGCCTGACGGGGCATTCCCGGCCGTCGCGGTCGATCCAGGTCGCACCACCCTCCAGAATGCCGTTCACGAGCGCGCCGAGGACTTCCGCCTCTTCCGGGGAACAGTTTTGATTGCCGTGGTGCTCAACCGGCAGGTAGCGCAGGCCGGAGCCGCTCACCGGCCCCTTGGCGTGGATAACCTGTTGATCGAGGCCGGCCCTTGAACCGAGCTTGCCTTCATAGAACAGTTCGGACGTGTATGCGGAGATGTCGGGATGGAGCCGCCAGGTCTCTTGCAGGAACAGTCCTTTCTCCGGTGGCAGCGTCTTGTCGCCGGCCAGGATATGATCCAGGGTGGACACGCCGGTGCCGTCCGGATGACCGCCCTGGGTCGGCTGATCGAGTTGCTGCGGATCGTCGATAAGCACCACGGTCCTGGCCGCCTGCGAGACGGCCAGGACGTTGGCAAGGGACATTTGCGCGGCTTCATCGACGAACAGCACCTCCAGCGTCTCGAATGCCTCCGGGCGGGACCACAGCCACGCGGTGCCGCCGCCGACGGATACGCCGGCTTCAAGCGCGTCGAAGAGGTCCTGATTCTTCGTGACCAGAGAAAGACCCGCCCGGGGTTCATCCGCTCCAACCGCTTGATGGAGTAGCTCTCCACGCCGGCCCGTATGCCGCGCCGCACGACCTGGTATAGATCGACGAACAGTCCGGCGCGAAGCATCCGGTCGATCTCGTCCTGCCGGGTGGCGTAACCGCCCATCAGGCGTTTCAGGGCCGTCGGCTCGTAGGGAGCGTAGTGGTAGACGTGCATGTCCGGGAACCGTTCCCAGCGGTCCATGACGACGTCGACGAAATTCTCCAAGGCCCGTTTCTCCTCGGTTCGCGAGAAGGCCCAGTCGCCGCGGGACACGAGCTCGCCGGCGTCGCTCATCGACACGTAGCCGAACAGATATTCAAGGCCGTGCTCACCCACGAACGGATCGCCTTCCAGGTCGAAGAAGATGTCGCCGTCCGACGGTTCCGGGAGCAAAGAGAGGCCGAAGTCCTTCTCCACCGGAAGCAGCTCGAAGGTCTTCTCGCCGGTCTCGCGGGCCTCGAACTGAACCCGTGCCTGCTCGCGGACGCGCCCGTAGGTTTCCGGGGAGCCGCGGTCCGGCTTCCAGTCCAACGGAAGGGGCAAACCGGCCAGGCCCCGCAACGTTGTCACGTCGCGCTGCTTCAACTCGTTGATCTGCAGCTTCGAGATTCCCGCCACGAGACAGAGGTGATCGTCGTCGCGACGGCGCTTGTCGCAAGCCTCCCGCCACCTGCACAGGTCGCAATGTTCCACCGGCTCGGGATAGGTCGGTGGCGCTGAGTTCGAAGAATTCGTCTGTCCGTTTCATTGCGAATGGCCGGCCCCGTTGAACGATGAGGCGCCTACAGCGTCGGCACGACGCCGGATTGGATGATTCGTGCGTCGCGGGTCAGCACCGTTGCGCCAAGAAGCTGCGCCGAGGCGACGATGACCCGGTCGGCAGGGTCCCGATGAAAGGCGGCGGGAAGGGCGGCCACCGCCGCTGCAACAGCGGGTGAGATGCCGACCCGCTGCACCAAGGGTGGGGCGGTGGCGGCCTCGAGCCACTCCCTCAGCGGCAAATGGAACGAGAGCCGCTTGAGATTGTACAACGTGGCAATCTCCCACAGGGTGATGTCCGAAACCCACAGCGGATTCTCGGGACCGGCCTGTCGAAGGACTTCCTCCTGCTCCGACGAAAGACTGCGGTCCGCGCCCATCCAGTCAATCAGAATGTGTGTATCGAGGAGCGCCTTCACCGCGTCTTCCCTGCCTCGGCTTCCCAGACGCCGGCATCCAGGACCGGCCCTACGATATCTCCGTGTACCTCCACCGTTCCAAAAAGCGCATGCTGCGGATAGCGGTGCTGCCTGGGGACCGGCGGGACAAGCTGGGCAACCGGCTTGCCGCGTTTCAGGATCGTAACCGCCTGTCCTGTCTGTACGACTTCATCGAGGATGGCCAAGCATTTTGCCTTGAATTCCGAGGCATTGATTTCTCTCATATGACCAGGCTATATGACTAGTCAATCGAAATCAACCAAGGCACGGACCATACAGAAGGAGATTCACCATGGCCAACCACATCGCAGGCCCCCTTTACTACGAGCGCATGGGCCGCACCGGTCCGGTGATGGCGTTCATCCATCCCAACCCCATGGACCAGTCGTGCTGGATCTTCCAGATGGCGCACCTGTCGACGTGGTATCGGTGCATCGCCATCGACATTCCGGGGTACGGGCGGTCGCCGAAGGCGGCAGCGGGGCTGACCATGGATGACATGGCCGAGGCGTGTTGGGAGGCGATCGACGACGCGACGCCCGGTGAGGACGCGGTTCTGGTGGGCTCGTCGGTGGGGTCGGCCATCGCTCCGTACATGTATCACCAGCGCCCGGACCGGACGAAGGCGATGATCCTGTCGGGCAAGGGGTACTCGACGGACAAGAGCAACTTCCAGCGGCGTATCGACACCTACCGCGCCAACGGCATCGGTTTTCGCTGGCGGTACACCTTCGAGGACTTGAGCCCGGCGTTCCGCGCCACGCCGCTGGCGCATTTCTTCGCCAACCTGTTCACCGAACGCAACGAGTTCGCGGACGTGGACACGATCTGCCACCAGTTCGGGGCGCTTCAGGAACAGGAGCCCGAGGGCCATTACTCCGGCCTCGCCTGCCCGGTCATCATCCTCACCGGCAGCGAGGACAACGCCCATCCACGGGCGTTTGCCCTGCAGGAGCAAATTCCGGGTTGCGAGTTGAAGGTGTTGCCCGGCGCCGGGCATGCCTGCCAGATCGAGCAGCCCTGGCTGTTCGACCGCTTCATGATCGAGTTTCTGACCAAGCACGACCTTTTCCCGGGGACGCCTGAACCATCGGCCGGGTCCTAACGAATATCGAATGATCGTCAGTATCCAGCGTTCAGAAGTTGGGAACCACCGAAACGGAGGAATATCATGGCGAACAACGTTGAAGGACCCCTCTACTACGAGCGCATGGGCCGCACCGGTCCCGTGATGGCGTTCATCCATCCCAACCCCATGGACCAGTCGTGCTGGATCTTCCAGATGGCGCACCTGTCGACCTGGTATCGGTGCATCGCCATCGACATTCCGGGGTACGGCCGGTCGCCCAAGGCCGCGGAGGGGCTGACCATGGACGACATGGCGGACGGGTGCTGGGAAGCCATCGACGACGCGCTGCCGGGCGAGACCGCCATCTTGGTGGGCTGTTCGGTGGGATCTTCCCTGGCTCCGTACATGTATCACCGGCGTCCCGACCGGACAGCGGCGATGATCTTGTCGGGAACGGGCTACACGCCCGAGAAAGCGTTCGCCGCCCGGCGCATTGCCGCATACGGCGCCAAGGGCATCGGCTATCGCTGGGCGTATACGTTCGAGGATCTGAGTCCTGCATTTCGCACGACGCCGATGGCACACTTCTTCGCCAACCTCTTCGCGGAACGCAACGACTTCGCGGACGTCGATACCATCCTCCGCCAGTTCCGGGCGATGCAGGCGCCGGAACCCGACGGCCACCACTCCAACATCTCCTGTCCGGTCACCATCCTGAGCGGCAGCGAGGACAACTCCCATCCCACCGCGGCCGCGCTGCAGGAGCGGATACCGGGCTGCGAAATGAAGGTGCTGCCCGGAGCCGGGCATGCCTGCCAGATCGAGCAGCCTTGGCTGTTCAACCGCTTCATGATCGAGTTCCTCGACAAGCACGGCTTGTTTCCCGGGACGCCCAAACCGCTGCCCGGGAGCTTCTGACAGAACCCTCCGAGACTCCGCATGGACGACCGGAGGGCGCCGTGTTAACCTTCCGGCAAGGCACACTTCCGTCTACTCAACCCCTTTGGGAGGGCCTCGGACATGCTCGAAGCGACGGCAAGGCATCGCCTCGGAACATCCACCCGAACGCTGGTCATCGTGCTCTTCGCCGCACTGCTGCTGGCCATCCCCTCCGCCCACGCTGACAAGAACACCCTCCAGCGGGGCAACGGCGCGGAGCCGGAGACCCTCGACGTGCACAAGTCGTCGGGCGTTCCGGCCGCCGGCATCCAGCGCGACCTCTTCGAGGGTCTCGTGGCGGAAGCCGCCGACGGCTCCCTGATCCCGGGCGTGGCGGAGAGCTGGACCCTGAGCGATGACGGCACGGTCTACACGTTCCGCCTCCGCAGGAACGCCAAGTGGTCCAACGGCGATCCGGTCACGGCTCACGACTTCGTCTTCGCGTTGAGGCGGGGCGTGGATCCGGCGGTGGGCTCCGGCTACGCCTTCATCCTCTGGCCCATCGCCAACGGCGAGGAGATCACCAAGGGCAAGATCAAGGAGATCCACCGGCTCGGGGCGGAAGCCGTCGACGCGCACACCCTGAAGGTGACCCTGAAGGCGCCGACGCCCTACTTCATCGGCATGCTCACGCATCCACATGCGTATCCCGTGCATCCCAGGACGCTGGAGCGCCACGGAGACAAGTGGACCCGGGCCGGCAACCTGGTTTCCAACGGTGCCTACCGCCTGACCGAATGGGTGCCCCAGAGCCACATCCGTCTGGAGCGCAACCCGCACTATTGGGACGCGGCCAACGTGGGTATCGATGCCGTGGTCTTCCACCCCACGGAGAACACGAGCACCGAGCTCAAGCGGTTCCGGAGCGGCGAGCTGGACATCACCTATGACGTGCCCCCCGACCAGATCGCGTGGGTGGAGAAGAACTTCGGGGCGCAGTTCCGCAACACCGCGTATCTCGGCACCTACTACTATGCCCTCAACCTGACCCAAGCACCGTTCCGCGACCGCCCGGGACTGCGCAACGCGCTGGCCATGACCATCGACCGGGAAATCCTCACCGGCAAGGTCACCAAGGGCGGCGAGATCCCCGCCTACGCCTGGGTCCCCCCGGGCGTCAATCGGTACGCGGGAGCCGCGGTACCCTGGAAGGGACTGTCCAAGGCCGAGCGTCTCGCCCGGGCAAGGAAGCTTTACGCCGAAGCGGGATACTCGAAGGAGAACCCTCTGAAGGTGCAGATCCTGTACAACACCAGCGACAACCACAAGCGCATCGCCATAGCCATCTCGGGAATGTGGAAACAGGCCCTGGGCGTCCAGACGGAACTCTTCAACCAGGAGTGGAAGGTCTATCTCACGACCCGCCGCGCCATGCAGTTCGACGTGCTCCGGGCCGGCTGGATCGGCGACTACAACGACGCCAATACCTTCCTCGAACTGCTCAAGGGCGGCGTCGGCTCCATGAACCCCGCGGGGTATGCCAACCCGGAGTACGACGCCCTCATGCGCAAGGCGGAGACCGAGACCGACCTGGAAGTCCGGGCGAAGCTCATGCAGAAGGCGGAGAGCATCCTGTTGAACGACATCCCCATCATCCCAATCTACCACTACACCACCCAGCATCTGGTGAGCCCGCGGGTCAAGGGGTGGAAGGACAACGTCATGGACGTGCACCCGACGCGGCATCTGTCGCTGATACCGTGACGCCTCCGGCGTCGCATCGGAGCCCGCGCGCGGCAACGTCGTCGTCCATCGGGAACGCCAGCGGGCCACCCCTCGCCAAGGCCGGAGGCGCCCGTTCCCCGGAGGACTGACCGCCGGAACATCATCCCGGACTTTCAGGACCTTGTGGATCTACGTGATACGGCGGCTGGCGTCGGCGCTGCCGACGCTGTTCATCATCGTCGCCATCGCCTTCTTCATGATCCGGCTGGCGCCCGGCGGTCCCTTCGATCGGGAACGGGTGGTGCCGCCCGAGATCTCGGCCAACCTGAACCGCGTCTACCATCTTGACGAACCCCTGCCGCAACAATTCGTTCGCTACCTCAAGGGCCTCGCGCGCGGCGACTTCGGGCCATCCTTCAAATACCGGGACTTCACCGTCACCGAGTTGATCGCCGCCGGATTCCCGGTGTCGCTCAAGATCGGCCTTTCGGCCATGGCCGCGGCGGTGCTGGTCGGGGTCGGCCTTGGCGCGTGGGCGGCGCGGCGGCGCAACTCCGCGGTGGCCCACCTGGTCATGGGACTCGCCATGACCGGCATCGCGGTGCCCAACTTCGTGGTGGCGCCGCTGCTGTCCCTCGTCATCGGCGTGTACCTGAACCTCCTGCCCGTGGGCGGCCTCGGAGACGGCGGCGTGCGCCACCTGCTGCTGCCGGTGATTTCCCTGGCGCTGCCGCAGGTGGCCTTCATTGCGCGCCTCGCGCGCGGCAGCATGATCGAAGTGCTGGACGCCGACTTCATCCGCACCGCCCGCGCCAAGGGACTCACGGAACGGCGCATCGTACTCCGTCACGCCCTCAAGAACGCCCTCACGCCGGTGGTCTCCTACCTCGGACCGGCCACCGCCGCCATCGTCACCGGGTCGGTGGTGATCGAGCAGATCTTCGGCATCCCCGGCCTCGGCCGCTACTTCGTTCAGGGCGCCCTCAACCGCGACTACACCCTGGTGATGGGGGTGGTGGTCACCTATGGCGCGCTCATCATCGCCCTCAATCTGATCGTGGACCTGCTCTACGGTGTCCTCGACCCGCGGGTGCGCTCCCATGAATAGCGTCGTGATGCAATCCACGGGAGCGCAGCCGAAGGAGGGTCATGACTGAATCCGCGACCGTGACCGGGAGCCGCCAGGCCGCGACCGCCGTCGGGCGCGGGCCCTGGCGCGACACCGCCTCCCGCCTCCGGCGGAACCGCGCCGCCATGGCCGGCCTTGTGACGCTGGCCGCTCTCGCCGTCCTCTCGGTCGCCGTCCCCATGCTCTCCCCCCACGCCATCGACGACATCTTCTGGGACGCCATCGGCACCGGCCCTTCCCTTGCCAGCGGCCACCTGTTCGGCACCGACGCCAACGGCCGGGATCTGTTCCTGCGCACGCTGTACGCCGGGCGTATTTCCCTCTCGGTGGGCCTCGCCGCTTCGGTGGTGAGCGTGGTGGTGGGGGTGTTCTGGGGCACCGTTTCCGGCTATGCCGGCGGCGCCGCCGACTCCCTCATGATGCGCTTCGTGGACATCCTCTACGCGCTGCCCTTCATGTTCTTCGTCATCCTGCTGATGGTCTACTTCGGGCGCCACGTGGTGCTGATCTTCGTGGCCATCGGCATGGTGGAGTGGCTCGACATGGCGCGCATCGTGCGCGGCGAGACCCTATCCCTCAAGCGCCGGGAATTCGTGGAAGCGGCCCGGGCCATGGGCGCGCCGTCCATGTGGATCGTGCTGCGGCATGTCATCCCCAACGTCGTGGGACCCGTGGCGGTCTTCGCCACCCTCACCGTCCCCCGGGCCATCCTGTTCGAGAGTTTCCTGAGCTTCCTCGGCCTGGGCATCCAGGAACCCATGACAAGCTGGGGCGTCCTCATCAGCGAGGGCGCGACCCAGATGGAAACCCAACCCTGGGCACTGGTCTTTCCCGCCACGTTCCTCGCCGCCACGCTCTTCAGCCTCAACTTCCTCGGCGACGGCCTGCGCGACGCGCTGGATCCGAAGCAGCGATAGCCGACCCTACTTGACCTATTAAAGAGACTATACTACATAAAAATTATTTGGGATCAATCCTATTGAGGATCATTGCCAAACGTGCTCTGAGGGAGTTCTGGCAGCGTTATCCGGACGCTGAGAGTTGGCTTCGCGCATGGTACGACCAAGTCAGGCGAGCGGACTGGGATTCACCCGCCAGCATACGACGGGAACACCCTCGCGCGAGCATCGTCGGGAGTGACCGAGTCGTCTTCAGGTTCAAAGGGAACGAATATCGAATGATCGTCAGGGTATTTTACCCGGGGCGTCTCATCTACATACGGTTTATCGGCACCCACACCGAATATGACCGTGTCAATGTGGAGGAGGTGTAACATGGCCAGCATCAAGCCAATCCGCACCGAAGGGGATTACGAAGCAGCTCTTGCTCGGATCGACGAGCTTATGGATGCCTTGTCGGGTCCGGAGGGGCAGGTGGAGGATGCCGACGACCCGGACAGGGTCGAGCTCGATGTCCTCACCGATCTGGTGGAGTTCTACGAGGAACGGCATCACCCCGTCAGTCTTCCCAGCGCCGTCGCCGCCATCGAGTATCGCATGGACCAGCAAGGCCTGACACAGCGCGACCTCATACCCCACATCGGGAGCCGCAGCAAAGTCGCGGAGGTCCTGTCGGGCAAGCGGGACATCACCATGTCGATGGCACGCGCACTCAACCGACATTTGAACATCCCTGCCGATGTGTTGCTCCAGAAGCCGGGCAGTAACCTGGATGCCGCGTTCAATGATCTGGCGCCGCGCCGATTTCCACTCAAGGAGATGGCCAAGCGGGGATGGATTCCGGAATTGCCTGACTTGGCCGACCGGGCCGAAGAGTTGATCGGCGGGTTGATTCATCGAGCGGGAGGGTTCGCCGCCGTCCCGCTGTACCGCAAGAACGACAACCGTCGAGTCAACGCCAAGACCAACGAATACGCGCTCAAGGCATGGTGCTGGCATGTAATGGCCTCGGCCAACGAGCGCAAGTCAGAGGTCCCCTACGAGCCCGGTGTCGTCACTATGGACTTTCTCCGCCGTGTCGCACAGTTCAGCCCCCATGAAGACGGCCCCCTCCAGGCAAGGGACTTCCTGAGAGAGCACGGCATCGGCATCGAATTTGTGCGGCACCTGCCGAGAACCTATCTTGACGGCGCTGCATTGCGGCTCGCCAGCGGTAGGCCAGTCATAGGACTGACGCTACGCTACGACCGCATCGACAACTTCTGGTTCTGCCTGATGCACGAACTGGCCCACGTTGGGCTGCACCTTGACGGCAATGAAGACGACTCCTTCATCGATGACCTGACACTCCGGGACACGGTCGGCGCGACGGACCCGACAGAAACGCAGGCCGACCAATGGGCCGAAGAAGCGTTCATCCCGCTCGACGTTTGGAAAACAACCGAGGTTCGGAAGCATCCCACGCCTTTCGCCGTCATGAGTCTGGCGAATGCTTCGCAGATTCATCCAGCCATCGTCGCAGGCAGAATTCGGCATGAACGGCAGAATTACCGGCTGTTGTCGCAGTTCGTCGGCACGGGCAAGGTACGGAGACAGTTGGGTGCAACAGCATGAAGTTGCTGCACGGAAATAGCTCAGGTGGCGTTCCCCGGGTTTGGTGGACAGATTAGTTAAGCTGCCGGTGCCATCCGTTCGAAGCCAGCTGGTGTCTGGTAGCCGAGGGTGGAGTGGACGGGCAGCCCTGTATCAGAGCGTGAAGGGCGTGGGAGAGCTCACCGCGGCAACCCTGCTCGGGTACTTGCCCGAACTGGGCCAAGGGTGCGGCAAGGGCTTGACCTCCTTGGCAGGCTTGGCACCATGGTCTCACGACAGCGGCAAGCGCCAAGGCTACCGCGCCATCCGTGGAGGCCGTGGCACCGTCCGTCGGGCCTTGTACATGGCCGCGCTGTCTGCCATACGCTGCAACCCCGAACTCAGCGGTTTCTATCGCCGGCTGCGGCACCGCGGTAAGCCTGGAAAGGTCGCCCTCGTGGCCGTCATGCGCAAGCTCTTGTTGCTACTCCATGCCATCGCACGCCGCAGTACCCCATGGGTACCCTCCCTCCGCCCTGAAACCACTTAGCCCTTGTTTCCCATCACAGATACTCCCGCGAAAGCTTGCCCTCGACCTCGATCGGGGGCGGGAATCCAGGGGTGGGGCGGCGGAAATCCAGCCTTTCCCCGCCTCGCCTCACCTGGATTCCCGCCTTCGCGGGAATGGCGGAATGAGAGCATCGGACTTTTGTAGAGCCCCGCGTCAAGCCGTCGCCAAGACGTGGGAGAGAGCCTTCCTGACGGCGCGAGCGTCCCACGCCGACAACGCGCCGATCCTGCGAACGATCAGACCGTCATCGACGGTGAAGAGCTTGAACCGAACCTTGCAGGGGACATTGAGGCCCACTTCTTGCCAATCCTGAAGCGCCACGTCGCTCGGCCAGGGACACTCACCGAGGTAATCATGGCCGCGATCGATTGCTCGTGAGCGGCGTTGGAGTCCGCCGAAGAGACGACCAGAGCCGGCCGGCGCTTGCTGGTCTGGCGGTCCGTGAAGGGGAAAGGGACAACGATCACGTCGAACGCGTCAAAGGTCACGCCACGCTTCCTCGTCCTCTGGAGAGACCCATTCGCTGAGAACTCCGGAGAGGCCCTTCAGGTAGTCGTCCTCTGCCGGAATGACCTTGCGAACCACGACATGATCAGCCGCGATCTCGAAAGTGATCAGGTCACCCTCCCGGAGGTTCGCCGCTTGGCGGATCTTCTTGGGAATGGTCGTCTTCCCGCGTGAGGTAATCCTGGCGAGTTCCATTTTCCTGCCTCCCAATATTCGGAAAATAAGTAATACAGAAATGCAGCGCAACCATGGGCTACCATCCCGGTCCGGACTCCCATGGTTGACCGGCTCGCTCCGCTTCCCCTATGGTGGCGGCCATGCTGCGGCCCTACCTGAGACGCGCCCATGCCCGCGCCGAGAAGCGCTGGGCCCGGGAGGTGGAGCGGTGCGTGACGGTGGACCATCTGCGCCAGGTGATGGAAAAGCGCGTGCCGCCCATCGTCCGGGAATATTACCGCGGCGGGGCGGATGACGAGATCACGCTGCGGGACAACGTCGAGGCCTTCCGGCGGGAACGGTTCAAGCCGCGGTCCGGTGTGCGCCTGGACTCGGTGGAGCTCCGCACCGGCATCCTCGGGCACGAGATCGCGCTGCCCGTGATCGCCGGGCCCATCGGCAGCCCCCGGATGATCTGGCCCCGGGGCGAGGCCGTCGCCGCCCGGGCCGCGGGCGAAGCCGGCACCATCTGCACGCTCTCGACGCTCACCGGCACCGACCTGGAGGAAGTCCGGGGCGCCACCCAGGGACCGTGCTGGTTCCAGCTCTACCTCATCGGGGGCGAGGACGTGGCCGCGCGCGCCATCGCGAGAGCCAGAAACGCGGGCTACTCCGCCCTCGTCCTCACCATCGATACCGCGGTCCCCGGGAACCGGGCGCACCACGAGTGGCTCGGCGCCGGGCGCGCCATCAACGGGACACCGGCCCAGAAGCTCCGGTTCGCGCCGCAGATGCTGCGGCACCTCTCCTGGCTCAAGAGCTACTGCCACGACGGCGGGATGATGCGGTTCCGCAACGTCATCCTCGAGGACGGCACACCCATGCCGTACACCGACATCGGCACACAACTCCGCGCTTCCGCGGTCACTTGGGAACATATTCCCTGGGTCCGGGCCCGCTGGGGCGAGGCGCCGATCATCATCAAGGGCGTCCAATGCGTCGAAGACGCCCAACTCGCCGTCGAGCACGGCGCCGGCGCCATCGTCGTCTCCAATCACGGCGGCCGGCAACTCGACCGCGTCTACCCCACGCTCCACATGTTGAAGGAGATTGCGCCGGCGTTGCAGGGTTCCGGCGTGAAGATTCTGCTGGACGGCGGAATCCGGTCCGGCGCGGACGTCGTCATCGCCTTGGCGCATGGAGCCCACGCCGTACTCGCGGGGCGCGCCTACGTCTACGGTCTCGGCGCGGGCGGTTTCGCGGGTGTCCGCAAGGCGTTCTCGATCATGAGGAAGGAGATCGAGGATACCCTGCGGCTCCTGGGCTGTGCCTCCATCCATGAACTGCGGGCGGAAGACCACCTGCTACCCCATCCCTTCCGGATCCGCGCCTGAACGCCGTCGGGATGCGGTTGTCCGGGACAGGAGCCATTTCCTTTGCCAGACCGTGTGCGCGGCGCGGAATGAGCCGGGTTCCCGAAACCCGCTGCATTTCGCGTATGCTCGATTCGTCAATGTCCTCGCCGATGCCGTTCGCGAATCGTCCATAGTCAATGATCGTTTACGTTTTCGCGCGATGGCTGCAGCAAAAGGATCATACAACCACGTATACCCGGCTGTATGATCCTGCAACAAATTTTGCTAGATTCGAGATCATGCCCTCATGGTTGTCAACAGATACTCAAAAGTGGAGTTGATTAAATGGGTAGACCGAAGGAATTTGACGAAACCGAAGCGCTGATGAAAGCCATGCAACTGTTCTGGGTGCATGGGTACAAGGCGACCTCGATACAGGATCTCGTGGATGGCATGGGCATCGGCCGCGGCAGCCTCTACGGGACCTTCGGCGGCAAACGGTCGCTCTTCATGAGAGCGCTGCGCCACTACGACAGGGAACGGGAGGAACAACTGGTTCAGTTCGCGGAGGAGAAGGAACCCTGCGAAGCGGTACTTGCCACATTCGAAGGGGTGGTCGACTCGGTGCTGTCCGACGGTGGCCGCGACGGATGCTTCCTGGTCAACACCGCACTTGAGTTATCGGCGCACGATGCGGAGATCGCCTCCGTGGTCGCGAGTGGATTCGCGGATTCCGAGAGCTTCTACCGCATGATGATCGAGCGCGGCAAGGCCAGCAAGGCGATTCCCAAGGACGTGGACGCGCCCGCCACCGCCCGAGCATTGTTGACGCTGTTGCTTGGATTGTTCGTGCTTTCGCGCAGCCGCCCCGAAGCGGTCCTGCTGCGATCCGTGGTCAAGCAGGCGGACGCAATGATCCACGGAGCCAACGGCTCCACTCCACCCCGCTGAGACACCGATCACCCCAAGTCCGAAATCCGCTTTCGGGCTGTCCGGGGAATCCATCCTGCTCACGACCGGGCCGTCGCACGTTGTGCGTCCGCCATCAGGTCGTCGGGCAAATCGTCGAATGACGTATAGTTGAGCGCGTAGAGGCGCGCATACAGACCCTTCCGCTCGGTCAACTGCCGGTGGGTGCCGGTTTCCACGATCCGGCCGTCCTGCAGCACGAGGATGCGGTCGGCGTCGCGCACGGTGGCGAGGCGATGGGCGATGACGATTCCGGTGCGCCCCTCCAGGAGCGCGGCGAGTCCGATCTGAATCTGCCGCTCGGTGTAGGAATCGATGTTGGCGGTGGCCTCGTCGAGCACCAGCACCCGGGCGTCCGCCACCAATGCCCGGGCGAAGCTCAAGAGCTGGCGCTGTCCCAGAGACAGGTTGCCGCCCCCCTGCTCCAGCACCGTGTCGTAGCCGTCCGGCCAGCGCATGATGAAGTCGTGGGCGCCGACGATGCGAGCCGCCCGCTCGACATCGCGGTCGGCAGCGTCAATGGTGCGGAAACGGATGTTCTCGCGGATGGTGCCGGTAAACAGGAACGGGTCCTGCAACACCATGGCGATGTGCCGGCCCAGGGACGCCGCCGTGTAGTCGCGCACGTCGCGCCCGTCGAGCAGGATGGCGCCATCCCACACGTCGTAGAAGCGGTGCAGCAACGACGTGGTGCTGGTCTTGCCGGAGCCGGTGGGTCCCACCAGCGCCACCGTCTCTCCCGGTTCGATGGTGAAGTTGATGTCCTTGAGCACCGGCTGGTTCTTTTCGTAACCGAAGGTGACGTCGCGGAACTCGATGCGGCCCTCGATATTCTCCGGAGCAATGGCGTCGGGGCGGTCGTTGATGGCCAGCGGCACGTCCAGCACCTCGAAAATGCGCTGGCCCGAGGCCATGGCCCGCTGCATGACACTGTACTGGATGGTGAGGGAACGGATCGGGTCGAAGAACCGTTGCACGTAGAACACGAAGGCGACCATGATGCCGATATCCAGAGTGCCACCGAGCACCTGGGCGCCGCCCACCACGATGACCACGCCCCAGGCCGCGCCGGTGAGCGTGTCGACGATGGGCACCATGACCTGTGCGTACTGGGCCGAGCGCAGATGCGCGTTCAGGTTCTCGGTGGCCTTCTCGTCGTAAAGCACGAAGTTGGTCGCCTCGCGCCGCATGCCCTGGACCGTGCGAACCGCATGAATGCCCTCGGCCAGGGCGCCGTTGGCGATGGAATTGGTCTCGCGCGCGCGCCGGAAAGCCGCGCGCGCCCGGGGCAGCCATACCAGGCGGACAAAGAACAGCACGGGCACCACCGACAACGTCAGCAGCCCCAGTTGGAAGTCGAGCCACAACATGATGACGACAATGCCGAACAGCAGCACGAGATCGCCCAGGGCGGTGATGGAGTTCTCCAGAAACTCCTGGAGCGAGTAAACGTCCCCTTGCAGCCGCGACATCATGCGGCCCACCTCTGTCTTGTCCATGAAGGCCATGGCGACGTACTGGAGGTGGGCGAACATGGCCCGGCGCAAATCGAAGATGACCTCCTCGCCGGTGCGGCTCACCAGCCAGTCCTGAACGAAGCTGCTGGCGTAGTTCACCAGGACCATCGCAAAGAAGATCATCACGATGAAACCCAGTAGCGCGCTGTCGCCCGGTTCGATGGCGTGGTCGATGGCGTGGCGGATGATCAGGGGAATCGCCAACTGCGCCCCGGTGAAGAGCACCAAAGCAACGATGGCGGCATAGAGACGCCGCCGGTACGGATGGACGTAGGCAAAGAAGCGCCGCACCACATGCCGGTCGAAGGCGGCGCCGAACATCTCCTCGTCGCGGCTGATCTGCGATCCCACCACGGCCCGGGGCGGACGTCCCCGCCCTTCCCACGCCCTGGCCGCCGGGGTCGTCATGCGCCGCTCCCTTCCGGCCCGCCGCAGCCGTCTGTCCGGCGCGGGCGGTCCCTGCGGTCGTTGGCCGCCGGAGTCATGCGTCCGCTGCCTCGCGCGCCCCGGTCACGCCCGCTTCCGCGACGCGGTCCACGACATCCTGCAGGGGACCGTCGAGAGTCTGCAGGGCGAACAGCGCCGCGTAGCGGCCGCCCAGGGCCACCAGCGCGTCATGCGAGCCGCGCTCGACGATGCGGCCGCCCTCGATGAAAAGGATCTCGTCGGCATGGCGCAAGCCTCCGAGGCGGTGCGACACGATGAGGGTGGCGCAGTTGGCCGCGTGCGCGCCCAGCGCTTCACGGATGCGCTGCTCGGTGCCGGCGTCGATGGCGGCCATGGAGTCATCGAGCACCAGCACGGCCGGGCGCAGCATGGCGGTGCGCGCGATGGCCACCCGTTGCTTCTGCCCGCCCGAAAGCGACACCCCCCGTTCTCCCACCAGCGTACCGTAGCGGTCCGGCAACTGATCGATGAATCCATCGATCTGGGCGATGGCGGCGGAGTCCCGGATCGTCCCCTCCTCCGCCCACGGATCGCCGTAGGCGATGTTGTTCTCGAGCGAGGACGTGAACAGGAACGGGTCTTGTTGTACCACGCGCACGGTGTGGCGCAGGGAATCGAGCGTCACGTCCCGGATATCGTGGCCGTCGATGAGGATGCGCCCGCCGGTCACGTCGTAGTAGCGCGGCAGCAGGCGCGCGATGGTCGATTTGCCGCTGCCGGGCGGGCCGACGATGCCGAGGGTCCTGCCCCGTTCCAACCGGAACGAGACGCCGTCCAGCACCGCGGGGGCGCCCTCCACCGGATAGGCGAAGGAGACGTCCTTGAACTCCACGACACCGTCCGTCACCTGCAGCGGCCGGGCGTCCTCCCGGTGGCGTATGGGCGGTTCCAGATCGAGCACCGCGAACAGCCGCGCGCCGCAGGTGGAAGCGCGGGCAAAGGCGTTCACCACCATGCCGAGCTGGCGCACGGGCTGCTGAAGAATGGTCATGAAGGCGAGAAA
Organism: uncultured Binatia bacterium (SeqCode); assembly: GCA_965213675.1. Taxonomy (GTDB): domain Bacteria; phylum Desulfobacterota; class Binatia; order UBA9968; family JAJDTQ01; genus JAJDTQ01. The sequence continues at coordinate 2,446,583 of OZ243916.1, forward strand.
CTCCGTGAGGGTGCCCACGGTGATGACGCCTTGAATGGCGCGCGAGCCGCCGACCCACAGCACCAGTCCCATGGCCACGAAAAACGCGAAATTCATGGATGTGGCCGAGCCCACCCGGGTGCGGATGCGCCGCGCCGCCAGGGCGAAGGCATGGTCCGAGGCCTCCTGGTACTTGTCGAGCTCGTGGCGCTCCGCCCCGAACGCCCGCACCACCCGGATGCCGGTGAGGTTTTCGTCCATGATGCGGCCCAGCACCGCCATGCGCTCCTGCAGCGCGAACCACATCTCACGCAGCCGCAAGCGAACGGTGGTGGAGCGCCACGCCACGAACGGCACGAAGCTGAGACTCAGGATGCCAAGGAACACGTCGGTGGAGAGCAGCCGGTAGGCGCCGACGCCGATGAGGATGAGGAACAGCAGCACCCGCAGCACGCCCATGTTCATGAACGAGCGCACCCCCTCCAGATCCAGCATGCCGCGGGTGATCAGTTCGCCCGTATGCACCCGGTCGTGGAAGGAGAAGTTCAGGCGCTGGAGCTTGTCGTAGAAGGCCAGCCGGAGCCGGTAGGCGAGATGATGCCCCAGGGTCTCGCCGCAATAGTTGTGCGTCAGGGTGAACAGACCGCGCAAGGTGGCGATGCCCAGCAGCGTCAACGCGGTGCCGTAAAGATAATCCCACGCCGCCTCGTTCGACACCGAGACGCTTCCCAGGACGCCCCCGGCGCCGTCCACCGCGTTCCCCAGATACTCCGGGATCATGAGTTGGAAGACCGCCGCCACCACGGTCGCGACGGCGCCCAGCGCAAGGCGCAGCCGCTGCCGCGCCGCGAGCTTGAAGATGCGCCACAGGACCGCGAGATCATCCGCGCCGTCGCGGTCCTTGTCGATGTCCATGCCGGCGTAAGCGCGCGCGTACACCTTCTTTTCGGGCGGCGGCTCCGCGCCGTTGCCGGAAGCCGCTCCGTTCGCCTGGGTGTCCATCGTGGCCATGTGTGGCAATGCGGCGCGTGGCAATGCGGCGCGCCGTTTCCCTCGCCGGACCCGCGGCGCGCCACCGACCAGTCGACCGTGGTTCAAGATAGTTCCTGCGCGGGCGCTGGTCAAACCGGACGTTTTCGGGAAACCTACAGGAACCGGTCCAGCAGCATCATCAGCACCGCGAGCACAACCACCCCCACGACCACCGCCTGGAGCCGGCGCGGCTCCATCCGCTTGCACAGCGCGGCGCCATAGTGAACCCCCGCCAACGACCCCGCGGACATCAATGCGGCGGCGGCGACGTCCACGTCGTGCGCGCCTTGGCCCCGGCCGATGAGGGCGTACAGCGTGGACATGACCGTCATCAGCAGCAACGCGACGAAAATCGACGTGCCCACGTAACGCGACGTCTCCCGGTAGAACAACAGCAGCGCGGGGATGATCAGGATGCCGCCCCCGACGGAGGTCATGCCCATCACCGCCCCCACGAGGAAGATACACGGGAACTTCACCACCGCGCCCCGCCGCGAAGAAAGGAAACGCGTATCCAACCGGTTGTAGTCGAAGAGCAGCGCCACCAGCGCGAAGCTGATGGATGCCATGACCATGTAGCTGACGATCTCCTGGAGCACCTCGACCCCGCTCGGAGAAAGCGAGACCCGGCTCCACTTCACCGCCAGGGCGCCCACCAGCACGCCGGGGACGGCGGCCAGAAAGAACCGAATGCCCACGTCGAGGTTCAGGGTCCCCTGCCGGTAGTGCCGGATGCCGGCCCAGATCTTTGTGAGAACGCCGTACAGTCCGGCCGTCCCCACTGCCGCGATGGGCTCCAGCTTGACGACCAGCAGCAGGAACGGAACCGTCAGCACCCCGCCGCCGATGCCGGTCAGCCCGATGAGAAAACCCAGGACCACGCCGGAGACGACGAGCACGATGATGTCGGAGACGATGATCTCGGGCATGGTGGTTCAGGCCGCGAGCCGCAGCGAAACCCACGGACCCATCGGCAGGCTTGCGGTCGTCGGGGCGGGATCGGGGAGTCCCTACACTCTTAGCCCATGCGCCTCGGTCGTGTCCAGGATGGCCGGGAGTCGCGTTTGTCCGGCGCAGGGTGAGACCTGGAGAATCCATGGAACCGTGTTGACAGGCTCCACCGGCCGGCGGTACGAACTGCCCAGTGCCGTGTCCCGTAAATTCCTACGACAAGATGCGCAGGAATTTTTTGTTGCCGGCAAGGCGCGATGACGAGCAGTAGCGGGCACCACGTGAGGAAGAGCCACGCAGCCGACGACAAAAAGTCCTCCGCAGATTATGACGCGAATTAACCAGACACCACACTAGAACGCGGGCAGCTCATGGATTACGGCGTATTCGATCATCTCGACCGCGGCGACCTGCCGCTGACGGAGTACTACGAGGCGCGTCTCAAGCTCGTGGAGGCATACGACCGGACGGGGTTCTACGCTTACCACTTGGCGGAACACCACTCGACGCCCCTCGGCATGGCGCCCTCGCCGAGCGTGTTCCTCGCTGCGGTGGCCCAGCGCACCCAACGGCTGCGCTTCGGCCCCATGGTCTACGCGCTACCGCTGTACCATCCCATCCGGCTGATCGAGGAGATCTGCATGCTCGACCAGATGAGCGGCGGGCGGCTCGACATGGGATTCGGGCGCGGCGCGTCGCCCATCGAGCTGGCGGCGTACGGCCAGGACCCGCAGCAGGCCCAGCGCATCTACGCGGAGGGCGTGGACCTCATCCTCCAGGGACTCACAAAACAGACACTCGACTTCGCCGGGGAATTCTTCAACTTCCGGGACGTGCCCATGGAGTTGCAACCGCGACAACGGCCCCATCCGCCCTTGTGGTACGGCGTCCACTCCACCGAGAGCGCCGAACGGGCGGCCCGGCGCCGGCTTCACATCGTGAGCCTGGATCCCGCGGAACCCACCCGCCACTTCACCGACCGGTTCCGCAAGGTCTGGAGCGAAGTTCACGCCAATGACGCGAACCTGCCCAAGATCGGCTTGGGCCGCTTCATCGTGGTGGCCGACGACGATACCGCCGCTCTGCGCATCGCCCGGCGCGCCTACCCGGTGTGGCACCGGAGCTTCACCCACCTGTTCCGCCTCCGGGGCAGTTCGCCGACCCACCCGCGCCCGCCGGACTTCGACGGCGCCATTGCCTCCGGCCAGGGCATTGCCGGCGGCCCGGCCACCGTAAAGACCCTCCTCCGTTCACAACTCCAGCGCGCCGGCGCCAACTATTTCATCGGCCAGTTCGCCTTCGGCGACATCTCCCTCGACGAAGCGCTCCGGTCCGTGGACCTCTTTGCCGGGCACGTGGCGCCCGACCTGGACTGACCGGCGCCGGGATCGGCACATCGGTGCGGCTCTCGGCGTCTCGTTCAGAAGAGGACATCCCAGCACTCTTCCAGCGTGGCGACGCCGGCCAACTCGGGTTGCCGGACATGCGCGAGCTGCCGGCAGTTCCCCTGCGGCAGGATACACCTGCGGAACCCGAGCTTGCCGGCCTCGGCCACCCGCGCCTCGGCCCGGCTCACGGTGCGGATTTCCCCGGCCAGTCCGACCTCGCCGGCGAGGATCGTGTACGGGTCCACCGGCCGGTCCAGCGCGCTCGACGCCACTCCCGCGGCGATGCCCAGATCCACCGCGGGTTCCGACACGCTGACGCCGCCAGCGACGTTGATGAACACGTCCTTGTCGTAGAAATTCATCCCCTTGCGTTTCTCCAGAATGGCCAGGATCAGCGCCACCCGATTGGTGTCGACGCCGATGCACGTGCGCCGTGGCAACGTCAGGAAGGAGCGCGTCACCAGCGACTGGATCTCCACCAGGATCGGGCGGGTCCCTTCCATGCTGGGGACCACGACGGAGCCGGAACCACCCAAGGGGCGCTCGGACAGAAAGATCTGCGAGGGATTGGGCACCTCGCGGAGACCCGCTTCCTGCATCTCGAACACGCCGATCTCGTTGGTGGAGCCGAAGCGGTTCTTCACCGCGCGCAGGATGCGGAAGCTGTGGCCGCGCTCGCCTTCGAAATAGAGCACCGTGTCCACCATGTGTTCCAGGACACGCGGGCCGGCGATGGCGCCGTCCTTGGTCACGTGCCCCACCAGGAAGGTGCCGATGCCGCTCTTCTTGGCCAGGGAGATCAGCGCGCTGGAACATTCCCGGACCTGTCCGATGCTTCCCGGCGCCGACGGGATGGCCGCCGTGTGCATGGTCTGGATGGAGTCCACTACCAGTACCGCGGGCTTCACCGCCCTGACCTGCTCCAGGATGCGCTCCAGGGACGTCTCGCTCAGCACCAGCAGGTTTGAAGCGCCCAGGGCGATTCGCCGGGCGCGCATCTTGACCTGCGGCTCGGACTCCTCGCCCGAAACGTAGAGGCAGGAAGGCCCGTCCTGGCTCAGGGCCGCCACCGCCTGGAGGAGCAGCGTGGACTTGCCGATGCCGGGGTCGCCACCGATGAGCACCGCGGAGCCGTCCACCAGACCGCCGCCAAGCACCCGGTCGAACTCCTCGATGCCGGAACGCAGGCGCCGGTCGGTGTCCGCGGTCACCGCATGGATGGAGGAAGGCGCGTGCGCCGGCCCGGCCTCCGCGCCGCCACGCGCCCCCGGTTCCACCGTGACCGCTTCTTCCACCAGCGAATTCCACTGCCCGCAGTCCGGGCACCGCCCGAGCCACTTGGGCGACTGAAAACCGCAGTTCTGACACTCGTGGATGACCCGCGCTCGCGCCATGCGCTACTCCCTTGCAACACTCCCCCTTGTGTGGCTTTCCATTATAGACTGCCCGGCGGCAGGACTGGTAACCTTTCCCTGAGACATGCCCGTCTATCTCCACATCGACATGGACTCCTTCTACGTGTCCGTGGAGCGCGTACTCGACCCGTCGCTGGAAGGCAAGCCGGTGATGGTCGGCGGCGCCGGCCGCGGGGTGGTGACCTCGGCGTCGTACGAGGCGCGCCAGTACGGAGTGCGTTCCGCCATGCCGGGTTTTCAGGCGCGCAAGCTCTGCCCCCACGGCATCTTCGTTCCCGGCCGGCGCGAGATCTACGGCGAGTTTTCCCGGAAAGTGTTCGACCTGCTGCGCTCGTTCTCGCCGAACGTGCGCGCGTACTCCATCGACGAAGGGCTCGTCGATCTCACTGGCACGGAAAAGCTGATGGGGCATCCCGTGGGCACGGCCCACGAGATCATCGGACGCATCCAGCAGGAGTTGGGACTGCCGTCGTCCGGCGGACTCGCCACGCACCCGACCCTGGCCAAGATCGCCGCCACCGCGGTGAAGCCCCGGGGCCTGCTCTTCGTGCCGCCCGGCTCCGAGGAGCGTTTCCTGGGACCGCTGGATGTATCGGTGATCCCCGGCGTCGGCCCCAAGACGCACCGCGAACTGGTGAACCGCGGCATCGCCACGGTGGCCCAGCTACTGGCCCATCCCCGGCTGGGCAAGCGCTATCTGAACCTGGAGCGGGGGGACGACGCCCATCGCGCACACGAGCACTCGATCGGAAGCGAGACCACGCTGTCGCAGCCGCTTGCGGAACCGGCTGCCATGGAACAGGTGCTGGGCGGGCTCGTGGGCGACGTGGCCGCGCGGCTGCGCCGCCAGGGCGGGCGCGCCCGGCGCATCACCGTCAAGATTCGCTATTCCGATTTCAAGACCATCACCCGGTCGCACACCCTGAAGGCGCCCACCTGCTTCGACGTGGACATCCTCAAGGTGGCGTGCGACCTTCTCGCGCGCAACCTGACGCCGGGCCGACCCGTGCGCCTCCTCGGAATCAGCGCCAGCGGCATCGCCACCGAAGGCTGGCAGGATTCGCTATTCGACCACCGCGAGCGCGCCTCCATGGACAAGCTCTACAAGGGCATCGACAAGCTGCAGGACAAGTACGGCAAGGGGACCGTCACGCTGGGGGCGGGGAGGGGCCGTTCGCGCTGACGGGACTCCCACCGCGTTGGCGTTGCTTGCACGGGTACGAATTGTCAGGTAGGGGAAGTTCCTCGCTCAAGGAGGACCCAGACATGATGCGTTTCTCGCTACCGTCTACCCGCTTGGCCTGCGCCGCTGCGTTGTCCGTGTTCCTTGTGTCCTTGACCTCCGTGACCGCCGTCCGTGCCGAATCCACGGAGATCGAATTCCGCGCTCCCGCCTATGACTATTCCTGGCTGACGGCCGAACGCTATCGCGCAGGACTGGCTTCGCGGACATCGCAAATCGAAGAAGCCGAGAAGGCGGTGCGGGCTGCGGAGCGCGAACTCGCGACGGCGCGCACGCAACTCGACGCGGCCAAGGACGAGGTGTCGGGAGCGTGGAGACAGTACTTGGTGGCGCGCGGCTCCGGCGACCTTGACGCGTTGGTGGCAGCGTGGCAGGCAGTCGGCGGCGCGATCAACGCGTATGGGGAAACGCGCGACTGGGTGCGGAACAAGCTCTCGGCATTGGAGGGCGAGCGCGAGACACTCACCTATGAAAGGTTCTGGAAAGCCCAATTGGAAAATGATTGGCGGGACGCGCAGGCACAACGGAGCGTCGGGCACTATTCCGTCGCGCAGGACATCGCCCGCTGCCGGCGGGGCGGCGGACGCGTCTGCTTGCCGAGCCGTCTGCTTGCTTCGGACACCCGCTTCACCGTGTTTCAGCCAGTGTTGGAGATGGTCGGGGTCCACCATGCCCACGCCAAGGGCTTGACCGGCGCGGGCGTGCGGGTCGCCATCGAAGACGACGCCGTGAATTACCGGCTCCCGGAATTTTCCGGAAGGGTTTCCTTCGAAGGCGCCAGGCTCGTCTACCCGCGCCCGCTGACGCGGACAGCGCCTTTTTCGGCAAGGAAGTGGTCGTACAACGACGCGGCGTATAACCCATGGGAAACCGAAGATCCGCACATCATGGAATCCCTTACGGTCGATGCCATCGTCACGCTTGATGATGATGGCTGGACCGAGGAAATATGGCTGGAGAACGAACATGACGACGTGAATCCAGAGGATCGATGGGTCGTGATTCCCGCGGTCGAATCCGAGAACGGGCCCTCCCACGGGACACGCGTTGCGTCAGTCGCGGTAGGACGCGACTTTGGGGTGGCGCCCGGGGCGACGCTGATCCCCGTCTTCAGGGACTTTTCCCGATCCGGACAGCGCGAACAGGATACATGGTCTCGTTATCTCCTCAACGAACTCACGCGCGCTTCGGAATCGGTTCGGCAACAATTGGACGAAAACCTGGCCAAGTCCGTTCGCGCGGACTACGCCAATTACGACGTGATCAATCGCAGCTTCGGCATCGGCGTATTCAATCAGGCAGCGGTTCAGCAGGTGCTCGATGACGGCACCAACTGGTGGGGCGACGAGTTGCGCCGCCTCCTGCCGCTGATGTGGCGCGCGTACATGCAGACCGACGTCCACCCGGACGACCGCGCCGTGGTGGTCTATGCGACTGGGAACTCGAAAGAGGAGTGGGGCGGGCTTGGAGCCGACCTTCCATTCCACGAACGCCATTTGCGCGGCCATCATCTTTCGGTGATGGCCGTCGATGATGAAGGCGCGCATTCGTTCTACACCAACTTCTGCGGCCCACTGCCGTCGGACTGGGATGCCGAGCGCTGGGGACGGCACTATTGTGTGGCGGCGCCGGGCATCGTCAACGCGGCCGCGAACCTCCCCGGTTATGCCTACCAGGGAACCCAGGGCACTTCGTTCGCGGCGCCCGTCGTCACCGGCGCGGTGGCCTTGCTCATGGAGCATTTTCGCGGCCAGCTCGGCAATACCGAGGTCGCAAAGCGCATCGTCAACACGGCCAACAATCGCGGGCGCTATGCGCAAATGGAGATTTACGGAGCCGGCCTGCTCGATATCGAGGCGGCATTGAAGCCCGTGGGCCGGACGTTCACGGGAACGCCTTCGGTGCGCCGGCCAGCCTTGTCCACGGTGCTCTACGCGCCTCCGGCCCTGGGCGCCCTCGGTCAACGGTTCGCCAGGGCCGGGGTCGAAGTGGCGAGCCTGGATCGTCTCGGAGCGCCGTTCTGGTCCACGCCCGAACGTCACGTTCGCACCGGTGTGCAACTGTCGGCTACGATCCCCGGGTTCGCCGAGGCGCATCAAGCCATCCACGGCGAACGGCATCTCGGTTTCACGCCGGGGACCGTGGCCTTGGCACCGGCAGCTCCGACCGCGCCGGGAGCGCTCGCACCTGTCCGGCTGCTGATGGGGAGCAACCGGATGGGCCTGGAACAGGCTCCTGGCGCCGGTTTCCGCTGGGGCATCCTGGGAGACGGCTCATCCTGGCAAGGGGGCCGCGTCTCGGGCGCGTTTGGCGACGATGTGCGATCCATTACCACCTGGATCGGGCGCGGCGCCCGGTTCGAATTGGGCGAAGCCTGGAGTGTCCATGCATCGGCCACCGTGGGATACGGGCGCGCCTTTCTCGGGTCCGGCACCATGCTGAACACCGACCCCTACCTGATGTCGGCATGGAATGTCGCGCTGGAGCGGGGAGAAAGAGGTGGCGGGACCTGGTCGCGCTTCTCGCTGTCGCAACCGCTACGGGCCGAAACGGGCAACGCCACCCTCACCTATCTTTCCGGTCTCGATGATGGCAACCCTGTCTATGACCGGACGACCGTGCCCCTGGCGCCGGCGGGGCGCGAGATGGAGTTGTCCCTGACCCACGAGAGCGCGCTCGGTTGGGGACGTGGCGTCTTCAAGGTTGCCCACGCGTGGAACGCCGGCCACGAGACCGGCAGAAGCAGGTTCTCCGTTGGCGCGGCGTACCGGATTGCGTGGTGAGCGCCGGAGGACAAGGCTCTCGCGGGGGTCCGGCATCATGGATAGCCTCTGCCTCTCGCCACGATTCGATAAATCCGGCAGGCTACGGGTTGTGACGCGGCACACAAACACCAAGCTCAGGGCGAACAGCCAACTTGTCGAGCCGTGACTGCCCTGCGGCAACGGACCAGAGCTGCCGCTTGAGACCTGAACATCAACCGTGACCGAATCATCACCACAACACCCTTTCCTCACCGCGTGCCGGCGCGGCAAGACCCCCTATACTCCGGTGTGGCTCATGCGCCAGGCCGGGCGCTACATGAAGGAGTACCGCGACGTGCGGGCCAAGGTCGGCTTCCTGGAGCTGTGCAAGACGCCCGACCTCGTGGCCGAGGTGACGGTGACGCCGGTGGAGCGCCTCAACGTGGACGCCGCCATTCTGTTCGCCGACATCCTGCTGCTGCTGGAACCCATGGGAGTGGGGCTGGAATACGCCAGCGGCGGCCCGGTGATCCAGCGGCCGGTGAGGACGGGCACGGACATTGACGCGCTGCGCGACCCGGTCCCCGAAGAGTCCCTGGCCTACGTGTACGCGGCGGTCCGCAGCACCCGCGCCGCGCTGGCCGGTCGCGTGCCGCTAATCGGCTTCTGCGGCGCCCCGTTCACGCTGGCCTCCTACCTGATCGAGGGCGGCGCGTCGCGCAACTACATCCACACCAAACGGCTCTTCCACACCGATCCCGGCGCCTGGAACGCGCTCATGGACCGGCTCGTGGACGCCACCCTTGCCTACGTCAACGCCCAGATCGCGGCCGGCATCGACGCCCTCCAGGTCTTCGATAGCTGGGTGGGCTGCCTTGCGCCCGGCGACTACCGCGAGCACGTCCTGCCGCACATGCGCCGGCTGATGGCGCATGTCACCCCCGGCGTTCCGCTCATCCACTTCGGCACCGCCACCAGCGGACTGCTGGAGCTCATGCGCGAGGCCGGCAGCGACGTGATGGGCGTGGACTGGCGCATCGATCTGGACGAGGCGTGGCGCCGCGTGGGCCACGACGTCGCCGTCCAGGGCAACCTCGACCCCGTGGCCCTGTTCGCGCCGCCCGCCGAGATTCGCCGCCGCGTCCGGGACATCCTCCAGCGCGCCGGCGGCCGCCCCGGCCACATCTTCAACCTCGGCCACGGCATTCTACCCGAAACCCCGGTGGACCACGTGCGGGCCATGGTGGACGCCGTGCACGAACTGAGCCGGTAGGGAGACATCCTTGCTCCGGCAACCCGGCCTCCTCCGCCATTTCATCCGCCTTTCCGTCGTTCCCCCCACCTCCTCCGTCATTCCCACTTCTTGCCTCATCCATATTTCCTTTTTCGTCATTCCCGCGGAAGCGGGAATCCAGGAGTGGGGCGGGGCGAGCAGGACCGTGGTGCCCCTCCCCCACCCCTGGATTCCCGCTTCCGCGGGAATGACGAAAAAGCAGGTCGGCATGGCGGAGCAGGTCGGAATGAGGGGGGACGTAGGTATGGCGGGGGAGGCTGGAATGGCGTAAATCGCGGGTATTCGGGATTGACAGCCCGCCCACACCAATGACCAGGGACATCATCGTTATCGGCGGAGGCATCTCAGGTCTGGCCGCCGCGCACCGGCTGACCGAGTTGAGCCGCGCCGGTGCCGCCGAACTGCGGGTCACGCTGCTGGAGGCCTCTGACCGTATCGGCGGCGTTATCGCCACCGAACATGCCAACGACCTCCTCCTGGAGCTGGGTCCCGACTCCTACATCACCGACAAGCCCGCCGCCCTGCGCCTCTGTGAACGCCTGGGCCTTGCCAACCGCCTCATTGCGCCGCGAGGCCTCGACGGGCTGAAGCTCTACACGGTTCACCGCGGCCGCCTGGAAGCGCTTCCCGAGGGGTTCCTGCTGATGGCCCCCACCCGGGTGGGTTCGGTGCTGCGGAGCCCTCTGTTCTCCTGGAGCGGCAAGCTGCGCATGGGGATGGAACCGTTGATCCCACGCCACTCCGGTGACGGCGACGAGAGCCTCGCCTCTTTCGTGCGACGGCGGTTGGGCCGGGAAGTCCTGGAGCGCGTGGCGCAGCCCCTGATCGGCGGCATCTACGCCTCGGACCCGGAACACTTGAGCCTCGCCGCCACCATGCCCCGCTTCCCCGGGATGGAACGCGACCACGGCAGCGTCATCCTGGGGAGCCGCCGGGCGCAACAACGCCGCGCGCGCTCGGCGCGGGAGACCGGCGCCCGGTGGAGCCTGTTCGTCAGCATCGACGGCGGCATGGAGGTGCTGGTGCGGAGCATCGAGGAAGCCCTCGGTGCGGGAGTGATACGCTTGGGCGAAGCGGTCCGGGCGCTGACCTGGAACGCGGAGGCCCGCCGCTGGCGCGTGGCCACGGCGCGTTCCGGTTCGGAGCCCGGTTCCGGCGACGGACTTGAGGGCGTGGGCGGCGGCGTGGAACCGAACTCCGGCGGGCTGGAGGCCGACGCCGTCATCTGCGCGTTGCCGGCGCCTGCCGCCGCCAACGCACTGACGACCCTGGACCCCGAGTTGGCCAGGGAACTGAAGGCCATACCCGTCTCATCCACCGCCACCGTCAACCTCGCATACCGCCGGAGCGATATCGCCCATCCCCTGGACGGCTACGGTTTCGTGGTTCCCCACGCCGAAGGCCGAAAGATCATGGCCTGCACGTTCAGCAGCGTGAAGTACGCGGGAAGGGCCCCCGAAGACACCGCGCTGCTGCGCTGCTTCGTCGGCGGCGCCCTGCAACCCCATCTGCTCGACCAGACCGACGCGGCCATGGAAGCGCAAGTGCGCGACGACCTCGGCGCCCTGCTCGGGATATCCGGGGAACCGATCCTGTGCCGCACGACCCGCTACCCCGACAGCATGCCCCAGTACAACGTCGGGCACCTGGAAAGCGTGGGAAGAATCGAGAGCAGGCTCAAGCACTTTCCCACCCTCGCCCTCGCCGGCAAGAGCTACCGGGGAGTCGGCATTGCCGACTGCGTCGCGAGCGGCGAGATTGCCGCGGAAGAAATCGCAAGGGGGCTTGAAGTCTGAGGTCTATCCGTTTCGGATCCGCTGCCTGCTCAGCGTCGGCTCGAAGAGCATCTGAATCACGACGCCGTCCGGATCCGCGCAGTAGAACGAGGCGCTGCCGTCGCGGTGGCGCTTGAAGGGCTTGATGATGGGGATCTGGCGGGCGCGGAACACGGCTTCAAGTTCCTGTACGCGGTCGATGTCGGAGACGATGAAGCCCAAGTGGTCGAGGGAGGAGGTGGCGGCATTGGTCGCCCGGCCTTCGGGGGATTCGTGGAGGGCGAGGTTGTCGGAACCGGAGCTCAGGTACGCGTTCTGGGGATCGGGCTGCCACACGACTTCCATGCCCAGGACATCCTGGTAGAAGGCTTTGGAGCGCTCGACGTCCTTGACGTTGAGGGCGATGTGACGCATTCCCATGAGGCCGCTGAGCGCCTTGGGCATGGTGTCGGTCCTTGTTGGATTGATACGAGAAACCTGTCCGCGTAACCGTAGCCCGCGTGGGCGACGGGCTGGTCGCCCGGCACGGACAGACGGCTAACCGCCCAAGGCATCCTGGATGGCGCGGGCGGTGTTGAGCCGGGCCAGATGGGCGCGGAACTCGCCGGAGGCGTGGATGTCGTCCAGGGCTTCAACGCCGTCGGCCACCCCGGCCGCGGCCGCGGTGATGGCGTCGGCCGTCAGCGCCTTGCCCCGAAGCGCATCTTCCACCGCGGTGGCGCGGAAGGGCGCGCCGGCCAGGCCGGTGACGCCGATGCCGATGTCGGTGCAGGTGTCTCCGTCGGTTTGCAGGCACACCGCGATGCCGACGATGGCGAAACCCGAGGCCTTCTGCTTGACCTTGCGATAGGCGGCGCGGGTGCCGGCGGCGGGCACGACCACGCTCAAACCCGTCAGGATCTCGGTCGGTCCGATGGCGGTGGTCAGTGGGCCGAGGAAAAAGTCCCCGGCGGCCACCGTGCGCGAGCCGCCGCTGCTCGTCAACTCCAACCCGGCGCCCATGGCCAGCAGTGCCGCGGGCCAGTCGGCGGCCGGGTCGCCGTGGACCACGCTGCCGCCGATGGTGCCGCGGTTGCGCACCTGGGGGTCGCCGATGCTGCCGGCCACCTTGGTCAGCAGCGCGCAATTTGCGTTGACATCGCTCGACGTCTCCACTTGGTGATGGGTCACCAGGGCGCCGACGCGGAGCGCGCCGCCGGCCAACTGGATCTGCCGCAGGGAGTCCAGCCGCTTGAGGTCGATGACCACCTCCGGCTGGGCCAGCCTGAGCTTCATCATCGGCAACAGACTGTGGCCGCCGGCCATCACCTTGGCGTTGTCGCCGCCCGCCGCCAGGCTGGCGGCCGCGGCCTCCAGGCTGTCCGGAACGATATAGTCGAAGGCTGCTGGTATCATGATTGGCTCTCTCGCTATGGGATCGCTTGCGGATCCGTCGCTTGACAGTGGCCTACTTCGCGCCGCCCTGGCACAGGCGCCAGATCTTTTCTGGCTTGAGCGGCATGTCGATGTGTTTGACTCCGAACGGGGCCAGCGCGTCGACCACGGCGTTGACGATGGAAGGCGTGGAGCCGATGGTGCCGGCCTCGCCCACGCCCTTGACGCCCAGGGGATTCACCGGCGACGGGGTCTCGGTGCGATCGAACTCCAGCGCCGGCAGGTCCTCGGCCCGGGCCACGGCGTAGTCCATGAGGCTGCCGGTGAGGAGCTGGCCGTCCTCGTCATAGACCACCTCTTCGAGGAGCGCCTGTCCCAACCCCTGGGCGATGCCGCCCTGCACCTGACCGTCCACGATCAGCGGGTTGATGACCTTGCCGCAGTCGTCCACCGCCACGTACTTCCGGATCTCGACTGCGCCGCTCTGGGTGTCCACCTCCACCACGCACACGTGGGTGCCGAAGGGAAATGTGAAGTTCGACGGCTCGAACACCGACGTGGCCTGAAGACCCGGCTCCATGCCCGCGGGCAGCTTGGTGGCCACGTGCGCCTGCAGCGCCACTTCCTGGATGGTGATGCCCTTATCGGGCACTCCCTTGACCGTGAACCTGCCGTCCTCAAACTCCAGGTCGTCGGTGCTGCACTCCAGCACGTTGGCGGCGATGGCCTCGGCCTTTTCCCGAACCTTCTGGGTCGCCATGTACACCGCGGTGCCGCCCACGGAGATGCCGCGGCTGCCGAAGGTGCCGATGCCATTGGGCACCACGGCCGTGTCCCCGTGCAGCACGGCCACATCCTCGATGGGAAGCCCGAGATCGTCGGCGACGATCTGCGCGAAGGTGGTCTCCTCACCCTGGCCGTGGGGCGACACGCCCGTCAGCACCGTGGCCTTGCCGGTGAAGTCCATGCGCACGGTGCCGCTCTCCCAGCCCCCCGCGGGCAGCGCCGCCGAGGGTCCCATGGCGCAGATTTCGACGTAGGTGGAAAAGCCGATGCCCAGGTAGCGGCCTTCCGCCCGGAGCCGCTTCTGCTCGGCGCGCAGATCCTCGTAGCCCACCATGGCCAGGGCCCGGTCCAGCGCCGCCTGATAGTTGCCGCTGTCGTAGGCGAGCCCGGTGGCCACCTGCAGCGGAAAGTCCGCAGGCTGGGCGAAGTTCTTCCGGCGCACCGCCACCGGGTCCATGTCCAGTTCGCGGGCGATGAGGTCCAGGGTGCGCTCGATCACCAGGGTGGCCTCGGGCCGGCCGGCGCCGCGGTAGGCGTCGGTGGCCACCTTGTTGGTGAAACCGCCGGTGGAGGTGAATTTCAAGGTCGGGATCTTGTAGGAACCGCTGATCATCAGGCCGGTGAGCGGCGGCATTCCCGGCGTCAGCAGTTGGTGATAGGCGCCGGTGTCCAGCAGGCTGTCGTAGGTGACGCCCAGGATGGTGCCGTCCCGTTTCACCGCCGCTTCCACGGTGCCCACCTGCCCGCGTCCGTGGATGGTCGCCTGCATGTTCTCCCGCCGGCCTTCAATCCACTTCACCGTGCCCTTGAGCTTCATGGCCAGATAGGCCAGCAAGCCCTCCTCCCGGTAGACGTTGAGCTTGCAGCCGAAGCCGCCACCCACCTCCGGGGCGATGATGCGAATACGGTGTTCCGGGTAGTTGAGCATGAGCGCCAGCATGGCCCGGAGAAGGTGCGGGATCTGGGTCGAACTCCAGACCGTCAGCTCGTCCTCGCCGGGGAAGTACCGCGCCACCACACCGCGAGTCTCCACCGGAATGGGCGCAAGCCGCTGGTGGACAAACTTCTGCTTGACGATGACGTCCGCCTCGGCGCGGGCCTTGTCCATGTCCCCGGTGCCGCACGCGAAGGTGAAGGCCTGGTTGCTGTCCCACTGGGAATGGACCAGCGGCGCGCCCGGCTGCAACGCCTTCTCCAGATCCGAGACCGCGGGCAACGGCTCGTAGTCCACCTCGATGAGGTCCAGGGCGTCCCGGACGGTGTACGCGTCCCCGGCCACCGCCACGGCCACGGGCTCGCCCACGTAGCGCACCTCGTCCTGAGCCAGCACCGGATGCGGCGGCGTGCGCAGCGTCGGATTGGCTGCGGCGCAGGGCACCGAGCCCACGCTGTCGCCGATGTCCGCGCCGGTGACGACGGTGACGACACCGGAAAGCGCCTGGGCGGCGTCCGTGTGGATGCCCTTGATGCGGGCGTGGGCATGAGGACTTCGCAGGATGGCCGCGTGCATCACGTCCGCCATGCGGAGATCGTCCACGTAGTGCGAAAGCCCCTGCACCAGACGGGGGTCTTCGCGCCGCTTGACCTTGGTTCCTACAAGCTTGCTTACCGGCATGGCTTACGTCCCAGCTTTCATTTGTTCCGCGGCCTGCTTCACCGCGTCGACGATATGCTTGTACCCGGTGCACCGGCAGATGTTGCCTTCGAGCCCGTGGCGAATCTCCGCTTCCGATGGGCTCGGGTTCTCCTGGAGAAGCTGCCGCGTGGCCATGATCATGCCCGGCGTGCAGAAACCGCATTGGAGGCCGTGGCAATCCCAGAAGGCTTGCTGTATCGGATGCAGCCCGTCATCGGTGGCCAGGGACTCGATGGTCTCCACCTCGCATCCATCCGCCTGCACCGCCAGCAGGGTGCAGGACTTCACCGCGGCCCCGTCCACCATGACCGTGCAGGCCCCGCACAGGCTCGTCTCGCAACCGACATGGGTCCCGGTGAGGGCCAGCGCTTCCCGCAGGTAGTGAACCAGCAACAGGCGCGGCTGCACCTCGTCCGTGCGGTTGACGCCGTTGACTCGAACCTCGATCTTGATGGTATTGCTCATGGTCCTCCGTCCTCTTGCGATCACAATATACTTGGTCCAAAGTCAGGTCAACAATTTTTTCGGCGCAACAAAACGCCTGCGCAGCTTGCCGCAGGAACCTGCGGGACACGACACCAAGCCGTTGGCGCGGGATGGGGAAAGCCCGCGGCGGCGCGCATACAGGAAACCAGGAGAAAACTCATGAAAGTATTCATCACCGGAGCCGGCATGCTCGGATGTCACGTGGCCAGAGAACTGGTGCGCGCGCGGCACTCGGTCCACCTCTACGACGTGAACCCCGATCCCGCCTACGTCGCGGCCATCGCGGGAAAGCAGCGCGTGACCACGGTGCGCGGCGACCTCCTGGACCTGCCGAATCTGATGCGCGCGCTGGCCCAAGCCAGGCCAGCCGTACTGGTGCATACCGCCGGACTCATCGGCGGCCAGGTGGAGAGCCCGCCCTACCGCGGCTTCCGCACCAACACCGTGGGTTCGGTGAACGTGTTCGAGGCCTGTCAACTCGCCGGAGTGAAGCGGCTGGTGCACGTCAGCACCTTCGGGGTCTACGACTGGGCCAACATCCGCAAGGGTCCGGTCAAGGAGGACGCGCCGCGCTGGGGCAACCGCTTCTACCCCGCCACCAAGGTCGCCAACGAGGTGATGCTGGACGCCTACGAGAACCACTACGGCATGGAATGCGTGCGCATCCGCCCCAGCGGCGTGTATGGCCCTGGCCACTACCGCGGCGGCTCCGGCGGCGGCATCGCCATGAACGACCTGGTGCGCGCATGCTTGGGGGAGGGGCCGGTGGTGCTTGAGAAGCGGCACGTGGGCCCCAACGATTTCATCTACGCTGCGGACGTGGGTCGCGGCATCGCCCTGGCCTGCACCGCCAAGGACGCGCCCGGCAAGGCGTTCAACATCGCCGTGGGAACGAACTACGGCCCGAAGGACTTTCTCAAGGCGCTGGGCAAGCTACTGCCGGGGCGGGCCATCGAGTTGGCCGAGGGCGCGGACCAAGGGAAGGGCCGCCCGCGCGTGGACCTTTCCGCGGCCAGGAGCATCCTCGGCTACGAGCCGCAATACACGCTGGAAAAGGGGCTCGCGGACTACATGAAGGTGGTGCGGCGCCACGGCTTCTGGCATTGAGCCCGCGACGGGATGGGAACCCCGCTTTCGCGGGAACGGGGGCCCGCACGATTCAGGCGGCGGGCCCGTGTCCGGGTCGAGGAGCCTACGCAGGCTTTCCCGCGCGGGACGCAAAGCCCTGGAGGATGCCATCGACGTCCACCCCGAGTTCACGCCCCTCCCGGATGACGCCCTCCTTCTGGCTGCTCCAGCTCTGGACGAACATGTTCTCCAGAAACTCGCGGTTGGCGGGGTCCTCGGCGAAGCGCGCAAGCTTCTCCATGACCATGTCTTCGTGACCCTCCTCGTCGTCCACGATGTCCTTGGCGAGTTGCCGCACCGCCGGGTCCGGAGTGGTGTCGCGCATGTGCTCCATGAACACCACCGCGGACTTCTCCGCGATGTTGCACAACCGGAACGCGCGCACGTCGCCGGTGAGAAACTGGCCGAAGTAACCGTCGTAAGCCGCCACGGGAACATCGTCGCCGGCGCCACGGCCGTCGAGGTACTCCCGGATCAGCGCGTGGTGCTTGTACTCGTCGGCGGCCTGCTCCGCCACGTGGGCGCGTTCGTGGGGCTCCAACTCGTCGTACTGCAACAGCGCCTTGGTGAACGCCACCGCGTGAGCCAACTCTTTCTTCGCCTGCCGCTGCATCAGCGCGACGAACTGCGGCGAATCCGGATCCAACTCGGCCAGCGCCTTGCGGATGGCGATGACGGGCCCCTCCAACTCATCGTGGTAGCGGCGCCCCAACGATTCAACGAACTCCCGTCCGGTCATGACATGTTTCCCCCGAGTCAGTGTCGACTCGATCAAACTACCGGCCAGGCTCTTGTCATGTCAATCTGTTTGCCGCGCACAACGGTACTGTTACAAGAGAGCAACAGGATGCGGTTGCCGCGGGCGCCACAGGCGGCCGCACCGCCGTCGACGTCGCGGCCGGTTCGGAAAGGAGACTCCACATGGCGAAGGATGATGCGCGCAAGGCTTTTGCAGATGTCTCGCTCGGGTCCGGGAACAAGGCCTACGACATCATCGCCGATCTCGACCCGGAGTACGCCCGGCACCTGACCGGCCTGTTCGTGGACGGGACCTTCGGGCGTGAAGGCGCCCTGGAGCGGAAGACCAAGGAACTCATCATGGTGGGCATCACCTGCGCCCTCAACCGGCCCCGGGGAGTGCGCCTCCATAGCGAGCGGGCGCTCAAGCTCGGCGCGACGCCGCGGCAGGTGCTGGAGGCGGTGGAAGTGGCCGTGATCCCCGGGGGCATGCCGGGACTGTGGCTCGGGGTGGAGACGTTGGACGCGATTCTGCGCGAGCAGGGTCTGGAGTTCAAATGAGTGAATCCCGCGGTCCGCTGCACGGGGTCCGGGTACTGGACCTGACGCGGGTTCTGGCGGGCCCCTACTGTACCATGTTCCTCGGCGACCTCGGTGCGGAGGTGGTCAAAATCGAGCAACCGGGCACAGGCGACGACACGCGGAGTTGGGGACCGCCGTTCCAGGGCGGCGAGAGCGCCTATTTCCTGTGCGTCAACCGCAACAAGCGGAGTGTCACCCTGGATCTCCGGACCCCGGACGGCATCGCGCTGCTGCGCCGGCTGGCGCTGCGGGCGGACGTGCTCATGGAGAACTTCCGGCCAGGCACCCTCGCCGGTTGGGGCCTTTCCGAAGCAGAGGTCCGGCGGGAGAACCCAGGGTTGATCTATGCGTCGCTTTCGGCTTTCGGCGCCAGCGGTCCGCTGAAGGACCGGCCTGGCTACGACCTCGCCATCCAGGCCTGGGGCGGGCTCATGAGCATCACCGGCCCGGCCGGCGGCGAGCCCTCGAAGGTCGGCGTCGCCATCATCGACGTCGTCGCGGGCCTGATGCTGGGGCAATCCATCGCCGCGGCCCTCTACGCTCGGGAGAAGACCGGTGAAGGGCAACGGGTCGAAACCTCTCTCATGGAGGCAGCCGTGGCGAGCCTCATCAATGCCGGGAGCAATTATCTCGTTACCGGCCAGGCGCCCGGGCGCTGGGGCAATGCGCACCCCAACATCGTGCCGTACCAGAGCTTTCCCACCGCGGACGGCCACTTGGTGGTGGCCACGGCCAACGAGGCCATCTGGGCGCGGTTTTGCCGGGCGGCGGGGCGGCCGGAGTTGGTGGAAGACCCCCGCTTCGACACCAATGCGCGCCGGGTGGCGAACCGGGACGTCCTCATCACACTCCTGAACGAGCTGTTCCGCACACGCCCGCAGCATGAATGGATCGAGCTTCTTAACGACGCGGGTGTGCCGTGTTCGCCGGTCCAGGACATCCGGGAAGTCTTCGAATCCCCGCAGGTGCGCGCCACCGGCATGCTGCAGGAGATCGACCACCCCACCGCCGGCCGGGTGCGCATGGCCGGGCCGCCGGTGAAGTTCTCCGCCACCCCGGCCTCGGTCCGGCTGGCGCCGCCGCTCTTGGGAGAACACAACGAACAAGTGCTCAGGGAATGGCTTGAGTTGGACGATGCGGAGCTGGTTGAAGTCCGTAATCAGGGCACCCTCGGTTGACAAGCAGGGCGATCCCCCGTTGATCGAGCCTCGGCGCCGGCGCGTTGGTTTCCGGGGAAAGCGACCTCAACACAGAACAACCCTCAGATTCTTGTGCGAATGATCCGGACAGGACACTGAACCAGATGCGACAGGGAATGCACTTTGAAGAGTACCGCCCGGGGGACGTTTTCCGCACCGCCCGGCGCACCGTGACGGAGACCGACGTCGTGCAGTTCGTGAACCTGGTCGGACTCATGGAACCGCTTTTCATCGATGCCGAGTACATGCGCGACGAAACCGAGTACGGTGAGCGCATTGCCCCCGGCAGCCTGACCTTCGCGCTGGCCGAGGGACTGACCACCCAGACCGGGATGCTGCACGGGACGGGGCTGGCCTTTGTGGGGCTCGAAGGCATGCGGCTGTTCCGTCCGGTGAAGGTGGGCGACACCATCTCCGTGGAGATCGAAGTGCTGGACGGGCGCGGGACCAGTTCGCGCCGCGCGGGCATCGTCCGTTGCCGCCATGTCGTGGCCAACCAGCGCGGGGAGGCGGTGATGGACTATACCGTGAAACGTCTGATCCGCGGGCGGTAACGCCGACCCGCGGTCGCCCCCGAACACGGACCGTTGCCATGCCGTGCGGGACATTCCCGAGTACACGGTCAGGCTGTCAATGGGCAGTCAGTGTTTCGGTGACGCGCAACTCTGGCGAGACCGACGCGGACGGAACCCGCGGCTCGGATGCTATTGCCCGCGGGACTCGCCGGCAGGCCCATCGGTGAAAAGCACCTTGCGGAGTTGCACGATGAACTTGGGATCCAGCTCGAAAAGCCTCCCAACGGTCTTCTCGATGGCCGCGCCGTCCAGCGGGCGGACGTCCAAACCCAACCTGTTGGCCTCGGCGACAAACGCCGGATCGGCCATGGTGTCGGCAAACGCCTTGCGCAGCCGGGTTATCTGCGCCTCCGGCGTCCCCGGAGGAAGCGTGTACGCCCGCGCCAGTTTCGCCGGGTCGTGGACCCCGTATACGAGCAGCATCCGGGCGTTCCCGGACCCTGCCAGGTCCACCGCGTTGGGGACGGATGGCAGGTCGGCATGGGGCTCGGCCATGGCCTGAAGCACCACCCGGGCTCCTCCCGTGGCAAGCATCTTGTCCCACGTCTTCCTGACCGACCGCCAGTGCCAGCAACCGCCCGCGACTTCCTGTCTGACGGCGGCCAGTCGGAGCTTCTCCAGGCCCTTGTAACCTGGGATGAGCCGCACCGGCAGGGCCAGCGCAGCGGCGACGACACGGGACATGCTCGTGGCGGCTTCGTTGCGCCCGATGCCGCCCAGCTTGACGGGCCTCTTGCCGCCCGCCCAACCGGCCAGGTCGCCGATGCCGCTCGCCTTGGTGAGGACGCACACCGGATGCAGGGGCGCCACCGCGCCCACCCAGCCGAACCGCCGTGTGTCCACCCTCACGTCCGTCCGTCCGAAGATCTGTTTGTGGATGAGGTCGCCCGACCAGAGGCCCACCGTGCGGCCGTCGGGTCTGGCTTCGCGGTACAGGTACTCCGCGGCCACGCTGGTGCCGCCGCCGGCCAGGTTGCGCACCACCACGCGGGGGCGTTCGGGCAAATGACGCCCGATGTGACGCGCCAGAAGGCGGGTGTCGCTGTCGAACACGCCGCCCGCGCCGCCACCCACGACGAAGGTGAGGGCGCCCTCGCCCGCACCGGCGGCGAACGACGTGAGCGCCAGCCACAAGGCGGCTGCCAGAATACCTCTGGAGGACATCCCCACCACAGCTCCGGGTCGTTGCGTCACTCACCTGCGGCGCTGGCGCCCGGCCGAGAGGCGCGGGCGTTACGCCCCGTTGAGCCGCGGCATGACCTCCTTGTGGAACAGGTTCAGGGAGTCGATGACCTTGTCGTGGGCGAGATTGCCGATGTGGAACATGCCCATGAAGTGCTCGGCGCCGATCTGGCTCATCTGCTGGTTGACCTGCGCCGCCACCGTATCGGGGCTGCCCGCGATGACGAAACCGGTGTCGATGAGCTGTTCCCAGCTCATCGGATGGAAGTTGACGCGCTCTTCATTGCCCGGACGGAAGTAGCCGCCGGACCTGGCGCTCACCATGGCCGCCTTGACCCGCTGCTGGTCGGCGGCGACGTCGGTCTTGGCCTCGTTGAAGCCGCGGTTCCACAGCGTGAAGAAGTAGCGCAACGGCGGCTCCGCTATCGCCCGCGCCTGCTCGTCGGTCTCGGCCACATGGATGTGGCGGCAAAGGATGAAGTTCTCGGGGCCGCTCTCCCATCCGCCGTCTCCTGCCACCTTGCGGTAGTAGTTGAAGGTGTCCTCGATCTGGTCCGTGGTCTGGTAGACCTGCGCGATGGGGATCCTGCGCGCGCAGCACCACTCGATGGACTCGGCGCTGCGCGCCGCCACCCAGATGGGCGGGTGCGGCTGCTGTACCGGGCGCGGCCAAATGGCGCATTTTTCGAACTGGAAGAAATCGCCCTCATAGCTCCACACCGGCTCGGTCCAGGCCTTCATGATGACGTCGAAGGCCTCGCCGAACCGTCCGCGGGATTCCTGGGGCTTGACGTTGTACCACAGGTATTCCGAGGGAATGCCGCGGACAAAGCCCGCGATCAGGCGGCCCGCGGAGAGGCAGTCGATCATGGCGTACTCTTCCGCCACCCGCACCGGGTGCTGGCGCAGCGGCAGGATGTTCCCGAGTACGCCGATCTTGATGCGGCTGGTCTTCTGACTCAGCGCCGCGGCGATGAGGTTGGGCGACGGCATGGTGCCGTAGGCGCTGTAATGGTGCTCGTTGAAGACCACCCCCTCGAAGCCCAACTCCTCACAATAGGCCATCTCTTCCAGGTGTTCCCGGTAGTTGCGCGAGCCCACCGGCGGATCGAAGTAGGTGCTTGGCACGGGCGTTCCCGGAACGTCCTCGGGCACGTCCGGATAGGCCAGCAGGTCGAAATTGTAGACTTTCATGGGGGTCGATCTCCTTTGCGGGCGGCCTCCCGGCCAAGCGACGCCGTATCGGGGCCGGAGGACTAAACTATTCCCATCCCGCTCCGACTGTCAATCACGGCGCCGAGGCGACAGCGCCTGCTCTATCCCGTGAACATCTCCACAAGCGTTCCCGGCGGGAACGGCAGGCTCAACGCGTACTCGAAGACCACGTAGAATCCGGCCCAGGCCAACAGCGTCAGGATGATGCTGATGGGCCATTTCTCGCCAGCGCCCACCTTGAGGAACAGCAACGTGCACAGCGGCACGGTGATGGGGAAGCCCAGCAGCCAGATGGAAGCGAAGAACCCCAGAATCCAGCCCACGATGGTCACCGTCCGCCGCATGGCCAACGGGTCCGCTCCCGTGGTGGTCGCCGCCTTGCGCTGTTTCAGGAACCCCATGACGTCGATTTCAAGTTGCGCCAGGCAGAACACGATGCCCGGGAAACCGATGACCCAAGGGAACAGGCTGGCGCGATAGCCCCAGTCCCGCGCCGCCCATACGCCCCAGACGAATCCCGCCAGGAGCACCGCGTCGAAAACGATGTTCCAGACGGTGATGGCCTTGGGCGCTTCGGCTTCGTCCACCTCCGGAACGGGGACCGGCGCGGCCACGGCTCCGGCGGCCTGATGTCTGGCGTAGCGCCGCCGCTGGTAGATGGGATAGAGGATGCCCGCCAGAATGATCGCCGCGATGACCAGAACCCCCGGGAAGCCCACCCACACCCAGCCGTAGTTGTCCGTGGCCAGGAACAGATTCTTCTCCGCCAGCGAGCCCAGCACGAGCCCCAGCAGGAGCGGCGGGCGCGGCCAGTCGAGCTGCACCATGACCCAGCCCACGAGCCCGAAGGCCAGCACCACGATGAGGTCCTCGAAGGCGTTGTTCTGGGCGAAGCCGCCCAGATAGATGAGCACAAGCAGGAACGGCAGCACCAGGCTGCCGCGCACCTCGGTGATGCGCGCCAGTTGCTTGAGAAAGATGAAGCAGATGGAGACCGTGATGATGTTCGAGACCACCACGATCCACACGAACGAGAACGTGAGCTCGAGGTTCCCGCCCCGACTGGCCGGCTCCAGCATGGGCGGACCGGGAACGAGGCCCTGGATGATGAACGCCCCCAGGAGGATCGCCATGGTGACGCTGCCAGGCACGCCGAAGGCGATGGTGGGCACCAGCGCGCCGCCGAGGTTCGAGTTGTTGGCCGCGCCGGGTCCCAGCACGCCTTCCACCGCCCCCTTGCCGAAGCGTTCCTTGTCGGGCGTGCTTTGCACGGCGTGGGCGTAGGCGACCCATTGGGAGACAGCGCCGCCCATGCCGGGGATGACGCCGATGTAGGTGCCGATGGCGCTGCAGCGCAGCACCAGACCCCAGTGGCGGAAAGTGTCCTTGACCCCCTCCATGACCCCGCCCAGCTTCTCCACCTTCTCTTCCGCGATGCTGGACCCCTTGACCCAGAGTTCGATGACCTCGGGAATGGCGAACAGGCCGAGGGTCACCGGCACCAGCTTGATGCCGTCCCAGAGGTATAGACTGTCGAAGGTGAAACGCTCGATACCCGATATGGGATCGAGCCCGACGGTAGCCAGCATGAGTCCCAGCGCCGCCGCCGTCAGCCCGCGGACGACGGCCTCGCCGCTCAAGGCGGCCAGGAACGTCACCCCCAGAAGCGCCAGCATGAAGAACTCCGGCGAGCCGATGGCGAGCACCAGCGGCCGGACGATGGGGATGGCCAACGCCAGCGCGAAGGCGCCGAAGATGGCGCCCACGAGGGAACTCATGAGCGAGGCGCCGAGGGCGCGACCGGCCTCGCCCTTCTTGGCCATGGGATGGCCGTCCACGATGGTGGACGCGGTGATGGCCTCGCCCGGGATGCCGAACAGGATGGAGGTGATGTCGCCGGTGGTGGCGGTAACCGCGGACATGCCCAGGAGGAAGGCGAAGGCCTCCACCGCCTCCATCTTGAAGATGAACGGCAGCATCAGCGCCAGCGTGACCGGCCCGCCGAGCCCCGGCAGTATGCCCACGGCGAAGCCGATGACGATGCCCAGCATCATCAGCGTGAAGGTCGTTGCCGTAAAGACTTGTGCCAGGCCAGACCCGAAGGCCTGAAGCATTTCACCCATGGTTCATGACTTTCCGTGAGGACTTTCCGTCAAAACAGGAACACCGATCCTGGAAACGTCCCCGAGGACCGGCTCGGTTCGACGGGATGATGACCGGCGTTATCGAAGCAGAGCAATGCCCGAAGAAGGTAAAGAGATTATGCCACGTAAAGAGAGTATGCCGCCGCGCACGGATCGCACCGAGGGTCTGCGTGCTGTACGAGCGACTGGCACACGGCGAGCCGCCTCCCGGCGCTCGTGCACTGCCGGGAGGCGGCTCCTTCCACGCGAGCGTGGTTAGTTCTTGGGAATCAAGACTTTCTTCAACAGCGACTTCGTGGCATCGTCCATGTCGTAGAGCGCCGCCATCTTCTTCGCCACCGAGCCGGCGTCCTGCGGATTCACCTCGATCTTCGATTTTCCCGCATCCGCGATCAGTGCGGGGTCCTTGAGGGTGTCCGCAAATGCTTTCTGGAGCATCTGAAGGCGATCCGCCGGCACTCCCGGCGGCACCGTGTACGGCCGCGAGAGAGCGCGATAGACATCCGCGGCAACCCCCAGCAGCTTCTTGCCGGTGTCATCCTTGGCCAGGCTTGTCGCCAGCGCCACATCCTTCAGTTCGGGATGGCTCTCGGGACCCACCTGCAGCACCGGCTTGACGTTGCCGCTCTCAATGCCCTGCCTCCAGGTCGGCTTGATGGACTGCCACGCCCAGCAACCGCCGTCGATCTCGCCTTTCTCCGCCGCCACCCGGATGATCGCGGTGCCGCTGTAGCCCTCGATGATCTGCATCGGCAGGCCCGTCGCGGCCTTGATCAGCTTGGGCACATCGTCGGTGGTCGAGCCCGGACCGGTGGCGCCGATCTTGATGGGCCGCTTGGAGTTCATCCAGTCCTTGATGTTGTTGATGCCGCTGGCCTTGGTCAGTGCGCAGGTATTGTCGTCGGTGACCGGGGCGCCGAGATAGCCGAATTTGCGACCGTCGAACTGGGTTCCCTTCTTGCCGAGAACGTTCTGCAGGACCAGCGGACCAATCCAGCTGCCGATGGTCAGCCCGTCAGGCTTGGCCTTGTTGTAAATGAAGTTGGCGGCGATCAAGCTGCCCGCGCCGGTCCGGTTCTGAACCACGGTTCTGGGGTTGCCAGCCACATGCTTGCCGAAATGGCGGGCGATGAGCCGCGTGTAGGTGTCAAAACCCCCGCCCGGGGAGAATCCGACCACGAAACGAATGGTCTTGCCCTTGAAAAAGTCATCCGCGCCCAGGGACAGGGACGGTACCCACACAAGGACAAGCGCCGAAAGCATCAAGATTCGGAATAACCGATGGACCATTACAAGCCTCCTACGCTTTGTCTTCGGCGTCTCGCCGGGGCACGCTTCATCAATGGCCATGGACCGTCCGCGTGACCGCGTCCATTCCGTTGATTCGTGTCTCCGCACGGTGAGACCCCACACCAACAATATTGAACAGAAGTTTGTCGCACAAATCACCACCAAAGGAAAGCGCGCGCCGGCGCGTGCATACGTTTCAGCGCCGGCGGCAATTTGCTCTCCGAGGCGGAATATGAGAAACATCTGTCCGTGGCGTTTCCCAACGCCCGCGACGAGCGCGTCCTGAGCGAGATCTTCAAGGACAAGGACCGGGTTCTCCGGATGAACCTGCGATTCAACTCATCGATTCCCTCTGCTGACAAGGAGAACCCGTGAACCGTTTCTGCCTGGTGTGTCAGAACGTCGATTGCAAGAGCCGCGGCGCCGAGCAGCTCATGAAGGAACTTCAGGAGCGCGTGGCGGCCAAGGGGATCAAGGACGTGGAGGTGCGTTCCTACATGTGTTTCGGCGCCTGTCAGGAAGGCCCCAACATGGTCCTCTACCCCGACAGGTTCTGGTACGCCGGCGTCAAGACGGAAGATGTGGACGACATCGTCGAGCACATGGCCGGCGGCCCGGCGGTGGAGCGGCTGGACAAGATCGACCCCTCCCTCAAGGAACTCATTTACCAGTTGCTCGACACCGGGGTATTTTGACGGCCATGGAAGGCATCCTGTTCCCGCGTGGCGTGCCCGAGGGGCTCGAAGGACTGGAAGCGTACCGGGCGCGCGGCGGCTATCAATCCGTGGAGCGGCTCGCCGCCGTGTCCCCCGACGACGTCATCGCCAAGGTGACGGCTTCGGGCCTGCGCGGCCGCGGCGGCGCCGGTTTCCCCACCGGCCGGAAGCTTGCCCTCACTCGGGAATCCCCCGAAGCACCCCATTATGTCGTCATGAACGGCGGCGAGGACGAGCCCGGCAGCAAGAAGGACCGCGTGCTCATGGAGAATGTCCCCCATCTCATCGTCGATGGGATCATTCTCGCGGCCTATGCGGTGCAGGCGGAGAAAGCCTGGCTCTACATCAATCACGGGTACGAGGCCGCCACCCGCGCGGTGGCGGCGGCCGTCGAAGAAGCGCGGCAGGCCGGGTACTGCGGCGAGAATGTCGCCGGTTCCGGTTTCAACCTCGACATCGTCATGGTGGCGGCCCCGTCGAACTATGTCGCCGGCGAGGACACCGCGGCCCTGGAAGTGATCGAGGGAAAGGACCCGCTGCCGCGGCAGAAACCCCCATTCCCGGTGACCGAGGGGCTCTTCGGCAAACCCAGTCTGGTGAACAACGTCGAGACCCTGGCCAACATGGCCCCCATCGTCAACAAGGGGCCGGAAGCCTACCGTTCCTTCGGCACCGCGGACAGCCCCGGCACCATGGTCTTCTCGCTGGGGGACGAGATGGAGCGGCCCGGGGTCTACGAACTGCCCCTCGGCACCCCGTTGCGCCAACTCCTGGAGGAATGCGGCGGCGGCTTGAAGGGCGGCAAGACCATCAAGGCCATCCTTCCCGGCGGTCCGTCGTCGGGGTTCCTGCTGCCGGACAAGCTCGACGTGCCGCTGGATCACGCGTCCGTGCGCGAAGCGGGCTCGTCCATCGGCTGCGGCGTCGTCAAGGTGCTCACCGAGGACGATTCGGTGCTGGATGAGGTGGCGCGCATCGCGGATTTCTTCGCCCGGGAGTCCTGCGGCCAGTGTCCCGCCTGCCGCATGGAAACCAACATGCTGGCGGCGTTGCTCAAGAAGGTTCAGGCAGGGCAGGGAAACGACGCGCTGGTGGAGCAGTTCGGGAAGGTGATCGCCTTCAACAAGGGCAAGGGGTTCTGCAGCCTGATCGATATGCCGGGGCCGCCCATCGAGAGCGCCGTCCGGCTATTCCCCGAAGAGTTCCGCGGCGCGTGACGGGCGGCGGCCCGGCCCGTCGCCGGGATCCGGTCACACCGGGGTTCCGTCACATATTGAGGCTCTTCTTCGGCACGTTGAAGACCACGCCCTCCCCGTCTCTCACGAGACAGAGATCGTTGCTCCACTCCTTGACCACCTCCACCTCGTCTCCGGGAGAAAAGGTGGTTTCCTCGATGGAGGCGTTCTTGTTCGCCTGATACTTGAACGTAAATGCTTCCTTGACCGTGGCCATCCGAGGCCCCTCCCTTCACTGTGTTGTCACGCTCCGGTTGGCGTTGTTGGTCCGCCGGTCGCCCCCCGTGCCGGACCACCGCCGGCGTGTCTGGCGTCTGAAGCCGGTCCCGCGTGTCCTCGCGTCAACGCAGCGCGCCAAGTTCCCGCCAACTGCCGCGGCGGGTGGAATGGCGCAACGCCTGGTCGAGACGCTCCAGAAACGCCTCCCGCGGCACCTCCCGGGCGCCGAGACTCCGCATGTGGGACGTTGTAACTTGAGCGTCGATGAAATGGAAGTCCCAGCCGGCGAGCCGCTCCACCAGCCGCGCCAGCGCGACCTTGGAAGCGTCCGTCGCCCGGTGAAACATGGACTCGCCGAAAAAGCCGCGTCCGAGGGCGATGCCGTAGAGGCCGCCCGCCAACTCGCTGCCGCGCCAGCATTCGGCCGAGTGGGCCAGACCCGCGTCGTGCAGCCGGACGTAGGCCTGCTCCATCTCCGGCGTGATCCACGTGCCGTCCTGGCCGCGCCGGTCCACGGAGGCGCACGCCCGGATCACGCCGCGGAAGTCGGCGTCGAAGGTCACCTCGAACCGCCCTTGGTTCAGCACCCGCCGCAGCCGCCGCGAGACGTGGAAGTCGTCGAGATCGAGGACAAAGCGCGGGTCGGGCGACCACCACAGGACGGGTTGGCCCTCGCTGTACCAAGGGAAGATGCCCAGGGAGTACGCCAGCAGGAGCCGCGCGCTGTCGAGGTCGCCTCCCACCGCCAGAAGCCCGCTGGGCTCGGCATCGCGTGGGTCCGGGAAGGCGAGTTCACGACTCAGGCGATAGACCGGCATGCGGCAACCATGATGAATCGAGGCCCGGGATGCAAGGAATCGGATGACGCTTCCCGTGCCTTGGCTCATTGCCATTTGCAGGGACTCAAGGCTTCGTTTTTTCCTGCCGGACTTGTTCTGCCGGACCAACCACGTTGACGAGCCGGCCGGATCGGGGCACAATCGCGTCTCATCGTTCCGTGTGGCCGACGGGGAAACACCATGTTCAAGAGAATCGACCATGTAGCGCTTCATGTCGCAGACCTGGATCGTGCCATCGCCTTCTATGAAGACAACTTCGGCTTCCGGAAGTATTTTCAGCATCGGTCCAACGCCGGGATGCAGATCGCGTACCTCAGGCTTGGCGACACCGTGCTGGAACTGACGCACAAGAGCGACGGCTCCATGACCGGCTTCCACTTCTGCCTGGAGACCGACAACTTCGATGAAACCGTGGCCGATTTGCAGCGGCGCGGAGTGCCGCTGCTGCGCGCCCCCCACGACACCGCGGCGCGGGAGCCGCGCGAGGAAGGCTGGCGCCGGGTGGTCTTCGGCGGCCCGGACGGCGAGCAGATCGAGTTGCGCGGTTAGGACACTGTCGGGATTCAGGATTCAGGCTGCCGGTGTCCTTTCACCGTAGGGGACAGCCGCCGGCAGGACATGGCGTGTCGGACCACACACGGGAAAACGCGAGCGCGGACCAACGATCATGGCAGACCAGGAACCTCAGGCCATCCGGCTGGATTGCCCCTGTTGCGGGGCGACGCTGATCATCGACCCGTCCTTGGCGGTGGTGCTGCGGCACGAGGCGCCGCCACCGCAGCACAAGGCGCCGGACCTCAAGGACGCGGGCCGGATGCTTCGAGAAGAAGCGACCCAGCGCGATCAGAAATACCAGCACATCCTCGACGCGGAAAAGGACAAGGGCAAGGTACTCGACCGCAAGTTTCAGGAACTGTTCAAAAAGGCCCGGGACGAGCCCATCAAGAAGCCGCTGAAGGACATCGACCTCGACTGATGTGGGTCCGGCTGGACCTTCGCGCCCCATCACTGTTCCCACCGCGTGGACTGGCCTCCATTGGGCAACGCCGGATCACGGTCGATCCTCACCTCACCACGAACTCACCGCCGTCGCCTCGTACCCGTAGACCAGTTCCAGCAACTGCTTCACCATGCGCGCCGTGGCGCCCCAGATATCCCAGTCCTGGTACTGAAAGTGGTAGATGGGTTCCGCGCGCCGGGACCGGCGTGTGTCCAGCGTCAGCGCGTCCTGCCGCAGCAACGCGGCCACCGGCACGGAGAACACCGCGGCAGTCTCCCGCGGATCGGGATGGAACTCGTAGGGATGGGGGATCAGACCGACGAACGGGGTCACCAGGAAATTGTACCCGGCCATCACCTGATCGAGCTGACCCACGATGCGCACATGATCGGGGTGGATGCCGATCTCTTCCCGGCTCTCCCGGAGCGCCGCCGCCAGCGCGCCGTCATCTTCCGGGTCGACGCTGCCGCCCGGAAACGCCACCTGGCCGCTATGGGAACTGAGGTGGGCGGCGCGCAGGGTGAGGATCAGATAATCGCCGTCCGCGCGCTCCTGGATCGGCGCCAGAACCGCGGCGGGACGGAAATCGTCTCCAGCCACGGCCTTGGGCGTCCGGGTCCGGAGGATCTTGAACCTGTCGAGGTGCGCGTTCACGAACTTCCGGCTACGCCTCCCGCTTCAGCGACTCCGGAAAGTAGCGGGACGGGACCCACACTTTCGCATCGAAGTTGGCGCATCCGAGAATTCGCAGTTCACGCATGATGCGGATGTAGTCCGGTGACTCGATGAAGCCCTGCCACGCCTGGAGCGAGTCGAACTCGATCTGGATGGCGACCTGGGGGCTGACTTCCAGAGGGTTGCGGAGGTTGCGGATTTCCCGGACTCCGGGGGCGGCCAGGGTCATCGGCAGCCAATCGTTCTTGGCCTTGTTGCTGTAGATGGTGAGGTTGGCCTTCTGATCGGGCAGATCCCACTGAACAATGTAATAGACCATGCTTGTTCCTTGTCTGAACCTGACGCCGGCACCTTACATGAGGGTCCGCACGAGTCCGCCGTCGATGACGATGGCCGTGCCGGTGATGTAACTGGCGCGGTCAGAGCCGAGGAACACCACCAGGTCGGCCACCTCCCCGGACTGTCCAAACCGTTTCACGGAGATCTCGTCCCGGCTCTGCTGCTGAACCTGCTCCAGCGGCAGGTTGAGCCGCTTGGACCGGGCCACGTTGAGGCTGTGATGGCGTTGGGTGTCGATGCGGCCGGGCAACACGGTGTTGATCAGGATGTTGTCCGGTCCCAACTCGCGCGACAGCGTCCGCGCCCAGCCCACGACGCCCGTGCGGAACGTGTTGGACAGGATCAGGCCGGGAATGGGCTCCTTCACGCCGTACGAAGTGATGTTGATGATGCGTCCCGCCCCCACCTTCTTCATGTACGGCACGGCCTCGCGGGTGAGCCGGACGGTACCCATGAGACTCAGGTTGTAGGCCGCCATCCAGTCGTCCTCGCTCAGGGCGTCGAAGGTCCCGAAGCTCGGGCCGCCGGCGTTGTTCACCACCACGTCCACGCGCCCGAAGGCGTCGACGCTCCTTGTCATATAGTTGCGGATATCGTCGTGGCTGGACATGTCCGCCACCGTGGCCAGAACCTCGCCGCCGGTGGACTGGCGGATCTCCTCCGCGGCCCGCTCCAACGCCTCGCCGCCGCGGGCGCATAGGCTCACCTTGGCTCCTTCGCGGGCGAAGCCTTCGGCAATGGCCCGTCCCATGCCCTGGCTCGCGCCCGCCACCAGCGCCACCTTGCCTGTCAAACCCAGATCCATCCAAAGCTCCTTGTCGTGTTCAGCGCATCCGCGGGGTCGCGGGCAGACATCCCGCCCCGGAGACCCCCGCGTTCACTTCTGCGTCCAGTAAATGTTGCCGTCGAATTCCGAATCCAGCCGCATCAAGTAAAGCGCCAGCATCCCGTGGGCGCCCAGCGGCCGCAACTGCCGCGGATCCCGGGTCTTGACCGCGGCCGCTTCCTCGTCGCTCAGGTCGTAACCGGACAATGCCGCATCGAGGTCGGACCTGGCTTGGTCCACGGCGCCGGGCTTCATCTTCAGGTCGAACAGGAATCGGTTCAGGTGGTATCGACTCATGGTGCTCTCAGGCGCTTGCGGCAGCGGAATCGGCCGGACGACAGGCGTCAGAGCTTCCAACTGGCGAAGCCCCAACCGGTGGCGACGTGGTCGGGCATGTAGAAGGTTTCGGCGGCCGGCGTGTCGCCTACCGCGCCCACCGTGACCATCCAGTTCAGGAACTCGGTGTTCCCCGACTGGCGCAATTGCTCCAGCGTCAGGTCGGCCAGCGTGGCGCCCTGACCCGCGCGCATCTGCCGCAGCAACTCCTCATCGAAGCTGGTATCGATCTCGCCTATCCGGGGGGAACCCGGGAAATGCGACAGCCCGCCGGTGGCGAGCATGGCCACCCGTTCGGGCGCGGCGTCCGCCACCTGCCGGATCAACTGTCCCAGCGCATGGCACCGCGCCGGGGACGGCAGCGGGTCGATCCAGGTGTTGACGAAAATCGGCAGGATCGGGATTGCCGGCTCCGGCAGCAGGAAATGCAGCGGCACGACCTGGGTATGCTGCAGCTCGATGTTCTCGCCGAAGGACAAGTCAAGGCCGGCGTCGACCCCGGCCTTCAGGATGGCCCGGCCGAGTCCGGCATGGTTGCGATAGTGGAACCGGTGGCGGGTGAACTGCCCGCGCACCTCGTCCGCCAGCGTCACGAAAAACGTGGGTATGTTGTTGAAGAAGAAGTTGACGAACTGGTCGTTGGCGACCACGATCAGCGCGTCGGGCCGGGCGGCTTCGAGGTCGGCGCGAAGCACGGAAAAGGCGTGCTCGGCATCCTGACGCAGCCTCTGCTGCGCCTCCAGGGACGGCCTGCTCCCAGCCGCCTGTGGCGCCATGCGGTAGTGGAGCGTCATGAACTCTTCCCACTCCGCGCCCGGCTCGAGCAGTATGTTGGGAGCGTGGCTTGCGGCCACGGCGGCGACGAATGGCATCTTGAACGGGCCCCCCTCCAAAGGAGTGGCAAAAGATGGTATAAGCCGGTCCAAGAAATTTCAACCAGCTTCAGCCAGCGCTTCAACGTGCCCTATTGCCTGTGTGCGTTCGTGGAACGCAGCCCTCAACGACGGGAGAATCCATGCGGAAACGGTTCTGGTGCATTCTCGTGGCCTGCGGACTCGTGGCTCTCGCCGCCCCTTCCATGGGGGAGTCCTGGGAGCCCGCCACCACGGTTTTCGAATACCGGGAGCCCGCGGGAGGCGCGACGAGCCAGGACGCCGTCTCCACGATCATCGGGAACCACGCGACATACGTCGCCCAACGCAGGGACACCCTGCTCGACGTCGCCCGCCGCAACCACCTCGGCTATACGGAGTTGCGCCTGGCCAACCCCGGCGTGGATCCGTGGCTGCCCGGCGAGGGCGCGCGGATCGCGGTCCCGTCCGAGTGGATCCTTCCCGATGCCCCGCGCAAGGGCATCGTCCTGAACATTCCCGAGATGAGGCTGTACTACTACCTGCCGGACTCCAAGGTCATGACCTTCCCGCTCGGAGTGGGTGTGGAGGGTCAGCACACGCCGGCGGGGAAATACCGCATCCGCCAGAAACGCGAGAATCCCACCTGGTACGTGCCGGTCTCGATCCAGAAGGAACGGGGCGAGGACCACCCCAAGGTGGTGCCTCCCGGGCCCGACAACCCCTTGGGCGAGTACTGGATGCGCCTGTCCCACACCAGCTATGGCATCCACGGCACCAACAACTCGTGGGCCATCGGCCGCCGCGTGACCCACGGCTGCATCCGCCTCTACCCCGAGGACATCGCCTATCTGTATTCGCTGGTTCCGGAGGGGACGCCGGCGCGCGTGATCTACCAGCACGCCAAGGTGGGTTTCCGGGACGGCACCGCCTACTTCCAGGTCCACCGCTACGGCCGGGCCACCGACAGCGAACTCATGGCCATCCTCATCAGGCAAGTCGTCAAGCTCAAGCTCGACGTCGACCTGCGCAGGTTGCGGGAACTTCTGATCGACCTGCCCGACGGCGCCATGACCCCCCTGCCGCCACGGAAAGCCAAGCCCTTGGTGGAGAAAACTGTCGCGGGAACCGCCTCCTGAAACAACCGCGACACCCGTGAGAACACCCGCCCTGTGAAAACGCGGGATCAGGTCCGGTACTTCTCGTCCAGGGCGTACTTCTCCTCGAGCCCCACGATGTCGTGAAAGTCGTCGAACGGCAGCAGGCCGTCCATGAGGGCCTCGGCCGTGCCGTGTTCCCGCAGTTGCGCGTAATACTTCTGCAGCGCCATGGCCGCGGAATAGAGCGGACCCACGGGCCACACGATCAACGCGAAGCCCAAGTCCCGCAACTCCGCCGGCGTCATGAGCGGTGTGACCCCGCGCTCGATCATGTTGGCCACCAGCGGACCGGGAATGGCGCGGGCGATGTCGCGCATCTCCTCGCGCGTCTCCGGCGCCTCGATGAACACCGCGTCCGCGCCGTTCTCCTTGAAGGCGAGGCCGCGCTGGATGGCCTCGTCGAGGCCCAGGGCCTGGCGCGCGTCGGTGCGGGCCACGACGAAGAGGTCCCCGTCCCCCCGCGCCGCCACCGCGGCGTTGAGCTTCTTCAGGTATTCGTCCAGCGGCACCACCTGCTTGCCGCGCATGTGGCCGCAGCGCTTGGGCCACACCTGGTCCTCCAGGAACATGCCCGCGGCCCCCGCCCGCTTGAGTTCGTTGACCGTGCGCACCACGTTCACCGCGTTGCCGTACCCCGTGTCCGAATCCACGATCACCGGCGTCCGCACCGCCCCACAGATGCGGTAGATGGTGCTCAGCATCTCCGTCTGCGTGAGAATGCCGAAATCCGGCTCCCCGAGAAACGTCGCCGAAATCCCGTACCCCGTGGTGAAGATCACGTCGAACCCCGCCCGCGCCGCAATGCGCGCGCTCAGAGCGTCGTACACACCGGGCATGACCAGGGTTCCGTTGCGGTCCAGCGCTTCCTTGACTCTGCTCATGAAGGGGCTCCAGTCTATGCGGTGTTGGAGATTTTTCGGGAAGATCTATGGAACGACGGCAATGCTACACGGACAGATAGCCGGGAAGCAGCGTTGGCGAGCCTTGAGTCCGGTCATTGCAGGGAAGCCATCACCAGGAACCGCATGACAGCGGCAGTTCCCCGCAAAGCCAGGCAGGCCTCTCCGTCATTCCGCGGGGATCTCCACGATCACGTCGCCCAACACCTTGGCGACGCAGCCCAACCGGTCGGCGTCGTCGGATTCGAGCATGGACAGGGTGAGTTCTTCGTTGTCGTCCATGGGGCTCAGGTTGTTCAGGCCGGCGAGGATCTTCACCTTGTCGGTGCCACAGATGGCCTCGGTGCAGTCGTGGCGCAGGGTCACGCCGTTGCGGATGGCGGCCACCAGGATGGTGGTGCCATCGTCGACCTCGAAGCTCTGTCCCAAGGGCATGAAAGTGACTCTTGGCATGGCGGGGTTGTAGGAGACGCTTGCCGGGTTGTCAAGTTAAGCCCCATGCGTCCCGCGCCCGATCAGGCGTCTCACGACGTTCCCGCACGGGCGGGTTTTACGACTCCAGGTTCTTGAGGCGCCTGGTACACCGTCCTTGAACGCCGTTCCGTCCGCACCGATCAGGGCGTGACCTGATCTTTGTCGGACGGCAGTGATATCTCCTTGCCCATGCCGTCGGTGCGCCTTACCCCTTGTCGTTCAGGAGCCAATGCGTGGTCATCGACTGCCTCGCCGGTCATCGAAATACTCGACAAGCGCTGACCGGCCGACGATTTCGACGATCCGTACGCGCAATCTGGTCCCCTCGGCGTCGGTCAATTGCAGTTCCTCGCCGGGGATGAATTGGACCGGCTGTTGTTTGCCCTCGTCGATCACGATGTTCGACGCATAGAGATAAGTCCGGTCAAGATTATCGCGGATGGGATTCAGCCTGCCCTTCAATCCTGGCAGGTTACCGGTCCCCTCTGGAATAATTACGCTCCCGCCCTCCGGCAAGGCATCCAGATTGATCGCAAGTGCCCGCTCACTCGGTGTCCAATCCTGCTCCAGATGCGCGGCCTGTCCGGGCGCGGACGCGAACACGGTCATGGGCAGCGTTGTCGTGTGCAGATCGACCGCCGCCTCACCTTGTTCGTCCGTGGTGGCGCGTATCCAGGTCTTGTTCGGAAAAAGCACGAGGAGATCGGTGCCCGGCAAGGGCTGGCCCCCGGAACGCACCGAGATGACGGCCCGGGCAGGACTTCGTTCCTGCATCGCTGCGGGAATGACAAGAAGGACCTCCGAATCGTCGACGACCCGGTAATTTGGATATTTGCCGCACAACTCCCATGTTTCGCGTTGGATAATGAGGACACCGTCGCCGCGGCGCTCCATGAAGTAACGCCTGTCTCCGCCGCCACGGGTCCCGCCGACAGGCATCCGCGCCAAAACGCAGGTCAGGGCCTCGTTGCGGGTCGACTGCCGCGAGCCCATGCTCTCCACGGTCAGGTTGTTGGGCAAGGAGCCGGGCGATTGGATCTCCAGGCGATCATCGAACATTGACAAGCGAATCTTGCTTCCCCTTATGGAATAGTCGCGGTGGACCACTGCGTTGACCAATGCCTCGAACACGGCTCTTTCGCTATACTGGGGCAGATCCGAACGGGCCGGATCCTTCCGTGCCGCGACCTGCATGTTCCTAACGGCGAACGCAACCGCGCCGGCGATCTGTTCGTTCAGCGGGCCGGTGATCTCCTGCGCATCGATCTGGCCGGATGCACGGTCTTGGCCCCGGTATCTGGTCGCCGTGATGCAGGCGTTGGGAAGCCATTGTTCCGGATTCGGAGTGCACAACAACACTCCGGCGACAGTGGCGCGAAGAACCCCAGCCTCGTCGTCAACCAGGAGCGCCAATTTTTCGAGCGCCGCCTCAGGTTCGGCCGCGCCCTCGGCGCTCAGCAACGGTTTCCAGAGCGCCTCGACCAATGTCCTGAATCCGGTGTCCGGCACCGGTTGCTTGTCGAACCACAGAAAGCGGGCCTGCGACCGCCGTTGCGCCAGGCGCAACCGCTCGTCGCCCCCCATAAGTCGCTTTGAGGCGCCCACACGGATGTAATTCCCGCCGGGGCTCTCATGCACGGAATCACTCTCCGGCACTTCGGCCAGCAGCACCAACCTGCCGTCGGACAGTTCGGTGTGATGTGTGCGGATGCGAACGGGCGGCTTGATCGTATCGGTGCTCACCTCGACCAGAAGGGCATCCAGGTTAGCGATCTGCGCGCGCGACATGCCGATGATCTTGCCGTCGTCGGCAACGCCGGCGAGCACTACGCCTCCGGCGGCGTTGGCGAAGGCCGCGATTTCGTCGGCCCAGGCGCCGCGGGTCGGTCGTCTCGGACGATCACCAGCGAACTCGACCTGCTTGAACTCCCAGCCGCTGTCTTCGCCCGCCCGCAACCGGCTTTCGATATCCTCGACGCGGTAGTTCATCTCTCTAAAATTCCAGCGACCCTTGCAGGTCCCCACGTGTGTCGTGAATTGCTGTCGCCTGACGGGTCCGTTCCGACCATACCGCGATCAGGCCGTCATAGGAGGCCTCCAGGCGTTCCTCCTCTTGTTGACACAACGGACCCCCGATCTTTCCAAACACGTACAACATACTGGTTTATTGGCGTTTTCTTCAGATGCATCTCAAGCCGTCGTCGTCACCGTAAGCGAATCGCAAGCGGTTTGAATACCACAACGGCGTCAATCAGCGTGTGCCCGAACCTGCCCCCAATAAGACCCCCATTAGAACCCGATTGAACCCCCATTGGACCCCAATCGCTGCAACGAGCCCTACTAGGTTTCTCCCGATCGGATTCCGTCATAGCTGGCCAGATCCGTCAAAACTGCCGATCCTGACATCCTCCCGGTCACTCAGCTTCCCCTTCAGACGATGTCTGTTGGCTAAGACCATCGTGCTCAAAGACCAAAAACGTTACGTGGCTTCGAATCAGGTTACAAGATTCGCGGCGTAGCGGGTTGTCGTCAGGCTCGCCTTCAGCGCGGCCAGTGTCGCCGCTGCTTTGCCTCCGGGGGAGACCTTGATGTGAATGTTGCTGCGCTGGAGAACTCCGCCTATGTCGGAGTCGTTCCTCGCGCCGGAGCGCAGGCGCTTAATGGTAGTCGCCTTGTTTCCGAAGGCTTCGAGAAAGGCGAAAGGGAACTCGGCGGCTCCAGCGCAAGAGCCGAAATGGCCTCTTCTATCTCAACGGCTTTCATTGGTCATCACAGAGCACAGACAGCCAGTCGGCTACGCTGACGCAACTCCAACCCACCGGCTCAGACGTCGCAACAGACGCCGAAACCGTTGGGTGATTTATCCCACCTTGCATCACCCCGCCACGTCTGGGATGGCATCGTCAACCGTCTCATCCGGCACGTCCACTTCAGGCTCGTTGGTCGCCTCACCGCCATAGACAGTTTGACCGGTGGCTTCTTCAATCAGTCCAAGCAGGGCCGCTTGGCGTGCATGACAAAAGCCTTCGAAGTCGTCTGCCCGAAGTAGTTCCGGATCGATCAGATGCGTCCGCAGGAAACCGTCGATGTCGGCGGCAGGAATCGGCGGCGAGCCAACTCCACCGCGTTCGAGGCGCGCCAAATACTCTGAGGGCGCCGCGCCACCCAGCATGCGGTTGGTGCGGGCCGTTAGCGGCGTTTTGTTGATGATCGAATCATAAACGTCCGGGGATTTCCCCTTTCGTCGGCACCAATCGCGCGGGAAAACATGATGGATGTCGACACTCTCTTCGAAGAAAACCGTCTGGTCAAAGTCCTGGCTGGACCGGAAATCCCTGGCACCCTTGGCCATGAGCAGGGCGTTGATGCCCTTGTAGGCGGCTGACAGCCGGGTGCGCATAGTACGAAGGCGATCGACTCGGAAGATCGGATCCTCCATGGTCGAGGGGGAATCTCCACCGGCAAGCCAAATCGGCACCTCGACAATATCTCTGGCGATTCGAGACTCCACGGCTGAACCGTAGAGTTCGCCGAACACGCCACACCAGTACCAGCGTGCAATGCGTGCGCGAGTCTCGGCGTTTTCCCACAGGTCGCCAATGGTCATGAGGATCGCGGCGAGCGGCACAAATTGGCTCTGGTAAGGGAGGTCCTGGACCCGATAAATCCGCTGCATTCGCAAGAACTTCACCGCCGTCTCGAAACCCTTCTCAACGGGGTCGGCGTGCAATTTGTACGCATCGAGCGGCAGGTTGAGCAGGGACTGGCGTGTGGCACTGACCGATGGCAGATCGTGACGTCCCGGATCCTCGGCAGACCGCTCAACGCGCACGTCGCGCGTGTGGATCAGCGAGATTGCCTGTAGAAAATCGGTCGGGGCGATCTTCTCAAGAAGGCCATAGTCCTGGTCGGCTGCACGCCCGAAGGTGGAAAGGCGGTTCTTGCGACCCGATCCAGCGCTTTCGCCCAACCAGTCCTTGCGCAACTCAAAGCCTTGGGCCGAATACATCGCGGTCACCAACTCGAACGCGTCGAGAGGCTTGCCGCCGGTGTTGACCTTCTCGAAGACCAAACAGACGGCCTCGCGCGACGTGTCTTTAGCGAGT
Organism: uncultured Binatia bacterium (SeqCode); assembly: GCA_965213675.1. Taxonomy (GTDB): domain Bacteria; phylum Desulfobacterota; class Binatia; order UBA9968; family JAJDTQ01; genus JAJDTQ01. The sequence goes on from OZ243916.1 coordinate 2,486,414, forward strand.
TCGATCACGGGGACTTGGTAGTTCTTGAAGTTCTGTAAGACCTCGTCCTTGAAACGCTTGAATAGTTCACGCTTTTCGGCTCTCCCGCGCGCGATCCAGTAGTCGCCGAAGCCGTCCTGCCAAGCGTCCCAGTCGAACGCTTGGTTGACCGGGAACATCCCCTCTCTGTACTCGGACTCATGTGAAGAGAGATCCAGGAGAACAGTGCGGCCAAAGTCTGCCCGTTGAATGCGATCCTCGGGGACTCCGACCACAGCGTCCTCGCGGTTGCGCTGTGGATCAAGCGCCGCTTCGATGTCGAGGTAGAACCAGCGTTTCACCTTCTTGTGCCGCGCCGTGACCGTTTCCACGATACGCTGCCGCATGCAGGTCTGATAGAGGGAGGTCATGCGCTGCTGTCCGTCCAGCAGCAGATGACGCGCTGCATGTGTTTCCGCGTCGTCTGGAGCCCCCTGTATCGGTCGAGCCTTGAATTCGACCGTTCCCCCGGTCTCGAGGGTCATCAAGGCCCCCACAGGGAAGGCCAAGGAGACGGAGGTAATCAGGCTGCGGATGCGTTCTTCGTCCCAGACCCAGCTTCTCTGGAAGTCCGGAAGTTTGATGGTCCCGCGCTGACAGTCGCGCAAGAGTTCCTCAAGGCGTACAGGATTTGTCGTAAAGCTCGCCATCCGATGGTTCCTCATACAGCGCGCGTCTGAACGGACTACGTGCCGAATCGACCCGAAAGTTCTCGAGAGTCCCCCATCAACGTAGACTCGAAGAGGCCTACCTATACTGCCTCGACACCGGTCAGGAAGACAACATTCTTTACAGATCCACCACCAGCCCGTCTTCCGCGGTCTCGACCGGTAGCGTGTGGCGCCGGGCCAGCATCTCCTCGCCCATGTGCGTCAGGATCAGCCGCTTGCACTCCAGGTGCTCCCAGTGCGCGGCAACCTCCGCGTAGCTCATGTGCGACGGTGACGGGTGGTCGTAGTGGCAACACTCGCAGATGAACAGGTCCGCGCCCCGGCCGTGGGTGATGAACTGGTCCGTCCAGCTCGAATCGCCGGAGAAGAGCACGGTGCGGCCCGCCACCCTGACCCTGAGTCCGAGCGAGACCGCGTCGGTCTGGTGCGGCACCCGGAAGCCCAGGACCTCTGCGCCGGCTACGGCGGCGGTGGTGTCCGGCTCCAGCGCCCGAAACACGGCGAAGGGCAGCTCCTTTTCGCCGTACATGAGCCTCATGAGATCGCGCACGCGCTGTTCGGTGCCCGGCGGGCCGGCCACCTCCAGCGGCCGGCTCCGGGGCTTGTTGTACAGGTAGTGGATGAAGAAGAACGGCAGTCCGCCGAAGTGATCGCCGTGCAGGTGACTCAGGATGACCGCGTCGAGATCGGCGGGGTCCAGACCTGCGCGCCTCAGGGCGGGGAGCGTGCAGGGACCGCAATCCAGCAGCAACAGGCGCGACCGATGCTCCAGCAGGTACGCGCTGTGGTTGCGGCCGCCGCTGCCGAAGGCGTCGCCGCATCCGAGGAAGTGGACTTTCACCAAGCCTGAGGGCCTCTCCGTGTCGTCGCGAATTTACCGCGAGGCATGGGGATGGTCCGTACAGGGGCCGCCGGCGGTCTTGCCAGGGCGTGCCCAAGGGCGGCCAGCGGTCGCCTCTGCACAGACAGACTCGTAGACTAGCAGCGCCGAAGCGACCTTGGCAACGCGTGCCGGGTCTGCCACATTCCCCGGAGGATGCCGGTCTTGCCTGGTGGCAGCGGCAGCTCGGCGAAGCGTGATCGAACGAACTTCACACGGCGGCTCCTTGAAGTTGACCTCATGAAAATAGTTCTCGGCCCTTGGCACCCGCACCTTGAAGACGCCCTGGCGGATGAAATCCGCCAGCGGCGCGCGTGCGACCGCCTCGCCCCGCTGCTGTTGGTGGTGCCGTCCGATACGTTGCGCCGGCGCATCGAGGTCCTGCTGGCGCAAGAGCACAACCTCCACCTCTTGAACTTCGAACTGCTCACCTTCTCCCAACTCAGCCTGAGGCTCTACCAGGAGACCCACGGCGCGGTGGAACCGACGCGGCGGAGCGGGACCTTTATGGAAGAGGCCCTGAAGCGCGTGATTCCGGCTCAAGGCCGCTTCGCGGGCATTGCGGACAACGATGGCGCGTGTGCGGCGCTGTGGCAGACCCTGCGGGACCTCAAGGACGCCGGGGTGGATCCCGATGCGGCCCTGGATGCGCTGCGGGAAGGGCTGTTCGCGAACCGCCACGTTTCCGCTCCGCATGACGACTTCCGGGAAGAACGCGGGGCGTCACGGGAAGGGCGTATCGGCAACCGCGATCACGACTCCCTGCAGGCTCTCTTCGAATTGCACCGCGAGGTGCAGCGCCGCTTTCCCGAATGGGACGCACGCGACCGCCAGGACCTCGACGCCCAGGTCGTGCCGCTGGCGCCGCTCTCACGCTGGCTCGGGCAATTCGAACGCATCTACTACTACGGATTCTACGACCTGACCCAGACCCAGTTGGACTTGTTGCGGAGCGTCGCCAGCGCCTGGCCCGTCACGCTGTTCTACCCGCTTGTCCGGGCGGACGCGGACTGGTCCTTCGCCGAAACATTCTTCGATCAATACTTGGTGGGACTGGCCGGGGCAGACGAAATCGTGGACCTGATCGGCGGCGTTGCCGCGACGGGGGACGACGCCGAAGCCGCGTCGCCGGCCGACACGGAACACGACGCGCCCGACGGCGGCGAACCCACCGCGCTCCGGGCAGGCAGCCACCCGGCCCGGGACAGCCGGCGCGGCCGGGCGCCCCGCCGCGAGGAGCTCAGTTGCGCCAGTCCGCGCGACGAGGTGCGCACCGCGGCCAAGCTGATCCTCGGGCTGGTGGAAGAAGAGGGCTTCCAATGGAGCCGGGTGGGCGTGACCGCGCGCACCCTGGATGGCTATCTTCCCTGGATCCGGGAGATCTTGCCCGCCCACGGCATCCCCTTCCACACGCCGGCGCGGGAGTCGCTGGCCCGGTCCCAGGGGGTGCGCGGCCTGCTGGCGCTGCTGGAACTGCCGGTGCGCGACTACCCGCGCGCCGGGGTCATCGATCTCCTGGCGTCCCACCGCTTCAACTTCAAGGCCGTGCTCGGACCCCAAGCCCACGCCCGGCCTGACCTGTGGGACGTGGCCACGCGGCTCCTGGGCATCGGGCGCGGCATGAGCGAATGGCGCCGGCTGGAGCGCTTCGGCGACACCGGGCTGGCGTACCGGCGCGAGCACGACGAGGACACGGACCAGCCCCGGCGCATCAAGGCCGAGGACATCCGCGCGCTGCTGCAGGCCGTGGAGGCGTTGCATGCGGAATTGAGCGCGCTGCCGCCGCACGGCGCGTGGTCGGAACTCGCGGGGCGCTGCCGCGCGCTCATGGACCGCTTCCTGGTACCCGTTTGGGACGAACGGGAACGGGGCATGACAGGCGCCATCGACAGCGTCCTGGACGAGCTGGCCGATCTGGACCGCGTCGCCGCCCGCGTGGCGCTCCCGGCGTTTGCGGTGGCCCTGCGCAAGGGCCTGGAGCGGAGCTCGGTGCCGATCATAGGCCAAGCCGAGACCGGCGTCGCCGTGCTGGACGCCACCGCCGCCCGCGGTCTCCCCTTCGATGCCCTCTTTGTGCTGGGGATGAACGAGGGGACGTTCCCCCGCGCCATTCGCGAGGACCCCTTTCTTCCCGACCGCGCCCGGAACGTGTTCCAGACCGCACTAGGCTACAAGGTCGCTTCGAAGCTTGCGGGATACGACGAAGAGCGGCTCCTGTTCGCGCTGCTCACCAGCGCGGCGGCCAAACGCCTCTACTGCACCTGGCCGCGCGAGGACGCAGGGGAACGCGTGCTGGCGCGGTCGTGGTACCTGGAGCCGGACCGGCTGGAACCGGACGGCCCGAACGCGATCAGCACGGACGTGGCCACGCAGGTATTGCCGAAGAGCCTTCTGGGCCGAAACCCGCCGGCCCCCTTCGACCAGGACCGTTGGCTCCTGCCCGAAGAGTTGGCGGTACGCCGGGCGCTTTCGGGAAAGGACCCGCGCCCGCCCCTGCGCGCGGCCGGCGTCTCCATGGACAGCTTCGAACGAAGCCTGAACGCGGTCCGCGCGCTGGAGGACAGCCGCGGCGCGCCGGGACCGTTCGACGGCGACACCGGCCCGCTGGTCGAAGCCTGGGCGGACGTGCTCAAGCGCGGCGTGTCGCCCTCGATGCTGGAGGCCTACGGGCGCTGCCCGTTCCAGTACTTCGCCAGCCGCGTGCTCCGCCTGGAACGGTTGGAGCGTCCGGAAGGCAAGGCGCCGGTGGGAGCCCTGGAATTGGGCGCGCTCTGTCACGAGATCCTGGAAGGCTTTTACGAAGACGCCGAGCAAGCCCTCCGGTCGGACTGGCGCGAGCGATTGGACCGCGTTGCCGCCCGAGTCCTGTCCGGCTTCGCGGAACGCAACCCCACGGGCTATCCCGCGGCGTGGGAGGTGGCCAAGGAAGAACTCGTGGACCTGCTGCGGCGGGAGGTCGAGGCGGATCGGCAGGCAATGAACGAACAGGGCTTCCGCCCCGTAGCGCTCGAACTGGAGCGAAGCGTGGACCTGGCCGCGGCGCTCGATACGGACTGGCCGGAACAGCTCCGGCACATCCGCCTTCAAGGACGGCTGGACCGCGTCGACTACAGCGAAGCCGACGGCCGTTACCGGATCGTGGACTACAAGTACAAGAGCGGCCGAAAGCCTAAGCCCGTGGACCAAGACCCCGCGCGCTCCGCGATCCGCGGGGAAAGGCTGCAACTGCCCCTCTACGTGCTGCTGGCGACCGGCCACCGGGACCACCGGCTCAACGTGCCTGCCACGGCCCAAGTGGACGCGGCCTGGCACTTTTTCGGTCCCCGTTGGGAAGACGGGCCGCTGTCCACCCGGGAGTTCGAGGGGCAGTCGTGGCGGGAGGCTGTGGGAGAACAGATTCGGGACACGATGACGCGCCTGCTGACGGGTGTGCGGGCGGGAGCGTTTCCCATGGTGCCCGGCGAGTATTGCGATCATTGCCAGGTATCGGAGATCTGCCGAGCGAAGCACCTTCCATCGGCCATGCGCGCGCGGCGGCATCCCACGGCGGAAGCGTTGACGCAGATGCGGAAGGCCAAGCCTGTTTAGAAGGACCGGCCATGATGCTTCCGCCCCCGGACGATCACGAAAGACGCGCCGCCACCACCACCTTCGACCGCAACGTGGTGGTGACCGCGGGCGCGGGCACCGGCAAGACGACGCTCCTGGTGGAGCGTTGCGTCAACCTGCTGATTCGCGAGCCCGCGCCGTTGAAGGTGACCGACTTGGTGGCGCTGACCTTTACCAACAAGGCCGCCAACGAGATGAAGGCGCGCCTGCGCGAGCGCCTGGAAGATCTCGCCGGGGACAACGCGGCGCTGGTGTCCGAGCGCTCCGGGGTCGATGCGGAGCCGGCGTTCGAAGACTCCGGGGTCGATGACCTGGAAGCGTTCCGGCGGCGCTACGAAATCACGCGCGACGACGTGGGCAAGCGCGCCGGCGAGGCGCTTCAACACCTGGAACGCGCTCACATCGGCACCATTCACCATTTTACGGCCTCGCTGCTCCGGCTCTACCCGCTGGAGTCCGGACTGGACCCCGGGTTCCGGGACGGCGACGAACGGCTGCTGAAGGGACACTTCGACAACGCCTGGGCACTTTGGCTCGACGGCGAGCTGTCGAGCACGGGTCCCCGGACCGGCGAGTGGAAGCAAGCCCTCGCCCGCTTCCCCCTGGATCAGCTCGGCGCCCTCGCGCGGCAACTGTGCGCGGAAGACGTGGACCTGGATCGGCTCCAGAGTGCCGGCGCCGGGGACGCCACCCACCCAGATCTCCGGGGATGGCTGAGGTGGCTGAATGCCACGGCCAGAGACCTCGCCGAACGTTATCCACCGCCCGGCGCGAACGCGCTGGAGAAGGCGCTGCACGTGGCGGTGAACATCGTGAGGGCGGCGGCCAGCGGCAGCGCCACGCCGACCGCGGACGAACTCCGGCTGCTGGAGGCCAACATCAGCCATCGTCCCAAGGATTGGGACCCGGAGGACCACGAACGCGCGCGGGAACTCATCGCCGACGCCCGCCGACTGGCCGCGGTGGACCCGCAGGAACTGGCGCGTCTGTGCGCCTTGCTGGCGCCCTTCGCCCGGGAGACCCGCGCGGACCTGGCCCGCAAGGGGCTGGTGACCTTCGACGGCCTGCTGGTGCGCGCCCGGGACCTGCTGCGCGACCACCCGCGCATCCGGGAGGACCTGAAGGACCGATTCAAGGCCGTCCTGGTGGACGAGTTCCAAGACACCGATCCGCTCCAGTACGAGATCCTGCTGTGGCTGTGCGAGGAACGCAGGCAACGCGCCGGTCACTGGCGCGACATACGTCTTGCCCCGGGCAAGCTGTTCGTGGTGGGGGACCCCAAGCAATCCATCTACGGTTTTCGCGGCGCCGACATCGAAGCCTACCTGAAAGTGGTGCAGGAAGTGATCGCGCACCAGGACGGAGCGCAACACCCCCTCACCGCCAACTTCAGAAGCGACCCCCGGATTCTGGAAGTCGTGAACGACATCTTCGGGCGGCTGATCGAGGAAAAGGCCGGCCTCCAGCCCGAATACACCGGCCTTCAGCCGGGAATCCAGCGACCAGCCGGAACGCCGGGTCCGGAACGAGACCGCCCGCCGGTGCGGGTGCGCCGGGTCACGACGGCAGGGAAATTGAACGCGGAACAGGCGCGCCGGGTGGAAGCGGAATCCCTGGCCCGCTGGCTCGACGAGGAGGTGCTGGGGGGCCGGACCCTCGTGCGTGATCCGAACGGTAAGGAAATACCTGCCGAGCCAGGGCACGTGGCCTTTCTCTTTCGCGGCCTCACCAACGTGGCCATCTATCTGGAGGCGCTTCGCCGTCGCGGCATCGGCTACGTGGTGACGGGCGAACGGAGCTTCTTCGACGCCCCGGAGATCCAGGGCGTGGTGAATCTGCTGCGGGCCATCGACAACCCCCACGACCGGCTGGCGCTGGTGGGTGTGCTGCGCTCGCCGTTGGGCGGACACGACGACACCGAGATCTACGCCCTCGCCCGCAATCGCCTGCTGGACTACCGCGCCGCGACGTGGGCCACCGGCGCGGACCTTCCCGGCACGACTCGGGACCTGTATGAACGGCTTCTCAAGTTGCACCAGGAGGCCCGGTTCCTGGAAGCCGGACAAGCGGTAGCGCTCGTTTTACGGGAACTGCCGCTGTCCGTTTTGGCGGCGAGCACGGGGGCGGGCGCACAGGCCGTGGCCAATATCGAGAAAGTCCGCCTCGTGGCCGAGGAGACCGGCGCCGACGGTAGCGGCACGCTGAAGGACGTGGTCGCCGAACTGGAACGGCGCATGCTGGAGCGCGAGCCCGAGTCCGAGAGCCCCTTGGCAGAGGAGGGTCTGGACGCCGTGCGCATCATGAGCATCCACGCGGCCAAGGGCCTGGAATTTCCCATCATGGTGTTGGCCGATGTCCTGGCGGTGACCGGAAGAGGCGGGCGGGAGGACGTGCACATACAACGGGATTGGGCCACCGGTCTCACGGGCTTCCGTGTCGGCGACCTGTGGAATCTCCCGGGCGTCTACATCGAGGGGAAACGGCGCCAGCGGAATGAGGCCGAACGCCGCCGCATCCTCTACGTGGCCATGACCCGGCCGCGGGAACAGTTGGTGATATCGTTCGCGAACCAGGGCGACGGAAAGGCTCGGAGCGACAGCCTGCTGGCCCTGATCGAGGAGGGCGCCAAGGCCGAACTGACCCACGCCGGCCACGAGGACCATCCCATCGTCGTCCCAACCGGCGTGGGAGAGATGGAAATCGAAGTGGTCGTGGAGCAGCCGGAAGCCCTTGGCGACAGCCGCTACGAGGAGAATCAGGCCGCGGATGCCGATGACGGGTCGGGGTTCAAGGATATGTGGCACCGGCGGCGCGAAGTCTGGGAAGAACGCAATCAACAGATCGTGTTCCGCTCGCCGACGGGGTCCAAGCCCGCGGGGGAGGCTGCCGAAGCCGAAGCGAAACGCCGGCCCGCCCGGCGGCGGTCCGGAGCCCGCGACCTCGATCGCGACACCGCGCTCAAGCTCGGCGTCGTGGCGCACAGCGTGCTCGAACACTGGGACTTCCAGACAACGCGCGTCGCGGAGGACCTCGACGACGCCATCGCCCTGCACACAGCCGCCCTCCCGACCGAGGAGCGCGCGATTGTCGTCCGTGAACTGAAGAACATCTGGCCCATCTTCACGGAGTCCGCGGTCTACGACGAGCTTCGCACCGCCCGCATCGTGGGTCGTGAAATGCCCTTCCTCATGCCCTGGAACGGGCAACAGATCATGGAGGGGCGGATCGACCTCGTCTACGAGCGCGACGGGCGGCTCTACGTAGCCGATTACAAGACCGACCGGCTCACCGCCGAGGAAATCGGCCAGGCCATGAGCCAGTACGAACACCAGGCGTCGGTCTACAGCGAAGCCGTCCGGCGCGGCCTGGAGCGGGATGTGGCCGCCTTCCGGCTGATCCTGTTGCGGCTTGGCCGGGCCGTGGAGGTGCCGCTGAAGGCCAACGGCGGCAGCGACGTGCCGTGAGAAGCGTTCGCCGCGGTGCATCGCGTCTCGCACGTATCTCCCGACTCTCCCGAGAAAACGACACGGCGCGGCATCGTGGGCGTTGGATCGTTCGTGGAGCATCCTTCGCGGAGAGCACGGCCCGCGCCGCCCGCGACACCTCGTGAAGCCATGAGAACCACCCCCCACATCACCGCCGAAGGAATGCTGGCCCGTCTCCGAGTCAAGCGGGGCGCCTTGGGTAAAGTGGCGCTGGTGGCCGGCCCGCGGGAACGCGGCGCGCGGCTGCGCGCCTCCCTGGAAAACCCGCGCAAGACCCTCGCCTTCCAGGACTACGAGATGCACACGGGCGAACTGGACGGGCGCCGCGTCACCGCCGGCAACGGCGGGCGCTACTCCGCGGACACGGCCATCACCACGGAACTGCTGTGCGCCGCCGGCGTGGAGACGCTGGTGCGGGTGGGTAGCTGCGGGTCGCTCCAGGAAACCGTGAAGCTCGGCGACATCGTCATCGTCACCGCCGCGGTCCGCGGCGACGGCGCGAGCCCCCGCTACGTCACCGACGACTTCGACACGCTGTTCCGCCCGAACGCACCGGAACCGCACGGAGGGGACGCGCAACGCGCCCTGCCCCACCCGCGCGTGACGGAAGCGCTCACACGCGCCGCCGAGAGCCTCCACGTGCCGGTGCATCACGGCGCCGTGTTCACCACCGACGCCCTTTTCCGCGAAACCCCGCGACTCCTGGCGGCCCTCGAGGCGGAGGGAACCGCAGCCATCGACATGGTAACCGCCGCCTTCCTGACCGTGGCGCAAGCCAAGGGCGCGTGCGCCGGCGCCATCCTCGCGGTGTCGGACGAATGCGTCAGCGGCAAGCTGGGCTTCCACGGCGCCGCCTTCCGCCAAGCCGAGCAACGCATCATGGCAATCGCCCTCAAGGCACTGGCGTGGCTGTGACGCGCCAAGCAGAAGCTAGTGTGGTGAACTCCATGGCACAGCACGCGAAAGGCTCTCGGGCCGAAATCATCGCTGGTTGCAGCGACATCGAGGAATTCGTACCGTTGAGCTTCGAAGAACAGTATACTCTGGGTCGTGTGCCGGTCATTGCCCACGAAGGGCCGACCGTCACGGACCCGGAACCGGTGGCGGAGGCGCGCGTTGCCGGCAACCCTGTGACTGCGTAATGGGCCGCAACCATCGGCGGGACACGAAACGAACCCTGTTCTACATTTCTACATGACAATGTCTTGCAGCAAGGAGGATCCATCATGCGTTTGGACGGTAAGGTAGCAATCGTGACGGGCGGCGGCATCGGCATCGGCCGAGCCTATTCCAAGGGGCTCGCGCGGGAGGGCGCCAAGGTCGCCGTGGCCGACATCCAGGTGGAGGCCGCCACCCAGGTGGCCGAGGAGATCAAGAAGGACGGCGGCGAGGCCATCCCCGTGGCGGTGGACGTGGCGTCGCCGGAAAAGACCCGCCAGATGGCGGACGCGGTGCTGAAGGAATACGGCCGCATCGACGTATTGGTAAACAACGCGGGCCTCTATACCGCGCTCACGAAGAAGTCTTTCATGGAGATCCCCGAGGACGAATGGGACAGGGTCATGGCGGTCAACGTCAAGGGCCTGTTCCTGTGCGTTCAGGCGGTATACCCGGCCATGAAGGAGCAGGGCAAAGGCAAGATCGTCAACATCTCCTCGGGAACCATCCTGGGCGGGACGCCGATGTTCCTGCACTATGTGTCGTCCAAGGCGGGCGTGCTCGGCTTCACCCGGGCACTGGCGCGGGAGATCGGCCCCGACGGCATCAACGTCAACGCTATCATGCCCGGCCTCACCATCTCGGGCGACAACCAGGACGGCGTCACTACCCCCCAGCAACTGGAGAACCGGCGCAAGAGCCGCGCGTTTCAGCGCGATCAGTACCCGGACGACCTGGTGGGAACGGTGATCTTCCTGTCCTCCGACGACAGCGACTTCGTCACCGGCCAGTCCATCAGCGTGGACGGCGGTCAGCACATGCACTGACGCCGGCGCCCATGCGACATGACACGTGGATTTCGAATTCATCCCACCCGCCTTCTCCTCCGTCATGAGCGGCCTCGAACTGGCAGAGTACCGCGTGCGCGAGATCCGGTTGGGACGCGAGACGCGCTTTTCCTCCGGTGTGCTGGAGGTGGACGCCGAAGGTCTCGCGGCCCTGGCGGAGCAGGACCCGCGGGTGCGTTCCGCGCGCTTCGACGTGGTGCGCCCGGGGGAGAAGGCGCGGGTGACGGGCATTCGCGACGTAGTGGAACCGCGCATCAAGACCGCGGGCTCGGGACAGGTATTTCCAGGAATCCTCGGGCCGGTGGCGCCGGTGGGCGCCGGCCGCACCCACCGGCTCTCGGGCATGGCGCTGGCCACGAGCGCGGCCTACGAGGGCACCGTCCGCACTGGCACCACCTCACAGCGGAGCGCCATCCTCGACATGTGGGGACCCGGCGCCGACATGACCCCGTTCGCCTCGTTGATGAACCTCGTCATGACCCTGGAACTGGAAGACGGACTGCCCGCCTTCGAGGCCCACCAAGCCATCCAGCGCGCCCAATTCGGCACGGCGCTGAAGGTCGCCGAAACCACCGCCGGGATCGCGCCCGACAACGTGGAGTTGTTCGACCCGGATACCGGCGGTGACGACCTGCCCCGCGCGGTCGTCATCATCGGCTGTTTCACCGAGGCGCAGCACCGACCATCCAATGTCTCCTACTACGGCCTCCACATTCAGGAGTCCCTGTCCACCGTCATCCACCCCAACGAACTCATCGACGGCGCCATCGCCCCCGGCGCCATCCGCACCGTGAGCTATCATCCCATCACCTGGAACTGGCAGAACCAGCCCTTGGTGCTGGCGCTGCTCAGGGACAAGCGCTTCCGCTGCGCCGGGGTCATCATCGAGCGCATCGGCTTCGAAACCGCCCAGGAAAAGAAGATCGCCGCCAACAACGCCGTAGGCCTGGCCGCCTCCCTTGGCGCCGATGCGGCCTTGATCACGCGCACGGGGTCGGGCAATGCCTTCATCGATGTGATGCTGACCGTGAAAGGCTGCGAGGAGAGAGGCATCAAGACCGTCCTCGTCACCTACGAGTACGGCGGCAAGGACGGCGCCGACGCGCCGTTGCTGTATTACGAAGAGGCCGCCGACGCCGCCATCAGCACCGGCAACCGCGACATCGAGGTGGAACTGCCCGCGCCCGACCGCGTCGTCGGCGCCTACGAACGGCTCCAGCTCATCAACTATCCCGGCGCGCCCTACGTAGCAGCCGGCGACCCTTTGGTGCTGGAGGCCCGCGACGTCATCGCCGGCGGCATCGACATCTGGGGCGGACGCGACCGGCTCTGCCGGCCGTACTGACGTCCCGTACCCAAACCCCGTATCCTCATCCCCGCGAAACGAGAAGACGATACGCAGCCGGGGGGTTGAGACCCTACTCCGGATACAGCGGCGCCTTGTACACCGTTCCCGGCACCACGACGCCGCCGGCCGGCCGTTCCCCTTCCGTCAGGTGGGCGAAGCGGTCGCTGAACGCCGACGGAAGCGGCCGCCCTCCGGGTGTGCCGAGCCAGAGGCGCAGGAGATTGCGGCGTCGCTCGGGCTCAGGATAGTCCTCGAACTCGGTGCGCGAGTGGGCGGTGACGTGGTTGTGCAATATCTGCACGTCGCCCTGCAGGAACTCCATGTCATAGGACAACTCGTCGCACAGATCGGCAAAGAGGGTCAGCGCCTCCTTGAGTTCCTCGGTGTGGCGCGGCAACTGCTCGAACCGCTGGGCCGAGCGGATATAGGTGCCGCCGGCGCTCACGGTCAGATAGTCTTCGTAGAAGTTGAAAGTGGCGAGCTGCCACCAGGGGTCCTTGCCCTCGGGGACTTCGCCGCGGCGGTCACGGTAGATGGGAGCGGCCAGCTCCGCCACCAGCTCGGGGCGGCGCTTGAGCATCTCGTTGTACACGTTGAGAGTGCTCGTGAACCGGCTGCTGCCGCCGGACTTGGCGGGGTGCAGGCACATCAGCACCACCAAGTCGCAGGCATCGCAGTGAAAGGGCAGCATGTCGTGGGTCTGGTAGCCGCGATGCTTGGGGTTCTTGAGGGTGCCGCCGAGATCGGCCACGTGGCCCAGGAGGTGTCCCTTGGAGTTCTGGGACACGGGCTCGCCCATGAACAAGCCGATTCCCCAGAAGGCGATGGCGGCCTGTAGGCGGCTGTAGCGATGCACCGGAACCCCGCGGATGAGCGACAAGCCGCGACCGCCGACAACATCCGAGGCGATCTCGTCGAGCCGGTCGCCCAGGGTCGAAAGCACGAAGTCGTCCCGGGTGATGTCCAGGATGTCGAGCCCGCGTTGCTCCACCCGCGCCACGGCCGCGTCGAGCTCCGCGATCTCGCTCTCGGTCAGCGGATGTATCCAGCTCTGGTCCGAGGCCAGGTCTGCCGCGGTCCAGGCCGCGGGGTCCACCACGGGCTGGTTCAGCACGGCCGGTTCTCTGATGACATTCAGCATGGGTCTTCCTCCGAACTTCGCCCGGAATTCTATCTCACAGGTTCTCGACCTTGGCGATGCGGCACGGCAGCCCGCGCGTGTCCGCGGAACCGGTAACCGGATCCCACGGGCCATCGTAGCGCATGGCCGCGTTGATGTTGACTTCCAACGCGCCCCGGTGGGGAGCCTCCGCTTCCGGGTACCACCAGCCCATGCCGGTGCGCGCCACCCCGGGCAGGGTCGCGTTCGTGACGCGGACCTTCAGGCGGCAACGGCCCGGTCCATCAGCGGTTTCTACCCACACCCAGTCGTCGTGGGCCAACCGGTATTGCGTGGCCGTCTCCGGATGCAATTGCAGCCACGGCTCCGGCGAGACCTTGCGCGCCCAGCCTTGGTCGCGAAAACGCGAATGGTGGTAGGTGCGCTCCCGCACCCCGGTGAGCAAGGTCAGCGGGTAGGAGTCGCGCACCGCGGGCGTCTCGCGCTCGGTGCGGGTGGGCGTGTAGTCCGGGAGCGGGTCCAGCCCCAACTCGGCGAGGCGCTCGGAATAGAGCTCTACCTTGCCCGTCCTGGTCTTGAAGCCGCTTTTCTCGAAGTCGCCGCAGGTGAACGGGAAGTTGGCGTAACCCTTCTCGCGCAACTGCTCCATGGTGATCCCGCAGTCCCCCAACAGGAACTCGTTGAACTCGCGCTTGGTCTCCCACGGGATGAAGCGTCGCGCTTCGGTGACGCCCCGGGCTTCGATGCGCCGGGCCAAGTCATGGGCGATGCGGAAGTCGCCGCGCGCCTCGCCCAAAGGCTCCACCGCCGGTTGAATCAGGCTCAGACACGGACCCGACCCCTCCAGCGACACCTCCTCATCCTCCAGGCCGGTGGTCTTGGGCAGCACGATGTCCGCGAACTCGGCCGTGGGATTCATCATGTGGGTGGCCACCGCCAGAAAGTCCAGAGACTTGAGCGCGGCCAGAGTCTTGGGCGTGTCGGGATACGTCACCACAATGTTCACACCACTGACGTACAGGGCGCGCACCGGGTAGGGTTTGCCGCTGAGCACCGCCTCGATTACCGATGGGTTGTGGCACGCGGTCTGCCATCCCTGCGGCCCCGCCCACAGCGGGAACCGTTCCGCGCCGATGGTGCGCTGTTCCACCTCCAGCGGCAGCCGGAACTCGGGCTTGTGCAGCACCTCGATGTAGTTGGTGAACCCCGCGGGCTTCTTCACGCGCCGGTTGCCGCCCTCACGGTCCAGGTTTCCGCTGATGGCCACCAAGCAATGGAAAGCACGGAAGGTCTGGACTCCGGCGCTGAAAGCGTCGATGCCGTGCCCGCTCACAAAGCAGGACGGGCCGGCGGCGTAGTACTCCGCTGCCTTCTCGATGTCCTCCCGCGGCACCCCGGTCAACTCCGCGGCGCGTCCAGCGGGATACTGCGCCGCCCGCTCCGCGAGCGTGTCGAAGCCGTGGCACCAACGCTCCACGAACTCACGGTCGTAGCGGTCGTGCTCCACCAGCCAGTGGATCATCGCCAGGCCGATGGCCGCATCCGTACCCGGCCGCGGCCGCAGCCAGAGGTCGGCCATGCCGGCTGCGGGAGTTTCGCCCGGATCGATGACGACAACGCTCGCGCCCTTCGCCTTGGCGCGCTTGAGCGCCTGCCACTGCGGCGGGTCCGCCGCATACGGATTCCGCCCCACGACGAGCGCGCACCGGGTATTGTCGATGTCCTCGCCCTTGCTGATGGCCAGCCCCGTGATCCGGTCGCTCAGCGCCCGGCACCCGCCGCAAAGGTCCTGGTTCATCATCCAGTTGGGCGACCCGAACGCCCGCAAAAGCAGCGCCAGCATCACCCCCCGACTGAAATGCGCGTTGCTCACCGCCCCGCACAGCGCCGACGCGCCGTACTTCTCCCGCACCGCCAGCATCGCCTCCGCCATCTCATCCAGCGCCTCGTCCCACGACACCCGCCGCCACCGTCCCCCACCCCGCGGCCCGGTGCGCTTCATCGGGTAGAGCACCCGGTCCGGATGATAGGTCAACTCCGGCAACCCCCGTATCCCCTTCACGCAGAACGCCCCCAGCGACGCCGGATGCTCCGGGTACGGCGACACCTTGGTCACCCGCCCGTCCTCGACGGTCACCAGCGACCCGCAATGGGCACTGCATTCCCAGCAGGTGCTGGGGAGGGTGGATTGGGTGGCATTCATAGCGTGACCAGTCCTGGAGAAACGTCAACCTGCTCTGAGGAGTTACATTCTGCTAGAGCGTGACGACCACGTCCCGTCCGAAAATTAACCCTGCGGCTTCTGTCGCAGCCTTGATAAGGCTCATCTTCAGTCGATTATTGATGTGCGTTCCGACAAACCAGTTGCCAGGCAGCCTTTCATGCTGATCCTGAAAGTCCGGTCGCCCAGGATACAAGTCTTCGATGCGTTGAGCGATATAGTGACGTTTCCGGCCGTGGAAGGCTTGATGTTGAGAACAACGCTCGAGGAGGCCTGAGTCCTTCTTGGCAAGTTCGCTCAAGATAAGGATCATGGCCTCCTTGGCGTTTCTATAGGGTCTATTTTCCCCTAGAATGATCACCATGCCGTCGGTTGGCGAAATCGGTGTGCTCCGCTCCTCCATCGTCTGTGCCGACTGAGAACGGACTTTCCCGGAAGTCGTTTTTCGGCCAGGCGATGGCGACGAGTCTGGTTTGGATTCCAACGGAACAAGCCGGGCCAGGAAGTCGACAATGTCTTCGTTATCGGGTCGAACTCCTACCTTTGACTCGACAGCGTCCACAAGCAAATCCTTCAGCAACTCATCGCCTCTTTCGACGAGTTCCCTCCAGGCTTCGGGGATTGCTTGGCGTGCGCGCAACCGGCGATTCTTATCTCGATACTCCTTGCGAGCCTCATCCAGGGACCTCCCGGAAACGACTCTGTCGCGCTGAAGATAACGCTGCAGGATCTGGACTGCTTCGTCGTTGGTCCGCTCGAACAGATCGAGCTTGAAGACGCGTCGTTCTTCATAGCTCCCCTGTTCAGCCGGTAGGTAAAAACTCCACGTCTGTCCATCTGTCAGGACGACAAATGGAACGCCGGAATGGAAGGCGTATTCCAACGCCTGTCGAACCCCGTCTTCTGCCTTGCCTTGTTGCTTCACTTCGACAAAACATTTTGGCTTGGAGGGTGGGTCACAGAGTGCGAAATCGACCCTCCTCCCATCGCCCGTCGCAAACTCCGGCCAGACGATATTCGTGTCGTAGACCTCCCAGTTCAGATCGTTCAGGATACGCAAGACGATCCCTTGAGAGATGGACTGCTCATTTGGGAAACGGCCGTCCCTGAGTTTCTGGCTAATATCCGTGAGCGTTGTTTGGAATTCCATGATCCTTTGAATGACGGCTTGGTCGTCTTGCAATGGTTCGCGTTCGTTTCGCCAGCGTTGGGCCAATGCTAGTCCATGTCGTTCCCCCATTCAAGCTCGTATGCGCATCGCAGAGCCACCGTCCGAGCCAGACACCACGAAGTAGGGTCTATCGGTGTCACCGTTGGCCGGTGTACGGGTCTCCGCCGCTCAACGACTATTGGCGCTTGACACTAATAGCACGGCGCGCTATGTAGTCCTGTAATCAAGAGTTTTCGCGACAAGGACACCCAAGCTATTGCAGGGCGGCGCCGGGTAGCCAGATTACCCTCGCGAATTCAGCGACGGGCGCAACAAAAACTCATGATCCTCAACAACGTGCGGGGCTTGAACGATCTTCGGGTGCCTCCCGGCAATCGGTCGGAGGCGCTCGCCGGCGATCGGAAGGTCCAGTACAGCATCCGTGTCAACGATCAATGGCGCCTGTGCTTTGTCTGGCGACACGACGATGCCTATCGTGTGGAGTTGGTCGATTACCATTGACAGCGAGAGGCGAAAGCGATGACCCGATCTCACAGGCCGCACCAAACGAAGCTCCCCCCTATTCATCCAGGGGAAATACTCAACGACGAATTTCTCCGTCCTTTGGGGATCACGCAGTACCGGCTCGCCAAGGGCATTGGCGTCGATGTTCGGCGGATACATGCCATCGTTCATGGCCAGCGCTCCATTACGGCCGAGACGGCGCTGTTGTTGTCCCGATTCTTTCAGAACTCCGCGGAGTTCTGGATGGGGCTGCAGATTCAGTACGAACTTGAACTGGAGCAGGATCGACTTGCCGAGAAGCTGGCGCGGGTGGACCCGTATCCTCGCACCCAGGCTACACGGCCATCAGCAGAGTGAGGCATGACGACCGGTGAACATCTTCCCGCGACGCCCGCGTTGGCCGGCGAACAAGTCGCAGAACTTCACCGGCGTGAGCACGCAGGGCGGCAAGGGCAACCAGGCGATACGTGAGTACATCGCGGCGGTCAGGAACCTTGAGCTTGCGGAGCAGGTCAAGGAAGATATCCTGGGGGGCACGGCCGCCCGGCTGCTGAAACTCGACGGCTGAAACCCCTGTCCGCCTAATTCCTGTCTGCCCAATGAACGGAGGTCCCATGAAATACCTTGGACTCATTCTCTTGACCGTTCTCGTCGGCGCCCCTCTCGCCGGCCCCGCCGTAGCGGGCGAAACCGTGGAGGTCCTGCTGGTGGACCGCCTGGACGACCAGCGCGGCTTCTGCCTGGACATCCGCGGCTACAAGGAGCGCGCCAAGGTCGACAGGGGACTTCAGGCCCACAGTTGCTACAGCTATCAGGGCCAACTCGGCGTCGACCAGGGTTTCGACGGCGACGGCATCAAGGCGGGGCGCTTCCACATGCCGGGGTTCGATGTTTGCATGACCGCGGGCGGGGCCGAGGCGGGGGCCGGGCTCGGGCTCGCCAAATGCGACGGCTCGCCGCCGCAGGGGTTCTCCATGACGTCCGAGGGTGCGATCATCGTCAAGAGCGCGCCCAAGCTGTGCGTGACGGTGGCGGGGGGCGAATCGAGGCAGGGAGGAGGCGGCCGGCCGCCGCATCTCATACGACGCCTGACCCTGGAGCCTTGTGACGAGAAAACCGCCAAGTACCAGCGGTGGCGGGTCCGCACCAAAGCGGACTAGCAGCACAACGACGAAGGGCGGGTTTCAAACCCGCCCTTCCCCTAACCGACACCAACCCCCGCCGCTGGGAGGGGGCGAACTCGTCGATCCCTACTGCAGCCCGAACAGCGTCTTCGGGTTATCGTCGATGATCTTCTCGTACTGAGGCGCGGTAATGCTGCCGAGCTCCTTGAGGTTGCGCAGCGCCTCGATTTCGGTGGACTGGTCATTGTGGCCGTAGTCGGTGCCGATGACGATGTTGTCTTCGCCGGAATACTTGAAGATGTAGTCCACGTCGTCGTCAGTCTGGCACGACACGTACTGCCGGTATTCCTTGAGGGGGTTGTCCGGAAAGTCCTTGTTCTGGGCGCCCCAGCGGCGTTTCAGGTCCTTGACGACGTAGGGTACCCAGAGGGCCGCGGCCTCGGCCCAGTGGAAACGAAGCTTGGGAAACATCTTGGGGATCTCGCCCATAATCACCGAGTGGAACGCACCGATGACGGGGATGCGGAACTTCCAGAAGCTGCCGCCACCGTTGTACTGGGACACGAGGTCCTCTTCCTGCGGGTTGCCGTTTCCGACGTGCACGCCCACGGCCATGTCAAGCTCGCTCATCTTCTCGTACAGGGGATAGAAGTAGGGGTCGGTGAGAAGGCGGCGCCCCTCGATGCCGCGCATGAAGACCCCGCAGGCGCCGTTCTGCTTGCAGAACTCCAGCTCCTCCAGAGACGCGCTCATGTCCAGCAGCGGCAGCACGCAGATCCACCGTAGCCGGCCCTTCCCTTGCTGGTGGATGTCCGCCAGCCAGCGGTTGTAGCCCTTGCAAATGGGGATCTCCCACTCGGGCTTCTCGGTGATCTGCTCGATGAAAATAGTCGGATAGAGCACCTGGATGTCGATACCGAGCTCGTCCATGTGCTTGACCCGAGCGTCCACGTTCTCCATCTCGCGGGTTTCCTGCGGCGTGAACATCACCCGGCCGGTACGGTCGGCGACCTCGTCGAGCTCATGAGCGGTCATGACGATCCGCACCAGGCCGCGGATCTTGCCGTCGATGAACCAGTACTCGCCTCCCTGGTCGCCGCTCGGCTTGACGACGATGGGACGGTACTTCTGATCGGCCGCGTCCATGTAGTCCCAGGTCCGTTCGGACTCGACGACGTGAGCGTCGGCATCGATGGTCGGCATGGTCAATACCTCCTGAACAGGATGGAGATGTTCGAGATCTTCGCGTGATGTATTCGTACGCTGATTAACACCTTTTCAACGGCGGAACCAGCAGAAACGACGGCCCCCGGTCCCTTGACAAACAACCCCTCGGCAACTACTCACGAGACTGCGAAGCAGCCGATCCGTGCGGCATCACGGCCTTCAGGCCGGCACGGCTTCCGGGCCGTATGACGGAAAGGAAAGCGCCATGCCAACCAAGTCCCGGGCCGCAATCCTGGTCGAATCGCGCAAGCCCCTGGTGGTGGACGAGGTCACGCTCCCGGATCCCGCACCGGATCAGGTGCTGGTGAAACTCTACGCCAGCGGCATCTGCCACTCCCAACTCCATCAGATCCAGCGCTCACCCGATGAGCAGCGCTCCAAGCTGCCGGCGCTCCTGGGGCACGAATCCACCGGCGTGGTGGTGGCCAAGGGCCGCGACGTGAACCACGTGAAGGAAGGCGACCCGGTCTTCACCACCTGGGTGGACCGGAACGCCCCGGAGTCGCCGCTCCCGCCCGTGTCCCACGCTCTCAACATGCGACCGGCCATCCCGGCCACTTGGCGGGAACAGTCCATCTGGGCGTCGGCGTCCACCTGGGCGGAGCACCTGGTGGCCTCCGAGCGCGTGGTGCTTCCCATGGACGACGACGTGGACACCGACGTGACCTCCATCATCGGCTGCGCGGTCACCACCGGTTCGGGAGCCATCATCAACACGCTGAAGGTGAGGCCGGGACAGTCGGTGGCCGTCTACGGCGTGGGCGGCATCGGCATGTGCGCCATCTCGGCCGCGGCGGTGGTGGACGCCTACCCGCTCATCGCGGTGGACCTGGACGACGGGAAGCTGGAGTTCGCCAAGAGCTTCGGCGCCACCCACTGCATCAACGCAAGCAAGGTGGACGCGGTGGAAGCCATCACGGAACTCACGGGCGGCGGCGCGGACTACGCCCTGGACGCGGTGGGCCATCCCACCACCCAGGAACAGATCCTGCGCTCCGTGCGCACAGGCGCTCCCGGACTCGAGCGTGGCGGCACCGCGCTGCTCATCGGCCTGCCGCCCCCGGGGGCGACCCCGCTAATCAATACCAACCTGTTCGCCGGAGGCCGCTACTTCACCCGCACCCACGCCGGCGACTGCCTCCCGGATCGCGACTTCCCGACCTTTGTCCGCTGGTACCGCGAGGGCAAGCTCAAGCTCGACGACCTGGTGACACGCCGCTACAGCCTGGACCAAGTCAACGAAGCGGTGGCCGACCTGGAGGAAGGGAGAATACTGGGGCGGGCCATCTTCACGTATTCGTGAGTCATAGTCCGCTTTCGGAGGACCGACATGTACATCGACTGCGACACCCACTATTTCCCGGTGAAGTTCCTGGAAGGGATCAGCGACCAATACCCCGACTCCCCGCGGGTGGTGCGGAAGGGCGACGAGGTCAAGTCCGTGCTGCCGGACGGGACACTCATCAAGAACCAGGCGCCCAAGGGACGCTGGGATCTGGACGTACGGGTGGCGCAGGCCGACTTCGAAGGCTTCGACAAGCACGTGCTCATCCCGGAGAACCGGGAGCTCCTGTACACCTGGGACCGGGACCTGGGTTGCGAGCTGGCCCGCCGCTACAACGACGCGGTGGCCCAGGACCTGGCGGAATGCGCCCATCCCGAGCGCTACATCGGCGTCGGCTGGGTGTTCCTGCCGGACGTGGAGGAGTCCTGCAAGGAGCTGGACCGGATGGTGAACCAACTCGGCATCAAGGCCGTGAAGTTCATGGGCGGCTTCGAGGACGCCAACCTGGGAGCGGAGCGGCTGTGGCCGGTCTACGACAAGGTGTGTCAACTCGACATCCCGATCCTGGTCCATGACACGGCGTCGGACCGCCAGGATCATCCCAACCCGGCGCTGGTGGGCATCGAGCAGCTCTTTCTGGAGGCCGACAACAACGCCTTGCCCTTCCTGCTGGCATTCCCGTTCCGCTACATCGTGGACATGGGCAGCCTGATCCTGCGCGGCGCCCTCAAGGAGTTTCCCGACCTGCGCATCTGCTTCGTGGAAGGCTCCGCCGCCTTCGTGCCCTGGCTCATGAACCGCCTGGACATGGACCCCAACGGCCGCAAGAAGCTGGGCAAGGACCCCAGCGAGTTCTTCAGCCAGATCTGGGTGTCGGCCTTCGCCGCCGAGACCTCCATCCGCTACGCCTGCGACTTCTGGAAGGACCACAATCTGACCGTGGGCAGCGACTACCCGCACAACGACCCGTCGGGCACCTGGAAGGAAGGAACGGTGCGGATGGTGCGGGATCTCGAGGGCATCTCGGACGACGACAAGGAAAAGATCCTGGGCGGCAACGCCATGCGGCTTTTCGGGATGGCGTAGACGGGCGGTCTCGCCTTCGACCGTGCAACTCTACCGTGGGAGGCGACGGAACGCCGCCGCCCGCCCGCGGCCCTGATCAACCCCCTGAGCGAAAGGACCACCGTGCTCTTCTCAATACATGTCCCGGCCCGGAACGCGGAAGAGATCACCCGCCGCGCCGTGGCCGCCGAAGCCTTGGGCTTCCATGCCATGTTCTTCGCCGACGGCCACCTGAACAACCTGGACGGGTTTCAGGCCATGACCGTGTGCGCGCTCCGGACGGAGGGGCTCCGTTTCGGTATCGCCGCAACCACCATGGCCTACCGCGATCCCACGACATTGGCCCTGTCCGCGGCCACGTCCAACGAGTTCTCGGCCGGACGGGCCATCCTGGGCCTGGCGACCGGCGACGGTTCCACCTACCGGCTTGGGCGCAAGGCAACGCGGCTGGCGGACTTCGCCGCCGGACTGGCCAACATCCGCGAACTACTGGGAGGGCGCTCCATCGAGGTTCCCCGGGGCGAAGAAGGCGCCGGCGCGGCCTCCCTCAACGCAGGCAGGCTTCCGGTGCCGGTTTACGTGGCCTCGGTGGGTCCCCGGAGCCTGCGGGTGGCCGGACGTTACGCCGACGGCATCATGCTGGGCACGGGGTTCGACCTCGACGTGCTGGAGTGGGCGCAGGCCCACGTCGCTGCCGGCGCCCGTGAAGACGGCCGGGACCTGTCCGACATCGACATCGCCATGGCGGGCATGATCTGTGTCGACCGTGACGGCGACCGCGCCCGCCAACGGGTGCGCCCACGCCTGGTCAACCGCGTCCATCACAACTTCCGCTTCACGACGGAGACCGTGCCGCCGGACGAGTTGGCCGGAGTCAAGCGTTTCATGGCCGGTTTCGACATCAGCAAGCCGCTGGAGGAGCGGGCGGACCCCACGCTCATCACCGACTACATGCTGCGCCGCTTCGCCATCACCGGCACCCCGGAGGAGTGTTTGACCCGCGTCCGCGAACTGGCCGAAGCCGGCGTGAAACATCTGCTCCTGACGCCGCCCATGCGTGTGCTCGACGAGGTCATGGACCTCTGGGGACGCGAAGTCATTCCGGCATGCGCCGACTTGAGTTAGTGTCGTGTCCCGGAAATTCCTGGGACAAGTTGCACGGGGATCTTTGAGGTCGGCGACGCGCGATGACGTGTAGGGGCGACCGGCGGCCGCCCTTTGAAAGGAACCCCATGCCCGATCTGGACCCCGCAACCCTCACCATCGCGAACCTGGCCCCGCGCATCGCTGCCCGCGAGGTCTCGCCCGTGGAAGTGACCACCTGCTACCTGGAGCGGATTGCGCGTCTCAATCCCACGCTCAACGCCTACAGCACCGTCATGGAAGAGGACGCCATGGATGCGGCGCGGCAAGCCGAGGCCGAGATCGCCGGCGGCAACCATCGCGGCCCGCTCCACGGCGTGCCCGTATCCATCAAGGACAACATAGCGGTTCGAGGCTACCCCACCACCGCCGGCAGCAAGATTCTCGCGGACTGGAAGCCCGACTTCGACGCCGGCGTGGTGACGCGGCTGCGGCAGGCCGGGGCCATCGTCCTGGGCAAGAACAACATGCACGAGTGGGCCGGCGGCGGCACCACCATGAATCCCTATTTCGGCGCCACCCACAACCCCTGGGACACCAGCCGGGTGCCGGGCGGTTCCAGCGGCGGCTCCGCCGCCGCCGTCGCCGCGGACCTGTGCCTCATCTCCATCGGCACCGACAACGCCGGCTCGGTACGCAACCCCGCCGCCTGGTGCGGCACCGTGGGCCTCAAGGCCACCTACGGCCGCGTCAGCCGCTACGGCGGCGTTGCCGGCACCGGCGGCTTCTCGTCCGACCACTTCGGCCCCTTCACCAAGACGGTGGAGGACTGCGCCCTGGTGCTGGCCGCCATCGCCGGGGAGGATCCCAACGACCCGCTGACCTCTCCCGAACCCGTGCCCGACTACCGCGAAGGCCTGCGCAACGCCGTCGCCGGCATGAAGGTTGGCGTCATCGACAGCTACTTCGACGAGCTGATGGTGGACGAGGTGGCCAAGGGGTTCCGGGACGCTCTCGCCGCCTTGGAATCCCTGGGCATGCAGGTCAAGGACATCACCATCCCCCACATGGATGCGGTCCCCGCCGTCCAGACCGCCACCAGCCGCTGCGAGAACGTCGTGGCCCACGAACCCTACCTGCGCAAGCAGCCCCGGGGCTACAGCCGTGAGTTGTTGCACCGGAACATCGCCTCCCTCACCATCACCGCCTCGACCTACGTCACCTCCCAGCGTGTGCGGCGCGTCATCTGCCGCGAGTTCGAGGAAGCCCTCCAGGACGTGCAGGTGATCGTCGCCCCCACCGTCGGCATCGCCGCGCCCACCATCGAGGAATGCCAACAGGGCTTCGCCGAAATCGACGGCCGCCGGATCCCCTTCCGCCACCCCAGCGGCAGCATCGGCACCCGCTGCACCATCCCGTTCAACGTCACCGGGCTGCCGGTGCTGAGCGTATGCTGCGGGTTTAGCGCCGCCGGGTTGCCGCTAGGACTGCAAATCGTGGGGGCGTGCTTTCAGGAGAGTTTGGTGTTTCAGGTGGCCCACGCCTATGAGCAGGCGGTTAGGTGGTATGAAAGGAAACCGAAGGGGATCCCAGCCTGCCTACGCACACAATGATCGGCAGAGTTCCTCAACTCCTATAACCTCGACGCCCTCTGCCTTGGGATAGCGCTCATTCCCGGAATAGACCACGAAGCAGCGGTCAGGCTTCAGGTCCTCACGGGCATGGTGGAAGCCCCTTTCAAGCCTGGGGGCCGAACCGCGTTTGACTTCGACGGCCCATAGCCCGCGGTTCGGGAGTTCCAACAGCAGATCGATTTCGGCGCCGGCGGCGGTACGGTAGAAGCTTGCCAGTGTGCGTTCCGGGGCCGCCCGCAGGATGTTCTCAATGACAAACCCTTCCCAACTGCCGCCCGCCACGGGGTGACCGAGCACGGCCTCCCGATGGTCCAACCCAAGGAGAGTGTGGACCAAGCCGCTGTCACGCACGTAGACCTTCGGTGACCTGACGAGGCGCTTGCGCACGTTGGCGTGGTACGGCGGCAGACGGCGCACGAGGAGAAGGTCGACCATCAGATCCAGGTAACGGGCAATAGTCTTCCCGTCGACGGCAAGGGCGCGGGCCAGTTGCGCCGCATTCAGGAGTTGGCCTTGAGTGTGCGCCAGCATGGTCCAGAAGCGCCGCAGGGCCTCGGCAGGAATTCGAGGGCCGAGTTGCGGGATGTCCCGCTCCAGGTAGGTCTTGATGAAGCTGTCCCTCCAGAGTGCGCTGGCGGCATCGTCCCCTGCCAGAAAGCTGTCCGGGAACCCCCCGCGCAACCAGAGATCGTCCCTGTCGTCGCGCAGCACCTCCAACACGTCCATGGGTTCCAACTCGACGTACGCAAGACGGCCGGCAAGGCTCTCGCTCGACTGCCTCAGAAGGTCCATTGACGCCGATCCGAGTATGAGAAAGCGGTTGGTTCGCCTGCCGCGGCGACGCCCCCGGTCTATCAGGCTCCGGAGTTCCTGGAACAACTCCGGCATCGCCTGCACTTCGTCCAGGATCACCAGCCTGTCTTCATATGCAGAGAGATAATCCGACGGATCGGACAGTCTTTCGCGGCCCGACTGCGTCTCCAGGTCGAGGTAAACGCTTTCCCGTTCAGCGCCCACGGCTTCGGCCAATGTCGTCTTGCCGACTTGGCGAGGACCCAGCAATGCTACGGCCGGGAACTGGTCCAGCCGTCTCAAGACGGTTTGGAGTACTCGTCGCTCAATCATCCTTGTAATCATGGCATACGGATCCATGATTACAAGGTTAGCTTCTCTTTGAAACTTACTTGGTGTCGTGTCCCGGAAATTCCTGGGACAAGTTGCACAGGGATCTTTGAGGTCGGCGACGCGCGATGACGTGTAGGGCGACCGGCGGTCGCCCTGTGAAAGGAACCCCATGCCCGATCTGGACCCCGCAACCCTCACCATCGTACTCGCCTCACGCCAGCGCAGGACAGGCGTCGGCACCGGGGACAATCCGCCAAGTCGGCCGCGGTCGAACTCTGCTTCATAACGACTTGTAGTAGCCGCGCATTTTCTTGGCCATCAGGAGCCTCCGCTCCCGCAGGAAACCGTCATACCCGCCAAGCCCGATTGCCTCCATGCCCTGCGGAATGCAGTGAGCCTCCAGATTCGCGCGCAACACGTCGGCATTTACGATGCCGCCATAACGCGCCTTGCCACTCTCGCATTGACGCCACAGTGCATTGAAATATGCCGACGGAGGATCGTCGCCGATGGCGATGTTGATCTCTCCCTGCATCACGACATAGTTGGCGATCTGGTTGTATCGGCTGCGCCTGATGCCCTTCTCCTTCAGATAGTTCCGAGGAAAGACGTGATGCACATGGGAGGCGCCTTCGAGAAGAGTCTGCACCGTGTGATCTCTCGACAGAAACCCCTTGTCGTTCGCCTTGACCTGGCTTGCAAGAAAGACATTGAAGTAGGGGCTGCTGGCCACCGACGTGTCCATCTGCTGGGGAAGACCAGCGTCCCAGAACGCATCCGAAAGGTCTGCCCGCTCCATCGCGTCCAGGTAGGCTTGCGCGTTGTGTTCAGTGATGTTGCGGATGTCGACGCCGAACGTGGTCTCGGGTGAGCCGGTGTATCGGCCGGTGAGGATGGACATCACGAACCAGCGTCGGACCAGTGTCTCAATGAGCGCCGGACTGGTGTGTTGCGCGCGCAGCGTCAGGTAGAGGATGTAGGCGAAGTTGACGGTATTCTGTGAACGGATCATCGACGAGTTCACGAAACCCGCCGAGCGCAGGATCATGACAAAGCGCTTGAAGTCCGTCTCCTTCATGAAGCGCAAAATCGCTCCTTCGAGCCTGCGAAACGATTCTTCGGCCCTTGCCTCCTCGAACTCACGGGTCTCGAAATTACGGCCAGAGAGCAAGGCAACAAGGTCGTCGAGGCGCCCGCGCCCGAACTCCGACGTAAATGCCACGCGAAGCATGTCCGTGTAGGACGGGTCGTATAGATCCTCCTTCTCATGCTTCAACCACTCCATCGCCCGGAAATAGCCCGTCCGGGCGAATTCGTCATCTTGCGCCAAGTCCTCGTAGGCTTCGGGCGCCACAGCGAGGTGGCAGAAGTAGTCGATGCACTTGCGAAGTTGGTGCCCGTTGTACCGCTCATTGGCTGCCATCTTCGACATGGCGAAGTCCGCTGCGTTCAACGCCACCCCTTGCGAGTTGATGCGGACGAATATCTCGGAGACAGTCTCGACATCCAGATCGGCATTGAGTTCAATGAGACCGATTGAATTGTTGAGGATACCCCGAAGCCGTTCGATCCGTTCGTAGACCTCGTCCCTGTTCGACTCCATGTTGCCTTCGCAGTAGGTGTCGACGAGCCTGAGCAGTTTCGCTCCAGGCGCAAACAGCGTGGCGATGTCGGCAAGCCATTCCGGGTCGCGTCGGATGGCAGGATTGGTCACCTCGAACCGTTCTTCGCCAGGATGGAACGCAATCGCGATGCGTACCTTCTTGTAGTTCTTGTCGACGATCTGTCGCCCGAGCATGGCCGCCAGAAGCGCGGTGACGCGCTGCTGGCCGTCGATCAGGATGCGCTTGCCAGCCGATTCGCTTCCGTCTTTCAGCCGAACCGACGGATTGCGCCACGCGATCAGAAAACCGACCGGATAACCGAAATAGAGCGAGTCGATGAAGTCGCGCACCTTCGCCGCGTTCCAAACGAACGGACGCTGGATCTCGGGAATGGCAATCTCGTCGGATTCAATCCAGGTAAGCAACGTCTGGATGGGATGTTGATTGACCGAATAGCGCTGGATCGTCACGGACTTCCCCTGACAGTCGATGATTCAAGGGGTCATGAACCCCACCGATGAGAGTCGCCATCCCGGCTCCGCCCCCGATGCCCAGGCGGCCACGCAACTTAAGGCGCATCGCGTCGCCAAATCAACACCCGACATCCAGCACCCCAATCACGCCGCACTTCCGTGCAGCGGGTAGGTGACGACCGTGAAGCCTCAAGCCCTTAGCACATCGCCATGCCTCGGGTGCCCGACAAGAGGCCGGGCCCGGGCGGGTCACGCCGGTGAGGCGGTCCTGGTGCAATGGAGAAGGACGGTTGCTACACATCCATGTCCACCCTTCTGAAATCGAACCATATCTTGTCCAGGTGTGCGAAGTCCTTGTCCGTCGAAAGGAGCACAGCTTGGCTTTCGTGAGCTGTTGCGGCTACCCAGAGATCGTTCTTGGACATCGATACAGCCGGTCTCGGCGGCGGGTAGTCTCGAGGCGAAGCCACAACCTTGCCATGCGTCCAGGCGTCTATCCGAGCGTATGCAGCCAAAATACCAGAGCTTCCGATGCCGACGGTCGGGATTTCGGCAAGTACCTCTTCAAGACGATCCCGTCTCCTGCTGCCCCACCCTCTCTTTTCCGCAAGCGCGAGTCATTCTCCATGGCAGACGATGGACGTGAAGATGATCGTTTCCTGATTTGCCAGATCGAATTCCGTCCGCGCCTGGATAGCCCACGGCGCTTCGCGGATAAAACCGAGTAACATGTTGGTATCGAGGAGGAAACGCTTCATCGCGCCATAGGCAGACGGCTTAGTCGAGGTCGGCCATCAAGTCCTCTATGGACTCGTCACCGGGCCACGCACCGGCCAAGTCTATCGGATCGAAAGCCGACGTTCGTCCGCGCCGGTCCTCATAACGCACAGGAAGCTCCGGAATTGCCAGTAGCGACATCTCCTCGAAAAGGCTGTCTCCTTCCAACTGCACACTAATCCGGCGCGCCTGGATCAACCGCGGTTGGCCATTCGCCTTGAAATCAACCATCCCTTCCACCGTCGTCTGCTTTCCCCATAGGGGACGCAACGATTCAGTATCAAGTTGGGTAGCGTCCAGGCATCCAAGAAGGCGCGTATTCTGATTCGTGACGAGACAGAATCGCCCGCTCCCGTGTCGTATTTCATCCAGTCTGCCGCTTGCAATGAAGGCCCTTGGCTTCGGAATCCTCTTCAACTGCTCCTCGGCCCGGCTAAGTACATGGTGGTCCAGGACAAAGTGTCCCCCTGTGCGATCCTTCGGGTTCAACTCATAGGAGACGCTTGCGCCTGCTGCTCTCTCAAACATGAGAATCGCTTGGAGAACCGCCGTGTCGAAACGGTCTCCAGAGGCACCGTTGGCACCAACTTCCTCGATTGCAAAGGCAGCGAGGTCAAGCGCAGTGTCTTGAAAGCTCGGCGTCTCACGCCAGAACTCCTGTTGGGCGAATGCCTCACGAGCTGTCGAGCCAAGGCAAGGCGCCTCCATCTCCAAGGTCGTCGAGCCTGCCTTCAAGCCAGTGACGGTGAAGTCAATGGTGGCGTCCAGCCATTTGGGCTTTGGTCCCTTTTCGCTACTCTTGCCAGTAGCGAGCAAACGTGTCGTGCGCTCTGCGGTTGCAAGGAGAGCTGCGAGGACATGCTGGAGGGATCCCGCCCTGATCTGACCTTTGGTTTCGTCAAGGCCGCTGATGCGGAGCTGATAGCGTCGCTTATTCATGACAAGATCCCTCCTTCGGCATCCCTCCTTCTTGGGCGGGATACACCTCGACAACCTGTCCAAGCCTCCGGGACCACCTTGCCTTGCCCTCGAACAGCACATCGATCTCGGTGGCGCCCATACAGTCAAAGTCTTCCGGAACGGAAATCTTCCCATCGAGAAAACCGATTCGGCGCATCGACCCCGATTCCGGACCTTCCAACGCGATCACCTTCACCAACGGCTTGCCCGCGCGTGCAATGATGAAGGGCTCGCCGTTGGCGGCCGCCTCGACGAGACGCGAAAGGTGGGTCTTCGCTTCGTGTATGTCGACGGTACGCATGATGTCCTTCACGACTTGATCTGATCAGATTAGTCTGACGAACAATATCTCACAACTCCCATGCCTGACTCCCTCCTTCGGTCGCGAACACCCACCTCGCAGTTCCGGAGTGGCGTGCCTGTTTTGCCAGGTTAACGTCAATCGATCAGCACCGCGTCCACGCCCGTCAACCCCTGTTCCTCATCGTTGATGACCCATCGCTCTCACAGGTCCCGATCCCGCAAATCCGGCCGCTTCACCACCAGCCCCGCGGTGATCCCGATGCACACGACCGCGGTCACCACCAACGTCCACGGTGCGCCGATCAGCGCGGCAACAGCGCCCGAGTGGGCCTCGCCCAGGGAGGGGGCGCCCACGCCCAGTATGCGCTGGAAGCTCGCGGCGCGTCCTCTCAGGTTGTCCGGGGTGCGGGCCTGGATCACGACCTGGCGCACCACGGCTTGCAGCGCATCGAAGACGCCCACCAGGAACAGGATCGCCACCGACCCGAGAAACCACGTGGAGAACGCCAGCCCGAAAAGGCAGCCGGCGTAGGCGATGACGCTGAACGAGATGAACAGGCCCTTGTAGGAAATGTTCCCCAGCCAAATGACCGCGGCCACCCCGGGGAGCGCGCCCAGCGCCGGCGCGGCCAGGAGGATGCCCAGGCCTTCGGGGCCGAGGCCCATGGCCACGGCGAAGATCGGCAGCAGCGCCCGGTAGCTGCCGAAGAAGACTGCCGCGAACTCGGTCACCAGCAGGACCACGATCAGCGAGTTGCGCCGGATGAAGGCGACCCCTTCGAGCAGGCTCTTCACCGGCGACTGCTCCCGGTCCAGCGGCCCGGACTCGTAGCGCATGCACACCATGATCGGGACGGACACGACATAGATCAGGCAGGCCACCGCGTAGGTCCAGCCGGAGCCCGCGACGCCGATCAGGACGCCGCCCGCCGCGGGGCCCACCAGTTGCGACAGTTTGCGGACGGACGCGATCTGCGCGAAGGCGTTGACCAGCAGCTCCCGCGGCACGAGGCCCGGGACCATGGCGGTCCGTGCCGGTCCCGCCGCGGTGGTCAAGGTCGCGTTAACGAACGCCGCCAGGTAGATGTGCCACACCGCGATGAGGCCGGTGAGAGCCAGCGTCGCCAAGGACAGGGTGATCAGGGCATTCACGCCCTGGACCAGGATCACGAACCGCCGCCGGTCGATACGGTCGGCCACGACTCCTCCCGCGAGTTGGAATACCAGCGTAGCCAAACCGCGGACCAAGCCGGTGAAACCGGTCAACAGGGGGGACCCGGTGAGATCGTAGACCAACCAGAGCTCGATGGTGCGCTGGAGCTGATAGCTGACCGAGGTTCCGAAAAGAGCGATGTAGAGCAGCCGGAAGTCACGAACGTCCAGAGACGACAGGCCGCCGCCGCTCCGCCTTACAGACAACACCGCGACCCAACCCGCTTTCGGCGGCACCCTCCCCAACCGCCGGAAAGGTAGCGGCCGCACCGATATGTGTCGATTGTGTTCACACGTGTGTCCACGGATACGTTATCCGACCCACTTGTAGCCAGTGCGCAAGGGAAGTCCAGTTTGGTCGGTGTATTTGACGCCAACAAGATTGTAGCATGACAGCATATATGCTATCAAAGAAAAATGCAGGTCGTCGTGGATACCAACGTCCTGGTATCCGCCGTGCTGAGTCCAAACGGTGCCAGCCGGCAGGTGCTCCGGCGTTGCTTGCTCGGCGAATACCAACCGTTGATGGGCCAAGCACTGTTTCTGGAACACGAAGCGGTGTTGTCTCGACCGGAAATCGTCGGTCAGTCGCGTATCACCGAGGAGGACCGGGAGGCCCTGTGGGCGGCTTTTGCGAGCCGCTGTCGTTGGGTGCGAGTGTACTACCTATGGAGACCGAATCTTCCGGACGAATCGGACAATCATTTGATTGAGCTTGCGGTAGCCGGAGGGGCCGAGGTCATCGTTACCCACAATCAGCGCGATTTCGGTCGCACGGAATTGCGTTTCCCGGGGTTACGCGTGCTAACACCCGGTGAGTTGATCATGGAGGAATGAAAGATGTCGACGGTGACCATCCGTTTGCCTGATGATACGCACGGCCGACTGAAGGAGATCGCCAAGAGTCGGCGGATGAGCGTGAACAAGCTGGTGGAGGAGCTCTCCACGATCGTCATCACACAGCACGATGCGGAGACCCGGTTTCGGGCGATAGCGGCCCGTGGTTCCATAGATGCTGGGCTGCGCATCCTCGACAAGCTCGACGACTCGTTCGGCGGAACAACCGGCGGCTCGTAGCACAGATCCCGAGAATGAGAGTGTGGCGGCTCGATCTCGGCGGAACCATGCGGACGAGTTCCTTGGGTAACGATACCTTGCCTTTCAGGAACCAATTCAGCGGAACCCTTCCGTCGTGGCGTGGGGGCCGTACAGGTCGGTCTCCATGAGTTCCGCGGCGGCCGCCCCGGCGTCGGTGAGGCGCAGGGTGCAGCGCGACTCCAGCATCCACGCGTAGTAGCCCTCGGGCACGTCCTCGGAGGGGCCGTGGTGGATCACGCCCTTGGGCACGCAGGTCAGCATGCCGGGCTCGTTCACGCCGCCCCAGGCACCGGGACCCTCGAAGTAATAGATCAGTTCGTCGTAGTCCACGTTGTTGTGGATGGGCGGGCGACGGCGGTGGCGGGCGCTCAGGTTGTAGAACAACTCGTCCCGGCCGGGCGACGCAATGAACTGGACCGGAGGACCGTTCTCATCGGTGGGGACGTCCCTGAGATTCAGCTTCCACACCGGGCTGGGACCGTCCACAAGGGCCTGGGTGGCCAGCGGGTTCGTCGGCTTGACGTACCGGGTGACGCCGTCGAAGCACTTGAGCAGCAGCACGGTCTCCACGTTCTGGGCTTCGTCTTCGCCGATCACCGCGCACCGGAGCCCGGAGCCGAAGGTCGGCGACGGATCGAAGCGGAGCGCTCCCGGGGTCTCGACGATGACCGAAAGGCTCGAATCCGTTTCGGGCCGGACACGGTACGGGATCCCGCGCGGAATGACCACGAAGTCGCCGGGTTCTCCGGTGAGCGTGCCGTAGGCCGTGCGGAACTCCAGCTCTCCCTCCTGCACGAAGTGCACCTCGTCGGCCTCGACGTTGGACACCACGAAGGGCATGGAATGGGCGCGTCCGGACACGCTGAGCTGGACACCCGTGCGGCCCGCGTGGAATGCGACGGGCAGCGCCTCCGCATCGTCGCGCTCTGGCAACGCCACGGCGCCGACGTTCAGCCGGTGCGGCACATGCGGGCCCGTGACCGAGATGAAGTCCGGACTGTGGTGCGTGCGGGTGACGTTCACCCCGGTCCCGGCGAAACCCTCCCTCCCCCAGTGCTCCCGGTACTCCGTGCTTTCCTTCGCCATCGCCGTTCCTCCGGAGTGGATGTCAAGTTAGGGTGCGCCTCGGCAGCGCCGGCACCCGCCACGACAATAACACCGCGACCGGACAACTGGAACCATCCCTGCCCTTCTTGCCATCTGCCCTGCGACTGGGCTAAGAGAGCCCACAGACACACGGGCGAAGGACATATCAAGACTACAGCCGGGAGCAGGAATCCATGGACTACTTCGAACCCAAGACCGTCGACGAGGCGCTCGCGCTGCTGGACCAGCACGGTGATCAAGCCGAGGTCATCGCCGGCGGCACCGACGTGATGGTGGACATCAAGTACAGCGACGAGCCGGGTTGCCTCGTGAACATCAAGCGCATCCCGGACCTGAACGCTATCCGCGAGAGCAATGGCGGCGTCCACATCGGCCCGCTGGCCACCATCCACGAGCTCGAGGCGAGCGACCTCGTGCGCGAGCGGCTGCCGCTGCTGTGGCAGGCGGCGCACCAGTTCGCCTCGCTGCAGATCCGGAACACCGCCACCATCGGCGGCAACATCTGCCGGGCCTCTCCTTCGGGCGAGACCCTGGCGCCGCTGCTGGTGCTGGAGGCCGCGGCCGAGGTGACCTTCTCCGACGGCGCCCGCGGCGAGCCCTTTAACGCGTTCTTCCGCGGGCCGGGCAAGACCAGCCTCGGCTCCAAGGGCCTGCTCACGGGCATCTCGGTGCCCTTTCCCGCGGCCGGGAGCCACGCCGTGTACCTCAAGCACGCGGTGCGCGGCCCCATGGACATCGCCATGGTGGGAGTCGCCGTGATGGCGAGGACCAACGGAGACAAGACCGCCCTGGAAGATGTCCGCATCGGCCTGGGGGCGGTGGCGCCCACGCCCGTCCGCGCGCCGAAGACCGAGGCGCTGGTTTCGGGCAAGGCGCTTGACGCGGCCCTCTTGAAGGAGGCCGGCGCAAGCTCGGCATCCGAGTCGAGCCCCATCACCGACCAGCGCAGCAGCGGCGAGTACCGCGGCTGGATCGTGGACGCGCTGACGCGCCGGGGGCTGGAACAGTGCTGGCAAGCGTTAACCGGTAAGGAGGTGGCGTGATGGGCCTGGAGATCACACTCACGGTAAACGGCAAGACTCACACGGCCGAGCTGGAGCCGTCCACCGCGCTGGTGGACTTCCTGCGCGACACGCTGGGCTACAAGGGCGTCAAGCTCTGCTGCAACACGGGCGAGTGCGGCGCCTGCACCATCATCATGGACGGGAAGCCGGTGAACTCCTGCGTCGTCCTGGGAGCGGACGCGGCCGGGGCCGACCTGGTCACGGTGGAAGGCATCGCCGACGGCGACGAACTGCACCCGGTGCAACAGGCCTTCATCGACACCGGCGCGGTGCAGTGCGGCTACTGCACGCCGGGCTTCATCGTCTCCCTCAAGGCGCTGCTGGACCGCACCAAGAGCCCCACGGCCGCGGATGTCGAGGAGGCCATCTCCGGAAACATCTGCAGGTGCACGGGCTACACGAAGATCTTCGACGCCGTCGAACTGGCCGCCAAGCGGATGTCGTAAACGGGTGGGAAGGAGTCAAGACCCATGGCAAAGGCTGAATACACCGTCCTGGGAACCGACATGCCCCGCAAGGGCGGGGTCGAGCGGGTGGTCGGCAAGGGCGTTTACGGCATCGACCTGAACCTGCCCGACGCCCTCAGCGGCGGCGTGCTCCGGAGTGAGCATGCCCACGCGAAGATCGTCGGCATCGACACCAGCGAGGCCAAGGCCATCCCGGGCGTGCGCGCGGTGGTGACAGCCGCGGATGCGCCGGACGTGCGCTACGGCCGCTCCTACATCGACCGCTACATCCTCGCCAAAGACAAGGTCCGCTACATGGGCGACCCGGTGGCGGCGGTGGCGGCGGACAGCCAGGCGCTGGTCAAGGAAGCCCTCAGGAAGATCAAGGTCACCTACGAGCCGCTGCCGGTGGTGGTGGACCCGGAAGAGACCATGAAGGAGTCGGCGCCGACCATCCACGAGGACATGCCGCTGCCCAAGAACCTGCCGGAAGGCGTGCAGGTCAAGAACGTCTGCGGCTACGCGGCGGTGAACATCGGCGACGCCGAGGCCGCCATGGCGGAAGCCGACGTGGTGGTGGACGAGGTCTACGAAACCAGGATGATCCATCCCCAGTACCTGGAGCCGCGCATCGCCGCGGCCCGGCCCGAGGAGGACGGCCGCCTCACGGTGTGGGCCAACGCCCAGGCGCCCTTCCCGGTGCGCACGGAAGTCGCCAACCTCGTGGGACTGCCCCTGAACCAGGTGCGGGTCATCTCCACCGGCATCGGCGGCGGCTTCGGCGGCAAGGGTAGCGGAGTCACCTCCAGCGCGGGCCTGGAGCCCATCTGCGCGCTGCTGGCGCTGACCGCGGGGCAGCCGGTGATGATCGTCATGGACAAGGCGGAAGAGACCATCTCCACCACCATCCGCTCCGGCTGCAAGATCTGGATCAAGACCGGCGCCAGGAAGGACGGCACCCTGGTGGCGCGCCAGGGCAAGGTGGTGTACGACGCCGGCGGCTACTCGGGCTTCGGCAACCAGGCCGGCGGCCGCTGCACCCAGATGGTGGGCGGCTGGTACCGCCTGCCCAACATCCACATGGACGGCTTTACCGTCTACACCAACAAGCAGGTATGCGGTCCGGTGCGCGGCCCCGGCGGCCCCCAGGCCACCTTCGCCATGGAATCCCACATGGACTCCCTCGCCGCCGAGCTGGGCATGGACCCCATCGAGTTCCGCCTGAAGAACGTGCCCGAGAAGGGCGACGGCATCGTCGGCGTCCCCAAGCTGCGGGACAGCTCGCTGGCCGAGACCCTGAACCTCGCCAAGGAGAAGATCGGCTGGGGCAAGGTCAAGCTCGGGAAGAACCAGGGCATCGGGTTCGCCACCGGGGCGTGGATCGAGGGCGCGGGACCCGGCGGCGGCGCGGTGGTCAAGATGAACGAGGACGGCTCCGCCACGGTGCACATCGGCAAGGTGGACTATGGCACCGCCGCCCCCTTCGGCATCCCCATGATCGTGGCCGAGGTGCTGGGCATTTCCACCGACGACGTCACCGTGCTCAACGTGGACACGGACGCCAGTCCCTGGGACGCGGGCACGGTGGGCAGCCGCTCGATGCTGGTGTCCGGCAACGCCGTCAAGCTGGCGGCCGAGGACGCCCGCGACCAGATCCTGCGCATGGCCGCGGGACAGCTGGAGGCCAGCCCGGAGGACCTGGAAATCGTCGACCGGCAGATCCAGGTCAAGGGCGCGCCGTCACGGTCGGTGTCGCTGGCGTCGGTCTGCAACGCGGGACACAACGAGATCGGCGACGTCATCGGCCGCGGCTACTTCGACTCCAAGGCCTCGCAAGTCCACGAGCGGGAAGTAGGCAGCTCCCAGCCCTTTACCACCCACGCCGCCATGGTGGAGGTGGATGCAGACACCGGCAACGTCAAGGTGCTGAAATACGTGGCCGTGCATGACGTGGGCTTCGTGGTGCATCCCAAGGCGGTGGAAGGCCAGATCGAAGGCGCCGCGGCCATGAGCCTGGGCCAGGCGCTGTGCGAGCAGGTGGTGCACGACGGCGACGGGCGGACGCTGAACCCGACCTTCGTCGACTACCTGATGCCGACCATCAACATGCTGCCGCGCATCGAGGCCATCACCGTGCCGGGCTACCCCGGCGCCGGACCTTACGGCACCAAGGGCGCGGGCGAGATCGGCTCCGTGCCGCCCATGGCCTGCATCGCCAACGCCATCCACAACGCCACCGGCGTGCGCGTGCGCCGGCTCCCGCTGAGCCCCGAGAACGTGCTGCGGGCGCTCCGGGAAGCCGGGCAATAGCGCCCGAGGCCCGCGGCGGCCCGACTCCCCGTTCGTCGCGTACGCACGGCGACGATGAAAACGCGGGGCGGGTTTCGCACCCGCCCCGCGCTCGGGAAGCGGCAGCGTTCGAAACAGGCACGCCCAGACATGATCATCGAATCCCTCCAACGTTGCCC
Organism: uncultured Binatia bacterium (SeqCode); assembly: GCA_965213675.1. Lineage (GTDB taxonomy): Bacteria > Desulfobacterota > Binatia > UBA9968 > JAJDTQ01 > JAJDTQ01. Next base: position 2,523,502 of record OZ243916.1, read on the forward strand.
GTGCCCGGCCACGCACTGGCCGGCGGGACCGGCCGGCCGCGTGGCCGATGATTACCCTTGAGGTTGGTCGCGCACGCCCGCCGGCGGCTGTCCGGCCTCTATTACGGTTGGCGGATGATGGGGCTCACGGCCCTCATCCGCACCGTGGGCGGCGGCGTCCACGGCTTCGGCTTCACCATCTTCTTCCTGCCCCTCAAGGCCGAGTTGGGCATCAGTTCGGCGGCCACCTCGCTGGCGTTCTCCCTGGCCCGGGCCGAGGGCGCCATCGAGGGTCCGCTGAGCGGCTATCTCATCGACCGTTACGGCGCCAAGCCCGTGATCCTCACCGCCGCGATCCTGTGCGGTATCGGCTACATCCTCCTGTCCACCATCGAGAGCTACAGGAGCTTCCTGATCATCTACGCCGGCGTCATCTCCCTCACCTTCATGCCCGGCTTCGTGCACGCGCCCGCGGTGCTCGCCACCCACTGGTTCACCCGTTACCGTGCCCGGGCGCTGACCTGCCTGAGCGCCGCCATGCCCGTGGGCGGGGCGCTGATCGCGCCGGTGCTCGCTATCATTATCGAAACCTGGGGCTGGCGCGCGGGCGCGTTCTTCGCCGGCTGCCTGTTCCTCTTCGTGGCCGCGCCCCTGACCCTGAAGATCCGGCCGTCGCCCGAGAGCATGGGCCTGCGGCCGGACGGGGAGCCGGCGCCGGGCGCAGATCCGACGGGCGGCGCCGGAAAGGACGCCGCGACGCGGTCGGGGCCGGTCCACGGCGCGGGCGAAGAAGCCACCGCACGGATTGAACCGTCTTCGCCCGGCCCGTCCGAGTTCACCGTCGGCCGGGCCATGCGGAACCCGGTCTACTGGCTCTTCGTCCTGTGGATGACCACCCGCAGCGCCGCCTACAGCCTGGTGATCGTGCACTTCGTGCCGATGATGGTGTGGAAGGGGTTGAGCCCGGAGGCGGCCGCGTTTCTCCTCTCCGGGTTCGCCTTGATGAACATCGTGGCGCACTTCATCATAGGGTGGATCGCCGACCAGACCAACAAGGTGCGCCTGGTCAACGGGTGCATGCTGCTGACCTTCATCGGCATGGTGCCGCTCATCGCCAGCGACGCCCTCTGGGGCATGGTGGTCTTCTCGGTCCTCTTCACCGTGCTGGACGCTTCCATCCCGGTCATTTGGGCGGCCGTAGGCGACTTCTTCGGACGCCAGCGCTTCGGCACCATCCGCGGCACCATGAGCTTCTTCTATATGTGGGGCAGCGTCCTCGGCCCCTACGCCGCGGGAGCCATGTACGACCGGAGCGCGAGCTACGCCGGCGTGCTCTGGCTCCTGCTGGTCCTCGTGGCGTTATCCGGGGGCGCCACGTCCCTGCTCGCCCGGCCCTGGAGCCGGGGCGTTGGGCGCGAATACTGAGGACCGGCGGCGGCGTTCGTCCTGAAGGCCCGCCGGTCGTGGAGACCTTTCATCCCGAACGAAACGAAGTCGAAGGATGCCGGCCTGTCCGCGGTGGCCGTTTGATCCGTCTGCTTTCCAATAGTATCCCCGATCCGGGAGGTTCCAGATGACACTCATCATCGACAATCCGACCGTCGAGAAGGTCCTCGACCCGTCCGAGGTAAACGACGCCCTGGAGCTGGCCGCGCTCGAATTGGCCACCGGCGGCGCCATCAACGCGCCCCCGTACCGGGTGTTCACACCCAGAGATCCGGACGACTATCGCCATCACCCCAGGTTTCCCGAAGGCGGTGGCAATCCGACGCACCACGCCTACACTTCGCTGAGCGGCGCCATCGCAAAACTGGATACCGTCACGGACCGCATCGATTCCGACATCATCACCTATTTCGAGCAGGACGGACGAACGCTGCAACGCCGCGTGCCGGGCCGCAAGGACGGCCGGTTCTGCGGCCTCATCTTCCTCTACAGCTCCCGCACCGGCGAGTTGCAGGCCATCATCCACGACGGTTATCTGCAGAAATTCCGGGTGGCGGGCACCGGCGCGGTGGGAGCGAGACATTTGGCACGAAAAGACGCGCGCACCATGGCGATCATCGGCACCGGCTGGCAGGCCCAGGGTGCCGCGCACTGTTTCGCGGCCCTGGGCACCCTGGAAAAGATCGAGGTGTACAGCCCCACTCCCGGCAAGAAGGAGCGATTCGCGGAGCAGATGTCAAAGGAGGCCGGAATCGAGATCGTTCCGGCTCCTTCCGCCCGGGAGGCCGTCCGCGGCGCCGACATCGTCTACATGGCCACCAACTCCAAGGACCCGGTGGTGATGGCCGACTGGCTGGAGCCGGGTCAGTTCGTCAGCAACGTCTCGGACGTGGAGCTGGAGATCGCCGGCTGGGAACGCTGCGACGTGCTGACCATGAACCGCCACGGCCGGCGCTGGATGAGGTATGCCATCGGCGGCGCCGAAGCCATCCCCGAGCAAGGGAAGGACCAGTACACGAGGCCGACGCAAATCGAGTGGGACAAGCTGCCGCTCCTGGGCGACGTCATCGCCGGAAACCACCCCGGCCGCACCTCCGCCGACCAGATCACCGGTCTCGTCCTGCGCGGCGACGGCGTGCAGTTTACCGCCGTAAGCCATCTCATCTATAGTCGCTGCAAGGCGAAGGGGTTGGGCACCGAGATTCCCAGCGAGTTGTTCCTGCAGGACGAGAAATACATACCCTGACATGAACAGGCAGAAGCGTACCGCCATTTACGAGCGGCTCCAGGAAAACAACCCCAGCCCCTCCACCGAGCTGGACTGGGTCGATCCCTTCGAGTTGCTGGTCGCCGTGGTGCTGTCGGCCCAAGCCACCGACGTGAGCGTGAACAAGGCCACGGCCAAGTTGTACCCGGTGGCCAATACCCCCGAGAAGATCCTCAAGCTGGGGACCACCCGGCTCAAGCGCTACATCCGCACCATCGGGCTGTTCAACAGCAAGGCCGAGAACATCATCAAGACCTGCAGGATCCTCATTGACGAGCACGCCGGCCAGGTGCCGCGCACCCGCGAGGCCCTGGAGAAACTCCCCGGCGTCGGCCGGAAGACCGCCAACGTCATCCTCAACACCGCCTTCGGCGAGCCCGCCATCGCCGTGGACACCCACATCTTCCGCGTCGCCAACCGCACGCGCATGGCAAAGGGGAAGACTCCGCTGGAGGTGGAAACCCGCCTCACCCGCCTGACGCCGCCGGAATTCCGCCAGGACGCCCACCACTGGCTCATCCTCCACGGCCGCTACGTGTGCAAAGCGCGCAAGCCCGAGTGTCCCGCCTGCGTCATCGCCGATCTGTGCGAGTTCCCGGACAAAACGCCCGCCTGAATCCTGAGCCGCGCTCCAGAAAGTACACCTGTCTCGCCCCGGGTGGCGCCGTCAGGCGTTCACGGCTTGCTTTTCCGCGCCGGAATCTCCCGCGCCCGAATACGGGTTGAACTCCGTATCGACCTTGGACATCAGGAAGAAGACTTCCTCCACGGCGTTGGTGAGTTGCAGGACCCTCGCCACGTCCTCTTGCGGCAGGGGCGGATTCAGGTTCACATGGCGGGCGCGCGTCTGGCGCATCAGGTCGCCCCGATCCCCGAGGAGCCTCTGTGCCATGGCCCAGGAGAACTCGTCGTCGGACTCCATGGCGTGGCTTACGGACAGGAACGCGGCGCCCACTCCCTCGCAGACAATGCCGTAGAGTTCCTTCAGTCTCGGCCGGCCTTTGCACACCAGGACCTCCTCGCACAGGGTCCCCACCGAATTTTCCAACCAGGAAAGCAGTTTTACCCGGCTCATCATCCCATTGAGGCCTTCTACTTCCTGCATGGGGTGGGCTTCGTGAAGGTCTTCCAGAAAATACGAGATCTCGTCAATCACACTCTGACATGCGCTCCGGTTCTGCCTGATGTCCGCGCCTTGCCGCACGACATCGAAATAGTTCGAGATGATCCCGAACACATGCTTTTGTTCCAGATCCACCAGCATCGTCGCGGTGCCGACATCCACCAGCGCACGGTCGTAAATGAACCGCGTTTTCGACAACTCATCCATGGGCGACATCGGCCAACGCTTTTCGAAAAGGCGGGCCGTTGGCCCAAGCAACACGAACAAAGGAAGGACGACTGCGGCGGTAAGGATATAGGCCATCGTCAACTGCTGAGTCAGTTCGAACGGCATGGAAAGGATCAGGGCCTTGACTCCTGGAATGCCGAACCAGAGTTCGGCATAGAACAGGGGAATCGCCACGGCGCAGATCAGAACGTTCTGGAACACCAGATACATGGCGACCTGGCGGGCCCGACCGGTCAGATTCACCGACAGCATGTAAGTGATGATGCCCGACCCGACGACGCTGCCGTATATGAACATCAGGATCTGCTCTACGCTGAGGAACCCGACGGCAGCCAGGCTGATGGCGAATACGCATACCGTGCTTGAAGACTGTACAACGACCGTCAACACGGCCGCGACCAGTAACGCGAGCAGCGGTGACTCACTGCTCCACTCCATCACATCCCGGAACCAGGCCTGCGCGGCCACGGGCGCCGCTGCATCCTGCAGCAGGGTCAGCCCAAGAACGAGCATGGCGCCACCGAGGAGCGACGCCGAAATCGGTCGGAATTTCGACAGGGATTCGCTCACCACGGCAATTCCCGCAAGACCGAGCACGAACAGAGCAACGATCCTGACATCGAAGCTGACGAGCAGGATGAGACCTGTCATTCCGATACCGCCACCGAGAATGATCGCAAATCCGGTCGTCGTTGTGATCAGCCCCGAGCGCAGGATGCTCACCACAATAAAGACCAGACCCGTCATGCTCTGGGTGGCGACGCCGGCGAGCACTCCCCAACCAGCCGCGGCAACGGGATTCCCGGTCAGGCGCAGCGCGACCCGGCGCAGCCGCCGGCTCGCCAGACTCTTCAGGTTCTCCGTCAGGAACCACATTCCGAGGACGAAGAGCCCGAGCCCGCCGACCATACCCGCAAGAAGCGCCATCATGGTCCGGTCCTCGCGGCGGCGATCTCCGCCCGTGTTCGTGAAGGGAACGCTCTGCTCAGACAAGGCATGGTGAAGTTCCTGTTCGACATGGGGCTCACGCAGCAGCGGGTGTTCTCCGCGTGCCACGGGCTGAAGAAGCTACGAACAACCAGGATACGCAACCTTCCAGGAAACCGATGCGCACGTTGGGGCACGATCACTGGCGTAATGATCGAAGATGCAGTTGGAGACGTTCCGGCGAAGCATACCGCGCCGGATTGTCGGACCTTAGACACTCCCAGGATGTATTTCAACTGACGCCCGCCGGACCGAATCCAGTGCTTCGTTTCGCCAACAGTGGCGCTTCGGGGAGCGCCGCGGCAAGGAGCGGGAACAGAGCCGCGGCGGCCACGCCGGCTGCTCATCGTACGCCATCCATCGCCGCTGTGCCGGATTGACAGGACCCCCGGCAACGCCTACCCTTTCGGCATGATCGAAGAAGGAGACGCCGCCATGACCTTGGCCACCCACCCCCTGGATCCGGAGAAACAGCCCGCGCTTGTGCGCATGGACTCGTATGCAGAGTGGCGCGAACGCGAAGGCGCACCGCTCGTGGGCGGGGTCTTCATCGAGGACATGAAGGAGGTGGAGGTGGGTCCGTGGCCGCGCAAGGGGGACGGCGTCAAGGGCGCCCTGTGCTACCTAGACGGCGACAACGGCGCCGACGAGCACATCGTCGAGTTGCCACCCGGGGGCTACACCGCGCCGTTGCGGCACATGTACACCGAGGCCATCTACGTGGTGTCGGGCCACGGCTCCTGTTCGGTATGGCGCGAGGGCGGGGAGAAACAGACCTTCGAGTGGGGGCCGGGCAGCTACTTCGTGCCCCCAACCAACGCCTGGCACCAGTTCTTCAACGCCAGCCTGTCGCAGCCGGCGCGCTGGTTCTCCGTCACCGACCTGCCGCAACTCTTTCGGCAGTGGAACAGCGAGCACTTCATCTTCAACAATGGCTACGACTTCGACGACCGCTACCAGGGCGAACCCGACTACTTCACGGCAGAGGCCAAGCTCTACAAGGGGAGGGTGTGGGAGACCAACTTCATCCCGGACATCCGCAAGCTGCCCCTCTACGAGTGGAAAAGCCGGGGCGGCGGCGGCACCAACGCCTTCATGGTCATGGGCTCCGGACTGATGGAGTCCCACGTGTCCCGCTTCGAGTCCGGCTACTACAAGAAATCCCACCGCCACGGCCCCGGAGCGCATCTGTACATCATCGAAGGCGAGGGCTACGTGCTCGCCCAGCGCGGCAACGAGGAGCGCATTCGCTGCGACTGGAAGGAAGGCAGCCTCTACCTCTCCGGCGCTGGGCAGGGCCTGTGGCTGCACCAGCACTTCAACGTGGGTGAGACGCCGGCAACCTATCTGGTGATGAACCAGGGACTGTCGCGCAAGTACGCGGTCAACCGCTGGCAGGCGCAGGAATCCACCGTGCTCCGCACCGGCGAGGTCAGCGGGAAGAAGGGCGGCTACCAAGTGGAGTATGAGGATGAGGACCCGGAGATCCACCAGATCTTCGAGGCAGAGCTGGCCAGGCGCGGCATCACCTGCCGGATGAAGAACATGGTGCCGTGGTGCACCGGCGCGGCCGGCGCCGAGGCCGTCAAGGTCCTGTTCCCGGACGAGCACGGCAACCTGCCGGGCGAGCAGGGCAACCTCCCGGACGCGGAAGGAAGCTTCATCGACTGACGACTGCCGGCGACGCCGTACTGCGCCGGCGCCGGAGCAACCCCACAAAGAGAACGAAGACCCGCAATGAACGATCAACATTCCATGAACCCTTGTGGACGGGGCCTCAGGCTGGTGCGACCCGTCATGGCGCTCGCGCTGCTGGCCGTCCTCACACTCGCCCTCCACGGTCCGGGCCACGCACAGAGCGGCGATCCGCCGGCGGATCCCACGCCGGACAACGAAATGGCGCAACGCTGGTGGAACACCCTGAGCCCGGAACAGATGGTCGCCGCCCTGTTCGGCGACAGCGCCACCGCGGAGCAGGCCACCGCCGCCAGGAACCCTTACGCCGGCCTGGACATGGCGACCAAGGGCTTGGTCAACGACGCCGCTTCCGAGATCTACGGCAACGGCGGCTTTCAAAGCGTCGGGGCGTGGTGGGAGTCCCTGGACTGCCGCCTCATGCGCGTGGCCGCAGGCGACGGCAACACCGCCGACCCGGAAAGCCCCTACTGCGCCCATTACCCCGGATCCGGACAGGATCGTTTGCTGGCGACCGAGCAGAAGGATCATGTGGACACGGTGGGCATGGCTCTCCTCGATTTGTCCGAGCCGGGTGTCTATCCGCCGGACATCACTCCGGCCAGACTTTGGTGGAACACCCTCAACGCCGATCAGATGGTGGCCGCGCTTCACGGCGACGGCGCCACTCCGGAACAACGCGACGCGGCTCAACGCATGTACGCGGAGCTGGATCCCGAGACCAAGAAGCTCGTTCACGACGCGGCCGCCTCCATCTACGGCACCGGCCGTTTCAGCAGCGTCGGCGCGTGGTGGGAGTCCCTGGACTGCCGCCTCATGCGCGTCGCCACGGGTGACGGCAACACCGCGGATTCCTCCAGCCCCTACTGCGCCCACTACCCCGGCTCCGGGTTGTCGCCGCTTCTGGGGACCGCCGAGAAAAACCACGTGGACAAGGTCGGCATGGCCCTCCTCGATCGCTCCGACCCCGGCGTGTTCCCGCCTGACAGCGACCGCGCCAAGGCTTGGTGGAATGCACTCAATGGCGATCAGATGGCGGCCGCCCTCTTCGGCGACGCCCCCACGACAGACCAGAATGCCGCGGCCCGCAACCCATACGCCGACCTCGACCCCGAGACCAAGAAGCTCGTCCACGACGCCACCGCCTCGATCTACGGCGCCGGCGGTTTCGACAGCGTCGGGGCGTGGTGGGAATCCCTGAACTGCCCCCTCATGCGCGTCGCCGCGGGTGACGGCAACACTGCGGATTCCTCCAGCCCCTACTGCGCCCACTACCCCGGCTCCGGGTTGTCGCCGCTTCTGGGGACCGCCGAGAAAAACCACGTGGACAAGGTCGGCATGGCCCTCCTCGGCCGCTCCGACCCCGGCGTGTTCCCGCCGGTGGACGAGCGTCTCGGCCAGGCTGCCCGCGTCCTCCTGCCGGTGGTCACGCGCGCGATCCTGTCGAGCGCCGTGGACACGGTGGGCGACCGGGCTTACGCGCGTCTTGCGGGACCTGCCGCGGACGCGCCGGGTTTGAGCCTGGCGGGGAGCGCGAATCTGCCGGAGGCCTTGGCGCTCCATGGCAAGGCCATGAACGACGGCGCGGCGGACCTGACGCGCCTGCTGGCGCGATCCTCCTTTGTGCTGCCGCTGAACGGCTCCGGCGATCCTGACGGGTTCAAGCTTTGGGGGAGCGGTGATTATCGCAACCTGTCCGGCGCGGCCAACCGCATCGACTGGGAGGGAAACGTCGTGAGCGCCCATGTGGGGACGGACGTCATGCTGCGGCGCAACCTGCTGGCGGGCCTCGCCGTTTCTTTTTCCCAGGGCGCCCTCGACTACACGGATCGCATCGGCGGCGACGCGCGGGCGGGCGAGTACGAAACCGACCTCATCAGCCTCAATCCCTACGCGGGCTGGGTGCTGCGTTCCGGCATCCGGATCTGGGCGATGGCCGGACACGGCTGGGGTCGGGTTCGGCTCAACCACGAGGACTCGGACGAGGAACACTCCAGCGACATGACCCAGTGGTCGGGAGCGTTGGGGGTCCGCGGCAACCTCTATTCCAGCGGCGATGGCGCCACCGGCGGCGGGACGGTTCTGGACCTCAAGGGAGAAGGCTCGTTGGGACGGGGGGAGATTCACGGCTCCGCCAACATGGAAGAACTCACCACCACCGTCAGCCGGCTGCGGCTGGCGCTGGAAGGAACCCACACTCGACTGATTGGGACCGGTAACGTGCTGACCCCGTCGCTGGCGCTGGGCGTCCTCGCGGACGGCGGGTCCGGGCAGACCGGCGCCGGGCTGGAGGTCGGCGGTGGCGTGAAGCTCACACAGACGTCTCTCGGTCTCACCGTGGAGGCGCGCGGACGAACGCTGCTGGCCCACGGCGAAGACGTGGAGGAATGGAGCGCCGGGGGCGCGCTCCATGTCGATCCCGGCCTGACCGGACAAGGCTGGTCCGTGAGCGTCGCGCCGTCGTGGGGCGTGACACCCAAAGGCCCCGGCGATCTCTGGCAACGCGGTCTGGTGGATGGGACCGGCGACCACTCGATGGATACCGCCATGCGCCTGGCGGGCGAACTGGGCTATGGTCTCCACGCTTACGACGGGCGCGGCCTTGTGACGCCCTATGCCGGTTTCCTGCTATCCGGTCACGGTACGCGAGAGTACCGGGCGGGCGCGCGCGTGCGCGTGAAACCGTCCCTGGCCGTGGCGCTCCAAGGGACCCAGCGAAGGCAGACGAACGCATCGGTCGAGCACGGCGTCACTGTGCAGGCCTCTATTCGCTGGTAGCATCGCCAGCAGTCCACGCCGTCGTAGAATCGACAAGCGTTTCTCCCTTCGTCCTGAGCCCTTCGACAGGCTCAGGACAGGCTTCGTGTAGTGGAGCGGAACGAAGTCGAAGGACGCAGGTTCAACCCATGCACGACATCGCGGGCGAACACGATCACGAAGGGGCGGCGGAGCAGGAGGAAGATCATCCTCTATGGAAGCTCGACACCGTTACGCTGACCAGCGTCGGCATCGACGTGGGCACGGCCACGTCCCAGATTCTGTTTTCGCGCCTGGTGCTCCGGCGGTTGGGGCGGGAGCTGTCCAGCCGCTTCGTGGTCACCGAGCGAAAGACGCTCTATCTCTCGCCGATCCGCTTCACTCCCTACACCGCCAATCGTGAGCGCATCGACGACGCGGCATTGAGCCGGCTCGTGGACGAGGCCTACGACGACGCGGGCCTCAAACCGAATGACGTGAACACCGGCGCCATCATCCTGACCGGCGAGGCGATCCGGCGGGACAACGCGCGTGCCATCGCCGACCTCTTCGCCGATCAGCGCGGCGACTTCGTCTGCGCCACCGCCGGCCACAACTTCGAAGCCCTGCTGGCGGCGCATGGCTCCGGCGCCGTGGCCTTTTCCGCGGAACAGGACTGCCGCGTTCTCAACATCGACATCGGCGGCGGCACCACCAAGCTGGCTCTCGCCGAAGGCGGACGGGTGCTCGGCACCGCGGCCTTCCACGTGGGCGGACGGCTGCTGGCCACCGACCGCGACGGCGCGATTACCGTGCTGGAACACGGCGGCAGGACTCTGGCAAGCCACGTGGGACTCGACTGGAACGTGGGAGACCAGGCGCACGCGGACGACATCGAGCGCTTGGCCGATCACATGGCCGAGGTGGTGTTGACCTTGGCCGGCGGGCGCAAGGTCGGCCCCGAGCTGGAGCCACTGTGGCTGACGCCCCCCTTGGACGGAGTCCGCGATGGCGACGCCGTGGTCTTCTCCGGCGGGGTGGGCGAATACGTCTACGGAAACGAGCGCGAGTCCCACGGCGACATCGGCGCGCCGCTGGGCCAGGCTCTGCGGCGGCGCATCGACGCCGGCGCGCTGCCTGGCAGCCTGGTGAGCGCGCGCGAATGCATCCGCGCCACGGTGATGGGCGCCGCGCAGCACACCGTGCAGGTATCCGGCAACACCATCCATCGCTCCGGCGACGACCTGTTGCCGCGCAAGAACCTTCAGGTGCTGCGTCCGCCCGTCGACATGGAAGGCGACATCGACCCGGACGGCATGGCGCGAACCATCCGAAGCCACTTCCAGACGTTCGACCTGGTGGAGGGCAATGCCGAGGCGGCTCTCGTATTCGCGTGGCAGGGACCGCCCGCGGCCCATCGCATCGCCGCGTTCTGCCGCGGGCTCCTGGAGGGCCTGCCGCAAACCGTGGCGCGGAAACGGCCCATCTACCTCGTGTTCGACCACGACATGGCCGGCTTGGTGGGCGCCATCCTCAAACAGGACTTCGGGCTCGCGGGCGACGTGCTGGCCCTGGACGGCATCACGCTCCGCGATTTCGACTTCATCGACCTGGGCCAGGTGCTGCAGCCGTCCGGCACGGTGCCCGTGACCATCAAGTCACTGGTGTTCCAGTTTTAGGAGCCTGTCGGAGTAGGGGTGATCGGCTCCTCGCCCCAACGGAGGATGCCATGGCAGGAATTCTTCTGGACAAGACGGGCGGCGTGGCGTCGGTGGTCCTCGACCGTCCGCCCCTGAACGTGCTCAATCTCACGTTGCTACGCGAACTGCGACAGGTTCTGGACAAGGTGGACCGGGACGACGGCCTGGATCTCGTGGAGATCCGCGGCGCGGGTGAACGCGCGTTCTCGGCCGGCGTGGATGTGAAGGATCACACCCGGACGCAAGTCCCGGAGATGCTCGACCTCGTGCACGGGGTCATTCGGAAGCTGATGAGCCTGCGGCAGCCCACCATCGCGGTGGTGGACGGCGTCTGCCTGGGCGGAGGCTGCGAGCTGGCGTCGTCCTGCGATCTGGTGCTCGCTTCCGAGGACAGCTCGTTCGCCACGCCCGAGATCACCGTGGGCTGTTTCCCGCCGGTGGCGCTGGCTCGCTTCTCCTCGCAGATCGGCTACCACCGGGCCGCCGAGATGATCCTCACCGGCCGCCGGCTTTCCGCCCGCGAAGCCGCGGCCATCGGGCTCGTGAACCGTGTGGCGCCGCGCCATCAACTCGGCGCAGCGCTGGAAACCCTCCGGGGCGAACTGCTCGACAAGAGCCGCGCGGTACTGCGCATCACCCTGAGAGGCCTGCGGGAGATCGGCCTCAAGGAATTGTCGGCCGCCCTCGACCGCTCCGAGGAAATCTACCTCAAGGAACTGCTGGAAACTGAAGACGTCGAGGAGGGCGTCCAGGCATTCCTGGAGAAGCGCATGCCCCGGTGGCTGCACCGGTAGGCAACCGCCCTTGCGTGTGGCCGCCCCGCGAGCCAGAAAATCCACCTCGTAGCCCTCACGGGTGCGTACGTAGGTCACCTCGCACCCGCGCCGCTCCAACTCGATGAGCACGGCGGTCTCGAGTGCGTGACCGATGTTGGCGCGGCCCGTACGGTCGAACTTGGGCGAACAGGCAGATCAGGCGGGTTGGCTGTGCAAGGTCCGATGCACGGCTTCCACGATCCGCTCCTTGTCCGGGACGAAGAATTTCTCCAACGGCGGCGCGCATGGGACCGGCGCGTTGGGGGCGGCGACCCGCAGAATCGGGCTGTCGAGGTAGTAAAGGGCCTGTTCCTGAACACGGGCGGCCACTTCCGCCCCCACCCCGCCTTGCTCCACGGCTTCATGCACCACCACGAGGCGCGAGGTCTTCCGCACCGACGCCACGAGGGTGTCGACGTCCAGAGGCGCGAGGCTGCGGAGGTCGATGACCTCAACGGCGACTCCCTCGCCCGCCAGGGCGTCGGCCGCATCCAGGGCCGGCCCCACCATTCTGGAAACCGCGGCCACGGTCACGTCGGCACCGGCGCGAAGCACCGCGGCCTGGTCCATGCCAAGACCGCTTCCACCCTGGGGCGCCTCGGCCCGGGTGGAGTAGAGGGCCCGGTGCTCCACGAACAGCACCGGGTTGTCGTCGCGGATGGCGTGGCGCATGAGGCTCTCGGCGTCGGCCGGATTCGACGGCATTACCACCTTCAAGCCGGGGACGTGCAGGAACCAGGACTCCAGGCTCTGGGAATGATGCGCGCCCATATTGCCCTGGACGCCGCACTGCACGCGCACCGTCAGCGGCACCTTGAGTTGCCCGCCGGACATGTAATGGAGCTTGGCCGCGTGGTTGACGAGCTGGTCCATGGCCAAAGTGATGAAGTCCACGAACATGATCTCCACCACCGGGCGCAGCCCCGAAAGCGCGGCGCCGATGGCCAACCCCATGACCGTGCCCTCGCTGATGGGGGTGTTCACCACCCGGTGCGCGCCCAACTCCTCGGCGATGCCCTGGGTGACCCCGAAGGGCCCGCCGAGCGCCACGTCCTCCCCGAAGACGTACACCGACGGGTCATCCCGCATCTCCGCCAGAAGTCCCGAACGAATGGCTTCCAGGTAGCTCGATTCCGGCATGTTCACCTCACGGACGGGCTTGCGCCGCCTCACGCGCACACTTGCGTCGCGGCCTCCTCGGGCTCGGGCCAGGGAGACGCCAACGCGAACTCCGCCGCCTCCTCCGCCAGAGCGCGCGCGTCCTGCTCCGCCTTCTCGAAGTCCTCGGCGGACGCGGCCCGGCGCCGCTTCAGCACCCGCGTGAAGCGCGCAATGGGGTCCTTCTTCTTCCAGTCGGCCAACTGCGACAATTCCCGGTACTTGCCGGGGTCGCCCTCATAGTGACCGCGGAGGCGGTAGGTGAGACATTCGACGAATGTCGGCCCCTTGCCAGCGCGGGCGTTGTCCACGGCCCGGCCCATGGCCTTGCGTACCGCCAGGATATCGTTGCCGTCCACGGTGGCGCCGGGGATGCCGTAGGTGCCCGCGTGCTGCGCCAGCCGCTCAACCCTGGTGTGGGCAGAGAGCGGCGTGAACTCGGCGTAGCCGTTGTTCTCGCACACGAAGATCACCGGAAGCCGCCACAGGCTGGCGATGTTCAGAGACTCATGGAAGGGGCCGGTCTGCCCCGCGCCGTCGCCAAAGAACACCACCGCCACCCGCCCGGCGCCCTTCTCCCGTGCCGCGAACGCCGCCCCCAGCGCCAGGGGCACCGTGCCGCCCACCACGCCGCTGGCGGTGACGAAGCCGGTCTCCGCGGCCACCACGTGCATGGACCCGCCCTTGCCGCGGCAATAGCCGTTGGCGCGACCCGCCAACTCAGCCATGAGCCGGCTCACGTCCGCGCCCTTGGCGATGGCGTGTCCGTGGGAGCGGTGTCCACCGTAGACCATGTCATCGGTGTCGAGCAGCCCGCACACGCCCACCGCCACAGCCTCCTGCCCGATGCCGAGGTGCAACAGCCCGACGATCTCCCGCGCCGCGTAGAGCGCCGACACCTTCTCCTCGAAGGCGCGAATCACCCACATACGCCGGAGCAGCGACAGCAGGTCGCCACTGTCGTCCCCGCGGGTTGCCTGCCTGGTTCTCCCCCGCTTCGTTACCTTCATGTGACTTCTCCCGGTCCTTCAACCCGCCGTCTGATCCGACCGCCTTCACGGGCGATCCCGTGACGTCATACCCGGTCCGATTGGCCCCTCCCCGCTCCTGGGTTCCCGCTTCCGCGGGAATGACGTATTCGTGTCGTCTCCGCACAGGGCGGTTTGGCACAGCCTGTTCCGGGGGAATGACGGTATGGGACGGTGGCGCCCCCTCAACTGCCCAACGAGACTGTCGGCCCGTCTGCCGCCAAGCGGCGAAACCGCGCCCGGTCGACCTTGAATGCGTGGGCCTCGGTGGCGGGCCACTGATAGAAGGCGTCCGGCACCTTGTAGCCCGGCAGGGTCTGGCGCAGCCACGCCGCCAGCGCCTCGGCATCGGGACCGACCTCGCGCAGCTGCACGAACGCGACGCAGCGCTGGCCGAACTCCTCGTCGGGAATGGGCACCACCACCGCCTGGTCGACGCCGTCGTGATCGGTCAGAACGCGCTCGATCTCCTCGGGATGAATGGTCTCACCCCCGGAAAAGAAGCGGTTGTCGCGCCGCCCGATGACCGTCAGGTACCCGTCCTCGCCGACCCTGCCGAGATCGCCGGTGGCGAACCAGCCGTCGCCTGTCAGCGGACGGCGCAGCTTGCCGCCATCCACGTAACCCATGAACAGGGTCTCTCCGGCCAACTGGATCTCCCCCTCTTCGCCGATGCGCAGCCGGCGGTGCGGCAACAGCTTCCCCGACGTCAGCCGCTGGGCCGTGGTGGAGCCCGGTCCCGTCGTGGCCACCTGCGACGCCATCTCGGTACAGCCGTAGCTCGCGAACACCGGCAGGCCGCGGGCGGCGGCGCGCTCCAAGAGTTTCAGCGGCACCGGGCTGCCGCCCAGGATAATGTAGCGCAACGCGGGGTAGCGCACGGACTCCGGCTGCCGCAACAGCCGGTGCAGTTGCGTCACCACCACCGACAGGTGCGTGACCTCGTACCGGCTCAGCACCGCGTCGAGTGTCTCCCCCCGGTCGGGCATCACCACCGTGGAGCCCGCCAGCAGGGACCGAAACAGGATGCCGAGCCCGCCCACGTGATACAGCGGCAAGTCCAGCAGCCAGCGATCACCGGGCTGGAGCGGCAGGTTCGTGTTGGAACCGGCGGCGTTGTAGTAGTGATTGCCGTAGGAGTGCAGCACCGCCTTGGGCGCGCCGGTGCTGCCGGACGTGAAAACGATGGTCGCGGGGCGGTCCAGCGGCATGGCGCGGTCCCGGTTCCGGCCGCCGGGCCGAACCGAAGCCGCGTCCGCATGGAGGCCTTCGCCGCTGTGGCCACCACCGGCTTCCTGCCCGTCGCCGTCCGTCAGGCTCGGCAGTTCGCCGCTCTCGATGACTCGGACATCCCCGTTCAGGACAGGCCGCCCGTCACCGCCGCCCGCCAGTCGCGCGCCCGCCGGGGCTTCCCCTGCGGATGTCTGCACGACCAGCCAGCGACAATTCACACGGCCCAGAAGGTCCGCCACCGCCCGCTCCGGAAGCCGCGTGTTCATGGGACAGCACACCGCCCCCAGGCGCAGGATCGCCAGCAGCCACACGAGGTAGTCCGGGCTGTTGGGAGCGCAAACGGCGATGCGGTCGCCGGGGTTGCATCCCGCCCGCTCCAACGCCGCCGTCACCCCGGTCACGCGCTGGTGAAACTCCGCGTAGGAGACAACCCGTGCGCCGCTGACCACCGCGGGCCGGTGGCCGCAGCGCTCGGCGGCTTCTTCGAGGGGGCAGCGAATCTCAGTCATGCCGTATCTCAATCAGCCTCGATGGGTCGATGCGGTGCGCAATGGGTGATTACCTGGGAGCTTGCGCCGCAGAAACTCGCGAATGCGAAAATTCGCTACCGCCGTCCCTTCGGCCGCTCGATTGAGGAGAATATCATGTCATATTTGACGAAATCGAGCGGCCGAAGGATTTGACGAGATCAAGCGGCCGAAGGGACGGCTGAAAGCGAATTTGCAGCCGTGAATTCCTGCGGCGCAGGCGCCTGACCGGTCCTGAGCTTGCCGGAGGGATCGGGACCCACGGAAAGAGAATCGGCGGAACCCTGAACCTGACACGGTTTGTCCTGAGCGTAGCGAAGTCGAAGGACCTGGAATCAAATCCGGCGGACTCCTGGATTCAGAGCATCCAGCCGATGGAGAACACGGCGCTGTACAGCAGAAGCAGCCGGGCGGTGTCGGCGAGGACGGGGTTCAATTGCGGGCCTTCGGCCGCGTAGAGGCGGCGGAACGCCGGCAGGGCCGCGGCGATCACGGCGACGGTGGCGACGGACCAGGGGCGCCGGCCCGAGGCGAGGTAGAGAAGCAGCGGCAGCAGGCACGCCACGACCACGGCCGCGATGTATTCGAGGCGGGCGAAGCCCGGACCGAAGCGCACCGCCAGCGTGCGCTTGCCGGTGCGGCGGTCTTCATCGGCGTCGCGGAGGTTGTTGACCGCGAGGATGGCGACCGACAGAAGCCCCGGCGCCAGGCCCGCGACGATGACGGTGGCGTTCACGCTCAGCGCCTGGACGTAATAGGTGCCGGCCACCGCCACGGGGCCAAAGAAGATCAGCACAAAGAAGTCGCCGAGGCCCAGGTAGCCCAGAGGGCGGGGTCCACCGGTGTAAAGCATCCCGGCCGTCACCGACAGGACGCCGATGAGGGCGGCGGGCCATCCGCCGCGCCACACAAGATAGAGACCGCACAGCAAGGTCAGCGCCAGCACCACGAGGATGCCGCGCTTCATCATGCCCGGGGACACGAGGCCGGCCTGGGTCACTCGAAGCGGCCCCTGCCGGGCCTCGGTGTCGGCGCCCTTTTCGAAATCGAAGAGGTCGTTGGCGAAGTTGGTGGCCACCTGGATCAGCACGGAACAGGCCAGCGCCGCCAGCGCCGCGGGGGCGTGGAATCCGCCGTCGCCGTAGGCCATGGCCACACCGATCAGGACAGGGGCGATGGAGGCCCAGAGAGTCTTGGGCCTGGCCGCCAGGATCCATACCGTGACGGCGCCTGGCGGTGCCGGCGCGTGTCCGCCACCGCCGGTTGGTCCAGCGGCCTGCCTCACGGAACCCTTCGACCCTGTGCCTGGATGGTGCCTGTAACCATGCGACAGCCTGTGGCGTTGGGCGGGCTCGTACCTCAGGGCTTGTTCCGGGGCATCACTCTGACACCGGGGCTTGCGGCCGTTTCAGGGACGCTTGGGGAACTTGGAGAAGTCGGGCTGGCGTTTCTCCACGAAGGCGTTGCGTCCCTCCTGCCCCTCTTCGGTCATGTAGAAGAGCATGGTGGCGTTGCCCGCCAGCTCCTGCAGGCCGGCCTGGCCGTCGCAATCGGCATTGAACGCGGCCTTGAGGCAGCGGATGGCGATGGGCGACTTGGCGAGGATCTCGCGGCACCACTGGACCGTTTCCTCCTCCAGCCGCTCGTACGGCACCACCGCGTTCACCAGCCCCATGTCCAGGGCCTCCTGGGCGTTGTACTGCCGGCACAGGTACCAAATTTCACGCGCCTTCTTCTGGCCCACGATGCGCGCCAGGTAAGTGGCGCCGTAGCCGCCATCAAAAGAGCCCACGCGCGGCCCGGTCTGCCCGAAGATGGCGTTGTCCGCGGCGATGGTGAGGTCGCACATGACGTGCAGCACGTGGCCGCCGCCCACGGCGTAACCCGCCACCATGGCGATGACGGGCATGGGGCAACTGCGCATCTGGCGCTGGAAATCCAGCACGTTCAACCGGTGCACCCCGGCCCCGTCCTTGTAGCCGGAATCACCGCGCACCTTCTGGTCGCCGCCGGAGCAGAACGCTTCCCGGCCCTCGCCGGTGAGGATCACCACGCCGATGGCCGGGTCGTTGCGCGCCTCGTCGAGCGCCTGGATCATCTCCTCCACCGTCAGCGGCCTGAAGGCGTTGCGCACCTCCGGGCGGTTGATGGTGATCTTCGCGATGCCGTCGGTCTTGTGGTACTTGATGTCGGTGAACTGTCCCGCTTCGGTCCATTCGATTACAGCCATGGTCAAACCTCGATTCGACGAGTCTCGATTCGATCATTTCGACGAGACTTTTCCGAGCGGCTTACCATATCCTGCGGGGTTTTTCTGTAGCGGGGTCGAGCGATTTCACCACGACCCGGTTGCCAGGAGCCTGTGGGGAACTGGACCCATTTCCCTGCCTCGCCGTAGATTCCTGATAAACCCGACAGGCTCCCAGGCAGCGGAACGGGTGCGGTTCCGGCTGGGTGTGCCCCCTGACCGATAGTCTCCTCGAATCCACCCGAAACCGGCCTCTGTTTCGCGCCACGATGCGGCCGAACCGACAGGCTACGGGCCGGCCTGCACTCGCGTCCCCGTCTCCGCTGACCGCGCGACGGCATGGAGCACACGCTCGAAACGCAGCGCCACGGCGAAGTCCGGCCACGCGGGCACGTCGTCCGCAATGGCCTGGAGAAAGTTGGCGAGTTCAATGGTCTTGAGCTCGTTGAAACCCAGTCCGTGGCCCGGCGCCGGGCAGAACTTGCCGTAGCGCTCGTGGGCCGGTCCCGCCAGGATGGTCTTGAACCCCTGCTCGCCCGCCGGACCCTCGTTCTGGAACAGACGCAGTTCGTTCATGCGTTCCTGGTCCTGAACCAGCATTCCGGCGTCGCCGTGAAGCTCCCACGCCAAGTGGTTCTTGCGCCCCCAAGCGGTGCGCGACGACGAGATCACTCCGGTCACACCGCTCTCGAAGGCGACCAGCGCGGAGGCAACGTCCTCATTCTCCACCGCGAGCCGTTCCCCTTCCGCGGCAGCCGGGCGGGTGGCGTAGTGGATGCGGCAGTCGGCGAGAACGCTGGCGATGTTTCCCAGCAGGCCGTCGGCCATGCTGACCAGGTGGCACATCATGTCCCCCAACACGCCCATACCGGCCTCGGCCCTGGCCGAGCGCCAGGTCCACGGCAGTTCCGGGTCGGCCTGGTAGTCCTCGTCGCACACGCCGCGAAAGAACAACGGTCGCCCGATGGCGCCGGAACGGAGCAGCGCGCGGGCGTGCTGGTACAAGGGGTTGCAGGTGTAGGCGTAGCCGACGATGGTCTTGCCCCTGGCCTTCGCCGCGGCCGCGGCCATGCGTTCGGCCTCGTCCAGGGTCAGAGCCAGGGGCTTCTCGCAGTAGACGTGCTTCCCCGCCGCCAGCGCGGCCATCGCCATCTCGCAATGGAACTTGTTCGGGGTCGTGATGGAGACGAGGTCGACATCGGGGTCATCCACCACCGCGCGCCAGTCATCGGTGGCCTTGTCGAAGCCGCCTTGCGCGGCGTGCCGCTCGGCGACGGCGGCCTGCCGGTCGCACACGGAAATCAAACGCGGCGACAGTGGCGCATCGAACACCGCCCGGACGGAGCGGTAAGCGAGCGTATGGCACTTGCCCATGAAGCCCGTGCCGATCAGACCGACTCCGATAGCGCGCATGCCGTCCCTCCACAACGCGAACCGATGATTCGTTCATTGTAATGGATGGTCGGACGCGGGCCAAGACGACAAGCCGCGCCTGATCGAACCCTTCTGATCGGTGGGGCACTGTCGCGGTCACCACTTTCGATACGGCAGAAACTTCCCGCTGTAGGTGACGACGACTCGGTCGCCCTTGGGGTCTTCCTCCTTCTGGACGTCCAGCTCGAAGTCGATGGCGCTCATGATGCCGTCGCCGAACATCTCGTGGATGATCGCCTTCATCGAGGTGCCGTAGATCTGGGTGATCTCGTGGAACCGGTAGATCAGCGGGTCCACTGGAACCGTGCTGTCGAGAGCGCCCTTGGTGGGGATCTCCTGCAGCGCCGAAGCGACCTCGGAGGCCACGCCCTCGCCCAGGCCCACCGCGCCCACCGCCTTTTGAGCCTCTGCTTCGTCCATGGTTCCCTGTCCCATGAAGGCCGCGGCGACCCAAACCTTGTCCCGGCCCACGGCGGCGGCGATTTCCTGAAAGCTCAGACCCTTCTCCTTTTTGGCCGCCAGCATGATGTCCCTGGCCTCTTCCCTGCTCATCAGTTTTTCCAATGCCATGACACTCCCTCCTTGAATTTTAGAATAACTTCACGACGGATGGGGGCCGGCCCACCATCAGTTCAGGGCCGGCCGCTCTCCGCTTCGGGCGCCGCTGATCAGGAACCGCAGCACATGGTTCCGGATCCTCGTGTACTCGGGCAGTTCGATGACGGACTCCCGCGTGCGTGGACGCGGGATATCGACTTCAATGCAATCGGCAATGCAAGCCTCCGGGCTGTTGGACATCAGCGCGATTCGGTCCGACAACAGAATGGCTTCGTCCACGTCGTGCGTGACCATGAAGATCGTATTTTCCGTCGCGCTCCACATGCGCACCAGTTCCTCCTGGATGACCCCGCGCGTGAGGGCGTCGATCTGCGCGAACGGCTCGTCCAGCAGCAGAATCTTGGGCTCCACGGCGAAGGCCCTGGCCAGGCCCACGCGCTGGCGCATCCCGCCCGACAGGTACGCCGGCCGCTTGGCCTCGGCTCCCTTCAAACCCATGAGGTCGATATATTTCTGCGTATGCTCGAGAGCTTGCGCCTTGCCCCAGTCGGGGTGGGCCGCGCGGACCCCGATGCGGATGTTGTCCAGGGCCGACAACCACGGCATCAGGGCAAAGCTCTGGAATACGACCATGCGGTCGAGCCCGGGGTCGGTGACCTCCCGGCCGTCGAGGATAATGCCGCCCGCCGAAGGCTTCTCGAAACCGGCCATGATGTTGAGCAACGTGCTCTTGCCGCATCCGGAGTGGCCGATGGTGCTGATGAACTCCCCGCGCGCGATGCTCAGGCTGACGTCCTTCATGACGCAGAAGGAGTTCGACCGAGCCGTCCAGGAAGAAGCGCCGGCGGAGTCCCCGAAGTACTTGGTTACGTGGTCGATCTCTAAGAATGCACTCATGGCGCTGGTTACTCCGCGTAAGTGACGAGCTTGGCCAGGCGGTTGAAGCCGCTGTCCAGGATGACGCCCACCACGCCCACCACCAGAATCGCGAATATGACCCCGGAGATGTCGAGGTTGTTCCATTCGATCCAGCTCAGGTAGCCGACTCCCAGCTCGCCCAGGAGCATCTCGGCCGGGACCACCGCCACCAAGGCGCTGCCGAACGATATCCGGAGCCCGGCGACGATGGCGGGGGCCGCGGCCGGCAGCACCACCATGATGAGCCGGCGAAACCACGAGAGTTGCAACAGGCTGGCAACCCGAAGGTAATCCGTACGCATGGAGTTCACGCCAAAGGCGGTATTGGCCACCGTGGGCCACAACGAGGCCATGAACACCACAAGTATCGCGGTCATGGTCGGGTTTTGCACCGTGTAGAGAAGCAAGGGCATCCACGCCAGCGGCGATATGGGTTTGAGTAGCTGGATGAAGGGGTTGAACGCCTCGAACAGGGTGCGCGACAAGCCGATCACCATGCCGATGAGCACCGCCAGCACCGACGCCGCGGCAAAGCCGATGGCGAAGCGCGTGACCGTATAACGAATCAGGTGAGCGATGCCGTGGTCGTTGGTCCCCTTCTTGTGAAACGGGTCGGACAACTCCTCTCCAACCTTCGCCATCACTTCCCACGGTCCCACCAGGCCCTTCACCTTGTCGGGGTTGTGGATATAACGTCCATCCTGGGCACGGACGATGTCGCCGTTGAATTCCAGGTTCATCAGCTGTTCTTCCGTGAGACCCGTCGGATCGAACGGGGCCCGGACGGTTGCGATGTGCCACGTTGCGACGAAGGTGCCGGTTACCAACAAGGAAATTATCAGGGAACCGGCCTTCCCCTTGAGCCGCAATAGTAACGAGTGCACCACCGTCTCGCTCCTTACATGTTGTGGATGTCGAAGCTCGCCAGATACGCATCCGGCTTGGCAGGATCGAACACCTTGCCGTTCATCAGCGTATGTTTCGCGTAGGTGCTTCCGTGAGTCTCGTAGCCCTGTTCCTTGGAAATCCGGCCGCACTCGGATGCCAGATAGACCCGTTCGGCCACCGTCTTGTAATCGAAGTCACTTTTCACGTGTTTCCAGCGCTTCATCTGGGTGAGGATCCACACGGCCATGGAGTGCCAGGGGAACGGATCGAAATCGATACGATCAGGGACGTTCCTGATGTTGCCGAGCCCGTCGGCGAAGCGGCCCGTCAGGACCTGCTCCAGCACGATCACGGGCTGGTTCAGATAGTTCTTGGGAGCGATGGCCTTGGCGATGTCCTTGCGGTTACCGGCCTTGGAAGCGAAGTGCGTCGCATCGACGATGGACCGGAACAGCGCCTGGAAGGTATTGGGATAGGTGGAAGCAAACTCCTGCGAGATGGCGAACGCGCAGCACGGATGTCCATCCCAGATCTCCTTGGAAAGCATGTAAATGTAGCCGGCGTTCTCGTACACCGCCCGCTGGTTGAAGGGATCCGGTGCAAGATAGCCGTCCACGTTGCCCGCCTTGAGGTTCGCTACCATCTCCGGCGGCGGCACCACGCGAATCTGCACGTCCTTGTCGGGGTGCACGCCTCCCTCGGCAAGGTAGTAGCGCAGCAGGTAATTGTGCATGGAGTAACGGAAGGGCACACAGAATCGGAAGCCCTTCATGTCCGCGGCGCTCTTCACGCCCTTGTGCTTGTTGTGCAGCGTGATGGCCTGGCCGTTGATGTTCTCCACCGCGGGCATCAGGTAGGGAACCTGTTTCGATCCCGCGCCCAAGGTGATGGACAGGGGCATGGGACTGAGCATGTGGGCGGCGTCCACGTCCTTGTTGATGGCCCAGTCGCGCACCATCGCCCAACCGGCCGCCCTGCGCACCTTGGCGTTGAGTCCGTGCTTCTCATAGAAGCCCATGGGTTCGGCCATGATGATGGGCGTGGCGCATGTGATGGGAATGAAGCCCACGGTCAGGTCCTTCTTCTCGATGCCCTTCGCCTTCTCCTGTGCCAGGGCCTTGGCCGTGGCCAGCGGGAACACCGAGCTCAATACGGCCGCGGCCGTGCCGGAGCCGACGAGCTTCAGAAACTGTCTTCGGGCCATTTCGTTGTGGCCGAACACCGCGCGCACCACCGCGCTCTCCACCGCGCGATCAATGATCGCCTCGGTTCCCTGGGCCTCGGTTTCGGCGCCATCGGACCCCTCCGGCTCATGCTGATGGTGCTCCGCGTGCGACAGATGGCTCTCGGGATCGAATGGATCGTCCAGACCAAATTTCGACATCGTTCTGACCTCCACAATAAAAAAAGGCGCCTCTTCCACTCGGGAAGAAAAGGCGCCTTTGCCCAGCCCTCGGTTGCAACGTTGGAACCGTCAGGCTCTCCGACTCGATCAAACTTTCAATAACTCCGGCATTCCGCCGCACGGGAACGTGCTCAACGGGAAGCCGGGACGGTCATCGTCTACGTGCAAATATAAGCAATTGCCGTGCCACCCCTGAACCACCCCAGAACGCGGTCGCAACCGGCGTCCGTGTATCCGAACCGGGCAACGGACTGCCCAAAATGTTTGCAGTGCCCAAACATCGAGCGTTTCCAGGGGGCCGCGGATGCGGCACATCCGGCCATGTGCGATGAACCGCGGGACACGGCCAGGCTACGCCATGTCCGCGGTGACGATCACCGCGCGGGCTATCTCGACCATGGACTTCCGCGTGTCCATGCTCCTCTTCCGCAGCAGGGCGAAAGCGTCCGCCTCAGACAGACCGTGGCTCTTCATCAGGATGCCCTTGGCGCGTTCGATGTCCTTGCGGACCTCCATGGCATGCTGCAGTTCCTCGTTCTGACGCCTCAGGGAGCGGACCTCCTCGAAGCGCGAGAGCGCCAACCCGATACACGGACGAAGTTCCTCCCGCCTCAGAGGCTTGATCAGATACCCCACGATCCCTGCCGCTATCGCCCGATCCACGGTCTCTTGTTCGTAGTGACTGGTAATCAGGACGATGGGGACGGGGCTCTCCTCCATGATCCGTCGAGCCGCACGGACACCGTCCAGGTCGGCAAGGCCCACGGCCATGAGAACCACGTCTGGCTTCGTCCGCCGAACCAGGGACAGGGAGGACGCACCATCGGACCCTTGACCGACGATGGTGAACCCCTCTTCGTTCAGGACACGCTCCAGGCGGGTCCGCGAGGGTGAATGATCGTCGATCAGCAAGACACGGCACTTCATCGGGCAGCCCTTCAGGAATGCTTTTGCGGTCAGGCGCGAAGGATCTCGCCGCCGGACCGCGAGAGGTCTCAAGAGTACTGGAGAGGACTCAAAGGTACTCAAAAGTACTCAATGGAAAGCAAACTCTGTGCCGTGTCGCTGTCTCTTGTTCGTTCCGTGGACGGGGCCTGATGTTCTGTTTTCAATTTCAGCGATTGCGCTTATATTATTGGCTAGTGTGGTGTCTGGTTAATTGCCGCTGCCGAGAGGGCGCCAGCCGGTCCAACGCGCCGGCTTCGCCCAACGGTGCACGCACCCGGCGCGAAAGGAGGAACTCATGAAATCGAGATACTTGTTGTTTGCTGTCGCCGCGTTGATGGCTTCAGGCTTGGCGATGGTCGCCAAGCCTGCCGCCGCGGCGGGTGAGAAATTCGTCCTGATCAGCCACGCGCCCGACAGCGATAGCTGGTGGAACACCATCAAGAACGCCATCAAGGTGGCGGGCGAGCAGATGGACGTGACCGTGGACTACCGCAACCCGCCCACCGGCGATCTGGCCGACATGGCGCGCATCGTCGAACAGGCGTCGGCGGCCAACCCCGCGGGCATCATCGTCACCATCGCCGACTTCGACGTGCTCAAGGGACCCATCACGGCCGCGGTGGACAAGGGCATCCCGGTCATCACCATCAATTCAGGCACCAAGAAGCAGTCCGAAGACCTGGGCGCGCTGCTGCACGTCGGGCAGCCGGAATACGACGCCGGATTCGGCGCCGGCAAGCAGGCCGCAAAGGCCGGAGTCAAGAAGTTTCTGTGCGTCAACCACTACATCACCAACCCCGCCTCGGTGGAGCGCTGCCAGGGCTATGCCGACGCCGTGGGCGTGAAGCTCGGCCGCCAGATGATCGACAGCGGACAGGACCCGGCCGAGATCAAGAACAAGGTGAAGGCCTATCTCAACAGCAATCAGGACGCCAACGGCATCCTCACGCTGGGTCCGACCTCCGCCCACCCAACCTTGGCCGCGCTGCGGGAGATGGGACTCGAGGGTGAGGTCCACTTCGCCACCTTCGACCTCTCGGACGAGATCGCCAAGGGCGTCAAGGACGGCACCATCGCGTTCGCCATCGACCAGCAGCCCTACCTCCAGGGCTATATGCCCGTGGTCATTCTGACGAACCTCGCGCGCTACGGCGTGCTTCCTTCCGGGCACATGAACTCGGGTCCGGGCTTCATCACCAAGAAGAACATCGCGCTGGTGGAGAAGTACGCCGGCGAATTCCGCTGAACGTCATTCACTTCCTCCAGAGAACGTCCTGACGGCGGCGGCCAAGCGCTGCCGCCGGCAGGACACGCGTGGATCGGTTGAAACGAGCGGCCTGCAACGGCCTGTCCCGTTTGGAGGCCGCGGAGGAGAGTTCATGGCCGACGAACGTTTGAAGGAGATGTCATCGCTCCGCCGCGCGATGATACGGCCCGAATTGGGCGCCATCTGCGGCACCATCCTCGTTTTCATATTCTTTCTGTTGGTAGCGGCCAACACCGGGATGTTCAGCCCGGAAGGGGCCATGAACTGGGGCATCGTCTCGGCCCAGTTCGCCATCATCGCGGTGGGCGCGTGCCTGCTGATGATCTCGGGCGAGTTCGACCTGTCGGTGGGTTCGATGATCGGGTTTGCCGGCGTCGTCATCGCCATCGTCTCGGTGCAGTGGGGCTTTCCGGTATGGACCGGCATCGTTCTGGCCTTCGCCATCGCCATCGCACTGGGCGCGCTGAACGGCTGGCTGGTGATCAAGACCGGGCTGCCGAGCTTCATCGTCACCCTGGCGTTCCTCTACATCCTGCGCGGGCTGACAATCTTCCTCTCCATCGCCACCACCCGCAAGACCATCATCGGCGGCGTGAAGGAAGCCGCGGCCGGCGACTGGCTGGCGCCGCTGTTCGGCGGCAAGATCTTCAACGGCCTGTTCGTCTGGCTCGCCGACATGGGCATGATCGAGACCTTCACCCGCGGGCGGCGGGCGGGCGAGCCCATCGTCGACGGCATTCCCATGCTGATGGTGTGGGCCATCGTGCTGGTCATCGCCGGGCATTGGGTGCTGACCCGCACGAAGTTCGGCAACTGGATCTACGCCTCGGGCGGCGACGCCCAGGCGGCGCGCTACACCGGCGTGCCGGTGGACCGGGTGAAGATACTGATGTTCATGCTCACCGCGTTCTGCGCCGCGGTCTTCGCCACCTGCCAGGTGATGGAGTTCGGCTCCGCCGCCGCCGACCGCGGCCTGCTCAAGGAGTTCGAGGCCATCATCTGCGTGGTCATCGGCGGCGCGCTTCTCACCGGCGGCTACGGCTCGGTGGTGGGCGCGGCCCTGGGCGCGTTGATATTCGGCGTGGTGCAGCAGGGCCTGTTCTTCACCGGCGTGGAGAGCAGCCTGTTCCGTGTCTTCCTCGGGCTCATCCTGCTCTTGGCGGTGATCCTCAACACCTACATTCGCCGCATGATCACGGGAGAACGATGATGAGCGAACCACTCGTTGAAATGCGCGACGTCCACACGGACGACGCCTCGCTGATCGAACTGCGGGAAATCGAAAAGCACTTCGGCGCGGTCATCGCCCTGGCGGGGGTGTCCGTGGCAGTGTACGCGGGGGAGTGCCACTGCCTCCTCGGCGACAACGGCGCCGGCAAATCCACGTTCATCAAGACCATGGCCGGGGTGCACAAGCCCACCCGCGGGCAGATCTTCATGGGCGGCAAGCCCGTGAACTTCGAAAGCCCGCGGGACGCCATGATGTCCGGCATCGCCACCGTGTACCAGGACCTGGCGATGATCCCGCTCATGTCGGTGACGCGCAACTTCTGGATGGGGCGCGAACCCACCAAGGGCTGGGGGCCGTTCCAATACATCGACTTCAAGCATGCCAACGAAGTCACCATGACGCGGATGGCGGAGATGGGCATTCGCCTGCGCGAGCCCACCCAGGCGGTGGGGACGCTCTCGGGCGGCGAGCGCCAGACCGTGGCCATCGCCCGGGCGGTGTATTTCGGGGCGAAGATTCTGATCCTGGACGAGCCCACGTCGGCGTTGGGCGTGCGCCAGACTTCCAATGTCCTGGCCACCATCGACCGCGTGCGCAAGGCCGGCATCGGCGTGGTATTCATTACCCACAACGTGCGCCACGCCATGGCGGTGGGCGACCGCTACACCGTGCTGAACCGGGGCACCACCCTGGGCACGGCCTTGCGCGGGGAAATCCAGGCCGATGAGCTTCAGGACATGATGGCGGGCGGCCAGGAGCTGGCGCAACTCGAGGGCTCCCTGGGAGGCACCGTATGAAAAGGACCCGCGCACGGCGCGTGAAACGGATCACCGCGTGAACCGGGCGCTGGACGTCATCGCCATCGGGCGGGCGTCGGTGGACCTCTACGGCGCTCAGGTGGGCGGGCGCCTGGAGGACATGCGCTCCTTCCGCAAGTACATCGGCGGCTCGCCCACCAACACCGCCGCCGGGGCCGCGCGGCTGGGGCTCCGCTCCGCGGTCATCACCCGCGTCGGCGACGAGCACATGGGCCGGTTCATCCGCGAGCAGTTGCGCGCCGAAGGCGTGGACGTGCGCGGCGTCATCACCGACCCGGAGCGCCTCACCGCGCTGGTGCTGCTGGGCATACGAGACCAGGAACACTTCCCGCTGATCTTCTATCGCGAGAACTGCGCCGACATGGCGCTGTCGCCGGACGACATCGATCCGGAGTTCATCGCCGAGGCGCGCTGCGTGCTCGCCTCCGGCACCCACCTGTCCCATCCCCGCACCGAGGCCGCCACCCTGCGGGCGCTGGACCTGGCGCGCGCGTCCGGGGCCAGGACGGTCCTCGACCTCGACTACCGCCCCAACCTGTGGGGGCTGTCCGGGCACGGCGACGGCGCGAACCGCTTCATCGAGTCCGCCGCCGTCACCGCCAGGCTGCAACGCACCCTGGCGCGATTCGACGTGATCGTGGGCACGGAGGAGGAGTTCCACATCGCTGGCGGCGCGCCCGACACCGTGGCCGCGCTGGCCCGGGTGCGCCAGGTGTCGGAGGCGACGCTGGTGTGCAAACGCGGCGCCGCGGGCGCCACCGCCTTCGAGGGACCGATCCCCGCAAGCCTCGACGACGGAGTAAACGGCGAAGCCATTGCGGTGGAGGTGTTCAACGTGCTGGGGGCCGGCGACGGCTTCATGGCCGGATTCCTCAAGGGCTGGCTCACCGGGGAGAACTGGGCAGGGACCCTGCGCATCGCCAACGCCTGCGGCGCGCTGGCAGTGTCGCGCCACGGCTGCACGCCGGCCTATCCCAGCGCGCTGGAACTGCGCGACTTCCTGGAGAACGGGCCAGCGACCCCGGCGGTGCGCCACGACGCGCGCCTGGAGCAGCTCCACTGGGCCACCAACCGAACCAAGGCGTGGCCCATCATGCGCGTGTTCGCCTTCGACCATCGTTCGCAGTTCGAGGACATGGCGCGGGAACTCCGCCGGACCTCCGTGAAGGACGCGGCGCGGAAGCCGACTCCGGCGGCGCCTTCGGACACGCCATCCGGCAGCGGCGCGGCGGCGGCCAGCGCACTCGAAACAGGCGGACGCGCCGCGCCGGAGGACGCCGGTGAAGCGGCAGCAGGCGACGGCTTACCGCCAAGGGACGCCGCGGCGGCCCAACGCATCGGCGCCTTCAAGCGCCTGTGCCTGGAAGCCGCGCTTCGGGTCGCGGACGGCCGCGACGGCTACGGCATCCTGTGCGACAGCCGCCTGGGCCGCGACGCGCTGTACGCGGCCGCGGGCGCCGGCCTGTGGATCGGGCGGCCAGTGGAACGGCCCGGGTCGCGCCCGCTCCGGCTGGAGATCGGCGACGACTTCGGCTCGGCGCTGGCGGAGTGGCCCGCCGAGCATGTGGTGAAGGCACTCTGCTTCTACCGCCCGGACGACCCGGAGGAGTTGCGCACCGGCCAGGAAGCCACGGTCAAGCGGCTGGCCGAGGCCGCCCGGGCCAACGCCCTGGACTTCCTGCTGGAGATCATCCCGTCCAGGTTCGGACGCGCCGGCGAGAACGCCACGGCCGCGGTCGTCGAACGGTTCTACACGATCGGGGTCTTCCCGGACTGGTGGAAACTGGAGCCCCTGGTCTCGGACACCGCCTGGCAACGGACGTGCGCGGTGATCGAAGCCCACGACCCACACTGCCGCGGCATCGTGGTACTGGGCCAGGACGCGCCCTTCGAGGACTTGCAGGCAAGCTTCCGAGTGGCCGCCAGGCACGCCATGGTGAAAGGGTTCGCCGTGGGGCGCACGATCTTCGGCGAGACCGCGCGCGCGTGGCTGGCGGGGCGCATGAGCGATGCGCAAGCCGTTACACGCATGGCGGAAAATTTCGCACGATTGTGTCAAGCCTGGGACTCAGCGCGGGTGGACGGACGGTAACGGAATGGTGGTCATTCCCGCTTTCGCGGGAATGACGGTCGCGTATGTTGCTGCGTGGGGCGTTCGTTGGGAGCCATGACACGGCGGCTGTCGCGGTAATGCCGCGCAAGGATGAATCACCGATGAACACGATCCGACTGACCGCGGCGCAGGCGCTGGTGCGTTACTTGAGCGCCCAGACCAACGAGGACGGCGAACGTTTCGTGGCCGGGGTGTGGGCGATCTTCGGGCACGGCAACGTGGCCGGGCTGGGCGAGGCCCTGTACCAGGCGGGGGACACGCTGCCGACGTGGCGCGGCCACAACGAGCAGGGCATGGCGCACGCGGCCATCGCCTTCGCCAAGGCCCACAACCGCAAGCGCGCCATGGCGGTCACCTCCTCCATCGGCCCGGGCGCCACCAACATGGTCACGGCCGCGGCGCTGGCCCACGTGAACCGCCTGCCCGTGCTGCTGCTTCCCGGCGACGTCTTCGCCAACCGCCTGCCCGACCCCGTGCTGCAACAGGTGGAGGACTTCGCGGACGGCACGGTCAGCGCCAATGACTGTTTCCGTCCGGTGAGCCGTTACTTCGACCGCATCACCCGTCCCGAGCAATTGCTTGCGGCCCTGCCGCGCGCCATGGCCACGCTCATCGATCCGGCCGGATGCGGCCCGGCGACCCTCGCCCTGTGCCAGGACGTCCAGGCCGAAGCCTATGACTATCCCGAAGGGTTTTTCGAGCCGCGGGCCTGGATCATGCGCCGGCAGCGGCCGGACGCCGGAGAATTGGCGCGCGCGGTGGAAGCCCTGCGGGCCGCCAAGGCGCCGCTCCTCATCGCCGGCGGCGGTGTGCACTACTCGGATGCGTGCGAGACGCTGGCCGCATTCGCCGAGCGCCAGGGCATCCCGGTGGCCGAAACCCAGGCGGGCAAGTCGGCGCTGCCGTGGACGCATCCGTGCAGCGTCGGCGCCATCGGCGTCACTGGCGCCGAGAGCGCCAACGCGCTTGCCCGGAACGCGGATCTGGTCCTCGCGGTGGGAACCCGCCTGCAGGACTTCACCACCGGCTCCTGGAGCCTCTTCCAGAACCCCGATGTCCGCTTGGTGGCCATCAACGCGGCCGCCTTCGACGCCGCCAAGCACAGCACCGTTGCCGTGGTGGGGGACGCGCGCACGGTCCTGGAAGAACTGGACGCCATCCTGGGTGAGGGCAGGCTGTCCGCGCTGTCATCGGAAACGCGCGCAACGCGGGCAAACTCCGGAACGAAGGGGAATGATCGTCCTGATGGGGCCGGCCGGCCCGTTGCAGGGGGACGCGAGACTTCCGTGGCATCGTCGCCGAAGGAATCGCCGCC
The DNA here is from genome assembly GCA_965213675.1 of uncultured Binatia bacterium (SeqCode). GTDB lineage: Bacteria > Desulfobacterota > Binatia > UBA9968 > JAJDTQ01 > JAJDTQ01. Next base: position 2,554,567 of record OZ243916.1, read on the forward strand.
GCGGGAATCATCCCTGGCGGGCATCAATGCGGATTGGGACCGGACCGTGGACGCCGCCACCCGCGCTCCGGGCGGCGCAACCGTGCCTTCCGACGCCCAGGTCATCGGCGCCGTGCAACGCAACATGCCCGGCAACGGCATTGTGGTGTGCGCGGCGGGCGGGCTTCCCGGCGAGTTGCACAAGCTGTGGCGCTCGCCGCGGCGCGGCGATTATCACCTGGAATACGGGTACTCATGCATGGGCTACGAGATCGCTGGCGGGCTCGGGGTCAAGATGGCGCGGCCCGACGCCGAAGTGGTGGTGGTGGTGGGTGATGGCTCGTACATGATGATGAACTCGGAACTGGCCACGAGCGTCATGCTCGGCCTGAAGCTGACCCTCGTGGTGCTGGACAACCGTGGCTTCGGCTGCATCGACCGGCTTCAACGGGCCACCGGGGGCGCGAGCTTCAACAACCTGTTGGACAGCGCCCGGCGCCAGACCCCATCGGCCATCGATTTCGCCGCCCATGCCGCTTCCATGGGAGCCATCGCGACCCACGTGGACGACATCGCGGGACTCGAAGCCGCCCTGGTGAAGGCCAGGGACGCGGACCGAACGTCGGTCATCGTCATCGACACGGACCCCGCGGTGGGCACGGGAGCCGGCGGCCATTGGTGGGACGTGGCCGTGCCGGAGGTGTCGGCGCGGGCCGAAGTGGCGGCCGCGCGCGAATCCTACGAAGCGGCGCTGACACGACGCCGGTGAGGGTTCGAACTCCCTTCGACTTCGTTCCGCCAAGGCGGCGCGACGCTCAGGACGGAACCAACGCTTCCGGCACTCGATCCGGGTGCCGAGACGGAAGGACGACGTATCCGTGAAGAAGCGGCGTGACGACGGTGTCCCCATGTCGGGCCAACGGTTCCCGGACCGATGATCCACCGCTGCAACAGCCCCGAGCGGCCATCCTTCCGCGCCGAGGAAACCAGGTGATCCGCTACGGCACCAATCCCATCGCGTGGTCCAACGACGACGACCGCGGTCTGGGCGGCGAGATTCCGCTGGAACAGTGCCTGCGCGACGTTCAGCGCATCGGCTTCGAGGGCATCGAGAAAGGGCACAAGTTTCCTTCCGATGCGCCGGCCCTGGCAGCAACCCTCCAACGCTACGGACTGACATATGTATCCGGGTGGCACTCGCTCCAACTGCTCGAACGCTCGGTGGAGAGTGAGAAGGCGGCGCTCCAGCCTCATCTCGACGTGCTGGCCGCCATGGGGTGCGCCGTGTGCATCGTGTGCGAAACCAGCGGCGCCGTGCATGGCCGCGCCGGCACGTCCATGCTCCGGCGGCCGACACTCGCTCCTTCCGACTGGGCGGGCTTTTGCGCGAACATCGAGTCCGTAGCCGAACACTGCCGCCGCGCGGGCGTGCAATTGGCCTACCATCACCACATGGGCACGGTGGTGCAGACCCTGGACGAGATCACCGCCTTCATGGCACACGCCGGACCGCACACGAAGCTGCTCCTGGACACCGGCCACGCGGCCTTCGCGGGCGCCGATCCCGTGGCGCTTGCGGAAGCTTACATGGACCGCATCGTTCACATTCATGCGAAGAACGTTCGCCCCGCCGTCCGTGACAAGGCGCTTGCGGAAGGGCTGTCGTTCCTTCAGGCTGTCCGTCTCGGCGTGTTCACGGTACCGGGCGACGACGAGGGCTGCGTGGACTTCCCCGCGGTGTTGCGCATCGCAGCGCGCCACCGCTACTCCGGATGGCTCATCGCCGAGGCCGAGCAGGACCCGGCGCAACGAGATCCGGTATATTATCAGACGTTGGCATTGAAGACGCTCCGCGCCATGGCGCGGAAAGCCGGGTTGGTCTAGGGAAAGCCGTTACGAAACGTCATTTCCGCGCAAGCTCCTGGCGGAGGGAGGTTCCATGAACAGCCTGTTACGAAAACCGTCGGGGACGGCGGGCAAGATCGTCGACATCACACCCGCGGACGCCGGCTGGCGCTACGTTGGCTTCGCGGTCTACGCATTGAAGGCCGGGGACACCGCCGGCGAGACCACCGGGAACCGCGAGGCCATCCTGGTGATGGTGGACGGCAAGGCGCGCCTGGCCACCCCCGAGGTCGACTTCGGCGTCCAGGGCGGGCGCATGAGTGTGTTCGAGCAGACCAGGCCGCACGCGGTCTACGTTCCCAACGGCACGTCCTGGTCGGCGCGCGCGGAAACCGACTGCACCATCGCCGTCTGCTCGGCTCCGGGCTTCGGCGGGCATCCGGCCGCGGCCATCGACCCGGACGGCATCCCGGTGCTGGAGCGCGGCAGGGGCGCCAACACGCGCTACGTGCACCCCATCGCCATGGACGACGCCGACATCGCCGACAGGCTGCTCCTCACCGAAGTGTTCACGCCCCAGGGCAACTGGTCGAGCTACCCGCCGCACCGCCACGACAGCGACCAGGGCGCGGACATGACCTATCTCGAGGAGACCTACTATCACCGCATCAACCCGCCCCAGGGGTTCGGCTTCCAGCGGGTCTTCACCGAGGACGGGGAGCTGGACGAGACCATGGCGGTTTCCGACGGCGACACCGTGCTGGTGCCGCGCGGGCACCACCCCTGCGGCGCGCCCTATGGGTACGACATGTACTACCTGAACGTCATGGCCGGTCCCAGGCGGCAGTGGCGCTTCAAGAACCACCCGGACCACGACTGGATCTTCCAGCGGGACTCGAAATCATGAACGGGTCCGTCCGGTCCCGATGCCCAGGATAACGCGTGAGCCTCTCCACGGATCACACGTTGCCGAAAGGCGCCAGCGAGCCTGTCCGCCTGGGCCTCCTGGGAGCCGGGCGCATCGGACAGACCCACGCCCGCTCCGTCGCCGCCACGGAGCGCGCCCGGCTGGTGGCGGTGGCCGATCCCGTCGAGGCGGCCGCGGCCGCGGTGGCCCGCATGACCGGCGCCCGGGTGACGTCGCCCGACGCACTGCTGAGCGACCCCGCCATCGAAGGCGTCCTCATCGCCGCGCCCACCGACCTCCACGCGGACCTCATCGAGGGGGCGGCGGATGCGGCCAAGGCCATCTTTTGCGAGAAACCCCTCGACCTCGACCTGTCCCGCGCGCAACGGGGCGTCGCCGCCGCGGCCCGCCGCGGCGTGCCGCTCATGATCGGGTTCAACCGCCGCTTCGATCCCTCGTTCCGGCGCCTGCGTGAGGAGATCGACGGCAGGCGCATCGGCGACGTGGAACTGGTGCAAATCACCTCCCGCGATCCCGCCCCGCCTCCCCTCGCCTACATCCAGCGCTCCGGCGGACTCTTCCGCGACATGATGATCCACGACCTGGACATGGCGCGGTTCCTGGTGGGGGAGCCCATCGTCGAAGTCAGCGCCACCGGCTCGGCTCTCGTGGACCCGGCCATCGGCCACGCCGGCGACGTGGACACCGCGGTGGCGGTTTTGCGTTCGTCGGGAGGCCGCCTGTGCGTCATCTCCAACTCCCGCCGCGCCGTGTACGGCTACGACCAGCGCATCGAGGTTCACGGCTCCGCCGGAATGCTCTCCGCGGGCAATCCCGCCGCCACGACAGTCACGCGGGCCGACGGCTCGGGTTTTGCCACCGACCCCCTGAACACGTTCTTCATGGACCGTTACGCGGATGCGTACAGACTGGAGTTGGCCGCGTTCTGCGCCGTCGTCCGGGGCGGAAACGTGCCCTACCCCGACGGCGAGGACGGCCTCGCCGCCCTCGCCATCGCCGATGCCGCGTCCGAATCCCTGGCCACGGCCCGCACCGTGCCCGTCAGTATGATCTCGACCCCATAGGCAAAAAGGGCGGCCGGTGGTCTCGCCACCGGCCGCCCTTTCCTTCGACTCCGTATCCCCGGGTCAAGCCCATGAGGACGGATCCGATCAGTTCGCCGCCAACTCCTTCTTGATGTTGTTGATGAAGGTGTTGAGCATCTGGTCGGCCTTCTTGCGGATGATGGGCTGGCCGAACTCGCCGATCTTGCCGAGGATGTTGACGTCGGTCTCCACCGTCAGCTCGGTCTCGCCAGCGCTGATTTCCTTGAGTTCCATGGTGGACTTGCCGCGCATGGCGCCGGCCACGCGCCGGTCTTCGGCCTCGGCCCGGAGCGCCGCGCGCCAGGCGTCCTGGTCCTTCTCCTCCAGCACGATCTTGCCTTGCAGGCTCAATGAGATGGGGCCGACGCGGACCTTCAGGGTACCCTGGTAGGTTTCGTCGTCCAACTGCTCGACGTCCTGGACGCCGGGAAGGCAGGTGGCCACCCTGGGAATGTCCATAAGAAGTTGCCACAGGGGCTCGCGGCCCGCGGGCACGGTTGCGCTTTGACTGAATTTCACTCGATTCCTCCGTTGCTCAGGATGCGTTGGCGATGGCGGCCTCGAGCGCGCGCCGGACGAACACCGCGGCCATCTGCGTCTTGTAGGAGCCCGAGCCGCGGAAGTCGCTGACCGGGTCGGTGTGTTCCTTGGCCTTCTCGCCGGCTTCGCGCAGTCCCTCGGCCTTCACCGGCTGTCCCCGGAGCACAGCCTCGGAAGCCGTGGCGCGCACGGGCGTGGTGTTGACGCTGCCCATGGCGATGCGCACGTCCTGGATGGTGTTCCTGGCGGCGTCCAGCGTCACGACGGCGGCGGCGCTGACGGTGGCGTAGTCGTCGGCCGAGCGCGGCAGGAACTTGAGGTAGGCGGCGCCGGAGTTGGCCGCCATGAGCGGGACGCTCACGCCGGTGACGATTTCCTCCGGCTCCAGCACGGTCTCGTAGTAGTCGCTGAAGAAGTCCTCGGCGGCCACCGAACGGGCGCCGTTGGCGGAGCCGATCTCGATGCTCGCGCCCAACGCGATATAGGTCGGCGGCGGGTCCTGGTTGGGATCAGCATGGGCCAAGCCTCCACCCACCGTGGCCATGGTGCGCACCCGCTGCGTGGCCACGTGGTGGTAGGTGGCGCCCAGTACCGGCAGCTTGCCCTGGACCAAATCCGAAGCGTCCAGGTGGGCATGGGTCACGAGGCCGCCGATGCGCACGCTGCCGTTGTTCTCCGAGATGTCGCTCAACCCGGACACGTTGCGCAGACTGATGACGCAACCCGGCTGCAGGAGTTGCTGCTTCATCATGATCACGAGGGCGGTGCCGCCGGCGATGACCTTGCCGTCGGAGCCGGCTTCCTTGAGGTCCGCGTAGGCCTCGTCCAGGCTGCCCGGTGTGCGGTAGTCAAATGCGATCATTCCTCAACCCCCTACTTGGCGAACTCGTGCGCCTTCTCGATGGACTCGATGATCTTGTAATAGCCCGTGCACCGGCACAGGTTGCCCATCATCCAGTCCTTGATCTCTTCCTCGTTGGGCCGGGGGTTCCGGTCCAGGAGCGCCTTGGCCGCCACCACCTGGCCGGGGGTGCAGATGCCGCACTGAAAGCCGCCGTAGCGGATGAAGCTCTGCTGCACCGGATGAAGCTCGCCATCCTGGGCCAACCCTTCCACCGTGGTCACGTCGCGGCCATCGGCGAACACAGCCAGCGCCAGGCACGAACTCACCATCTCGCCGTCGATAAGCACCGTGCACGCGCCGCACACCCCCACGCTGCAACCTTCCTTGGTTCCCGTGAGGCCCAAGTCGTAACGGAGCACGTCCACCAGGAGCCGGTTGGTGGGAACCTCCAGCTCGTGCTCCGTCCCGTTGACGCGAAACTTGATCTTCTTGTCCATGAAATCCCTCTCTGATCGTGAGGCTTGGTCTGTCTGCCGGCTGGCGGGGTCTGCGATGATTCCCGAATGCCGCCTCTATATAGGAAGAATCCCCGCAAAGTGCAACCGGCCCGGAGACGGGTCAAACTGACGTTCCGGCGCCCGGAAACCGCGTTCGGCGGGCCGGCGACGGGAGCGCCATCCCTTGGAAATCGAGCGCGCTGGCGGCCTTGCTGGCGGCGCCTCGTCCCGTGACGCCGGGTCGCGATACCCCTTCAACTCCGGTCCGCCGCGCGGCGGCCACGAGGCGGAACCGCCTCCACGGGCTTTTCCATGAACCGGCCGATGCGCGCCGCGAGGTCGTCCAGTCGCCTGCCTCCGCCACGGTCCAGCAACACGGACCCCGAGCCGATGAGCAGCAACCGCGCCGACCGGGCGGGAAAGGACTTCTCTCCCGCCGTGGAGCCGGCCACGGCGAACCCACTGTACACCTGATCGTCGGCAACCCTCAGGCCCACCACCTCGTCAAAGTCCAGCGTCAGCCGCCGGCGTATGAACAGGCTGCTGCGGGTCAGCGACACCGTGCGCGTGCGCCGGTCGATGCGGATGGTGCGCTTGAGGGTGAACAGGAACAGCACCACCCCGAAAAGCACGACGTTCATGGTCGGGAAGTACCACAGATTCCCCACCGCGCTGTCGAGCCCGTGGGCGCGGATGGCCAGGAACACGGGCACCGAGAGGAGGAGCAGGAAACAGGCGATGCCCAGGCACAGCAACGCCGGAAAGCGTCCACCGCGCCATGCCAGGTTCAGTTCGTGGTCTCCGGAAGGTTCCGGACGGAAACCGAGACGGTTGCCGATGGATTCGAAGTGTCGCGGGTTCCCTGTCATGCGGGAATATGGCCACCCACAAATCGGTCATTGAACCGAAATGGCTCCCTGCCTCCGGACGTCACTGACATGAAACAACCCGGTTCCTGTGGTTGGCGGCCCGTGGGACCCACTTTCGTCCCCTCGTGTGCGACTCCAAGCCGGCATGGAAGGTTCCCGCGCAGGCGGCAATCCAGGCACGCCGCGGGTGAACGGGGCTTCCACTACTCCGGCTTCACCCCATGCTTGCGCAGCGCCCGGTCGGAGCGGTCGCGAACGTCCCGCTGGTTGCCTTGGGCCTGCGCGCGGATTTTCTCGTTGCAGGCCTCGCAGATGCCGCCACTCAGAGGCGCAACCCTGGCACAAACCATGCAGCGGTCCTGTGGATCCAGTTCCTTGTCCATGACGTGGAGCATATCCGACCTTGGGGGACGATCCAACAAGAACTCATGGAGAGTCACGCCTCACCGAGTCGATGCGTTCCAACACGATAAAGCCGTGGCTGTCCCGGACCCCGGTCACCGTCACCTCATCCAGCCAGTATGGCTTGACAATATCGTCTACGCCCGGCGGTATTCGAACTCCGTGGCTCTTCTTGTCGGCATCCACGATACGAACCGTCTCCTGACCCGTGGTGGCATCCGCCCACCGCAACACCCCTTGGACGCTGACCTTTTGAGAAACGGACACCATGTCAGGCGCCATGGATTCCGCAAGGTCGAGCTTCGACTCAAGCCTGACAGTTCGACTCTCGACACCCCGTGTGGCGGTCAAACCGACGAAACGCACCATATCGCCGTCAGGTCCGATCTTTTCGGCAAGCGAGGTAAAATTCGCGTAGTACGCATCATTTCCAATGCGTTGCCGCAATTGGCTTTTCCCTTCCAACTCGAGAACATCAAAGCAATCAAAGATCTCCCGTACCACCTCAGCGCCCTTGGCCATGCCAGGGAGACTCATTTGATCTGGCTGTCCTATATGCAAAGAGAATGCGAAACTGCCTTCCCGAGGAGTACCCATGAAAAACTCGTAGCCGCGAGTGACGGCCTGAGCAGGCCTGCCGCGAGCACGGTAATCCATTCCAGCAATACGCTCCCCTGTGCGCAGCACCAGATTCCGGAAACTCTCCACACGAGGCATGATGGCCGTATACAACGCAAAGCCGGCAGCGACTACTGGTCCAACCACAGACACCTGAAACTCTTCCGGTTGAAGCGTGATTCCCCTCTTTGAAAGATGCCTTTGGAATTCCTCCTCTTCGAGGATTTCACGAATTTCATTCGCTATTTCGAGAGGAGGATTTCCGGCCAACCCCTGGTACGCCAGCCGTTTCGCCTCGGCCAACTCGCCGCACTCCAGCGCCAATGTGGCGGCACTCCGATACAAGACCGACCGCGTGGGCTCTTCCTCAAAGGATTGGAGAAGAAGCTGGGCGGCTTCACGTTCCAGTTCAAATGCCCGCCGCATGAGAGCGGAAGCTTCGCCACTCTGCATGCCCCGGCTGGCAAGCTTTGCCCGCTCCGCACAGCGCATTGCGGCGCGATGTGTATCGCGAACATTCATCGCCGTATCATGGTTGATCGCGGGGTTCCGAACTCTACTACGATGACATAAGCGGGGATTCCCAGATAATCTGACTGTTTCGTCTGATCCGTCTTCTGCGTAACACGCGCATTGAGTCTGGTGGAGTCGCCCTTTCGGATACCGGACACCTCAAGCCGCGCATCTCCCAACGAAAGTGGATCGGGTGATCCGCGGTCCGAGCTTGATTCTTTCTCGTATAGCCAATAATCGAACCCGGAACCACGACGCGACCCAAGCCATTTCATGGCTCGCTCACCGATAGTGTATTCCGTAAACCCGTCGATCAACAATACGGCAACACCGCATGCTCCCGCCTCTGTCGCGTCCTCGGGATCCCAGGAACGTCGGGCTTGCTCGGGATTACGCAAGGGCTTCCAGTGTATATTCGGATCAGCCCGAACATTACCTTCGACGACGAGTTTGACCCCGCTTGAGTGACGGCAATCCTCAAAACAAATTATGGCGGCTTGCGCCATAATTCGGCCCACATCCGCCTCAACACCCGGCATACGCCCAGCGCCCAACGCTTCCAAGTGAATTGCCACCACACGCTCCCTGTGGGGATACCGATACTCCGAAACTAGGCAGACGCTACCGTTTCTGCCAGTGAGCACTCGTGGCGCGGAGGGCCATGTCGATTCGCCGCTCAAGCGCACGTATGGCCGCACCGCGAGACCCGTTCGCCGGGCGCCATGACTCCAGCGCTGAACATGGCAAGAGTGTGCCCGCGCCCCCGGCTCGCTGTCAACAGACTTCCGTCTCAAGCCAACCCACTGCCGCCTGCACCGACACCATCCGGTCAACGATTGGTCCTTCCAACAGACCGACCTCGCGCAGTCATGTGCCTCCGTACCATTGTCACGGCACGACCCTGATCTGTGCCGGGCTCTCCAGGATCATCTCCAGCCCGTACTTGGGGTCGTCCTTGATGCGGCCGGTCAACTCCACCTCCTTTCCCTGGAACTGGTTCGGGGGTGCGGCCGCGCGCTCGAAGGCGCCGGCGGCGGACGAGAAGATGACCGCGGTGAAGGCGGACCGGGAAGGTCCGAAGTCCAGGAACCAGGTGTTGCTCCTGGACGAGTGGCCCACGCGGTACACCCGGCCCCGGACCCGCGCCAAGGCCCCGGCCAACTCCTGGAGCCGCTCGACCTCCATCACGTCGACTTCCGGCAACTCTCCGTCGCCGGCTGGATTCGTTCCGGTGGAATCGCCGCGAGTGACCGCGCCGTCCTCCCGTTCCCGCGCGCACGGCGCCGGTCCCAGCCAGCGCGTGTACACCAGATGCGCGAGGAAACCGGACAGAAATGCGCCGAGCGCAAGCGCCGCCAACGGAACGGAGAACCGCTGCAAGAAAGCTGCCGACATCCCTTGAACCTCCCCAACGGCAAGTTTGTCTCTCCGTAGGAGGAATCGGCGGGGTCGGCCGCGCCTTAAGCCGTGCGGGAGAATTTCGGCTGCGAACGCTTGGGGGCTAGTGTGGTTGCGGTTCTCGTGGGACAGGTCCGTGGCCGCGACCCGATCAGGCATGCGGATCGCTGTCGGACGGCCTACGGCCGGCACATCTCCAGGATCAGCCTCTCCATCACGGCCTGGGGTTGGTGGCCGGAGGACTTGAGGCGGGCATCGGTGTCCCGGAGCAGCCGGAGGAAGGTCTTGAGTTCGGGCAAGGTGAATTTCTCCGCGCGCTGCAACGTCAGGTAGTTGGCGTAGGGGCTCGCAGTTGGGAGGCCCTCGGTGTCGGGCGGAACCTGCTTCTGGAACTCCGCGTAGGACATGCGCCGGCGCCAGACGTCGTGAAGCTCCCGGTCGAGGAGTTGGCGCGCGCTCACCAGGCGGCGCACATGGCTCGCGATGGCCCCCAGCATCATCAGTGGATACTCACCGCCAGCCATGAGACGGCGCAGAAAAACCAAGGCCCGGAGGGTATCCCGTTGGCCCAGGGCGTCGGTGAGATCGAACACCCAGCTTTCCGACTGGTCTGTGAAGATATCCTCGACGTCGGCTGCGTTCACCGTTTCCGCGTCGCCCGCATGGAGGATCAGCTTCTCGAGCTCCTGGTGCACGGTCCAGAGTTCGTTGCCGCACCGCGACAACACCATCTCGCGAGCCTTGGTCTCGATGCGCTTGCGCGCCCGCCGCAGGTGCTGTTCGAGAAACGCGGCCAGCGACTCCCGGCGGATGCGTCCGCTCCGGTCGCGTTCCACCGACAGGTCCACGACGCACCCCTGACGACTCAACTGCTTGTAGGCGCGCCCGCGCTTGTCCGCCCTGGGGGCCAGCAGCAGCAGGCGCGCGCCGCGCGGCAGCCCGCGTTCAAGGAGTTGCGCGATCCGGTCCGGCTCCTCGGCCTTGCCGGAAGCGGGCGCCGGCTCGTTCCCCGCGTCTCCCTTGCGCTCGGGAGGCGCGAACCAGGGAACGTACTCCGCCACCACCGTGCAGGCCGGGGCGAAGAGCGACGGTGTCATGAGGGCGGTCTCGATTTCGCCCCACGGGACGGCGCGCGCGTCGAACCGGGAGACGGCGAGGCTCGCGCCCGAGCCGGGGGCGAGATGTTCCAGGATCGCCCGGCTCGCCCCCCGGACACGATACTCGTCTCCGTGAAGCAGCATGATCGCCGGCCCCTCGCCCTGGCCAAGGGCCTGCAGGAGCGCTTCGATGTCTTGCGCCATGGATCACCGCGCCCGGGGCGGCGCCAGTGGGCCGCATTCTATCGTTTCGAAACCCACATCTGGTTCTTCTCGCTCCAGGCGTAATCCGATTTCCAGACTTTGAGACCGACCGTGAAATCGCCGCCAGAGCGGGAAAGGAAGACCTTCTGGGTCGAATGGGGGATGTCCACCCGCGCCACGGTCATCACCTGTCTGCGCAAGTTCCCTCGGATCAGAACGCGGTCTCCCACCTCCATCGTGATGCGTTGTCCCTTGGTGCGTTTCACGTCTTGACAGTATCACCGCCTGGACGGCCGCGCAATTTCGGGAGCCGTACGAACCGCCGCCTCCCACGTCGCGGCCACAGCTTGACAAAGGGCGCGATGCTTCTCTATGAGAGACGAGGCCGGGATTACGGAACCGAGACGCTTGTTCGAACTGCCAGCCCGCCTCGCCGTTTCCTGCTTTACGACACAGAGAACGAGAAAGCCGTGCAGACCCGGCCCCGGGGGCGGGAGTTGCGCAGGAGGTCGCCATGCGTTTCGTGACTTACAACTTTCAGAGCAAGCCCCATTTGGGCGTGATGACCGGCGCCGATCAGATCATCGATCTCCAGGAGGTTGCCAAGCGCTACCTGCCCGGCGACACCGCCGCCTATCTGGGCAGCATGCAGTCGTTCATCGAGGCCGGCGCCAAGGCCGTCAACACCGCCAGGAAGGCCGCCCGGTACGTCGGCGAACTCGATGCCAAGGGCGCCCGTAGGCTCGCCCAGACCAACATCCTGGTGAAGCGTAACCGCGTAAGGCTGCTGTCGCCGATCCCCGCCCCGCGAAAGAACGTCATCTGTCTGGGAGTGAACTATCAAGAGCACATCGACGAGGGTGCGCGCGCGCGCGGCATCCAGTTCAACACGCCCGAGGCGCCGGTATTCTTCACCAAGCCGGCCACCTCGGTGATCGGCGACCAGGGCAAGGTCCTCGCGCACGCCGTCACCAGCAAAATCGACTGGGAAGTGGAGTTGGCCGTGGTCATCGGCCGCAAGGGCCGGAATATTCCCGCCGCCAAGGCCAACGATTACATCTTCGGCTACACGGTGTGCCTGGACATGACCGCCCGCGACCTGCAGCGCCGTCACCTCCAGTGGTGGAAGGGCAAGTCCCTGGACACCTTCTGCCCGCTGGGACCGAGCATCGTGCACAAGAGCGCCATGCCCGACCCCAGGAACATCCGGCTCCAGTGCCGCGTGAACGGCGAGACCATGCAGGACGGCAACACGCGGGACATGATCTTCGACATCCCCACGACCATCGAGAGCCTGTCCGCCGGCCTCACCCTGGAACCCGGCGACATCATCAGCACGGGAACGCCGTCAGGCGTGGGCTTTGCCCGCACTCCGCCCATTTTCCTCAACGTGGGCGACAAGGTGGAAGGCGAAGTCGAGGGCATCGGCGTGCTGGAGGTCAAGATCGCGGCGGCGCGCTAGGATTGTGGTGTCTGCGCCGCAGGGCGGCATCCTGTTCGGCGGTAATGGATCATCGTTTCTTCGAAGCCGCGCCGTCATGTGCCAGCCACTGGCGTCTCGTCCGGAAGATGCAATAATGTAACCAGTGCTGCGTGTGTTCGCGGGGATTACCGGTGGTCATCCGAATCAACGGCAAGGACAACGAAGTCGCGGTGGACATCAGTGTCGCCCAACTCCTGGAGCACCTGGAGATTCGGCCCGGACGCGTGGTGGTGGAACTCAACGCCGAGGTCGTTGCACGGGACGCGCACGGCGACACGCGATTGAAGGACGGCGACGAGGTGGAGATCGTGCACTTCGTGGGAGGCGGATAAAGTCATGACCGAATCCACGGCCCAAGCCTCGGAAGCGGACGCGCCCGATTGCCTGCGCCTGGCCGGCAAGGAGTTCCGCTCACGGCTGATCGTCGGCACCGGCAAGTACAAGGACTTCGAGGAGACCCGCAAGGCCATCGAGACCTCCGGCGCGGAGATCGTCACCGTGGCGGTGCGGCGCGTCAACGTCACCGACCCAAACCAGGAAAACCTGCTCGACTACCTCGACCCCCGGAAGTTCACCATCCTGCCCAACACCGCGGGCTGCTACACGCCGGAAGAAGCCGTGCGCACCTGCCGCCTGGCGCGTGAGGCAGGGGTCGGCGACATGGTCAAGCTAGAGGTCATCGGCGACGACAAGACCCTGTTCCCGGACACGCCCGGCACGCTGGAGGCCGCGCGCCTGCTGGTGGCGGACGGCTTCACCGTGCTGCCGTACATCAGCGACGACGTGGTCACCGCGAAGAAGCTCGAGGACATGGGCTGCGCCGCGGTCATGCCCCTGGCGGCGCCCATCGGCTCGGGCCTGGGCATCCGCAACCCCTACAACATCCGTATCATCCAGGAACACGTGTCCATCCCCGTGATCGTCGACGCGGGCGTGGGCACCGCGTCCGACGCCGCCATCGTCATGGAACTGGGGTGCGACGGCGTGCTCATGAACACCGCCATCGCCGGCGCCAGGGACCCCGTGCTCATGGCCGACGCCATGAAGCAGGCCGTGGCAGCCGGACGCAAGGCCTTCCTGGCCGGACGCATACCCAAGAAGCTCTACGCCACCGCCTCCAGCCCCATCGAGGGAATGCTCACCTGAGCGCGGCCGCCAGCGGTCGTCGGTCCCGACACTTGAGACGCCGCAAGCTCCTCGACACTGGCCGGGCAGGCCCGCGCCAACCACCGCTTGCCCGCCGAAGAGCAGAACGTTGCGCACCATCGACTTCGACCTGTACCTCGTCACCCACCGCAACACCACGGCGGGCCGGGATCTGTTGTGGGTGCTGGAAGAAGCCCTGGAGGGCGGGGTCCGCGCCATCCAACTGCGCGAGAAGGACCTGGAGGCGCGCGCGCTCCTGGAGCTGGCGCGGAGAGTGAACGCACTGTGCCACCGCTACGGCGCGGAGCTGTTCGTAAACGACCGCGTCGACGTGGCGCTGGCCGCGGACGCCGCCGGCGTGCACCTTGCGGCAAACTCCCTGCCCGTGGAAATCGCACGGGAACTGCTCGGCCCCGACCGGAAGATCGGCGTCTCCACCCATTCGGCGGCGGAAGCGCGAGCCGCCGCCCAAGCCGGCGCCGACCTCATCGTCTTCGGCCCCGTCTACCCGACCCCCTCCAAACTTGCCTTCGGCGCTCCGCAAGGCCCCGCCGCCCTCAAAGCCGTCACCGACGCCGCGCCCATCCCCGTCTTTGCCATCGGCGGCGTCAAGCAGCGCCACATCCCCCAGATCAAGGCCCACGGCGCCGCGCGCATCGCCCTCATCTCCGCCATCTCCGAAGCCCCCGACCCCCGGACCGCGGCACGAGACATGCTCGCCGCGTTGCGGGCGTGAGCACGGGTCACCCCTTCCCCTGGTTTCCCGACCCCGGTCAGGATCCAGGAGCTGCGGCGCAGGCTCCTGGTGTCGAGTCCCAGGTTTGGTATATGGTTACAGCCCACGAGGAGGTACGCCATGCGAGATTGGGAAGAGATCATCCCTGAGTACGACCGCCAAGTCTACGAGAAGGCCGGCTACACCGGAAAGCAACCCTTCGGACGGAAGCCCGCGCTACTCATCATCGACGTCATCACGGCCTTCACCGGCACCAGACCGATGGAGACCCTGGAGGCCATCGACGAGTTCCGGTCGAGTTGCGGCAAGGCCGCGTGGCAAGCGCTGCCGCACATTCGCAAGCTCTTGGCAGCGTGCCGCAGGGCCAAGGTGCCGGTGATCTATTCCACCAGCGATCCTGAATTCAAGGCCGTGTTCGGCAACGCCACCAAGCGCGCCAAGGAGCCCACGACATCGAGCGACAAGGCGGTGGAGTTCCCGCAGATGATCCGGCCGCGCAAGGATGAATACGTGGTGCACAAGGCCCGCGCCAGCGCGTTCTTCGGCACCCACCTGATCACCTATCTGACGCGCAAGAGCATCGACTCGCTCATCGTCACCGGCGCGTCCACCTCCGGCTGCGTCCGTTCCACGGTCATCGACGGCTACTCCAACGGCTATTCCGTGTTCGTAGTGGAGGAAGGCACTTTCGACCGCTCGCCCTTTTCGCACCTCGTGAACCTCTACGAGATGAACAGCAAGTACGCCACCGTGGTGACCCGGGCCGAGGCCCTGGCGTACGTCGAGTCGCTGCGCGCCGCGCCGGAACGCCGGGCGGTGGAGAGGTAGCGAGCGGCTCAGGAATCGGCTCCGTACGAATGGGCCGCCAGCCCGTCGGGTGCGGAGGTTCTGGCAGGACCCGAACGCGCGCCGAACAGACACCGCGGCGCCTGTCGGCCCTGGTCCAGGACAGGGGCGCCCGGCCGGTCATCCCTGCGGGAGATCGTCTGGTCAGGGCTTTACGGCGCAGGCTCCCAGTCACAGCAGGAGAACTGAATGAGAGACCTCGGACTCAAGGACAAGGTGGTGCTCATCACCGGCGGCGCCGGCGTGCTCGGCACGGCGTTCGCCCAGGGCTTCGCCGACCACGGCGCCAGACTCGCCATCAACGACCTCCGGGAGGAGAAGGCCCTGGAATGCATCGGCAAGCTTGCCGGTGACGCGGAAGCGATCCCTGCCCCCGCCGACGTCTCGGACGACGCCGACGTGGCGCGCATGGCGGCAGCCGTGGCGGAGCGCTTCGGTGCCATCGACGTGCTCGTCAACGCCGCCGCCGTGCAGGTCTACCCGCCCAAGACCATCAGCGAGATGGAACCCGGCGAGTGGGACTTCGTCCTCAACATCTGCCTCAAGGCCGCCTACCTCACCACCCGCCACGTGGCGCCGGTGATGAAGCGCCAGGGCGGCGGCAAGATCGTCAACATCGCCTCCATCGCCGGACACCGCGGCACCGCCGGCGGCTCCGCCTACAGCGCCGCCAAGGGCGGCGTCGTCATGCTCACCCGGCAGATGGCCGTGGAACTCGGGCGCGACAACATCAACGTCAACTCCGTCAGCCCAGGTTTCACCCCCAACCGCCTCACCACGATCTACGAGTACGAAGCCATCGCCAAGGGCGCCAGCGAGGGCCCCGAGCCCGCCCACGCCGCCGGCGAGTTCACCCCGCCCGCCCTGGGCCGCAAGGGCGAAATCGAAGACTTCGTCGGCCCCGTGCTCTTCCTCGCCTCCCAATGGGCCGACTACATCACCGGAGCCGACCTGCCGGTGGAGGGAGGGCGCATGGCGGCGCGGTGAGGCTTCGTCGCCTGGCAGTGGCTCGGTTGGCAATGCCGGGCTCCAGGAGCCATCCCTCGGATGGTTCAACGGACATGGGTCCCTTTCCGTTGGCCTTCGACCCATCCAACGCGGGCTGGGTGTGGGTAACAGGCTTGCCCGCACATGCAGCCGGCTGCTAGACTGGTACCCTGCCTTGGTTCCCGGCCGCCCACCCAACCAATCGCCACCCTAGCTCAGATGGTAGAGCAACTGATTCGTAATCAGTAGGTCGCCGGTTCGAGTCCGGCGGGTGGCTCCAGTTGTGGGTGAGGCGAACGACCTCAACCGACCGATCACCAAACTTGACGCGACGCGGTGACCGGACGCACCACCCCAACTGAAACACCTTCCGGAACATCCGCGGATCTGTCGGCGTCGGAAATGACCAAGACCGTGCAGGCCTAGGCTGCGTGAGTCCCTTGGTCGACCGATGACCGCCTCGGCGGCGCTCCAACCATTCCAGTGGTTAAGCGGTTCCTGGCGGACGCGCCGCGTCAGGAGGACGCGGCGGCGCAGGGGAAAGCGATGACGTCCACGGGGCGCACCGTCACGCGCACTCGGGTGCGGGCGGACAGAACGTGCGTGGAGGGCTGGCTGCTGCGAACGTGCGCACCCGACGGAAGGGTCACCTGATACAGGTTCTCGGCGCCGCGGAAACGCCGGCGCGCCACCACCCCGTTACCGTCCTCCGCGGGTTCCAACTGCACCTCGTCCGGCCGTACCAGAACGTCGACTCGCGTATCAGCGGGCAGTCCGGGATCGTTGGGAAACGTCCCCACCTCGGTCTTGATGCCGTCGCCCACCACCCCGGGAATGAAGTCCGACCGGCCCACGAACTCGGCGACAAAACGCGTCCGCGGCTGGCGGTAGAGCACCTCGGGCTCGGAGATCTGTTCCAGCACACCCCGGTTGAGGATGCCGATGCGGTCCGCCAGCGTAAACGCCTCTTCCTGGTCATGGGTCACGATAATGGCGCTGGTTTCCGACTCGTGCAGGATCCGCAGCAACTCCTCGCGCATCTCCGCCCTCATGTCAGCGTCGAGGTTGCTGAAGGGTTCGTCCAGCAACAACACCAGGGGATTGGGCGCCAGCGCCCGCGCCAACGCCACGCGCTGCTGCTGGCCACCGGAGATCTCGTGGGGATAGCGGGTGGCCAACTCGTCCATGTCCACCGCGGCCAGCACCTGGCGCGCCGTGGCCTCGCGCTCGTGGCGCGCCGGCCCCCGCAGCCCGAACATGACGTTCTCCAGCAGGGTCAGATGCGGGAACAGGGCATAGTCCTGGAAGACCATGCCGATGCGCCGTTTCTCGGGCTCGATCCACATGCCGTCGCCGGAGAGCGGCGCTCCGTTGAGCAGAATCCTGCCGCTGTCAGGCCGATCAAAACCCGCAATCATGCGCAGGGTCGTGGTCTTGCCCGAGCCGCTGGGACCGAGCAGCGCCAGGATCTCCCGTTCCCCCAGTGTGAGGCTCACATGGGACACCGCGACCGGGGCGATGCGCGCATGGGTCTTGGAGACATCCTCGAGAGTGATCAGGGACACCGGCGTCCTCACGCTTCACGCACACCGGCCGGCGAAGCGCCCTCGCCGCACTCCAGCCACCAGCGGTCCAGGTCCCGTAGCGCCCGTTCCGCCATGAACTCCTTCTTGCGCCGGCCCTTCGTCTTGAAGGGCAGCGACGGGAAGAGCCCGAAGTTGACGTTCATGGGCTGAAAGTCCCGGCGCCCGGCATCGGACACGTAGCCGAGCAGGGCGCCCAGCGCCGTGGTGGCGGGCGGCGTCACCGGCCTGGCCCCGGCCATCAGCCGGGCGGCGTTGACGCCGGCGAGGAGGCCGGACGCGGCCGATTCGATGTAGCCCTCGACGCCGGTGATCTGGCCGGCGAAGAAAAGCCGCGAGCCGCCGCGCCACTGCAGCGTCGGCCACAGGTGCCGCGGCGCATTGATGTAGGTGTTGCGGTGCAGGCTGCCGTAGCGCACGAACACCGCCTTGGCCAGTCCCGGGATGAGCGAGAACACGCGCTTCTGCTCGGGATGGGTCATCTTGGTCTGAAACCCCACGAGGTTGTACAGGGTCCCCTCGCGGTTCTCCTGGCGCAACTGCACCACCGCGTAGGGCCTCTCTCCCGAAGCCGGATCCATGAGCCCGGTGGGGCGCATGGGTCCGAAGGCCAGGGTCTCGCGCCCGCGCCGGGCCATCTCCTCCACGGGGAGACAGCCCTCGAAAAAGCGCTCGAAGCTGCGCGCCGGCACCTTCTCCGCCGCCACCACCGAGTCCACCAGCCGGTAGTATTCCGCCTGGGTCAACGGCAGGTTCAGATAATCGCCAGGGTTCTCGTCGTAGCGGGACGCGCGAAACGCCACCGACGCATCCACGGACTCGGCGGTGACCACCGGCGAGATGGCATCGTAGTAGTAGAGATGCTCGGCCCCCAGCAGCTCCCGCAGGCGCTCCGAAAAAGGCGCCGAGGTCAGCGGCCCGGTGGCGACGATGGTCGGGCCCGGCGGAATGGAATCGATCTCCCGGCGCATCAGGCGCAGGCCCGGCAACGACGACACGCGTTCGGAAACGGCCTCGGCGAAGCGCACCCGGTCCACCGCCAGGGCGGAGCCCGCGGGCACCTGGTGCGCCTCACCGAGTTCGATCATCAACGAGCCCATGCGGCGCATCTCTTCCTTCAGCAACCCGGCGCCGGTGGTCAATGACAGGGAACGGAACGAATTGCTGCACACCAGCTCGGCCAGATGACCGGTGGTGTGCGCCTCCGTCCGGCGCGCCGGCCTCATCTCGTACAGGTCCACCGGCACGCCCCGCCGGGCGAGCTGCCACGCGGCCTCGCACCCCGCGAGCCCGCCGCCCACGACGTTGACGCGCCCGGTATTGTCACTCTGCGTGTTCATGGGTTCAGACGCGAAGGGGCGGCAGACTGGATCTCTGCCGCCCCCACCGCAAACATCTCCCTAGTGTGGTGTCTGGTTAATTCGCGTCATAATCTGCGGGTCTTGATCCATCCATACCACAAGGGCATGTCCAACGTAAGGCGTTCCTGGAATCCCGAACGTCACCGTGCGACTCCGGCGTTGCCAGCGACAGCCGCGTTCAGAGCCCATCTGTTTCCCGGCAACTGTCTGAGCAGGCCCTGAAGCTCCAGCTCCAGTAGAACCTCACCGACCTGCTGGGCAAGAAGACCCGTTCGGTCCATGATCTCGTCGATTTGCCGGGGGCCGGCCTCCAGAGTCCGCAGGACCGCGCCGGCCGCGCCACCGGGCAGTTCACGGGCGGGACCGTCCTCTCCCGATTCCACCGGCGCTCCCGGACGAGCGTCGCGTTCCGCGGCCTGCGCCGCCAGTTGGGGCGCGATCTCCTCAATGACATCGCTCACGTCCTCCACCAGCTTGGCTCCCTGCCGGATGAGCCGATGGGGGCCGCGGCTGCGGCTGGCGCGCGCCGGGCCGGGCACGGCGAAGACCTCGCGCCCCTGTTCCAGGGCCAGGCGCGCCGTGATGAGGGAACCGCTGCGTTCGGTGGCCTCCACCACCACCACGCCCAGGGACAACCCACTGATGAGGCGGTTGCGCGACGGAAAGTGGCGCGCCAGCGGACGCGTGCCCAGGGGATGCTCCGAGAGCACCGCGCCGCTCCCCTCGATACGACGGCTCAGGTCACGGTGCTCGGGCGGATAGGGTACGTCCACCCCCGAACCCAGCGCTGCCACGGTCCAGCCGCCGCCGTCGAGGGCCGCCTCGTGGGCGTGGCGGTCGATGCCCCGGGCCATGCCGCTCGCCACCACGATGCCCGCCGCGGCCAACCCCCGGCACAGCAGCCGGGTCATCTCGCGCCCGTAGTCGCTCGGTGCGCGCGTCCCGACGACACCCACCGCCGCATACCCCGCCACCTCCGGCGCCCCCCGGACGTAGAGCACCGGGGGCGGATCGTGTATGGCGCGCAGCCGTTCCGGATACGCCGGGTCCGTGTACCGCACCAGCCGCACCCCGGCTTCGCGCACCCGCCGCATCTCTTCCGCCACACGGTCCCACGCCGAGAACGCGAGCAGCCCTTTCACCGCGGGCCGGGTCAGCCCGTCAATCTCGCGCAACGCGCCGCGCCCGGCGAAGAACGCTTCGGTGGGGTCCTGAAAGGCTTCCGCGAGCCGCCGGAACCCTACGCAACCAAGGCCCGAAACTTCACCGAACGCGAGCCAGGCGAGGTCCCTCCGGCTCTCGCCCGCTGTCCCGTCGAACGCGCCCGCCGCACCGCGCACTACTTCTCTTCCTTGCCCGCGCGCGCCCGGAAGGTGAGGCGCAGGGGCGAGTGCTCCAGGCCCAGCTCTCCGCGCAGCGCCTTTACGAGGTAGCGCTGGTAGCCGGCGCCGAAGCCTTCGGGATTGTTCACGAACAGGGTGAACGTCGGCGGGCGCACGTCCGTCTGCGTGGCGTAATAGATCTTCATGGGGCGCCCGCGAAGCTGCGGAGCGCCATGGCGCTCCGCAAGACGCCGCAACACCCGGTTGAGCACCGGGGTCTTGATCCACCGCCGCTGCCCCTCGCCCACCCGAATCACCGTATCCATCAGCCTGTTCATGCCCGAACCCTCCATTGCCGACAAAGATACAATCGGCACGTGATCGGCGAACGGTAGCCGCTGGTGCAAAAAATTCCGGTATTCGCGCAGACTCACCTGTTCCGTGTCCAACAGATCCCACTTGTTGATGCCCAGGACCATGCCCTTGCCCCGCTGCGAGGCATAGGACATCACCTGTGCGTCCTGGTCGGTCACGCCTTCGGCCGCGTCCAGGAGATGGATGACCACGTCCCCGGCGTCCACCGAGCGCAGGGCGCGGCTCACGCTGTAACGCTCCACCGGATCCACCACCCGCGCCTTGCGCCGGATGCCCGCCGTATCGGTGAGGCGGCAAACCGTTCCGTTCCAGGTGAAATCGGCCTGAAGCGCGTCCCGGGTGGTGCCGGGCCGGGCATCCACCAGGGAACGGTCGTAGCCCAGAAGCCGGTTCACCAGCGTGGACTTGCCCACGTTGGGGCGGCCCACCACCGCCAGCGCCAGGGTCTCCACCCCATGGCGGGCACCCGCCGCTTCCCGTGGCAGGGCGTCCACCACCTCCTGCATCAGGTCCGCGACCCCGAGCCCATGCTCCGCCGAGAGCGGATAAAGGCGTTCCACCCCCAATCGGTAGAATTCGTAGAGATCGCTTTCGCGCGGCCCGGTGTCGAGCTTGTTCACCGCATAGAACACGGGCTTGGAGGCCTGCCGCAGCAGTTTCACCGCAGCCGTGTCCGGCGGCATGGGGCCGGTGCGGCCGTCCAGAAGGAACACGATGACGTCGGCCTCGGCCACCGCGGTCATGGTCTGTTGCAGGATGCGCCCCTTGAGTCCCTCGCGCTCGTCCGGCTCCATCCCCCCGGTGTCCACCAGCACGAAGCCATGCCGGCGCCACGACACCTCGTTGTAGTTGCGGTCCCGGGTCACCCCCGGCTGATCGCCCACGATGGCGCGGCGCGCGCGGCTCAGGCGGTTGAACAGCGTGGACTTGCCCACGTTGGGCCGTCCCACGATGGCCACCACCGGCAAATTTTCGGATGTCTTCATGTTCCGCTTGATTCAGTGTCCTTGGCGGTAGAACGTCGCCCCACACCGTCATTCCGGCGGAACAGGCGTGTCAAAACTCCGCCTCCGAGGCGGAGTCCCGCATACGGGCGCCGCGAAGTCCGCTACAGTCCGAAGGCCGCCAGACTCCGCGGGTCCCGGCTCCAGCCGGGCGTGGCCTTGACCGCGAGTTCCAGGTAGACGCGGCAACCGAGCAGCCGTTCGAGGTCCTCCCGCGCGGCGGTGCCCGTCTCCTTGAGCGCCGCGCCACGCTTGCCGATGAGGATCGGCTTGTGGCTGTCCCGCTCGGTGTGGATGGTGGCGGCGATGACCACGAGGGCGCCGTCGTTCTTCTCCTCGAAGCGCTGCACCGATACTGCGGTGCCGTAGGGAATTTCCTGACGGGTGCGCAGAAAGACCTTTTCGCGGATGATCTCCGCGGCGATGAAGCGTTCCGTCTGGTCGGTCAATTCATCCCCGGGAAAATAACGCGGCCCCACGGGCAACCGGTCGAGGATCCCCTCCACCAACAGCGGCACGTTCTCCCCGGTGCGCGCGCTGAGCGGCACGATCTCGCGCTCGGGCAGCAACGCCGCCAACCGCGCCATCACCGGCAATAGCCGCCCCTTGGCCACCGCGTCGATCTTGTTCAGCGCGATCAGGGTGGGGTGGCGGCTGCTGGCGAGGATCCCGGCGATGTCCTCGTCATCCCCGCGGATGCCGCCGCGCGCATCCACCACCCACACCACCGCCTCGACATCGCCCAACGAGCGCCTGGCCACATCCACCATGCGCCGGTTCAACAGAGAACGGGCGCGATGGATGCCCGGCGTATCCAACAACAAGATCTGACCCCGAGGGTCCGTCTTGATGCCCAGGATCCGGTTGCGCGTGGTCTGCGGCCGGGGCGAGACGATGGCGATCTTCTCACCCAGGAGCTGGTTCAGCAGCGTGGACTTGCCGACGTTGGGGCGCCCCAGGAGCGCGACGAATCCCGACCGGAACTCCGCCGACTCCGGCGCGTGCCCCTCAAGCATGGCCTCGTCTTCCCCCATGGCGTCATTATGGCACGGCGGGCGACGCAAAGTGAATGAAAAAGAAGGATTGGCCACAACTTGTGACAGGAAATCTCATGTGACAGATCCTATGCAACGGGCGTCACCGTGCCCGGCGCACGTGCAGGAAGGCGCGCAACGCCAAGTCCAGCAGGAAGACGCCGAGGCCGGCGGCCGCCAACGCCCACCAGATGCCCCGGACCGAGGCCGACGCGTCGGGGTCGGCGGTGAACAGGCGCCCGATGTCCTCCGACAGGGTGTCCGGGCGCAACACCTTGCCGCCGGTCTCCCGGGCCAACCGCTCCAGCAACTCGCGGTTGGCGTTCATGTCGCGATACTCCCGCGAGAACGGAACGATGAACGGGATGGTGAAGGCGACCGCGGGCGCGCCGGGACGCGGCGGCAAGCCCGGCGACAAGGACGACGACAACGCCGGAGCGGACGCAGGCGTCGGGCCGCCCTCCGGAGCGCCGCCCGACGGCTGCTGGACGGTAAGCAGGTTGATGCCCCGGCTGGGAGTGGCGAAGCGGGTCTCGTAGCGGCCTGGCGCCACCTGCCGGAAGTGTTCCTGCTGCAAGGTCTCGTCGGCGCGGGTGAGCAGCCCCTGGAGATTCAGGTGGTTCACCGGCCGTCCCGAGGCCGAGAAGAAGTCCACCACCGCGCTCATGGACTCGCCCTCGCGCACGAAATTCGTGCGCAGCCGGTGGTCGGAGACGTTCCTCACCGCCAGCCGGGCCATCTGCGCGGCCCACCTGGAGAACCCCGGCCACTGCACCCAGTGGCGCCCCCAGCGGCCCGACACATCGGAGGTAAAGGCGTACACCTGGCCCAGCCCGTGGCGCCACGAGACGAGCAACGGGTCCTCGCCGGCGCGCAGATGGACCTCGGCGCCGGGCTTCACGTGCGTCAGCACGTATCCCAGGATCGGCGGCAGTTCCGCGGTGAGCCCGCGCATGGGCCCCGCCACCCCCAGCGCCACCGGCGTCACGGTCTTCTCCACCAGCAGATCCCGCGAGATGAGCAGCGTCTCGGTGGTGAAGATCTGCGGGATGGTGCGCGGGTCCACGGTGGCGTAGCTGCGACCCTGGCCGCCTTGGGCGAGCCGGGTCATGAGCCGGCGATCGGCGTCGCCGCCGATGGAGACCGTGGACACGGTGATGCGCTCCCCGGCCATACGCGTCACCTGCGCCACGAGGTCCGCCTTTTCGGTAAGCCCGTCGGACAGCACCAGCACATGCTTGATGGCGGCCTCCTCGGCGGCAAGGACGCGATGGCCTTCCACCATGGCCTTGAGGAGATCGGTGCCACCGTCGGGGGTGAGCCCGGCGACGTCCCCGGCGATACTCTCCCCGCCACCGGCCTGGCGGAACGGCACCACCCATTCCCAGTTGGAGTCGAACGCCAGGATGCCGATTTCATCGCCCGGATTGAGCAACTCGGCGGACGCCATCGTCGCGGCCTTGGCCAGGTCCAGCTTGGTGGTGCCGAAGGGGCCGCTGCCCATGCTGCCGGACTTGTCCACCACGAAGAGCAGCGCCACGTGGGGCAGTTCCATGCGCACCGGCGGGCGCATCTCCACCGGCAGCGTCTGCTCCAGCGGCGTGCGGTAGTAGCCGCCGGCGCCGTAGCTGCGGGCGCCGCCGAGCACGATGAGGCCGCCGCCGAGATCGCGCACGAAGCGTTCGATACGCTCCATCTTCACTTGGGAGAGCTGGTAGGCCGGGACGTTGTCCAGCACCAACAGGTCGAAGCCGGACAGTTCGGGCAGCGTGAGATTGGCCCGCGCCGGGGTCTTCTCCACCACCTCGTAACCCTGGACCCGGAGCGCCTCGGCCATGAAGCGGCGCGCCGCGTCCGCGCCGTGGAGGTAGAGGATGCGGGAAGGTCCCTTGACGCTGACGATGCCCTGCAACAGGTTGTTCTCGGCCAGCACGTCCGCGGCCGCCTCCACCATCAGCTCGTAGGTGTGCGTGCCGCGCCGCTCCACGCTGTCGGTGAAGCTGAGCCAGTTGGCCCCGGGAGCCAGTTCCCGGCGGGTGGAGCGGATCACGCGTCCGTCGCGCAGCAGGGAGATGTTCGCCGACGACGCCGCGGCGCTGGTGAGGGCGGCCTTGATCTCGAAGGTCTCGCCGCTGTCCACCACCGAGGGCGCCTGGAAATCGGACAGGTAGACCTCGTTCCGGCCTTCCGCGAGGCTCACCGGATACGGCCACACGGCCACGCCGTGGGAACGCAGCATGGGCAGCACCCGCTCCACCGAGCCGCGGTTCTCGTTGGCGTCGGAGATGAGCAGGATGCGGCTCTCGCGCCCCTCGCTCAACTCCCCCAAGGCCCCTTGAATGGCCGCCGCCAGGTCGGTGACGTCGCGCTCGGGCGGCGGCGGCAGCTCGCTCACCGGGATCTCCCCAGTGGGGAGAAACTCCCACTGGGGACGCCGCGCAAAGGCAAAGAGCCCCAGGCGAACCTTGGGATTCACCCGTTCCCGCGCGCGCTCCAGCACGTCCGCGGCGCGCGCGCGGGCCTCCTCTCCAACACTGTGGGATAGGTCCACGGCCATGACCACGTCCAGCTCGGGATCCTCCGCCAGCATGCGCGGGTTCACCAGCGCCAGCGCCAGAACCGCCGCCGCGGGAATCCGCAGCCACAGCGGCCGCAGCGACCGGCGCGCGCGGCACACCACCACACACTCCGCCAGGAGAAGGGCCAGACCCAGCGCCAGCAGCGCCGGCCACAGGTCGAAGCGCGCTCCCGGGACATGGCCGGCCGCTGCCGGCGCCGCCTCCGACGGCTCGGCCCGATACGAGGGGCGGATGCGCGACTCCTCCTCGCTGAACAGGTTCACCGCGAACTCGCCATCGCCGCGCGGCCCGCGGAACTGGTAGAAACCCACCTCCTCGGTGTCGCCGTAGGTGCCGGTGCGTTCCCGGGTTTCCACGGGTACGGTCTCGCCCGACGGGCTCACGAACACCAGTTGTTCCCCGTCCACGCCCACGTCGGCCACGAACGGCAGGCCCGCGGCCACCTGGCTGGCGGGAAACTCCCGGGACGCCGGCCGGAACCAGGAGAAGGCGTTGCGCACCAGCAACGGGAACGATACCCGGAACGGAAGGTCCGAGCGGGCGAGGTCGAAGGCGAACACCAGCGCCTTGAGGTCGCCCTCTTCCACCGCGTGGATCAAGGGGCCGCCGGCGGACGCCGCCAGGGTCACGCCCCTGCCATCGTCCACCGCAAGCGCCAGGGCGTCGCGCACCACCAGCCCATCGAGGCGCACCCCCGCAGTCAGCGGATGCGCGGCATCGGCCGCCGCCAACGCCGGCCGCGGGGTCACGCCGGCGACGCGGAGCCCCAATCCCTCCGGCACCGTGCGCAGCAGGATGAAGTTACCGCGCTCAAGGGGCGGCGCCGGCACCCGGTCGAGCATCACCACGTCATAGGCCGCCACCTGCTCGGTGACCCGATCCTCCGGGATGCGGTCGATGCGCGCCAGGGTCACGTGGGGGAAATAGCGCAACAGCCGCTCCAGATACGGGTTGCCGGGTCCCACGTAAAGCACCCGCGTGGGGCGCTCGTCCGGGAAGGACAGATAGGCGCGGTTGTCGGTCTGGAGATCGTCGTCCACGGCCAACAGGGCGGTGGCGCGCCCGCGCAGCGGCCCCGGCACGCTGTAGATAAGCACCTCGCGGGCGGACGGCCCGAGGGACAGCAGCGCGCGGCTCACCACCCGGTCGGCCACCGTGACCACCAAGGGCGCATGTACCGGCTGCTCGGTGAAGTTCTGCACCAGCACCATGGCCTCGTACTCGTCGGCTTCCCCGGCTACCCGGCGGAACTGGAACCCCAGGATGCCGACGTTGTCGGCGCCGCCCTGCACCTGCGCCAACTCCAGGTAGGATGCCGCCCACGGCAAGTCCTCGATGCCCGCGAAGGCGCCGTCGGTGAGCACCACCACCCGGTGCGGCCCCTGGCGCTTGAGGAACGTGTGCGCCAGCAGCACCGCCTCCTTCACTGGAGCCTCGACGTCGGTGGCGGCCAACTCCCGCGCCGCGCGCCGCAGCCGGTCCCGGTCGCGGGTGAAGGGCTGGACCACCACCGGCTCCGCCGCCGCCCCGATGATCATCATGCGATCATGGGCGCCGAGCCCGTCGATGCGCCGGAGCAGTTCCTCCCGCGCGGCGTCGAAGCGCATGCCGGACGCGCCGCTTGCCTTCATGCTGGCGCTCTGGTCCATCACCGCCACCCAGTCGCGGGCGCCCGCGCCCACGCCCAGGAGCGCGGGCGCCGCCAGCGCGGTGATGACCGCGAGGGCCGCCAGAAGCTGCAGGATCAACGGCAGGTTGCGGTGCCAGAGCCAGCCCAGGCGGCGGCCCATGGGACGTTCCCGCAGCACCTTCTCCAGCAGGAACAACGCGGTCACGGACACACGTTCGCCCCTGGGCCGGAGACTGTTGAGCAGCAGGATCAGGGGCACCGCTCCCAGAAGCAGAAAGAAGGCGGTGGGAAAGAGCCAGAGCACGGGGTTATCCGGGTCGTCTTTCCTGGGTCAGGTAGCGCAGGACGAAGTCGTCAAAGGGGACGGCGCTGGTGGTGCGCCGGTAGTCCATGGCCTGGCTCTCGCAAAAACGCCGGGTGCCGTCGAAGTACGCTTCCAACTCCCGGTGGAAGCGTTCCGCCAGGTCGCGGTCGAGGAACACGCGCCGCTCCCGGTCGCTCTCCACGTCCACCAGGGACATGTCGCCGTCGGCCTCCAGGCGGTTCTCGCCCTCCCCGAGGACGTGCACCACCAGGACATCGTGCCGCTTCCGCGCCAGCTCCTCCAGCCCGGCGCGGCACCCGGCCACGTCCAGCAGGTCGCTGAACAGCACCACCAGACCCGGCCGCGGATACTGTCGGGTGAAAGTCTTCATCGAAGACTCCAGGTTGGTGCGGCCTGCGGGAGTCAATTCCTCCAGAAAGTGAAACAGCGAGAGGATCTGGCGCCGGGTGCGCGCCGGCGGCAACTGCGCTTCCACGTCTCCGGCAAAGCCCATGGCCCCGACCCGGTCATGGGTCTTGAGGCCGATGTAGCCCAGTGCCGCGGCCACGTTCTTGGCGAACTCCAGCTTGGCCGGGTCGCCCTGAGCCATGGACAGGCTGGCGTCCAGCAGGAGATACACGGTGATCTCCTCCTCGGCCGTGAACACCTTGAGCAGCAGCCGCTCCAGGCGCCCGTAGACGTTCCAGTCCACGTAGCGCAGGTCATCGCCGTGGCTGTACTTGCGGAAGTCCGAAAACTCCAGGCTGAACCCCTTGCGGATGGTCGGATGCTCGCCCCGGGTCACGCCCCAGCTCAAACGCTTGGCCACCAGGCGCAGCTTGTCCAGCCGCGCCAGGAAGTCGGGCTCGAGGAAGCGGTGCGCCTCGGCCTCCGCCATCAGGCGCGCACCTCCGGCACCCGCGCCACGACCTCTTCCAGCACGGCTTCCGGCGCGATGCCCGAGGCCTCCGCCGCCAGGTTGAGCAGCAGGCGGTGGCGCAGGCTCGGCATCAGATCGCGGCGGATGTCCTCGAACGAGACGTTGGGCCGACCGGAAAGCAGCGCCCGCGCCTTGGCCGCCAGGATGACCGCCTGCAGGCCGCGGGGGCTGGCGCCGTACTGCACATACTGGCGCGCCAGCTCGGTGCTGTGTTCGGTCTCGGAGTGGGTCGCCATCACCAGCCGCACCGCGTAGTCGCGCACCGCGGCGGCCAGCGGCACCGCCCGCACCGCCTCGCGCATCTCCAGCACGGACGCCGCCGCCAACACCTTGGCGAGGGCCCCGGACGGCGCGGCCGTGGTGAGATCGGCGATCCGCTCCAACTCGTCGTACGAAGGATACCGAACGATGAGCTTGAAGAAGAAGCGATCCACCTGCGCCTCCGGCAAGGGATAGGTCCCCTCCATCTCGATGGGGTTCTGGGTGGCCAGGACCATGAACGGGCTGGGGATGGCATGGAGCGCGCCGCCCGCGGTGACGCTCTGCTCCTGCATCGCCTCCAGCAACGCCGACTGGGTCTTGGGCGTGGCCCGGTTGATCTCGTCGGCCAGCACGATGTTGGCAAACACCGGACCCGCCTCGAACACGAACACCTTGCGTCCCGACGCGTCCTCGTTGACCACGTTGGTGCCGGTGATGTCCGCGGGCATGAGGTCAGGGGTGAACTGGATGCGCGAGAAGCGCAGGTCCATGAGTTCCCCCAGCGAGCGCACGATCAACGTCTTGCCCAGACCCGGCACCCCCTCCAGCAGGCAGTGCCCGCCGCACACCAGCGCGATGAAGACGCCCTCGATGAGATCCTCGTGACCCACCACGGCCTTGTGCATCTCGCTCTTGACTTCTTCGAACGCCCGCTGTGCGCTCTCCATGCGGGCGCGCACGTCGTCGGTGGTGGTATTGTCGTGGGTTGCTTCCAGTGTCACGGCCACGTTGCTCCCCGAAAGCCGGCGGCGGCAGAACGCGGGCGCGGGCGGATCGGTGATCCGCTTCCACGTCCGCGCCCTGCGGCGGCGCGGGGCTTCCGACTAAGGTGTCCCGGTCACCCCCAGGGACAGAAAATAGTTCTTGATGGTTTCCTTGAACTCGGCGGGAATCTCCGCGGAGGACAGTTCCGCCTCCACCTGCCGTTGATACCGCACCACCACGGCCTCCTCCGCCACCGTGCTCTCGCCCGGACGCGCCTCCCCGCGGAAACCGAATCCCCGGCTCGGCCCCTGCCCCAGGAGCCCTTGCAGATGGGTGCGGACGCGCGCCTGGAAGGCGGGGTCGAAGGGTTCCTGCCCGCCCTTGCCGGGCTCGCTGCCGGGTTGACGCCCGACCGGCGGCGACTCCTCCATCTCTCCCCGGGGGCCGCCGGGCCGGGCCGCTTCCGCGAGGGATTCGCCGGGCGCGTCCCCCGGCAGCAACTCCGTGAGAAACTGCTGCGTGGAAGCCAGCTCGCGCCGGTCCTGCTCTTGCCGGGCCTCCCGCTCCACGCGGTCGAGGAACTCGCGAACCTCCTGCTCGCTCATCTCCGAAGAGTTCCCGGGTTGCCGGTCCAGGGACGACAGGCCCATGGATTCCAGCATCTCCCCCCGGCTCTTGCCCTGGAAGGAACCGTCCGTCTGCCGCGTCCTCGTGCGCTGGAGCTGCTCCCGCAGCTTTTCCAGGGCCGCGCCGGACAGCACCGGCCACTCCAGGCCCGCCTCGGTGGGCCACGAGCGCGTCATGTCCTCCAGCACCTCCACCATGGCCCCCACCGAGGCCTCGATGCCGGACCTGTCGTCCGTGGGATCGTCGAGCTGCCGTTCGGCCATCTCGCGCAGGGCCTCGGCCATGCGCCGGCTCTCGGCCAGGTCCTGCGCGCGCGCCCGCTCCTCCAGTTCCCGGGCGTGTTCCCGCAGCGTCTCGGCCATGCGCGACGCGGCCGACACCGGCTCGGGGGCGCCCCCCGGCGGCAGCCATAACCCGGCCCCGGCCAGCGCCACCAGCAGCGCGCCGGCCCAGGCGTGCCAGGAGCGCTGGCGTGGCAGCAACGGCGGGAGGGTCAAGCGCGCCAGCTTCCCGGCCGCTTCCTCCACCACCAGATCTTCCTCCGGACGGCGGCCCTCTTCCGCTTGGCCGTGGGAGCGGGACAGGATGTCCCATGCGGTCAGCACGCGCTCCTGGAGTTCCAGACGGTCGTCCACCCGTTTGAGCGCGCCGAGGAAAGCGCCTTCGCGCCACGGGCGCAGCCGGAACACCGCCACGGCCGCCCCGGCGAACACCGCGGGCGCAAGCCAGAGCAGCGTCCCGTCCACCGCCGCCAGCGCGCGCGCCGCCGCCAGCGCGGCCGCCGCCAGCGCCGTGTAGAAGAGACTCTCCCACAACAGGCGCTCGCGCCGCTTGCGCCGCTCCCACCGGCGCAAACCGGCAAGCTTGTCGCGCAGCAGGGCTTCGGGTTCGGTCGGTTCGGTCAATTGTACCCTCTCTGTACCCGCCGGAGCCCCCAGGCCAGGAGCGCCAGCGCCGCCGCGAACACCACGCCCTGGAAGCCCCAGTGAATCAGCGAAGGAGTCCACCACACCCCCCAGCGCACCGGCGCGGCATCCATCTCCAGGGTGCCGAGATGATAGAGCAGAAACGCCACCGGGTTCAATGTCTGCGCCCACGCGCCGAAGGCGCCGGAGATGAGGAAGAAACAGACGAAGATCCAGCGAATGAAGACCCGGCGCGTGTCCGCCTTGCGCTCCCAGAAGGCCAGCCCCACGAGGCCCCAGATGCCGTAGCCCACGGCGTAGAGGAACAGCATGGGCAAGGTCGAGGCCATGTCCGGCAGGGGCGTGCGGGCGATGGCCGCCGACCACGCCAGCAGCGGCGCGGCCAGGAGCAGCAGGACCAGCGCATGAACCAACAGGATGGACAGCAGGCCGCCCGCCACCGCGGCGACGCTCAGCCGTTCCTCCTCAAGCCAGTGGCGCAACGGCGAGAAGCGCCACGCCAGGAACTCCAGCCCGGCAAAGCGCAGGCTCAGGTAGACGATGAGCAGCAGCGAGGCCACCGTGGAAAACTTGAACAGGAAGGCCGGACCGATCCAGAAGCGGGCTTCCCCCGACGGGAGCACCAGCGCCAGCAACTGCAGCGCCCCGAGGATGCCCAGGTAGAACAGGTAGGTGGCGCAGGCCTGCCCGTCCACCCAGTACACGGCCACGGCCTCGCGAAACACCGGATTGAGCCAGGGCCTCACGGGTCCTCCTCCTCGGCGCCCACGGGAAGGGCGACGCGGAACAGCTTGAAGTGGTGCGCCGAGACCCGCGCGTCGTCCGCCGCGAGCGCCGGTTCGTCGCCGCCGATCCAGCCGATGACGAAGGCCGCCTCCGGGTCGTCGGCCTCGCCGTCCGGGAACACCGAGTAGCGCAGCAGGAGCTGGCGCGCTTCATCGTCGAAGGTCACGTCGCGGGGCTGGTGCGGCTCCGCCGCGCCTTCCGGCGCCACGGCAAGCTCTCGCCGCAGCACCCCGCCCGGGGGCACGTCGCCGAGCTTGTACCCGCGTCCGCCCACCACGAGCCAGCAATCCGTGAACGCGCCGGCGCCGCGGTTGGCGATGCCGATCCGGTAGGTCTCCGCGGTGTGCTGCCAATCGATGCCCACGGGCGACGGTTCCAGCGAACGCAGCTTGAACAGCGCCGAGTTCCATTCCTTGAGCGGGACGTGGACCTTGGCGTGGGGCCGCCCCTGCCGCAGCACCAGCGAACTCCCGGCCTCGTCGCCAGGAGCGGGCACGAGGTCGAGCTGGCTCCACCCGCCCCGCAGACTGAAGGAGAAGTCCTTGTGCCGGGTGGCGAACAGGCCCACGTTGGCGTGCACCGGCGCCACCTCGGACCACAGGCTGCCGTCCACCACGGTCGACGAGATCAGGATGCCGTCTGGCACGTGGCCGCCGCGGTCGAAGTACCCGTAGCCGCCCAATGCGGATGCCGCCACCAGTCCCGCGGGCACCAGCGCGAGCCGGTAGCCGGCCGCGGCGCTCCTCCAGTAGCGGAACCAGAGCAGCAGGGAGCCCACGTAGAGCCCGAGGGCCAGCAACAGCAACAGCGTGGGGGAGCGGAGGCTGGAAAACCCGAAGTTCTGGAGCAGGATGGCGAAAACCTCTCGATTCCACGCGCTCCACGGATCCGAGCCTCTGGGCGGCGGCTTCCCCAGCACTTCGCCGAGGAGCGCCGGAAGGCCCGTCCAGTCGGACACGGGCGGCCGGCCCACGTCCAGCGCCAGCCAGGCCACCCGGCCGGCGCCGTGATCGCGCTGCACCAGGATGGGCGCTCCCCCCTCCTCCACCAGCACCGTGCTGGCCGCATCCGCCACCGCATCCTGAACGAGGAGGTCCGCGAGGGCGCCGCCGAACCGCGCCGACAGTTCGGGCAACGCGTCCACACGCTTCACGCCGCGCACCGCCACCGGCAACAGCGGCGCGGTGGCGCGGTCGCGGTACAAGGCGAAATGCGCCCCGCCCAGCACCGCGAGGGTCCCGCCCGACGAGAGCCAGCGCTCCAGCGCGGCGCGCTGGCGCCGGGACATGGCGCGCAGGGACTGTTCGTAGAGCATGATGGTCCACACCCCGCCGTAGGCGCGGGCCTCCTCGGGCAGATCGCTCAGGGGGATGGACACCACCGGGACCGGAGTGTCGTAGGGAAGCGGAATGGCCGGAGCGACGTTGCTTCGGGTCAACAGCAACACCAGCGGCTGACCGGTGAAGCGCCCGCGCAGAGTGACGGCGGTCTCGTGACTCCGTCCGCCGCCCGTGAAGCGCAGCACCAGTGGCTGCGCCACCGTGTCCGGGTCAACGGTGACGAACAGCACCTTGCGGGCGTGGGCGGAGAGAAAGAGGTCGCGCTGCTGAACGAAGGAGTAGGAATCCATCCCGCGGGTGGGACCGCCGCGGGCCTCCACCACCTCCAACACGCCGCGCACGGCCGCGCCGGAGTTCACCAACTCGATGCGCACCGGAAAAGGCTCGCCCAAGCGGAAGATGCCGCCGAATCCCGGCTGGGCATGGATCGAGACCTGCGCTGGCGCAGGAACGGCGAAGAGCAGCGCCAACGCCGCCATGCCGGCCGCGCCACTCCCGACAAACACGGACCTATTCGACGAAGGAAACGTCCAGGACCTCGAAGTTCCTGACCCCCGCAGGTGTACGCACCTCCACCAAGTCGCCCACGCGCCGTCCGATCAGCGATCGCGCCACCGGCGACCCGAGGGAGATCCTGCCCTCCCTGGGTTCCGCCTCGTGCTCGCCCACGATCATGTAGACGACGTTCTCGTCGGTGTCGTCGTCCACCAGCTCGACGGTGGCGCCGAACACGATCCTGTCGCCGGAAAGCCTGGAAATATCGATCACCTGGGCGCGCGCGATCTTGTCCTCCAGCTCGCGGATCTGCACGTCGAGCAGGGACTGGCGATCCTTGGCGGCGTGATACTCGGCGTTCTCCGACAGGTCGCCGTGGGCGCGGGCTTCCTCGATGTCGCGGACGTTCTTGGGACGTTCCACCGACTTGAGGCGCTGGAGATCCTCCAGCAACTGCTGATGCCCACGCGCCGTCATGGGCACGGAGGCGTCGTGGTCTGCCATCTGACTGCACCTCTGCAAAAAGTTGCGGGCGAGCCGAGAGACCTCCGCCCGCCCGTGGATTTCAGACAGTTCGGGAGTTTAGCATCCGTCCACGGGAAGTCAAAGAAGGGGCCTTTGTCACCAGCGGTGCGTGGAACCGCGTTGCGCGAGTCTGTTTGACCGTGGCGGGCCGGGTCCTCAGTGGTCCGGTCCTGATTGTCAGGACACCCGCGGCGGGTCCGGCCAGGCGCGTTTGCCGGGGCCGAAGACGTGACAGGCGGTGCCGTGGCCGCCGTGGGAAAAGTCCAGCTCCGGCTCCACCTCGGTGCAGACCTGCTCGCGGAACGGGCAGCGCGGGTGGAAGTTGCAACCCGAGGGCGGGTTGACGGGGCTGGGCACGTCGCCCTCCAGCACCATGCGGTCCTTCTTGGGATTGGGATCCGGCATGGGCACCGCGGACAGCAGCGCGCGGGTGTAGGGATGGCGCGCATCCTTGTAGATGGCGTCGCTGGGGGCGATCTCCACCACCTTGCCCAAATACATGATCGCCACCCGATGGCTCACGTGCTCCACCACCCGGAGGTCGTGGGAGATGAAGAAGAACGTGAGGCTCATGCTTTCCTGCAACTCCTGCAGGAGGTTGATGATCTGGGCCTGAATGGACACGTCCAGCGACGACACCGGCTCGTCCGCGACGATGAACTTGGGCGACACCGCCAGCGCCCGGGCAATTCCGATGCGTTGCCGCTGGCCGCCGCTGAACTCGTGCGGGTAACGCTCGTAGTGGTCCTCCCGGAGCCCCACCTTGTCGAGCAGCGCCATGACCTTTTCCCGGCGCTGGACGCCGGAGGCCATCTTGTGGATCTTGAGCCCTTCGCCGATGATCTCGCCCACGCGCATGCGCGGGTTGAGGGAGGCGTAGGGGTCCTGGAAGATGATCTGCATGCGCCGGCGCAGATCGCGCATCTCGGCGCTGGAGACCCGCATGATGTCCCTGTTCTCGAACAGGATCTCACCGTCGGTGGGCTCGATCAGGCGCAGGATCGTGCGCCCCAGCGTCGACTTGCCGCAGCCGGATTCTCCCACCACGCCGAGAGTCTCGCCATCCTCCACGGTGAGGCTGACCCCGTCCACGGCCTTGACGTCGCCCTTGCGCCGGGAGAGCAGGCCCTCCGCCACCGGGAAATACTTCTTGAGGTTCCTGACTTCCAGCAAGCTCATGGGATTCCACGTCCTGTCACGGGCGCCACCGCGGCTGCCCCCGTCAGTGGGTCCGGTAGCAGGCCACCCACTGGTTGCGCCCCTTTTCCTCGAGCACGGGCTCGTGCTCCGCGCAAACGCCCGAGGCCTTGAAGCAGCGGTCGCGGAAGCGGCATCCGCTGGGGAGGTCCAGCGGGCTGGGCACGACCCCGGGAATGGCGTCGAGGCGGCCCTTGCTGGCGCTGCTGGGCAGTGAGTTCAGCAGGCCGATGGTGTATGGATGCAGCGGTTTACCGAAGATCACTTCGGGTCTGGAGCGCTCGACCATGCGGCCAGCGTACATGATGGCCACGTCGTCGGCCTGCTCCGCCACCACGCCGAGGTCGTGGGTGATGAGCAGCAGCGCCATGCCGAGTTCGTCCTGCAACTCGCCCATCAGATCCAGAATCTGCGCCTGAATGGTGACGTCCAGCGCGGTGGTGGGTTCGTCGGCAATGAGCAGGCTGGGGTTGCACGACAGCGCCATGGCGATCATCACGCGCTGGCGCATGCCGCCGCTCATCTGGTGCGGGTAGTCGTTGACGCGCGATCCGGGGTCGGCGATCTTCACCAGCCGGAGCATCTCCACCGCCTTGTCGCGCGCCTCCCGCTTGCTCACGTTCTGGTGCAGGCGGATGGCCTCCATGATCTGGTCGCCCACGGTGAACACCGGGTTCAGCGAGGTCATGGGCTCCTGGAACACCATGGAGATCTCGTTGCCGCGTATCTGCCGCATCTCCTCGTCCGCCAGCTTGAGGAGGTCACGCCCGCGGTAGAGTACCTCGCCCTGCGCCACCCTGCCGGGCGGGGACGGAATCAAACGCATGATCGACAGCGCCGTCACGCTCTTGCCGCAACCCGACTCGCCCACGAGTCCCAGCGTCTTGCCCGCCTCGATGGTGAGATTCAGCCCGTCCACCGCGGGAAACTCGCCGTCGGCAGTCACGAAGGAAGTGTGGAGATTCTTGATTTCGAGCAGTGTCGCCATATCACGCAGCCGCCGCCCTTCCCGCCGGCCCCAACCTCATCGCAAGCGCGAACTGTATCAAAAAACGGTGGGGGTGCAAACGATTTTGCTCCCCGCAACCTTGCCTATGCGGGGCGGGCACCCGCCCGCAGACCTCGTCCGGCTGGTTCCGAAGGAGGCCCTGTTGCACCGCGGTCCGAGCCGTATGCGTTCTGGCGAGCTTCCTGATCCGGACTTCCCCCCGCGTGGCGGTAACAAGGGCGTGGGGCCGTATGCACAGCTTTGAATACTGGCGGGATTCACGGTAGTGTAGGGCCTGAAAACGGTGGCGGATCAGAGGTCTGAAACGGCTGGCCATTGCAACGGCAAGTCGTTGTTGCAGAAAGGACATTCTTCCACAGGCCGCAAGGGATACGGCGTCTGTCCATTGCATCGCGGTCTTGCCCCTCGGATGCGCTGCAGTCGTGGCCGGCATCCAGGAGCATTCCAGTCCCGCCCGGGACGATGTCGTTGGTCGTTCGGGCGTTGCGTACGGGGCTCGGGCGTCTTCAGGAG
Source organism: uncultured Binatia bacterium (SeqCode) (assembly GCA_965213675.1). GTDB lineage: Bacteria > Desulfobacterota > Binatia > UBA9968 > JAJDTQ01 > JAJDTQ01. The sequence continues at coordinate 2,591,100 of OZ243916.1, forward strand.
ACTACGATGACGATCACCCCCACAGGTCGGGCCGTGGTTCATGCGGTGAGGGCGGCGTTCGTGGCCATGTGTGGCGCCGGGCGCTTGTCCGGGTCGGCGAGCCGCAGTTTCTCCTGCAACCGTTTCGATTCCGCTGCCGCCTGCGCCGCCACGGGTGTGCGTCCCGTCGTCCGCGGCCTGCTCTCGGCCCTCCTGGTCCTGCCGGCGTTGTTCATGTCGGCGACCGCCGCCGCGGAGCCCAAAGTCACCTTTGGCGCTGCCGCTCACAACAAGGCCGAGGACAACAGCGCCGGCGATCTTGCCGTTGTTGTGGCGACCAACAACGCAGTGAGCGCCGATCTCGCGGTCAGCTACACGCTCGGCGGTACGGCCACGCCGGGCACCGATTACACCATCAGCTCAGGGGCGGACTACGGCGCCCGGACCGGCGCCTTCACTATCCCGTCGGGGACGGCTGCCGGTATCTTTGTAGACGCCTTCAGGATCACGGCCATTTCGGACGCGCTCCAGGACAGCAGCGAAACCATTGTCGTGACGATCGTCGATGGCGCCGGTTACGATCCCGGGACTACCAGCACGACGACCATCACGTTGTTCGAGAACACCGGTAATGCGGCATTCAAGGTGGCCGGCGCCCCCGTAATGGGCGAGACCTTGACCGTGGAGCAGACCGTCGATGATCCGGATGGCAATGGCACGGTCCAGCATTATCAGTGGCTCAGGAAAAGTCCCGACGCGGAGGCGTGGACCCGGATTCTCGGCGCCACTCAAAGCGACTATGTGGTCCCCCGCATTGTCGTGGGGCAGGAACTGCTTGCAGCAATTACGTACATCGACGATCTGGGCGTCACCCGAACGGTTTATACGCCGCCGATCGGGCCGGTGGTCGAGTACTACACCGTGTCCTTCTCGGAGGCGAAGTACAGCGCCAAGGAGGGCATCCCCGTCCATGCGTGGGTGCATATCGCCCCGGTCCGCGCATCGCCCACGCACGTTCCGGTCTCGACGACCGCGCTCACCGCGACGGGCGGCGGGGTCGATTATCAGGACTACAGCGCCTCGGTTTCCATCCCGGCGGGATGGAACCGATTCCCGTTGTCGGTCAACACCGTCATCGACAAGGTCCTGGACGAGGGGGAAACGTTCCGGCTGGATATCGACGCTTCCAGCCTTCCCGAGGGTGTCAAGGTCGGAACGCACGGGTCGGCCGTCGTGACCCTCCTGGACCCCGTGCTGGCCATCACGGGCGGCGACGCGGTGGACGAGGGGCAGCCGGCGGTGTTCACGCTGAACATGGACTACGGCCCTGGCGGGACCTGGCCGTACATCGATGTCCGGGTCGCCGTGCCCTGGGGTGGCCGCGTCATGAACCGCACGGTCCGTAGAAATGCTCAGGAGACGGTGCTCAGTTTCACGGCCACCGGGGACGACCTGAACGTGAGCGGCGACTGGCACTATTGCGCCTGGGTGCTGCCGGTGACCGGGTACAAGACCGGGGATTCGAGCAAGCCGCCCAAGCCCGCCGGGAAGACTTATGACGGCAATCCCGCCAACTGCCCGTCGGGCGCCACAGTGCTGGTCAGGGACGACGATGACCACCCGTCCGAGGCCGAGGCGCCACGGGTCACCTCCATCGAGCGGTACTACCCCGACTCGGCGAGGACCATCACCCCCTCCTATCTGCGCTGGCGGCTGACCTTCAGCGAAGAGGTCGGGAACATGAACAAGGCGGACTTCCAGCTCACCGGCACCACGGCCCGGCTTTCCGTGGAACAGGCCAAAGACCAATACGGAAAGGCCATCGACGGCGCCAGGATCGGCGGAAATTGGGTTGCAGACGGTACGGGCTCGACTTGGGACGTGACCGCGAGGGGCGGCAACCTGTTGGATATCAAGGGCACGGTCACCCTGAGCTTTGCCGACGACCAGGACATCCGGGATCTGGGCGGCAACGCGCTCGCCAGCACCACGCCCACCGGGACCAACGACAACCATTTCGTGGTGAACGATCCCAACGCGCCCGCGACGGAGCCGGCGGCGTCCTTCGCCTCGGCGACGTCGAACTCGGCCGAGGACGCCGGCACGCACAAGGTGATGTTGAACCTCGCACCGGCGCCCCCGGGCGGCCTCACGCTGAGCTACACGGTAGACGGCACAGCGACGGCGGGCAGCGGCCATGACTTCACCATCCAGAGCTCCGGGACGCTGTCGGTCGCAGCCGGAGCCACCACCGCGGCGCTCCCGGTGGGCATCCACGACGACGCTTCGGTCGAGGACGACGAGACGGTGGTGCTGACGCTGACCGACGGCACGGGCTACACGCTCGGCGGCACGACGGCCCACACCTTCACCATCGCCGACAACGACGTCACGGCCGGCACGCCGGGCGTGACGGTCTCGACCGGCGCTCTCGACCTCGCCGAGGGCGGGACCGCGGGGAGCTACACGGTGGTGCTGGCGAGCAAGCCGACCGCGAACGTGACCGTGACGGCGACCAGCGGCGATGCGGCGAAGGTCAAGCTCCACAAGCAGGGCGGAAGCCCGGGCGCGAGCACGACGCTCACCTTCACGCCGACGACCTGGAACCAGGCGCAGACGATCACGGTGACGCCCGAGCAGGACAGCGACGCCGACGACGAGAACGTGACCGTCGCCCATGCGGTGAGCCAAACCGGCGGCTACGACGGTGTGACGGCGGCCTCGGTCACGGTCGCGGTGGACGACGACCAGACGCCCGCCGCCTGCGTGTCGGACGCGCTCCGCACCAATGTCGAGAGCTATGCGGAGGAAACCTGGCGAGCCCACCCGCATGTCGAGCGCTGGAGCCAAGTGCTCGCCGCCTTCGGGGTCAGCAACGGCTACAACCCGATGACCGCGAGCGAAGCGCAGACCCACGCCGACAGGGGCCTGCCCCGGTGGGTGCCGGTGGTGACTGCGCTAGAATGCCTGGAAGGCGCGCCGCCGCCGCCCGCACTGCCCGTCATCACCATCGCCGGCGGGACAGGCGTCACCGAGGGCGGCGACGCGGTGTTCACCGTCAGCGCGAGTCCCGCGCCGACAGCCAGCCTCACGGTGTCGCTCACCGTCGCCGATGACGGAACGAGCGACTTCCTCGCGCAATCGGACGAAGGCGTGCGGACGGTCACCATCGCCGGGGGCCAGACCTCCGCCACCCTGACGCTCACAACGCAAGACGACAGCGCCGACGAGACCGATGGCAGCGTCACCACCACCGTCGCCGGCGGCGCCGGCTACACCGTCGGCACGCCGTCCACGGGCACGGCGGCGGTGAGCGACGACGACGATCCGCCTCCCGCTACGCCAGTAGTGAGTATCGCCGGCGGCAGTGCCATCACCGAGGGCGGCACGGCCCGCTTCACCCTGACCGCGACGCCTGCACCGCTCGGCACGCTCACGGTGAATGTGAATGTCGTGGACAGCGGCGCGTTCGCGTCGAGCGGCGAGTCCGGCGCGAAGACGGTCACCATCGACACCACCGGCTCGGCGACGCTCGACGTCGCCACGGACAACGACAACACGGACGAGCCCGACGGCACGCTCGGCGCGACCATCGCCAGCGGTCAGGGCTACACGCCATCTGGCACCCACGGCTCGGCTTCGATTGCCGTGCGCGACGATGATGCCTCGACCGCCTGCGTCTCCGACGCTCTGCTTGCCGATGTCCAGGGCTATGCGGGGGAAAACCGGCCGAACTCGCCGGACCATGTCGAGCGCTGGAAGCGGGTGCTCGCCGCCTTCGGGGAGAGCAACAGCTACAGCAACAACCCGATGACCGCGACCGAAGCGCAGACCCAGGCCGACAGGGGCTTGGCCCGGTGGGTGCCGGTGGTGACCGCGCTCGAATGCCTGGAGGGCGCGCCGCCGCCCGCACTGCCCGCCATCAGCATCTCCGCCGGGGCAGGCATCACCGAGGGCGGCGATGCGGTGTTCACCGTCAGCGCGAGTCCCGCGCCGGCAGCGAGCCTCACGGTGTCGCTCACCGTCGCCGATGACGGAACGAGCGACTTCCTGGCGCAATCGGACGAAGGCACGCAGACGGTCACCATCGCCGGGGGGCAGACCTCCGCCACCCTGACGCTCACGACGCAGGACGACAGCACCGACGAGGCGGACGGCAGCGTCACCGCCACCGTCACCGGCGGCACCGGCTACACCGTCGGCACACCATCCACGGGAACCATGGCGGTGAGCGACGACGACCCGGCGCCGTCGGCCACGCCCGTCGTCAGCATTGCCGCGGGCGGAGACGTCAACGAAGGCGCCGCCGCCCAATTCACGCTCACCGCATCACCCGCCCCGACGACGACCATCACCGTCAACGTCGCGGTCGCGCAGAGCGGAGATTTCGCGACAAGCGGAGAGACGGGAGCGAGAACCGTCACCATCGGGTCGAGCGGCACCGCAACGGTGGACGTCGCCACCGACAACGACAGCACCGACGAGGCGAACGGCAGCGTCACCGCCACCGTGCAGGCGGGCACCGGCTACACGGTGGCGGCATCGCCGAACCATGCGGCCACGGTGACGGTGTCCGACGACGAAGTGCCGGTCGTGCGCGTCGCGGGCGGCACCGGGGTGACCGAAGGCGCTTCGGCTTCGTTCACGGTCACGGCGAGCCCGCCGCCGGCCGCATCCATCACCGTCAACGTTGCGGTCACGCAGAGCGGCGATTTCGCCACTTCCGGCGAGACCGGCACGCGGACGGTCACCGTCGCGACCTCGGGCAACGCGACCTTCTCGGTCGCCACCGACGACGACAGCACCGACGAGACGAACGGCAGCGTCACCGCCACCGTGCGGACGGGCACCGGCTACACGGTGGCGGCATCGCCGAACCATGCAGCCACGGTGACGGTGTCCGACGACGACGGCACCTCGTCGGGGCCGACTCTCTCGATTGCCGATGCGAGCTTCACCGAGAACGAACGCTATGGCTACTTCACGGTGACCTTGAGCGAGGCGACGGACGTCGACGTGCGCTTCGTCTACGCGACACGCGACTCGACGCCGGTCTCGGCAACGGCGAACGAGGACTACGTCGAGATCCCGCGCGCGTGGAGGATCGGACGCCGGATCAAGGCCGGCGAAACGCAGACACGGTTCTGGATCCCGATTCGCGACGACAACCACGACGAAGGCCCGGAGACGTTCGAGGTCGAAATCTTCGACGCGTTCGTCTGGCGCTCGGGCAAAGTCCCACTGACGATTACGGATTCGGTTGCGGTGGGCACCATCACCAACTCGGACCCGATGCCAGCGGCGTGGCTGGCGCGCTTCGGTCGCACGGTGGCGGAGCAGGCGCTCGACGGCATAGCCGGACGCATCGCGGCCCCGCGCACCGCGGGTGTCGAGGGCACCCTGGCCGGACAGGCGCTCACCTTCGGCAGCGGCGGCCCCGCCGGGGAGGAGCACCCGTACGGGCCGGACGCCTCCCTCACCCTGACGTCGCGCGATGCGCTGCTCGGCAGCCGGTTCACCGCGACGGGGGAGAGAGACGTGAGCGGCGGGAGCCTCGCCTTCTGGGGCCGTGCGGCGCACTCGCGCTTCGACGGCCGGGAGGGAACGTTCTCCCTCGACGGGGAGACGACCACGGCGATGCTCGGCGCGGACTATGCGCGCGGCGACTGGCTGCTCGGCCTTGCGCTCACGCACAGTGAGGGCGAGGGCGGCTATGCCGACCGCGGCACGGGACCGCAGGCATGCCCCGACGATTCGGACCCCGGCATGATGGCGTCTCTGTGCAACGGGGCGGTACAGGAAGGCGACGGCGACGTGGACGCCGCGCTCACCGCCGCCCTTCCCTATGCGGCACTTCAGGCATCCGAGCGCCTCAAGCTCTGGGGCGCGCTCGGCTACGGCTCGGGCGACGTGACGCTCAATCCCCAAACCGGCGAGGTGCTCGAGTCGGACATCTCGTGGACGATGGCCTCGGCGGGCACCCGAAGCGACCTCCTCACCCCGCTGGACGAAGGCGGAGGGTTTTCCCTCGCTCTGGTCTCGGATGCGCTCTGGGCGCGGACGAACTCGGAGAAGACGAGCGGTCTGGCGGCGTCGGACTCAGACGTGACACGGTTCCGTCTGGGACTGAGGGGAAGCTGGAGCCATCCCCTCGAAGGCGGTGGCCATTGGACGCCGAAGCTCGAAGCGGGCATGCGCCACGACGGCGGCGACGCCGAGACCGGCTTTGGAGTCGAGCTTGGCGGCGGCCTCGCCTGGAGCGTTCCCACCCTCGGCCTGTCACTCGACCTGTCGGGCCGCACCCTGCTCGCGCACGCCGACAACGACCTGAAGGACCGGGGCTTCGCGGCCTCGTTCGTCTTCGACCCCGCTCCGGCAAGCGAGCGCGGCGCGGCGTTCCGCATTCGTCAGGAATGGGGCGGACAGGCCGCGGGCGGGCTCGACGCACTGTTCGCGGCCGACCCCCTGGAGGACCGCACCGGGAGCGAGACCGCGAGCCGCTGGACGGCGGAAGCGGCCTGGGGCTTCGCCGCCTTCGGCGGGCGCTTCACCGGCAGTCCGCACGCCGGAGTCGGCCTCTCCACCGGAGCGCGCGAATACACCCTCGGCTGGCGGCTCACGCCGGCGGCCGGCGCCAGTGCCCCCGGCCTTTCCTTCGGGGTGGAGGCGACCCAGCGCGAGGACCGCGGCACGGCGACGGCACACGCGCTCGGGATCGAACTCAACGCACACTGGTGAGGTCCCCGGGATCTTGCGCCCAGCGACGGGCTCGCCGCCATCATGGGCATGTAGCCGGCGACCCATGATCGGAGCGCAACCACGGGGGAACGCTCATGGCCTTCATGCGAACACAGGTGCGGCGATTTCAAATCTTCGTTTCCCGGTAGGACCGGCCCCCGCAACCGTCCCTCCATGGGGGTTCGTCCGGCTCCGTTCCAGCCATTGGCGCCATTTCCTCAACCGGCATCAGGCACATCTTGTCGAAGGCCTTCTCGGTCCGCACCGCCAACCCGTTTCCTTGATCGGCACCGGCAATCCTGTTAGACGCCAGACTTGGGTCCTACGCTCTGACGGGCCATGGAAGCACCTTACGACAACCCATCCGAAACCGCCGAAGCGCTCATCGAGCGCCTTGCCCAAGCGGTGCATGGCCGGCGCATGACGGTGCCGGCGATCCTGTTTCTCGAAACCCACAAGCCGCTGACGTCGCTGTTCCATACGGCGGCGGTGATGAGCCTGCCGATGATGCTGCCGCTGTTCGGCGCGAAGGCGCGGGAGTTGCCGGCGTTTCTCCAGTCGCGGGACAACGTGGAGCGGCTCATCCGGCGCATCGAAGAACTCGCCGGGGAAGGCGGAAAGGACTGATGAGCGGTTTCGAGAACGCCACCCCAGGGGTGCTGGTGGTGATGGCGCTGATGATCGCGCCGGTGCTCTACTACATTCGCGTGGCGCGGCGGCGGAGCGACCTTTACGTGCGCCGGCTGGCCGGTGTGGACGCCATCGACGAGGCCGCCGGGCGGGCGGCGGAGATGGGGCGCCCGCTGTCCTTCTCCACCGGCCTCACCAATGTAAGCCCGGTCCTGTACGCCTGCCTGGGGGTGCTCTATTACGTGGCGCGCAAGGCGGCGCAGTACCGGACGCGCCTGCTGGTGCCGCAGAACACACCGGAGGTCATGGCCATCGCCGAGGACGTGCTGCGCGAAGCCTACCGCGCCGAGGGCCGCTCGGCCCTGTTCGATCCGCGCAACATCCGGTTTCTCTCCGAGGAGCAGTTCGCCTTCGCCGCGGGCTACATCGGAATGGTGCAGCGGGAGCGCGTGGCGGGCGCCTTTCTCTTCGGCAACTTCGCGGCCGAATCGCTGATCCTGGCGGAGGCGGGGCAGCAGGTGGGGGCCATGCAGGTGGGCGCCTCGGTGAGCCCCGAGCAGGTGGCGTTCTTCATCGCGGCGTGCGATTACACGCTCATCGGCGAGGAGCTGTTCGCCGCGTCGGCCTACCTCACCCGTGAACCCATCCAGCTCGGCAGCCTCTACGGGCAGGACCGCGCCAAGCTCTTCCTCTTCCTCATGATCCTGGCCGGAGTGGGCATCGCCACGGTGAACTCGGTGTGGCCCGAACTGGGTCTCACCAACCTGGACACCCTCATGCATCTTGGCTGGGGGTTCGGGTCGTGAACGTCCGGGCGCGCCTCATCAAGCTCGTCACCCTGCTGGGCGGCATCTATTTCTTCCTGGAGTTCGTGCTGCCGGGCACCGTGTTCGGAGTGAAGGTCGACGCCTACCATGACCAGATCACCAACGGTTTCATTACCGTGGGGGCCATGGCCGCGGGGCTGGGGCTTGTCAATCTGCTCATGCAGCACGGTTCGCGGATCGTCTTCCGGCGCCGGGAATGGCCCTACAGCCTGGCGCTGCTTTCGGGGCTGGCCGTCATGATCGTCGTGACGCTTCAGGACTGGCGCGGCACCGACCGGGTGGCGGAAGAGGTGGCGGGCATTTCCCGGCTGGCGGACTTTGCGGCGCGCATCGGGTCGGACCACGAAAACGCGGCCGAAGGCGCGCTGCCCGCGGGCGCGCGCAACCGCGCGCTGCGGGACGCGGCGAACCGGCTGCTGGCGCGTATCGAAGACGAGACCGGCGCCTTCGACCTCCGACGATTCGGGCAAGGGAGCATCGACCACGGGCTCGCGCGGGGCCACCTGGCGGTGGTGGGCAAGGGGGTTGCCGCGGCGCGCGGCGCGCTCGGGAAGCTCACCGTGGCCGACGGCGCGGCGCCGGACCTCGCCGCCAACGCGGCGGTGACCCGCGCCCTGCGCGGCCTCGCCGATAATTGGCGCGCCCTGCGCAACCTCGAGTACGAGTACTCCACGTCCAGGCACGTCTACCGGCTGCTCTTTGAAGGCTTGTTCGTGGCGCTGGGCTCGGCCATGTTCTCGCTGCTGGGTTTCTACATCGCGGCCGCGGCCTACCGCGCCTTCCGGGTGCGCTCCGCCGAGTCATCCTTGATGATGGCCGCGGCGGTGGTGGTCATGCTCGGGCAGATCCCCTTCGGCGTATGGATCTGGTCCGGGCTGCCGGACTTGCGGCTCTGGCTCCTGGAAATACCCAACTCGGCGGCGTTCCGCGCCATCACCTTCGGCGCCGGCGTGGCCGGGCTGGTGATGGCGTTCCGCATGTGGTTCTCCATCGAATCGGACTCCTTCGACCGGGAGGGACGCTGACGTGAACCTTGCCCGGATCGACCGCCGCTGGATCTACCTGCTGGTCTTCCTGGCGCTGAGCGCGCCCATCTTGACGCAATACACGGTGCCGCCGGCGCGCATGAGCGACGCGGAGCGGTTCTTCGAGGTGGTGGACGGCCTCGAGGCGACACCGGGCCGCTACGCCTTCGTGGCCATGGACTTCGGGCCCAGCACCAAGGGCGAGAACCAGCCCCAGGCGCGCGCGGTGGTGGAGCATCTCATGCGCCGGCGCATCCCGGTGATCCTGTTTTCGCTCTATTACCTCGCGGAGCCGTTCCTCAAGTCCATCCCCGAGGAGGTGGGGCGCCAACTCGAACGGGAAAACCCCGGCGAGACCTGGGAATACGGCCGCGACTGGATCAATCTGGGATACCGGCCCGGGGCCGGGATCCTGATCCAGGCGATTCCCAAGTCCGAAAACCTGGCCCAACTTTTCGGCAAGGACGCCCGCGGCAACCGAATTTCCGATCTGCCCGGGTTCCGCGAACTGCGCACCTTGCGCCAGATCGCCTTTCTCGCCGAGTTCACCGGCCTGGTCGGCGCCTTCGACACCTACGTGCAGTATTTTACCAGCAAGGACTACACGCCGGCCTTCGGCCACGGCTGCACTTCCATCACCATCCCGGAGGCGTTCATCTACCTGGACTCGGGACAGATCCAGGGCCTGCTGGGCGGGCTGGCGGGGGCCGCCTGGTACTCCGAGCTGTTGCGCCGGCGCTATCCCGAGCGCCCGGTGGACGAATCGCTGATGCTCAACACGGGCCTCGGGGTGGCCCAGCTCGTGGTCATCGCCTTCATCGTGCTGGGAAATCTGGCGGGACTGTTCGGGCGACGGCGGACGCGGTCCCGACCATGACGAGCCCGGACACATGGCATGTCGCCACCATCCTCGTGGGCGGCATCGGGACACTGGCGATCTTCAGCTTCCTGATCAAGGAGAACGCCTTTTTCCGGGTCTTCGAGCACCTGTTCATCGGCATCGCCGCGGGTTTCGGTCTGGTGCTGGGCATCAAGAACTTCCTGTGGCCGAAGGTGCTGGCGCCGATGCTGGGGCGCGACATCGTCACCTACCCGGACGGCAGCCTCTCCCACGAGTACGACCCGCGGCTCCTGCTCTACCTGCTGCCCATGGTGTTCGGGCTGTTCTACTACTTCATCTATTCGCGGCGGTACGCGTGGCTCGCCAAGCTGGTGATCGGTTTCTCCCTGGGAATGAGCGGCGGGCTGGCCTTCAAGGGCTTCTTCAACCAGATCATGCCCCAGGTAGTGAGCAGCTTCCGCCCGCTGGCGGTGTTCGAGGACGGCGCGCTGGCCCTGGGCGCCAGTCTGGAGAACGCCTTTTTCGTCTTCACACTGCTGGCGGTCATGTACTACTTCTTTTTTTCGTTCCGGCACGAGAACCGCGCCGCCGGCGGCATCTCCCTGTCCGGCCGCTGGCTGCTCATGGTGTGCTTCGGCGCGTTCTTCGGTTCCACGGTCATGGCGCGCACCGCGCTGCTGGTGGAGCGGGTACAGTTCCTGCTCATCGACTGGTACGGCGCGCTGGCGGGGCTGATGGCATGAAAACGGACCCCGCCGCCCTGCGCACCGTGCTGGTCACGGACTGCGGCTCCACCACCACCAAGGCGCTGCTGTTCGAGAAGACCGGGACAGGCTGGCGCCAGACGCACCGCGGCGAGGCCCCCACCACCGTGGAACAGCCGGTGGCGGACGTGACCGCCGGCGCGCTCAACGCCTTCGCCGAGGTGGAGGAAATCAGCGGCCGGAAGATTCTGGTCCCCGGCGGCGCGCACGGCGGCGCGACGCCGTTCCTCGAATCCGGCACAGACGGCGCCCACGGCATCGACCTCTACCTGTCCACCAGCTCGGCTGGCGGCGGGTTACAGATGACTGTGGCCGGGGTGGCGCGCCAGATGAGCGCCGAGTCCGCGGAGCGGGCGGCCTTGAGCGCCGGCGCCATCGTCATGGACGCCATCTCCGCGGACGACGGGCGCGAGGACCACGAGCGCATCCAGCGGCTGCGGCAGTTGCGGCCCGACATCGTGCTGCTCACCGGCGGCGTGGACGGCGGTTCCCAGGAACACGTGGTGGAGATGGCGGAGACCCTGGTGGCGGCCTCGCCGCGGCCGCGGTTCGGCGACACATTGCGGCTGCCCGTGATCTACGCGGGCAACCACGAAGCCGTGGACGACGTCCGGCGCATCCTCGAGAAGAGCGCACAAGTGGCGGTGGTGGACAACGTGCGCCCGGTGCTGGAGGCGGAGAACCTCGGCCCGGCGCGGGAAGCCATCCACGAATTCTTCCTCACCCACGTCATGAGCCACTCGCCGGGCTACGACAAGCTGCTCCGGTGGACGCCGGCGCCGGTGATGCCCACGCCCGCGGCCGTGGGGGACATGGTGCGGGAGCACGCGGCGAGCACCGGGCAGGCGGTGTTGTGCGCGGACATCGGCGGCGCCACCACCGACGTGTTCAGCGTCTTCGAGAACCGGCAAGGCGAGCCGGTGTTCAACCGCACTGTGAGCGCGAACCTGGGCATGAGCTATTCCGTGGCCAACGTGCTCATCGAGGCGGGTGTCGAAGGCATCCACCGCTGGCTCCCGTGCGACATCCAGCCCTCCGAAGTCCGCGACCGGTTGCGCAACAAGATGATCCGCCCCACTTCGATTCCCCAGACCCTGGAGGACCTGTGGCTGGAACAGGCGGTGTGCCGCGAGGCCTTGCGCCTGGCGCTGGCGCACCACCGCTCCCTGGCCGTCGGGCTCAGCGGCGTGCAGCAGCAGCGCGGCATTGCCGACATCTTCTCGCAGACCGCGAGCCGCGCGGACCTGGTGGACATGATGCGCCTGGACCTGGTGATCGGCTCGGGCGGCGTTCTGAGTCACGCGCCGGATCGCATGGGCGCGGCCCTCATGATCCTGGAGGGGTTCGAACTGCAGGGCTTCACGCAGATCGCCGTGGACTCCATCTTCATGATGCCCCACCTGGGCGTGTTCGCCTCGATCCACCCCCAAGCCGCGCGCGAGATCTTCCTGCACGACTGCCTCGTGAACGTGGCCCATGCGCTCGCGCCCGTGTTCCCGCCCAAGCGGCCGGCGGGCTCGGTCCTCGCGGAGGTGTCCGTCGACGGCGGGCCGGCCGTCCCCCTCACCGCGGGCGCGGTGGGCCGCATCGAACTGCCACCCGGCGCCGCCACCCGGATCGTCGTCCGCCCGGCCCGGGGCGCCGTGGACGTGGGCGCCGGCCCGGGCGTGCCGCTGGAACGGGAGTTCACCGCGGGCCTGTGCGGCGTCATCCTCGACGGTCGCAACCGTCCGCTCCGAACCACTCCGTTCGCGGAGGCACAGACGGCGGAGCGCCGGGCCGTCATGGCGGAACTGGGGCTCATTCACCGCGCAGGCGACGAGCCATGACCCAGGCGCTCACACCCAGGCTGCAGGTCCTGGCTGAAACCATCGTGCGGAAGACCCGCGAACTCCCCGTGCCGGGCCGCATCCTGTGCGCTCCGGAAGACGCCGTTGCCGCCGACACCGTGGTGGCCCGCGCCGAGCTGCCCGGCGACCTGTCCATCCTGCGGATCCCCGAAGCTCTCGGCATCGAACCCGCCGAAGCCCTCAAGGGCCTCACGGTGCGCGAGGGTGATGCCGCCAGTGAGGGGGACATCCTGTGCGAGCATGTGGGCCTCTTCGGGCTGTTCCGCTCGCGCTTCCATGCGCCCGCGAGCGGCGCCGTGGAGTTCATCGCGCCCCGCACCGGGCACGTGGGAGTGCGGTTGGCGCCCCATGCCATCGAGTTGAACGCCTACGTCCCCGGCACGGTGGCGGCCGTGGACCCGGGCAAGTCCGTCACCATCGAATGCCGCGCCGCGTTCGTCCAGGGCATCTTCGGGGTCGGCGGCGAGCGCTCCGGCGCCATCCGCATGCTCGACGGCGGCCCCAAGACGATCCTGGGTCCCGGGAGGATCCCGGACGATGTGTCCGGCCAGATCCTGGTGGGAGGTACGCGACCGACCCTCGACGCCCTGCAACGCGCCGCCGAAAACGGTGCCGCCGGCCTGGTGGTGGGCTCCATCGACGACTACGCGCTGACCGGCTACCTTGGCTACGATCTCGGCATGGCCGTCACCGGACACGAGGACGTGTCCATGACCGTCATCGTCACCGAGGGCTTTGGCTGGCTCGCCGTGGCCGAACGCACCCACGCCCTGTTGCGGCGCCTCGAAGGCCGCGCCGCCTCCATCAACGGCACCACCCAGGTGCGCGCCGGCGCGGTGCGCCCGGAGATCATCGTGGCCCGAACCGAGGGAGTTGGTGGCGCGGGCGGCGAGCAGGATGTGGCTGCCGGCGCCGGCGCGCCGCGGGACCCGGGGTCCGGGCTGCGCGTCGGCGCCTTCGTGCGCATCATCCGGGAGCCCCACTTCGGCGTCGACGCGGAGATCCTCGCCCTGCCCGCCGAGCCCCAACTCATCAAGACCGGCGCCCGTACCCGGGTGCTGGAGGCCCGGCTGCCCGACGGCACCCTCGTCACCGTCCCCCGCGCCAACGTCGAGCTGCTCTGAGAGTACTTCGGAACGTTGAAAGAGGACGTCGTTGTCTCATTGGAAAACTCTGGGGACACCACATCCTGTTCTTGAAAAGGGTCCCCGCGCCCATCATACTTTCGTTCACAGGGAGAGCTACCCATCAGATTCCCCGAACCAAGGAGGTGCCATGCCATCGAGTCGGTTGTTGGGAGCGGTCTTGTGCGCGCTTGCGCTGGCTGCCGCGCCGGGTGTGACGCGAGCTGTCGATGAGGCGCGCCCAAGCCACGGCATCGCCATGCACGGCGACCTGAAGTATCCGCCGGACTTCAAGCACTTCGACTACGTAAATCCAGGCGCGCCCAAGGGGGGAGCGGTGCGTCTCCAGGCCATCGGCACCTACGACAGCTTCAACCCCTTCATCGTCAAGGGCAGCCCGGCCGCGGGCATCGGGCGCATCTACGAGACCCTGATGACATCGTCCGCGGACGAGCCCTTCAGCGAGTACGGGCTGCTGGCGGAAAGCATCACCGTGCCCCGGGACCGCTCCTGGGTGGAATTCCGATTGCGGCCGGAGGCGCGCTGGCACGACGGCAAGCCCGTGACCGCGGACGATGTCGTCTGGACCTTCGAGACCCTGGTCACCAAGGCGGTACCCTTCTACCGCGGGTACTACGGCGACGTGAAGCAGGTGGAGAAGCGCGACGCGCGCACGGTGCGCTTTACGTTCAAGAGCGGCACCAACCGCGAACTGCCGCTCATCCTTGGGCAACTGGTGGTGCTGCCGAAGCACGACTGGGCCGAGCGGGACTTCACCAAGACGACTCTGGAGCCGCCCCTGGGCAGTGGCCCCTACATGGTGGGCAGGTTCGAGCCCGGCCGCCACGTGGAGTACCAGCGGGTCGAAGACCACTGGGGCGGGAAACTGCCGGTCAACGTGGGCCGGGACAACTTCGACCGCATCCGCTACGACTACTACCGCGACGGCACCGTGTCGGTGGAGGCGTTCAAGGCTGGGGAGTACGACTTCCGCAGCGAGAACAGCTCCAAGAACTGGGCCACGGCCTATGACTTTCCGGCGTTGAAGCAGGGGCTGGTGAAGAAGGAGGAGATCCCCCACGACCGCTCCACCGGCATGCAGGCGTTCGTGTTCAACACCCGCCGGCCGCTCTTCCAGGATCGCAAGGTGCGCCAGGCGCTGGCCTACGCTTTCGACTTCGAGTGGTCCAACGAAGCCCTCTTCTACGGGCAGTACACACGCTCCCGCAGCTACTACGACAACTCGGAGCTGGCGGCCACGGGGCTGCCGGGTCCCGAGGAGTTGGCGGTCCTCGAACCGTACCGCGGGCGCATCCCGGACGAGGTGTTCACCCAGGCCTACGCGCCGCCGGCCACCGACGGCTCCGGGCGCATCCGCGCCAATCTCGGTCAGGCCGCAAGGCTCTTGCGCGAGGCCGGCTGGAGCGTCGACAAGGGCACGCGCAGGCTCGTCCACGAGTCCACCGGTCGGACCCTGGAGTTCGAAGTCCTGCTGGTGAGCCCGTTGTTCGAACGCATCGTGTTGCCGTTCGCGAAGAACCTGGAAAGGCTCGGCATCGTTGCCACGGTGCGCACGGTGGACAGCGCGCAGTACCGGAGGCGCCTTGACGACTTCGACTTCGACGTGGTGGTGAGCACCTGGGGGCAGTCGCTCTCGCCCGGCAACGAGCAACGGGACTTCTGGGGATCGGCGTTCGCCGACCGCCCCGGCAGCCGCAACCTGATCGGCATCAAGGACCCGGCGGTGGACGCGCTGGTGGAGGGCGTCGTCAACGCCACCGACCGCAAGGGCCTCGTGGCGCATGTGCGCGCTCTGGACCGGGTGCTCCAATGGGGCCACTGGGTCATACCCCAGTGGCATATCCCCTACGACCGCCTGGTGTACTGGGACCGCTTCGGCCGCCCCGAGGTCACCCCCACGCAGGGCGTTCAGTTCGACGCCTGGTGGATCGACCCCCGCAAGGCCGCGGAGCTGGAAGCCACGCGCTCGGGGGGCTGACCCCCGCCGGCTGGTACCGAAGCGCCGAAGTAGCACTCACCCACCGAAAACCGCATGTTCGCCTACATCATCCGCCGGCTGCTGCTGATCGTTCCGACGCTGATCGGGATCATGGTGTTGAACTTCGTGATCATCCACTCGGCGCCCGGGGGGCCGGTGGAGCAGATCCTGGCAAAGCTCCAGCAGACGGACGTGTCGGCCACGGAACGGTTCAGCGGCGGCGGCGACCAACGTGAGGTGGGGCCGTCGGCGCAGCAGTCGCGGGACAGCGGCGGCACGGCCGGGCGGTACCGCGGCGCCCAGGGCATCGATCCCGAGTTCATCAAGGACATCGAGCGCCAGTTCGGCTTCGACAAGCCGGCCCACGTGCGCTTCTTTCTGATGATGTGGAACTTCCTGCGCTTCGACTTCGGCGACAGCTTCTTCCGCGACCGCTCGGTGGTGCAACTGGTGATGGACAAGCTTCCGGTGTCCATCTCCCTGGGGCTCTGGACCACGCTGCTGGTGTACCTCGTGTCCATTCCGCTGGGCGTGGCCAAGGCCGTGCGCGACGGCTCGCGCTTCGACGTGTGGACCTCCGGCGCGGTGATCGTGGGCAACGCGGTGCCGGGATTCCTGTTCGCCATCCTGCTCATCGTGCTGTTCGCGGGCGGGCGCTACTTCGACTGGTTCCCGCTGCGCGGCCTGGTGTCGGACAACTGGAGCGAGCTGGGTTTCTGGCAGCGCATCCTCGACTACCTCTGGCACATCACCCTGCCGGTCCTGTCCATGGTCATCGGCGGCTTCGCCGGCCTCACCATGCTCACCAAGAACTCGTTCCTGGATCAGATCAACCAGCAGTACGTGATGACGGCCCGGGCCAAGGGGCTGAGCGAGCGGCGCGTGCTCTACCGGCACGTGTTCCGCAATGCCATGCTCATCGTCATCGCCGGCTTTCCCGGGGCTTTCGTCGGCGTTCTCTTCACCGGCGCGCTTCTCACCGAGGTGATCTTCTCGCTGGACGGCGTCGGCCTTCTGGGATTCGAGGCGGCCATCAACCGCGACTATCCGGTCATGTTCGGCACCCTCTACTTCTTCACCCTGTTGGGTCTGGTGATGAAGCTGGCGGAGGACCTCACCTACGTGGTGGTGGACCCGCGCATCGACTTCGAGAGCCGGGAGACGTGACACCGCTCAACCGAAGACGCCTGCGGAATTTTCGCGCCAACCGGCGCGGCTATGGGTCGCTCCTGGTGTTCTCCGCGCTACTGCTGGTGAGCCTGTTCGCCGAGTTCATCGCCAACGACCGGCCGCTGCTGGTGCGCTACGAGGGGCAGTTCTACACCCCGGTGCTGGTGGACTACCCCGAGACGGAGTTCGGCGGCTTTCTGGAAACCAGCACGGAGTACAACGACCCTGAGGTGCAGGCGCTCATCCGGGAGCGCGGCTGGATCCTCTGGCCCCTCATCCCCTACAGCTACGACACCATCGTGTACGGCCTGCCGACGCCCGCCCCCTCGCCGCCCACCGCGCGCAACTGGCTCGGCACCGACGACCAGGCGCGGGACGTCACCGCCCGGCTCATCTACGGCTTTCGCATTTCGGTGCTGTTCGGCCTGGTGCTGACGCTGGTGAGCTCCGTCGTGGGCATTGCCGCGGGCGCGGTGCAGGGTTACTTCGGTGGGTGGCTCGACCTGCTCTTCCAGCGTTTCATCGAAATGTGGTCCGGGCTGCCGACCCTTTATCTGCTCATCATCCTGGCCAGCGTGGTGACCCCGAGCTTCTGGTGGCTGCTGAGCTTCATGCTGCTGTTCAGTTGGATGGCGCTGGTGGGCGTGGTGCGCGCGGAGTTCCTGCGCGCGCGCAACCTCGACTACGTGCGCGCAGCCCGCGCCCTGGGCGTGGGCAACCCGCGGATCATCGCGCGCCACGTGCTGCCCAATGCCATGGTGGCGGCGCTGACCTTCCTGCCCTTCATCACCAGCGGCGCGGTGGTGACGCTCACGGCCCTGGACTTCCTGGGCTTCGGGCTGCCGCCGGGATCCGCATCCCTGGGCGAACTGTTGAAGCAGGGCAAGGACAACCTGCAGGCGCCGTGGCTGGGGTTCGCCGCCTTCTTCGTCATCGCCATCATGCTGAGCCTGCTGGTGTTCATCGGCGAGGCGGTGCGCGACGCCTTCGACCCGCGCAAGACATTCGCGCCGGAGGCCGCGGGCGAGGCGGTTGGCGTGTCCGGCATTCCGGCGGAGGAGTCCGCGGGCGGCGGGACAGGCTCCCGCGAAACGGCGAAGCCGAGGTCCGGGGGCGGCGCCGCTGGCTTGCCCGGGGCCGGAGCACCGGAGACGGGCGCCGCCGCGCGCGGGGCCGGCCCGCCGTTGCTCGCCATCGACGACCTCGCGGTGCGCTTCGGCGCAGGCCGCGGCGCCGTGGAAGCGGTGGACGGGGTCTCCCTCACCATCCGCAAGGGCGAGACCGTGGCGCTGGTGGGCGAGAGCGGCTCGGGCAAGTCGGCCACGGCGCTGTCCGTCCTCCAGCTTCTTCCCTACCCCGCCGCCAGCCACCCGCGCGGCAGCATCCGCTTCCAGGAAACCGAATTGCTGCGCGCCTCGCCCCGGGACCTCCAGGCCATACGCGGCGACCGCATCGCCATGATCTTCCAGGAGCCCATGACCTCCCTCAACCCGCTGCACACCATCGCGCGCCAGATCGACGAGACCCTGAAGCTGCACAAGGGGCTCGACGGCGGCGCCGCCGCGGCGCGCACCCTGGAGTTGCTGCGGCTGGTGGGCATCGCCGAGCCCGAGCGCCGCCTGGGGGCCTACCCCCACGAGTTGTCCGGTGGGCAGCGGCAGCGCGTGATGATCGCCATGGCCCTGGCCAACGAGCCCGACCTGCTCATCGCGGACGAGCCCACCACCGCCTTGGACGTGACCATCCAGGCGCAGTTGCTGGAACTGCTCGTGAGCCTGCAAGGGCAGCTGGGCATGGCGATCCTGTTCATCACCCACGACATGGGCATCGTGCGCCGGCTGGCGGACCGCCTGTGCATCATGCAGCGCGGGAAGATCGTGGAAGCGGGCGCCACCGCCGAGGTGATGGAGCGCCCCCGGCACCCCTACACGCGCCATCTCCTGGCGTCGACGCCCAAGGGCGTCCCGGCGCCTTTCGACCGCGGCGAGCCGTTGCTGGCGTGCGACGACCTCAAGGTCTGGTACCCCATCAAGGCGGGGATTCTCCGGCGCACCGTGGACCATGTGCGCGCCGTGGATGGCATCTCCGTGGAGCTTCACCCGGGCGAGACCGTGGGCGTGGTGGGCGAGAGCGGCTCGGGCAAGACCACGCTGGGGCTGGGGCTCCTGCGGCTCACCGGCAGCACCGGCTCGGTGCGTTTCGACGGCCGCGAGATCCAGGGGCTGCGCTCACGGGCGCTGCGGCCGTGGCGCCGCGACATGCAGGTTGTCTTCCAGGACCCCTACGGGTCGCTGAACCCGCGCCTGTCCGTGGCGCAGATCATCGAGGAAGGCCTGGTGGTTCACGGGCTCGGGCGCGGCGCCGAAGAACGGGACGCTCTCATCGTCGAGGTCCTGCGCGAGGTGGAACTGGAACCCGAGGCGCGCCACCGTTATCCCCACGAGTTCTCGGGCGGGCAGCGCCAGCGCATCGCCATCGCCCGGGCCATGGTGCTGAAGCCGCGGCTGGTGGTTCTGGACGAACCCACCTCGGCCCTCGACGTGTCCGTGCAGGCTCAGATCGTCGGATTGCTCCGGCGTCTCCAGGAGCAGCACCGTTGCGCGTACCTGTTCATCAGCCACGACCTCAAGGTAGTGCGCGCCATGAGCCACCACGTCCTGGTGATGCACCACGGCGTCGTGGTGGAACAGGGTCCGGCCAACGCCATCTTCGAGACCCCTCGCCACGAGTACACGAAGGAACTCGTGGCCGCCGCCTTCGACCTCCAGGCGAGCGGGGACGCACACCTCGCGGGGGATGGACGCCGGTAGGTGACAGGGCGAACAGTCCGCGCTGGGCTACGCAACGGCGCCCACGCGCGGAGTCGTCCTTCCCGCGAAAACTTGATCTCGAAACCGATCAGGGAGCGAATCCAGGGGCAGACCGGCCAGCGTTCAGCCGCCGGGCGCGGGCAACGGACTTCTCACGACGCCCTCGGGCAATTCCTGAACGAAGTGGGGGTCCGGCAAGGTCACGTTCAACTCGGGGTTGTCGTAGCGGATCTGGTAGAAGCGCTTGAGCGGAGGGGTTTCCAGCGTAATCTGCAGCGGAAATGGGCCAAACGCGGTATCGGTGAAGTCCTCGAAAGTGGCAGCGTACCATACCGAACCCGAGGGGCTCGTGCGGTGCCAGCGCACCGGGGTCGTGGCGGGCTCGTCGAAGACAACGGTTTCCGTGCTGCCGTCGGCCCGGACACGCCGCAGCGACCTGCCGTCGGGGAGCCACGGCGGGCTCGGCTGCATTGGCGGCAGCCCCATCAACAGCGCAACGATCTCGTCGAGATCCAGCAGCAACTGGGTGGCGCGAAACAGGTTCCGCGGTGAGGTTCGCTCCCGATAGTAACGCCCCTGCGAGGGCAGCAAGCCGGTGAATTCACCTTCGTCCACGGTGAGGATCAGCGCCGCACCGACAAAGGAGAACACCTCCAGCCTGAACCGGTTGGGCCGGCGCAGGAGCACCGCGGCATCAAACGAGCCCTTGCGGTCGCCCGTGCGATAATGGACCTTGGCAAGGCTGCGCAGCGATTCGAACGCGCGATTTCGTTCGGCGAGAAGGGCGTCAAGCCGCGGCGCGGGTTTCGGCTCCCGCTCGGGCTCCGTCACGCTCTCGGGCGCGGGAGCAAAGACGGGCCGCTTGGCGCATCCCGCCATCGACGCCGCCGTGCACCACAACGCCAACAGCGCTATGCCCACTCTACGCCGCAAGTCCATCAGACACCGCCTTCAAGCCCTTGGATCTTCTCACGGATGCGCTCCAACTGTTCGTCCTCCGTCGAGGCTTCCAGCGCGTCGCGGTAGCTTCGCAGCGCCTTCTCCGTCTCCCCGACCTTGACATAGGCGTCGCCCAGGTGCTCGATGATCACCGGGTCGTCCACCACCAGACTCACCGCTCGTTCGAGTTGCTCGACGGCCCTCGGGTAGTCCCCCTTCTGAAAGTACACCCACCCCAGGCTGTCGATGTAGTATCCGTCGTCGGGTTTGAGCTCCAACGCCCGGACAATCAGTTCCTCCGCGCGGTCGAGTTCCACCCCCAGATCGGCGTAAGTGTAGCCCAGGTAGTTCAACGCGGCCGCGTTGTCCGGGTTCAACTCGATGGCCTTCTGCATGTATTCGATGGTCTTGTCCTTGTCCTTGCTCTCGTCGAACAGCGCCCCCAATGCGAAGTGGACGCGGTCACTCTCCGGGTCCAGTTCCACGACCCGGCGCATGGCTTCGATGGCCTTGGGATAGTCCTTGGCTTCGCGGTAGATCTCCGCCAGAAAACGGAACAGCTCCTTGCGCTGTCCGTCGTCTTCGTCCAAGGCCTCCTGGATGGCGGCCGCCGCCTCCGTGTACCGCTCCTGCTCCTGGTGGACCGACGCGAGCTGGACCCGCGCATCCACGAAGTACTCGCTCTCCCGGGGAATGCTTCGGAACTGCGCCGCGGCGCCTTCCCGATCTTCCAGCCGGGCCAGCGTCAGGCCCAGGAAGAACCGGATACGTTGGTCATCCGGCCGTGCGGCCAAGGCGAGCCTGAACTGGGTGACCGCGGCCTCCAGGCTGCCCAACTCGTAGTAGACGAGCCCCACCTTCATCCGCGCCGCGCCGGGCGAGGCCTCCTGATCCCCGAGACGGTCGAACTCGGCCCATGCATCCGCGAGGTCCCCGCCTCCCGCGCGCAGGGTTTCGATGCGTCGGCCCGCCCACTCGTTCCTTGAATCGGCCTTCAGGAGCTTCTCGTACGTCTCGAGAGCCTCGTCGCGGCCACCGCGAAATTCCTGCACCAGCGCCAGTTCCGCCAGCAACGGGGCCGAGGAAGGATGCAGCTTGAGGGCTGCGGCGTAGCTCTCCTCCGCGCGCGACAACTCACGGGAGCGCGCCAGTATACGGCCGAGATAGTAGTACCCCAGGGGCGAGGAGGGATTGCGCTCCCGGTAGCGCTCCACGCGCGCCCGGGCCTGCTCGTAGTCGCCCTCCGCCAGATAGGTAGCGCCCAGGTAGAGGAGCGACTCCGAATCCTCGGGCTCCAGCTCCAGCAGTTGCCGGTATTCCCGGATCGCTTCTTCCGCCCGGCCGGTGGCGCCGTAAAGCCCGGCCAGCAGGCGGCGGGTTTGAGGATCTTCATCATTCAGCCGCACCGCGTCTTCCGCCTCGCGCAGGGCGTCATCGAGTTCGCCGAGGACGAGATGCGACCGGGCCAGACGCGCGCGCACGAAGGCGCTGTCGGGGTCGTGTTCCCGCACGGCCTCGTAGTCCTCGTGCGCCGCCCGGAAGTCGCCCTCGATCACGTTCATGCGCGCGCGCATGTAGCGGTACATGGCGCGTGCTTCCGCCGGCACGGCGACCTTGTCGTCGTTGGCGAAGGGTCCGGCCGGTCTTCGCGCGGCGTCCTCCACGGGAACGCAGGCCGTGACCCACAGGAGGAACAGGATTCCCCAGCCGAGTTGCCACATGGTATTTCTTGAGAATGGATACTCGCCGGTGCGCGTGGGAGCGAGTCCGTGACGAGAAACGCCAGCCGTGTCACAGTGCCATTTGCGACCTGCCCACCGGCCGAGGCGGTCCCCCTGGAACCTGGCGCAAGGAGGCTGTCGGATCGGGTTCGGCGTCATTCGGCTTGACTCCGCGAAGCACGTCCCGAGCCTGTCGAAAGGCACGGGACGAACGTGAGGCGTATCGGCGGAATGGCGGAATGGTAAACTTGACACCGTTCGTCCCGAGGGTAGCGATGCGAAGTTGAAGGACGCCTTTCAGCTAATCACAGGCGGCGTGACCGGTCAACGCGCGGCAGGGATATCGCGCCTTGCGTCCGAGACTGTTGACACGCGCCGGCATGGATCGCGTCCCTGGTCTGTGTCGAAGGAGCGGTATGGCAAGCGAAACATTGGAGACATTGCAGGCGGAGATGCGGGAGTTGACCGCGCGGGTCGAGGAGCATGGCTACCGCTATTACGTCCTCGATGCCCCGATCATCACCGATTCCGAATACGACGAGTTGTTCCGGCGGCTGAGCCGGCTGGAGCAGGAGCATCCGGAGCTGGTCCTGCCCAACTCTCCCACCGCCAAGGTAGGCGGGCCGCCGGTGGAGCGCTTCGCCACGGTGCGGCACACCCTTCCCATGCTGTCGCTGGACAATGTTACCAACCCGGACGAGCTGGCGGATTTCGAGCAGCGCATTCAGCGGTTTCTCAAGACCACCGACCCCATGGAATACGTCGTGGAACCCAAGATCGACGGCGTGGGCGTCGAGCTGGTGTACGAGGACGGCGCGCTCACCGTAGGCTCCACCCGGGGCGACGGCACCGACGGCGAGGACATCACCCAGAACGTGCGCACCATCCGATCGGCGGCGCTTTCGCTGAGGCGGGACGGCGCGCCCGTGCCGCGGCTGCTGGCGGTGCGCGGCGAGGTATTCTACCCCACCGAAGGCTTCCGCCGCCTCAACCAGCAACGGGAGGAGGCCGGCGAGTACGTGTTCGCCAATCCGCGCAACGCCGCCGCCGGCGCCCTCAAGCAACTGGACTCCAGGATTACCGCCAGCCGGCCCCTGGACCTGTTCTGCCACGGCATGGGCGCGGTGGACCCGGCGTCGTTCGCGAGCCAGGCGGACTTTCTGGCGAGGCTGCGGGACTGGGGCCTCAAACCCGTGCCGCTGACACGGGTTTGCCGCGGCGTGGACGAAATCGTCGCCTATCAGGCGGAGATGGAAGGGCGGCGCGACGAGCTGCCCTACGAGATCGACGGCGTGGTGGTGAAGGTCAACAGCCTGGAATTGCAGCGGCGCCTGGGACAGATCGCCCGCTCGCCGCGCTGGGCCATGGCATACAAGTTCAAGCCGCGCCAGTCGACCACGCGCATCCTTGACATCCATCCCCAGGTGGGGCGCACCGGCACGCTCACGCCGGTGGCGCATCTGGAGCCGGTGCAGTTGGCCGGGGTCACGGTGCGGAACGCTTCGCTGCACAACATGGACGAGATCCAGCGCAAGGACATTCGTATCGGCGACACCATCATCATCGAGCGGGCGGGCGACGTGATTCCATACGTGGTTCGCGTGGTGGAGGAGAAGAGGGACGGCGGCGAGCGACCCTTCGAGATGCCCACGCAATGCCCGAGGTGCGATTCCCAAGTCTATCGCGAGGAAGGTGAGGCGGCCTACCGCTGCGTGGGGTTGTCGTGTCCGGCCAAGCTCAAGGAGAGTCTCAAGTTCTTCGGGTCGCGCCACGCGCTGGACATCGAGGGGCTCGGGGAGAAGCTCATCGAACAGTTGGTGGATAAGGAACTGGTGGCGGACAGCGCCGACCTCTATGGCCTGGACGAGGAAACGCTGGCGTCGCTGGAGCGCATGGGCGTCAAGTCGGCGCAGAACCTGTTGCGCGAGCTGGGACGCAGCAAGGACACCACCCTTGCCCGTTTCGTCACGGCGCTGGGAATCCGCCACGTGGGGGAGGCCACGGCCAAGGTGCTGGCCGAGCACTTCGGGAGCCTCGACGGGATCATGGGAGCGGGCGAAGAGGCGTTGACGGAAGTGCGTGACGTGGGGCCGGAGGTGGCCAAGAGTATCGCGGGCTTTTTCGCGGAGCCGGGGAACCGGAAGGTCATCGAGAAGCTCCTGGCCGCGGGGTTCCGACTCAAGGCAGAGGCGCCGGTGGAGGGGGCGCTCAAGGGGCTGAGCTTCGTGCTCACGGGGAGCCTGGCGACCCTGTCGCGGAGCGAGGCGCAGAAGTCCATCGCAGCGCTGGGCGGGCGCGTGTCGGGAAGCGTCAGCGGCAAGACGGATTACGTGGTGGTGGGTGCTGATCCGGGGTCCAAGGCTGCCAAGGCGGAGGAGTTGGGGGTTCGGGTGCTGGATGAGGACGGGTTGAGGGAGCTGTTGGAGGGGGTTGCGTGTCCGCGGTCCCCTACAGGCGAGTAGGTAGATGCTTTACGTTGTCGCGACGCCGATCGGGAATCTTGAGGATATTACCCTGCGGGCGTTGCGGGTGTTGCGGGAGGTTGACTTGATCGCGGCGGAGGATACGCGGCATACGCGCAAGCTGCTGAGCCGTTATGAGATCGGGACGCCGGTCACCAGCTACCACGAGAGGAATGAAAGGGCCAAGGCGGGGGCGCTGACGCGGCGGTTGGAGGCGGGAGAGAACATTGCCTTGGTGTCGGACGCGGGTACGCCTACCATTTCGGATCCGGGCTATCACTTGATACGGGCGGCGGCGGAAATGGGGGCGGGGGTGACGCCGGTGCCGGGGGTGTCGGCGGCCACGGCGGCGTTGAGCGTGTGCGGATTGGCGACGGACCGGTTCGTGTTCCAGGGGTTCCTGCCGGCTCGTCAGGGGCGAAGGCGGGAGCTGTTACGGGAGCTTGGGGACGACGACCGTACCTTGGTGCTCTATGAGGCGCCGCACCGGATACGGGAGGCGTTGCGCGACATGCACGATGTCTTGGGCGATCGGGCGGCGATGGTGGGCCGGGAACTCACCAAGGTGCACGAGGAGCTGTTGCGGGGGACGCTGTCGGAGCTGGCGGAGAGGTTCGATGATGTGGATGTGAAGGGGGAGTTCGTCGTGGTGGTCGCGGGACGGAGTGAGCGGCCGCCGGTGAGCGAGGAGGTGTTGCGGGCGGAGATCGGCAGGCTGCTGGAAGCGGGAGGCACGGTCAACGACGTGGCGAAGCTCGTCGCCCGGACTTTCTCGCTGGCCAAACGCGACGTTTACAAGCGGGTATTGGAGGTCGCCAAGCGGCTCCCTTAGTAGTACTTCGTGGCCAGGTCCACCCCTCCCCAACTCACCGCACAACTGTTCAGGGTTGCGCAGCCAGATCAGGTCGTCGCACGCGGAAACAGCGGTCGCCACCTTCGATCGCCCATCCCCGCCCCGTACAGTATCGGCAGGGAGTTATTCGGACAGTTGCGCCAGAATGTCAACAACAGCCCTTGACCGCCAAAGCCAAGCGGATCGCGCTTCTGAACCCTGGCCCCCAAGTCACCCACCAGCGTCTTCGCAACCATCTGTTCCTCCTCCGTTTCCCAAATCCCAACGCCCTCGCCGAACGCGAAGTGCTCCGCGTCAATACGTTCACCGACCCAGAGGTCCCATTTCTCTAGAAGCCTTCCCACCTCCCGCCGAACCAGTTCCGACAGTTTACCCATCTTCTCTACCAGCGTCCCCCCCGTCCCAATCATATCATCCACGATCACCAGCCCCATCTTCGCCCCGCGCTTCGCCCCCTCAAGCCGCTCACGAAGTTCAGACGGCGCCACAATGTTGTCTCCAACGATTCCATTCGTCACCCCGTACAGCGCCGCTAGAGCGGCCCCACTCTTCCCCAATCCATCCACATAAGACACCAAGACATCGTCACGTTGTTGTCCGCGTCGTGTCTGAACGACCACCGGCAACTGTCCCCTCATCCACCGGTGGGCATGCCCTAGTCGTTCGCGCGCCTCCCCTTCATCCACAAAGCGGAGCCTCTGTAGCAACTTGAACAAGAATCGTTGTTCAACATTCGAGTCGACTTGTTCCAGCCAACCCCGTACCTTGATGAATTCCCGCTCGCCGGGTTGGGGGCGCGCAGGTTTCGTGCATCTTGACCGAGACACTAACGGAAACACCCGAACGTGTTCAATAATACTGGATGCCCACATCCACCTCTCCCCAACTCTCCGCTTCCATCATCATCGCCCAGCGGGCGTAGAATCGGCGCAGGCGCTTGCCGCCGCCGAAGGCGCCGGACTTTTCCTCGTGGCCGAGGTGGGCCTGGATGTTCTGGGGGTAGCGGCCGGCGATGACGCCGCGGGCGGTGCCGGTGCACTGCTCCCAGTTGTTCATGTCGTCCTGCTCGAGGTTGCCGCTGGGGCCGAAGGTCTGGGTGAGGTGGCGGCGCATGGCGGTCTTGATCTCGGCGGGGGCTTCCTTGTCGACCACGCAGTAGGACCAGATCTCGGTCTTCTCGGGGCCGCGGGGGTGCCACACGCGGATCATGTGGCGGATGAAGTTGGGGGAGACGTTGGGGAAGACGGTTGTGACGAGGCCGGCCTGGCGGGCGAGATCGGGGCCGATGCGCTGCACGGCTTCGTCGAAGTGCTCGAGGAGGTAGTCGCGGATGATGCCGCCGGCGACCCGCGTGAAGCCGATGTCGTCGGAATAGGGGCGGGGCTCCTCGTTGGTGCGGGGGTAGGACAGGTCGTCCACGGGCACCTCGCGCACGGACACGTGGGTGACGGTGTGGTGGCCGTCGTCGCCGAAGAAGTTGTCGGCGGCGTACTTCCAGTTGGCGTTCATCACCCACTTGTGCACGCCGCCGATGATCTCGGTGCCCCCGGCGCGCCGGTCGAACATGACGCCCAGCTCCTGCTCTTGGCCGCCGAGGTAGTCCAGCAAGGGCGGCGCCTTGGGATCGAAGGTGGCGAAGATGAGGCCCCTGGAGACGTCGAGTTGAGCGACTTCCACGAGCCCCCACCGCGTCATGTCCAGCTCGTTGCTGTAGATCTCCTTCATGCCAGGTACGCCGATGAGCTTGCCGTCGTTGCCGTAGCACCAGCCGTGGTAGGTGCACATGAAGGACGTGGCGTTGCCCTGGTCGGCGCGGCACACGCGGTTGCCGCGGTGGCGGCACATGTTGAGGAACGCCCGGACGGTGCCGTCCGCGCCGCGGCAGAGCAGCACGGGGTCCTCGCCCATGTAGGTGGCGAGGAAGTCGTTGGGGTTGGGGATCTGGCTCTCGTGGCCCAGGAACAGCCAGCAGCGCGCGAAGATGCGTTCCAGCTCCTGCTGGTAGATGTCCCTGGAGACGAAGATGCGGCGGTCCAGCAGCCCTTGTCGGGTGTCCACGAGATCGTTCATCGGGTTCATCCCACGCTCCCTAAAAGAAGATGCTCAGGTTCGGCGACTGAAGCACGGCCTGGTCGAGCACGATGGTGCGACGGGCTATCTTCCACGCTCCGCCGACCTTGCGCAGCATGTCGTCGCGCTCGCCCACGAACACGTCCTGACTGTGTTCGAGCTGGGTTCGGTACACCATGAAATACGAACGAACGCGGAGCTCGGATTCGGAGGCGCCGGGTTCCACCTGCACGTTGGTGACGAGGTGACGGGTGCGCGACGGCGGCACTTCCGACCAAGCCATGCCGGTGGCGAGACGGGCCACGCGGGTGCGCAAGGTCTCCTTGGATTCCTCGAAGAGCGCCAGTTCGCCGGGCTTGGAGACGGTGTCCGCGGGATCGTCGCTCTCCCATGGGTTGATCCGTTCCGGCATCCAGTAGACGACATCGTCGGTGAAGAGTTCCAGCCATGGCTCGAACGCGCGATCGTCCAGCAGGCGCGCCTCGCGCACGAGGAACTCGTGGATCTCATGCCAAAGATCGTGATCGGTCACGTTGCCTCCGCTTGTCAGGGTGCGCTTTCCGGGGTTGCTGGCGCGATCGTTACCAGTAGCGGGTCTCCAGATCGACGTCCGCCCAGCCGCCAGCCTGCATCATCATTTCCCAGCGACTGTAGAACGCGCGCAGGCGCCGGCCACCGCCGATGGGCGGACAGCGATCCTCGTGTCCGAGGTGGGCCTGGATGTTCTGCGGATAGCGCCGGGCCACCACGCCGCGGGCGGTGTCGGTGCACTGGATCCAGTTGTTCATGTCGTCCTGTTCCAGGTTCCCGGAGGGGCCGAAGGTCTGGGTGAGATGCAGGCGCATGGCGGTCTTCACCTCGTCGGGGGCGTCCTTGTCCACCACGCAGTAAGACCAGATTTCGGTCTTGTCCGGCCCCTTGGGGTGCCACACCCGGATCAGGTGGCGGCTGAAGTTGGGCGAGAGGTTGGGAAAGACCGTGGTGACCAGCCCGGGCCGTTCCGCCATCTCGGGGCCGACGCGCCGCACCAGTTCGTCGAAGTGATTCTCGTGGTAGTCGCGGATGATGCCCTCGGCGACCCGCGAGAGGGCGCGGTCCGTGTCGGGGCGCGCGTCGTCGTTGCTCTGCGGGTAGTAGCGTTGATCCACCGGCACCTGGCGCACCGAGGCGTGGGTAACGGTGTGGTGGCCGTCGTCGCCGAAGAAGTTGTCCGCGGCGTACTTCCAGTTGGCGTTCATGACCCACTTGTGCACGCCGCCGATCACCTCGGTGCCGCTGGCGCGGCGGTCGAACATGAAGTCGAGCTCCTGGTCCTGGCCGCCGAGATACTCCAGCAGTGGCGGCGCTTCGGGGTCGAAGGTGGCAAAGACGAGTCCCTTGTAGACATCGAGTTGGGCGACCTCCACGAGGCCCCATCGGGACGTGTCCAGCTCGTTGCTGTAAATCTCCTTCATCCCCGGCACGCCGATGAGCTTGCCGTCGTTGCCGTAACACCAGCCGTGATAGGTGCACATGAAGGAAGTGGCGTTGCCCCGATCAGCGCGGCACACCCGGTTGCCCCGGTGACGGCACATGTTGAGAAATGCGCGGACGATCCCGTCTCCGCCCCGGCACAGCAGCACCGGATCCTCGCCCATGTAGGTAGCGAGGAAATCGTTGGGGTTGGGGATCTGGGTCTCATGGCCCAGGAACAGCCAGCAGCGCGCGAAGATCCTCTCCAGCTCCTGCTCGTAGATGTCCCGGGAGAAGAAGACATGGCGATCCAGCAGGCCTTGGCGGGTGTCCACGAATTCGTTCATGCGGTTCATTCCTTCGGCTTGTATGGCGATAACATTCTCGGTCCATCGAAGACGAGTCCACGTTTTCCACACCAAGCGGGTTCGGGTCAAATGGTTTCAAGCCCCAGATGTTTCTTGATGAGATCGAAGTCTCTGTCCGGTCCGGCTAGCGCAGTTCACAGTCCCGCCGTAGACGCCGCAGGCAAGCCAGGTTGTGGTGGAACACCGCTGCCTGGGCGCGGGCGAAGCCGGCGCGACCGGCCTCTTTCTCACGGCTGCGCTGGTATCGAGCCCAGTCACCCTCGTTGCCGTCGCGCCAGTAGCCGTCGAGAACCTGTGCGGGCAGCGGCTTGAGTTGCGGGCGGGTATTGTAGCGCGCGCCGGGCGGGCCATCACGGCCGGGCAAGCGGCGGCGTTCGCCCAGGAAGCCGTGGAAGGCGTAGAAGGCATCGGCGCCCGGCAGGAACTCCAGCTCGTAGTCGACGGTGCGATCCGGGTCGGTGATGTCGTCGGCGGACATCACCGGCCGCTCGCCGAACCCCATCATGAATGCCCTGGCTTTGAAGTCCAGGAATCGAACGGCGCGCCGCACGGTGCGCCCGGGCGCGTGCGGGTACAACTCGTTGGAGCGGATGGCAATGTCGATGTGGTAACGTCCGTCGCTGCCCAACTCCACCGACTCTCCCACCAGGTAGGTGCGCAGGTAGTTGTGCTGCTGCAGCGTGAGAGCCACGGGACGCTCGGCCGCGTCCAGCACCACAAACGCGGCGGTGTAGTGGTCAAGCTGGTGCCAGTCGTCCAGGTCGGCTACCAGCCGCAACGGGAGGGCGAACGCCAGAGGCAGTGCCGCGGGCAGGCCGCTCACCCGGAACACCAGGTGGTAGGTGACCACGGTGAACTCCTCGATGCCCTTTTCGTCTTCCCCTGGCGCCCACAAGCCCGTGCGCTCCACCGATGCGTAGACCACGGGACGCGGGCGGGCACCGCCGGGCACGTGCGTAAACTCGGCGCGGACATCGTCGCGGTAGCGGTTCATATCCGCGGGCGTGGGGCCCTCAATGCGGAGGCCGTCGCCGGTCACCAGGTAGCCGTGGGCAATGTAATTTCGGTAGAAGTCGATGGGCCCCTCGTGGCCGGCAGGCAGGTGGAAGCGCGGCGCGTGACGGCGGGCCAGCGCTTGATCCGCCGGACCCGCGGCGGGCGCGGGCGGATTCGCGGCAAAGTGCTCGGCGAACCCCGGGTACTGGGAGAAGTTCCGGTCCGCAGCCGAGGCGCCCCCACAGACCGCCAGCAGCAAAATTACCACTACGCAGCCGAACCGGGCTAAGGCTCGCGCCCGACCCACCGAAAGATAATTGTAGAGGGCTTGCACGCACTTATTCTGATCGGTCGCCCAATTATTTGACATTCCCGAGGCTTCCTGGTGCAATGACCGGTAGAGGGCGACTCCGGACGGGAAGCACGGCACGTTCGGAGACCACCCGATGAACATGATTGTCACGGAAATTTACGATGCCCTGAAGGAAGCTGGAGCCACGGAAGCGAAAGCCAGAGCCGCGGCCGGTGCGATTCCCATGGTCGAAAATCTCGCCACTAAACGGGACCTTGCCGAGTTGAAGGCTGCCACTCAACAGGACATCGCCGAGTTGAAGCAAGCCTTCGCCCAGTTGAAGGCTTCTACTCAACAAGACATCGCCGAGTTGAGGGCTGAATTGAAGGGGGGCATCGCCGAGTTAAGGGCTGAATTGAAGGGGGACATCGCCGAGTTGAGGGCCGAATTGAAGGGGGACATCGCCGAGTTGAAGCGCGACGTGGCCGTGCTGAAACTGGCCGTTTTCAGCGGCCTGCCAACCATTGTGGCTCTCCTGGTGAAGCTGGCCTTCTTTCCTTGACATTCTTGCGAGACTGCGCGTCGGGACGCGTCCCAGGAACTTGGCAACGTGAAGTCGCGGGACGTACTAACCCGACTCCCGGTCCCTCTCTTTCCTTCCGGGCCGTGGGCGCAGTTCCCTGGTGAGGGCACCCGCGTCCAGTTTTGCCCGGTGGAGATACGCGGAAAATGGACCGTACCTTGTATCGCTCCCGAAACGCACCGGAACCGGGGGCACTTCATCGAATACCCGAGCCACGTGGAACTGTACATCGGCGTGGCGGCGATCCGGGCGACCCTTGGTTTTCCTGTCGAATCCCGATTGCTTCTCGAGCCGGAAGCGGCACGTCAGCGTGGAACCAGCAAAAGGCGCGTGTTGCGTCGCCGCAAGCCGCCCAACTCCGGTTCCTTGCAAATCCCCCACCAGTGCGTACAGACGGCGGCCGGTAAAGACCGGGATCCGCGCCTTGCACCCATGGCTGGCGTCGAGACGCAAGAGGATCGCGAGCAACGCGGCCGCAGGGTCCAGAGCGCCCTTGAGCTCAGCCGGGGGCACCGCGAGCGCGTTCTCGCCCTTCCGCCGCGGCTTCATTCGTACAACGCTCGGTGTTCCTCCGTCGAAGCCAAGCTCCACCAACCGATTCCTGCGCCGTCGCTTGCTGCTATAGCCGGCCCGGACCGGCACGATGTCTCCGGAAACGAGCGCACCGTGCGAATAGGCCGTGGTCTTCAAGCGGGTGAGCGTCTTGACCAGGCCGGTGGTCTTCAAGCGGACACGCACAGCATACGCCGACGCATCGAGATCGAACGCGGCGGCATCCGGGTCATAGGAGGCGGCGTCGAACTCGATGCCGACTTGGAGGTTGGCCGCATGGAAACCTGCGAAGTACGCCCGGTAGGAAAGTTGCAGTCGGCCTTCTCCCGCGTCCGCGGTGGACAGGAGCACGAACCCCACGAGGACCGCCAGGCACAGGCGGCGGGCGTGTCGCTGCACTGCTGAAAATCCCAAGGCCATTATTGACTAAACCAAGGCAGGGCCGCTTGCGCAACCGAGGCGGCCGCCCTGCGACCCTGGCCCCGCCGACTCCCCATGATCCCCGGACGATCCCACGCTGCCGCTTCGCACGGAAGTCGGTGGTTCGGACGGGGTACTTCCGGCGGCGCGGGGCCTCGCGAGGATCGGAACGTGCCCCACCCGGCCCTCGACACACATGTCCGGTCAGCGTGAAATCGCGCTGCCCTGATCCCACGGCGGGTTGCCTCCGCCCGCCTGTTGGTAATATGCAGGGAGAGGCAAATTCCCCGAGAAGGCATCCCCATGGAAACCCTGTTCAACAGTCCGGACAAGTTCCAGAGCCGTTTCGTCACCGTCGACGGCTACAAGACCCACTATATCGAGGCCGGGGAGGGAAACCCACAGAAACTTTTGCTGGGGCACGGCCGCGTCATCGAGGTGAGCATGGGCTGCTACCGAAAAAGGGCTGACCAACACTCGGGAATGCGTGCGCCCCTACGCCAGCGCGTTTTGACGACATGGTTCCTTGGGAAGGAGTCGGGTTGAACTCAGAATCGGGTGACGCAAGATCCGCCCTTCGTCCCGGTGAATTCGTTCCGCTCATCGCCCTTCTGATATCCCTCGTCGCGCTGGCTACCGACACGATGCTGCCGGCGATGCCCGCCATCGGGCATGATTTCGGGGTGCAGCGCCGGAACGATGTCCAGTACGTCATCACGGCGCTGCTCCTCGGCCTCGCCGCCGGTCAGATTGTTTTCGGCCCGCTCTCTGATCGTTTTGGACGCAAACCCGCCATCCATGCCGGCCTTGGCCTGTTCATGGCGGGTTGTCTCATGAGCGTCTTTGCGCCCGTCTTCGAGGTGATGATCGCGAGTCGCGTCGTGCAGGGCTTCGGTTTGGCGGGGCCGCGCATCGTGATCATTGCGCTGGTGCGCGATCAATACGAGGGACCGCAAATGGCTCGACTCATGTCGTTCGCCATCGCCGTGTTCATCCTCGTTCCCACCATCGCTCCGGCCCTTGGACAGGGCATCCTGTGGCTGGCAGGCTGGCGCGCGATATTCGTCACCTTCTTCGTCGTCGCCGCCATCGGTTTCGCCTGGTTCGCGCTCCGGCAGCCGGAAACCCTGCCCGCGGACCGCCGGCGCTCCCTCTCTCCGCGGACCGTCGGGGGAGCCGTCCTTGAAGTCCTGAGAATCCGGACCGCACGCGGATACACCCTCGCCACCGCCAGCGCGTTCGCGCCGTTCATCGCCTACCTGAGTTCCGCCCAGCAGATATTCCAGGACGCGTACCAGGTCGGCGCCCTGTTCCCGGTCTATTTCGCCATGCTGTCACTGGTCATCGGAGGCGCCTCGCTCATGAACGCCCGCCTTGTGGTGAGGTATGGGATGAGCCGGATCACGCGGGCGGCAGCGGCGTCCATCACGCTGGTCTCCGTCGCTGGGTGGGCGGCGGCCTTCGCCTTCAGTGGACTCCCCCCGTTGTGGCTGTTCATGGCCTACCTGCTCGTCGTCTTCGGGAGCTTTGGGCTCCTCCTCGGCAATCTCAATGCGCTTGCCATGGAGCCGCTGGGCCACGTCGCCGGAGTGGGAGCGGCGGTGGTCGCTTCCCTCCCCATCTTCGTCGCAGTGCCGTTTGGAGCGTTCGTGGGCCAAACCTTCGATGGCACGATGTATGCCCAGATTTCCGCATTCGCGGTCTTCGGAGCGGGGGCCTTCGTTGCGATGAAATGGGCGGAGCCTGGGACAAACTCGTAGACTCCTGTCCGTGTAGGGGCGTCCGCCGCCCGCGCCCGGGGCATGCGGGCAAGCCTTGCGTCCGATGCGCGCATTCAGCGCCAGATCGCCGAGATGGCGACGCTGCTGGAGAGCGCGCGGCGGGCCGTGGAGCGGCCGGAAATGCTGCGCGGCAACGCCGGTTCAGTGGAATTGACGTTTATCCTGAATCAGGCGATATACTTGAGCACCGAGGCCGCCAGGGACATCGCCGAGGTGTGGCCCTCCACCAAGGGCACTTGGGGATACGAGGAAGAGGACCAGGCGGCCGCCAACCTGTGGGGGCATGGACTCGGGCTGGCGCAGTACGACACCCTGGTGGTATCGCGCATCTACTCCCTGGACCACCCGGTGGTGATCGAACCGGGCATGAGCTTCGCCCTGGAGACCCAGCACGGCAAGCCGCTCCAGTGGGGCGTGCGGCTGGAGGAAATGTTGGTGGTGACCGAGGAAGGACCGCAGGTCACCACGCAGTCCCCCATTGAAAAGATCACCGTGGTCTGTTGAGGGGGGCGATCCACGAGTCCGCACGAGGGGATGCAACAGAACTTCATGGTCAAGGCGCACAGGAAGATTTGCGAGGTCCTCGCCGAGGCGCGGGTGGATTTCGTCTTCGGCATACCCGGCGGCAGCGCCATGCGCATATTCGATTCGCTGTCCCACTACGCGGATCGGGTGCGTCCGATCCTGGTCCGGCACGAGCAGGCGGCCTCGGTCATGGCCGATATCTACGGCCGGCTGACGGGCAGGCCGGGCGTGGTGCTCGGCCAGGGGGCGTTCATCGGCACCAACGCTATCTTCGGAACCCTGGAGGCCCACCTGGCGGGCTCGCCCATGGTGGTGCTCGCGGATACCACCGAGGGCGGCGATTTCTCGCTGAACCCCCGTAACGCCAGCGGCTGGGGGCACTATGGCGGGTTCGACCTGAAGAACCTGTTTTCCGGCATTACCAAGTTCTCCGTCCTCGCCGCCACTCCCAAGGAAGCGGTGCTGGGCCTTCAGATGGCCATCAAGCACGCTACCACCGGGCGTCATGGGCCCACCGCGGTGATCATGCGCCAGGCCGCCATCGCGGGCGAGTTGGATCCGGACAAGCCGCCGCGGGTCCACTCCACCGAGCACTGGCTCCAGGGGGAACCGACCATGCCGGCGGTGGCGGAGTTGATATCGGCCATCGAGCTGCTGGAGGCGGCTGAGCGGCCCGTCATCATCGCCGGCAACGGGGTCCACGCGGCGAAGGCCTACGATGAGCTGGCGGCCATGGCCGAGCTGCTGGGAAGCCCGGTGGCCACGACGTACAACGGCAAGAGCGCATTCCCGGAGAACCACCCGCTGGCCCTCGGCATGATGGGCCGGTACGGCCAGCCGGTGGCCAACGGCGTCATCCAGGACGCGGACACGATCCTGGTGGTGGGCTCCCGGCTGGCCCCCAACGACACCAACAGCGAGCTACTCATCGACTGCGACCGGCAGACGCTGATCCAGATCGACATCGAACCCAGGAACGCCGGCTGGTCCTATCCCGTGGCGGTGGCGCTCATCGGCGATGCCAAGGCCGTGTTGAAGCAACTGTTGCAGACGGGCGGGGAGGGCCTTCAGCGGAACGGCTGGCAAGGGGCGGCGCGGCTGGAGCAACGCAAGCGCGCGGAAAACTACTTCGAGAATGCCGCCCTTCACGCCGGCGCCGTGCCCATCATGCCCCAGCGGCTGGTCAAGGATCTCAACGAAGCACTGGACCCGGAGACCATCGTCACCCTCGACGCCGGCAGCAACCGGGTGTGGATGGCCCACTACTATCAGACCCGTGCGCCGGGGACCCTGTTCGTGCCCGGCGGGCTCGCGGGCATGGGCTGGGGCGCTCCCGCCGCGGTGGGGGCCAAGCTCGTGCACCCGGACAGGCCGGTGGTGAGCGTGAGCGGCGACGGCGGGTTCTCCATGTCCGTGCACGTCATCGCCACCGCGGTGCAGTACGACCTGCCGGTGGTCTTCGTGGTCATGAACAACTCGGGCCTGGGAATGATCGCCACCGGTGACCTGGGCGGCGATTCGCCCGCCACCTTCAACGACACCGACTTCGCCGCGGTGGCCCGGGGCTTCGGTGCCGAGGGTCTGCGGGTGGAGAACCCCGCCGAAATTCAGGACGCGGTAAGGGAGGCCGTGAAGAAGGGAAGGCCCACGGTGGTGGACGTGATCACCGACGGCACCGTAGGGCTCGAGAGCATCAGCAGCGGCGCCACCGTGGGATGATGCCGGTGCTGAGTGCGGCGGCCTGGCGCGCCATGAAGAGAGTCTTCAGGTGATCAGCCCGTACAGCTTTCCGGCGTTCTCGCACGTCACCTTGCGCCGCACCTCCGGATAGAACCCCCCAGATCCTTCTCGATGGTCTTCTACGAATCCGGCCAGATCCCGTCTGGATGCGGGTAGTCGGAGCGCCACATATTGACGGCCGAACGGCGCTGGAGTTGACAGAATGGGCAGAATCAAGAACCTCGACGAGATCAAGGCCATGGTGCGCGAGCGCACCGGGAAGCGCACGGTCTTCCGCGGCGCCCGGATCGAGGACGTGGAGCCGGTTCTCGACCGGCTCACGACCAAGGACCCGGAACTCTGGGCGGCGGAGTGGTCGCGGGCGGCGGCGCCCTACGAGGAAGCCGGCGATACGCACGAAGCGGCGGGACGGAGGGCGGAAGCGCGGGAGGCCTTCCTCATGGCCTACGTGTACTACACCATCGGGCGCTATCCCGTGCCGCACTCGCCGGGGAAGCAGGAATGCGCGCGCAAGAGCGTGGCGTTGTACCTGCGGGCGGCGCGCCACTTCACGCCGGCGCTGGAACTCCTGGAAATTCCCTACCGCGAGGATCGGATGATCCGGGCTTTCCTCCGAAAGCCCCAGGGCGTAGTCCCTTGCCCGGTGGTCATCAACTTCGGCGGCATCGACTCCTACAAGCCGGAATGCCACGAGTACGACGAGGCGCTGCTGAACGCGGGGCTGGGAGCGTGCGCCATGGACATGCCCGGCGTGGGGGAGGCTCCGATCAAAGGCTCCACCACCGCCGAGAGCCTGTTCAGCGCAGTCATCGACCATCTGTGTGAACGCGAAGACGTGGATGCGCGGCGCATCGGCATACTGGGCCGGAGCTTTGGCGGCTACTGGTCCGCCAAGATGAGCTTCGTGGAACCCGAGCGGTTGCGCGCCGCGGTGGTATGGGGCGGCGGCGTCCACTACAACTTCCAGCCGGATTGGGTGCGCGGGTCCACCAACGCGGAGAGCTACCTCATGGACCACGAGATCTGCCGCGCCAGCGCCTTCGGCCTCCGCAACATCGATGAGCTGGCGGCGTTCTTCCCCTCCCTTTCGCTCAAGACCCAGGGGCTGCTGGACAAGCCCTCCTGTCCCATGCTGATCGTCAACGGGAAGAACGACCTGCAAACGCCCATTCAGGACCTGTATCTGCTTTTGGAACACGGCGGTCCCAAGACCGCCCGGGTCTTTCCCGGAGGCCACATGGGCCAGACGCCGCAGACCCTTCCCACCATCGTCCGCTGGCTCCAAAGGGAGCTGCGAAAATAATCGTGCGGACGATCGTTCGGCTCTTGCAATGGCGCGCGATCCGCATTACTAGTGGACTCTACAGCCATCGAACCGCTGGACCGAGGACCCATGCGGCCGGCGGTATATTTTTTGCGATTCATTCGGACTACCGTTCATTACCAAAAAGGAGGAAACCATGTTGATCAAGAAGGAGAGGATCGACACTTTTGACGATTGGGTGGATGCGTTCCATCAGTGGCATGACGATATCGGCTATCCCACGGAGTTGATCGGCGGCGACTATACCTTCGAGACCAAGCTCGACGACGTGGAGAGCAACGAGATCGAGTTCGGCGAGTACGCCGGACGGCCCAAGTGGGAGAAGGTGACGGACATCCCCGACCAGCGTATCCAGGACGCGCTGGCCCACCTCATCGAGTTCCAGGGGGACACCGAGTTCGCCTCGGTGGAGCAGCAGACCAACCTCATCGAGCGCGCGCCCACCGAAGTGGACCTGAAGAACCTGATCCGCATCAACCGGGAAGAGATGCGCCACGGCTGGCAGATGGCCTACGTGCTGGTGACCCAGTTCGGCGAGTCCGGCAAACGCCAGTCCCAGCGGCTGCTGGAGCGGCGCGCCTCCGAGGGTTCGCGCCTCCTGGACTCCTTCAATCAGCCCGTGCGCAACTGGCTCGACTTCTTCGTCTACACGAGCTTCATCGACCGGGACGGCAAGTACCAGTTGAACATGCTGAGCCGGAGCGCCTTCGCCCCGTTGGGCCGGAGCACCCTGCCCATGCTGAAGGAAGAGGCCTACCACCTGGCCCAGGGCAACATCGGCCTCATGCGCATCGTCAAGGCTGGCAAGATCCCCATGCCCATCATCCAGAAGTACTTCAACAAGTGGATCTCCACCGCCTACGACCTGTTCGGCCAGGACGAGTCCAGCTCCGCCCACTGGGCCTATGTGTGGGGCCTCAAGGGACGCTACGACGAGCACCTGTACGACGAGCCGGCGGACATGGATCGCCTGAATGAGCTGTCGCGCACGACCTTCTTCAAGGAGGTGCAGGCGCTGGTGGACGCGCTGAACCACAACATCGCCGACGATCAGCCCAAGCTGACGATACCCAGCGACAAGTTCCGCCGCTACATCGGCAACCATGCCGACAAGCCCTACAGCATCACGGGTGAACTGCTCTCCGACGAGGACTACGCAAGGCACCTGGAGGAAGTGATGCCCACGGATACCGACGACGAGTTGGTCATCGGCCTGGAAAAGGAAGGCGGCTGGATCCTCGACCCGAGATAATCCGGGAACGACGTTCAAACGAAAACGACGCGATTCCGCAAACGGCGCGGGCCTACGAATCCACCTCGATGCCGTAGGCCCGCGCCATCACGACAATGGGGTGCACCGGCTTGTGGCCGGTGCCCTGCTCCACCTGAACCGCTGACAGCGGACAGTCCGTCACCGTACAGGCGTCATCCGACCGCATGAACTTGAACAGCGGCCGGCCCACCTTCATGGACGCCTCGAAATTCTCCTTCTTGACGCTCCAGGTGCCGTCGTGGCCGCTGCAGCACTGCATGCGGGAGACTTCCGCGTCGGGGATGAGCTGCATCAACTCCTGGGCCTTGAAGCCGATGTTCTGGGCCTTGAGGTGGCACGGCTGGTGGTAGCGGATCTTGCCCGCGGCCTGGGTGAAGTCCACGTCCAGCTTGCCGCTCTCGTTCAACTGCACCAGGTATTCCGACAGATCCAGGGTGTTTTCCGCCACCAGCCGCGTGTCGTCGGTGGGCAGCATGCGCGGGTAATCCTGCTTGAGCATGTAGCTGCAGCTCGCCGTGGGCACCACGATCTTGTAGCCCTGGCGCACCGCCTCGCTCAGGCTCTTGACGTTGGCTTCGATCTTCTGCACCGCCTCGTCCAGGAGCCCCACGTCGATGAACGGCATGCCGCAGCATTGCTGCTCGGGAACCGCGCACTCGACGCCGTTCTTCTCCAGCACGCCCACCGCAGCCTTGCCGATGTCGGGCTCGTTGTAGTTGACGGTGCAGGTGTAGAAGAGCGCCGCCTTCTCCGTACCGTTCCCCTTGGCGGCCGCCGGGCGGCGGCGCAGCCACTTTGCGAAGGTCTGCCCGTGGTAGGTCGGCAACAGCCGGTCGCGGTGGACCCCCAGGTACTTCTCCATCAGACCGCGCACGAACGGGGTCCGGTTCGCCCAGTTGACCAGCGGCGCCATCCAGCTCGCCAGCCGACCGGCCCGGTCGGTGTCGCCCATGAGCCGGTCGGCCCAGCTCACACCCTTGTCCTTGGCCTCCACCAGTGTCGCCCGCATCATGGTCCGGGGAAAGTCGATGTCCCACTCGTGCGGCGGCACGTACGGACAAATGGGATCGCACAGCTTGCACTGGTAGCACTGGTCCACCACCGTCTTCATCTGCTCGTCCTTGAGCGCGGTGGCGTCACCGAAGTTCTCGTCCATCATCTGGAACAGGCTCACGAACGACGGACACAGCGTGTGGCACAGCGTGCAGCCGTAGCAGATGTCGAACACGCGATCGAGTTCCGTGCGCAAGGCTCCCTTGTCCCAGAACGCCGGTGTCTTGGGTTCAAAGCTCATGGGTGTGGTTTCCTCCGGTGTGATGTTCGCATCAAAACGGGATGGGAGGTGATTTTAAGGGTTTCGTCCACTAAAAGTAAGAAACGAGACCAAATTTATACGGGCAACTCAATTTGGTCCGCGCCCTAACGGGTCATTAATCGAGCTGCTGCCGCAGGATCCGAAAGATCAGCCCGTAGAACCGGCAACAGGACGGCAGGGTCGTCGTCACGAACTCGCGTATCGAGCGCACCGGAAGCCGCGCGTCCACATGGCTCACCACCTTCAGGATGGCGACGTGGACGCGGCTCGGGTCGGGCGCCGCGTCGGCCAGCCGCAGGCTCTCGGTCGAAGGGAGCAGCGGGTCGGTGTCGCCGTGGCCGATGAGCACCCGCGCGCCGACCCGCGGCATGATCGTGCGCAGGGAAAGGCTCTCCAGATAGCTTCGCACGGCGGGCTCCGTCGCCTCCATCAGGCTCCGGACCCGATCCGGGTCCTGGTTGCGGATCAACTCGTACACGGCCCGTCCGTC
Organism: uncultured Binatia bacterium (SeqCode); assembly: GCA_965213675.1. GTDB lineage: Bacteria > Desulfobacterota > Binatia > UBA9968 > JAJDTQ01 > JAJDTQ01. The sequence goes on from OZ243916.1 coordinate 2,632,013, forward strand.
TTCGGTGAGCCGGTCCGGCGAGATCACCGGCGCCGCCCCTTCCCAGTTGGTGGCGCCGCCGGCGTCGGCCTCCCGCTCCATGGCATCGAGCAGACCGGACAGCACCCGGCGATCCTCCTCCGCCGTCAAATGGATCAAGAGATTCTTCACGAACACGTACCGCGCATAGATATCAGGCGCCTGGAGGTGCCGGTAGCCTTGGTATTCGTCCCGGCCGGTAGTCAGATAACGGACCACGTTAACGGTGTCGTAGTAGCCGCCGAAAGACACCACGAACTTCACCCGTTCCCGGATGGACGGGTCGGCCGCGGCCTTCAGAATCGGACCCGCGGCAAAGCTGATCCCGAACAGGCCTGCGCGGGTGTCGTCCACCTCCTCCATCGACAGCAGGAAACGGAAGGCCGCCACGATGTCGTCGGCCTCCTTCATTTCCAGCCGAAGCGACTTGAGGCCGTCGAGCTCGGGTACCAGCACGGCGAATCCGCAGCCGGCCAGTTCGTTCGCCAACGCCACCAGACGCGGGTCGTCCTTGCCCGTTTCGAGCACCCCGTGGCTGACAAGCAGGCCGGCGCGTGGCCGGGCATCCGGCACGATGTAGAGATCAGCGGCCATCCGCCGGTCGCCCGCGGCAATGGCCAGGGTCCGCACGGTTGGTCCGCGCCTGCGCAAACCTCGCAGAAGCTTCCTCAAGCCCTCGCCGCCCAACAGATGCAGCAACAGCGCCAAGCTCAGGAACGCAACCTGAACGTATGAAAGAATGAACAAGGGCGGAGCCCCGCCGGCGTGGTGTCTATGGCTGCGACCCGCGGCATCGACAGATCCCCGTAGCCGGCGCCGTTGCCGGCTACGGGAAACCTCGTCGATTTCCTCGCGGGTTCACGCGGAACCCGCGCTAGTGATGCGCGGCCTCACCCTCCAGGGCGAGGTTGATGTGGTGGTGGGACTTGGACACCGGGCCGATGCCCTTGGCGAGGGTGGTCCAGTGCTCGCCCTCGTCGTCGCTGTAGAAGATGTCGCCGTCGGTGGTGCCGGCGAATATGGCGTAGCCGCCGTTCCACGCGTCCATGCACATGGCCTCGATATTGGCGCGGATGTGCTCGGGAAGGCCTTCCCCCAGGATGTCCCAGGTGTGGCCGCCGTCACGGCTGCGCGCCACCCGGGCGTCCGCGGTGTGAAGCTTGCGCCATGTGCCCGGGCCGGTCTTGGCGCCGGCCACGAACAGCAGGTTCGGGTCCTGCGGGTGGACGAAGAACGGGTCCACGTAGCCGATGCGGAAGTCCCGCGGGGTCATGTTCTGCCAGGTGGCGCCGCCGTCGCCGCTCACGCAGAAGCCCGCCATGACCTCGGGGCCGCAGTTGGTGGTGGGCGCCGTGCCATAGAGCTTGTCCGGATCGTTGGACGGAATGAACACCCGGTGCGCGTCCGGATTGATGTTGTCGATGATGCTCCATGTCTGGCCGCCGTCGGTGGTGCGCAGGAAGCCGCCCACTTCCACCGCCACATGGATCACGTCGGGGTCCGTGGGATGGAACGTGATGCTCTTGGCGTGGGCCTGATGCGGCTCGGCCGGGAACGTCCACTTGTCCACCCCCGGAACCTGCCGGAAGCCCGGCAACTCGTTCCAGCTCTTGCCGAGATCGTCGCTGTAGTAGAGATGCGCCGGCTGCGTACCCGCGTAGACCCTGGGCTTGCCGTCCACCACCTGCGTGGCCAGCGAGTAGATCTCCTTGTCGCCGATGCCGCTGTCCCGCTTCTCCCAAGTGCGGCCCTCGTCAGTGCTGGTGTAGATTTCGCACCCGTAGGTGCCCGCCAGCAGCGTCCCGGTGGCGGGCTCGAAGATGACGGCGCTGACGTGCTTCCCGGGCAAGTACACGTTGTCCTGCTGCCACGAGCCGTTGTCCCGGCGGAACGAGAAGACGCCGTCCACCGTGCCGACGAGCAGCTTGTTGTTGGCGGTTTCGCCGTGGGTGAGCAACTGGCCTCCAGGGGATAGACATACAAACATGGCGGTCCTCCTTCGTGTCCTTTTCTTGTTCGCTCTTCGTGTCTTGATGGCGCGCCACCGGCGCGGACGAGTCTCAAGCCAGTCCTGCCGTCGATGGACGGGTTGTCGCTTCATCCTACTGAAGGTCCCTTTCCTGCGTCAAGCCGATGGACTCACCCACTTGTCGCCGATCTCGCCCGCGGAAGGATGGGGGGCCACGGCGTCAGCGTCTCCTGCCGCACCCAGGAAAGCGATCGCGCCGGGCGCCCTGGACCACGCGCGGGGTTGAATTTCCCAGCGCCTTGTTATTAGTTCTGACACCGGACAGGACGATGCACGACGTTCTCGTGGCGTCCCGAAGGCGGTTGGAACCAAGCAGGACCAAGATAATTTCTGAAGGAGGAAGTACATGTACACGACCGATCAATACGAGGGCATGCTGGCCGAGACCATCACCATTCAGGGTCACAACGGCGACACCATCAACGCCTACTACGCCCGCCCGCTGGGCGCCGGGCCGTTCCCCGGCGTGGTGGCCATCCACCACATGCCCGGCTGGGACGAATGGTACCGCGAAGCCACGCGCAAGCTCGCGCACCACGGCTTCGCCACCATCTCGCCCGACCTCTATCACCGGGCCGGCGCCGGCACGCCCGAGGACGTGGCCGCCAAGGTCCGCGCCGACGGCGGCGTGGGCGACGACCAGGTGGTGGGCGACCTCACCGGCGCCATGCAGTACCTGCGCTCCATGCCCTACCACAACGGCAAGGTGGGCATCTGGGGCACCTGCTCGGGCGGACGCCATGCCTTTCTCACCGCCTGCCGCGCCCAGGGCTTCGACGCGGTGGTGGAATGCTGGGGCGGCCGTGTGGTGGCCAGCGGCGACGCACTGACCGAGAAGCAGCCCGTCGCCCCCATCGACTACACCGCCGACCTCTCCTGCCCGATCCTGGGCATCTTCGGCAACGACGACAAGAGCCCGTCGCCGGAGCAGGTGGATCAGCACGAGGCCGAACTCAAGAAGCACGGCAAGGACTACGAGTTTCATCGCTACGACGGCGCCGGCCACGGCTTCTTCTACTACGACCGCCCGGTCTACCGTCAGGAGCAGGCCGTGGACGGCTGGAAGAAGCTCCTGGATTTCTTCGGGAAGCAACTCGGGTAAGAGCGGCATCCATCGCGGCGGCCCGGAACGCGCCTGGGGCAACGGCCCTTGGCGTGCCCGGGCCGCGCGGGTTTCCGAAGAACGCGAAAGGAGACGACCATGTGCACCATGATCGCCAGAAAGGTGACGATGGAGGGTAGCGGCAAGCACTCGGAGGACTGGTTCAAGGTCAACCAGGCCAACGTGGCCTATGACCATCCCTACCACGTCTTCCGGGAACACTCCCTGAACATCGATTTCGTCAATGAGGACGAGGGCACCGGCGCCCGCGTGGCCGTGGAGTTGAGCGTGGACTCGGCCCGCAAGCTGGTGGACACCATTCTGAACGTGCTGAACGAGGCGGACCGAGACGGTTGGATCGACGAGAACGAAGGACCGGAAGCGCACATGCCTCCGGTGAAAAGTTCGGGAACCCTGTAAGGGCGCCCGGCGGTCGCCCGGGCCGGGACCTCCCGCCACAGGGGTGACCGCCGGGTGTCCCTACGCGGACCATCCTGCACCGGCCATCCCACTCCTCGCCACCCTGGGCGCCCGGCCGGCCACCCTGTACCGGCCCCTACGCTTGGGCCGGTACAGCGGCGATCTCGCTCACCGGCACCCCATAGAAATCCGCGGCATTCCGGCACAGGATGCGCTGCTTGTTTTCCTCGGTGAGGTCGTCGCGCCGGCGCAGCTTCTCCACCGAGTGGGGCCAGTCCGTGTCCCAGTGGGGGTTGTCGGATGAATACAGCAGGCAGCGGTCGCCGATGTGGCGGATGGCGTCGGGGATGGTGAGTTCCTCGCACTCCACGCCGAAGTAGCACCGGCCACTCTTCACGTAGTCGCTGGGCGCGCGCGTGCACAGCGGTGCCTCCACGTCGCCGCGCTTCTCCCACTCCTCGTCCAGCCGGTCCATCCAGTAGGGCACCCAGCCCGCGCCCGACTCCAGGAATCCCACCGTGAGCCCGGGATAGCGCTCCAGCACGCCGCCGAAGATGAGCTGAGTCATGGCGATCATCTGCTCGAACGGATGGGTCACCGCGTGGATGGCCAGGAACTTGTCGAAGCGGTCGGTGCCAGCGGCGTCCCGCGGTTGGCTGTGTATGGCCAGGGGAACCTTGAGCCGCTCCGCCGCGGCGTAAAACGGGTCCAGCTCCCGGTCCGAGAGCTTGCGCCATGCCACGTAGGTGGGCACCTGCACCGCCACCATGCCCATCTCCACCAGCCGCTCCAGTTCCTCCACGGCGCTCTCCACCTCTTGCAGCGCGACGATGCCCACGCCCTTGATGCGCTCGGGCGAGGCGCCGCAGAACTCGCTCAGCCATCCATTGTAGGCATGGGCCAATACCCGCGCCCGGTCAGGATCACGCACGTTGCCGATGCCCAGCCCCGCGGTGGGAAAAAGCACCGCGCTGTCGATGCCCTCGGCGTCGATGTCCGAAAGTTCGCGCTCCGGGTCCGCCACCCGATGCCCCATGCGCCCCAGGTTCCGATCCCAGCCGTCGTGCGGGTACAACTCGCGGGCCGCGCTGTAAGGCTCCGGGATCCGCTCCCGGTAGGCGGTCATGGGTTCGGTCAGGTGGCCGTCCGCGTCGATAACAGGATATCCGATCATTCCGTGCTCTCCTTGCAGTCCGTTGTGCGCCAAGCGTCCGTCTGACCAAGCCGATCATGGCGGCGGCAAGGGCGACCGGGGGTTCGTAGGGGCGACCGGCGGTCATTCGGGGCGACCAGCGATTGGCCGAGGCGACCGGTGGTCACCCAACGCCGTCCCTGCGGCACCGGCCGCTACAACCCATAGAACCGCCGCGGGTTGTCCTCCACGATCTTCGTGTGCATCGCATCGCTGATGCCGCCGGTCTCCTTGAGCGCGGTGAGCGCTTCCAACTCAGTGGAAGAATCGGCGTGGCCATAGTCCGTGCCGATCATCAGCATGCCCTCGCCGGCCTGCCGCAGCAGGTACGGCACGTCGTCGCCGATCTGGCAGGTCACGTACAGCCCGTACTCTTCCAACAGGTCTGCGGGCAGTTTGTTGTCCACCGTATCCAGCCGGCGGCGCAATTCGTACACCACCCACGGGATCCACGATGCCGCGGTTTCGATGAAGCCGAAGCGCAGATCGGGAAATGTCCTGGGCACCCCGGAACTCACCAACCGGAAGAAGGCGCCGACGTTGAAGATGCGGTACTGATTGAAGAACTCGCGGCTGCCGTCGGGGCTGGCCATCATGTCCACAAGGTCGGCGTTGCCGTTGGACTGGTGCAGCCCGATGCACAGGTCCAGCTTCGACGCCTCCTCATAGATCGGGAAGAAGTACGGGTCGTCCACGGGCCGGCGACCCTCCATGGGCCGCATGAAGATGCCGCAGGCGCCGTTCTCCTTGGCGAAGCGCAATTGATCCATGGCGTCCGGCATGCTGAGAAACGGCAGTACGCACATCCAGCGCAGCCGCCCCCTGCCTTCCTTCCAGATATCCGCCAGCCAGCGATTGTAGGCGCCGCAAAGGGCCACATCCACCTCCGGCCGCTCGGTGCACTGGTCCAGGAAGATGCTGGTGTAGAGGATCTGCACGTCGATGCCCAACTCGTCCATGTGCGCCAGCCGCGCCGCCACGTTGGCCACGTCGCGGGTCTCCATGCTGGTGGTCATCTGCCGCCCCGTCCTGCGCGACCGCTCCTCCAGCGCCTCCTCCGTAAATGCGAACCGGAACAACCCGCGAATCTTCCCGTCGATGACCCAGTTCTGCCGCTGCGTCCCGTCGTCCGGGTCGAACAATGCCGGCCGGTACTTCTGCTCCGAGGGCGTGAGATAGTCCCAAGTACGCGGGCTCTCGACGACATGCGCGTCAGCGTCTACCCATCCCATTGGATCGCTCTCCTTCCGTGGATAGCTGTAAGATGCGGTCCGAGACTATCCGGGATGAAGCGGGGGCGTCAACCGGAATCGGCCTACCTCAAACGCTCGACACCCGGGCAGATGTCGAAGCCTCGATCGAAACTCAGGATCCGATGAATCCCGGCTCGACGCATCACGGCCACGTGAAGTGCATCCCGAGCCGAAAGCCCTTCCACGGTATCGAGAAGCCCCTTCAATGAGGGAGGCCCCGATGAGTCACCCCATCTATCGTGTGACTTCCTTTGAAGTTGAAGCGCCGTACACGCTACGCATTCGTTTCGACGACAAGACGGAGCAGGTCATAGACTTCCAGGCCGTATTGGAGGGCGAACTGTTCGGTCCCCTTCGTGATCCGTCCCTTTTCGAACAAGTCCGAATCGATCCGGAAGTCCATACCCTGATTTGGCCGAACGGCGCCGACTTCGACCCCGCCACCCTGCACGACTGGCCTATTCAACTTCCGGAACTGAAGAAATTGGTCGAGCGTTGGTCGCTCGCGAGTGCAAGGCATTGACGCGTCGCTACGTCCGTTCCGGTGAGTCGCCCGGAACAACTCAACGACGGCTCTGGCCACACTTTCCATCGATTCTCTCACCCACGAACCTCAAGGGGTTGGTTAGAAGCACCCACGCAACACTTCTGTTGAGGTCGACGCCTTTGTCGTGTAACCTTCGATGAATGCTCAAGAACTCCGTCGCTGGCTCAGAAAACGTGGCTGCACGTTTCATATCCACAAGGGTGGCAGCGGTCATGTCACAGTTCGACGAGGACACCGCACGTCGCAGTTGCCGATGCACGGAGGCAACAGGGAATTGGGACCAAAACTGGTGGCCAAGATCAAGAAGGACCTTGGGGTGGACTGATGCTCGCGTATCCAATCGTAATTGAGGATGACGAGGGCGCCCTGCTCGCCACCTCCCTGGAATTTCCGGAACTCACGACCTTCGGGACTGACATGGAAGATGCCCTGGCACGGGCGGTTGACGCGCTGGAGGAAGCGATAGCAGCCCGTATTCACGCCGGCCAGGATATTCCACCGCCGTCACCCGGCCGTCAGGTAGCTGTGCTACCGACGCTCACCGCCATCAAGGTGATGCTCTATCAAGAGATGCGGGAGCAGGGCGTCGGCAAGGCGGAACTGGCGCGCCGCCTCGGCTGGCACCTGCCACAGGTGGATCGGATACTGGACATCCACCACCACTCCCGAATGGATCAGGTGGACGCGGCCATGGGGGCGATGGGACGGCATCTGGAAGTCAGGGCTTCAGCCCGACGATGAGAGGCTCCGCTCTGCCACGACCCCACCGGAACGGAACCGCGGTTCACACAGCGGATCAACTCCGCCCAACGGAGGTCACCATGCCAGGCGTCGTCGACGCGGACACGCACATTATCGAGCATCCGGAGATGTGGGAGCTGTTCGATCCGGAGATGTATCAACGGCGGCCGGTGCTGGCGTCGACCACGGTGGACAGCGTCTACGGAGAAAACAACCAAGTCTGGCTCATCGACGGCATGGCGGTGCCCAAGCGATTCGGCAAGGGTAGCGCGCTGGTGGCGGTGGGCGGATCGGATCGGGAGAACGGCCGGACGGACATTGCCGCGTCGGTGCGGTACCTCACGGACCCGGTAGCGCGGGTACGGGACATGGACAAACGCGGGGTGGATGCGGAGGTGGTGTACCCGACCCTGCTGCTGGGCTACCTGGAGGTGGCCGTGGCCCTCGAGGTGGCCATTTGCCAGGCCTACAACCGCTATCTCGCCGAGGCCTGGAAGACGGCCGGGGACCGGCTGCGCTGGGTAGTGGTGCCGCCGCTCCGGGCCATGGACGCCTCGGTGCGGGAGATCGAGGCGGCTCGGGACCACGGCGCGGTGGGGGTGTTCTTCCGCGGGGTGGAGGGCGACCGCTCGCTGGCGGAATCGTATTTCTTCCCCGTGTACGAAGCAGCCAACCGGCTCGGCATGGCCATCTGCATCCACACCGGCGCGGGCGCCCCGGAGATCACCAAGGTGTTCGACCGGAACTTCAGCCACAACCTTCCCCACGTGCGTTCGCTGCCGCTGTTCGCCTTCCGCGACCTCGTGGCCCACAAGATCCCGGAACGTTTCCCGGATCTGCGTTTCGGCTTCATCGAAGCCTCAGCCTCCTGGGTGCCCTACGTGCTGCACCACCTGCAACGCGCCAGCGGCGCCCGACTCAACGCCGGCGGCGACGCCGACGCGAACCTCGACTGGGGACCCAACCTGTTCCGCGACTACCGGCTCTACGTAGCCGCGGAGGCGGACGAGGACCTGCCCTACCTGCTGACGCACATCGGCGAGGACCACATCATCATGGGATCCGACTACGGCCACCAGGACCAGTCCCGGGAGGACGGCATGGTGGCGGTGATGCGGCGCAAGGAGAACGTCCCCCCGCAGGTGGTGGAGAAGATACTCTGCGACAATCCGCGGACGTTCTACGGCCTCGACTGACGGTTGAGATTTGCGCGCCCGCGCAATAAGTTCAAGGCAGGTTTGGAGGACCACATGAGCAAGGACATCACCTTCGTCGACACCACCCTGCGCGACGGGCACCAGAGCCTGTGGGCGGAGAACATGACCACGGGCATGATGCTTTCCGTGGCCGAGCAGATGGACCGCGCCGGCTTCGAGGCCATGGAGCTGATCTCCGGGTCGCACCTCAAGAAATGCGTGCGGGAGCTGAAGGAGGACCCGTGGGAGCGGGTCCGCCTGGTGGCCGCGCGGATCACGGAGACGCCGCTCCGGGTCATCGCCGGCCGGGTCAACACCTTCGAGTTCAACCCGCTGTGCATGTACCGGCTGTTCATGGAGCGCATGGCCGCCAACGGCATCCGCGAGGCGCGCATCTCCGAGGAGTGGAACGACTTGGCGGGGTGGACGCGCAAGGTGGAGGTGTCGCGGGAAGTGGGCATCAAGCCCATCATCAACATGATCTACTCGGTGTCGCCCAAACACAACGACGCGTACTTCGCCCAAAAGACCCGCGAGGCGGCCTCGCTGGACGTGCCGCTCATCTGCCTCAAGGATCCCGGCGGCCTGCTCACGCCCGAGCGCATGCGCACCCTGGTGCCGGTGATGTACGAGAACTGCAACGGCATCCCCATCGAGTTGCATACCCACTGCACCACCGGCCTGGGGCCCCTGTGCTGCCTGGAGGCCCTGGACCTGGGCATCCGCAGCATCAACACCGCGGTGCCGCCACTGGCGGACAGCTCCTCCAATCCCGATGTCTTCAACGTCGCCCGCAACGCCCGGGCGCTGGGCTACAACCCGCTCGTGGACGAGTCGGTGCTGGAGCCCGTTTCCGAGCATTTCATGAACGTTGCCCGGCGCGAGGGATTCCCCATCGGCAAGCCCGTGGAATACGACTACGCGCAATACCAGCACCAGGTGCCCGGCGGCATGCGCTCGAACCTGCAGCATCAACTCGACAAGGTGCGCCTGGGGGATCGCTTCCCGCAGGCGCTGGAAGAATCCATCCAGGTGCGCGCCGACTTCGGCTATCCCATCATGGTGACGCCTCTGTCCCAGTTCGTGGGCAGCCAGGCGGCGCTCAACGTCATCGTGGGCGACCGTTACAAGGAGGTCACCGACCAAGTCATCCGCTACGCCCTGGGGCGGGCCGGCGAGGAAGGCGCCCGGCTCATGGACCCCAACGTCAAGGACAAGATCCTCGACCGGCCCCGGGCGCGGGAGATCGCGGCGCAGGAACCGCACGAGACGCCCCTCTCGGAGATGCGCGCCCGGCTGGGCGGCGACGGCGTGTCGGACGAAGAGCTGTTGCTGCGCTGGCTCCTGAGCGAGGACGAGATCGCCCAGATGCGCGCGGCCGCGCCGCCCCAGGCCTACGTGAGCACCCGGCCGCCGATGGTGGCGTTGATGGAGCAACTGGCGAAAACGTCCGACCTGGCGCACGTCAGGGTGACCCAAGGCGACCGCTCGGTGACCCTCAACCGGGCCGAGTGAACGCAGACGGAATGGACCCAACCCGCGTCATCGCAACACAGGAGGAGCCGCCATCGCCACTCATCGCCTAACCGAGCTGCCGGCGTGGCAGGATCTCGCCGCGCACTACGACAAGATCAAGGACGTGCACCTGCGGGCGCTGTTCGCCCAGGACGCGACCCGCGGCGAGCGCTTCGCGGTCGAGGGCGCGGGGCTCTACCTCGACTACTCCAAGAACCGCATCACCGACGAGACCCTGGACCTGCTGCTGAAGCTGGCGCGGGCCACCGGAGTCAAGGAACGCGTCGACGCCATGTTCGGCGGCGAGCGGATCAACGTCACCGAGGGGCGGCCGGTGCTGCACGTGGCGCTGCGGGCGCCGCGCGGCCAGAGCATCCTGGCGGACGGCGAGGATGTGGTGCCGGACGTGCACGCCGTGCTGGACCGGATGTCATCCTTCGCCGACCGCGTCCGCTCCGGTGAATGGAAAGGTCACACCGGCAAGCGCATCCGCAACGTGGTCAACATCGGCATCGGCGGCTCGGACCTGGGGCCGGTGATGGCGTACGAGGCCCTCCGCCACTACAGCGACCGCTCCCTCGACCTGGGCTTCGTCTCCAACGTCGACGCCACCGACTTCGCCGAGACCACCCAGGGCCTGGACCCCGCGGAGACCCTGTTCATCGTCAGCTCCAAGACCTTCACCACCCTGGAGACCCTGAAGAATGCTCACACCGCGCGGGAATGGTGCCTGGCCGCGCTCAAGGACGAGGCCGCGGTGGCCAGTCACTTTGTGGCCGTGTCCACCAACCACGAGGAAGTGCGCCGCTTCGGCATCAACACCGACAACATGTTCGGTTTCTGGGACTGGGTCGGCGGGCGCTACTCCTACGATTCCGCCATCGGCCTGTCGCTCATGGTCGCGGTGGGGCCGGCGCACTTCCGCGCCATGTTGGGCGGCCTCCGCGCCATGGACGAGCACTTCCGCGCCGCGCCCTTCGAGAAGAACCTGCCGGTGCTGCTGGGGCTCCTGGGCATCTGGTACAACAACTTCTTCGGTGCCGAAACCTATTCCATCCTGCCTTACGACCAGTACCTGTGGCGCCTGAGCGCCTACTGCCAGCAACTCGACATGGAGAGCAACGGCAAGCACGTCACCCTCGACGGCGAAGCCGTGGACTACCAGACCGGCCCGATCATCTGGGGCCAGCCGGGCACCAACGGGCAGCACGCCTACTACCAGTTGATCCACCAAGGCACGAAGCTCATCCCTTGCGACTTCATCGGCTTCTGCCAAAGCCTCAACCCCCTGGGGAACCACCACGACCTCCTCATGGCCAACCTGTTCGCCCAGACCGAGGCCCTCGCCTTCGGCAAGACCGCGGACGAAGCCGCCGCCGAAGGCATGCCCGCCTTCCAGGCGCCGCACCGCGCCTTCGAGGGCAACCGCCCCACCAACACCATCCTCGCTGAGCGGCTCACCCCGGAGACCCTCGGCAAGCTCATCGCACTCTACGAGCACAAGGTGTTCGTTCAGGGCTCCATCTGGGGCATCAACTCCTTCGACCAGTGGGGCGTGGAACTGGGCAAGGCCCTGGCGCAACGCATCGTGCCGGAACTGGAGAACGCGGAGATGCCGGAACTGGACCACGACAGCTCCACCAACGCGTTGATCCGGCGCTACCGGCGGCTGCGGGGATGAGCGGGCCGTAAACAATGGCTTGGCCGTCGATACGAAATCCCCTTGTCTGCGATCCACCACAATCACCACGGGTTCATGGTCCTCGCAAATCTTCATACGCAGACTGCCGACTGTTTCCATGTTGACGGCAAACACCCGGCTACTGAGCTGATCCTCCGAAGTTTGGGATCCGGACAGCTCGGGCTTCATCGACGAGGTGGACGTGCGGAACCTGCGCCGGGAGGCTGACGTGGGCACGCAGGTGGTGTCAAAGCGGTGACCTTCATCAGACCGACGCTGGAGCAGATGCGGGCCGTGGCCGGCGATCTCGGCATTGATTTGTCGGACGACGAACTGGCCGGTTATCTGGAGCGGATGGAAGGACTCTCCCGCGCCTATGCGGCGGTGGACGAGGAACCGGAACCGGCGCCGACGGCTCGGCGGCGCTCCTGGCAACGCCCGGAGCCGGATCTGAACCGCTGCAACGCCTGGTTCGTGAAGACGTCCATCCGGGAAGCGTACCGCGGCCGGCTCGCGGGCAAAACCCTGGCGGTGAAGGACTCCATCTGCGTGGCAGGGTTGCCCACGATGAACGGCGCCTCGTTCGTCGTGGGCTACGTACCCGACGTCGACGCCACCGTGGTCACCCGGGCGCTCCGCGCCGGCGCCGAGATCGTCGGCAAGACCAACTGCGAGTACCTGTCCCTCTCGGGCGGCAGCCATAGCGGCGCCAATGGACCCGTCATCAATCCGCACAAGGCCGGCTATTCCGCGGGCGGCTCGTCATCGGGCAGCGCCGCGGCCGTAGCGGCCGGCGACGCGGACATGGCCTTGGGTTGCGACCAAGCCGGTTCCATCCGGGTGCCAGCGGCCTGGTGTGGCATCATCGGGCTCAAGCCCAGCCACGGGCTGGTCCCGTACACCGGCATCCTGGGCCTCGACCCGGCCGTGGACCACTGCGGCCCCATGACCCGGGACGTGGACACCAACGCCCTGCTGCTGGAGGTGCTGGCCGGACGCGACGGCATGGACCCGCGTCAACCCGGCTCATGGCAACCGGTGCGATACACCCGCGCGCGCCGGGCCGGCGCCAAGGGCTTGCGAGTGGCCGTGGTAAAGGAAGGCTTCGGACACCGCAACGCGGAAGCCGAGGTAGACGAGAGCGTGCAGGCCGCGGCCGGCGCCTTGGCTGCCGCCGGTCTCGATGTCGCCGAGGTATCGGCGCCCGTTCACAAACGGGCTTGGCTGCTGGCCCAGCCCATCTACGTCGAGAGCCTAGCCCGCTCACTGGGCATGTGCGGCATCATGCCCGGCGCGGAGGGTCTCGGCTCGTCAAGCCCTGCCGAGCCCTTCGCCGCCTGGCGTCAACGCTGGCGGGAGCTGCCCGAGAACGTGATGGCCCTGCTCCTGTTCGGCGGCTTCGTGCGGCGCCGCCACCCGGGACGCTACTACGTCAAGGCGCAACAGCTTCGCCGCGCCATCCGCCGGGGCTATGACGAGGTCTTCGCCGATCACGACCTGTTGCTCATGCCCACCACGCCCATGGCAGCCACACCCCTGCCCACCGCCGGCGCCGATGCCGCCGAGCGCGCGCGGCGCGCCAGCGAAATGCTGGCCAACACCGGCCCTTTCAACGTCACCGGCCACCCGGCCATCTCTCTGCCCTGCGGCGCCACCAAGGACGGCCGGCCCGTGGGAATGATGCTGGTGGGCCGGCTCTTTGACGAGGTCACGATCTATCGAGCCGCGTATGCGTTCGAGGAGGTGCGACGAAAGACGAACCCGCGCTTGCCGTGAGAGCCCCAGCCGTGAACGGGGCTGGCTGGGTTGCGGCCGAGCCCCTCGCCCGCGGCCGTTCGGATGTCCATGGTCACAGGCTGCCTCCCGTTTGCTCAGAATCGAAAGTCGCCGCGAAAGGACCGTTGCCAGCGCCGCGTGGCTGGTTTTTGGCGGCGTCTGTATGTTTTCAAAACAACTTGACAACGGCCGGGCGTGTCGAGTACGGTAGCCAACTACTCCCCCTGTTCGCTTCGGCGACAGGGCGCAAGGCTGCCGCAAGGCAGCCTTAGCTTTTTTTGGGCCGGCACTCATCCGTACCAACATCTATATCGACGGTTTTAATCTCTACTATCGTGCGCTTCGGGGTACGCCTTACCGTTGGCTCGATATTGGGAGGCTGGCGCGGACCCTGCTTTCCCGTCATCACATATGCCGGATACGGTACTTCACCGCCTTGGTCGCCAACCGCGCTGGCGACTCCACCCAGGCGCAACGGCAACAGGCTTACATCCGCGCCTTGCAGACCATACCCGACTTGACCATCCATTACGGCCATTTCCTTGCGAAAACCAAGCGGAGACCGCTCGCTCGCCAACCAAATACCGGCCCACGCACCGTCGAGATACTGGACACCGAGGAGAAGGGTTCAGACGTCAATCTCGCCTCCTACCTGTTGCTGGACGGCTTTGAAGGAGAATACGAGATGGCCGTCGTGATCTCCAACGACTCCGACCTGGAACTTCCCGTCCGAATGGCACGGACCAAGCTCGGAAAGGAGGTAGGAGTCTTCGACCCGAGCCGCAGACGGAGCTTTCAGTTGCACGACGCGGCGTCTTGGTACAGACCGCTACGCGAGGGTCCACTGCGCGCCAGTCTTTTCCCTGATACCGTCCGGGACGCGCATGGCTCCATAACCAAACCAGCAGGCTGGTAGGCCAACGTGTTCAAGAAGATAGCTTCAATCTACGGTTGCGCCTTCTCCGGAGGCACCGTGTAACGCCTGCCAAAGGACCCCGATTGGATCGAGGGTTCTTCAAGATACGTCACAACGACAGCGGCGGGTCCCGGAAGACCTCTTTGCGGTGCCATTGAACGAAGTCGGGGTCGGGGTCCAAGGTTCGATTCTTCGGCGGGCGCAACCGCTTGCCATGGAAGTCATCGAACAATTCCGAGGGGTTGACGTCGCTGGAGACGAGTATCCTGAAGTCGTCGTCCACGGGATCGAGGCCGAGGGCGCCGCGGTCGAACAGCTTGTGGTCGGACCAGCACAAGGCCAACCCGTTGAACACTTCATCCGGGCCGCCCGCGGCATGCCACTTGATATGCGTGGTCTTACCCGGGTTTGGTGGACATCTGATAAGAGGCGAAGATGGCCTCGGAGGTGACGACCATGACACGGAAGAGACGGAAGTTTTCGAAGGAGTTCAAGCAGGAAACGGTCAAGCTGGTCAAGGAAGGACCGCGCTCGGTGGGAGAAGTCGCGCGTGATTTGGACTTGACGGAATCGGCGGTACGCAACTGGGTGCGGCAGTTCGACGTGGACGCTGGTGTGCGCGAGGGGGTGAGCACGGGCGAGCTCGAGGAGGTACGCCAGCTGCGGTCGGAGAACCGGCAGCTACGGATGGAGCGCGACATCCTAAAAAAAGCGACGGCCTTCTTCGCCAAGGAATCGATGTGAGGTTCGCGTTCATCGAGGCGGAGAAGGCCAGATTTCCCGTGACCATGATGTGCCGGCTGCTTGAGGTTTCTCGAAGCGGGTTCTACGCTTCGCGTGGGCGTCGTGAGAGCACGCGGGCAGGGGAGGACCGCCGCTTGCTGGTCCACATCAAGGCGAGCCACACGGCGTCGCGTGGGACCTACGGCAGCCCGCGGGTGCACCGGGACCTGGTCGAGGACGGCGTGGCAGTCGGACGGCACCGCGTAGCGCGTCTGATGCGCCAGGAGGGCCTTCGCTCCAAGCGCCGGCGCCGCTACCGGGTGACCACCCACTCGGACCATCACCACCCGGTGGCAGCCAACGTGCTGGAGCGCGACTTCACCGCCGATGCCGAGAACTGCAAGTGGGCAGCGGACATCACCTACGTGTGGACGCGCTGTGGCTGGTTGTACCTGGCGGTGGTGCTTGACCTGTACTCCCGCCGGGTGGTCGGATGGGCGATGTCCAATCGCCTCACACGGGAACTCGCGTTGAACGCCTTGGGCATGGCTCTGACCCACCGGCCTCGGCCCGAGCTGCTGCTGCACCACTCTGACCGCGGCAGTCAATACGCTTCGGCCGACTACTGGCGCCTGCTCGATGCCCACGGCATCCAATGCTCCATGAGCCGGCGCGCCAACTGCTGGGACAACGCCGTCGTGGAGAGCTTCTTTGCTACCCTGAAGACCGAGCTTATCCACCACGTCGACTACCCCACTCCAGCCGAGGCAAGGGCCGCGATCTTCGAGTTCATCGAGGTGTTCTACAATCGGCAACGTCGCCACTCCACCCTCGGCTACCAGACATCAGCTGGCTTCGAACGGATGGCACCGGCAGCTTAACTAATCTGTCCACCAAACCCGGGGAACGCCAGCATGTACCTGGTGGCGGTGATGGACTGGGCCACCCGCCGGGTGCTCTCCTGGCGGCTGTCGAACACCCTCGATGCCCGCTTCTGTGTCGAGGCCCTCTCAGAGGCTCTGGAACGCTACGGTCCTCCCGAGATCTTCAACACGGACCAAGGCAGCCAGTTCACCAGCCTGGAGTTCACCTCCGTGCTCAAGGACGCCGGCATTGCCATCTCCATGGACGGCAGGGGCCGGTGCATGGACAACATCTTCATCGAGCGCCTGTGGCGCTCCCTCAAGTACGAGGCCGTCTACCTGCACGAGTTGACCGACGGCTTCGCCGCCCAAAGGGCCATCGCCAACTGGCTCCACTTCTACAACACCCAAAGACCTCATTCCGCCCTCGCCGGCTCCACCCCGGCGGAGGCCTACGAACCAGGACTCCACAGGCCGGACCTCACACCCCGCCCGCCCCTCTGACAGTTCCATCGGAACACGAAGACGTGATAAACGGGACCTTGGCGGCATGATCGATCGTCTGGAATACACCTTAACTCCGCCGCCTTCCTGTCCTACAAACCAGGACCACCTCAGTCCGTGCCCGCCCAGTCGTCCACGGCATCCGGAAGAAGCAGCTGCTGCGAACGATCATCGCCTGGAATGTGTGTCATGTCCCCATCATACCAAACTCGCCCGCTCCCCGTGATGGCAGGTCGAGTTCTCACACGGGCTATGCGCCGGGACCCCAACGGGGTCCCGGCCTCTGTCTAACACCGATTGTACGTTGTACTCTGGCCGCGACCGCAGTTGCCACAGGGCGGCAATCGGTCATCGGGGTCGTTCAGATACACACTCCAGTTGCAGTTGGTGCAGCAATATCTACCTATACCGGGTTTCTCGCCAATGTTGTAAGCCACTGAGAACCTCCTATTCGTCACTTCTCCCCCAAGATAACGGGGTGCCTCCGGCCTTGACCAGGGAGTTGTAAGTGCGCCACAAGGTGGGTTGACCTTCGTCCCTAGGGTGTGGAAACGCCAAGTCATGTGCATCTAGCACTTCTTCTTGTGAGGTGATCCTGGTTTGTAGGACAGGAAGGCGGCGGAGATAAGGTGTATTCCAGACGATCGATCATGCCGCCAAGGTCCCGTTTATCAGGTCTTCGTGTTCCGAAGGAACTGTCAGAGGGGCGGGCGGGGTGTGAGGTCCGGCCTGCCTCTGGAGTCCTCGTTCGTAGGCCTCCGCCGGGGTGGAGCCGGCGAGGGCGGAATGAGGTCTTTGGGTGTTGTAGAAGTGGAGCCAGTTGGCGATGGTCCTTTGGGCGGCGAAGCCGTCGGTCAGCTCGTGCAGGTAGACGGCCTCGTACTTGAGGGAGCGCCACAGGCGCTCGATGAAGATGTTGTCCATGCACCGGCCCCTGCCGTCCATGGAGATGGCAATGCCGGCGTCCTTGAGCACGGAGGTGAACTCCAGGCTGGTGAACTGGCTGCCTTGGTCCGTGTTGAAGATCTCGGGAGGACCGTAGCGTTCCAGAGCCTCTGAGAGGGCCTCGACACAGAAGCGGGCATCGAGGGTGTTCGACAGCCTCCAGGAGAGCACCCGGCGGGTGGCCCAGTCCATGACCGCCACCAGGTACAGGAAGCCACTCTGGACAGGGATATAGGTGATGTCGGAGGTCCACACGTGATTGGGCCGTTCGATGGCGACGCCCTTGAGCCGATAGGGATAGACCCGGTGCTCGGGGTGCGGTCGGGTGGTGCGCGGCGCCTGGTAGATGGCCTGGAGCCCCATCAGGCGCATCAGACGCCGCACCCGGTGACGACCCACTCGGACTCGCTCCCGCCACAGATGGCGGACCATCTGGCGGCTGCCGTAGAAGGGGTACTCCAGGAACAGCTCATCGATCCGGCGCATCAACGCCAGATTCTCCGCGCTCTCGCCCTTGGGCCTGTGGTACACAGAGGATCGGCTCACTCGAAGCAGATGGCATTGACGGCTCAAGCTGAGCTTGGGATGGCCGGGCTCGATCATCCCCCGGCGCTTCTCCCGGCTCACCACTTGAGCCCCTTGGCCAAAAAATCCCGCTCCACCGTCAGCTCCCCGATCTTCGCGTGCAGGTCCCGGACCTCCCCCTCGTGGTCTCCTCGTGCCCGCTCGGCTCCCTTCGAGAACACCTCCTTCATCCCCTCCACCGCACGCTGCTTCCACGTGCTCACTTGGTTCGGATGGACCTTGTGCCGCGACGCGAGCTCCTGGATCGTCTTGTCTCCGCGCAGCGCCTCCAGCGCTACCTTCGCCTTGAACTCTCCGCTGAACCGTCGTCGTGTCCTCATTGCGTATCCCTCCCTGAGTCGGTGGAATACACCTTAGCTACCTGTCCGTTTTTCCGGGACCACCTCATTGATCGGCTTGGGGGCCGATCGCTTATGAGCCTTGACGGTTACCGGTTTCGGTCCCGGCTTTTTGCCTGTCCTCGTTGGGCGGCAAACCACCTTCTTGGCCATACGCACCACCTCCTTCCTATAGGGAATTGAGGCGAGGGTTACCTAACGCTTCCCGACGACGCCCGGTAGAGGTCGCGGCGGGTTTCTCAACCTCCGCCATTTCAAGCTGAGGCAGGACCGACCTCCCCAAACACCGGCTCATTCACCTCATCCTCTGTAAATCATCCACCCGATTCCTCGCATGATGGTCTTCTCATTGGCGATATCGCCAGGTATACTTTGGCTACTAAGGTAAGGTATGGCCTCAATGATGTCAATACTCGACACGCAATATATGTCTAACTCGACATACTATGGCCTCTCCTTCTGAAATCTTTCGGCAGCGTTTGAGGGCGGCCAGGGGTACACGCGACTGGAGTCAAAGCGATTTGGCCCAGCGCGCTGGCTTGCCGCCTAGTTCGATAGCGCACTTTGAAACCGGATCACGCAAGCCATCTTTCGACACCTTGCGGCGACTCGCTAGTGCATTGGAAGTTACGACCGATTACCTTTTGGGAAGAGTCGAGGAACCTGGTCTTGCCGAAGCCGGAGACCCGTTATTCCGAGATATCGGTAATCTCACCGGCAGCGACCGCGAACTAGCCAGGGACTTCCTCAAGATGTTGGCGGACCGCAACGCAGCCAAACACAAGGAAGGCAAATGAGTGTGGCGTTTGGTCTGGAGATGGCCGAAAGGGAAGGGGAAGCCATAGTCGGTAGGCTAGGCATTCATTCCCTGCCCATAGATCCTATCGAGATTGCGAAACACCACGGCATCGCGGTTGAACCAAAACCCGACGCCGCTGAGGGTGTGTCCGGAATGCTCCTTCGTCACGGCGACACCTTTGGGATTCTCTATGCCACTCACATCGCAAGCAAGGGTTTCCAGAGGTTCAGCATAGCCCATGAGCTTGGGCATTATTTCCTTGATGGACACATAGATCATGTCCTCAAAGACGGCCCTCACAGCTCAAATGCAGGTTTCTCTTCCCCCAACCCTTACGAACGGGAAGCCGACAGTTTTGCGGCTGGCCTGCTGATGCCGGGTCACCTATTCCGCAAAGAGCTGAACCAAGAAGCCCCAGGGCTAGCTACAATTGAGGCATTGGCCGATCTCTGTCAGACATCCCTAACAGCGACTGCAATTCGGTACGCCAAATTGACCGAAGACGCGGTCGCCGTGGTCGTGAGTACCGGCAAAGCCATCAATTTTTGTCGGCTCTCGGATGCCATGACGTCGTTGGCTGAGATCACATGGCCAAAAAAGGGCGATCTTGTTCCGTATGGCACCGCTACTGCGGACATCAATGCCGATCCTGCCCGGGTCGCCCTGTTGGACCGCGCAGAAGCGGAAATCGACATCCTGGACTGGTTGGGCGGTCAACGGTCCGTGCAAGGGACAGAACAGGTCATGGGACTCGGCAGCTACGGCAGGACCCTTACTGTTCTTTCTGTAGATGACATGTGTGAAGAGGACGAAGAAGAAAGCCTAACCGAGAGTTGGACTCCACGTTTGCGTCGATAAGCTCGCGCGGGCTTGGGCGTGACGCGGTCATCACTGCTTTGAATAGCGCACGGAGTCTATCCAATGGCTAAAGAGGAAAGCGTAACCGTCTACCGGGCTCTCAGCTTGGGGGCTGGAGCCCAGAGTTCAGTTCTAGCGCTCTTGCTTTCTCGGTCCGATGCTCGCTTGGCCAAGCTTGGTTATCGGAAACCCGACGTCGCCATCTTTGCCGACACTGGATGGGAGCCTGAGTACGTTTACCGCCATCTGGACTGGCTAGAAAAACAACTGACCTATCCATTAGTCCGGGTATCCGAGGGCAATCTAAGGACGAACCTGAAGCGAGGTCGAACTGTATCGGGTCATCGTTTCGTTGATGTACCCCTATTCACGATCGATCCGGGTGGCAAGAAGGGGATGCTGCGGCGGCAGTGCACG
Organism: uncultured Binatia bacterium (SeqCode); assembly: GCA_965213675.1. Classification (GTDB taxonomy): domain Bacteria; phylum Desulfobacterota; class Binatia; order UBA9968; family JAJDTQ01; genus JAJDTQ01. The sequence continues at coordinate 2,652,431 of OZ243916.1, forward strand.
AACCACTACAAGATACGGCCCATCTATCGACGAATTCGGAGGCTTGCTGGTGGACAACCTGGCCGACCGTTTCCCAGAGATACCCATGCCGAAATGTGGCTTGGTATTTCCCTGGACGAGGTGGGCCGCATGAAGCCGAGTAGGGAGTCGTGGGTCGAACATCGCTGGCCTCTTGTCGACATCGGCATGACGCGTGAGGATTGCATCGACTGGTTCAACTCTGAGTATCCAGAACGCCATCTGCCTCGGTCAGCCTGCGTCATCTGCCCCTACCGCTCAGACGACCACTGGTCGGAACTCAAGGAGCGTGAACCGGCGAGCTACAAGGAAGCCATCGAGTTCGACCGCTGGCTTCGGAGAAGCACCGACACCCCTATACGGAAGCTGTTGAATGGCCGACCGTACCTGCACGCGGCTCGCCGTCCCCTCGCCAGTGTCATGGAAGACCGGGAGACGGGCCGCGCGACCAGCATCGACAACTTCAACAACGAGTGCGAGGGCCTCTGTGGTGTCTGAGACAGGAACCGTGACAATCAGGCCAGAATATCCCTTGTACCCATACCAAAGACAAGTTCTGGCCGACATTCTCCGTGCACTATCATCTCCTGAACCTCGTGTGGTCGCTCATCTTCCTACCGGCGCCGGCAAGACTCGGATCGCAGCACACGCCGCTTGTCACCTCCTCAACGAAAGGGACACCGAAGACTCTCTCGTCATCTGGCTGGCAGCCACAGAGGAACTTTGCGAACAGGCGGCCGACCAACTGTCAGACGCGTGGACGCATCTGGGCCGGCGCGAGGTCTCCATTCATCCCTATTGGGGAAGCCAGTCAACTGACTTGCGACGTCTCCCCTCCGGTTTCTTGGTGACCGGCCTTGCCAAGCTACGCTCCATTGCCTTCCAAGACAACACCCTTCTCGCGCACCTAGCCCAGTGTGCCGCGGCCGTCATCTTTGACGAAGCTCACCAGGCGATCGCCAACACCTACTCCTACATTACAGACCAGCTTTGCAGTGTAAGGCCACCCCTTCTCGGCCTCACAGCCACTCCCGGGCGGACCGCGAATATCACGGATGCCGACTTTCGGCTTGCAGAGATGTTCAAGCACAACAAGGTTTCTATAGATCCAAGGGGGCACGACAACCCAGTTACCTATCTGATTCAAAACCACTACTTGGCCGATCCACGCTTCGTGCCAATCGGCTTCGATTCGGACACGACGATCACTGAGCCCCTGCCCGGGGCCGACTACAGCACAGAGGATCTCAAGGACATGGGCCGGAGCCGCCAACGCACACGCAAGATCGTAGAACTAGCCGAGGATGCAGCGGCACGCCATCCCCGCACTATAGTGTTTTGCCCGTCTGTCGAAAGTGCTCTGGAATGCACCGACCTCCTTCACGCAAAGGGTGTCATTGCTGATGTTGTCACCGCTGAGACCCCCATAGAAGTTCGTCAAACCGCCATCTCAGCCTTCCGAAGTGACCGCAGGGAACACATGGTGATATTGAACTACGGTGTACTGACCGCCGGGTTCGACGCTCCGCGCACCCGATGCGTCATCATCGCGCGGCCAACAACGTCGCTAGTGCTTTACTCACAGATGGCCGGGCGGGCGATGCGCGGCCCTAAAGCCGGTGGAAATTCAAAGGCCGAGATACTCACGGTGGCAGACACGAACCTACCGGGGTTCGGGTCCGTGACTGATGCCTTCACAAATTGGGAGCACCTATGGTCAACCAACTCGCCGAATTAGAACACGCAGACCGCAACCTTTTTCCGAGCAATTTCACGATAAGGGCGCTGCGGGATAGCCGGTACCACAACACCGCCTACGCCATTGCTGAACTGATTGACAACTCCGTTGAAGCACACGCCGAGCAAATAGACCTCCTCTGCATGGAGCGGGTGCAAAACACCGCCCTCCAAAAGCGTCGACGAGTATCCGAGGTGGCCGTCATCGATAACGGGGTGGGAATGGATGTCAAAACGCTCTTCGAGGCCCTGAAATTTGGAGGAGGAACCCGTCACCACGCAGACCGAGGGATCGGAAAATATGGAATGGGCTTGCCCACGTCGTCAATGTCTCAGTGCAAAAGAGTAGACGTCTGGACATGGCAGGAGGACATAGATTCGGCGTGGCATTCCAGTATTGACGCCGACGAGATCGAGCAAGGGGACCACAGAGCTCCGCTCCCCGACCGAGACACACCCATACCGAAGGTGTGGTTAGAGGCGGCCAGCGACCGCATACTCAACCATCGCTCCGGTACAATTGTCGTATGGACAAAGCTCGATAAGATCCAATGGCGCACCGGCGGCACCATCCTTCGGCACACCGCGCGAGAGGTCGGTCGTATCCACCGCTATTGGATTGATGCCGACATGACCAAGATACGCATCGGGTATTTTCTCAACAACCGACCGACAAATATCGAAAACGAAGGCCATATTGTGGCCAACGATCCTCTCTACTTAATGACTCCTTCCTCGACACCCGCACCATGGGACAACAAGCCAATGTTCAAGCAATGGGCGACACCTACCGAATATACGGCCACTGTGGACGACAAAGAGGTGCCGATCCAGGTACGATACTCCATCGTCACACCCGAAGCACTACAGACCACCGTCGTTGCGCAGCTTCCCGGCGCGACAGACCACGGCAAACACGCTAGACATAACATCGGGGTATCTGTTGTTCGAGAGGATAGGGAGATTGTACTCGAAACGGCCTTCCTCCGAGAGGGCGGGAGTGCAGAAAATCCACAAAACCGGTGGTGGGGCTGTCAAGTCCAATTCGGTCGTGTTTGCGACGAGTTGTTTGGAGTAGACCACAACAAACAAATGGTCGCTAACTTTACCCACGCTGCAAAGACTCTCCTCCAAGACGACCGTCCGAATCAAGTCATACTTGACGAGTTGGGCGTCGACGATGACATCATCTACACCATAGTTGCAGACATCCGCGACCAGACCCGCGCAATGATGGCCACCATTAGACAAATGTTTGCACAACGACGACCTCAACCACATGGACCTACGACGAATAATCCCGAAAAGAAGGCGGCAAAGACCGCCACTGAGGCTGACCGAGACGCGATGGAATCTGGCAAGGAGAACCCCACCAAGACGGACCGGGATCGGGACGACATTCCGCCAGAGGATCGCGAGGCTGAACTTACCAAACAGTTCATGAACGCCGGGCAAACGGCTCAGGACGCCAAGACGCTCGCCAAACTGCTTGTGCAGGAGGGCCTTTCTTACCAATTCAACTCGATGCAGCTCGACGGTTTCCAAATATTCAATGTTCGGTCGAACCAAGGGGTTCTACACATCAATCTGAACACCGATCATCCCATTTATGACCTCCTCAAACACATTGAAGACGACCTTCCTGAGGATGTCGACGAGAACAATCCCGCGTTCCAGGCCAGCGTGGCGATCAGATTGTTATTGTCATCGTGGGCTCGAATGGAGGATCAAACCGAATCACGCGAACAGCGCGCACACATACAGGACACCGCCATGAACTGGGGACGTCAGGTTGATAAAGCTATCAGCCAGTTGCGCGACAGAGACTGATTAACATGGACGGACGGCCAGGAGAAACGTTGCGCAGTGTTTGTTCACGTGCCAATCGTCTGATTGTCGCGGCACCATACATCAAGAACAACGCCCTTACCAAGGTAGTCGCCGAGGTGAGGCCGGAAACCTCCGTCGTCTGCATCACGAGATGGAGCCCACATGATATCGCTATGGGTGTGTCCGACACCGAATGTCGGACCTTTGTCGTGCAGCGTGGAGGATCGTTCAGACTTCACCCGTCACTGCACGCCAAATATTACCGGGCTGATGACACAGTGCTCGTCGGTTCCGCGAATCTGACAAATTCCGCTTTGGGCTGGTCGTCACAGGCTAATTTAGAGATTCTCTGCACGCCAGGAGACGACTTCGACGCGGACACCTTTCAGCGGCGCTTGTTCGAGGAGTCACGGGAGATCAGCGATGAAGAGTTCTCACATTGGGAGTCCATCACCGACTTGGGCGTTCAGATCATGCGCAGGGCGACTGGTGACGTTCCCCGGCTCGATACTTGGAGACCGGCAACTCGTGACCCAACGCACTTAGAAGTCGCGTATCGCGCCGACTACGATCAGATAGCATCTCTCGACGAGCAAAGATCGGCACAGCGCGACATTCAGGCCCTCCGAGTTCCCCCAGGATTAACCAACCAACAGGTCCGCGCCTGGATCTCAGGCTGCCTCCTTGCGGCTTCCTTCACCAACACCGTACTCCGGCTGCGTAATGCAGAGGCTCCGGACATATTGCGTTCCTTGGCAGAGTTCTACAAACTCAGCGCAACCGATGCACGAAGGGACATGGAAACTGTCGAGACTTGGCTTTCATTCTTTGCTCCCGCGACCCTCACTCGCATCCGAACCGCCCCGGGTTTACCGGAGCCGGATTAGTGTGAGTCAGGCCACCAGGGTCGACTCTTGGCACTGCTGATAGTACGTGTCTTCGAGTTCAGCCGGCGGCACATAGCCGACGCCTTCCAGGAGTCGGCGGTGGTTGAACCAGTCGACCCATTCGAGGGTGGCGAACTCGACCGCTTCGAGGTGGCGCCAGGGGCCGCGTTGACGGATCACCTCGGTCTTGCACAAACCGATCATGGACTCGGCCAGGGCATTGTCGTAGGAATCCCCGACGCGGCCCACCGACGGCTCGATCCCGGCGTCAGCCAGACGCTCGGTGTAGCGAATCGACAAGTACTGGGTGCCACGGTCGCTCTGATATACTAAGACGCCGTCAGCGCCCACCGCGCGGGCATGGAGTGCCTGCTCGAGGGCGTCCAGGGCAAGGTCTGTGTGCAACGAGTCCGAGACGCGCCAGCCCACGATACGACGCGCATAGGCATCGACAACAAAGGCGACGTAGACGAAGCGACGCCAGATCGCCACATAGGTCAGGTCCGCCACCCACAACGCATTCGGCCGGCTAGCCTCAAACACCCGGTTCACCCGATCCGCGGGTCGCGTGGGCTCGTTCGCCCCCAGGGTCGTCTTCGACCGCCGACCCCGGACCACGCCACGAAGCGATGCGCTACGCGAAACTCGTATCTCACCCCGTCTCGAACTCCAGCCCGGTCAACTTTACACGCGATGACCGCTCCGACAGGTGCTGTATTTCCACGCCAACCACCTCATTGGACTCGTTGTAGTCGAGCACAACACCCGGGGCGACTTCTTCCGATTCGACGATGGCGGAATCATCAAGGCGCAGGTGAAGCGCGTCGGCCTGTCTATCTACCCGTAGTCTCATGGTCTCCCATCCGTCATGTCACGCGCTACGAACACGCTTCCCCCGTGGCCCTTTAGCTTCAGTACGGGGTAGTCCGGCCAGCGCGGGGCGATGGTGTGGTGGGCGCAGTCGGCGATGAGGTCCAGGGTCTGCAGGACGATGTGCCCCACCAAGGCCTCGCTCATGGGAGGGCCAACGATGCAATCCGTGCTCATGAAACGGTCGCAGATCGTAATGGTCACGGGTCCTGCGACGGGGCGTTCTTCCTTCCTCTCGTCCGCGTAGGTGACCACGGCGGTCCGTCGGGTTCTCAATCCGAGCCGCTCGACGACATTCTGCGGCAAAACCAGCATGGCGGCCCCGGTGTCGACGATGGCGTCGACCCGGGCGCTGCGAATGCTCGCCTCGTCGTGCAGCCCCTGCTCGAAACCAACGCGATCACCCGCGTTTTCGAGTTCCACGTTGACACTGATCTCACGCATACTGCCTCTAGCCCTTCGATTTGCGTGCCTTCGGGCCACTTTCCGGGCCTTCGTTGAAGGACTTCTCCCCGGCTTCGTCCTGCGTCGCCGCAATATGTTGGATCAATAGCCGAAACCGATTGGCCGCGCCACCTGAAACCAGCGCCGCTGCGGGCCTTGGGGCCACGGGCAGGGCCGTGCGTGCCGACCTTGCGGCAACTTCCCGGAGGAAGACGCGAGCAAGGAGAATGCGTGGCATCCTCTCCGTAAGATCATCGGCTCGGCCTGCCGGAACTTTAGTTGATGCGGCCCGCAAGGCTCGTCTTTCTCCTTCCGGCAAGGATGGCAGCAGGACCTCGTCCTGTGGTACTCACGTCTTCCCCATGAACTACACCAATCTCGGCAACACCGGTCTCCGGGTGAGCGTCGTCGGGCTGGGTTGCGGCGGGCCGAGCCGGCTGGGACAGCGTGCCGGCAAGAGCCCGGAACATTCCGTCCGGCTGGTGCGGAGGGCGCTGGACCTGGGGGTGAACTTCCTGGACACCGCGGAGAACTACGACACGGAGGAAATCGTGGGGGCGGCCATCCGCGACATCCCCCGGGACCGGGTGGTGATCTCCACCAAGAAGATCATGCCGGAGCCGGATGATCCCGACCCGGCGGGGTTCATGCGCGCTGGCGTGGAGGCGAGCCTCCGGCGGTTGGGCACGGATTACGTGGACATCTTTCACCTCCACGGCGTGAGTGAGAAGCGTTATGAGTTCGCGGCGAGTGTGATGGCGCCTGTCCTGATGGCGTTGAGGGAGGAGGGCAAGATTCGCACGGTGGGGATCACCGAGGAGTTCCCGGGAAACCCGCGGCACGAGATGTTGCAGCGCGGCTTGCGCGACCCTTGGTGGGACGTGGTGATGGTGGGGTTCAACCTGTTGAACCCGTCGGCGCGACGGAGCGTGTTCCCGCTGACGCTGGAGAAGGGCGTAGGCACCTTGGTGATGTTCGCCGTGCGACGCGCCTTGAGCCAGCCCGTGCAACTCGACAAGCTGCTGCGAGAGATGGCGCAGCAGCGCTTGGTGGAGCCAGGCGCCGACCTCGAATTCCTTGTAGACAACCGCTGCGCCGGAAGCCTGACCGAGGCAGCCTACCGCTTCTGCGTGCACGAGCCGGGCACCGACGTGGTGCTGACGGGGACTGGCGATGAGAGACACCTCGAGGCCAACATAGCGGCGGCCCTCAAGCCGCCGCTTCCCGCCGAAGCACTGGCGCGGCTGGAGGCGCTGTTCGGCGACGTGGACTCGGTTACCGGGAATTGATGCAACGGCTGAACGTTCCGTTCCGCCCCGCCTGGATTCCCCTGCCCGATCAGGGTCGAGGACAAGCTTTCGCGGGACTAACGGGAGCGGGGTTTAGAGTGACGGAGTGTTTCGGGAACTGGGGTCGTCATCACCCGAAGCGGCCGGTGATGTAGTCCTCGGTGAGGGGGTGGATGGGGTTGGTGAAGATCTGCTCGGTGGGGCCGACTTCCAGCAAGTCTCCCAAGTGAAAGTACGCGGTGCGCTGCGACACGCGCGCGGCCTGTTGCATGGAATGGGTGACGATGGCGATGGTGTAGTCTTGGCCCAGCTCGTGGATGAGGTCCTCGACGCGGGCGGTGGCGATGGGGTCGAGGGCGGAGCAGGGTTCGTCCATGAGGATGACTTCGGGGCTCACGGCGATGGTCCTGGCGATGCACAGGCGCTGCTGCTGGCCGCCGGAGAGGCCGGTGCCGGGCTGGTGGAGGCGGTCATTCACCTCCTCCCACAGGCCCGCGCGCTTGAGGCTGTGCTCGACGATGCCCTCGAGATCGGACTTGGACTCCGCCAGCCCATGGATGCGCACGCCGTAGGCGATGTTGTCGAAGATGGACTTGGGAAAGGGGTTGGGCTTCTGAAACACCATGCCTACCTGGGCGCGCAGCGGCACCACGTCCATGTCCCTGGCATAGATGTCGTTCCCGTCGAGCTTGATCTCGCCGGTCATGCGGCAGCCGTCGATGGTGTCGTTCATGCGGTTGAGCGCGCGCAGGAACGTGGACTTGCCGCACCCGGAGGGGCCGATCATGGCGAGCACCTGTTCCCGTCCCACGTCCAGGCTCACATTCCTGATGGCATGATTGTCGCCGTAGTGGACATTGACGTCGCGGCAGGTCATGCGCGGATCGTCGACGAACGGTGTGCCCACGGTCTCGCGGCTTTCGCGCCGCTCGTCGAGCATGTCCACCTCGGCTCTTCGGAATGTCAGCGCTCCTGCATCCATCACTGCGACACCCGCTTGATCAGCCATAACCGCGTCTCCTGAACCGTTCCCGCGCCGCCTCCGGAACCCGACAAGGGTTCACGCGCCGGCACCTCCTGTTTGCCAGTTTACCAGCGTCTTTCAAAGCGTCGCCGCAGCACGATGGCCAGGGCGTTCATGGCCACGAGAAACGCCAGCAGCACCATGATGGCCGCGGACGCGCGCTCCACAAACGCGCGCTCCGGGCTGTCCAGCCAGAGGAAGATCTGCACCGGCAGCACGGTCGCGGCATCGGTCACTTCCTGCGGAACGTCCACCACGAACGCGACCATGCCGATCATGAGCAGGGGCGCGGTCTCGCCGAGAGCCCGGGCCATGCCGATGATGGCGCCCGTCAACATGCCGGGCATGGCCAGCGGCAACACGTGATGCACGATCATCTGCAACCTGGACGCACCCACCCCCAGGGCCGCTTCTCGAATCGAGGGCGGCACCGACTTGAGCGCCGCGCGGCCCGCGATGATGACGGTCGGCAACGTCATGAGGGTGAGCACCAAGCCTCCCACCAGGGGGGCCGAGCGCGGCAGGCCGAACAGGTTGATGAACACGGCCAGTCCGAGCAGTCCGAAGACGATGGAGGGCACCGCCGCCAGGTTGTTGATGTTGACCTCGATGAGTGCGGTCACGCGATTCCGTGGAGCGAACTCCTCCAGGTACACCGCGGTGGCCACGCCCAGCGGAAAAGACAGCAACAAGGTCACCGCCAACGTGAGGAACGAACCCATGGCCGCGCCCCGGATGCCCGCCAACTCCGGCTCCCGGGAGTCGCCCGCGGTAAAAAACGTGACGTTGAACCGCGATTCGACGCGCCCACCATCCACGAGCCGATCGAACCAGGCGATCTGCCGGTCGGACAGACGCCGGTCCGCCTCGGGCAGCGCCCGGTCGACGTTGCCCTTGTACAGCATGTCGTAATCGTCGTTCGCGGGCGCCCACACCTCGGCGCTGGAACCCACCAGCGCGGGGTCCTCCAGGACCATCCGCCGGAGCTGGAACACGGTTCCCCGGCTGACCAGCATGGAGAGATCCCGCCGGGCACGCCGCCCCTTCACCTCGGGGAAAAGCGAACGTACCGACGCCTTGACCAAGGCGCCGTAGTCGGCGGACCCGAGGGTATCGGCATCGCCGGCCCCTTGCGGGTCGATCACCTGCGCATCAAAGTGGATCGGCAGCTTGACGAAGGTCTGCCAAAAGGCAGAGTAGCCCGTGACGATGATGTTGACAAACATCAACACCAGGAACGCGAGCCCCAGCAGTACGGCCCCGCGCCCGAAGTTCCGGAAACGTCGTTCGGCCCGGTTGCGCCGGTCGAGGGAGGCGCGCACGCGCTCGATGGTGCTGTTCGCGGACGCCGCCATGTCTACTCGTATTGCTCCCGGTATTTGCGCACCACCTGCAGGGCGATGACGTTCAGGCCCAGGGTCACGACGAACAGCATCAAACCCAACGCGAAGGCCGACAGCGTCTTGGGGCTGTCGAACTCCTGGTCGCCGGTCAGCAGGGTCACGATCTGAACCGTCACCGTGGTGACCGCCTGGAGCGGATTGGCCGTGAGGTTCGCGGCCAGACCCGCGGCCATGACGACGATCATGGTTTCACCGATGGCGCGGGATACGGCCAGGAGAACGCCGCCGACGATGCCTGGAAGCGCCGCCGGTATGACCACCTGTTTGACGGTCTCGGACCGGGTCGCCCCCAGCGCATAGGCGCCGTCGCGCATGGCCTGCGGCACGGCGTTGATGACGTCGTCGGAAAGCGAGGATACGAACGGGATGATCATGATCCCCATCACCAGCCCCGCGGCCAGAGCGCTCTCGGACGCCACGTCCAGGCCCACCTGCTCCCCCATCCCCCGGATGAACGGCGCCACCGTGAGGGCGGCGAAAAATCCATAGACCACCGTGGGGATGCCGGCGAGCACTTCCAGCAGGGGCTTCACCACCGCACGGACCCGCGGGCGCGCGTACTCGGCGAGATAGATGGCCGACATGAGGCCCACGGGCACAGCCACCACCATGGCAATGAACGAGATCAGCAGTGTTCCCGCGAACAGTGGCACCGCGCCGAAGGCTCCGGACGCGCCCACCTGATCCGCGCGAATGGCCATCTGCGGGCTCCAGTCCAGTCCGAAGATGAACTCGGTGACCGGAATCGCCTGGAAGAAGCGGAGCGACTCGAACAGCACCGACAACACGATCCCCACGGTGGTGAGGACCGCGATGCTGGAACTGGCCATGAGGAAGCCCAGGATGATGCGTTCCACCGCGTTGCGCGCGCGCTTGCCGGGCCGGATGGTGCGCCAGGCCATGGCGCCGCAGAACACGGCCAGGGCCAGCACCGCCACGGTGATGGCGATGGCCGCGTAACCCTGGAGGCGAATGTAACGTTTCGCCGCGGCCAACATTTCCGGAGTCTTCTGCGAGGCGATATTGCCGGAGGCAAGATTGCGGATGTCGTTGATGATCAGGTTGAGCCGCTCGGGTGGCAGGCTCCGGATCTCCTGGGGCAGGTCCGACACCACGATATTCGTGACGATGGGTCCCTTCAAGGCCACGCCGACGGCCAACAGCAGGAGCGCGGGCACCGCAGCCCACAAGGCGGCGTAGAGGCCGTGGTAACCGGGGAGGGAGTGGAGGTTCCGGACGGTGCCCTGGGCCAGAGAGATGGACCGCCGCCAGCCCAGATAGTAGCTGACGGAGCTCAAGCCAAGCAGGGCCAGTATCAGACTTGGGGAACCCATGGACTCATGGCGCCTTTACGAAAACCTTTACGAACAAAAACGCCAGCCGTGACAACCGGCCGGCGGAGCGAACCGGCCGCAGCGCGCGCCGCGGCCGGGACCCACACCCACAGATGGTCACAGGGCCAGATTCGTGAGATTCTTCACGTCCGACGAGAACCTCTCCCGCTCCTTCCTGGGCATCGGGATCAGACCCTTGTCGGTGAGGTAACCCTCGTCGCCCCAGGCCTTCTCACTGGTATACTCGGCGAGGAACTCCCTCATGCCGGCGATCACATCCAGATGGGCCTTCTTGATGTAGATGTAGAGCGGACGCGCGACCGGATAGCTGCCGTCGGCGATGGTCTCGAACTCGGGCTTGACGCCGTTGATGGACGCGCCCTGGAGCTTGTCCGTGTTCTGGTCGAGAAAGCTGAAGCCGAAGATCCCGAAGGCGTCGGGGTTGGCGTCCAGCTTCTGCACGATCAGGTTGTCGTTCTCTCCGGCCTCGACGAAGGCGCCGTCCTCACGCATGGTGCGGCAAGCGGCCCGTCTGGGCTTATTGGACATCTTCTTGATGGCGGCGAACTCCTTGCAGCCCGCGTCCATCACCAGCTCGACGAAGGCGTCCCGGGTGCCGGAGGTCGGCGGAGGGCCCAACACCTCGATCTTCAGGGCCGGAAGCTTGGGGTTGACGTCCTTCCAGGTCTTGTGGGGGTTGGCTTGGCGCTTGCTGCCGTCGCTGTTGGCCGGCACGTCCTTGGCCAGGGCGAGGAAGAGGTCGCGCGGCGTGAGCCTCAGCGCCTTGCTCTTCTTCGAGTTGGCCACCGCGATGCCGTCGTAGCCCACCTTCAGCTCGACGATTTCCTTGACGCCGTTCTTGCCGCAGCGCTCGACTTCGGTCTTCTTGATGCGCCGCGAGGAGTTGGTCAGGTCGGGGTGCTCGACGCCGACGCCAGCGCAGAAGAGCTTGAGGCCGCCGCCGGAGCCGGTGGACTCCACCTTGGGCGTCTTGAACTTGGTGGTCTTGCCGAACTGCTCGGCCACCACGGTGGTAAACGGATAGACCGTGGACGATCCCACGATTTGGATGTAGTCGCGCTGCTGCGCCGCCGCCGAGGTCGCGAGACCCGCCACGGCCAGTGCAACGGTTGCCGCCGTCAACATGGCTTTCCGGAACATGGGGAAACCCTCCTTTGGTTGAACCTTTGTCGCAGCCCGATCACCGACCCAAGGGTCGCATGACCACGCCAGTGTTGGCAGGAATCTATCGGACGGCGATTATCACTGTATGACGGCTACATCACAGAGGAATTAAACGATTGTTACGAGTCTGTTACAGAGGACCGGGGCGCGAGGGCCCCGGAAGCGGCGGGAAAGCGAATTGACCCGGAGCGCGCCCGTTACACCGAGGGCGCGGCGGCGCTCCGCGGCTTGCCTTCCTCGCCGATCTCGTCCAGACGCCGCTGCAGCGACAGCCGGTCGAGAGAGGTCAGGGGCAGGTTCACGAAGATCGAGATGCGGTTGAAAAGCATGCGGTAGGCATCCGCGAAGGCTATATTTTGCTCGGCCTCGTTGCCTTCCACCGCCGCCGGGTCGGGAATGCCCCAATGGGCGGAAATCGGCTGGCCCGGCCAGAGCGGACAGACCTCCTGCGCCGCCTGATCGCAGACCGTGACGACGAACTGCAGCTCGGGAGCGCCGGGGGCCGCGAACTCATCCCAGCTCTTGGAACGGAGATCGTCGGTCAAGTAGTTGAGCTTCTTCAGCGTCTCGATGGTGTGCGGGTTGATCTCGCCCTTGGGGTGGCTCCCCGCGCTGAACGCCCGGAACCGCCCCCGCCCCAGACGGTTCAGGATGCACTCGCCCATGACGCTGCGGGCGGAGTTCCCGGTGCACAGGAACAGCACGTTGAACAGTTTCCCGTTGCTCGTTTTGTCTTCACTCATACGCACCTCCTCAACGGTGGGGGGGTTCTTGCGGGCCTTTCGGACAAGGCCGGCCGCGGTGGCGGCACCAGCCACCAGAACAACGCCGTGGCCGCGCCGGCGCCGATGAACTGCATGACGATGAACGCCGGCGCATGCATCGGGTAGATCCCCGCGAAGGTGTCCGAGAGGGTGCGGGCGATGGTCACCGCTGGATTGGCGAACGACGTGGAGGATGTGAACCAGTAGGCCGCCGTGATGTAGCCGCCCACGGCGAACGGCACCGCCGGGCTTCGGAGCCTGACGCAACCCTGGATCACCGACAGCAGCCCGAAGGTGGCGACGAACTCGCCGAGCCATTGCCCCGCCCCGACACGATGCTTCTGCGAGAAGAACACCGCGGGCTCGTCGAACATCAGGTTGGCGACGATGACGCCGGCGACGGCGCCGATGATCTGCACGGCCACGTAGCAGGGGACGTCACGCCACGCCAGCCCGCCCAGGAAACCCTCGGCCACCGTCACCGCCGGGTTGAAGTGGGCGCCGGAGATGGGTCCGAAGGTCAGGATCAACACCGTCAGCGCCGCGCCCGTGGACACGGTGTTGGCGAGCAGCGCCACCGCCACGTTGCCGCCGGCCAGCCGCTCTCCCATGATGCCCGAGCCCACCACCGCGGCCAGCAGGAACGCCGAGCCGACGGCCTCGGCGGTCAGGCGACGCGGGAAGTCTTTCGGGTTGGTTTCGGGTTGTTCCATGGATCGTCCCGGGAAGGCTCACAGACCGGTACGCCGCACGCCTCCGGGTTACCGCCGCAACAGTTCTCCGTGAGATAGCCGAGCAACTCGGTCATGGTTGCAAAGTTGGACCGGTAGATCAGCGAGCGCGACTCCCGCCTGAACTCCACCAGCCCGGCCTGCTTCAGCGTATTGAGGTGAAACGACAGGGTGGCCAGCGGCAGCCCGAGCCGCTTCCCGATGTGGCCGGCGGGCAGCCCCTCCGGCCCCACCTCCACCAGCAGGCGGAAGATATCCAGCCGTGTGTCCTGCGCGAGCGCGGCCAGCGCGCCCACCGCGTCCTTATGTTCCATATTTCCAGAATTATGGAATCTTGATGAGAAATTCAAGGGCGGGCTCCCACCCTGAACTGCGGCCTCCTGTGCCCTGGCGGCTGGCAGGGCCCGCGGATGTCCTGTAGACTGAGCCGATCCGTTTCAGGCTTGTCCCCGTCATTCGAGGAAGGACGCCCATGCCACGCCAAATGCTCCGCATCGCGACATTGCTGCTGTTTTTCGGTTTGGCCGCCATGGCCGGGGCGCAACAGGCCTCCGCGCAACGCTCGGTGGAAGAAATCGAGAAGATCGTCCGCGATGGCGGCCCGGGAACAGGGGCGCTATGTCGAGTTCCACGAGGCCCTGATGCGCGTCGAGGGGAACCTGGACGACCAAACCATCATGGCCGTCGCCTGTTCCGTTGGTCTCGACACGGAGCAGCTCGTCCGGTTTCGCCTTGACCGAGAAACTCGAAAGGATCCGCGTGGTGCTGGTGCGGCCCAAGGGGTCCGGTAATATCGGCTCCGTCGCCCGGGCGATGAAGAATACCGGCCTTCGTGACCTGGCGCTGGTGGGCCGAGGGCGCACCGACAGCTTTTCGGCGCGGGCCATGGCGGCCCACTCCCGGGACATCCTCGACGGCGCCCGCCGGTTCGACACCCTGCGCGAAGCCGTCGCCGACTGCGGCTTGGTGGTGGGCACCACCTGCCGCAAGGGATTGTACCGCGACCACGTCGAACGCCCGCGCGAAGCGGCGGCGGTCACGGGCATGTCGGCGTTCATGCGTTCGCTGGGCCGCCGCCAATCAGGCCGTCTCCATGTTGCGCTCCATCTACCGCGGCTCCAGTATCTACCATGAGAGGTTGCGCAACCCGACCGAGCTCTGGATCGCCGCTGGCGGCCGCCTCAACCGCAAGCGCCAGAGGCGCATCTCCTCCCTGGCCGAGGTGTTCTCGCTCCACTGGGAGCCCATCGACCTGCACCGTGGCATCCTGCGTGTCGAGGAGAACAAGACGGGTGAGCGACTGGAGCTTCCGCCCATCCGCCAACTCGCAGCCGCGCTCGCGTTGCCTGGGCTTCATGCCCCTTTCGCTTGCCGCCTTGGAGCCCCCAAGTACAATCCAGAGAGCCAGCAGTTCCAGGTGGGCGACTGGGAGGCGGTGGTTAAGGCGACCGGTGCCACCTCGAAGGACCCAGCGATTGTCTTCAGGCGATCAGGACAGCGCGAAAATCGTTGACGTTGGTGCGTGACGGGCCGGTCATCACCAGATCGCCGAGCCGCCGAAAAAATTCATAGCTGTCGTGCCGGGCCAGCATATCCCGCGGCTCCACTCCAACGGCATAGGCGCGCGCCAAGGTGTCGGGACCGATGAAGGCGCCGGCGGCGTCCGCAGAGCCGTCGATGCCGTCGGTGTCGCAGGCGATGGCATGGACATTCGGCGCGCCGTCGAGGGCCACGGCCAGTGCCAGGAGGTATTCGCAGTTGGGGCCGCCCCTTCCGCCCGGTCCGTCGACCATGACCGTGGCTTCGCCCCCTGAAATCAACACGCCGCAGCCCTGTTGCAGTGCCAGCTCCGCATGTGCCGCACCCATTTCCCTCGCCTCGCCCTGAAGGTCGTCGCCGAGCTGGACTACATCGAGACCCATCTCACGCGCCTTGGCGGCAGCCGCCGCGAGCGCGTCCGCGGGACGCGCCACCAGCACATAGTCGGCCCGCGTCAGGCAAGAGTCCCCGGGCTTCACGGTTTCCCATCCACCCTCCTCCAGTGCCGTCCGTGCTCCCTCCGGAAACGCGACGCCATAGCGGCCGGCCACCGCCAGCGCGTCGGCGCAGGAGGTGGGGTCCGCCGAGGTCGGACCGGAACCGATGACCGTCGGGTCGTCGCCGGGTACGTCCGAGATGGCGAGGGTCACGACGCGCGCCGGGGCGGCCGTTGCTGCGAGGCGCCCTCCCTTGATGGCGGACAGGTGCTTGCGCAGGCAGTTGATCTCGGCGATGGGAGCGCCGGCGGCCAGCAACGCGCGGTTGATGGCCCGCTTGTCATCCAGGCTGAGGCTAGGTTGCGGTTCCACCAGCAGTGCGGACGCGCCGCCGGAAAGCAGAAACAGCAGCAGGTCGTCCGGCCCCAGCCCGGCGGCGGCCGAGAGAAAGCGCGATGCCGCGCCCTGCCCCGCCTCGTCGGGCAACGGATGGCCGGCTTCGACGACCTCGATTCGTTCGCAATCGACGCCATGGCCGTACCGGGTAACGGCGATGCCTTCGACGTCGTTCGGCCAGCTTTGCTCGACGGCCCGGGCCATGGAAGCCGCCGCCTTGCCGGCGGCCAGCACGAGGGTGCGGCCGGGCGGCGGCGAAGGCAGATGCGGCGGGACCACCTTGGCCGGGTCCGCGGTGGCGACCGCCGCCTCGAACAAGCCCCGGAGCAGGCTTCTTTCGTCCATCCGGGTCACCGCCGTACACTCCCGCGCCGCGCGATGACGATTCCCGTCAGAACGACGACGACGGCGCCGAGGAGCCCCAGGATCGCGAGCCGCTCGGTGCGAAGTACCACGGCAACCCGGTGGGCGGCCGGCGGTCCTTGCGATGGGTTAGTCATGAGGGATGAAGGTCGGGAGAGGGCAGTCGCCCTCTCCCGACCCGCGTCCATGGTAGACCCGAGGCCTACTTCTTCTTCCGCAACAGGATGGGCCTCAGCGCGTCCTTGGCTTCCGCGTGAATTTCCATCCCTTGCCCTTCTACCCCTGCAAGAGCAAGTGATTTCATGCGATCTTAACCTGTCGCAGGTATGAAGCGCCATGGAAGGGGACACTCCATGAACCGTCCCGCCCGCCCCGGCAGGGACGCGACACCCTGAAACGAGATGCAGCGTTCGACTCCGGAAACACGGGAACAGGCCGAGAACGCATCGCCGGATCTGCGGCCGCGCGACGTGGCGCTGGAAAACGTCGTCATGATGACCGGCCTGGGCCGTTACGACGATGTGCGGCAGCTCCTGGCCGACCTCCACCCCGCCGACATCGCCGAGTTGATGGACCGCCTCGACGAGGCGCGGGTGCGGCAGCGGGTGTCCGGGCTGCTGCCCTCGGAGGCAGGTTCCGCGGTGTTGAGCCTGGTCTCGCCGGCGGCGCGTGACCACCTGGTGGCGAACCTGTCGGACCGGGAGCTGGCTGGGCTGGTGGAGGAGCTGGATACCGATGACGCCGCCGACCTGCTCGATACCCTGCCCGAGGAACGGACCCCCACGGTGCTGGCGGCGTTCCTGCCGGTCATCATCGCTACCGCCGGCGCCGTGGGCCTCCAGTCCTCCACCCTGGTGGTGCGCGCCATCGCCCTGGATACCCTGTCCCTCCAGCGGGTCCTCTCCGTCATCGTCCGCGAAGCCGCCACCGGACTGGCCCTGGGCGCAAGCTGCGGCCTCATCGCCGCCGCGGCCAGCTATCTCATCAACATGGACAGTCCGGACATCCTCAAGCTGTCCCTCGCCGTGCTCATCGGCATGGTCATCTCCGTCACCGCCGCCGCCTGCGTCGGAACGGTGCAGCCCATCGTCTTCTACAAGCTCAACCGCGACCCCGCGGTCGCCGCCGGGCCCCTGGTCACCGCTTTCAACGACGTCCTGGGAACCACGCTCTACCTGCTTGTTGCGACGGCGCTTCAGGCGTAGCCGGCTCCTGGCGCAGAGCCGGCGTCCGGAACCGTCATCCCGGACGCCCCAAGCCTCATCCCCGACACGCAAAGCGTCATCCCGGACGCCCCAAGTGTCATCCCGGACTTGATCCGGGATCCAGGGGCGGGGAGGGGCTGCTCACACCGCATACAGTCAAGCGAATCACCATGGTCTCCTGCTTCCGCAGCGTGCAGCCTTGGCGCCCGCGGCGCAGGCAGTCGAGGTTGTGGTGGAAAACTCCCGCCTGGGCGCGGGCGAAGCCGGCGCGGCCGGAACCGCCTTCCCGGCTGCGCTGATACCGCTCCCAGTCGCAGTCGTTGGCGTCGCGCCAGTAGGCGTCGAGGACCTGCGCGGGCAGCGGTTTGAGCGCGGGCATGGTGTTGTAACGCGTCCCCGGCGGGTCGTCGCGGCCGGGCAGCCGCTGGCGTTCGCCGAGGAAACCGTGGAAGGAATAAAAGGCGTCCGGGCCGGGGAGGAACGCCAGCTCATACTCGACGCTCCCGGCCGGATCGGTGACGTCGTCCGCCGACATCATTGGCCGCTTGCCGAATCCCATCATGAAGGCCCTGGCGTCCGAGTCGAGGAATCGCACCGCGCGCCGCACCGTCCGCCCGGGGACGTGCGGATAGAGTTCGTTCGAGCGGATGACGACGTCGATGTCGAACCGTCCGTCCGGACCGGGCTCCACCGACTCTCCGACGAGGTAGGTGCGCAGGTAGTTGTGCTGTTGCACGTTGAGGGCGACGGGACGCTCGGCCGCGTCCAGCACCACGAACGCCGCGGTGTAGTGGTCGAGTTGGTGCCAGTCGTCCAGGTCCGCCACCAGCCGGAGGGGAATTGCCACCGCCAAGGGCATGGCCGCGGGCAGGCCGCTCACCCGAAACACCAAGTGGTAGGCGAGCACGGTGAATTCCTCGACCGCCCCGCCGTCTTCGCGCGGCGCCCCCAGGCCGGTGCGCTCGACAGCGGCGTAGTCTAACCAACAAAAAGCGGCTGAGGTGTCAAGACACGTCCGGACGCCACGCCGTGCTGGCCGCCACTATAGTCTCGGAACCACGCGCCGATGGATCTTGTGTGACCGAAGTCGAGCGATATGGATCATTCGAAACAATACATTGACATCCCCGCGGTTTCCTGGTGCTATGGATCACGCATTGGCATCGGGCGCGGAGCACGTATGGAGACCGATCCCGATGAGCCTGATCGTTACCGAAGTCTACGACGCCCTGATTGCCGCGGGTGCCCCCGATGACAAGGCCAGAGCAGCCGCCGGCGCGATTCCGATGGTGGAAACCCTCGCTACCAAACAAGACATGGCTGACCTGAACGCCGCCTCCAAGCAGGACATGGCTGAATTCAGGACTGAAATGAAGCAGGACTTCACTGAATTCAGGACCGAGATGAAGCAGGACTTCGCTGAATTCAGGACCGAGACCAAGCAGGAGATGACTGAATTCAAGGCCGAGACGAAAGGGGGCATCGTCGGCCTGAAGGAAGACGTCCATGTGCTGAAGCGCGATATGGCGGTCCTGAAGCTGGCATTCGCCCCTGCCGTTCTTGCCTTGCTTGTGAAGCTGGTCTTCTTCCCATGACCCCTTCCTCCTGACCGGCGTCGACGCCTGCGCCGAAACGCGGACCGGTTGCCTCGACCTGCCCGATGGTAATATGCATGGGGGTGCAACCCCCACGAGGAGGCATCGCCCATGGAAACCCTGTTCAACAGCCCGGACAAGTTCAAGAACCGCTTCGCCACCGTCGACGGCTACAAGACCCACTACATCGAGGCCGGGGAAGGAAACCCTCAGAAGCTGCTGCTGGTGCACGGCGGCGCCATCGAGGTGGGCATGGGCTGCTACCGCTGGTACGCCAACATCATCCCGCTGGCAAAAAAATTCCACGTCTTCGCCATCGACGAGTTGGGTCACGGCTACACCGACCCGCCGCGTGATCTCGACGACCTGAGCCACATCCGGGTGCGGGCGGACCACGTGTTGAACTTCATCGAGACCCTCGGTCTTGGCCCCGTCAACATCGCCGGCCAGTCCCAGGGCGGCTGGATCGTCACCTACATCACCCTCCTGCGGCCGGATCTCGTGCGAAAGCTGATCCTCATCGACAGCGGCAGCACCGCCGGGCGGCCCGCGGAGGTGGCCTCTCTTCAGGCCACCGACGTGGACGGCGTAGCGGTGTCCGGGGACACCAACGAGCTGCCCTACCAAAAGGTGTTGTTCGAGCCCGGCACCATGCGCCCGAAGAAGGGGCTGACCGACACCCGGGAAGGCGTGCGCACCTATGCCAGCGCGTTCTTCTACGACAAGTCCATGGTGACCGAGGAGTTCCTCGACCACCTGATGGAACTGTCCGGCAGGTGGAGCCAGCTCTACGACGACCACCGGGGCGAGAAATACTGGGCCAAGACCACCCTGGCCGGCCAGCGCCGGCAACTGGAGATCGACGGCCAGCACATCCGGGAACACGTGCACAAGATCGAGACGTCCACGCTGGTGGTGTGGGGCAAGAACTCGAACAAGGGCCTCGACATGGGGTACCTGCTCTACAAGCTCTTTCCCAATGCCCAGATGCACATCCTCGACAAGGCCAACCACTTCCTGTGGCTGGACCAGTGGGAAGATTTCAACGCGCTGGTGGAGTGGTTCATCGAGAAGGAATAGGGGCGACCCGCGGTCGCCCCCTGGTGGAACCACCGTACGACCGTTCCCCGAGGAGGTACTCCAGTGGACACGCTGTTCAACAGCCCCGAGAAGTACCGGAAGCACGACGAGACCATCGACGGCTACCGCACCCACTTCATTGAGGCCGGCGACCCGACCAACGACCGGCTTCTGCTGGTCCACGGCGGCAGCGCCGCCCTGGGCGCGGGCCTCTACCGGTGGTGGCCCACGGTGCTGCCGCTGGCCGAGAAGCTCCACGTGTTCGCCATCGACGAGCTGGGCCACGGTTTCACCGACCCGCCGCGAGACATTGCCAACCTGGGCCACGTACGCGTGCGCGCCGAGCACGTCATCCGTTTCATCGAGGAACGGGGGCTGGGGCCCATCAACCTGTGCGGACAATCCCAGGGCGGCTGGATCGTCACCTACATCACTATCACCCGCCCGGAGCTGGTGAAGAAGCTCGTATTGGTGGACAGCGGCAGCACCGCGGGGTCCGGCTTCAAGACCGGCGCCAAGAACGACGCGGCAGACGTTCAGGAGATCGACGGAGAGAAGATCCAGACCGGGGGCGGCGAGCTGCCGTACTTCAAGAAGATCTTCGAGCCCGGCACCATGCTGCCCAAGGAGGGGCTGCTGGACACCCGCGAAGGCATCCGCATGTACACGGAGACTTTCGCATACGACCCTGGCATGGTCACCGACGAGTACGTGGACTACCTCGAGGAAACCTCCAAGCGCTGGACGGCCTACTACCTGGAGCACCGGGGCAAGAAGTTCTGGGACAAGAAGGACGTCAAGGGCCATCACGACATGTACTTCTTCGAAGGCAAGCACATCCGCGACCACGTCCACCGCATCAAGAACCCGACGCTTTTCATCGCCGGCAAGAACTCGGTCAAGGGCATCGATCCGCAGTACGAGCTTTACAAACGCATGCCCAACGCGCAGATGCACATCCTGGACAAGGCCAGCCACTTCTGCTGGTGGGACCAAGTGCGGGATTTCAACGACCTGGTGCAGTGGTTCGTTACAAAAGGGGAGGACTAGTCAATGGAAAGAGCAACCATCTTCAACAGCCCGGACAAGTGGAACAGCCGCTTCGTCACCGCGGACGGCTACAGGACCCACTACATCGAGGCCGGCGAATCCAACGCGGAACGGGTGCTCATGTGCCACGGCGGCGCCAACGAGATCGGCATGGGCAACTACCGCTGGTATCCGAACATCGTTCCGCTGGGCGAGCACCTTCACGTCTACGCCGTCGACGAGTTGGGGCACGGCCAGACCGACCCGCCGCGCAACCTGGACGACCTGGGCCACGTGCGCGTGCGCGCGGAGCACGTCATCAGCTTCATCGAGGCCCTGGAGCTGGCGCCGGTAAATCTCGTCGGCCAGTCCCAAGGCGGCTGGATCGTCACCTACATCACCATCAAACGGCCTGACCTGGTCAAGAAGCTGATCCTGGTCGACAGCGGCAGCACTGCGGGATCAGGCATCCGCAAGGCGGGCGAGGGGCGGCAAGTCATCGAGGTGGACGGCCAGCAGGTGGAGGTGGACGGCAGCGGCGACCTGCCCTACTTCAAGGACGTGTTCGAGCCCGGAACCATGATGCCCAAGGAGGGGCTCACGACCACGCGGGACGGTCTCCGCAAGTACGTCGGGGCCTTCGTCTACAACAAGGACATGGTCACCGAAGAGTACCTGGACCACCTGATGGAGCTGTCCGCCCGCTGGAACGACCTCTACATGGCGCACAAGGGGAAAGAGTACTGGGAGAAGAACGGCATGCAGGGCGCCAGCAAGATGTACTACTTCGACGGCGCCCACATCCGCGACCACGTCCACAGGATCAGCGTCCCGACCCTGGTCATGTGGGGCCGCAACTCCAACAAGGGCATCGACCCCGGCTACGATCTCTACAAGAGCATCCCCAACGCCCAGATGCACATCTTCGACAAGGCCAGCCATTTCATTTGGCTGGACCAGCCCGAGGACTTCAACGACCTGGTGACGTGGTTTCTGGGGAGAGACTCGTCGTAGTTCTTTAAGTAGATGATATATAAGAATTATTTACGAAACTGCTCGCTGCCCTACCCACGCTCTTGCCCACGCCCCAATCGCTCCATCCGCCACCGCCGGCGCGCCCATGCGTCACCGGCGACCTCAGACCCCGCTACTCTGCCATCAACTTCATGGGCTGGCTGCCTGGACGTGTTAGACCCGCCTTTGCAGCGCGCCGGACAGGACGTCTATTACGTTGGGAACCAGCGTCGAAGTTCGTCGGGTCGGTTGCTTGCGGCCAGCATGATGACGACCGGGAGCGGCAGATCGTCCTGGTTCTGCTGATGCGCGAACCCACGGTCTACGGTGAGCAACGCATCGAATCCGCTATCCGCCGCGAGGCCGAGGAGGGTGCCGTTTCCGGTGCCGGCCCATCCCATCTGAGGGACAGTTCGAACCTCGAAAGTGGCTGGAAAGGACATCCGTAGGGGCCGGGGCACCGACTCGTCAAGCAGCAGCCTCATCCTGCTCGCCGACCAGAATCATCCTGGCTTTTTCCAGCACCGCGACAGCTTGATCCCGGGACACCGAAGGGAAGTCCTGAAGAAAGTCGTCGAGCCGGTCACCCGCTTCGAGGTACTCCATGAGTATGCGCACCGGAACCCTCGTGCGGGCGAACACCGGGGTGCCTCCGAGGATGTCGGGATTTCTGTTTATCGGTTCATCGTTCATGGTTACCACATCGCGGGTACGGCGTTCGGCTTCTCCTGCCTGACAGGCTGGTGTGGTGTCTGGTTGATTCGCGTCATAATCTGCGGGTCTTTTTCGCCGTCGGCTGCGTTGCTCTTCCTCGCGTGGTAACCGCCACTGCTCGTCATCGCGCCTTGCCGACAACAAAATATCCTCCGCAGATTATGACGCGAATCAACCAGACACCACACTAGTCGTTGGGCCAAGAAATGCAACCTGCCGGCGGGGTCGAGCGCTCCCTTGAGCTGGGACGGGGACACCCGGGACTTTCTGCGGGGCTTCATGCGCACGAGCTCCGGCGTTCCCTCGTCGAAGCCAAGCTCCACCAGACGCTTCTTTCTCCAGCGCTTGCTTCGGTAACCCACCCGCACTGGCACCACCTCCCCCGAAAGAAGCGTGCCGCGGGAATACGCCGTGGTCTTGAAACGCGTGAGGCCTTCAACGCGCCGGTGGTCTTCAAGCTCGCCCGCACGGGATACGCCGTCGTATCGAGATCATGCGCGGCGGCACTCGAGATGAAAAAAACACCCGCGAGCGCGCTCAGCCACAAATTCCGCAACGCCGTCCGTGCTGATCGCCCTGCTCCGGAACTCGTCGGGTCCATGGGCCTGGTAAACCAAGCCGCCAGGGGGTAGGGCGACCCGGGGCGAGTGCGGCGCCTCCATCCGGCGGCAAGGGTTGGGTGCGTGGGGGACTTTGTCTGGAGACGGGCCGGTTAGAGCAACAGGCGGTCCTCGTATTCGACCCGGGACAGCACATGCGGCTCGTCTTCGGTGACCAGCACCATGTCCTCGATGCGTACGCCGCCGCCGCCTCTCACGTCCGGGACCCACACCAGCGGCTCCACGGCGAAGACCATGTTGGGCTGGAGCTCGAACACGGTGGCGCCCGGCAGGGTCTCGCCGATGTAGGGCGGCTCGTTGGCGCCCATGCCGATGCCGTGGCCGATGAACAGGCTGAACAGGTGCTCGGCCAGACCGTAGCGATCGATGCGGGCGACGATGGCGTCGGACACATCCTTGTTGGTGTTGCCCGGGCGCATCCGAGCGATGCCCGCCATGAGCCCCTCGTATACGGCGGTGTATATCTCCTTCTGACGGCGGGTAGGCTTGCCGACAATGGTGGTGCGGCCGATGTCGGCGAAGTAGCCGTTCCACATGGCGCCGATGTCGATGAAGCAGAGGTCGCCGTTGCGCATGATCTTGTCGGTGCAGATGCGGTGGGGCGGCGACATGTGCTCGCCCGAGGCCACGTACGGGGTGATCACGTGGGCCATCTCCCCGCCCAGGTGGAACAGCGTCTGCATGGCGTCGCCGGCCACCTCGCATTCGCGCCGCCCGGCGCGGGTCTCGTCCAGCGCGCGCTGGGTGACGCTATCGCCCAGCGCGCAGGACTCCTCGATGACCGCGATCTCCTCGTCCAGCTTGACCCAGCGCGCCCGCTGCATGACCACGTCGCCGTCCACCGGCTCGATCTCGGGGAGATGATTCCGTAACGATTCGATGAGGCACAACGGCGCCTGATCGATGCCGAGGCGGCCGCCTGAGAGCTTGAGGTCGCTCAGGAGGGGCTTGAGGACGGAAGTGACGAACCCGTCCGTGAGCTCCCGCTGTTCCATGATGGGGATGGTGTGGACGCTCGACAGCCAGGGCATGCCGAATAGGGCCTTGTCGTGCTCGCCGCCGGAACACAGCAGGATCGGCTCCTCGCCCTTGGCCAGCAGCACGCCGTTGAGGGCGGTGGTCTTGCCGGTAATGAGCTGGGCCCTCAGGCTGGTGAGGTAGCGGACGTTCTCGTCCTTCCACAGCAGCAGCGCCGGGAGATCGGAATGCGCCAGCTCCCGCTGGGCCTTCTCGACGCGCATCCGCCGCAGCGCCGGAAAGTCGTAGCGGTCCTCCCAATCGACGTTGAAGGTTCCGCGTGCGTATCGGGTGAGCATGGGACGTCGGGGAAGGGCGACGGCGCCGGGCCTCCGCGTCAGCCCGCGGGGCCGGACACGCCGTACAGGCGGGCGCAGTTGTCCCACAGGATCTTCCTGCGCGAGCCATCGGTGACGTCGTCGATGGCCAGGAACGTGTTCATGGCGTTGGGCCAGTGGGCGTCGTCGTGGGGATAGTCCGTGGAGATCACGAGGTTGTCGTCTCCCACCCGGCTGATGACGTCGGTCACGAGACTCTCGTCCGGATCCACGGACACGAAGCACTGCCGCATGAAGTAGTCGCTGGGCCTTTGGCTCAGGGGCTCGTCGAGCTGGTCCTTGCGGTCGTGCCAGCGCTCGTCCATGCGGTACAGCAGCCACGGCAGCCAACTGCAGTTGCCCTCCAGAAACACCGCCCGCAAGGCCGGGAAGCGCTCCAGCACCCCGCCGCCGCAGAAACTGCCGATGGCCATCATCAACTCCACCGCCTTGCTGTAGGTGCTGACCAGAAAACCGTCGTTGGGGTGCCCCACGAAACGAAGCGCCGCGTGCTCCTGCCTCGGGAACCCCGCGGGGTGGAAGCAGATGGGCACTCCCGTCCGCTCCGCCTGGGCCCACAGCGGGTCGAAATAGTGGTCGTGGATGTGATTGCCGTTGACCGGCTCCGGGACGAGGCACAGTCCGGCGGCCCCCAGTTCCGTCACTGCGCGCCGTGCCTCCTCTACCGCCAGGTCCACGTCGTGCAGCGTGATCAGCGCCGCGAACTTCATCCGCGCCGGGTCCTCCTTGCAGAAGTCGAAGATCCAGTCGTTCCAGGCCCGGCACAGCGCCATGGCGTATTCCGCCTCCAGGCCGTCGTCGCAGTGAAGCGGGAATGTGCGAAACAGGACCGCCACGTCCAGGCCTTCCACGTCCATGGCGTCGAGTTGCGAAACCGCGTCGTAGTCCCGTGCCATGGAGTTCCGGTAGTGGGGCGCAACCTTCTCGAACCGCTGTTCCTGGGCGTTCCGCGGCGAGCGGAGTTTGCCGCCGCCGGGACGCACCGGGGTGCCGTCGGCGAAGGTGAAGCGGATCTGCCCGTGACGCTTGCGCGGCTCGCCCCGTGGTATGCGATCGCCCCACTTGGGGGCCATGTACTTGAGATACAGGTCGTGGGGCTCGAAAACGTGCATGTCACTGTCGAGGACTCTGAAGCCGTTCTTCGTCATAGCGTGGGTCCTCGTGGGTGGCGTCCTTCGACTGCGCTACGCTCAGGACGCAAGTTACGACAGGCTCCTAGTCTCCGAGTTCCGCCCACCGGCCGGCGCCGCCGAACCGCACGGCGTCCATGATCTGCTGACAGCGGTATGCGTCCTCGAAGTTGGGGGTGGGCGAGGTGCCCTCCTCGATGCCGCGCCGGAACCGGCGGGCCAGCACGCAAAAAGCCCCCAGGCGCGCATCCCGCTCGTCCAGCGCCACATGGAAACGTTCGGGCACGGGCAACTCCCGCAGCTCCTTGTCGTCGGCATGCCGCGCGCCGAAGACGGTGCCGTCGGGCGGCGGATTGGGGCCTGCGTGGGACAGGCTCAGGCTCCCCTCCGTGCCGTGAATCTCCATTCGCACCTTGGATCCCAGGGGCGCGGTGAAGTCGGCGGCCAGCGACGCCCAGCCGCCCTTCGCAAAATTCATGAGAAGGCCGAAGGCGTCGTCGGAAGTATCGGCGCCGTGGGCGCCGTTCGCCGGCGTGAACACCCGGCCGCTGACGCTGGCGACGTCTCCGAACCAGTCCCGCAGACAATCGATATAGTGGGAGCCCAGACCGCCCAGCTGCCCGCCGCCGTAGGAATACTGTTGGCGCCAGTCGAAACCGGGCCGGCCACCGGGCGGACCGCCCCTCATGAACAGGGTCACGGACGCGCTCTGGAAGTCGCCGATGTAGCCTTGCTCCAGCAATTCCTTGACATACGCGCGGGCCGGCGCGAAGCGGAACTCGTGGGCGACCATGGCGGTCAGTTTGGTGCCGCGGGACTTGTCCAGCATGGCCTTGGCCTCCGCCTCGTCC
Source organism: uncultured Binatia bacterium (SeqCode) (assembly GCA_965213675.1). GTDB lineage: Bacteria > Desulfobacterota > Binatia > UBA9968 > JAJDTQ01 > JAJDTQ01. The sequence goes on from OZ243916.1 coordinate 2,679,275, forward strand.
ATGGCGAACGGCTTCTCACACAGCACGTGCTTGCCCGCGTCCAACGCCGCCGCGGCCATCTCGTGGTGGAGGTTGGGAGGGGTCACGATGCTCACCGCGTCGAGGTCCGGCTGCTCGAGCATCTCACGGTAGTCCGTGTACGGGTGCGGTATGCCCAGGCTCGCCGCCGCCTCCCGGGCCCGCTCCTCCCTCCGGGAACAGATGGCCGCTACCTCGAAGCCCTCCGCCTGGAACGCCGGGGCCTGCACCTTCGCACCAAATCCCACGCCGATGACGCCGATGCGAATCACCATGAATCTCCCGTAAGCGGTCCTTCGATTTCGCTTCGCTCAGGACGCATTTCTTCTCTCAAATATCCGATTTCAACGACAGGCCGTCCGCCACCGCGTTCTCGCATGCGGTCCCGGCGAAGAACCCGGGGTTCATATCGGTATAGAACCGGGCCGCGTTGGTGAACGCGAAATCGCGAAAGTCGTCTTCGTTGAGCAGTCCCCGCTCTACAAGCTCGTAAGCCTCCGGCACCACCTCGCGCATGTCGGCCACGTCCCAGTGGCCCAGATCCGAGCTCATCATGGCGTTCAACCGGGCGCCGAAGGGATTGGTCCGCGAGTTGAAGGCCCAAACCACCGTCGGGTCGTCGGCCTCGCACCCGAAATAGAAATGCGGCACGAACAGGTCTCGAATGTCACGGGGCTCCTCGATCTCGCACCGGGCCCAATCGTCGAGGTTGTCCGGGTGCCTCAACTCATGCGCTTTACGGTAATTTCCGATGGCCGACGCGTCGGTCCCTTCGAAGAACCTGCGGATGTCCTCCAGCCGGTCCTTGACCCGGTCACTGCCGTACTCCCCCACCAGCCGCAACAGTTCTTCCTGATCGAGATTCTCCGGGTTGAGGTTCTGGATGCCCTTGGGGCCCCGTTTCTCCCAGTGGCCGATCAGGTCCGCGTACAACACGCAGGCCCAGCCGACGCCGCATTCGAGAAAACCCAGCCGGATGCCGGGGAAGCGCCGGGTCACGCCACCCATGAACAGCGACTTGCAGATGGCCTCGTTGGCCGCGGCGAAGTGGCCGATATGGTTGTAGGCGTAGTTGGAGATGGACTGGCGGGTGCCGATGCCCTGGGAACCGGCGTGGGACGTGGGCACCGCCTTCAACTCGACGCACTTGGCCCACACCGGGTCGTAGTCGTACTCGCTGTCCAGCCCGAAGGTATCCAGGCGGTAGGCATACGGCGCCAGCTCCGGCCCGGCGCCCTGGGCCTTCGGAATGGGGCGGCGCTGATGCGTGAACACGATGACCTTCAGACCCAACTCGTTGACCGCGTACTCCATCTCCTCAATGGCCTCGCGGGGATTCACGAACGGGATCACCGCGGCCGGGGTGATGCGGTCCGCGCAATCGCGGTAGATCTCCGCGTGGAACGTGTTGAGCGCCCGGCACGATACCCTCCGGAGCTCCTCGTCGCGGAATACCGGCGGCCCGCCCATGCCCTCGGTGGGATACAGCACCGCGTAGTCGAGCCCCAGCTCTTCCATCCTTTCGTGGAGCAAACGCGGCAGCGAGGCGGTGGCGCGGTCCAGGGTCCGCGTCGGCCGGGCCCACCACGGCGGACAGCGCGTCCAATCGTGGCGCCGCTCGCTTTCGGACATGTCGTGCCAGCGGTTGGTTCCCCGGGCCGCGGTGGCCTTCACGTAGCGCTCGACGATATCCGGGCCGCCCGCCTGCTTGAGATAGTCGAGATAGACCGGCGTGAGCTCCACCGTATGCCCGTCCGAGTCGATGATCGGGTGACCGAGGCGTGCGCGAATCTTTTCTGACGTTGAAGCCAGCATGGGACGCCATGTTATCCCAACACCGTCAATAGTCAACATGTACCGGGAGTCAACATGTACCGGGTGACCACCTCCTGCATCTTGGAGTCGACAGTGCTTTTCAGACAGTCTGACGATGAGTCCATCGCTTGGCGGGAGAAGACACGAGGGAAGGAGGTTCCATGAAACGTTGGATTGCATTCTGATGGCGTTGCTGGTGTCGCCTTTGCCGCACACGCCGCCGATACGTCTATTCTATTGGCTCGCCACGGCAGAACCGGCCACGTCAAACCACCCGCCACCAAGGCGTTGCCAGGACATCCGGGGCCAGCCATTCCGTGTTGTCTCCGGTGTGCAGCAGCAACCCCGCCCGGGCCCGACCGGGATACTCGGCTTGAAACGTCCGCAGATGCCGTGTGTCGCGGAGGCCGGGGCGGCGGCTTGCTTTGATTTCAATGGGCAAGAGGCCGTCGTCGGTTTCAACTACGAAGTCCACTTCTTCGCCTGCCGCGGTGCGCCAATGAAGGATTTCGGCCCGGGCGAGGCGGGCGTCGCGCCACACAAGCAGGTCGTTGAGCACCAGATTCTCAAGCCATGCGCCCGTAGGCTCGCCGCCCGCCAGATGCAGGGCAACGCCCGTGTCGCTCCAGTACAGCTTGGGAGCCTTCATTAACCGCTTGGTGCGGTTGACTGCATAGGCCGGCACGCGGACCAGCAGGCAAGACGTTTCCAAGAGGTTGAGATAGCGGTGCACCGTGGCCTGGGGCAAGGCCACGTCCCGCCCCAATTCCGTCTGGTTCACGGTCTGGCCGATGCGGAGGCAAGCGGCGCGCATCAAGCGGCGGAAGGCCGGCAGCGCGGCCACAGAGGACAGTTGAAGCAGGTCACGTTCCAGGTACGTTCGCACGTAGCCGTCGAACCAGACGGCGCGCTCCTCGCCGGTTCCGAGATGTACCGCGGGATACGGAAAGCCGCCACGCCGTGCGAATGCCTGCCAACCTTCCGGGCCGGAGGCCGTGCCCTGCGTTACAATATCGGACCACGCCGCATCCGGGGCGGCAACCAGTTCTTCCCACATCCCGCAGGTGCCCAGGCCAAGCTGTTCGCGTCGCGACATGGGCCACAGCGAGAGATAGCTGGCGCGTCCGGCCAAGGTTTCGGCGACCTGACGCATCAACAGCAGGTTCGCCGAACCTGTCAACAAAAAGTGCCCGGGACGGCGATGACGGTCGATCTCTCGCTTTACCGTGGCCAGAAGGTCCGGCACACGCTGCACCTCGTCCAAAGTGACCGGCGTCTTGCCGCCGACCAGCGCCAACGGATCGTGCCGGGCGGCGTCAAGCGCATCAAGGTCATCCAGCGAGACGTAGCGTCGCTTGCGGGGCGCCGATTCACCGGCCAGGGTGCTCTTGCCGGTCTGCCGCGCCCCCATGACCACGACCGCGGGCATGGTGCGGAGCCGTTGTTGGAGGGTGTGACCAACATGACGTGGAAGAAATCCATTCATCCTATGGATGATATCCATTCTTTGGCTGAATAGATACCCGGCGGAACACACTGATGGAGCCTCTTGTAGAAGCGGCCCTGACAGACCCGAATCCCCTTGACGCAGGTCGAGCAGAGACGATAAGGACCATAGGGCAAGGTAGGCGCAACCATTTGTTGGGAGCTTCCGATGTCCAACGGGGCAGGTGCCGAAGCAGCAACCATAACGGGGCTTGGCCGCGTCGGCGGCGTGTTCGCCTCGGTCCGTGACTGGCTCGTCCGGTTTTCCGAAAACCGCATGGCCGTGGCGGGGTTCCTGTTCGTCTCCTTCGTCTTTATCGTGGCGGCCTTCGCGCCCCAGATCGCCTACTACGACCCCGACGAAGTGGACCTGACGGCGCGTTTGGTGCCGCTGTCCGCTGACCATCCCTTCGGCACGGACACATTCGGGCGCGACATCTTCTCACGCGTGGTCTACGGCGCCCGCATCTCGGTCATCGCCGGGCTCGGCTCCGTCACCTTGGCGCTGGCGGTGGGAGTGTTCCTGGGCGCGGTGTCCGGCTTCGCCGGAAGGGCCCTGGACAACGTGCTGATGCGGATCATGGACGCGGTGATGGCGTTCCCGGGACTTCTCCTGGCCATCGCCCTTATGGCCGCGCTGGGGGCGTCCCTCACCAACGTGTGCATTGCCTTGGCCATTCGCTACACGCCCAATTTCGCCCGCTTGGTCCGGGCCTCGGTGCTCAAGGAGCGCGAGAAGGAATACGTGGAAGCGGCCATGGTGCAGGGGGAATCCGACCTTCGGGTACTGTTCCGACAGATCCTGCCCAACTGCATGGCTCCGTTGCTGGTGCAGGCGACCCTGGATTTCGCCCACGCCATCATCGCCGAGGCGTCCCTGAGCTTTCTGGGCATCGGCGTGCCGCCGCCCACCCCGAGCTGGGGCAGCATCCTGCACGCGGCACGCTCCATCATGGAGTTCTATCCCTGGGCCGCCATCTTCCCGGGGCTGGCCATCTGCTTTTCGGTGCTGGGCCTCAATCTTCTGGGGGACGGACTTCGCGACGTCCTGGACCCGCGTTTGAGCGAGGAGAGGTCCGGCAGTGCCTGAACCGCTTCTGGACGTCCGGGACCTGGAAACCCGCTTCTTCCTCCGCAAGGGAGTCCTCACCGCTGTGGACCGGGTGTCGTTCCAACTGGAACAGGGGCAGACTCTGGGCATCGTGGGCGAAACCGGTTCGGGGAAGAGCGTGCTGGCGCTATCGCTCATGCGGCTCGTGCCGCAGCCGCCAGGCAGGATCACCCACGGGCAGATCCTGTTCAAGGGCGAGGACCTGCTGACCAAGACGGAACCGGAGATGCGCTCCTACCGCGGCAGCCGCATCTCCATGATTTTCCAGGAACCCATGGTGGCGTTGAACCCCGCCTACACCGTCGGCGACCAGGTGGCGGAGGGGTACGTGATCCACGAGGGCGTACGCAAGAAGGAAGCCTACGAGCGCGCTGCCGAAATGCTCAACAAGGTGGGGATCCCCAATCCCAAGGAACGGCTCAACAGCTATCCGCACGAATTCAGCGGCGGCATGCGCCAGCGCGTCATGATCGCCATCGCGCTGGCGTGCAACCCGGACCTGCTGATCGCCGACGAGCCCACCACCGCCCTGGACGTGACCATCCAGGCACAGATCCTGGACCTGCTTCGGGAGTTGCTGGAGCAGTTGGGCAAGTCGCTGATCTTCATCACTCATGACTTGGGCGTAGCCGCGGTGCTGTGCGACCACATCGCGGTGATGTACGCCGGCAACATCGTGGAGCTGGCGGACCGGAAGTCCATCTTCGAAAACCCGCTCCACCCCTATACCCAGGGGCTCCTGCGGGCGCTGCCGCGCCGGGGCGAGCGCGAACGGCTGCTGGACCCCATACCGGGCGTGGTGTGCAACCTGCTGGACCCGCCCGCCGGTTGCAACTTCCGGCCCCGGTGCGACCAGGCCTTGGACGTGTGCGCGAGCGAAGATCCCCGCCTCGCCCTGGTCAAGAGCCGGCAGGTGGCCTGCCACCTCTACCCGGCTTGAGGACGTCATGCGGGAAGAACTCCTCAGAGTCGACGATCTGGCGAAGTATTTTTCCATGACTTCATTCTTCTCGCTCTTCGGCGGCAAGGGCGCGGAGCTCAAGGCGGTGGACGGAGTCAGCTTTTCCATCGACAAGGGCGAAACCTTCGGGTTGGTGGGTGAGAGCGGCAGCGGCAAGTCCACCACGGCCCGGCTGATCACGCGGCTGGTGGACGCCACACGGGGGAAGGTGCATTTCGAAGGGCAGGATCTCCTGGAGATGCCCCGATCCGCGTTCCACAAGTTCCGCCGCCGCATCCAGATGGTGTTTCAGGATCCCTACACGTCGCTGAACCCACGCATGCGGGTGCGGGACATTCTCGGCAACCCGGTCAAGCTCCACAACATCGTCCCCACCAATCAGGTGGGAGACCGGGTGGTGGAACTTCTGGAGCTCGTGGGCCTCCAGGCGGAGCACCGGGACCGCTACCCCCACGAGTTCAGCGGCGGACAGCGGCAGCGCATCAGCATCGCCCGGGCCATGGCGCTCGAGCCCGACCTGATCATCGCCGACGAGGCGGTGTCGGCCCTGGACGTTTCGGTGCGCGCCCAGATCCTCAACCTGTTCCGGCAACTGCAGCGGACCAAGGGGTTGACCTACCTGTTCATCGCACACGACCTGAGCGTCGTGGACTATTTTTGTGAACGCGTCGCGGTCATGTACGGCGGCAAGATCGTCGAGGTGGGCGCGGTGGAGGAACTCTTCAACAAGCCGGCTCATCCATACACGGAAGCGCTGGTGTCGGCCATCCCCGAGCCCGACCCCAGCCGGGAGTTCCGGCCCCGCGTGCTGCACGGCGAGATGGTCAATCTGATCGACCGGCCGCCGGGGTGCGTGTTTTATGGCCGCTGCCCCATCGCCGAGCCTGTGTGCGCCGAGGTGGAGCCGCCGCTGGAGCGTAAGTCGGGCGGGCGCCAGGTGGCCTGCCACCTGCGCTAGAAGGAAGAATCGCGGTGCGCCAGTACATCATCAACCGCCTGCTGGTCCTCATACCGGTGCTCTTCCTGGTGTCGGTGATCGTCTTCTCCCTGCTGCACATGATCCCGGGAGACCCGATAGACTTCATCTTCGCCACGGAGGACCTCAGCGACCCGACCGTTCGTGCCGATTTCGAAAAGATCCTCGGCCTCGACAAGCCGCTGTACGTGCAGTACCTGTTGTGGATCGGCAAGGTCCTGCTGGGCGACTTCGGCGAGTCGATCCACTACCACCGGTCGAACCTGGAATTGATCGCGGAACGTTTCCCGGCGACCATCCTGCTGACCATATTCGCCACCATCGTCTCCATTCTGATCTCCATCCCCGCCGGGGTCATCGCGGCCATCCGGCGCAACACGGCCAGCGACTACACCGCCATGTCCTTCGCGTTGCTGGGCATCTCGATCCCGAACTTCTGGCTGGGTATCCTGCTGATTCTCGCCTTCAGCCTTTATTTGCCCATCCTGCCGGCGTCCGGGTACCAGGCCTCCTTCACGGCCCCCTTGACGACGTTGTCCTATCTGATCCTCCCCTCCATCACCCTGGGCACGGGCATGGCCGCCATCGTCGCGCGCATGACCCGTTCGGAGATGCTGGAGGAAATCGGCAAGGAGTACGTGCGCACGGCGCGGGCCAAGGGTCTGGCCGAGCGGCGGGTGATCTTCAAGCATACGCTCAAGAACGCGCTGGTGCCGGTCATCACGGTCATCGGCCTCCAGTTCGGCCGGCTGCTCGGCGGCACCGTCATCGTCGAGCACGTGTTCGCCTGGCCCGGGGTGGGCAGCCTGGTGGTGGGGGCGGTCTACAGCCGCGACTATCCGCTGGTGCAGGCGCTCATCCTGGTTTTCGCGGTGATTTTCGTGACGGTGAACTTCTTCGTGGACATCCTGTACAAGTACGCCAACCCCAGGATCACGCTGGAATAGGTCGAACAAGGAAGTTGACCTCAAGGGTCGGAATGTGTGATGTGACTTTTTGGATGAAGGGCAACTTGGGAAACAAACAAGGAGGAGCAAGCATGAGTACGAGACTATCGCTTTCGTTGGCCGCCCTGTTGCTGGCCTTCGGCTTGACCGTGCCCAACCACGCGGCTGCCCAGAAGTACGGCGGCACTCTGACCCTCGGCATGTACGCCGATCTGCATACCCCGGACCTGCACCGCACCGTCGGCAACCCCACAGCACAGATGGGCATTCTCGTGGCGGAGAGCCTGGTGGACTATGACGAGAAGTGCGACATCGCGCCCGGGCTGGCCGAATCCTGGGACGTTACGGACGACGGCAAGGCGTACACCTTCAACCTGCGCAAGGGCGTCATGTTCCACAACGGCAAGGAGTTGACCGCCGAGGATGTCAAGAAGAACTACGCGCATTTCCTGGACAAGAAGACCAAGTCCCCGCGGCGCGGCAACTTCAACTCCATCAAGGGGATGGAAGTCCTCGACAAGTACCGGATCAAGTTCACCCTCGCCAAGCCGGATAACGGCTTTCTGGTAAAGTTCCGTCCGCTGGTGGCGTTCATCACCCACTCGGACAGCTTCGAGTCCAAGCCGCCCAAGCCCATCGGCACGGGCGCGTTCGAATTCGTGGAGTGGCAGCCCAAGCAGCACGTGAAGCTGAAACGGTTCAAGAACTACTGGAAGAAGGACGCCAAGGGGAATCAGCTCCCCTTCGTGGACGAGGTCGTCATGCGGCCGATCCTGGACGACACCGTGCGCTACACCTCCCTGAGGGCCGACGACCTCGACTGGGTGTGGACGGTGCCGTTCGAGCAGGCGCAGCCGATCAAGGCGAAGCCGCCCAAGGGAGTCACTCCTTCGTTCAAGCCCGGCGCGCGCTGGTTCTACCTGAACCTCAACCTGAACAAGGGTCCCCTCAAGGACGTCCGGGTACGCCAGGCCATCGCATACGCCATCGACAAACAGTCGCTGATGGACGGCATCACCTGGGGTATCGCTTCAGCGGAGGCGCAGCCGTACTATCCCGGTTCCACGTGGCACTTCAAGGACGTCCCGGACCCCTACAAGGAAGGGAATCTGGACAAGGCCCGCGAGTTGCTGAAGGCGGCGGGACACGAAAAGGGCTTGGACCTGGTGACCATCGTCCGAAACGAGACCGTCATCCTGAACCTGGCAACCCTCGCGCAGGCGCAGCTCAAGAAGGTCGGCGTCAACCTGAAGTTCCAGGTGATGGACCGCGCGGCGCATACCAAGAGGCAGCGGGCGAACGATTTCGACGTGAACCCCGGCCATCTCACCTACGTTCCGGACCCGGACGGCCTGTACTACCGGTTCTTCCGCGCGGGTCAGAGGAACAACTACGCCAAGTGGGACAACGCCGAGTACAACAAGCTCGTGGATGACGGCCGCACGGAGTCGGATCCCGCCAAGCGCAGGGCCATCTACCGCAAGGCGCTGGAGCTGATCAACACGGACCTGCCCCACCTGTTCCTGGGGCACCTGCCGATCTTCCAGGCGGCACGAACGCACCTCAAGAACATGAAGACCAACTGCCGCGGCGACGTGCGTTGGTCTGACGGCGGCGTCACGCACGCCTGGCTGGACAAGTAGCAAACGGTTGCCGCAAGCACGCGCCGGAGCCCGAGGGCTCCGGCGCGTGCACGGCACCCAAAGCCCCCCAGGAATAGTAGATTGCAGGAGGTGCGGCGGACCGCCGCACCTCCTGCAAGTCCGGTCGGCGACTTTCCTCCGGGCTTTCAAGACCACCCCAGTGAGGGCATCCCAATGGAAACCCCAACGCTGTTCAACAGTCCCGACAAGTTCGAGAGCAAGTTCGCCACCGCCGACGGCTACCGCACCCACTACGTCGAGGCGGGCAAGGGCAACCCGGAGAGCCTGCTGCTGGTCCACGGCGGCGGCATCGACATCGGCATGGACCTGTACCGCTGGTACCCGGTGGTGCTTCCGCTGGCGGAGAAGTTCCACGTCTACGCCATCGACGAACTGGGCCACGGCGAGACCGATCCGCCGCGGGATACCAAGGACCTTTGGCGTCCCACCGTGCGCGCGGAGCACGTCATCAGCTTCATCGAGGCAATGGGCCTGGGCCCCATCAACCTGGTGGGCCAGTCCACCGGCGGTTGGATCGTCACCTACATCACCATCAAGCGGCCCGACCTGGTCAAGAAGCTGGTGCTCATCGACAGCGGCAGCACCGCGGGCTCGGCCCTCGACACCGAAGAGAAGTCCGACGCACCCAAACAGGTGGAAGTGGACGGCGCCATGGTGCAGGTGAGAGACGGCGTGCTGCCCTACATGAAAGAAGTCTTTAAAGAGGGCACCATGCACCCCAAGGAGGGGCTTACCAGCACCCGGGAAGGCATTCGCAAGTTCGTCAGCACCTACATCCATGCCAAGGAAATGGTCACCGACGAGTGGGTCGAGCATCTCTACAAGTTCGCCCAGAAGTGGAACGACCTCTACTTCACCCACAAGGGCAAGGAGTTCTGGGACAACACCAGCATGAAGGAGCATTCCAGGGAGTTCTACGTCGACGGGGTGCACATCCGGGACCGGGTGCACGAGATACGGACCCCGACGCTGGTCATCTGGGCCAAAAACTCCAACAAGGGCGTGGACCCCGGACTCGCCCTTTACAAGCGTATCCCGGACGCCCAGCTTCACATCTTCGACAAGGCCAACCACTTCCTGTGGCTCGACCACCCGAAGGATTTCGTCAGCCTGGTCACTTGGTATCTGTCCAAGAGTTAAAGAGCGGAGGGGAACCCGCCGCGCCAACCGCATAGGAGGAATCCGTGGAGACCCTGTTCAACAGTCCCGACAAGTTCGAGAGCAAGTTCGTGACCGCCGACGGTTACCGGACTCATTACGTGGAAGCCGGCGACAAGGACGCCGACAGGCTGCTGCTGGTCCACGGCGGTTCCATCGAAGTGGGGATGGGCCTCTACCGGTGGTATCCCAACGTCATTCCGCTGTCCGAGCACTTCCACGTCTACGCCATCGACGAGCTGGGCCACGGCGACACCGATGCGCCCAGGGACCTGGACACGCTGGGGCACGTGCGGTTCCGCGCCGAACACGTCATCAGCTTCATCGAGGAACTGGGCCTGGGACCCATCAACCTGGCCGGGCAGTCCCAGGGCGGCTGGATCGTCACCTACATCACGTTGAAGCGGCCGGACCTGGTGAAAAAGCTCATCCTCATCGACAGCGGCAGCACCGCGGGCTCGGCCCTCAAGACCGAGAACGACACCGAGACGCCGGAGTACGTCGAGATCGACGGCGTGAAGCAGAAGGTGGGAAGCGGCGAGCTGCCGTACTTCAAGGAAGTCTTCGAGCCCAACAGCATGATGCCCAAGCAGGGCCTGACCGACACCCGGGAAGGCCTGCGGAAGTACGCCAGCGTCTTCTTCTACGACAAGTCCATGGTGTCGGAGGAGTTCCTGGACTACCTGATGAATCTCTCCACGAAGTGGAACAAGCTCTATATGGACCACAAGGGCAAGGAGTACTGGGGCGACCGGGGCCTCACGGGTCACTCGGACATGTACGGCTTCGACGGCAAGCACATCCGGGACCATGTCAAGGACATCGACCGGCCCACCCTGGTGGTGTGGGGCAAGAATTCCAACAAGGGCGTCGATCCCGGTCTGGAGCTTTACAAGCGCATTCCCGACGCCCAGATGCACGTGTTCGACAAGGCCAACCATTTCCTGTGGCTGGACCAGTGGCAGGAGTTCAACAGCCTGGTCACCTGGTTCCTGACCAAGGATTAACAAAGGAAAGGATTCCCAATGGAAGTCTTCAACGTCAAGGAAGTCGGCAAGTTCTCGGACCAGAATCCCGATCAGCCCTACTCGGAAAAGGCGGAGGGCGGCTACATCCGGAACCGCGTGGTCTCCAACGACAAGTGCTCGGTCACCATCGCCTGCTTCCGCGACGGCGAGACCCCGGGAGAGGCCCTGCACAGCCATCCCGGCGCCATCGAGATCTACTACGTGGTGGAGGGAGAGTGCCTGGGCATCGACAGCCAGCGCAACGAGCAGCGTTGCGGCCCCGGTTCGGTGGTGTACTTCGACGCCGGCGAGCCCCACAACATCCACTCGGCGCCGGGCAGCGACGCCTTGGTGTACCGGGTCCAGATCGGCGCGGACCGGAGCGTCAAACGGCCCGCCTGAGCCGCGCCCGACGGCGGAACCACGACCCGGCCCGCGCCCGGGCCGGGTCGCCGGCTGCGATCATGCCCATCAAGGTTATCGAACTGCACCACCACGGCATCCGCATAGCACCCACCGCGGATGCCGTGGCCCAGGCCCGGCATTTCTACGTCGACGTGCTGGGCATCCCGGCCGACTCCGGGAGGCCCGATATCCCCGGCGTGCCGGGGCTCTGGCTCGATGTCGGCGCGGCCGCGCAATCCGCCCAGATCCATCTCATGGGCGCCGTGGGACAGTCGCCGCCGGCGCGCAGCGACACGGAAGACCCGACAATTCCGCACGTGGCGCTGGCGGTTGAGGACATCGTGGAAACGCGCCGGGAACTGGATGCGCAGGGGATCTCCTACTGGCAGATCGACGGCCTCGTGGGCACGGACTCGCAGCAGGTCTTCCTCCGGGACCCCTTCGGCAACATGATCGAGTTGCACCAGGTCGGCACCTGCCGCTGCAACCAGGCTGCCCGGGGATAGCGGATAGAGTCAGCCTCCTCGGCGTTCAAGATGGCCTTTCAGGTTCAAGAGAAGTTCCGCCGCTGGGTCGACGTGGCCGAGTCCCTGAGCCGGGAGAAGTTCGCGGTCAGAGCCCAGACCATCGACCGGGAAGCGCGGTTTCCCTTCGAGAACTACGAGGACCTTCGGGACTCCGGCCTGCTGGCGCTGACCGTACCCCGTGAGCACGGCGGCATCGGCGCCGATTCCCTGACCTACGCGGTGATCCTGTCCCGGGTGGCCAAGGGGTGCGCGTCCACCGGGCTCACCTTCAACATGCACTGCGCCATCGTCGACTTCCTGCTGCAACTCGCCGGCCCGGAACAACAGCAGCGTTTCTTCAAGACAGTGGTGGAGGACGGCGCCATCTTCGCGTCCATCACCAGTGAGCCGGGAAGCTCCTTCCGGGACAAGCTGGCCATACGCACGTCCATCCGCCGCCAGGACGGCAAGTACAGGCTCAACGGCATCAAGCATTTCTGCTCCCTCTCGACAGGCGCCACGTACTACTTCACGTGGAGCCTGCTGGACGGCGCCGAGGACCTCGCCGACGGGCTCCTGAACGTACTCATCCGCGCCGACCAGCCGGGCATCGAGATCGTCCACGACTGGGACACCATCGGCATGCGCGGTACGGTCTCCAACTCCATCAACTTCAACGACGTGGAGATCCTGCCGGAGAACGTCGTGGGCGAACCAGGCGCGATCCTCGGAAAGGACATGAGCATCTGGTCCCTGGGCTACACCGGAGTATATTTCGGCATCGCCGAAGCCGCCTACGAGTTCTGTGTCGAATATGTGAAGAAGACCCGGTTTCGGGGCATGACCGGGAGCCTGGCCTCGGACGCCCGGATACAGCGTCAGATCGGCGAGATGGCCACGCTCCTGGAGAGCGCCCGGCGGGCGGTGGAGCAGCTCGGGATGCTGCGGGGCAACACCGACAAGGTCGAGCTGACCTTCATCCTGAACCAGGCGAAGTACCTCGCCACCGAGGCCGCCAAGGAGATCGCCGAACGCGCCATCCGCCTCACCGGGGGCCGCGGGCTGCTCCGTTCACTGCCGCTGGAGCGCCATTTCCGCGACGCGCTGGCGGGAGTGGTGATGCCGCCGGCCAACGACCGCTGCATGGAGACGGTCGGCAAGATTGCCCTCGGCCTGGGAGCCAAGACCCTCGAGTTCGAGTAGCGTCCCGTGTCGTCTCCTCGATGTAAACGCGCCGGGCCGCAACACTGTACGCCACCATGGTGGAACGCCTGAAAACACCCAAGCCCAAGCCCCGGGCGGTTACGGATGAAATCCGAGCCACCGTGAGCGAGATCCTCCGAGCGGTGGAGCAAGAACGCGAGGCCGCGGTGCGCAGGTATTCCGAGCGCTTCGACAAGTGGAACCCGTCCTCTTTCCGGGTATCGCAAAACGAAATCCAACAGGCCGAAGCCCTGACTGACGATGGCCTGAAGGGGCACATCCGCTTCGCGCAGGAGCAGGTGCGCAACTTCGCCAGCCTTCAGCGGGACAGCCTCAAGGACTTCGAGCGGGAAACCATGCCCGGTGTCGTGCTCGGGCAGAGGTCCATTCCGGTGCGTTCCGTGGGCGCCTACTCGCCGGGCGGCGCCTATCCGCTCATCGCGTCCGCGATCATGACCCTCGTCACGCCCAAGGCCGCCGGCGTGCCCCGGGTAACTGCCTGCGCGCCGCCGCGAAAGGGCCAGGGCATGCATCCGCCGCAGCTCTTCGCCATGGCGTCGTCGGGGGCCGACGAGATCTTCTGCATCGGCGGGGTCCAGGCCCTGGCCGCGCTGGCCTTCGGCATCGAGGACCTGGAGCCGGTGGACATGCTGGTGGGCGCGGGCAACGCCTATGTCGCGGAAGCCAAGCGGCAGCTCTTCGGACAGACCGGCATCGACCTGCTGGCCGGTCCCACCGAGATCATGATCATCGCGGATGACTCCGCCGACCCGGAAGTGGTGGCGGCGGACCTGCTCGGGCAGGCCGAGCACGGTCCCACCTCGCCGGCGGCGCTGGTGACCACGTCCCGGGAGCTGGCCGAGGCCACGGCCCGGGAAGTGGACCGGTGGCTCGAAACCTGGCCCACGGCCGACATCGCGGGGCCGGCGTGGCGCGACTACGGAAGCATCACGGTGTGCGACAGCGACGATGAGATGGTGCGGGAGGCCGACGCCTTCGCCCCGGAACACCTGGAGGTCCAGACCCGGGACCCCGACTGGTTCCTGGAGCGCCTGAGCAACTACGGCACGCTCTTCCTGGGCCGGCACGCCACCGTGGTCTACTCCGACAAATCCATCGGCACCAACCACGTGCTCCCCACCGCCGGAGCCGCGCGCTATACCGGCGGGCTGTGGGTGGGCAAGTTCCTCAAGACCGTCACGTACCAGAGGGTCGCCGCCGAGGGCTCGCGCCGGGTGGCGCCGGCCGCGGACGCCATCTCCGAGGCGGAACACATGCAGGGGCACGCCATCACCGCCCGGCTCAGGCTCGACCCGCGCCGCTTCGACGACGTGCCGGGGGAGGGGCCGGAATGATGGCGTCCTGAGCGTAGCGAAGCGAAGTCGAAGGACACCATCTCTCGCGGCAGTCTGGGGCGGCCATCATGAATTCACCGGCATTGAAGCACAAGGTAGCCGTCGTGACCGGCGCCGGCCGCGGCATCGGCCGGGAAATCGCGGTCACGCTGGCCCGGGAAGGGGCGGACGTGGCGCTCGCGGCCCGGAACGCGGAGGCGCTGGAGGAGACCCGCGCCCTGGTCGAGGGACTCGGGCAAAAAGCGCTCGTGGCGGCTACCGACATCAGCAGCGCGACCGGCGTAGAGGCGTCGGCACGGAAGATCCTGGAGCACTTCGGGCACGTGGACGTGCTGGTGAACAACAGCGGCATCGGAGGTCCCTCGGCCGCCCTGTGGGAAACCGACCCGGCGGAGTGGGAATCCACCTTCGCGGTCAACGTCACCGGGACCTTCCTGTGCTGTCGGGCGTTTCTGCCTTCCATGATGGAACGCCGTTCGGGCGCGGTGCTCATCATCGGCTCCATGACCGGCAAGAGGCCGTTGTGGGGAAGATCCCCCTATGCCGCCAGCAAGCTGGCTCTGGTGGGCTTGACGCGGACGCTGGCCCTGGAAACCGGTCCCTACGACATCCGCGTGAACCTGATCTCCCCCGGGGCGGTCGAGGGAGAGCGCATCGAGTGGATGATGCAAAAGCAGGCAGAGGGAAGAGGCATCGGCGTCGACGAAGTCAGGGCCGAGTTGGCGGCAGGATCCCCGCTCAACCGTCTGGTGGAACCCGGGGAGGTGGCCGCCGCCGTGGTGTTCCTGGCGTCGGACGGAGCACGCTCCATTACCGGCGAGGACATGAACGTTTCCGCGGGACTGGTAACTTACTAGCAGGGGCGACCCGCGGTCGCCCTCTGCGACCCCGGGCGATTCGCGCCGAGCCGGGCGAAGGAACGGGAATCGATAGCGGTCCCGCGCTGAACGGATGCAGCGATTCAAAGGAGGTATGCAATGGCTCGTCTAGTGGATTTGTCGGTGGAGATCTACCAGGGGATGAACGTCTATCCCGGTCACCTGAAGACCGTGATCTTCCAGCACGTTACCCATGAGGAAACCAAGCAGCGGTTCGAGGGCGGCTTCTCGTTCCAGACCACGGGCATCCTGCTGAACGACAACGGCCCGACCCACGTGGACTCTTTCAGCCACCTGGACCCACGGCCTGGGGCCGCCACCATCGACCAGATGCCTCTGGACCTGTTCTACGGGCCGGCCCTCTGCATCGACGTCTCCCACAAGGAGCCCTGCACCGACATCATGCCCGAGGACCTTGATGCCGCGGTGAAGAAGTCCGGCCAGGAGCTCAGGAAGGGCGACATCCTGCTGCTCTACACCGGCACCTGCGACCGCTACATGGGTCAGCCGGAATACCTCACGACCTTCCCGGGCCTGGGGGAGGAGGGCAGCATGTGGCTCGTGGAAAAGGGCGTCAAGACCTTCGGGGTGGACACGCCGACCCCGGACAACCCCATAAGCAAGACCTATCCGTGCCACATGATGTGCCGCTTCCATCACATCACCCACTACGAGAACCTGGTGCTCACCGAGGTGGCGGGCAAACGCTTCACCTTCGTCGGGTTCCCGTTGCGGCTCAAGGGATCCCACGGCGGACCGACCCGGGCGGTGGCGCTGATGGACGACTGATCCGCGCTGTCCCTTGACGGGTCGTCGCCCGCATGCAGCGACGACACTGGGACTGGCGCGCTCTCAATCTTCGTAGATCTCCGGATTGAAGAGGTTGGGCGGACGCCGCCCCTCAATGACGGCGACGATATTCTCCGCCACGATCAGGGCCATGTTCTCCCGGGTCCCCACTACCGCGCTCCCGAGATGAGGAGTGAGCACGACATCCACGCGACCCAACAGATCCGCATCAACGTCGGGCTCATGTTCGTAGACGTCCAGCGCCGCACCGGCGATGAGCCTCTGCTCTAACGCCGAAGCCAATGCGGCTTCATCCACCAGCGGGCCGCGGGCGGTGTTGATCAGGAAGGCTGTAGGCTTCATCGTCCTGAGCTCGGGCGGTCCGATGAGGTGTCGGTTCTCGGGAATGCCGGCGGCATGGACGGAAACGAAGTCGGAGCGCCGGAGCAGCTCCTCCAGGGACACGCACTCGACTCCCAGCTCCCTTTCCCTGTCACCGTCCAAACGGCGCCGCTTGGTGTAGAGCACGCGCATGTCGAACCCCCGGGCGCGCCGCGCCATGGCCTCGCCGATGCGCCCCAGCCCCACGATCCCCAGGGTCTTGCCATGCACCCCCTGCCCCACCAGATGCATCGACTGCGACCCCGGGAACATCCCCTGACGAAGCGTACGGTCTCCCGCCACGATATTGCGTGCCGCCGCCAACATGAGCCCCCAGGCCAGGTCCGCGGTCTCCTCCGTCACCATCGGCGGGACGGTCGTGACCGGGATCTTTCGGGCGGTGGCCTCGGCGACGTCGATGTTCGCGGGAATGATTGCCATGCTGGCGATCATCCTTAGGCCCGGATTGGCGCCGACAACGTTACGGTCCAGGGTATCGTGCAGCAGGCAGAACAGATAGTCGCATTTCTTCACGGCCGCGGTGAGTTCCGCGGTGATCATGATTTGGGTCGGATCGGGATTGAACTCGACGTCGCCGTGGCGCCGCAACACGCTCAATGCCTTGTCGGGGATGGGGTGGGTGACGAATATCCTGGGCTTCATAACTTCTTCTCCCGGACTCTCCCGGACGCGGACGTTGCATGGCAACCGGTTACCAGATCGGTGCGTGGGGCGCGACAAGCACCAGCCGGCGCCTTGCGATTGCCGTGAAACGAACACCTGCGATAGAAACGCGGTCAACCAAAGAAGGAGGCAACCGCATGCAGCGAGTAGGTATCGTGGGCCTGGGGCTCTTGGGGACGGCGGTGGCGTCGCGCCTGCTGAAGGCCGGCGTGGAGGTCACCGGCTACGACATGCGCGCCGGGCGGGCCGAAGCGCTGGTGCCCGGCGGACTCCAGGTCGCGGAGAACACGGCCCGGGCCTGTGCAGGCGCGGACGCCGTATTCACCATCCTCCCCTCTCTCGACAGCGTCGAAGAAGTGCTTTGCGGCCCGTCCGGCGTTCTGGAGGAAGCGCCAACGGGAGCGTTCATCATCCAGATGAGCACCATCTCGCCCGAGTTGGCACGGCGCATGGGCGCCGCCGCTACGGCCCGTGGCTACGGATTCCTCGACGCCCCCATCAGCGGCACCAGCGCCATGGTCGCCGCGGGTGACTGCACGGTCCTGGTGGGGAGCGATCAGGCGCACTTGGACGCCTGCCGTCCGCTGTTCGCAGCCATCGCGCGCCGGAACGTCCACATGGGCGAGGTCGGCGCGGCCTCTCTTGCCAAACTCGCCACCAACCTGCTGGTTGCCCTAAATACCGCTGCCGTGGCCGAAGCGCTGGTGTTGGGCACCGCCGGCGGCCTCGACAAGGCAAGACTTCTCGATGCCTGGC
The DNA here is from genome assembly GCA_965213675.1 of uncultured Binatia bacterium (SeqCode). Lineage (GTDB taxonomy): Bacteria > Desulfobacterota > Binatia > UBA9968 > JAJDTQ01 > JAJDTQ01. The sequence goes on from OZ243916.1 coordinate 2,697,374, forward strand.
AGGGTACGGCCGCCAGCTCCCGGATGATGGAGGCAAGGGGACCGCTCATGGCCGAGGGCCGCTATCCGCCACAGATGAAGCTCGACCTCTTCATGAAGGATCTGCACCTGATGCTGGACGAAGGCCGCCGCTTGAACGTCCCCTTACCGCTCACGGGAGTCGCGGAGCGCCTCTACGCGGCCGCTGCCGACGCCGGCCGGGGCTCCGAGGACTTGGCGTCGGTCATGACGGCCCTCCAGGGCCTGGCAAGTCAAGACTCTTGAGGCTGCGCGCGTCAGAATTCTTCGGGCGTTGTACTTTATCAGAATTCTGATACCGTATCCTCCATGCCTGTCATTCGCCCCATCTCGGATCTGCGCAACAAGACTCCCGAAATTTCAAGGCTCTGTCATGACTCCGGAGAGCCGGTTTTCATTACGAAGAACGGTGAGAGTGAACTGGTGGTGATGAGTGCGGCCGCCTACGAACGGGATCAGGCGCGACTGAAGCTGTACGAGTTGCTCAACGCGGCTGAAGAGGATGTGCGTCACGGAGACCGGGGCATCAGTGTGAAGCGCCTGGCCGCCCTTCTCCGTGAGGCGCGAGGATGACGCGGCAGATCTGCGTTCTTCGTCGCGCACAGTTGGACCTGCTTGACATTCAGGACTATATCGCGCGGGACAATCCCGCAGCGGCGGATGATGTGATCGAAGCTATCCTCGATCTCATCGCCAGCCTTGCGGAATTCCCGGAGCGAGGACACGTTCCGAAAGATTCGATTCTCACGGCATCCGGGTATCGTTATCTGCGGCATGGTGAGTATCTCGTCTTCTACAAGGTTCTTCGCTCGCAGGTTCGTGTGTACAGAGTCGTACACGGTCGGCGTAGGTATGAAGACATCCTGTGAAGCACAGAGCGATGGTTCCGATGGGAGTCGATTGAAACCCGCAATCGACGTGTAGTAAGCTCCCCGGACTGCCACCTTGGAAACCCTCTTCATGCCACGCCACACCGTCGCCGTCACCGACCACCTGTTCCCGTCCATGGACGACGAAGCACGAATGTTCCGGGCGATGGACACCGAACTCGCCATCGGCCAGTGCAAGGGCGAGGACGAGGTCATCGCCCTGTGTCGGAACGCGGATGCCGTCCTCAACACCTACGCGCGCATGACGCCCAGGGTGATCGAGAGCCTGGAGCGCTGCAAGGTCATCGTGCGGTTCGGCATCGGCTACGACAACGTGGACGTGGAGGCGGCCACCCGGTGCGGAGTGATGGTGGCCAACACCACGGAGTACTGCATCGACGAGGTGGCGGACCAAGCCATGGCGATGCTGCTGGCCTGCGGCCGGGGACTCTTCCCGGCGGCGCGCATCGCCCGGGACGGCACCTGGGACTTGGCGAAGATGCCGGTCCTGCGGCGGCTTCGCGGCCAGACCTTGGGGCTCGTGGGCATCGGGCAGATCGGCAAAGCCGTGGCGGCCAGAGCGCATGGCTTCGGGCTCAAGGTTCTGGCCAGCGACCCGTACGTGGATGAGGCCGCGGCGCGGGAGTTGGGAGCGGAGCCGGTGGACCTCGATACGCTCTTGAGTGCGTCGGACTACGTTTCGGTCCACCTGCCGCTGATGCCCGCGACCGAAGGCATGATGAACGCCGCGGTGTTCGCGAAAATGAAGCCCACGGCCTTTCTGATCAACGTGGCCCGGGGAAGGATCGTGAACCAGGCGGAACTGGTGCGGGCCGTGGAACAGGGAAATGTAGCGGGGGCGGGCCTGGACGTGCTGGAGCAGGAGCCCTGCGCGCCGGGCGACGCCATCGCGACCCTCGACAACGTCATCCTGACCCCCCACTCCGCCTGGTATTCCGAGGAGGCCCGGGCGGACATGCGCCGGCGCGCCGTGGGGCAGGTGGTCAGCGTGCTCAACGGGGAGCTGCCCTATTCTCTGATCAACCGTGAAGTGGTCCACTCAAACCGGCGGTAGCAGCATCTGAAAGGAGTCTTCCATGGTCGAGCGTTCGACATCAAGCTTTGGTCTGGTGGGAACCGACTGGCAGCAGCGCATCGACTGGAACCGTCTGCGCCAATATCGCCTGAACCGGGCGCGGGAGGCCATGAAGACCGCCGGCCTCGGCGCCATGCTGGTGATGTACGACGAGAACGTGCGCTACGTCACCAGCACCGTGACCCCCGGATGGTGCCGGCTCAAGCCGGGCCTGCGCTACGCGCTCTTGTGCGAGGGGGCGGAGCCGGTGCTGTTCGAGCAGGGCGACATCGGCACCCAGATCAACCGCCACTGCCCGTGGATACCCAAGGACAACGTGCGCTACGCCTACTCGTGGATCAAGGGCGCCGTGGGCGGCGCGGCCGAGCAGCAGGTGACCAAGTTCACCCGGGCGATCCTGGACGAGATGAAGAAGTACGGCGTGGACAAGGCGCCGCTGGGCGTCGACTTCATCGACCTCAACATGATCAACTCCTTCAACGCCCATGGCATCCAGTGGACCGACGGCATGTCGGCCATGGTCTCGGCCCGGGCCATCAAGAACATCGACGAGCTGGAGGCCATGCGCATCGTCGCGGCCATCTGCGACGCCTGCCATACCGCCATCTCGCACTTCCTGGTGGCCGGCATGCAGGAGCATCAGATCACGGCCTTCGCCATGGAGTTCCTCTACAACATTCCCGGCATCGAGGACGTGGAGGACATCATCGTGTCGTCCGGACCCAATAGCTGGCCCAACTGGCGTCATTTCTCCGACCGCATCATCCAGCCCGGCGACCTGGTCATCATCGACATGGCGGCGGTGACCTGGAACGGCTACAAGAGCTGCATGTACCGAACCTACTGCGTCGGCAAGAAGCCGACCGACGAGCAGCGGAGGTACTACGACCTGGCCTACAGGTGGCTCTACGATGCCATCGACAAGGTCCGGCCCGGCGCCACCACCAAGGACATCGCCGAGGTATGGCCGTCGGCCAAGGAGACCTGGGGCTACGACGAAGAGGACCAGGCGGCCGCCAACCTGTGGGGGCACGGACTCGGCCTGGCCCAGTACGACACCCCGGTGGTGTCGCGCATCTACTCCCTGGACCACCCGGTGGTGATCGAGCCGGGCATGAGCTTCGCGCTGGAAACGCAGCACGGCAAGCCGCTCCAGTGGGGCGTCCGGCTGGAGGAGATGCTGGTGGTGACCGAGGAGGGACCCCAAGTCACCACGCAGTTTCCCATCGAGGAGATCACCGTCGTCGGTTGAGGGTGCGCCCGTCGAGCGGACCGCCAAACGCCATGGAAACAGCAATATGGGAACACTGCTGTCCCACAAGAATCAGGTACCGGGTAGGGGGAGTTGAAGGGGCGGTGGAGCATGGGGAGGTGGGCAGAGGATGGAGAGGATTGGGCGGCGGTCGAAGAGGTTGCGATGGAGGAGGGGGAGGATTTGGAAGAAGGAGAGGGAGAGGTGATTGAGGAACTCCTCCGTCGGAAGACCGAAACCTTCAACGTCGTTGACGCTCTGGTCAGTGGAGCCCCAGCGGACGAATCAATCTCAAGGGAACTCGCTTGCGATGAAACACTTTTGGGCGAATTGACCAGCCTGCGGTCATGAATCACGAGGTGCCGCTCATCTGGTTCTCAATGACCCCGCCGGGCGCAAGCCGTGGCGCCGGCGGATTGGCGTGGCCGGACGATCTGGCGTAGACTGGCCTGTTTCGTGCACCACGCCGTCCGCGTGCGACGTCGCACGGCCATTCACGGGCGTCAACGCGAGTAGCCGGACACAATCCGAACCAGTCAGGAGGGGACGCGATGTTGAGAGTCACGGCAGGGTGCCTGTTGCTCTTGCTCTTTCTCTTCGGCGCCGTGCCCGCCATGGCGGCCGATCAGGTCACGGGCCAGCGATCAACAGAGGAGATCGGGGAGATCGTCCGGGATTACCTCCTCAACAACCCGCAAGTGATCTTTGAAGCAGTCGAGCGCCACCGGGAGAAGCAGCGGCAGCTACAGTCTCGGCGGGACCGGGCGCTCCTCAAGCGGCACCGGCAGGCGCTCCTTACGGACCCGGACTCCTTCGTGGGAGGCAACCCGGACGGCGCCGTGACCCTGGTTGAGTTCTTCGACTACCGCTGCGGCTACTGCAAGCGGTTCGCCCCCACCCTGGAGAGGATCAAGAAAGACGACCCGAAGCTCCGCGTGGTCTACAAGGAGTTTCCGGTGCTGGGACCCGATTCATTGGTGGGAGCCCAGGCGGCGCTTGCGGCGCGGAACCAAGGCCGCTATCTCGAATTTCACGAAGCCCTGATGCGCGCCGATGGCCCCCTGGACGAGGGGAACCTCATGGCGGTCGCGCTTTCCGTGGGTCTCGATACCGAACAGCTCAAACGGGACATGGCGAACCCCAAGATTCAGGACATCATCGGCAAGACCCGCAGGCTCGCCGCCGCCTTGAACATCAATGGGACTCCCGCCGTGATCATCGGTAGCGAGGTCGCCCGGGGCGCGGTGCCCCTTTCCGAATTGACCCGAATGATCGCCAAGGCGAGACGCGAGGCCCCCTGAACCACCGCCGTTTCTCCATGGACCCATCGTATCCGGCTTATGCCTGATTCCACCGTAACGGACATACTCGCCAGAATACGCGTGGTCCTGGTGCGGCCCAAAGGGTCGGGCAACATCGGGTCGGTGGCCCGGGCCATGAAGAACACGGGACTGCGGGAACTCGCGCTCGTGGGCGGGGGGCGCACCGAGAGCCTGGCGGCCCGCTCCATGGCCGTGCACGCCCGCGACATCCTGAACGGTGCGCGCCGGTTCGACACCCTACGAGACGCCGTGGCGGATTGCGGGCTAGTGGTGGGGACCACCTGCCGCAAGGGCCTCTACCGCGACCACGTCGAGCTTCCGCGCGAGATGGCCGGGGACATGGTGGCGGCGGTAACCGGCGAGGACGCCCTGCCCGCCGCCCTTCTCTTCGGCCCCGAGGACCACGGGCTCAGCAATGTGGACCTCAAACACTGCCAGCGCCTCGTCACCATCCCGAGCCACCCCGACCAGCCCTCCCTCAACCTGGCGCAGGCCGTCATGGTGTGCCTTTACGAGATCTACGTCGCCGCCCTCGGCGCGCCGCGCGAGGAGCGCCTCAAGCGTGCCCCCGCGGAGGCGGTGGAAGCGCTGTTCGACCGCATGAAGGACACGCTCCTCAAGGTGGGTTTCCTCGACCCTCAGAACCCCGAACACATCCTACTTGCCCTGCGCCGCGTCCTCGGCCGCGCCGGCCTTGAGGAGCGCGACGTCAAGATCCTCAGCGGACTGTTTCGTCAGGTGGATTGGTACACCCAGGGCGGCTGGGAAGTCGCCGAAAAAAAGCGGCGGCAGGGGTTGCAGGCCCGGTAGGAACGCGAAGAAACCGCGTTGGGCCAGGAACGTCGCGTGGGGGATCGGGATCGCCTTATCAAGGCGGCCGCCAGTCAACTCGCCCGATGGTCCCGATGTTCCGCCCGGACCTCCTCCAGTTCCTCCAGGGTCCGGGGCCAATCCTTCTTCATCAACCGCGACAGGGAGCGGTCCGCCAGGAGGCGGCCGCCGGTCTGGCAGCGGGCGCAGTAGTTGCATTCGTTGGAGGCGTAGCGGATGCGCTGCACACGCGCGCCGCAGGCGGGACACGGTTCCCGGTAGCGGCCATGCACGGCCATCCCTGGACGGAAGGCGGTGACCTTCTCGGGAAATGCGTCGCCGGTCTCCTCGCGGAGTTTCCGGGTCCACTCCTGGAGCACCTCCCGCACCGCCGTGTAAAGAGTCTCGATTTCGGCGTCGTCGAGTTGCCGCGTCTGCTTCATGGGCGAGAGGCGGGCGCGGTGAAGGATTTCGTCGGAGTAGGCGTTGCCGATGCCACTGAACAGGCGCGGGTCGGTGAGGGAACGCTTGAGGGTGTGGTTCTCGCTGTGCAGCGCGTGCCGGAAAGCGTCCCGGTCGCATTCGAGCACCTCGATGCCGCCAGGGTCGTGTGGCTTCAGGTTTGCGCGGTCACGCACGAGATGGAGCGACGCGCGCTTCATGGAGGCGGCCTCGGTGAGGACCAGCGTGCCGGAGGAGAAATCGAAGGCCGCCAGGCCCAGCTTGCCCGGAACGCGCGCTCCGCGCCGGCGCCAGCGAAACCGCCCGGCGATCATCAGATGGAAGACCAGAAAGAGATCGCCTTCAAGTTCCACGACGATGCGTTTGCCCAAGCGCCGGAGTCCCAGCACCCTGCGGTTCTCGGCCTCCTCGATGGGCGGGTCCACGGACCGCAACAGGAACGGGCTGGCGAGGCGGACCGTCTCCAGGGTGTGGCCCGCGACCCGCGGCTTCAGCGCATGGATGTAGAGTTCGACGTCCGGCAACTCGGGCATGCGGCCACTCCTCGCGGCGTCCCCCCACATCACCCCGCCGGATTCCCGCATTCGCCGGGATGACGATGCCGGGGTTTGTGGCCCAGAAGCCTGCGGCGCAGGCTCCCGGGGAACGACGGCAAGAGGTGTCTCTTCTCCTACGGCAGTCTCAGCACGCGCTTGGCGGTGACGTTGCGCTGAATCTCGCTGGTGCCGGCGTAGATGGACATGCGCCGCACCTCGCGCCACAGCACCGACACCTCCACCGGCCCTTCCGGGGTCTCCAGCGGCCCGGCGTCGGCGGCGTGCTCGCCGGCCGCGTCCAGCAGCAGGTCGGCGATGCGCTGAACGATGTCGGTGGAGACGATCTTGATGAACGACGAGTCCGCGCCGATGTCCCGCCCGGCGCGGGCGATCTGGACAGCGTGGGCAAACACCGCGGATTGCGCCAGCACGTCCAGTTCCGCCCGCGTCAGCCGGTCCTGGAACACCGGGTCGTCAAAGGCGCCGGTGGCGCGCGCCACCTTGCGCACCCGCTCCAGCATGTCCAGGGCCAGTTGCGGGTTGGCGTTGCCCAAGCGTTCCCCGTCCAGCAACGCCTTGGCCACGCGCCAGCCGTCGTTGAGTTTCCCCACCACATGGGTGAGCGGCACGCGCACGTTGTCGAAGAACTCCTCGGCGAACTCCGTGTCGTCCGCCAGCGTCTTGATGGGGCGGATGGTGATGCCCGGCGTCCGGAGGTCGATGAGTACCATGGAAATGCCCAACTGTTTGCGCGGGGCGTCGGGGTCGGTGCGGATGAGCGCGTACATCCAGTCCGCGTAGTGGCCGCCGGTGGTCCATATCTTGTGGCCGTTGATGACCAGGTGGTCGCCGTCGAGCTCGCCGCGGGTGCGCAAACTCGCCAGATCGGAACCGGACCCCGGCTCGGAATAGCCTTGGGCCCAGAGCACCTCGCCGGAAAGCATCTTGGGCAGATGCTCGGCCTTCTGCTCCTCGGTGCCGTGGCGGATCAGGATGGGACCGATGTGCCCCACCGCCTGGCGCGACAGCACCGGCGCCTCGGCGCGCCCGAACTCTTCCTGCAGGATCAACTGCTGGTTGACCGTCGCCTCCATGCCGCCGTACTTCTTCGGCCAGCTCGGCGCGATCCAGCCGCGTTCGTAGAGCTTGCGCTGCCACGGCCGGATCATCTCCGCCGGCGGCCGCGTGGACCAGCCCTTCAGTTCCGCCGGCAGGTTTTCTTCCAGCCAACGCCGGACCTCCAGCCGAAACGCCGCGTCCTCCTTCGTATCCGCGATGAAACTGATGGTGCTCATGGGCCGAACTCCAGTGCCGTGTACCGGGTGTCTCTACGATGTTCCGGAAATTCTTGCGACATTGCGGACCCTGTTGCCGTCGGCCACTTCGCGCTTCCTCGCATGGCGACCGCCGGTCGCCCCTGCAAATCATCGCGCCTTGCCGACAACAGGAATCCCTGAGCAACGTATCGCAGAAAACTACGGAACACGACACCAGGAGCTAGTGTGGTGTCTGGTTAATTCGCGTTATAATCTGCGGGTCTTTTTCGCCGTCGGCTGCGTTGCTCTTCCTCGCGTGGTACCCACCACTGCTCGTCATCGCGCCTTGCCGACAACAAAAAATCCTCCGCAGATTATGACCCGAATTATCCAGACACCACACTGGCGCGTGTAGTCGAGAATGTACCGCGAGGCACGGGAATGGTCCGGATAGGGGGCCACCGCCGGTCGCCCCCTACCCCTGTGCTGCCGCGAGCAGCCTTGGCGTTCCGCTTCCGCTGGAACGGCGTTTCAGGGCGTGCGACCGTGGGCAAAGTTGCCACCGCGTGGAATCCTCGCCTATACTCGCGGGCACCATCCATGCGCACCGATACGAACAACGCAAGCACCGACAAAGTCGCCCGACTGCTGAACCCCACCAGCGTGGCCATCCTGGGCGCGCGCGAGAACCCCAGCGGCTGGACGGCGCGCATCTTCGCCAACCTGGCGCGCTTCCAGTTCGACGGACCGGTGTACCCGGTGAACCCGAACCACGAGCGCATCTGGGGGGTGCCGTGCTTCCCGGACCTCCGCTCCCTGCCCACGGTGCCCGACCACCTGGTGGTGATGCGGGCCGCGGCCAGCGTCGCCGGCATCCTGCGGGAAGCCGCGGCCATGGGCACGCGCAGCGCCACGGTCTATGCCACGGGCTTTTCGGAAGCGGGTACCGATGCCGGCCGCGCACTGGAGGCGGATCTGCGCGCTGTCATCGCGGACACCGGTCTCGCGGTTTCCGGCCCCAACTGTCTCGGCAACCTTTCGGCCCGGGCGCGTCTGCTGACCCTGCCCGACGACCGGGTGCAGGAACTTGTGCCCGGTCCGGTGGCCATGGTGGGACAGAGCGGTACCACCACCCCCAGCATCGCACGCACACTCATGGAACGGGGCATCGACGTGAGCTACGTCATCACCAGCGGCAACGAGACCGGGCTCATTACCGCGGACTACATCCGCTATTTCGTCACCGACCCGGAAGTGCGCCTGATCTTCTGCCTGGTAGAGGCGGTGCGCCGCTCGGAGGAATTTCTCGCCGCCTGCCGCGCGGCGCGGGACGCGGGCAAGCCGGTGGTGGTGCTCAAGATGGGCGTGTCCGAGGGCGGGCGCCGCGCAGCCCTGTCCCACACCGGCTCCCTGGCCGGCCGGGTGGAAGCCTTTGACGCGGTGGCCGGCCCCGCGGGCGTGATCCGCGTGGACAGCGCCGACCGCGCCGTGGACGTCATCGAGATGCTGCTCTACGCCAGCGAGGCGCGCGGCGAGAACGTGGGCTGCCTGGTCTATTCCGGCGGCGTCCGCGGACTCGCGGAAGACGCCGCCGACCGGCACGGAGTGCCGCTGCCCGAATTCACCCCCGAGACACGGACACGCCTGCGCGAACTCCTGGGCGACGGCATGGCCATCAGCAACCCCCTGGACGCCAACGGCTACCTCAACCGCCCCAAGGAAGACGCCATGAAGGTCGTCGACGCCGTCTACAACGATCCGGGCGTGGACATGCTGGTGTTCCAGGAGGACCTGCCGCCCCACGAGGGCATGAACGACGCCAATCGCCGGCGCGCGGCCCGGGTTCTGTCCACCATCGAGGCCATCGATCAGCGGTTTCTCGGACCCGGACAGAAACCCTTCGTGCTCATCTCGCCGGCGTCCTACGACCTCACGGAGTTCAGCCGCAGCGCCCGGCGCCGCTTCCCCCACGTTCCCTGCCTGAACGAGCCCGAGCGCGCGTTCCGCGCCATCCGCGCGGTCCAGGACTACCGGCGGCGCTGCCGCGAGGCGGAAGTTGCGCCGCCCGCCGCCTTGCCGGAGGCTTTGACAGCACGCGTGGAGGCGCTACGGCGGCGGGCCGCAGAGGCCGCCACTGCCTTCCCCCTTTCCGAGCCGGACTCGAAAGAACTGGTGAACGCCTTCGGCGTGCCCTTGATCGACGAAGGGCTGGCGCGCACCGAGGAGGAAGCCTGCGACTTGGCCGAACGCATCGGTTGTCCGGTGGTGGTCAAGGGGGTGGCCGCGGACCTCACCCACAAGAGCGACGCCGGCGCGGTGCGCGTCCACGTCGGCGACGCCACGGCCGTGCGGCGGGCCTGCCGCGACATCGCGCGCAACGTCGCCGCCCACGACCCGGACATCCGCCTGGACGGCTGGCTGGTGGCACGGATGGCGCCGGCCGGCCTGGAACTGGTGCTGGGCATGCAGCGGGACCCCGAGATGGGACCGGTGGTGATGTTCGGCGCCGGCGGCGTCTGGCTGGAACTGGTGAACGACGTGGCCGTCGGTCCCCCGGGAATCAGCCGGGACGGCGCCGCCCGGCTCATCGACGCCACCCGCGTCGGCAGGCTGCTGGACGGATACCGCGGCCAGGACCCCTACGACCGCGACGCCGTCATCGACGCGCTGGTGGCCCTGGGCCGGCTCGCGGCCGCGGCTGGCGACATCATCGAAAGCCTGGACATCAACCCGTTCCTGGCGCTGCCCCAGGGCGCCGGAGCGCTGGCGCTGGACGCGCTGGCGGTGGTGGGACCGGGAGCAGGCGGTTGAATCGTCCGCCCCAGGCTGGAATTGATCATTCCCGCGCAACAGGCTGTGTCGAAACCTCGCCCGAACGAGAACCGGCACGAGCGCCCCGAATCGTCATTCCCGCGGAAGCGGGAATCCAGGGGCGGCGGGGCAAGGGTCATCGGTCGATGTATTGACCGTAGAAAGGCAAAGGCATGGAACTCGTCCTTGATGAGGCACAGACCATTCTTCGGGAGAGCGCGGACAAGCTCATCGAACGGCACGCGGGACCGGCCCGGTTTCGCGAGTTGCGTGCGAGCGAACACGGCTTCGACCGAGGGCGGCTGACCGTGGTGGCAGAGGCCGGTTGGCTGTCGCTGCTGGTGCCGGAGGAACGGGACGGCCTGGGCCTGGGGACCACCGAGGCGGCGCTGGTGCTGGAGGCCGCCGGCCGCGGTCTCATGACCGAGCCCATCGCGGCCGTCATGGCGGGCGCGCGTGCCGTGGCGACGGGGACAGCCGCCACGGACGCGACCCTGGAAGACTTGATGGCCGGCCGCTCCATCATCGTGCCGGCACTGCACGACCCGGCGGCCGACGACCCCGCAGGCGTGGCCACCCAAGCCGTGGCCGACGGAGACGGTTTCAAGCTTGCGGGTCGCACCGACCCCGTTCCCGGCGCGGCCGCGGCCGACGGGTTCATCGTCGACGGCCGAAGCGGGGACGGCGCCGTCGTGTGCGTGGTGCCGCGCGACGCCCCGGGGCTCGAAATCGTGCGGCGCGGCCGCGTGGACGGCACCGGGCACGCGGCGCTGGTGCTGTCGGAGGTCCCCGTACCGGCGGACCGCGTCCTCGCCTCCGGCGCCCAGGGGACGGAGCTGGCGGCGGCGACCCTCGATCTGGCGCTGCTGGGAACCGCGGCCGAGATGCTGGGCATCATGGAGCAGGGACTGGCCCTGGCGGTGGATTACCTGGGAACCCGCGAGCAGTTCGGACGGCTCATCGGTTCGTTCCAGGCGTTGCAGCATCGGGCGGTCAACGACCACATCGACATCGAACTGACGCGCTCCCTGCTCTATCAGGTATGCGCCGCCATGGACGCGGGACGCGGCAACCGCGCCATGGTGGCCGCGGTGAAGGCGCGCGCCTCGGACGCCGTGCTCTCGGTGACAAAGTCCATGGTCCAGATGCACGGCGCCATCGGCTTCACCGACGAATACGACGCAAGCCTCTACCTGCGCCGGGCCATGTCCCTGTCGGCCCAGTACGGCAACGCCGACTCCCACCGCAAGCGCTACGCCAGGCTGTCGTCGCGGGCGGCGTAACGATAAGAGCAATAGCACCCACGCCCCGGGGCGTCATTCCCGCGAAAGCGGGAATTCAGGGGCCGCGAGTCACGAAGGGAAACCACCATGGCGAACGACTCCGCTTTCCGGCGCACCATTCAGTGGCCCGAGGGCAAGCTCGTGTGCTGTACCTATAGCGTGGCCCTGGAAGCCTTCCGCAAGACCGGCCGCTTCAAGATGGATTCGCGCATCGACGTGAACTGGAGCTCACTCTCCCACGTGGAGTACGGCGGCAACGTGGGGATCTGGCGGATCCTGGAGATCCTGGAGCGGCAGAATGTCCGCGCCATGGTGCTGGTGAACTCGCTGGCGGCGGAGAAATGGCCGGAGGCGGTGCGAGCGCTACACGAAGCGGGGCACGAGATCGCCGGCCACGGCACCACCAACGAGGTCAGCATGATCGAGCTGAGCCCGGAGGAGCAGAAGGAGGAGATCGACTCCTGCACCCGTATCCTCGAGGGCATTACCGGGACCCGGCCCGTGGGCTGGTTCGGACCGGGCGGCCACCATACCGACGTGACCCTGGGGCTCCTGGCCGAAGCCGGCTACCTGTGGTCGGGGGACCCCTCGGACGACGACATCCCCCATGTCGAGTTGGTCAACGGCCGCCGCATCTGCGTGATCCCCAAGACCTGGTACGCCAACGACTGGCGCGCCTGGGGCAACGGGCTGGGCAACGCCAGCACGTTCTTCACCGGGTTCAAGGACGGATTCGACTTCGTCTACGAAGAGGCCAGGGCAGGTAGGCCGGGCATGATCGACGCCTGCGTCCACGCCGAGCTGGGCGGACGGCCGTATCTAGCCGCTGGGTTCGAGCGGATCATCGAGTACGTGAACCGGCACCGCAGCGAGATCTGGCAACCCACGTACCGGGAGATCGCGGAGTACTGTCTGGGGAGCTGACCCTGGAGAGCCGGCCAGCCTGGATCAGCGACGCGGGATGGAGTTCCACGTCTGTTGTCAGGCACCGCCGTCGGCCGCGAGGCCCGCTTTCTCGACAATCAACTTCGCCAGCGCCCTGAAATCGCGGCGTGCTTCGTGCACCGCGGCGGCATGGCTGCCAATTGCGCCATCCGCCGTGGTGAGGTCGAAAATCGGCTTGCGGCTCTCCTGCCCCATGGAGACGAGGCTCCGGTAGTGCTTGACGGTGGCGAGGCAATGCTCATCCTCCCGTGGAGAGGCGGGGAATGGGGCCTCCTGTTCAAGCAGATTACGAGCATATTCTTCCGGCATCCTGTTGACCCACCGGTCATACGCCTTGACCGGGCGGCTCAGTCGGACACTGTGCTGTTGAACGATGTAACCGAGCGGTTTCATCCGACCCCCGGGCAACGGGAATTGCAGGGAATCCCAGTTGTCCATCCGTTTGGTCCAATCTTCGCGCCAGCGCCGGAGGGTCGGGCCAAGGTTGCGGAGCCCTTGGAGTGAGAAGAGATCGGCTCCGAGTGGGACGACGACATGATCCGTAGCGATCAGGGCGGAACGGTTGATGGCACCCAGGTTGGGGCCCACATCGGCGAGAATGACGGAAGCCTTCATGGCACTCGCACCTGCTTGCATCACCGTCCAGAACGACGTGAGAATCCGAAACGGACGATACAGGTTGCCGGAGCCGAGCGCATCCGACCACTCCCCGGACAAGGTGTCCTCAAACCCGGACAGGGCCAGATCGCCAGGTATCAGGCTGAGTTCCGGGGTGATTTCCTGAAGTACGGGAGGCAACAGATCGCCGACCTCCAACAGTGGTTTGACGCTCTTGAAAATCGTGTTGCCGCGATCCTCTCCTTCCCACAGTCCTTCCAGTTGATCTTCGCTAAGGAACGCCGCGGAGAGGTTGGCCTGCGGATCCAGATCACAAGTGAGGACTCGATGCCCCGTCTGTGAGAGTATCCAGGCCAAGTGGTAGACAAGAGACGTTTTCCCGACACCACCCTTGTTGTTGAAGAATGTCAGAACGGGGATGTTCACGACGCGAGTCCTCGGATGGTCACGTGCACGAACGTGTCCTCGACCGCAAACTCCGGCTCGGCGTTACCGTTTTCTCTCAGCTCTCTCTTGGCTGTAGCGATGCCGACGCCGAATCGTTGAACAAAACCCATGACCTTCATCGCGTCCGCCAGGTTTGGGTTACGGTAGTCGGTCACACCGGGACGCCCAAAGTTCTCCCGCGTGACGACCCCAAACGCGCCGCCCGGATTGTGAATTTCGATGCGGTCGTGGAACCAAGTAACGCGGACCGGAGCGTTGGTGGCCTCGTAGACCCGGTGCATGACCGCATTGCGGGCCAATTGCTGGAGGGCCGCGAGCGGATAGGTCGATTCCCGACGTTCCTTGTCGGAACCCGTGAGGTCGACACCGGTGCTGATGTGCGCCTTCATCTTGTCATCGAGCCGCTGCAATATCTCCGAAATCGTACCGTCGATGGTCTCGTGGTCGATGATGGGGGCCGACAACTCCGTGCCGTCGATGCGCAGAAACTCCACGTAAGAGTTGGAGACAAAGTCGCGTGGCCGCTTCCCCAGCACCAAGAGGCCCAACACCGTGGCTGTTGGTTCATCGGCCGAGGCAATCATTTTTGTTGTCGCAAGGCGTTGCTCAGGGCTCCGCTCATTGGCTTCGAGCGTCTCCACATTGAAGGCACCGGGGAGGTATTCTTCCTCGAAGCGGCGTATGCTCATATCGGAGACGGTAGCACCCGGAACAGGCTGGATGTCGAACGGAAGAGCGTGACTGCGCCGTCTTTCGTTGAGAATGCGCTCATCCTGCGGTGTCGCAATGCTCCTTCGAGGACCGCTCCGTACGTGGATGGCCCCTTTGTAGCGGACAGGGGGGGAAACCGACGACAGGATCGTGACGACGGCGACATCCATCCCCTTCAACCTCCGCTTCTCCACGAACATCGACGGCGGAGGTACAATGTTCCCATCTGTCTTGATGTCACTGAGTTGCGTCAACATTCGATCGGTAATGTCCAGCCCGGTCGGTTGCCCATCGTCCCTCACACCCACGAAAACGACACCGGGGCGACCGGAACCCGGCAAGTCGTTGGCGAAGGAACAGACCGCCTCGCGAATACTCGTGGCCGTACCGCCATCGAGTCTTTCCTTGTAGTCAACCCGGAAACTCTCTCCTTGATCCAGGATGCGTTCCAGTTTCGCGTCATCCAATCTCATGGCAGCCGTCTCCCCTAGCGTGGTGCGTCACAGATAGCCTGACGCTGGACACTGGCAGAATATGTTGGTTGGGCACACATTTCCAGCCAACATCTCGGTCTGGCGCCTGGCCCCCGGGAGGGAAGAAGTTCTTCGGGGGGTCACCCCTGCCAGACGCCAACGATGGACACACGACAGGGGCGCCTTGGAAGAAGCCCTTCGCACCGCATCCGGCCTACAGCGAGTCCTCCCTGACTCTCCAAAGGAACGGCAGCGGCAGCGCGATGGCGACGGCCATGGCGATCCAGGCCATCCGGTAGGATTCCGTGTAGTCCGCGATGGAGCCGAAGATGGGCGGCAGCACCACCACGCCCACGAACGCCACGGTATTGGTCATGCCGATGGCGACGCCGGCCTCGCGGGTGCCGGCGATCTTGGCGACCAGGGCGAGATACAATCCCTGCCAGCTCATGGTGCCGAGTCCGAGGAGGGTTACCACAATCGCCACCAGCCACGCCGGCATGTCCGGCGACAGCAAGGCCGTGGCCACGCCGGCGACGGTGCCGAGGGCCCCCAGCATGACCAGCACGGGCACCCGGCGGCCGAGGAAAAACCGGTCGCTGACGATGCCGAAGACGATGCGGCCGGTGCCGCCGCAGGCCTGACCCACCGCCAGCAGGTGGGCGGCGAACACCAGCGGGTAGAAGATGTGCTCGGTGAGATACAACTCGATATAGCTGATGTAGCACCACTGGCACCCGGCCAGCACCGCGGCATAAAACGCCGCCGCCCAGATATCCCCGCGGCGGACGATGTCCTTCAGCCCGCCCGCGGGAGCGGCGCCGGACGCCGCCGGAGGCCGGTCGGGCTCCTTATAGCAGACCAGCACCATCAGCCCGGCAAGGATCGTGACCACGCCCACCAAGGACAACGCCCAGCGCCAGCCGAATACCAGACCCATGGCGGGCAGCGTAAGCGCTGCGATGGTGCCGCCCGCGGGAATGCCGGTCTGCCGCACGCCCATGGCCATGCCGCGCTCGCGCTCCGGGAACCATCCCGCCACCGCCTTGCTGCCGGCCGGAGTGCTGGTGGCCACCGGCACCCCCAGGAGCAGGAACACCACCAGCAATCCGACAAAGCCGCCGGCGAAGTGCACGGTCAGCACCAGCAGGCCGCAGGCCGCCGTGCCGTAGCCTATGATGCGCCGCTCGCCATAGCGGTCCGCCGCCTTGCCCATGCCCAGCACCGCGGCCACCACCCCGACGTTGATCATGGAAACCAGGACTCCGACCTCGGTAAGGGTCAGCCCCAACTCCACCTGAATGAGCGGCACCACGGTCGGGATGCCCATGTGGATGGTCGACATCGCCGTCTGCGACAGCGTGGCGATGAAGAGATAGAACCAACGCCGGGATGGCGGTGCGGAGGATGGTGTCACGTGTGGCGAGATTTGCGTCTACCCCGGCGAAGGGTTAGTGTTGGGGGTCCTGCGTCACGAACCGATGAAACCGGAAATCGACCTGCTGCGCGGCCTTCCCTCCGTGGACCGCATCATGAATCACCCGGCCGCGGAACCGTTGCTGGAGCGGTTCAGCCGGGCGTTCGTGACAGCGACCCTGCGCGACCTCATCGACGAATGGCGGCAGGTCATACGTTCCGGCCGCGACCTTCCGCCCGACCGGCTGCGGGACGAATCTATCATAACGGACCTGGAAAAGAAGCTCGCCCGCGCCGCCCGGCCCGGCATGACACGCGTGGTCAACGCTTCCGGCACCATCCTGCACACGAACCTGGGACGGGCGCTGCTCTCGGAGGCCGCGGCAGAGGCGGTGGCCCGTGCCGCGCGCCACCCGGTGAATCTGGAGTTCGACCTCGCCCACGGCAAACGAGGACAGCGCGAGGCCGGCGTCGAAGCGTTGCTGCGGGAGCTGACCGGGGCGGAGGCCGCCGCGGTGGTGAACAACAACGCCGCCGCGGTGCTGCTGGGGCTCAATGCCATGGCCGAGGGGAAGCACGTCGTCGTGTCGCGGGGCGAGCTGATCGAGATCGGCGGATCGTTTCGCATACCGGAGGTCATGGCGAAGAGCGGCGCCATTCTGCGGGAGGTGGGCACCACCAACCGCACTCACCCGAGGGACTATGCCGAGGCCATCGACGCCGACACCGCGCTCCTGCTGAAGGTGCACACCAGCAACTACCGGGTGGTGGGGTTTGCCGCGGAGGTGGAATTGAAGGACCTGGTGGCCATCGGGCGGGAGCGCGGGGTACCGGTGATGGAAGACCTGGGCAGCGGCGCGCTGGTGGACTTGGGCAAGCTGGGGCTGCCGCGGGAGCCGCTGGTGGCGGAACGGGTCGCCATGGGGGCGGACGTGGTCACGTTCAGCGGCGACAAGATCCTGGGCGGTCCCCAGGCGGGGCTTGTGGCTGGCACGAAGCACTGGATCGAGCACATGAACCGGAACCCTCTCAAGCGCGCGTTGCGCTGCGACAAGCTCACGTTGGCGGCGCTGGAGGCGACGCTCCGGAGCTACGTGCAGTCGCCGGACGTGCTCCAGGAGATCCCCACCCTGCGGGCCTTCAGCCGTTCGCTGGACGAGATCGCGGAGGGCGGGCGGAACCTGCTGCCGCGGCTGCGGGAACGGCTCGGGCCGGACTACGAGGTGGAACTGGTGGACTGCACCTGCCAGATCGGCAGCGGCGCCCTCCCCACCGAGGAGATCCCGAGCAAGGGCATCGCCGTGCGCGCCCGCGACTTGAGCCCGGACGACGTGGCGCGGGTCTTCCGCAACGCCGATCCGCCCATCATCGGGCGCATTCACAACGACCGCTTCATCCTCGACCTGAGGAGCGCTGGCGACCCTGCGTCCGTGGCGCCCCGTCTCCGACCCACCATCGCGACCCCGACCGGCGGAGCGACCGCCGGTCGCCCTTAGAAAGCACGCGCCCTGCCGGCGACCCAATGTCCTGAGCGAACCGGGAGCTTGCGCCGTAGGAATTCACGGCTGCAAATCCGCTCTCATCCGTCCCTTCGGCCGCTCGATTTCGTCAAATATGACATGATATTCTCCTCAATCGAGCGGCCGAAGGGACGGCAATAGCGAAATTTCGCTTTCACGTATCCCTACGGCTAAAGCTCCTGGCATCGGCTGTCATAGAAGAGGACACTGAATCAAGACCCATGCCCTACATCATCGGTACCGCCGGACACATCGACCACGGCAAGACGAGCCTCATCAAGGCCCTGACCGGGGCCGACACCGACCGCCTCAAGGAAGAGAAGGAGCGCGGCATTTCCATCGATCTGGGGTTTGCGCACCTGCCGCTGCCCGACGGCTCCGAAGCCGGCATCGTCGACGTGCCCGGCCACGAGCGCTTCATCCGCAACATGCTCGCCGGCGCCCACGGCATCGATCTTGTGCTGTTCACGGTGGCCGCGGACGACGGCGTCATGCCGCAGACCGAGGAGCATTTGGACATCGTCCACCTGCTGGGCGTACGCACCGCCCTGTTCGTCATCACCAAGGTGGACCTCGTGTCGGAAGCGCGGGTGCGCGAGGTGGAGGAAGAGATCGAGATCCTCACCTTCGAGACCGCGCTGGAAGGCTCGCCCGTGGCGCACTTCTCGGCGGTTTCCGGCCAAGGGCTGGAGGATGTCCGGAACGGCATCTTCGGCTCGCTGGCCGGCATCCACCGGCCGGCCCCCAACGGCTTCTTCCGGCTCCCGGTGGACCGGGTGTTCGTGCTTCAGGGCCACGGCGTCATCGTCACCGGCACCGCGCTGGCCGGGGAGGTGCGCACGGGCGACCACGTCCATGCGGTCCCTGGCGGCCAGAAGTTCCGGGTGCGCAGCATCCAGGTGCACGGGCAGTCCGTGGAAGCCGCGGGCTGGGGCCAGCGCGTGGCCCTCAACCTGACGGGGCAGGAGCGCGGCGCCCTGGAACGCGGGCACATGATCTGCCACGAGGAGCTGACCCTGGCGTCGACGCGGTTCGACGCGCACCTGGAGGTGCGCCCCGCGGCCGCCAAGGGCATCAAGAACCACCAGCGCGTGCGTATCCACCTGGGGACCGCCGAACGCTTGGGCAAGCTCGTCTTCCTGGGGGACATCGAGAACGTGGAGCCCAAGAAAACGGTCTATTGCCAGGCGCTGCTCACGGAACCCCTGCTGGTCATGCGCGGCGACCACTTCATCGTGCGCGACGAGACCGCCCGGAAGACTCTGGGCGGAGGCGAAGTCGTGGACCCGCGGGCGCGCCGCCACCGGCGCCGGGAAAAGGACGTGGAGCCGCGCCTGCGCACGCTGCACCAGGGCGACACGCCCGACATGATCCGGAGCTTTCTGGAAGGCGATGCCAGCCTCGCCACCAGCGTGGATGCCATCGGTCAGTTCCTGAACCTGAAGCGGGACGAGACCCGGGCCTGGCTGGAACGCACCGAGGGGCTGCGCGCGTTCGATTCGGAGCGGGAGCGCGTCTACACCACCGAGGCGAAGTGGAACCGTTTTCGCGAGAGCCTGCGCGCGGCCCTGGAAGCATTCCATCAGAGCCACCCGCTGGCGCCGGGCATGGATCTGGAGGAGGTGCGGGCGCGGCTCGCGGCCGGGGTGTCCGCGCGGCTCTTCCGCGACCTGGCGGATCTCCTGGCGGGCGAAGGGATTTGCGTCCGGGACGGCAACCACCTGCGCCTGCCGGGACATCGCGTGGAGCTGGGCGCGCGGGAGAAGTCGCTGTCCGCGGACATCACCGCCGCGCTGGGAAGGAATCCCCTGGCCCCGCCCTACCTGAAGGAGGTGGAGAAGGCGCTGGGAGTCGAACGCCCCAAACTGAACGAGGTGATTCGGGTGATGGAACGGCAGGGAGAGATTGTCCGGGTAACCACCGAACTCTACTATCTCACGGCTTCCATTGACAGGATCAAGGCCGATTTATATAGCTACTTCCACGGCCACGAGGAGATGAGCGCGGCTACCTTTCGCGACATCCTGCAATCGAGCCGCAAATACACCATTCCCGTGCTGGAATACTTCGACCGCACCGGCGTGACCATGCGGGTGGGCGACGTGAGGAAGCTCAAGCCGGGGAGGAACTAAGCGACACCGGGAAACGTCCTGGGCGAACATCATCGGCGTTCACGCACGCGGGAAACGGCGCCAGGGGGCGCCATCAACACCCAAAGGAGCCTGAAATGGCCATGGAATCGATCCGTCTGACCCAGGAAGTCAAGGCTGCCGGCTGAGCGGCCAAGCTCGGCCCTGCCGACCTGGTGCAGGTCCTGCACCAACTGCCAAAGTTCGCATCCCCGGAACTGCTCGTAGGAACCGAGACAGCCGACGACGCCGGCGTGTACCAGTTGCGTCCCGACCTCGCCATCGTCAACACGGTGGACTTCTTCACGCCCATCGTCGACGACCCCTACATGTTCGGCCAGATCGCCGCCACCAACTCCCTGAGCGATGTCTGGGCCATGGGCGGCGTGCCCGCCACGGCCCTCAACATCGTCTGTTTCCCCAAGGGGAAGATGGAAATCGAAGTGCTGGGCGAGGTGCTGCGCGGCGGCGCTGACAAAGTGAAGGAGTCCGGCGCGGTCATCGTCGGCGGCCACTCCATCATCGACGAAGAGATCAAGTACGGCCTTGCCGTCACCGGCACCGTGCATCCCGACCGCATCCTGCGGAACGTCGGCGCCCGGGAGGGCGACGTGCTCGTCCTCACCAAGGCCCTGGGAACCGGCATCGCCACCACCGCCGTGAAGCGTGGCAACGTCTCCCAGGCGAGCATCGACCAAGCCATTGCCTCCATGGCCACCCTCAACAAGTACGCCGCGGAGGTCATGCGCGACTACGACGTCCACGCCTGCTCCGACATCACCGGCTACGGCCTCCTGGGCCACGGCCTGGAGATGACCCTCGACGGCAGCGTCAGCATCACCTTCGAGGCCGCCCGGCTGCCCGTGCTGGAGGACGTCGCCCAACTCGCCGAGTCCGCCGGCAACCTCACCGGCGGCTGCAAGCGCAACCGCGAGTACCTCGACGACAAGACCGTCATCCAGGACACCGTCCCCGACGCCCTCGCCGAAATCGCCTTCGACCCACAGACCTCCGGCGGCCTGCTCATCGCCGTGGCGGAAAAGGACGGCGAGAGCCTGGTCCGGGCGCTCGTGGACCGCGATGTACCGGCCGCAACTATCGTGGGCCATGTCACGGGGCGGGAGGAGTATGGGGTGCGGTTGGCGTGAGGGGCCGGAAGTGAGGCGTTCGGAAGGGGAGAGGCAAGTCAGGGAGAGGACGAACATCCTCCCCCTGACTCGCGTGGTGGGGCCGCAGGCGGTCTACTTCTTGGCCTTGCGCACCAGGAAGCTCAGCGCGTCCTTGGACTCCTGAGGCATACCGAGAATGGTCTCGACGTTCTCCAGGATTTCCTCTGCGGTGACATAGTTGATGATGAGCTTCACCTTCTTCGCCTCTTCGAGAAAAGCGGGATCCTGCAACGTCTTCCGGAAGCCTTCCCTCAAGGCAGCGAGCCGGTCGGCGGGTACGCCCGGCGGGGCCACGAAGGGGCGCTGGAACTCATACTGGCCGCCCCAGGCCTTGTAGGTGGCGAGTCCCTCTTTTCCACCGCGCTTCTCCACCAGATCGAGGACCAGATGCGCATCCTTGATCTCCGGGTCATCCTTGTGAGTGACGAGCAGCGGAATGAATCTGTCGTCGCCCTTGGCATCGAGCAGGCCCCGCGCGGTCACTCGCATGGATTCCCATCCCCAGCAGGACCCTGCGACCTCCTTGCCCTGCATCGCGATGCGAGTCGCAGCGGTTCCCGGATAGCCGGAAACCACGTCGAAATTGGTGCCCGCGGTCTGATTGAGGAGTTTCGGCATGTCAACCCCGGTGGAGCCGGTCCGGGTGCCGCCCATCTTGATCTTCTTGTTGGGATCGGTGATGTCCGCAATCGACTTGACGCCGGACCAACCCATGAACGCACACGTGGGATTGCCCTTGACCGGAGCGCCGATCCAACCCAGTTTTCTCGGCTCGATTTGCGTCTTGGGATCGCCCAGAGCCCGGGTCAACACGAAACCGCTGTTCCATACGCCCAGGACGCTTCCGTCGCGCTTCGCCCTCTTCTGGATGTAGTTGGCCGAAACCAGACTGCCGGCGCCGGTCATGTTCTGCACGATGAAATTCGGGTTTCCCGGAATGTGCTTGCTCATGTGGCGCACGACCTGCCGGGTGTAGGTGTCGTAACCGCCGCCAGGCGAGTAGCCGACGACGACCCGAATGGTCTTGCCCTTGAAGAAATCTTCGACGGCCACCGCGGTGTTGCCGGTCACCAAGCCGAGCGCCGCCGTCAGTGCGACCGCCAATCCTGTCTTCCTGATCATGAAAATCCCCCTTGTGGTTGAATTTGCCAGAAAATAAATCCCGCATTGTCACATATCGGCCGGACAATTCCAAACGGTCGGGCGGGTTCGCCTTCGCCCAGGACAGTTTCACGCCGGGTTCCTGAGACGGTCGCGAAGCGCGCCGGGTCCGTGGGACGATGCCACGCGAGCCGGTCCTATCCGCCGTCGGCTACGTCGGGTCACCCCCGGCTTGACCCGGGGTCTTGCTCGCGTGGCCTCCACAGGGGCGGCCGCCGGTGGCGCCTGCAAGCCGCCGCGCCTTGCCGCCGACAAGGATTCCTGCGCATCCTGGTAAGCGCAGTCGTGAAACGCAAGAACGTCACATGGGTCCATGTTCCACAAGGGAGGTTTGACATGCCAACACTCAACGTCGGCGACGCCGACATCTACTACGAGGTCCAGGGCGACGGACCTCCATTCGTCTTCATCTCTGAAACCGCGTGCGACGGCGATGTCTGGAACATCTTCCAGGTGCCCGAGTTCTCGCGCGATCACCGCACCATCATCACGGACTTCCGCGGCACCGGACGTTCGACGCGGACACCCATGCGTTACACCACGCGCATGTTCGCTGACGACATCGCGGCGGTGATGGACCACCTCGGCGCCACCGGGGCCATCGTGTGCGGTCATTCCATGGGCGGAAGGGTGGCGCAGTTGCTCGCGCTGGAACACCCCGAGCGGGTGACGAAGCTGATCCTCGCCTCGTCGGGCGCATCGCACCCCGGCGCCCGCGGGATTCCGCTGCGCATCGCTACGGAAATGGTGGAGATGGGCTATGAGCAGTACGTGCGCGAGCACACCATCGAGGTGGGCTGGACCGAGCAGTACCAGAAGGACCACCCGGAAGAGATCGAACACTGCCTCCAGGTGCGCATGGCCAACCTGTCATCGGTGGAGTGCTATTTCCGGCACGTCATCGCGCGCCAGGAGCACGACACCAGCGAGCGTCTGAGGGACATCCACATGCCGGCGCTGGTGCTGGTGGGCGAGGACGACCACGCGGTGGTGAGCGACATGTCGCACCGCAAAGGAGCAAATATCCTGGCAGAGGGCCTTCCTGACGCCAGGTTGGTGGTGCTGCCGGGAGAACGCCACAGCTACTTCTTCACGAACCCGGAGGCGGCGCACAAAGCCATCCGCGAGTTCATCGGGGACTGAGGACAGATCGCCCGCGGTCCTTCGGCTTCGCTCCGCGGCGCCAGTCGAAGGGTTCAGGACGAACGGTCAAGGGAACGGCGGAAAGGACGAACCGTGAAGGGTCTACCGACCCCATTCACCGTTCGTCCTGAGCGTGGTGAAGCGTCAGCGGGGCGAAGTCGAAGGGCCTGCCGCGATCGTCAGGAAGCGTGGCGCGCGGACAGGTCGTCGAGGCGGCCCTCCAGCCAGCGCGTGCTGACCTTGCCGCTGACGTAGTCGGGTTCGTCCATGACCGCCGCCAGAAACGGGAGGGTGGTGTCGATGCCGGCGGCGGCAAACTGAATGAGGCATTGCTTCATGCGCGCCACCGCCTGCTCACGGTCGCCGGCATGCACGATAAGTTTGGCGAGCAGGGAATCGTAGAAGGGCGGAACCCGATAACCCGGAAAGCACTGGGTGTCCACCCGTATGCCCGGCCCTCGGGGCGGACTCCACTCGGTGAGCACACCCGGACACGGCCGGAACCCCTGCCACGGCGCCTCCGCGGTGATGCGGCATTCGATGGCGTGTCCGTTGAAGCGAACATCCTCCTGGGTGAAGGACAAACGCTCGCCCCCGGCCACGCGGATCTGCTCGCGCACCAAGTCGATCCCCGTGATCATCTCGGTGACCGGGTGCTCCACCTGGATACGCGTGTTCATCTCCAGAAAGAAGAAATCCTGGCGGTCCTCGTCGTAGATGAACTCCACGGTGCCGGCATTCTCGTACTTGATCTCCCTGGCGACCTTGTGACCGGCCGCGCGGATGCGTTCCCGC
Organism: uncultured Binatia bacterium (SeqCode); assembly: GCA_965213675.1. Classification (GTDB taxonomy): domain Bacteria; phylum Desulfobacterota; class Binatia; order UBA9968; family JAJDTQ01; genus JAJDTQ01. Next base: position 2,721,615 of record OZ243916.1, read on the forward strand.
AATTCGTCGGGGATGCACGCCGCCGGCGCTTCCTCCACCACCTTCTGGTAGCGGCGCTGCAGCGAACAGTCGCGCTCGCCCACGTGCACCACGTTGCCGAAACGGTCGCCGATGACCTGCACCTCAATGTGCCGTGCGTTGGGGATGTAACGCTCCATGTAGAGCGTGGGATCGCCGAAGGCCGCCCGGGCCTCGGCCGCCGCGGTCTCGAAGGCAGTCTGGAGTTCGCCCTCCTCCCGGACGATCTTGATGCCCTTGCCGCCCCCTCCGGCCGCGGCCTTGAGAAGCACCGGATAGCCCACTTCCGCGGCCACCCGGGCCGCGTCCACAAAGTCGCGTACGTTGTCGGAGCCGGGCACCAGCGGGATCCCGAAGGCCCCGACCGTGGCCCGGGCCAGCAGCTTGTTGCCCATCTGGCGGATGCTGTCGGCGCGCGGCCCCACGAAGGTGATGCCATGCCTGGCGCACGCCTCGGCCAACTCCGACTTCTCGGCCAGGAAGCCGTAGCCCGGATGAAGGGCGTCGCAACCCGTTCCCAGGGCCGTGGCCACCAGCGCCTCGACCTTGAGGTAGCTCTCTGTGGAACGGGCGGGACCGATGCAAACGGTGCGGTTCGCGAGCCGGGCCGGCATGCTGTCCCGGTCGGCCTCCGAAACCACCGCCACGGTCTCGACGCCCAGGGACTGGCAGGCCCGGATGATGCGAACCGCTATCTCGCCCCGGTTGGCGACAAGGAGACGGCTAACGGCCACGGGCACAACCTTCGCTAGGCATCCGGCCGCACCAGGAACAGGGTCTGGCCGTGCTCGACGAACTCACCGCTCTCGACGCAGACCTCGTCGATGGTTCCGGCGGCGCCCGAGCTCACGGCATTGAAGACCTTCATGACCTCCACGAGACCCACGGTGGTCTCGGCGTCCACGTGGTCGCCGAGCTTCACGAACGGCGGCGCGCCCGGCTCAGGCGTGGCGTAGAAGGTGCCGACCATGGGCGCGGTGATGGGAACGGTGCCCTCCTTGGCGGTCACCGCCGGGGCCGCGGGCGCGCTTTCCGGCGCCGGCGCGGGGGCTACCGGCGCCTCAGCCGCGGGAGTCGCTGCCGGGGCCGGCGCGGCCTGGGTCACACTGACGGCCGCGGGCAAGGCGGGCAGGCCCGTTTTGCTGACCGTGAGCTTCAGGTCGCCGATCTCCAGGTCGAGATAGTCGAAGTTCGATTTCTCCACCAAGTCCAGAATCTGCAGTACTTCATCTTCGGTCAATGGGGTGTCCTCTCTTCCTGTTTCGCAGCGTTTCCGGCGACCGCCGTGGCGGGCGTAAAGACGCGAAGACCCTGAATTCGCGGCTATTGTTACCAAGAATCGGAAACGCGCGTCAACCACGTCCATCCTCTCCTGAATCGGCCTGGACTCGCCATTCGAGACATACTATTCTGACTCTGCATCGGCGGTGGACGCCGAACAGACACTGTCATCTCAGGAGGGAAAGTCATGGGAGAGACGATCACGTTCAAGCGGCCGGACGGCAAGGAGGCATCGGGATACTACGCGGCGGCGGGCGGCAACGCACCCGGCGTGGTGGTGATCCAGGAGTGGTGGGGCGTCAACGACCAGATCCGAGGCGTAGCCGACAAGCTGGCCGGGTTGGGGTACAACTCGCTGGTGCCGGACCTCTACCGGGGCAAGGTGACGGTGGAAGCGGAGGAAGCCAGCCACATGATGCAAAACCTGGACTTCGCCGATGCCAACGTCGACGTGTGCAGCGCGGCGGAGCACCTGAAGCAGAGCTGCCCCAAGGTGGGAGTCATCGGATTCTGCATGGGCGGCGCCCTGACGGTGCTGGCGGCGGTGTACTCCAAGGCGGCGGACGCGGCCTGCTGCTGGTACGGCGTTCCCCCGGCCGAAGCGGCCGACACGCGCACCATCTCGATACCGTTCCAGGGCCACTTCGCGCTGGAGGACGGGTTCTTCACGCCGGATCAGGTGGACGCCCTCGAAGTGCGCCTCAAGGAAGGCAACGTCACCCACGACATCTACCGCTACCAGGCGAAACACGCCTTCGGCAACGAGACCGGGGGCAACTACGACGCCGAGGCCTGCAAACTGGCGTGGGACCGGAGCACGGAGTTCCTGGCCCGAAGCCTCAAGTAGCCGGCTTTTCCGCTGTTGACGGCTAGACACGGACGGCCTGCGTCCGCACGCCGGATGCAGGCCGTCGGTTTCCCGTCACGACGACCAGGAGACGGCCATGGCAAATTTCCCGATCATCGACGCCGACGGTCACGTGCAGGAAAAGTTCGCCCCCTGGGAGGACCTGCTGGAGGGGCGTTACAAGAAGAAGGCGCCCCGGGTGGTCAAGGCCGACGGCCGCGAGCAACTGCTCATGGAGGGCCGCATCTGGGCCAAGCCCTCGGGGGTGGGCTGCGGCATCGGCGCCGTGCCCCACAACCGCTCGCCGCAGCCCACCACCGGCATGTGGGACCCGGTGCAGCGGCTCAAGGACATGGACCTTGAGCAGATCACGACCTCGGTCAACTTCGGCACCACGGTGTTCCTGAGCCTGCCGTTCCTGGAAGACAAGGACTACGCCTGCGCCGTCGCCAAGGCCTACAACAACTGGCTCCACGAGTACTGCCAACATGCGCCGGAACGGCTCAAGGGCGTGGCCTGCGTGCCCATGCAGGATCCGGCGGAGGCCGCCGCCGAGTTGCGGCGTTGCGTCCAGGACCTCGGCTTCGTGGCCGCAGCCACCTCGGCCCACTCCGCCGGGCGCAACCTCGACCATCCCGACTTCGACCCGTTCTACGCCACGGCCGAGAAGCTGGGCGTGCCCGTGTGCGTCCACGTGGGCTCGGGCCGGCCGGCGGCCGCCGCCGACCGCTTCGACAACGCGCTGTTCGTGCACGCCACCACCCATCCCTTCGAGCAGATGATCGGCGTCATGTGCGTGATCGGCGGCGGCGTGCTGGAGAAGTTCCCGAAGCTCAAGGTGGCGTTTCTGGAAGCCGGCGCCGGCTGGGTGCCGTTCTGGATGGAGCGGCTGGACGAGCACTACGAGTACATGCAGGCCGCCGTGCCGCTGCTGACCATGCCCCCCAGCGAGTACATCCGGCAGCGGGACGTCTATTTCTCCTTCGAGCCCGACGAGACCACTCTGCCCTACGTCATGGACTTCATCGGCGACGACCGGCTGGTGTTCGCCTCGGACTACAACCACGGCGACTGCAAGTTCCCCAACGTGGTGAAGGAGGTGCTGGACCGGGACGACATCGCCTCGGACTCGCTGCCCAAGATCATGGGAGAGAACGCGCGGCGGCTTTACAACATTGCGCCCAACTAGGCCTCGAGCGGGTGGGAAACCCATAGACGGAGACAAGCCATGACCCCGAGAACCATCGACGCGGACGCCCATGTCGTCGAAACACCGTTTACTTGGGAGTTCATGACCGAGCAGGAACGCGCCCACGCGCCATTCGCGGTCAAGCAGGAAGGCGGCCCCGAGTACTGGGTGGTGGACAACCGGCTGCACGTCAAGAACAACAACATCGGCCCCAACACCTCCGCCGACCAGCGCGAGATGCGCGATATCGACGCCCGGGTCAAGCACATGGACGAGTTGGAAGTGGACGTGCAGGTGCTCTACCCCACGCTGATGCTGCGCCCCTGCACCCAGAACCGGCTCACCGAGCTGGCCATGTGCAAGAGCTACAACCGCTGGCTGGCGGAAGTCTGGAAGAAGGGCCAAGGCCGGCTGCGATGGGTGTGCATGCCGCCCCTGCTATCCATGGACGCGCTGCGCGGAGAGCTGGAATTCGCCAGGGACAACGGCGCCTGCGGCATCTTCATGCGCGGGGTCGAGCACGAGAAGCGCCTGAGCAACCCCGAGCTGTTCCCGCTCTACGAGATCGCCACCGAGCTGGACCTCCCCATCTGCGTCCACGCCGGCACCAACAGCACCGCCATCCACGACCTCTACGAAGGCGAGACCGGCTTCTCGCGCTTCAAGCTGCCGGTGGTGGGGACATTCCACTCGCTGCTCATGGACGGCACTCCGGCGCTGTTCCCCAAGCTGCGCTGGGGCTTCGTGGAGGTGAGCGCCCAGTGGGTGCCCTACGCCCTGAACGACCTCCGGCTCCGCCTGCAGAAGTTCGGGAGGCCCATCCCCGACAACATCATGGCCGAGAACCACATGTACGTGGCCTGCCAGACCACCGACGACCTGCCCGTGATCCTCAAGGACGCGGGCGAGGACAACCTCGTCATCGGCACCGACTACGGCCACAACGACACCTCCAGCCAGATCGAGGCGCTGCGCATGCTCCGCACCGACGGCTCGGTGCCGGCCGCCATCGTCGACAAGATCCTCGGCGACAACGCGCGGGCGCTTTACGGGCTGTAGGCAGGGCGGCCGGCCCGTCTACTCCCAGGGCGGCGGGGTGCCCCACTCCTCGTAGTAGGTAGTCTCGGAGGTGGGGCGGCGCGTGGTCGTTCCGAACCGGCCCTCGGGATAGCCCAGCGGGATGCAGCAGTGGACCTGGGCTTCCGCCGGAATCCTGAACAGCTCGTGGATCCGGTCGGTGACGCAGGCATGGAGGGTGGTCAAGACCGACCCGATACCCAGCGCCCGCGCCGCCAGCATCAGGTTCTGCACCGCGGGAAGGACCGAGCTGGCCTGTCCTTGAGACGTGGAGACCGCCAGCACCACCAGCGGAACCTCCTTCATCGCGTCCGCCAGGCGCATGGCCGAGAGATGCAGATCCCCCTCCGGAACGCCTTCCGGAGTCCAGCCGGCGGGCCGCTTCGCCCACCACGCCTCACGATACAGCTCCCCGAACCTGCGGATCCTGTCCCGGTCCCGCACCACCAGAAACCGCCCGCTCTGCTCGTTTCGCGAACTGGGCGCCTTGGACGCCGCGTCCATCAGCGTCTTGAGGTCTCCGTCGCTGATGGGGTCCGGTTTCAGCCTGCGGATGGCCCGCTGGGTGAACATGGCCTCCCCGAGGCTCATTTCGAGCCGCGCGGGGGGTTCGAGTTTCACCATCGTCATTGCTTCGGTCCTTTCCTGGTTGCCCCTTTCGCCGCCCCTGGATTCCCGCTTCCGCGGGAATGACGGAGGGGGCGGGAATGACGGAGGGGACGTGCCCCCCAAGGGGACGTGAATGACGGAGGGCGCGAAATACTAACGCCCCGTCAACTCCCGCGCTCTGTTGAGCACTTCGAAGGAGCGCGGCGCGCCAGGCATGAGGAAGCGGAAACCCGCCTCCACCAGCCGCTCCAGGTTGCCGGCGCTGGGATGCGGGTGGCCGCAGGGGACGTCGTGTTCCTTGCAGATGTCCAGGATCCGGTTGATGTGGTCGGCCACCACCGGATGGTCGTAGTCGCGCGGGTGACCCAGTTCCTGGCTCAGGTCCCCTTCCCCGATCAGCACCACGCCGATGCCCGGCACCTCCTTGAGCATCGCCGGCAGGTTCTCGATGGCGCGGACCTCCTCGCACTGGATCACCACCAGGATCTCACCGTCCGGCGCCAGCGGCCACACGTCCGCGCGCTTGTAGTATTCCTGCTGCGTGAGCCCCCAGTAGCGGGCGGCGCGGGTGGGCGCGTCGCCGCGGATGCCCGGCGGATCGTAGAGCGGCTCGGCCGAGAGCCGCGGATAGCGGCACGCCGACACCGCGTTGCGCGCCTCCTCCACCGAGCTGATGTGGGGGAAGATGATGCCATAGACGCCGATGTCCAGCACCTGCTTGGCCAGCCACTGGTTCATCTCGTTGCCGTTGGGCGGGATCCGCACCATGGGCGTCACCGCGGGGCCGAGGGTGCCGCCGTCCACCAACTGCCGCCGGTCCAGCATGTACTGCAACGAGTGCCTCAAGCCCGGGATGTCCAGGGGCGCGTGCTCCATCTCGAAAGCCACGCCGTCAAGCTTCGCGCCGGCCATGGCGATGGCGGTTTCGATATCGTTGGAGGTGAAGCTCACGAAGGCCGTCTTGCCTTCCTCCAGCGCCTTGATGACACCGTTGAGACGTGGGATTGCGGCCATGTGTCGCTCCTTGAGGGTTCCGGTACCGGCGAAAGCGCCGGCTTCTGCCGTCCTTTGCGGACCCGGTCGGCCTAAGCCTATAGCCGGTCCTACCGGGCTTTGCTAGTGTAGTGTCCTGTTCCTGCAGGCACTGCCGTTCTGCACCGGACGGCACATGGACTCCCTGGAGGTTTACCCCCGTGATCATCGACGCTCACGCACATTTCACCACGGCGCCGGCAAAACTTCAGTCCTTTCGCGCCCGCCAGATCGTCAACCAGGCGCGTCCGACGCCCGCCAACCTCAACGTCAGCGACGAAGAGCTGGAGCAGTCCATGCGCTCGCAGTTCAAAAGGATGGCCGATACCGGCATCGACCGCCTGCTGTTCTCGCCCCAGGCCTCGGCCATGGGGCACCACTTCGGTTCCGAGCTCATCAGCCGCTACTGGAGCGAGGCGTGCAACGACCTCATCGCCCGCGTCGCCAAACTGTGGCCCGACAAGGTCTCTCCGGTGTGCCAGCTTCCGCAGTCGCCGGGTGTCGACCCAAAGAGCTGGGTGGAGGAGCTGGAGCGCTGCGTCAAGGAACAGGACTTCATCGCCTGCAACATCAACCCCGACCTGTGCAGCGGACGCGAGCCCTGGACGCCGTCGCTGGGGGACGAGTGGTGGTACCCCCTGTGGGAAAAGATGGTGGAGCTGGACATACCGGGGACCATCCACGCCAGCGCGTCCCTGAACCCGGCCTTCCACACCACCAGCTCGTACTACATCGGGCAGCACCACAACGGCGCCGTGGAGCTGCTGAGCTCGCGCGTGTTCCAGGACTTCCCCAAGCTCAAGATCGTCATCCCCCACGGCGGCGGCGCCGTGCCCTACCAGTGGAACCGCCACCGGGGCATGCACGTGAAGGAAGGCCTGGAGCCCTTCGAGGAGGCGGCCCGTCGGGTCTACTGGGACATGGCCATCTACGACGCCGAGGGCATGGAGCTGCTGATCAAGCGGGTCGGGGCCGACCGCGTGCTGTTCGCCACCGAGATGTTCGGCGCGGTGAACGCCACCGACCCCCAGACCGGGCGCAACTTCGAGGAAGTGGTGCCCATCTTCGAGTCGGTCCCGGGCCTGAGCGACGAGGACCGCTACAACATCACCGAGGGCAACGCCAGGCGGCTCTATGGACTATCGTAGGTGAACCAGAACGGCCCTGCCCGGCCACGGCGGCGCAACCGCCCCGACAGCCCTTGGGCGGGCGGGGCGACGGAGACATCATGATCGACTTTCTCTTCCCCAACCACGTCATGGGCACGCATACCCTTCGACTCGTGGCCGAATCCCAGCAGGGGGGCGGCGACGTCTTCGACATCGCGCGGCTGTGCCGGGACATCGAGCCCGGCGACAAGAAGGGCTGGGAGCGCGCCTGGCTCGACATGGCCCGGCGGACCGAGGACTTGGCCCGGGAGGCGCTGTCCAAGGGCCACGAACACACCGCCATGCAGTTCTTCTTCCACGCGAACCAGTACTACCGCATGTCCGACACGCTTCTCACCATCGAGGAGAACGATGTCAGGGCGGAGCGGTTCAAGATGTGCCAGGCGAACTTCCGCGCGGCCGCGGCGCTGCATAAGCCGCCCGTGGAGGTGATCACCGTGCGCTGCGGCGACGAGGAGTACGACGGCTACTTCTGCCACCCCAAGTACCCGGCCTCCGGCCAGTGGCCCGCGGTCTTCCTCATCGGCGGCGCCGACGCCTTCGCCGAGGAGATCTTCTTCAGCGGCCGGCAGGTGCTGGAGTACGGCTGGGCGCTGCTGCTGGTGGACACCCCCGGACGGGGCTCGTCCATGTACGTCAAGGGCATTACCACGCGGCCGGACTACGAAGTGCCCGCCAAGGCGTGCATCGACTACCTGGTATCGCGGCCGGAGGTGGACCCGGACCGCATCGGCCTCATCGGCATCAGCATGGCCGGCTACTACGCGCCCCGTCTCGCCGCCTTCGACCCGCGCATCAAGGCGCTGGTGGGCTGGAGCGGCTGCTACAGCGTGCTGGACGACCTCTACGACTTCTGCGAACACCTCCAGCCGGTGGTGCAGCGGCTGCTGGGCGGAGTGACCGACGAAGTGGCCCGGGAGCGCCTCAAGGATTTCACCATGGAAGGCGTGGCGCAGAACATCACCTGCCCGACGCTCATCACCCACGGCGCCGCCGACCGGCTGATGCGCCTGGAGGGCGCCAAGCGCCTGTACGACGAGGTCGGCAGCGAGGACAAGACCCTCCAGATCTATGAAGACGTCCAGAGCGGCGGCGCCATCCATTGCAGCCACGACTACTGGGGGCACAACGTGCCCTTCATGCTGGACTGGATGCAGGACCGGCTCTAACCCACCGGAAAACGGACACTATTTCTCTGGGGTGCACAGAGTCCAAGGTATGACCCCAACAGATCAAGGAGACGTCATGGCCAAGGGATCGGTTGTGTCGATACAGATCGCGAAGGACGCCAAGGGCGACATGGAGAGTCTTCAGGAGGTCCTCGCGATAGAAGGCCAGGGCCTTGAAGGAGACCGCTACTGCAAACAGGTGGGCAGCTACTCGCACAACCCGGGTCCGGACCGGGAGGTGACGCTCATCGAGGCGGAAGCGCTCGAGGCCATGGAGCGGGACTACGGCACCACGCTGGACCCCAAGGACAGCCGTCGCAACATCACCACCCGCGGCGTTCCCCTCAACCACCTGGTGCTGGGCCGGGAGTTCTCGGTGGGTGAGGTACGGATGCGCGGGCTGCGCGTGTGCGAACCCTGCGTCAACCTCGTCAAGCTCACGGGCAAGAACGTGATGCAGGGGTTGGTCCACCGGGGCGGCGTGCGCGCCCAGGTGCTCAACAGCGGCACCATCCGCGTCGGCGACACCGTGGAATGGGACACCGAAGGCGCCTACGCGCCGGACCTCCCGGGCACCACGAGAAGAACCGCCGCAGGGTAGCGGTACTCAAGCCCCGGACCCGTTATTCCCCGAGCCGGACGAACAGGTCGTGGGTGCGGTAGCGTTCCGGGGTGAGACCCTGCTCATAAGCGTAATCGAGGAACGCCTCGACGGTGCGGCCGTCCTCCTCCAGGGAGTAGCTCCAGGGGTCTCTCGGGTGTCCCGGGCCGCCGCTCAGGACCTCCACTTGTTCCGGGGCAAACGACTCCCACCACTCCTCCTCCTCGGTAGCCAGGATGTACCGGGAGCGTGGCGCGCCGCCGCGGTTCCCCAACGTCCTGGCGCGAAGAAACGCTTCGTATAGCACTTGGCACAGGTCCTCGTGCCGCTCGGCTACATCCTGCCACAACGCAACAGTGTGCATGATGGGAAAGCAGCCGGTGCGCACGTAGTAGTCCACTTCGAGCTGGCGGGTGTCCTCGCCCAGCAGACGCCGCACGCCCGCGGCCTCTCGTGCCGTGGCGCTCACGGTAGAGGCCTCGATCATCGCGTCGATGTCGCCCCGCACCAGCAACTCCTCAAGACTCTCACCGGAACGCACCACCTCCACGTCAAGCCTGTTGCGCACTTCGTCACGCAACGGCACGTCCACCGTCACCACCCAGGTGATGTCGTTCAAATCGACGCCGTAATCGTGCTGCAGCAGCGCCCGGGCCCACAGGCCGGCGCTCAGGTTGAGGCGCCGCACGCCGACCCGCCGGCCCGCGAGATCCGCTGGCGACCCGATCCCGGCCGCGCCGCGGCAGAAGATGTAGGGATGGCGGAAGCGGCGGTAGTGAAAGACCGGAACGGCGACGAGCGGAACTCCTTGCGAGCGCGCGGTCACGAACGGCGCCATGCCCATCTCGCAGATGTCGAAGGCCTTGTCGTCGAGCATGCGCAGGGTGCGCGGGTACTGGTAGTCGCCCAGGATGCCCGTGGGTGGAAACGGATCCGGGACCACCTCGACGTTGTAGCCGGCCACCGTCACACGTCCGTCCAGCAACGGACGCGTGCGCTTGTATTCGCCACAGGACAGGGTCAGTCGCGGTTGCATGATGTCGTTGATACGCAAATGGCGTGTACGCCCGCAAGCGTTGTTCCCGCAGAACAGACCGTGTCGAGACTTCTGAGGCAGAGACCCCTCGTATCGTGAATCCCGCGAAAGCTTGCCCTCGACCCTGATCGGGGGCGGGAATCCAGGGGTGGAGAGGGGCGAAATGGGCGTATTCCCCGCCTCCCCGCCTGGATTCCCGCTTTCGCGGGAATGACGACTCGGGGGTTTGGCGCCAATTCTTGCCCGGGCGACGCTTTGGCACGGCCTAGTTCGCGGGAATGACGTTCTGTGACGTAGTTGCGTAGGGCGTTTGACACAGCCTGTTCCGCGGGGATGACGGATACAGGGGCTCGGCGTCACCGAATGTGGTTCGACACGTCGAGGCGTGGTAGAGTCCCCGCATCAACCACAAGGAGACCGTTGCCATGGCCAAGACACAGACCGCCGATGCCTGGGAGCCGCCCGCCAGCCTGTCCAAGGAAGAGTTGGTCAAGATCTCCGACGGGATACTGGCGGAGCCGGACATCCCCTACACCGAAACCGAGGACGTCTTCCGCATCCACGCCAACGGCATGGACTGGGACATCGGCTGCATGGTTTACGAGCCCGAGGACCCGGCCAAGATCCCCACTGGGCCGGACGGCAACAAGCTCGGCATCTTCATGGCCCACGGCGGCGCCAGCGACTGGCGCTCCATCGAGCGGCTGGCGCAGACCTTCGCCGGGAAGCGCGGCTACAAGGTGTGCAACATGACCTACCCGGGCCGCCTCTACCTGCCGGACCCGAGCCGCGACTGGCCCGGCGACACCTTCCACGAGGACGGCAGCGTGCGCACGCCCATCTGGCTGGACGGCGAGTTCATCGGCAGGGACGAGTACGACGTGGTCGACGACGCCGCCCTGCGGGAGATCTACGGCTCCCGGAAGTACGCCAGGGCCAAGAAGGGAAGCAACTTCTACTATCGCATGGCGGCCTGGCCGGTGGCCTTCGAGGAAGGCATGCTCGACATCTGCCGCCGGCACCTGCCCGTGGGCGAGTACTCGGTGTTCACCCACGGCCACTCCACCGGCGGACCTTTCAGCCACTACCTGCTGCAGCGCATCGAGAACGGCAAGGGGCTCATCGGCATCGAGAACTCGCCGTTCGCATTCATCTTCCGCAAGATGAGCGGCCACGACTGGCCCACCCCCTTCGATCACGTGCTGATCCGGAACTGGCGTGAGCTGGCGCGCTACAAGGGCGCCGAAGTGGCGATGCAGGAAGGGGCGAAGCCGCTCTTCAGGCTGGCGCAGTTGATGGAGGAGGTCTTCGAGATGTGGGAGCGGGCCAAGCGTTTCCCCCAGTTCAAGGCCGAGAACTGGCTCCACAGCGACAGCCACCCGTGTCTCACCGAAGCCGCCAAGGTCACCGCCGAACGCCTCAACATGAACGCCGAGGAGACCCAGGCCTTGGTGGACCGCTACCTGGGCTACGGCCGCCCGCTGCCCGGAAAGCCGATCCCGCCGCTTCTCTACGGCATCAACAAGTTCAGCCGCGACCACACCCCCGAGAAGTACAACCAGATCGTCAAGGCCGAGTACGCGGCCATGAACCCGGCCCCCAAGATACGCGTCGTCGAGATCGGCACCGGCATCCACTCCTACTGGGCCACCGAGGAAGGACTGCCCCTGGGCGTCTGCCCGGTGATCACGAAGGTATGGCACGACGCGATCATGAACGGGTACTACGAGGTGTGAGAAACTCGCGTTGACATTTGATTTCCAGTTCCAGGTGCTCCATTATTGGATATGGTAATTCCAATTTTGGACGCAAAATGGAATTTAGAAGTCGTTTTTTCAACATTCCGGACCAGAGTTGCTTCCTATTCGGTCCTCGCGGGACTGGAAAGTCGACATGGCTGCGCCACCGGCTGCCCGATGCCCTGTTCCTGGACCTGCTCGAACCCGCCCCTCATCGCAGTCTGAACGCCCGTCCCGAGCGTCTTCGGGATCTGCTTGCCGGCTCGCCACGGGCGGACATCGTGGTCATCGACGAAATCCAACGGATCCCGGAGTTGCTGACCGTGGTTCACGCTCTGATGGAGGAGCCTTCACCGCCCCGCTTCGTTTTGACCGGATCCAGCGCCCGAAAGCTTCGGCGCGAGGGTGTCGACCTTCTGGGGGGACGGGCCGTGCACCGCACCATGCACCCGTTCATGGCAGCGGAGTTATCTGATTTCGACCTCGGACAAGCACTGCAAACGGGGTTGCTGCCCTTGGTCATGGCAGCCACCGATCCCGCGGATGTCCTGGCCGCCTACGCGAGCCTGTATCTCGAACAGGAAGTACGGGCCGAAGGGCTGACACGCAACGTCGGGAACTTCACGCGATTTCTGGAAGCGGTCAGCTTTTCCCATGGCAGCTTGTTGAATGTTTCGGCGGTGGCCAGGGAATGCCACGTCGAGCGCAAGGTCGTTGCCGGCTACGTCGGCATCCTGGAGGACCTTCTTCTCGCTTTCCGGCTGCCTGTCTTCCGCAAACGCGCCAAGCGCGCCACCGTCAACCACGAGAAGATCTACCTGTTCGACGCCGGCGTGTTTCGCTCGTTACGCCCCAAGGGACCGTTGGATCGTCCCGAGGAGATTGACGGTCAGGCGCTGGAGGGGTTGGTGGCTCAGCATCTCTGTGCGTGGGCGGCGTATTCCCGACACGACATGGACGTATTCTTCTGGCGGACGCGTGCCGGGACCGAAGTCGACTTCGTGGTCTACGGGGAACTGGGGCTCCAGGCCTTTGAGGTCAAGAACGCCGCCAACGTCTATTCGAAAGACCTGCGCGCGCTGAAGGCGTTTCGCGAGGACTATCCCGAGGCCGAGACCGCCGTGCTCTATCGTGGCCGGGAACGCTTGCGGATCGACGGCATCTGGTGTCTGCCGGTACAGGAGTTTCTGCGCGGCATCGTGCCGGATAAAGGTCTGTTGACCTGGCTGTGAGGGTCAAACCCTGGAGTTAGCGGATAGCGTTCACCCGAGCCGGATGCGCCTCAGCCGCAGCGCGTTTCCCACCACCGACACCGACGACAGGCTCATGGCGGCGGCGGCGACCATGGGCGACAGGAGCAGGCCGAACATCGGGTATAAGACGCCGGCCGCGATGATCACCCCCACCGTGTTGTAGACGAAAGCGAAGAACAGGTTCTGCTGGATGTTGCCCAAGGTGGCGCGGGCCAGCAGGCGGGCGCGGACGATGCCGTTCAAGTCGCCGCGCATCAGCGTGACGCCGGCGCTCTTGATGGCCACGTCCGCGCCGGTGCCCATGGCGATGCCGGTGTCGGCGGCGGCGAGGGCGGGCGCATCGTTGATGCCGTCGCCCGCCATGGCCACGTGACGGCCGCCGGCCTTCAACTCGGCGACGACGTCCCGCTTGTCCGCCGGCGTCGCTTCCGCCCGCCAGTCGTCGATGTCGAGGCCGGCGGCCACCGCCCGCGCCGCCCTCGGGCTGTCGCCGGTCAACATCATGATGCCGAGCCCCGAGCGGCGGAGCCTGCCGATGGCCTCCCGCGTGGTGGGCTTGACCCGGTCCGCCGCCGCCACGAGACCCCGGGGGCTACCGTCCACCGCAACGAACATGACGGTCTTCCCCGCCTCCTGCAGCCCCTCGGCGACGCTTGCGACCTCGCCGAGGTCGGCGTCCAGCTCGCGCATCAGCGCCAGGTTGCCAAGGGCCACCGCCCGGCCCGCGACCCGGCCGCGGACGCCTTTTCCCGGGACAGCCTCGAAGTCCGCGGTCTCCTGGAGCACGGCGCCCCGCGCCTGGGCGCCGGCGAGGATCGCCTCCGCCAGCGGGTGCTCCGACCCGCGTTCGAGAGAAGCCGCCAACGAGAGGACCTCCGCCTCGTCCATGCCGCCATCGGCGGCGATCACATCCGTCAGCTCCGGTTTCCCTTCGGTCAGGGTGCCGGTCTTGTCCACGATCAGCACGTCCACCTTGGCGAGGCTCTCCAGCGCCGCGGCGTCGCGCACCAGCACCCCCGCCTGGGCGCCGCGACCCGTCGCCACCATGATGGACATGGGCGTGGCGAGCCCAAGGGCGCACGGGCACGCGATGACCAGCACGCTCACGGCCGCCACCACGGCGTTGGCGAGGGCGGGCGCGGGCCCCACCGCCACCCACACGACGAACGCCGTCACCGACACCGCCACCACCGTAGGGACGAACCAGCTCGCGACGCGGTCCACCAAAGCCTGAACCGGAGCGCGGCTGCGTTGCGCCGCGGCTACCATTTCGACGATGCGCGCCAGCACCGTATCGGCGCCGACCCCCTGGGCGCGCATGGTGAACGAGCCTGCCCCGTTGAGGGTGCCGCCGGTCACCGGGTCGCCCGCCATCTTCTCCACCGGGACCGGTTCACCCGTGAGCAGCCGCTCGTCCACCGCCGAGTGTCCGTCGAGCACCACCCCGTCCACCGGTACGCTCTCTCCCGGCCGCACCCGCAGCCGGTCGCCGACCCGCACCGCTTCCAGCGGCACGTCCTCGTCGCCGTCGCCGGTCACCCGCCGCGCGGTCTTGGGCGCCAGGTCCAGCAGCGCCCGGATGGCGCCGCCGGTGCGCTCGCGCGCCGACAGCTCGCATATCTGGCCCACCAGCACCAGGATCAGGATGACCGCCGCGGCCTCGAAGTAGACCGGCGGCAGCCCGTGCGGCCCCCGCGCCGATTCCGGGAAGAGCGCAGGCGCGAGCACGGCCGCCACGCTGAACGCATAGGCCGCGCCGGACCCCAAGGCGATCAGGGTCCACATGTTGGGACTGCGGTTCACCACCGAAGCCCAGCCGCGCTTGAAGAACGGCAGCGCCACCCAAGCCACCACCGGAGTCGCCAGCAGGAACTGGAGCCACACATGAAGCCGCGGCCCGAACCATTCCGCCATGGGCAGCCCGATATGATCGCCCATCTCCAGGACAAGGGTGGCGAGGCCGAGGGGCGCGCCGGCCCACAGGCGCCGCTGGAAGTCGGCCAACTCCGGATTGGGGCCGGCCGCCGCGGACGGCATCATGGGTTCGAGGGCCATGCCGCAGACGGGACAGTCCCCCGGCGCGTCGCGCACGACCTCCGGGTCCATCGGGCAGGTGTACCGTGTACCCTCCGGCGCCGGTTCCGGTTCGGAGCGGGGACCGAGAAACTCCTCCGGCGCGGACTCGAAGCGCGCCTGACAGTGCCCGGAGCAGAAATAGAACCGTAGCCCGTCGAGCCGGACCGTGTACCGCGCGGTGGCGCGCCGGACCGTCATGCCGCAAACGGGGTCCGTCGCCTCGATGTAGGCGTCGGGCGTCGCCGAGAACTTCTTGAGGCACCCTTCGCAGCAGAAATGGTAGGGCTCCCCAAGGTGCTCCAGGGAAGGCTTCCCTGCCGAGAGGGAGACCTCCATTCCGCATACGGGATCCCGCGTGACGGCGTTGGCAGACGTATCCAGCGGCGAGTCCATTCAATTACTCCAGAGTGGCGGAGGAGAAAGATTCCAGCATGATCGTACTGGACACTTCGGCCCTGATCCAAGTCGCAGGCACCATCGTGCCAAGTGGCAAACCCGGAGAATGTCCCGGGATGGAACGAGTGGCTATCCGCCTTTCAAAGCCGCCAACCGCGCCATGGCGCGGTTGTGATAGAACCGGTCCACGGCATCCTTGGGCGGTTTCTTGACGGCGCGCTCCAACAACCGCCGCGCCTCGTCCCGGTTCCCTTTCTCGTCCATCAGCAGCAACCCATAAGCGTATTCGACGCACACCACCTTGGCATCGGGCATGAGCTCCAGGGTGCGCGCATAGTGGCTGCGGGCCTTCGTCTCCGTGGCTCCGTACAGAAACCCGGCCATGCCGCCCGCGGCGTGAACGATCTCCGCGTGCCAGGTGCCCAGGCTCAGATGGCCGGCCGCGTGGTCCGGATCCAGCCGCAGAGCCTCCTCCACCGATTCCCGCACCTTGGTCGCGTATCCCCCGGTCACCACCCGCAGGAACCCGATGGTCTGGGCATAGCGCCCGCTGGCATGGGCCAACTGGATATGCGCATCCGGATTGGACGGGTCGAGGCGCACCGCTTCCTCCGCCAACTCCACGGCCCGTTGATACAACCCTTGCTTATCCTCGTCCCCGGCGAAAAAATGGCCTTGAAGCGCCTGCGCCTGCGCCGCCAGAGTATACCCCTCGGAGGTCTTGAGCGCCGCCCCCAGTGCGGCCGCATGGACAAAACGGCCCTCCGCGTACGCCGCGCGCGCCTGCTCCAAGGTCCCGGCGCTGACCGCGCACACCAACAGATGGGTGCAAAGCATGACCGTAAAGGTCAGGAAAGCGATAACGGGCGGAAATGACATCCGGGGTCAACGTGGATCAAGAACCTTGCGGGCTTCGTCGCGGACCTTTTCGCGGAAGGAAGCGGGGTTCAGAACCTGGACGCCGCCGCCGAAGTGAAGCACCCAGCCTACCAGTTCGGTGGTATCCGCGACCCGCAGCGACAGAACAAGGCGTCCGTCCCGGGTTTCCTGAGTCTGCTGGCTCGGGTGCCACAACCGCCCCTTCGCCCACGCGCTGGTGGCCTTGTCGAAAAGCAATTCCAGTTCGATGGGCTTGCCGCGCATCACGACGAGGGAATCCTGGACGTAGGCGTCCAGGTCGAAACCCAGCGGCATCTGGCATGGACGGTTGGTGAGAGCCAGGGAGCGGATGCGGTCGACGGCGAAGGTGCGCACGTCCTGTCTCAAATGGCAGTAGGCGATGAGAAACAGCCCGCCGTCGGCATACCACAAGCGATAGGGGTCTACGTCGCGGCGGCGCGTTCGGTTGCGCGACGCGGTGAAATAGCGCATCTGCACCGTTCGGGTACTCGCGATGGCCCGGGAGAGCTGGTCGATGGTGTTCCGGTGCTCGCGGTAGGTCTTGTGCGGTCCCAGGCCCACGGCGAACCGGCCGCCCAAGCCTTGGAGGTACGTCGCGCTGTGGCCGGGCAACGCGGCCGCGGCCTTGTTCAGCGCCGAATCGAGGGACACCTTGATCTCGGTCCCTTCCAGGGGTTTCAGGAGATCGCGGCTGAATACCAGAGCCATGATCTCCGTCGGCGACAGCGACAGCGGCAATGACTTGCGGTAGCCGTCCATCAGCCGCCACACCGTCTGACCGTTCCGGCGCTCGGTGACAAGAGGAATGTTGGCGGCTTCCAGTGCCTCGAGATCGCGACGAATGGTCCGGTGATGGCGTGAGTAGTCTTCGGGCAGCGACGCGGCCAATTCCGAAAGAGTCGCCCCCCGGGAGCCCTCCAGCTTATGTAACAACAGCCACTGGCGCGTAAACTGATCGTTGCGTGGCATGCCGTATCTGCCTTGTGGAAAACGGCGGCCCAAGGGGCGACCGTTCCTTTCGGTGGCGGGAGGGAAAAGCGGGATAGGGGACAGCGCCCGGAGGACGCCGGCCATGTCCTCCGGGCGGCGTCACCGGTTGCTTCTACTGGAGGGTCTTGGTACCGGGACCCGCAATACGAGACGAGCGGGTCCGGGTCTTTTTGAGCTCGAACATCAGGATGCGCTTCTGAAGCGGATCGAAACGGATTCGCAGCGTACGGCCGCCCACGTCCACGTCCGCCACACCATCCTCACCGTCTTCGATCTTGTGCAGCGCCGAGAGCACCGACAACCCTACCAGCGAGGCGTCTACCTCGACCCACTTCTTGGGAAGTTCCCGACCTCCGTCCACCGGCCTCAGATGTCGTCTTGTCTCGCGTGGCATCGTTTCCCTTTCCTGATCTCGGAGTTCTCTCCGAAGTCCCTCGGAATTCGCGTCGTGATTGAAGTCATGCTTACGCTTGAATGAACGCCCTTGAACCCTTGCGCTTGACGGGAAGTTATCAACTGATTACTATAATGTCAAGCATGTACTCAACTGAGAACTGAATACACCATGCCCCGGAGAAAAACAAGACTCCCCAGGACATCCCTTGCCCGCCGCCTGACGCTGGCCATGGCGGAACGCGACCCGCTGGAGGTGGCGCGGCGCGCGGGCATCTCCAAGACGGCGGTCTACAATTACATGGCCGGCGACAGGGCGCCGCAATCCGCCATCCTGCACCGGTTGGCTTCGGTATGCGGGGTGTCGCTGGAATGGCTGCTGGCCACCAACGACCAGGTCCGGGACGTGTCCGGTCATGTGCCGGACGACCTTCCCGTGGTGGGACGGGCCGGGGCGGGGCGGGGCGAGTTCTCGGAGGACGGCTTTCCGGTGGGCGAGGGATGGCGCCGGGTATCACGCCCATACGACATCAAGGACACCCATGCCTTCGGCGTAGAGGTGCGCGGCCACTCCATGAGCCCGCGCTATGAAGACCGGGAGATCGTGGTATGCTCGCCCGACAAGGAGTGGCGCTCCGGCGACTACTGCGTGGTGAAGACCGTGGACGGCGAGTACCTGATCAAGCGCGTCAAGAAGGAGGACGGCAACCTGGTGCTCATCAGCATTGCCCACGGCTACGATCCCATCCTCATGCCGCTGTCGGAAGTCGCCGGCATCTACCGCATCGTCTGGAAGAAGGAGCGATAAGGAGAGAGGGAGACTCCATGGGAGACTACAGCGAGATCCTGTACGAGAAGCGCGGCGCCGCGGGGTTGATCACGCTCAACCGGCCGCAGGTGATGAACGCCATCAGCCCGACGGTGCAGGAGGAGATGTCCGCGGCGCTGGACGAGGCCGTGGGCGACCCCGAGGTGCGCGCCGTCATCATCACCGGCGCCGGGCGCGCCTTTTCCGCGGGCATGGATCAAGGCCCCAAACCCGGGCGGCGGCGCGACCTGCAATGGCCCTACGGCGTCCCCACGGGACAGGCCGCGTCGGACTGGATCGATTCGTGGCGCGGGCGCGAGGGCAACGAGTTCCTGCGGCTGTGGGAACTGGACAAGCCGGTGATCGGCGCCATCAACGGTTGGGCCATGGGCGCGGGTTCGTGGCTGGCGCTGTGCACCCACATCACCATCGCGTCGGAGCACGCCGTCTTCGCCCAGCCCGAGGTGCGCCACGGCTCCAACACCAGCTTCCTCTGGACCATGCTCGCCGGTGTCAAGAACTCGTTGCGCTACGGCTTGGTGGGGGATCACATCGACGCCCAGGAGGCGCTGCGCATCGGTCTCGTCATCAAGGTGGTGCCCCACGAGCGGCTGCTGGACGAATGCCTGGAACTGGCGGAGCGCATCGCATTGGTGCCGCCCGAGACGGTGAAGATCAACCTGGCCATCGCCACCCTGGGCATGGAGATGATGGGCCTGCGCGACGCCCTGATGCTCGACTCGCAGCTTTCGGCCCCAGCCCACGTGATGCTGCGCGAGGAGCACCGGCGCCCGCTCAACGAGGCGCGCGCGAAGAACATCCGCGAGTACCTGCAACTGCGCGACGGCCCGTTCCAGCCCGAGCCCTTCGGCCCGCGGTCGAAGCCCAGGGAGTAGACCGGCAAGGTCCGAGGCCATCCGGGCTGACGATGCGGCGCGCGGGCGGTTCGACCCTCCGCCAGCGCCACGGCATCCCCGGTGCGGGACCGCCGCGTCCGTCCGAACGACACACGCTTGCAAGGAGAATCCCATGTCCGCGTACCAGAACCTCCTCTATGAAAAGAAGCGCAGCGGCGCGCTCATCACCCTCAACCGCCCGGAACGGCGCAACGCCCTGAGCGAAGCGCTCCTGGCCGAACTCGACACGGCCCTGGCCGAGGCCAAGGACGACCCCGAGGTGCGGGGCGTCATCCTCACCGGCGCGGGCGACAGCTTCTCCAGCGGCGAGGACATGTCCGGGAACGGCGATCCGGAAACCGTCTGGCCCCAGGCTCTGCCCGAAGGCGTGCCGCTGTACAAGGAATTCGACGAGGCGCGGGACAAGGACCGCGAGGAAATCCTGCGCCGGCGCCTCTATCGCTGGGAGTACCCCAAGCCCATCATCGGCGCGGTCAACGGCTGGTGCCTGGGCACCGCGTCGTGGCTGGCCCTCACCTGCCACCTGACCGTGGCCGCGGACGACGCTGTCTTCGGCCAGCCGCAAGTACGGCAGGCAGCCGGCACCGATTTCATCTGGGTGCTGCTGGCCGGCCCCAAGAACGCCCTGCGCTACGCCCTCACCGGCGACCATGTGGACGCCGCCGAAGCCCTGCGCATCGGACTGGTGAACCGGGTCGTCCCCAAGGAGGACCTCCTTGGCGAATGCTTCCGTATGGTCGAGCGCGTGGCCCTGGTGCCGCCCGAAACCGTCAAGATCAACCTCGCCATCGCCACCCAGGGATTGGAGATGATGGGCCTCCACAAGGCCTGGCTCCTCAACGCCGAACTGAGCGCCATGGCCCGTCTCTCCAAGCGCGAGGAGTTCAACAAGCGCCTGGAAGACGCCCGCAAGCAGGGCGGCCTGCGCGCCTTCTTCGAAGCCCGCGACAAACCGTTCCGACCCGAGCCCTTCGGGCCGTTTGCCAAGTGACAACGACCGAGCCAAAGCCACAGCCGCGACACCGTGAAGACCGACCCATGCCGGGATTCGTAGCCGACCCGCCGTCGACATACGGAGGATCATGGACCCTGGAGAAGTTGCAGATCCTCCGAGCGTATCTCAACGCCTATACGACGGCGCTCAAGAATCAGCCCTTTCGGCTGGTATACATCGATGCATTCGCTGGGACCGGATCCCTTAATCTTCCCGATCAGGATCCGGACTTCAGACAATTCCATGACGGTTCGGCTGCGATAGCGCTCGACGTTCAGGACAAACCGTTTGACCGATTAATCTTCGTGGAACAGGATCGGGCTCGCTGCCAAGAACTGGCGAAGCTTCAAGACTCCCACGTTGCCAGAGACATCCGGATCGAAAATTCAGAAGCCAATCAGTACCTATGCTCACTTCAAGAGGATTGGCGTGAGTGGCGAGGGGTTCTGTTCCTCGATCCGTTTGCCACTCAAGTCGAGTGGTCGACGCTCAAGGAGATCGCTGCGCTACAAGCATTGGACACTTGGATCCTGTTCCCCGTGTCCGCAGTTGCCCGCATGCTTCCGAAGTCGAAGCGGCCTGACGACATTTCGAATCAATGGGCGCAACGATTGACCAGCGTGTTCGGCGATGAAGGATGGCGCGAACTGTATCGAGAGCCTTCACAACGGAACCTCTTCGGAACCGTACAGCACGAGCGAGATCCGGGCGTGGATGGACTACTTGGAATCTACAAGGCCAAACTGGCCAGTCTGTTCGGAGATCGGTTCCTCAAACAATCTCGATCTTTTTTGAACTCGAAGAAATCCACGTTGTTCGAGCTCTTGTTCTGCGTAGGCCATCCGAAAGGAACAGCTCCCGCCAAGCGTATCGCAGGGCATATCCTGGAACATCTTTAGGCATGGCTTCTCGCTCCGCCATCGAATGGACTGAGATCACCTGGAATCCGGTAACCGGGTGCACGAAGATCAGTCCTGGCTGCAAACACTGCTACGCGGAGCGTATGTCCAGGCGGCTGCAAGCCATGGGGGCGCACAAATACCGAGAGGGCTTCAAGGTAACCGTCCACCCGCGTACGTTGGAGGAGCCCGCGAATTGGCGTCGGCCGCATCTTGTTTTTGTCAACTCCATGTCGGACCTTTTCCACAAATCGGTCCCGGCCGAGTTCATCGGTGCGGTGTTCGATGCTATGAACCGCTCGCCTCAACACACCTTCCAGGTGCTCACCAAGCGACCCGGGCGGGTCTTACAACTAAAGAACCGGCTGTCATGGACGCCGAATATCTGGCTCGGAACGAGTATCGAGTCGGTACGGTGGTTGGACAGGTTGGAGCGACTCAGGGAAACCAGTGCTTTGGTCAAATTTCTATCGCTGGAACCCCTGCTTGGACCACTAACGGGCATGCCCCTTGATGGCATCGACTGGGTGATTGTCGGCGGCGAATCGGGACCGAGGGCACGACCGATGGAAGCCGACTGGATACGGGAAATCCGCGACAACTGCCTACAGAACAAGGTGCCATTCTTTTTCAAACAATGGGGCGGGGTATTCAAGAAGAGAACCGGAAGAACCCTGGACAACCAAGTGTGGGATCAGATGCCCAACGTGGGGAGTTCCAGGCCAACCTGAAACCGCCGGCTACTTGATCGCCTCCGCTTCCTCCAATGCGGCGACCTCCTCTTCCGACAACCCCAGCACCTCGCCTAGCACGTAAGCGTTGTGGGCGCCGATCCAGGGCGCGGGGCGGGCGGCGCTGGCTTGGGAGCGGGAGGGGATGCCGGGGAGACCGTGGTGGGCGACGTGGCCCCAGGGGGGCTCGTCGATCTCGACGATGTGGCCGCGCTCGCGCAGGTGGGGGTCGTAGTAGAGGTCCTCGCCGGACATGGGGATGCCGGCGGCGACGCCGGCCTGCTGGAGGCGGCGGAAGGCCTGGCGGGCGGTCTGGGTGCGGGTCCAGCCCGTGAGCTTTTCATCCAACTCGTCGCGGTGCTGGCGGCGTCCGTTCCTCGTGGCGAAGCGCGCGTCGTCGGCCCATGAGCCCGCGCCGACGATCCGGGCCACGGCCTGCCATTCTTCGTCGGTCTCGCAGGCGATGATGATCCAATCGTCGTTGCCGGCGCAGGGGTAGCAGCCGTAGGGGGCGTAGGGCTCCCCGAGTATTTCCCGGTAGCCCAGGGTGTCCCACTCGGCGCCGTTGACCGTGTAGTCGAGGATCGCCGGGCCCAGCATGGCGCCTTGGGCTTCGAGCATCGAGGCCTCGATGAACTGGCCTTCCCCCGTGCGCTCCTGGTGCTCCACCGCCGCGGCCACGCCCAAGGTCATGGTGATGGCGCCGACCCGGTCCGGCCAAGCGATCTTGCAGCGCGCGCGCATGGGCGACTCGGGATAGCCCCACAGGCGCATGAGTCCGGTGTAGGCCAGGAGTTGCCAGCCCCAAGCCACCCATGACTTGAGCGGCCCCTCCCGGCCCCAGCCCGGCATGGACACCTGAATGATGCCCGGGTTCACCTTGCGCAGCGACTCGTAGTCGAAGCCGAGCCGCTCCATGACCCCCACGCTGAAGTTCTCCACCACGACTTGCGACCGTTCCACGAGACCGCGGAACAGTTCCTTGCCTTGGTCGTGGCGCAGGTTCAGGGTCACGCCGAGCTTGGCCCGGTTCATGTCGGCGTGGGTGGCGGCGGCGCGGCCCCGGGCCGCCACGGTGTGGGATTCGATCTTGAGCACCTCCGCGCCGTAGTAACCCAGGATTTCGGTCCCAAGAGGGCCGGCGAACTGCTGCGTCAGGTCGGCCATGCGGAGCCCTGAGAGCATGCCGTCGGTGGGCGCGGCCTGTCCCCCGGCCGCGGCGGCGGTGTTCCCCTGGTTCAACTCGGCCAGCACCTCGTGACGGTGCTGATCCAGAAGCGGCGCCGGGCGGTACACCCGCATGGGGGTGCGCGACAGGCGCATGGGGAAGCCGGGGGCGCGGTAGCGGCCGACCACCGGATGCTCGATTTCCTCCAGCCAGTGGCGCGCGGTCAACTGTTCGCCGTCGACGAACTCGCCCACGGTGTTGAGCGGAGCGGCGGAAAGGTGGCGGCGCTGGGCCTCGGCCACGAATTCGCCCGCGGTGAAGCCGCTGATGAACTCCGCCACCACCGCGGAGGCCTCGTCGCTGCGGGAGTCGCGGTAGGCCGTGTCCTCCCATTGAGGTTCGGCCAGGATCGTGCCGGGCATCCAGTTCTGCGTCAGTTCGCGCCACATGTGCGGCAGGTTGGCGGTGAAGTGGACGTAGCGTCCGTCCTTGCAGCGGTAGATGTTGGTCACCGCGCCGCCGTAGGTCCTGGCGCCGGGCCGGCGGCCCATGCGGTTCTCCAGGGTGTAGCGCGCGATGGAGCTGCTGTTGGTGAAGGTCAGGGCCTCCTGAAGCGACAGGTCGATGCGCTGGCCCGCGCCGCTGCGGCGGCGGTGGCGCGCGCCGGCCACCGCCAGGGTGGCGGCCACGCATCCGGCTATCTGATAGGCCGAGTGGGAGGGCGCGGTGCACGGACCGCGCTGATCGTCACCCTGGCCGTAGAGAAAGCCGCCGGCGCCGTTGGTGACGGCGTCGCTGGTCTTGTAGTGACGGTATGGGCCGGTGCGGCCGAAGGGAGTCATGGACACCGTCACCAACGTCGGATGGTTTTCTTCAAGCCACGCGCCGGTGAATCCTCGTTCTTCGAGAAAGCCGGGCGGGGTGGCCTCGATGAACACGTCCGCGGAAAGCAGCAGCCGCGTGAACGCGTCCCGGTCCTCCGTAGCGGCGAGATCCAGCGCCAGGCTGCGCTTGTTGGTGTTGGCGTGGAGGAAGGTCAGGCTCCGCTCGGGGTCCGCCACGCCCCCGGCGAAGGGCGGAAGCCGGCGCTCGGGCGCGCCTTCCGGCGGCTCCACCTTGATGACGTCGGCGCCCAGATCGCCGAGCAGCCGTCCCGCATAGGCCGCCGGCACGTCGCCCAGTTCCACGACGCGCAGGTGCGCCAGTGCGGCGGGCGCCTGTTGGCTGTGTGGCTCGACCATGGCCGCGTGGCGAGGTTCAGCGCGATGACCGCGCTACACCTGCGGTTCGAGGATCTCCAGTCCGTCGAGTCGGTCTATGATGTACAGGAGCCCATTCTCGTCCTGGAAGACATCGTTGCTCTGGACGGTGTTCTGTCCCTTGCCGGGCTCGGGCACGTAGTAGCCCACCTCCTTCGGCCGATAGGGATTGGACACATCCACCGCGCGCAGGCCGCCGCTGAACCAGGTGACGTAGAGCACATTGCCGTGCACCTGCTCGTTGGGCTGGTGCGCGCCATAGCGGTCGGTGGGCTCGCCGTCGCGCTCCGGCATGAAGGTCGAAATGGGCACCGGATGTGCCTCGTCGGAGATGTCCACCACCCACATGAAGGCGTAGGGCAGCGGCGCCGCCTTCTGCGCCTCCTCGTCCGTGACCACCAGGACATCGCGTCCCATGAGCTTCTGGGGCATGGGCAGGGTGGTGTGCGTGGGCGCGGGGTACGGGGGGCTCCAATCGAGATGGCTCACGAACTTCGGCTGGCTCATGTCGGAGATGTCCAGGATCACGAAGCCGCCGTGCCAGTAACTCACGTAGAGACGGTCGCCCCGGCGGATGGGATGATGACAGCGATGCATCGTGCCGGGCCACGTGGGCTCCTCGCCGCCGGCGACCCACTGTCCCGGCATATGCCAGCGGCCCACTTCCTGGGGATCGGCAGGGTCGGCCAGGTCCAGGATCATGCAGATGTTGCCTACGTATCCTTCCATGACCGGGGAGAAGTAGGCGTAGTGGCCGTCGAAGGTGAAGCGGTGGACGCCCTTGGCCGCGGCCTTGAAAAACGACACCTCGCGCGGATTGGACGGGTCCGACACGTCGAACACCTTGAGGCCGCCCTGGGCATCCTGGTTGTTCTCGTAGCGCTCGTAGTTGACGATCATCACGCCGTCCTTGACCGCGGCCTTGTGCGAGTGAATGCCCGGCGGCACGTCGAGCCGCGCCACCAGTCTGGGATTCTTGGGATCGCGGACGTCGATGACGGAAGTCCCTTGCGGCGGATCCATGTGACCCACGTAGGCGAACCCCTTGTCCACCTCGACCTTGCCGCCACCGGGCAGGTCCATGCGCCCCACCAACTTGATTCCGCTGGCCGTTCCGAATCCGTTGCCTGTCGCCATGTCCTGGTCTCCTTTCGCGCTCGCATCCGCGCCTGCCGGGTCATGGCCTACATGCACCATTCGCGGGGCAATGGCAATACGCCATCCCCACGGAACAGACGGTGTCCACTCCCTCGTGATGGCGACTCGCACGAACGCCCCGAAACATCATTCCCGCGGGAACGTGCCCTGGATCAGGGTCGAGGGCACGCTTTTGCGGGAATGACGGAGTCGGGCGCTGGACTTTTGAAGAGGGTTGGGGCCAAAGCGAAGCGAGCCGCGAGGCACTCAGGCCCCGCGGCTCGCGGGTTTGGCGAGGGGCGACCGCGGGTCGCCCCTGCGGGAAATTGTCCGGTCACAGATTCCGCGGCGCAAGCCCCTAACGCCGGCCGAAGTCGCGGCGCTGGGGCCGGGCCTCGTTCACCGTGATGGTGCGTCCGCCGAGATCGGTCTCGTTGAGGGCGTTGACCGCTGCCTCTGCCTCGTCCGGGTTCGCCATCTCCACGAAACCGAAGCCACGCGACCGGCCCGTGAACTTGTCGATGATCACCTGAGCGGATTCGACCGTGCCGTGTGTCGAGAAGATTTCTTCAAGCTGCATGTCCGTCGTCGAGTACGGCAACCCGCCGACATAGAGTCTCCTGCCTTCCATTTGTTCCCCTCCTGGATACGTTATGGCCGTACACCCTGGGCGCTGACCTCGAAGGAGTCGAACAGAGGGAAGATTTCGTTCTGAACCACGATCTCGGTCGGTTCGCAAGGTGAGACTTACGATGGTCTGTCCCCCGTGGGACTGACCCATCCTAGCCCGCCGGTCAACCACCGTCAAGCGTACCGCCAAGGCGGTTCAGGCAGCCGTGCCCGGAAAGTCCGCCCGCGGCGGAGCCTCGGAACCTCCTTCGGAAAGGCTCCGCCCGCGGAACGCATCCGAATCAGAGATTGTAGAACCTGCGCGCATTGTCGCCGAGGATCGCTTCCTTCTGCGCGTCCGTGAGCTCGTCCCGTTCGAGGATCTCGTCGATCTCCTCCATACAGTTGTCCATGGTGATCTCGTGCGGGAAGTCGGAGCAGAACATGAAGATATCGTGCCCCACCCGGTTGACACAGTAGGCAAGCACGTCCTCGTTGCCCTCGCAGCCGACGAAGACCCGGCCGCCACGGAAGTAATCGATGGGGTCCCGTTTGAGCTTGAGGCCGCCGTACTCCGCCTCCCGGTTCAACCGGTCGAGCACCAGCGGGATCCACGCCGTGCCTCCCTCAAGAAAGCCCACGCGCAAATCCGGGAACCGGTCGAAGATGCCTTCCGACATCATCCCGGTCATGTGAATGGCGAGCGGGAAGGGCATGCCCAGCGCGCGGGTGGCCGGGAACACCTTGAACGAGTTGAAGCCGAGGTCGCCGTAACATCCGCCGTGGACCGCGAGGGCGCAACCAAGCTTCTCCGCCTCCTCGTAGAGCGGCCAGAACTGGTCCGACCCGAAGTGCCGGTCGAGACCGTTGGACGGAAGCATGGCGCATACCATCCCCAGGTCCTTGACCGCCCGGCGCAACTCTTCCACCGCCGCGGGCACGTCCTGCACCGGAATGAGGGCCACCCCCTTGAAGCGGTCGCTGACCTTCAGGTACTTCTCCGACAGCCAGTCGTTGTAGGCGCGCGCATACGCCGCCGCCCATTCGGGGAAGTGTACCTGGCCGTAGGAAAGACCTGCCGTGGGATAGAGCACCGAGGCCTCGATCCCGGTCTTCTTGAGGAACTCGAGCCAGCGTTCGGGTCCCACCGAAGCATCGAAGATCCCTTCCGGCTCGATGTGCCGGCTCCGCGGCGTGTGGAAATTGTCGAGGCTCGGCAGCATCTGACGGAAGCTCAGGCGGCCGCGGCCCAGGTACTCCTGATCGATGTGCTCGTTGATCTCGTTCTCACGCTCCATGATATGCCCGTCGGCATCGATGTATGCACCCATCGGCTCTCCCCCTTTCGGTATTTCCTGAAGAACTGCGTTGTGACGCACCGCACCAGATTATTCGTTCGTCATTTCCCCTGTCAACGGGTATCGTGCCGGCCCCCTCGACCTCCCGGCCGCGCACCCATCCGCGTTGACGCCCCCTGCCGGGAACCGTAGACTGCCGGCTTCATGTTCGGCTTCGGGTCGCTGCTTGGGCTGTCGCTCCTCGGCGGAGCGCTCATTGCCACTCCCTTCCTCTGGCCGGTCCTCTTTCCCCTGGCCTGGCTGGCTCCCGTCCCTTTGCTGGCGGCGATCGAAGGCGCCCGCAACTGGCGGCAGGCACTGTGGGCCGGAGCGCTTGCGGGAACGACTACCATCGCCTTGGGGTTCCACTGGATCGTCGACACCGTGCACGTGTTCGGCGGGGTGAACTACGCCGTGGCCGCGGCGGCGTTCGCTCTCTTCGTCGCCTACGGCGCTCTCCCGTTCGTCGCATTGGCGGCGCTGGTGCGCGCGTGCGGGATGGGACCGCTCAGCGTTTTTCCCGCAACGTTCTGGGTCGCCATCCAGTTCTGGCATCCCAACCTGTTTCCCTGGTATCTCGCCGCGAGCCAGAACCCGTTCACCCTCCTGGTGCAGGCAGCGGACCTGACCGGACACCACGGCGTCACCTTCCTGTTGCTGTGGTGCGGCACCGCGCTCTACCAGTGCCTGCGCGCCCGCCGCGGGGGTGGGATGCCGCGTCGGGCAGCGTGGTCCCTGACGGTGGCCGGCGCCGTGTTGGCCGCGACCCTGGTTTACGGACAGGTGCGCCTGGCCCAGGTCGACCGTGCGACGAAGGAAGCCGCAACTCTCGACGTCGCGGTGGTGCAGGGCAACATTTCCATCGAGCGGAAGGGCAAGAACGCCTTTCTCAAGGCCAACCAAGCCACCTACAAGGCCCTGTCCCTGCAGAACGCGGACGCCGATGTGGTCATCTGGCCGGAATCGGCCATGGAAACCTGGCTGCGCGAGAACGGCCAACGCATCCCCCCGAAACTCCTGCCCGCGCGCCACCCTTACATGATCGTGGGCGCCGTCAGCTACCGGCGCGAACCGGTGGTCCGCCTCCGCCGGTACAACAGCGCCGTGGCGGTGGACCCCGCGGGCGCGGTGGTGGGACGTTACCACAAGCGGGTGCTCCTCGCCTTCGGCGAGTACGTGCCGCTGGCATGGCTCATCGACTGGGTTCCGGGGGTGCAGGCCATCGGCGAAGGCTTCACCGCGGGCGAGGTCGCCACACCCTTCATCCTGCCCAAGGGTGCGCGGGCCGCGCCTCTCATCTGTTACGAGGACCTGATGCCTGCGCTCTCCCGCCACTTCGTGAGGAACCAACGCGCCAACCTCCTGGTCAACCTGACCAACGACGCGTGGTACGGGGACACCGCGGCGCCGTGGCAGCACGCATGGCTGGCGCAATGGCGCTCCATCGAGACGCGGCGGGCCATGGTGCGCGCCACCAATACCGGCGTCACCGCAGTCATCGATCCGGCCGGACGCATGTCCGAACCGCTGCCGGTGTTCAGCGAAGGGGTGCTGCGGGCCAGGGTGCCGCTACTGGAAATGGAGACCTTCTACGTGCGCCACGGCGACTGGTTCCCCTGGCTGATGACGGCGGTCACCGCGGCCGCCGCGGCCGGGATCGCTCGTAGACCGGGCCGGCGCCGGAAAACACGCGCCCAGCGGCGGCGAAGCATCTGATCCAGGAGCCTGTCCGAGTATTCGGGAATGTACCGCAAGGCATGGAAACCGTGTAGGGGCACCCGCCAATCCCCCTTGCCCAGGGAGACTGTGATCGAATGGATTACGTTCGTGCCGAGGGTCGCGCAGCGAAGTCGGAGGACGGCTCCTGGTCAGGCCGGACGGAACTCTTCAAGCGCCCGCAGCATCCCGTCCACGGTGTCGGCGACGAGCAGCTTGTCGCGGTGCTTCTCCTTGAGGAATCCCTGTTCCACCGCGTGGTCGAGGAAACCGATGAGGTGTGCGTAGTAGTCCATCACGTTGAGCAGCCCGCAGGGCTTGGAGTGAAAACGGAGCTGCAGCCAGGTGATCATCTCGGCGATCTCTTCGAGCGTACCGTAGCCACCCGGCAGCGCGATGAACCCGTCCGAAAGGCTTTCCATCAGCGCCTTGCGCTCGTGCATGGAAGCCACCACCCTGAGTTCGGTGAGATTCGAGTGTACGACCTCGTTCATCATCAGCGCCGTGGGAATGACGCCAATGACGTCGCCGCCCTCCTCCAGGGCCGCGTCGGCCACGCAGCCCATGAGGCCGATGGAGGCGCCGCCATAGACCACACCAATACCGCGGCGCGCCAGTTCCCGCCCCAATGACGCCGCCGTCCCGGCGTACTCCTCCAGCACGCCGGTGCTGGAGCCGGAAAAGACACAGACTCGCTTCATTCAAGCTCCCGGATCATGACGCCCGGCCGGCGCGGGGCTGTCCGTGGCGCCCGGTTCCTGGGAAACCAGCCTGAGCCCGACGATGCCGGCCAGGATCAGCGCGATGCACACGAACCGCAACGCGTCCCTCGATTCCCCAAAAAAGATCATGCCCAAGGTCACCGTGCCCACGGCGCCGATGCCAGTCCACACGGCGTAAGCCGTGCCCACCGGCAGGGTCTTCACCGCCAGCGACAGGAAATAGATACTCACTCCCATGGTTGTGATCGTCACCACGCTCGGCCACAGGCGGGAGAACCCCGCCGTGTACTTGAGCCCGACAACCCAGAACACTTCGAACAGTCCGGCAATGCACAGGTAAGTCCAACCCATCATGCGACTCCCAATTTCCGGACCCCTCCATCATGCCGCCCTCGCGCCATATGGTCCTTCCCGCGCAAGTTTACCCTCGGAGCCTGCGGCGCAGGCATTGCCCCGGTTTCGCTCATGGCCGATACTACCGTGGCGATGTCCGGTCCTGCCCCGATGTCTCCTCCGGCCCATTCGGAGCACTGCCGCGCGTGCAAGGTCCGGCTGCACGAACTGCTCACCGCGCTTTACCCGGGCGCGTGCCGCCGGGACCCTTCGTTCCCATGGCCCAGCAAACCCGAGGCGTACCGCGGCCACCCCATCGGGGCGGTGCTGCAACAGATCTTCGACGCCCTGCGCGACCATCGGGGCTACGGGAATTTCATTCGCACACCCTGGATGCCGCCGTGCGACTACCACTTGGACAGCATCGCAGGGGCCAGTATCGCAGGGGACACTATAGCAAGCCCCGGATTCATTCTGGAATTCGACGAGCGGCAACACTTCACCCGGCCCCGCGCCATCGCCCTGGGCCTGTACCCGAAGGACCTGCGCATGGGCTTCCCCGCCGGCGAATGGCTGCGGCTGTGCGCGGTGCTGAACGCGCGCGACCCCGAGCCGCCCGACCGGGACGAACGGCGGGCATGGTACGACACCTTGAGGGATCTGCTCCCCCTGGTCCATGGACTCGGCCCCACCGTGCGCCTCTACGAGGGCGCGCTGCGCTGGTGCGAACTGCGTCCCGACGCACCCGCGGACGTGGCGCGTTTCAGGTCTTTTCTCGAAGGAGGCGCCATAGTATAGAGGGCGAAGAACGCGAAGGGGTTGATGCGCGCGACGGGCGGGACGCAGCCAGACTACAACGGAAGGAGCGATGGCGTGGCGCGAGACAACGACGCCGACAGGCTCAAGGCGGGGGATCTCATCCGTGAGATCAAACGGGCCGGCATCCGTTTCATCGTGGCCCTGCCCGACCGGACCACCAGCGAGCACCTGCTGAAGAACATGATCAAGGATCCCGACTTCCAGGTGGTGCAGGTGTGCAAGGAAGACGAGGGGGTGTCCATCTGCAGCGGGCTCTACGCCGCCGGGCACCGGTCGCTGCTGCTGATGCAGTACACGGGCCTGTTGGACTCCATCAACGCGGTCCGCGGCGTTGCCGTGCAGGGGAAGAACCCGGTGTGCATGATGGTGGGGATGCTCCAGAAGGAGCCCGGCGTCCCCCCCAGGCAGTCCAGGCGCTACGGCCTGCGCATCGTCGAGCCGATCCTGGAGGCGATGGAGGTGGAGTACCACAACATCGAAGCCCCCGGCGAAGCGGACAAGGTCGTGCCCGCGGTGGAAGCGGCCTATGCGGACGCGAGGCCGGTGGTCATGCTCATCGGACGGGAGCCTGTCTGACCATGATGAAACGCGACGAATGCCTCAAGGTTCTGGCGCGCCACCGCACCGGCGAGATCGTGGTGGCGGTCTACAAGGCGGCGCAGGATTGGATCCACATCGCGCCGTCCGACCTCAACTACACGTTCACCGGCGCCATGGGACAGGGTTCGTCCCATGCGCTGGGCCTGGCCCTCGGCCGCCCCGACAAGCGGGTGGTGATGCTGGACGGCGACGGCAGTCTGCTCATGAACCTGGGCAGCCTGGTCACCATCGCCAACGCCGCGCCAAAGAACTTCGTGCATTGCGTGTGCGAGAACGGCACCTACGAGACCAACGGCGGCGTCCCCATCCCGCGTCACGACGGCTTCACCTTCACCGGCGTTGCGCGTGAGGCCGGCTACGTCAAGACCTACACCATCGACAACCTGGAAGACTGGGAGCGCAACCTCGACACCATCCTCAAGGAGGACGGTCCCATCCTGGTGGACCTCAAGATGGAACCGGGCGAAGACTACCCGGAGAACTTTCCCCGCCTGTACAGCACCGAGTACCGCGACCGCTTCGCCAAGGCGCTGGCGGAGTCGTAGTGTGGTGTCTGGTTAATTCGCGCATAATCTGCGGAGGATTTTTTGTTGTCGGCAAGGCGCGATGACGAGCAGTGGCGTGTACCACGCGAGGAAGAGCAACGCAGCCGACGGCGAATAAGACCCGCAGATTATGACGCGTATTAACCAGACACCACACTAGGAACCAGCATTCCCGCGTCCCTCCGTCGCGTCCCCCCGTCATGCCCGCAAGACAGGCCGTGTCAAAACGCTGTTCGGACGCAGCAGGACGCCAACTCCCGAATCGTCATTCCCGCGAAAGTTTGCCCTCGACACGGTTCGGGGGCGGGAATCCAGGGTCGGTGGAGGGGGCCTGCGCTTCCGGATTGAGCACGTTCACCGGCTTGCCCCCGGTGAACGCGACGACATTGGCAAAGGCGCTCTGGTAGCGCTGGTACAAGATCCGGTCCACGGCGTAGCCGCGGTGGGAGGCCAGGATCACGTTGTCGAAGCCACGCAGCGGATGGTCCGGAGGCAGCGGCTCCTCGTCGTAGACATCCAGACCCACCCCGCCGGGATGCCCCCGCTCCAGCGACTCGATCAGCGCTTCCTCCGAGATGACCGGTCCGCGCGCGGTGTTGATGAGCAGCGCGCCGGGTTTCATGCGCTCCAGCGCGCGGCGGCCGATGAGTCCGCGGGTCTCGGCATTCAGCCGGCAGTTCACCGACACCACGTCCGACGCTTCAAGCAGCGCGTCCAGGGACACGCGCCGCGCCCCCGCCTCCACCGCCCGCTCGTCGGTCAGGGTCTTGCCCGTGGCCAGCACCTCCATGCTGAAGGCCCGCGCGATGCGCGCCACCTTGCCACCGATGCGGCCCAGCCCGATGACGCCCAGGGTCCGCCCCTCCAGCAACAGCCCCACGGACGGCGGCCACCCGCCCTCGCGCATTCCCTGGCTCACGGACGGGATCTGCCGCGCCAGCGCCAGCAGCAGCGCAAAGGTCAGCTCCACCGTGGACGCGCCGGAGTCGTTGGGCGTGCACGACACCAGGATTCCGCGGCGCGTGGCCTCCGCTACGTCCAGGTGCGGTATTCCGCGGCCGATCTGGGAAACGAAGCGCAGCGACCGGGCCAGCGCGAACTCGCGCTCACGGAACGGCGAGCGCTCGCGCATGAGCACCACCGCGTGCGCGTCGCCCACTGCGGCGGCCCATTCCTCGTCGCTGGTGAGCTTGCGCTCGACCACGTGGACGTCGGCCACGGCCGCCACCTCTTCGTACGCCGGAACCGTCGTCGAGAACTTCTCGTAGTCGTCCAGCACCACCACACGAAAGCGATCATTCATCATGGTAGTCAGCTTACCGATTGACCAGCTCCGAAGGAAGGACACACAGCCACGTCTGTGATGGGGCGACCGCCGGTCACCCCTACAAGTCATCGCGCCGTGCCGACGACAAGCGTTCTGCGCATTCGGATCAACGGTTTCGTGAAACGCCACACGGGTCGCGCCGCTTGGCCGACCATCGTGTGGGTTCAGGTATGGACGCCGCGGGTTGCGCGGGTCGGACGTTTGTGACACGTCCGTTTCCACTACCCTGTTGCGGAGGCAATTCCATGAGCCAGTTGACCGAAGAAAAGTGCGTGGCGTGCCGCGCGGACGCCCCGGTGGTGACGCCGGAGGAAATTGACGAACTCAAGCCGCAGATGGCGGACTGGACCATGATCGAGGAGGACGGCATTCCCAAGCTCGACCGGCTCTTCAAGTTCAGGAACTTCACCCAGGCGCTGGGGTTCACGGCGGCGGTGGGCGACATCGCCGAGGCGGAAGGGCACCACCCTCGGATCGTCACCGAGTGGGGCCGCGTGCGCGTCACTTGGTGGACCCACAAGATTCGCAACCTGCACCGGAACGATTTCATCATGGCGGCCAAGACCGACCGGCTCTACGGCGAAGCCGGATGACCGATCCAGCGACCTGTCGGGTTTGGCTTGCGCCCTTGGACTTCGTCCCCGCGCAGCCTGTGCCGAGCCCGTCGTGGGGCGCTGCATGGTTCACGATCCCTCGAATCGGCGCCCGGGCCGCCCCGGCGGTCGGGACTGGCGCATCGCGCGCGCTCTTCCCGGATTGACACGCGGCAACGTCTTGCCGTATTCACGGGGCTGATCAACGCCCATTTGTGGAGGGAACGCACATGGCAGACTATCCCATTCTGGATGCGGACTCGCACATCCGCGAGACCGCCGACGACTACCGCTCCCGCGTGCCCGAAGTGTACCAACGCATCCGTCAGGGGTTCTTCCCCAGCGACACCTGGGACCGCTTCCTCGGCCGCATGGGCAAGCAGACCATTGGCACGAACGGCTACGTCGCGGACATGGACGTCGAGGGCATCCAATTGAGCGTCACCTACCCCACCATGGCGCTGAGCCTGAGCCTCGTGCCCCAGAGCGATCTCCAGAAGGCGCTGGCGCGCGCCTGGAACGACTACATCGGCGAGGTCCAGCAGCACAACCCGCGCATGAAGGGCGTCGCCACCGTGTCACTGAAGGACGTGCCCGCGGCGTGCGAGGAGTTGAACCGCGCCGTGAACAAGTGGCGCCACCCGGGCGTGATGCTCCACACCCACGGCCACAAGAAGAACCTGGGCGCCGAAGAGTTCTGGCCCATCTACGCGGAGGCCGAACGGTTGGGCATCCCGGTGTGCTTCCACGGCAACTCCTGGGGCGCCGAGGGACAGGAACGCTGGGAAACCTTCCTCCAGGCCCACACCGTGAGCTTTTCCTTCGAGATCATGCAGGCCTTCCTGGGCATCACCACGTGCGGGGTGCTGGAGCGCTATCCCAAGCTCAAGGTGGGTTTCTTCGAGGCGGGATGCGGGTGGCTGCCATACTGGCTCGACCGCATCGACGAGCACTACGAGCGCCGCAGCGAGGAAGCGCCGCTGCTCAAGGGCAAGCCCAGCGACTACGTGAAGAACGGACGGGTGTACGTGAGCTTCGATCCCGACGACGCCATGCTGCCCTATTGCATGGACCGCTACGGCGACGACATGTGGCTGTTCGCCGCCGACTATCCCCACTGGGACACCATCTGGCCCAACGCCACCAAGGAGGTGCGCGAGCGCACGGACATCACCGAGGACCAGAAGCGGAAGGTCTTCTTCGACAACTGCAACCGGTTCTACAGCTTGGGGTTGGAGGCGTAGCGCGGAGGGGTCTCTCGGATCTCGACGGGGGTTAGCGCACCGCCGACTCGCACCGGGGTCTACAACCCCAGCTCCCCGGCCACGGCGTTTTCCACCACGGTGCCCTTGAAGAACTCGGGGTTGTTGCGCGTGTGCAGGCGCGCGGCGTTGGTGAAGGTGAACTCGCGGAAGTCCTGTTCGGTCACGTGGCCCTTCTCCACCATCTCGTGGGCCTCGGGAATGACCTCCTTGAAGTCGGGCACGTCGAAGTGCGTGAAGTCGGAGCTGAATATCGGCTGCAGGCGCACGCCCATCCGCGGATCGAACGCCCACATGGTGGCGCGGTCGTCGGCCTCGCAGCCAAAGAAGAAGTTGGTGGCGAACACCGCCTCGACATCCTCTTCCGAGTTGATCCCCGCAGCCTCGAAATCGTCCACCACATGCTCGGGCCTGGACAGCTCCTCGACGCTGCAGTTGGGCCGGAACGCGTCGAGATTGTTCATGAGGGCGTCGGCGTTGGCCTTGAGCCGCTCGTCGCCGTAGCGCTCGATGAATCCCTTCAACTCCTCCACGTCGGTGTCGCTGGGGTACTGCAACCCGGCGCGCCGGCGCTTTTCCCAGTGCTCGATGAGATCGAAGCACATCTGGCAGGCCCAGCTTATGCCACCTTCCATGAACCCGAAGTTGAGGCTCGGGTAGCGGTTCACCAAGCCCCCGAGGAAGACGCCGCGGGCGAAGGCGTGGTTCGACTCGGCGAAGTGGCCCACATGGTTGAAGGTGAAGTTGCTGATGGAGGCGCGGTCGTGCCAGCGGCCGCTGCCTGAATGTTGGGTCACGGCCACGCCCAGCTCGACACAGCGGCGCCACACGGGCTCGTAGTCATACGGGCTGTCCAGGGCGATGTTGTCGCAAAACCAGGCGGCCTTGCGCGGATCGATGCCCTCGGCCGCCACCGGGACCTTCCGCTCCTGGTTGCCGCGCAGCATGATGGCCCGGTATCCGCGCTGCACCACCGCGTACTCCAACTCTTCGAGGGCTTCGCCGGGATTATGCGCCGGGATGATGGCCACCGGACAGAAACGCTCCGCGTACGGCCCGAACATGTCCGCCGTCATCATATTGTAGGCGCGCACGCCGGCGCGGTGCAGATCATCGTCCTGGATGCCGTTCACGCTCAGTCCGAAGCTCGGGTAGATCATCGCGAAGTCGATGCCCAGTTCCGGGAGCCGCTCGTTCAGCAAACCCGGCAGGAGACCCGTGGCCTTGTCGAAGGTGTTCGCGGTGACGCCCCACCAGATGGTGCGGCGCATGCGGTGGTGCTGGCGCTCCTGCGGCGTCGCCCCGTACCAGGACTGGTTCCGGCGCCACAAGTCCCTGATCTTGTCCACGGCTCCAGCCCCGCCCGCTTCGCTCAAGTATTCGAGGAAGACCGGGATCGGTTCGATCCAGTGCCCGTCGCCGTCGATCACCGGGTGCTTCAAGCTGTCGTGTATCCGTTGCGCTTCGTTTGCCATGGTCGGACTCCTGTCGTTGTGGGCTGGTGTCCTGTCACATGAACTCCGACAGGACACCAAGGGTCTGCGCCGCGGAAGCCTTGACGCTGGCCTCGGCGCGGATGCCTGGTGGCGGATCCAACGATCTCGCCACAACCTACCATACCACCTGCCCACGCGCACCGTTTCAGCGCTTGCGCTTGCGCCGGGAACTGGAACTGGTTGCGCTGTTCGCCCGAGGGGCGTGCAGCACGTCCTGGACCGCGTTGCGCACGAGTCCCGCCTGCCAGCGCAACAAGCCCGCGCACGCCATAATCTCCTCCTCGGTTCGGGGCCGCGTCCGGGCGATGCTTTCAAGGGCGGCCTTGGGCGCCAGGGTCCACGGCATGATCCCCAACTCGGCCGCGATCCGGGCACACTCGGTGCGCAACGCATCGAGTTCGTCGTCGTTGAAAGACGGCAAATCGGAGGGAGCCGTGCGCCGGAGTTCCGGCCACTCGCTCTCCGCCATGGCCGCGGCCCGATCAAGCGCATGCCCAAGCGCCCGGCGGCGCGACCCGACGATATCACGCGGCAGTTTGGGACCCTGGTCCAGGGGCGCGCCCGGTTGCGAGTCGGCCCATTCCACCAATTCGAGTATCCGGTGATTCTGAAGCACCTTGAAGGGCGGCCGGTTGACGCGCCGCGCCAACGTGTCGCGCCAACGCCAGATCTCTCGCAGGCAGGCCAGTTGGCGCCGCGACAGGCGCCCCGCCCCCTTGATGCGCCAAACGTCCTCCGGGTCACGCGCCCGGTCGCAGCCCGTGGCCGCCACCATCGCGCGGCAACTCTCCTGATGCCACGCCACCCGCCCCCACTGAAGCAACTCCCCGTGCAACCGCTCGGCAAGGGCCTCCAGGTAGCGCGTATCGTTGACCGCGTAGCGCAACTGCTTTTCGCTGAGGGGCCGGCGCGACCAGTCCGATTTCTGCGAATCCTTGACGAGCGCGACATCCAGAAGCTGCTGGACCAAGGATGCCAGCCCGATTTGTTCAATGCCAAGAAGCTGCGCGGCGATCATGGTGTCGAAGACTTCGCCGCGGGGCCTGAAGCCCTTCCACGCGCGCAGCAGCCGCAAGTCGTAGTCGCCACCATGTACGATCAGCCGCTTGTCCGCCAGAATTTCCACCAGACCGGTCAAGTCCAACCCGGACAGAGGATCGACCACGAAATGCGCATCCGCGACGGAGAGCTGCATCAGGCAGACCTTCTCCGCGTAGTTGTGCAGGCTGTCGGCCTCGGTATCCAGCGCCACCGCCTCCGCCGCTCGGAGGGACGGAATCAGACGCTCCAACCCAGCGAGGTCATGAACGTAGACGAAGTCCGGATAGTCTTCCCTTTCGAACACCACTTTTCCCCAGTCCTCCTCGATTGGCCCAAGCCGATTTAATCGGATTCTGCTGGAATATGTCCCCTTTATCTACTGTATTGGCAATCGCGATTTCCATGATGGGAGGAACGCCCGCCGGGAGGAGATCGACCAGAAGTGACCCCAGGCGCCGGTGCAGGATTTCGCCGACCACATCGACTACGCGGTCGGCCTGGCAGGCATGGACCACGCCGGCAGCGCGTCGGACTTCAACGGCCGCGGCATCGACGGATGGGACAACGCGCGCGACACCCTCAACTTCACCATCGAACGGGTGCGGCGGGGCTGCGGCGCAGATCAGATCGCCCGGCTGGGGGGCGGCAATCCGCTGCGGGTGATGACAGCCGTGGAGGCGTCACCGCGAAACCGAACCGACCCGTCATAGACGCGCTGGACGCGCTTGGCGACCGGCCCGCGGCACGGCTTACCCGTCCGAACTTCGCCGCCGCAGTTCGAAGCGCGACTCTTCTCCGTCCATCAGGCGGCGGATGTTGCCCCGGTGGCGCAGCATCACCAGGACTGCGATGATGAAGGTCATCCAGACCGTTTCCTCGGGACAGGACAACCCCCACGCCACCACTGGGGCGGCTATCGCGGCGGCCATGGAGGCGAGGGAGACGCGCCGGTCCGCCAGGACCACCGCCAGAAAAACGCCCAGTACGACGAGGAGGCCCACGGGCATGGCGGCCAGGTAGACGCCCGCGGCCGTGGCGACGCCCTTGCCACCCTTGAACCTCAGGAACAAGGGATAGAGATGGCCGGCGAAGGCGGCCAGACCGGCGGATGCGGCCACGGCCGCGCCGAGGTCCAGCAAGTACGCCGCCAGCACCGGCAGGAATCCCTTGGCGACGTCCGCCAACAGTGTGACCGCGCCCTTTTTCCAGCCCAACGTCCGCGCCACATTGGTGGCGCCGATGTTGCCGCTGCCGGCGCCGCGCACATCCACGCCCGAGGACGATCCCACCAGGAAGCCCGCGGGAATCGATCCCAGGAGATAGGACAGTATCGTCAGGATGATCGGGGCCATCATGGCATCGAAACGGCCGCCAGTCTGAACTTCCTCGGCCTCCGGCCGGCGCGGTTCTCCTTGCGGACAAAAAAGGGGAGGAAGCCCAACGCCTCCTCCCCCGGATCCGAAGGCCTTGAGCCTATGCCGCGGGCTTCACGTACACACCGGGATCCATTCGCGACGCGGCTCCCAGCCCGGTCATGTCGGACTCGAACATCTCGCGGATGTACGCCGGCTGGTCATAGTACTCGATCTGGTTGCCGCCGGACTTCACGTCCTTGTCCACCTTGGAGATGTCGCCGTAGCCCTCGCCCATGCTGTGCTTGATGCCGCCGAAACGCAACGGCAGGTAGCGCGCGCCGGTGGGGCCAAGGTTGAAGTGCTGGTGAAACATCATCTCCGGCGGCACGAACACGCTGCCGTCCTGCCAGTCGTAGCGCTTGGGCTCCTCGCCTTCCCACCAGAAGAGCGAAAAGCCCTGTCCCTTGATGATGATGACGTTGAATCCGGGGCCGTGGCGGTGCGCCTTCTTGTAGGTCCCCACGGGAAACTCGGAGATGTGCGCCGCCATGGTGCCGTCGCACATTTCCAGAAACACGTTCTTGCCGCCCGCGCCGCGTTCCTTCCACTCCTGCAGGTTGAAGGTGCGCGTATCGGCGATGAAGTTGGTCTCCCAGATGCGCCCGGGATGCTGCGTGCCCTTGCTGGAGAAAAAGTCCGGCCGCCCGTCGAAGCGGTCGACGAAGTCGTACGGCGTGTTGAAGATGAACTCCTCGTTGTGGAACAGGCTGAAGACGATGGGCATGTTGTTGACCGAAAACAGCCGCGCCGGCTTGTCGCCCTGGCCGTTGAAGTGCTGGTGATGCACGTTCAACGGCACCGAGATGAGGCTCCCCTCCTGCCACTCGAAGGTCTGCTTGGCGCCGTTGTCGTTCCAGATGGTGGTGGCGCCGCGGCCCTGCACCACCAGAATCAGCTCCTCGTAGAGGTGGCGCATGGGGTTCAGGCTCTTGCCCGGGGCGATTTCGACGACGTACGCGCCGGTGGCGTCACCCGCGCCCTCCATATTGAAGAGGGTTCCGTCACCGCCCATGCGGTCCCACCACTTGAGCGGCACTTCCTTCAGATCCTTGATGAAGAAAGTGTCGACAACGTCGACCCCCTCGCCCTTCTGCCACTTGTAGAAGAAGGGGATGTTGTCCATCGTGTTCTCGATCTCTTGCGCCGGCTTGGCCATGTGTTCCTCCGAATTTCACGATAAATTCAAGGGACAGGTCTTACATGACGCGTTTTCAAAATACAAGAACCGCCGCGGCGCGATGACGTGTGCCCAATCCCCCGGTCACGCAGTATCTTGACCTGCAAGAAATACTAATTCATTTATGAATTAGTAAATGCCCGGTGAAACGATGAAGATCCCACAAACCCCGCCCAGCCTCACGGAGATACTCGCGAACCTGAAGGAGCCCGACCAGATCAGGCGGATGACCGAGATACTCGCAGGCCAAGGAATCAGCCCCTCACAGGGGAAGAAGTACCGGCATTGGGAAAGCCTCCGTCGCGTCCAGGCGCCGACCGGACTCTCATCCGAAGAATGGTGGGCGGCCGTGAAATTTGCCCGCCGCCAGGCACGCAGGACCATTCCTCTAAAGGACAAGGACGGGAACTCCTTCGCCTACTGCCTCGCGGACCCCGTGCTCGAAGCCCTGTACGAAATCGACCGGAACGTAAGCGGGAGAATCACGACAACCGACCAGCTCCTGAATCCACAAACCAGGGACCGTTATGTCATGAGTTCCCTGATCGAGGAGGCCATCACTTCGAGCCAACTCGAAGGGGCCTCCACAACGCGCGACGCGGCAAAGCAAATGATTCGCTCCGGCCGAAAGCCCAAGAATCGCAGCGAGAGGATGATCCTCAACAACTACCGGGCGATCCAACGGGTCAAGGAACTCACCGCCCAGCCCCTCACCCCTGAGATCGTGTTCACGATCCACGAGACGCTGATCGACGGAACCCTTGCGGAAGACCAGACCGGCAACCATCTGCGGAAACCCGGTGACGGTGTCGCCGTCTATCACGACGGGGATGGAACCCTGCTCCATACTCCCCCGCCCGCGCGAGACATCGCCTGTCGCATGGCCGCCATGTGTGAGTTCGCGAACGAGAGGCAGACGGACACCTTTCTGCATCCGATCGTGAAGGCGATCATCCTCCATTTCTGGCTTGCCTACGACCATCCGTTCGTCGACGGCAACGGCAGGACCGCCAGAGCATTGTTCTATTGGTCCGCACTCTCACAGGATTTCTGGATGTTCGAGTTTCTTTCGATTTCCGCCGTCATTCGGAGATCGCCCACCCGGTATGCCAAGTCTTTCCTCTACACCGAGACCGACGAGAACGACCTGACCTACTTTCTCCTGGCTCAGCTTCTAGTCATCCGGCAGGCCATCAAGGCCTTGTACACATACCTCGACAAGAAAGCCCTGGAGATACAGAGCATCGAGAAGATTCTTCAATCCCACACCTCGATCAACCACCGACAACTGGCGCTACTCGGGCATGCCCTGCGCCACCCGGGGGCGCGCTACACGATAGACACACACAAAAAGACCCACAGAGTCACATACCAGACGGCTCGGACCGACCTTCTCGATCTTGCC
Source organism: uncultured Binatia bacterium (SeqCode) (assembly GCA_965213675.1). Taxonomy (GTDB): domain Bacteria; phylum Desulfobacterota; class Binatia; order UBA9968; family JAJDTQ01; genus JAJDTQ01. The sequence goes on from OZ243916.1 coordinate 2,763,700, forward strand.
TCGCGGAACCTGCTCGTCAGGACGAAAACCGGGCAGTATTTCACCTTCACCGCGCCCGCTGACTTGGTGAAGCGGCTGAAGGTCCCGTGATCAATTACTAATTTATAAACAAATTAGTAATTGATGGGTATTTTGTGGGGCATACTGTCCGACACACCCTTGTTTGACACCCTGGATCACGCTTCCCTATAGTCAGTCCTTCCGCTGCATCGCTGCATTCCAACTCCAGGGAGAACTCCAATGTGGATCAACGAACCGCGGGCCAGGCGCGTGCTGGCCGCGCACGGTCTCGACGGCCTGATGGCCGCCACCAACATTCCCAACGTCTTCTACCTGAGCGGCGTGTGGCGCCGGCAGGACATTGCCGCCGTCGTCACCCGGGACGCGGTGACGGCGCCCTGGATCGTGATTCCCCGGGGCGAGGTGGACTACATGGTGGACACGGTGCCGCCCGCGGGGGTGGTCACTTACGGCACCTTCTTCCGCGTGATGGAGGACAACGGGCCGCTGACGCCGCGCGAGCAGCGCATCCGCGAACTGGGCATCGACCCGGAGCCCGTGACGAACTTCTTCGAGGGCCTCGTCCGCACGCTGGAGAACGCGGGCCTCGACCAGAGCCGGCTGGGCTACGACGAACGGGGCCTGGATCCGGCGCTGGCGGAGCGGCTCCGCGAACGGTTCCCGCATCTGGAGCTGGTGCCCGCCATGGGGGTGTTCCGCGAGATCCGCATGGTCAAGAGCCCGGCCGAGATCGAGCGCATGAGCGAGGCCGTGCGCGTCACCGAGGAGTCCATCTACGAGGCGGCACACGAAGCGCGCGAAGGCATGACCGAAGCGGAGATGTGCCTGGCCTTCGACCTGGGCCAGGTGCGGCGCGGGGCCGCGCCCAACATGAACCACGTGGGCTTCGGCCGGAGCGCCGCCCTGGGCATGACCAACGTGCCGGAAGACACGCTCAAGGTCGGCGACATGATCCGGTTCGACGTGGGATGCCTCTACAAAGGCTACCTCACCGACATGTCGCGGACCTTTTCGTTCGGCCCGCCAGAGGATAAATTCTCCAGTTATTACAACGCCATACTCAAAGGCCAAGATCTGGCCCTCGGCCTCATCAAGCCGGGCAGGATCGCCTCGGAGATCTTCAACGACACGGTGGCGGAAGTCCGTGAATCCGGCATCCCGCACTACGGCCGCCAACACGTGGGCCACGGCATCGGCCTGGGCCTCGGCGGTTACGACCGGCCCACCATCGCCCCCAGCGACGACACGCCGCTGGAGGCCGACATGGTGCTGTGCATCGAGACCCCCTACTACGAGATGGGTTGGGGCAGCGTTCAGGTGGAAGACATGATCGTGGTCACCGAGGACGGCTACCGGCGGCTCACCTCGTCGCCGCGGCACCTCCAGGTGCTGGAACCGCGTACCTGAACGTCGAGCGATCCAGATCCATATGAGCCACCTTACCGGTCTCGCTTGCATCCGATGCGGCGCGTCTTTCGGCATCGAGCCCCGCTTCGACGGATGCCCGGAATGCCGGCGGGAGACCCCCGCCAACCTCACGCCCCGGTACGACCTGGACGCCGCCGCCCGGGAACTTTCCGTCGAGTCGCTTCGGGACCGGCCCACCGGCATGCGGCGCTACCGCGAGTTGCTGCCCCCGGACGTGCAGGATGCCGCCACCCTGGGCGAAGGGGAGACGCCGCTGCTCCCTTGTGAGCGCTACGGCCGCCGGCTCGGGCTTGAGCGGCTGTTCCTGAAAGACGAATCGCAGAACCCTTCGGGCTCCTTCAAGGACCGGCTGGCGTTCTTCGCGCTGGCCATGGCCAAGCGCTTCGGCGCCCGGGCCGTCGGCGTCAGTTCCACCGGCAACGCCGGCGCCGCGGCCGCGGCCTACGCCGCCCGCACCGGGCTGCCCTGCATCGTGCTCACCGTCCAGGGCGCGGCCTCGGCCATCGTCACCCAGATGCAGGCCTACGGCGCCATGGTGGTGGCCACCCGCACCAAGTCCGACCGCTGGAGGCTGCTGCAGACCGGGGTGGCCGAGTGGGGCTGGTATCCGACCTCGCCCTATTTCGGCCCGCCCGTGGGCAGCAACCCCTACGGCGTCGACGGCTACAAGACCATGGCCTACGAGGTCTGCGAGCAAATGGGCTGGGAAGCCCCCGACTGGTGCGTGCTGCCGGTGGCCTATGGCGACGCCCTGTTCGGCATGTGGAAGGGCTTCGACGAACTTGCCGCCCTGGGGTTGATCCCCAGAAAGCCGCGCATGGTCGCGGCGGAGATGGCCGGCTGCCTGGGAGCGGCCTTGGCCTCCGGCGAGGACGCCGTTCCCGAGATGGCGGCGCCGTCACCCTACGTGGCCGGCTCCATCAGCGTGAACCAGAGCACCTATCAGGCGCTGCACGCGCTGCGGGCCTCGGACGGAGCCGCGCGGGTGGCGCGAAACGACGAGTTGCTGGGCCTGCAGCGGGATCTTGCGTCGGCCGAAGGCATCTACGCCGAGCCGTCGTCCCTGGCCGCCCTTGCCGCGGTGAGACGCCTGTGCGAGGAAGGGCGCATCGGCCGGAGCGACACGGTGGTGGTGGTCAACACCGCCACCGGCCTCAAGGACACCGCCGCCACCGCGGCAGCCGCGCCTGAGATCCCCACCGTGGGCGGCGACATCGCGCGATTCCTGGTGACCCTGGAGGATGCCTACGGCTTTCGCGCGGAGGCATGAAGCCGTCATGAAACACATCCGTCATTTCCGCATCTCCCTTTGTCATTCCTGCAACCCCTCCGTCATTCCCGCGAAAGCTTGCCCTCGACCCCGATCGGGGGCGGGAAACCAGGGGCGGGGCGGAGGGCCTGACCACTCATGAAATTCAGCATACAGCTCCCCACCTGCACCGAAGGGCTGGTGAACCCCGTCCCGTTCGTGGAGCCGGAAGAGTTCGTGCACATGGCGCAGGAGGCCGAACGGCTCGGATACGACGCCGTCTGGGGCAACGACCACATCAACCCGGCGGCCTACGCGAGGCAGAAATGGCCGGAACCGCCCAACTTCTACGAGGTGCTGGTAACCTTGGCCACGGTGGGCGCCCACACCTCACGAATACGCCTGGGCACCGCCGTGCTGGTGATGCCACTACGGGACCCGGTTCTCCTGGCCAAGCAGGTCAGCACCCTGGACCGTTTCACCGGCGGTCGCGTGATCCTCGGTACGGGCATCGGCGCCTATCGCGAGGAGTTCGACGCCCAGTGGCCGCGACGCAAGGCGGAGCGGCGCGGCGACCTGCTGGACGAAAGCCTAGCGGCGCTGCAATGTCTGTTTCAGGATACCGAGGCCACCTACGACGGGCGGCATATCGCCTTCAAGGGCATCGCCATGCGCCCCAAGCCGCTGCAGGACCCGTTACCCATCTTCGTCGGCGGCCACAACGAAGCCATGATCCGGCGGGCGGCCCGCCTCGGACAAGGGTGGCTCCCGGGCTGGCGGCCCTTCGATCAAATCGTGGAGCGCGTGGCACTGCTGCGGCGGCTGACGGAGGAAGCCGGGCGCCCTCCCCGGGACGTGGAGGCGTGCTCCCAGTTCACCCTTTGCGTCGGCAAGACCGTGGAGGCGGCGCGCGCCCGCTACCGCAAGACGGGCATGGTGCAGCACCGCGTGTCGTTGGCGCACACCGGCCGCGACCCCGCCTTGGCCGAAACCCACAACCTCATCGGCAGCCCTGCCAGCATCCTGGAGCAGGTGGCGTTCCTGGAAAAGGCTGGTATCGACCACGTGTGCGCGCTACAGCTCCCGTCGGACACGGGAGAGGAGATGCTGGAGCAGATCCAGTGGCTGGCGGAAGAGGTGATGAAACCGTTAAACGGCGGGTAAGGGAGGAAAGGTAGCCTCATGTCACAGCCCAAGACCGCGGTAGGATACCTGCTACCCACGCGTGAAATCGTGATGGCACAGGCGACGCCGGACTGCAGCCGCATCATGGAACTGGCGGAAAGCGCCGAGACCCTGGGCTTCGACTCCATCTGGGTGGGTGACAGCATCCTGGCCCGGCCGCGGCTGGAGCCGTTGACCACCCTAGCCGCGGCCGCATCCCGCACCAACCAGGTGAAGCTCGGCACCGCGGTGCTGCTCCCGGCCCTGCGCCACCCCGTGGTGCTCGCCAACGAGGTCGCTAACCTCGACCTCCTGTGCAACGGCCGGTTGATCCTGGGCCTCGGCATCGCCGGCAACAACGACCTCATCAAACGCGAGTTCGCCGGGTGCTGCAGCTCGGCGACGGCTGGTTCCCGCTGCCCAACTCCCCGGAGAGCTTCGCCCGGAACTGGGAGCGGATCGAATCTCTGGCGCAAGAGATGGGACAGGACGCCGCCCGACTCGCCCGCGCCGTCTACGTCACCGTCAACCTGAACGACCACACCGCCCAGGCCGAGCGCGAGATGCGCGCGTTCATGGAAGGCTATTACAAGGTGTCCTACGAGACCATGGTGGCCGTGCAACCCCCATGCAACGGCCCGGCCGCCCGATGCATCGAACGGCTCCAGGCCTACGTGGAGCGGGGCGCCGGGACCATCGTCGTGCGTTTCGGCAGCCCCGACCAGACCGCCCAGCAGGAACGCTTCGCCGCCGAAGTGCTGCCCGCACTGCGCAAGGAATGACATAACTCCGTACGGTCCCTACGTGCTGGACGACCCTGGCACTGCGGAGGTTCGTTACCGTCACCTGCGTGAGAGATGCAAGCCTTTTGCCAGGTGCAAACCGCGTGTTATGCTTCCCGGATTGGTAGCTTTGAGCTGCCATCAAGACTGCGGAGAACCTTGCCACGGCCCCCCACGACGTCAAAACGCTCGGTGCATACTTCACGCCGGAGGTAGTGGCGGATGCGTTGGTGCGATGGGCCGTTCGAGACCCTGGCGACCTCCTCCTCGATCCATCGAGCGGCGATGGCCGCTTTGTTGCACGTCATCCGAACAGCGTTGGCATCGAACGGGATCCGTCGTCGGTGGCACAAGCATCCGCGCGTGCGCCGACTGCCACACTCGTAAACAGCGATTTCTTCACGTGGGTATCCGACGACCACCGCCAGTTTGACTGCGCAGCCGGTAATCCTCCGTTCATTCGGTATCAGCGGTTCAGCGGCCCGACCCGGCAGGCCGCACTCGACTACTGTCGCCGCCTTGGTGTTGTCTTCAGCGGTTTGTCGTCATCATGGGCACCGTTTATCGTGGCGGCGGCCAGCAAGCTCCGTTCGGGTGGTCGGATCGCATTCGTCGTACCGGCGGAGATCGGTCATGCACCCTACGCCACGCCGCTCATGGACTACCTTCTGGCCAACTTCGGTTCCGTGCACTTGGTCGCCATCAGAGAAAAAATCTTTCCACAGCTCTCGGAGGACTGTTGGCTGCTGTTCGCAGACAGGGCCGGTTGTCAGGCGGACGGTATTCGTTTGTCGAAACTCGAACGATTCGACCCCAGTGTCATACCGCCAGCGGTGTCGGAACTGATATCGGTCGAGGAGTGGCGTGTCGGATGGAGTGGCAGGCTGCGGCCGTTCCTATTGCCGGCTCGCATCCGGAGCCTCTATCAGCGCATTGCGACCGACTCCGGGGCCGTCCGGCTCGGCCGAATCGCGCAGATCGGTATCGGATACGTCAGCGGCGCCAACCACTTCTTTCATCTACGCCCTTCCGACGTGGAGCGCTTACGGATACCCGACAAATTCCTTGTGCCGTCGATCAGGAACAGTCGGTATGTCACCGGCGCCGAGATAAGCGACGCTGACATCGAGCGGTGGACCGAGAAAGACGAGCCCGTGTTCCTTTTGCGGATCCCGCCCCGCACACAGGTGCCCGCTACGGTCCAGGCGTATCTCGACACCGCGGAAGGACATCGTGCAAGAGGTTCCTACAAGTGCCGCAACCGCAAACCATGGTACACCGTTCCCGACGTTCGGCGTCCTGCGTTCGTACTCTCATATATGAGCGGCAGGTCTCCGACGCTCGTCGCGAATCGGAGCAGATGCACCTGCACGAATGCTCTCTTGGCAGTCGATCTCCGGCCCGGACTGTTCGACGGTGGTAGCGACTTCTGCGGCCAACGACTGTCAGCAGCGTGGGGTTCACCCATCGGGCGGCTGAGTTGCGAGATCGAAGGACATCCCCTGGGAGGCGGGATGCTCAAGCTCGAACCGGGAGAAGCGCGCAACGTGCTGTTGGCTCCGGACGCGGTGATCCACCAACCTGAGGGTGCCCTGCTCGACGAAGGGATCGAGGTGATGCGCCAATGGAGGCACATCGCGTGAGTGCCTGCGAGTGGATATCGCTCAGGTCGGCCCTTGCCCACTTCGTCGCGTTCCGCGGGGCGCCACAGAGCCAACGACACATCAAGCCGCTTCATTGGTACGTCGCCTGCCGGCTCGTCGTAGAAGGTGGATTTCACCCAGACGAGATCATGCCACGCCCGCCGTTCCGGGTGGACGGGAGCCGCAGACAGCCGGTGTTGATCCATGATCCGAGCCTCGGCGGTGCTGGTGAACGGACTGTCTACGGCGGTCTCAAGACCAAGGACGTAGACGTTGTCGTGACCAAGGAGGGGATCGGGCCGGTGCTCGCGGTCTCCTGCAAGGGCGCAATTGGTGCGTTCCGGAATCTCACGAATCGGATGGAAGAAGCGGTCGGCGACTGCACCAATCTTCACATCGCCTATCCGCCGCTCGTGTGCGGTTACTTGTTCATCATGCGGGCAAACCGCGCTGAGGAAATCCGGTTGGTCCGCCAACAGGAGTCATCGCAGCAGCCTGTCCGGCCGGTCGCGGAGAACGATGTGGCCCTTGACGACCGCGGCCAGCCAGTCGCTGCGGTTCGACGATTCCATGCGGCGCTTCGCGAATTGGCCGACAGACGCGGCATTCGAGACGACGTTAGCCGGTACGAAGCGATCTCGCTCGCGCTCGCTTCGACCCGGTCGGAGGAGGTCGGAGAGATCGTCGACGAGTTCCCCGATCCAGGCAGTGCGCTACGGTTCGAACGGTTCTTCGATACGGTATACCGACAATACGACGAACGATTCGTCTACGCCGCTCCCGACCTCAGGAAGGTGACGGCTCGCAAGGAGTGGGCGAAGGCGTCCGAAGCCTTCCATACAACAACGCTGACCGACATGGACTACGAACCGAGAAGCGACGAGCCTTGATCACCACCCGGAACGGCGCCTCCTAAGAGAACGAATGAGCGACATCCAGTTCGACATCGGCTTCAGCTCGCGCACCGTCGCCTCCTACCCCCTCGCCCGGCGCATCGCCATCATCAAGAGCGCGGAGGCCCTCGGCTTCGATCGCCTGTGGCATTCCAACGAGAAGTTCGGCCGCGACATGGTGGCCAACATGACCCTCAGCGCCGTCCACACCAAGCGCATCGGCATCGGCGCCGCGGTCACCGACCCTTACAGCGTCCATCCCGCCCTCACCGCCGCCGCCATGGCCACGTTGGACGAAATCTCCTCGGGCCGCGTCATCGTCGGCATCGGCGCCGGCGGCTCCGGCTTTCCCGCCATGGGCATCCAGCGGGAACGCCCGGTGGCCGCCATGGCCGACGCCATCGCCATCATGCGCGGCATGTGGGCGGGCAAGCCCGCGACGGTGGACGGCAAGGTGGTGAGCGTGAAGAACGGCGTGTTGGGATTCAAGGCCCGACCCGATATCCGCATCGTCATCGCCAGCCGCGGCTCGGCGGTATTCCGCCTGACCGGACGCGTCGCCGACGGCGCCATGATCGCCACCATGGCCACCCCCGAGGGTGTCGGCGCCGCCTGGGACTTCGTCCGGCAGGGCGCGCGACAGGCCGGCCGCGACCCCGAGGAGATCGAGATCATCTCGAGGGTCGACACCTGCGTGGACCGGGACCGGGACAAGGCCCGGGCCGGAGTCCGGCAGATGATCGCCTTCCTGTTGTGGAGCAGCTACCCCAACCGGGACTTCGTCACCCAGTTGGGCATGGCGGTCCCCGCCGAACTGGAGGCCATGATCGCCAAGCGGGACTACGAGCTCATGTTCGAGGCCGGACCGCTGGTGCCCGAAGAGTTCGTGGACGCCTTCGCTTGGGCCGGCACCCCCGAGGAAGTCGCCGCCAAGATCAACCGCATCGCCGAAATGGGCATCCGCCGCTTCGGCACCTGGGTGCTCGCGCCACCGGAGGGCGGTATCGAGTCGGTGATTCAGTTGATCGCCGAGGAGGTGATGCCGCGGGTGCGTCTCCAAGTAGGTGGCTGATCGTCTTCTTAAGGTGGCCGCTCGGCCACGGACAAGCCGCCTTATGGCAAAGCCTTCTCGACCTCGGCAAGAAACACGATCACGGACGCCGTCATGTGCAGCATATACGCCACAAGATGATCCGGCACCGAAATTGGTGTCGTACCTTGACCATGGTCACTCAGGAGCCTGCGGCGCAGGCTCCTGAGGAAGATCTGAACAAGTAACCTTTCACACGTCATAATGAGGTTAAATTGCCGGGCACGGAGGGGGAACGGTGAGACGGGCGAGCTTTGCGGAGATGGAACACGATGGGAAGAAGCTGCGGACGCGGCGGGAGGAGTTTTTGGAGAAGATAGACGCGAGCATCATGGTGGCGCCGTCTTCGACGAAGAACCTCAAGCGGGACCCTGAGATGCACCAGACGAAGAAGGGGAAGCAGTGAATCGAGACGCCGGAGTGGACTGGCAGGTGGCGATGAAGCCGTGTAAGCGCCAGAAGCTGGAGAGGACCGGACCGGAAGAGGCGGCGGAAAAGCGCAAGGCGTCGTCGATCGGACGTTTTCCACATGCCCACCAAAACAGCGGCTGTTCAGACCTGCCCTAAGCGACCACCGGGTAGAAAGGTCGGCCCCAGTATTCCAGCGGGTTGTCCAACATCACGTCGACGAACACGGGAATGAGGAAGGCAAGTATGGCGGTACCGTCGCGTACCTGAGCCCGGTTGATACGGCCGCCCCAGGTAGCGCCCCCATGCACGAGTTGGTTGCGGAGAACAGAGAGTCGATCGAATACCATGTCCAGAACGAACTCCGTGTTCTGTTGTGAGATGGCCTGGTGGAACCGGCGCTTGGCATTGTCGAACCGATCCTGCCAATCTTCCGTGCCCGTGATCCCGTTATGGTGCTGCCAGAATGGCCCGAACACGTACTGGTTCTCCATGAGTAGCCGTATGGGACCGGAGAAGTTACTCCAAATCGCCCCGTAGATCCGTTGTTTACTGTCGAGAGACACCGCCTTCTGAAAGAAATCCGCGCGGAATTTCTGTTCAGAGGATGTGGGCACCCGAAACACACTCTCGTCGGCGTAGACAGCGTTGAAGGCAATCCAAAAGAAGATGAAGCGAGCGTCGTCGTCCACTGCTCGCTCCGCCCGTCCGATCCAACTGATCGATCTATGGACGCGTAGGCGCAACGAATTTGGGACCTCGGCACACAATCGCTGTTCTTTGGCTCGAAGAGTCTCGTGGTTCAGGAAAGACTGCATGGGCTGTACTCATGTTCCGTCAACCCTGAGCCCGGCGGTGCGCACAGTAATCGTTTCCAGAGCGGTCAGGCAGTCGTCGGTCATGATGACACCGACAAGGGGGTCGGCACGGTGGACGCCTGCGGCCTGACGCCGGATTTTACAGTGAATCATGAGGATCAGGGACGGGGAGCTGAGCAGGCGCTGTGTAGTGCGGTTGCCCATCGAAACGTTTCGGCATCTCCGCGCGTGCGCCGAGGACGACACCGGCTTTGCGAACCTGGGCGACGAGCGAGTCCCAAAGAAAGCACAAAGTGTCGCGAAAGAGAGATTGCACCGGGTTCCTTTCGGAGCTTACCAGTTGCCTCAGTTGGAGTAGACGAAGTGGTCGCCGAAGATGAACGGATCCGTGTTGTGCAGTCCGCGGTAGCTGTTCTTCGGGACCCAGTACGGAACCCAAGGGTAACGGGGAGCATGCGGAACGCCATCCTGTGGGTTGAATTCGCGAATGATGTCGGACTCGGGATCCCACTCGCCCCACGCACACAGATCTCCGGTGTGCTTGTTGCCGGCCTCGTCGATCCAGCCGCCGCGGAACCGCATGACTTTTCGCTTGTGCGGGTTGCCCCTCTTCTTTCGATGGGTCTTGTTCCAACCGATCTTGCGATGGCGGTCGGGTTTGTGATCGTCTCCACAGTGCAGGAACTGAACGAAGCAACGCTTATCGGCCATCCTGAAATTCCTTCAGCACTAGTTCGCCTGTCTTCTGCTTCTGCCCGTCCGTCAGCCAAACCGGTTTTAGGTTTGCTTCACCGAAAACGAACAGCGACCGTTCCCCGCCTACGTCGTACCAGCGTGCACGGATTTCGTATGGCCGGGACCGAAGTGCGCCGTCGCGTTTCCGCTTGAAAACATGGATGATTTTCCAATCGGTTTTCGGTACGCATCCGATGCGCTCAAGGTGAGGCTTCGCCACCGAAATTGCCACGATCTGTGGCTGCAGCTGTTCCAGCAGCATGTGCCAAAGTGGAACGCCGTCAGCTTGGAGAGCTGCACGATCGACCTTGTCGAGTCCGCTCCACGTAGGGTCCGTCGCCACGGGCGAGCAGATGTCCGTATGGATCACTGTAGATGCGCCGCCCTCATAGTAACTCGACCCCAGCCCGTTGACTAGCGGCTCGAAGGCGTTGAACCACTCCCGGTACGGCTTGGTAGAGAAATAGGCCGACATTGCGTCGAGGTAGCGCGACGGCTCCCGGTTGCCCTCTGCTAGCGGGAAACGTTTGAACGGCTCGGCATCAGGAAACTCCTTCCGAGAAGGGTTTAGCCCAACCGTCAGCACGCGTAATGGGGAAGCGCGGTACGTACCAAGATCGCCGAAGAACAGGATCGGCACGGCCGGGGTAACGCGGCAAGTCCGATCGGCCACGCGGTCGAATGCACGCCAAGCCAGTGCAACAGTCTCCGAGAGCGGTGCACCGCGCTCTCGTCCGTTGGAAACTCTGTACAGCGAGCGACGACTCATTTTACGGCGATATCCCGCTTACGGAGCTTACGATCACAGCTTACCATATCTTACCAAACGGCATCGCCGCGTCGTAGGTGCTCATGCCTTCATTTGGGATTTATAAAGACTACTAGACAGGCTCTCCGCGCTTCGGTATCATGAAGACGCGAATCTAGTACCCTTGGGCGGCGGACCTTTCCGCAGCGTTCCCTTCTTCAATCTTCTCGTCAGCAACTTTGAACATAGCCCTTGCGAGTTGCTGCGGGTCCGCCGGCATGGGCCGGCGATGTGCCGGTTCCCGTACTTCCTGATGTTTCGACGACTTTGTAGCCACTCGATTCTCCGCCGACTCGTCGTCTACGCCTCATACACCTCGCGAAAGACGTCAGCGAGTTCTTGTTCTTGCCAGGCCAAGTCTCTCCGAAGTTCATCAACTCTAGCGCGACGTGCATGCAACGTCTCCAGGAACAAGTCAAAATCACCGGATTCGGGCATTGGTATTCTGATTTCCCTTAACTGCTCAAATTTGATCTCTGTTGACGAGGAACCAGACACCAACCGGAGCATCCGAGAACACCAATGGTCTGCTGCGCCAGTACTTCCCCAAAGGTACTGACCTCAATCGGCACAGCGCTAACGACATTGCTGCTGTCGCCGCCACACTCAACCGCCGACCGCGGAAGACTCTCGGGTGGAGAACTCCATCCGAAGCCTTGAACCAACTCCTACTCTTACACCAGCGAGGACGTGTTGCGACGACCCCTTGAAACCGGCCAATACGCTTCGGCCGACTACCGGCGCCTGCTCGATGCCCACGGCATCCAATGCTCCATGAGCCGGCGCGCCAACTGCTGGGACAACGCCGTCGTGGAGAGCTTCTTTGCTACCCTGAAAACCGAGCTTATCCACCACGTCGACTACCCCACTCCAGCCGAAGCAAGGGCCGCGATCTTCGAGTTCATCGAGGTGTTCTACAATCGGCAACGTCGCCACTCCACCCTCGGCTACCACACACCAGCTGGCTTCGAGCGAATGGCACGCGTAGCTTAACCAAACTGTCCACCAATCCGGGGAAGGCCACCCGAACATTGCCAAGCTTCAGACGCCAGAGCGCGGGTCCCAGCGCTCCCGAGTCTTTCAGGCGGTCCAGCAGTTCGTCCGTCTGTGGCGTGGACTCGTCCTCGAACAGCCAAGCGACGGTGATGGAACAGTCCAGCACGAACATCGTTCACCGCCGCCCTTCATCGCGCAGCTTCTTCCAGTCCAGACCTCCGAGCTTCAGACCCGACCGCAGGCTGCGAATGCCTTCGATCACCCGTTCTGTCGCCACCCGTTGCGCTTGCCCGGCAGCTATGAGGCGGGCTACGGGAACACCGCGCCGGGTAATTACCACTTCCTCTCCCTGGGTGACCTTGTCGAGCAGCGACGACAGATGTGTCTTCGCCTCGAACGCTCCGACTTCGATCATGTGTCTTGCTCCAATCAACTAGTTGATCAGACCAGAATAGTGAAGGACGGTGATTTCGCAACCTCGCAGACGGTTGCGGCGGTCCACTTTACCAACGGAGCAATCGGTGCCGAGAACGACGATGCGACGGATCACAGCCCCTCAAACGCCGAAAGCACCATCTCGACCAGAATCCGCGGCGGTCGCGTCAGCGGATCCGTGACCGGGATGCCGAGCTCGTCCTGGTATCCCGCGATGGCGGCGCTGACGTCGGCGTCGGTCATGTTCTCGTGGTTGAGGGTGAGGCCGATGACCTTTGTGTCGGAGAAGGTCTCGATGAGATGGATCTCGTCGGCCGGCTCCGGCATTGGCATGTGTTCAAAGTCGGCACGATGGGCTCGTGCGGGTGCGTGCTGCAGCACGACGCCGTCGGGGCAGGCGCCGCGGAGGATCAAGGCGGAAGTGGGGTAGGCGGGGTGGCTGAGGGCGCCCTGCCCCTCGACAAAGATCACGTCGGGGTTCTCGGCTTCGAACGCTTCGATGATGGTCGCTTCGAGTTCGCCGGCGCAGAACTGTGAAGGAAGGGCGTCGAGGGCGACGCCATAGCGCGCTCCCTGGATCAAGCCGGTCTGGCCGGTGCCGACCATGACCGCCTTGATGCCGCGGTCATTGAGTGCCTGGGTCATGACGGTGGCGGTGGTCCGCTTGCCAACGGAGCAATCGGTGCCGAGAACGGCGATGCGCTTGCAGGTGACCTCCGCGATACGGCCGCTGAAGGTCCGCAGGCCTTCCTTGGCCGGGGGCTTCCGGACGTCGAGGATGTCCACGTTCCGTGCGGCACTGGCCGCCACGAACTCCGGATCGTCGGTCAAGAATTCGTGAAGCCCGTTCACAACGTTCATTCCCAGGTCGATGGCCTCCAGCAGAACCCTCCGATCGCGGGTCGACAACGTGCCGCTCGCAGGAGCCATGCCGAAAATGAAGTAGTCGGGCGTGGTTCCGGCGCTCGCCAGCGCATCGGCCAGGTCGCGGCAAATGGGAATTCCGCTTGGCGGCCCGCCGAGCACGGCGCCGGCATCGAGACCGGCCTTCTCGCTGTCGATGACCGAAAGGATTCTATAGAGCTCCGAGTGACGGACGAGGCCGTTCGCCGTTTTCCCGTCAATGGCGCCGAAGTTCTCTTCGCAGTATACGGTTGCCGTCGCGGCTCCTGTCACCTTACCTCCATTTCATCCATCCTACTCCCACATTCCCTCACCAAAACCTCGACGACCCTAGTGTGGTGTCTGGTTAGTTCGGGTCATAATCTGCGGGTCTTTTTCGCCGTCGGCTGCGTTGCTCTTCCTCGCGTGGTACACGCCACTGCTCGTCATCGCGCCTTGCCGACAACAAAAAATCCTCCGCAGATTATGACCCGAATTAACCAGACACCACACTGGCAAGCACTTGCAACGGTCGTTCGTCCTCACCAGTCAAGAGGATCGGCTCGAGGGGCAGGTTCAAACTCGACCTTCACGCGGTAGCCAAGCACTCGTGCATATTCTTCCACCGTGGCAAGCCGCGGAGAAACCTCACTGTTCACGCTCTCGAGCCGCGATATATTGCTCTTTTTGGTCCCTAGAAGTTCGGCCATTTGCGCTTGGGTTTTGCCGGCAGCCGTACGTATGGCGATCATGTTTCGCTTCATGGCAAAAGCTGGAGTGACTTCATCGTAGGCGGCCTTTACGTCGGGATTGTTAAGTGCTTTGCGCTTAAAATCCCTAAATGTGGGTCGATCAGCCATTGTCTGTTACCTCCTTCATACGCTTGCGCGCCAAGGCCAAGTGCCTTTTCGGAATCTTCTGTGTTTTCTTTATGAAGGTGTGCAGAATTACTAGTTCCTGCCCCTTGCGTGTACAAAACAGGGGCCGGCTGATCCCTTCGGGGCCTTTAGCCCTGATTTCAAAAAAGCCTTCGCCTAACGGCGCGATGTGAGGGCGGCCGATTGATGGGCCGAACTCTTCCACAAGTTCGATGATGTGCAGCAGATTTGCCAATATACCGACGGGCAACTCCAATGTCTGGTTTTCGACCTTTTCGCTATAAAATGTGACCCTCCATGTCATTCATCGAGGTTATCAGAAAAGATAACGCCCGACAAGTCTCTACCCGCCGAGGTATTCGGTGGTGGGGGGCTTGAGTTGCCTGTCTTCAGGATTGGTGCAGCCCTTTTTTTCTAACGGTGCCAGTGCCGCTCCGAGTGAGATCGCCAAGGACTCAAACTGAACGAGAAGCTGAAGTGGTCGTTGCAACGCCGCAACGCGCAGGGACACGCTAGGTCGCCGCCGCTGTCCGCCGCTCCGCCCGAAACCACTCCCACCCCGTGAGGGCCGTGCCCACCACCAGGCCAACGACGTTCCATTGCAGCCACGGGGTGACCATGCCCAGGCTGGCGGCGAGGAAGAGGACGCGGGTGACGGGGCCGAGGTTCCGATAGCAGTACCCCTGCACGGCCATGCCCATGGCGATCATGCTCAACACCGCGAAGACAATGGTCACGGTGACATCGGCGGCGTTGCCGATGGTGATGAGCGCGGAGTTGGCCACGAACGCGTAGGGCAGCACGAAGGCGGGGAGGGCCAGCTTTACCGCTTCGATGGACGTGGGCACCACCGGCGACTGGGCGATGGCCGCGGCGGCGTAACTCGTGGGCGCGGTGGGCGGGGTGATGGCCGAGATGGCGCAGAAGAAGATCACGAAAAGGTGCGCCTGGGGCACGATGGCGTCGGCGTCGAGGCCCATGTTTCTGAGCATCACCACCAACGCGGGTATGGCGATGCCCACTTGTACAATGTAGGCGGACGACAGCGGCAGGCCCATGCCCAGGATGATGGCGGTGATCATGACGTAGACCAGCGCCAGAAGCAGGTGTCCGCCAGCCAGGTCCACGATGACCCCGGAGAACTTGATGGCCACTCCTGTGAGGTCGAAGATGCCCACCATGATGCCGGAGGTGATGATGGCCACGGCCACCACGGTGGACTGGATGCCGCCCTGCACGAGGGCTTCCCATATGTCCCGGAGGCCCATGCGCGTGGCCTTGCGAAACCAGCTCACGATGACAATGCCGACGATGCAGCGCACCACCGCGTAGCCCGGACTGAAGCCGGCCACCAGGAGATAGATGAGGATAATCAGGGGCAGCGCCAGGTGCCCCCGGTCCATGATGGTCTTCTTGAGGCTCGGCAACTCCTCCCGCGGCACCGTGGGATGTTCTCCTTGACCGCGTAGATGTGCACCATGATGCCCACGGCGAGGAAGTACAGCACCGCGGGCACCAGGATGTACTGCATCACGTTGACGTAGGGAATGCCGGTGTATTCCGACATCAGGAATCCCGCGGACGCCATCACCGGCGGCATGATCAGACCGCCGGTGGAGGCGGACGCTTCCACCGCCCCGGCCATGTAACCCTTGAAGCCGATCTTCTTCATCATCGGTATGCTGAAGGAGCCGGTGATAACCGCGTTGGCCGTACTGCTGCCCGAGATGGAGCCCATGAGGCCGCTGGACACCACTGCGATCTTGGCCGGACCGCCCCGGAACCGCCCGGCGAGGGCGGTGGCGAAGTCGATGGTGAACTGGCCGAAACCCGACTTCTCCAGAAAGGCGCCGAAGACGATGAACAGGAAGATGAAGTTGGCCGAGATGTGCGTCGGCAGGCCGAACAGCCCGTCGGTGAGGAAATACTGGTTGTCGGCTACCTCCGACGGCGAGTATCCGAGGTGGTTGAGAAACCCGGGCAGATAAGGCCCCAGGAAGGCGAACAGGAAAATGATCAGGGCCAGCCCAGCCAGCGGCCAACCCACGGCGCGGCGGCAGGCTTCGAGGGTCAGCGCCACCGCGCCAAACGCCAGGACGAACTGGAAGAAGACGAAATCCTCAGTGTATCCGATGTGCTGGATGATCCACTCGTACTCGTAGAAGAGATAGCCCATGGCCACGAGCCACAGGCCGATGATCACGATGTCGTACCAGGGAAGCTTTCCGTCATCCGCCCGGCGGAACGCCGGGAAGCTCAGGAAGCTAAGGCCCATTATCAACGTGACGTGGATCACGCGATGCAGGTAGGCTTCGGGTTGCCCGAAGAAGCCGGTATAGATGTGGTAGACCGAGGCGCCGAAGGCCACCAGGCTCAGGATGATCCCGGCGACGCCTGTCAGGTTACGCTGCATAAGGCCGCTCTCTGCCACGTGTCCGATGCGGGGCGGACATCGGGGGTTCGCTCACGTCAACCAGGGCAGGTTGTTGAATCGAAGCGAAATAAAGAGGGCCGGCGTTACGGAGCCGGCCCTCTTTGCGCAGGGGGGGTGCCTCTACTTGAGAAGTCCCTTCTCCTTCAGATACTGGTCCATGCCGGCGTGCCGCGGCGCACCCACGTTGGTGATGGCGTTGGCCGCCTTCACCCGCTCGAAGGCCTTCACGGCCCCGGCGAAATCGCCCAGATTATCGTAGATGGTCTTCGTGAGCTTGTAGACGCGCTCCTGCGGAACATCCTCGTTGGTGATGATGAGCAGGAAGGTCTGAACCGTGTTCACGTCGTTTTCCTGATCATAATGCTTCTTTGCCATGGTGAACGGCACAACCCCGGCATTGGCCGCATTCATCTTCGCCACATCCTCCTTGGAGAACGAGAGAATGCGGATCGGCGCATGCGCCGCCAACTGCACGATGGGCGCGTAGTTCTCCTCACCCGGGCCGAGGTAGGCGTCGATGTGGTTGTCCTTCATCTGAGCCACGGCGTCGTTGAAGCCGAGATAGTTGACCTTGGAGAAGTCCTCGTACTTGATGCCAAGGGCGCCCAGCATCTGCTGGTTCAGCGCCTGGAACGAGAACCGCTTGGGCATCACGTTGACTCTCTTGCCTTTGAGCTGCTGGGGCGACGTGACGTCGGACTTGGCCCACACCAGCCAGAACAGGTAGTTGGGGTACAACACCGCGGCCACTCGCACCTTCTTGGCCTGCGCCTCCTTGCCCTTGAACGTCTTCGCCCCCTTGAGGGCTTCCTGAATGCTCGTTGCGCTGGAGAGGCCGAAGCTCAGCTTGCCGGCCATGACGTTCAGCAGGTTGGACGTGCCGCCGCCGATCTCCACGGTCACCTTGTCGCCGTAGTTCTTGTCGGCCAGACGCTGCAACACGGTGCCGATGGGGTACCAGGAGCCGCCCGGCTTCGACGCGCCGAACTTGTAACTCTCCGCCAGGGCTGCCGGCGCGAGCGTCGCAACAAAGAGCGCCACCAACGAAACTGCCAGAAACCTCTGCAATCGACTCATCGTGATCTCCTTTCGCTGCTCTTCCGGCACGCCGTGCGGGCGCGGGTGCCCGGCCAATGGAAGTAGCGAAGCTACTTGCGATGCCCCCAAATGTCAAGAACGACGGGACCGGGTGAAAGCGGCGGATTTCGGGCCCACGCGGCCCCGCTGGATCTCCCTCCCGGCCCCGGCCGGGGGAAGACCGGAAGACCGTCTCTTCTTGACAACCCAGGGGCAATTGGGTACGCACCCCGAGAATATCATCCGCCATTCCTGGAAAGCGGCACCCATCGCTTATGAAACCCGCACCCTTCGACTATTATTGTCCGGAAACCCTGGACGAGGCGGCCGGCCTGCTCGAACAGCACGGCGACGACGGCAAAGTGCTGGCCGGCGGCCAGAGTCTCATGCCGCTCATGAGCCTGCGGCTGGCGCGTCCTTCCGTCATCGTGGACCTGAATCGGATCACCGGCCTTGACGGCGTTGCCGCCAACGGCGACGGCGGCATCGGCATCGGCGCGATGACGCGCCAGCGGGCGATTGAACGGGACGCCGTTATGGCCGAACGGAATCCGTTGCTGGCAGCGGCGGTGCCGCTCATCGGCCACTTCCAGATCCGCAACCGCGGCACGGTGGGCGGCAGCCTGGTCCATGCCGATCCGGCATCCGAACTGCCGGCGGTGAGTGTGGCCTTGGGCGCCGACTTCGTGCTCGCCAGCGCCGGCGGCGAGCGGGTGGTTAGCGCGGACGACTTCTACCTGGGCTACATGGCCACGGCCTGCGAGGCCAACGAAGTGCTCACCGAGATCCGCGTGCCGGCCTGGAAGCCGGGCCGTCTGTGGGCCATCGACGAGGTGGCCCGGCGCAAGGGCGACTTCGCCATGGTGGGCGTGGCCCTGTGGGTGGACATGGACGGCGACGCCTGCGCGGACTCCCGCATCACGCTCTTCGGCGTGGCCGGCCGGCCCGTCCGGGTGGAGAAGGCGGAGCAGCGGCTGAAGGGCGCGGCCCTGAACGACGCCACCTTGAAGGACGTGGAGCGTATCGTCTTCGAGGAGCTGGAGCCCGACTCGGACATCCACGCGTCGGCGCTCTACCGCAAGGAGGTGGGCGGCGTGCTCACCCGGCGCGCGCTGCGCGCGGCCGCGGACAGGGCCACGGAGGGCGGCGCATGAGCACCAAGAGCATCCTCAACCTGACGGTGAACGGCAAGGCGTACGAGAAGCTCGTGGAAGTGCGCATGACCCTGGCGGACTTCCTGCGCAACGAACTGGACCTCACCGGCACCCACCTGGGCTGCGAACACGGCGTGTGCGGCGCGTGCACGGTGATCATGAACGGCGAAGCCGTGCGTTCGTGCCTGCTGCTGGCCGTGCAGGCGGAGGGGGCGACCCTGGAGACGGTGGAAGGACTGGCGGACGGCGACCAACTGCACCCCTTGCAAGCGGCGTTCCAGGACCGTCACGCGCTCCAGTGCGGCTTTTGCACTCCGGGGTTTCTCATGACCGCCACCGCGTTCCTCAAGGAGAACCCCGAACCCACGGAAGCCGAGATCCGCGAGGCGATCTCCGGCAACATCTGCCGCTGCACCGGCTACCAGCCCATCATCGAAGCCATCGGACAGGCGGCCCCGGAGGTGGGCGGCAAACCCCGGCCGTAACGCGGAATGACGCCAGCGCCTGAACGAGAGGCTCTCTGACATGGCGGAAACATACATCGGCGCTCCCATCAAGCGGCGCGAGGACGTGCGCTTCATCACCGGCGCGGGCACCTACGTGGACGACATCAAGCTGCCCCACATGGTTCACGCCGCCATCCTGCGGAGCCCCCATGCCCACGCCCGCATCCGCGGAATCGACTCCAGCCGGGCCGAAGCCATGTCCGGCGTGGTCTCCGTGTTCACGCTGAAGGACATCGGTGAGCTGGACGCCACCGTTCCCATCCGCATGTACAAGATTCCAGGGCTCGACAAGTACCTGCAACCGTCCCTGGCGCGGGACAGGGTGCGCTACGTGGGCGAACCCGTGGCAGTGGCCGTGGCCGAGAGCCGCTACCTGGCCGAAGACGCGCTGGACGCCATCGACGTCGACTACGAGATGCTCCCCGAAGTGATGGATGTGCGCGAGGCCATGGAAGACAAGGTGCTGGTGCATGAGCACAACGGCACCAATCTGGCCGGCGTGCATCACGTCTCCATCGGCGACGCGGACAAGGCCTTCGCCGAGGCCGACTACACCCGGCGGGAAGAGTTCCATGTCCACCGTTTCACCGGCAACCCCATGGAGACCCGCGGCATCGTCGCCCACTTCGACCGCGGCAAGGGTGAACTCCGGGTTTACGGCGCCACCAAGCTGCCGCACCTGAACCGCCAGACCATCGCCGCCTTCCTGCAAATGCCCGAACACAAGTGCCACTTCGAGGAGAACGACGTGGGCGGCGGCTTCGGCATCCGCGGCGAACTCTACCCCGAGGACTTCCTGATTCCCTTCGCCTCCGTGCGCCTCGGCCTCCCCGTGAAATGGATCGAGGACCGGCGCGAGCACCTGATGGCGGCCAACCACTCACGGCAGGTGACCTGCGAACTGGAAATCGCGGCGCGCCAGGACGGCACGCTGTTGGCCATCCGGGCGCAGATCTATGGCGACATGGGCGCGTACGTGCGCACCCACGGCGGGCTGGTGCCCTGCTCCACGGGCGCGCTCCTGACCGGCCCCTACCGCATCCCCAATTACGCAGCGAAAATCCACTGCGTCATGACCAACAAGACCGGCCTGGGCACGCTGCGCGCCCCCGGGCGCGTGGAGTCGTGTTTCTACCGCGAGCGCATGCTCGACATGATGGCGCGGGACCTGGACCTCGACCCGGTGGAGCTGCGGCGCAAGAACCTGGTCACCCCCGAGGAGATTCCCTACGAAATCGGCTTTACCCGGCCCAGCGCCCACCCCACCATCCTCGACAGCGGCGACTACCCCAGCGCGTTGCGGCAAGCCCTGGAACGGTTCGGATACGACGATATGAAGGGCATCCAGGGTCTGCAGGACGACGGCCGCTACCACGGCGTGGGCCTGTCCTACTTTGTCAAGAACACCGGCGGGCTGGAGCCCTACGAAGGCGCGCGCATGGTGGTGGGCGAGGGCGGCGGGGTGAGCGTGTTCCTGAGCATCGCCCAGCTCGGCCAAGGGCACGAAACCGCCATGGCGCAGATCTGCGCCGACGCCCTGGGCGTTCCCATGGACGCCATCTCCGTGTTCCACGGCAACACCGACCTCTCGCCCTTCGGCTGGGGCACCTTCGCCAGCCGCGGCACGGTCATGGCCGGCAACGCCGTGCATCTCACCGCGCTGCAACTGAAGGACAAGATCCTGGCGGCCGCCGCCCGTCACCTGGACGCCGACGCCGCCAGCCTGAACCTGGAGGACGGCCACATCGTCCAGCCGGGCACCGAGGCACCGGCGCTGCCCCTGGGCGACCTCGTGGCGCACATGCGCGAGTCCATCACCCCCGAGCAGGGCGTCCCCGAACTGGAAACCACCGCCTACTACAACTCCAACAACATCACCCACACCTACGGCGTGCACCTGGCCCACGTGGCCGTGGATCCGGAGACCGGCATGCTGGAAGTGCTCAAGTACCTGGTGGTGGAGGACGTCGGCCGGGTGGTCAACCCGCTCATGGTGCGCGGCCAGACCGTGGGCGCCGCGGTGCAGGGCATCGGCGGCGTGGTGCTGGAAGAACTCGTCTACGGCGAAGGCGGTCAGCTCCTCACCACCACCTTCCTGGACTACCTGTTGCCCACCAGCACCGACGTACCCCCCATCGACGACCTCGTGCTGGAAGAAGCCCCCTCGCCCTACAATCCCCTGGGCGTCAAGGGCGCCGGCGAGGGCGGCATCGTCGGCACCGCCGGCGCCTTGGGCAACGCCGTCAGCAACGCCTTGGGCCTCGAAGTCAAAGACCTGCCCCTGAGCCCCGACCGCATCCGCTCCTGGCTCCGGGCGCGCGCGGACGCCCAGGACCCCGCACCGTAGAACCCTGTCGGATTCACCGAATCGCAGCGAGAGGCAGGGAGAATTCGTCTGTCCAATCAACCATCCGGAACAAACGCGCCAGATTCGACCCTCGCCTCGCCTGTACGAGAACCGTTCAGCGCCCGCCACACCCGCTCCGGCGTGAGCGGCAGGTCACGAATGCGCACGCCGGTGGCCCGGGCCAGTGCGCTGGCCACGGACGGGGCCACGGAAAAGATGCCGCCTTCGCCCATGCCGCGGCTGCCGTAGGGGCCGATACCGTCGCGGTTCTCCACCAGGAGGGTGTGGAACTCCGCGGGCAGGTCCTGGAACTTCGGAACGCGGTAATCGACGAGGTTGGGGTTCAGCAACTGGTGGTCGTCGTGGACCATCTGCTCCATGAAGGTGTGACCGATGCCCATCATGGCGGCCCCTTCCTCCTGGGCAACGCAGTGTTGCGGATGGATCGCCTTACCGACGTCGGCCACAGAAACGTAGCTCGCCAGTTGCAGCGCGCCGGTGTCGCGGTCGATGTCCAGTTCGGCCACGCCCATGCCCACTTCCCAGAGCACTGGCGTCTGCCACCGCACCATGTTGGGGTCCATGGTGCCGCGTCCGATGAACTCGCCGGCGACAGCGCCGAAGCGACGCGCCAGGGCGTCGCGGAAGGACATCGAACGCTCGCCCGCCACAAGCCTTCCGTCCGACACGCTCACCTTGCCGGCGGTGACGCCGAACGCCTTGGCGGCGATGGCGCGCAACTGCCGCTTGAGGTCCCGGGCCGCGGCCTGCACCGCGCGGCCCATGACCGTGGTGGAGCGGCTGGCGCCGGTGGAGTGGTCGTAGGGGGTGACCGTCGTGTCCACGGAGACCGCCTGCACCCGGTGAAGCGGCAGCGCCAGTTCCTCGGCCACGATCTGGGTGAACGTCGTCCGCACGCCCTGGCCCATTTCGGTGCTGCCCGCCAGGATCGATACGTGCCCGTCGGCGCCCAGACGCACCAGCGCCACGGACACGGGCAACTGGCCGCCGGCGTTGGTGGAGCCGCAGGCCATGCCCAGAGGCGCTCCGGCCGCGCGGGTGCGCCGGCGCCAGCGAGCGCCCGAAACCAGCCGCCGCAGACTCGAACGGAGGTTCACGTCCACCGGCCGGAGCCTGGGCTGGAGGATTTCCCCACGCTTGAGCAGGTTCCGCTCGCGTAGCGCCACCGGGTCCATGCCCAGCGCGGCGGCGATCTCGTCCATCTGCGACTCGCACGCGAACAGGGTCTGGGGGGCGCCCACGGAACGGAACGAGCCGGCGGAGCCGGCGTTGGTGTGCACCGAATAGACATCGCTGCGGAGGTGCGGGATGCGGTAGGGACCCAGCACACGGGTGGCGGCAAGCTGCGCCACCATGCGCGTGTTTTCGGTGAACGCGCCGGTGTCGAGACGAATCTCGGCCTGTCGCGCCACCAGCGTGCCGTCGCTCTTCACCCCCGTTTTGAGCCTCACGACGGCGCCGTGACGGCGCACCGTGACCATGGCTTCGGGCACCGACAGGCATACCCGCACCGGCCGGCCCGCCTTGCGTGAGAGCAACACCACCAGCGGCTCGAACTTGCTGTACGACTTGCCGCCGAAGCCGCCCCCCAGATACGGCGCCCGCAAGCGCACCTGGGAGCGGGTCCTGCCGAAGATGCGCGCGATGTCCGCCTGCACGAGAAACGGATGCTGCGCCGAGGACCACAGGTCGATGCCGTCCGCCGCCCAACGGGCCACCGCGGCGTGGGGCTCCATGCTGTAGTGGTACACGGAAGGGAACGTGTAGCGCTCCTCGAAGATGCGCTCCGAGGCCGCGAAACCCGCGTCCACGTCGCCCTGTTCCACCCGTTCATGGGCGCACACGTTGCCGGGTGCGTCATCGTGGATCAGCGGAGCGCCCGGCGCCAGCGCCGCGTCCGTGCCCAGCGCCGACGGCAACTCCTCGTAGTCCACCTCGATGAGCGGCAGCGCCGCCTCCGCGGTGTGCTCGTCTTCGGCCGCCACCGCGGCCACGGGCTCGCCCACGTAGCGCACCTTCTCCATGGCCACCACCGGGCGGCCGTTGTAGAACGGGTCGAGGCCGGCGAGGTCTGTGGCGGTCACCACCGCGAGCACGCCGTCCAGAGCCTCCGCCCTCGACGTGTCGATGGCGCGGATGCGCGCATGGGGCAACGGGCTGCGCAGGATCCGGCCTTCGAGCATCCCCGGGAGCACGATGTCGCCCGTGTATCGGGCGCGCCCCGTCACCTTGTCGAAGCCGTCTACCCGTGGAACGGCGCGGCCCACGTGCTGGAAACTGGATCGCGGCATATCCTCCTTGCCCTCCGGGTTCTCAACCGGCGCGGGAAACGATGCCGGGGCCGTGTCCCTTGAGTCACAGGGGCGACCGCTGGTCGTCCCTACCCGTCTTCGCGCCTGGCCGGCAACAGAGATTTCTACATATTTCTATATATCCTGTCGCAGGAACTGGCTGGACACGAGACTAGTGTGGTGTCTGGTTAATTCGCGTCATAATGTGCGGAGGATTTTTTGTTGTCGGCAAGGCGCGATGACGAGCAGTGGCGGGTACCACGCGAGGAAGAGCAACGCAGCCGACGGCGAATAAGACCCGCAGATTATGACGCGTATTAACCAGACACCACACTAGCACCGCCGGCCTTGCCCGTGCCACCTGCCGCACAGCGCCGGAACCGTTTGTGGAGGAGCGGGCGCTTTGCTCGAACAGGGGCAGCGGCAGCCCGGTTTGGAGATGGCAGGCCTGACAGACACTTATTTCGCATCGAGTTTCAGATTATGATAATTCACATGACGCGAATGGATCTATTGGCCTGAGGGACCGAGCGGGACAGCGTGGGCTCATGACGACTCCGTTACCGGGCCGCGGCTTGCCGCCGGCGGAGACTCCTGGAACGAACCACGAACGCGCCTGTGGCGTTCACTTTAACGGGTAAGGATCAGAGATGGCACAAGGGAATGCGTCTGATCGGCCTCGATGGCTCGGTATCGTTCAACTGGCGGCGATACTGCTGTTGATCGTCATCGCTCTGTACTTCGCCCGCGCGCCCAGCCGGGTGGCTCACGACGTCGCCACGGAACTGACGGCGGCCAAGAGCAGGCCCACCGTCAGCGTGATCCAGCCCAAGCCCACCCGGCAGGCGCTCACCGTCGAGTTGACCGGCAACGTCCGGGTGGAAGAGCAAGCGCGTATCATGTCGGAGGTCGCCGGCCGTGTAGTGTGGGTGTCGCCCAGGTTCAACAACGGCGGGGCCATTCCAGCCAACGAAACGTTCATCCGGGTCGATCCCACCGAGTACGTCCTGCGGGTGGAAGAGGCGGAAGCGGCGGTGAGCGCGGCGGAAGCCCGGCTATGGACCGAGCAGGCCCGGGGTGAGGAGGACACCCGGTCGTTCGCGCGCGCCAACCCTGGCGTCCCGGTTTCGGACCATGTCCGGCGCCTGCCGTCCATCGCGCTGGCGGAAGCCGAGCTTGCGCGGGCCAAGACGGAACTGAAGCTCGCGAAGCTGCAACTCCGGCGGACGAGCATCTCGCTCCCCTACGACAGCCGGGTGCTGACCACCGAGCTCGAGGTGGGCGAGCTTGTGGGTCCCGCCGCAACGGTGGAGGGCCGCGCCGCCACCCTCGGCGCCGTGTACCGCACCGGCGCGGTGCGCGTGCGGGCGCCGGTGGACCCGAGGGATCTGGCCTACCTCGTCCCGGTGATCGGGCGTTCCGCCAAGGTACGAACCCAGTCGGGCACGTACGCGGCCAGGGTGGAGCGCGTCTCGTCGGTGGTGGCCCCGAGCACGCGCCTCGCCCGGTTGTTCCTCAAGTTGTCCGAAGACACGCCCCCGGAACAGTTGCCGTTGCCGGGCATGTTCGCGGAAGTATCCATTGACGGACCCGCATACGAAAACGTGTACGTGCTGCAGGAAGCCGTACTCCAGGAGGGCAACAGCGTCTGGATAGTCGAAAAGGGCGCGTTGAAGCGGGTCGCGGTCAAGAATCTCGGACGCGCGGAGGCGGGCTGGATCGTCGAAGCCTTCGACGCCGGGGATGGCGTGGTCGTCGGTGCGCCGCCGAGAGCCAGGGAGGGCCTGGAAGTGGCGGTAACCGGCACGGCGGCGGCCAGGTAACGGAGCCGGGCAATGAGCACCCATGACGCCGGATCCGGCGGTGGCGCGACAACCGGACTGATCGCATGGTTCGCCCGCAATCCCGTGGCCGCCAACCTGGTGATGCTGTTCCTCATCATCGGCGGCTTGATCGCGGGTCGCAGTCTCGCCGTGCAACTCTATCCCTACTTCGATCTCCGAACGATCACCGTCACGGTGCCCGCGCCCGGATCGTCGCCGAAGGAAGTGGAGGAGGACATCAATCGCCGCATCGAAGAGGCCCTCGTCGGGCTCCAGGGCGTGAAGCGGGTCGTGGGAACCGCCACGGAGGGTCTGGGCCTCCTCCGTGTTGAACTGGGCGCCTTCTCCGATGCCGATGCCATCCTCGACGATGTGCAGAACGCGGTGGACAGCATCGAGAACTTCCCGCCGCCGAATGCGGAAAATCCGGAGATCGAGATCAGGCGAATCGTTCTCGAAGTGTTGACCCTCGCGGTGTCCTCGTCCAACGCCACCGAGGATCATCTGCGGCGCGCCGCCGAGAACGTGCGCGACGAGTTGTTGGCCCTGCCGTCGGTTTCCCAGGTCACCCTGTTGGGCACCCGCGACAGGGAGATCACCATCGAACTGAGCGAGGAAGAGCTGCGCCGGCACAACCTCTCCATGGCCCAGGTCACCCGGCTGGTGCGGCGGGCTTCGATCAATCTCACTTTCGGCGAGTTGCGTACCGAGTCGGGCGGCGTGGTCCTCCATACCGTCGCCAAACGACGCACTGGCGCCGCATTCGCGGACATTCCGCTGATTACGCGCCTGAGCGGCGCCGTCGTGAGCTTGGGCGATGTCGCGACCATTCGTGACGGGTTCGTCGACGAGGACGTGGTCTCCCGGGTCAACGGCACACCCACGGTGTTCGTTCGGGTCGACGCCCCCAGGCAGGCGTCGGTGGTGGATATCGGCGACGAGATCGCGGCATGGCTTGCGCAGCGGGAGGAGACCGGAAACATCGACGTCGGCATCTGGAACGACAGGGCGGCGCCCGCGCTGGACAGGCTGTCGGAGATCCTCCGGAACGGAGTGCTTGGCGCCCTGCTGGTTCTCCTCATTCTTGTCCTGGTGTTCGATCTTCGCGTGGCCGTCTGGGTCGCCGTGGGCATCCCCCTGTCGTTTCTTGGCTCCCTGATCTTCTTCGGCGCCGCGGATCTGACGCTCAACATGGGCACCCTCTTCGCCTTCTTCCTGTTGATCGGCATCGTGGTGGACGACTCGGTGGTGGTGGGCGAGAGCATCGCGACGGAACGCGCGAGCGGCAAGAACCCGCTGGAGGCGGCCATCTCCGGTGCGCGGCTCATGGTCGGACCGATCACGGTGGGGGCGGCCACCACGATGCTGGCCTTCGTGCCCTTCCTGTTTGTCACCACGGGCAATTACCAGATCACCAACGTCTTTCCCTACGTGGCGTTCCTGGTCCTGGCAATCTCGCTCATCGAATCCTTCTTCGTGCTGCCGGCGCATCTGTCGCACCCCAAGCCGTGGAGCCTTTCACCGTTGAAGGAGATCCAGGATTGGGCACAGGGCCTCATCGACCGGGCGCGCGAAACCGTCGTGGCGCCGTCGGTGGCATGGGCCGTGGAATACCCGTGGCGTACCTTGACCGTCGGCGTCATCATCGTGCTCATCGGCGCGATGCTCCTGCGGTCCGACCAGGTCCGGGTCATCATCCTCGACCGGGACACCATCCACTCCGACAGCATACAAGCCGATCTGCATCTACCGGCCGGCACGCCTTTCGAGACGACCCTCGCCACCGCAGAGCGTTTCGCGGACGCCGCCCAAGCCGCCAATGATCATCTCGGCGGAACGTCCGTCAAATCCGTCGCGCTCGTGGCTGGCAATCTCATGCGCATACGGACAGCGGACATCCGTCACAACAACAACCAGAGTCACATGGCTTCGGTGCGCGTACATCTCCACCCGTACCCGATCCGCGCCATTTCGCCCAGAGACATCGAGCGAGCGTGGCGTGAGAGCGTCGGCGATACGACGGCGCTGGAGAAGGTCGAGTTTCGGAGCGCGCGGGTTCAAACGAAGCCAACCGTTTCGTACGCGCTCACACACCCGGACCCCGATGTGCTGAAACAAGCCGCCGATGAGTTGACGGCCGCCCTCGCCACGATTCCGGGAGTCTTCGGAATTTCGAACACCCTGTCGGACGGAAAGCGGCACTTCGAAATCCAGCTCACGCGGGCGGGCAAGGCCGCGGGCCTGACGCCCTTGGGCATTGGCGCCCAGTTGCGCGCCAACTTTCACGGCATGGAGATTCAGCGGATTCAGCGCGGCCGGGAGGAAATCAAGGTCATGGTCCGCTACCCGGCGGAACGGCGCCGGAGCTTGCGGGAACTCGCCAGGGAGCGCATCCACCGGCCGAGCGATGCGTCCGCCCGTCGCGGCCGCATCGGTGACGACCGACCCGGCGGCGAAGTCCCCCTGTCCGCGGTGGCCGAGCTTACCGAGAGGCGCGAGTTGACGACGTTGACGCGGATCGACGGCAAAAGAGCCGCGTTCGTGGAGGCGCGCACCGACAGCGTGGTGGTCACCCCACGCCAGGCCAGACGAGAAGTCCGGGACAGAATCCTTCCAGGACTGCGCACGGACCACCCCGGTCTCAAGATCGAACCCGACGGAGGCGCCCGTGACGAGCAGGAACTGCTGGGGACCATGGGCGTGCTGGTTCCCATTGTGCTGCTGGCCATGTACGGGCTGATTGCGGCGTTCCTGCGCAGCTACTGGAAACCCCTGGTGGCGGTGGTGGGCATTCCCGTTGCCTTTGCCGGGGCGGTGCTGTCCCACTGGGTCCTGGGATGGGCTTTCTCCGCCATGTCGCTGTTCGGAATCATCGCGTTGAGCGGCATCCTCGTGAACGACGCGCTGGTGCTGCTGGACCGTTACAACCAACTCCGCCGGGAGAACGACATGGTACCGGCCATTGCCGCGGCCTCCGCGGCAACCCGCCAGCGCTTCCGCGCGGTGCTGCTGACCAGCCTCACCACAGTGGTGGGTCTTTCCCCCATGCTCTACGAACGCAGCGACGAGTTGATCTCCCTGGTTCCGTTCGTGGTGAGCATGCTCGGGGGGCTGGTCTTTTCGACGATCTTCATCCTGTTCCTTCTGCCGGCGCTGGTGATGATCGCCGATGGCCGCAACGAATAACCCGCCCGCGCCGGGACCGGGGCCGCACCGGTTCCGGCGCTTGGGAGCCGGTGGAGTTCATCGAATCGGAAGTTCATTCCCCCACCTCCCGGTAGATTCCCGACAAGGCCGACGGGCTCCTGGCACGACTCGGTTACGGTCATGAACGCCCTCTTCCCCATACGGCTCACCCAGTTCCGCGCCGCCTACAACCTGCCGGTGCACGCGGCGATGGAGAACGGCGTCTTCGCCGGCGCCGGGCTCGCCGTGGAGGTCGAGTACACGCCGGGCTCCGCCTATCTCGTGGATGCGGTGCGCACGGGCCGCTCCACCATCGGACACGCCGCCGCGGACGACGTGGTGTGTGACGTGGAGAATCAGGACGGCTCCGACGTGTTCGCGTTCATGGGGCTCCACAGCGGCCTGCTGAGCCTCGTGGGCGCGCCCGGCTGTGCGGACATGGAGTCCCTGCGCGGCAAGCCGCTGGCCGTGGACGCGCGCGACAGCGGTTTCGTCTTCATTCTGGAGAAGGCCCTGCGCGACCACGGCTTCGGCGCGGACGACTATGAACTCGTGGAAGTGGGCGGCTGGGAGAGCCGCTATCAGACGCTCATCGAGGGCAAGCTCTTCGCCACGCTGCTGACCCCGCCCTTTGTCGGGGCCGCGCTGGAGCGAGGCTGCCACGTCATCGCCCGCGGCGAGGAAATGGCGCCCGTCTACCAGGCCACGGTGGGGCTCGCCCGGCGCTCCTGGGCCGAAGCGAACCGGGCGCCTCTGGTGGAGTACATCCGCTGCTACGCAGCCGCCACCCAATGGTGCTTCGCGTCCGCGAACCGGCCCTTCTGCCTCGACATCCTGGCCCGGCACAACGGCCTCACCGGCAGTGCCGCCGAAGAGACCCTGGACGCCCTCCTGGACCCCGCCCGCGGCCTCTACCCCGAGGCCGCCCTGAACATCCCCGGCATCGCCGCCGCCCTGGACCTCCGCGCCAGCATGGGCTTCATCGCCGCTCCCCCACCCCCGCCGGAGAAATACATCGACGTTTCCTACCACGCTGCGGCCGTGCGTTGACGCGCCAACCTTGAGGAAGTGCGCTACAGCAACAGGGACAACTGCTCCGGCTCAATCCGCCATGACACCGGCTGTTGTCCCGGCAGTTCGGCGATCTGCGACTCGAGCCAGCGGATGTAGGTGCGGCGGACGGGCCGCTGGCGAATGGCCTCGACGCACAGGGAGCGCACCCGGCGGGCGTAACGCCCCCAGTCCTCGCGCACGGCGCGGGGCATGCGCAGATAGGTGGGGGCGTCGTCGCAGAACAGATCGCTGCGGGCAAGGGTCCAGATATCGCACTGGGTCTCGCCAATGGGAACCGGCTCCCACGCGGGGGCTCCTTCGGGAGGTGGCAGCTTCGTCAGACCCTGCAACAGGTGAGTCAACTCGTGGCCGATGGTGTTGTGGGTCAGGCCTCGCACCCGGAGGCGGATGTGCAAGGGCAGCCGGAACTCCCTGGGAATGAACGCGACCCCGAGCTTGGCCTTGGTATGGCCCACGTGGATCCGCATGTTCTGCAATTCGGGGAAACGGCGCACCGACTCCTCGATCATCCGCACCGCCCGGCGCGTGAGACGCCTTTCCATCTGCGGCGTGAACGACACAGTCACGTCGGTTCCCTGGACCATCGAGATCGCGAGACAAGTCATGAGCGCTGTTCCCCGGGTTTGACAAACCTGTTGCGAGCGTTCATGGAATCCGCTGGCTTGTCAGGACTATCCCACGCTGCCGATTGGCACGAAAACCGGAGATTCGGACAGCGCCCTTTCCACGAAACGAGGCTGCGACCGGACGATTTCCCGCAAGGGCGACCGGCCGGTCGCCCTTGCCCCCGACTTGGGAGCGTAACCCAGTGATCGACCGATTTCATCCTCTGGTGCGCGACTGGTTCCGGGACCGCTTTGGCAGGCCGACGCCGCCGCAGGCGGCGGGCTGGAAGGAGATCGCCCAGGGGCGGGACACGCTCATCGCCGCGCCCACCGGGTCGGGCAAGACCCTGGCGGCGTTTCTCTGGTCCATCAACCAGCTCATCGCTCCCGCCGAGCCGTCCCGGGACCACACCCACGTGGTCTACGTCTCGCCCCTCAAGGCGCTGGGCAACGACATCCAGAAAAACCTGCAGGAGCCGCTGGAGGAAATCACCCGGTCGGGAAGGCTCCGGGGGCTGGCGCTGCAGGACATCCGCACCGCGGTGCGCTCGGGTGACACCCCGGCCACGGAGCGGCAGCGCATGATCTCGCACCCGCCGCACATCCTCATCACCACGCCGGAGTCGCTCTACATCCTGCTCACCGCGGAGCGCAGCCGGCAGATGCTGAAGCGCGCCCGCACGGTCATCGTAGACGAGATCCACGCGGTGGCCGGCGACAAGCGCGGCGCCCACCTGGCGCTGTCGCTGGAACGGCTCGACGCCCTGGCCGGGGACCGGTTGCAGCGCATCGGGCTGAGCGCCACGCAGAAGCCCATGGACGACATCGCCCGCCTGCTCGTGGGGGCGCGCAGGTTGCGCCACGACGGCGCCCCGGAGTGCGCCATCGTGAACGTGGGCCACAAGCGCGAGCTGGACCTGTCCATCGAGACGCCGGACCAGGAGCTGGGGCCCATCACATCCCACGGGCTGTGGGCCGAAGTGTACGACCGCATCGTGGCGCAGATCCAGAGCCATCGCACCACCCTGGTATTCGTGCACACCCGCCGGCTGGTGGAACGGGTGGCGCACCAACTCACCGATCGCCTGGGCGAAGGCAAGGTGCTGGCGCACCACGGCAGCCTGTCGCGCAAGACCCGGCTGGAAGCCGAACAGAAACTCAAGGCCGCGGAGGCGCCGGTGGTGGTAGCCACCGCATCGCTGGAACTGGGCATCGACATTGGCCACGTGGAACTCGTGTGCCACGTCGGCGCTCCCCGCTCCATCGCCACCCTGCTCCAGCGCGTGGGGCGCTCGGGCCACTGGCTGGGAGCCGTGCCCAAGGGCATCCTGTATCCGCTCACCCGCGACGATCTGCTGCAATGCGCCGCCGCGGTGTACGCGGTGCGCCGGGGCGAACTGGACCGCATCGCGGTGGTGCGCCAGCCGCTGGACGTGCTCGCCCAGCAGATGGTGGCCACCGTGGCAAGCATGACCCCCGCGCCGAAATCGGGCGAGACCCTGCCGCTCCTGCCCGAGGCCATGCCGCTGGCGGGCATTGCCGAGGAGGCGCTCTGGGAAATGGTGCGCGCCGCCTACCCGTTCCAGGACCTCCCGCGCCGCGACTTCGAGCACGTCCTGACCATGCTGTGCGAAGGCGTGGCGCCGTCCCGCGGCCGGCGCGGCGCCCACCTCCACCGCGACCGGGTGAACGGCATGCTGCGGGCGCGCCGGGGCGCGCGCCTCGTCTCCATCACCAACGGCGGCGCAATCCCCGACACCGCGGACTACGACGTGGTGGAGGCGCACACCGAAACCTTCGTGGGCAAGGTCCACGAGGACTTCGCCATCGAAAGCCTCACCGGCGACATCTTCCTGTTGGGCAACACCTCGTGGCGCATCCAGCGGGTAGCTTCCGGCAAGGTGTGGGTGGAGGACGCCCACGGCGCGCCGCCCACCATACCGTTCTGGATGGGGGAGGCGCCGGGGCGCACCCTGGAACTGTCCCGCGCGGTGTCCGACGTGCGCGAGACCGTGGCCCGGGGGGCGGGCGCGGACACCCCCGAATCGTGGCTCCAGCGCGAAACCGGGGTCGGACCGGCCGGCGCGGAGCAGATCGTGGCCTACGTCAACGAGACCCGAGCCATGCTCGGCTGCGTGCCCACGGTGGACCGCGTCGTCGCCGAGCGCTTCTTCGACGAGTCCGGCGGCATGCAACTCGTGCTGCACACGCCCTTCGGCGGACGCATCAACCGCGCCTGGGGTCTGGCCCTGCGCAAGCGCTTCTGCGTCAACTTCGACTTCGAACTTCAGGCCGCGGCCACCGACGACGGCATCGTCATCTCACTCACCGACCGCCACTCCTTCCCGCTGGACACCGTCTTCAGCTACCTCAACCCGGCGACCGTGGAACGGGACCTCACCCAGGCATCCCTGGCCGCGCCCATGTTCACCAACCGCTGGCGCTGGAACGCGAGCCGCGCGCTGGCGGTGGAGCGCTTCAGCCGCGGCAAGAAGGTGCCCATGCAGATCCAACGCATGCGCGCCGAAGACCTGCTGGGCGCGGTCTTCCCGGACCAGGTCATGTGCCAGGACAACCGCTCCGGCCCGGTGGACTTGCCGGATCACCCCCTGACCCGCGAGACCATGGAGAACTGCCTGCGCGAGGCCATGGACGTGGATGGCTTCAAGGAGACGCTGGAACGGCTGGGACGCGGCGACATCGCCACCGTGGCCGTGGAGACCCCGGCGCCTTCGCCCATGGCCCACGAAATCCTCAACGCCAACCCCTACGCGTTCCTCGACGACGCCCCACTGGAGGAACGGCGCGCCCGCGCCGTGGCGCTGCGCCGCACCGACCCGGACCTGGCCCAGGGCATCGGCGCCCTTAGCCCCGAGGCCTTGGCCGAGGTGAAGGCCCAAGCCTGGCCCGACATCCGCGACCCCGACGAACTGCACGACCTGCTGCTCACCGTGATCCTGCTGCCGGTGCGGGAGGCCGAGCCGTGGCAACGGTACGCGAAGGAACTCATGGCAGCGCGGCGGGTCACGCTGGCCGAGCCCGCTGGTGACGACGGCGATACGTTCCACGTAGCCACCAAACACGAACGGGGTCACGGAGGCTCATTCTACGTGGCCGCCGAGCGCCTGACGGAGGCCCAAGCCGTGCTGGGACACCTCCGCATGACCCCGGCGGTGGAAGACTCCTCAGCCGTACCGTCCCATGACGACGCCCTGCGCCGCACCGTGCAGGGCTGGATGGAGATCAGCGGCCCCATCACCGCCGCGGGGTTGGCCGCCCGCACCGGCCTTCCCGTGGAATCGGTGGAACGCGCCCTCACCGCCCTGGAGGTCTCCGGCGCGGTGCTGCAAGGCCGCTTCACGCCCGACGCGCCGGCCGACGCGCCGGTGGAGTGGTGTGAGCGGCGGCTCCTGGCGCGCATCCACCGCCTCACTTTGGGCCGGTTGCGCCGCGAGATCCAACCCGTCTCGGCCGCCGATTTCGTCCGCTTCCTGCTGCGCTGGCAGCACGTGCAACCCGGCTCGCAACTCCACGGCCGGGACGGCGTCCATCAGGTCATCCGGCAACTTCAGGGCCTGGAGCTACCCGCACCCGCATGGGAGCAGCACGTCCTGCCAGCCCGCATCGCCGCCTACGACCCCGCTGAACTGGAACACCTGTGCCTCGCGGGTGTGGTCACCTGGGGACGGCTGCGGCGCGACACCGGCGGCGCGGAAGACGATCCCGGCGTGGCGCGGCTATGGGACGCCACACCCCTGGCCTTCAAGCCGGCCCAGGGGAAGGCTCGCCGGACCACCCCCACCCGGTCCGCGCCCTTGGCCTTCGTCATCCGTGAAGACCTGCCGCATTTCCTCGACCCCGATGCCCTGGACTGGCGCGGCCTTAAGGGACTGTCCGCCGCGGCCCGGGAAGTGGCCGCGTACCTGGAAACCCACGGCGCTTCCTTTCTCGCGGACATCGCCCGGGGTACCGGCCACCTCACGGTACGCACCGAACGCGCTCTGTGGGAGATGGTCACCCGCGGACAGGTCACCGGGGACGGCATCGCCGGCCTGCGCCTGCTGCTCACCCCGGAACTCAAACGCAGGGAATCCCGGCGCGGCAGCCGGAAGGGCGCAGCCATGCCCGTGGGCCGCTGGTCGCTGTGGCGCAAGGGAGGCCCCAGCCCACCGGAAGGCTCCGGCGCTCCCGAGAGCGCCACCGACGCCCTGGCGCGCCAGCTCCTGCAACGCTACGGCGTCGTCTTCCGGGAACTCCTGGCGCGGGAGACCCGCTGTCCGCCCTGGCGCCTGCTGCTCCAGGCCTACCGCCGCATGGAGGCCCGCGGCGAGATCCGCGGCGGCCGTTTCGTCAACGGCTTCGTGGGCGAGCAATACGCCCTCCCCGACGCCGTCGAGTCCATGCGCACCGTGCGCCGCCTCCCCCCCGACCACGACGCGGTCATCGTGTCCTGCGCCGACCCCCTGAACCTCGCCGGCATCCTCACCCCCGGCCCCCGGGTCCCCGTACACTCGCGCCAGTTCATCGCCTGGCTCAACGGCGCCCCCACCGAGACCGGCCCCCTCGGCAACGTCCTGAGCCGCGTTCAGCCAGTCACCGGGGCGTGATCGAAGCAGGAGGCCTCCGTCAGGGGATCTGTCACGCAAGCTCTTGACAAGGATGCTTCCCCTGGAGCGGCAGGATGAACGGCCGCCAGGAACAGCACGAAATGAATAAAAAAAGGGGGCGGTGCATACACACCGCCCCCTTTTTGCTGGTCGCGTCCCGTCAGGGTCTAGTGCCTGGTGGTGGGCCACCTGCCCTGGACCATGGCGTTGAAGTCGTCGGTGTAGAAGAACTTCTCCTGGCCGAACGCGGGGCGCAACTCGTCGTACCAAGTGGCCTCGGGATCGTAGGCGGCGAAGAAAGGGCGGCCCACCCAGTCGGGGCTGCGTCCCTGGAGGAAGCGCAGAATGAATACCTTCTCGCCGGCGATCTCCTGCACGTCCTGGACCTCGACCTTGCCCGGGGTGGCGCTCATGCTCGGGCCGCGTACGGTGCGGGCCAGGCCGGAGACGTGCTTGTAGGCGTTCCGGAAGATGTCGACGCAGCGCTCCAGCGGCACCTCGAAGTAGTTGCGCGCGCCCGTGTCACGCTCCACGAACATGTAGTAGGGGATCATCCCCAGCCGCACTTCCTCCTCCCACATGCGCACCCACACGTCCGAGGAGTCGTTGATGTGGGCGAGCAGCGGCGCCTGGCAGCGGATCACCGCGCCGGCGTCGCGCAGGCGGCGGATGGCCTCCCGCACCACGGGGGTCTCAAGCTCCTGCCAGTGGTTGAAGTGGGCCATGATGGCGACGTGCTTGCCCGCCTTCACGATCTTCTCCAACAGGCGCAGCATGTCGTCGGCGTCGTCGTCGCCGACGAACCGGTGGGGCCAGAAGGTCAGGGACTTGGTACCGATGCGGATGTCCTGGATGTGGGCGAGCCGGGGGTCCTCCACGAACGCCTCCAGGTAGTGGGCGAATACCGCGGTCTTCATGATCATGGGATCGCCGCCGGTCACCAGGAGATCGCTCACGTCGGGATGCGCGGCCAGATAATCGTGCAGGCCGTCCGCTTCCTTGGCGACGATCTTGAGGTTGTTGTCGCCCACGAACTGCGCCCATCGGAAACAGAAGGTGCAGTAGGCATGGCACGTCTGCCCCTGGCTGGGGAAGAACAGCACGGTCTCGCGGTACTTGTGCTGCAAACCGTGAATGGTCTCGTTGCCGACCTGGGGAATGTTCAACTCCCGCTGCCCGGCGGGGTGCGGGTTGAGCTTTTCGCGGATCTCGTGGGCGCCCTCCTTGATGGCGCCCGCGGCAGCATCGCGCCGCATGAGGTCGGCCATGCGCGAGAAGTCCACTGCCTCAAGCATGTCCTGCTGCGGAAAGGTCATCTGGAAGACGGGATCATCGGGCACGCGGTCCCAATCGATGAGGTTGTCGATCACGTACCGGTTGGAACGGAAGGGCAGCACGTTGGCCACCACCTTCATGGCGAACCGGTCGTCGGCGGGCAGTCGCTCCAGTTGCGGGATCTCGTCGAGATGCTTGGCGGACAGGGCCTTGTAGCGCTCGGAGGGAAAGATCGGCGCCGCATGGTCCAGACGTTCATCGTCCCCCTGGAGAGACATCATGCCCGGAGCGCGTTCAGTCTCGTTGCCGGTTTCTGGCTGCACCTTGCTCATGACTCACCTCCCAAGATTGATTGGCTCGTATGCTCGGCCATCCGTTCGAATGGCCATTCACGCAAATATACCCCAAAGGATACCTCAAATGGAAAGTATTACCGACAGGAACTGCAACATAGGCGTTGGAAGGCCCTCTTTGCAAGAGCGCGACGGCCGCAAACTCTCACCCGGCCGGATTGGTTGCCTGGATCCGTTCGGCGGGCCGTGGGCGGTGATGAACGGGACCTCCGCATACTGAGGTCGGCCGCGACTTGCCCGACGTTGACGGCCTGGTGCCTCTCTCCGCGGTAGGCGATGCGGGAGCTTTTGTCCGGGATCGGCAGGGAAAGCATCCTGCCGTCAGGAAGAATCGGACCGGGATTCACCAGATTCACGATAAAGAAGTCTGCATACGGTCACAAGAACCCGTGGCGGAATCCCCTTCGCCAATCTCATTGTACAACCGGGACAGGCCTCCGGCCAAGGGTCCTTCGGTCCCATAACGTCCCGACTTCATGGTCTTCATGCGGGAGTATGGTAAAGTTGGGGTGACGATGCAGGTGCTTGATAGATCGTTACGGGAACTCCCCGGCAGGTGAGGAGAATGCACCATGCCGAGCCTGAAGAGAATTCAGATCAAGGGTTTTCGATCCATCAAAGAGGCGACGCTGGAACTCCGACCTCTCAATGTCTTGATCGGCGCCAATGGAGCAGGGAAGAGCAATCTCATCGCCTTCTTCAAGTTGCTGAACGAACTGACGGCCGGACGGCTTCAGCAACATATCGGAACCACCGGACACGCCACAGCCAATCTCCACTTCGGCCCGAGAATGACGCCTCAACTGGAAGCGGAAATGGAGTTCGAGGTTGAGAACGGGACGGACACCTACCGCATCAGATTGTTTCACGCCGCTGGAGACTCTCTGATCTTTGCTGACGAGCAACTCCGCTTCCATCAGAAACAGACGTTCGCAGATACCGTCTTGAAGCCCCATCTGGCGAGTTTCTGCGTCTACATGCAAAAGCCGGTGTTGATAGCGCACGGCCGAAAGAAGGGAAGGATTCACCGGGGAGGAGGAAGAAATTTCACGGCGATGCAGAACGACATCACCCGCCGTCTCAAGGAGGATTCGGGGAAGGACGTGTTCTTCACCACCATGCTAGTCCTTCTTTTTTGGTGGAGGTGGCGGGGGAAGAGGCGGTTTCCTGCTGGCCGTGGGTTTGGGAGAGACTCCGTCTCGTACGTTCGTCACACGCCTTGACGGCGGAGGGTTTGGTTCCTTAGCCATGATTCACTCCTCCGGTTCTTCGTGGGTCTCGCTCAAAAACTCGACCATTTCGACTTGGTCGACGGGGATCAAAATTGTTGAAACCCCCGTCGCAGGTATTCCATTTTCGCCATCAACCAGCCATTCAGCTTCCGCGATTCGGAAGTGGCCTTCGTCGGGACGACTTGGCCATTCTTCAGGCCAGCCGAAAGGCGACGCTCTCCTTTAAGGTGTCGGGTAACATAGCAGTCGCTATGGCGCGAGAAGGCGGAGTACCACTCTGACGCGTAGGAGGTTTCTCTGGTTACACCAAGCCGACGAAGAAGGCGATGCAGCGTGTCCCAATTGAGGAAGTAGGCGGTCAGCAGTCCGAGGACCACAGCGACTACGACAGAAAGCACGAGTCCCCACTCCTTGCGCCAAGGGTCATTGGCTACAATCTTCGCGAAGAAGAGGATCCCATCCGTGATTGTTTCACCTCCGCCATACTTCTTTTGGCAACCGCGGCTGTTTCGCAGCCTTGCCATGGATGCCGTCTTACAAGTGTCCGGGTTTCCTCGAACCTCTGCAAGTGAGCAATAACGGCGCCACTTGCCCCTCTCCCAACCCCGTGCCGTCCGTGCTAGATTTTCCGGCATGGCGACTCTGATCACGGGCAGCGGGCTCATCGGAGCTTCGTTCGGCCAGTGTGCGCCGGAAGGGGAGGAAATGATGGGTTCAGGAGGGACCACGGAATCCGCGGCGGTTCGCGCCAGGCTCGACCATCCGGTGGTCGACACGGACGGTCACACCGTCGAGCTGACCCCGCTCTATCTCGATTACCTGAAGGAACTGGGCGGCTCCGACATGCCCCGGCGCTACAGCGAGGCCATGCGCGCCCGTTCCAACAGCCGTTGGTCCTCCATGACCGAGGCGGAACGGCGCAGCGTGCGGGCCCATTGCCCGCCCTGGTGGGCGCGTCCGGCCCGCAACACGCTGGACCGGGCCACGGCGTCGTTGCCGCGGCTGCTGCACGAGCGAATGGACCGGCTCGGCATCGACTTCGCCGTGCTGTATCCCACCGAGGGTCTGGCGGGGCCGCCTCGGTTCGAGGACGAGGAGCTCCGGCGGGTATCCTGCCGGGCGCTCAACAAGTTCCACGCGGAATTCTACGGCGAGTGCAGCGACCGGATGACCCCGGCCGCGGTGATACCGACCCACACGCCGGAAGAGGCCATGGAGGACACCGAGTACGCCGTCAGGGAACTGGGGCTCAAGACCATCGTCATCTCCCACGTGGATCGTGCCGTCCCGCGCGTCTCGGAAGAACGGCCGGACCTGGCGCCTTATGCCCGCTACATCGATACGCTGGCCCTGGACAGCGACCACGACTACGATCCGTTCTGGCAGCGGTGCCTGGAGCTTGGGGTGGCCCCCACCTCGCACGCCAGCGGCCAGGGCTGGGGCAGCCGCCGCTCTGTGTCCAACTACATGTACAACCACATCGGCCACTTCGCCGCGGCTGGCGAGGCCATGTGCAAGGCTTTGTTTTTTGGCGGGGTTACGTATCGTTTCCCGAGTCTTAACTTTGCATTTCTCGAGTGCGGCGTAGCCTGGGCCTGCAGCCTCTACAGCGACATCCTGGAGCACTGGGAGAAGCGCAACCGCGAGGCCATCGCCGAGCTGGACCCGGAGAGTACCGACCTCGACCACATGATGAAGCTGGTGGCGGAGTACGGTGGCATCGACGGCGGCGACAAGCTGGAGGAGATCCGCGCTTCACTCGGCCGCAAGCAACGCCGTCCCGAGAACCTCGACGACTGGTCCCGCTGCGGCATCGACAAGGCCGAGGACATCCGCGACCGCTTCGTGCCGCGCTTCTATTTCGGCTGCGAGGCCGACGACCGCATGATCGCGTGGGCTTTCAACGACAAGCTCAATCCCTTCGGGGCCCGGCTCGGCGCCATGATGAGCTCCGACATCGGCCACTGGGACGTCACCGACATGACCGGGGTGGTGGCCGAGGCCCACGAGCTGGTGGACCGGGGCCACATCACCGACGAGGACTTCCGGGATTTCAGCTTCACCAACGCGGTGCGCTTCTATGCCGGCGTGAACCCGGATTTCTTCGCGGGCACCGCGTGCGAGGAGGCGGCCACCCGGGTGATGGCGGCCGGTTAGCTCCGGGCCGAAATGCAGGCCGTTTGGCGACAACCGATGCAAGCAGGGGAGAGGAACTCATGAAGGACGGCGCCCTGTGAGACCCACTTTCATTCCCGGCTGCATCGGCTGAAAGCCGACATGGAAGATTCCCGATTTCGCGGGAGGACGCCGTCCGAACCTCCGACTTCCGTACGAATCGGCAGCCCGGACAGTCCGGGTCTACGCTGGACACCCGATCCACGGAACGATAAAGTCGGCTGCATGACGACGCGTGGAGGTCCCGGCCACCTGGACGCCCTCGAGGCCGAAGCGATTCACATCATGCGCGAGGCGGTTGCCGCGTTCTCGAAGCCGGTGATGCTCTATTCCATCGGCAAGGACAGTTCCGTACTCGTGCGGCTGGCGCAGAAGGCCTTTCGTCCGGCGCCGCCGCCCTTCCCGTTGCTGCACGTGGACACGACGTGGAAATTTCCGGAAATGTACGCCTTCCGCGAACGCACCGCGCGCGAAACCGGCATGGAGCTCATCGTCCACATCAACCAGGAAGGTGTGGCGCGGGGCATCAATCCCTTCACCCACGGGTCGGCGGTCCACACCGACGTCATGAAGACCCAGGCGCTCAAGCAGGCGCTGGACCAGCATGGCTTCGACGCGGCGCTGGCCGGGGCGCGGCGGGACGAAGAGATGTCCCGCGCCAAGGAACGGGTGTTCTCGCTGCGTTCGCAGTCCCATCGGTGGGACCCCAGAAACCAGCGGCCCGAATTGTGGCGGCTGTACAACACGCACCTGCGGCCCGGCGAGTCCATGCGCGTGTTTCCGCTCTCCAACTGGACCGAGCTGGACGTGTGGCGCTACATCGAGCAGGAGAATATCCCCGTGGTGCCGCTTTATTTTGCGGCCCCGCGGCCGATGGTGCGCCGCTCGGGGACGCTCATCATGGCGGCGGACCAGCGCATGATGCTCGAGCCCGGCGAAAAGCCGGAGATCCGGCGGGTGCGTTTCCGCACCCTGGGATGCTACCCGCTGTCCGGCGCCATCGAATCCGATGCCGACAGCGTGCCGGCCATCATCCAGGAGATGCTCGCGGCCACCCATTCCGAGCGCCAGGGACGCGTCATCGACCACGACGGCCAAGGCTCCATGGAGCGCAAGAAGCAGGAAGGCTACTTCTGATGGACGCCGCACCGGGACAGGACGAGAAAGCGTACCGGGCCTACGCCCATGCCGGCGCAGACCGGGACACCCTGCGCTTCATCACCTGCGGCAGCGTGGACGACGGCAAGTCCACGCTCATCGGCCGGCTCCTCTACGAATCCCGCCTGGTCTTCCAGGACCAGCTCGCCCGCCTGGAAGCCGACAGCAGGCGGCACGGCACCCAAGGCGACAACCTCGATATGGCGCTCCTGGTGGACGGCCTTCAGGCCGAAAGGGAACAGGGCATCACCATCGACGTCGCCTACCGCATGTTCTCCACCGACCGGCGCGCCTTCATCGTCTCCGACACACCCGGGCACGAGCAGTACACCCGCAACATGGCCACTGGCGCCTCCAACGCCGACCTGGCGGTGGTGCTGGTCGACGCCCGCAAGGGGGTCCTGCCCCAGACCTGCCGGCACACCACCATCCTCGCGCTGCTGGGGATACGGCACGTGATCGTGGCCATCAACAAGATGGACCTGGTGGACTGGCGCCGGGACGTCTTCAACGACATCGTCGAGGCGTACGGCGATTTCGCCCAGCGTCTCGACCTCACCGGCATCACCTGCATTCCGCTGTCGGCCCTCACCGGCGACAACGTCACCCGGCCATCCGCCGCCATGGACTGGTACGACGGGCCGACGCTGCTCCGGGCGCTGGAGGAGGCCGACGTTTCCGCTGGGGGGGCGGCGCCCTTCCGCATGCCGGTGCAGTGGGTGAACCGGCCCCACGCCGGGTTCCGCGGGTTCGCTGGTACCATCGTCTCCGGCCTCGTGCATCCGGGCGACCCCGTGCGGGCGTGTCCCTCGAACAGGACCTCCACGGTGCAGCGCATCGTCGGACCCGCCGGCGACCTCCATCAGGCCGGGGCCGGCCAGGCCGTGACCCTCACCCTCGCCGACGAAATCGACGTGAGCCGCGGCGACATCCTCGCCTCCGCCGCGGAGCCGCCGAGCCTGAGCGATCAGTTCGCCTGTCACATCGTGTGGATGCACGAGAACCCGCTGCTGCCCGAACGCCCCTACCTGCTGAAGATCGGCGCGCGCCTGACCGGGGCGCAGATCACCGCCATCAAGTACAAGCTCAACGTCAACAACCTGGAGCACAGCGCCGCCAGAACGCTCGAACTCAACGACATCGCCTGCTGCAACATCGGCCTCGACCGGCAGATCGCCTTCGACCCCTATCGAGAGATACGGGAGACCGGCGGCTTCATCCTCATCGACCGTTACACCCATGACACGGTGGGCGCGGGCATGATCGATTTCGGCCTGTGGCGCGGTTCCAACCTGACGCTCCACCCGCTCGCCATCGACAAGCCGGCGCGGGCGGCGCAGAAGAACCAGAAGGCCTGCGTGCTGTGGCTCACCGGCCTGTCCGGCGCCGGCAAGTCGGTCACCGCCAACGCCGTGGAGCGGCGCCTCCACGCTCTCGGCCGCCACAGCTACACCCTCGACGGCGACAACCTGCGCCACGGCCTCACCCGGGACCTGGGCTTCGCCGCCGCCGACCGGGTGGAGAACGTGCGCCGCATCGCCGAGGTCGCGCGGCTGTTCGTGGACGCCGGGCTTATCGTCCTGGTCTCGGTCATTTCGCCCTTCCGCGCCGAGCGCCGCATGGCGCGGGAGATGATGGAGGAGGCGGAGTTCATCGAGATTTTCGTCGACTGCCCCATGGAGGTGTGCGAACAGCGCGACCCCAAGGGCCTCTACCGCAAGGCCCGCGCCGGCGAGATTCGGAACTTCACCGGCGTCGACAGCGCCTACGAGCCGCCGGAGAACCCGGAGCTGGTGCTGCGCACCGCCGAACGGAGCATCGACGAGGCCGCCGATGAGGTCATGCGCTACCTCCAATCCAGGGAAGGCCCGGAGTCGCATTGAACAAAGACGAACAGCCATGAGCATGACGATTCCCCCCGTGTATGAGGCGGGCTACGAACGAGCGCGGAAGCTCAATCCCGAACTGGCTGCCCGCTACATCGCCTACACCACCCAGACCGATCCGGCCGCCGACGCCGTCATCGAATCGCTGGCTTCCTGCGACCATGGACAATTGCACGAGTTCATCAAGGCCGGCATGGATCGCGACGAAGAGATCCTCGATCGCGCGCCGGCGCGGTTGCGCGAGTTCTTTGACGACATCGAGCCCGTGCCGGAATGGTTCGACCCGGCGGTGGTGGTTCCCGGCTGCACCGCCTTTCACCGCTACTCCGATCTCTTCATACCGGCGTTCTTCGTCTCCACACTGCAAAACGCCTCCACCCTCATCGCCAAGGCGTTCCACGCCAGCGGCCGGGTGATGAGCGGTTCCGGCCCGCGCCGCATCCGGCAGAACACCCGGCATTTCATCGAGATCATGCTACCGGGGGCCATGGAGCGGCACGGCGACGGCTGGAAGCTTTCGGTCCGCATCCGGCTGGTGCACGCGCAGCTCCGGCGGCTGATCCGCGTCGAGGGCAACTGGGACGAATCGGTCTTCGGCGTGCCCTTGAGCCAGGCGCACATGGCGCTGGCGTCGGCCAACTTCTCAGCCACCATGCTGCAGCACGCCCGAAGCCTCGGGGCCGTGATGGACGACGAAGTCCGCAACGGCTTCATGCAGATCTGGCGCTACGCTTCATGGCTCATCGGCACGCCGCCGGAGCTTCTGTTCGAGGGCGACGAGCCCAAGACCAACGAGCTGTCCCGCATCGCGCACCTGTGCGAGCCGCCGCCGGGCGAGGAGTCC
Source organism: uncultured Binatia bacterium (SeqCode) (assembly GCA_965213675.1). Taxonomy (GTDB): domain Bacteria; phylum Desulfobacterota; class Binatia; order UBA9968; family JAJDTQ01; genus JAJDTQ01. The sequence goes on from OZ243916.1 coordinate 2,807,978, forward strand.
CGCGTCATCGCCAGTGCGCTGATTCAGGCCCTGCCCATCATCGCCGGCAAGACCGCTGCGGACGACGCACGGACGATGGTGGAACATGCCTACCGGGTCTCGCGCGCGCTCCTGGGCCACGAGCTTGCCGACAAGCTCGCGTTCCCAAGCCAAACCACTGCCGGGCTGCTCCCCTGGATGCGCTTGCAGCGACGCGCCCACGGACTCTCGCACACGCTGGCGCCGCGGGTGGCCGACAAGTGGCGCGGCAACAACCTCGCCTTCCTGCTGGAGGCATCGATGCTCGACGACCTGAGCTACCGCATACCGGATCACCTGAAAACGGAGCATACGACACCGTGGTGAACGGCCCGTCCGCGGTCACCATTCCGCCCGTCTTCGTCTTGGGCACGGGCCGGTGCGGCTCCACCATGGTGTCGGATCTGCTGAACCGGCACCCGCGGGTGCTGAGCCTGTCGGAGTTCATCAGCTACATTGGCGTGCGCTCCTTCGCCCGGCACCGTCCCGACGGGGAGTGGATGTGGGACCGCTTCAGCGTGCAGAAGCACCGGACGCGGCTCATGTTGCGGGGACGCTACGACGAGCTGCTGTACCCGCTTGACGACCCCGGAGCGCGTTATTCCGAGCACGACGTGCCGCCGATTCTCTGCGCCACCCTGCCGCACCTGACCGGCCAATACGAGGAGTTGTTCGACGAACTCGGGCCGGTGGTGCGGGCACAGCCGCGGCAGCCGCCGCGGGAACATATGCGCTCTCTTTTCCATTGGCTGTGCCGGCGGTTCGGCTGCTCCACGTGGGTGGAACGCTCGGGCGCGTCGCTCCTGTACGCCGCGCGGCTCTTGCGGGAGTTTCCCGAGGCGCGGATGATCCACGTCTACCGCGACGGGCGCGAAACCGCCCTGTCCATGAGCCGCCACTACCTCTTTCGCCTGGTCGCCGCCCACATGCTGGCCATGCGCTCCTACGGGTTCGACGCCATCAACTCCCTGGCGCGGGGCGGTCTGTGGGAGAGGCTGAGCTTCCGGTTGGAACCGTTGGCGCGTTGGTTGCTGGACCCCAGGAGGCTTCCGTATGAGCAACTGTCGCTTCCGTATTTCGGCAGGTTCTGGAGCGCCATGGTGGAGCGGGGCGAGCGCATGCTCGATCGGTTGCCCCCGGAAAAGGTTCTGCACCTGAGGTTCGAGGACATGCAGGCCAACCCCGACCAGGAGAACCGCCGGCTGATCCGGTTCATCGATCCGTCTCTCGAAGACGAGTCATGGCTGCGGGAGGTGTCCGGCATCCCGCGGCCAACGCCATCCCGGTTCGCGCAGCTGAACCCCGCCGAACAGGCGGCGCTCAACGAGACGTGCCGCCCGGGGCTTGAGTGCCTCGGTTATCCAGTGTGAAACCGCGTGGATGTTGGATGCGCTGGGCGCGGTTTGCGCCGTAGAATAAGCTCACGCTCCATGGCGGCGTCCTGCGGCGCGGGCCGGCGGCGCTCGTGGACGGTGCACGGCAGTCCGTTGCGGCAGCGGTAGATTCCCATGGTGATCACTTCGGGGTGCTGTTCCGAGATCACTTCCACGCGCCAGCGCTGGGTGATGGCCGCCAGCGCAATGACCGACTCCATCCTTGCGAACGCTGCGCCGATGCAGGTGCGCAGGCCGCTGCCGAAGGGAACGTAGGCGTGCGGGGGATGTTGCGCCTGGCGGTTTGCCAGCCAACGATCCGGCCGGAACGCCGCGGCCTCGGGGAAATACTTCTCTTCTCGCTGGGGGATGCGCCAGCACGGCTGCACGACGGTTCCCCGGGGAATCCGGTAGCCGCCCAGGACCGTGTCCTCGATGGCCGTACGCCCGACGATATAGGTGGGCGGAGCCACCCGGAGGACCTCATCGAAGACCGCGCGCGTGTAGGGCAGCCGGTCGCAATCGTCCATGGCCGGCGGCTCCCCACCCAGCACCTGATCCACCTCCGCCTCCAGCCGCTCGCGCACCCGCGGATTGCGGCTGAGATAGTAGAAGCACCACGTCAGGGCGTTGGCCGACGTTTCATGGCCCGCCAGGATCATGGCAAGCGACTCGTCCCGCACCTCCCCGTCGCTGAGGGCGCGGTGGACGCCGTCTTCGTCCTCGGCGTGGACCAGCCACCAGATCAGCTCGGTGCGCTCCTGCTCGTGGGCATGGGCGTCTCGAATCACCGCGTGGATCACCCGGTCCATGGCCTCGACGGCGTGGTCGCGCTGCCGGTTCCTGGCCAGCGGCAGGCGCGCCACGAGATCGCCCAACGGGAGAAGAGTCAGCACCATGCTCCAGCCCATGGCTGTCACGATGTCCTTGACCAGCTTCGTATCCACGGCCAACCCGGGTCCGAAGAAGGTCCGGGTGATGATGTTCAGGGCCATCCGGTGCATGTGGCCGTCGATGTCGATGGTGTCTCCGTCGCGCCAGGCGCCACGGGCGCGGAGCGCCTCTTCGACCATGACCGCGGCGTAGCCGCTCATGGCCTTGCGCATGAAGGCCGGCTGGATCAGCTTTCGAATGCGCCGGTGCTGTGCGCCGTCCGCCGTGATGGAGGTGGGATTGGCAAGGACGCGGGACTTCTTGAACATGGGCCCCTTCTCGAAGGAAGCCTGCTTCGAGATCAGCACCTCCTCGATGATGTCGGGGCTGTAGACGACGCAGATTCTCCGGGACAGGAGCCGGAAACACGCGATGTCCCCGTACTCTTCGTGCAACCGCTCGTAGAAGCCCAGTGGATTGCGCAGGCGTACGATCAGGTTCCCCACGCCGAGCCCGCCCGGCCCGGGCGGAAGCCCGGCAGCCTTCGAAGCGGGTTCAGCCATGGCGATCCATCCTGGCAGGCCGGCCGCACACCGCCGGCATGCGCCGGCTTCGCGCCCATGGCCGGCCTGCTCCGCATGAGGCGGGCGATCTCCCGCGCAGCCAACTCGTTCAGGCGCTCGTGGCCGGGTGTCGTCCCCTACCGGTCGTCATCCCAGCCGCCCCACCCGCGACGCCCGATGGCATAGGGGTTGGGGTGCGGCAGAATGAAGTATTCGGTGCTCTTGGGCAGCATCCGGCGCGTGAGCACGAGCCGGGAATCAGTGTGCCGCCGAACCGGATAGCGGCCGTCGAGGTGGGACGCGAAATATTCCGCCTGGCTCGGATCGTCGTAGTGCATGGGCAGCACGATGGGCGGTTTCACCTGCTCGATGACCTTGACGAGATCGCCGAAGCCCAGGTTGTTGCGCGCATCGATGGGGACCATCATGACGTCCACCCGGCGCAGGAGCTGCTGCTGCTTCTCGGTGAGCAGATGTCCGATGTTGCCCAGGTGGGCAAGGCAAAGGCTGCCCATCTCGAAGACGAAGATCGAGTTGGCGATGCGGGTGTAGTCGTAACTGCGGGCGCTGGGCAGGTTCACCACCACGATGTCCTTGACCTTGCGCCGCACCGGCTGCCAGCGCTGGTCCAGCGTGATGCCCCGCAGCACCAGCGGGTTGCCGCGCACCGCCTCCACGTTGTTGTGGGTGTAGTGGCCGTTGCTCACCGTCACGGCATCGGCCGTGATGCCGGGAGTCACGTCGAAGTTGGGGTCGGCCACCACCCGGGTGCCCGTGCCCGAACGGATGGCGAAGCTCGAATGGCCGAACCAGCGCAATTGGTATTGACCCAGGCCGATATCCGGCGTGGTCGACGCCAGCGCGTGAGCGCCCGTGACCCGCGCCAGCCGGGGACCCGCATCCAGGGAACGGACCAGGTTGGGATTGCAGATCGCGGCTGCCGTCCCCGGGCTCAAGCACACCGCCAGACCCAGCACGAGACTCAAAAGAAAAGCCCTTGACATGGCTCCCTCCCGTGTCACCCGCGGCGGCAACGCCACGGCATCATGAGCACGTCTCACACGTGCCGTAGAGAGAAAGCTGATGGGAGGTGACCCGGAAGCCCGTGTCGGGCGACAGGACCGGCGCCGCTTCCCTACGGCCGAGGGTTACATCATAGACCCTTCCGCAGGTTTCGCAAATGAAATGCGGGTGCTTGTCAAGGATGGGATCGAAGCGCTGGGTGCGGTCGATGTTGAGGATCTGGAGCTTTCCGTCCTCGGCCAGCTTGTGCAGATTCCGGTACACCGTGCCAAGGCTGATGCCGGGCATGTCCCTGCGCACCCGCTCGTAGAGTTGATCCGCGGTGGGGTGGGAGGTTTCGTCCTTGACGGCGTCCCAGATCGCTTCAAGCTGTCGCGTGCGTCTTGGGGACATGGGCAATCCCACGGGACACTAGTGTGGTGTCTGGTTAATTCGCGTCATAATCTGCGGAGGATTTTTTGTCGTCGGCAAGGCGCGATGACGAGCAGTGGCGGGTACCACGCGAGGAAGAGCCACGCAGCCGACGGCGAATAAGACCCGCAGATTATGACGCGTATTAACCAGACACCACACTAGTCCAGGTCCTTGAGCAACTCCGCCCTGGCGGCGTCGGTCAGCACCGTCTCAGCGTGGTAGTTCTCGTGGTCCACCACGATCCGCGCCTCCGACCCGCGCATTGCCTCCGCCTCCTCGGGCGCGACACGGAAGGTGATGTACTGCACCGCGCTGATCTTGTCTTCCTTGCTGTGGCCTTCCTCGAAACTGGCGCGTATCGAGTGGTCGGCGCCGATGCACAGGAACACCCGTTCGTCGATGCCGAGGAACTTCAACAGCTCCTCGCGCAGGTTGGTCTGGTCCTCGATCTCCAGAAACAGCGTCGCGCGCAGTTCCCCGGCATTGGGAATGAACGCGTTGTAGACGTCGATCTCCTCGCGGATCCGGTCCAGGTCGCGGATGCTCTCCGCCCGCAGCATCTCCTGTATCTGGAAGATCACCGTGGCCCGGTTCTCGAAAACCAGCGAGACCTTCTCGCCCACCGACACCCGGCGGCGCTTCTTGAGATCGATGATTTCGCGCCGGAAAGCGTCGCGTTTCTGCTCGTAGGCGTTGCCGCCGACGATATCGTTCAGCGTGACCTTTTCCATGCTACCCAAGCGAATCCTTCCCGCCCGCGGGCACGGAAAGGCTAACAGAGAGCGACCGCGGGTTGCCCCGACGGCTCTCCCAGCCCGCAGGCGCGGGCGGGGAGAGCGGCGATGCAACGGACGGAACGCGGATCATCCCGCGTCTGCGGGGTCCTTGCCGGCCACAGCCTGCAGCCCCTTGTTGAAACGGCCGGCATGGGACTTCTCGGCCTTGGCCAAGGTCTCGAACCACTCGGCCAACTCGTCGAGATCCTCTTCCCGGGCGGTCTTGGCAAAGCCGGGGTACATCTCGGTGTACTCGTAGGTCTCGCCCTCCACCGCGGACTTCAGGTTGTTCTCGGTGGTGCCGATGGGAACGCCGGTGCAGGGGTCGCCGACTTCCTTGAGAAAATCGAGATGGCCGAAGGCATGACCGGTCTCCGCCTCGGACGTGTCGCGGAACAGTCCGCCCATGTCGGGATATCCCTCGATGTCGGCCTGACGCGCAAAGTAGAGATAGCGCCGGTTGGCCTGCGACTCGCCCGCAAAGGCGTTCTTCAGGTTCTCGTGGCTCTTGGTGCCGTTGATGCTTGCCATAGGTGCCTCCTTGTTGGTAATGGTTTTCATTACTAGCCTACCGCATCCCCGGCGTCAACCGCGGGGGATGCGCCGAGACGCGAAGGAATGCCGCCTGGGCCGGATCGTCCGCGCCGTGATTCTCGCAACCGCCCTGCCGTCCGGGCGGTGCCTGGAGCGGCGCCATTGGCTTGGCCCCGCAGGGTTTGTTATTCTCCTCTAAACCTCATGGACACGACCATCACCATTGACGACTTTCGCGCCCTGGATCTGCGCGTGGGCACGGTGACCGGCGCCGAGCCCCATCCCAACGCCGACCGGCTGCTGGTGCTCCAGGTGGATCTGGGTTCGGAGAAGCGCCAACTCGTGGCCGGCATTCGCGGCCACTACAGCCCTGAAGCGTTGATTGGCCGGCAACTGGTGGTGGTGGCCAACCTCAAGCCCGCGAAGCTGAGAGGCGTCGAAAGCCAAGGCATGATCCTGGCCGCATCCACCGACGATCAGCTCGTCATCCTGACGCCGGAGCAGCGCATCACGCCCGGCGCCAAGGTTTCCTGACACGCACGCGTGTCTTCCCTCCACAAAGCCGCGGGGACCTGCTGTGTGGTGGACCCATCGGCCCTGCGCGCGAACCTCGACACGGCGCGCCGCCTGGCAGGCCCGGACGTCGCGGTACTTGCCGTCGTGAAGGCGGATGCCTACGGGCACGGCGACATCGCAACGGCCCGGGTCCTGTGTGCGGCAGGCGTGCGCCATCTCGGGGTCGCGGACGCCGCGGAAGGCGTGCGCCTGCGCGAGGCCGGCATCGACGCCGCCATCGTCGTCCTGGGAAGCATCCATCCCGAGGACGTCGCCGCGCTGGTACGGCATTCCCTGACTTCGGTAGTGCCGGGTCTCGACCTCCTGGGCCATCTTGACGCCTACGGCGTGAAGCACGGGATCGAGATCCCCTGCCACCTCAAGGTGGACACCGGCATGGGGCGGCTGGGACTTCTGCCTGCGGACATCGACCAATGGCTGCCCGCGCTGGAGAGGCTCCGAGCCGTCCGGCTCAAGGGCGTCCTGTCCCACTTCTCCACAGCCGAGGAACCGGAATCGCCGTCCTGCCTCAGGCAACTCGGCGCCTTCGGGCAGACCCTGGAACGCATGCGCGCCGCGGGGCGCCGGCCCGCGCTGGCGCATATGGCCAACAGCGCCGCCGTCATGGGTCTGCCTGACGCCCGTTTCGACATGATTCGCCCCGGCGGCATGCTCTACGGTCTCTACTCGCATCCGCCGCTGGCGCAACGCGTACGGCTGGCGCCGGCGCTCACGTGGAAGACCCGGGTGCTGCAACTCAAGACGCTGCCGAAGCACGCGCCCGTGAGCTACGGCGGCACCTTCGTCACCCGGCGCAGGAGCGTCATCGCGACCCTGCCCGTGGGCTACGCCGACGGCTACAAGCGCGCTCTGTCCAACAAGGCCGCGGTGCTCATCCGGGGCCGCCGGGCTCCAGTGGTGGGCCGCGTCACCATGGATCTGACCATGGCGGACGTGACCGACATCGCCGGCGTGGAGCCGGGCGACGAGGTGGTATTGCTGGGAAGGCAAGGCGACGAGGCCGTCTCGGCAGAAGAGATGGCATCCTGGGCGGATACCATCTCCTACGAGATCCTCACATCCATCAGCCCGCGCATTCCGCGTCGCTATTGTCATTGACCAGGGCCGGGCGCACCCGCGGTCTTCAACTCGGTCCGACTCGATCCGCATGGGATCGGATCCACCCATGGCTGGAACCGGTCGTGTCGCGACACGCGTTGCCCAAACCCGAGCGGTTGCGCTATGACACATGGACCGTCGCGGACTCCGCAACCCGCTGGGCAAGGGCTTCGCGTCATCCGGAACATCCGCAACAGGGAGGAACAGGGCACTCGTGGGAAAGATCCAAAGAGCATTGATCAGCGTATCCGACAAGGACGGCATCGTGGACTTCGCCGGCAGGCTGGCGGGGTTGGGCATCGAGATCCTGTCCACGGGGGGGACCGCCTCGCTGCTGCGCCAGCAGGGCATGAACGTTACCGAAGTGGCGGACATCACCGGGTTTCCGGAGATCATGGACGGCCGGGTCAAGACGCTCCATCCCAAGATCCACGGCGGCATCCTCGCTCTGCGGGACAAGCCCGGGCACCGCGCGCAGATGGAAGACCTCGGCATCGGCGCCATCGACATGGTGGTGGTGAACCTCTACCCCTTCGAGGCCACGGTGGCGCGGCAGGCGCCCTTCGAGGAGATCATCGAGCAGATCGACATCGGCGGCCCCGCCATGATCCGCTCCGCGGCCAAGAACCATCCGCACGTGGCGGTGGTGGTGGAACCGTCGGACTACGCCGCGGTGGCCGAGGAGCTGGCGGCGGGCGGCGGCGCGCTTTCGGCGGACACGCGCTTCCGGCTGGCATGCCGGGCCTTCCACCACACGGCGCGCTACGACGGCGCCATTTCCAACTACCTGGGCCGTCTCGACGGCGAACGGAAGGCCGGACCGTGGGGCGAGAAGCTCAACCTCCAGCTCACCCGGCTCCAGGAACTGCGCTACGGGGAGAACCCGCACCAGAGCGCGGCCTTCTACGCCCACGGCGACGGCTCGGTCCCGTCGGTGGCGCGGGCGACGCAGATCCAGGGCAAGCAGCTTTCGTTCAACAACATCCTGGACGCGGACGCCGCCCTGAGTACCGCGCTGGACTTCACCGAGACCACGGCCGTGGCCATCAAGCACACCAACCCGTGCGGCCTGGCCACCTCCGAGATCTCGCTGGCCGACGCCTTTCGCAAGGCCAAGGCCGGCGACCCGGTATCCATCTTCGGCGGCGTCATCGCCCTCAACCGGCCGGTGGACGCGGAAACCGCCGAGGAACTGAAGCAGATCTTCCTGGAGATCGTCATCGCCCCCTCGTTTACCCCCGAAGCCCGCGAGATCCTGTCTTCGGCCAAGCGTCTGCTCAACATCCGCCTGCTGGAGATCGACATGACCCCGGCGGTGGACACGGCCCACGACCTGCGCCGGGTGCATGGCGGGGTGTTGTTGCAGGACTGGGACCACAAGCCCATGGATGTCCGCGCATGCAAGGTGGTCACCCAACGCCAGCCCACCGACGACGAATACCAGGCCTTGGGCTTCGCCTGGCGCGTGTGCCACCACGTCAAGTCCAATGCCATCGTCTTCACCTCCAGTGACCAGTTGCTGGGAGTCGGCGCCGGCCAGATGAGCCGGGTGGATTCCGCCCAACTCGCCGTCACCCGCGCCCGGACCCACGGCCTCGACCTCGCCGGCTCGGTGGTGGCGTCGGACGCTTTCTACCCCTTCCGGGACGGCGTCGACGCCGCCGCCAAGGCCGGCGCCCGCGCGGTCATCCAACCCGGCGGCTCCATCCGCGACGAAGAGGTCATCGCCGCCGCCAACGAACACGGCCTGGCCATGGTGTTTACGGGGGTCCGGCACTTCCGGCATTAGGAGCCTCGCGCCCACAGGGACCCCTCCCATTCCGGAACCATGAACATTCTCGTCATCGGAAGCGGCGGCCGTGAGCACGCGCTGGTCTGGAAGCTCGGCCAGAGTCCGCGAGTGGACAAGCTCTACTGCGCGCCCGGCAACGACGGCATGAGGCAGCAGGCGGAGCGGGTGGACATCGGCGCGGGTGACATCGAGAAGCTGGCGGACTTCGCCGCGCGGGAGGCCATCGACCTCACGGTGGTGGGACCGGAGCAGCCGCTGGTGGCAGGCATCGCCGACCTGTTCGAAAGCCGGGGCCTCAAGGTGTTCGGTCCCGGCCGCGAAGCGGCGCGACTCGAGGGCAGCAAGGCCTTTGCCAAGGAATTGATGCGAGAGAACGGCATCCCCACCGCGGCGTGCGAGATTTTCACCGATCTCGACGAGGCACGTCGCTACGTGGCCCAAGACCGGCCGTGCGTGGTCAAGGCCGACGGCCTGGCCGCGGGCAAGGGCGTTATCCTGTGCGCGGGCCGGGCCGAGGCGGAAGCGGCCCTGGACGACATCATGGGACGCAGGGTCTTCGGCGCGGCGGGTGACCGGGTGGTCATCGAGGAGTTGCTGGCGGGCGAGGAAGCCTCGTTCATGGCGCTGATGGACGGCAATGATTTCCTGCCGCTGGCCACCTCCCAGGACCACAAGCGCGTCTTCGACGGCGACGAGGGACCCAACACCGGCGGCATGGGGGCGTACTCGCCGGCGCCGGCGGTGGACGCCGGGGTGCATGACGCGGTGGTGGAGCGGGTGCTGAAACCGTTGGCGGCCGGGCTCAAGCGTCGCGGCCTCGTGTATCGCGGCGTCCTCTACGCCGGGATCATGATTACCGGCGACGGCCCCAAGGTGCTGGAATTCAACTGCCGTTTCGGCGACCCGGAGTGCCAGCCCCTCATGATGCGGCTCCGGTCCGACCTAGCGGCGCTGCTCATGGCCACTGCCGAGGGCCGGTTGCGGGAAGCGGCCGCGGAATGGTCCGATCAGGCGGCGGTGTGCGTCGTGCTCGCGTCCGCGGGCTATCCGGGCGCGTATCCAACGGGCATCGAGATCGACGGCCTGGACACGCTCGACGCTTGGGAACGGGGCTGCGCTTTCCACGCCGGCACCACGCGCCGGGAAAACCGCTGGTACACCGCCGGCGGCCGGGTGCTGGGCGTCACCGCGCTGGGAGACACCATTGCCGCGGCCACGAGGGAGGCCTATGAAGGCGCAGGCAGGATCGCCTGGGACGGCATGCACCACCGCCGGGACATCGCCGCGCGCGCCATGGAGCGCCGCTAGTGTGGTGTCTGGTTAATTCGCGAACGCGGAACCATGCCCTGAACATCCGCGAGACATAATCCTCGCCCAACCCGCCGATGAGCAGCTTGGCGCCGAGAAACAGCGGGTTGCCGATCAGTTCATCGGCCGCCTGCCAGTCCAGTTCGCTGTCGCCGTGCACAAGGCACGAGACGAGGGCCTCCGAGGGCGGCGGCTCTCTCGATATTACCGCGTCTAATTGCAGGTCGAGGTTGCCGAACTTGGACTACCGATATTGTATGCCGTTGGGTAAGGGGGGGCGTTACTGCATGCGCTATTACCGGATGTCGCGTTACAGGTAGCCTCATTGGTGTTATCGTTGGACGTCTGAATCGTTATCGTGTGCGAACCCTTGTTTGTCAAATTGCAAGGAAAGGAAAAGTGGAAGTCAGGCTGCAGCCACCAGTAACGATCATAACCGGCCCATCTGACAAGGACTAGCACTGCATGACCCGGATCCGGACTGAGAGATGCTTTAAATTTTACATCATCGCCGGGAAAGACCTGTGATGTATTCGCTGTGATAGTCGCACTCGGCGTAGTCTGCGCCATTGCCGGGTATGTCAGCATTCCGAACACCAGCGTGGCCAACGCGGCCATCGTCAGTTGTCGTATCATTGGTTACCTCCTTGTTGACCCGATAGATCCTCAGGGAAGATCTGAACAAGTCCATTAACGTAGAAGTGCCTCAGCGTCGTATTTTAGTACAGCACAGGGGGGAGGGGTCAAGACAAAAGTTGGCTTTCCCGCCTTTCGTGTAAGCGCGACAGCCTTTACTCACACGGAGTCACCGAGCTACGCGTTTCCTTCGCTTCGATGCTTCGGGTGACTCGGTTTTCGTCGATCCTGATGCTATGACTCGGACAGACTCCCCGGCAACGCGGTGGGACATCTCCGGCGAGAGGCGCCGTGCAGCCGTGCAGGGAATGGCAGTTCAAACCGACGATTGAAGGAGGAAACACACAGTGGCGGATCAGAGTCCGAAAGTTGCGATATTGATGGGCAGCGATTCCGACCTGGAGGTCATGAAGGAGGCCGCAACTCGGCTGGAGTCCTTCGGCATCCCGTACGAGATGCACATATCGTCCGCGCACCGCTCCCCGGAGCGGACCCACGCCTATGCCAAAGGCGCGGCGGACCGGGGCATCGAGGCGTTCATCGTGGGTGCGGGCGCGGCGGCGCATCTGGCGGGGGTGGTGGCGGCGGTCACCACCCTGCCGGTGATCGGCGTGCCGCTGAGCGCGTCGGCGCTGAACGGCATGGACGCGCTGCTGGCGACCGTGCAGATGCCGGCGGGGGTGCCGGTGGCGACCATGGCCATCGGCAAGGGCGGCGCCGCCAACGCGGGCATCTTCGCGGCCCAGATCATCGCGCGGCAGGACCCGGAGTTGTCGGCCCGGCTGGCCCGCTTCAAGGAGGAACTGGCCGCGGGCGTGGAAGCCAGGGACGCCAAACTTCAGGAAAGCCTGAAGGCCTAGCCGGGGACGCGCGATGGCCAAGATTTTCCCCTTCCGGGGGCTCACCTATGATCCCAACAGCGTCGGCGATCTTTCCTGCGTAATGGCGCCGCCCTACGACGTCATCTCGCCCGAGCACCAGGCGGAACTGTACGAGCGCTCCCCGCGGAACGTCGTGCGCATCGACTTCAGCCGCGACCCCAGCCCTTACGCCACGGTGCCGCAACGCTTCCAGGAATGGCAGGATGACGGCACGCTGGTGGCGGAGGAGGCCCCGGCCATCTATTACCTGAGCCAGGAGTACCGGCTTCGGAACGGCGTCGTGCGGGAGCGGCGCGGCTTCATCGCGCTGGCCGCCATCGAGGACTTTGGCGACGGCGCCATCCACGGGCACGAGGCCACCCTGGCCGAGCCCAGGGAGGACCGCCTGAAACTGATGCTCGCCTGCGACGCCCAGTTCAGCTCCATCCTGGCGCTCTACTCCGACGAGAAGCCCACCCTCACCGACGCGCTCTGCGCGCATGTCCGCTCCCAAGAGCCCAAGATCGAGGCGGAGTTGGGAGAGTTCGGCGTCTCCCGGCTGTGGGCGGTGACGGAGCCGGCGCTCATCGGCATGGTGCGGGAGGCCCTGCGCGAGCGCGCGGTCTTCATTGCCGACGGACATCACCGCTACGAGGCCGCCTGCAACTACCGGCGCCGGCGCCTGGCGGAGCGGCCCGGCGCCACCGGTGACGCGGGATTCAACCGGGTGATGATGTACTTTGCCAACCTGAACGAGGAGGGCGTGGTGATCCTGCCCACCCACCGGCTGGTGCGCGAAACGCCCGCGGCGCGCCCCGCGGATCTGGCGGCGAAGCTCCGGCAGTCCTTTCACGTGGAGGCATTCCCACGGGACCCGGGCGGGCGGCGGCGGTTCCTGGAGGCGCTCGAACACCCGAAGGACGGCGAGCGCGTGATCGGGGCCGCCTTCAGGGACGATGAGCGCTACCTGGCCCTGCGGCCTCGGGACGCCAACGCCATGGAACGGTTGGCGCCGGAGATGAGCCCGGAACTGCGCGGGCTGGATGTCACCACGCTCCACGTGCTGCTCATGGAACACGTCCTCGGCGTGTCCACCCGCGACGCCGTCAACACCGATGCCGTGTCCTACACCCACGACGCGGAAGAGGCCCTGGCCGAGGCGGAGGCGGGGCGCTGCCAGGCCGCGCTCATCCTCAACCCGCCGACGGCCGGCGAGATGATCGCCGTCTCGCTCAAGGGCGAGAAGATGCCCCAGAAGTCCACCTATTTCTTCCCCAAGCTGGTCACCGGGCTGGTGATCCGCAAGGTGGAAAGTTGAAAATGACACGTTGCTGTCCAACCGGAGACGCAAGGAACACGACCATGTCCAGATTGCACTTGACGCTGGCGTGCGGCGACTACGACCGCACCAAAACACTGCAGGACGGCTCGCTGAGCCCCGACGGCATCGCCCTCAACTACCTGCCGATGCAGGCGGAGGAAATCTTCTGGCGCATGGGGCACCACCAGGAGTTCCACTCCTCGGAGATGTCGCTGGCCAATTACATCACCATGACGTCGCGCGGCGAAAGCCCGTTCACCGCCATCCCCGTGTTCCCGTCGCGCTATTTCCGCCACTCCTGCGTGCTCGTCAACACCGACCGGGGCCTGGACAAGCCCGAGGACCTGAGCGGCAAGCGCATCGGCGTGCCCGAGTATTCCATCACCGCGGCGGTGTGGATACGCGGCTTCCTGAACGATGACTACGGGGTCAAGGCCAGCGACGCCGAGTGGTTCACCGGCGGACAGGAAGTCCCGGGGCGCAAGGAGCGCATCGAGCTACGGCTTCCGCCCGAGATCAAGGTGCAGCCCATTCCGCCGGACCGGACCCTGAACGACATGCTCGACAAGGGCGAGATCGACGCGCTGGTCACCGCGCGCATTCCGTCGTGCCACGCCGCCGGCGCGCCGCACATCCGCCGCCTGTTCCCCGACTTCAAATCCGTGGAGATCGACTACTACCGGCGCACGAAGCTATTCCCCATCATGCACACCGTGGTCATCCGCAACGACGTCTACGAAGCCAACCCGTGGGTGGCCCGAAGCCTCTACACCGCCTTCTGCCAGTCCAAGGACGACGCCATCGACCGCATGAACATCAACAACACCATGGCCAGCACCCTCCCCTGGCTCCAGGCCGAGATGGCCCTCCTGCGCGACGTCTTCGGCGACGACTGGTGGCCCTACGGCATCGAACCCAACCGCCACGTCATCGAGGCCCTCACCCGCTACATGGGCGAACAGGGACTGCTGGGGGATAAGGTCCCCACCGTGGAGGAGTTGTTTGCGCCGACGCTGATCGGGGATTACCGGCTGTAGGGTCCGGCAGGTCCTTCCAGCCCTGGCAACATCGGAGGGAAAGAGAAGAGGTTGCCGGAGAAGGGGATCACCGAGGAGAAGGCGTGACGGCCGCAGGCGGGATTGACGGGAGCGGGGCGCCGCCATGAACCACATGACCCGCGGGGAGGCAGCCTTCGTTCGTCAGGCCCGGGTAGGAGTTCTGGCCACGGTGGACGAGCGCGGCCAGCCGCTCAACGTCCCCTTCTGCTTCGCCTTCGACGGCGCGTGCCTGTACTCGCCCATCGACGAGAAGCCCAAGGCCGTCGCGCCGCGGGAACTCAAACGGCTCCGCAACATCCGCGCCAACCCCCGCGTCTCCGTCGTGGTTCACCGCTACGACGACGAGGACTGGTCCCGGCTTGCCCACGTCATCATCCAGGGCGAGGCCTCCCTGCTGGCGGAGGGGGACGCCCACCGCCAGGCCGTCCGGCTGCTGCGCCGGAAATACGCCCAGTACCGCGCCATGGCCCTGGATGCACGGCCCGTCATTCAGATCCGGGTTCTCCGTTGCATCCGTTGGGGCAGCATCTGATTTCTCCGGCCCGGCGGCAGCGGATCAGGCTACGCCACGTCCTTGATGGACGACACGCCGGTGGCCTTCATCATGCGTTCCAGGAAGGCGTGCACGTGGGTGTAGCCGGCGTCGAGTTCGCGGTCCAGGGCGGTGTAGAGGTAATGGAGCTGGGCGTAGATGGAGATGTCGGCGAGGGTCATGCGGCCGAAGAGGAAATCCCTGCCGGAGTAGAGCAGGTCGAGATTCTCCAGGTGGACGGCGAGCCCCTTTTCCGCCTGTTGGATGTCCTCGTCGGTCTTGGCCCGCCGGAAGGCCATGACCGCGGCGTTGAGGTCCTCGTCGGCCCAGTCCTCCAGCATCAGGCACAGTCCCTTGTCCGAGGGATTGTCCGGGTAGATGGAGGGCTCGGGAACCTTCTCTTCCCAGTACTTGGCCAGGACGGTGGAATCCTGGACGCACCGGCCGTCGATGTCCATGGTGGGGACCTTGCGCTGGTTGGAGAACGCGATCAACGATTCCCGGTTGTCGGCGCGCACGTCCACCACCTCGTAGGGAACCTTCTTCATGGTGAGAACCACGCGAAGCTTCTCGCAGAACATCGAAGTCCTGGAGTTGAAGAGCCTGTTTGCCATGGGGATGCCTCCTTGTGCCGCTCAAGCGGCGGGTAAACGTTGCGCGTGCGGGGTGTGCTTCCGCTTTGTGTCCGAGGTCCGTGTGTTCGCCGTGCCGGCGGAGCAATCCAGCGCGCGGCAGGGCATGCGGACTTCACATAGAACGTCGCCGGTCAGGCGTCAACTGGCCGGTTTGTGCTAGTGTCGTGTTTCTGAAATACGTGGACGCAAGTGTGAAGGGTACGCAAGCGTCAAGGGCAGAATGGCGGGGGGTATCGGCCATGAGCGAAATCCATTTTGTGGACACGACGTTGCGCGACGGGCAGATGAGCCTCTGGGCCACGCGCATGCGCACGGGGATGATGCTGCCCATCGCCGTGCGCATGGACCGGGCGGGCTTCGACGCCATGGAACTGATGTCCAGCATCTTCCTCAAGAAGCTGGCCCGGGACCTCCGGGAGGACCCCTTCGAGCGGCTGCGCCTGATGGCGGCGAAGATGCCCAACACGCCGCTGCGCATGACTTCCGGGCGCTTCAACGCCTTCGAGGTGACGCCCTTCTCCCTGTACGAGCTCTACCTCCAGCGCATGCGCGCCAACGGCATGCGTCAGGCGCGCATCTCCGACGAGTGGAACGACTTCGATGGCTGGCGCGACAAGGTACGGACCGCCCGGGAAGCCGGGCTCGAACCCATCGTGAACCTGATCTACTCGGTATCCCCCAGGCACACCGACGCCTACTACGCGGAGCGGGCGCGCCAGGCGGCCACGCTGGAACTGTCGCGCATCTGTCTCAAGGACCCGGGCGGCCTCATCACTCCGGACCGGGTACGCACCTTGGTGCCGCTGGTGCTGGAGAACGTCAACGGCATCCCGTTGGAGTTCCACACCCACTGCACCACCGGGCTGGGGCCGCTGTGCTGCGTGGAGGCCATCAAGCTCGGCGTCACCATCGTCAACACCGCCCTGCCGCCGCTGGCCAACGCCTCGTCCAACCCGTCGCTGTACAATGTGGCCGCCAACGCCCGCGCCCTGGGGCACGCCACCGCGGTGGACGAAGCGTCGCTGCACGCGGTGTCGGAACACTTCACCCGCATCGCCGAGCGCGAGGGCCTGCCCCTGGGGCGGCCGGTGGAATACGACCACGGCCAGTACCTCCACCAGGTGCCCGGCGGCATGTATTCCAACCTGCGCCACCAACTGGAAAAGGTGGGACTGGAGCACAAGTTCCCGGAGGCGCTGGAGGAATGCGGCCGGGTGCGGGAGGAGTTCGCCTATCCCATCATGGTGACGCCGCTCTCCCAGTTCGTGGGCAGCCAGGCCGCCATCAACGTCATCGTCGGCGAGCGCTACGCCCAAGTCACCGACCAGAGCATTCTCTACGCCCTGGGCCTGTGGGGCGAGGAAGGCAGCCGGCTCATGGACCCGGAGGTCAAGGACAGGATTCTCGCCCGGCCGCGCGCCCGGGAGCTGGCGCGGTGGCAGCCGCCGCAACCGTCCATCGCCGAGATCCGCAAGGGCTTCGAGCCGGGCCTCTCGGACGACGATCTGCTGCTCCGCTGGCTCATCACCCAGGACGAGTTCAACGCCATGCGCGCCGCCGGCCCGGCCACTCCGTACACCGGCAACGGCGTGCTCGGCCTGCTGCAAAACCTGCGCGGTCACAAGGCCAACCACGTGTACATTCAGAAACCGGGACTGAAGCTGGCGCTGCAGGGGTCAGCGAATTGAGACAATTGCACCGCAGGGACCTTACGGAACGTCATTCCCGCGGAACAGGCCGTGTCAAAACCCGTGAGGCAAAACCCTACGCAATGTCATTCCCGCGGAAGCGGGAATCCAGGGGCGGCTAGTGTGCCCCCACCACTCCCCCTGGATTCCCGCTTTCGCGGGAATGACTCTTCGGGGTGGCGCGGCGGGTTCGTTGCCGGGGTGGAGTTTTGACACAGCCTGTTCCGCGGGAATGACGTTTCGCAAGGTCTCTGTCTGACGAGTCTGACACACCTGGCGCGGGAGGCATCCCATGAGCACGAACACGGAAACCGACGCATTCTACCGGGAAGTGGACGAGAAGCACCTGGTGCCGCTGTGGAACATTACCGCGAGCGCCCTGCCCGCCGAGCCCAAGTCTCCGGTGAAGGCGCACCTGTGGCGCTGGGCGGACCTGCGCCGGCTGGCGCGCCAGGCCGGGGATCTCGTGCCCATCGAGCGCGGCGGCGAACGGCGCGTGTTGGGGCTCGTGAACCCGGGGCTGGGCGGCAAACACGCCGCCACCCGAACGCTGTGGGCGGCCGTGCAGATCGTCAAGCCGGGTGAGATCGCCCCGTGCCACCGGCACACCCCTTCGGCCATCCGCTTCATCATCGAGGGCGACCGCACCTACACCAACCTGAACGGCGACAAGTGCGTCATGAGCCGGGGCGATCTGGTGCTCACGCCGAGCTGGGACTGGCACGATCACGGCTGCGAGTCGGACGAACCCATGATCTGGATGGACGGGCTCGACCTGCCGCTGGTGGGAGATCTCGACGCCGCCTTCTTCGAAATGTATCCGGACCACCGCTTCCCCGTCACCGACGTCAACGAGTCGGAGCGGAAGTTCGGCGTGACCCATCTCCGTCCCACTTGGGAGAAGCCGCCCGAACACCGCTCGCCGCTGCTCAACTTCAAGTGGGAGCCCACCCGCGACGCCCTCCAGCGCATCGGCGAGGGTCCAGCCAGCCCCCACGACGACGTCTGCTTCGAATACCTGAACCCGGCCACCGGCGGCCCGGTGCTCACCACCATGAGCTGCACCATCCAGAAAATCCGCCCCGGTGTGCGCACCCAGGCGCACCGGCAGGTGCAAAGCTCCGTCTACCTGGCCTTCTCGGGCAAGGGCTACTCGGTCATCAACGGCCAGCGCTTCGACTGGGACGAGGGCGACTTCTTCGTGGTGCCGCCGTGGGCGTGGCACGAGCACGCCAACGAGACCGACGGCGAGGCGCTGCTGTTCGCCATCCACGACACCCCGGTGATGAAGGCCCTTGGCCTGTACCGTGAAGAAAGCTATACAGACAATGACGGTCACCAGGAGGTCACCGGCGCCTTCAAGGCCTGATGGGCCACCCGGTATCCGGAAACGCGGAAGGAACCGTAAGCATGGCGAAGTATCTTGAATGCAGCCAGTGTGGCAAGCTGGCCTTCTACTACGACGGCTACGTCGGTACCGAGAAGCCCTTCTACCTCAAGAATATGATCTATCCGGACGGCACGCAGCCGGAAACACCCCGTTGCCTCATCTGCAACGACGTGCCGCGCCTGCTCTTCGACTTCATCAAGGAAGACAAGAACCCCCTCCCCACGCGCAAGTCCGCAGAAGAAGCCGCGTCCGAGTGATGCATCCCGACCCCGTGCCGACCCGCCTTCCTACTGCGCGCAATTCACCAGCGTGATCCGGCCGGTGGCTTGGGAGTAGGTGGCGACGCCCGTGCTGGTCCGGCAACCGCCGTCGACGGTGGCTGTGACGACGAACGTGCTGTCGTTGGCCGTGGTGACGGCGGGGGTAATGTTGGCGCTCTCGGTGTAGCCGAAAGGGCCGAGGTCGGCGGGGTCATCGGCGTAGGTGTCGTTCTCGAGGTAGTACGCCTCCTGGGCCAGAGCCATGTTGCGGGCATTGGCCTGGGCGTCCGCGTCGAAGCCCTTGCGCCGGTAAGCCCCGAACTGCGGGATGGCCACCGCGGCCAGAATGCCGATGATGGCGATGACCACCAGCAGCTCGATGAGGGTGAAGCCCGCGATCCGCGTGGGGACTCGCTTTCCCGACTCCGCCGCCCGCGCCGCGCTCGAGCCGCCATGCCTGCCGGCCACGATGGGGGCGCCCCTCATGACTCCTTTCGCCGCATCACCGAACATTTTCATCCGTGACCCCCTTTCTCACTGCACCATGCCGCCCATCTGAAAGATGGGCAGATACATGGAGATGACAATGCCTCCGAGAACGACGCCGAGAAAGATCATCAGCGCCGGTTCCATGAGCGTGGTGAGCCGCGTCACCGCGCGGTCCACCTCTTCCTCGTAGAAGGACGCAACCCGGTCGAGCATGGTATCGAGGGCGCCGACACTCTCACCCACGGCCACCATGTGGCAGAGCATCGCGGGAAAGAGGCCGCTGGCCGACAGCAGTTCGGCGAGGGTCCGGCCCTTCTCCAGCCCGTCGCGGGTCTCCAGGACGGCCCGTTCCAGGACCTTGTTGCCGGCGGTTCCGGCGGTGACGGCGAGGCTGTCCATCAGGGTGACGCCGGAGCGGAGCAGGAGGCCGGTGTTGTGGCTGAAACGCGCGAGGGCCGCCTTGCGCCACAGGTCGCCGGCCAAGGGCAACCGCAACAGCCACCGGTGCACCGCGCACAGGCCCCGCTCGGTCCGGCAGGCCATGCGCAGTGCCAGCGGTACCGCGGCGACCCCGACGAACAGGACCGGGGCATAGTCGTATGCCGCCTGGCTCAGGGCGATGGTCAGTTCGGTCAGCGGCGGCAGCGCCCTTCCCATGCCCCGGTAGATTTCCGCGAACACGGGGATGACGTAGAGGAGCAGGATCGCCACCACCGCGGTGGCCACCATGACGATGGCGGCAGGATAGACCATGGCGGTGCGGACCTTGCGTTTGAGCCGTGCGGACCGCTCGATGAACAGGGCGAGGCGGGCAAGCACCTCGCCCAGGACGCCGCCTCGCTCGCCAGCGGCCACCATGCGCACGAACAGAGTGTCGAACAGACTCGGGTGCCGGGCCATGGCCGCGGTCAGGGTCATGCCGTTGGACACGTCGAGGCGCAGGGCCTGGAGCGCCTTGCGCACGACGCTGTTCCCGGTCTGATCGGCCAGCACCCCGAGGCATTCCACCACGGGCACGCCGGCCTCGATCATCACCGCGAAGTTCCGCGTGAACATGACGATGTCGTCGGCGCCCACCCGGGGCGCGAGCCCGGGGATGGCGATCTCCCGGCGGAGCCCCTTGCCCTTCTCGCGGATCCCGTTGGGGAGAGGCTGGAGCCGGCGGCGGCGCAACTCGGCTGCCACTGCCGCGGGGTCCGCGGCCTCCATCTCGCCGCGAAGCAGACGGCCCTCGCGCGTTCTGCCCTTCCAACGATACAGCGCCATGGCGCTACCCGGCGGTGTCCGCGTCGGTCACCCGCAGCGCCTCCTCGACGGTGGTGACCCCCTGCCGCACCTTGCTCACCGCGGCCTGCCGCAAGGTGCGCATGCCCTGTTCCACCGCCGCGGCCTTGAGTTCCGCCGCGGCAGCGCCGCGCAGGATCATCGCCTGCAAGTCCTCGGTCAAGGTCATGACCTCGTAGACCGCCACGCGCCCGCGGTACCCCGTGTGGTGGCATTGGGGGCAGCCGGAGGCGCGGCCGTCCTCGACATCGCGCACCGCCGCCACCGGACCGCTGGCTGCGGACAGGCCGTCCGCCAGCGCCGCGCGCGGCCGGCACGCATCGCACACCCGCCGCAAAAGGCGCTGGGCCGCCACCAGGCATACGGCGGAGGCAATGAGATACGGCTCCACGCCCATGTCCATGAGCCGGTGCACGCTCGAAGGCGCGTCGTTGGTGTGCAGGGTGGTGAGAACCAGGTGACCGGTGAGCGCGGCGTTGACCGCGATGCGCGCAGTGTCGGCGTCGCGGACCTCCCCCACCATCAGGATATCGGGATCCTGACGCAGGAAAGCCCGCAGGCAGGCGGCGAACGTCAACCCGATGTCGGCATGGGTCTGCACCTGGTTGATGCCCGCCAAGTGGTACTCCACCGGGTCTTCGGCGGTGGAGATGTTCACGCCCGGCTGGTTCAGCTCCGAGAGCATGCCGTAGAGGGTGGTGGACTTGCCGCTGCCGGTGGGTCCGGTGAGCAGAATCATGCCCGAGGGCTTGCTCATGGCCCGGGTGAAGAGGTCCCGGTCGCGCGCCTCGAGCCCCAGCCCGTCCAGGCTGGTCACCAGGTCGGACCGGTGCAGCAGGCGCAGCACCACCTTCTCGCCGAAGCGTGTCGGCAACACCGAAACGCGGACATCCACTTCGCCGCCGGTTCCATCGAGCCGCAGGCGTCCGTCCTGGGGCAGGCGGTGTTCGGCAATGTCGAGACCGGACATGACCTTGATGCGGGAAGTCAACGCGTGCTTCATCCCGTGGGGCGGGGTCATGACCTCCTGGAGCACGCCGTCGATGCGGAAGCGCACGCGCACGCTGTCCTCGTAGGGCTCGACGTGGATGTCGCTGGCGCCGCGCGCCACCGCATCCTGCATCAGCGAATCCACCAGCGCCACGACGGTGGTGTCCGAGCCGGGCTTCCGCGCCCGTGCCGGAGACGGCGGCGCCGCGGGGCCGGCGGCGGCCGGCAACTCACGCGCGCGCCTCCCGACAAGCCCTGCCGCATCGCCGGCTGCGCCGTTCGACGCGCCGGAGCGCGCATCGAGAATACGCTCGATGGTCGAGGGGCGAACCAGGGCGGTGCTGACGTCCAGGCCGGTCCTGAAACGGATCTCGTCCACGGCCGCGCGGTCCGTGGGATCGCTCACCGCCACTTCCAGCACCGAGCCCTCTCGCGCGAACGGGAGCCATTGGCGCTTCCGCAGCAGAGGCAACGGCAGCAGGGCGAAGGCCTCTTCGTCCACATGGGACGGCGTGAGTCCCTTCTCCTCGATGCCGAACCGTTCACCGACGAACGCCACGAAACGGCCCTCGTCCATCGCCCCCGCCCGCGCCAGGGCCGCCACCAGACCGCCGTCTTCGCGTCGCTGCCGCGCCCCCGCCCGATCAAAGGCCTCGCGGCTCACCAACCCCGCGCCCACCAGCAGTTCACCCAGAGAATGTTCCATGAGGATCTCCTCCCCCGAACCCGTCGCCCCCCTGGATTCCCGCTTGCGCGGGAATGACGGTTCGGAGCGCCAGTGCCCATTTCGGTCTTGAGCGGCGCATGGACGCTGCCCGTTCCAACGAAATGGACACGCCGGCATGATGGTTCGGCACGGTCATGCGCAAACGGTCATGCGCAATTCGTGTCTGCGTTCTACAAGATGAATCGACGGGCCGGCGCGAAACTATAGGGGGAAATCCACAGGAACGAGAAAAACCCAGGCGTGGCGGAATCGTCGAAGTGCCGGCCGCATCGAGTTCCGTGCGGGGCGGCAATCCGTGCGCAGCGCCTCGCACCGCACAGGAAAGGACTCGGGCGCGGGGAGGGGTTACAATTATCGCGGTAATTTACGGGACACGACACTGGCCTTGTCGCGCAGGGCCGCGCGGGCGGCGGCGAGCTTGGCGATGGGCACGCGGTAGGGAGAGCAACTGACGTAGTCGAGGCCCAGGTCGTGACAGAAGGCGACGGACTTGGGATCGCCGCCGTGCTCGCCGCAGATGCCGACATCGAGGTCGGGGCGGGTGGCGCGGCCCTTCTCCACCCCGAGCGCCATCAGCGAGCCCACGCCCGGCTCGTCGATGGTCACGAACGGGTCCTCCGGCAGGATGCCCTGGGCGACGTAGTGCGGCAGGAACTTGCCGGCGTCGTCGCGCGACAGCCCCAGACAAGTCTGGGTCAGATCGTTGGTGCCGAAGGAGAAGAACTGCGCCTCCCGAGCAATCTCGTCGGCCACCAGGCAGGCGCGCGGCAGCTCGATCATGGTGCCCACGGCGTAGCGCACCTTGACCCCGCGGCGCTGCATGGTGTCCCGCGCCACGCGCTCGACGATCTCCCGCTGAAGATGGAACTCCTCCAGCCCTCCCACCAAGGGGATCATCACCTCCGGGCGCGGGTTCCTGCCTTCCTTGCGCAGCTCGCACGCGGCCTCGAAGATGGCCTGAACCTGCATCTCGGCGATCTCGGGGAACGAGATGGCCAATCGGCAGCCGCGGTGTCCGAGCATGGGGTTGGCCTCCCGCAGGGCCTCCACCTTCTCGCGCACGGTCTTGGGACGGATGGAGAGCACCTTGGCGAGGGCGGCAATGTCGGCGCTGGTCTGGGGCAGGAACTCGTGCAGAGGCGGGTCCAGCAGCCGGATGGTCACCGGCAGCCTGTCCATGATCCCGAGAATGGCCTTGAAGTCGCCCCGTTGCATGGGCAGCAGCTTGGCCAAGGCCTTGCGCCGCCCGTCCTCGTCGTCGGCGAGGATCATCTCGCGCACGGCGTGAATGCGCTGCTCCTGGAAGAACATGTGCTCGGTGCGGCACAGGCCGATGCCTCCAGCGCCGAAATTCCGGCTCAGGCGCGCCTGCTCCGGCAGGTCCGCGTTGGTCTTGACGCCGAGCCGGCGGGTGCGGTCCACCCAGCGCATGAGCTTGGCGAAGCGCCGGTACGCGGGCGAGGCGGCCGCTTCGGAACTGCCATCGAGCAGCACCCGCAACACGTCGGAAGGATGGGTCTTGAGTTGCCCGTCGATGACCTCGCCGGTGCTGCCGTCCAACGACAGCCAGTCCCCTTCTTTGAGCACGGCGCCGCCGAGGCGGGCTTCCCCGGCGCGGTAATCCACCGCCAGGGCGTCGCAGCCCACCACGCACACCGTGCCGAGTTGCCGCGCCACCAGCGCGGCGTGGGACGTCATGCCGCCGCGCGCCGTGAGAATGCCCTGGGCGGCCTCGATGCCGCGGATGTCCTCCGGGCTGGTCTCCACCCGGCACAGGATGACGTCTTCGCCGCGGGCGCGACGCGCTTCCGCGTCGGCCGCGTGGAACACGATCCGTCCCGTGGCCGCGCCCGGGCCCGCGGGCAGTCCCCGCCCCAGGACCTTGCCGCTGGCCTGGGCCTTTTCCTTGGCGGCCTGATCGAACACCGGCCGCAGGACCTGGTTCAGGTGCTCGGGCTCGATGCGCTGCAAGGCCTCGTCGCGCGTGATGAGTTTGGCGTCCGCCATGTCCACGGCGATGCGCACCGCGGCAAAGCCGGTGCGCTTGCCGGTGCGCGTCTGCAACAGCCAGAGCCGGCCGTCCTCGATGGTGAACTCCAGGTCCTGCATGTCCCGGTAGTGCGCTTCCAGGACCTTGGCGATGCGCTGCAGCTCGCGGTAGGCCTTGCGCTGCACCCCGGCCAGCTCGCCGATGGGCTGGGGCGTGCGAATGCCGGCCACCACGTCCTCGCCCTGGGCGTTCATCAGGAACTCGCCGTAGAAGCGCCGCTCGCCCGTCGCCGGATCGCGCGTGAAGGCCACCCCGGTGCCGGAGGTCTCGCCCATGTTGCCGAACACCATGGTCTGGACGTTCACCGCCGTCCCCCAGTCATCGGGGATGCCGTACATCTTGCGATAGGCCGCCGCGCGGTCGTTGTTCCACGACCCGAACACCGCGCCGATGGCGCCCCAGAGCTGCTCCCGCGGATCCTCGGGAAAGGGAACGCCGCACTGCCGCCGGATCTCTTCCTTGAACTGGTCCACGAGGTCCTGGAGGTCCTCGGCGGCGAGGGCGGTATCGTCGGTGACGCCGCAGGCCTGCTTCTTGCGCTCCAGCAGTGTCTCGAACACGTCGTGGGCTTCGGCCTTGTCCGGCTTCATGCCCAGCACCACGTCGCCATACATCTGCACGAAGCGCCGGTAGGAATCGTACACGAAGCGCGGGTTGCCGGTGCGCTCGATCATGCCGGCCACGGTGTCGTCGTTGAGCCCGAGGTTCAGGACCGTGTCCATCATGCCGGGCATGGACTCGCGCGCGCCCGAGCGCACGGACACGAGCAGGGGGTTGCCGCCGTCGCCGAAGCGCCGGCCCATGATCGCCTCCAGCCGCGCCATGGCGCGGGCGACTTCCTGTTCCAGGCCCTCGGGCCAGGCGCCGTCGTGCTCGTAGAAGTGGGTGCAGACCGCGGTGGAGATGGTGAAGCCCGGCGGCACCGGCACACCCAGGCGGGTCATCTCGTGGAGGCCCGCGCCCTTGCCTCCCAGGACCTCGCGCATGGCGGCCCCGCCCATGGCTTCGCCCGCTCCGAACGAGTAGACGTGGCCGGCCATCAGCGGTCCCTCGTGCGCGGGTCGATGCGGCGGCGGATCTCGTCCACCAACCGGTCCACCGGAACACGCACCTGAGTCATGGCGTCGCGGTCGCGCAGCGTCACGGTCTGGTCCTTCATGGTGTCGTGGTCCACGGTGATGCCGAAGGGCGTGCCGATCTCGTCCTGACGGCGGTAGCGCCGCCCGATGGAGCCGGCCTGGTCATAGGTCACGGGGAAATGCTCCTTGAGGATGTCGCGGATCTCCTGGGCCCGCTCCGGCTGGCCAGCCTTGCGGAGCAACGGGTAGACGCCCGCCTTGAACGGAGCCAGACGGGGGTCCAGGCGCAGCACCACGCGGCGGTCGCCCTCCACCTCCTCTTCGTCGTAGGCGTCCACCAGAAACGCCAGCAGCGGCCGGTCCACGCCCGCGGAAGGCTCGATCACGTATGGAATGTAGCGGCTGCGGCTGGCCTCGTCGAAGTAGCTCATGTCCTTGCCGCTGTATTCCATGTGCTGCTTGAGGTCGAAGTCGCTGCGGTTGGCGATGCCCTCCAGCTCCGACCAGCCGAACGGAAACTCGTACTCCACGTCCACGCACGCCTTGGCGTAGTGCGCCAGCTCGTCGCTGCCGTGAGGGCGGATGCGCAGGTTTTCGGCGCGAATGCCGTTGTCCACGTACCACTGGAGGCGCGTCTCCTGCCATGACTGGAAGGCTTCCTCGTCCTCCCCCGGCTTCACGAAATACTCGATCTCCATCTGTTCGAACTCGCGGGTGCGGAAGATGAAGTTGCCGGGGGTAATCTCGTTGCGGAAGCTCTTGCCGATCTGGGCGATGCCGAAGGGAAGCTTCTGGCGCGCGGTGTCGAGCACGTTCTGGAAGTTGACGAAGATGCCCTGGGCGGTCTCGGGGCGCAGGAACACGGTGCTGGCGGTGTCTTCCACCGGCCCCATGAAGGTCTTGAACATGAGGTTGAACTGCCGCGCCTCGGTGAGCGCCCCGCCGCAGTCCGGGCACCCGTCCCCGTTCACGTGGTCTTCCCGGAAACGGTGATGGCAGACCCTGCACTCCACCAGCGGGTCCGAGAAGCCGGCCACGTGGCCCGAGGCCTCCCACACGCGCGGGTGCATCAGGATCGAGGCGTCCAGCCCCACCGTGTCGTTGCGCCCGGTCACCACCGCCTTCCACCACGCCTCCTTGACGTTGCGCTTGAGCTCCACGCCCACGGGCCCGTAGTCCCAAGTGCTGCCGATCCCTCCGTAAATCTCACTGGACGGAAAGATGAACCCTCTCCGCTTGCACAGATTGACGACCTTTTCCATCGTCGCGTGTTGGTTCATGGGTGACGTGATACTCCTGTCTACCGTCGAAACTGCGGCCGGCAACTTAACGAAACGGGCCATCCAGAAAGGCCGCGGACTTGAGCTTCTTACTAATCTGGTACTGGATAAACAAGGGCATCAGCCCCCGCGCCTCGCGCAAGGCCGGCTGGAGCGACACCGGCGTCTCGCCCCCCGTCCAACCGTGCCGCTGGATGCGGACTAGCATGTCCAATGCCGCCGCCGACAGGGGCACCGCTTCCCTGCGATGGTCGCGGCAGTCGCCGCACAGGACGCCGCCGTCGGCCGGGCTGAAGCCCCAACGGACGTTCCACAGGCCGTTGTCGCGGCCGGGGCCGCCACCGCAGCGCTGGCACCGCTCCAGGATGGGCTGAAAGCCCGCCAGCCGCAGCAGCGTCAACTCGAAGGCGGTCAGGAACTCCGGCGAAGCCGCGTTTTCCTCCAGGAACCGGAGCCCGGAGCGCAGGTGCTCGAACAGCGACAGGCTGTCGTCACCGTCCCGCGTCAACTCGTCGGTGATCTCCACGAGGTAGGAAGCGTACGCGATCTTGCCGAGATCCCTGGCGATGGCCCGGAACACGCAGACCCATTCGCAGGCGTGGACGAATGCCAGCGGACTATGCGGGCGCTCCTGGCAGCGCAACTGCACCAGCGTGAAGGGCTCCAGGACGTTCAGAAACCGCTTGCGGGAGCGCCTGGCTCCCTTGGCGATGCCGCGGATCTTGCCGAAATCCCGCGTCAGGAAGGAGACGATCTTGTCGGATTCGCCGTAAGCCCAGGACCGCAAAACGATGGCCGGGCTCGACCGTATCGCCGGCAACGCAACCCCCCGCGACGCCCCGGCCGTTCCTCCCCTCCAGGCGCGCCGCACAAACGTCAAACTCCTGTCACGTATACACGAACCCAGCCAAAAAGTCGCGCGGAAACACCCACTTCCGCCCGTTCCGGCGTTTGATTCCGCCACCTTGACACGGACCTGATCGGTGATTACCTTCTTTCGGCCGTTGTCCCGGCGGATGCCCTTCTTTACGTCATTCCCGCAAAAGCGGCTGTGCCAAGACTCCCGCGGGAATGACGTGAGAGGGTAGGAGTGAACGTGAGGGGGCGGGAGGGACCGTGAGAAGGGCGCGGAAATGGCTGCCTCGGAAACCGAAAACATGGCGCAAGACAAAGAACCAGTGCGAGAAACGGCAGACAACGCGGCGGCCGATGCCGAATTGCAGGACCCGGCGACCGAGCCCGAGCCCCAGGAAGCAGCGGCCGCCGACGCGGCGCCGGAGCCTTCCGAGGCGGAGCGCTTGACCGAGGAGCTGGCGGCGGCCAGGGAAGAGGCGCGGCGGCTGGAGGACCAGTTCCTGCGGCAGGCGGCGGAGACGGAGAACTACAAGAAGCGCGTGGCGCGGGAGAAGCAGGACGCCATCCGCTTCGCCAACGAGTCGCTGGTGCGGGATCTCCTGCCGGTCATCGACGACCTCGAACGGGCGATGGCGCACGGCCTGGGCGACGATAACGGACAGTCCCTGCTGGACGGCGTCATGCTCGTCCACCGGAGCTGCCTCGAAGCGCTCCAGAAGCACGACGTCACGCAGATCACGGCCAGGGGCGAACCCTTCGACCCGGAGAAACACGAGGCCTTCGCCCAGGTGGAGACCGCCGGACAGGAGGCCAACACGGTGGTGGACGAGGTCCACCGGGGCTACTACCTGGGCGACCGGCTGCTGCGGCCGTCCCTGGTAAGCGTCGCCAAAGCGCCCGCATCCGAGGCCGGAAACACGGTTGAAAACGACCCGGCCGATGATTAGATTCCACGGCGACAGACATCGTATGAGCAAGGAGACCTGATATGTCAAAGGTCATTGGCATCGATCTTGGAACGACCAATTCGTGCGTCGCGATGATGGAGGGCGCCGAGCCCAAGGTGCTGACCAACGCGGAGGGAAGCCGCACGACCCCTTCGGTGGTGGCGTTTTCGGAGAGCGGTGAGCGGCTGTTGGGCCAGATCGCCCGGCGCCAGGCCATCACCAACCCCGAGAATACGGTATCCGCGGTGAAGCGCCTCATCGGGCGCGCGTTCGATGACGCCATGGTGCAGAAGGCCGCCCGCGTCCTGCCCTACAAGCTCGCCCGCTCCGACAAGGGCGACACCTGGGTGACGAGCCGCGGCAAGAACTACAGCCCGCCGGAGATCTCGGCCTTCATCCTGCAGAAGATGAAGCAAACCGCCGAGGACTACCTGGGCGAGCCGGTGACCGAAGCGGTCATCACCGTGCCGGCGTATTTCAGCGACAGCCAGCGTCAGGCCACCAAGGACGCCGGGCGCATCGCCGGACTCGACGTGAAACGCATCATCAACGAGCCCACGGCGGCATCGCTGGCCTATGGGCTGGACAAGAAGAAAGACGAGAAGATCGCGGTGTTCGACCTGGGCGGCGGCACCTTCGACATCTCCATCCTGGAACTGGGGGACGGCGTCTTCGAAGTGAAGGCCACCAACGGCGACACCTTTCTGGGGGGCGAGGATTTCGACCAGCGCATCATCGACTACCTGGCCGACGAGTTCAGGAAGGACCAGGGCATCGACCTGCGCGGCGACCAGATGGCGCTGCAGCGCCTCAAGGAGGCGGCGGAAAAGGCCAAGTGCGAGCTGTCCACCTCGGTGGAGACCGACATCAACCTGCCCTTCATCACCGCCGACCAGAGCGGCCCCAAGCACCTGAGCATCAAGCTGTCGCGCTCGAAGCTCGAAGCCCTGTGCGCCGACCTCATCGACCGCACCGAGGGGCCGTGCCGGCAGGCGTTGCAGGACGCCGGCTTCTCCGCCGGACAGATCGACGAGGTCATCCTCGTCGGCGGCATGACGCGCATGCCCGCGGTGCAGGAGCGGGTGAAGAAGATCTTCGGCAAGGAGCCGCACAAGGGCGTGAACCCGGACGAGGTGGTGGCCATCGGCGCCGCCATCCAGGGGGGCGTGCTCACCGGCGACGTGAAGGACGTGCTGCTGCTCGACGTGACGCCGCTGTCCCTGGGCATCGAGACCCTGGGGGGCGTGTTCACCAAGCTGATCGAGCGCAACACGACCATCCCGACCAAGAAGAACCAGGTGTTCTCCACCGCAGCGGACAACCAGCCTTCGGTGACCATCAGCGTGCACCAGGGCGAGCGCGATATGGCGCGGGACAACAAGCTCCTGGGCCAGTTCAACCTGGAGGGAATCCCGCCGGCCCCGCGCGGCATGCCGCAGGTCGACGTCGCCTTCGACATCGACGCCAACGGCATCGTGCACGTGTCCGCCAAGGACCTGGGGACGGGCAAGGAGCAGTCCATCAAGATCACCGCGTCCAGCGGCCTCAGCGAGGGAGAGATCCGCGACATGGTGAAGGACGCCGAGGTTCACGCCGAGGACGACAAGAACCGCAAGGAAGCGGCGGAAGCGCGCAACCAGCTCGACTCCCTGGTCTATTCCACGGAGAAGTCGCTGAAGGAGTACGGCGGCGACCTCGACGCCGAGGTCAAGGCCGGCATCGAGGCGTCCCTGGAAAAGGCGAAGAAGGCGCTGGAGGGGGAGGACGCCGCGGCCATGCGGGCGGCGGCCGAGGAGTTGAACCAAGCCTCCCACAAGCTGGCCGAAGCCATGTACGCCAAGGCGGCGCAGCAGCAGGCCCAGCAGGACCCGGCGCAGCAGCAGACGCCGCCGCCGGGCGCCGACGGCGGCAAACCCAAGGACAACAACGTGGTGGACGCGGATTTCGAGGAGGTCAAGGACTAGGAGCCTGCGGCGCAGGCTCCCACGACCCGGCACTGCGGAAAACGTCACGGCGCGATTTCCCGGAGGGCGACCGCCGGTCCCCCCAACACGCAGCAACGCGGGCGGTCCGCACGCGCCCGGCGGGAATCGATATTGGACAAAAAGGACTACTATGAAATCCTCGGCCTGAGCCGCAACGCCGGCGAGGACGAAATCAAGAAGGCGTACCGCAAGCTCGCGCTGCAGTACCATCCGGACCGGAACCCGGGCGACAAGGAGGCGGAGGAGAAGTTCAAGGAACTGTCCGAAGCCTACCAAGTCCTCTCCGATCCGGAGAACAGGTCCAAATACGACCAGTTCGGCCACGCCGCGTTCGGCGACGCGGGTCCGTTCGCGGGCGGCTTCGACTTCACCGGCAGGTTCGAGGACATCTTCGGCGACATCTTCGGAGACTTCTTCGGCGGGTCGCCGCGCGGCCGCACCCGAAGCCGGGCGCAGCGCGGCGACGACCTGCGCTACAACCTCGAAATCACCTTCGAACAGGCCGCCTTCGGCACCGAGAAGAAGATCAAGATCCCGCGTCACGGGCCATGCGACGCGTGCGCGGGCAGCGGCGCCGAGAAGGGTACGGCGCCACAGACCTGTCCCGGCTGCAAGGGTACGGGACAGATGGCCTTCCAGCAGGGTTTCTTCACGGTGTCGCGCACCTGCAGCCAGTGCGGCGGGCAGGGCCGGGTGATCGCCAACCCGTGCGCCTCGTGCGGCGGCGTGGGCCTCACCCGCAAG
This sequence comes from uncultured Binatia bacterium (SeqCode), assembly GCA_965213675.1. GTDB lineage: Bacteria > Desulfobacterota > Binatia > UBA9968 > JAJDTQ01 > JAJDTQ01. The sequence goes on from OZ243916.1 coordinate 2,839,136, forward strand.
TTCCACACCATCAACGTCAAGATCCCGGCCGGTGTCGATTCGGGATCGCGTCTCAAGCTGCGCGCCGAGGGCGAGGGCGGCGTACGCGGCGGACCGCCGGGGGACCTGTACGTGGTCATCCTGGTGCAGGAGCATCCGATCTTCGCGCGCGACGGACAGGAAGTGATCTGCGAGATGCCCATCAGCTTCGTCCACGCCGCCCTCGGCGCGGAGATCGAGGTGCCCACGCTGGAAGGCAAGGTCAAGATGAAGATCCCCGCCGGGACCCAGTCCAACGCGGTGTTCCGCCTCAAGGGCAAGGGCATCAAGCACGTGCACGGGAGCCACCGCGGGGACGAGCACGTGCGCGTGATCGTGGAAACGCCCACGCGCCTGACCGGGCGCCAGAAGAAGCTCCTGCAGGAATTCTCCGAAGCAGGCGGCGACGACGGCCAGCCTATTGCAAAAGGGTTCTTCGAGAAGGTAAAGGAACTTTTCGACTAAGGATCATTGATGGAAGAATCCGACAGGGATACCGACGCGCTGGTCGACGACCGGCCCGTGAGCGAGATCCCGGACATCATACCGCTCCTCCCCATCCGGGACATCGTCATCTATCCGTACATGATGATCCCCTTGTTCATCGGCAGGGAGATGTCCATCAACGCCGTGAACGAGGCACTGGAGCGCGACCGGCACATCTTCCTCGTGGTGCAGAAGGACGCCACCGAGGATGAGCCCGCGGCGGACGACCTCTACCGCGTGGGCACGGTGGCGACCATCCTGCGCATGCTCAAGCTCGACGACGGCCGGGTCAAGATCCTGGTGCAGGGGATGACCAAAGGCATCCTCCAGGAGTTCATGCGCCAGGAGCCCTACTTCGAGACGCGCATCGAGAAGGTCATCGAGCCCCAGGTCATCGAGGTGTCCATCGAGGTCGAGGCGCTCATGCGCAACGTCAAGGAGAAGATCGAGCAGATCCTCAACCTCAAGAGCCTGCCGCCGGAGATCGTCATGGTCACCGACAACGTCGTGGACCCCGGCATCCTGGCCGACCTGGTAGCCTCCAACCTGCGCCTCGAGATCGAGGAGAGCCAGGCCATCCTCGAAATCTACGAGCCGGTGGAGCGGCTGCGAAAGGTCAACGAGCTACTCACCCGGGAGCTCGAGCTGGCTACCATGCAGGCGCGCATCCAGAGCCAGGCCAAGGACGAGATGAGCAAGACCCAGCGGGAGTACTTCCTGCGGGAGCAGCTCCGGCAGATTCATCAGGAGCTTGGCGAGGGCGACGAGAAGACCGAGGAAATGAACGAGCTCAAGGCCCAGCTCGACAAGGCCGGCATGCCGCCGGACGTCAAGAAGGAGGCCGACAAGCAGCTCAAGCGGCTGGAGCAGATGCATCCGGAGTCGTCCGAGTCTTCCCTCGTGCGCACCTACCTGGACTGGATGGTGGAGCTTCCCTGGAGCGTCCGCACCGACGACAACCTCGATCTCGGGAAGGCCAAGCAGGTTCTGGACGAGGACCACTTCAATCTGGAGAAGATCAAGGAGCGGTTCCTCGAGTACCTCGCGGTGAACAAGCTGCGGAAGAAGATCCGCGGCCCGATCCTGTGCTTCGTCGGACCTCCGGGGGTGGGCAAAACCTCCCTGGGAAAGTCCATCGCGCGCGCCCTCGGGCGCAACTTCGTGCGCATCTCGCTGGGCGGGGTGCGCGACGAGGCGGAAATCCGCGGGCACCGCAGGACCTACGTGGGCGCCCTGCCCGGCCGCATCGTCCAGGGCATGAAGCAGGCCGGCTCCAACAACCCCGTGTTCATGCTCGACGAACTGGACAAGGTCGGCAACGATTTCCGGGGCGATCCGTCCGCGGCGCTGCTGGAGGTGCTCGACCCGGAACAGAACCACGCCTTCAGCGACCACTACCTGAACGTTCCCTTCGACCTCTCCAGCGTGCTCTTCATCTGCACCGCCAACCTGCTCGACACGGTGCCGCCGGCACTGCGGGACCGCATGGAGGTCATCAACCTCTCCGGATACACCAACGAGGAGAAACTGGAGATCGCGCAGCGCTTCCTGGTTCCGCGGCAGCGCCAGGAGTCCGGCATCTCCGCCGAGCTGCTGGACATCTCGCCGGACGCGGTGCTGCGCATCATCGAGCAGTACACGCGGGAGGCCGGGCTGCGGAACCTGGAACGGGAGATCGCCGCCATCTGCCGCAAGGTCGCGCGCAAGGTGGCCGACGGCCGCAGCGTGCGCACGCGCATCACCCGGCGCAACCTGCACCAGTTCCTCGGTCCGCCCCGTTTCCTCACGGAGACCCAGGATCAGAACGAGATCGGCGTGGCCACGGGCCTGGCCTGGACCAGCGCCGGAGGCGAACTGCTGCATGTGGAAGCGTCGCTCTCCAAGGGCCGCGGCAACCTGACCCTCACCGGCCAGTTGGGCGACGTGATGCGCGAATCGGCTCAGGCCGCGGTGAGCTATGCCCGGGCCCAGGCCAAGAACCTCGGACTGGAGGAGAACTTCTACCAGAAGCAGGACATCCACATTCATGTGCCGTCGGGCTCCATCCCCAAGGACGGCCCCTCCGCGGGCATCACCATGGGCACGGCCCTCATCTCCGCGCTGACCCGGCGGCCGGTGAGCCGCAACGTCGCCATGACCGGGGAAATCACGCTTCGGGGACGGGTGCTGCCCGTGGGCGGCCTGAAGGAGAAGTGCCTGGCGGCTTTCCGCTCCGGCGTCCAGACCGTCGCCATCCCCTTTCAGAACCAGAAGGACCTGGAGGAGATTCCGCGCCCGCTGCGCAACAAGCTGAACTTCATCCTGGCGCGGGACATGAACGACGTGCTCGCGGTGGCCTTCGACGACAAGCTTCCGCCCACCGTGCCGCCTGCGGTCAAGCCCAGGAAGACCGCACAGCGCACGCCCCCCAAGGGCGGCAGCGGCAAGACGGTGCCGGCGAATGCCTGAGCGGGGTCGCACGCCAGGAGCTTGCGCCGCAGGAGTTCCCGAAACCCGCCCGCATTCCAACCACTTCAGACAACCTAGGAGCCTGTCGGGTTTATCAAGAATCTGCTGCGAGGCAGGGAAATGGGTCCATTTCCGGTTGGATTTTCGTCCAATATTACCAATATTCTCCTCAAATCCGCCCGAAAATGGCCTCCATTTCTCTGCCTCTCGCTACGATTCGATAAACCCGACAGGCTCCTAGGGTATGTTGCCGACTTGTTGCGACCTGACTCACCGGTTTTGCGGGGTCCACGGAAACGCTTGCTGCCACGTCGTTTTGGAATCGATCCACCAGAGGCCGATCAGACGCAAAGCCACACGCCCATGAGACTCCGCGATCTGGGAGAATTCGGGCTCATCGACTTGATCCAAAGGAACACCCCGCGCCGGCGCGGGGTCCGGCTGGGCATCGGCGACGATGCCGCCTGGGTGACCACTGCCGGGGACTCGCTCCTGTTCACCTCGGATCTGCTCATCGAAGGCATCCACTTCAAGCGCGAGTGGATCCCGATGCAGGATCTCGGGCACAAAGCCCTCACCGCCAGCCTGAGCGACATCGCCGCCATGGGCGGACGCCCGGCGTTCTTTCTCCTCTCGCTGGCCCTTCCCGACATCGACACCGGCGACGCCGCCGCCCTGATCGAAGGCATTCAGGCACTGGCCGCCGAGCACCGGTTGGCGCTGGTGGGGGGCGACACCTGCGCCGCCGACCGGTTGACCCTCGACGTGTTCCTCGCCGGCGAGGCGCCCCACGGGGCGGTGACCCGCGCCGGCGCCCGGGTGGGCGACGACATCTACGTCACCGGCACCCTGGGGGACTCGGCGCTGGGGCTGGCGCTGCTCTCGGAGCCGCGCCCCAAGGCGCCGGCAAAGGACCGGAACTACCTCATTCAGCGGCACCACCGCCCCAGCGCGCGCGTAAAGACCGGCCTGCAACTCGCCCGGGAGGGTGTGGCGCACGCCATGATGGACGTGAGCGACGGCCTCGCCCAGGACCTGGGCCACATCTGCCGGGCGAGCCGCACGGGCGCCGTGGTGCACCAGGCGCGCGTGCCCCTGTCGCCGGCGTTCGTCCGCGTGGCCGGCCCGGACGACCTCGCGTGCGCCCTCGCCGGCGGCGAGGACTACGAACTGCTGTTCACCGCGGACCCGGACGCGCGCAAGGGCATCGAGGGCGTCGCCCGCCGCACCGGCGTCCCCATCACCCGCATCGGCGAGTGCGTGTCCCGAAAGCACGGCGTCACGCTGGTGGACGCGCGCGGCGACAGCGCGCCCCTGAGCGCGGAGGGCTACGACCACTTCAGGGACGCCGAAAGGGACGTCATTCCCGCGAACCCCCAGGTCGTCGACCGGGGGACCGGGTGACGGTGGAGCCGGGCGGGGGGATATGACGGGCGAAGGCGTGCGAATGACGGAATTTGGGTCACCATGGACGAAGGGCAACTCACAGAACTCCTGAACGGCGTCGGCCGCGGCGAGGTCGCCGTCGACGAGGCGCTGAAGCGGTTGCAGCACCTTCCCTTCGAGGACCTGGGGTTCGCCAAGGTGGACCATCACCGGGCCTTGCGCCAGGGATTCCCCGAGGTCATCCTGGGCGAAGGCAAGGAAGTGGCGGACATCGCCGCCATCGCCCGGGCGATCCGCAAGCGCGCAGCAAACGTGCTCATCACGCGCCTGTCCGGGGAAAAGATGGACGCGCTCAAGCCGCGGCTTCGGGGCTTCCGCTTCCATCGCGAGGCGCGCGCCGCCACGTGGCGCGCCAAGGATGCGCCGCTCACGGGCAAGGGGACCATCGCGGTGGTGTGCGCCGGCACATCCGACATCCCCGTGGCGGAGGAGGCCGCGGTCACCAGCGAAGTCATGGGCAACCAGGTGGAGCGGATCTACGACGTGGGCGTGGCCGGCCTGCACCGGCTGCTGGGGCACCACCGGCAGCTCACCGAGGCGGCGCTGCTCATCGTCGTGGCGGGCATGGAAGGCGCGCTGCCGAGCGTCGTGGCCGGTCTGGTGCGCCGGCCGGTCATCGCGGTGCCCACCAGCGTGGGCTACGGCGCCAGCTTCCACGGCCTGTCCGCGCTCCTGGCCATGCTCAATTCGTGCGCCGCCGGGGTCACGGTGGTGAACATCGACAACGGCTTCGGCGCCGGCTACGCCGCGTCGCTGATCAACAGGGATTGAATATGGCGGATGAGGAAAAGAAATACCGGGTCTTGCGACGGTCGTCGGAGTTGAGCGTCCGGCTCACCGGTGATTCCGTGCCACAGGTGCTGGCGGACGCGGGGAACGCGCTCTTCGATCTGCTCGTGAACCTCGACGCCGTGGAGACGCGGGAAAGCGTCACGGTGGAGGCCGAAGGCGTGGACCACGACGACCTCATGATAAACTGGATTCGGGAATTGCTCTACGAGTTCCAGGGGAGCGGCTACGTGCTGAAGGAGTTCGCCATTCACGAGGCCGGCGAGTTTTTCGTGCGCGCGGAGGCCCGCGGCGAGAAGTTCGATCCCGACCGCCACGAAGAGCGCGAGGCCATCGCCGCGGTGGACGAGCGTTCGAGTCACTTGGGGAAGATGGGCGACCAGTGGACCGCCCAGGTGGGCTTCGAGTTGTGAGAGAGGACGGTGCCGGTCATGCGGCGTAAGCGGGATGCGGTGAAGCCTCCGCGCTTCCGGGGAAGAGCCGGGGCTGTCCATGCGTTCTGAGTACGATGGCTGTTCGCTCATCGCCGACCCGATCCACCGCTACATCCCCTTCACGGTGCCCGCGAAGCCGGGCGAGGTTACGGAAAAGGACCTGATCGACTCTCCCTGGTTCCAGCGCCTGCGCTACATTTTCCAGCTCCAGAGCGCCCGCTGGGTCTACCCCTCCGCCGAACACAGCCGGTTTCAGCACTGCCTTGGAGCCATGCACCTGGCCGGGGCCTTTGCCCGCGGGTTGTACCCGTCGCTGCGCGAGGTGCTGGGCGACGCCTGTCCGTCCGCCAACTACGTGGAAGAGTACATGCGCGTCATCGGACTCTTGCACGACGTCGGCCACGGCCCGTTCTGCCACTTCTTCGACAACCACTTCCTCAGCAAGCACGGACTGATCCACGAGGACATCTCCCAAGTCATCATCCGCGAACACTTGGGCGAAGTCATCCGCGCCATCCGCCGCAGCCCGTCGGGCCCCTTTGCCGCGGGCGAGGAACTCGACCCGGACGAGATCGCCTTTCCCATCAAGAAGGACTCCGACGACGATCCCGCGCGCCCGCGCTGGGTGCGCTTCCTGCAGCCGCTCACCAACGGCATCTTCACCTTCGACAATCTCGACTACGTGTCGCGCGACTCGTACATGTGCGGCGTGGCCATCGGCCCCGTGGACCGCCAACGGCTGATGTACTACACGTTCATCTCGCCCAAGGGGCTCACGCTGCATCGCTCCGGCGAGGGCGCCCTCACCATGTTCCTGAACGCGCGCAAATACCTCTACGAGAACGTCTACTTCCACCGCACCACCCGGGCCATCGACGCGCACCTGCAGGAGCTGTTTCCGGAAACCATGCGGCAGATCGCTCCCGGGAATCCCCTGGAACACATGGACCGCTATCTGCACCTGACGGACTGGTCGCTCCTGCAGGAGGTGTCCGGCTGGCGCCGGCACGGCACTCCGCTGGGACGCGAATGGGGGCGCATCCTGGACCGCAAGCTCAAGTGGCGGCTGGCCTACGAACGAAGCCTCGCGGGAGCCGAGCTCGACGCCGGGCTCGACGCCATCGGCGTGGATGACTGGGAGGCGCGCGTGCGCGACGCGTTGCCCGCCGATCAGCGCGGCCTGGTCTTCCGCGTGGACATCGCCAGCCAGGATTCGCGCCCCGAGAACCCCATGGCCATGGGCAAAAAGCAAATCCACACCTACGACCCCTCCAGCGGACACGTCACCAAGGAAACCATGGCCGAGCTCTTCGCCTACATCCCGTCCAAGATCGTCAAGTTCCGCGTCTTCGCCCTGGACCACGCCCACGACCGTCTGCTGGCCGCCGCCACCGAGGAGGTGTTCCAGAGCGCCGGAAAATGAGTATCGGCGCCTCGCTCAGGTGTTTTTCCGGTGGGGTTGGACCATTCTCAACGTTTCCACAGCCACCCCACGGCGTGGGTGCCGAGCACCAGCCCGCAACCCAGGGCGACCATGGTGGGGCCCAGCGGAAGATCGAAGCGGTAGCAGACCGCGAACCCCGCCACGCCGATGCCGGCGCCCGCCAGGGAGGCGGCGATGAAATAGGGTGCCATGCGCGATACCAGAGGCCGCACGGCGATGGGCGGCAGCACCAGAAAGCCGAAGGTGAGCAGCGGCCCGGCCATGATCACGCCCAACGCCACGGTGACGCCGGCCAGGAGATAGAGAAGGAGGTCCCAGACGGCGGCGTTCCCCTTCAGAAGGACCGTGAGGTCGCGATCGAACGATGAGATCAGCAACTCGCGGCGAAACAGGATCAGGCACGCCATCACCACCGCGTAGACGCCGCCCAGGGTCGCGAACTCGGTCCAGGACAACACCACCGCCTCTCCCTTGACGAGGCTCAGGATCGCCACGTCGCCGAAGGGATGGAACGCCACGAAGAGGACGGAGAGCGACCCGGCCAGAGCGTAGACCACGGCCAGGCGGATCTCCGTGCCGGCGGCGCCGCGCCGCTCCATCAGGCCCAGCAGCACCATGCCGGCGAAGGTGAACAGCAACGAGCCGCCGTAGGCGAGCAGGCGCTCGACCTCGTGGGCGTCGCCCGACGTATGGCCCGGATGCGGCACCAGCCCCACCTCATGCGCGAACAACGAGAACGCCACCCCCGCGGCCGCCAGTTGCGGCAGGGTCAGGCCCAGCAGCACGCTGCGCCTCAGCACCAGGAAGCCTCCGACCACCGGACAGACCAACCCCAGGACGATGCTTCCGACCACTGCGGGAAACAGCACGAAGGAAGGGTGCAGGATTTCCGCGAGGGCGCCCGCCACGTCCGCTCACCCTACGCCGGCTCTTGCAAGCCGCCGTTGGAGGCACGGATCACGCGTCCACAGGTCCGGTCCAGGATCTCGCCGTCGTGGCTGGAAAGGACGATGGTCATCCGCGAGCCGTGGTTGAGGTCCACGAGTTGTTGTGCGATGTCTGCCTTGGAGTCCCGGTCGACGCCGGAAAACGGCTCGTCGAGAAGTAGCAGGGCCGGCTCCATGGTCAAGGCCCGGGCGATGAGAGCCCGCTGCCGCTGTCCGCCGGAGAGGTGCGCGAACACGGTCCGGCCCAGGCGGCCCAGCCCCACCCGATCAAGGGCCCTGTCCACCCGCCGTCTCTCGTCTCCGGAGAACAGCCGCCAGGGTCGAAGCCGCCCGTAGGCGCCCATGGCCGCCACCTCCCACACGCTCAACGGAAAGTAGGCGCTCAGGGAATCGTTCTGGGGTACGTAGCCGAGCCGGGTGCGCGCGAGGTGGCGTTCCACTCTGCCGCCACGCAGCGGGAGCAGGCCCAGCATGGACCGGAGGAGGGTGGTCTTGCCGGACCCGTTGGCCCCCGCCAGCCCCACGAAGTCGCCAGCATGGATCTCCAGGTCGACTCCTTCAAGCACCGGCTCGGCGCCGTACCCCAGACACGCGCCATGGAGGGCGATGACCGGATGCGCCGGCGCGGCCCCCTTGATCACGGACCGGCGGCTTTCGACAGATGCGTGACCAGGTAGTCGATCAAACCGATGTAACTGTCGACGCCGGGCCGCCCGCCCACGTACAACGGAATGTGCGCCAACCTTGCACCCGTCTCGCTGGCGACGCGCTTCGGTACCCGGCTCGGATAGGTCCCGTACACCACCAGCGGGACCTTCGCGGCCTTCATCCGCTCCACCAGTTGGACGATGTGCGCGGGCGTCGGCCCTATGCCGGACGCAATCTCCAGGGTGTCGAACTGCCGCATGCCGTAACGCTTGGCGAAATAGTTGAGCGTGTCATGGTAGCTGACGAACCGGATGCCGTTGAGGCTCCGGGCGTTCCTCTGCCACTCGGGTATGCGCCTGTCCAGCTCCGCCAGATAGGCCTTCAGGTTCTCCATGAAGAAAGGACGGTGCTCGGCGTAGGCTTTCGACAGGCCCTCCGCAACGTTCCGCGCGATGAGCTTGCCCAGGACCGGGTCCAGATTGTAGTGGGGGTTGCCCATGGGATGGACGTCGCCTCCCTTGCGCGAAAGAGTCTCCGGCATCCCCAAGGGCACGACTCCGGTGGATGTATCGATATAGCCGATCCCTCCGCGTGATACTCGCGGGTTGTCGGCCACGTCGAGCAAGGCCGGCAGGAACGAATGCTCCAGCGTGAGCCCCATCAACACCACCGCATCCGCGCGGTTGAGCAGGGTGACCATGCTCGGCTTCACCTGAACGCTGTGGATATCGCGGACGCCCAGGGTCAGGCTCTTGACCGACACCCGGTCCCTGCCGATCTGCCGGGTGATGTCGGCCAAGTCCGGGATCGTCGTGATCACCCGGATCTTCTGGGCCGCCACGGAACCCGAAAGTATCGAAACGAACGCCAGCGTGGCGACGAACGCCCCCAACTGCTTCGCGGACACGCTCTTCATGAGAAGTCCCCCTAACGCCGCTCACGAAAGCCATGCGTATGGCTGCCGAACACGGTGGTCCACTGAAGGTAGAACTGAGCGCCGTCGTTCCCCGATGCCGCTCCGCCGACGTCATCCTTACCGTGGGTATACTGCAGACGCAGACGGTTGAACTCGCTGGGCGACCAGGAAATGTAAGGCGACACGCTCTGCGTCTTGTTGTTGGGATTCTCCAGGTCGGGCGCGGAATCGAGCATCAGCCCTAGACTCCAACGGCCCTGAATCTCCGGATTGAGATTCCACTCCGCGTAGGCATAGCCGCCGCGGGCGGTGACCCGCCCCAAGTCATGGAACGTCTGGCGGTTGCTGAACCACTCGCCCGCGAGCGTGAACCCCTCATAGAAACCCGCAACCAGAGGCCGGTGCCGGAGTGTCACGTCGAGACCGAGCAGAGAGCGCTCGCTCCGTTCCTCCTCCATCTCCATCCTTGGCGTGAACGCCAACGAGGAACCCACTTCGAAGTTCCAGGTCTCGCTCAGGTCGAAATAGGCATGCACCCGGCCCAGGTAGGTCAGGTGGCTGAGGAAGTGCTGGCCTCCAGAGGCGCCGTCCTCCGCATGTTCCTCGCCGTGGTCGTCATGTTCCTCACCGTGATCGTCATGATCCTCGCCGTCGTCGTCGTGATCCTCGCCGTCGTCGTCATGATCCTCGCCGTCGTCGTCATGATCCTCACCGTGATCGTCATGATCCTCGCCGTCGTCGTCGTGATCCTCGCCGTCGTCGTCGTGATCCTCACCGTGATCGTCGTGATCCTCGCCGTGATCGTCATGATCCTCGCCGTGATCGTCGTGATCCTCACCGCCGTGCGCGTGGGAATGGCCGATTTCGTTGAACACGCCACCCGTGGCGGCCAGGTAGAACGGTGTCGGGAAGAGATAGCGCCATTGGACGCCGGTGCCCAAGGCCTCCCCGCCCACCATGCGGGTAAGAGACAACGGCGCATTGACGAACGGGAGCTCGTGCTGATGAAACTGCGCCAGGCGGCCGAAATCCGCGAAGAACCGGCCGGCGGTGATGTTGACGGGCAGAGCGGTGGTTTGCACGGCCGCCTCTTCGATCTCGACCCCACCTTCCGAGCCGGTGATGAACGTATAGGCCCTGGCGTACGGATCTATTTCAGCCGACAGTCCGACCTCCAGCGTCCGGAACCTGAACTCTCCGTCGCTGTCACCCCTGTGTTCGAAAGTGGTGTCGAGGGACGCCCCGATGGAAGGATTCAGGATCGAGGGGCTCTTCTGAATCGATTTCACCGACTGCTCCACCGAATCCACACGGGCGGCCTCCGCCTTCTTCTGCTCGAGCTCGTCGATGCGCTTCATCAGCCGGCCCATCTCCTCCTGCATCGCCTGCAAATTCTTCTTGAGCGCGTCCACCGGCTCTTGCGCCCCAGCCGGCGCCGCCAACCCGCAGGACAGCAAGAGCGCGAGGCACCCGGCAAACAACCTCTCCATCACGAAAACCCGTCCCATCAGCGTCTCCCTTCTGCTTACAGAGCTCGATACCCGACACTTTATTAATAAGAAAATATCAATTAGTCAACCATTATGACGTCGCATATAAGGCATTTGGTGATAAGATGTACTTGGTACTAGCAGGAGTATATCAATATACTGGCGGGTCTGGACGGGTGTGGCCGAAAGGACCTCCTGCTTTGCATGTCCGAAGCCCAGTGGTGTACAATCGGTGGCCTCTTATTTAGGAAGAGGACGGAACGCACCGCCCGCGGCAGGATCGGGAGACTCCCATGACCGACGAAAAACGCCACGCCGAAGAAGCCGCTTCCCAGCATCGCCCCCGCGCCAAACGGCGGACACGGCAACGAAGCGTCATCCAGCGGGTGCTGCTGGAAGCCAACCGGCCGCTCAGCCCCCACGACATCCTCCAGGCCGCGCAGGCCACGGCGCCCGGACTGGGCATCGCCACCGTCTACCGCGCGATCCACACCATGATCACAGAGGGCACCCTGGTCGCCGTGAACATTCCCGGAGAGGCTCCCCGCTACGAGACCGCGGGAAAGGAACACCACCATCACTTCCAGTGCCGGACCTGCGACGACATCTTCGACATCCAGGGTTGCCCGCCGGCCATCCAGCAACTCGCCCCCAAGGGTTTCCGGCTCGAAGGCCACCAGGTCGTGCTCTACGGCGTGTGCCCCCCGTGCACGGGAATGCCCGCGTAGACAGACTTGCGTTTCCCCATACGATGACGTATCGCGGGATGACGTATCGCGGAAGTGGTTCTTGCGACCCGCTCACTCGCTTTGCCTTCGCGGCACGGCCCTTGGCGGGTCAAGGCCAGCCGTGCCGTGAACCCCGCCACAGGAGACCCATATGAGCGCCCTGCGTATCGAACAGGAAGGAATGCCGGCACAGGAGCTGGATTTCCGGCAACTCGCGGAACTGGACGGCCAGATCGCCGACGTCGGCGCACTGATCCCGGGCCGGGTCGGCGGCGCGGTGACGCTTCAGGCCGTCCTCGACCGGCTCAATCCGGACCGGGACCTCGACCACCTGACGGTGGAGTCCACCGACGGCGGCTTCGCCGCCAGCGTGCCGCTGGAGGCGCTGCGTCACGCGGTCATCGCCTACCGCGCCGGCGACGAGCCGCTGCCCCGGGACAAGGGCGGGCCGCTGCGGTTCCTGATCCCCGACGACGAGGGCTGCGCCACCGGCGGCGCCGACGCCTGCGCCAACGTAAAGTTCGTGGGCACGCTGCGCTTGACCAGGGGGAAGGGCAAGGACACGCGCCCTGCCACGCCGCGACAACACGCCGGCCTGCACGAGCGCGAACGGCAAGAGGGACGCCAAGGGCCTACGCCGCAGAAGATGGATCGTTGAATTGTCACGCCCCCGGATCGTCATGATCGTCATTCCCGCAGAACAGGCTGTGTCAAAGGTCGCCTGGACAAGAACTGGCACCAAACCCCCGAATCGTCATTCCCGCGGAAGCGGGAATCCAGGGGCGAGGAGAGGTGAAACGGGCGTACTCCCCGCCTCTCCCCGCCTGGATTCCCGCTTCCGCGGGAATGACGTATTCGTTACGTCCTGGTCTGCAGTGTTTTGACACGGTCTGCTGCGCGGAAATGACGAAACCCGGGCCGAGAAAGGAAACTGAATGGCTTCACTCAAGGACAAGTACGCGATCGTGGGCGTGGGACACTCGGCCTTGGGCAAGGTGCCGGAACTGAGCGACTACGGCCTGCAGGTGACGGCGGTGAAGGCCGCCCTGGACGACGCCGGCCTCACGAAGAACGACGTCGACGCGGTCCTCACCCACAGCCACCTGCTGGGCGCGGTGCGGGTGCACCACCAGAATCTCTCGGAGCGGCTGGGCATCGACTCCGCCTTCGGCGTTTCGCTGTCGTCGGGTGGGGCGACCTCATGCCTCATGGTGCAGGTGGCCGCGGCGGCCATTGAGGCGGGTTTCTGCAAGACCGTGCTGTGCGTGCACGGCGACAAGGGCGCCACCCGCAAGACCGTGAGCCGGGGCGAGGGCGGCGGCGAGTTCGGTCCCGAGTACGGCCTGTTCGGCGCCGCCGGGCAGCACGCCTTCGGGCTCACCCGGCACATGCACGAATACGGCACCACCCACGACCACATGGGCGCCATCGCGGTGGCCTGCCGCAAGCACGCGCAACTGAACCCCGTGGCCGCCATGCAGGCCGACATGACCCTGGAGGATTACCACAACTCGCGCTGGATCGTGTGGCCGTTTCACCTGTTCGACTGCTGCCTACGGAGCGACGGCGCCGCCGCGGTCATCGTCACCTCCGCCGAGCGCGCCAAGGACATGAAGCAGCGCCCCGTCTATGTCACGGGCATGGGCCGCGCCAACAACTCCCGCGGCTACATATGGGGCGACCACATGACCGAGCTGGGCGCCAAGGAGTCCGGCGCCCAAGCGTTCGCCATGGCCGGCCTCAAGCCCGCGGACATCGACACCGCGCAGATCTACGACTGCTTCACCTACATCCTCATGGCCACGCTGGAGGACTACGGCTTCTGCAAGAAGGGCGAGGGCGGCCCGTTCGTGAGCGGCGGCCGCATCGAGCTGGGCGGCGAACTGCCCACCAACACGTCCGGCGGGATGCTGTCCGAGTGCTACATCGAGGGCATGCTCCAGATCGTCGAGGGCGTGCGCCAGTTGCGCGGCGAATGCGGCCCGCGCCAGGTCCAGGACGCCGAAACCGCCATCATCAGCGGCAACGGCGGCAACGCCGTGTGCCACTCGACGCTGATACTGCGCAATTGACCGGAGAGCCGAGGAGCCTGCGCCGCAGGGATTCGCGAAAGCGAAAATTCGCTATCGCCGTCCCTTCGGTCGGTCGATTGAGGAGAATATCAGGTCATATTTGACGAAATCGAGCGGCCGAAGAGACGGATGAGAGCGGATTTGCAGCCGTGAAGTCCTGCGACGCAGGCGTCCTAGGGACGCAGGTCGCAGGAGCGAAGCATTATCCGACAAGGCGACACGGACGAAGGAACGCCCGTTGCCGCCGGGAAATGCAGAACGATAGAGGGAGACCGCCGTGAGCGACTACGCCAAACCGATTCCGACCCCGTCCGAGGACTCCCGGATCTACTGGGAAGCCACGAAAAACCACGAACTGAAGTTGCAGCAGTGCCGCGTGTGCGGCGCCTTCCGATTCCCGCCCGCCGAGGTGTGCCCCGAGTGCACCTCCGACGCGTACGACTGGAAACCCGTCTCCGGCAAGGGCCGCGTTTTCTCATTCGTCATCTACCACCGCGCCTATCAACGCGGTTTCGCGGACGAGCTACCCTACGTGGTGGCCGTCATCGAGCTTGACGAGGGACCGCGCATGCTCTCCAACGTCACCGGCTGCAAGCCCGAGGAAGTGCGCTGCGACATGCCCGTGGAGGTGGTCTACGAGGACATCACCGACGAAGTAAGCCTGCCCAAATTCCGGCCGGCGTAAACCGCGAGAGATCTGCGGCGCCCCCCTCTTCCGTCATTCCGGCGAAACAGTCTGTGTCTAAACTCCAGAGGCACTACGTAACAGAACGTCATTCCCGCGAAAGCTTGCCCTCGACCCCGATCGGGGGCGGGAATCCAGGGGCGGTGGTGGGGCACTGCAACGGCGTTTCCCCGCCTCGCCACCCCTGGATTCCCGCTTCCGCGGGAATGACTTCTCGGGGGTTTGGTGCAATTCTTGCCCGGTGACGTTTTGACACAGCCTGTTCCGCCGGAATGACGGAGCAGGGGCGCGGGAATGACCGTGATGGGGCCTGTTGCCGCAAAGGAGAACAACCATGTCCTATCGCGACCTGAGGGAGTGGCTGGAGCAGGTGGACGCCATGGGCGAGTTGCGCCGGATTCCCGGCTGCGACTGGAACCTGGAGATCGGCGCCCTGGCGGAGATGGCCGGGCGCGGTCAGGACGCCTCCGCGCTGCTGTTCGACAACATCAAGGACTACCCCGAAGGCCACCGGGTGCTGGTGGGCATGGTGGAGTCGCTCAAGCGCGCGGCCCTCACCACCAACCTGCCCACGGACATCACCCGCAACGAATTCATCGCCGCCTGGAAGGAACGCCTCAACAACCCCAAGCTGATCCCGCCGGAGTACGTGGACGAGAGCCCGCTCTACGAGAACGTGTTCACCGGCAAGGACGTGGACGTGCTCAAGCTGCCGGTGCCCAAGTGGCATGACGAGGACGGCGGTCGCTACATCGGCACCGCCCACGTGGTCATGACCCAGGACCCGGACGAGGGCTGGGTGAACATGGGCACCTACCGCACCATGGTCCACGAAAAGGACCGCCTGGCGGTCTACATCTCGCCGGGCAAGCACGGCCGCATCCACCGCCAGAAGGCCTTCGACCAGAACAAGCCCCTCAAGGTGGCCATCTCATTCGGCCAGGACCCGCTGCTGTTCCTGCTGTCCTCGCGGCAGATCCCTTGGGGTGAGCAGGAGCTGGACTACGCCGGCGGCATCAAGGGCGCGCCCATCGACGTCATCCGCGGCGAGTTCACCGGCCTGCCCATTCCCGCCCACGCCGAGATCGCCATCGAGGGCGAGATCATGCCCGACGAGACCCGCGACGAGGGCCCCTTCGGCGAGTGGCCCGGCTATTACGCCAGCGGCTCGCGCCAGGAACCGGTGGTGCACGTCAAGAGCCTGATGTACCGAAACAACCCCATCCTCACCGGCTCGCCGCCGTTCCGGCCGCTGCCCGGCGCCGACGGCTGCACCTCGCTGATACGGGCCGCGTTCATCTGGGATTCCATGGAAAAGGCGGGCGTCCCCGACGTCACCGGCGTCGCCTGCTACCAGAACCGCTTCTTCACCGCCGTCTCCATCCGCCAGCGCTACCCCGGCCACGCCAAGCAGGCCGCCTTGATCGCCAGCCAGAACCACACCGGCGCCTACCTCGGCCGCTACGTGGTGGTGGTGGACGACGACATCGACGTCGCCGACCTGAACGACGTCGTGTGGGCCATGTGCACCCGCTGCAACCCCGCCGACTCCATCGACATCCTGCGCCGCACCTGGAGCGGCCCCCTCGACCCCATCATCCCCCGCGACCAGAAAGGCCACAACTCCCGCGCCATCATCGACGCCTGCCGCCCCTACGAATGGATCAATGACTTCCCGCCCGTGTCGGGAGCGAGCGCGGAGCTGAAGGCGGAGGTGCTGGAGAAGTATGGGGGGTATTTGAAGGGGTGAGGGAGGCGCAGACGTCACTTCACATTATACTTCACATAGCGTAAGCTGGGAGAGAGAAGCTCGGGCGTCATGACCACGACATTGCCACCCCCCATGAGTGGCGCTTCGCCCGCCGAAGTGCCGCTTCCGCATGCCCCCTTGGAACGGGTCATCGCACAGGTCCGGTTCCCAACGATCCTGTCCATTCGCAATCCTGAAAAGGTGGCGACCTTCCAGGAGAAGATTCGGCGGACATACCCCGTCTTGAATCAGGAACAGGTCCGCCGAGTAGTATTGAATGCGGATCAGCCGGCATCGGATCCCAAGATTCAGGAAGATGTCGTGTGGCGTTTTAGCGACCGGGATCGCAAGTGGCGGATTTCGCTCGCTACGGACTTCGTTGCACTGGAAACGACAAGCTACGACAACCGTCAAGATTTCTTGACACGCCTGCGGTCAATCGTTGGTGCTGTCGAAACAACCATGAACCCGCAAGAGGCGTTCCGTCTCGGGGTACGGTACATAGATCGGATTACGGGTCCCGCCCTGCGGGACATTTCAAAGTTTATTCGGCGGGAAGTCCTGGGTGTTTCCTTGTCTCCTATTGGTGCCGCGGCTCAAACCGTACTGACGCAAACGCAGTTCCGTGCCGAGGAAGGATCACTCCAGGCCCGCTGGGGGCTCTTACCTGCGAACGGTACCATCGATCTGGGCACTCTCGAACCCATAGACGAGCCCTCTTGGATCCTGGATCTGGACATGTCCTCGACTGAACCCCTGGACTTTTCCGCCGACATCCTAGGCAACGCGGCGGAAAAGTTTGCCGCACGCGTCTATTCAGTATTCCGCTGGATGGTGAGCGCCGACTTCTTGCGTTTCTATGGAGGGCAACCATGAGTCTGCCAGGGGCCGTGGCACTCAACATCGCAACTTCTGCTGGTGGCGCAATGCAGAGCCAGCCTAGGTTTGGGCGAGTCAGCGTGCGTGCGGACTTTGCCGAGCCGGCAACTATAAGCTCCTACGATTCCGTCGTGTTTTGGCCGGAAACACTTGCCAACCCCTCGCTCCCGATCCTGCTCCATGGAAAACCCGAGGCTGTACAACACGGGCGGAGTGTTGCGGAGATCCGACGCCTTTCAGGCCTGACGTGGGACGAACTGGCTGGTCTCATGCACGTCTCACGAAGAAGTCTTCACCATTGGGTTAGCGGGAAACCGGCTAGCGCTGAACACCAGACGCGACTGCAGCGGCTTCTTGGAGCGCTACGCCGTCTCGACCGGGGCGACAGCTCACAGAATCGGGCGCTGCTCCTTGCGCCCGACGACACGGGAACGCTTTTGCTGGACTTGCTTAAAGCCGGACAATACGACGCCGCGGTGATAGCCGTTGGAGAAGCAGCGCCGTCGCGTCTTTCCCCGAGTACCGAACTGAGTGCGACGGCGCGAGCATCCCGTATCCCGCCGGCTCCAGCGGCTCTTGTCGACGCCAAACAGGATCGCCCCAGCGGTTCACATCGAGCGGTAGTCAAGAAACCGTTGAGGCACCCTAAGCCCGGCGTCTAGCCAACCCATGCCGTCCTTGCGTGCCGAAGACGTAACGCGCATCGATAGGGCGCTCCGATCTTGGCGCCAAGGGGATGTGGCCTTTGACGAGGATGTCTTCTTCCTCCATTTGGCCGACTTGCGGACACCACTCACGAATGAAGCGCAAGAGACCGCCAAGGCCCGCACTGACTCCGGCGAAGGCATGGCGGTGGAAGGCGTGGCTAGCGTAGTCTCCGGAGTCGTTCTTGTGACCCAAACGTGTGATATCGTGCGTTCGTGCGCCGAGCGACCCTATGTCGACGTGTCTCCACTGATCAAAGTTTCCGGACCTTTCCTCAACGACGTCCGCCGGTTACGCCGCCCTGCCTTTGCACATGTGCCTGCGGTGGAAACACAAGGGCTTGTTGCTGACCTGGATCGGACCATGACCCTAGAAAAAGCGATTATTGCCGCTTGGGAACGGACACCCGGCTGGAGCACAGACGCGGAATCCCGTGCGTTCGCCGAGGCACTCTCAAGGAAACGAGCCCGGTTTGCCTTTCCAGACGACTTTGTCGCCGCCACCCAGCGCCTACAAGCCCACCTCAAGAGGCGACACAATCGTCAGAGCAGTGAGGGTGCTCACCTCCAGTCGCTTCGTGAAATTCGCGTCCGTGCAGCTCCATCTTGGGATGACCCTGCCGTGAGCCTGTTCCTATGGTTCGTGAAGGAAGCCGACCCGCCAGGGTTCGACCCCAAGTGGGACGCCTATATCGACAAGTGGAAGGACAGACTCGATGTCACAGGTCGATTCGCCGTCGATGGCGCGATCGTTTGCAGCCTGGAGGATATGACTGCGCAGGACTACGTGGAAAGCGATAGGCTAGATCTGGATCAGTTGTCCTCCCTCGACTCGCATCGGTAACGGCTTGTGCTTCTCGCCCCACATGGCCTTACAAAATAGAATTCAACTTCTAAACTACAAGTGTACTCGCTCGAAGGATATTCTCCGTTCTGCGTGCCCGGCTGGAGGACTATCCTGCCGTCGCCCTCGTCGGCCCCCGACAATGCGGTAAGACAACTCTGGCCCTCTCGCTGGGCGGCCGATACTTCGACCTCGAACAGGAGACCGACCGGCTTCGTCTGGATCTTGCTTGGGAGGACGCCACTGCTGGACACGATCTCGTCGTTTTGGACGAGGCTCAGGCTTGGCCCGCTGTTGCAGCGAGTATTTGGAACGGGGTCCGCAGGTGGTGTGCGACTTGGAGGGGATGCTGGCGTACATTGAAGGTTAGTTAGGGGCTTACGAACAAGTCATTCCCGGGGAACAGGCTATGTCAAAACGTCGCCCGAACAAGACTTCGCGCCAACCCCTCGATTCGTCATTCCCGCGGAAGCGGGAATCCATGGGTGGGGAGGCGGGGATCAGGTTGGCGGCAACCGGAAAACGTCGGTCTCGGAATCAGCCGTCCACAACGTGCCCGTATCGATATCGAACCACCAGCCGTGCAGCGTAAGAGCGCCCTTTTCCACTCGATCCTGAATCCACGCGTAGGACCGGAGGTTTGCCAATGACCTGAGCACCGATCGCTGCTCGGCCGCAGTCGCCGTTTCCGCGTCCGTGCGCTCGCGCTCTGAGCCCTCCGCCAGCACCTCCCGGCACGCTCCGTCCGCCAGCGCCACCCAAGGCCCAAGGCACTCGAACGGCGGCGGTTCCTGCCCTCGCGCCGCATCCATCGCCGCCTTGATGCCCCCGCAGTGGGAATGACCGCATACTACGACGTGGGAGACCCCGAGCGCCTTGACGCCATACTCGACGGCCGCCATCACTGCGTACGCGGTCGCGTCGCCCGGACGCCGAGGGGGCACGAGGTTGGCGACGACGCGAACCACGAAGATGTCTCCGGGACGCGCACCGAAGATCAGAGCCGGGTCTACGCGCGAGTCGCTGCAGGCGATCACCAAGACCGCAGGCTCCTGGCCTTGCGATAGCTGCGCCATGAGAGAGCGGCCGCCGCTGTATTCGGTCCGCCGGAACATACGGGCGCCGGCCAGCAGCGCGGACAAGCTGTCTTTACGACTGTCGTTCACGGTCTTGCCCCTTTACGAGTTGCCGGCCTCGTACATGCAATGAGAGGTCTTTCGCAAACCGGCGCTGTTGTGACGATGCGATACGCGTCCGAGGCAGGGTGAACCCGGGGCGGTTCAGAACTTGATGCGCTGGATCGTTTCTCACTCGAACAGGTCCGCATGCGTCCCTGTCCTGACAAGCGTTACGGTTTCCTCCTTACGCATCGTCCAGATCGTCGTCGTCCAGATCCGCCATCAGCTCTTTCACACTGTTGTAGCTCTCAAGCCCTTCCCCGGTACGGGCCTGACGGATGGCCTCGCGCGTCTCTGTATTGGGAATCCGGACGGCAAACGGCAAGCCCTTACATAGGGCGACCTGCTTGTAGAATAGCGTTATGGCCTCGGTTGCGGACAGGCCTAGCGTAGAAAACACCTTCTCCGCGTCTTGCTTCAGGTCAGGTTCCACACGGGCACGAATCATTTCAGTCTTGGCCATCGCAGACCTCCATGATTTCATGTGTACCACATTCGAGGAACGTCACAACGGTTGACTTCTCAAGTACACACGAGCCTCAACTGATGCCCCCCATTGACAGAGCGCACGTCGTCGTGGAGCCATGGAAACAGACGACCTCGGATTGCGCCTTGTGGAACTCCGCGGCCGGAACCTTGAACTGGTCGAGCGACGGATCTTGAAACGGCAGTCGCAGGCCGGTATCAAGCTGGGTCAGATGCCGGTGGCCGAAAGACGCGACTATCCGCTCGACGAGGACTTGGTGTCGATGCTAGGGTTGCTTCCTCGTGCGCTCGCCCCGATGCGCAGCCAGGACAACTGCAGGCGGTTGCCACCGGTATTGGAGCCATGGGGCGCGCGGAAGCGGCGTGCTGGCTCGGCGGCGCCCTGCACCTCAAGCATCCGCAACGAGTCCTGACTGCGTTCCTGCTGACCGAGCCGCCGTCGCGCAGCAGATCGTGAACGTAGGCGCCGTGGTCGAGACGAGACATACAGGTCAGGACCCCGGTTCCACCCTGCACGGCCCGGCGTGATCGGACAGGAGGAGCGGTATGCGAATTGAGCCAGAAGTCGATGGGGTAAGCATCGTCTTGGTGGGTAATTTCAACCCGGCCATTTTCACGCCAAGCTGGTTTGCATTGTACGACTTGTTGCCGAAGAGCGTTGCGGACAGCGCGGAACTGGGAATCGCTCACCCAGAGATCACGCAATTTCGCGCCGACTGGCTCACTTTTGAGGTCAGCAAGGACACGTTCAAAGCTGAAACCCTGCTGGCACCCCACATACGGGTGCGTGATCTTGTGGTTCGCGTTCTTAAGGAATACCTATATCATGCGCCCTTGAGGGCATTTGGAATCAATCGCAATGTCCATTTCCGGGTCCCGGATTTCAGCGCAAGGGACCGGATTGGCAGGACGCTGGCGCCGGTAAAGCCGTGGGGCGCTTGGGGTCAGCGCCTCGGTACAAGCGGTCATCAAGGGGGCATGATATCTCTAACCATGAGACAAGCAACCGTCGAAGGAAGGCCTGCCGATGATCAGATCAACGTGACGGTGCAACCGTCGAACCGCATCGTCGAAGCGCCTGGGGTGTATGTAGGCATCAATGATCATTACACAGCTAGTGAGGCGGATGGACCCGGAAGCGGCAGGCGGCTGATGGAGATTCTGGAACAAAACTTCGACAACTCGGTTGCGAGCGGAGAAAAGATCATCGACCACATTATGTCATTGAGTGAGCATTAGGAGGTTTGTTCATGCTTCACGGGGGGCAAGCCGTAGCTGTGGACAGCACGGATGCGTTTGATGAAGACAGCGGACATAGGTCCGATATTTTGACGCAAGTATCGCTTCGCGTTGCATCAGCGGTGGCCGACGCTTGGTTGGCGCGGGGGAATTACATCAGCGGATCGTTCCGAACCAGCACACCGATGAAACCAGCGTCGGACGAAGACTACACCGGGCATCCGCAGACCGCCGACGGAAACGCCCCGATCCAGGGTCTACCGCCTCGGGCGCGACGGGTGCAATCCGCCACGTTCCATGCGCTGCAGGAATGGGAAGGGTATGTTCTGGCTATCGGCAAGCACGATCTTGAGGCACGCCTCATCGATATTACAGCGGGCGGGAAGTACGAGGGTGAGGAGGCAACTATCCCCCTCCTGGAGATATCGGCCCATGATGCGGAAAAGCTCCGGGTCGGTGGCGTCTTCCGCTGGGTGATCGGATACGAACACACAATAGGAGGAAACAGAAGGCGAGTGTCCCAGATTGTCTTCCGAGATCTTCCTGCGGTCACGAAATCCGATCTGCGAGACTCTGAAGAATGGGCCCGCAATATGTTCCAGTCGCTCAATCCGTGACAGCGATCAACCTACCTCCGGCCAACGGTGAACTTGAAATCACCCTCTTCGGACCCGGCTATGGGGAAAGCATTGCTTTGCACATCGGCGACGGCTCTTGGGTTCTCATCGACTCCTGCATTGGCCCGGGCGGCGAACCGCGAGCGCTACAGTATCTGACGGACCTCGGTGTCGATCCGGCCCGTGACGTCGGCCTGATCGTCGCTACCCACTGGCATGACGATCACATTCGGGGCATGGCCGAACTGGTGACGGCCTGCAGCAACGCCGTTTTCTGCTGCGCCGGCGTACTCTGCAAAAAAGAGTTTCTTGGTATGGTCGGAGCCCTGGAGCGTCGGGGTCTTCCCAGCACCGGTTCGGGCGTACGGGAACTCTACAAAGTCTTTAATAGACTCAAGGGACTCAAGGCAACAGCAACTTTCGCCATCGCCAGCCGCATCATCCACGCCCAGGGCTCCTGCGAAATCCGGTCCCTCTCGCCACACGACAAGGAGTTTGTCAGCTTCTTGAGTGAGGTCAGCAGCCTGATTCCGGGCCAGGGCGAGACCAAGCGCCGAATTCCCAGCCTCACACCCAACAAAGTTTCTGTCGTGTTGTGGATCAATATCGGGGATGTCGCGCTACTGCTCGGTTCCGACATGGAGAAACCGGGTTGGGGCGACATCCTCCACAGCACGACCGGACCGACGGGGAAAGCGTCGGTGTTCAAAGTGCCGCATCATGGGTCGGAGAATGCGGACGACCCAGGGGTGTGGCAAAACATGCTGGAAACCGAACCCTGGGCTGTAGTGGCGCCCTGGCGCCTGGGCGGGCGGATTCTGCCGAACCCACACGACGTGCAACGCATCCTGTCCTTTACTGCAAACGCCTACTCTACGGTGTCAAGCAGGCAGCTTACCTCATCACCGACACGGAGACACCGCATGGTCGACAAGACGATACGGGAATCCGGAATCCAACTTCGGTCCGTGCCGGTGTCGCACGACGCCGTCCGGCTGCGCAGGGTGGCGGGAAACCAGGCACAATGGCGGGTCGAGCTCTTCGGCTCGGCATGTGCGCTGAAGGATTTTGCTGCGTAACGTGGCTCTGTCCGACAAGCAGTCCGATTCTCCAACACCGTGCTCTTGCCTCTACACATCCGGTAGGTGACGGCGTAATTCGCCGTTGCCCGGCTGAGTACTGTCTCCCGTGGTACCCGCCACTGCTCGTCATCGCGCCTTGCCGACGACAAAAAATCCTCCGCAGATTATGACGCGAATTAACCAGACACCACACTAGTGGGCGCCCACCGGCGATTTCTCGTGTGTCAAAGCAGGGAGTACTTGGAACGGAGTCCGCAGGTGGTGTGCGACTTGGCGGGGATGTTGAAGTACATTGAAGGTTAGTGAGGGGCTTACGAACACGTCATTCCCGGGGAACAGGCTGTGTCAAAACGTCGCCCGAACAAGACTTCGCGCCAACCCCTCGATTCGTCATTCCCGCGGAAGCGGGAATCCAGGGGTGGGGAGGCGGGGATCAGGTTGGCGGCAACCGGAAAACGCCGGTCTCGGAATCAGCCGTCCACAACGTGCCCGTATCGATATCGAACCACCAGCCGTGCAGCGTAAGAGCGCCCTTTTCCACTCGATCCTGAATCCACGCGTAGGACCGGAGGTTTGCCAATGACCTGAGCACCGATCGCTGCTCGGCCGCAGTCGCCGTTTCCGCGTCCGTGCGCTCGCGCTCTGAGCCCTCCGCCAGCACCTCCCGGCACGCTCCGTCCGCCAGCGCCACCTCAATCGCACCGGGACCGGATCTGAAGTGGCACATGTCGGAGGTTGTCGAAGAACGGATCGCGGATAACCGGCCCTTGATCGAACTGCGAGGTAAGAAAGTCATGCTCCCGAACAAGAAGGACATGTTTCCGAGGAAAGACGCCTTGGAGTGGCGGCTGGAGCACCTTCTGAAATAGGTGCGAGTTCTCACGCCCCCCTCAACACCTCCGCCATCTCCCTCACCCCAATCACCTCCACCTCCCGTGACAGCGGATAGCGTTCCGTTCCCGCGTACACGACGAACGCCTTCTCGGGCCGTACGTCTTCCAGCGCGTTGTAGAAGCCTCGGGTGGGGCGTGGGGCAAGGCTGTGCTTGATCTCGATGGCCCAGGGGGCGGTGCGGCCGGGGAGCTCCAGGACCAGGTCGATCTCGGCGCCGGCGGCGGTGCGGTAGAAGCTGGCGAGGGTCCGCCAGGGTGCCACGGCCAGGAGATTCTCGATCACGAAACCCTCCCAGCTCGCGCCCATCACGGGGTGACCGGTAAGGGTGAGCTCGTCCTGAATGCCGAGGAGCCCGTGCACGAGGCCGCTGTCTCTGACGTACACCTTGGGCGACTTCACCAGCCGCTTGCGGGTGTTGGCGATGAAGGGCGGCAAACGCCGAACCAGCAGGAGATCGGTCATGAGATCGACGTACCGGGTGACCATGGGCGCGCTGATGGACAGGCTGGAGGCCAACGCCGAGGCGTTCAGCAGGGATCCCTGCCCGTGGGCGAGCATCCGCCACAGCCTCTCCAGCGTGGCGGCGGGAACCGGGTACGGCGAGAACTGCGGCATGTCCCGTTCCAGGTACGTGCTGATGAAGTTCAGACGGTACCCGAGGCTGTCTGCATCGTTGGCGGCGAGAAAGCTCTCGGGGAAGCCGCCGCATACCCACAATCTCCTGAGGGCCTCGTCGTCAGGCGCTGCTTCGAGAACGTCGAAGGGATGGAGCGCCACGTATTCGATGCGCCCCGCAAGGCTCTCGCTCGACTGCCGCAGCAGGTCCATGGATGCGGAGCCCAGGATCAGGAACCGGCCCGTGCGCCTGCCCGCCCGGCGGCCTTCGTCGATGAGGCCGCGCAACTCGCGGAACAACTCCGGGGCGCGGTGGACCTCGTCGATGATCACCAGACGGTCGGCGTACCGCTCAAGGAAGAGCCTGGGCTCGGCCAGCCTGCCCCGATCCGTGCTTTTCTCAAGGTCAAGGTATACGTTATTGTCAACGTTGGCGATTTGCCGCGCCAGCGTGGTCTTGCCAACTTGACGCGGGCCGATGAGTGCCACGGCGGCCTGACGACCCAGAGCGACGCGGACGTCTTTGGCTGCACGGCGCGCGATCATCCTTGCAAATTAAAATGATTTGTTTGGATTTGCAATATTATAAGCAGCGTCTACTCTGCAGTTGATGGTGACGTTTGGATGTCTCCCTCTTGGATAGCAGCTCTGCGGCGCATCGCCGCCACGTTCGCCTCGAAAGGCCGCAACGTTCGCGGGACCGTAGACGACGACCCCCACGACGGCACCCCACCCGACGACGACACCGTCGTCCTCCCCATCGAGGAGGTTTTAGGGGATGGTCACTACCCAAACGATAGCGACCATCTGCCCGACGAAGACACCGTCGTCCTCCCCATCGAGGACCACATCGACCTCCACCCGTTCGCGCCCCGGGACATCCCGAGCGTGGTGGAGGACTACGTCTGGCAGTGCCACGGGGAGGGGCTCCGGGAGGTGCGGATCATTCACGGGCGCGGCAAGGGGGTGCAGCGGCGCATCGTGCAGTCCGCGTTGGAGAAGAACCCGCTGGTGGAGTCCTGCCACGATGCGCCGGCTGAGAGGGGCGGGTGGGGCGCGACGGTGGCGGTGATTCGTGCGAAGGAGCGCGGAGAGTAGGGGACTCCGGGATCGTGCTCGGCACGGCCGCGGTTCGTTACGTCACGATCGCGTCCGTCCAGAGTCGTTCGAGGAAGCGTTTCCAGGGCAATATCCAGATGCCCTCGCTGGTGCGGCGGGGGGCGTCTTCGTTGCACACAATTACCGCTTGGGACGGATGATGTTCCTCCATGTAGGCGCGCATGGCCCTGAGTTCTTCGGGGCGGACACGGGGGCTTCCCTTGACCTCGATGGCTATCTCGCCCGCACGGCCGAGGATGAAGTCGCACTCCAGCCCGGACTTGGTGCGCCAGAAGCGTACCGGGAAATCGTACTCGCGATAGGAACGATAGGCGAGCAGCTCCATCAGCACGAGATGCTCCAGGGCGCGCCCGAAGTCGGCACCGTGCTCGCGTTCGATCCGGCGCCCGGTCACGTGGCCGGCCACGCCGACGTCGAACAGGTAGAATTTCGGGGCGCGCGTGATGACCGCGCGTGAGCGGCGCCGGCTGAACGGCTCGACGAACACACCCAGCAGCGTATCCACAAGTATCTGAAAATACTCCCGCACGGTCTTGGAGTCGACACCGCAGTCCCTGGCGACGTTGCTGTAGTTCAGAAGTTCTCCATGGGAGAACGACAAGGCTTCGAAAAACCTCGAGAAACCGGCCACGTTACGCGTCAGCCCTTCGTCGAACACCTCCTCCTTCAGATAGTCATCCACATAGCCCGCGAGCGCCCGCCGGTATCCCGCCGCGTCGTAGTGCTGCGGGACCAGCCCCCGGTTGAGCGCCCTCAGGAGATCGAATTCCGGCACTTCCGGCCAGGTGAGCGGATGAAGTTCGAAACGCCAGGCGCGGCCGCCCAGCAGATTGGCCCGGCCGCGTTTCAGCTTCCTGGCACTGGAACCGCACAAGAGGAAGCTCAACCCTTCGTTCTCGATCAGTCGATGAACCTCGTCCAGAACGGCGGGCGCCTTCTGCACCTCGTCGACGATGATGGGGTCGGCCCGCGTCGCTCGATCGAATGCCGCCACGCGCTCGGACAACGCCCAAGGCGCCCGCGTGAGTTCCAGCAGAAGCCGGGTATCGAGCAGGTCGAACCGGGCCGCGTTGGGGAAGGTCTCGCGAAGCAAGGTTGACTTGCCGGTCTTGCGCGGGCCCCACAAAAAGGCGGACTGCCCCCGCGGCAGGTCAAGGCGGAGGGTGCGGCGGTAGTGCATATTTTCGGATCTCACTCCGAAATAGTCGGGCTATTTCGGAATATACTCCGAAGTGGCACGCCTTGACAAGGCGTTGGCGGAGGGCCGCGTGGGTTTCCGGGAAGGCCCTCCCGCCCCCGATCGGGGTCGAGGGCAAGCTTTCGCGGGAATGGTGGTTTCGTCCCGGGGCCTGGTGCCGCTCAGTCGCTCTCCTCCGCCTCCCGCACCAGCGCCCTGATGCGGTCGGGCGTGAGCGGCAGGTCCTTGATCTGGATGCCCAGGGACGACAGGGCGTGGGAGACGGCGTTGGCGAGGGCGGCGCCGCAGGCGACGATGCCGCCTTCGCCGGCGCCCTTGACGCCGAGGGGGTTGAGGGGCGAGGGGGAGTACTCGGTGATGATGCTTTCCACCGGGGGGATCTCCATGCTGGACGGGAGCGGGTAGTCGAGCAGGGTGGTGGTGAGCAACTGGCCGTCCTCGTTGTAGGCGAGTTCCTCCAGCAGGGTGCCGCCGATGCCCTGGGCGGCGGCGCCGAGGGCCTGGCCGTGCACGAGCAGGGGGTTGACGGCGCGGCCGACGTCTTCGAGCACCAAATACCGCAGGATCTCCACCATTCCCGTCTCGGGGTCGACGGCGACGTGCACCAGGTGGCCGCCGTAGGTGTAGGTGAGGCGGTCGGTGTGGAAGTACTCGGTGGCCTCGAGGCCGGGGGTGTCGCTGCCGGAGAGCCTGCCGGGCTTGGTCATTTCCAGCAGGTCGCCCAGGTTCAGCAGCGCGCGGCTGGCATCAGCGACATCGCCCCCCGGATTTCCGCGCGGTGCCTCGTACGGGGCAGGCTCTTCCCCGGAATGACCGGGGCTGCCCGCTACGGGCCGGTCCGCCCCGGCGTCCGCCTCTCGACCGCCGCTGCCCGCCGCGGGCCGCTCCGTGCCGGCGGCATAGACCTTGCCAGAACGGAACTCCAGCCCCGCGGGGTCCGTCTCCAGCCGCCTCGCGGCCACCTCCAGCAAGCGTTTCCTGAGCGCCTCGGCCGTCAGGTGCACGGCGTTGCCGGCCATGACGGTGCCGCGGCTGGAGTAGGTGCCGCCGCCCCAGGGCATGAGGTCGGTGTGGCCGTGGAACACGGTGATCCACTCCATGGGCACGCCCAGGGCGTCCGCGCAGATCTGCGCCATGACGGTCTCGTGGCCTTGGCCCAGGGTGGCGATGCCCAGGTAGACGGCGACGCTCTCGGGGCCGGTGACGACCACGCGCGCGCCCTCGGACGGCCCGAGGCCGGTGTTCTTCACGAACCAGCCGATGCCGATGCCGTGGTAACGGCCGTCCCGCTTCTGCCCCTGGAGGGGTTTCACCGCGTCGTAGCCGAACCGCTCCAGGGCGGTGGCCAGCGCCCGCGGGTAGTCGCCGCTGTCGAACACGGTGGAGGCGATGCCCGGGCGCGTGGGCCCCAGGTCGTAGGGCAATTCCTCGGGCTGGATGAGGTTCTTGCGGCGCAGGTCGATGGGGTCCATGCGCAGGTCGGCCGCGACCATGTCGAGCATGCGCTCGCGGAAGTAACACGACTCGAAGCGGCCGGGGGCGCGGTAGGTGCCCACCCCCATCTTGTTGGTCATGACGCACTCGACGTGGGCCTCGTAGGCGGGGAAGCGGTACGGCCCGGGCAGCACCGCGGCGGTGGACGCGGGCACCAAGCCGCCGTGGGTGCGGATGTGCGCGCCCATGTCGCCGTGGATGCGCGCGCGCATGGCCAGGAACGTGCCGTCCCGGCGCGTGGCGATCTCCAACTCGCAGCGCACCGCGCGCGAGTGGTTGGCGGCCATGAGGTGCTCACGCCGGTCCTCGATCCACTTCACGGGCCGCCCGAGGGTCATGGCGGCATAGGGAATCAGGTAGTCCTCGGGATAGAACTCGCCGCGGATGCCGAAGCCGCCGCCCACGTCGGGCTCGATGAAGTGGATGCGGTGTTCGGGCATCTCCAGCAGGGACGACAGCACCGCGCGGTTGAAGTGCGCCACCTTGGTCATGCCCCACACCGTCAACTCGCCGCGCCCGGCGTCCCAGGATGCCACGAGGCCGCGGGTTTCCATGGGGTTGCCCGTATGGCGGTGCACGCGCAGGACTTCCTTGCGCGTGTACTCGGCATCGCGGAACGCTCCGTCCACGTCGCCGAGCTTGATGTCGTAGCCGCCGGCCACGTTGGTGCCCTGTTCCTCGTGGATGAGGATGTCGCCCTTGAGCGCCGCCTCCACGTCCGGCACGGCTGGAAGCGGCTCGTACTCCACGTCGATCAAGTCCGCGCCGTCCTCGGCCACGTAACGGTCCACTGCCGCCACCAGCGCCACCGGCTCGCCCACGTAGGCGACCTTGTCCCGCGCCAGCGGATACTGGAGAAAGCGGTCCAGACCATCCAGCGCGTACATGCGCAGCGGCACCGGCTTCACCCCGGCGGGCAGGTCCGCGAACGTGAGTGCCGCAGCCACCCCCGGGAGCTTCAACGCCGCCGACACGTCCACCGACTTGATGCGCGCGTGCGCGTGCGGGCTCCGCAGCACGGCCGCGTAAAGCACCCCGGGGAGCTTCACATCATCGATGAACGTGGCCCTGCCGGTCAGGAACCGGACATCTTCACCGCGCCGTATGGGCGCCCCGATGTATGTCTGCGTCACGGGCTCTTCCCTCCCCGCCCATGGATACCCGCGTCCCCGTAATGACCATTCGAAATCACCCCGATCAGGCCTTCATGAGGACACGCGCGTTAATGGTGTGCACGGCGGCCGTGCCCGGCGCCTCAGAACGCCCAGCGCCAGCCGCCCAGGAAGGTCAGTTCGGGGGCGGCGTCCTTGCGGTGCCCGGGGCGGTGGCTGTACACGGCGCCCAGGCGAAGCTCACCCTTGGGCAGAGGCCGGAGCCATTCGCCGGAGAAGTCCACCTGCCGGGCGCTCGGGGCCAGGCCAGCGCTCACCGCGTCGTACGACACCGCCCCGGACTTCGTGCGGCTCACCGGCACGGTCAAGGACGCCCGCCCGCGCTCCACGCGCAGGGGCTGCGACACGGAAAGGCGCAGCGTGCCGGCGTGGGCCAGCGCCCGGCTCGCGCGCAGCGTGAACGCGCTGGTGGCCAGCGACGACACCCGGTCCACCAAGCCCGCGCGCGCGTCGGGCACGACGATGCCCACCTCGGCGTTGACGCCGATGCGCCACCGGCCCAGCGCCGTGTGCGCGTCCAGCCCCAGGAAGGACGTGTCCGCCGCCAACCCGCCGAACCCACCTTCTCCCACGCTCCCCAAAAGCGTCCTGGGCTCGCCGATCCAGCCGGCCCGCATGCCCCAGGGCGACCCCATGCGCCGCCAGTTCAGCGCCGCCCCCACCGTGGGCCGCTGTCCCGGCGTGGTGAACGCGGCCACGGACACGCCTCCCCGCGCCGCCAGAGTCGCCTGCACCGCCCCCGCGGCCAGCGACATGTGGCTGCCCCGGACCTCGGCCGACGCTTCCACGCGGTTGGCGTACAGCGTGATGGGCGCCGCGTCGCCGGCACGACCGCCTCGGTCCCCCGGCGCGTGGAGCGCGTGACGCGGCTGTGCCGCACCCGCGGGCGCCGCGGCACGTTCCAGGCTGCCCGCGCCCCGGTGTGAGGCAACGGGGTCGTCCGCACGACCCGGCCACGCTCGGTCGGGCGCCAGGAAGCCCCGCAGCCGCGCCGTCACCGATGGCCCGCCCGCGGCCCCGGCCAAGTCCCCCAGCCGGTACCAAAACGGCGCTCCCATCCGGTCCAGCGCCATGACCTCCCGCGACGCCAGCGACCGCCGGAGCCCGTCCCCAAACGCCGTCCCCGGGCTGATGGATGTGGACAGCAAGCGGAACCCGCCCTGTCCCACGCGCGTGTCCACCGGAACCTCCAGCACCCCCACCGGCGAGGTTGCCGCGCCCAGGTCCATCGATCCCTGGCCGTAGACGGTCGCATCGGCGTAGAAGCCGGTCTTGTCGGCGGTCTCGAACAACCGGGTCACCAGGTCCGTGTTCGCCAACTGATCGCGGAAGAGTTGCTTCATGATGGCGAGCCCGCCGGACACCATGGGGGCGGCCAACGAGGTCCCTCGGGTCTCCAGAAAGTCCCGACTGTCGAAACCACCCACCGCCGGACCGAAATACGCGGCGGTGACACCGGCGCCCGGGGCGGCGATGCAGTAGTCCGCGGCCAAGCCGCAACGATTGGAAAAGTAGGCGATCTTCCCGTCGGCCGGGTTCAGGGCGATGACCGCGATGGAGTGGCCTTGCAGCTCCTCGATGCGTGCCGCAAGCCCCGGCAGAATGTCCACCGACGTGGCGTTCAGCGCCCAATGCGGACAGTTCTCTGTGGTGGCCGGGTGGCAAAGATCACCGTGGGAGTTGCCCGCCGCCCACACGAGAATGGCCTTTTCCCCGGCGTCCGCCTGGGCCAGAGCCGCGAGGGTGCTGCCGTAATGGGCGCGCAGGCCCTCCTCGGTATAACCGTCGATGATCCCCTGATAGCCGAAACTCAGGTTCAGGATGTCCACCTTGCGGTCGCCGTCGCGCCAGGACAGCACCTGCTGGTACAACGCCGTGTCCTCGGCATCCACCAAAGACAACACATCCACGGGAATCGGCCGGTAGATGCCGTCACCTTGGCCCAGGGTCAGGGCGAACATGGCGATGTCCGCCCCCCAGGCCACGCCGTGGTGGGCATAGGGTATGCCGGTGCGCGCCCCGGCCGCGACGCTGGCCACCGCGGTTCCGTGGGAAATGCCCTCTTCTTCGGAGCCCGTCTCGTCCACAGCGCCAGGAGTGAACTCCTCGGTGACGGTCCGATTCCCGTTCCCCGCAATGGACGGATGCTCCAGGTCGATGCCCGTGTCGATGAACCCGATGGTCACGCCCGCCCCAGGCTCGGCCTCCGGCCCCTTCACCAAGGCCAGGTTGCCGTAGGCCTCATCCGCTTTGATGTGCGTCAGACCCCACTGGTTCTGAAATCCCGGCGCCTCGCGGTACTTCTCGCTCTCCTCCGCCGCGGCAGCCTTCACCGCCTCGGGCTCGACGCACTCACCGCCCTGCACCTCGATGCACTTGTCCGGAGCGAGCTGCGAACGTCCGCCAATGTTGCCGCAGCCGGCGAGACCGAGCACCAGAAAAAGGAGGACGAGAAACGTGAGTGCGGCCGTGAACCGGGAATGGTGTGACATGGGGCCCCCCCTGTGATCTGGCTGTGTTTGAACATCGGCCTGTCCAACGGGCACTTTATCGAATCATGCAGACTTTGCATAATCCGTCCGTTGTTCAGGACTTCCACGTCAAGGGACGATTCAACGAGAGGGTAACGCTCATCAAACAACAAGACTCCAATGTTGCAATCGCCGAACAGGATGAGGGATATGGTAAGCAATAGGCAAGGGGCTTTTGGGAAGGGAAAGGGAGCTGCCGCTTACGCTCACGGTAGGTGAGGTCAAGCGGCAGGCGGTCTCGAAGAGAAAAGGCGAGCCGAAAAATATCTCTGCGAGATGGGAGAGGTTAGAGAAATTTGACGAGGGCGACGATCAGACCGCCTTGGGCGATCATCCCACCGAACAGCCATTTCACAAGGTCTGCCTTCACCCCCGCGATGGTGGCGACGGTTTCGTGCCGTAAGGCCTCTATGCCGGCCTTGGTTTCTTGCCGCAGGGATTCTATGTCCGCTTTAGTGGCGAGGTTGGAGTTGAGGAGAGCGACATGCTCTTCGGCAAGCGTCTCGGCCTGCTTCTCGGTGAAGCCGCTCTCGGTCAAGCGCTTGACGAAGCGGTGAGTGTCGAAGGCGATGGCCTCGGTCATAATTTCATAATAGCTATTCCACCGGCGGAGGACAAGAACCCCGACATCTCCAGCAGCTCCTTGCAACGTTGGGGTAGGGTTACCGAAATATTACGAAACGTCATTGCCCAGCGACGACGAATGGTGAGCGGAGCTAGAACTGCCGCACAAACCGTAGCTCTCCGCTGGTCCTCCGGTAGTCGTAGAGCTGAGCATTGGTTTCCCGGACCTCTCGCACCACGGACAGTTGCGGGCTGAAGCCGAACAGCGTGAAGCCCCGGTTCAGGACCGACGCTCGCAGCGTCAGGGTCTCGTCCTTTCGCACCACACCGGAAGGTGTATGGGGCGGCCAGCTTGCTTCGTAGTCCGTCCAGCGGTATCCGGCGGTCCCGGACAGGTTGAACCCGTAAGGCAGCACCAGCGACACACCCGTCTGGAGCCATGTATTCTCGTTGCGATTGCGCAAGCTCAGCGGCCGGTCCCGGCCGTGCCCGACGGTGAGATTCGCCCGCACGGTCGGCCTGACCACCCAGCTTGTGTTGACGGAAATACTCCTCACGGGGCCGTCCAAGGCCTTGTTGGTGTAGTACCGCCGGTCATGCCAGGAAGCATTGCCGGCCAAGGTGAGCCGCCTCGCCAACCGGTGCCTCACCTGCAAGCGCGCTCCCAGGTCAAAGTAGTCCCGCTTGTTGCCGGTCCACTGATTTCGCCAATTGGCCAACACACTGAACTGCGTGCTGCGGGAAGCCAGCACCCGCGGCCCCGCGTGAACCGACACCAGCAACTTGTTGAACTCGTCCTTCGAGTACTCCCGACTCGACAGGTCCGCACCCATGCGGAGCCGGAGCCGTTCCCCCACCGGATGGTGGTATTCTCCGCCGCCCCAAACCGAAAGGCCGACCCCCGATGTCGTGAGGTTTTCCGAGTCTCGCCTGAACGGCAGTCCAAAGATCTCAATGACCCGGGCGTCCGACTGGCCCCCGATGTTCGTGTCCGGCGCCAAAGCAAAACCCATATTGACGCTCCAGCGCCGGCGTGCCCGAATGCGCCACAGGAAACTACGCACGTTGGCAATTACCGGAGCTGGAGGGTCCCCGGCGAGAACGCGCTCGAAGTGTTCCTTGGCGAGATCGTCCTCCCCCAAATTAAAAAAGGCCCGCGCCAACTCCAGTCGCACCCGCACCAACCCCGGCTCCCCAACCAACAGACCGCGGAACGCCCCAATGGCCTCTTCAAGAAGAACCGCGGCCTCACCCTCGTCCCGTCCCCCAGACTGTTGGGCGGCCTCCAAGGCAGCCAGACCGCGCAGAAATGCCACGTTCTTATCAAACCCCCGTTCCCGTACCAACCCCCGCAAAATTGCGAGAGCTTCGCGGTGGCGACCCTGGCTGATTAGGATTCGACTGTTCTGAACACCACGCTCAAAAACCCCTTCCGCCCCCGGAGCCGTGCGCTCGGGCTGCTGGGCCTCGGCCCCGAACACCCCCAACACCAGAACCGCGATCACTCCGAAGACTACCCTGTTGAGTTCCATGCCTCGAACTTTCCCGCTAAATGCAAAGAGGGGGACAGCCAACCGACTGCCCCCCTCTCGCTGCGCCTTCCCTCAAAGGAAGAACTGTTGTTATCGCTTCGTAGGTTACGGCTTCAAATGAGCGCCGAAAGCGCCAACGAAACTTTCCGTTACCGCGTCATCCCCCGAGCCCGTGGTACTGCTGAGACCAAAGGTGCCGGCGGCAGCCTTCGGCGCGACGTGGGACTCGTCCACGTCCTCGGTATCTGTATCATTTGCCGTAGGGCCGAAAAACGACCCTTCCCATTTACCGTTGAACTTGTAGTGCGCGGCGCCCGGATCGCTCATCGCGCCCATAACGGCATCACCGCCCGTCCACGTAGCTTGGCCCTCAGTTAGTACAGTCCGCATCAGCAAAATACTATCGCCGTACTCTTCGCCGTCTACAAATATCCCGTCCACCGAGCCCTCAATCGTTCCCGGCATATCATCCGCCCCGAAGTTCGCCACCAGCGTCGCGGCACCGTCAAAGTATGACACCGCCCCGCCAGTCTTGTGATGGGCACCGACGGCCTCTCCGACATATCTGGCTGCGCCCGTAACTTTGTTCGCCACGGGGGCCTCGTATTCCTCCGTGCCGCCTTTCGCAAACGCCCCGAACGTGTCAAGGCCACTGCTAGCTGCTTCAGCTAGCCATATCCCAAAGAGCAAGTAGTCTTCCTGATCATCGGCCTCGACCGCGGTCACGGCACTCCTCGAGCCCGAAAAGCGGTATCCTGACATAGCGCTGACCATTACGGTGTCGTCATCTCCTGTTGTAAATGTCACCGAGCATTGTACGCCATCTGGACAAGTGAAACGCCCACTGAGATCGGGCGTAGCCTCGTTCTTATCGTCGTCGAAGTCGCCTGAGTAGACCTTGTCGGAAACGAAGCGCAACTTCTTGATATAGTCCAGATCCTCAAGTTCAATTTCCTTATTGTCGACACGCTTCGCCTGTACCCCAGTAACGGCCGCAATCTGCTTCTCCTTGTCGGAGAAGAGCAACAACTGGCTGTTGCCGTCAGTAGTGGGACCGGAAACGGAGAACCGATGCCTAAATGCGCCAGGCCCATCCTCTTTGTATTCCACCTTAGCCTCGTTGTCACCAAAGGTCACACCGGTAACGGTGACACTCGGCTCATCCTCCGTCCCCAGCCACGCTACGGTCCCGCTCACATCTGTACCTCTGTCCGTCGCCGCCGCCGTCAACGTCAACGCTGCGCCAACCCGCGCCGTTTCCTCCTCACGCAACTTGGCGGCAGTCTTCGTGACGGTATCTCGATCCGTGTCGTACATATCCGCAGTAATGTCGTATGCATTCGCCTGCTTGAACAGATCAAGGACATGCTCGCCGGCAGCTTCCACCGCCATATCAGCATAGTTCTCCGCGTTCATAGCAGCGGCTTTGGCGCTCAAGATGTCACCATCCGCTTCGCCATCGTAAGCCATCTTCGCATCGTCCCTATGCCCTTCCGCCTCCGTCTGATACGTCATCGCCTCAGTCGACATCATTGCGCCGGCGGCAGACGTGGAGGCGGCCATAGCGTCGGTACTCGCGTTCATGGCGCGAGTCGCCGCCGCGCGGGCAGCCGTGTACGCTTTCATCGCCTCGTCTAGGGCAGCCTTCGCACCTTCCGAGTTCTTCCTCCCTCTCATCGCCTTTTCGTAAGCGTCTTGCGCTCGTTTTACCTCGCCACCGGTACCATCCGCACCACCAGCCATGTCCGCCGCCGCTTTAGCGGCGTTGGAGTGCTCCATGGCTTTGTCGGCGGCCGTCTTCGCGGCGCCCTGTGCGGTCTTTAGCGCGACCGCCTCCCTGTCCGCCCTCAGCCGGTTAGCGATCATCTGATCGTCCTTGGCCTCAGCTTCGCTCTCCGCGGCGTGACCAGCCGCGGTCTCCGCGGCGGTCAAGTGCGTCTGCGCTTCGGCGGCGGTGGTAGCTCCCTGTGCCTTACTATTCGCCTCCTTGGCGTCGGCATAGTGACCCTCCGCCGCTTCAGCTGCGAGCACGAGGCGGGCATGAACGTCTCCGCCAACATCCTCGGCGTTTGTCGCGATGGTGCGCGCGGCTTCGGCACTTAGTTTTGCAGCCGCTTCAGCAGCAGCAGCGTCCGACTTGAGGTCGGCCAACGCCTTCGCATCACTCACCATGCCAGCATACTTATTGGCGTCGTCAAGAGCGTTGTCAGCGTCCATCTTGGCGTTCTCAGCATTGCGCTGATGAATCATCGCCACGCTGGACTCGGTGGCGGCCTGCGCCATCCCGTTCGCCGCCTGGGCTGCGGCATGTGCCGCCATGGCGGCGTTCATTGCCTTAACGGCCTCATCGTATGCATCCGAGCCATCGTCCTCAAGCTCGCTTACAGCAGCCATGGCGTCGTCGTATGCCTTCTTAGCCGCGGCCTCGGCCTCCTGTGCTTTTTTCTTCGCGTCATCCAACGCCATCCGCTCGTCGTCGCCCGAGCCGGTCACCGCCCCCGCGGCGTTCTCGGCGACCTCGCCGTAGCTCATCGCATCATCCCGGGCCGCTTCAACCTGGCCTTGATACATCTTCGCATCCGCCGACGTGGCGGCGGCCTGCGCCTTTGTGTTCGCGGCCATGGCGGCCATATAGGCGGCCTCGGCCTTGTCCAGGGCGCGCGTCGCTTCCGCGTACTTCAGGGCGTTGCTCGTCGCATCCGCCATCGCGTTATCGACGGCCGCCTTCGCCTCGTTGTAGGCCGTCTCGGCTGCCGTTGCCGCGTCATTGGCCGCCATCTTGGCGGCGTTCAGCGCCATGGCCTCGTCGGCCTTCATCTTGGCGTCGGCCACCATTCCGGCTTCAGTGGAAGCCTCGTCGCTGGCGGCTCGGGCTGCGTCCCGGGCGCCCTCGGCGGTCCTCTGCGCCTGTTCCGCCGCGGCGGAAGTAGTCGCGGCTTGCGCGGAGGAGTTCCACCTCACAGCATCCCTGTAGGCCGCGCCGGCCCGGTCGCGCGCGGCCACGGCGGCATTGTAGCTGTCCATGTCCGCGTCCTTGTCCGCTTCGATGTCCATTACCGCCTGCTTCGCGTCGTTGTAGGCCGTCATGGCTGCCATTTCCGCGGCCGCGGCCGCCATCTGGGCGGCGCTCAGCGCGGTGGCTTCCTGTTCCTGGGCCTGCTTCGCTTGCGTTATGGCCGCAGCGTAACCCTCGGTATCCATCTGTGCCGCCTCGGCCCTCGCCTGCGCGGCCTCCGCATTGGCCTGAGCAGCCTCGGCCTCGCTTGACGTTCCAGCCGACTGAGCGGCCGCGTTGGCGGCCTTGGCGTCGTCGTAAGCGGCTGCGGCGCGATGCATCGCGGCCTCGGCGGCTACGTAGCTCGTGTTGTCAGCAGCCTTGTCCGCTTCGGCTCCCATGAAGGCCGTTTTCGCGGCTTCGTAAGCAGTCATTGCGGCCATCTCCGCCGCGGCCGCCGCATCCTGTGCGGCCTTCAAGTCGGCTGCTTCCTGAACCTCCGCCGGTGTCGGTCCCGGGTCGGGCTGTTCGGACGAACCACCGCTGCAGCCGTACAGCACCATGGAGAGTACGGCGGCAAGGCAGAGCGCCAACAGTTTGTTAGCTGAAGTAGACATCTATGCTCTCCTTTTCCCTAGAGTAAACTGAATCGCCATTTCCAATCGCTGCCACGGAGGCAGCGTCACGCCCGCGTTCGACCTGGCCGAAGACGCGGCCCCAGCCTGCGTCAAGGACCAAACCCTGGTCGCAGCATGTGTCCAACTCCTCGTTCCTTCGCTTTACCGATAACATAAAAAGGACCTTGTCCGGCTTTTGTACCACCAAGCGGACCGTACGGCAACCCCCATATTTCGGAAATTTCTGGAAATCGGCGTAAATCCCATTCGCCCCGGAACCTTCGGGACGGGAAGCACTCGTGAAAACACTGGTGGATCATGGTCGCCACGGAACCCGGAAGTGCAGCAGAGATCAGTGTCTACCACCAAAGGATGGGTTTTGCAAGAAGGAAGTGGCGGCAGGAAGCAGGAAGTGGCGGCGCGGGGCTGGCGCCTCCGGGGAGACCGTGCCAACGTTTCGCTGGCGCCGGGTCGCCCCGTCATGCGCCACGGTCCCCGTCATGCGCGGCGCTATTTGACCTCCGGCGGCGCCGGAAGCCTGAGCAGGATGGTCTTGATGTCCTGGCGGATGGTCTTGATGTCGCCTTCGACCCGTTCAAAACGGGAGTCGATCTGCGCGAACCGGTCGTCGACTCGGCGAAATTTCTCGTCCACCAGATCGAACCGGGTGTTCATGACCTCCACCACCGAGTCGACACGGCCGTCGATCTTGTCATTCAGTTGCCCGATCCGGCTGTCAAACTTGTCGTTCAACAGCCCGATCTGGCTGTCGATCTTCTGATTCAGTTGCCCGATCTGGCTGTCGATCTTGTCGTCCAGTTGCTCGACCCGACCTTCCAGCCGGTTGATGTCGGGTTTGACCTGGACCTGTATTGCCCATACAGACAGACTCCCCAAGGCCGCCAACACCGCCACCGTGGCCGTAATCACACCGGAAAATTCCTTGAGTATCTTCACGCTATCCCTCCTTCGAGCGTCTGAAGCCATCCTATACTTTCAAGATCGGTCGATCAAGGTTTTCCTTAGGCTGAAGTCCATCCGCGGCGATGAAATCCGCGGGTTCCGGGAACTCGGCGGAAGGGTCTCCGTGTCCGCGGCGCCAAGGCGGCAGCCTGGGTGTTGCCGTACCGGGACTTGCGGGTACTTGATTCAGGATCTCGTTTGACTTGTGCCCGCAAAAACCCGATAAAGAGACGAACTTGGGCCGTCCAGGAGCGGCCGCTTCCCACCGGAATTCACAACGCAAGGAGAAGATCCATTGGCAACCTCCGTCACAGCCCCTATGGTTGGTAAGATATTGAGGATCGAGGCGAACCCCGGCCAGGCCGTGGAAGAGGACGATGTGGTCATCGTCATGGAAGCCATGAAGATGGAGATTCCCGTGGTGGCGCCGGCTGGCGGGACGGTCAAGGAAATCAAGGTCGAGGTGGGGCAGTCGGTGGAGGCGGGAGAGGATCTCGCCGAGATCGAATAGCCACGCCGGCAGGCACGGCTTCGGCCCGGCGGGATTGAGATCGAACATGGGCACTTGGGAATTCGGCTTCACGGTGGCGCTGGTGGGCAGCGTCGGCACGCTGGTGGTGCTGTGGCTGCTGAGCCTGCTGATTCTTCTCATCAAGAAAATATTTCCTGCATGACGACTCATTTCCTGCATGGTGACTTCCTGCATGGTGACTTCCTGCATGGTGACTTCCTGCATGATGACTCCGCCCCCGGCTCGTCAGTGTCGCTTCCCTGTTTTTTTGGTCATTCCCGCTTCTGTGTTTTTTGAGTCATTCCCGCGAAAGCGGGAAACCAGGAGAGGTGGGGCGGGACCCCTCCGCCGCCCCTGGATTCCCGCTTTCGCGGGAATGACTCAAACAGGGGGGCGGGGATGACTAGAAAAACAGGGGGGGCGGGGGAATGACCAAATACAGAGCGGGGCGGGGATGACTAATACAGAGCGGGACGGGGATGACTGAACAGAGAGGGACGGGAATGGCTGAACAGAGAGGGACGGGGATGACTGAACAGAGAGGCGGGGATGACGGGCCGGGGGGACCGGGAGTGGAATAGCGGGGCGTCACCTTTCATAATTGGCGGGTCTTCACCTTTCACAACACGATATGGAATCTGCGATCTTTTCCGGCGTTCTGGGGCTGCTTGACGGCATTACGAACCTGGGGGGCGGCCAGGTGGTCATGATGGCCATCGCGGGGGTGCTGCTCTACCTGGGTATCGGCAAGGGGTTCGAGCCGCTGCTGCTGGTGCCCATCGGCTTTGGCGCCATCCTGGTGAATATTCCCCAGGCGGACCTGATGGCGGAGGGAGGCACGCTCCGGTTCTTCTACGACTTCGGCATCCGCACGGAGATCTTCCCGGTGCTGATCTTCATCGGCATCGGCGCCATGACCGACTTCGGGCCGCTGTTCTCCAACCCCAAAATCATCATGCTGGGGGCGGCCGGGCAGTTCGGCATCTTCCTGACGCTGCTGCTGGCCTTGGGGCTCGGGTTCAGCAAGCTCGACGCCGTGGCCATCGCGGTCATCGGCGCGTGCGACGGTCCCACCGCCATCTACGTCAGCTCGCGCTACGCGCCGCACCTGTTGGGCGCGGTGTCGGTGGCGGCCTATTCTTATATGTCGCTGGTGCCGTTGATTCAGCCGCCCATCATGCGCGTGCTGACCACGGCGCGGGAGAAACAGGTGGTCATGGGCATGGTGCAACAGAAGCCCGTGTCCAAAACCACGCGCATCCTGTTCCCCATCGTCGTCACCGTGGTGGCGTCCATCATCGCACCCTTGGGGACGCCGCTCATCGGCATGCTGATGCTCGGCAACCTGCTGCGGGAGTG
This sequence comes from uncultured Binatia bacterium (SeqCode), assembly GCA_965213675.1. GTDB lineage: Bacteria > Desulfobacterota > Binatia > UBA9968 > JAJDTQ01 > JAJDTQ01. Next base: position 2,880,030 of record OZ243916.1, read on the forward strand.
CGGCGTGGTGGAACGGCTCAAGCTGGCCTCGGAGAACGAGATCGCCAACATCGTGACGCTGCTGCTGGGACTGTCCATCGGCGGCACCATGGCGGCGGAGCGGTTCCTGCGGGTGGAGACCCTGATGGTGCTGTCCCTGGGGCTCGTGGCCATCGGCCTCGACACCGTCATGGGTGTCCTCTTCGGCAAGGGCATGTGCCTGCTGAGCCGTGGCAAGATCAATCCCCTCATCGGCGCCGCCGGCATCTCCGCCTTCCCCATGGCCGCCCGCGTGGTGCAGAACGAGGGCCAGCGCTACAACAGGAAGAACCACCTGCTGATGCACGCCATGAGCGCCAACGCCGGCGGCCAGATCGGCTCCGTCATCGCCGCGGCCATCATGCTGTCGGTGCTGCGCGGGATGGGGATCATCTGACAAACTTGCGAATGTGGGCTTAAGGATCGGCATGGAAGGGCGATTCACTCCATGGGCACCGATTCTTGACTTTCCCGCCGTTTCCTGGTGTCGTGTTCTGGAACGGCCCGCATTGGCGCGCCCAGCGCACCAGGAGATGGCCTCATGAGTTTGATCGTTTCCGAAATCTACGATGCGCTGATCGAAGCCGGGACTTCCTCGGAGAAGGCAACAGCCGCGGCCGCCGCCGTGCCCTTGGCCGAGAACGTGGCGACAAAAGACGACATCGCAAGGATTGAAGCGGACATCGCGGGGATTCACGCCAGCATGGCGACCAAGGACGACATCGCAAGGATTGAAGCGAGCATGGTGACCAAGCAGGACCTCGCGGATGCCTGCATGGCTTTCGAGCGGAAACTCGCGGATGCCAGCACGGCTTTCGAGCGGAAACTCGCGGATGTCAGCATGGCTGCCAAGCAGGACCTCGCGGATGTCAGCACGGCTTTCGAGCGGAAACTCGCGGAATACAACTCGGCCATCAATCGGGAGTTCGCGAAGATCAAGAAGGACATTGCCGTCCTCAAGTTCGCGGTGTTCAGCGGCGGAGCGGTCATCATGGCCGCTCTCGGCACTCTGTTAAAGCTGGCTTTGTATCCGTAGTTCGTCTGCATGGGCGCCTTGCGCGACCGTATCCGCTCCAACGTCTGGAAACCCGACCTCCGTGGCCGAAAAACGCAAAGCACCTGAACCCGACGGCGCCGCGCGGGAAGTTCCGGCCCCGGAACAACGTCTCGCCGACCTCGAGGCGGGCGTCCTCGCGGGCGACCTCCGCGCCATCGACAAGCAGCACGGCGAGGGCAAGCTCACGGCCCGGGAGCGCATCGAGCGGCTCGTGGACCCGGGCAGTTTCACGGAAGAGTTCATGCTGGCCGAGACCCAGTGCACGGATTTCGGCATGGCGGAGCGGCGCCGGCCCACGGACGGGGTGGTGTGCGGGTTCGCGCGCGTCGACGGGCGGCCGGTGTACCTGTTCGCCCAGGACCGCACGGTGCTGGCCGGGGCGGTGGGCAGCGCCCACGCCGAGAAGATCGCCAACGGCATCCGCACCGCCCGGTCCCTGGGAATGCCGTGCATCGGTCTCTACGACTCGGTGGGGGCGCGCATCCAGGAGGGGCTCTCGGTCACGGCGGCCATCGGCCAGATCTTCTTCGAGAACAGCATCGCGTCGGGCGCGATCCCGCAGATCTCAGCAGTCATGGGGCCGTGCATCGGCGTGGCCTCGTATTCGCCGGCGCTCACGGACTTCATCCTCATGGTGCGCGGCACGAGCCAGATGTTCATCACCGGGCCGCCGGTGATCAAGGAGGTGCTGGGGGAAGAAGTGACCATGGAGGAGTTGGGCGGCGTGCGCATCCACTCCGAGGTATCCGGGGTGGCGGACGTGGTGAGCGCGGATGACGAGGCCTGCCTGGCGGAGATCCGCAGGCTGCTGGGGTACCTTCCGGCAAACTGCCACGAGGCGCCGCCGCGGCGGGAGAGCGGCGACGACCCCGAACGGCGGCTCGACGGCATCGAAGCGCTGGTGCCCGAAGACAAGCGCAAGCCCTACGACATCGTCAAGGTCATCCGGGCGGTGGTGGACGGCGGCGAGTTCCTGGAACTCAAGCGCCGCTTCGCGCGCAACCTGGTGATCGGGTTCGGGCGGCTCGACGGCCACCCGGCAGGGTTCGTGGCCAACCAGCCCATGTTCCTGGCCGGCAGCCTGGACGTGGACGCGTCCGACAAGGCGGCGCGCTTCATCCGCTTCTGCGACGCCTTCAACATCCCCATCGTGACGCTGATGGACGTGCCCGGGTTCTTCCCCGGGCGGCAGCAGGAAGAACTGGGCATCATCCGTCACGGCGCCAAGATGCTCTACGCTTACGCCGAGGCCACCGTTCCCAAGATCACCCTCGTGCTGCGCAAGGGCTACGGCGGCGCCAAGCAGGCCATGTGTACGCGCGAGATGGGCGCCGACCAGCTTTGGCTGTGGCCCGGCGTGGAGCTGGCGGTCATGGGCGGCGGCGGCGCCGTCAACGTGCTCTACCGGCGCGAGATCGCCGCCTCCGACGACCCCGAGCGCACCCGCCGCGAGAAGATGGCCGAGTTCCACGAGCGCTTCAACGGCCCCTTCGAGGCACTCTCCAAACAATTCTCCCAAGCGGCCATCCAGCCCGCCGAAACCCGCGCCCGCCTCATCCACGCCCTGGCGCTGCTGCGCCGCAAAAAGGAAACCCGCCCCGCCAAAAAGCACGGCGTCATGCCAGTGTAGAACCCCGCGTCACTAACCTCATCGCCACGCCTCCTCTTGCCGTCATTTCCGCGGAAGCGGGAATCCAGGGGTGGCGGGGCGACTTCTCGTTTAAGTTGACCATCCTGAGCGCCGACAGTTCCTTATGAGACCCTTCTTGACTTTGCCGCCGTTTCTTGGTCTCGTATTCTGAAACGGCCCTTCCATGCGCGGGGCGCATTTGGAGAATGAACGATGGGCCTGATCGTTTCCGAAGTCTACGATGCACTGATCGAAGCCGGAGCCTCCCCAGTCAGCGCAAAAGCCGCCGCCGGCGCCGTGCCACCAGCCGAGAACATGGCCACCAGGGACGACATCAACAGGGTGGAAGGCGACATCGCCAGAATCGAGGCCAACATGGCCACCAGGGACGACATCAACAGGGTGGAAGGCGACATCGCCAGAATCGAGGCCAACATGGCCACCAGGGACGACATCGCCAGAATCGAGAAACAGATCGCTGTCCTCCGCTTCGCGGTCTTCACCGGCGGCCCGGCCATCCTTGCCTTCATGGTCAAGCTGACCTTCTTCCCGTAGGTTTTCGCCACGCGTCGAATCCGCGGAACCCCTAGCCCCCTACTCGCGTGCCCCCTCCCGCCGCGTCATGATCGCCAGCCGCGTGACCCCGGCGGCCCGGGCGGCGTCCATCACCGCCACCACCACACCGTGAGGCACGCGCCGGTCGGCGCGGATCCACACCTGGGCGTCGCGCCGTCCCGCGGCCGCCGCGCGCAGGCGCGCCCCCAACACCTCCAGGGTCACCGGCGCGCCGTCGAGGCGGACGGTGCCGTCCGGTGTAACGGCGATGGTGATGTCGCGGTCCTCGCTCGCCAGCTCCGGGGCCGCGGCGCCGGGCAGGTCCACGGTGATACCCGGGTTGGTCAGGAAGTTCATGGACAGGGCGAAGAAGATCAGCAGGTTGAAGATCGTGTCCACCACCGGCGTCATGTCGATGAAGCCCGCGGCGGCTCTCCTGCGGGGGCGAAAATTCATGCCGGCCGACCGCTCCCGTCGCCCGCGCCGTCGGTCAGCAGGTCCATGAAGCGAGTGCACAGGCGCTCCATTTCCAGTGTCAGGGCGTTGGCCTTGTTGAGCAGGTAGCGGTGCATGACCACGGTGGGAATGGCCACGCTCAGGCCCGCCAGGGTGGTGACGAGGGCCTCGGAGATGCCCCCGGCCAGGGTGGCCGGGTCTACCACGCTCTGGGTCGAGATCACCGAGAAGATCTCGATCATGCCCGAGATGGTGCCCAGGAGGCCGAGCAGGGTGCTGACCCCGGCGATGGTGCCGAGGGTGTCCACAAAGCGCTCCAGCCCAGCGGCTTCCTGCCGGCCGGCCTCCTCCAGATGCTCCTTCATGATGTCGCGCCGCTGCCCGGCGACGCGCACGCCCACCGCCAACACCCGCGCCACCGCCGCCGGGCTCGCGCCCAGCAACTCCCCGGCCGCCGCCAAGTCCCGGTCCGCCACCAGCGCCTCGGCGCGACGCACCAAGTCCGCCGGCGCCACCCGCCGCCGCCGCAGACTCAGCAACCGTTCCACGAAGATCGCCACCGCCACCATGGAACACAACAGGATCGGCGCCATGAAGAAGCCGCCCTTGGCAAGGAATTCAAACATGATGTGAGCCGTTCACGGATGTGTGGACCGCCACCTCGCGCCATCCGCGCCTTGATATCTGCCGGACTGCCGGCCCAAGCGCTTGGCCGGACCATGGGCGGCGCACCGCCTTGTGCCCCGTCCCCCTGTGCCATATCATTTGCTCATGGCTTCCGTTAAGCGCCCGGCGCCCCTCGTTGTCCCATGAGCGACGTCAATCTCATCGTGGCCTTCGCCGCCGGCGCGCTCTCGTTCCTGAGCCCCTGCGTGCTGCCGCTGATCCCGTCGTACCTGTCCTTCGTCTCCGGCATCTCGCCACGCGAGATGAGCGAGGGCGGCGCCGCCAGCGGTCGAGTGATGGGCAACGCGTTCGCGTTCGTCCTGGGCTTCTCCATCGCCTTCATCGCCCTGGGCGCGTCGGCCAGCCTGCTGGGGCGGCTGCTGATGGGGTACCAGGACGTGGTGCGCGTGGCCGGCGGCTTGTTCATCCTGGTGGTGGGGGTGTACCTGACCGGGCTCTTCCGGGTCGCCACCCTGGAACGCTACGCCCAGGTCAACCTGCGCAGCAAGCCCGCCGGGTATCTCGGCTCGGTGCTTGTGGGCCTCACCTTCGCGGTGGCCTGGATTCCATGCGTAGGGCCGATCCTCGGCGCCATCCTGACCCTGGCCGGCACCACCGGCGAGTTGCACCGCGGCGCGCTGCTGCTCTCCGCCTACGCCGCCGGCCTGGGCCTGCCGCTGCTCCTCAGCGCTTTGGCCATGAGCCAGTTCTTCCGCGTCTCCCGCGCCCTCGGCTCCTGGCTCCCCGCCATCCACGTCGCCGCCGGCCTCCTCCTCGTCGCCGTCGGCCTCCTCCTCGTCACCGACAACATGACCGCCGTCAACGCCTACGCCCTCCGCCTCACCCCCGCCTGGCTGGTGACGCGCCTGTAGGGCATCCATCGCTTCCAACGTAAGTGAAGATGGAGACTCCCTTTGTCTACATCCTCGCCAGCAAACCCCGCGGGACACTTTATATCGGCGTCACATCCAAACTTGTTCAACGCGTCTGGCAACACAAGAACGACGTCGTCGCCGGTTTCACCAAGCGCTACCAAGTACACCGCCTGGTCTGGTACGAGGTCCACGGCTCCATGGAAAGCGCCATCACCAGAGAAAAGGTCCTCAAGAAGTGGCGCCGCGCCTGGAAGATCGCGTTGATCGAGAAAACCAACCCCACATGGGCCGACCTCTATGACGACATCGCAAATTTCTGACTTCGCCCCTACCGCCCCGAGTCGTTACTCCCGCGACAGCGGCTGTGTCGAACTCTCGCGAAAGCCGCTGTGTCGAACACTACCCGAACTGGCGATGGCACCGCCATCCCGAACCGTCATTCCCTTCCCGCTTCCCAAGCTGTGTCAAAACAGGTTGTGTCAAAACTCTTTACGCAACCACATCACGGAACGTCATTCCCGCGAAAGCTTGCCCTCGACCCCGATCGGGGGCGGGAATCCAGGCGGGGCGAGGCGGGGAATACCCTCGTTTCGCCCCCTCCCCACCCATGGATTCCCGCTTCCGCGGGAATGACACTTCGGGGCGTGGCAGGCATTCTCCCTATCCAAGCGGAGTTCTGACACAACCGCTTCCGCGGGAATGACACTTCAGGGCGTGGCAGGCTTTTCCCCATCCAAGCGGAGTTCTGACGCAACCGCTTCCGCGGGGCGGTTCGAGGCGTGGCAGGCTTTTCCCTATCCAAGCGGAGTTCTGACGCAACCGCTTTCGCGGGAATGAGGGCACGTGAGGAACCGTTGCGAGGCGCAGCCGAGCCTGTTTCGGGCAGGGGTGGCGCGGGACCTGCCCGCCTCGCCCCCTCCCCACCACCCCTGGTTTCCCGTTTCCCAGGCTGTGCCAAAACAGGTTGTGTCAAAACTCTTTACGCAACCACGTCACGGAACGTCATTCCCGCGAAAGCTTGCCCTCGACCCCGATCGGGGGCGGGAATCCAGGCGGGGCGAGGCGGGGAATACCCTCGTTTCGGCCCCTCCCCACCCATGGATTCCCGCTTCCGCGGGAATGACACTTCAGGGCGTGGCAGGCTTTTCCCTATCCAAGAGGAGTTCTGACACAGCCGCCTCCACGGGACGCTTCAGGGCGTGGAGGGCGTTCTCCTATCCAAGCGGTGTTCTGACGCAACCGCTTCCACGGGGCGGTTCGAGGCGTGGCAGGCATTCTCCCTATCCAAGCGGAGTTCTGACGCAGCCGCTTCCACGGGACGGTTCAGGGCGTGGAGGGCGTTCTCCTATCCAAGCGGAGTTTTGACACAACCGCTTTCGCGGGAATGAGGGCACATGAGGAACCGTTGCGAGGCGCAGCCGAGCCTGTTTTGGGCCGCCCCTTGCGAGGTCCGTCCCGCGTCGTCCTGCGCCTCACCCCGCCGCCGCGAAGGCTTTCCGTCCGGCGTAGCGGGCGCGGCGGCCGAGGTCTTGCTCGATGCGCAGGAGTTGGTTGTACTTGGCGGTGCGTTCGCCGCGGCAGGGGGCGCCGGTCTTGATCTGGCCGGCACCGGTGGCGACGGCGAGGTCGGCGATGGTCGTGTCCTCGGTCTCGCCGGAACGGTGCGAGATGACGGTGGTGTAACCAGAGCCGCGCGCCAGGGCGATGGTCTCCAGGGTTTCGCTCAAGGTGCCGATCTGGTTGAGCTTCACCAGGATGGAGTTGGCCACGCCGCGGCGGATGCCCTCGGACAGGCGCGCGGGGTTGGTGACGAACAAGTCGTCGCCCACCAGTTGCACCCTGTCGCCGAGGGCGGCGGTGAGCGCCTCCCAGCCCTCCCAGTCATTCTCGCCCAGGGCGTCCTCGATGGAAACGATGGGATAGTCGCGGGTCCATTTGGCATAGAGTTCCACCAGGTCGCCGCTGCTCAGTCTGCCGCCGCCCGACTTCCGGAAGACGTAGGCGCCGTCCTCGTGGAACTCGCTTGCGGCGACATCGAGCCCCAGCACCACCTGCTCGCCGACCAGGTAGCCCGCCTCGGTCACGGCTTCCAGCAACAGCTCGATGGCCTCCTCGTTGCTCTTGAGCCGCGGCGCGAAACCGCCCTCGTCGCCCACGCTGGTGCTGTAGCCCTTCTTTGACAGCACGCTCTTCAAGGTGGCGTATATTTCCGCGCCCGCGCGCAGGGCCTCGGCAAAGGAGCGCAGGCCCCAGGGGATCAGCATGAACTCCTGCACATCGACGTTGTTGTCGGCGTGGGCGCCGCCGTTCACCACGTTGAGCATGGGCACGGGCAGGGTGCGCGCCTCCTCTCCGCCGAGATAGCGGTAGAGCGGCGCCTTGTCGGCGGCGGCCTGGGCGTGAGCCGCGGCCAAGGATACCCCGAGGATGGCGTTGGCGCCCAGGCGTCCCTTGTCCGGGGTGCGGTCGAGGTCGATCATGCACTGGTCGAGCTTGCGCTGGGCGCGGGCGTCCATGCCCACCACGCGGCGCGCCAGGTTGCGCCGGACGTGCGCCACGGCCCGTTGCACGCCCTTGCCCAGAAAGCGCTCACCGCCGTCGCGCAGCTCCACCGCCTCGTGCTCGCCGGTGGAGGCCCCGGAGGGCACCGTCGCCCGCCCGCTGACGCCGTTGGTCAGCACCACCTCCACTTCGACGGTGGGATTCCCCCGCGAGTCCAGCACCTCCCGCGCCGCAACTCCCTTGATCTTCATCACATTCCTCCAGTCCGGATCCGGTTGTCACCTGTTCGTAACAGATCACGCGGAGCATGGACATTCAGACCCCACCGTTGTTCCCACACGGTGTTCACCGCCATCCGTTTTCTTCAGTTGCAGTCCGGGCGGGGATCAACCATGATAGGGTAGTCTCATGGTTTCGGCTCAAAAATGGTCGCGGCGCGCGGTCAACTACGGCCTGTTGGCCGCGTTGGCGCTGATGCTGTTCTTTCTGGTGTTCGGCGAGTGGGGACTCGTGCACTACCGGCGCCTGGTGGAGGAGCGGCACCTGCTGGAAGAGCGGTCCCAGGCGTTGCAACGGGAGAACGAACTGTTGCGTGAGAAGATCCACCGCATCCGCAAGGACGACCGCTACCTGGAAAAACTCGCTCGGGAGGAGTTCGGCCTGGCGCGAGAGGGAGAGACCATCTACCTGTTCCCAACCGACGGGCTCCACAACGCCGTTCAGCCGGAGCGTTGACATCGCTTGCGCGATCCCATAAGGAGTGATCCCAGAGCGGGCGTAATTCAGCGGTAGAATGCCAGCTTCCCAAGCTGGACGTCGCCGGTTCGATCCCGGTCGCCCGCTCCAGACTCACCCTCCCGCTTTCCTTGCTACGGCTTTCCTTTCGACGGCTTTCCTTTCGACGACGCTTCCTGCGCTTTCGCCACTTGCTCTTGCGCGGTGCGCGCCGCGTCCGCAGCGGTGCCAGCACTGGCTCCCGCGTCACCCGACCGCGCGGCCGCGCCGGAACCGGCACTGACATCGGCTCCTTCGCCGCCGTCCTCCCCGTTCACCGTGGCGCCGGCGAGGGCGTGCACCATGCGCTCCACGGAGATGGCGCCCACGGTACGGCCCTCCACGTCCACCACGGGCGCTTCCTCGCCGGAAGAATCCACCACCAGCGACAGAGCCTCCTCCAGCACCATGTCGGAGGGAATGACGGCGTCCGGCTCCGGTTCGGGGGCGGGCGTGCCGTCCTCGGCCGGTTCCATGATGGAACCCACCTGGATCACGCGGCCGCGGTTGATGTTGCGGGTGAAGTTGGAGATGTAGTCGTCACTGGGCTGGAGCACGATCTCCTGGGAGTCGCCGTTCTGCACCACCACGCCGTCGCGCAGGATGGCGATGCGGTCACCGACGGTGATGGCCTCGTCGAGATCGTGGGTGACGAACAGGATCGTGCGGTGCAGCTCCTGCTGCAGTTCCAGCAGCAGCGCCTGCATGTCCGCGCGGATGAGCGGGTCCAGGGCGCTGAAGGCCTCGTCCATGAGCAGGATCCCGGCCTCGGTGGCCAGCGCCCGGGCCAGTCCCACGCGCTGCTGCATGCCCCCGGAAAGCTCGTGGGGATAGGAGGCTTCGTACCCGGTGAGCGCCACGCGGTCGATCCAGCGCTGGGCGCGGTCGTCGCACTCCGCCCGCGCCACCCCCTGCATGTCCAGCCCGTAGCGCACGTTCTCCAGCACCGTGCGGTGCGGGAACAGGGCGAAGTGCTGGAACACCATGCTTACCTTGTGCCGGCGCAGGTCCTGCAGCGCCGCGCGGTCGAGAGTGCGCACGTCCTGGCCCGCTACCCGCACGGAGCCCTCGGTGGGCTCGATGAGCCGGTTGACATGGCGGATCAGCGTGGACTTGCCGCAGCCGCTGAGCCCCATGACCACCTGGATGCTGCCCGGATCCACCGTCAGTTCGATGTCGCGCAGCGCCAGCACATGGCCGTGGGCTTCCAGCAGCTCCTGCTTGCCCATGCCCTCGCGCACGTACGGCATCATCGACTCGGGGGCGTCGCCGAACACCTTGTAGAGCGAGCGGATTTCGATGTGGGAGGAATCGGGCGCCATCAGCTCTGCCTGCCGCTCTGGATGCGCCGGCCGTAGCTCTGCGTGATGCGGTCGAAGACAATGGCCAGCGCCACCACCGCGGCGCCGTTGAACAGACCCAGGGCGAAATACTGGTTGGTCACCGCCTGGAGCACCGGCTGGCCCAACCCCTTCACGCCGATCATGGACGCGATCACCACCATGGACAGGGCCATCATGATGGTCTGGTTGACCCCCGCCATGATGTTGGGCAGCGCCAGCGGCATCTGGATGTCGAACAGGCGCCGCCAGGTGTCGGTGCCGAAGGCGTCGGCGGCTTCCAGTACCTCCTTGTCCACCAGCCGGATGCCGAGGTTGGTGAGGCGGATGACCGGCGGTACCGCGTAGATCACCACGGCGATGAGCCCGGGGATCTTGCCGAGGCCGAACAGCATGACCACCGGGATCAGGTAGACGAAGATGGGCATGGTCTGCATGATGTCCAGAACCGGCGTAATAAGGGATTGCATCCGGTCGGAACGGGACATCCAGATGCCCGCGGGAATGCCGATGGCGATGGCGATCATGGTGGAGACGAAGATGATCGCCAGAGTGCGCATGGTGTCTTCCCACATGCCCATGTAGCCGATGAGGAAGAGCGCCGCGGCCACGCCCACGGCCAGCCGCCTGCTGCGCCCGGCCACATAGCACAACGCGGCCACCACCAGGATCACCAGCCACCACGGGGTGGCCAGCAGCAGTCGCTCGAACCGGATGAGGAAGTAGAGCAGGGGGTCGAATAAACTCTCGATGGTGTCGCCGTAGGTCCGGGAAAATGTCCGGTACCCGGAGTCGAACGCCTTCTTGAGCGCACGCAGCGCACCCTCGTCCAGGGTGGGAAATTCTTGCAGCCAACCGGTCATGGTTCCCTAAGCATGCGCCGCCGCCCAGTTCTCTCCCGTGTGGACGTCCACCACCAGGCCGCAGCGCAACTCGGCGGCGCCTTCCATGCACTCCTTGACCAGTCCGGTGGCCTCTTCCAGCGAGGCGCGCGGCACCTCGAACACCAGTTCGTCGTGCACCGTGAGCAGCATGCGCGCCACGGGCTGCCCCGCGAGCGCCCGGTCCACCGCGATCATGGCGCGCTTCATGATGTCCGCGGCGGTGCCCTGGATGGGCGCATTGAGGGCCATGCGCTCGCCCACCGCGCGCATGCGGTGGTTGGACGACTGCAGCTCGGGAAGATAGCGCCGGCGGCCGAACATCGTCGTGGTGAAACCGTCCACCCGAGCCCGCTCCACCTGCGCGTCCAGGAACGCCTTGACCCCCGGAAACTGGGCGTAATAGGCGTCGATGAACTCCCGCGCCTCGCCCACCTCGATACCCAGCCGCTGTGACACGCCGTAGGCGGACATGCCGTAGGCAATACCGTAGGAGAACTGCTTCACCCGGCCGCGCATGTCGGAGGTGACGCCGTCCAACGGTACGCTGAACACCTTGGCCGCGGTGGCCGCGTGAAAGTCGTGACCGTGGGCGAAGGCCTCCAGAAAGCTCGGGTCCTCGGACAGGTGCGCGAGCACGCGCAACTCGATCTGCGAGTAGTCCGCCGACAGCAGCACATGGTCCGCCGGAGCCACGAACGCGCGCCGGATCTGGCGCCCGAGATCGGCCCGGATGGGAATGTTCTGCAGGTTGGGCGCGGACGACGACAGCCGCCCGGTGGCGGCCGCGGCCTGCTCGTAGGTGGTGTGAATGCGCCCGGTCCCGGGATTCACGAGGCTCAGCAACGAGTCGGTGAACCCGGTGCGGAGCTTGGCCACTTCACGGTACTCCAGCAGCGCGTCGATGATGGGATGGCGCCCCGCCAGCTTGCCCAGCTCGGCGGCATCGGTGGAGTAGCCGGTCTTGATCTTCTTGGTCTTGGGGAGGCCGAGTTTGTCGAACAGGATGCGCGACAACTGCGGGTGCGAGTTCACGTTGAAGGTTTCGCCGGCATGTGCCTGGACCTTGGCCTGAAGCGTGTCCATGCGCTCGCCGAGTTCCTGGTTGAGGCCGCCGAGATAACCGTCGTCCACCAGGATGCCGGCGTGCTCCATGCGCGCCAGCACCTCGGTCAGGGGGAACTCCAGCGTCTGCGCCAGCTCCCAACTGCCGGACTCCTTGAGGCGCGCCTCGAGCACCGCCGCCGCCGCCTGCACCGCCGCCGCCTCGGACGCGAGCCGGCGCCGCCGCCGCGCCCGCGCGGGGTCCTCGTCGCCCGGGTTGAGAAGGTCCTTCTGAACGCCGGCCGACCCGGTTCCGTCCTCCGCCCCCTCATCCAGCGTCGCGTCGAGGTAGCGGGCGACGATGTCCTTCAATGCGTAGCCGCCGCTGGCGCCGGGGTCCAGCAGGTAGGCGGCGATCTTGAGGTCGCAGCGCACGCCGCGCAGCCGGCTCCCCTGGCGCATCATGGTGCCGTGCAGGGGCTTGGCTTCGTACACCGCCTTGGACACGTCCGGGTCGGCCAGCACCCCGGCGGCGTCCGCCGCGCCGTCGAACGGCAGCATCCCCACCTGGCCCGCCTTGGCGCACAGCGCCGCCATGCCGTGGTCCCACGCCACCGCCACCGACTCGGCCGCGGGCACGTCCGCGCCGGAGGCCCACTGGGAGATGGATTCCGGCCGGATCACCGCCTCCTCCGCGGGCGCCGCGGCGCCCGGAGCGGCGAGGGCGAGGAAGCGTTCGTACAGGGTGCGGAACTCCAGCGACGTGAACAGCCGGCGCACCGTCTCCGGATCCCACGGCCGGCGCTCGAACAGGCTCGCGCCGGTGTCCAGGGGCACGTCGTCCAGGAGACGTCCGAGCTTGCGGTTGAGCTTCACCTGATCGGCGCACGTCTCGATGCCCTTGCGGATCTTCGGGGTCAGCTCGGCCGCGTGCTCGACGATGCCCTCGATGTCGCCGTACTTGGCCAGGAGCCGGGCCGCGGTCTTGTCGCCCACGCCGGGCACCCCGGGGAGATTGTCGGCCTGCTCGCCCTTGAGGGCGGCAAAGTCCGTCCAGCGCTCGGGGCCGACGCCGTAGCGCTCCACCACCATGGCGGGATCGTAGCGGATCATGTCGGTGACGCCCCGCCGCGTCATGAACACGGTGACGTCGTCGTTCACGAGCTGAAGGCAGTCGCGGTCGCCGCTCACGATGATCACGTGGTGGCCGGCCTCGCGCCCGCGGCGGGCCAGGGTGGCCAGCAGATCGTCGGCCTCATAGCCTTCCAGCTCCACCACCGGCACGCACAGCGCCTCCAGCACCTCGCGGATGAGCGGGAACTGCTGGCGCAGCGTCTGGGGCGTCTCGTCCCGTCCTCCCTTGTACGCCGGATACTGCTCCAGCCGGAACCGGGGCTCGCCCTTGTCCATGCACGCGATCACCGCGTCCGGCCGCTCCTCGCTCTCCAGCTTGAACAGCATGGACGTGAAGCCGAACACCGCGTTGGTCACCTGCCCGGAACTCGTGCCCAGCGTCTCGGGCAACGCGAAGAACGCCCTGAACGCCAGCGAATAGCTGTCCAGCAGAAGGACGCGGCTCTTCGCCGGATCACGGCTCGGCGCGGGCCTCCCCATCGTCACCGACTTGTCCGATTCGGTGTCTCCCCTGGCCGCCATGCAATGAGTCTACTCCGGGGCACGAAGGAGGGTCAACCGGCTAAAGTTTCCGTTCCTGGGGTCGAACTTCCTTATGCAAGTCGTCTTGACATTCGTCGGGTTTCTTGTTGTCGTGTTCTTGAATGAACCGTAAAAGCGCGCGCAGCGTATGTGGAGATACTATGATGGGCTTGATCGTTTCCGAAGTCTACGATGCGCTGGTTGCCGCCGGGGCTTCGCAAGAAAAAGCGCTGGCCGCAGCCAGCGCCGTACCCCCCGCCGAACAAATGGCCACAAGGGAAGACATCGCCAAAATCGAGGCCAAGATGGCCACCAAGGAGGATCTGGCCAGAGGAATCGCCAAAATCGAGGCCAAGATGGCCACCAAAGAGGAGCTGGCCAGAGGAATCGCCAAGGTCGAGGCCAACATGGCCACCAAAGAGGATCTGGCCAGAGGAATCGCCAAGGTCGAGGCCAACATGGCCAACCTGGACACCAGAATAGCCAACCTGGAGGCCAGAATCGCCAAGGTTGAGGCCGACATGGCCAAGCTGGAGATCAGAATCGCCAAAATCGAGGCAAGCATGGTCACCAAGGACGACTTCGCCAAAATCGACAAACAAATCGCGGTCCTCCGGTTGGCGGTCATCGGATTCGGTTCGACCATCGTAGGCTTGCTGTTGAGGCTGACCTTCTTCCCGTAGACCTGGACATCCCTCTCCCTTCGCCCACCGAGCGCCCCTGACCGGCCTCGCCTGAATTCCCGTTTCCGCGGGGAATGACGGCCGTTCCGGGGCTATGCGCCGGTCTTCACTCGCAGCAGCGTTGGGGCGAATTCCTCGGGGGGAGCGTAGCCCAGCAGCTCGAGCAGGGTGGCGGCGATGTTGGCGAGACCGGCGCGCGGCGGCGGGGCGAGGCCGTAGTTGCGACCGGAGAAGTCGCGGACAAGGATGGGCACGGGATTCACCGAGTGGGCGGTGCGGAAGACGGGCTTGCCGTCCTGACGCAGGGGCGCGCCGGACTTGTCACGCTCCACCATGTCCTCGGAGTTGCCGTGGTCGGCGGTGACCACCAGGCAGCCCTGGGCGGCGGCCACCGCCGGCAGGATGCGGCCGATGGCGAGGTCGATGGCCTCCAGGGCGATGATGGTGGCCTGGAGGTCGCCGGTGTGGCCCACCATGTCGCCGCCCGCGAAGTTGGCGCGGATGAAACGGTAGCGTCCCTCGTTCACGGCGCGGCCCACGGCGTCGGCGGTCTCGGCGGAATGCATCCAGGGACGCTGCTCGAAGGGGACCTGGTCGGAGGCGATCTCGACATATTCCTCCAGCGCGTCGTCGAACTTGCCGGAGCGGTTGCCGTTCCAGAAGTAGGTGACGTGGCCGAACTTCTGGGTCTCGGCGCAGGCGAACTGGGGCACGCCGGCGCCCGCCAGGAATTCGCCCAGAGTGTGGCGGATCCGCGGCGGCGACACCAGATAGTGCTCCGGGATTCCCAAGTCCCCATCGTAGAGCATCATGCCGGCGTAGGTTATCGCCGGTGCCGGTCCGCGGTCGAATCGGTCGAACCCGGCGCCCTCGGTGAACGCCCGGGACATCTCCATGGCGCGGTCGCCGCGGAAGTTGAAGAAGATGACGCCGTCGCCGTCCTCGATGCGGGCCACCGGCGAGCCGTCCGCGTTGCGCACCGTGAACTCGGGCATCACCTGGTCGCTGATCCCGGGTTGAACCGCGCGGAAATGCGCCACCGCGGCGGCGGCGCTGGGGAACCCTTGGGCCTCGCCGCGCACGTGCGCGCGCCAGCCGCGGGCGACGATGTTCCAGTCCGCCTCGTAGCGGTCCATGGTCACCACCATGCGCCCGCCGCCCGAGGCGATGCGGTAGTCACGCCGGCCCTGGCCGCGAATCTCGGCGAGGAGCGCTTCGAGTCGTTCCAGGTAGATGTGGGAGGTGCGGTCGGGGACGTCGCGCCCGTCGAGGAGTGCATGCACGTACACCCGCGCGAGCCCCTCTTGGCCGGCGCGGCGGATGAGCGCGTGCAGGTGCGCCTCGTGGGAGTGCACGTTGCCGTCGGAGAGAAGGCCCATGAAGTGGAGAGCGCCGCCGCCGGAGCGGACACGTTCCACCAAAGTCTTCCAGTAGCCGTCATACAGCGCCCCGGTCTCGATGGCGCGTTCCACGCACTTGGCGCCCTGGTCGAAGACCCGGCCCGCACCCATGATGTTGTGCCCTACCTCGGAGTTGCCGATATCGGCGTCCGACGGCAGACCGACGGCGGTGCCGTGGGCGCGGAGGGTCGTCGCCAAGCCGTCGTGCCGCAACGAATCCAGTACCGGCGTGCGCGCCAGCGCCGGCGCGTCGAACTCGTCCGCCGCGCCCACGCCCACGCCATCGAGTATCAGCAGCACCACCGGTCCCGCCGGCGGCGGCAACGCCGGATGCGGGCGCAGCGCGAGCGGCGCCGTCCGGTTTTCGTCATCCGTGTGCCTGTCCATGTGCCTGTCTCCTTCCGGGCGCTGCACGACCCGGACACGGGCGGGGGTTTCGCCCTCTGCTTGAGTTTAGACGGTTTGCGCGTCAGGAGCTCGCGCCCCAGGAATTCACGTTTGCAAATCCGCTCTTATCCGTCCCATCGGCCGCTCGATTTCGTCAAATATGACATGATATTCTCCTCAGTCGAGCGGCCGAAGGGACGGCGATAGCGTATTTTCGCTTTCGCGAAGTCCTGCGGCGCAAGCTCCCAGGGGGACGGAACGTTGCCAGGAGTCAGCCGACGATGAACCCTTCCACAACACCCTGTCGCCGCCGCGCCGCCGTCATTCGGCACATCGCTTTCGAAGACCTGGGGTCGTTCGCACGGCCTCTGTCCGAGCGTGGCTGGCACATCCAGTATCTTGACGCCGGCGTGGACCCGCTCGAAGAGGCCGCGGACGCCGATCTGCTCGTGGTCCTGGGCGGTCCCATCGGCGCCGGGGACGAGCGCCAATACCCCTTCCTCACGGACGAGGTGCGGCTCATCGCGCGACGCCTGAACGCGGGCCGCGCGACCCTTGGCATCTGCTTGGGCGCCCAACTCATGGCGCGGGCGCTGGGGGCGCGTGTGTACGGCGCGGCGCGCAAGGAAATCGGCTGGGGGCCGCTCTCCCTCACCGAAGCCGGCGCCGCTTCTCCCTTGGCCACGCTCGCGCCGCACCGTACTTCGGTGCTCCACTGGCACGGCGACACCTTCTACCTGCCGCGTGGTGCGCTTCACCTGGCCTCCACCGCGGTATGCGAGAACCAGGCCTTTGGCTGGGGCGAGCGAGCGCTGGCGCTTCAGTTTCATCCCGAAGCGACGGGCGCCGGGTTGGAGCGCTGGTTCATCGGCCACACCCTGGAGATCGAAACCACCCCGGACATCTCGGTGGCCCGGCTCCGCGACGCCACCCGCCGCTTCGCGCCGGCCCTGGAAAGCCAGGGACCGGCGTTCTTCCGCCGCTGGCTGGAACAGGTGTTTCCAGGAGAACCCTGATCTACAGGCAGGGGCGCCCGGCCGCTACCCGCTGGTGCGTGTCACCCCGCGATCTCCTCCAATTCGCGGCGGGTGTCGATGTCCTTGGCGAAAGAACGGATCCGGGTCAAGGTCATTGCCACCGGGTGGGACATGCGGCCAGCGGCGTCCCGGACCATGATCTGGCGCGACAGTTCGGCGGCGAGATCCGGCATCGCGAGACGGCGCGTGGCGTAACGGAGGTAGGTCTTCAGAATACCGCACGGCGCCGCCAGGGTCCGACCCGGGCAGCGAAAGTTCCGCAGCAGGCGCCGGTCTTCCTCCATCCACAGCCCGAACGCCTTGAGCGTGATGCGCATCATGCGCTCGTAGACACTGCGGTTGCGGTAGCGGTACGCCATCATGAGGAACATGTTGAACCAGTCGAGGCGGATGGCGTTGGGCCGGAGGACGAGCACGTGGCCGGGATAGAGGTTCAGCGGCGGCTGGTGCGGCGCGGGACGAATACGGTAGCTGGGCTTCCAACTGCTGACGCCCATCTCCTCCGGCTCGGCGGCGATCATCTGCCACCACAGCCCGCTGCCGGCGCGGGGCGCGTAGCCCTCGTCCAGCAGCGTGCGGAACTCTTCCGCCGTGGGCAGGATGTCGCACGCCGAAACCGCCACCGGGCGATCCGGGTAGCGCTCGGTCAGGAGCGTGGCGAACCGCTGGATGTTTGCCAGCAGGTCTCCAGGGGTGTCGCTGACCTCACAGTCCACCAAGTCCCGATAGACGTGCGCCGGTCCCACCAGAACGGGGTCCTCGAACCGGCGGCTCTCGCGCATGCGCTGGATCAGCTCGCCCGCGATGCAGCGACCGGACGGCAGGCGCACCGCGCCCTTGAAACCCTGAAGCAAGTCGCCGGGCGCCATTCCTTCGGGTATCGTCTCGACCCGGTCATTGCCGCCAGCCATCACGAGGACCGGCAACAGGTCAGTCATTCACTTCTCGCTCCATCGGTGCAGGGGTGTCATGCCACGGGACCGTTTCGCGGTTCCGTGGCGCTCGGTCGCAACGCCTCAGTATGCCTCCCTGCCGTGGCGCTCTCAAGTTCCCTTCACCCGTGCTTCATCTTTTGATAGATCGTGACAAAACTGCTAGTCAAAAAGCAGGAGCCGTGCGCTTGCGTGAACCGTCCTCGACTCGGTTCGAGCCGGCGCTCGAAAGCAGCCGCATCCATCATGCCAACCACGGTCAAGTGCCCCATTTGTCGTACCGAAATCCCATGGACCGGCAATCCCTTCCGGCCCTTCTGCTCGGAGCGCTGCCGGTTTGTCGATCTTGGCGCCTGGGCGGGCGGCGACTATTCCATTGTCGGGGACGAACTGGAGGACGAGTCGCAACCCGTCGAAGAGTCCGGACCCCGATGAATCAGGATTCCGTACCCGTACCCAACTCCGGCGTCTCGCGGCCCAGCGCTCCAGCGGCGCCCTTCGCAGCGCTTCAGCCGTAGGCGTTGGCGAGAGACCATGTCGATACATCCTACCGCCGTGGTGGATCCACGGGCCGACATCCATCCGGCAGCCGAGCTGGGGCCCTATGTCGTCATCGACGGTCCGGCAAGGATCGGCGCCGGCACGTGCCTCTTTCCCCACGCCGTGGTCCTGGGACACACCGAACTGGGCGAAGACAACCAGTTGCACAGCGGTTCCGTCCTGGGAGACGCGCCGCAGGACCTCTCCTACCGGGGCGCGGAGTCCTACCTGCGAATCGGCGACCGCAACGTGTTTCGCGAGGGCGTCCAGGTCCATCGCGGCACCGCGCCCGGCAGCGCCACGGTGATCGGCAACGACAACTTCCTGATGGCCAACAGCCACGTGGCCCACAATTGCCGGTTGGGCAACCGTGTCATCATGACCAACAACTCGGTGGTGGGCGGCTACGTGGAGATCGGCGACCGCGCGGTGCTCTCCGCAAGTTGCGCCGTGCATCAGTTCGTGCGCATCGGTCCGGTGGCCATCATGCGCGGATTGAGCGCCACGAGCCGCGACGTGCCGCCGTTTTCCATCATCGATTGGCAGCACACGGTGCGCGGATTGAACGTGGTGGGTCTGCGCCGGGCCGGTTTCGAGGAGTCGCGCATACGGGCTCTGAAGAACGCCTTCCAGATTCTCTTCCGCAAACGGCGCAACCTGGGCGTGGCGGTCAAGGAACTGGAAGAAAACCTCGTCGATCCGTTCGGGGACGTCGGTTTCCTGCTCGAGTTCATCCGTTCGTCCAGGCGCGGCGTCTGCGCTGGCCCCAGATCCCATCCCTTGGGCAGGCCGTGAGCGTGGCGTCCTGCGATCCGCGACGCTCTGGAAGAACGGATTGAAAACGGTTTGAAAACCTCCACCGTTCGTTCGAAGCCTTCCGACAGGCTCGGGACGGACGCCGTCCAAGGGCCTCACACCGGCCGGTGGTGTTTCGCGACGCAGCGCTCGACAGCCTCCTCCGACAGCGGAAACTGGAACATCTCGTTGCGCATGCGCACGCGCTGCAGGCTCACGCGCTCGATGGCCCGTTTCATGGCCTTGAGTTGCTGCTTGTTGCCGGCGGCGCCGGCCGCCTCGCGCGCCGCTTCGCGGTAGTGGTTTCTCTCGTCCTGGTAGACCACTTCCATGGCCGCGGCGATCTTGCGCGCGAGCACGCTGCCCTTGAGCTTGCGCCCTTCCCGAAACAGGCGTGCTCCGCCGCCCTCGGTGACCAGAACCGCGGCCTTCTCCACTGCCGAGCCGGCCACGTAGTCCCGGCGCAGATCGCCCAGGGCTTTCTCTTCGGGCAACTGGATGGTGTCCTCGGCGGCGATCTTGCGGCCGAGGAGGTACTCCAGGATGTCCGCCTGGAGCACGTAATGGTTGAACTCCTGGACCATCTGTTCCATGAGCCCGTGGTAGTGGTGCCGGTCCACCGTGCGGTCCACCTCGGGGAACATCTCCACCAGGTTGGCCAACTCGCGGTGCAGGCCGCTGAAATAGCCGTCCACCGGGTGCAGTTCCTTCCATAGCTGAGCCTTCAGCCAGTATACGTGCTGGTCGCGGGTCGGGCTGCCACGGAAGAACCGCTTGGCAATCTCGGCCTCGGTCTCCCAGTATGGATAGGCCACGTCGATCAGGTATTTCTCGGTCGCGTTCATGGCACGGGCGCCTCCCCAGCGCCGGTTCCGGCGAATCGTGTCCGGCAACTTCTGTCGCGTCCGGCATTTTCGCGCGACGCGCCTGACAGCGGCGAACTCCGAAGTCGAAGGCCGCCTGTCTTTCGCGGCACAGGTCGCCGCCGGGTATCCTGCACCGCTTTCGCTTTACCGTCCCATGGCATACTATGGACTCTCGCCATGTCCAAGACCGCGGGCATCATCATCATCGGCAACGAGGTCCTTTCGGGCAAGACCCAGGACATCAACTCCACGTTCCTGTGCCGGGAACTCCGGCAACTCGGTGTCGAGGTCCAGCGCGTGACGGTGATACCGGACGACCTGGAACTCATCGGGCGCACCGCCTCGCGCTTTGCCGCCCAATGGGACCTGGTGTTCACCACCGGCGGGGTGGGCCCGACCCACGATGACGTGACCATCGAGGGAATCGCTCACGGTTTCGGGGTCAAGGCGGTGATCGAGCCGGGCCTCGAGGGGAGGCTGCGGGCGCGCTACGGCGCGGACCTGAATCCGGCGCGGCTGCGCATGGCCATGGTACCGGAGGGGGCGGAGCTACTCGCCGCCGGGGCCATGTTCGCCCCGGTGATCCGTATGAGGAACGTCTACGTATTCGCCGGGGTGCCGCGTATCCTGCAGGATCGCTTCCACGCCATCAAGGAACGCTTCCGCGAAGAGCCCTTCCACTTGCGCAACATCTACATCAAGGACGGGGAAGGGGTCATCGCGGCGACACTGAACGAGCTGCTCGAACGTTTCCCCGACATCCTGCTGGGCTCCTACCCGGTTCTGGACAACCCGGAATACAAGGTAAAGGTGACGGTAGAGTCCAAGAGCGCCCCTTACCTAGACCAGGCTGTGGCCGATCTGCTGGAGCAACTGCCAGCGGCGGCGATTCTGCGCGTCGAGGAAGGCTAGTTAGGGTAGCCACGGCCGCGTATCCGCTTTCCAGGTTGTGTCAACACTGATGGGGGCAACTACGTAACAGAACGTCATTCAAGCGAAACAGGCTGTGTCAAACCCGTGAGGCAAAACCCTACGGAACGTCATTCCCGCGGACGCGGGAATCCAGGGGCGGTGGTGGGGCACTACGGCGGCGTTTCCCCGCCTCGCCACCCCTGGATTCCCGCGTCCGCGGGAATGACGATTCAGGGTGTTGGTGCCTCTCTGAGTTGGCGTGTGACACGGCCTGTTTCGCGGGAATGACGATCCGTTACGGGCTGGCGAAGCGCTCGCCGGTCTGGGTGCCGATCCAGACCTCGCCACCCTGGTAGATTTCCTTCTTCCAGATGGGCACGCGCCTTTTCAATTCGTCGATGGCGTAGCGGCACGCCTTGAAAGCGTCGTCCCGGTGCGGCGCGGAGACGGCGATCATCACGCTGGCCTCACCGATGGGCACGTTGCCCAAGCGATGCACGATGGCCATGCGGGTGATGTCCCACTTTCCGGCGGCTTCTTCTCCGAGTCGGGTCAATTCCCGCTCCGCCATGCCGGGGTAGGCCTCGTAGTCCAGGGAGATGATGGAGCGGCCCTCGTTGTGGTTGCGGGTAGCGCCGATGAAGGTCGAGATGGCGCCGGCGCCCGGGTCGCTCACGTGGGCCAGCAATTCGTTCAAGTCGATGGGTTCGTCGGTCAGCCGGTACACCTTACCCTCCACTTACCGGCGGGATGAAGGCCACCTCGTCGCCGTCGGCGAGCGGGTGGCCGCGCTGGACGTATTCGCTGTTCACGGCATAGAGGAGCTTGAGGTCGACGCCGGCAAGCCCCGGGTATTCGTGGCGCAGCCGGGTCCAGAGTTCCTCCACCGTACAGTCCTCGGGCACTTCGTGAACCGCGTCGCCGGCGCCCGCCCGTTCCCGCAGCATGGCGAACAGCCTGACACGCACGTTCATAGCCCGCGCGCCTGCGCCACCATGTGGCCCAACTGCGGCAACAGCAGGCTCTTCATGGCGGTTTCCACGGCTCCGCGAGAACCCGGCAGGGAAACCACGATCCGGGGACCCACGGCGCCCGCCAGCGCGCGGCTCAACATGGCCGCGGCGCCGATCTCCTGGTAGCTCAGGGACCGGAACAACTCACCGAACCCGTCGATGCGCTTTTCGATCAAGCCGCTCACCACCTCGTAGGTGCCGTCGCGAGGCGCGATGCCGGTGCCGCCGTTGAGCAGCACCACGTCCACGCCGTCTGCCGCCAACGCCCGTTTCAGGAGCGCGCGAATGTCATTGGGCTCGTCCTTGACGATTTCGTAGCCCGCCACCGCGTGCCCGTTGTCCTCCAGCATCCCCTTGATGGCGGCGCCGCTCCGGTCCGTCGAGGCATCACGCGTGTCACTCACGGTGATGACGAAGCAGGCCACGGTCTTGAGACTTCGATCAAAATGGGACGGATCTGCCATACATTGCATCCAGAAAAATCGTATCCAGAAAATTTCTCGAACCCGCCGGACTTCACATTCATCCCATCAAATCCGCATGGGCATGACCACGTACAGAAGGCTGTCGTCGCCGCTGCGGCGCATGACCGTAGGGCTCTCGTCGTCCATCAGGGCCATCTCGACGTGATCGCCCTGCTCCATCACGTTCAGGATGTCCAGCAGGTACTGGGCATTGTAGCCGATGATGATGTGGTCGCCGTCGTACTCCGCGTCCACCTCCTCGGCCGCTTCCCCGAGATCCGGGTTGTTGGCGGAAATCCCGATGGCGCCGCCGCCCAACTCCACGCGGACGCCGCGGAAACGGTCGCTGGAGAGCAGCGACACCCGGCGCAACGCGCGAAAGAGCGTGGCTTGAACCACATCCGCCTGATTCTTGTTGTCGGCCGGGATAACCTTGTCGTAGTCGGGAAACTCGCCGTCGATAAGCCGGATCGACATCTCCACGTCCCCCTTCCACGCGAACACCATGTTCCCGGCAAAACCCAGGCTTACGGTGTCTTCGCCGGGATCTTCCAGCAGCCGCCGCAACTCCGCCAGCCCCTTGCGCGGGATGATCACGCCCTTCTCCAGGCTCAGCGGGCCGATTTCCCGCTGCACCAGGGACAGGCGATGACCGTCCGTGGTGACCATGCGCACCCGGTTGTCTTCCATCTCGTGCAGCAGCGCGCCGTTCAGGTTGGATCGGGTCTCGTCCGTCGATATGGAGAAGATGGTCTTGTCGATCATCTCCTTCAACGCCAGCGCGGGGCATTGCTTGCGCTCCGCCTCCTCGCTCGACACGAACGCGGGGAACTCGTGCGCGTCGAGACCTACCATCTTGAAGACCGACTTGCCGCTCTGTATCTCCACCCGGTCGTTGTCGAGCCGCTTCAGGTCGATGAACTCCTCGGCCAGCTCGCGCACGATCTCGTAGAGCTTTCTGGCATCCACTGTGACGCTGCCCGCGGCGATGATTTCGCCGTCGAGGCTGGCGCGCACCCCTACCTCGAGATCGGTGCCGGTGAGACGTATCCGATCACCGTGGGTCTCCACCAGTACGTTGGCCAGTATCGGCATGGTGTTGCGTCGTTCCACCGTGCTCTGACTCCAATACAACGCATCCAGAAACACCTCACGTTTGGCTCGGATCTGCATTTATCCTCCAGTATCGCCGGCCCTCTTGTTTCTTCTCTATTCTTTAGAATCCCAGAAGTAGTAGAAGGGCCTGTGGATATCGGGATAGGCGTGGGAACCTGTCGTCATTAAAGCACTTTTGCGGTGGAAAAAAAAATGCGGCCATGCCCATTGTCAAGATGGGCTGGCCGCGAGAGCGCTGAACTTCCCTGGTTTTTCACAGGCTCTGTCAGGTTGTCCACAGCATGTCCACTAACCATCAAGCTGGCGCTCCAGGCGTTCCACCGTGGCCTTGATCTCGGGGTCGGTGGTGGTCTTCCTCGCGATGGTCTTGGAGGCATGGATGACCGTGGAGTGGTCGCGTCCGCCGAACTCGGCTCCGATGGCGGGATAGGACGTGGCCGTGTACTTGCGGCACAGGTACATGGCCACCTGGCGCGCGACGGCGACCTTCTTGGTGCGCTGCTTGGACTTGAGGTCGCTGATCTTGACGTCGAAGTGGTCGCAGATGGCTTTCTGGATGTTGCGTACGGTGACTTTCTTCTCGTTCTCCTTCAGCGTGTGCTTCAATGCCTCCTTGGCGAGATCAATGGTGATGTCGACCCGGGTGAGCGAGGCAAAGGCGCCGAGGCGCGTGAGGGAGCCTTCCAGTTCCCGGACGTTGGAGCGGATGTGGGTGGCGAGAAAGTCCGCGACCTCGCGCGGCAGATCAATCTCTTCCTCTTCGGCTTTCTTGATGAGAATGGCGATGCGAGTCTCGGTGTCCGGCGGCTGGATGTCGGCGGTCAGCCCCCACTCGAACCGGTTTCGCAGCCGGTCTTCCAGATCCGGGATCTGCTTGGGAAAACGATCCGACGTGAGGATGATCTGCTTGTGGTTCTCGTAGAGCGAATTGAACGTGTGGAAGAACTCTTCCTGGGTGCGCTCCTTGCCGGCGAGGAACTGGATGTCATCGAGGATGAGCACGTCGATGCTGCGGAAGTGGCTCTTGAACTCGTTCATGCGGTCGCGACGAAGGGAAGCGATCAGGCGGTTCATGAACGACTCGGAGGTCGTGTAGACCACCTTTTGACCGGGGAGATGCTCCCGCAAGCGGTTTCCCAAGGCATTGACCAGGTGGGTCTTGCCCAGGCCCACGCCGCCGTAGATGAACAGCGGGTTGTAGTGTTCCGCAGGTCGGCTGGCCACCGCCAGGCACGCGGCATGAGCGAACTGGTTGCTGGTGCCGACAACGAAGTTGTCGAAGGTATAGCGCGGAATCAGCGTCGACGAATCCGCTGGCGCTGGCGCTGGCGTGGGCTTGGGTGGAGGAGGCGCGTGATGGGCGGCCCGCGACGGATTGACCGACAGGCCCACGGCGACGTTCTCGCCGTAGTAACGGCTGAACTCCTCCTTGATGGCGTCGACGTAGTTCTCGTTCAGCCAATCGCGAAACAAGGTGCTGGGGACTTCGATGGTGACCTCGCCGCTGGCGCTCATGTCGAGCGTCAAGGGTTTGATCCATGTATCGAAATCGTGTAAGCCGAGCCTTTCCTTCAACCGGTTCCGGATGTCACGGGGAAGCTTTTTCATTGTATTGATGCAGAGTTAGAGTGCTTTCGTGACGTGGTTGTCAACAAAATTATCCACAATGTGGACAACTCACTGTCCTGGTCCCGGATTCAGGCCATAGTGAAACCCGGAACCCCGCCGAGGTCCTTGTGGAGGCGGTGAGTGTTCAGCCCATTGAGTCTTGCCATGTATCCGAAGAAACCGTCCTCTTAATGGTTTCGGCGGCGGTTTGCAATGCCAAAAATGAGGTTGTCTTTTTCTGCAACAAAATCGGGGGAGTGCCCGTCCCCGGTGTTCGGGTGGAGTCGGGGGACGGCCAAGGCCGGGGTTCGCGGGCATCCGCAGGGGAGCCCGGAGCGAGCCCACGAGGTGTCCCGTGGATAATCGCCCCAGGCCCACCACGGCGGATTGGGTCCAACGTTCGCGGCAGGTGGTTCCCGGCGGTGTCAACAGTCCGGTGCGGGCATGGAACGCCGTGGGCGGCGACCCCCTGTATATCGCCCGTGCCCGGGGATCGCGCATCATTGATCAGGAAGGGCGGGAGTACATCGACTACGTGTGCGCCTGGGGACCGCTCATATTGGGGCATGCCCCTGCCGGAGTGGTGCAGGCCCTGGTCGAGGCGGTGCCGGATGGGACCGGATTCGGCGCTCCCACCGCAAGGGAGGTCGAGTTGGCGGAACTCGTCAGCGCGCGCACCGGCATCGAACAGTTGCGTCTGGTGAATTCGGGGACGGAGGCCACCATGAGCGCCATCCGCCTCGCGCGCGGTTACACCGGGCGCCCCAAGGTGCTGAAGTTCGACGGTTGCTACCACGGCCACGTCGATGCCCTTCTGGCCAAGGCCGGTTCGGGCATGGAGAGCTTCTCGCTGCCCGACAGCGCGGGGGTGCCGGAGAGCTTCACGTCCCACACCTTGCTGGCGCGTTTCAACGATGCGGACTCCGTGCGCAGTGTGGTGGAGGGGCATCGCGGGGAGGTGGCCGCGGTGATCGTCGAACCGATATGCGGGAACATGGGGGTGATCCCGCCGGCGCCGGGTTTTCTTGAGGCATTGCGGGAGCTTACGGCCCATCACGGGATTGTGCTGATCTTCGACGAGGTCATCACGGGCTTCAGGGTGGCGCGCGGCGGCGCCCGGGAACGCTATGCGGTGATGCCGGACCTCACCTGCCTGGGCAAGGTGCTGGGCGGGGGGTTGCCGGTGGGGGCGTTCGGCGGACCGCGGGACATCATGGCGCGGCTGGCCCCGCAAGGCCCGGTGTACCAGGCGGGCACCCTGTCCGGGAACCCGGTCACGGTGACGGCGGGCCTGGCCACGCTCAAGGCTCTGGAGAAGCCGGACACGTACCGGGAGCTGGAAGAGAAGGGCCGGATGCTGGAGGCCGGGCTCCGGCAGGTGCTGGCCCGCGGCGTACCGGGGACGGTCAACCGCGTGGGCTCCATGCTGACCCTGTTCCTGGGACCCGGGCGTGTGACGTCGCCGGATGACGCCCGCACATGCGACCGCGAACGCTTCGCGCGCTTCTTTCACGGCATGCTGGCGCGCGGCGTCTACCTGCCGCCCTCCCAGTTCGAGACGTGGTTCGTGTCCCTGGCCCACAGCGAGGAGGACATCGCCGCCACCGTGGCGGCCTTCGCCGACTGGGCCGAGGAGGACGGAGCAGCCCGGGGTTGAGCCACCGGCGTAGCCATCGGTCCCTTCACCGCGGCGTTGACCGGTGCGCACGCGCATGTTAGAAAACCGATTGCAGTGAGTGATGCACAGGAGGGCCGGGACGGGCCACCCGCCAAGAACGCTGTTGCCAAGAGCCCGGTTCTCTTCCGGGCCGCCAAATACACCGCCATCGGATTCGAGTTTCCCACCACGGTAGGAGCCGGCTTGGTGCTTGGACACTATGCGGACGCCTACTTCGGAAGCTCGCCCTGGATGGTGCTGGTGATGGGGCTCCTGGGGCTCGTGGTGGCGTTTTACCGGCTCGTGTTGCTCTTGCGGCATTTCGCCAGGGAGCGCGGATGAGTTGGGAAGCGACCGGGCTCCCGGTCTGGCGCGTGGAGTTGTGGCACGGCCTGCTGGTGGCCGCTTTCCTGGCGCTCGTGCCGCTGAATTGGTTGGAGCCCGGCGGGCTCCTGCTGGGCGGGCTCTTCATGGGGCTGAACTTCCTGCTCCTTGCGGTGGGTATACGGTGGGTGATTACCCCGTTCGCCAGCAAGGGGCGGGTTCGGGCGGGGATTTTCCTGCTGGTCTTCAAGTTCTGCCTCCTGCTGGGCGCCTCCTGGTTGTTGCTGACCCGCATTTCCCCGGACGCGGTGTCGTTCGCGGTGGGGGTCAACTGCCTGATCCTTGCCATCCTGTGGGATCGGCTCTACGATACGGCGATCAGCAGGTAGTGTCGTGTCCCGTAGATTCCTGCGACAAGTAGCGCAGGAATAATTTGTTGTCGGCACGGCGCGATGACGAGCAGTGGCGGGCACCACACGAGGAAGAGCCACGCAGCCGACGGCGAAACAGACCCGCACATTATCGCAGTAATTTGCAGTAATCTACGGGACACGGCACCAGGTCATCGATGGGACATCATCCATTCACATGGTACGATTTGGTACCCGGCTTCCTGCAGGGGCTGGTGCCCTTGCAGATCTTCTTCTCGCTGGTGAGCATGGCGCTGCTGGTGTGTCTGTCGCTGGCCGCGCGGCGCCGGCTGCTGGACGCGCGCGACGCGGTCATTCCCAGCGACCGGATCACCCTGGTCAACATTTTCGAGCTTCTGATCGAGTTCGTCACGAGCCTGAGTGACAGCATCATCGGGCACCATGGCCGGCGCTACCTCTCGCTCTACGGGACGTTCTTCATCTTCATTCTGCTATCCAACTTCATCGGGCTCGTGCCGGGATTCTCCCCGCCCACGAGCAACCTCAACATCACCCTTGGCTTGGGGCTGGTTTCGTTCGGCGCCTACCACTACTTCGGCGTGCGCGAGCACGGCGGCGCCTATCTCAAGCAGTTCATGGGTCCGTTCCTGATCATCGCGCCGCTGTTCTTCCTGATCGAGATGTTCTCGCACATGTTCCGTCCGCTCACCCTGGGCCTGCGGCTCGCCTTCAACATGTTCGCCGACCACTTGGTGGTGGAGATCTTCACCGGCCTGACCTACGTGGTGATCCCGGTGCTGTTCTATCTCTTGGGGGCCTTGGTATCGGTCATTCAGGCCTTCGTTTTCACACTCTTGAGCATGATCTATGCGTCTCTGGCCTTGAGCCACGATCATTGACGCCGCGGTTTGCCGGCCGGAGAGGATGAAGAGGAGAAGCTGGCGGCAACGGCCTCGGCGCCGGAAAGGAGAAAAAGGATGAAGCAACTCACAGCCTTCGTATTGACGGGACTCTTCACGCTGCTGCTGTCGGGTGTGGCCCTTGCGGCAGACGCCGCGGGCGGCAGTTCGGCCAGCCTGGTCCCGGGTATCGTCGCACTGGGCGCCGGTCTCGGCATTGCCATCGCCGCGTTCGGTTGCGCCCTCGCGCAAGGCCGGGTGGGTGGCGCGGCCATGGAGAGCATTGGCCGCAACCCCAATTCCGCCGACAAGATCTTCACGCCGTTGATCCTGTCGCTGGCCCTCATCGAAGCGCTGGGCATCTACGCCCTGATCATCGCCTTCCTGCTCGCAGGCAAGGTTTGACCGTTTCCGCGCCGCCGCATCGGGCGGCGCGAGGACACTGAAAAGGCAGGGGCTGTCATTGACGGCCCCTGCCTTTTTTCGGCGCGGGCGCCCCGGCGCCTGTCGCAGCGGTGGGCAGTGTGCCGCGAGGCATGGAAAGGGTCCGTGCAGGGGCGACGGGCGGTGGCCCTTGTGACGGATTCTCTGAACAGGGCCACTGGCTGGCCGCCCCTACACGGGCATGGCCACGGGGTGCAGTCTCACGCCGGTGTGTTCGAGGATGTCCGCCACGGTGTCGAGCTTGTACGGTTTCTCGTAGAAGATGTCGCCGATTCCCGTGTTCACCAGCACCTTGAGGCAATGGATGCACGGGGTATGGGTGATGTAGATGGAGGCGTCCTTGATGCTGGCGCCGTTCTTGGCGGCTTGGGCGATGGCGTTGATCTCGGCGTGGATGGTGCGGAAGCAGTTCCGCTCCATCTCGCCGTCCGGGTTTCTGGACTCATAGACGAGACAGCCCACCTCCGTGCAGTGGGGCATGCCCGCGGGCGAGCCATTGTAGCCCGTGGCCAGGATGCTCCGGTCCCGGACGATCACCGCCCCCACCTTGGCGCGGGTGCACGTGGAACGTTCGGCCACCTGCCGTGTGATGGTCATGAAGTATTGATCCCAACTCAGCCGTTCGTCTGCCATCGCCGCCTCCGTGACCGTTTCCGGCCCTTCCATTCCACGGGGCCGCCCGTGGAACGGAATGCCACATCAAGCGCTCTCCAGAAGCACCGGTGTACCGACCCGCGCACCGAGACCGGACCGGGCATCGCCTTCGCACCGGGAAATCTCCAGGCGCCCCCAGCTATTGAACAGGACGAGGTAGTTGCCGGCGCCGGCCGAGGCGTAGTTGGCGGACAGGCCCCGGATCACATGGCCGGCGATGCGCACGGACACGGACGCCGGGGCGAGCGCCTCGAGGTCTTCGCCGCGGATGTTGGTAGTCAGGTTGCCGAAACCGTCGATGTAGATCACCTCGCCGGCGATGCTGCCCGGATGCCGTCTTTGCGGTTCCGGCACCTTGAGGACTGCGAAACTTTCAACGGTTTGTCCCAGCTTCTCGGACGGCGCCCCGGCGGACAAGTGGGCGGCGACGGGCGCGAACACGTCGCGGCCGTGGAACGTGGCGCTCGTGGGGTGCAGGTGGTAGTCCGGATTGGACAGGTGGATCACCCGGGCCAGCCGTTGCCGGCCCGCGGCGACGCTCAACAGCCCGTTGTCCGGGCCGATGTAACAGGCGCGGTCGGTCTCCACGAGAATGGGGCGCCGCCGGCTCCCCACCCCTGGATCCACCACCGCCACGTGAATGGCGCCCGAGGGGAAGAAGTCCACCGCGGCCGCCAGCGCCAGCGCGCCGCCCGTTACGTCCTGCGGGGTCACGCCGTGGGTCAGGTCGATGATGGCGACCGCCGGGTTGATGGCGTGAATGACCCCCTTCATGATGCCCACGAAGGCGTCCCGGTAACCGAAATCGGTGGTGAGGGTGATGACACGTGCGGCCGGTGTGTTCGTCATCGGCTCAGGCAGTCCCTCGGGAAAGGCGCCGGGTCACGAGTCGCTCTCCATGGGGTAGCCCTTGTCGGTCCATCCAGGCAACCCCTCGTACAACACTCTCATGTTGCGGTAGCCCTGCTTGTGAAGAATCTGGTAGGCCAGACTGGCCAGGTGGCGGGGGCACTGTCAATAGAGTACGACGAGGCCCTCCTTCGGCACGGCGGCGCCTCGGTAGAAGGCGCCCAGCGGTATCGAGACGGCTCCCTTGATGTGCCCGTCCCCATAGCTTCGAGGTTGCCGCACGTCCACGATGGTGAGGGGTTTGCGGTCGAGGATATGCTCAACCAACGTGTCCACGTGGATGTACTGGATCGCGATCTTGTCCGAGGGCTCCACCTTGGCGTACTCAGGATAGCTCCCGGGGTCGCCCCAGGCGGATGCCGCGACCATCAGCAGCCACACGGTCAGAGCGATCCGGATTCGCCGCATTATCCGTCCTCCGCTTGCGGTTTCTGAACCCCCGCGAAGCCACTCCGGTCCGCCAGCGTTGCGGGTGTCAACACTCCGACGTGACGCTGACCCTTGATGACCCACGTGGGATAGGAACGCACACCCGCCGCCAGGCACTTGGTTGCCGTGGGCCCGCTACGTCCGGCAGGACTGCACTCGATGTAGGGAATGCGCTTGGCGGAAACGCCGAACAAGGCTTTTTGACTCTCGCAGGCGGGGCACCAGAAGGCCCCGTACATCCTGGCGCCGACCTCCTCCAGGTGGACGGCCAGGCCTCGCAGCCAAGGGTCTTCGTTCGCCGAAGCGTTCACCGTGACGCCCGAATAGAAGACGAGATGCACCGCCAGCACCGCCACCGCGGCGGCGCCGAAGCTCGCGCCGAGCCAGGGTTTCCAGGGAACGCGGTGGCTGACCTGCGAAACCTGCGCCAGCGTCACGACGAAGATGGCGGCCAGGAGCGCCAGGGAAGTGAGGCAGTACGGACAGGCGGCCTCCAGCACGAACAGGGAGACGTAGGTCAGGTACAGGCTGTAGGCGACGCCGAAAAGCGAAACCGCGGCCAACGCCTTCCAACGCCGGCTGCGCCGCTTGATGAGCGCCGCGCCCGCCAGCACCGCGTACGTGAGAAACCCCCAAAGCGAGGTGGGCAGGCCCAACAGTTCCGACCAGCGGCTGTGGAGCACGACGTCACAGTCGGCCCCGGCCTCGCAGAAGGCGGCCTCCCCGCCCGACCACGCGGTGCCGGTCAGATAACCCGCCAGCACGAGCCCCACCGCGGCCAGTCCCAGCACCGGCCAGTTGGGCGTCGGCGGCGCAGGCGGCCTGGACCCCGCCGGGGCCTGCTGCGGCCGCGCGCCCCGCGCCCCTGTTTTCCTGGATGCCTTGGCCACTGGTTCCTCCCTTGGGTCGGTCGGCGGCTGATGCCCGCCCGACGGATCGAGCCCATGTGAAACTTACCAATGCCGTGACGACAAGACAAGAATGCGACGCTTCCATACCGTGTTTTCCGGACCCCTCTCGAAACGTGCTTCCCGCCGACCCCCCGGAACGTCATTCCCGCCGTCCCCTGGTTCGTCATTCCCGCGAAAGCGGGAATCCAGGCGGGGTAAGGCGGGGAATGCACTCGTTTCGCCCCTCTCCCCACCCCTGGATTCCCGCTTTCGCGGGAATGACGAACCGGGGGACGGAATGACGAACCGGGGGACGGAACGACGAACCGGGGGACGGAACGACGAACCGGGGGACGGAACGACGAACCGGGGGACGGAACGACGAACCGGGGGACGGAACGACGAACCGGGGGACGGAATGACGAACCGGGGGCGGAATGACGAACCGGGGGCGGAATGACGAACCGGGGGGCGGGAATGACGAACCGGAAGGGCCGCCTTTACGCCTTTCCGGCCAGCAGGCTCCGGGCGTTGTCGCGCAGGCGCCGCAACGCGTGGGGATCGTTGCTGTTGTAGTAGCCGCGGATCTCCCCGTCGCGGTCCACCAGCACGAAGCGCGAGCTGTGGAACACCACCGGGTCCGGGGTGGCGTCGTCCACCGGGGCGGCGCTCAGGCGGAAGCCGTCCTGGACGATGCGGCGGATCTGCGCCACGTCGCCGGTGAGGAACAGCCAGCGGTCCGGGTGGGCTCCGTAGCGCTCCGCGTACGCGGACAGCAAAGCCGGGGAATCGGTCAGCGGGTCCACGGTGATGGAAACCGAGCGGACATCGCCGTAGTCTTCCAGGTCGGCTTGCAGCGCGGCCATGGAACGGCTCTGCAGCGGGCAGGTGTCCTGGCACTTGGTGTAGATGAAGTCGGCGATCCACACGCGGCCGCGCAGGTCCCCGGCGGATACGGGCCTGCCGCTGCGTTCCACCAGGGAGAAGTCCGGCGCCGGACCGTAGCGCGCCAGTTCCTCCAGGGCGGGTTGCCGGGGCATCGTCCGAGGCGTGCGGAGTTGCTGGACGACGAGCCCCGCGAGGATGACGAACAGCACCGATCCGACGGTCACCTGGATGGCGAAGCGTCGTTGCGTCATGGTGTAGGCCTCATCCCGCACCACGGCCGGCTGGCATGGCCGGGGGCTGCTTGCATACCTGTCTGACCCTCAGCGTCGTGCCGATCCAAAGGACCGCGGTCCTGATGCCCGCGCGCACGCGACGGCCGGCCGGACGCGGTGCGCCGCAGGACCCATGCGAAACCGCAGAGCCTGTTCCGCGGTCACGAGGGCTAACCGGGCGGAATCTTCTGGAGCAGCCGGCCATCTTCGTATAGCTCGTAGCCCTTGATGAGCAGTTCGTAGCCGCGCCCGGGATGATCGCTCAAGTCGAGCAGTTCCAGATCCAGCACCACCACCGTCGTCACACCCGGCTTCACGTCGAACCCGAGGCGGATCGGCTTCACGGCGTTCTTGACCTGGCCCGGCGCTCCGGTTTTCGCAAGAATGCCACGGATTTCAGCCAACTGCAGGTCGACGGCCGCGAAACGGCGCGGCGCCAGCGCTCCCCGGTACACCGTGGCGGCGGCCTTCCCGTCCTTGTAACGGGTCAGTTCCATGCGGTCCAATCGGGGCGCCAGTTCGATCCATCCCGGATCGGAGGAGCGCAGGCGCCCATGGGGCGCCAGCCGCAGCTTCCCCAGGCGCAAATCCACGCTGCGGAAGTCGTCGATGGCGTTGCGGTGGTCCTTGACCCGCACCTCCAGGGTCCCCCGCGCCTGCGCCTGGACCCGTGCCCGCGCGGGTGTCCCGCCGTTCTCGCCGGGGAACCTGTCCATCGGGTAGAACTGGTAGGTCACGTGGAACGCGCCGTGCTCGCCCGGCGTGTCGTAGTCCACGCGGAACACGAGCGGAAGTTCCTTCTCCTGGCCGGGTTCAAGGACCTGCCGCAGAAAGCAGAAACACTGGATGATGTCCAGGTACCTGGCGGCCGCTTCCCTGGGCGTGTCCACGTGGCGCGCCTTGGCGGTGACGGTCCGGTCCGACAGGTTGCGCGCGCGGTAGGCGGCGTGCAGGGTTTCCCCCGGCTGCGCCAGCACCATCTCCTGCACCGGCTCGAAGGCCCACGGAAGCCCTTCCTTGACCTCGGCGTGGAAGAACACCCGCACCGCGTCGCTCCAGTTGCGGAACACCGTCCAACGGCCGTCCTCCTTCAGAAGCTCCAGCGATTCTTCCCCGCTGACCACCGGCAAGCTGCCGGTGCGCGCCATTTCGGCCACCGCATCGAGGATCTGCCGGCGCTGCTCCAGCGTCAGCCGGTTCAGCTCGTCGGGGTCGAACCCGGCCAGGAGCTTGTTCAGTTCGGGAGAATTGGCGTCCGGGAGGCGGATGTCGAAACGGACCGTGGCGCTGTCGCCGCGGGTGGTGAACGTAAGGGGTCCCACCTCGATCCGCTGCGCCAGACCGCGGGCCAGTTCCGCGGCCGCGCCGGTAAAGGAGGGGTTTTCGCGCAGGTAGTCCGCCGCGCTCTTGGCCGCCTTGTCGTGCTCCGAGACGTACCGGTAAGCCTCGGCGTAGTCCTGGGCGTACACCGCCTTGAGATAGCGCGACACCAGGTCGCGCGCTGCTTCGGCGTCCGCCTGAGCCGCGGCCGTGCCTACCCAGAGCAAGACAGCGATGGCCGCCGCGGCCAACCGGCCAACCTGGGTCCGGGGACATATCTTGTACTGATTGAAGTTCATAACCGCCTTCACGAACCAGTCTACAATTAAAGCATGATCCGGCGCCGAGTGCTGCCCCGGGACGTCTTTCCGCGGCGGAAGTCGTGCCGAGACTACGCTGGGTTACAAGATGGCCCCGACGCCACGAGTCGTCATTCCCGCGGAAGCGGGAATCCAGGGGCGGTGGTGGGGCACTACAGGGGCGTTTCCCGCCTCGCCACCCCTGGATTCCCGCTTCCGCGGGAATGACGACTCGTGCGGGCTCTGCTTCATCAGTCTTGACACGGCCTGTTTCGCGGGGATGACGTTTCGTGGTGTCCCTGCCTCACGAGTCGTGGCCCGGGCTCGCAGGGCCAAGCCGGGCTCCTACCGGCTCCCCCGCAGCCAGCGCCGCCCTCCGACCATGAAGAAGACCAGCGCGAAGGTCAGCACGATCATGGCGCCGGAGGAGATGTCGATGAAGTAGCTCAGGTACATGCCCGCCGCGGCGCAGAGCGCGCCGATGACCGGGGTGATGAGGAGCAGGGTCTGGAACCGCTGGGTCAGGTAGCGCCCGATGACGGGCGGGATCACGACCGCCGCCGAAACCAGGGTGACGCCCAGGATGCGCGTGGACGCTACCACGGTCACCGCCAGCAACAGGAGGAAGATCAACTCGGTGCGCCCGGTGGAGATGCCGTAGACCGGCGCCACCTCCGGGTCGAAGGTGGAGAACAGGAGTTCGTGGCGGATGACGATCATGACCAACGCCACCGCGGCGGAGGTGAGGGCGATGACCCAGAGGTCGGTGGCGGTGATGCCCAGGAGGTTGCCGAACAGCGCGGCCTCGAAGTCCAGCGTGAAGCGCCGGTAGGTGGACACCACCGCCACGCCCAAGGCGAAGCTCGAGGTGGTGACCACGCCGATGGCGGCGTCCGCGCCCACCAGGCGGCGGTGGCTGATGAGGTGGATCAACACCGCGCTGACCAGCGCCCAGACGCCGGCGCCGATGAAGAAATGGACTCCGACGACGGTACTCAGCACCGCGCCGCCGAAGAGCGCATGGGCGAGCCCGTGGCCGATGTAGCTCATGCGCCGGAGCACCACGTAGACCCCGACGTAGCCGCACACCGCCCCGACGATGACCGAGGCGATCATGCCGTTGCGGAAGAACTCGTAGGCGAAGGGTTCGAGGAGCGCGTTCACCACCCGCCCTTGCGGCCGCGGCGGAAGCCCGCCGGCGCGCGCTTGGAGAACAACGGCCGGCGCGCCGGCCGCCGGTCGAGACGCTTCAGCGAAGAACCCATGGAGGTGTCAGCGCCCGTTGGGAGAGTGGGGCCGCTCGCCCACCATGATCATGTCGCCGTGCTGGAACACCACCATCTCCCCCTTGTAGGTGTCCCCGAGGACTTCCGCGGTGAAGACCTCCTGCGGGTCGCCTTCGGCGATGACGCGGCGGTTGAGGCACACCACCCAAGGCAGGTGCGCGGCCACCCAGTTGAGGTCGTGGCTGGTGATGAGGATGGCGACGCCCGAGTGGTTGATCTCGTGCAGGAAATGCACCACCTCGTCGCGCGAGCGGATGTCCAGGCCCGAGGTGGGCTCATCCAGCAGGATCAGCTCCGGCCCGCCCAGCAGCGCCCGGGCGATGAACGCCGCCTGCTGCTGCCCGCCGGAAAGCTCGCGAATTTGCCGCTGGCGCAGTTCCAGCAGGTTCAGTCGCTCGAGGATCTCGTGCGCGCGGTCGCGCTCCCCGGCGCTGGCGCCGCGGAACCAGCGCCGTTGCCGGGACAGGCCCAGGAGCACCACCTCCTCCACCGTGATGGGAAAGCTCAGGTCGACCTGCTCCAGTTGCGGCACATAGCCCACGGACCCCAGGGACGAGGCGTTGGCCGGCGTCCCGTTGACGGTCACCTGGCCGTGACGGGGCCGGACGTGTCCCAGTATGGTGCGCAGGAGCGTCGTCTTGCCGCCGCCGTTGGGCCCCACCACCGCCAGGAACTGCGCCGGCCACAGCTTCAGGTTCACGCCGGCGATGCCCAGCGTCTGCCGGTAGCCGCTGGACACGTCCTCCAGTTCCACGATGGGCCGCCCCCGCTCGCTCCACTCGCGCCCCTCCCCGTGCCGGCGCCGGTGCAGCCGGCCATGCACGTGATGGACCCTGTCGGTGTGCTTTTTGGTGATCACTGCTTCTCGGCCTGTCCAAGGCTTCGGGAGTTTGCTTCCTGCGGGCGCCGACATTCCACCGCCGTTCGATCCCAGCGTTCCGCCGTCATTCGTCCTGAGCGTAGCGCAGCGAAGTCGAGGCACGCAATTTCCGGAAACACCCCTCAAATCCTGTACAGCCGCTTGGGATTTTCCGACAAGATCCTGCGCTTCGATTCCGCCGAGACGTCCTCGCGGGCGAAAAAGGCGGGCAGGTCGCCGAAGAAGTCGGCGCGCCGGCGCTCGTGAGGGTAGTCCGACGGCCACACCAGCTTCTCGTCGCCCAGGAGCTGGATGAAGAAGGGCAGGGTCCGCTCCTCGATTTCGAAGGAGAAGTAGATGTTGGAGTCCATCAGATACTCGCTGGGTTTGCGCTTGAGGTCGCCGGCCCCCTTGCGCTCGAATTGCTCGTCGAGCACGTCCATGAGGTAGGGCACCCAGCCGCAGCCGGCCTCCAGGTACGCCACCCGCAGGTTCGGGTAGCGGTCGAACACGCCCTGGGAGATCATGCTGGTGGCGTGGCTCATGAGCGGCACCACGTGCTTGAGGGAGCGGACTTCCCGGTAGGTGCGCAGCGGATCGGCGAAGTTGTGCGCGCCCACGAAGCCGCCGTGGATCGCCACCATGGTGTCCATCTCGTTGGCGGTGGCGAAGATGGGGTCGAACTCGGGGTTGCCGTAGGCCATCAGCGGCGACGAGATGGACGGCAGGATGGCGCCCACGAAGCCCAACTCGCCGACGCAACGGTGCAGTTCGGTGACGCAGGCGCCGACGTCGTGCACCGGCAGCAACGCGACCCCCAGCAGGCGCTCGCTCTGGCGCAGGAACTTGTCGTGCAGCCAGTCGTTGTACGCCCGCGCCAGGTCCACCGACCACTCCACCCGGCGCACCATGCCCACGGCCGCGGCGTTGCTGGGGTAGAGCACGGTGGCGCTGATGCCGGCCTCGTCCAGAAAGCTCAGCCACATGGCCGCGTCCGGCACGTCCTGCTTGTGCGGGTCCACCACCCCGAAAGCCCAGGCATCCTGGGGGAACAGCGAGTACTCGCGGTTCCCCGGAATGCGCCGGAACCGCTCCGGCAGGTACTGGGCCATCTCCTTGTCCGGCTCCACCACATGGCCGTCGCCGTCGATAATCGGGTAGTCCACGTTGATCATGGGGTGTCTTCCTTTCCGGTTCGGAACGCTCTGGAGGCCGTCTCTCTCTACCGGTATTTCGCCTGATGCCCCGCCACCGGCGACGGGTCCACCGCGTCGAGGGCGCCGGCGGAGCCGCCCAGGGCGGTGACGATGGCGCGGACGTTGGCCAGCATCATGCCGGTGTACGAATGTGCCGGGTCGCCGGGGTCGCCGGGGAGGTCGTCGTCCCGCAGGTCGGCGACAAATTGCGTCCCCGTTTCCCGGGCGATCTGCCGGAGCACGGGGCTGGGGAAGACCTCGGAGCCGAACACCGCGGGTACCCGCTCGCGGTTCAAATGGTCGATGAGCCGGGCCACCTCCCGGGGGCTTGGCTCGGCGAAGCTCGAGGGTTGCACCGCGCCCATGACCGTGAAGCCGTAGCGCTGGGCGAAGTAGGGCCACGAATCGTGGTAGGTGAGGAGGCGGCGGTTTGGCTCCGGCACGGTGGCCGCGGCCGCGGCGATGGCCTTGTGGAGCGCATGGAGCCGGCGCAGGTAGCGTTCCGCGTTGGCCGCGTACACCGCGCGGCCCGCGGGGTCGGCCGCAATCAGGGCGTCGCGCACCAGGCGGGCGTAGTTCATGACGTGCACCGGGTCGAGCCACAGGTGCGGGTTGGGATGGCCCTTGTCCCTGGGGAAGCTGAAGTCGAAAACGTAGTCCTGTTCGGCCAGGGTGCGGTCGGCCAGCATCAGGATGGGCGTTTCCGCCCGCTTGTTGGCCCGCGCCAGCTTCAGCGTGGGTATCTCCAGGTTCAAGCCGTTCAGGATGATGAGGTCCGCTCGCGCCAGGGTGCGGGCGTCGGACGGCACCGGCCGGAACGTGTGGGAGTTCACCCCCTCCGGGACGACGCCGGTGACCTGCGCACGATCCCCGGCGACGTTCTCCACGATGCTGGTGATGGGCGCCACGGTGGTGACCACGCGCGGGGAGGCGGCGGAGAGCGCGGCGGGAAGCGCCAGGAGAACGGCGATGAGCAGCGCGGGGAACGCGCCTCTCCTCGCCATTCCCGGCCCCACTGCCATCATTCCCGCGAAAGCGGCTGTGGCAAAACGTGGCCCGGACGAGAACCGGCGCCAGCCCCCCGATTCGTCATTCCCGCGGAAGCCCCTCCTTCTTGTTGTTTCCAGCCCCTTTTCCGTCATTCCCGCGAAAGCGGGAATCCAGGGGTGGGAAGGCGGGGGGCCGTTGCCGAGTCGTCCCCGCCCCACGCCGCCTGGATTCCCGCTTTCGCGGGAATGACGGAAAAGGGGCCGGGAATGGCGAAGGAACGCCATGATGGAGTGAATCAGAGACACAATCAACCTATCCTCCCGCCGCCCGCGCCCGTTCGGCGGCGCTCACAAGCTGGGTCATGACGAGGTTGGCGTAGAGGCCGCCCCCGCGCAGCAGGTCATCGTGGGCGCCCTGCTCGGCGATGGCGCCGGAGTCCATCACGACGATGCGGTCGGCGTCGCGGATGGTGGACAGGCGGTGGGCGATGACCAGGGTGGTGCGTCCCTGCACCAGCTCGGCCAGCGCCTGCTGGATCAGTTCTTCGTTGATGGCGTCGAGATGGGAGGTGGCCTCGTCCAGCACCAGCACGGGGGCGTCCTTGAGCAGGGCGCGGGCGATGGCGATGCGCTGACGCTGGCCGCCGGAGAGTTGCACGCCGCGTTCGCCCACCACCGTGTCGTAGCCCTCGGGCAGGCGCGTGATGAAGTTGTGGATGTGGGCCAGGGCCGCGGCCGCTTCCATGTCTTCCCGGGAGGCCTCGGGGCGGCCCAGGCAGAGGTTCTCGCCCAGCGTGGTGTTGAAGAGATAGGTGTCCTGGGAAACCAGGGAGATCTGCGCCCGCAGATGGTCCAGGGCGAACTCCCGCAGGTCCCGGCCCGCCAGCGTCACCGCGCCCCCGGCCGGGTCCCAGAAGCGCAGCAGCAGGTGCGCGCAGGTGCTTTTGCCCGCCCCCGACGGCCCCACCAGCGCCACGGTCTGGCCCGGCTCCACGTCCAGACACACGTCCCGCAGCGCGAGGCCGTGGCCGGCGTCGTAGCCGAAGTTCACGTGGTCGAAGCGAATGGCCGGCGGCGCGTGACCGTTGGCCGCAGGCGCTTGCGCCCCGGCGCCATCCCGGTCCCGTGGCGATACTCCGGTCCCATCCAGCACGGGCACGCCGGCGCCGTCCCGCACCGGCACCGGCTCGTCCTTCACCGCGAATACGCGCCGCCCGGACTCCAGTGTCTCCATCAGCTCCTTGAAGGTGCGCGCAACGTCGGTGATGGGGCCGAAGGCCAGGAGCGCCAGCACGCTGGCCAGCGGCAGGAGCGCGCGTTCCATCTGGAGCTGGCCCACCAGGTACACGCCGGTGCCCAGCACCGCCAGGGCGCCGATGCCGGTCACCGCCTCGTTGAGGCTCGCCTGCACCGCCTGGTCCCGGTGGAACGCGAGCTGCGTCCGCGCGAGCTTCAGGCTCCGGGCCAGCACCGAGGCGAGCTGGCGCTTCTCGTGCCCGAAGGCGACCACCTCGCGCATGCCCTGGATGCTGTCCACCAGGTGGGCGTTGAGCTGGCCCAGCTCCCGGCGCACCGCTCCCCCCAGCCGGTCCGAGCGCTTCTGCGCCAGGAACGGCGACAGCGCCAGCAGCGCCAGGAAGGGCGCCAGCGCCAGCATCAGCGGCCACGCTACCAGGCCCAGCACGGTGAGAATGCCCACCGGCACCACCACGGCGATGAAGGCCGGGGAGATGGTGTGGGCGAAGAACAGCTCCACGGTCTCCACATCGCCGCCGGCGATGCTCACCAAGTCGCCGGAGCGGCGGCGGGAGAGGTAGGCCGGGGCCAGCGGGTCCAGGGTGTCGTAGAAGTCGATGCGCATTTCGGCCAGAAGCTGGTAGGCGAGGTCATGGGGCAGCCAGCAGTCGGCCCACGCCAGGGCCGACGCCAGGGTCACCACCGTCCCCAGCACGATCAGGTGCCACATGATGCTGTCGCCCGAGATGAGCTGCCCCACCAGAAGCGCGCTGGCCGCGCCCGCGGCCACCACCGACGCCTGGAACAGCACTCCGGCCGAGAACGACACCGCCACCTTGTGCAGGAACGGGCGCACGAGCGCGCCCAGGCGGCGCAGCACGGTGAAGGCGGAAAGCGGCGCCACGGCGCGCGTGGACCCGGCCACGGGGGCCGCCGCGGGTTCGGCCGCCACCACGTCCGGTTCCTCGGCGGGCGCCTCCAACTTCTCCAGCGCCTCGCCGTCGCCCGCATGGGCCTGGGCCGCCATGAGCCGGGCGTAGGTGCCGCCGCCCGCCAAGAGTTCGGCGTGGCCGCCGGTCTCCGCTACCTGCCCGCGCTCCAGCACCAGGATGCGGTCGGCGTGGATGACGCTCGACAGGCGGTGCGCGATGATCAGCGTGGTGCGCCCCTCCATGAGCTTCTGCAGCGCTTCGTTGATCACCGCTTCGCTCTGGGCGTCCACGCTGGACAGGGCCTCGTCGAGCACCAGGATGGGCGCGTCCTTGAGGATCGCCCGGGCGATGGCGATGCGCTGGCGTTCGCCACCGGACAGGCGCGCGCCGCGCTCCCCCACCACGGTGTCGTATCCCTGTGGCAGCCCGGCGATGAAGTCGTGGATGTTGGCCGCCCGCGCCGCCGCCTCGATCTCTTCCCGCGTCGCCTCGGGCCGGGCCATGCGCAGGTTGTCGGCGATGGTGCCGTAGAACAGGTACATGTCCTGGGCCACCACCGCGATGTGGCGGCGCAGCACGCGCAGCGGAATGCCGCGGATGTCCCGCCCGCCCAGGAGCACGCGGCCCTCTTGCGGGTCGCCAAAGCGCAGCAGCAGGTTCACCAGGGTGGACTTCCCGGCGCCGCTGGGACCCACTACGCCGAGCTTCTCGCCGTGGCGGAGTTCGAACGAGACGCCCCGAAGCGCGGGCCGTGCGCCATCCCGGTACGCGAAGTTCACGTCCTCGAAACGGACCGCGGGCGTGAACGCCGTTTCGGTGGCGGGCGCGGGCTCGCGCACCGTCACCGGCGCCTCCAGCAGCTTGAAAATGCCCGCGGCCGAGGCCATGGCGTCGATGCCCTGGTGGTACAGGATCATCAGTTCGCGTGTGGGGCGGAAGATCTCCGCGCCCATGAGCAGGATGACGATGAGCGAGCGCAGCTCCAGCTCCCCGGCGCTCACTTTGAGGGCGCCCCAGCCCAGGGCGCAGGCGGTGCCACCCAAAATCCCGAAGGTAGTGATGCCCACCGACACCATGTTCACGGCCAGCACTCCCATGGTGGTGCGGTAGAGGTGGCGCGCGCGTTCGGCGAGGCGCGCGCCCTGGGCGCGGCTCCGGCCGAAGATCTTCAAGGTGGCGATGCCCTGGATGCTGTCCAGGAAGTCGGCGCTGAAGGCGCCGTAGGACGTGCGCCGGCGCTGGCTGGTCTCCTCGTTGTAGAGCATGAACAGCGGCGTGGTCACCAGCGTGATGAGCGCGAACACCACGAAGATGACCCCGATGACCACGTCGAAGGACGCCATGAGGAAGAAGATCAACACGGGCGCCACCGCCGCCACCACCATCTGCGGCAGGAACTGGCCGTAAAACACCTGAAGCCGCTCCACCCCCTCGCCCATGGACAGGAGCACGTCGCCGGTGCGCTCCTGGTTGAAGTGGCCGGGGCCGAGTTCGAGGGCGTGCCCGTACAGCTTGCCGTGGAGCGTTTGCTTCACCCGCGCCGCGGTCTCCTGGCTCACCACGTCGCGCAGGTACTGGAACACCGCGCGCAGGGCGATGAAGCCCGCCACCGCCCCCAGGTAGGGGATCAACGACGCGAACGGCCGTCCAGTGAGGACGCCGGCGATAACCAGCCCGGAGAACGCCAGCCGCGCAATGCCCGCGGCCACGGCGCACAGCCCGAGCACGACGGCGGCGGCGATGCGCGCGCGCACGCCGCGGGTATGGGTCAGCAGTCGCCGGTCGAGGTACATGAGGTCATCCGTCTCCGTTCCTGAGAATTAGAAGGTCGCCGCCGGGAATACAAGGCGCGCGGCCTGGGCCGGTCCAAGGCGTGCCAGCGCATCGCCGGGGTGGCTGCGCGCCTACCTCGGCGGTTATGGGAAAAAGAAAAACTTAGATAAAACAAAGTTTTAATATTGCAGACAAGGGATATTTGGAGTATGAAGGCAGAAATA
The DNA here is from genome assembly GCA_965213675.1 of uncultured Binatia bacterium (SeqCode). GTDB lineage: Bacteria > Desulfobacterota > Binatia > UBA9968 > JAJDTQ01 > JAJDTQ01. The sequence continues at coordinate 2,923,088 of OZ243916.1, forward strand.
TCTCTTGAAGGGAGAAGTAAACCATGCTGAAAACGATTTCTGGAGGTCGGTTGGTGCGCAGGATGCGGGTGTTCCTGGCGGCGGTCGTCGGTATTTCCATGGGCATCGCGGGGACCGCCGTCGCGGACGGCGAGGTCAACATCTACTCCTACCGGCAGCCGTTCCTCATCAAGCCGATGCTGAACGCGTTCACCCAACAGACCGGCATCAAGACCAACGTGGTGTTCGCGCCCAAGGGGATGATCGAACGCCTCAAGCGGGAGGGACGGAACAGCCCCGCCGACATGATCCTGACCGTGGACATCGGGCGGATCAACGACGCCGTGGCAGCGGACGTGTTGCAGCCGGTCAAGTCGAACAAGCTCCTGGCGAACATCCCCCCCCACAACCGCGACCCCGACGGTCTCTGGTACGCCCTCACGCGACGCGCCCGCATCGTGTACGCTTCCAGGGAACGGGTGAAACCGGGAGAGCTTTCCACCTACGAGGGCCTCGCCGATTCCCGATGGAAGGGGCGCATCTGCATCCGTTCTTCACAGCACGTCTACAACGTGGCCCTGCTCGCGTCGCTGGTGGCGCACCATGGCGAGGCAAAGGCCGAGGAGTGGGCCAAGGGATTGAAGGCCAACCTGGCGCGCAAGCCGCAGGGCAACGACCGCGCCCAGGTCAAGGCGATCCACGCGGGCGAGTGCGACATCTCGCTGGGCAACTCCTACTACATGGGCAAGATGCTCACCAACGAGAAGCAGATTGCGTGGGCGGAGTCGGTGAACATCATCTTCCCCAACCAGAAGGACCGCGGCGCCCACATGAACATCAGCGGCGCCGGCGTCACCAAGCACTCCCCGAACAAGGCGAACGCCATCAAGCTGCTGGAATTCCTGAGCGACGACCTGGCCCAGAAGATGTACGCGGAGCAGAACTTCGAGTACCCCGTGAAGCCCGGTGTGCCTTGGTCCGGTTTGGTGGAATCGTGGGGCAGGTTCAAGGCGGACAACCTCGACATGATCAAGGTCGCCAAGAATCGCGCCACGGCCATCAAGGTTTTTGACCGCGTCGGCATCCCGTAGGGACGAATTCCTTCCTGTTGAAGGGAAGGCCGGGCCGGTGACGCCGTCTGGCGATGACAATCGCCGGACGGTTTCACCGGGTCATCAAATAAAGCAAATTTGACAACACAAAAATAACAGTTTGGACGCGCCACGCTCTTGCGGCATGGACGCATGGGTCGCCCGCGTTGTCTCTCAACAAGACGGGGTCGCATTCACCATTCGGTTGAAGACAGTTCCGCCTTTCAAAAGGGACCCAACTCGACTATGGTCGCAGAAACCGGGACAGGGGACAGGGGAACGGGAACCCGGCGCCATGTCCGGACGCGGAGCCTTGGCGCCGGACAGGAAACCAGGGAGGATGCGATATGAAAGGCGACCCGAGGATCATAAAGGCGCTCAACGACGTGTTGCGGAAGGAGCTTACAGGGATCAATCAATACTTCATGCATTCACGGATGTGCCGCAACTGGGGTTACCAGGTACTGGATCAGTTCATTTGGAATGAATCGATCGAGGAGATGCGGCATGCGGACCAGATCATCAACCGCATCCTGCTGCTGGACGGGGTCCCCAACGTGACCGGATACGACAAGATCATGGTCGGCAAGACCGTCAAGGAACAGTTGGAGAACGATCTCGGGCTGGAACAGGCCGCCATCAAGGTACTGCAGGCGAGCATTGCGACGTGCAACAAGGCGGGAGACCACGTGAGCCGCGAGTTGCTGGAACAGATTCTGACGGACGAGGAGAACCACGTGGACTGGATCGAAGCCCAACACCACCTGATCCACGAGGTCGGACTGGAAAATTACCTGGCTCAGCAGATCTACAATGCTGGCGGTGGGAGTGGCGGGGGCGCGTAAGGGCACCGTTCGTCGTTGACAGGGTGGGAGCATCGTGGCGGAAAAGCGTTCGGAAGCGACCGAAGACTATCTCAAGGCCATCTACAGCCTTGCGGAGGAGAACGATCAGGTCATCGCCGCGCGGGTGGCCGAAGACATCGGCGTGACTCCTTCGACCATGTTCAGCGCCCTTCGACGGCTCGAGAAGGAAGAGTTCGTGCGCGTGGAGCGGCGCAAGAACATCTACCTGACCCCCAAGGGCCGGGATGTGGCCGAGGCCATCCTGCGCCGGCATTTCCTCACGGAGCGGCTGTTGACCGACCTGCTGGGTCTCGACTGGGTGACGGCCCATCAGGAAGCGCACCACCTGGAGCACGCCATCTCGCCGGTGGTGGAGGAGCGCCTGGCCGCGATCCTCGATAATCCTTCCTCCTGCCCCCACGGCAACCCCATCCCCGTGAAGGGAGAGGCCTCCCCGCGCCGCCAGTGGATCCCATTGAACACCGCGGAGGCGGGTCGCGACGTCATCTTCCGGTGCATCACCGAGACCGGAGAGCGCGACGAGCGGCTGCTCTCGTTCCTGTTCGATCACAACGTGCGTCCCGGCGCCAGGATCGAGATCCTCGACGTCGCGCCGTCCCTGGGCACCATGAGTCTGCGGGTGGGTGAGGACGAGGTCGTTCTCGGCCTGGAGGCGGGCAAGAAGATCTACGTGGAGTGACCGGAGCTTGGATCTGAGCTCGCCCATGAACGCCGGAACCGGCACACGCCGTCGAGCCCGCGCGGCACTGCTCGCCGCCGCGGCTTAACTGACATTTCTCATCGTCGGCGCGCCCCATCGCGTCCACCACTTCTTCGACTTCCTGGAAACGCCCGGAACGGTGGCCTCCACGGCGCCGGCGCTGCCGGACGAACCCGGTTCCAATTCGGATCGCCATCACGCCCACGCCCATGACCATCACGGGCACGGCGACGGTGCGGACGGTCACGGACATCACGACACCAATCCGGAGACGGCTCCCGAGCCGCCGTGCGTCGTTCTGGCCGCCTTCGCGCAGAATCCAGATTTTTTCGCCAACCCGGCGGTTCACTCCATGGACCGCCCGGCGCTCGCGTTTTCCTTCGGCTCCGTGTCCGCCACGCCCAGGGTCGCGCGGGTCCAAACCCACCACAGCCGCGCACCGCCGCATCTGATCTGAGCGGGCATCGTACTCGCGCCAAACGCCGGTGCGCGCATCTGCATCATTGGCGGTGCGGCCGGGCGCTGCGTGCGCCGTTCCGCATTCCCGTGCGCCGTTCGGTGTACTCGTGCGCCGCATCGCGTTCCCATGCGCCGCATCGTCACCTTCTTCCGTCATTCCCGCGGAAGCGGCTGTGTCAAGAACCCACACGAACAGGGTATGTCACGGCCCCCCGCATCGTCATTTCCCGCGAAAGCGGGAATCCAGGAGTGGCGAGGTGGGGAGTACGCCCGTATCGCGCGTCCCCACCCCTGGATTCCCGCTTTCGCGGGAATGACGATGCGGGGGGCCGGGAATGACGAAACGGGGGCCGGGACGGGCAAATAGGATACAGGTTGGCCCTTGGCGTCGTCGGGTCCAGGGGCTCGGGTTCCCCCTGCGCCGGCTCCAGGCGCACGGATGAGGCCAACGCAAAGGAGCGTATTCCCATGATGCGAATGAAATGGCAGGCGGGGTGTCTGGCGGTTCTGCTGGCGGCAGTCGGCGGTGCCGACGACAAAAAATCCTCCGCAGATTATGACGCGAATTAACCAGACACCACACTAGGCTCCACCGAGCCTCCCGCTGCATACGGTCTCTGGACCGGGGCGGAGTGGGAACGGGCACGTTCGTTCAGCCCGCGTCCTCAAGGCCATCGCCCCCTACGGTCACAATGGCTCCGTCGCCACCCTGGAGGACTGGCTCGACCACTACGTCGCCGTCACCAACGGCGAGTTCACCGACTTCGTCGGCCGCCTCGACGACGTCCTTCCCACCTTCCAGCCCACCGATGCGGAACGGCGTGGGCTCATCGCCTTCCTGGGCTCCCTCAACTCGGACTACGGTTCGGAGTGGACACGGGATCCGGGCGCCGTCCCGCGCTGATGGCCAAGGGCCCTCGCCCGGATGGTTCAGGGAGACCGGACCAAGGTTGACGCCCGTTGGACCCGTGCAATCAGTTGTTTCCTTTCGTTGGCAAGGGCCCGGAAGTCGCATTCGACCTGAATCCCGTGCCAGAATTCGTCGGATTGCCCGAAAAAAGCCCCGAAACGGATGGACATGGCGGGTGTGATTGAGCGTTTGCCGTGAACGATCTCGTTGATCGCCCTTGGAGAAACACCGATGGCGCGGGCCATGGCATTCTGGGATAGGCTCATGGGTCTGAGGTAATCCTCGAGCAGGATCTCACCGGGCGTAATGGAATCGCGCATGAGCATTGCGTATGACGTTATGGGGGTGTTGTCAATGGTGGTCCACAATACGGACTTGTTCGGGTCCGTTCCCCGTCCAACGAAAAACAATGCGCCACAGGTCATTGATGCGTATGGAATGAAAGCCCGTCAGGTCGCCCTGAAGCGCTTCCAGTTGGTTGCCGGGCGGGACGGCCAAGTCGCCAAGGGTCTGTGCATGGTTCATTTGAACCAGTTTCCGTAGCGCCACACGCGCGATAGCGGCGAAGCGCCGGCATTTTTCTGAATAGAACAGTGTCGCAGTGTCCTTGTCGGCGAAGGATTGGATGATGAAACCGCAGCCCTCCAGCCGATGATGGTAAGCAACAACGGTACCATCAGGGTGCCGGACCCGACCGGACGACTGGATTGAGCTACTCCCGACAACGGTTCTCACGGCGTAGCGGCGGCGGCCGTGGCCACGCCGGCGGCAACCACCGCCATCCAGCACAGCCGCCGGAACCCGATGCGGTCGCCCAGCCAGATCCGCGCGGTGACCGCGGTAACGGCGGCGAAGCTCGAGAAGCCAATGGCGGCGCCCACCCGCTCGCCGCCCCCGGAGCCGGTGAGGAACAGGCCCAGTGCCCCCGTTTCCAGAACCGCCTGCAAGAACACAAGGGGCCACGTCGTGCCGGACGGCCACGCCAGCGGGCCGCGCCGCCGCTGGATGACCATGAAGCCCACTGCGCCGGTCAGCGCGAAGACGCGATTCAGGTAGACCGCCGGAACCGTGCCCAGCGCCGCGCCCGCCTCCTGCGCGAGGAACATGCGTAACGCCACCGACACGGCGGCGCCGAGTCCCAGAAGCGCGGTGACGCGCAGCCAGGCGCGGTCGTAGCGTTCCTTCCCTGGCTGCTCGGGTTGGGCCAGCATCGCCACTCCGCCGAAGACCGTCAACGCTGCGACCCCGTGAAGCCAGTGATAGGAATGGCCGGCCAGCACGTTCAGCGCCACGAGGATCACCGTGAAGCTCGACGTGGCTGGAGACGCCACCGTCACCGGTCCCCGGACCAGCGCGCGGAAGAGCAGCCCCAACACCGCGACGTTCAGGAAGCCGGACAACACCGAGGCACCCCAGCCCCAGGCGTTCCAGGCAGGCCAACCGCCGCTCGCCGCAAACCAGATCGTCATGACGGCCAACGGAGGCACCATGATGAGAGCGATGAGCACAGACAGGGAGACGCGGCTCGCCGTCACGCGTGCGACGCAATCGGAAACACCGATCAAACCGGCGCCGCACAATCCCCAAGCCAGTCCATTCATGAGAGTCTCCGGCTTTCCGATTCCATGCCTTGCGCCAATGCCAGAGCGCGCCAGGAGTTTTCGCGAATTCCTACGGCGCAAACTCCTGGGTTATCCCCATGGGCTGCAAGAATCCTCAAGCAGCATCGCGCCCGGATGAAACGGGTTCTCCGGTTGTGTGTCCAAGGCACCCTCCTTGTTCTTGGCGGATGATATCCGATAATGGTCGCAAGCAGAACGGCCTCGTGCCCCGGTGACTCAGCCTCGAAAAAGCAGCATGGCTGTGGTAGGTCTGCAAAGAGCCAGGAGTGCTCGGCTGCGGCGGTTCGTTTGCAGCCACTGAAGCGCGTCGGGCACGGCAGCCACTCAACGAGCGAGAAGGGAGAACTGAATGCAACCGGTAACCGACATGCGGAGCTACCTCGAGCGACTGGACGCCATGGGCGAGATCAAGCGCATCGAGGGGGCGGACCTCGACACGGACGTGGGGGCGCTCACCGAGCACATGGGGGACATCGAGTCCCAGGCGCTGCTGTTCGACGGCTTCGCGGGGTTTCCCAAGGGCTTTCGTATCGTCTCCAACCTGTTCCGCACCTGTCCGCGCTCGGCGGTGGCCATGGGCCTGCCCACGGATGTCCGGGGTGTGGACTTCCTCCACGCGTGGCGCAAGCGCAGCCTGGAGTTCCAGCCCGTGCCGTATGAGCAGGTGGAAGGCGGGCCGGTGTTCGACAACCAGATGGACGAGGACGAGGTGGACCTGACCCGGTTCCCCACGCCCATGTGGCACGACCTCGACGGCGGGCGCTACATCGGCACCGGGTGCGGGATCATCACCAAGGACCCGGAGTCCGGCGGCATCAACATCGGCACCTACCGGGTGATGATTCAGGAGAAGAACAAGGTCTCGGTAAAGATGAACAAGGGCAAGCACGGGCGCCTGGCCATGGAGCGCGCCCACGCCCGCGGCGAAGCCCTGCCCGTGGCCATCACCCTGGGGCAGGAGCCCAGCGTGATGCTGTCTTCGCAAATGCCGCTGCCGCCGTCGGTGAACGAGTACGAGTTCGCCGGCTGGATGCAGGGCAGCCCCATCCCGGTGGTGCGCGGCGCCGTCACCGGCCTGCCCATCCCGGCCAACGGCGAAGTGGTGCTGGAGGGCGAGATCCCGCCGCTGCCGCCGGAGGAGTTGCCCAAGGAGGGCCCCTTCGGCGAGTGGCCAGGCTACTACACCGAGGCCACCGAAGGGGACGTGCCGCTCATGACCGTGAAGCGGGTGTACTACCGGAACGACCCCGTCATCCTGGGCGCTCCGCCGGTGCGGCCGCCCAACAGCTACCTGCCCATCCCCCTGGGCGCCATCACGCTGTGGGAGCAGTTGGAGAAGGCCGGCATCCCGGACGTCAAGGGGGTCTGGGGCTTCGTCTACGGCGGCCAGCCCGGTCCGTTCACGGTCATCTCCATCAAGCAGCGCTACACCGGCCACGCCAAGCAGGCGCTGCTGGTGGCGGCCGGCGCCCGCGCCGGCGCCTACGGCGGCAAGATGGTGGTGGTGGTGGACGACGACGTGGACATCACCAACCCGGGGGAGGTCATCTGGGCCATGTCCACCCGCTGCGACCCGCGCGAGGGCATCGACATCGTGAAGAACGTGTGGGCCTCGGTGTGCGAGCCGGTCATCTCCCCCATGGACCGGGACACCAGGGGCTACGTCACCGACCGCGTGCTCATCGACGCCTGCCGCCCATACCAGTGGATCGACCGCTTCCCGCCGGTGAATGCGTTCGAGCCGACGTACAAGGAGCAGATCGCCAAGAAGTGGGGGGTATGAAGGAGCGGCGCGCATGAAGGCGGTTCTCTGGAGAACGCTGACGACGGCGGCGTTGGCGCTGGCGTTCGTCATGGCGCCGGCCACGGAGGCGCCCGCCCACAAGTCCGTCCTCAAGGTGGAATTTGCGGAGCGACGCGAGTTCAACCTCCTCATCGACGACTTCGGCCTCACCGACCAGAACGGCAGGCGCGTGCGGTTCGGGCAGTTCCGGGGCAAACCGGTGGTGGTCAACTTCATGTACACGTCGTGCCCGGACGTGTGCCCGCTGCTCACCGCGAGCCTCAAGATCCTGCGCGACCACATGGAGCCGGCGGAGTCCCGGGACATCCATTTCCTGTCCATCACCACCGACCCCGAGGTGGATACCCCCGAGGTACTCAAGGCGTACAGCAAGCGTCACAAAGCGGATGCGCCCAACTGGTCGTGGCTCACGGGGAACGAGCGGGCGCTGGCGCCGGTGTGGCAGGGCTTCGGTGTGAGTGTGCAGCGCATCGCCAAGGGACTCATCGAGCACACCACGCTGACGGTGGTGGCGGACGCCAAAGGCTATATGCGCTTCGCCTACTTCGGCTCCGCGCCGGACCCGGACGTGATGTTGCAGGATCTGCGGGCGCTCGCCAAGGAACCGGCCACCTGACGACTCGTTCAATTCCCTGCGACTCCCGGGACAGATCCGGCGCAAAGGACGCGGCTCATGGGGTATGGCGCCCTTCGACCTGGCTCAGGACACGCCCTCCGACTTCGCGCCGCTGACGCGGCGCTACGCTCAGGACGAACGGAGGTGCGGTTGCCAGTCGCGGTGAGCCAGGTCAAAGGACCTTTCCCGAGCGCAGTCGAAGGGCTGCCGGGGTTGGATTGAACCGTGGGATCGCTGCTGAGCGCCATCGTATGGGAGACCGTGGGGGTCTTTTACGAGGCCTCGGTGTACCTCCTCATCGGGTTTTTCGTCGCCGGACTCTTCCACGCATACCTGCCGGCGAATCTCATTGCCCGCTACCTGGGCCGCAACGACGTGCGCTCGGTGGGGCTGGCGGCGCTGTTCGGGGCGCCCATTCCCTTGTGCTCTTGCGGCGTCCTGCCGGCGGCGTCCTCGCTGCAAAGGCAGGGAGCCGGCCGGGCGCCACTGGTATCGTTTCTGATCTCGACTCCCGAGACCGGGGTGGACTCGGTGGCCCTGACCTACGGGCTCATGGGTCCGGTGATGGCCGTGGTGCGTCCGGTGGTGGCGGTGGTGACGGCGCTGGTGGCTGGCATCGCCGCCATCGGCGTGCGTGAGGACCAGACGGAGGGTCGCCCCTCCACCGGCGCGGCCGCGGTTTGCGCCGATGCGTGTGCGCCAGGGGCCGCCGGCAAGGGCGCATGCGATGACACGCGCGCCCCGGCCGGTGGCCAGGATCCGTGCGCCGAGACGGACGCGGCGGCTCCTTCACCGAGGCGCCGTTTCCTTCATTCGCTGGAATACGGCTTCACCTCGGTGCTGGACGACATCGCGTTGTCGCTGGTCGCCGGCATGCTGCTGACCGGGATTCTCGCGGGCCTTCTGCCCGACAACTTCTTCGACGAGGTGCTCGGCTGGGGCTCGGGGATCATGCCCATGCTGGCCATGATCGTGCTCGGGCTGCCGTTGTACCTCTGCGCCAGCGCGTCCACCCCGGTGGCCGCCGCGCTCATGGTCAAGGGGCTCTCTCCGGGAGCGGCGCTCGTGTTCCTGCTGGTGGGGCCGGCCACCAACCTTGCCACCATGACCGTGGTGGGGCAGCTCCTGGGGCGCCGTCTTCTCGGCGTCTACATCGGCGCCATCATCCTCGTGAGCCTGCTGGCCGGACTCCTGGTGGACGCGACCCTGGCGGATTCCATCCAGGTGGCGGGCTTCGGCGATCTCGGGCAGGAACTCGACGCGGTCTTCGCGCTGAAGGCCCTGTCGGCCGTGGGCCTGGTGCTGCTGTTGCTGCGGAGTTTCGCACGCAAGGGCTTTCGCACGGTCTGGCGCGACGCTTCGGATCAGCTTCGCCAGACCGGCCAGGCCGTCAAGGCCCTCCGTCCCGGCCTCTTGTTGCGCGGCCCGGTGCTCGCGGCGGCCGCGGCCATCGCGGCGGTGGCGTCGGTTCCGGCGTTCACCCTGGTGGTCGAGCCCGGCCAGCGCGGCATCATCCAACGCTTCGGCCGAGTGGCCGCGGCGGACCTCGAGCCCGGCCTGTACTTCCATCTGCCGGCACCCTTCGGCCGGGGGACCGCGGTGGACGTGGCGCTGGTCCGACAGGTCTCCGTGGGCTTTCGGGGCAGCGTCAACGGGCGGCGGGAGGTTGTGGACGCGCAGGCCTTCTACCTCACCGCGGACGCCAACGTCATCGACATCCGCGCGGTGGTGCAGTACCGCGTGCGCGATCCGGCGGTGTACGCCCTGGGCGTCGAGGAGACCCCCGCGGTGGTCCTGGGGCTGGCCCGGCGTGAGCTGGTGAGCCTCTTGAGCCGCAAGCCCATCGACCGGGTCTATACGGTGGACCGGCGCGGCACCGAGAGCGAACTGCGGGACCGGTTGGCCCGGCGCCTCGCCTCCCTGGGCATCGGCAGCGAAGTTCTGGACGTGCGGCTCCTGGACGTGCACGCGCCCGGCCGGGTCCACGACGCCTTTCGCGACGTGGCCAGCGCACTGGAGGACCGCCAGCGCGACATCCACGTAGCCACCGGGGCGGCGACCCAGTCCACCACCGCGGCCACGGGCGAGGCGGAGCGCATCATGCAACGCGCCGAGGGCCGCGCCGTGCGCGAGATGCGCCGGGCCGAGGGCCGCGCCGCCGCGTTTCGCGATACGGCGGCGGTGCACCGGGCGAGTCCGTCGGTCACCGAAGCCCGCCTCTATCTGGAAACCCTCGAGCGGTCGCTGGAGCTGCCGCGCAAGTACATCTACATGCCCGAGGCGGACGGCGGAGGCGACGTGGATATCTGGGTCGGCGCGCCCTCCGCGGACCTCCTGAACCTGGGCGCGCCCGTGCCCCGGAGCGGGCAGAGATAGTGGAATCACCATGACCAAACCCGTCGTCGCGGTCCTCGTTCTGGCGCTGCTCCTCTTCGCCGCCGCCACTTCGTTCGTGGTGGTGGATGAGAAGAGCCACGCGGTCATCACCCAGTTCGGCAAGCCGGTGTCGGTGCTGAGCGACGCCGGCCTCTACTTCAAGCTGCCGGTGCCGTTCCAGCGGGCCAACCTGCTGGACAAGCGCATCCTCATCACCAACACGCGGGAGACGGAACTGCTCACCGCGGACAAGAAGAACGTCCTGGTCTCCACCTATATCTCCTGGAAGATCGCCGATCCGGTGCGCTACCTGGCGGCGCTGCGCCGCCGGGACTTCGCGGAGAACCGGCTTGCCGCGCTGGTGCAGTCCGAGTTGGGCAGCGCGCTGGGCGGCCGGCCCTTCAGCACGATTCTGGGAATTTCCGGCAACGACGCCAGCTTGGCCGAGTTGGAGGCATCGGTGGAGCGGGCCGTGGCCCGGGTGGCGCGGAAGGACCTGGGCCTCGAGGTGGTGAGCCTGGGGGTGACGCGTCTCATCTTCCCGCAACAGAACCTGGACAGCGTGTTCGCGCGCATGCGCGCGGAGCGCGCGCGCATCGCCCGGGGCTTTCGCTCGGAGGGGCGCGCCGAGGCGCAGAAGATTGCCGCCCGTGCCGAGAAGGAACGCGCGCGCATCATCGCCGAGGCCGAGGCCACCGCCACCAGGCTGCGCGGCCGCGGCGAGGCCGAGGCGGCGCGCGTCTACGCCGAGGCCTACGAGGGTCACGCCGGGTTCTATCGTTTTCTGCGCACGCTGGAAGCCTACAAGAAGGTGCTGAACGAGAAGACCACACTGGTCCTGCCCGCGGATTCACCGTTCCTGGAAATCCTGACCTCCAGGATCCCTGGCACGCCGGAGCGGGAGCCGTCGGAGCGGGAGTCCGGCGTTGAGCCGCCGCCCACGCGGGGAGAGGTGCCCCGGTGACGGGACGGGGGCGACGATTCCCGGTTTTCCTTGGCTGTGCCGCCGTGCTCGCTGGCTGGCTTGCCTTGGGAATTTACAGCGTCGAATCCGACGAGAGCGCGGTGGCCTACTTCCTCGGCAAGGCCGTGGGCCGCGACGTGCTGCCGGGCATCCACTGGAACCCGCCTTGGCCGCTGGGCCGGGTGGTGGTGGCTCGGACGGCTACGAACTTTCTCATGCCGGTGGAGCACGAGGCGCCGGCGGACAGCGTGACCGGCGCGTCCGAGTCCCTGTGGCTTCTGGGGGACACCAACGTCGTCGTCGGCCGGGTGGGCATCCAGTACAGCATCCGCAGCCTGACGCGCTTCGAGGTGTCGCACGAGGATCCGCGGGAACTGTTGCGCCGGGCCGGGCGGCGGATCGTGACACGGTTTCTCGCCAGCGAGAGCGTGGACGCCGCCCTCACCACGCGCCGGAACGATCTGCTGGACGCGGTGCAGCGGCAAGTGCAGGCGATACTCGATCATCACGGATCGGGCATCGAAATCCAGTCCGTGAACGTCGAGGCGCTGGCCCCTCCGGAGCAGGGCGGCGTGCGGCAGGCCTTCCAGGAGGTGCAGAGCGCGCTGGCGGACAAGGAACGCGTGGTGGACGAGGCCCGCGCCGACCGCGCCCAGACCCTCGCCGAAGCAGAGGGGGAGGCCGAGCACCGCGTGACCCAGGCCGAGGCCGCGCGCCACCGGCGGGTGGAGATCGCCAAGGGCGAAGGGGAACGTTTCCGTCGCTTGGCCCGGGAGCACCGCAAGACCCCGCGACTCACCGAGGAACGGCTCTACCTGGAAACCATCGAGGAGATCCTGCCGCGCATGGACACCTACGTGGTCCAGTCGGCCCCCGGCGGCAAGGTGAATCTGCGCGTGGTCAGGTGAAACTGGTGTCGTGTCCGGCAGAGGCAATTTACGCCTTATTGATATTAGTTGATCAACTACGCTCGTTTGACAGGCGAACATTTTGAGAGTAGTTTCTCATTAATCCATCATCCATGCGGGCCGAGGAGGAATCGACATGAAGACAGTGGGACGGATTCTGTTTGTAATGGTCGTGGGTCTTTTGACAGGGGCCCATCCGGCGTTCGCCAGCGAGAAGGGCGTGAGTGTGGTGGCCAGTATCCTTCCTGTCGCCTATCTGGCGCAGGAGTTGGGCGGGGAGCGCGTGCGCGTGGACCTGCTGGTGCCACCGGGGGCAAGTCCGCACACGTTCGAGCCGGTGCCGAGCGACATGATCAAGCTGCGACGCGCCCGGTTGTTCTTGCGGGTCGGCGCCAATCTGGACGGATGGACCGACAGGCTCCGGGGAGCGGCTTCCGATGGACTGGAGACGTTGACCCTGATGACGTTGCCCGGCATCAAGCCTCTTGAGGGGGGTCACGATCATGACCACGGCCACGGTCATGGCGAGAAGAAAGCGGAAGCACACGACGACCATGGGCACGGCGAGAGGCAGGCGAAGAAACACGACGACCATGGGCACGACCACGGCGAGAAGAAGGCGGAGGCGCATGACGACCATGGGCACGGTCATGACGAGAAGAAAGCGGAAGCGCATGACGACCACGGCCACGGCGACAAACATGCGGAGAAGCACCACGGAGAAGCGGAGGCGGCGGGTGGCGAAGGGTTGGACCCGCACTTCTGGCTGGATCCGATCCGGGTTCGGGATGCGGTCGTCCCGGTCATTGTCGAGCATCTGGTGGAGGCGGATCCGGCCGGCAAGGAGTACTACGAGCAACGCGGCAAGGACTTCCGCCAACGCCTGACGGCGCTGGATGTCAAAGTCCGGGGGGAGCTGGCCAAGGCCAAATCCAGGAAGTTCGTGGCGTTCCACAGTGCCTGGGCCTACTTTTCCGAGCGATACGATCTCGAAGAGGTGGCGGTGGTGCAGGAGTTCGCCGGCGAAGAACCAACGCCGCGGGAGTTGGCCGCGCTGGTGAAGGGGGCGCGGGAGGCCGGGATCCGCAGTATCCTGGTGGAGCCGCAACTCAGCCCGCGGGTGGCGCAGACCATCGCCAGCGAGTTTGGCGGCGGGACGGCGCTGGTGGATCCCCTGGGGGACTCCGGCGATCCGGCGCGAGCGAGCTACGAAGGGTTGATGCTGTTCAACGCGCGAGCGTTCGCGCAGGCTCTGGGGGGGCAGAATTGACAGAACTCAACCACGGAGTCGTGGTGGGGCTGAGTGGCGTGTCGGTGGAGTTGGGTGGCCGAAGCGTCCTGCACGACATCAACTTCAACGTGCACGAGGGCGGTTTCGTGGGCATCGTGGGTCCCAACGGAGCGGGCAAGACCACGCTGCTGCGCACGATTCTCGGTCTCGTGCCAGTGGTGAGCGGCAGAGTGGAAGTGTTCGGGCGTCCCCCGGGCCGCAACGCCTCCCAAGCCATCGGCTACGTGCCGCAGCGCCAGAGCATCGCCAGCAACTTCCCGGCCACGGTGGGGGACATGGTGATGATGGGACGGTTGCGGCATTTGGGGCTCATGCGCTTCCCCGGCCGAAAGGACTGGCAGCGGGTGGACGACAGCCTGCTCCTCGTGGGCATGCTGGACCGCAGAGACCGTGCCGTGGGGCGCCTGTCCGGAGGCGAGCAGCGCCGGGTCATGCTGGCCCAGGCGCTGTGCGCCAGCACCCGCCTGCTGGTGCTCGACGAGCCCACGGTGGGGCTCGACCTTCCCGCCGAGCACGAGTTCTACGCGCTGCTCCGAAAGCTCATCCGCGATCTGAGCCTGACCATCGTGGCGGTATCCCATGACCTGGTGGCCTTGGCCGGCGAGACCGACGAGCTGATCTGCATCAACCACCGCATGCACATCCACGGCAACGCCGAGGACGTGATTCACAGCCACGCCATTCGCGAGGCCTATTGCTGCGAGTTCGACTTCCTGGCCGGCGAGTTGGCCCATCACGAGGGCCACGACCACACGGCGCCGGTTTCCTGAACACCCCGCGGTCACGCGTCGCACGTCATCCGACGGCCTCCCCCATGTTCGAATTCGAATTCATGCAACGCGCCTTGGCGGCGGCGATCCTCGTGGGCCTGCTGTGCGGTATTCTGGGCTTCTTCGTGGTGCTCCGGCGTTTGGCGTTCATCGGCGTGGGCATTTCCCATTCCGCCATCGGCGGGGTGGCCATCGGCATCCTGGCAAGTTGGAACCCGCTGCTTACCGGCGCTGTCTTTGCGGTTGCCGTGGCCTTGGGCATCGCTCTGGTGAGCCAGACGGATCACATCGGCGAGGACACGGTCATCGGCGTCTTCTTCTCCGGCTCCATGGCGTTGGGGATCGTGCTCTTCAGCATGAAGAGCGGCTACCAGCAGGATCTCTTCAGCTATCTGTTCGGCAACGTATTGGCGATCTCCACCGAGGAGCTGGTGGCGCTGGCCGCGGTGAGCGCGGTGATCATGGCGGTCGTCGTGCTCACGTTCAAGGAACATCTGCTGATCTCCTTTGACGAGGAAGTGGCCTCCGCCTACGGCCACAAGGTGGTGGTCCTCAACGTGCTGCTGCTGGTGATGCTGGCCCTGACCGTGGTCATCGGGGTGCGCTTGGTGGGACTGTTGCTGATCCAGGCCCTCCTGGTGGTGCCCGCGGCCGTGGCCGCGCTGTGGGCAACCAACTTCCGCGGGCAGGTGCTTCTGGCGGCGTCCATCGGATCGCTGTCGGGCGTCACCGGCCTCGTGCTGGCCTATCAACTGGACATCGCCGCGGGCGGCGCCATCGTGCTGGTGGCGGTGTCGCTTTTCTTCGTTGCCCTGCTCGCCCGCCTCCTGGCCGGGCGTGTATAGCGCCAAGACGCGAGTGTCGTGTCCCGTAAATTCCTGCGATAAGTTGCGCAGGATATTATGTAGTCGGCAAGGCGCGATGACGAGCAGTGGGGGTTACCACGCGAGGAAGAGCCACGCAGCGGACGGCGACAAAGACCAGCAAGTTATCGCGCCGGTCCCGGCCGGAAGGCGGACCTGAACCGAGCGGCCCGGCTGCTCGATCCTCAGCATCAGCGTGCCGTCGGCGAGGCGGAGGCCCAAGAGCGTGGCCCCGCCTTCGGCCGCGAGTTGCACCAAGGGCCGGGCTGCGGCGGGCGCTTCTTCCAGCCCCAGGCCCGCAGGCCGTCCCATCCCTTGGCCCTCCGTGACATCGGCGAGCGCCGTGCCCTACCACCGCGCGGTCGCTTCGAGCCCCATGGTGTGCTCCGGCTCCGTCCAGTCGCTCTCCCGGCGCGTCCCCTTCAGCCCGAAGGAGACATCGGGCGCGTTGGCGCGGGTCGCCGGGGTGAGACGCCACCCCACGCTCCACCCCGAAGCCGGTCTCGGCATCGCCGCCGTCCTGGCGCATGCCCAGCTCCAGCTTGGGCGTCACATGGCTGCCCCGCGCCAGCGCGGCCTTCCAGCTTCCGGTGGCTCCGAGGTCACCGCCAGGGCGGGACCCGATCCTTCCGCCGGGGGCGCGATCACGTCGCCGCGCAGGCCAGCCGCCGCCATGGTCCAGGAGATGTCGGAGGTGAGGGAACCGCCTACCTCCGGCTCGAGCGTCACGTCGCCGGCGCCATAGCCCACCGCGCCCCAGAGCTTCAGCCGCTCCGAGACCCGGAGCGCGGCATAGGGAACCGCCGCCGTCAGCGACGCCTCCACGTCGCCATCGCCCTCCCGCACGGCGCCGCTGCACACGACCCTCCGCGCTTCGGCATCCGGAGGTTGAGGGCAGCCTACGACATCCGTGCCGTTGCCTGCCCCGGACCCCGCCCCGCTGTCGGTATAGCCGCCATCCCCGCTGCTCCGCATCAGGGTCAGTCCGGCCAGCCAGTTGCCGCGCCCATAGTCGGCTCCCAGCATGGCCGTGGTGGCCTCGCCGTCGAGCGAGAACGTCCCCTCGCGGCCGTCGAAGCTCGACTGCGCTGCCCGGCCCCAGAAGGCCACGCTGCCGCCCATGCCGTCCTTCTCCCCGGTCGCCGTGAAACTGCTGCCCAGCAAGGCTTCCCGGGCCGTCATCGAGTAGGACTGCGCGCCGCTACTGCCGAAAGCGAAGCCATGAGTGTCATGGCCCAATGCCGATCCCGCACCGCCGGCGCCGAAACGGCCGCGGGCGACATCGGTCTGCACCAGCCGGCCAGTGCCGGACAGGCTGCCAGGGGCAGCATTTCTGCTCGCCGCGCCAACCGATCCGTCGGGGCCTGCCTGCGAGCCGGAGGAGCGGGGATCGAAGTTCAGCGCCTGTCCGGCGATGGTGCCCTGCACCCCGGCGTCGCGCGACGCCGCGATGCGCCCGGCTATGCCGTCCAGTGCCTGTTCCGCCGTCGTGCGACCGAAGCGCGCCAGCCATGCCGCCGGCATCGGGTCCGAGTTGGTGATGGTGCCCACGGCAACCCCGTCCGCAATCGACACCGACACCCCGGGCGGACCGTTCACGGACGCGTCGAACAGCACCATCTCGAAGGTCTCCGGACCCTCGTCATGGCTGTCGTTGTAGAGGCGGACGTGGATCAGCGTTTCCGTCTGCCCCGGCCTGAACCGGGCCCGCAGCCGCCAGGACCGCTTCCACGCCAGGTAGTCCTGGCCCGCCACGGCCGACACCGGCGTTGAATCCCGCGTCGCGTAGTAGACGACGACCGGCCAGTCCACCGGCTCGCTCAACGTCACCTTGAAATTCCCCGTTATTCCGTTCTCCTTGAGCGTGGCATCGGCAATCGAGATCGTTGGACCCGAGGACGCCGCATCGTTGTCGGACACCGCCACCGTGGCCGCGTTGTCCGGCGATGCCGCCACGGTGTAGCCGGTGCCGGTATCGACAGTTGCCGTGATCGAGCCGTCCGGCTCGTCCGTGCCGTCATCCACCGTGGTGACCTCGAAGGTGGCGCTGCCCGTGACCGGGATGGTGACCGTCCGCGATCCGGTCGCGCCCGAGGCGGCGAAGTCGCCGCTCTGGCCGACGGTCAGGGTCACGTCGAGCGGTGCGGCTGGCACCGGGCTGGCCGTGACCGTGAAGGAAGCCGAGGCACCTTCCGCCACTCCGCTGCCGGCGGCGATGCGTACCACCGGCTCGTCATTGTCGCGCACCGCCACCGCGGCGCTGCCCTTGCCCGTGGCCACGGTATAGCCCGTGCCCGTGCCGAGGGTGACGCTCACCGAGCCGTCGGCCTCGTCCGCCGCATCGTCCAGCGTGGCCACGGAGAGGTCGACGCTGGCCTCTCCCGCCGCCAGTGTCACCGTCCGGTGACCCGCGCCGGGGGCGTCCAGGTACTCGCCGCTCTGGGCGACGGTGTAGGTGACCGTGAGGTCGGTGGCCGGAGCCGGGTTGGCGGTGAGGGTGAAGGTGGCCTGGCCGCCCTCGTCCACGGCAGAGCCCGCCGAGAGGCTCAGTTCGGGGGTGGTGGGCGTCGCCGGTTGGACCTCCGCCGGTTCCGGCTGTTTCTGCGGTGCCGCCGCCAGGCATTGGAGCGCCGGCGCCACCGGCGCCCAGCGCTGCAGGCCGCGGTCCGCCTGCGCCTGCGCCTCGGCAACGGTCATCGGGTGGTTGCTGTAGCTGTTCTCCTCCCCGAAGGCGGCCAGCACGCGGCTCCAGCGCTCGACATGGCCCGGTGACGTCCGCCAGGTCTCGCCCGCAGCCTTCTGGGCGTCGGCCAGCAGGGCGTCGGAGACGCAGGCGGGTGTCTCAGCCTGCGCCGCCTGTGCGTCTTGTTGCGGCGAGCCCTGTCCGCCGCCGACGGTGATGGTGACCCAGTCGAAGGCACGGCCGAGACCTTTGTAGCTCAGGATGCCGACCACTACTGGATTTGCGGCCAGCCTGAAGTGCAGGACCGTGGGCGCGGCCGGGGCGGTGAAGGTGGGTGCGGCGGCGGAGCTGCCGCCAGGCAGTACGTCATCGCCGATGATTGTGTTCGAAGCCGGGCCGTCCACCTGCCACCAGTGAAGGCGGACATTGTCGCCCCAGGGGCCGCCGGCACCAGCGGTACCCGACAGGGTGACCTGCGCCCCGGCGGCCACCGTCTGGTCGGGGCCGGCATCAGGGGCCGCCGGCCTGAACGGTACGCCGGGGTTTTCGGGCAGCCACAGGGCGTGCAGACTCCTGGTCCTGCGAAAGATATTCTCCGGCAGCGCCTGCAGCTGGTTCCTTCGCATCCACAGTGTATTCAATTTCGGATTGTGGTCGAAGATGCCGGCCGGCAGCGTGGTCAGGTCGAGATCTTCCATGTCCAGCGTCTGCAGCCTAGCAAGATTGTCGAAGATGCCCGCCGGCAGCGATGCGATGCTGTTGTCATGCAGGTCCAGATACGCGACGGAGGTGAGGTCGTCGAAGATGCCCGCCGGCAGTGTCGTAAACTGGTTTCTGTCCAGATCCAGACGAGTCAGCGCCGTGAGGCCGTCGAAATCGCCAGCCTGCAGGCTGCTCAAGTTCCGCAGCTCCAGATTCAGTCTGCCGCCGATGCCCGCAAGGTGTTGGGGGGTCACGTCGCGGCAGTTGCTGACGCCGCCGATCCTGCCGACAATGGCTTGGCGCACCGTGGGCGTGCGCCCGCAGATGCCGGCCTCGCCATCCAATACCCTCGCCACGATGTCAAAGGCGGGAATTGAATCATCCTTGCGGCCAGTGGCGTAACGCCGGGTCCTCTGGTCGTAGAACGGTCCGTTGAAGGAGTGCCTTATCGTGAAATGCTCGTCGTTATCGTCATCGTCATGAGGCACCTTGACAATAATCGTCTTGGTCTTGCCCCCGGGTTGCAGCCAGTCGGCCCGGGTCCATGTTACGCTCGTCGGATTGAAAGTCACGTCGCCGTCGCGTGTTTCCGGGCCGAAATTGTGATGCGGCCACTGGTAATCGACGCTGGGCGTAACCGTGAGGGTTTCCCCTGGCTTCGGGGGCTGGTGCAGGGTCAGGTCGTATGACGTCTTCCCGCCTTCATCGACATTGAGACAGCCGTCGTACTTGTAGGGCAACTCGGAATTTCGATCCGGCCATGGGTGACCTGGATGTCATGGGTGATCTCGGCATCGAATACGCCATCAAGATCCCTGTCGATCTCCACGATCAGGGTGTCGGGCCTGAGGAAATTTTCAAAGACCAGTGTTCCGGAAGTATTTCGATCGCTGCGGGTTCTTCCGACGATCCCCACGGTGTAGCCCGTGTTCCACATGTCACGCTCGATTTCCATGTCGTATGTCGTTCGGCTTGCGGATGTCATTCTGGGCTGTGACCAGTCTACACGAGCGAATCTGATCGGCTCGTTGCCGCGCAGGAACCGATACGAGCGCTTCGTCTGCGTTGTGATTCGCACATGGACTAGATCCGTAGGCTGCTTGTTAAGCTTGACGGTAAAATTGCGATCCCGGTCCAAGCTGAGCATCATGGGCTCGGTTGCGGTATCCAGGTCGATCACGGGTAGCACCTGCTGCGCCTGAGCGTGTTCGCTTTCAGCGAACCCGAGCCCCAGCGCCAGGCAAAGCGCCACCGGCACCAGGCCGCGCCGCAAACGGCGGGCAGACGCGAGGGGCTTGCCGCGTTTATCAACCCCTGCGCTGCGACCATGTGCGTCGCGGCCGCCGTGTGCGCCCAAGAGCGCTGCGAATGCCGCTCCCATCGCTCGGGCGGCTGCCCCAACTTCGCCCGCCATGTTCATCGCGATCCCTCCGAACCTGTCGCCCGGCCTGCCGGTGCGCACAGCGCACAAATATGCCGAGCGTCGCCTACTCAGTTTGGCGTACTCTGTATCGAACCAGCGGAAACCGCCGGCGCATTGTCGGATAATACACCACAACGTCAATGGCAACCCCAGAGCGGGTGAAAACTCGACCTGCCATCACGGGGAGCGGGCGAGTTTGGTATGTCGAGACATGGCAGACATTCCAGGCGATGATCGTTCGCAGCAACTGCTTCTTCCGGATGCGGTGGGGGGGACAATCCGGTTCGTTTCATAGATGCCTTTGTGGATGGGCTTGACCTTGAGCGGGCCGGTTTCGAGCGGGTACAGGCCAACAGGACGGGGTGGCCAGGCTACGACCCGGCGGACCTCCTCAAACTTTACCTCTACGGGTACCTGAACCGCATCCGTTCGAGTTGCGGCCGCGCTGCACGGCCGACACGCATCGTCGCATCTCCCGCTACGCGAACGAAACCATCCTGGAGCGCATGGCCGAACGCCTGGCAGCGCGGCCGTGCCTGGCGCCCGCCGTCCGATTCCGGAGAAGCCGGTAGCCATGACGGCCACGTCTTGCGACGGATTTTTCCTTCGCGCGGGGCGTTGATTTGGCCGGAAGGAGGGAGGGACAGCTACATGCCGAGGTCGAAGTCGCGCGACTTCTGCTTCGGCTCGGCAGCCTTTTCGAGTTCGGACTGGCGGAAAACTCTCGACTGGCGCTCGGCAACGTGCGCCGTCTCCCAGACCGCCGCGTCGCCCGCCGCATAGCCCGGACCCGCGAACAGGTCCGGGCCGGTGCGCGATGCTGCCGTCGATCTCCCTGCGCCCGAGACGGCGCCCGCCCGGAACCTCGCCTTCGAGCACCGACCGGAAGCGTTCGGGATCCACCGGACCGGAGAGGCCCAGCGCCTCAGCGCCCCGGCCCGCCCAGGCGCTCGCCTCGCGGTGCACCCCGTCGTCCCTGGCGTAGTAGCCGTCCTTCTCGAAATAGCCCACGCCCTGCGACGGCGAGGCGATCTTCCCGATGGCGGCTACCATCGCGGCAGCCCCGCGACGGAGGCGAAATAAGCGGATTCCCGTCGGTCCATGCAGGCCAGATATGCGCTCTCGGATCGCAGAACAAGGGACGAAGGAACGGCCTCATCGTCCTGTCCCCGCATGTCCGCAATTGGCGCCCGAAATCGTCCCCGCAGGGACTTGCATGTCCTACGACAGCCTGATATCAATTTGATAACTGACAGCGGGAGGCGAATCCATGGTGACGATCAATGTGCGGCGGCTCGACGACGACGTGGTGGACCGCCTCAAGCAGCGTGCAGCGCAGAACAACCGCTCCCTGGAGGGCGAAGCACGCCACATCCTGCAATGCGCGGCCGACGACGACATGGCGGCGAAGCGCGCCGCGTTCCGGGAAACCATGAAACGGCTGCGTCCCCTGACCGAAGGGCGCAAGCACACCCCGGCGGAGGTACTGATCCGCGAGGATCGCGACCACGGCCATCGCGACAACTTCTGATGCGCTTCGTCGTCGATGCGAGCGTGGCGGTCAAGTGGCTGGTCGCCGAGGACGAGACGGAAGTTGCGGAGGAACTGGCGACGAGCGGCCACGACCTTCACGCGCCGCGACTGATGGCTTCCGAGGTCGCCAATGCAATCTGGCGCAAGGCGCGGACGGGCGAGATAGAGCGTCGCGCTGCGGGCATCCTTTTGGCGGACGTGCCGGACATGCCGGTGCGCTGGGGCGCCGACGAGCTGGTCTCCGCCGACGCGGTGCGTCTGGCGCTGGCGCTCGACCGCCCGATCTACGATTGCATGTATCTCGCGCTCGCCCATCGCATCGGCGCGGTCATGCTGACGGCGGACAGTCGATTCGCTAATGCCGTTGCGCTGACCGAGCACGGCGGGTCCATCCTGACGCTGGCCGATTACGCAGAAACGCGATGATCGCGAAATTTTTTCGATCATCCTCCAGGCATCCCCTGTCCCTTGATGTCCTGACAGGAGAGGCCGTGTGGGGACAGCGGGCCGCTTCCATCGAGGACCAGTTCCGGGTCTGCCGCGAGCACGCGGAACGCGAGGGCTGGAAGATCGCCGGCGCCTACCGCGACGCGGCCATATCGGGCGACAGCGTGATTCTGCGCCCCGGCATCCAGGGGCAGATGGAGGACGCGCAGCGGGGCCTGTTCGAGGTTGTGGTCGCCAAGGCGCTCGACAGGGTGAGCCGCGACCAGGCCGACGTTGCGACCCTCTACAAGCATCTGCGCTTCGCGGGCACGCCTACGCCTGTTCAGGAGTGGGCGGCTCGTCCATTGTCGCCCCTACATGCGAGCGGCGACGCCCGGTGTGCGCCGGGGCCGGCGCAGGCGCGTGAGCACGAACAGCGCCAGCGCCGCGGTCACGATGGAGGGTCCCGACGGGGTGTCGAATGTGGCCGAGGCGAACAGCCCGCCGGCGATGGCGAGGACGCCCGCGGCCGCCGCGCCCGCGGCCATCCTCTCGGGACTGGACGCGAAGCGCCGCACCGTGGCCGGCGGTATTACCAGCAACGCCACGATCAGCAGGATGCCGACGATCTTGACGGCCACGGCGATGAGCGCCGCCACCAGGAAACCGAACACCAGCCGTGCGCGTTCCGGCCGGAGCCCGGCGACGGCGGCGATGTCGGCGCTCACGGTAGCCGCCAGGAGCGGGCGCCAGATCCATCCAAGGACCGCCAGGGCGGCGGCGCCGCCCGCCCAGATCACGGCGATGTCCGAGCGCGTCACGGCGAGAATGTCGCCGAAGAGCAAGCCGTGCAGGTCGAAGCGCATGCTCGGGAAGAACGCCAGCACCACCAGGCCCAGCGACAGTCCCCCGTGGGCAAGCAGGCCCAGGATGGTGTCGGCGGGCAGTGTCTCGCTCCGTTCGAGATGGTGCATGATCAGCACCACCGTCGAGGCCGTGGCGAAGATGCCGATGGAAAGGTCGATTTCCAGGACGAGGGCCGCCGCCACCCCCAGCAGCGCCGAGTGCGCGATGGTCTCGCCGAAGTAGGCCAGCCGCCGCCACACCACGAAACAACCGGTGGGCCCGGTGACCAGCGCCAGCCCGACTCCGGCCAGCAGCGCGCGCGTGAAGAAGTCGTCCAGCATCGTTCAGCCGGGCGTTCGGCGTCGGGACGCGGGCGAGGAGTCCTCGTCGTCGCGGGCGAGTTCCTTGAACCCGCTGATGCCGAAGGGAGGGTTGTCGTGCTCGTGGGGCACCAGAACCACGAGGTCGTCGGCCGTGTCCATGGCCTTCTGGAGATCGTGGGAGACGATGAGGACGCCGCAGCCGAGGTCGCGGCGAATGCCCTCGATCAGTTCGTGCACGACGTCTGTCCCAGTGGCGTCGACGCCCTGTGCCGGTTCGTCGAGCACCAACAGGTCCGGCCGGTGGATCAGCGCCCGCGCCAGCAGCAGCCGCTGGAACTCACCGCCGGACAGGGTGGTGACAGGCGGGTCGCCGAGGCGTTCCAGGCCCACGGCGGTGAGGGAGGCGTCGATTCTGCTTGCGGCGAAACGACCGGTGAGCGTCATCATGCGGCGCAGGGTCAAGGGCAGCGTGGGGGTCACGGGCAGTCTTTGCGGCACGTAGCCCACCTGGAGATCCGGTGCCCGCGCCACGTGCCCTTCGTCCACGTCAAGCAGGCCCAGCGCGGCCTTGACACAGGTGGACTTGCCCGCGCCGTTGGCGCCGATGAGGAATACCAGCTTGCCGCGCGCCACCTTGAGGTCCACGTGCCGGATGATCCAGCGTTCACCCCGCCGTACACCGATTCCTCGGGCGTTGACGAGCAGGCTGGGAACGTTTTCGCGTGAAGATGCCGTCATCCGTGAGAGGCTCGAAAACCGGCCACGATGGATGGTACCAGTGTATTGTATTCACGATCATCAGGGCAACTCGTTCAGCATGGCGACCCCACGCTGATCGAGGATTGGCGTACAGGGCTGGCTGGGTCCGTTCCAGTCCTCACGAGGGCGTGTGCCGAACCGTGGACTTCCGCGCGAATCGGCAGTGTGGGATAATCCTGCTCGTCCAGAAAACGGCCGGCTCATGGAGGGGTCATGAAGAACACCATCTGCGCGGCAGTCCTGCTCGCTGGTTCAATCGTTGTATCTTTCCCGGCTCACGCGGCGGACCGGGTCGTGGCGACGTTAAAGCCGGTGCATTCACTGGTGAGCGCGGTGATGGCCGGGGTGGGCGACCCTTACCTGATCATGCGCGGCGCGGAGTCGCCGCACACCTACCGCATGCGCCCCTCCGATGCCGGGGTCATCGGCAAGGCCCGCGTCATCTTCATGATCGGTGAACTCACCGAGACGACCTTGGTGGGCCCCATCCGCAAGCTCGGCCGCAAGGTCCGGGTGGTGGAGTTGGCCGAAGCGCCGGCGCTGGTGCGCCGGCCGTTGCGCACCGGCGGCGGCTTCGAGGACGGCGATGACGGACACGCCCACGGCCACGGCCATGGAGAGCATGACGAATTCGACATGCACGTGTGGCTCGACCCGGTGAACGCCGGATGGATGACCCTGGCCATCGCCCGAGCGTTGTCGGAAACCGATCCGGCCAACGCCGCGAAGTACCAAGCCAACGCGGACGCGCTGATCATCCGCCTGGAAGCCCTGCAGGCCGAGTTGGCCGCGGAACTGGCGCCTGTGCGGAAAGAGCCCTTCATCGTGTTCCACGACGCGTATCAGTATTTCGAGAAGCGTTTCGGGTTGAACGCCGCGGGCTCGGCTGTGGTCAGCGCCAGCCGGACGCCCGGTGTCCGCCGCGTCCGGGAGCTGCGCCGCAAGGTGCGCGAGTTGGGCGTGGTGTGCGTGCTCGCCGAACCACGCCACGATCCCCGCTTCGTCAGGGTCATCACGGAAGGCACGGATGCGCGCGCCGGCGCCGTCGACCCCACCGGCGTCGCCATCGAACCCGGCCCCGACATGTACTTCGCCTTGTTGCGCAACATGGCCGCGTCCTTCAAGGCATGCCTGGCCCCGTCGGGTTAGAAGGTTCCCAAGACGTCATCCCCCCGCCCTTCTCCTCGTCATTCCCGCGGAAGCTGGAATCCATGGGTGAGGAGGGGCCGAAACCGGTGTGTCTCCCGCCTCACCTCGCGAAAAACCCGCTTTCGCGGGAATGATGTTTCGAGGCGTTAGAGTTTGAAACGCAGTCCCAGTGCTCTCAAGGGGTTTCTCGACACCTACGGCACCTGCGCACCCACACGCACTTGGAGACGATCTCGGATCTCCTGGTAGACAGGAACGCCTTGCCCGGTTTCAACGGTGACGGCAATTCCGTAGTTGATGTGCTGATCGAGTTTACCTGCCTGTTCCCTGCAAAAGATGTGCAACAGGATTTGTCCGTCATCGACAAACGGTATCGCTTTATTGCCCTCGTATCGAGTATGGAACACCGTGCCGCGGGGAACCGATTTGTCGGACGGCTGGTCGCTCGACCTTGCGACCCCGGCAGCGGCATCGAATTTCTTGGCTGGGCTGACTTCCAGCTTTGCCCTGCGATACGCTTGATGGCGCGGGTTAGTAGGCGAAAACCAGGCAGCGCTCACGGTAATGGCTCTCGGTTCCGTGACCCTTTCCAGGCTCGGCGGCAGAGGAATACGATGAATATTCGTGTCGCCGGCAGCAATGGTTCCGTAACCCACCATTGTCGCTCGGTTCGGAGCACACTCCATCGCCTCTTCGATACGAGGAACGCCGTAGCCCAACAACCGGCTTACGTTGTCGAGACGCTCGACATGTCGCCCTCGTCCGTGGGGGCCATAGAGGTCGTTCAACCGCGTCGCATGGCTTCCCCATTTCGTTCGATGAACAAGTAACGCCTTTATCACGACCGCATAGAATCGTGGATCCATGTTTGCGAGCATGGATCCACCAGCCACGTCCATCAGAGCCTCGAACAAGCGATGCGCGGCGCGTGTCGCCAAGGCCGTGGCGGCACTGGTCCCATTTATCGGCCTTGTGCGGTCGAGAGCTCCGGCAGGGTCCGGGCAAGCGGCGGCCAAACCGTATCGCCCCCCGGGAACGACGTTGAGCGGCCCGCCGCCTGACTGAAACCGCACATGTTCGCGACCGCCGGGTAGATGCAAGTCGGGCTTGATCACCTTGCGGTGGCCCGGGCCCAACGCGGAGCTGATGTTGGGCAAGTTCCCGTCTCGATAAGGATCCACGGCCATCGCGCCCCGCGACCCATCAAGCGTGTCTTCATGCGCCGCTCCGACTGTCACGACATTGAGCGCTTCCGCTGGAGACAGGAGGGTTCGGTACGCCTTTTGGTCGAACAGAGCTTGAAGCACCTTGCTCTCGCGCTTTTCCGCCGATGCGCCTTCAAAAGTCGTCCAATCGGAAAACCCGTCGATTGGAAGTGGTCGGTTCACGTTGCCGGCGCTTACCAGGAAGAGAATACCATATCGTTCGGAGAGATAGTCGAGGAGTCTTGCCCACGGGCTCATCGGACGGCTGAAGGGCCGTCTCGGGTCCCCCAGGGAGAGATTCACCAGGAACACTTCCGGAGCTGTCGCCGCGCCTTGCCCGTCCCCTTCCTTCATGCGCCTCACCGCGCGATATATGACGTCGACCAGAAGGCGATCCTGCCTCGGCTGCTCGTGGAGACCGTTTCCCGGCGCGTAGAGGACGGGCCGCACGTGGATCCTGCGATTGATCGAAGGTTGGCCAAGGTTTCGGTCGCCGTGCAGAATCAACGAGGCCATTGCGGTTCCGTGCTGGCGCTCAGCAACAGTGCTCATGGGTTCAAGGTTGTCCGCATCGTCGACATCCAGCCGTCCGTCCAGCAGGTGGTGGTTTTGCACCGGGATTCCGTCCAGCAACGCCGCTATCGGCGGAAGGTTCTCGGGAGGTTCGGTTGGATGAACGGGTTCGGCCTGTGGTGGGTCACCAGGTTCCGAGATATCGACCGAGGATTGCGGACGCAGGAACATGACATCGTCGCAGATGGCCAAGGGGATCGCCTCACGGGAAATGAGACGGGTGATCTCGGAAGCCGGGAGGTCGATCAGGGCCGCGTGGTACCCAATCTCTTGAATGACCTGATGATCGATGATATTGCCGTTTGCACTAGACACCGCGGCTTCAAGTTGACGGTATGCCCCTTGTCTCAATGCATCGCTGTGGCGGAACCACAGTTCAGCTTCAATCCGGCGGACTTCTCCCGAGTATTCCTCGAGTTCTTCCCTCCATTGCTCCGCAGTCTCGTCAGTGATTCGATCCGCCAATCCCCACGGCCTGATGTCGCGCAGACTCGAAAAAATATCACGCCACCGAGTCAGCCCACGTGGGAGGGCTTCTCCGCTTTGCCACCGGCTCCAGAGCGATACCAACTGGTTCAAAGCGCCGACGTCGGGCATTGCCAGATACAGCCGGCCACCGACGTTCTTGTCCGTTCGACGCTCTCTCTCCCTACCCTGACGAGTGTCTTCCACGAAGAAATCGTCGTCCGACTCAAACTCGATCTCTTCACCAGCGAGAAACTCCAGTCCCTCGACTTGTCCCGCCAGCGCGTAGAAATCGCCCACTGAGCCAACGACCTCCAGGACGAGCGCACGCTCTGGCGCGATGCTCGATGGGTCATTGCGGAGTGATAGCTCGGCGGACTCCGATGACAGGACGTTCTGCAGGCGATTGAATCTGGCTCCGAGACGTTGTCCTTGGCGTTCCTGGGACAGGCTACGGCTACTCGGTACGAAACGACTTGGCTGGGGTCGGATGCCCCGTTCGAACTGTGGGAGGGGTAGAAGTGGATACTCCGGCATCGGCCATCTAGGCTACGTCCCGCTGACGCGCCCTCCTCTTCCACACCTTTAGCTGCTCGGCGACGATCGCTTTCAGCGGTTTCTCGCCCATCGACAAGGCATGTCGTCGGCGCACGCCGCGACAGAACTCCTCCGCTTCCGCGTAGCTGATTTTGCCAAGTGACCTTGCCATGGTCTCCGCGGCTATCCCCAAGGACTCATTGGACCTGTCCGCAAAGGCTTTTACATAGCGGCTGATGTCAGCCTGCGACGGCGCTGGCAATTCAAGCCGAAGTTGAAAGCGTCGCCAGACAGCGCGGTCGAGAAGTTCGGGATGGTTCGACGCCGTCACGACCACGGTGTATGTTGGCAGGTCGTCAACCTGCATGAGCAACGAAGTCACGACGCGTTTGATTTCGCCCGTTTCGTTGACGTCACCGCGTTCCTTGCCCACGGCATCGAACTCGTCAAAGAAGAGGACACATGGTGTCGTCCGGGCATAGTCGAAGACGCGCCTTAGGCGGCTCGCCGTTTCGCCGAGGAAACTGCCGATGATTGCGTCATAGCGGACTACAAAAAACTGAACCGCCATCGCTTCTGCAATAGCCTCGGCGAGTGAAGTCTTCCCGTTGCCGGGCGGGCCGACCAGCAGGACGCGATGACGTGGCTCCAGGCTGTGGGAACGCAGCAACCCGGCACGGTTCTGCTCCTCGACCAGCTCACGGCACGCCCGTTCACAGAGTTCTGGCAAAAAGAGCTCTTCAAGACGTTTTCGCGGCGTGACTTCCAGAAGGTAGTCTCGCGCACGCATGCTTGGTTCCATCGCAAGGAATCCCGTGTGGCGGCCGTTGCCGTTGTTTTTCAACGCACGTGCCAAGCGTTCGGCAAGGACGTTGTGTTGTTTGGCACGCTCCTCCGCGATGATCGCTTCGACAGTCGACACCATTTCGTTCCGGTCACCGGAAGCACCGGCCTTGACTAGGGAAATGAGGAGGTCGCTACGAGCCATACCGATTACTCCGTCGTTTCTCCTGCCGCTCAAGCTTCTCCGCAGCAGCTTCCAGCAACCAGTTGTTGCGGGAGATGGGCACGTCTCTCGTCTCGATGTACCTATCGATCTGACGCAGCAACGCCTCCGGAAACCGCATCGTAACGGCTATCCTATCTTTTCCTTTGACCTGGTGTGCCGGAGTCAAGCGATTTCTCATAAAACGATCCACCGACTAAACATGATGTCATTATGCCACCATAAGAAGTTCGGAAGAATCAATCAATAGCCGACGACCCCATGCTCCAGTACAAGGTCACCGGATGACCTCGGCTCGTCCTCCGGCTGGTGTCTGTACACCGGCCCTCCTCGCCAGGTCTAGGGCGTATCCCTCACCGCGCACTTGTATGTGTGCGTAGTCCGTCCGTCGCGTGAGCCCCTCCACCAGCCACGTTACCGGCTCTGACTCGAAGGGATATTCCCGGGGCGGACCGGCCGCGCGCATGGTGTCGATCTCGTCGCGGGTCAGGAAATAGCGCAGCAGCAGTTCCTCGTCCGAGACGCCGGGGCCGCCGTACCTGGAGCGCAGCTCTGGGAGGGTGGGCTCGGGCGGTTCCCACGCGGCCAGCTCCCGGGCGCGCGGGGACGCCAGGATGCGGTCCTTCACATCCGGGTCCATGGAGTCGCTCCCTTCCCGCCCCCAGCGCCCCAAGGCGTAGAGAATCACTTGGTCGGTGACGGACTTGTAGCGCTCGCCGACGATGATGTTGATGGCCGCCTGGCTGCCCACGAACTGGGACAAGGGCGTCACCATGATGGGGTAGCCCAGCTCTTCGCGCACCCGCACCACTTCTTCCATGGCCCGTTCCATGTGGCCGTCCAGGCCCACCCGCGCGAGTTGGTGGCGCAGGTTGGAGATCATGCCGCCCGGGACCTGGTGCAGGTACTGGTTGTAGTCGTATTCCACGGGCGCGCCGATGGGCAGGCCCTCGCGCCGGGCGACCCCGGTGAAGTATGCGGAGACCGGCCGCAGCGCCTCTTCGTCCACCGCGGTTTCGTAGCCCAGGCTGCGGGCGTTGGCGGCGACATTGAACAGCGACGGGTTGGAGGAGCCATTGGCCAAAGGCGGCAGCGCGGTGTTGATGATGCGGATCCCCTGGCGAATGGCCTCCAGAGCGCACAACGGCCCGAGTCCGGTGGTGCAATGGGTGTGGAACTCCAACGGGATGTCGCCGATGTTCGCCTTGATGAGCGGCACCAGCGCGCGGGTACGGTCCGGCGTCAAGAGCCCTCCCGGGTCCTTGAAGCAGATACGCGCCACCGGCACCGTTGCCGCTTGGCGCGCGCGCTCGGCGAAGTATTCGTCGGTATGCTTGGGCGAAACCGAGTAGATGATATTGAGGATCGGCTCGAGGCCGGCTTCGGTGGCGATGCGCACGGTCTTGCGCCACCCGGCGACGTCGTTCCATTCATCCGAGATGCGCCCCTGGCGCACGCCGTTGGCCGCCATGCGCTCCAGGAAAATGCGCTGGATGACCTCCGGGGTCAGCTCGAAGCCGTTGCGGCTGCCGATGATGACCCGGAGGGGCGTCTCCCGGATCTTCCCGGCCACCCGCCGGATGCGCTCCCAAGGGTCCTCGTGCAGTTCGCGCACGCACTTCTTGATATGCGAGCTGGACATGAGCTCCATGCCCCGGAAGCCCGCCCGGTCCATGCGCTCGCCCACGGCGAGCATCATCCCCGTGCGCATGGACTCCGCCCACAGGCTCTGGTGTCCGTCGCGGAGCGTCGTGTCGACGAATTCGATGGGCTCCGATTGAGTCATTGAGGTTTCCTTTCACTGGTGCAGGGAAACGGATTCACGTGTCAGCGCGGTTCCGCCGCGGCGTTGCGCCCGGCAATGCGGCCGAAGGCCAGCACCTCGGTGAGGTTGCTGGCGCCGGGATAGTTCTGGGACCACAGGGAGCCCAGCTCGCCGGCGCTGTACAGGCCCGGGATGGGGCGGCCCCAGGCGTTCAGCACCTGGGCGCGGGCGTTGCGGCGCGGGCCGCCCTGGGTGTTGAACAGGCTGGGCCACAGGGCGGCGCCGTAGAACGGGGGGTGCGCCAAGGGGCGCAACGTGTCGGGAGAGCGCCCGAGGGCTTCGTCCCGGCCGGTGGCGCACGCTTGGTTGTACTCGTTCACGGTCCGCTCCAGATCAGCGGGGTCGAGGCCCAGGGCGCCCGCCAGCGCGGTCGGGGTGTCGCCCTGCTTGATCCAGCCCCGGGCCACCTCGGCGGCGTTGTCCGCGCTCCAGCGGTTGTGTTCGGCCGCCGCGCAGTGCCGCGCGGTCGGCTCACGCAATGCCTCCAGGTTCTCGCTCCAGCGACAGGGATCGGTCACGGCGCCCCGGTCGGTGTTGGCCACGGGACCCGCCTTGCAAGTCGCGTCGTCGAAAACCACGAAGGAGGGAACCCGTGGCCGTTCCATGCTCTCCAGGTCCAGTTCCTTCACCAGCGAGCCCACGGCGTGGGCGTCCATGGCGGTTTCGTTCACGAAGCGGCGCGCGCGCCGATCCACGTAGATGAAGCCGGGGCCGGGCATGGCGTGGATGATGGCGCCGTCGAAGCCGTCCACGCGGTAGCCGAAGCCCGCGGCCACAGCGTTCATGTGCCACAGGGACGCACCCGCGTCCGCGGCCAGGCGGATGCCGTCGCCGGTGTGGCCGGACGCGCCCAAAGACCAGAACCGCTGCCCCAGAAACTGGAGTTGCATGTCGGCGTCCTGCTCGTAGCCGCCGCAGGTCAGGATCACCGCCTTGCGCGCATGGATAACGATCTCCTCGCCCCCACGCCGTGCGGTGAGCCCGGTGACCGCGCCGTCGCCATCGCGCAGCAACCGCACCGCCGGGCACTCGAACAGCACCGGAATGCCGCGCTCGTCGACGTTGCGCGCCAGCAGGTCCCACAGGTCCCGGCCGTTGGCGGTGGTGTCGCCCTTGACCCGGAGCCGCGGCCCGACGCCGTCCGCGCCGGGCTGCTCCGGCGAGGCGGCGCCGGTGGGATAGACGGGATAGCTCGCGGGCGCGGCCTGGAGCGGGTCTACCACCACGTCGCCGCCGAGGGAGCGCAGCCAGGGCTCGTTGTCGTGGCTCTCGCGCACCAGGGTCTCGATGACCTCCGGGTCCGTGGCGCCGCCGCACAGGAAGGTGATGTGCTCCACCGCCCGTTCCACCGCTCCGAAGGTACGCACCGAGCCGGCGGACAGCCGCGTGTTACCGCCGCCCGCGGCGGCCTTCTCCACGATCAGCACCTTGGCGCCCATGTCGGCGGCGGTGATGGCCGCCGCGGCGCCGGCGCCGCCGTAGCCCACCACGGCCACGTCGGTTTCGCGGGACGACACCATGACCTTGCTCATGGCGATGTCACTCTCATGGCGGCGTCACCCTCCTCCAACTTCACCGGCTTCCAATGCTGCACGTCCTTGGGGAAACGCTGATGGATTGCCCCTTGGACGGTGGCCTCCTTCGAAACGGCGTCCTTCGACTTCGCGCCGCTGGCGCGGCGCTACGCTCGGGACGAACGGTTGTAGGGCCCACTACCCGTTCGTGCTGAGCCCTTCGACAAGCTCAGGACAGACCTTGCGGAGCGAAGTCGAAGGGCTCACTCCGGCTTCACCAGGCGTCCCTCTCGTACCAGCCGCTCGATGATCTTGCGCGCCTCGGCGCGGGTCTCGACAGTGTCCTGCAGCTTGCGGTCGCGCCAGCCGTCGTTGGGCCAGCGCTTGGCCTTGGCGTAGACGGGCGCGTACATGTCGCTGCGCAGCTCGATGAGGAAGTTCCACACGTGGCCCGAGTCGGTCATGCGCGTGCGCTCCCAGCGCAGGTTGTCGATATCCACCATGCCGGTGACCACCGCCTCGCCCGGGGCATCGGCCGACGCCTGCACGTGGCCCATGTAGTCGATGACCTGGGTCATGCCGCGGTAGCCGCCGGTGGGGCGGTTGGAGCCCACGAAGGCGCCGCAGTTGACCGACAGGAAGTAGCACAGGTTCTCGTAGGCGCGGGCGCGCCGGAGCACGTCCCAGGCCTCGCCCTCGGGCGCGTAGGGCTCGGCGGTGGGGTGGATCAGCACCTCCGCGCCGCGCAACGCCAGGCAGCGGGCCATCTCCGGGAACACCACGTCGGTGCAGGTGAGGCACCCCAGCCGGCCGATCTCGGTATCCGCCACCGGGAACATGGCGTCCTCGCCGTAGCGCTCGGTGTACTCGGTGTAGACATCGCCGGGTCCGGTGTAGGTGGTGTTGAGGTTGTTCGGCCCGTTGTTCTTCCGGTACTTGAGGACGATGTTGCCGTCCGGGTCGATGATGAAACTCGTGTTGAAGAGCCGGCCGGGCCAGTCGTCGTCGCGCTCGTAGAGGTTGCCGGCGATGTGGCAGCCGCGCTCCTTGGCCTTGCGGCCGATCTGGTCGGTGACGTCGCCGGGGATGGTCTCGGCCAGGGCCAGCCACTCGTCCACCGACCGCGGCCGGTACTGGCCGATGATGCCGTACTCCGAGAACACCGCCAGCTTCACGTCCCCCAGGCGCAACGCGGTCCAGTCCAACAGCTCGAAGATGCGCCCGAGGTTCTCGTCGATGATCGCGTTGCGCTCCTTCGGTTCGACGATGACGCGGGTCTGTTGCTGTATCAGTGCGACTCGATAGGGTCTCATGAGGCCTCCAACGTTGTGTCAATACTCCGCTCGGAAGAGAAATGGCACGCACGACCCGAATCGTCATTCCCGCGGAAGCGGGAATCCAGGGGTGGGGAGGGGCAAACGGCGTCGCTTCCCGGCCCCACCACCCCTGGATTCCCGCTTCCGCGGGAATGACGATTCGTAACGGTTCCGTCTCACGAGTTTTGACACAGCCTGTTTCGAGGAGATGACGATACGGGGCGTCGGCCTCACCCCGTGCTCACGCGGAGTCCTGGCACTAGTGTGGTGTCTGGATAACTCGCGTCATAAACTGCGGGTTTTTTTCGCCGTCGGCTGCGTTGCTCTTCCTTGCGTGGTACCCGCCACTGCTCGTCATCGCGCCTTGCCGACGACAAAAAATCCTCCGCAGATTATGACCCGAATCAACCAGACACCACACTAGCGCCATGTGCTGTTCACCGTCTCCAGGTACCACTCCGCCATTTCCTCGCGCTTGGGATACCACACTCCGTCGAAGGATTTCACGTAGTCCACGAACTCGCGCAGGGCGCGGATGGCGTAGGCCTGGCCCATGACGTGGGGGTGCATGCCGACGTTCATGATGCGGCCGCTGTCGGCGCCTTCGAGGTAGAGCTGGTCGAACTGTTCCTTGAACAGGTCCAGCGCCTGGGAGGTGGTGCGGCCGCCGCGGGAGAACACGGCAAAGTCGTTGACGTCGTTGGAGTAGGGGATGCACACCAGCGGTCCGTGGCGGGTGTTCAGTAGATAGGGCTGGTCGTCGTTCAGGTAGTCCGCCTGGAACAGCAGGCCCAGCTCCTTCAGGATGTGGGGCGTCTCGTGGGTGCTCCGGAGCGACGACGACAGCCATCCCCGGGCCGGCCGCCCCACCGTTTCGGCATACACGTCCAGAGTGCGGCGAATGATCTCGCGCTCCTGGTCCGGCTGGTAGGCGTAGTAGGTGAGCACGTCGTTCTGGGCGTAGTTGTGCGCCAGGATTTCCCAACCGCGCTCGTTGACCGCATCGATGATGCGCCGGCGCTCGATACCCGTGAGCGCGTTCATGGTGCAGGTCGCCGGCACCCCGGCCTTGTCGAACACGTCGATGATGCGCCACACGCCCACGCGCTGGCCGTACTCCCGCCAGGTCCAGTTGGCGTAGTCCGGGACGTTGCCCGGCACCACGTGGGGAATGGTCGCCGGCCCGCCGGGATAGAGTGGCTCCTTGGTGTCGCGGGTGATCTCCCAGTACTCGATGTTGATGGTGAAGATCATGGCCACCCGCGCGCCGCCGGGCCAACGCAGCGGCGGTCGGTCGGGAAAGGCGACGTAGTCGTAGAGCATGGGAAGCTCCTTTCGGGGTTGGGATCGGATTCGGGCAGGGTAGCATTTCCCTGCCCCCGCGTCCTGAGCCACGGTTCCTCTGCCAGGGCCGGCTCCATGCGGACAGGGCATCCGCTGCGCTGCGTCAGGTTACGCGGTTTGCGGGCATGACCGACGTGAACCCTGGAAACAGATCACAAGCGGTCGACGGTTGCGCACGCACGCCAACACGCGCACAATGACCATGGAGGTGCGAAAACCATGCGACGATTTCAAACCAGGACGCGGGCCTTGGCGGTGGCGTTGCTGCTGGCCGTTGCGCTCTTGGCGGCGGCCGGGAACGCGGCGGCTTCGCTGGTGGGCAGGCAGGCGCCGGAGTTCACCAACGATACCTGGATCCACACGGAGGGGGCGGCGCTGCGGCTGAAGGACCTGCGTGGGAAAGTGGTCCTCATCGAGTTCTGGACCTACGGCTGATACAACTGTGTCAACACACTCCCATCGTTGGTGGGATGGCACAAGGAATACGGCCCCCGGGGCCTCGTCGTCGTGGGAATCCACTCGCCGGAGTTTTCCCACGAACACTCGCTGGAAAACGTCAGGAACGCCTGCAAGGAACTGGGCATCGAGTTCCCGGTGGCGCAGGACAACGACTTCGCCACCTGGAAACGCTACGGCACACGCTACTGGCCCACGATCCACATCATCGACAAGAAAGGCGTGATCCAGTACACGCGCTTCGGCGAGGGCGGCTACGACGAGATGGAAGGGATCATCCAGCGGTTGCTGGCCGAGTAGACGCTGGCCCTGTCAAGATGGGTCACGGTGTCGCGGTATTGGGGCGGGCTCTTTGCGGTGAACCCTTCGAACAGGCCTTCCATCCGGGCCATGCGCTGGCGCACGTCTGATACGTCCCGCCGCAACTCGCCGATGGCTGCGTTCGGTTCCTGCTGGCCGTTGCGAATCACACGGTGCAGCGTGATTCCTGTGCCAAATATGGCGACCCTGAGCATGGCGACCCTGACCGCAACAAGACCGATCACGGGTTCCATGATTTGAACTTTACGTCACGGATCGCGTGGTTTCAGCCCGCAGCCGGGCAGCTTACCCCGGTGCCGCCCAAGCCGCAGTAGCCCCAGGGGTTCTTGGCGAGGTACTGCTGGTGATAGTCCTCGGCGAAGTAGAAATCGCCGGCGTCCAGGATTTCGGTGGTGATGGCGCCGTAGCCGGCCTTGGACATTTCTTCTTGATAGCGCTCGCGTGATGCTTCGGCGGCCTGCTTCTGGGCGTCGCCGTGCGTATAAATCCCGGAGCGGTACTGCGTGCCCACATCGTTGCCTTGGCGCATGCCCTGGGTGGGGTCGTGGGCTTCCCAGAACACCCTGAGCAGGGAGCTGTAGGTCACCACCTTGGGATCGAACACCGCCAGCACTACCTCGTTGTGCCCGGTCCTGCCGGTGCACACCTCCTCGTAGCTGGGATTCGGCGTCAAGCCGCCGGCGTATCCCACGGCCGTGGTGTAGACTCCGTCGAGCTGCCAGAAACAACGCTCCGCGCCCCAGAAACAGCCCAGTCCGAACACCGCCTGCTCCATGCCCTCGGGATACGGCGGCTCCAGCGGATGGCCGTTCACGAAATGCGTTTCCGGCACGGGCATCTTGTCCTGCCTTCCGGGCAGTGCCCTGGCCGCGTCCGGCATCTTCGTCTTCTTGCCCAGCAAGCCCCAAAGCATCGATTCCTCCTTTCGCAGGAACCGCGCGCATCGCGATTCGCCGCTCTCTTAACCATGCCATGTTGGGGGACGGTTGCAAGACGGGGCGCGGGGGTCGGACGGAGGCGGGACCCGCCGGGGGGGGGGAGCGTGCTGTACCAAACGCCAGTCTAGTTGCGTTTGGTAGCACTATATGCAAACGTGCTATGCATATGGTACGGCGAAGCCACTGGATCAGGACCATCGAGGAGCTTTGGGGAACGAAGTCCGTGATCTGGCTCGCAGGCGTCCGCAGAGCGGGAAAGACATTTCTTTGTCAATCCTTGCCGGATGTCGAGTATCTTGATTGCGAGCTGCCGAGCGTGCGCCGAACGTTGGAGGACCCGGAAGGCTTCCTCCGGGATGTGGTGGCTCGCAGGGTGATCCTCGACGAGGTCCACCGCCTCCCCAATCCGTCGGAACTCCTGAAGATCGCCGCGGACTACCACCGCGACACGAGGATCATCGCAACGGGGTCCTCCTCGCTGGGAGCGTCCCGAAGATTCCGGGACACGCTCACCGACCGGAAGCGCGACCTGTGGCTGACACCCATGTTGATGCAGGACGAGCAGGAGTTCGGCGCCCGGGGGCTCGATCACCGTTTCCGGTTCGGCGGTCTTCCGCCGTTCTACCTGGCCGAGGCGGTGCCCGAGGGCGGCTTTCAGGACTGGATCGATTCCTATTGGGCCAAGGATGTCCAGGAACTGTTCCAGGTGGGGCGTCGCTGGTCCTTCATGCGGTTCGTCGAGCTGATGTTCGCCCAAAGCGGCGGCATGTTCGAAGCCGCACGGTTGGCGGGTGACTGCGAGGTCAGCCGCACGACCATCACCCACTATCTGCGGATCCTCGAAGACACCTTCGTCATCCAGGTCATTCGGCCCTACAGCACACGGCGCGCCACCGAGATCGTCGCGGCGCCAAAGGTCTACGGCTTCGACACGGGGTTCGTCAGCCGGTTCAAAGGGTGGGAGAGTTTGCGCAACGAAGACCGCGGCGCCCTGTGGGAACACTACGTTTTGAACGAGTACCTGGGCCGCCGGCAGAAACGAGACGTGCACTACTGGCGCGACAAGCGCGGCCACGAGGTGGACTTCGTCACCCTTCGGCGCGGGATGCCGGTCGCCATCGAATGCAAGTGGCGCGCTGACCGCTTCGATCCGCGCAACTTTCACGCGTTCCGCAAGGCGTACCCCGAGGGGGAAAATTTCGTGGTCACTCCCGATACGGAACGGTCCTACACGCGGCGCGACGGGCACGTCCAGTACCGGTTCGTGGGGCTGGCAGACTTGGTCCGGCGGCTGGCGTAGCCTACGTCACCGGCCCAGGCGGGCCGGCTACAACCTGTTGCTTCCGGGCCGCTCCGCGCGGTGCTATCCCCTAGTCATGGAAACCGGCATCGCCTATGCGCTGGCGGCGGCGCTGTTCTGGGGCATTTCGCCGGTGCTGGTGAAGCGCGGGCTCCGGGACGCCAATCTGAGCGGCGCGGTGTTGCTGCAGCAGGCGGGGTCGGTGCTGACCATGCTGGCCATCATGGCGCTCTCGTCGGGCGCGGCGTCCCTGCGCATGCCTTGGACGGCCGCCGGGGTGTTCGTTTCCGTGGGCCTGGTGGGGAGCTTTCTTGGCCGCACCTTCGTGCTCAAGGGCATCGACGAGATCGGCGCCTCCAAGGCCAATTCCATCGCCAACTCCGCCCCGCTGCTCACCGCGATCTATGCCATCGTGTTGTTGGGCGAGACCGCCACCGCGGGCATTCTGGTGGGTGTCGTGCTCATCGTGGGGGGACTGTTGCTGATTACCCGCGGCGGGCCGGACGGCGACCCACGCGGCCCGGTGCCTTTCAAGGCTTTCCTCAATCCGCTTCTGTCCATCATCTTCTTCGGCTTCGGCCCCATCCTCAAGAAGCTCGCGATCCTCTCCGGCGGCACGCCGATCCCCGGCGCGCTCTTGACGCACCTCACCGGCCTGGCGCTGGTGGTCACCTGCGGGCGCTTCCTGCGCATCGACTGGCGCGAGGGAATCCGCATCTCGGCGAAAGGCTACGCCGTTCTGTTACTGTCGGGAGTCGCCCAAGGGGTGGGATCGGTCCTCACCTATCTCGCCGTAACCCATGCCCCGGCCATCATCGTCGCGCCCGTGTGGAATGTGCAGCCGCTCATCACCTTCTCCCTCGCCCGGCTGATCCTGCGCGAAGACGAGACCGTGACACTCAAGGACGGCCTTGCCGCGGTGCTGGTGGTGGCGGGGGTGTTCTTCCTGTTTCAGGCGCGGGGGTAGCCGTCATTCCCGCGAGACCGGATTGGCCGAAACGCCCCAGACACCATACTAGGAGCCTTGTGTTAATCCAATATTGGACTATAACTAATTCTGAATTGGAGACACCCGTGGCCGTCACACCCGCATATCCCGAGACACGTCATGAAGCACCCGGTTTGGTAGACTTGTCAAATCGCGCTGAACGAGCCCGCCTCACCCCCGATGCGGTGCGTGCGTTCTTCAACATCATGGGCTGCTGGAAGATCCGGGACGACGATGCGCGCCGGTTGCTTGGGGGGATCTCGAACGGCGCCTACTACACGCTCAAGAAGGGATCTCGCCGGCCGCTCGACGAAGACAGGCTGCGGCGGATCTCCTTCTTGGTGGGTATCTTCAAGGCATTGAACACTCTCTACGGCGACGAGTTGGCCGATCTCTGGGTGCAACGTCCGAACCGGAACCGGATTTTCGGTGGGTTGACTCCGTACGAGTATCTCGCC
Source organism: uncultured Binatia bacterium (SeqCode) (assembly GCA_965213675.1). GTDB lineage: Bacteria > Desulfobacterota > Binatia > UBA9968 > JAJDTQ01 > JAJDTQ01. The sequence goes on from OZ243916.1 coordinate 2,962,397, forward strand.
CGAGGCGGTTTGCCGGCCTTCGCAACCGTGCGGCAGCTGTTGGATGCGCGGCGGAGCGGCCATTGAAGATTCCGGTTCTTTCCCGGCTACGGCAATCCGATACACACCGGTTGATTCCGTCGAAGTACAGCGGGAGTGGAGACAACGTCCTGGCCCGCATCGCGGACAGTGACGACCACCTTCGTGGGATCATGGAACTCGATCTCGCCACCGACGCGCGCCGCATGGCTGAAGCCGGTCGGTTGCCGGGCATCGGCATTGACGAACTCGTCGCCGGCATTCCCCATGCCGGCATCATCAATGCCGTCTTTACCTACGCCCACCCGCTGGGAAGCCGCTTCAACGGTCCGGGACGCGGTGCTTGGTATGCAGGCGCCGAACTGGCCACGTCACAGGCCGAAGTCGCATGGCACAAGTGGATCGAGCTTGTGGAGGTCGACTGGCTGGAGGAGAGCGTCACTTACGACGACTATCTCGCGGACTTCGCCGGCGAGTTCCACGACATCCGGGGCGACCTTGCCTTCGAAGGTTGCATGGATCCCGACAGCTACATCGAGTCCCAATCACTCGGCGAGACACTTCTCCAACAGGGATCGTCCGGCATCGTCTACCCCAGCGTGCGCCGCAAGGGCGGCGTCTGTATGGCCTGTTTCCGGCCCGCCTTGGTGGACAACGTCCGCAAGAGTGCGCGGTACCGGTTTACCTGGCTCGGGTCGCCGACGCCGGTGATCCGGCTTGAGCAGAGTTACCCGTGATGCGGGCAAAACGGGGCCTGCGGCGCCGGGTGAATGGCTACGTCAGCTCCCCGAACACGGCGATCCAGATGCATGGCGGCATCCGGCTCGTGTAGTCGACGCGGTGGCGTTGATGGGCGGGAATGAGCACGTGGTCGCCGGCGTTGAGTGGGAGTTTCTCGCCGTTCCCGTATTCCAGTACGGCCTGGCCCTGGATCAGCGCGACCCATTCGTCGCGGTCCTGGTCGTACCATTCCCCGGCGCGCGAGGTCTGACCGGCAGAGACGATGCGCTCGATCTTCACGCCCCGGTGGGGGATGAGGTCGACGGACTCCTCGTCGTCCGGGAGCGGACGGGGCACGTTGAAGAGATTGGCCGGTTTATTCTCCATCAAGTCCCCTGAACCCGAAAGTCCTGCGGCGCAAGCTCCTGGCGCCCGCCCGCTTCACGAAGAGGGTCGTCGTGGCGACACCACACTAGCCGTGTCCGGCCTCAACGTCCGCCGGCCGGCGGACGGAACAGCGCGAACACCTTGTCGGAATTGGAGATCCACGATTCCAGGAAGACGATGTCGTCGGGCTTGCGGCCGATCTCCGACATGGCGCCGGCCAGGGCGAACCAGTTGAGCAACTCGTGGTGGCCGCGGTCCTCGGCCTCGGGCAGGCTGGTCTTGCGCCAGGTTTCCCAGTCGCCATCCCGGAGCGCGGCGAAGTAGCGCTTGTCCGACTCCACGTCGGGATACATGAACGAGTGCTTGGCGGTGAGAAACGAGTGGGACCAACTCGATGAAGCGATGAGGGCCACGCGCCAGGGGCTGTCCGCGAAGGCGCGGGCGGTGGCGGCGCCGATGTCGAAGCAGCGCCAGGGCTGGGGGCCAGGCGGGTCGAACCGGTCGGCGATGTTTTGGGCGGCGGAGGGGGTCAGCGGTACGCCCCGGCTGCCCACAAGCTTGCGGCCGTAGGCGTTGACGGTGAATGGCACCAGCGGGTACGGGAATCCCTGCCGGTCCCAGTCCAGGTACAGGATCGAGTTGATGAAGGCGTGTCCCAAGCCCCGGTGGAGCGGCTTGTAGGAGTAGGCCACGTCGAAGCCGTTGTCCAGCAGGCTCGACGCCAGGTGCTTGCCGGCCTCCTGGTGCCCGTTGATGGTGAAGACCTTGTCGTCGGGTTCGTCCCACATGTTGGCGCCACGGCGTGTGTGGGTCCACGGCTGCGATTCCACCGAGTCGTAGGCCAGAATGGAGAACGCGGGCACGCAGTCTTCCTGGTAGTTTTCGTACTGGTCATCGCCCCACAGGACGCACAGGTCGGGCTGGAATTCGTCCAGGGCGCGGCGGGCGATGCGGAAGCGGTGGATGAGTTCCTGGCGGTGGGCGTCGGAGTGGCCCTGTCCGTCGTCCGCGCCCCACTGCTCGCGCATGGGCGCGGGCCAGTTCTCCAGGTGGCGCAACCGCTCCGGCAACGCGGGGTCCTCCAGGCACATCCGGATGCGCCGGGTCATGTTCCCCTGGAATCCGAGTCCGGGGTAGTGCGTGATGCCCAGTCCGAGTATTTCTCCCATGCCCGTGCTCCCTTCCCTGGATGACCTGCCTGTTCGTCCCGAGTCCGGTCAACCAGGCGTCCTTCGACATCGCGCCGCGAAGCAGGTGGATGCGAACCTGCCGCCGCCCTCACACGGCGATGGTCTGCCCCCCGTCCACCACCAGAGCGTGGCCAGTGACGAAGGAGGCTTCGTCGGACACCAGGAACAGCACGCCGTAGGCCATCTCTTCGGGCCGCGCCATGCGCAGCAGGGCCTTGTTGCTGTCGGCCATGCGCTTGCGCTGTTCGGGGGTGGCGGCCTGGAGCGACGGCACCGGCGGGTGTCCGCGAAAGCGCGGGGTCTCGGTGGCGCCCGGACAGATGCAGTTCACGCGGATGCCCTTGGGGCCGTAGTCCAGCGCCATCTGCCGGGTCAGGCTGATCACCGCAGCCTTGGTGGCGCAGTAGGCCGGATAGTTCGCAGAGGCCAGCAGTCCGAAGGTCGACGCCGTGCTCACGATGTTGCCGCTGCCCTTCTCGATCATGTGGGGCACCGCCGCCCGGACGCTCCTCTGGATGGCGTTCAGGTTGAGGGCCATGATGAAGTTCCATTCCTCGTCGGTGTGTTCATGGACCTGCTTGCGGATGCCGCCGCCGGCGTTGTTGTAGAGGATATCCACGCCGCCGTAGGTGTCGATGGCTGTCCGCACCATCTCCTCGGGACCGCCATCCGCGGTCACGTTCACATTCAGAAAGGTGGCCGCACCGCCCTCGTCGATGATGAGCTGGTCCACCCGCGGCGTCAGGGTCTCCTGGATGTCGCAGCACACGACGCTGGCGCCTTCGCGCGCGAACAGCCGGGACGTGGCCCGTCCGATGCCGCTGTTGGCCCCGGTAATGATGGCCACTTTGCCCCGTAGCCGCCCCCGCCCCTCCCCCAGCATGGGATGCTCGTCGTTGTTGGCGTTCGCCATGGTTTGCCTCCTTGATTTGTGCGCCTCGCGGCTCGTTCTCCCTTATCGGATCGACTGGTGATTTCCAAGCGGGTACCCTTCGAATCGTTGTCCCGCGCATCAGGCTTTGTGAAAACTCGTGAGGCGGGGACCCGGCGGATCGTCATGCCAGCGGAAGCGGGAATCCAGGGGTGGGAGAGATCGCGTCGCCGTGGGCCACAACTCCACCCCGCCGGGATTCCCGCTTCCGCTGGAATGACATAAACACTTATACAAGGTTGGCGCCCGGGATCCGGGTCTGCGGGTTAACGTCGCCGGCACAATTCGCTACAGTGAAGCCATCGGGGAGGATTGAAATGGACCAAGCGGACGAAAGATTCGTGGATGTGGACGGCGTTCGCACGCGCTACTTCGAGAAGGGCAGCGGCGAACCGCTGGTGCTGTTCCACGGCGGCAACTTCGGCTCCAACGACGCGGCGGACTGCAGCCTCGACTGGAATCGCAACTTTGACGCCTTGGCAAAGTGGTTTCACGTCTACGCGGTGGACAAGCTGGGACAGGGGCTGACCGGCAACCCCAAGAGCGACGACGACTACACCATGGCCGCCACGGTGCATCACGCCCTCGCCTTCCTGGAGACCCTGAAGCTCGGCAACGTGCACCTGGTGGGGCATTCCCGCGGCGCCTACCTGGTGGCGCGCATGACGCTGGAACGGGCGGACCTGGTCAAGTCCGTGATCCCGGTGGACACCAACACGCTGGCGCCGGGCGTGGGGCGCAACGACATCGTCTTCGCCAACGCGCCGCAGCCGCGCCTGAGCCGCGAGAGCCAGCGCTGGGTGTACGAGCGCTACTCCTACGACCACAACCACATCACCGACGACTGGCTCGACGCCTGCGTGGCCATCGCCCAACTGCCCAAGTACCAGGTGGCGGTGGAGAAGATGGAGATGCAGGGCCTCAAGGTCAACCTCTTCCTGGCCCGGCACGGGCGCCAGAAGGAAGAGACCCTGGGCTGGATCCGCGACCGCGGCCTGCAGCGCCCCACGCTCCTGGTGTGGGGCTACAACGACCCCACTGCCACCCTCGACCAGGGCCTGCGCCTCTACGATCTCATGGCCGGCAGCGAGCGCCGCACCCAGATGCACATCATCAACCAGGCCGGCCACTTCTCGTACCGCGAGCACCCCGCGGAGTTCAACGAGGTGCTGCGCGCGTTCATCGCAAGCCAGTCCGGGTAACGGCGGGGCGGTGCCCGGCGCGCCGTTCGAGAAGGCCTCCCGGATGCTTGAAAAGACCCGCCGGGGTGAATGGTCACCGTCGAGAACTGGCGTATTGAACACTGATGTCGTGAACAGGAGGGAAACGCATGGGCAAATACATGTTCCACACCACGTATACCGGCAAGGGGCTGGTGGGGCTCTTGAAGGAGGGCGGCAGCCGGCGGCGGGCGGCGTTGACCCAGACCATCGAGGGCATGGGCGGCAGCGTGGAGGGGCTTTACTACGCCTTTGGCGACACCGACCTGTACATCATCGCCGAGCTGCCGGACGATGCCACGGCGTCGGCCGTTTCGCTCCACATCGCCAACGCGGGCGCCCTCAATATCAAGTGCACGGTGCTGATCACGCCGGAGACCGTGGACGAGGCCGTCAAAAAGAAGGTGCCGTACCGGCCGCCGGGCGCACGGGCAACCCGCGGCCGGAAGTAGGCGCATTCGCGGCGGCACCGGCAGAAGCGGGCGCCGGTGCCTTCCACACATGCCCCTCGTAAACTTCGAAGACATCTCGCTGGAACTGGGCGACCAGCGGTTGCTGGCCCACGCCGAGTTCGCCATCGAGCCGGGGGAGCGGGTCTGCCTCATCGGCCGCAACGGCGCGGGCAAGACCTCCCTGCTGCGGCTCATTACCGGGAGGCTCGAACCCGACCACGGCGAGATCCACTACCAGAGCCGCATCCGCGTGAGCGAGCTGGAGCAGGCGCTGCCCGAGGAACTCGGGCAGACGGTGCGGGAATACGTCACCACCGGGCTGGCGGACCTGCAGGGGCTCATCGATCTCTACCAGCAGCGTTCCCGGGAGACCCTGGACCGCAAGGGATTGCTGGAGCTGGAGGCGCTGCACCGGGAGATTGACGCCCACGGCGGCTGGAACGTGGACCAGCGCGTGGACACGGTGCTGAGCGAGCTGGACCTGCCGGCGGAGCGGCGGCTGGGGGAATTGTCCGGCGGCTGGCAGCGGCGCGTGGGGCTGGCCCGGGCCATGGTCGGCAACGCTGAATTGCTGCTCCTCGACGAGCCCACGAACCACCTCGACCTGAGCACCATCCAGTGGCTCGAGGACCGAATCTACCACTACGCCGGCAGCGTCCTGTTCATCACCCACGACCGCGCCTTCCTGCGTCGCCTGGCCACCCGCATCGTGGAGCTGGACCGCACCCGGCTCACGAGCTGGCCCGGCACCTACGACCACTTCCTCCGGCTCAAGGAGGAAAGCCTGGCGGAGGAGTCCCGTCACGATGCCTTGTTCGACAAGCGGCTGGCCCAGGAGGAGGCGTGGATACGCCGGGGAATCAAGGCGCGGCGCACGCGCAACGAGGGACGGGTGCGCGCGCTCATGGCCATGCGCGAGGAGGCGGCCCAGCGCCTCAAGCCCCAGAGTCACGCCCGCATCCATGTGCAGCAGGGGGGCCAGTCGGGCCGCAAGGTTGTGGAGTTGCGCAACGTCACCCACGGCTACGGCGGCGAACCCGTGATACGGAATTTCTCGCTGCGCCTCATGCGCGGCGACCGCATCGGCCTCATCGGCAACAACGGCGTGGGCAAGAGCACGCTCCTGCGCATCCTCGTGGGTGAGATCAAGCCCGACTCCGGCACCGTGGAGATGGGCGCTAACCTGGAGTTCGGCTATTTCGATCAAATGCGGCGCCAACTGGACCCGGACAAGACCGTGGCGGACACCGTGGCGGACGGCCGCGACCACGTCTTCGTCAACGGCAAACCGCGCCACGTAGTGGGCTATCTCAAGGGTTTCCTGTTCAGTCCCAAGCGCGCCTTGAGCCCGGTGGGCGCGCTCTCCGGCGGCGAGTGCAACCGCGTCATCCTGGCGCGCCTGCTCACGCAGCCCGCCAACCTCCTGGTGCTGGACGAACCCACCAACGACCTCGACATCGAGACCCTCGAAGTGTTGGAGCATCAACTCGTGCGCTACCGTGGGACGCTGCTGGTGGTGAGCCACGACCGGAGCTTCCTGGACAACTGCGTCACCAGCACTCTGGTGTTCGAGGACACGGGCGCGATCCAGCGCCACGCCGGCGGCTACACCGACTGGCTGCGCCGCGGCAAGGCCCTGGCCGTTACCGACGATCCCAACCGCGGGAGTTCCCGGGAGCCGGCGCGGGACCGGCGGGAGACCCGGTCCCGCCCCACCAAGCTCAGCTACAAGCTGCAACGGGAGCTGGACGGGCTGCCGGGCCGGATCGAAGTCGTGGAACAGGCCGTGGCCGCGCTGGAAGAGAAGACCCGGCAGCCCGACTTCTACGCTCAGCCCTTCGCCGACGTGCAGCCGGTCCTGGACGAATTGAAGACGGCCAAGGCGGCTCTGGACGAAGCCCTGGAGCGCTGGACCGAGCTGGAGACGCTGAAGGAGGAGGCGGAGGGGCGCTCGCGGTGAGACGGGCGTGAATTCTTCCAGATTCAGGTAGTTCGTCAGGGGTACGGTACATTCAGGGCCCTACATTGCCTGCCCCTGGAACTTCCGATAAGAAGGTGTGCGGAGACAACCCATGAGAAAACAACGATTGTCAGTGGCCGGGCACAGCTCCATGCGCGTGGACGCGATGGAGAAGGTGTCGGGGACGGCGTTCTACACCGGCGACATGGAGCTTCCGGGGATGGCCCATGCCAGGATCCTGCGGAGTCCCGTGCCCCACGCGCGCCTGCTCAAGGTGGACGCCGCCAAGGCAAGGGCGCTGCCCGGGGTCATCGACGTGCTCACCCGGGACGAGCTGGCCGGCCTCAACTACATGTACGGCGCCACCTACAAGGACCAGGCGGTGGTGGCGGTGGACAAGGTGCGCTACGTGGGCGACCCGGTGGCGGCGGTGCTGTCCGCGGACGAACTGGTGGCGGAGGAGGCGCTGGCGCTCATCGACGTGGAGTACGAGGAACTGCCGTTCGTGGACAACGTGGATGACGCGTTGGCGCCGGGCGCGCCACTGGTGCACGAAGGAGACGTGGCCAGGGCCGAGCTTCGGGGCTCCACCTACGGCGCGCCGGAACGGTTCAAGGGCACCAACGTCTGTTATTACTTCGGCTACTCCCGGGGCAATGTGGATCAGGGCTTTGACAAGTCCGACCACGTGTTCGAGGACGTCTTCCGCTTCTCCAAGGTGCAGCATTACTCGCTGGAACCGCACATCTGCGTCGCCCACCATGACGGCGAGCGCCTGACGGTGTGGAGTTCGTGCCAGGACCCGTTTACCCTCCGGGGGCACTTGGCCGGGATCTTCAAGCTGCCGCTCAACCGGGTGCGGGTGGTGGTGCCCTACGTCGGCGGCGGCTACGGCGGCAAACTCTACGTCAAGGCCGACCCCATCGCCGCGGCGCTGTCGGTGCGCAACCGCCGTCCGGTCAAGCTGGCCATGAGCGCCAATGACAGCTTCAAGACGGTGACGCGCCATCCCGCGCGCATCCGTATCAAGACCGGGGTCACGAAGAAGGGCTTGATGGTGGCGCGGGAGCTGGAAATCTATATGGACACCGGCGCCTACGCCGACGCCGGACCGCGGGTGACCCAGAAGGCGGGCTATCGAGCGGTGGGTCCCTACCGCGTGGCCAACGTCAAGATCGACGCCCACGGCGTCTACAGCAACACGGTGCCGGCGGGCGCGTTCCGCGGCTTCGGCGCGGTGCAGGTGGCTTGGGCCTACGAGTCCCAGATGGACATGATCGCCAGGCGTCTGGGCATGGACCCGCTGGACTTCCGCCTCAAGAACCTGCTGGACAAGGGCGAGCCGTACACCCCCGGCGACACCCCGGTGGACTGCGACCTCAAGCAGGGGCTGCGCAAGGTGGCGCGGACGCTGGACTGGAAGAAGCCGACGCCGCCCAACGTGGGCCGGGGTGTGAGCGTTTGTCTGAAGGACGCCGGCGGCACCTACAAGGTGGCCGGGGCCACGGTCAAGATGTCGTCGGACGGTAGCGCCGTGTTGCTTACGGGCACCGTGGAGGTGGGACAGGGCAGCCGCACGGCGCTGAGCCAGGTGGTGGCGGAGGAGTTGGGCATCAAGCTGGAGCAGGTGTCCGTGGCCCAGTTGGACACGGACGTGACGCCCTTCGACGTGTCCACCAGCGCCAGCAGCTCCATGACCGTCATGGGCCTCGCCACCCAGCGGGCCGCCCAGGACGTGAAGAAGCAGTTGCTCAAGGCCGCGGCCAAAGTCATGGGAGAGAAGGCCGCCGACCTGAAGCTCAAGGGCGGCCGGGTGCGCGGCGCCAAGGGGCGCGGGACGCCCTACAGCGAGGTCATTGCCGGCTACTACGGCAGCTCCGCCACCGAGATCGTCGGCCGCGGCGGCTACCAGGACAGGAAGAGCAAGACCGCGGTGCTGGGTTCCCCCACCACCTTCTGGGAGGTGGGCTGGGGCGGCGTGGAGCTGGAGGTGGACCCGGAAACCGGGGTCATCCGCATCCTCAAGTTCGTGTCCATGGCGGATGTGGGCCGGGCCATCAACCCCCTGCAGTGCCAAGGCCAGGACGAGGGCGGCGTTCTCTTTGGCATCGGGCACACCATCCTGGAAGACATGGTGTACGAGAACGGCCAGCCCTTGAACCCCAACCTCATCGATTACCGTGTCCCCAACTTCCACGACCTGCCGGAGAATTTCATCTCGGAGCTGATGGAAAGCGGCAATGGCCCCGGCCCCTTCGGGGCCAAGGGCATGGGCGAGGGCGGAGTGTTGCCGGCCGCATCCGCCATTGCCGCGGCCGTGGAAGACGCCGTGGGCGTACGCATCTGCGACCTGCCACTGTCGCCCCCCAAGGTGTGGCAGCGGCTGCAGGAGAGGGAGAGCGGGGGCTAGTGTCGCGTCCCGTAAATTCCTGGGATAATTTGCGGGTCTGTTTCGCCGTCGGCTGCGTGGCTCTTCCTCGCGTGGTGCCCGCCACTGCTCGTCATCGCGCCTTGCCGACAAAAAAGATCCTGCGCAACTTGTCGCAGGAATTTACGGGACACGATACCAGGAGCCCGTCGCCGCAAGAGATTGGTTGAATCGTCATGCCCTGTTGACTCCGTCATTCCCGTTTTCCAGGCTGTGTTGAAACTTCACCCGAACAGGAAATGGCACGGTCCTCCCATACCGTCATTCCCGCGGAAGCGGGAATCCAGGAGGGGTGAGGCGGGGCAAAACGTGCCCCTCCCCACCCCTGATTCCCGCTCTGCGGGATGACGGTAATGGGGGCGTCGTTGCCCCGGGAGTTTGGAAACAGCCTGTCCCACGGTAATGGCGCTGCGGGGCCAAGGAGCCCATCATGTCAGACCCCACCCGTTTTCGAGCCATGGTCGTCAGCGAGAGGGAGGACAAGACTTTCTCCCGCGTCATCACGGAGAAGTCGGCGGACGACCTGCCGGAAGGCGATCTGCTGGTGTCGGTGGCTTATTCCTCTCTCAACTACAAGGACGCGCTGTCGGCCTCCGGCAACAAGGGCGTCACCCGCAACTTTCCCCACACCCCCGGCATCGACGCGGCGGGCACGGTGGTGGAGAGCAGCGTGGGCGATTTCGCCGCAGGCGATGAGGTGGTGCTCACCGGCTTCGACCTGGGGGCCAACACGGACGGCGGCTTCGCCGAATACGCGCGGGTGCCGGCCGCCTGGGCGGTAAAGCGTCCGGACGGCTTGAGCCTCAAGGAAAGCATGGTGTACGGCACCGCCGGCTTCACCGCGGCGCTGTCGGTGCTGCGCCTCCTGGAGGGCGGAGTCACCCCGGAGTCGGGCGACGTGCTGGTGACCGGCGCCACCGGCGGCGTTGGCTGCCTGGCCGTGGCCATACTGGCCCAGGCCGGCTACCGGGTAGTGGCGTCCACCGGCAAGGAGGCGGAGAAGGACTTTCTCACGGGTCTGGGCGCGGCCGACGTCATCTCGCGGGAGGACGCGGACGATCAGTCCGGCCGCCCCTTGCTTCGGGGTCTTTGGGCGGGTGTCGTGGATACCGTCGGCGGCAACATCCTCGCCACCGCCATCAAGGCCTCCAAGTACGGCGGGGTGGTGACGTGCTGCGGCAACGTGGCCTCGGTGGAGTTGAACACCACGGTGTTCCCGTTCATTCTGCGGGACGTGCGCCTCATCGGCGTGGCCACGCCGGACTGCCCCGCGGACATCCGCGCCACCCTGTGGCAGAAGATGGCCGGCGAGTGGAAGTTGCCCAACCTGGACGCGGTCACCATCGACTGCTCGCTGGACGAGTTGGACACCCACATCGAGAGCATACTCAAGGGCGGGGTGCGCGGCCGCGTGGTGGTGGACCTTTCGCGCTGACGGACACTCCGACTATCTCGGCAACGTGCAGACGCCGTTCGACGAGGACGACGTGCGGCGGGCGGTGGCAAGCCTCAAGGAGAAGGAAGTCGAGGCGGTGGCCGTCAACTTCCTCTTCAGCTTCCGGAACTCCGATCACGAGGAGTGCGGTGGCGAACTCAGGGGTTGTGTACGATGTCGAGGGCGGCGTCGTCGAGGCCCAGCGATCCGAGCACCGGACCGAAGTACCCCGCGAACGTGCCCGTCACGGAACCGTCCACGATCACAGGCTGATCGTCGCCGCAACGGACCACAAGGGCATCCGCCAAGGGGCGGGACAAACGGCTGAAACGAACCTCGTCCTTCGGGCAGATTCTCGGCGCGCCGTCGTCGAGTGTGAGATCCTCCTTCGGAACGTCCCCCACAACCACGCGGTCGGCAAACAGGAGCACCCAGCGCGCCCGAGCGTTGCCCGACGACGCCTCGAACACCGCGACAGCCGGCTTCTGAACGTCTGGAGCAACGACGCGGTCTGCCGGCGCACGACCTGCCTGCGCGCCGACCTGACGCAGGATCGCCGGAGCCGACACTGGCGGAACGGTTGAAAGCGTACCGTACTCCAGGCGGGCACGCAGGCGCGACTCCACCGCCTTCAGATATCGTGACCAGAGCGCAGCGATCTGCTTGCGCTCCGGGAGCAATACCGAAGCGTTGAACAGCATCATTTGGTCGTGCTCCACTGGCCAGTCCGCCGGTGCGTGGGTCGCCAGCAGATCGACGAAGGATGAGAGCAGTGGTTCGGCCAAGGGGTCTCCCACCAGATCGCCTGGGGGCTCGATCCAATGCGGCTCACCGTCGGCAACGCTGTCAGCATTGAGGTCGCCATGGTCGAAGGCGACGGACATCGCCTTGTCCAACAGCACGCGGTGCATGCCGGCATCGCCAATGCGCTCACGCGCCACCACGGCGAACGCGCTGTTTGCGATCACCTGCCGCGCCTCCCCGATGTCGAGGCGGCACCAGTCGCAGGCGAGTATCGCGAGCTGAACGAATCCCTCCTCGATGCGTATCTCCTCGCGGCTGCCGGCGCCGATCAGATCGACCTGCAGGCCCATGGACAGCCGCTTCTCCAACTCCTCTATCGCCTTGCTGGGCTCCGGCTCGTTCAAACCGCGCATGTCCCGCAGGACCGCGCCGAGAGACTCGGCAATGGCGTGGCGTTGCGCGGGGCGCAAAGACGCGAAGTCGGTGGGCGGCGTCAGGGTGGAATCCAGTTCCGCGTCGTCCGCCAGCGCGCGCAGCAGCGCCAGCTTGGCGAATTCGTCCGGAATCTGCGCGCGCAGAATGCGGTCCAACAGGAGCTTGCGGTTGTGGTCGATGCCCGGAATCAGCGTGTGAATGCGAAGCGCCTCGACGAGCCCCAGCCAGTCCGCGCTCCGATACGTGTGTCGCGGATCGTAAGTGCGCGCCACCTGCAGATAGACCAGCGCGACGGAACCCTCCAGCAGTTCCTTGAGCCAGCCCTCGCCGTATGTCTTGAGAACGTGGGTGCCGACTCGTGTCATCGCTTCCCCGGCGAGGGTCGTTGCCACAAGCGTCACCGGATTCATGCCGAGAGCAATGCGCCAGGCCATCGCCGCACCGCGCAGGTAATGCTTCCAGGGGGTGTACATCCCGTAAAGGTGGCGAACCTTCTGCACCCGTTCGAGCCACACCATGACTTCCCTCACGGTCCAGCCGGGGACGTCGACCACCGGCGCCTGCCGCGCCACTTGCAGGAGTTCGCTGATGGCGGACCGGGCGGCGAGGGCGATGTCGCCGATGCGCGCATCGAGTTCCGCCCGCTCGGCATCCTTCCCGTACAGCCGGGCGACTTCCTTTACGACGTCGCGGATCTCCTCGAACACGGCGCTGGCGTTGACCCCGGCGATCTCCCCGTGTTCCTGCTTTACGTAGCGCCGGTCGCGGATGCCATCCCAGACACGGTCGCAGCGGGTCTGGATCATCTTGCCGAGCCGTGCGTCCAGTTCCGGCGGCGCCTCATCCGTTTCCGGGCCGTGAGACCCCTGGAGCTTACGCCAGGCCTGCTCCGCCGGCGACATGCCCTCGGCCGCCCAGCGCGTCTGAACCTCTTTCAGATCCTGCTCGCGCAGTTCGTTGATGTGCTGCCCCACCTCTGCGGCGATCCTTCGGTCCGCGGCAGCGGATCGCGTGAGGCCCGCCGCGAAGCCGAACGCGCCGGCGCCGAAGAGGCACACCGCCGCCCCGACTTCCACCGAGACCAGGATGAAGAGAGCAATTCCGGAGATCGTGACGCCGCATCCGGCCAGGAGCCAGCCCACGGACGCGTTCATTCGGAACAATCGCATGCCATCCTCCTTCGGGGAGTGGTGTGCCGCCGGCTGGAGCCGTAGCGCAGGGCCCGGCAGCCCCATCCCTGGCGGTCGGCTCCGGCCGCGGGTCGAATTGGCACTTGAGTGAATCGTGGGATGTTCTTCCCCTTCCATGCGTTGTAGGCCAAAATGGACTCGGCTCCAACAATCCAGTGTTGGCGCGCGCCACGGGGACATTGCCGGCGGAGACACACCCCACAACTCCAGGGCGCCTTGCGACGTATGTGGCCGGCGCAGTAGCTTGTCGGGAAGGAGTTCCAGGCCATCGAGTTCAACGTGTCGCCCGGACGCGTGATGAGCCCGGAGTTTCCGGCGACCGTCAACCACCATTCCCCAACCCCGCACTTGGTCTACAACTGCGTCCTCGCCGCCATCGGGAAGTTCAACCCGAACCGGGCGGTGGCCCCGTCCGGCTTCGGCATCGGCGCCCTTGACCTTCTCCTGCAGGGGTCCTAAACTAGCGACAATACCCCTTGCGGTTTCGACCGCAGGGTGCGGGGCCTCTTCGGAGGCCCTTGCTTTTTCAGCAGGCCTGCATGCGCACCATCGTCTATGTAGACGGCTTCAATCTCTACTACGGAGCCCTCAAGGGTACGTCATGGAAGTGGCTGGACCTGGTCGCGCTCTTCGAGAAGGTTCTCCAGTCACACCACCAGATCCTCGCGGTCAAGTATTTCACGGCACGGGTTTCGGGAACCGCCCGGGACCCGTCGAAACCACAACGGCAGGATGTCTATCTACGCGCGCTGCAGCGATACCGGCGAGAAGTCGCGGTGTCTTTCGGACATTTCCTCAGTCACGCGGTGAGAGCCCCATTGGTACAGCCGGTTGGGACCTGCGCACTGTGGACGTGATCAGGACCGAGGAAAAGGGCTCCGATGTCAATCTCGCCGTGCATCTCCTCAATGACGGCTGGTTGAGTGCCTACGACTGCGCCATTGTTGTGAGCAATGACAGTGACCTTGCCGAAGCAATGCGCTTGGTGAAACAACAACAGGGTAAGCGTATCGGGCTGGTCACGCCGGGCACAGGCCGTCCATCCCGGCAGCTTATTGCGCACGCGGACTTCACACGGAATATCCGGTCGAATGCCCTGCGGCGCTCCCAGTTGCCGGATCCAATTCCCGGCACAAACATCCGCAGACCCTCCCGGTGGTAGGGTGGCTACCCGCCACCCCTACGGCAGCACAGAGCGGGCCGACTATCACGGATTTCTCACGCGGGCCGGATGGCGAGAAACTCGTTCAGGCGCTCGCTCACGAGCCTACGCCGGTGTTCTCTTGGGGGCAGTCTTATCGAGCCGAAAGAGGACGTTCTCTTTCGCGAAACCCTTAATCAAGAATTTCGGAATGTAGTGTTGAGGTTTAATCTGCCCGGACATGGCACCACATCAAGGATGGGAACTTGAGTGCTGGCTGGCGCAGTTCAGTGAGGAGATGGTGAGGGGGCGCCCCGAGACCCCTCGGAAACTTTACCCGTCCAGCTTGAACAACCGTTCCGCATTGCCGTGGCGGATGAGCTCCTTGGTCTCTTCGGAGAGGTTCTGGTTTACGGCCAGGAGTTGGACGTCACGGAACTTCATGCTGCCGCCGGGGTCGTCGTGGGGGTAGTCGGTGGCGAACAGGAAGCGCTCGGGGCCGAGGAACTCGATGGCCTCGGGCAGGGCGGCTTCCTCGGTCTCGATGGTGAAGTAGAAGTTGTTGCGGAAGTAGTGGCTCGCGGGCTTCTTGTTTTTCTCCAGGAATACTTCGGGGCCGTAGAACGCCCGGTGGCGGCGCAGCTTGGCCTTGACCCCGCGCATGACGTCGGCATCGGCGTCCCCGTCGTAGTCCACCGGAGGGCCGTTGAAGGCCGCGTCGAGCCTTTCCACCAGCGGCTTGATGAAGCCCGTGCCGGCCTCGGTGAAGATGAACTGGAGCCCGGGAAAGTCGTCCAGCAGGCCGCTGGTCACCAGCGACACCAGGCTCACCTGCCCCTCCTGCGGCGCGAAGAGGTAGAGGCCGTCCTTCTGGAAGTTGGGCAGATTGCTGATGCGGTGGCCGTGCTGGATGTTGTGCAGGAAGATGGGCATTTCCATCTCCTCGGCGCGCGCGAAGAACGGCCACAGCTCCTTGTGGCTGCCGAGGCTTTCTCCGTAGGGGTGGTCCTGGACCGGGTACACCTTGTCCAGCACCACCGCGCAGAACCCTTCTTTCCGGGCCCACTCCATCTCGCGGATGGCCGCGGGCACATCCTGGAGTTGCACGATGGCCACGCCGACGAGGCACTCGTGGCGCTCCATCATGCGCAGGTTGGACAGGTTGTAGGAGCGGGCAATGGCCGACGCCAGCGCCGGCTCGATCATGTACGTCCACCAGCCGGAGAATTGCGGCAGCACGAACTGCCGATCCACCCCCAGTACGGGCAACTCGTCGAGCCGCACCTGGAGGTCCACCAGCCCCTTCATCTTGGCGCCGGAGCCGGGCGCGCCTAGCGGCGTTACGCCGGGAACCTCGGGCGGCCCGCCCGGAAAGTCGATGTCGGCGAGCAGTCCGTCGTCGCTGTACCGTGGGATCGGCGCCTTGTCCCGGAACTCCTCGGGCATGTCGTCGAAGGCGTCGTTGGGCATGATATGGGTGTCGCAGTCGATGATCACTGTGGATTCCTCCTGGTCAATGAGTAGCTATTAGCGCCGTTGCGCGGCGTTGGCAAGTTTGCCGACTCCACGCGAGGAGGAGCCTACGGGTTCGCCCACGCGACCATAACTTGATCCCGCCGTTACCTGTCCTTAACGATCGCATGCCAGGCTTCCCTCAGGCATGAGAGTCGCGGTCGCCACCGACGCTTGGGAACCACAGGTCAACGGCGTGGTGCGCACGCTGCAGCAGACGGGAGCGCACTTGGCGGAGTTGGGACACGAACCGCTCTTCGTAACGCCGTCGGACTTCACCACCGTCCCCTGCCCCACCTACCCGTCGATCCGGCTGGCGCTCCTTCCAGGCAAGGGAGTCGGACGAATCCTGCGGGATTTCGAGCCCGACTCTGTCCACATCGCCACCGAGGGACCCATCGGCCACGCCGTCCGCTCCTTCTGCCGTGGCGCCGGCATCCCCTTCACCACCTCGTTCCACACCCTGTTCCCCGAGTACCTTCGCGCGCGGGTTCCGTTTCCGGTGACCTGGTCGTACGCCTATCTCCGACGGTATCACGGCCGCGCCGCCCGCACCTTCGTGGCCACCCGCTCCCTGGCCGAGCACCTCCGGGGGCGTGGCTTCGACAACCTCGCCATCTGGGCCCTCGGCGTCGACACGGAGATGTTCAAGCCGGGCCCCAAGTCGTTCCTGCCGGGCCCGAGGCCGCTATCCATGTACATGGGGCGCGTGGCCGTGGAAAAGAACATCGCGGCGTTTCTCGATCTCGACCTGCCCGGGACCAAGTACGTGGTGGGCGACGGGCCCGACCTGAACGGCCTGCGTTCCAGGTACCCGGAGGTCCGGTTCACGGGACAGAAACTCGGCGACGAGCTCGCGGCCCACGTGGCCGCCGCCGACGTGTTCGTTTTCCCGAGCCTGACGGATACCTTCGGGCTGGTCATGCTCGAAGCCATGGCCTGCGGCGTGCCCGTGGCCGCCTTTCCCGTCACCGGACCGTTGGACGTGGTCCGGAACGGTAAGACCGGCGTGCTGGACCGCGACCTGCGCACCGCGGTGCTCGGCGCCGTGGAGCTGGATCCCGGCGACTGCGTCGCGTACGCCGGGCAACACACATGGCTGGAGTGGACGAAACGGTTCGTTTCGCTACTGGTGCCGGTTTAACGACAACGCTGGCCCGCCGGTTGATTCGGTGCGGCAACAACTACCCTGCACGAAACGTCTCCTCGGAAACGGAACGTCACCTCAGGAATCGTCACCCCCCAACGTATGGACCTTCTCCAGCACCGCGTTGCGATGGTGGAGACCGCCGTTATGGGCGATCAACGGTACCGGTTCCAGCGCCGTTCCCGGGTCGCCTTGCCCGATCCGTTGCGTGTCCTGCCAGTGCAACAACTCCAGGCTCCCGTCGTCATGCTCCACCAGCGCGCTGTTGCTCTCCACCCAGTCCCCGCAGTTGCAGTAGGTGATGCCGTTCAATGGAATGATCTGGGGCCGGTGGATATGTCCGCAGATGACCCCGTCCACTCCCAGGCGGGCCGCCTCGAACGACACCGCCGCCTCGAAGTTGCTGATATAGCGCATGGCGTTCTTGACTTTGTGCTTGATGGCGCCGGCCAGGGACCAGTATGGGAGACCGAGCTTGCGGCGGACCAGGTTGAGCCGGGTGTTGATGCCCAGCAGCAGGTCGTAGGCGTGGCTGCCCAACAGCGCGATGGCCCTGGACGAACGCACCACGCTGTCGAACTGGTCCCCGTGGATCACGAGAAAACGCTTGCCGTCGGCCTTGCGGTGGACGATGCGGTCCGCGATGCGGATGTTGCCGAAGGCCATGCCGTTGTAGTCCCGCAGCATCTCGTCATGGTTGCCCGGCACGTAGATCACCTTGGTGCCGTATTTGGCCTTGCCGAGGATCGTTCGCAGAATGTTATTGTGGTCCTGGGGCCAGAAGGGCCGCTCTCGCACGGACCAGATGTCGATGATGTCACCGACCAGATAGAGAAACTCGCATTCCACCGAACGGAGGAAGGCCAGCAGGGACGTGGCGCTGCATCCGCGAAATCCCAGGTGGATGTCGGATAGCCACACCGTGCGGTAGAATTGCGCAGCCGTTCCATTCTGATTCGACACGTTGCCACCTCCATTTGCGAGCATGGACAAGGCTCGGAGATCCGTGTCGTTCGCCCCGGATTCTCCTTGGCAAGGGTATCGTGTCGGTGTGTCGTCACGATGATGGGGTTGCGTCGGAAACGGGAAGTGTTTGTTGACGTTCTGTTACGCAACGAAGCGGACCAACGCGCCCGGACGGAGTGTCAGGTCGCGGGGCCTGTGCGGGCGGCGGCTCCGATTCCGGCGACTCGTCCGCCCGCAGGACCGCGCGTCTGGACGCACCAGACCTTGCGTCCGGAGGCGTCGACACGTATGCCGAAGCCAGGCATGTGGCGGTTTCAGACCACGGTATCGCCGGATTCGACCGACAGTGCGTCAACGGCGCGAAAAACATGATACGAATTGACAACGGTCCTCACCATGTGCGGCCGATACACCCAGACGGCGAAGCTCCAGGACCTCGTAGACCGCTTCGGCATCGACGAGCCGGACTTCGATCCGGCGCCTCGGTATAACCTGGCGCCCAGCCAGGACGCGCCGGTGGTGGGAGTGAACCCGAAGACGCCGGATACCCGTGCCCTGCGGCTGATGCACTGGGGGCTTGTGCCTTACCACGCCAAGGACGCGGCCAGGCCAATTATCAACGCCCGGTCGGAAACCCTGGCCCAACGGCCCGCCTTCCGGAGCCTGCTACCGAGGCGCCGCTGTCTGGTGGCGGCCGACGGCTTCTACGAGTGGCGCAAGGAAGGCCGCGTCCGAACCCCCATGCGCTTCACCCTCAGAAGCGGAGAGCCGTTCGCCTTCGCCGGCCTTTGGGACCGATGGCTCCGGCCCGACGGAACCCCGCTCTACTCGTTCACCATCGTCACCACGAGCCCCAACAGCCTCGTTGAGCCGGTGCACAACAGGATGCCCGTCATCCTGCGCCCGGAGGATGAGGCCAGGTGGCTCGATCCCGCCATCACCGACTCGGCGGCGCTGTCACCACTGCTCAAACCCTACCCTGCCGAAATGATGGACGGGTACTGCGTCTCGCGGGCCGTCAACTCGCCCGTGAACGACTCGCCCGAGTGCATCGCGCCGGACGAAGCACCGCTTACCTTGCTACGTAAACCGAGCTTGAAGGCTGATCCATAAAGGTATATTTTCTATACCGTGCCAGCATTCGAGTGCGATCAGCGGAAGAGCATACGAAACCTTGGGAAGCACGGGATCGATTTCGTCGCGGCGCAGGCACTTTGGGAGGACCCCGGGCGCGTCGAAATACCCGCGAGGACCACGGACGAGAAGCGGGTTCTTGTTGTCGGCCGCGTCGGCACCAAGCACTGATCCGCTGTAGTCACTCCCAGAGGGGATAGTGTTCGCATCATTTCGGTGCGCCGGTCTCGACCGGAGGAGGTAGCCATATATGAGAGCGAAGAAATTTGATGCCGACTTCGACGCCGGCAAGGACATAACCGCCGCTCTCGATTTGCCTGCCGCACGTCGTCCGGCTCGAAAACAACGACGGGTCAACGTGGATTTCCCGGTCTGGATGGTCGAATCCCTGGACCGGGAGGCCAGTAGGCTCGGAGTCACTCGCCAATCGATCATCAAGCTCTGGTTGGCGGAGCGGCTGGAGCGGTCGGCCGCGAACGGCTGAAATGGCTGCCCTGATCCGCCACTGGGTCCCGGCCCCGGACCCCGGGTCAGGCCCGGGGAAACTTGATCCGGGGCCGGGATGGGGAAAAGAGGCTACTTCGCCGCGCAGACCATGATTTCCACCTGGGTGCCCGGGGTGAGCGCCACGCCGATGGCGGCCCGGGCCGGGAGGTTGTCCTTGTCGATCCAGGCCATCCAGGCCTCGTTCATCTCGTCCTTGGCGTCGATGTCGGCGAGATAGACGGTGGACGTGAGGATGCGGGACTTGTTGGTGCCAGCGAGGGCGAGGATCTCGTCGATCTTGGCCAGCACCTGCTCGGTCTGGCCCTTCGTGGACAGGGACTTGTCGTCGGCCACCAGGCCGGACAGGTATACACGATCGCCGTGCACCACGGCGCGACTGTTCCAGACTTGCGGTTTGATGTGTTCGATGCTCATCGGAAGACAGCCTCCTTGTGAAGAATTTCCAGGACGCTATGTGTTCGCGCTCGCGATGTCAACGCAGAATGCACGGTCCTATTTCACGTCACCTCCTCTAATCATCAGTCCGGGCCAAATTAAATTGCCTTCGAGGCGAATATCTGTCATGATCCCCATATGATTCACCGTTGTCGCATAAGCAACTTCCAATCCATCCGCGAAGAAGTGCAGCTTGATTTCCGTATTCCCCGCACCTGCCCCAACCTGCCGCGTTTCCGGCAAGCCCATTCGGGGAATGGCGTTCGCCTTCCCGGCGTGATCGCCTTCGTAGGGCCCAACGGCTCCGGTAAGACGACATTGCTGCGGGCCATAACCGAGTCCATCGAGTTTGCACATCGTTCGTTCGATCTGGGTGCGTCCCAAAACATCCCTTACTTCCTCCCGTTTCTTTCTTCGGAGGCGAAGGCCGCTCCAACACGGATTGAAATGGACTTCGATGCAGCGTGGTTTTCCGCAGATTCCGGTGAACCGTCCCTCTGCCGGTATGCCCTGGAACTAGAGCGAAACGGTTCCGACCTCAACTCTGTGAGGGTTTACGCTGAAACGCTCCACACGTTCCCCAACGGGCGCCCTCGGCGAATGATAGAGCGGCGTGGCGACGGCCCGGTCTACGTTGCCAGTGGCCTCGGAATACGGCGCGGTGACGACCGCCTCTCGTCCGTGCCTGCCAATGCGTCGGTAATCTCGACTCTCGCGCGTCTGGGGGTGGCTCCGTTCCCTTTGATTGCCGAGGATCTCGGGAACGTTCAAAGGAATCTCATTGGTTCATCACCTTGGCGACCTGATACCGAAACAGTGACGCGTTTCTACGGGGACCGCCCCGCGTTGCTGGACAAGCTGTCCGATCGGTTGCAGCGTTTCGATCTCGGGATACAGACCTTGAGGATCGCCGTGTTGCCTGACGGCCAGCCGATACTGCTTTGCGATCATCATGGGTTGGACGTGCCCGTCGTCATTTCCCAGGAATCCACAGGTACCCGTCATCTCGTGCATGTGTTCCCCCAGCTCGACTTTGCGCTCCAAACCGGTCACGTTGCGATCATGGACGCCCTGGATTCCGAGTTTCATACGGAGTTGGTCGCTGAAGTCTTGCGGTGGTTTCAACGTCCCGAGACCAATCCCCACGGCGCCCAGTTGATCTGCTCCCTACACAACCAGTCCGTCCTCGAAGAGCTTGAAAAGGAGGAACTCTTCATCGTCGAAAAGGGCCAGGATGGCGCCACCCGGGCGTACGGTGCGAAGCAGGTGCACGGCCTCCGCCGGACGGAAGACCTCCACAAGCGATATCGTAGTGGCGTTCTGGGTGGACTTCCCACGTTCGGTTGACGCATGCCGCGCCCTCCGTCCATTCCCTCCCGCAAGCGCATCTTCGTTGGGACCGAGGGCGAGAGCGAACGGGCATTCGCCGCTTGGTTGCAGCAGTTGTGCAATCAACTAAAACAGCCCGTGCACCTCGATATCTCCCTCGGCAGCGGCGGGGACTGCCTTCAGATAGTGGAAGATGCAATCGTCCGCTATCGAGAACGTTCGAAGCGACATGGCCGGTTTGCCGATGGTTGTGTGCTGCTCGACGCCGACCGCTTGCGTCGAGACCAGCGGCATGGTCGCGATCCCGAACCCGTCGCGTGTAGCGCAGGCCTACGCCTTGTTTTCCTCAAACCAAGAATCGAAGGGCTGTTGGTCCGTCTTCATCCCCGCTGTGAGAACCGTCAGTTGTCGGCCCGTAGTGTCGACGTAGAACTTCGCAGGCTATGGCCGGAGTATCGGAAACCTGCCTCGTCCCGCGCTTTGGCAGAGCGGTTCGGTCTGGATGATCTGCGGCGCGTTTGCCGTCGCGACGAGGGCTTGGCGGCGGTGCTGAAAGTGCTCGGTTTGGCATGACCCCGGAAGCCTTGGGGACGGGTGTTTGACTCGCACTCGTCGGCCACCCGGCCGTTGTACTGAATCACTGTTTGTTGTCACCGTGTTGGGCTCCGTCCCTTTTCCCACGGCTGCGGAACAGCGACGCCGCCGCGGCCAGGGCGCACAGCACTGCGGCGGTCAGGAACACGAGCTGGAAGGCGGTCACGAAGGCGCCCACCTCTCCCAGGTCCGCGTGGGCGACGCGCCAGCGTTCGAACATCAAGCTGGCGCCGGTGACGCCGAATACGATGCCGGCGGTGCGCATCATCTGGTTGATGCTGCCGGCGACGCCCTGGTGCTCGCGGGGGATGGCGCCCATGACGAAGCTCATGTTGGGCACCTGGAAGGTGCCCAGGCCGAGTCCCACCAGGGCCAGGGACAGGGCCGCGGTGGGGTAGTCGGAGCCTGCGTCCAGGCCGCTGGCCAGCCACAGGCCCACCGCCTGCACGGCCAGGCCCGCGGAGCTGAGCCCGGCGGTGCCGATGCGGTCGGACAAGCGGCCGGCGAAGGCGGCGGCAAAGATGGTCATCACCGCGGGCGCGAAGATGAGGAGGCCGACCACAACCCCCCGGTAGCCCAGGATGTCCACGGCATAGTAGGGGACCAGCAAGCCGATGGGGAACCGGGTGGCGTTGGCCGCCAGGGTCAGCAGGTTGGCGAGGGTGAAGGCCGGCCAGCGGAACAGGTCGAGGTTGATGACGGGCGCGGCCACCCGCTTCTCGGTGACGAGGAAGACTACCAGGCTGACCGCCCCGGTCAGCGCCAGCGCGAGTACCTCCGGATCCGTCCAGCCGAGGTCGCGGCTCCGGGTCATGGCCAGCAGCAGCGCGCCGGCCGCCAGGGTGAGGGTTACGGCCCCCAGAAGGTCGAACCGCTCGCGGGAGGCCGCGCGTTCCACGGATTGCACGCGGCGGGAGGTGAACCAGGCGATGACCAGGGCGGGAAGCGCCCGGTAGAAGTAGACGCCGCGCCAGCCGAAGGCGTCCACCAGCACGCCCCCCAGCAGCGGTCCCATGGCGTACCCCGTGGCCAGGTTCATCTGGTAGAACCCCAGCGCCTTTCCGCGCTCGGCGCCGCTGACGGCCAGGGTCACCAGCGCCGGCGCCGCGCCGAACACCAGCGCCACACCCACCCCCTGGAGCATCCGCCCCATGAGCAGCCAGGCGAAGGTCTGGGCGGAGCCGCAGACGACGAACGCCACGGCGCTGATCAGGAGGCCGATGGTGAGGATGCGCCAGTGGCCAAAGATGTCCGCCAGCCGGCCGCAGCCCAGCAGCAGGCTGGCGTGTGTCAGCACGTAGCTCACCACCACCCACTGGATGGACAACAGGTTGATGTCGAACGCCGCGGTGATGGCCGGGAACGCGATGTTCACCGACGTGTCCGAAGACGCCAGCAGGCCGCCGAACCCTGCGATGAGCAGCGCCGGGTTGGACCAGATGCGGGTCGGCGGTGATGCCGAGTCGGACAAGGAACCCCGCCGATCAGGTTGTGCCAACACTCGTGGGACAGCGGCGTTCCGTAATCGTCATTCCCGCGGATGCCCTCAACCGCAGCGTCCCGCCAGCCACTGTTCCAGCCGCTCGTTGTAGGCCTCGGGCCGCGTGCCGCGCATCATGTGGCCGATGCCTTCCCAGAACTCGAACACGACCCGCGGCGAGGCGATGCTCCTGAGATGGCCCAGCTCCTGGGCGAGGATGGCGCCGGGCTGCGGCGACACCGTGGCGTCTCCCACCAGGATCAGCGTCGGCACCTGGATGCGCTGCAGGCGCTCTTCGGACGCCAGCGCCCAGTCCCGGTTGTCGGTCAGGAGCCGTGTCAGGGCGTGGGGCGAGAAATGGCGGTTGCGGTAGACCTCCCAGTCCTCCTGCTCCGGCGAGAGTCCGCGCTCCCTGGCCTCGGCCCGGATTTCCTCCTCGGGCCGCGCGAGCCGCGCCAGGGCGCCGGGCAGGGCGGTGACGAAGGCGTGCTGCATGCGCCAGTAGACCGGATCCTCCAGGAAGGCGCGGGAGATGTCCTCGGGATGGTCCGACGCCAGTATGGTGCCGATGTTGCCGCCCCAGGAATGGCCGGCGTAGGCCGGGCGCTCGAGCTTCAGCTTGGCGATGAGCTGGTGCACGTCTTCGGCGAAGTCGCGCAGGCGGTAGCCGGTCATGGGCTTGTCCGACTCGCCGTGGCCCCGGAGGTCCGGCGCCACCACGTGGTAGCGGCCGGCGAAGTGCTCGGCCACTCCCGCCCAGCCCAGGCTGTAGTTGGTCCAGCCGTGGACCAGCAGCAGGTCCGGGTCCGCGGGGTCGCCCCACTCCCGGTAGTGCATCCGGATGCCCTGAACCTCGGTGAAGCCGCTTCTGGGGTCTTGGGCCATGATCGTCCCTCCATGTGCAACGGACGAGGATAGTGATACACGTTTTGGGAAGTTTTGAGCAATTGGGACGGAACCAAGAGGAGAGGACATGAGCCCGACCACAGACTCGTTCACGTTGCCGGAAACCACCATTGCGGATATCCACGCGGCCTACGCCGCCGGCAGCCTCACGGCGCGCCAACTGACGCAGATGTACATCGACCGCATCGAGTCCTATGACCGGGGAGGGCCCCGGATCAATTCCATCATTACCGTGAACCCGGCGGCGCTCGAGGAGGCGGACCGCCTGGACGCAGCGTTCAAGGGCACCGGGAAGGCGGGGCCGCTCCATGGCATCCCGGTGGTGATCAAGGACCAGGCGGACGTGAAGGGGACCCCCACCACCCTGGGCTCCTTGCTGTTCAAGGATTACTACCCGGACCGGGACTGCCGGGTGGTGGAAAAGCTCAAGGAGGCCGGCGCCATCGTATTGGCCAAGACCACCCTGGGCGAACTGGGCGCGGGCGACACCCACGGCTCCCTGTTCGGCTCCACCCGCAACCCCTACGACGTGCAACGCACCGTGGGCGGCTCGTCGGGCGGTTCCGGCGCCGCCGTCTCCGCCAATTTCGGCACCGTCGGGATCGGGCAGGAGGGACTGGCGTCCATCCGCCGGCCTTCCACCTGGAATTGCATCGCCGGTATGCGCCCCACGGCGGGCCTTGTGAGCCGTAGCGGCGTCTACTCCGGCTGGCCCCAGGAGGCGGGGTCGCTGGGTCCCATGGCGCGCACGGTCCGGGACATGGCGACGTTGCTGGACGTCATGGTGGGCTACGACGGCGAGGACCCGCTAACCTCCAGGGGGGTGGGACACGTGCCGCCGAGCTATACGGGTTTCCTGGACGCGGACGGTCTGCGGGGAGCACGGATCGGCATCCTGCGGACACCCATGGGCTACAACACCGACCCCGAGGCGGACGATTTCAAGAGCATCACCGGGGTCCTCGACAACGCGGTGGAGGAGCTGCGCGCCGCCGGCGCCGAGGTGGTGGACCCGGTGGAACTGGCGCGCCTGAACGAGTTGCTCGCCAAACGTTGCGCGGATCCCACCGCCGGGGAAAGGGCCTTCGACATCTACATGTCCCGGAGCGCCAACCCACCGTACCGGACCCGCGAGGACGCCATGGCGTCGCCGGACTACCCCAGGCTCACGGCGCAGGTGCAGGCGCGCCTGCGCATCACCTCCGACCCCGCGGACCACTACGAATACCTGCTGGCCCGAGACCATCTGATGATCCACCTGCTCAAGACCATGGCTGAGCACCGCCTGGACGCCATCGTGCACAAGGCCGTGGAGCACCAGCCCACGCTCATCGCCGACGGCGTGAAGCCGCCCTTCGTGAACCACAAGGGCGCGCCGCACCTGAACACGTTTCTCGTCTACGTGCCCACGGTCACGGTGCCCGCGGGATTCACCGCCGACGGCCTGCCTGCCGGCATCAGTTTCCTGGGACGGCCCTACGAAGATGGCCGAATGATCCGGCTGGCCTACGCCTACGAGCAGGCCACGCACCATCGGCGGCCGCCGGAGAGCACGTCGTAGGAGATTTCCGACCCCCTCGTCATTCAAAAACTGCGGTCGGAACGAAATGGCAGGGACGCCCCGAATCGTCATTCCCGCGAAAGCGGGAATCCAGGGGTGGCGAGGAGGGGTTCTACGGTGGTGCCTCCTCCGCCCAACCCCACCTGGATTCCCGCTTTCGCGGGAATGACGAGTAATGGATGGAACGTCGATGGAAGGAGCCGGCATGCGAGAAAAGAAGAACGCGATCCAGTGGATCTATTCCTCGAAGAACAACACCGAGTTGGAGGAGCGCTACGACGAGTGGGCCGCTTCCTATGACCGGGACTTGAATGCCGACTTCGGCTGGTTGAGCCCGCGGAAGGCCGTGGATGCCTTCGCCAAACGGGTGCCCCGGCACGGTCGAATCCTGGACGCGGGCGCCGGCACGGGCATCGTGGGGGAGTTGCTGCACGATGCGGGTTTCGAGTTCCTGGTGGCCATGGACCTGTCACAGGGGATGTTGGACGAGGCGGCCCGCAAGGGCGTCTACAAGGAGTTCCACCGGATGGCCATGGGTGCCCCCCTGGACTTCCCGCCGCGGACCTTCGACGGTGTCATCAGCGTGGGCGTTTTTACCGTGGGGCACGCTCCGGCCGGCTCCTTCGACGAGTTGGTGCGCGTGACTCGTCCGGGCGGCCACATCGCCTTTTCGCTTCGCCCGGACACCTACGAGCAGGACGGCTTCCGGGACAAGCAGTCCTCGCTGGAGGCCGGGGGCAAGTGGCGGCTGGTGGAGGAGGGGGAGAAGTACCAGCCCATGCCCAAGGGAGAGCCCGACGTGTACCACCAGGTGTGGGTGTACCAGGTGCTGTAGGGCGGCGGGTTTCAAGCAGCCGCCCCGCATCCCGCCGTCGGTCGATACGCCCGTTCCGGGCTCTCCGCCGTCCGGAGAAATCTTCGCGAATCCCTTGATGCGAAAAGGCCGGGAACGGTATAAGGGACACAAAACAGGGGCTATTCGAAGGAGGTAGAACGATCATGTCCGGTCAACTCAATACACGCATTATCGACGGCGACGGCCACATCCTGGAGGACAACCCGGGAATCCTCGAGCACATGGACGGGCCGTACCGGGACATCGCCGCCAAGAAGGGTATCATCTTCCCGCCCATCGACCATCTGCACGACGGCCGCGCGGTGGAGACGCCGCCGCTCCGGGACGGACGCGAGAAGGTCGGCCCTGACGGTTGGCTGAGGTTCCTGGACGACGTGGGTATCGACTGGACGGTGATGTATCCGACCCAGGGGCTGGGCTACGGCAAGATCGTGAGCCTCGACTACGCCATCGCCGCCTGCAAGGCGTACAACGACTGGACGTACCACACGTATCTGCAGCGCGACCCGCGCTTCAACGCCATGGGCCTGATCCCCATGCAGGACCCGGAGGAGGCGGCCAAGGAATTGCGCCGCATCGTCACCGAATTGGGCATGATGGGCGCCATGATGCCGTCCAACGGCCTGCCGCTGCCGCTGGGCGCCAAGGCCTACTGGCCCATCTATGAGGAGGCGGACCGCCTGGGCTGCTGCCTTGCCGTGCACGGCGGCTGCCACGACCGCTTCGGGCTGGATCAAATGAACATGTACGTGCCCGTGCACGCGCTGGGGCACCCCTGGGGCATCGCCCTCAACTGCGCCAACATCCTCTACAACGGCATATTCGACCGTTTCCCCAACGTGCGCATCGCCTTTCTCGAAGGCGGCGTGGCGTGGCTGCTGATGCTGCTGGAGCGGCTGCATGCATCCCACGAAACGCACTTCCAGTACATCCCTGACGGCGAGTTCAGCATCGGCGAGGATCAGGACCCGGCCAAGATCATCAAGCAGCTCATCGAGGAAGACCGCTTCTACCTGGGCATCGAGACCGAGGAACTGACGCTGCCCTTCGCCATCAAGACCGTCGGGCACCGGCCGTTCCTGTACTCCTCGGACTTCCCCCACGAGGTCACCACCCAAAGTTGCATCCACGACCTCGGCGAGCTGATGGAGAGCGAGGAGATCACCGGCGAGGACAAGGCCGCCATGCTCTACCGCAACGCGGAGCGGTTCTACAAGCCGGAGGGCACGGGCGCGGAAGCCGCCAAGGCGGCCAAGGCATAGCCGGTTCCACAGGGCTTTCCCGAGCCTGAAGGGGCAGGGCGTAGGTCACGCTCTGCCCCTTTTACAATGAACGTACGAGGGCGCGTGACGCCCCGAGAAGGAGAAGCCCATGAACGAATGCCGCGCCGCCGTGGTGGTATCCCACAACGAACCGCTGGAAATACAGAAAGTGCCGATCCCCGAACTGGAGCCGGGGGCGCTGTTGGTGCGCATCGATGCGTCCACGATCTGCGGCACCGACGTGCACCGCTGGCACGGCCCCCTGGGCGGCGGCGACTCGCTGCCCATCATCACCGGGCACGAGCCGTGCGGCTACATCGAGGAGATCAACGGCGAGCGCACCGACATCCTGGGCAAACGGGTGAAGCCCGGCGACCGCGTCGTGTGGAGCTACGTCGCCTGCGGCCATTGCTACTACTGCACCGTGGCGCTGCAGCCGTGCATCTGCCCGGGGCGGGCCTCCTGGGGGCACAACCGCAGCGATGAGTATCCTTATCTGCTGGGCAGCGTCTCCGAGTACATGTACGTGCCGCCGCCCTGCGAGATCATCAAGGTGCCCGAAGATGTCACCTCGGCGTCCGCGGCCGCCTCGGCCTGCGCCTACCGCACGGTCATGCACGGCTACGACCGGCTCGGCGCCATCAAGAGCCACGAGACCGTGGTGATCCAGGGCAGCGGCCCGCTGGGCAACTTCGCCACCGCGGTGGCCAAGGACCACGGCGCCAAACAGGTGCTGGTCATCGGCGCCCCGGCGGCGCGCCTGGAAGTGAGCAAGCGCATGGGCGCGGACGCGGTGCTGAACCTCGAAGAGGTCACCGACCCCAGGGACCGCCGCCAGTGGGTGCGCGACCACACCGACGGCCGCGGCGGCGATGTGGTTATCCAGGTGGCCAACAACATGGCTGTGCCGGAGGGGCTGACCCTGCTGCGCGGCGGCGGCACATTCGTCAACATCGGCGCCGGCGGCAAGGCCGACATCGGCGTACAGAATCTCCCCCAGGAAATGATCCTGCACACCATCCGCTCCGGCGAGCCGCGCCACTGGCTCCAGGCCATCGACTTCCTCTCCTCGCGCAAGGACACCTTCCCGTTCGAGGAAATGATCAGCGCCGAGTACAAACTGGACCAGGTGAACGAAGCGCTGCAGGCCATGGCGAAGTACGAGATCGTCAAGGGGGTCATCCACTTCAATTAGGAGCTTGCGCCGCGGGAATTCACGCAAGCTTCCAGGGTCGGCCAGCCGGATTGCCTGAACGAGTCTTGCACGGGCGGCCGGCTGGTCGCCTCCATCCGTTCGATGGGAATTCGTAATGCGGATACCGGGACTGGCGGGGTCGGACCTTGTATATGGTATTTGCGAGCCAACTAACTGATTACAAGGAGATTTCATGCGCACAATCGTGATGGGCACCGGTCCCATTGGGGGCATCATCGGCGGACGTCTGGCCCGGGACGGACAGGACGTCACCTTCGTGGACGTTGACCGGGAGCACGTCGCCGCCATCCGCGAGCACGGGCTTCAGGTGGACGTGCCCGACGGGGCGTTCAACGTAAAGGCAAACATCGTCACTCCGGACGAGATCGAGGGCGCCTTCGACGCGGCGTTCATCGCCGTTCGCTGCAACTACACCCGCGACACGCTGAAGACCGTTGTGCCGCATCTGAAGGACGGCGCGCTGGTGGTGTCGATGCAGAACGGCATCAACGTCCCGCTTCTGGAGGAGGCGGTGGGCGCGGACCGGTCCGTGGGCATGGGCATCCGAATGGGGAGCCGGCGCACGGCCCCCGGACGGGTTCACACCGCGACGCGCGGCCACCTCTACATCGGCCATTCCCACGGCCGCACGACGCCGCGGCTGGAAGATCTCAACGCCGCGCTCGATGCGGTGATCCCCAGCGAGATCACCGACAACATCATCGGCGTGCTCTGGAGCAAGCTCACCTACACCTGCTACGGCTATTTCGGTTCACTGGCCAACAAGTCCATGGTGGAAAGCTGTGCCAGCCCTGACGACCGCCGGCTGCTGGTGGATTTCCTGGGCGAGGTGGTGGCTGTGGGCGCGACCGCCGGCGCTCGGTTCATCCCATTGAGAGAGTACAATCCGCCGGACTTGCATCCTGACAAGCCGGTGGAAGCGCGCATGGCGATCGTGAACGGCTACGCCGAGTCCTGGCGGGACGATGACCTCAAGGGTCCGCTCCGGCAACTGCTGGCGGGGACACGGCTCGAAGTCGAGTTCACCTTGGGCCACGTGGTGCGTGAAAGCGCCCGGCTCGGATTGTCCACGCCGCTGTGCGATAACCTCCTGGCCATGCTTCTGGATCTGGAAGCCGGCAAGCGCCAACTCGGCCTCGCCAACTACGCCGAGTTGGCAGCCTGCCGGGCCTGACCGACGCCCGCCTTCGTCATTCCGGCGAACCAAGCGGTGTCAAGACTCCGCTCGACCAGGACTTGGCGCCGCCGCTCGGTACCCGGCACGGCCGCTCCATAGCGGCACGGATACCCCATACCGTCATTCCCGCGGAAGAATCCAGGGGCAGTGGTGGGGCACTACTGGGGCGTTTGCCCGCCTCGCCGCCCTTGGTCCCGCCCCCGATCGGGGTCGAGGGCAAGCTTTCGCGGGAATGACGACCCGGGGTATTGGTGGCGATTCTCATCCATGTGGAGTTTGGCACAGCCTGTGTCGCGGGAATGGCGAATTCGTTACGTTTCCTCATGGCGAGCATTGGCACAGCATTTTTCGCAGGAATGACGGCGGGAACGCGTTGCCGTCTAACTGAAATACGGACTTACCTACGGCTAGTGGAGGGATCTGTCATATGAAGCGCGCCGCGATGGGGTTGTTGGTTGTCGTCCTGTTGGCGGGCGTGACGGTCTACTGGCTGACGTTCATCCGGGTCACTAACGGCGGGTTGGCCTTCGAGAACAAACTGGCGATCCCCGAGCAGTTGTTCGGCACCGTCGTGGACGGACGCCGGCAGTTTCAACTGACCGTCGACGAGGGGACCCGGGAGTTCCTGCCGGGCAGGCAAACGCCGACGGCCGGCGTCAACGGCCCGTTTCTGGGGCCGACGCTGCGGTTGCGTCAGGGTGAGGACGTCGATCTGATCGTCCGGAACGAACTGGACGAGATGACCACCATGCACTGGCACGGAGCGCACGTTCCCGCCCGCATGGACGGCACGCCGCACCAGAAGATCCAGCCCGGGACATTGTGGACCGCCAGCTTCCAGGTCCATCAACAGGCCGCTCCGCTGTGGTACCACCCGCATCCGCACGGCGCCACGGGGCGGCACGTCTATCAGGGCGTCGCGGGCTTCATGTGGATCGACGACGAGAACAGCGAGGCGCTGGATCTGCCCAAGACCTACGGCGTTGACGACATCCCACTCGTGATCCAGGACCGGCTGTTCGACGAGGACGGTGCGTTTGACTTTGCCATCAACCAAGGCGCCGTTTACGGCGACACCATGCTGGTCAACGGAACCTGGAGTCCGTTTATCGAGGTCGAGTCACGCCGCATTCGGCTCAGACTGTTGAACGGCTCGAACGCGCGCATCTACTACATCGGCTTTGACGACAACCGCGCGTTTCACCAGGTCGCCACGGACGGCGGATTCCTCGAGACCCCCCTCCAAACCGACCGCGTGACCCTCGCTCCCGGCGAGCGGGCCGAGATCCTGGTGGACTTCAGCGATGGCGCCGGGGCGGTGTTGAAGAGCTACCCGGAAGCCGGGTTGCTGGAGACGATGGAGGCATTCTTCGGGGGGATCGGCAACGGGCACCTGGAGTTGTTGAAGATCGTTCCCCGGCCGGCAAAGCGCGCATCCCACGCACTGCCGGAGCGCCTCAACACCATCTCCCGCATCGATGCCTCACAAGCCGCGAAATCCCGGCCGATGGTTTTGGGAGGGCCGATCCAGGGCGCACAGGGAGGACGGTTTGCTGGAGGCGGACCGGGTCCGGGGCCGCCGATCAACGGCAAGATCATGGACATGGGGAGAATTGATGAGGTGGTGCGGCTGGGAGACATAGAGATCTGGGAAGTGGACAATCGCGGGGGTCAGGCTCACCCTTTCCACATCCACTTGGTGCAGTTCCAGATTCTCGACCGCAACGGCCAACTGCCCAGCGGCGCCGAGCTCGGCTGGAAGGACACGGTCCTGGTGCCTGCCGGTGACATCGTCCGGATCATCATGCCCTTCGATCGATATGCCGATCCGGAAACGCCGTACATGTACCACTGCCACATCATGGAACATGAAGATAACGGGATGATGGGACAGTTCCTGGTAGTGGAAGACCCGGAGCGACTCGCCAACCGTACTGGAGATTAGAACTCCGCAGGACAGGTAATCATGGAGACTTTTGCCCTAGGAGCTACAGTGAAGGCGGGCTGGTGGACAAATTTTACCTATAACCCCATAATATCCGGATGCAGTACCCCAGGGCTCTGGCTGACCGGCTGCTCCGGCTCGCGGAGCACTTTCCGGCGGTGGTAGTCACCGGTGCGCGTCAGGCGGGCAAGACGACCCTGATGCGCGCCACCTTTCCGGATCATCACTACGTCTCCCTGGACCTCCCCACCACGGCCGACCAGGCCGAACGCAATCCGGACCTGTTCCTGCACCACCATCCGGCGCCCGTGCTCATCGACGAGGTGCAGTACGCGCCCGGCCTGTTCCGCCACGTGAAGGCGGCGATCGACGACCGTCGCCATGACATGGGCCGCTACATCCTCACCGGCAGCCAGAACTTCACGCTCATGAAAGGGATCTCGGACAGTCTTGCGGGCCGTTGCGGGATCGTGGAGTTGGAAAACCTGGCGCTGCACGAGATCGACGCCGTGACCCCAACCGGTGACGACGCGGCCAGCCTCGCCGGCCTGATGGCCCGGGGGCAGTTCCCGGAGTTGTGGCGCGAGCCGGAGCTGCCGGCGGCGGATTTTTTCGCTTCCTATCTGGCCACCTACCTCGAACGGGACGTGCGCCAGATCCTGAACGTGGCGAGTCTCCGGGATTTCGAGCGCTTCGTTCGCGTCCTGGCGGCGCGCTCGGCGGCCATGCTCAACAAGAGCGACGTCGCACGGGACACCGGCGTGGCGGTGAAGACCATCGGCGAGTGGGTGAGCGTGCTCCAGGCGTCCGGCCAGATCGTCCTGCTGGAGCCCTGGCACGTGAGCTTCGGCAAACGAGTGGCGAAGACTCCGAAGGTCTATTTCCGCGACAGCGGCCTGCTCTGCTTTCTGCTGGGGCTTGACGCCTCCACACTGCTCACCTCGCCAGCCCTGGGCGCTGTATGGGAGACGTTCGTGTTCGCGGAGATGCGCAAGCTGAACGAGGCCGAGTCCGCGCCTGTCAACTTCTGGTACTATCGCGACCAGCGCGGCCAGGAGGTGGACTTCGTGCGCGACGCCGGCGGCGTCCTCGGCTTCATGGAGTGCAAGTGGACCGAGCGGCCCACCCTGCGTGACGCGCGCGGGTTGCTGCGAGTGAACGCCGGGCTGGCCGCGTCCAACAGCCCTTGGCGCCCCGGCCCGCACTACGTCATCGGCCAGCCCGTGTCCAGCCATTCCCTGGGTGAGGGCGTGACCGCCGTGTCGCTGCGCGACCTCCCCGCCATCGTCTCCGGGAATCCGCTCGCCTGACCGGTTGCGCTGGACATCGTTGCCTCTCCGCGCCCAAAGACATAGTAGTGGCACAGTCTGGAACGTCGGCTTCAGGCGGGATGAACGCCGCCAATGAGGAGAAACGCACATGGAGTACCGCCAGTTCGCAACCACCGACTGCAAGGTGTCGCCCATGGGGCTCGGCTGTCTGAGCATGTCGGGCATGTACGGCGCCGGCAACGACGATGAATCCATCGCCACACTGCACCGGGCCTTCGACCTCGGCATCAATTTCCTGGACACCTCCGCCAGCTATGGCAACGGCCACAACCACGAGCTCATCGGCAAGGCCATCAAGGGCCGGCGCGACCAGGTGGTGATCCACTCCAAGTCCGGCAGCCCGCGGTCCGCCGCTGGCGCCGGCCTCGACGGCGGCAGTTCGCCCGAGTACCTCGTCCAGACCTGCGAGGAGAGCCTCCAGCGGCTGGGCATCGACTGCCTGGACATGTACTGCATGTCCCGCATCGACCCCGCCGTCCCGGTGGAGGAATCGGTGGGCGGCATGGCGCGCTTGGTGGAGCAAGGCAAGACCCGTTACATCGGACTCTCCGAAGCCAGCGCCGATTCCATCCGCCGCGCCCAAAAGGTCCACCCCATCGTCTCGCTCCAGATCGAATACTCACTCTGGTCCCGGGACCCCGAGCAGGGCAACATCGAGGCCTGCCGCGAGTTCGGCATGGGCCTCATGGCCTACTCGCCCCTGGGCCGCGGCTTCTTCGCCGGCGCCGTCCGCAGTCTCGACCAGCTCGCCGAACGCGACGGCCGCCGCAACCAGCCCCGCCTCCAACCGGGCAACATCGAGCGCAACCTGGAACTGCTCGCCCAAGTGGACGAAGTCGCCAGGGAGAGGGGCATCACCACGACCCAGCTTGCCCTGGCTTGGCTCATGGCCCAAGGCCCCGACATCATCCCCATCCCCAGCAGCAAAAGCCGCAAGCACCTGGAGGAGAACATCAAAGCCGTTGAGGTGGAGTTGACGGAAGAGGACCTGCAGCGGCTGGACGCAATCCTCCCTTACGGCGCCGCCGCCGGCAACCGGACACGAGACATGAAACGGGTGAACGTGTAGGTGCAAACTTGAAGCGGAATTTGATTTGCCTTAGTAACCGTAGAGCTTCGATTCTTGGCATTTGCAGGTCGATATAATCAATTTGAGGAAACAGGAGATAGGAGGGGAGGCCTATTGTATGGCGGTTGAAGGCTCCGAACGACTCAAGAGTCTAGCGGAACGGGAAATTCGGAATGACGTAATGCATTTCGATCCGGACGGTATAGACCCTAATGACACGAATAAACTGGAAGAGATCGCCCAATTCTTTCGCGACTTACGGCGTGTAGGAGCAATATAGGTGCGGTCTAGGGCACTGTTGTGTTTTAGAGGACGCGGCAAAACCGACACCCTTCTCCCTTACCCCGCTGTTGGCAACCGGGCACGAGATCCGGAAGTATGAAACCAGCCTACTCGAAGGGTTCAGGCCCACCGTCAATCTGAGGGATACAGAGCCTGAGGAGAGGCTCGCCGAGGGGCTAAGCGTCCTACAACCGGGACCGTACGCGCGACAGCCTCCGCGGCCGGTCACCGCTCGACCGGCTGTAGGATCTCCTACGCGAGGCTCCTGCCGGCCAAGAGGGGTCGCCGCCGGCTAAGATCAGAATCGCGAGTTTAACTTGCCTCGGAAAGCTTGGCCCACAATTCACCCGGGTCGTCGTTGAGACCATGTAGGCAGACGACACAGATGGAGCAAGTGAACGTGTAGAAGGGCGTCGAAGATTACTTGGACTGGACACCGCTATCAGTCCCGTTCGGGCTGGTTCGTCGACGGCTGTGCACAAACATTGGGTAGGCGGTCATTGATCGCGATTGCCAAGTCACAGCCGAAGTTTCGTGTGTTGTCGGTGACTACCGTCTGCGCTCCCGTCGCCGCGACATACGCAAGGGTTTCTTCGAAATCAGCGTGGTTCGACAAGGCCACGCGATAGGCCCGATCTGAAAAGACCTTCAGCGGATGGTCGTGGTCGACCATGTACGCGCTACAGGTGACCATTGTCCCCTCGACTCGCTCGTTCTTGAAACCGTCGCCCTTTGAGTAGAGCCGCACATATGAACGCTGTTGCACGGCGTGCCTGCCGTCGGCGGAATCGAGCGGAACCAGTACTCCGGGCGCGAGGCCATGCTGCTGGTATACCTGCACGCGCCGGATTAGCCGCTCGGTGGCCAGAAGGGGAACGCCCACGTTGTCTCCAAGCACCTGCAAGGTGCGTTCGATGGTTCCGGGGTGGGCGTGGATATGGACTGAACCGTGCCGTAGTCTCGCACAGACTATTTCAGACAGGCAGGCTTCCGCTTGGTCCTGCGTGTAACCTCGGACGCTACGGGGGTTACCATAAGTACTGTCAACGACCAGTTCATCGACTTGGATCACGTTGTCGAGGGGCCATCCGAAGTCGCCGGAATATCCAATCCGATGACCGTCTGGCAACTCCAGGGCAACCTGACACGATCCAAGCATGTGGTTCGATGGGACTAGATGTAACGTAAAGCCTTTTCCCAGATCATGCGCGACACCGCGTTCGACCGGGTGGAAGTTCTCTCGGTACTCCAGATCAGCATTGTACTCGGCAATGAGCAAAGCATAGGTCTCAGGGCTTAGCAGGAACTCCTGCAGCCCCTTGCTCTTGTTGAACGCACCCATGTGGTCTTCATGGACGTGTGTCTGGACACGGAAGCGGCAGCCATTAGCGAAACCGTCGCACACGACCATCTCGCCGAGGCAGACAGCGCCACTCTCCCGCACGTCAACCATCGGGTCAGGCATTTGCGACACACTCCGCAACAAAGGCGCGCAGCAGAGATTCAATGTCTTGCTTGCCGACATGCTTCATTGACACGCCAAAACCCTCGTCCCCGACCAAGGTGAAAATTTTGGGGCCTAGGCGTCCTGACGCCCCCTTTAGCCCGATTTTCTCCACGCCCGCCGCCAACATTGCATCCCTTTCTCTTTGTGGAAGCTCCGCAAGAGCTCGCTGTGCACCGCGATCAAGTATGGTGCCGATGAACACGTAACGCCGGTCGATTGCTTGCCGCATGTTGATGACTTCCTTCACGCACTCGCTGACCGGCCGTCGTGAGCGTTCGCGCAGTTGCACGACCTGTCGGACCTCTTTGCTATTCAGGCCGTTGGCGAGTATCGCTTCGGCGACCGTGCGTTGGTCGTCAGCTTTCGGAAGTCGGGTGAGTTCGGTAGCACATGAGAACCCCACGGCATCTCGAGGGCTGCCCCAACTTATCACGTGCCGGAGGTCGTCCGGGAGGTCAAGAATACGCAGGAAACGTCTAACGCCCGTCGCGTCGATCCAGGTCTCCTTTGCACATTCGTCAAGTGAACTGCCGGCATCGCATGCCCGCTGCAGCAATGCACCGACTTCGACCGGCGAAAGTAGACGCTCCTTTCTATGTTTCCCGTAGCCGACCGACATCCGGAGACGTCCAAGTTCTAGAGGGCTCAGACCTGGGAGCATGATGGCTACTAATCTCAGAGTCCGCGGCCGGTCAGCGCCTCTTCGATGAGCATGACGGTCGCGTCTCCCTGGTTGGTGCCTTCTTCCCGGGCGACCTGCTGGATGGCACGATGCGTATCCTGTGTCACGGTAGCGACAACCTGGATGACCTTCGAGCCGGACTTCGCGCCCTCTATAACCTCTACGACAGACTTGTCGGGATTGTCTCTTCGATCCTCCTCCACCTTCTTGCGTTGGGCTCCTGACATCGATGCCATCTCCTGGGCCAAGACAAGGGCGTCGTCGGTGTTGACCGCGCCGTCGTCGTCCGTTGCCGAATCCTGCGCACGCAGTGCGGCATTGACATCAACTTGTCCTTCGTCGACCAAGTCCTTCAGTTGTTTCACCAGCCGGGGGTACTTTACGTAGTCCCGCACTTCCCGATGGGGCAGGCCTGTTGTCTTGACCACGTCCTGAACGCTTCCGTATATGTTGTAAAGGTAAAGGATTCCATCCTTGAGTTCTTTGCCCGACAGCTTGCGACGTATTAGGTTTTCGGTGATGGAGATTGTCTTGGCCTCAGCCTGCCCGACTTGGCTGTCAAGCACGGCGGCCGAGATGGTGTCTCGATTCAGCATCTTGTAAGCGAGGAAGCGCCGCTGACCTGTAAGGATCTCCCATTTCCCGGGCTGTTGTTTCGACTTGCAAACCACGATCGGTTGCAGTAGCCCTTGCGCTTCGATACTTGCGGCGAGATCCTCAACGCCGGCCCCCGGGTTCTCTGTCCGGACCTGTCCCAGACCAATTACCAAGTCGTCGAGGGGTATTTCGCGGTAATCGATGATTTTTGCCATGGCTTTAGTCTCCTTCGGTTGCATTGGAAGAGGGCGAAAGGGTGCCCTCCGCAAGTTCTAAAATCTCCATGAGTTCGCGCTTGGTGAGTCGCCCGCGCACCGTCCCCACAGATTCGATGACCTCGTCGAATAGGGCCTCCTTCCGGTCGAGCACTGTAGCTATGCGCTCTTCGACCGAGTCTCGGACCAGGAAACGGATGACATGCAGCGGCCCTTCCCGTTCGAAGCGGTGCGCTCGGTAGACTGCCTGGAACTCGACTGCAGGATTCCACCAGCGGTCGAACAGGACGGCGTGGGTCGCCTCCCCGAGGTTCAGGCCGACGCCGCCGGCACGAAGGGAAATCAATAGTGCCCGCGGTGTTTGGCCTGTCCTGAACCGGTCGATAGAAATCTGTCTCTCGGCTGCCGGCATGGAACCGATCAGAAGGTCGTGGGGTATTCCGATCCGCTGGGAAATCTGCCGAAGGGTCTGGACGAACTGCGAAAACACAATCATCCTCGCCGATTGCCCAGCGCCTTCGCAGATGGCTGTGAGGGCCTCCAGTTTCGATGAAGCACCGCTCTCGACGTCGTAGTTGCAGATCACCTTTAGTCGCGTAATGAGACCGAGCATGGCGGCGTTGGAGTCTTCCTTTTCCCCGCCGATTTGTGCCGTTCTGGCCGCCCACAGATCGTCGTAGGCGATCCGTTGTGGCGACGAGAGCTCGAGGTACAGATCCTGTACGATGACAGCCGGCAGTTCGGCCCGCACTTCACGTTTCCGCCGCCGCAGCATCATTGCCTCCAGCCTCTTGTTCAGCCGTGTTGCATCGGGATCCCGACGAATATCGGGGTCCAGGAAGGCGAGGATTGAGGCGACGTCTTCGCGGTCGTTTTCGAGCGGCGTCGCAGACAGTGCCCACGCACGTTTTCGCGGCAGCAGCCGGCAGGCGAGTGCCGTTGCGGAGTTCTTGTTCTTGATGCGTTGCGCTTCGTCCAGGATGACGAGATCGAACGTGCCTTTGGGAATCTGATCCAGTCCGTCTTGACGGATCTGTTCGTAAGAGGAGACGAGAACAGGGATCGGCAGCAGGTAGAATGCCTTCCGGCTGGCGGCCCCGCCCTGAAGCCGTCGCGTCGCCAGTGACGGTGCCCATGTAGTGAGTTCGGACATCCAGTTCAGCGTCAGCGAGGCCGGGGCCACGATCAAGGCTCGGTCGATCCCCTTTTGTCCATTGAGGAGAAGTGCAAGAGCGATTGCTGCCTGGACGGTTTTTCCCAATCCCATCTCGTCAGCGAGAAGGGCAGACGTGGACTGGTACAGGAATGCCACTCCCTCCCACTGGTACGTGTGAAGGGCGGCGGGGAGCATGAGTTGATCTTCGGCCGCGCTCCGGAGATCTTGCACGTCCAGCGTCACTCGAAGACCCACACCCACACGGCAGCTTCAGCGATATCTCGTTGGCATGTCTCGATAACCGCCCGCGAAATGTGCTGTGTCATCGAAGTTAGCCTGTGACCAGCGAACTGCAAATACATATGACTTCATTGACCATTAGCTCTCCTCGCGTCCGGAAAAGCACCACACCTGAGCGGCCGCCTTTGCGAGGTCCCTTGAGCGTTCGGCCACCGCCGTCGGAGTCCACTCGTCATGTATAGCTACATCGCGTGTCATTCCAAATGGGCTGGTCTCAAAAACAGCCTTCTTGGCGGCGAAGTTCGCGTTGAAACGGTGCCGTGCATGATTGCCGCTGTCGCCCAGCAATGTCAGATTCCCGATTCGAGCAACCCAGTCCCGGAGGTCGTATCCCACCGACGTGAAGCCGGTCCAACCGGACCAGTAGGTCTCCGACTGCGGCAAGATGTGTTCCACGGAACATCCTTCATAGTCGAATGCGCGGCCTTCACGTTCTTGCTTGCCGTTGATTCCGAACAACAGTCGTTTGGCTCGCCGGGAATCGGTCATCTGAACATCGAGGAGGCGAGAAATAAATCGTGTGTCGTCCATTATCATCAAGTCATCACATTCTTCGAGATCTGTTTTTATGTCGAGGTCAGCGACCTTGCTACTGGTCGCGATTCTCCTGGCACAATTGGCAAAACCCGGCTCTACTCTGGATGGTTCGAATTTGGCCCCGCAGAAGGAGAGGCGCATCACGAAGGAAGAAAGGTCGCTGAGGCAGTGATGCGCGGCTTTGGCTACTGCTCTCCGGTACCGATCTTCGGCTTCGATGAACTTCCGTAACAATGCAAACATTAGCGGTTGCACGACCTTATAACCACCCAATTCCTGAATGAACACAGGCAGATTACGTTTGTGTCGGGTGGTGCCGGACGCCGTGCAGAAGGCATTAAGCAGTTCCTTGCTTGGGTTTGTGGCAGTGATAGTCCGGAACAGTTCCACGGCAGCGGGACTAGCAAGCTCATGGACTAGCGCGTAAACGTGCTTGTCTCCATCCGGTCGTCGCCCAGGATTGCGGATCTTCGCCCGAGTATCGCGATAAAAGCGGGTCTTCTGAAGATAGCCGTACCGACATTGAAAGAAACAGCGGAAATACTCTTGGGATCGCGTAGTGCTTCGAGTAGTTGCGAGGACGCTTTCAAGCTGCTCGTGGACGGTGGCGCGCCGCTCTGAGTCGGCAGGATCTGTGAAGTACGAGTAAAGGTGGTTTCGAATTAGATCAACGTCATCCAGTCGCTTGCCTCGTCCATTGAGGGCTTCGAAAACGGCATTGGCGTCCTCTGTCTTGGGGACGTAGAGGACACCAATCTCGACCTTCTGCGTCAGGAAATCGAAAAACGTTTGGGTCTCACTCGGCCCCATTGCGCTGACGAACAGGGCCACTTCGTTCCAGGCGGAGGTCAATTTGCCGTTCGTCCCGATGTCGAGGCCACGGATAATCTGAGTAAACCGCGATCGGTCTTGGCGTGGCGGCTCGACGCGAGGCACATCCCGGGTCGTGTCGTCGAAGTTGGTGACCGCGTTCTCCGGGCGATCGAACAGTACGCGCAACGCGAGCATTTCACGGCCAGCGTCCGTGTCGCGGTTATTTGCGAACCGCCGGCCGAATGCAGCAAAGAGTAGGGAGAGGGTGATCATGCGCTGCTGACCGTCGTTGATTTCCCAAACATCCTCACCCGCGACCAGCATAATGGACCCGAGGAAGTAACTTGCCCGATCTTCGTCCAGGGCTTCTTTGAGGTCGACCAACAACTCGGTGACCTGCTCTACGGTCCAGTCGTAATACCGCTGATGCCACGGCACTGTGAACCGTCCCTTGAGGAAGAGCTCGGACACGAGCAATGCCTCTGACGTGATCTGGGTCATAAGGGATGTACGGATTTGAGAAGGGCGAGTCGACCGTTTTCGGTGATCTCGTCACGCCACCAAACGTCTTCGATGCACTCGATCTCAGCAGGAGTGATAAGCGTGTCACCGACCATCTTCTCTAGTGCCAAAAGTCGTTCGAGAATTGTCCGGCGTACGGTTAAGCTAAATGGGCCGAATACTTGGGAACCGTCGGACCGGTTCCGAGGGTTACCGTCACGGCGCACGGGAAGTCGATTGCTGTCATCCTCCCGCAAGGTGATGAGCCATTCGCGGAAGTCCGACAGGCGTTCCATCTTTGTGGCCTCCTCGTGCCCAGAATCGATCAGGCCCCGGATGCTGCGGTCTTTGGCGACCACCGTACATGTCCAACAGCCGAATCGTGGGGAGGAACTGCCACATGATGGTGCGTCGTCTTGTGTCATTACTAGTGGACATTCTCCCCCTCCGGCTTGACGATAGAGAGTGATCAGCCGGCGATGGTTGCCGCCCCATGGTGGGCGGCGTTGCATCAATACCATCCAGACATCCTCATCGCTGAGGTCGGCAAGCGGGGAGAATATCCGACAGCCCTCCACAGAGTCGTGTTGATTGCTTTTCGTGGCAGACACTTTGCGACGGTCCATGCCTCGCTGCCGGTTCTGCGACTCGCTTCGCCGGGTCCCGATGAGGAGAATAGCTCCGCCGTGCTCTTTCACGAGGTCTCTTAACAGCCGGCTGGTCGGTCGTATTTTCATCCGGTCCGTGCACCACCGAAAATTTCTGGTGGGCGGTATGTATCCACGTCCTATCACACTGACCCAAAATGTCTGATCGACGGCCGGTGTGGTAACGCGAATGTCAACAGGCATTTCCTGGTCCGCGGCGGCGTCTCCGATCACGTTGAGCGATCCTCGGAGATGCCGAATGACGAGCGGCGACTCGACTAGAGTATCATTGCCGACGATGAAGATGGATCGCTGCCGTTGGTCTGTTGGTAGCCCGGCAACTGTTTCCCAAATCATCTGTAGGAGAAGGGTGGAGTCCTTCCCTCCAGAATAAGCAACAATCCAGGGATGGCTGTGCTTGCGACAGTACTCCCGTCGGAGGGTCTCTGCGATCTTCTTGAGTCGCGTCGGTAGACTCGTCAGGCTGTTACTGGTCGAAGTTGAACTCGT
This sequence comes from uncultured Binatia bacterium (SeqCode), assembly GCA_965213675.1. Classification (GTDB taxonomy): domain Bacteria; phylum Desulfobacterota; class Binatia; order UBA9968; family JAJDTQ01; genus JAJDTQ01. The sequence goes on from OZ243916.1 coordinate 3,004,822, forward strand.
TGGCGCTTTCATGCCGTAATGCTCCGAAGGGTTGACACAGCGTCATTGACGCGTTGTCCAGCGAAGTCGACCTCTGCCTCTGTAGTATAGCGACCAACGCTGAATCGTACGGAGGAGAGTGCCAGCGTTTCGATGACACCGAGTCCCTCCAGCACGTGTGATGGCTCAATTGACGCCGCCGTGCATGCGGAACCTGCCGAGATCGCAATATCGCCAAGAGCAAGCATCAACGACTCGGCTTCCACGCCGGGAAAGGCAATGTTCAAGATGCCTGGGACTCGCGCGGTAAGGTTGCCGTTGATGACCGCCGCCTCAATCCCGTCCAACCAGCCAAGGAGGCGTCGGTCGATGGCTGCTACCCGCTCCGCATCGCTACTCTGACAGTCATTGATGAGCCGCGCCGCGGCTCCTAGACCAACGACCTGATGGGTCGCCAGCGTCCCAGCCCGCAGCCCGCCTTCCTGTCCGCCCCCGTGGGTCTGGGGCACGAGCAAGGGCCGGACGGAGCGGCGCACAAATAGAGCACCGACACCTTTCGGGCCATATATCTTGTGGCCACTCAATGACAGGAGGTCTACTCCCATGAGCGAGACATCGATCGGGAGTCGTGCGGCGCTCTGTACGGCGTCGACATGAAACAGTGTGCCGTTTTTCCTTACCACGCGCGCTATGCTCGGGATATCAGTAACAGTCCCAACCTCATTGTTTACGTGCATAAGAGAGACTAGCGCGGTGTCCGGTCGAAGATCCGCGCGGACGACATCGGGCGTGATCATGCCATCGGCGTCAGGTGTGAGGTAGGTCACCGCCACGCCCTGGCCAGAGAGCCAGTCTGCGGTATCGAGTACTGCCTTATGCTCTAGTGAGGAGACGAGGAGATGTCGACCGCGTACGCTAGGCGATAGCATTACTCCCTTGATGGCCAAATTGATCGCCTCTGTCGCACCGGAGGTCCAGAAGATTTCATCGGCATCTGCGCCGATCAACCGCGAGACATGCCCGCGGGCATCCTCAATAGCCTCTGAAGCTGCATGCCCAAAGCGGTGGGTGACGGAATGCGGGTTCCCGAAGACGCCGTCGGCTGTCAGAAACTTGACCATCGTGTTCGCGACTTCCGGTGCAACAGGGGTCGTCGCGGCGTAGTCTAGGTACACGCCCTCTTCTGGATACGATACCCACTCGTCGCCTACGGAAGACAGTTTTCGATGTGTTTTCAATAAGTTACTCGGTCTATGAGGTGCCCCCGTGGCCCTTCCCAACCCTAATAGACTCGGCGGCTCTACCGTTCTAGTCCGTTTGGAATGAATCCACACATATGGATGTAAATGCAAAACTGATGCCAGTGTCTGTTGGGTCGAGTCTCGCAGATTTCCTTCGGTGGTTCAACGTATTGTTCTCGACGACCGCTTTACCTGCACTCCCCACTCAGGACATCAACCGCCCGCCGGAAACGTTCAACGCCTCGCCGGTCGTGTGTGAGGAATCGCTCGACGCCAGGAAGAGGGCGGCATTCGCCACCTCTTCGTGCAGTGCGTGCTTCCGTAGCGGGGTGTGGGCCAGGACGCCCTCCCACAACTCCTCGAAGGAGACGCCGAGGCCCTTGGCGCGGTCGTGGTACATTTCCCGCAGGTCGGCTTCGTCCATGCCGCCGGGGCAGATGACGTTGGCGCGCACGCCCGAGGGCCCGGCCTCCTTGGCGATGGTCTGGGTGAGGCCCAGAAGGCCCCACTTGGCAGCGCACAGGGAGCCGCGCAGGGCCATGCCCTCGCGTCCGGCAGTGCCGGAGATGCTGACGATGCTGCCGCGCTTCTGCTCGATCATCACCGGCAGCGCCGCCTTGCAGCAGAGGAAGATCGCCTTGAGGTTGACGTTGAGGACCTGATCCCACTCGTCCTCGGTGATCTCGTGCACCTCGACCATGGGCCCGCGGAAGCCGACGCTGTTGACAAGGATGTCCAGCCGGCCCAAGCGGCTCACCACGTCGGCCACCATCCCGTCCATCTGCGCCGCGTCCGTGGCATCGGCCGTCATGGCTACGGCCTCGCCGCCCTTCTGTCCGATGGCTTGGACGACCCCGTCGAGCTCCGGCTCCATCTTCTCGAGATCCACCAGAACGATCTTTGCGCCCTCACCCGCGAAGGTGTGGGCGATGGCCTCGCCGATGCCGCGGGCGCCGCCGACGATGACTGCAACCTGGTCTGCCAGTTTCATGCGTTCCTCCCAGCCTTGGTCGCCGTGATTGTTGAGGGATGTTTCATATCAATGATGGTAGTGACGGGTTCGGCGCCCTCCACTTGAACCACGGGTTCAGGCGCGAAAGTACCACCGCCGTCACGAATGCATCAAGCCGCCCCCAGCGCCGTCACCACGGCGATGACTCCGGCCACGGTGACGCCGGAGAAGATCGTGGTCCAGAACACCACGTCGCCGGTGAGCTCGGCGTCGCCGTCGAGCTCGATGGTGAGGATGAGGGTGTTGACGGCGGTGGGGGCGGCGGCGCCGATGATGAGGTGGGCGCCGGGCCAGGGCCAGAGGCCCAAGGCGTAGGCCGCGGCGCCGATGAGCGCGGGCAAGGCCAGAAGCTTGACGAACGCGACGGGCACGACCTCCCGCCACCGGCGCCAGCGGGCGCCCTTGGCAAGCTGGGCGCCCAGGGCCACGAGCATCATGGGCACCAGCGCCCCGGACAGCGAGCGCAGCGGGAAGGACGCCCACACCGGCAGGAAGTCCACGCCGTTGAAAGATCGCAGACGGATCTCCCGCAGCACGAACGAGCTCACCAGCGCATAGGGTATGGGAAGCTTGAGGATTCCCAGCGCCTCCCGCGCGTGGCCGCCCTTGGCCACCGCCAGCACCGCGTAGCCCAGGATCCAGACCAGCAGGTTGCTGAGCATGACGACCAGCGCCTGCACGTGCAGCCCGGCCTCGGTGTTGGGCTGGCCCGCGAACAGCGTGCCGCCCTCGACGTAGAGCAGGTGGGCCACCGGGATGCCGAAGTTGCCGGCGTTGAAAACGATGCTGCCGAGGATGACGGCGGCAATGGTCTTGTTGGGCGCGCCGATGGCGCGGCTACTGGTGAACAGCAGTACCCCCAGGACTCCCAGGACGATCAGGAACACCAGGGCGATGAGCCCGATCTGGCCCCAGGGGATGTCGCTGTCGTAGATCTTCACCAGCAGGAACGACGGCACCAGCAGGTACATGCTGATGCGGGCGAGGGTCTCCAGGCTCAACGACTGGTAGCGCTGCAGCAGCGTGCCGAAGCCCACCATGAGCAGCAGCGGCAGCAGGATGTTGTAGAGGATCTGGCCGGTGTGGTGCAGCATGATGGGTCGTACTATCCACCAGCGTCCCGGACCGCGACATGGTGTCGCATTTCGAGAATACGTTGACTCATGCGCGGAGGACTTGTTTTCGGCAAGGCTTCCTTCGACTTCGCTTTGCGAAGCCCAGGACAGGCTTGTCGAAGGGTTCAGGACGAGCAGTGGCGGGCAACACGCGAGGAAGACGCCGACGCTTCGGGGATTCCCGCGTGAACGGGTCCCCGAAGCCGGTTGGTGAAAGGGTCCAGGACTCGGGACGGGTCTGTGTCCGGGGCCTGTATCGACGGGCAGCGCGGTGCGGACTCAGGCGGGTTCGACACCCGCCCCTGCATCCGCGGCGTCCCTCGGCGTGGACTCCTACCCCGCGGACTCGGCAAAGAACTTGCCGGGCATCTCGATGGGCGTCAGGGTCTTGTTCTCGACGGAATCGGAGGGCAGCGGCTTGCCGTCCGGGCGGAGGCGCGCGTCGTCACCGCGCTGGGGCTTGGCGTCGATGCCGCAGCCGATGCGCAGGACCACGAGGTTGTCGTCGCCGGTATTGAGATAGCGGTAGTACGCGCCCTTGGGGATCATCACGCCCTGGTACTTGTCGATGGTCAGTTCGTTGCCCTTCTCGTCGAACACCGACATCTGGCCTTCCAGCACCACGAACGAATGGTCCTCGTCCAGGTGGCAGTGGACCGCGTTCTCGCCCCCCTCGGAATTGATCTTGGTGTGGATCCACATGTTGTCGGTCTTGGCCACGAGCTGCGTGACCCGGCCCTGTTGCATGTAGGGGGTCTTGAGCGAATACCTGTAAGCCCTGGGCCTTTCCTCGACTTCCTGCTTCTCGGCGACTGCTTCCATGGTGAACTCCTTTCCGAACGTTTCGTGTTCTTTCCGTCAATGAGGATGGCCCGCACGCGCGGGTCCTGCGCCTGTTCCCTCAGGCGTTGACGCCCTCCAGCTTGAGGTCGTAGAGCTTCAGCACGTTCTCGCGCACCACCTTGCGGAAGATGTCCGCAGGCAGGTGCCCCAGCTCGTCGGTGATGACTTGGCGCGAATGCGGCCAGGTGGACGCCGCGTGCGGGTAGTCGTTGGACCACATGCAGGTCTCGCTGCCCCACCAGTCCAGCAGCCGGCCGCCGGTGGGGTCGCTGAAGAAGGTGGCGTAGAACTGCTCGTTGCAGTACTCGCTGGGAAGCTTCTTCATGTGCGGCAGCGGCGCCTTGGTGGCGTGGCGCTTGAAGTACTTGTCCCACTCGTGGAGGTAGAACGGGATCCATGAGATCTCGTTCTCCACGTACACGAACTTGAGGTCCGGATAGTTGGACATGGGGCCGCCGAAGACCAGCTCGAACAGGGTGTTGGCGGCGTCCGCCAGCTTCTGGTTGACGGTCATGCGGTAGACGTCCAGGCCTTCCCTGTCGTACCGGCTGTAGTTGAACCCCGTCAGGATGTGCAGGTTGACGGGCATCTTGAGGTCCTGCGCGGCCTCCCAGAACGGGTTGTAGTGGTCACTGGTGAAGGGAAGGTGATCCGGCGGCACCTGCCAGATGAGGCAGCCCACGAGCCCGGCCTTCTTGCAGCGCTCCAGTTCCTTGATGGCATTGTCGATGTTGTAGAGCGAGATCGACGGCACGCCCACGAGCTTGTGGGGGTGCACCTTGCAGTAGTCGATGAGCCAGTCGTTTGCGAGCTCGAAGCAGGCTTCCTGAAGCTCCGCGTCCTCCAGGGCGAACAGGCGGAGGCCCAGGGTCGGGTACAGCACCTCGGCGGATACTCCGTCCACTGCCATCTCCTCGACCCGCGCCTTGGGATCGTGGCCGCCCGGCTTCTCGCCGATGGCGTTGCGCGGCGGGAACTCGGGATAGCGCCCCTTGAAGCTCTCCGGCAGATTGTTCACCCACAGGTCCGTGGGCTCCATGATGTGGGAGTCCGCGGAAACGATGATTTCGCTGGCCAGGTCCAGGTCTGTGTTTGTGTCGGTCGGCATGCTTACGCTCAAGGTTCGATCCTCCTCGTTCTATTGTTTTTCAGGTTCTTCTTATGCCTTTTCGGGCCGTCTTGTCCACCACAGGACACGACCCTCGACCAGCGCGCCCTGCCGCGCCCGCCGCCGCGATTCCGAGCCTGCCACGGAGTCTCCGGCCCATCACCTGTCTCAGGTTCACCACCGCGTGATCCCGGCTCCACCACCCCTCCCGGACCTGACCGGGGATCCCGAGGCGCGAACGGTGTCCCGCGTCCTATCTTGCGCCAATGCATTCCAGGCGCGCGTTGTGTTATGAAACCCTCGGTGCGGTGGCGCGAGGCTCCACCGCGGAATCCATCCCCGGAGGCAACCCATGACGACCCTGATCACCGGCGCCGGACTGGTGGGCTCTCAGATCGCGCGCATCCTCGTGCAGCAGGGCGAGAAGCCGGTGCTGTTCGATATCGCACCCAACCTGACGGCGCTGGCCGACGTGGTGGACGTGGGCAGCGTGTCGTTGTTTCGCGGCGACCTGCTGAATCCCTTCGACCTCGGCAAGGTCATCAACGAGCACAGCGTCACCCGCATCGTGCACACCGCCGCATATCCCAACCTCGGCACCGGCGCCCAGGAGAACCCCTACGGCGCCATTCAGGTGAATATCATGGGCACGGCCAACGTGCTGGAGGCGGCGCGGCTCCACGGCGCCGAGCGGGTGGTGATGATCAGCACCGCCGCGGTGGCCCGGGGCGTAGCCGGCGGCGAGGACAACGGCGACCGCAGCAAGGAGGAAGCGCTGCCGCGGCCCAACTCCTTCTACTCCGCCACCAAGTGGGCGGGCGAGAACCTGGGCTACAACTACGCCCGCTCCCACGGCGTGGACTTCCGCGCCGTGCGTTTCCCGAACGTGTGCGGCCCCTGGATACCCGGCGGCGGCGGCCGCCCCAGCGCCATGTTCCGCACCTTGGTGGAGAAGTCCGTGGACGGCGTCGAACACACCATACCGCCCGGCACCATGGAGTGGCTCTACTCCAAGGACGCCGCCCGGGGCGTGGTCCTGGCCCTTGAGACTGAAGGCGTCAAGAGCCGCGTCTTCAACCTGAGCGTCGGTAAGCCCTACGACAACCAGGAGCTTATCGACATCTTCAAGCAGGTGGTCCCCGGCGCCCGGCTCGGCATCGACCAGAGCGCCGCCACTTCGCAGACCTCCTCGGTCTTCCTGGACATCACCCGCGCCCGGACCGAGTTGGGCTTCGACGCCGAGTACGACATCCCCGCGGCTGTGACGGACTTCGTGGGATGGTATCGGCGGCTCAAGGCGCGATGATCCACACGGGCTGGTTTCATGCGCCTTCGCCGAAGGATCGGGTGATCACTGGGTGACAAAGAGGACAATGCCATGACCGATACCCCTGAGTACGTCCCTCCCAAAGTCTGGACCTGGGAACGCGAGAACGGCGGCCGGTTCGCCAACATCAACCGGCCTGTTTCCGGCGCGACCCATGAGAAGGAGCTGCCACGCGGCAAGCACCCGTTGCAGATCTACTCGCTGGGCACCCCCAACGGGGTGAAGGTGACCATCATGCTGGAGGAGCTGCTGGCGGCCGGGCACGGCGGCGCGGAGTACGATGCCTGGCTCATCAACATCCGCGAGGGCGACCAGTTCGGCTCCGGGTTCGTGGCCATCAATCCCAACTCCAAGATCCCGGCGCTGGTGGACTACTCCATGCCCGCGCCCACACGGGTGTTCGAGTCGGGTTCGATCCTTCTCTACCTGGCCGACAAGTTCGGCGCCTTCGTCCCGGGGGACCCGTCGGAGCGTGCCGAGTGCCTGTCATGGCTGTTCTGGCAGATGGGCTCCGCCCCCTATCTCGGCGGCGGCTTCGGCCACTTCTACGCCTACGCCCCCTCCAAGATGGAGTATCCCATCGATCGTTTCACCATGGAGGTGAAGCGCCAGCTCGACGTCCTGGACAAGCGCCTGGCCGACAACCGCTACGCCGCGGGCGACGTCTACACCATCGCCGACATGGCCATCTGGCCCTGGTACGGCATCCTCACCACCGGCAGCCTCTACGGCGCCGCCGAGTTTCTGGACATCCAGACCTACACCCACGTCCTGCGCTGGTTCGACGAAGTCGCGGCGCGCGAGGCGGTGAAGCGCGGACGGATCGTCAACAAGTCCTCCGGCCCGCTCGATCAGCAGCTCCGCGAGCGCCACGACGCGTCGGACTTTGAGTTGAGGACGCAGGACAAGCTCGAGGCGGCGGAGTAGCCCACCCTCTGGACACCGAGGCAAAGCGAGAACTGGCGGGCGTCGTATGCCCCGGTGACGACACGCACCGGGAATCGGCCGTCACTTGGCGCCGGCTATTCGCCGTATTCTGGCGCATCGGGATCCTTTCCTTTGGCGGCCCGGCGGCGCAGATCGCGCTCATGCACCGGGTCCTGGTGGAAGAGGAAGGGTGGCTCGACGAGCCCAGGTTCCTGGGCGCGCTCAGCTTCTGCATGCTGCTGCCCGGCCCCGAGGCCATGCAACTCGCCACCTACTCGGGGTGGCAGCTTCGGGGCGTGCCCGGCGGGTTGGTGGCAGGCCTCCTGTTCGTGGTTCCGGGCGCCCTGGTGGTGCTCGGGTTGGCGATGCTCTACGCGGTCGGGGGCGATCTGCCGCTGGTGGCCGCGCTGTTCCTGGGGATCAAGGGCGCGGTCCTGGTCATCGTGATCGAGGCCTTGCTGAGGGTGGCGAACCGAGCACTGCATTCGGCCGTGCACTGGATCGTCGCGGGCTTGGCCTTCGTCGGAATCTTCTTTCTGTCGGTCCCGTTCCCCGTCATTATCTTGATAGCCGCCCTGGTCGGATTTCTCCTGCTGGGCGGCCAGGGCACCACAGAGACCGCGGCCGGACGGGGTGGCGGATCGGTGTCCGGCACGGCGCGGACGGTGGCTTTTTGGATGGCTGTCTGGTGGACGCCGGTGCTGCTACTGATGGCCTTGGGCGGCTACGATATCCTGGTCCAGATCGGCAACTTCTTCTCCCGTCTCGCGGTGGTCACCTTCGGCGGCGCCTACGCCGTGCTGGCCTACCTGGCGCAGGACGTGGTGACCCATAAGGGCTGGTTGACGGCCGGTGAGATGATGGACGGTCTGGGGTTGGCGGAAACCACCCCGGGGCCGCTGATCCTGGTGACGGAGTTCGTCGGTTACATCGCGGCATACCGGGCCGGCGGGTTGAGCATGGGAATCGCCGGAGCCCTGGTCACGCTATGGGTGACGTTCGCGCCCTGTTTTCTGTGGATATTCGCCGGCGCGCCCTACATCGAGCAGCTCACGGCCCAGCCCCGGCTCAAGGGCGCCCTGGAGGCCATCACCGCGGCGGTGGTGGGCGTCATGCTCAACCTTTCCATTTGGTTCAGCCTGCATGTCCTGTTCGCTGAGCTGTCGTCGCACCAGAGCGGCCCGGTCAAGCTCCTGGTGCCGGACTGGTATTCCCTGGACTGGCGGGTTGTGGCGGTGGGCGCCGTGAGCGCGATCATGCTCCTCTGGCGGCACCAGTCCCTCATGAGAACCCTGGCCGTCGCGGCGCTGATGGGTATGGGGTTCGGCGCGATGGGTTACCTTGAGGGATGACGGGATGCGAGGAGCTTGCGCCGCAGGAATTGGCGAAAGCGAAAATCCGTTATCGCCAATGCTCGAGATGGGAGAACGCTTTCTCGTCAACCCTCACAGGTTGTACAGTGCCCGCGCGTTCCCGCCGCAGATCTTGGCTTTGACCTCCGGGCTGAGCCTCGGGTCGTTGGCGACGCCGTCGATGGCCAGAAGCTCGGTGGCGCTGTCGGCGTGGCCGTAGTCGGTGCCCACCACCAAGTGGTCCTCGCCGGCGTTGTCGATGACGTAGGGAAGGTCGTCGGTGGTCTCGCAGCCGACCCATATCCGGTTCCTTGCCAGCAATTCGTTCCGGTGGCACCCCTGCTCCTTTACGTAGGGACGCTTGAACAGGTCGGTCAGGGCGTAGGGCAGCCACTGTGAGCTGACCTCCAGGAACGCCATCTTGAGTTGCGGGAATCGTTCGGGGATTCCACCCGCGACGATGGTGTGGAACGCCCCCACCACCACCAGCTTGAACTTCGAGAAGGCCACGGGCTCGTACTTGTAGTAGTCGAACAGGACGGAACTGCCGTTGGATGCGTGGATGCACACCGGCATGTCCAGCCGGCCGCCGGCGTCGTACACTGGATAGAAAAAGGGATCGTTCAGCAGACGGTCGCCCTCCGAGCCGCGCATGTAGATGCCCACCGCGCCGTTCTCCTTGGCCAGCCGGGCTTCCTCGTATACCTGTTCCGGGCTGAGAAGCGGCGCCATGGCCACCCAGCGCAAGCGGTTGTCCGACTGTTTCCAGCACTCGCCCATCCAGCGGTTGTAGCTGCGGCACAACGCCAGCTCGATCTCCGGCCGGGGCGTGAGCGGGATTATGAAGATGGTGGGAAAGATCACCTGGACGTCCACCCTGAGATCGTCCATGTGCCTGAGCCGCGCGGCCACGTCGCGCAGTTCGCGGGACTCCAGCGGCGTGTCCTTGCCCACGTTGCGGGTCTTGAGCCGCAGGGTTCCGTCCACCAGCCAGTACTCGTCCCCGGAGCCCGAGCCGTTGGTGGAGCCGACGACCTCGGGCCGGAACTTCCGGTCGGCGCCGTCCATGAATGCCCAGGTTTCCTCGGTCTCGAGGACGTGAGCGTCTGCGTCGATTCTGAGCATTTCGGTTCCCTCCCCCAGTGGGATTGCATTGACACAGGCCGGTCGCCGGACTGATATCCGTGTCGTCTATCCGAAGTCCGGGAATGAATCAATGGGGACGGTCTCGGTTTGGTCTCTCCGCAGGCAAGCCGCGGCGGTCGCTCCCACTTGGCCCAATGCTCCTGTGGCGGGTGCAGGAAAAAGGACCGCCCCATGCTGTTCAGATGCTGAGGACAAACTCGTGAGCCTTGGTCATTTCAAAATCGCATTTGCACAGCACGTCTCGTCCAAGCAGCGCGTCAACAGCGGAGGTTGTCGCCAGTTCGACAAGGCGGATTTCCGAGGCAAGGTAACTCTGACCGTGGGGTTGCTCGAAGTACAACACGACGTCACCGTCATACCAATTCGTAGGTTGAGTCCCATGGATGGATTGGGTTGGCCATTTTCCCCGGATAGGCAAACCCACGCGCTCCGCAATCGTTGCCTTGATGCTGGTTCTGGAAGCACCTGTGTCCAACAGAGCCTTGACCCTGACGATATTGGGAACAGGTCCCGTCTGTCGAGATAGGAAGGAATTGGGCTTGGCTATCCCGATCCCTACGATGATACCGGTGAGCGGATCGAAGCTCCCCCTAAGGGACGACATGCGAGAACCATCCAAGATCTACCGCCTCACCGGTTACTTCCTGGACGGAAAACAGGCCGTCGCCAAAGGTGCGTTCACCATGCTGTGCGGCTTCTCTTGCGCTGGAGAAGAACTCAATGATCTCCTCGTCTCGTAGAAGAGCAAATTGGCCAGGATTGGTCTTGAGGAGCTCAGGGAGCCGTTTGTTGAAGGCTTCGTAATTGGCGTCTACTGTTTCCTGAATTCTGGAGCGGGTAGGACCTTCGAACTTGACCATGGCAACCTCCATACGCTGGTACGTACCTCCGACGATACAGGACGTAGCTCGCCATACTCGGCGGATGCCACCTGCCCCTTAGTACTCGGGGTATTCTTTTGAAGTCAATGGGTGGGTTGCAAGCCCTTGTTTTTATTGTGTCGAAAGCCAGTCTGGATCAGTCCTTCCCCGCAGGTTTGGTATGAAAGTTCAGCTTCCCCACTGTTCCATTCTCCTCCGTGTGCGGCACGATCTGAGGCCAGATGACGAGGCGAATCTGAATGTCAAAAACAGACTGAGGCAGCACCCATCAGCGGCCCTTCCACACCGGCGGCCGCTTCGCCACGAAGGCCCGCGGCCCTTCCTTGCTGTCGTCGGTGGTGAGCACGAGGGTGGCGAGGTCGGACTCCAGGCGCAGCGCCTGCTCCAGCGGCAGGCCCTGGCCCTTGTGGACCGACTCCTTGATGTACCGCAGGGCCAGGGGAGCGCCCTTGGCGAAGGATGCCGCCATCTCCTCGCCGGCGCCCGTCAACTCATCCACCGGCACCAGCTTGTTGACGAGTCCGATGCGGTAAGCTTCCTGAGCGTCCACGAGCGACCCGGAAAGACACATCTCCATAGCCTTGGCCGAGCCCACGAGGCGGGCCAGCCGCTGCGTCCCGCCCGATGCCGGCATGAAGCCGAGCCGGACCTCGGTCACCCCCATGCGGGCGTTCTCCGCGGCGATGCGGATGTCGCAGGCCATGGCGATCAACAAGCCGGCCCCGACCGCGTAGCCGTGCAGCAGCGCGATGGCAGGCTTCTGCACCAAGGCCACGGCGTCGATGGGCGAATGGACCCCCGGCGCCTGCCTGGCCTGCCGCGCTTCCAGCGGAGACGCGGCTGCCTCTGCCGCCTCGGCGTTGCGGCTGGCCCGCTCCTTGATGTCGCCGCCCACCGTGAAGGCCTTCTCGCCGGCGCCCCGGAAGAGCACCACCTGGACGTTCCGGTCCGCTTCCGCCCGGGCGCAGTATTCGATGATGAGCTGCCGCATCTCCTCGTTGATGGCGTTCAGCGCCTCCGGGCGGTTCAGGGTGATCCAGGCGGTCTGGTCCTTTACTTCGTAGAGAACCTTGTCGTCGGCCATCGGTTATGTCTCCTCTGTGTGGAGTCGTGAAGGAGTCGCCTCTCTCCTCCGTCAGTCTCATTTCTCTTCCGTCATTCCCGCGAAAGCTTGCCCTCGACCCCGATCGAGGGCAAGCTCTCGCGGGAATGACGGTACGGAGCTTGGTAGCACTTCCCTGTCAGTGACGGGATTCGATGCCTCCGCGCCAATCCCACTGGCTCAGACTGTGCCGCGGTCGAGCCGGTAGACCCGCGCGGCGGTGTCGTGGAACAGCGCTGTTCGTTCCGCGTCGGAGTATCCCCGTGACATGATCTTGAATGCGTTCCAGATGGGTACGTAGGAGTAGGACACCCGGTCCACCGGGAAGTTGCTTTCGAACATGCAGCGGCCGGCGCCGAACTTCTCGATGCAGTGCTCGAAGTAGGGCCGCATGGCCTCGGCCAATTCGGCGGAACCGGGCTCGGGCTCGCGCATATGCCAGTCGTAGCCGGAGCGGAGGGAACCGACACCGCCCAGCTTAAGCGCCACGTTGGGGCACGACGATAGCGCCGCGATGTCCGCGCTCCAGGCCCGGAACACCTCGTCGCGCCGTCCCTTGTAGGGGCCCAGCCCCAGAGGCCCGCCGATGTGGTCGAGGATGATGGGCACGTCCGGGAAATCCCGGGCCAGCTCCACCAACTCCGGAAGCTGCGGGTGATAGAGCCAGGCGTCGAAGCTCAGCCCCAGGCGCTGCAGGCGCGCGAAGCCCTTGCGGACCTCGGGGTCCCTGAGCAGGCCCGACCGCGCCACGCTCCGGAACGAGTCCGAGGCGTCCCACATGGTGGAATAGCGGATGCCGCGCAGCCGGGTGGGGCTGGCCTCCAGGTGCGCTTCCAGGACGGCGGCCACGGCGTCGCCAAGGGTCAGGTCGGCGTAGGCTACGATAGCGGCCGCCACGGTTGCGGGCGTACCCGTGGGCGAGCTCTCGGATGCGATGCCCTCCAGGAACTCCGTCTCGCCCACCGGCTGCAACTCCGCCGGCCCTTCTTCGCGGTACATCGCCCCGCACTCCACCGCCACACTGGAGACGATGCGATGGCCGGCCGAGGCGTCGCGCAGGAAATCGTCGAGCAGGTACGGGTTGTTGGGGCGCCGCCACAGGTGGTGGTGCGGGTCGCAGATGGGGAGGTTGGGTTCCAGCGGGGCCTCGTCGGGCGTGTCTGTTGCAGGATCGGTCAATTTCGGCACCTCAAGTCCCGGTCACTGCTCGCTGGACCCCGGGTCAAGCTTGCCCCGGGCTTTGACCCGGGGCCCATGGTGACGGGCAGGAGGGCGGTTTCGGTGCTCGCACTGCCCGGCCGGGTTTGGTAGACAGGGGTTTGCCTTCATCGGACGAGCCGATTCCGGCTGAGGAGGTCGCGTGGATTTCGAGCTGGCCCATTACCCTGTCCGGTCCCTTTCCTGGGGCGCCAAGACCGAATATCGAGAAGGCGAACTCATTGTCAACCGCGAGGCGCTGCGCGCCGAACTGCTGGCGGAACCGCTCATTGATGACGTCGAGCTGAGCATCGTCCGGCCTGGCGAGCGCACCCGGGTGCTCCACGTGGTGGACATCGTCGAGCCGCGCTGGAAGGACCCGGAACGCGGCGGCGCGTTCCCCGGCAGCCTCGGACCGTTGTACCAGTGCGGCCTCGGCCGCACCCACGCGCTGGACGGCGTGGCCGTGGTGACGTCCGGTTCCCTGCCCCGGTCCGAGGAGGCCATCATCGACATGTGCGGCCCCGGCAGCGAGCTCAGCCGGTTCGGCCAAATGCCCGGGCTGGTGGTGCTGCCCAAGGCGCGGGACGGATCCGACCCGGGCGAGTTCGGCCTCGCGCTCATGCGCGCCGGGCTTCGCACGGCCGTCCTCCTGGCCCAGACCACGCGAGGGGTGGAGCCGGCCCGCAACGAAAGGTTCTCCCTGGAACTTGGACGCAATGCGTCGGCGGACCTGCCGCGTATCGGCTACCTGAGCTTTTCGTACTCCCACGGCATCGGCCGCCAGAAGCTCTTCTACGGCGTGAGCACCAAGGACATGGTACCCAGCGTGGTGCATCCCAACGAGCTGCTGGACGGGGCGCTGGTGAACGACGGCTATACCAAGCCCACCAAGAACGCCACCCACGACATCCTGAACCACCCGATGATCCGGGAGCTCCACCGCCGCCACAACCGCGACCTCGTGTTCGCGGGCATGGTCATCGCCAACCACCACGCCACCTACGACGAGAAGGCGGCCACGGCGTGGCACGCGGCGCGCCTGCTCAGACACGTGGTGGCGGCCGAGGCGGTGGTCATCACCAAGGACGGCGGCGGCCAGGCGGACGTGGACCTGATGCTGGCCTGCCGGGCCTGCGAGGAAGTGGGCCTGCGCACGGTGTTGGTGGCCAAGGAGGAGTCCGGCGGCGACGGTCCGGCGTTGGTGGACGTGGCGCCCCAGGCGGACGCCATGGTGAGCGTGGGCAACTGTCCCGAGAAGGTCCGCCTCGAAGAGTCCATGGAATGTGTCATCGGCGGCGACGCCTTTCTCGGCGCCATCCACGGGGACGTGGCCGGGACAGTGGAGATCCCGGTCCAGAACATCATCGGCGCCATCGATCCCATCGGCGGCTCGACGCTGACGGCCCGGCCGGGGTAGGGAGGAGCAAGATGAAACGAATCGTCCACTACGTGAACCAGTTCTTTGCCGGTGTCGGCGGGGAGGAAGTCGCGGGTTCCCCGCCCGGCGCGCTGAAGGGCGCGGTGGGGCCGGGCAGGCTGCTGCAGAACCTGCTGGGAGAGGGCGGCGGCATCGTCGCCACGGTTTACTGCGGCGACGACCACTTCTCCGAGAACGAGGAGGCGGCTACGGCCCGGCTGCTGGAACTCGTGAAGGCGGCCGAGCCGGACCTCCTGTTCGCGGGGCCGGCCTTCGGCTCGGGGCGCTACGGGCTGGCGTGCGCGGGGATGTGCCGGGCGGTGGGCGCCGAGTTGGGATTACCGGTGCTGACCGCCATGTCGCCGTCCAACCCGGGGGCGGACACGATCCGGAGCGAGGTCCCGGTGGTCGGGACCGGGGAGTCGTCGGGCGACATGCGCGCCGCCATCGAGGCTGCCGCGGCCGTGATCGTGAAGATGCTCGCTGGCGAAATCGTGGCTCCAGGCAGCGACGAGAGCCTGATCCCCCGCGGCGGCCGCTGGAACACGCGGGTGTCCAAGCGCGCGGCGGAGCGGGCCGTGGACCTGCTGCTGGCCAAGGTCGCGGGCGGACCGATGGAGACGGAGATCCCGCTGCCGGCATTCCAGGAGGTGGCGCCGGCGCCGGGCATCCGCGACCTCGGCCACGCCAAGATCGCGCTGGTCACCACCGGCGGCCTGGTCCCCCGTGGCAACCCCGATGGCATCAAATCGTACCTGTCCACGCACTTTGGCGCTTACGACATGACGGAACGGGAACGCCTCACCGGGGAGGAATTCGAATCGGTGCACGGCGGGTTCTTCACCGCCATGGTGAACGAGGATCCCAACCGGCTGATTCCTTTGGACGCGCTGCGCCAGGCGGTGCGCGCGGGCTCGGTGGGCGCGCTGCACGAGCGCTTCTATTCCACCACGGGCAACGGCACTCCTGTCGAGACCGCCGCGGATATGGCGCGGGACATCGCCGCATCGCTGGAGGAGGACCGTGTCGACGGCGTCCTCCTTACCTCCGCGTGAGGCACCTGCACTCGCTGCGGCGCAGCGATGGCCAAGGAACTGGAACGAAGCGGCATCCCGACGGTGCATGTGACCAATCTCGTCTCGGTGTCGGAGAACACCGGCGCCAAGCGGATCATGTCGGGACGGGCCATTCCCCACGTGTTCGGCGACCCGTCTCTGGAGGCGGATGAAGAGCGGCGGCTGCGGCAACGGCTGGTGGAGCAGGCGCTGGACCTGCTGCGGGCGCAGGAGGGCGTGTCGTGAGGGGCCGCCCCTGATCCGCTCTGGCTTCCCGCCCCTGAGCGAAGCCGCAGGCACGCCTCCGCCGGATTGACGGGAGGGGCTGACCCGGCCGAGGCACCTCGAGCCAATCCATCCTTGACATGCGCGCCGTAAAGTCGGTTAATCGCCCCATCTAACCCAAGAGGAGGCAACTCATGGTTCGGAGAATTCTCGTTCTGATGGCAGGGCTGATGCTGCTGGCGGGCCCGGCATGGGCCGACTCGGTGGCGGATTTCTACAAGGGCAAGACCATTCGTATCGTCGTGGGCTATGGTCCCGGAGGCACCACCGACCTGACCACCCGGCTGATCGCGCCGGTGCTGCACAAGTACATTCCGGGAAGTCCGCGGATCGTGGTCCAGAACAAGCCGGGCGGCGGCAGCATGCTGGCGGCCAATACGGTGTTCAACAACGAGCGCAGGGACGGCACCGTGATCGCGGGCGTCAGCAGCAGTCTCGTGTTGAAGCAGGCTCGCGGCGTGAAGGGGATCCGGTTCGACGGCAAGGATTTCAATTGGGTCGCGAGCGCCTTCCGGGCCAACTCCGCGTGCGCGGTGCGGGCGGATGCGGGCGTGAAGACGTGGGCGGATGCGGTGAATACCAAGAAACAGCTCATCATGTCGAGCTTCGACAAGGGCGGCTTGTCCCACCTGGAGCCGATCATCTTAAACGCGGTTTTCGGCAGCAACTTCAAGGCCGTCACGGGATTTCCCAGCGGCGGCGCGCAGCGCCTGGCGGTGAAGAACGGCGAGGTGAACGGCTTCTGCACGACCTTTCAGACGATGCAGAGCACCGAGATCGCCATGTTCGAGGGTGAGGCGAAATGCTGCCGGGTGCTCATCATCGCCGGTGAGGAGAAGGCCGACCATCCCCTGCTGAAGGGCGTGCCCGCGGCTGAGGCGCTGGCCAAGGAACTTGGCAAGAGCGCGGAAGAGTTGGCCATGCTGAGGGCGATGAACGCCACCAACCAGATCAGCATTGTCCACACGCTTCCGCCCGGAGTGCCGGCGGACCGCGTCGAGGCCATGCGCGAC
Organism: uncultured Binatia bacterium (SeqCode); assembly: GCA_965213675.1. Classification (GTDB taxonomy): domain Bacteria; phylum Desulfobacterota; class Binatia; order UBA9968; family JAJDTQ01; genus JAJDTQ01. The sequence goes on from OZ243916.1 coordinate 3,021,825, forward strand.
GCCTTTGCCAAGGCGTACAGCGACCCGCAGGTCCAGGCCTTGGCGAAGAAGCAGAATCGGAATCTGCAGCCAAGGCGCGGCGACAACGTGGCCGATGTCGTCAACGACTTGCTCGGCACTCCCAAGTCCGTGATGGACCGGATCAAGGCGCTCATCGCGAAGGGCTGAGTCCGGCGGCGTGCGCCGGCCGATGGATCGTGTGCGGAACCGGGGTCCGGTTCGCGTTTGCCGCTGGCGGACGCGGGCCGGTTTCCCGATCCTCCGAGTTCAGTCTCCAACCGGAAGACGGTTGCACCAGCCGGTCCCGTTGGGAGTCTGCAGGAGCCTGTTGGTCTTCGATGCCGCTTCGCTACGCTCAGGACGAACGGTGTAGGCTGACACTCTCATAGCACCATGCTCGAAGCCTTAGTTACGGGTCTGCTCCAAGTATTCAATCAGACGACGTTCCTGCTGATGCTGGTGGGCATCTTCCTGGGCTTCATCGTCGGGATTCTGCCCGGCATCGGCAGCCCCGGGGCGGTGGCTCTCATGCTGCCGTTCATCTTCACCATGGACCCGGTGCAGGCGTTTGCCTTCCTGCTCGGGATGTACGCGGTCACCGGCACCACCGGCGACATTACCTCGATCCTGTTCGGCGTGCCCGGGGAGGTGGTGTCCACGGCCACCATCATCGACGGGCACCCCATGGCCAAGAAAGGCGAGGCCGGCCGCGCCCTGGGTGCGGCGCTCATGAGTTCGCTCGTGGGGGCCATCGTGGGCGCCTTCTCCCTGGCCGCGGCCATCCCCATCGTCACCCCGCTGGTACTGTCCTTCAAATCGCCGGAATTCTTCTCCCTGGCGATCCTGGGTATCTGTTTTCTCGCGGCGTTGAGCGGCGACAACAAGCTCAAGGGAGTGCTGGCCGGCGGGCTCGGACTGGTGCTCTCCACCGTCGGCCTGGATTACCAGGAGAACATCGAGCGCTACACGTTCGGGTTGGTGAACCTGTGGGAAGGGGTCGGGCTCATCGCCGCGGCCGTGGGATTGTTCGCGGTGCCCGAGATCGTGGAACTTTGGGTCAAGGGTTCCAGCATCGCGGAGGCCAAGGTGGGCAAGCTCGGCGGCGTGTGGCAGGGTGTCAAGGACACCTTCACGCACATCGGCATCACCGTCCGCTGCAGCATGATCGGCACGTTCTTCGGGCTTGTGCCCGGAGTGAGTGCCGCCCTGTCCCAGTGGGTGTCCTACGCCCACGCGGTCCAGAGCACCCGGGACCGCAGCGGCTTCGGCAAGGGAGATGTCCGCGGGGTGCTGGGGCCCGGCGCGGCCAACAACTCCGGTATCGGCGCGGCCATGATTCCCACCGTGGCGTTCGGCGTGCCCGGCAGCGCCACCACCGCCATCCTGCTGGGCGCCTTCATCATCCAGGGGTTGCAACCCGGGCCGAAGATGCTCACCGAGCATCTGTCCCTGACCTTCTCGTTCGTCTGGCTCATCGTCATCTCCAACATCATCACGGTGACGCTGTGCCTGCTTTTCCTGAACCAGTTGGCCAAGATCACCCAGATTCGCGGGTCGCTGCTGATTCCCGCCCTGTTCATGCTCATTTTCCTGGCGGGCTTCGCCAACACCAATTCCTATTTCGCCATGACCACTACGCTCGTGTTCGGCGTTGCCGGCGTGGTCATGGTGAACCGCGGCTGGCCTCGTCCGCCGCTGGTGCTGGGTCTGGTGCTGGGGTCGCTGGTGGAGCGGAACCTGTTCATCTCGTACGAGATCTACGGGCTCTGGTTCCTGACGCGACCCATCGTCATGGTGACCTTCGGGGTTGCCCTGGTGGTGATCTTCCTTCCCGGACTGCAGGACTGGATGGCCAAGCGCGCCAAGCCCGACGAGGAAATCGTTGCGCAATCGGACTGACATCACCATCGGTGCCTTGCTGGTGGTGCTGCTCTCGTGGGCGGTGTGGGAGGCCCAGGACTGGCCGGCGCGCACCCGGTTCTTCCCCTTGGCCATCGGTTATCCGGTGCTGGTGATGGCGGTGATGCATCTGGCCTACAGTCTGTGGCTCGGACTGCGGCCGCCCGTGCCCGCGAGCGCGGCGGAAACGAGCCAGGCGGCGATGGATGAGGGTCCTCCCATGGATCCGGCCCTCGTGCGCCGGCGCACCCTCGAGATATCCGTCTGGGCCGTGCTCTTCGCGCTGGGCCTGTGGCTGCTGGGGTTCAAGGTGGGCGGGCTCGTCATTCCACCGATCTTCCTGCGCTTCCAGGCGCGCGAGACCTGGCGGACGAGCGTCCTGTACGGCTTCGTCGTCTATCTGTTCTTCTGGGGCGGTCTGGAGCGAGCCCTGTCGTTCCCCCTGCCTCCCGGCCGCATCGCCTACTCCCTGGGGCTCTATTCCTTCGATTCCTATCTGACGGATCCGCTCCTCAACCTGTTCCGGTAACGGGGCCGGCCGGTGCGGCCGCGCTCCAGTACTCGTGAAAATGATGAACCGGACTGTGCCCGCGACCGATGGAAAAAGCGTGGCTGATGGCCTGGGTGATGAATTCCTTGGCCTCGGCCACGGCGGCGTCCACGGGCTTGCCCTGGGCCAGAGCGCAGGCCAGCGCCGCGGAGTAGGTGCATCCGGTGCCGTGCGTGTGCTTCGTTCGTACTCGCGGAGCGGAAAACACGCGGAATACCTTCCCGTCGTGGAAGACGTCGTCGGCGGCGCCACGGCGATGACCTCCCTTGACCACGACGCTCCGTGCGCCCATGTCGACCATGCGGCGGGCCATGTCCCTGATGGCATTGACGCTGGTCCCGGCCGTGCCGGTCAGCGCCTGGGCTTCGGGAAGGTTTGGTGTGACGATGGTCGCCAGCGGGAAGAGATGCGTCTTCAGCGCTTGGACGGCGTTCTCCTGAAGCAGCCGGTGGCCGCTGGTGGCTACCATGACCGGGTCCACCACCAGGCGTTCAATACGGTGCTCGCGGACCTTCCCGGCTACCACGCGGATGATCCGGGCGTTGGCGAGCATGCCGGTCTTGACTGCGTCGGCGCCGATGTCCTCCAGGACGGCATCGATCTGGGCGGCGACCACGGATGCCGGCGTTTCGAGAACCCGCGTCACCCCGGTGGTGTTCTGGGCAGTGATGGCCGTGACCACGGACGTGCCGTAAACGCCCAGGGCGGCAAATGTCTTGAGGTCGGCTTGAAGGCCGGCACCGGCGCCGGAGTCCGACCCGGCGATGGTCAGCGCTTTGCGTACCTTCACTCGACGGCTCTTCTCCAGGTCCACATCGTCCTCCGCAACCGGAATCTGGCGAGTGGGTCGTTCTGAAGCCCGACACCCCGGAGTCCGATTTCCCAGGCTGTGTCGAAACCCTTTCGAACCGGGGACAGCGAATTCCTGCGGCGCAGGCTCCTCGGCCATAGTCCTTGCCGCGTGGATCGGATCATCTCAATGAGTACCCTTCCCCACCGGCCGACACAAACGCACGTATATCACCAGCGCCAGTGATGTCGCCGGCGCAAATGGTGTTTGACATCCCTGCCGTTTCCTGATGGCATAACCGGCCACGGGTGATGCCATGCAAGACATGCTTTCGAAAGACCGCCTTCAGGGTTTCTTCCTCAACATGACCCGGCAGTGTTTCGGCGAACTGGGCATTCGTGACGCGGAGGTGACGGGTTACGTCGCCGATGTGCTGACGGAGTTCGCCCGCAGCGACCGCCTGTTCCGCGTACGTTCCCGGAAGCAGCACCGGTTGGAGAGCGTGGTGGAGATGCTGGCGGACGAGCATGCGGTGCTGCCGGATGGGACCCCTGCGTTCGCTGGCGAGAACACGCTGATGCGGGAACGGCGGTTCCGCAAGTACCTTGGCGATTACACCTTGTTCATGAGCGGGGTGTTTCGCTCCTACGTCGAGCGCGGCGGTTACCTGGACTACTATATCCGGGAAGGCAGCCGCTCCTACATGAAGGTTTCCGAGGTGGATCTGTCGCTCTATCGCACCGGCTTCCTGCTGTTCCAGGAGCTTTCGGAGAAGTTCGAGTACTTCTCCGGTGCGCTTGATTACATGCACAAGGCCTACTTCGCGGACTCGCCCAAAAAGGATCCGTTCTCCGGTTTTCTCAAGCAGATCGAAGGATGGATGAAGGTGAACGTCACCGAGAACTGACGCCGCCGGAGCCCCTCCTTGACCAGACCCTTTCTTCTTGCCGGGGGTGTTCTCCTGTGGGTAGCCTTGTTCGTCGCGGGCTATCTGTGCGCCTATCTGTGGACGCCGTACCGGGGACACTCGACGGTAACCGAAATCGAGATCCGCAAGGGCGACTCGTTCGCCGCCATCACGCAAGAGTTGAGTGGCAAGGGGGTGATTTCCCAGTGGCGGCCCCTCATGCTGTGGGCGCAGCTTCTTGGCGCGGACAAGAAGGTGCATCCCGGTCTGTACCGCTTCGACGGGGCCGTCTCTCCCACACGGGTATTGGCTCACCTTGTGGACGGCAGGAGCGTCCGTTACAAGGTGACCGTTCCCGAGGGCCTGACGGTCCGGCAGATCGCCAATCTGCTGGAGCGGCGGAGCCGGGCGTCGGCGGCGGGGTTTCTCACTGCGGCGATGAACCCGACGTTGCTCGAACCGTTGGGAGCCGACAGTCTGGAGGGCTACCTGTTCCCCGCGACCTACAAGTTCACCGCGCTGGCCACCGAGGAGCACATCGTCAAGACCATGCTGGAGACCTTCGAGCGCCGGTTCACGACGGAAATGGAGGCGCGCGGTCGCGACCTCGGAATGACCCGGCACCAAGTGGTCACCCTCGCCTCCATCATCGAGAAGGAAGGCGGACCCCATGACGAATGGGCGATGGTGTCCGCCGTCTTCCACAACCGCATGAAGCGAGGAATGCGGCTCCAGAGCGATCCCACGGTCATCTACGGCCTGGATGATTTCGACGGAAACTTGACGCGCCGGCACCTGCGGACGCCCGGCCCCTACAACACGTATACGATTCACGGTCTGCCGCCGGGTCCCATCGCCAATCCCGGTCTGGCCGCGATCAACGCGGCATTGTTCCCCGCCGCGGTGGATTATCTGTATTTCGTCTCCAAGAACAACGGCAGCCACCACTTTTCCGTCACCCTGCGCGAGCACAACAAGGCCGTGGCCCGATACCAGCGCAACGGACGCCGCGGGCGCGGCGAGCAGTGACTCCGTGATTATTCCAGGAGCCTGCGGCGCAGGCTCCTGGCCACGGCATGGTTGCGGTGGCCAAGGGTGTCAGAAAGTCCGGAGGCTGATAAGCTGATTGGATGATTCCGGGTGTTTCTCTTGAGCCGGTAGATGTGAACGACACGCCGGGCGTTCCAGAGGCGCTGGCGCGGAGTTCCGGCATGTTCGCCCTGCGCGTGCACGGCGATTCCCTGATCGAGGAACAGATCTGTGACGGCGACACGGTCCTGGTTCAGTCCGTTCCCGCCGCGCGTGACGGCGACACGGTGGTGGCGGTGGTGCAGGGCGAGGCCACGATCAAGCGATGGTCCCGCGAGGCCGGGAGCGTGCTGCTACGTTCCACCACTGAACGGTCGGAACCCATCGTGTCCGAGGAAGACGACGTGGAGATTCGCGGCGTGGTGGTCGCGGTGGTCCGGAAGTACCAGGAGCCTGTCGGGTCTATCGAATCGTAGCGAGAGGCAGAGAAAGGCCAGTTTCGGGCGGATTTGAAGAGAATATTGGTAGTATTGGACGAAAATCCAACCGGAAATGGACCCATTCCGCTGCCTCGCAGTAGATTCTTGATAAACCCCACAAGCTCCCGGCTCTCAGTCCGTGTCGTTCACGGACTTCTTCCCCGCGGGCGCTTCCACTCTACCGGTTCCGGACGGGAAACGGGTTGAACACCATGAACAGGAGAAACCGTCGATGAACCGCCTGGCCAACGAAACGAGCCCGTATCTGTTGCAGCACGCCGGCAATCCGGTGGACTGGTACCCTTGGGGCGAGGAAGCCTTCGCCAAGGCGCGGGCGGAAGACAAGCCCGTCCTCCTGAGCATCGGCTACTCGGCGTGCCACTGGTGTCACGTGATGGAGCACGAGTCGTTCGAGAACGACGCCATTGCGGCGCTGATGAACGAGAGCTTCGTCAGCATCAAGGTGGATCGGGAAGAGCGTCCCGACCTGGACGAGATCTACATGAACGCCGTGCAGATGCTGACCCGTCGGGGCGGCTGGCCCATGACAGTGTTTCTCACTCCCGAGGGGAAGCCTTTCTTCGGCGGCACCTACTACCCGCCCGAGGACCGGCAGGGCATGCCCGGCTTCCCGCGCGTACTCCAGGCGGTGGTGGAAGCCTACCGGAACAAACCTCAGGACGTGGCCCGGAACGTCGACCAGATCGTCGCCGCGCTGGATCGCATGAGCGTGCTCAGCGAGACGGGGCGGGAGATGAGCGTGGAGGTGGTGACGGGCGGGGCCGAGGGACTCACGTCCGCCTACGACGCCGCCCATGGCGGTTTCGGCCGTGCGCCCAAGTTCCCCAACGCCGGCGTGTTCAACCTGTTCCTCCGCGCCTACCGCCTGTCGGGCAACCAGCGCTACCTGGAGATGATCACCGAGACCCTCCGGAAGATGGCCGAGGGCGGCATGTACGATCAGCTTGGCGGCGGTTTTCACCGCTACTCGGTGGACGACAAGTGGCTCGTGCCCCACTTCGAGAAAATGCTCTACGACAACGGTCAGCTCGCGCAGGTCTACGCCGAGGCCTACCGCATCACGGGGGACGGCTTCTTCAAGCGCATCGTCGAGGAAACCGTGGAATACGTGCTGCGCGAGATGTGCCAGCCGGAGGGGGGATTCTACTCCGCCCAGGACGCGGACAGTGAGGGGGAAGAAGGCAAGTTCTTCGTGTGGACGCGCGCAGATGTCCTGGACCTTCTTGGCAAAGAGCGCGGCGACGTGTTCTGCCGGGTCTATGACGTGAGCGACGTTGGCAACTTCGAGGGCAAGAACATCCTCCATCCGGTGCTGACCGTCGAGCAGGCGGCCCGATACTTTCGCAAGGAGGAACGGGAAATCGAGGCCATCCTGGCGAAGTGCCGGGCGGCACTGTTCGAGGAGCGAGAGAAGCGGGTCAAGCCGTTCCGGGACGAAAAGGTTGTTCTTTCGTGGAACGGCTTGATGCTTTCGGGCGTGGCCGCAGCCTACGCCATCACCGGCGACGCGCGCATCCGCGAGGCGGGCGCGCGCACGGTGGATTTCATCTGCACGCGCATGTTCGAAAACGGCCTGCTGCGGCACACCTGGAAGGACGGTCAGGCCAAGCTGCTGGGCTATCTCGACGACTACGCATTTTTCATCGCCGGCCTGTTGGACTTCTTCGAGGCGACCTTCGAGCCCGAGCTGCTGGAACGCTCCAAGGCATTGGTGCGAACCATGCTGGATGAGTTCTGGGATGACGAGAACGGCGGGTTCTTCTACACGGGGAAGTCCCACGAACAGCTCATCAGCCGGACCAAACCCGGGTTCGACAGCTCCATTCCCTCGGGCAACTCGGTGGCGGTCATGGACCTGCTGCGGCTCCACCACTACACAGGGGACCCGGACTTGCTCGACCGCGCTGGAAAGACCCTGCGCCTGCACTACGACGCCATGGCCAAGGAACCCTTCGGCCTGTCCAACATGCTCGGGGCGCTGGACTACCATCTCTCGCGGCCCGCGGAGATCGTGCTGGTGGCGGCCAGGGAGGATGAGGAGGCGCGCTCGCTGGCAGGCGAGATCCAGCAATGCTACCTGCCCAACAAGACGTTTCAGTGGGTGAGCCCCGATGCCCGGCTGGAGGAGATTTCGCCGCTGCTGGAAGGGAAAACGCAGATCGGCGGCAAGCCCACGGTTTACGTGTGCCGCAACTTTACCTGCGCGCCGCCGGTGACGGACTGGGAGGGGCTGAAACCGCTGCTGGAAGAGGAAACCGGGGGACATGACGGCTAGGAGCCTGCGCCGCAGGAATTTAGAGCGGTCCAGCTTCCAGGGGTCGGACCTTGGGCTGTGTTTCATGTAGCGTAACTTGTTGAATTAACTGCGGGATAACAAGATGATGGACAAAATAAAAATAGGCGTCATCGGCGCCAACCCGACGCGCGGCTGGGGACCGCGGGCACATCTCCCTGCCATCGTGGCGAGCCGGGATGTCGAGCTGACGGCGGTGTGCACGACGCGAAGGGAGAGCGCGGAAGAATCGGCCGCCAAGTTCAGTGCGAAGCTGGCGTTCCATGACTATCGCGAAATGCTGGCATGTCCGGACGTCGAGGCGGTGGCGGTGCTATTGCGGGTGCCGCTCCACTACCAAGTGACGATGGACGCCCTGAACGCGGGCAAGCATGTCCTCACCGAGTGGCCGCTGGGAAGGACCCGCGCGGAGGCGGTGGAAATGCGTGACCTGGCCGAGGTCAAAGGCGTGAGGCACATGGTCGGCCTGCAGGCCAGGGCCAATCCCGCCATCGTTCATGCCAGGGAGTTGGTGGCAAACGGTTACGTGGGCGAAGTCATGGCGTGCCACGTGAGCGTCGCCCGTGGCGGCGTGCTGCAGCGTCCGTCGGATCGGACCTGGCAGGCGGACAATGCGCTGGGCGCCACCACCCTGACCATCGCGTGCGGGCACACCATCGACGCACTCCGTTACGTGGCGGGAAACTTCAGTCTGGTGTCGGGCCTGGTCAGCACTCAGGCGCGCCAGTGGTACGAGACCGACACCCGGCGGTACGTGGACGTCACCGGCCCGGACAACGTGCTCGTGAGCGGCCGGCTGTCCAACGGCGCGGTGGCGTCGGTTCACGTAGCGGCCGTCCCTTTTGGCGTTGGTGGGTACCGCATGGAGATCTACGGGAGGGAGGGCACGCTGGTGGCATCGTCGGGCAACACGCCGCAACTCAAGGTGGTGCGTCTTCAGGGCGCCCGTGGCGGCATTTCGGGTATCCAGGATCTGGAGGTGCCGGCCGACCGGATGCATGCGCCAGCGGAGACGCCCGAGGGAGAGCCCAGGAACGTGGGCGAAATGTACGTCCGGTTCGCCGACGCCATACGGACCGGCGGCAAGTGCGATCCCGACTTTAACGACGCCGTGGACACGCACCGGCTTATCGACGCCATCGCGGAGGCGTCGGAAAAAGGTCGGGCAGTGACACTGTAACTTGCGCTCTCGCGAGTTCCTGCGGCGCAAGCTCCCAAGGCTGTTTAACGATGCGACGTGCGCCGTGTGGCTGCGGCGCGGGCGAGGTCTTCGAGCATGGGGACGGTGGTTTCCCAGTCGATGCAGGCGTCGGTCACGCTCTGACCATAGGTGAGCGGCGTGCCGGCGTCGATGTCCTGGCGGCCGGCGACGAGGTGGCTTTCCATCATGACGCCGCAGACGTTGTCGGAGCCCGAGGCGATCTGGGTGCACACGTCGGCGCATACTTCGGGTTGGCGCCGGTAGTCCTTCTGGCTGTTGCCGTGACTGCAATCCACCAGAATCCGGTGCGGCAGATCGGCGGCGCGCAGCGTTTCAGCGGTTTGGTCGATGACGCTCCGGTCGTAGTTGGGGCCGGCAGTGGAGCCGCGCAGGATGATGTGGCAACTCGCGTTTCCGGAGGTGGAGATGATCGCGGCGATTCCCTGATTGGTGACGCCGAGAAAATGGTGCGGGTGGTGCGCGGCGCGCACGCCGTCGATGGCGATCTGGATCGAGCCGCTGGTGCCGTTCTTGAAACCGACGGGCATGGAGAGGCCCGAGGCCAGTTCGCGGTGGACCTGGCTCTCGGCGGTTCGCGCGCCGATGGCGCCCCACGACACGAGGTCGGCGGTGAACTGCGGAGTGATGGTGTCGAGGAACTCGGAACCCGCTGGCACTCCCATGTTCGCGAGCTCCAGCAAGAGCCCCCGGGCTGTCCGTAACCCCTTGTTTATGTTGAACTGGCCATCGAGGTTGGGGTCGTTGATCAACCCCTTCCAGCCGACCGTGGTGCGCGGCTTTTCGAAGTAGACGCGCATGATGATGTAGAGGTCCTCGGCGAGTCGATGCGCTTCCCGTTGGAGCCGGCCGGCGTACTCCAGGGCCGCGTCCGTATCGTGAATGGAGCATGGGCCGGCAACCACCAGCAGTCGTCGATCCCGTCCGTTGAGAATTTCGTCGATGTCGCGTCGCGCCTGGGTCACCGTGGCCGTGGCTTGGTGGGTAATCGGCAGTTCCTCGTGGACCAAGGTCATTGGCGACACCAGAGGGCGCAGGTTTTCGATTCGGAGGTCGTAGGTAGTTCGTTCCATGGCGTTAAGTGGGGTATTTAACACAGTTTTTCAGGATAGGCGAATAAGCGAAACGGGCGAGCGGGCGCCGTCCCCGGAGGTGAGGCGGACGCGCGATTCAGCGGGATGGGATATAATGGTGCCGGATGCGGGGGGAACGGACTCGGGCATCGGAGTCGTTGCGTATGTATCGGGCGGATACCATTGCGGCAGTAGCGACGCCCCCGGGCGAAGGGGGAGTGGCCATGGTGCGTTTGAGCGGACCGGAGGCCAAACGCATCGCACTGGAGGTCCTTGTCGCGAAGGATACCCGTTGGGAATCGCACCGCCTGTACCACGGGAGGGTACGGGACCCCGGCAGCGGCGCCGTGGTGGATGAGGTGATGTTTGCTTTCCTTGGGGAACCCCGGAGCTATACGGGCGAGGACAGCGTCGAGATCTACTGCCACGGGAGCCCATTCGTGGTGCGGCAAGTGCTCGGAGTGACGCTCGCGCGCGGCGCGCGGCACGCGGAACCGGGGGAGTTCACCAAGAGAGCCTATTTGAACGGGCGATTGGATTTGCCTCAAGCCGAAGCGGTGTTGGATTTGATCCGCTCACGCACGGACAAGGCAGCCGGGGTCGCCTTGGGCCAGATGGAAGGTGGCCTTTCGCAGGAGGTTCAGGCTCTTCGCGAACAATTGGTGGATGTTCTCGTGCAGGTGGAGGCGGCCATTGATTTCCCGGAGGAAGAGATCGAGCTGCTTCAGCGTGAGGCGTTGGGACGGAAGGTAGCCGGGGTGGCCAAACGGGTTGCCAGCCTTGCCGGCAGTTACGAATGGGGCCGTTTGATTCGTGAAGGCGTGCGCGTGTGCATCGTGGGCCGGCCCAACGTCGGCAAGTCGAGTTTGCTGAACGCGCTGCTGGGGGAGGATCGAGCCATCGTTACGGCCACGCCAGGCACGACGCGTGACTTCATCGAGGAGACGGTGAACGTCAACGGCCTGCCCGTGGTGCTGTGGGACACGGCAGGCATCCGGCACGGAACCCAAGGCGTGGAACAACTTGGCATCGACGTTACCCTCAGGAGGCTGTCCGAGAGTCAGGGGTGCATGCTGGTCCTCGACGGGTCGGCGCCACTTGGCCCCGAGGATATGAATGTGATGGATCTCGTGCGCCATATGGCGGGCCTCGTGGTCGTCAACAAGTCCGATCTGGAAGAGTGCATTGAGCGCTCCGCGGTGACCCAGCGTCTGCCGCACCTGCGCCAAGTGGCGGTGTCGGCATTGACGGGGGACGGGCTGGATGCTTTGAGAGGTGCGTTGCGGGATTGCTTTCTGGAGTCAGTGGAGGAGCCGGAGGTCGTCGTGACGAACGTGCGTCACAAGGCGGCCCTGGACCGGGCGAAGGAGAGTCTCGTGGACGTGCATCGCGCCATCGCGCAGGGCCTTCCCGCCGATATCGTGGCAGTGGATCTGCAAGGGGCGCGTGACAGCCTGGAGGAGATTGTCGGCACCGTCACCAATGAGGATATCCTTGACCGTATCTTCTCGCAGTTCTGTATCGGCAAGTGACGGCCTCGCAAGTTCCGGAAGCGGGTCGCGCAGTTGGTCACAATCGCGCATCAGTCCATTAAGCAGGGGATGTTTCACGTGAAACAATCGTACCGAGGATCCGACAGGATCTACGACGTTATCGTTGTCGGCGCGGGGCATGCAGGAATCGAGGCCGCGCTGGTGGCGGCCCGTATGGGATTCGACACCCTGATGTTGACGTTGAACCTGGACCATATCGGGCAGATGTCCTGTAATCCTGCCATCGGGGGAATCGGAAAAGGTCACTTGGTCAAGGAAATCGACGCCCTTGGCGGTGAGATGGCACGGGCCATCGACGAGACCGGAATACAGTTCCGCGTATTGAACACCAAGAAGGGACCGGCGGTGAGGGCTTCTCGCGCCCAGGCCGACAAGGCCCAGTACCGCCAGCGGATGAAGCGCGTCGTAGAGCGGTGCGAGAATCTAAGCCTCAAGCAAGCGAGCGTGGAGCGGTTGTTGCACCACGGTGGCAGAGTTGGCGGGGTGGAAACACAGATGGGGGAGGTGTTTGAAGCCAGGAAGACGATACTGACCACAGGTACGTTTCTTCAAGGCCTCATCCATGTTGGGGACCGCAACTATTCGGGCGGTCGCGCCGGCGACTTCGCGGCCCAAGGACTCAGCAAGTCCCTCAGCGACCTGGGCTTGCGCCTCGGTCGCCTCAAGACCGGCACTTGTCCCCGGTTACATGCCGATTCCATCGACTATTCCAGGTTGAATGTCCAGCATGGGGACGAGAATCCGGTGCCGTTCTCCTTCGGCACACCCCGCATAGACCAGCGGCAGATCCCTTGCCACGTCACCTATACCAGTCCAGACACCCACGACATCATTCGGGGCGCCATTCATCGTTCACCCATGTACTCGGGAGCGATCCAGAGCCGAGGGCCACGCTACTGTCCCTCCATTGAGGACAAGGTCGTACGCTTCCCGGACAAGCAGCGTCACCAGATCTTTCTGGAACCCGAAGGTCGCGATACCGTGGAGGTCTACCCCAACGGGATCTCCACCAGTCTACCCCTCGACACGCAGGTGGAAATGGTGCACAGCATCCAGGGCCTCGAGAACGCGGAGATCATGCGGCCCGGCTATGCCATCGAGTACGATTACGTGGAGCCTACGCAACTGAAGTCGAGCCTGGAAACCAAGGGCCTTGCCGATCTTTTCCTTGCCGGCCAGATCAATGGGACCACCGGTTACGAGGAGGCCGCGAGCCAGGGCCTCATGGCGGGAATCAACGCCTGCTTGAGCCTCCGAGGCGAGGAACCGCTCGTGCTGTCCCGCGACCAGGCGTACTTGGGTGTCCTGATCGATGACCTCGTCACCAAGGGGACTGACGGGGAGCCCTACCGGATGTTCACCTCCAGGGCCGAGTACCGCCTGCTGCTGCGCGAGGACAACGCCGATCTCCGGCTCACCGAGCTGGGCCATCGCATCGGTTCCGTCACGCCGGCGGCCCATGATCGCACCGTTCAGAAGAAGGCAAGGATCGCACACTGGAGCGTGAAACTGGAGAATTTCCGCGTCAGTCCAACACCCGTTGTACAAGCGCAACTGAACGGCCTCGGCACCGCGCCCATTCGCAACAGCACGTCCTTGGCGCAATTGCTCCGCCGCCCAGAGATCACGTTCGCCGATCTTGGAGCGTTCTGCCACGAGTTGACGGAGGTCCCCGCCGATGTGGCGCTCCAGGTGGAGGTGTCCGCAAAGTACAGGGGTTATGTTGATCGCCAGACGCAGGGTTTGAAACGCTTTCAGAAGCTGGAAAACGTGGTCCTGCCGGAGGATATCGATTACGGAACCATCGATGGGCTCTCACAAGAGATCAAGGAGAAGCTCACGCGCGTGCGGCCGCGTTCGTTGGGGCAAGCCTATCGGATCGCGGGAGTGACGCCGGCCGCGATCTCCGTGCTCTCGTTGTATGTGTACAAGTTGAAGGCAAGCTGAGGCCCGAGCCTACCAGGTCGCTTCCAGAACTGGTGTGGCGTTTCGACAAAATGTGGACCTGGAGGGTTGTAAATGACTGCGTCCGGCTCGTGGTTACCCACGGCCGTTGCCAGGTAATCTGACCCGTGTCGCCGAGAAGCTTCCCGAGCAACGACCAACTCATGATCGAAGGAGCGAGATCCTTCGATCTTGAGTTGTCACCTCACCAGGTTGCGGCCTTTGCCAGTTATCGAGGCCTCCTTTCCGTGTGGGGTGGTCGGCTCAACCTCACGGCCATTTTTGAAGGCTCAATGGTCGCACGGTTGCATTTTCTGGACTCGCTTGCGGTGGCGCCCCATTTGACCCCGACGGGCCCCGTGATGGACATCGGCAGCGGCGCTGGTTTCCCTGGGATTCCCATCAAACTCGTCTGTCCGGACAAAGCGGTCTACCTCGTGGAGCCGCGCCGCCGGCGTGCGAATTTCCTCCGGCACGTGATTCGCGAACTGCGGTTGACCGGGGTCCATGTGATCGAGAGCCGCCTTGAGGAGTTGCCGCGGGAAGACGTCCCGCCAATGATGGAGACGGTTACCCGCGGGTTCTCCGACATCCGTGGGTTCATCAAGACGAGTGGGAAGTTGCTCGACCGTGGCGGTCAATGCCTTCTGATGCAAGGTCCCAAGGGCCCTGCGACATTGGAGGACCTGCAGGGTTGGATCTCCCGATGCGGTTTCGTGGAGCACAGAACCCTTCAGTTCTCGTTACCCTTCGGGACTGAGCAACGAACAGTGATTGCTCTGAGCAAGGCGTGACGGGATGGCGCTTGGCGGGGAGCCGATGCCAGGAGCTTGCGCCCACGGGATTCACGGATGCAAATCCGTTTTCATCTTTCCCTTCGACGGCTCTGTTTCGTCATGTTTCACGTGAAACAGGCCCCTTCCCTTCAGTGAGCCCGCGTGTTACCATACCCTGTGCCCGGTCGTCACCTAACCTATTGAATATTAAAGAGTTTTGGGCAGGATATTCGCAATAGCCAGTCAGAAGGGCGGAGTTGGGAAGACCACCACCGCCGTGAATCTGGGAGCTTCCCTGGCCGTTGCCAACAAGCGCACGCTCTTGGTGGATATGGACCCCCAGGGCAACAGCACAACGGGTTTCGGGGTCGACCGGGAGGCGCTCAACAAGAGTATCTACGATGTGATGATCGAGGACTGTTTCGCTACCGAGGCGCTGTGTGCGACGGAACTCCCGCTTCTCTTCCTGTTGCCGGCCCACCGTGATCTTGTGAGCGCCGAACTGCAGTTGATGGACATGGAGAACCGCGTCGGCCGGCTCCGAAGTGCTCTGGATACTATCAAGAACCGGTTCGACTATGTGTTGCTGGATTGCCCTCCGTCCCTGGGGCTGCTCACACTCAATGCGTTGGTGGCCGCCGATTCGTTGCTGGTGCCGCTTCAGTGTGAGTACTATGCCCTGGAAGGTCTCAGCGCGATTCTTGACACCATGAAACGCGTTCAGGGCGCGTACAATCCGGACTTGGGTCTCGAAGGCGTTGTCCTCTGCATGTACGACGTCCGCAGTAATCTTTCCGCGCAGGTAGCCGAAGATGTCCGCAGCCATTTTCCGCAACATGTATTCCAGAGTATCATTCCCAGAAACGTCCGCCTGAGCGAGAGCCCCAGTCACGGCAGGCCGGCCCTGCTTTACGACCCAAGGTCCAAGGGGGCACAGGCCTACCTCGCTCTTGCTGCCGAAGTCATGGACCGCCAGAAGGAATCCATCCATGCAGAAGCCTAGACTGGGTCGCGGGCTCGACGCCCTGCTGCCGAAGAGCACTCCGACGGCGCGGGAGCCCGTGTCGGAGCGCGTGCCCACGGCGGTTCATCCTTCGTCGATCATCCCCAATCCGAACCAGCCTCGAAGGGTCTTTGACGACGCCAAGATCGACGAACTGGCCAAGTCCATCGACGCCAGTGGCATGTTGCAGCCCTTGGTCGTGCGCATGAGCCCCAACGGCTACGAGTTGATCGCCGGCGAGCGCCGCCTGCGCGCCGTCCAGCGTCTGGGACTCTCGGAAGTACCTGTAATCATTCATGAAACATCGGATCCCAGCACTCTGTTGCTGGCGTTGGTCGAGAACCTTCAACGCGAGGATCTGAATCCCATCGAGGAAGCAGCCGCCTTCGCGGAATTGCAGGAGCAGTTCAGCTTGACCCAGGAACAGGTCGCCGGAAAGGTAGGGAGAAGCCGTTCCGCGGTAGCCAATGCCCTGCGACTCCTGTCACTTCCCGACCAAATCAAGCAACATGTGGCGCGCCGCAAGTTACCCGCCGGCCAAGCCCGGGCGCTCCTTGCCCTGGACGATCGCAAGATGCTGGCGGCAGCCGCGAACGAGGTCATGGCCAAGGGCTTGTCCACCCGCGAAACCGAGGCTTTGGTCAAGCGGCTCAAGAGTCAGCGACGCCCCAAACCCGAAGATCGATTGGACCCCGATCTCACAAGTCTGATCGAGACGTTGCAGCGTCGCCTCGGCACCCGCGTCCGGCTGACGCATCGCGCCCGCGAAGGCAAGGGGAAGCTGGAGATTGAATACTACTCGCAGGACGACCTGGGGCGGATCACGGACATGATGATGGGGAACGTTTAGATTGGCACGGACTCGGAGCTGGGGGTCGCAATGTTCAGTGCGGCGTGTCATCTTTTTGACGGGCTGCGCCGTTCCGAGCGTTGAGTTCGGCGCCGTCTTTGACAAGGTCAGGCTCGGATGTTATAGACCCCTTTCGCAGCTGGCAGTTCAACGAGGTTGCCTGCGTCCGACTGCATGGGCAGACCCGCCCAAAGCGACCCGCTTGGGCCGGGTTTCGTGTAACTAGTGGAATTATCGGGGCTTTTACGTCGTCCGAACTGTGGTCGCGGCGGCATGCCATCGGCCAATCTGAGAGGGAACGACGGGCAAAGGCGCTGCCCTGACGACATTCGATTTACGCCATCTCGGAACTCGGACAGCCCGGATTTCCGGGGTGCTTCCGCCGTTCGTTTTCGGCACCCAACTCGCGGCATGATCAACGTCGACTTATCCTTGGTGGTTCAAATCGTCCTGTTCCTGATCCTGTGGAGCATCCTGCGTCGGGTGCTTTTCGGGCCGGTGGGGCGGCTGATGGCGGAGCGGGAGCGCCGGACGGAGGGAGCGCACGCGGAGGCGCGTACGCTGACCGATGAAGGAAAGGCGCTGCAGGAACAGTACGACGCCGCCATCGCCAAGGCGCGGGCGGAGGGTGAAGCGATCAAGGGTGAGATCCGGGAAGAAGCGCTCAAGGCGCGCAACGTGATCCTCTCCCAGGGGCGCGACGCGGCGACGCAAAAGATTCAGGAGATTCGCGAAGAGGTTCGCCGGGAGATGGACGCGGCGCTCGAGGTCGCTTCAAGCAATGCCGAGGTGCTGGCGCAAGAGATGGCGGAGAAGGTGCTGGGCCGGAAGCTGACATGAGCATCGTGACGGAAATGTTCGTGTCCGTGGCGTGGGCCGCCACCGGCGGTGACGCACACACGCCGTCGATCACGGAGTTGGTTTTCCCGCTGATCAACTTCCTGATCTTCGCGTACCTGATCAAACGCTTCGGTCTTCCACTCATCCGGGAACATCTCAAGCAGCGGCGCGAAGGGCTGATCGCTGCCGTGGATACGGCTCAGAAGGCCAAGGCGGAGGCCGACGGATACGTCCGGAAGTATCAGGAATTATTGAAGGTTCTCGACGAGGAGTGCGAGCGGATTCGCGAGGGTTTGCGGGCCGAGGGAGAGCGCGAGCGGGTGCGGATGGTGGCGGAAGCCGAGGAGTCCGCGACCAAGCTGATGGCCGATGCCGACTTTCTGGCCGAGCAGGAGGTCAAGATGGCGCGCCAGCACATCCGCGCCGAGATGGCCTCCCTCGCGGAGGCGGCCGCCATGGAGGCGCTCCAGCAGCACATCAGCGCGGCCGACCAGGATCGCATGGTGGAGGGTTTCTCCCAGCAAATTCAGCAGCTTTGACGCCGTGCCGGGAGTCTGGCCGTAATCCGGCGGCGCTTCGAAAAGGGCATGGCGCCGCCACCGAGAGAATCCCAGGATCTACATCCGATGACCGCAGGAAAGATCAGCCGCCGCTATGCCAGGGCGATCTTCGAGCTAGCCACGGGACGCGAGGAAGCCGTCGCAACGGAACTCGACGGGTTTGTCGAGGCGTACGGGCAGCCCGACCTCAGGCATGTGTTGGGCAACCCGGCCTTCAACGTGGAACGCCGCAAGGCGATCATCGTCGAACTGGCGGGACGGATGGGACTGTCAGAATTGACCACGCACTTCGTTTTGCTGCTGTTGGCGCGGGAGCGTCTCGACGGGCTTCCGTCCATCGCGCGGCATTACCACCGTCTGCTGGACGACGCGCGCGGACGTGTCAACGCCAAGGTCCTCGTCCCCCAGCCACTGGCTGACGAGCAGCGCCAGAGCCTCGTGTCCGTGGTAAGCCGCATGACCGGCAAGGATGCCGTACTCACCGAGGAAGTGGATTTGACCATTCTCGGCGGCATCATCGTCGAAGTCGGCGGCAAGGTCTATGACGGGAGCGTGCGCACGCAGCTTCACACTCTCAGACAGAACATCGAGAGGACCTACTAAACAGTCCAAGGGAGCCAGCCATGGAGATCGGCACCGCCGAGATAACCAGCATCATCAAGAAGCAGATCGAAGACTACGACAAGGCCGTCAAGGTGGAGGAAGTGGGCACGGTGCTGTCCACAGGCGACGGCATTGCGCGCATCTACGGTCTGGACAACGCCGCGGCGGGCGAGTTGCTGGAGTTCCCGAACAACGTCTACGGCATGGCGCTGAACCTCGAGGAAGACAACGTCGGCTCCGCGCTCTTTGGTGAGTCACACCTGATCAAGGAAGGCGACCGGGTCAGCCGCACGGGCCGCATCGTCGAGGTGCCCGTGGGCGACGCCTTGAGAGGGCGCGTGGTTTCCCCGCTCGGCGAGCCCCTCGACGGCCGCGGTCCCATCGAAACCGACCAACGGCGCCGGGTCGAGCTCAAGGCGCCGGGCATCGTCGCGCGCCAGCCGGTTACGCAGCCGCTGCAGACGGGCCTCAAGGCCATCGACTCCATGATCCCCATCGGACGGGGCCAGCGCGAGTTGATCATCGGCGACCGCCAGACCGGCAAGACCGCCGTGTGTCTCGACACCATCATCAACCAGAAGGGCGGCGACGTCACCTGCATCTACGTCGCCATCGGCCAGAAGCGCTCCACCGTGGCGCAGGTGGTGGAGGAACTGCGGCACGCCGGCGCCATGGACTACACCATCGTGGTCGCGGCCACGGCCTCGGAGTCCGCGCCGCTCCAGTACATTGCCCCCTACAGCGGCTGCACCATGGGCGAGTACTTCCGCGACAACGGCCAGCACGCGCTTGCCATCTACGACGACCTGTCCAAGCACGCGGTGGCCTACCGGCAACTCTCCCTGCTGCTGCGCCGGCCGCCGGGGCGCGAGGCCTTCCCGGGGGACGTTTTCTACCTGCATTCCCGGTTGTTGGAACGCGCCGCCAAGCTGAGCGAGGCACTCGGCGGTGGGTCGCTGACGGCGTTGCCGATCATCGAGACCCAGGCCGGTGACGTGTCGGCTTACGTCCCCACGAACGTCATTTCCATCACCGACGGCCAGATATACCTCGAGACCGACCTGTTCTACTCGGGCGTCCGGCCGGCCATCAACGTCGGCCTGTCGGTTTCCCGTGTGGGCGGCAACGCGCAGATCCGCGCCATGAAGCAGGTCGCGGGCGGCCTTCGGCTGGACTTGGCCCAGTACCGCGAAATGGCCGCCTTTGCCCAGTTCGGCTCGGACCTCGACGCCGCCACCCAACGGCAGATCGCCCGCGGCAGCCGGCTCGTGGAGATCCTCAAGCAGGGACAGTACGAGCCCATGCCGGTGGAGAAGCAGGTGCTCATCATCTATGCCGGCACCAACGGTTTTGTGGATCAGATCGCTCCCGAAAGCCTGCCGCGATACCAGAGCGGGTTGTTCGAGTTCGTGGAGTCGCAGCACCCGGACCTGCTGCCGTCCATCGTGGACAAGGGCCAGATCGACGACGACATCAAGGGGCAGGTCGAGAAGGCGTTGCAGGAATACAGCCAACGGTTCGAAGCATAAGTGCCCTCTCTCAAGGACATAAGAAAACGCATCGCCTCGGTGCGCAACACGCAGCAGATCACCAAGGCGATGAAGATGGTGGCGGCGGCCAAGCTGCGCCGGGCGCACGAGGCCGCGGTGGAGTCGCGGCCGTATGCCGAAAAGATGCGGGAACTCCTGGCGAACCTGTCCGCGCGAGTATCCGAGGACAGTCATCCGTTGCTGGTGGCGCGCGAGGAGAAACGTCTCGACGTCCTTTTCGTCACCACGGATCGAGGCCTGTGCGGCGGTTACAACAGCAATCTGTTCCGGCTGTCGGAGAACTTTCTCGGGGATCATCCGGAGCAGGAAGTGTCGTTCCGGTTCGTCGGGCGCAAGGGTGCGGATTTCTACCGCCGCCGCGGCACGAGCGCCATGGATGACTCTCCGGTAATGTGGCAGGCGCCGCCTGAAGAGATCGCGGCGGCCGCCGCCAACCGCTTCATCGGCCGATACCTGCGCGGCGAGTCGGACGGCGCCTATATTCTTTACAGCCAGTTCCGCTCCGCCCTGTCGCAGGCGCCCACAGTGGCCCGGTTGATCCCCGTGGCGCCCGCCAAAGTGGACGACGGCCAGCATCTGACCGAGTACCTGCTCGAGCCGAGCATCGGCGATCTGCTTTCCAACCTGTTGCCCAAGAGCGTCGAGGTGCAGATCTACCAGGCCTTGCTCGAGGCTGTCGCGGGCGAGCACGGTGCCCGCATGACTGCCATGGAGTCCGCCACCAGCAACGCTTCGGACCTGATCAGCCAACTGACGCTTCAGATGAACCGGGCGCGGCAGGCGGCGATCACCAAGGAGCTTCTGGAAGTGGTCTCCACCGCGGAGGCATTGGGCTGACGCGTGGAGACGGGTTTCAAGCCCGTGCGCGTGACGACCGTGAACGCAGTACAAACCCGAATGCTTTGATTGAAGGACCACTCGACCAAGGGAACCGCGGATGGTCGCGCCTTGACCAAGCCGGTAACCAAACAACCAGGAATGGGGAGCAGCCATGGCTGTCACGAAGGGACGCGCTCCGCGCAAGCGTAGCCGTCCGGCACAGGACAAGACGAATAGCGAGACCTCGGTGAAAGAGCCGGCCACGAGATTGGGCAGGATCACGCAGGTCCTGGGCGCGGTGGTCGACGTGGAGTTTGCCGACGGCCAACTGCCGCCGATCTACAACGCCATCAAGCTCACCAACCCGGCCATCGACGAACGCGAGTGGAACCTGGTTCTGGAAGTGGCTCAGCACCTGGGTGAGAATACGGTTCGTTGCATCGCCATGGACTCCACCGAAGGGCTCGTGCGCGGCATGGATGCCATGGATACCGGGGCGGGCATCAGCGTGCCCGTGGGCGAAAAGACCTTGGGCCGCATCCTGAACGTGGTGGGCGAGCCCGTGGACGAAGGCCCGCCCGTGGAAGCGGAACAGCACTCCCCCATCCATCGGGACGCGCCCCCCTTCGAGGACCAGGAGACCCAGGTCCAGGCCTTCGAGACCGGCATCAAGGTGGTGGATCTGCTGGCCCCCTACGCCCGGGGCGGCAAGGTTGGCCTGTTCGGTGGCGCCGGCGTCGGCAAGACCGTCATCCTCATGGAACTCATCAACAACCTGGCCATGAAACACGGCGGCTACTCCGTGTTCGGCGGCGTGGGCGAGCGTACCCGCGAGGGAAACGACCTCTGGCTGGAGATGAAGGAGTCCGGCGTCATCGACAAGACCACGCTGGTGTACGGGCAGATGAACGAGCCGCCGGGCGCGCGCGCGCGTGTGGCCCTGTCGGCGCTGACCATGGCCGAGTACTTCCGCGACGAGGAGGGCCGGGACGTCCTGCTCTTCATCGACAATATCTTCCGCTTTACCCAAGCCAATTCCGAGGTCTCCACGCTCCTCGGCCGCATGCCTTCCGCCGTGGGTTACCAGCCCACGCTGTCCACCGACCTGGGTGAATTGCAGGAACGCATCACCTCCACGCGCAAGGGTTCGATCACCTCGGTGCAGGCCATCTACGTGCCCGCCGACGACCTCACCGACCCGGCGCCGGCCACGACCTTTTCGCATCTGGACGCCACCACCGTTCTTTCACGGCAGATCGCCGAGCTGGGCATCTACCCGGCAGTGGATCCGCTGGATTCCACCTCGCGGATTCTCGACCCCCGGGTGGTGGGCGACGAGCACTACGAGGTGGCGCGGCAGGTACAGGCGATCCTCCAGCGCTACAAGGACCTGCAGGACATCATCGCCATCCTGGGCATGGACGAGCTGTCCGAGGAGGACAAGCTCACGGTGACGCGCGCGCGCAAGGTGCAGCGCTTCCTCTCGCAGCCCTTCCATGTGGCCGAAGTGTTCACCGGTACCCCGGGCGTGTACGTGGAGCTCAAGGAAACCATCGAGGGCTTCAAGGCCATCGTCGCCGGGGAGCACGACGACCTGCCCGAGCAGGCCTTCTACATGGTCGGCACCATGGGCAGCGCCATCGAGAAGGGGCGCCGGCTCGCCAGCGAGTAGATCATGGCCGGCGATATCTCACTCCGCGTGGTCACGCCCGTGCGCCTGGTGCTGGAAGAGCGGGTGGACGAGTTGACCGCGCCCGGTCCGCTCGGCCAACTCGGCATCCTGCCCGACCACGCCGCCCTCGTGACCACCCTCGACGTCGGTCAGCTCAGCTACAAACAGGGTGGCTCCACTTCGGTGGTCACCCTGGCCGGCGGCTACGCCGAAGTGCTCGACAACGTGGTGACGGTGCTCGCCGACGCGTCCGAATTTCCTGCCGAGATCGACCCCGCCCGCGCCGAACGCGCCCGTGCAAGAGCCGAGCGCGCCCTTGACGAGACCGACCCCACCGACGAAGAGGCGCGGGCGGCGGCCAGCGCCGCCCTGCAACGCGCCCGCCTGAGGCTCGACACCGCCAGTCAGCGCTGACGCCAAGCCAGCACCGAGTCGCACGAAGCTCCACTCTAGTGTGGTGTCTGGTTAATTCGGGTCATAATGTGCGGAGGATATTTTGTTGTCGGCAAGGCGCGATGACGAGCAGTGGCGTGTACCACGCGAGGAAGAGCAACGCAGCCGACGGCGAAAAAGACCCGCAGATTATGACGCGAATTAACCAGACACCACACTAGCCAACATCCCAGGTAACGCCTGCGATCCGGCCCGATCCCGGCGCACTGGCCCGGCCGCAGGATTTCGGCTAAGATACCAATCATGCTGCGCTATTTCACCGCTGGCGAGTCCCACGGCCCGTGTCTCACCGCCATCATCGAGGGGGTGCCGGCGGGATTCGACATCGATGTCGAGAAGGTCAACCATGATCTCTGGCGACGCCAGCAGGGCTACGGCCGGGGCGGCCGCATGCTCATCGAAAAGGACGAGGTGCAGGTGCGGTCTGGGTTGCGGTGGGGAAAGACCATCGGCTCGCCGGTCACCTTTGGCATCGACAACCGCGACTGGAAGAACTGGACGAAGAAGATGTCCCCGTATGCGCAGGACGAGGGCCAGGCCATCGCGGTCAAGAAGCCGCGTCCGGGCCATGCCGACCTCGTGGGCGTCCTCAAGTACGGCCACTCGGACATCCGCAACATCCTCGAGCGCGCCAGCGCCCGCGAGACCGTCTCACGGGTCGCGGTGGGATCCTTCTGCAAGCAGCTCATCGAACCGTTCGCGATCCAGGTCAGGGGCTACCTGCGGTCCCTCGGCGGCATTGAGGCGAACCTGGACGGGAAAAGCTACGACGAGATCTACGAGTTGGCCGAGAACTCTCCGGTGCGCATGGCGGATCCGGAAGCCGAGAAAAAGGCCATCGCCCTCATCGATGAGTGCAAGAAGGAAGGCAACACCCTGGGCGGCATCTTCGAGGTCGTGGCCACGGGCGTCCCGCCGGGTCTGGGAAGCCATGTCCACTATGACCGGAAGCTGGACGGCCGGCTGGCCCAGAGCCTCATGAGCATCCAGGCCATGAAGGGCGTGGAGATCGGACGGGGCTTCGACATCGCCATGCACCGCGGCTCCGAGGTGCACGATGAGATCTTCTTCGACCCCCAGCATATGATCTCCGACACCAGGCCGCGCATGCAGCCTACCGATTTCTTCCGCGGCAGCAACAATGCCGGCGGCCTCGAAGGCGGCATGACCACCGGCGCGCCGCTGGTGGTGCGGGTTGCGATGAAGCCCATTTCCACCCTTATGAGCCCGCTTCAGTCCGTGAATCTCGACACCAAACAGCCCGAGGACGCCTCGGTAGAGCGGTCCGACGCCTGCGCCGCCCCCGCCGCGGCTGTCATTGGCGAGGCCATCGTCTCTTTCGAGCTGGCACGGGCGTTCCTGGAGAAGTTCGGCGGCGACTCGCTGGCGGAGGTCACCCGCAACTACGACGGGTACCTGGACCAGATCAAGAGCCTCTGAGGCCGCGTCATTACGGACTACGCGAACATCGCCCTCACCGGTTTCATGGCCGCCGGCAAGACCGTGGCAGGCCGGCGGCTGGCGCGGTCCCTGGACTGGTCGTTCGTCGATCTGGACGGCGTCATCGAGGAAGGCGAAGGGCGACCCATCCGGGAGATCTTCAGCCACCGCGGCGAAGGCTATTTCCGCGAACGCGAGAAGGCGGCCCTGGGGCAGGTGCTGGAAGGGTCCAGGCAGGTCATCGCCTTGGGAGGCGGCGCGGTGGTGGACCCGGAAAACCTGAGGCTGCTCAAGCAGCGCAGCCTGCTGATCTGGCTCAGGGTGTCGCCCGAGACGGTTCTGAGCAGGGTGCGGCGGAACGATGACCGCCCGTTGCTCCGGGGTCCCGACCGGCTCAAGCGGATCGAGGAGCTGTCGGCGCAGCGGGAAGGCATCTACGCCGAGGCTCATGTCGCCGTGGACACCGATGGGCTGACGGAAGACGAGGTAGTTCGGCGCATCCAACAGCAGCTATGCAGACCGTAACCGTCAATCTGGGACAGCGCTCCTATCCCATCGAGCTGGGCCAGGGACTGCTCTCGCGAATCGGCGAGCTGATGAAGGCCCAGGGCATCGGCGGCCGGGTCGGCATCGTGTCGAATCCGCCGGTGGCCGACCTTTACGGGGACCAGGTCCGGGAGTCCCTGGAGGCGGCGGGCTTCGACACTACGACGGTGCTGATACCGGAGGGCGAGGCGTACAAGAACGCGGCGTCCCTGGGCTTGATCTACGACGCGCTGGTGGAGCACCGCTTCGACCGGAGCGCCACGCTCATCGCCTTGGGCGGCGGCGTCATCGGCGACATCACCGGTTTCGCCGCGGCCACGTTCCTGCGCGGCATCGGCTATGTACAGATCCCCACGACGCTGCTGGCGCAAGTAGACGCGAGCGTGGGCGGCAAGACCGCGGTCAACCACGCGCAGGGCAAGAACCTCATCGGCGCCTTTCATCAACCGCGCCTCGTGGTCATCGACCTGGACACCCTGCGCACCCTGCCGCGGCGGGAGTACGCCGCAGGTCTGGCCGAGGTGATCAAGTACGGCATCATCGAGGATGCGGCATTCTTTGGCTTTCTGGAAGAGGAGATGGATGCGCTGCTGGAGATCGACGCCGGGGCGGTGGAGCGCGCCGTGGCGGCATCGTGCCGCATCAAGGCCGCCGTGGTGGAGCAGGACGAGCGCGAATCCGACCGCCGCGCCATTCTGAACTTCGGCCACACCATCGGCCACGCGCTGGAAGCCTTTACCGGCTATGAACGCTTTCTCCACGGCGAGGCCGTGGCTGTCGGCATGATCCAGGCGGCGGACTTGTCCGCGGGACAAGGCCTGTGCCGCGCTGCCGATGTGAAGCGCATCGACGCGCTGGTGCGCGGGGCAGGCCTGCCTTGGCGGATTCCCGACGATATCGCCCTGGAAGACCTCATCGCCGGGATGGCGCTGGACAAGAAGTCGCACGCGGGCAAGATCAAGTTCGTACTTTGCGAGGGCATCGGCGGCACCCGTTTCCAGTGGTTCTCCCCAGAGGAGATCGTCCGGGAGCTGACGCTGCGGCCTTGACCAGACAAGACACCGAGCGCGCGTTCGACGGCAGGGGCGACCGGCCGGCGGCCCCTGCGGAGATACACCACCGGACCCCGCATAGCCTTTCCACACCCTGTCCTTCACGTGCTGCGGGGCGACCGGGCGGTGGCCTCAGCGAGGAAACACCACCGGACCTGACAGGTCGGGTGACCGGCGGATCGCCCGTGCGGGGATCCACCACTGAACCCGGAGGCATGACATGCCTGACACCAAGATTCTGATACTCCACGGACCCAACCTGAACCTGCTGGGCGCGCGCGAGCCGGAGATCTACGGCCGTGACACCCTTGCGGACATCGACGCCCGCGTGGGCGCAATGGCCACGGAACTGGGCATCGCCGTGGAAGCCCGCCAGTCCAACCACGAGGGCGAGCTGGTCACCTGGGTGCAGCAGGCCGCCACCGAGGGCTTCGGCGCCGTCATCATCAATGCCGGCGCATACACGCATACGAGCATCGCGCTACGGGACGCCCTGGCCGCGTGCGGATTGCCGGTCATCGAAGTCCACTTGTCCAACATCTACAAGCGCGAGGCCTTCCGGCATACATCGCTGATCGCTGATGTGGCGGTGGGGCAGATCGCGGGCTTCGGGGCGCAGAGCTATCTTCTGGCGTTGCGCGCCGCGTCAGCGATCCTGGGATAGTCTCGTTTCCCACGTAAGGGTGACAAGCCAGAATCGACCAGTCCTTGGTCCGGCCGCTTTCCCGGCCGGCGGCGCGTTTCCACCGGAGCCTGATGACCCTCTCCCTGTTAATCCTTGCCCTGGTCACCGTCACCCACATCGTCGGGGCTTCGGCGCAGTACGGCATCAACACGTTCGCGCCGTTCTACCAGGATGAACTTGGCCTCACCCGCGCGCAGGTGGGGCTGTTCTTCACCGCCTTCTATATTGGCATGGCCGGCTTCTCGTTCACCGCCGGGTGGCTGAGCGACCGGCTCGGCGTGCGCCGGGCGTCGTTCATTGGCCACGTATTCGCTGGCACTGCCGTCATCATTGCCTCGTCGGCGCAGACCTTCGGCTGGGCCTTCGCGTGTTTCCTCCTCACCGGCCTTGGCTACAGCTTCTTGAACCCGGCCTCCACCAAGGGCGTGCTGATGTGGTTTCGACGGCAGCGCGCCACGGCCATGGGCATCAAGCAGACCGGCGTGCCCGCGGGCGGAGTGCTCACCGCCCTCGTGGGCGCGCCGATGGCGGCGATATTCGGCTGGCGCGCGACCTTGGCGGGCATGGGCGTGGTCAATGTGTTGTTCGGGGCGGCTTTCTGGTTCTTGTGGCGCGAGCCCGGCGACGCGGACCGGACCGGGGAAGCCCGGGCGGGGACCGCCGGCGCTCCCCGGCTGCGGATCCGAAGCCTGCTGGCCCTGAGTTGCGGCACCGCCCTGCTGCTCATCGGACAGATGTCGCTGCTCACCTACCTGCCGCTGTTTCTCAAGGAGAAACTGGCGTTTTCCACCGTCCACGCGAGCCAGTGGCTGTCCATCACTCAGGGCGGGGCGGTGCTCGGCCGCATCGGCTGGGGCACGGTGAGCGACCGCATCTACGGCGGCCGGCGCAAGATCGTGCTGGTGCTCATCGGCGGCATCTCGGTGCTGCTGTGCGCGGCGTTGAGCGCGCTGGACAAGGGCGTCTCGCCGTTCGTCCTGGTGCCAGTGACATTCCTCGGCGGGTTCACCATGATCGGCTATCAGGGCGTCTCCTACTCCCTGATCAGCGAGATCGCCGGGCAGTCCCGCGCCGGCATGGCCCTGGGCCTGATGATCACCATCAACGCCCTTGGCACCGTGGTGGGCACACCTACCTTCGGCTACATCGTCGACGCCACCGGCTCCTACGCCATCGCCTGGCAGGCGCTGGCGGGCGTGCTGGCGTTGGGAACGGCGAACATCGCCGTGTTCGTGACCGAGGCGGAGCGGCGGCCTTGATCGGGTGTCGTGTCCCGCAAGTTCCCGCGATCAGGTTTCAGCCATTATGGCGGGCGCAGGTCCGAGGCGCTGCGTCCCAAGTGGGAGTACGTTCACGGCGTCCGCACGGTCCGGCCCGCACCGAGGCGGACGGTCGTGCGCGAAGCATCGTCGGCGACGGTGACAGGACTGCCGCGCGTCGTGTCGCGCAGACGTGCGCGCGCTATTGTTTCCCCCCCGGGTTTGATTTACAGTAAACTGAACGGCGTAGTTTACGCTCGGTAAATTCGCGCGCTGTGCGCATCGGCAAGCCGGGCGACAGATTCGGAGAGATCGGGATGACTATCTTCAACGAAGGACGACATTCGATCCGCGCGCTGTCTGCGGCGCTTGGGATCATCGCCGGGCGCGCGAAACATTGTTTCGTGCAGGGGTTGACAAGGGCTGAGGGCTCCCCTCACCATATCGCCGGATCGCCGGATCGCCGGATCGCCGGATCGCCGGATCGCCGGATCGCCGGATCGCCGGATCGCCGGATCGCCGGATCGCCGGATCGCGCCCGTGTGCCGGCATGAGTGCGCTCGCATGGCGCCGCCGCCCGGGGCACGCCGCCTCCCGGCCTGAGCCTTCCGCCACCACCGCCCGCCATCTGCGCCGCCACCTCGCCGCGGTACTGCTCGCCCTGCCACTCGCCGCGGTAGCCGCCCCGACACTGGCGATCGCGCAGACCGAGCCGGTCACCGGCAGTTTTGTCTCCCTCGGCGGCACCGTGCTGCCCGAAGGAGCGGCCGTCACTTTCAACTCGGCCCTCGACAGACTTTTCGCTCGTACAGAGACACACAAGCTGGAACTGGTCATCGGGGGCACGGCCACGCGCGGGACGGATTACCGGATTGTCTGCATCGAATCAGCCCCGGCCGGGGCCGCCACCTGCAATGACATCAATGGCGATACCCCTTCGATCACTTTCCATGGTGCGAAGATGATCAGAAACGGCAATCGCACTCGCCGGATCACGGGCCCGCTGCGGCTGGAGACCATCGAGGACGGCGACTGGAAGGACGAGACAGTCACCCTGCAACTCGGTGGTGGAACGACCCGAACGTTTACAATCACGGATGCCCCGCATTCGGTGGAAGTGACGTTCGCGACGGATACCTACTCCATCTCTGAGGCTGACAGATTCTTCCAACCCGTCATGAGGTTGGACAAGGCGGCTGGCCGCGATTTTGTGCTGCCGCTGACCTATGCCAACATGACAGCGACGTCCGGCACGGACTACACAGCGTTATCCGGCGTGACCATCCCGGCGGACGGCAAACAGACCGTCACCTTCGACATTCCCGTTAATGACGACAATATCCACGAAGGGAATGAGTCCTTCAGGGTGGGCATCGACTTGTCCAGGCTGCCAGCCGGGGTCACCATGGGCTCGACCCCCTATGCCACGGTCACAATCAGGGATGACGACCCCGATCCCGGCCCCCCCGGCCTCGTGTTCGATAACGCCCAGCTGAGCTGGAACGAGAATCAGGGCTGCGGCGAGTTCGAATACTACGATCCATCTGGCAACAAGATTGCCGGCAACACCGCCGAAGCGCGCCGACGGAACGCCCTGGCCGTCTACGCGCCCGTGCAGTCGGGCAATCTTACATCCCCTGGGGCAAGCATGGAGCTGCCCGCCAGCGCCCCCGGCCCGAGCTACCGGGTCAGGCTGAAGACAAGACCGCAGATCCCGGTGAAGGTCACCGTCTATGATCCCAACGACCTCACCTGGTGGGGCAACAACCGCAGCCGGACGCTGAGCCGCGTCTTTGTCGGCCCCGACCGGGGGGCTGCGAACGGCCGCAACGGTGCCGGCAAGCCGACGCTTACCTTCACGCCGGAGAACTGGAACCAGTGGCAAACCGTCAAGGTCAAGGTGGCCTGCACCGATCATTTCCCGGATGCGGTGCCCCTGCAGCACCGCGTGGAAGCGAAATCCAACGGGGGCACTGGCACCATACACGCGTATTCGGGATACAAGAACTTCAACGACCAGAGATGGACGGTCTGGGTTCGCGTCCAGGAGCAAACGCCGCCGATGGAGATCGTCGCGTCGGGCCTGCCTCCGGCGGGCCAGACGATCACGATGGCCGAGGGAGACACCAGGGATTTCAGGATCAGGATCGGCGAAGCGATGCTACCCAGCGGTAGCAGCGGGAGTGTCGCTGTCCATCTCTTTGCCGAGCCGGTCGGCAATGTGATCGGGGTGACGAGAAGGGACGGGACACCTCACGTCGACGGCATCACCGGCGACACCATGACCTTCACGTCGTCCAATCGCGAACAGTGGGTGCGTCTGCGAGCCGTCAGCGCCGGCGAAACCAGGCTTGTGGTCTCGGCGGAACGTGACTTCAGCTGGGGCCATGAAACCCAGCGTCACTGGTCGCCGGAATGGCCGGTCAGGGTCGAGCTCCCCGGCATCTGCGGGCGCACGAAGGCGGTGCGCGACGCCCTTGTCCGCAAGATTTCCGGCATCAGCAACTGCCGCGACGTGACCCCCGAGCACCTGGCGGCCGTCACCGGCACCCTGGATCTGAACCGCACGAACTTGAGCAGCCTGCAGACGGGCGACTTCCGGGGACTCACCAAGCTGGAGTGGCTGAGACTGGACGATAACCGGATAGCCTCACTGCCGGCGGGCATATTCGACGACCTCAAGGCGCTGGGTCGACTGGAACTGGACAGAAACCAGCTTACGACCCTGCGGCCGGGAGTCTTCGACAAACTCACCTCCCTCTGGAGGCTGGAACTGTATAGAAACTCGATCGCACCGTTGCCGGCGGGCATTTTCGACCAGCTTGCCGATCTGTCTCAGCTGGACCTGGACGACATCGACCTGACCACGCTGCCGGCGGACATGTTCGATTCGAACACGAAGTTGACTCACCTGTATATGGAAGATAACGAGCTACAGGCGCTACCGGCGAATGTCTTTCACAAGCACAAGAATCTGAGCACGCTGCGGCTGGACGGAAACCCCGGCGAACCGTTCCGGCCGACGGCGGATGCCGGCCCCGCACAGACGGTGTCCACGGGTGCGCAAGTCACCCTGTCGGGCACCGCCACCGGCCCCTGGGGTGACAATGTGAAGTTTCGGTGGCAGCAAGTGGACGGCGCGAGGTCGGAGGACGTCGTCACCCCAGGTGTGACGCTCAGCAGTGACAAGATCGCCGCACCCACCTTTACCGCCCCGGCCGCACCCACGGTCCTGCACTTCAGGCTGGACACAAGACCAAGCTCGAGCGACTCCCTGGATTTTGCAGGTCTCGGCAACAGCGTCGACTGGGTCACCATCACCGTCACCGGCGGCCAGGGCTCGCCCGCGCAGGAGGTAGAAGCGGCACATGTCGAAGCACCGTCCTGCGTCTCCGACGCCCTGCTGGCCGACGTCCATGAGTATGCGGGCGAGACCTGGCGGACTTCGCCGGGCCATGTCGCGCGCTGGAGCCGGGTGCTGGCCGCCTTCGGGGTGGACAACGCCTACCGCAGCAACCCGATGACCGTCGCCGAGGCAGAGGCGCAGGCGGACCGTGGCCTCAAACGCTGGGTGCCGGTGGTGCCGGCGCTGACATGCCTGGCGGCGGCACCGGAGGAGGTGGCACCGGAAGAACAGCCGGAACCGGCCGAGGTCCAGCCGGCGACCCCCGCCACGCCCGCACTCAGCCTCTCGGCGGGGTCCGCCGTGGACGAGGGCGGTACTGCGACCTTCACTGTCACGGCCGACCCGGCGCCGCAGTCCGACCTGACGATTGCCTGGACCGTCGCCCAGAGCGGCGATTACCTGGCCGCGCCCGGCGCGGGCAGCCGGACGTTGGTGCTGAACGCAGGCACGACCAGCGCCGATCTCACGGTGGCGACAGTGGACGATGCGGCGGACGAGGCCGACGGCTCGGTGTCCGTCACCCTCGGCGCGGCCACGGGCTACACCGTGGCCACAGGCAAGGGCAGCGCCGCGGTGGCGGTGCGCGACGATGACGAGCCGGTGGTACGCATCACCGCCGGCAGCGGGGTAACGGAAGGTGCCTCGGCTTCCTTCACGGTCACGGCCAGCCCGGTGCCAGCCACACCGCTCGACGTGACCCTGACCGTCGGCCAGAGCGGCGACTTCGCCGCCTCGGGCGCGACCGGATCGCGGACGGTCACCATCCCGGTCACGGGCAGCGCCACCTTCGAGGTCACCACGGTGGATGACGGCACGGACGAGCCGGACGGCTCGATCACGGCAACTGTCGATACCGGCACCGGCTACACCGTGGCGGCATCGCCGGACAACGCGGCCACGGTGGCGGTGTCCGACAACGATGCGGCGTCGTCGGGTCCGACGATCTCGATTGCCGATGCCACGCTCAAGGAGAACGGAATAACGGGGAATTTCAAGGTGACGTTGAGCGAGCCGGTGAACTGGCCGGTCGTCGTCTACTACGCGACGCGGGATTCAACGCCGGTGTCGGCCGTGGCGGGCCAGGACTACCTGGCGTGGAAGCGGTCCTGGCGGCTGCGGGCCCGGTTCAGGCCGGGGCAGACGGAAACGCTGATCCACGTCCGCCTCTACAACGACAGCCATGACGAGGGTCCGGAGACCTTCGAGATGGTGCTGTTCGACGCGGACGTGAACGGTCCGCCCGGGGTGTCGGTGTCGATTGCGGACGGGGTTGCGGTGGGCACCATCACCAACTCGGACCCGATGCCGGCGGCGTGGCTGGCGCGTTTCGGTCGCACGACGGCGGAACAGGCGCTGGACGGCATAGCCGGGCGCATCGCGGCGTCGCGCGACGCCGGGGTGCAGGGCACCATCGCGGGACAGGCGCTGGGCTTCGATCCCCGCTCCTCCGGCTCGCAGGCAGGCCCCGACGGATCGGTTGGCGCAGCGAGCGGGAATGCTGCCCCTGGCAGCCTGTCCGGCACTGGCCGGCTGGTGCAGACCGATGTCGCCCGCGGCCGTTTCGGCGCTGGCGGTGCGGGATCGGCATTGGGCCATGACACTCATGGCTTCGCTTTCGGCAGCAACGGCGCGCAGTCCTACTCGATGACGGCCCGGGAAGCCTTGCTGGGCAGCAGCTTCACGGCGACCGGGGAGAAGGACGGCATGGGCGGCAGCGTGGCCTTCTGGGGCCGGGCCGCGCAGTCGAGCTTCGACGGCCGCGAGGGGACGTTCTCGCTCGACGGCGAGGCCACCACGGCCATGCTGGGAGCCGACTATGGGCGCGGCAACTGGCTGGCCGGAGTGGCCCTGATGCGGAGCAGCGGGGATGGCGGCTATGCCGACAGGGAATCGGGGTCCGGGGCAGGCAACGGTACGGATGCCGTGGGCTGCCCTCAACCTCCGGATGCCGAAGCGCGGAGGGTCGTGTGCAGCGGCGCCGTGCGGGAGGGCGATGGTGAGGTGGAGGCGTCGCTGACGGCGGCGGTTCCCTATGCCGCGCTCCGGGTCTCGGAGCGGCTGAAGCTCTGGGGCGCGGTGGGCTATGGTGCCGGCGACGTGACGCTCGAGCCGGAGGTAGGCGGTTCCCTCACCTCCGACATCTCCTGGACCATGGCGGCGGCTGGCCTGCGCGGCGACGTGATCGCGCCCCCGGCGGAAGGGTCGGGTCCGGCCCTGGCGGTGACCTCGGACTCGCTCTGGGCACGCACCAGCTCGGACAAGACCCACGAGCTGGCGGCGTCCGATTCCGACGTGACGCGCTTCCGGCTCGGTCTGGAGGGAAGCTGGAAGGCCGCGCTGGCGCGGGGCAGCCATGTGACGCCCAAGCTGGAGCTGGGCATGCGCCAGGACGGCGGCGATGCCGAGACCGGCTTCGGGGTGGAAGTCGGCGGCGGTCTGGCCTGGGTCAACCCGGCCCTCGGGCTCTCCCTCGACCTGTCGGGCCGGACCCTGATTTCCCATGCTTCGGACGATCTGGAGGACCAGGGGTTTGCGGCGGCGCTGGCCTGGGATCCCGGTCCAGCGACCGCGCGGGGTCCCTCTCTGACGCTGACCCAGGACTGGGGCGGCGCCGCGCAGGGCGGGCTCGACGCGCTGTTCCGGACCGATCCGCTGGCGGACCGCACGGGCAGCGGCGAAACCGCCGCCCGCTGGACGGCGGAGGCGGCATACGGATTCCCGGCCTTCTCGGGGCGCTTCACCGGCAGCCCGCATATGGGGCTCGGTCTGGCCACCGGCGCGCGCGACTACAGCGTGGGGTGGCGTCTCACCCCGGCGACCCGCGCCAACGCGCCCGATGTCTCCTTCGGGCTGAAGGGGACGCGCCGGGAGAGCGACTGGACGGAGCCGGAGCACACCATGGGGTTCGAAGCGACCGCGCGGTGGTAGGGCACGGCGCTCGCCGAGGCCCAGCGCCGGGTTTCTCCAACGAGGCCACGGCGGCGCCCGCCCGGCGCTGCCCGGCTGGCAGGTCGGCATCATGCGCTGGCATTCCCGGCCCGTGGCTGCTACCATGACAGACACGCTCGGCGGCCGTCCGGGCACCCTCCGAAAATTGTGAATATGTAACCACACGCACTCGAGGCTGGCGCAACCACTCTATCTTATGGCTTCTTCCGAGTCCGACTACAGGGCCGATGACATCAGGGTTCTCGAGGGACTGGAAGCGGTCCGCAAACGCCCCGGCATGTACATCGGGGATACCGCGGAGCGGGGTCTCCATCATCTCGTCTACGAGATCGTCGACAACTCCATCGACGAGTCGCTGGCGGGCGAGTGCGACCGCATCGACATCACCATTCATATCGACAACAGCGTCACCGTTATAGACAACGGACGTGGCATTCCCGTGGACATGCATGCCACGGAGCAGCGCCCGGCCGCGGAAGTGGTTCTGACCAAGTTGCACGCCGGGGGCAAGTTCGACAAGGGCGCCTACAAGGTCTCCGGCGGACTGCACGGGGTGGGCCTCTCGGTGGTCAACGCCTTGGCGGAAAGCCTCGAAGTGGAGATCAAGCGCGACGGCAAGGTGTACCAGCAGGACTACGAGCGGGGGGAACCGCTGGCTCCCCTCAAGGAGATGGGCACCTCCACCGAGCGGGGCACGCGCATTACCTTCAAGCCGGATCCCACCATTTTCGAAACCGTCGACCTGAGCTTCGACGTTCTGTCCCAAAGGCTGCGCGAGCTGGCGTTCCTCAACCGGGGGGTGCGCATCCTCATCGAGGACCAGCGCAACGACAAGAAGCACGAGTTTTTCTACGAGGGCGGCATCGTCTCGTTCGTCGAGCACCTGAACCGGGTCAAGACCGCGGTTCACCCGAAGGTCATCTACCTGCAGGGGGAAAAGGACGGCACCGACGTGGAGATCGCCCTGCAGTGGAACGACAGCTACGCGGAGACGGTTTATTCCTTCGCCAACAACATCAATACGGCCGAGGGCGGCACTCATCTGAGCGGCTTCAAGGCCGCGCTGACGCGCACCATCAACATCTACGCCACGGGTTCCAACCTGCTCAAGAAGGACGAGGACAACCTGCAGGGAGACGATGTCCGCGAGGGCCTCACCGGAGTCATCAGCGTCAAGGTGCCCGAACCCCAGTTCGAAGGCCAGACCAAGACCCGCTTGGGAAACAGCGACGTCAAGGGCATCGTGGAGGCGTTGATCAACGACCGCCTCGCGACCTACTTCGCCGAGCACCCGGGCGAGGCCAAGAAGATCGTCTCCAAGGGCATTGAGGCGGCGCGGGTGCGCGAGGCCACACGCAAGGCCAAGGACCTGGCGCGGCGCAAGGGGGCGCTGGATTCGGCCTCCTTGCCGGGCAAGCTCGCGGATTGCCAGGAACGGGACCCCTCGTTGAGCGAGATCTTTCTGGTGGAGGGCGATTCCGCCGGCGGCTCCGCCAAGCAAGGGCGCGACCGGCGCAACCAGGCGATCCTGCCGCTCAAGGGCAAAATCCTCAACGTCGAGAAGGCGCGTTTCGACAAGATGCTGTCGTCCCAGGAGATCCGTCTGTTGCTGACGGCCTTGGGCGCGGGCGTCAAGGACGACTACGACTCGGAGAAGCTGCGCTACCACACCGTCATCATCATGACGGATGCGGATGTGGACGGCTCTCATATTCGGACGCTGCTGCTGACCTTCTTCTATCGCCAGATTCCCGACCTGGTGGAGAAGGGCTACCTCTATATCGCCCAGCCGCCGCTGTACAAGGTCAAGCGGGGCAAGCAGGAGCGCTACCTGAAGGACGAGAACAGTCTGGAGGACTACCTCATCGAGAAGGGTACCGAGGACATCCGGGTGCGGCCGGCGGAAGCCAACGGCAACGGCGCCAGGGAAGTCAAGGGCGCGGCGCTTCAGGCCTTCATCAAGAAGGTCGTGAGAATGGACAAACTGCTGCAGCTCATGGCCAGGAAACACAAGGAGCGCGCCCTGGTCGAGGCGTTGCTGTTGCAGCGCGACTTTGGCTCGGAGCGTCTCAAGGACGAGGCGGCGTTGAAGGACCTCGTGGTTCAGCTCCAGTCCTACGTCGAGCGCGAGGCGCCGGAGGTCGGGCCGATGTCCGGCGTGCCGGAGCGCGATCTGGAGCACGATTGCTGGAAGCTCGTGTGCTCCACCCGCTCCAACGGCAGCGGTATCCGAACGGTCATCGACCGGGAGTTTCTGACCAGTCCGGAATTCCGCGAGATCAAGCGGCTCCACGGCGAGTTGCAGGCCTCTGGTGAGGCGCCGTTCGTGGCGGAGGAAGGCGAGCGCACCGAAGATGCGCGCGCTGGACAGGATCTCCGTTCGCATCAGGACCTGCTCGCGTTCGTCATGGAACGCGGCAAGAAGGGTCAGTACATCCAGCGGTACAAGGGCCTCGGGGAGATGAATCCGGAGCAACTTTGGGAGACCACCATGGACCCGGCCTCCCGTGTGCTGCTGCAGGTTCGGGTCGAGGACGGCGTCGAGGCGGACGACATCTTCTCGACGCTCATGGGAGACCACGTGGAGCCCCGCCGAAAGTTCATCGAGGACTACGCCCTGACCGTGCGCAACCTGGATGTCTAGTGTGGTGTCTGGATAATTCGCGTCATAATCTGCGGGTCTTATTCGCCGTCGGCTGCGTTGCTCTTCCTCGCGTGGTACCCGCCACTGCTCGTCATCGCGCCTTGCCGACGACAAAAAATCCTCCGCAGATTATGACGCGAATTATCCAGACACCACACTAGCCACCCGCTCCTTGGGGCCCCTTCCATGGAAGCCGGAACGAGACAACAGAAAGTCCCTGTCTACATCGAAGACGAGATGCGGCAGTCCTACGTGGACTATGCCATGAGCGTCATCGTCGGGCGGGCGTTGCCGGATGTGCGCGACGGCCTCAAGCCCGTGCATCGGCGGGTGCTGTACGCCATGCACGACATGGGCAACACCTGGAACCGCCCTTACCGCAAATCCGCCCGTGTGGTGGGCGACGTCATCGGAAAGTACCATCCCCACGGCGACGCCGCCGCCTATGACACCATCGTCCGTCTCGCGCAGCACTTCTCCATGCGCTACTGCCTGGTGGACGGCCAGGGAAACTTCGGCTCGGTGGACGGCGATCCCCCGGCGGCCATGCGTTACACCGAGATCCGCATGGCGCGCATCGCCCAGGAACTGCTCGCCGACATCGACAAGGAGACCGTCGACTTCCTGCCCAACTACGACGATTCCATGGAGGAACCGTCGGTGCTGCCGTCGCGGCTGCCCAACCTGCTCGTCAACGGCGCCGCGGGCATCGCCGTGGGCATGGCCACCAATGTCCCGCCGCACAACCTGAGCGAGGTCATCGACGGTCTCATCGCGTTGGTGGAGCGCCCCGAACTGACCATCGACGAGTTGATGGAATACATCCCCGGCCCCGACTTCCCCACGGGCGGGTTCATTCACGGGCGCGAGGGCATTCGTCAGGGATACAAGACGGGACGGGGCAGCGTGCAGATGCGCGCGCGGGTGTCCACCGAGACCGTCAAGCGTACGGGAAAGGAGCAGATCATCATCTCCGAGATCCCGTACATGGTGAACAAGACCCGCCTTCTGGAGCAGATCGCCCACCTGGTCCACGACAAGAAGGTCGAGGGCATCGCCGACCTGCGCGACGAGTCCGACCGCGACGGCATGCGCATCGTCGTGGAGCCCAAGCGCGACG
Organism: uncultured Binatia bacterium (SeqCode); assembly: GCA_965213675.1. Classification (GTDB taxonomy): domain Bacteria; phylum Desulfobacterota; class Binatia; order UBA9968; family JAJDTQ01; genus JAJDTQ01. Next base: position 3,059,809 of record OZ243916.1, read on the forward strand.
CGGTGCCGCAGATCGTCATCAACGCCCTGTACAAGCACACGAGCCTGCAGGACACCTTTGGCGTCAACATGTTGGCGATCATCGACGGCCGCCCCAAGCTGCTGAACCTGAAGGAGATCCTGGAAGCGTTCCTGGAGCACCGCCGCGAAACCGTCACCCGGCGCACCGCCTACGACCTCAGGAAGGCCGAGGAGCGGCTGCATATCCTCGAAGGCCTCAAGATCGCGCTGGACTACCTCGATGCGGTCATCACCCTGATTCGCGAGTCGCCGGACCCGCGGGCCGCGAAGGAACGGCTCATGGCCGGGGCCTTCGCCCAGACCCGTGCCGGCGTCGATCCCGGTGTGCGCCTTTCGGAGGCCCAGGCCCAGGCCATCCTCGAGATGCGCCTGCAACGGCTCACCGGACTCGAGCGCGACAAGATCATCGAGGAATATCGCGCCGTCGAGGCCACCATCAGCGAGCTGCGCGGGATCCTGGCCGACGAGAGCAGGGTGTTCGCCATCATCGTGGACGAATTGCGGGAGATCAAGGAAGGCTATGGCGATGCCCGGCGCACCGCCATCGTCGACCGCGCCGAGGATATCTCTATCGAGGACCTCATCGTGGAAGAGGACATGGTGGTCACCGTGTCCCACGAGGGCTACATCAAGCGCAATCCCATCACCCTCTACCGCGCCCAGCGCCGCGGCGGCAAAGGCAAGGTGGGAACCACCACCCGAGACGAGGACTTTGTCGAATCCCTGTTCGTGGCCTCCACCCACTCCCACATCCTGTTCTTCACCTCCATCGGCAAGGTCTACCGCATCAAGGTGCACGAATTGCCCCAAGGCGGCCGCGCCGCCAAGGGCCGGCCGGTGGTGAACCTGCTGAAGCTTCAGGAGGGGGAGAAGGTGTCGGCGTTCCTGCCCGTGCGCGAGTTCCAGGAAGGCCACTTCGTCATGTTCGCCACCCGCAACGGCCTGGTGAAGAAAACCGACCTGATGGCCTATTCCAGCCCCCGGGCCACCGGCATTCGCGCCATCGCGCTGGACGAGAACGATTCGCTAATCGAGGTCCGGCTCACCGACGGCGATCAGGACATCCTGCTGTCCACCATGGACGGGCAGTCCATCCGTTTCAAGGAAACGCAGGTGCGCCCCACGGGCCGCGACACCATGGGAGTCATCGGCATCCGGCTGGACGGCGGGGACCAGGTGGTGAGCATGGAGGTGCTGCATCCGGGCGCGTCCATCCTCACGGTCGCGGACAAGGGGATGGGCAAGCGCACCGGCACGGACGAATACGGACAACAGGGCCGCGGCGGCAAGGGGCTCATCACCATGAAGACCACCGAACGCACCGGCCGCGTGGTGGGCGTGCAGCAGGTGACGGACGAGGACCAGTTGATGCTGATCACCGACGGCGGCAAGATCATCCGGCTGCGCATCGCCGACATCCGCGTCATCGGGCGCAACACCCAGGGGGTGCGTCTCATCGACCTGGACAACGGCGAGCGCGTGGTCTCCCTGGCACGGCTGGCGGAAGACGACAGTTGACCTGCCGCCGTCCGAACCCCGAATGCTCAGGGGTTTGACAATGGTACACAGCCCCCGATCCCTCCCCAGGATTCCCGCATCCGCGGGAATGACACATCCGTGGCGGCGGTTTTCATTCCCTCGTGTGTCGGCTCCAGGCCGGCCTGAAGGATTCTCGCGAATGCGGGAATCCAGGTGGGATGGGTGGCGGAAGCGACGCGGTCGCCGGTTTTCGCCATGTCCATCGGCATCATAGGCGCGGGCGGCTGGGGCACGGCCCTGGCGGTGCTGCTGTGCAGACAGCACGAGGACGTGGTGCTGTGGTGCCATTCCGAGGAGACGTTCGCACGGATCAGGGAAACCGGCGAGAACGCGGCCTACCTGCCCTCGGTCAAACTCCCTGACCGCCTCCATGTCACCCGTTCCCTGGAAACGGCCAGCGCCGGCCGCCAGTTGCTGCTGTGCGTGACCCCGTCCCACTTTCTTCGGGATGTCATGACCCGGGCGGCCCCGTTCGTCACCTCCGAGACCATCGTGGTGTGCGGCTCCAAGGGAATCGAGGAGTCCACCCTGATGACCATGGGCGATGTCATGGCGGAGGTCATGGGTCATTCCCGCAGGCATGCGTTCCTGTCCGGGCCGACCTTTGCCAGGGAGGTGGCGCAGGGACGGCCGGCCGCCATCACGGCGGCGAGCGTCGATCCCGACGTGGCTCGCGAAGTGCAGGGACGCCTCGGCTCCGCTGAACTCCGGATCTACACGTCCACGGACGTGGTGGGGGTCCAGATGGGCGGCGTGATCAAGAACGTCATTGCCATCGCCGCCGGCGTCAGCGACGGCCTCGAGTTGGGCCACAATGCCCGGGCCGCGCTCATCACCCGCGGGCTCGCCGAAATGACCCGTCTCGCGGTGAAGATGGGCGCCGATCCAGTCACCCTCGCCGGCCTCCCGGGCCTCGGCGATCTCGTGCTCACCTGCACCGGCCAACTCAGCCGCAACCGCAAGGTCGGCATCGAGCTCGGCCATGGAGCGCGACTCGCGGATATCGTCGCGGGAACCCGGATGGTCGCCGAGGGCGTCCGGAACACCCGAACCGTCCACCTCCTGGCCCAGCGGTACGGCGTCGAGATGCCCATCGTGGAGCAGATGCACCGCGTCCTCTACGAGGACAAAGCCCCGCTCCAGGCCGTCCGCGACCTCATGGGCCGGACACAGAGAGCGGAGGTGGATTGAAGCACGGGAATCGAGTCGAGGATGAACGCGGTTGCGCCCAACGAGTTCTCTTGAGACCTGCCTGGCAGTTACCGGCCGGTATCCATGGCAAATTGACAATCGCACCCCTGTATGCCAGAAATAGGGGCACTGAAGAATGAAGGTGCGGAAATGAAACGGACATATCAACCAAGCAATCTGAGGCGAAAGAGAAACCACGGCTTTTTTGCGCGCATGGAGACCCCCGGCGGGAGAAATGTGCTGAAGCGCCGCCGGGCCAAGGGAAGGAAACGGTTGACCGTCATCATCCCGCCCAAGGGTCCTCGCTGCTAGGACGCGCCGTTGCCTCGTGTGCGGGAGAGTTTCCCGAAGGAAGCCCGCCTGACCAGACGTTCCGAGTTTCTGCTCCTGGCTCGCAGGGGGCGGAAGTTCTTCACGCCGCACTTCATCATCATCCGTAAAGACAACGACCATCTCGGTAAACGGCTGGGGGTCACGGTCAGTTCGAAGGTGGGAAACGCGGTGGTCCGTAACCGCGTGAAGCGCATGCTGCGCGAATTCTTTCGCCGCGGGCAGGAAAAGTTTCGTTCTGACCAGGATACCGTAGTGATCGCACGCAAGGGCGCGGGGGACATGAGCTACGCGGCGGTCGCCGCCGAGCTCCTCAAGGTGATCGGTCCCAAGCCGAGAACCCGATCCAGGGGATGACGACCATCGGCCGCACCGCCGTGCGTATCTGCATCAGGGCCTACCAGCGGCTGCTCTCCCCGTTGCTGCCGCCCTGCTGCCGCTTCTTCCCCAGTTGCTCGGCCTACACCTTGCAGGCAGTGGACCGTCACGGCGTCGCCAAGGGCCTTTGGCTCGGCGCCTTGAGGATCCTGCGCTGCCATCCGCTCCATGCCGGCGGCTATGACCCGGTACCGTAAGCGTTCATGGAAAAACGAGCATTCATCGCGGTCGTCATCTCGATCCTGATCATCCTCCTCTACCAGGAGTACATGAGACGGTTCTATCCGCCGGTGGAGCCGCCGGCGCGGGAAACCGCGACGCAGCCGCGCAAGGAGGCGCCAGCCCTGAGCCTGGTACCGGAGCAGGCGCCGTTGGTGGAGCAGCCGCTTTTTCCGGCGACGACCCCACTGCCCGAAACAACTCCGCCGCCGGGCACGGCAGCCGCACAACCCGCGCCGAACCTTCCCGTGCGGGACGTGACGGTGGAGACCGCGGACTACCTCGCGCGTTTCACCAGCCAGGGAGCCCGGCTCAAGAGCTTCCGCCTGAAGCACTACCGTGAGGGGATCGCCGAGAACAGCCCGTTGATCGAGATGGTGTCCCATCTTCCCGGCATGGAATATCCGTTGGGCGTCCGTGTCCGCGGCGCCCGGTCGGGCACGGACCAGGACATCGTTTACGACGTTCAGGGCGCCGGTCTCCATCTGGGCGAAGGCGACGACGGCCGCCTCACATTCTCCGGGGTGACGCCGGATGGTCGCCGCGTGGTCAAGCAGTTCACCTTCAGCGGTTCCGGCTATGCCATGGATGTGGCCGTGTCCATGGAAGGGGCCTCCCAGGCGCCGGGCCTCCTCTTCACCACCCATGGGCAGAGCAAGGGAGTCAAGAAGGACGCCAGATTCGAGGGGGTCATCGCCTTGCGCAACGGCGACCTCCAGCGTCCCTCGGAAATCGACAACAAGACCCCGCTCCGGCTGGATGGGCCGCTGTCGTGGATCGGCTTCGGCCAGACGTACTTCGTCAGCGCGTTTCTGCCGCCCGAGGGCGTGGACACGGCCGTGACCGTGATCAACAACCTGACGCCGGAACGGCGGGAAGCCATGTCCGGGTGGTTCTCGGTGGCCGACTATTCCGACACGGCGTTCGCCCTGGAGATCCGCACCCTCGGCAACGGGGCGCCGGGGAGCGCGCGCTATCAGCTCTTCATGGGACCCAAGGTCCTCAACCTGCTCAAGTCCTTCCGGCGCGGCCTCGACGAGTCCATCGACTTCGGCTACTTCGGCTTCATCTCGGTGCCGATGCTGCAGGCGTTGCACTTCTTCGAGACCTACACCGGCAACTACGGCCTGGACATCATCCTGCTCACGCTCATCATCAAGCTGCTGCTGTGGCCGCTGACGCAGAAGAGCTTCGTCTCCATGAAGCGCATGCAGAAGCTCCAGCCGCAGATGCAGCGTCTCAAGGACAAGTTCGGCGACGACAAAACGCGGCTCAACAAGGAAATGATGGACCTCTACAAGCGGAACAAGGTGAATCCGCTGGGAGGCTGTCTGCCGATGCTGCTGCAGTTCCCCTTCTTCATCGGCTTCTACAACGCCCTGCTGACGCCCATCGAATTGCGGCACGCGGGTTTCCTGTGGATCAAGGACCTGTCCCGCCCCGATTGGGAGTCGCTGCCGTTCTCCCTGTTCGGGTTCGATGCCGGCATTCCGGTGCTGGTGCTGCTCATGGGCGCGAGCATGTTCATCCAGCAGTGGATGTCGCCGGCCGTGGGCGACCCGAACCAGCGACGCATGATGATGCTCATGCCGCTGGTGTTTACCGTGATATTCGTGAGCTTCCCCTCGGGACTCACCATCTACTGGTTTATCAACAACCTGCTGAGCATCCTTCAGCAGTACCTGATCAACCGCAAAGAGCGCTGACAGCCGTGGCGGCAGTCCCGAAGGCTGTCGCGCCCCGTGGAGGAGAGGCCTGTGATGAAGCAAGTGGAAACGGAAGGCGAAACCCTTGACGAGGCCGTCACCAAGGCGCTGAACCTGTTGGGGGTCGAACGGGACAAGGTGTCCCTGGACATACTGGCGGAGGAGAAGGCGGGGTTGCTGGGGTTCGGGCGCCAGAACGCGCGCGTTCGCGCCACCATACGCGCCGCGGTGACGGCCGATCTGGATGAGCCGGCGGCCGGCGCCGGGGCCGCATCCGGGGAGATGGAGCCCGTCCCGGTGGCGGAAAGCGTCCAGGCGTCCGCCGTGGACGAGGTCCGCGAATCGGCCGGGTCGGATGAGCCCGCGGAGGAACCCGCCGCGGAACCGTCCGCGGATGTGGACGACAGCGCGGATGTCGGCGAGGGCGTGACCGAGGTGGGGAAAGTCGGTGTCGAGGTGCTTGCGGAAATATTGCGGCTGATGGGCGTCGACTCCAGGGTCGTGGTCAAACCGGGCGTCGACGCCACGGAAGTCGTCCTCGACATCCAGGGCGACAGCGGCGCCCTGCTGATTGGCCGCCGGGGTCAAACCCTGGAGGCGCTGCAGCATATCGTGGCCCGCATCGTCGCGGAAAGGGTCGGGCCGGACGGTCCGCAGCCCATCGTCGACGCGGAAGACTACCGCGCGCGGCGTGTCCGCAGCCTGGAGGACATGGCCCTCCGTCTGGGCGAAACGGCCAAACGCAGCCGCAAGGCCCAGAGCATCGACGCTCTCAACGCGCGCGACCGGCGTGTGGTGCACATGGCCTTGAAGGACGACCCGTGGCTCACGACCAAAAGTCAGGGCCAGGGCGCCTACCGCCGACTCCTCATCGTCCCCGAGGGAGATCGACGCTCGCCCGACGGGTAGGACGCCGTCTCGTGTCCTGACCGCGTAGGGAGATCGACGGTCGCCCTACGCGGTTTCCATGCCTTGCGGCGCATTTCCGACTACTCGGGCAGGCTGCTGGATGGTGTCCTTCGACTGGGCGGTGTGACCCACGCCATCCCAATTCCGGAACGAATCAACGAAAATGTGATGCACCCTGTTGACTGGGGCGCGTGGTTCGCTATGATTTTAGATGACCGGCTGGCCGGTCAATATAGAAGAATGCCTGCTGCAAACGCCTGCTGAACATGCCTGTCATTGTCGACAAGGAGCGCAAGCGCGCGGAGATACTGGAAGCGGCCATGCTCGTCTTTGCCGGCAAGGGCTTTCATCGCGCGAAGATGGAGGAAGTGGCGGCCGCGGCCGGCATCGGCAAGGGCACGATCTACGAGTATTTCACCAGCAAGCCCCAGATGCTCCAGGCCCTCCACGGCCACATGCTCGGTAAACTCAACGATTACTACAGCGAGAAGCTCAAGGGCATCGAAGAGCCTCCCGAAATACTGACCCAATTCCTTGCCGCGGCCTTGGCCAGTTTCCGGGAATGGGAGCCCATTTTCTACGTCTTCTGCGACGTCTGGGCCGAAGCCGGCCGCGCCGAGCAGCAGAACCTCCTCCGCGTGCAGTTGCGCAACGCCTACCAGTCGTCCATCGACGACCTGGTTCTGGTGGTCGAGGCGGGCGTGGCCGGCGGCTTCTTCCGTTGCGAGCAACCCCGGCTGGCGGCTGAGCACATTCTCGCATGCGTCGACGGACTGGCACTCCATTGGCTTTATGGTCCGGAGACTTTCGACCTTGACGAAATGACCCGGCATCTGACCCGGACGGTCCTGAGGAGCCTGTCGTGAGAGTGCGCGTAGCCATATCGGTCTTGTTGATCCTGCTGCTGAGCGCGGTGACCGCCGTGGGGGTCTATGTGATCCAGGATGTGGAGGAAGCGCCGCTGGTCCAGCCCGAAGCGGTCCCCGTGCCCGTGGAGGTGGCCGCGGTGGTGGCCGCCGACTTCGTCCACCGCATCGAAGCCCTGGGAAGCATCGCGGCGGTGCGCGAAGGCTCGGTCAGCGCCGAGGTCACCGGACGCATCGTCGAGATTCCCGCGAACGTGGATTTGGGGAGCGAGGTAGCGGTGGGCGATCTGCTGGCCCGGGTGGACCACCGGGACTACGAGATCGCGGTGCGGAAGGCCGTGGCGCAAGTGTCCGGGGCCAAGGCGCGGTTGCGCAAGGCCGCGGTGGACATCGACCGGCAGCGCAACCTGGTGGGGCTCAACGCGGAACAGCTCCGCCTGGCGCGGGCGGAGCATGATCGCCTTGTCAAGCTGCGCGAAAAAGGGCTGGTGTCCAGCCAGGCCGTGGAGCGCCAGGAGCTTTCCTGGCGGCGCATCGAAGAGGAGCTCGAGTCGGCACGAAGCGGCCAGCGTCAGACGGAAGCCCAGTACGCCATTGGCCAGGCCGACCTCGAGCTGGCCAATGCGCAATGGGAACAGGCTCGGGAAACCCTTCGCGACACCGAGGTCCGCGCACCCTATGCCGGCATCATCGCGCGCAAGCATGTCACGCTTGGGGAGCGCGTCGCGCCGGGGCAGGTTCTGTTCCAGCTTGCCGACGTGGAGACCGTGAAGCTCGAGGTGCGTATCCCGGCCTCCGACATGCAACAGCTCGACCCGGGGGCCGCGGCCAGTGTGCGCGTCACCGGTCTGGAGCGGGAGACCGCCGGTCGGGTGGCCAACATCGGCCCGCGCGCCGATCCGGTCACCCGCTCGTTTCCCGTGGAGATATTCCTGTCCAACCCGGAGCGCCGTCTTCTTCCCGGGATGTTCGCGCGCGCCGTAATCCCGGTGCGCCGCTATCCCGCGGCCATCCTGATCCCGCGGGACAGCGTCCTGTTCGAAGACGGCGAGTCCACCGTTTTCGTGGCGGAACCCCATGGCCGCGTCGCGTCGCGCCGGACGGTGCGCATCGCCCGGCGTTTCGGCGCGCGCTACATGATCGCCGGCGGTCTTGAACCCGGAGACCTGCTCGTCACCGCCGGTCAGCGGCTGCTGCTGGATGGCGCGCGCATTCGCGTGGTCACGCGCCGGGATCTGTCCTCATGAAGAAGGTGATCGAGTTCTCCATCGGAAACCCCGTCATTGTCAACCTGGTGGTGCTTCTGATCCTCATCTCCGGCGTGATCGCCTTCGTCGGGATGAAGCGGGAGTTGTTCCCCGATTTCTCCAATCGCGTGATTCAGGTGGACACGACGTACCGTGGCGCCTCGCCCGAGGAAATCGAAGAACTCATCACGGCCAAGATCGAGGACCAGGTTCGCAACGTGGACGGCGTAGACGAGATGATCTCCACTTCGCGCGAGGGGAAATCCGAAATCCGCCTTCGGATGCAGTCGGATGCCGGCATGAGCCGCGCCCTGGGGGACGTGCGCGCCGCCCTGGACCGTGTCGTGGGATTGCCGGACGAGGCGGACGAGCCTCAGGTGAGTGAGGTCCTGTCCACGATCCCGGTGATCACCGTGGCCTTGAGTGGCGCCATCCCCGAACAGGAACTGCGTGAGATCGCCAAGGACGTGCGCGATCAGCTCCGTCGCGTGGCCGGCGTCGCCAGCGTGTCCATATTCGGCTTGCGCGAGAGCCGGATCCTCGTGGAGATCGACCCCGAGCGGCTGGATCAGTACCGGCTGAGCCTGGAAGAGATTCGCGCCGCGGTGAGCAATCAGAACCGCAACGTGCCCGGGGGGGCGCTGAAGACCGCCCGCGGCGAGATCCTGGTGCGGACGCTGGGGGTGGCTGGAGGCGTGGCGGACGTGGAGCGGATGATTCTCCGTTCCACCGACACCGGGCACGCGCTCACGGTGGGGGCCGTGGCCGAGGTGAGGGAGTCCTTTGAAGACCCCACGGTACTGGCGCGGTTCGACGGAAAGCCGTCGCTCAACCTCGTGGTGATCAAGGAGCGGAGCGGCGATACCATCAGCGTTGCGGAACGCATCCGCGAGTCCGTGGCGGACATTCGCAAGACCTTGCCGGAAACCGTTTCCGTCGGGGTCTTCAACGACTTTTCCGTGTACATCCGAAACCGGCTGGGCACGCTCGGTGAGAGCGGCGCCATCGGTCTGAGCATCGTGCTGGCCACCCTGTGCGTGTTCGTCCGCGGGCGGATTGCGCTGTTGACGTCCCTCGGCATTCCGTTCGCCTTGCTGGGTTGTCTGACCCTGATGTCGGCTTTCGATTACAGCCTGAACATGATCTCCGCTTTCGGCCTGATCCTGGTGCTGGGCCTGCTGGTGGACGATGCCGTCATCGTGACCGAGAACGTGTACCGCCATGTGGAACAGGGCTTGCCGCCCAAGGAGGCGGCGCTTCGCGGCACCAGCGAGGTTGCCTGGCCGGTGGTCACCACCGTGGTCACCACGGTCGCCGCGTTCGTACCGTTCCTGTTGATCCCGGGAACCATGGGTGTCTTCATGGAGCCCCTTCCCATCGTCGTTACCTTCGCGCTGTTGCTCTCGCTGTTCGAGGTGTTGTTCATCCTGCCGTCGCATCTCTCGGACGTCATCACGCCGGCGTATGCGGACAAGGTGCGGCGGGGAGAGCGCCGGTGGCTCACCCAACTGCGCCGGCGCTATCAGTTGGGAGGTCTTCGCCGCACGCGCGTGCCCGGCCAGCGCCTGTGGCTGGCCGGGCTGCGCGGCGGCTACGAAAAGATCCTTGGAGTCGCGGTCCGCTGGCGTTATGTGACGGTCACCGTGATCGTGGCGGCGAGCGTATTGCTGGCCGCGGCCGCCCAGTACCGCGTCCCCTTCGTGCTTTTCAGGGAGTTTGAATCGAGCCAGTTCTTCATCAACTTCGAGACTTCCGCCAACGCCAAGCTGGAAGACACCGAGGCCGTGGCCGTTCAGGCTGAGGAGATCGCCCTGGCGCTGCCTCCCAGCGAGCTCAGGTCCCTTTCCACGACCGTGGGCGCCTCCTTCCTGGACGTGAACCGCGTGGTGCGGGGCAGCAACGTCGGACAACTCACCCTGGAGTTGCAGGACGACCGCGACCGCACTTCGGCGGAGATCATCGAGGATCTCCGGGGCAGGATGGAACGGATCCCGGGCATCACCAAGCTCCAGTTCCTCAGTCTCCAGGCCGGCCCCGGAGGGCCGGACATCGAGGCCCGGATCATCGGCGAGGACCTCGCCCAGCTCCGGCGCCTGACCGACGAGGTCAAGGCCTTCCTGGCGACCTTCCCCGGTGTTCGCGACATCCGGGACGACATGGTCGCCGGCAAGGAGGAACTGCGCATCAGCCTCAAGCCGGAAGGACGTGCGCTGGGTCTCGACGTGAGGAGCATCGCGCGCCAGGTGCAACAGGGTTTCCAGGGGGTCGAAGCGTCGAGCATCCAGCGCGGCGACGAGGACGTGCCCATCTTCGTCCGATTTCCCGGGGACCAGCGCAGCCAGGTGGACACCGTGTCGCGCATGAAGCTGACGTTGCCCTCCGGCGAGCGGGTCTTCCTGAGCGATGTCGCCGGCATCGGCACCGGTGTCAGCGCCACGCAGATCAACCGGGACGACCAGAAGCGGGCGCTGAGCGTCTTCGCCGAAGTGGAGCCGGCGAAGACCACCGTGGTGGAGGTCACGGATGCCCTTCAGCGGCAGTTCGCCGACGCCGGCGGGCGTTACCCGGGGCTGCGGGTGGTGGTCAAGGGTGAACGGCAGGAGACGGAGGAGTCGCTGGGGGCCCTGCCGCGGATCTCCCTGATCACGCTGTTCGTCATCTATTTCGTGCTGGGTTCCCTGTTCAAGTCGTTCGTACAACCGTTCATCGTCATGGCCGCGATTCCCTTTGCCCTCGGCGGTGTCGTGATCGGTCACCTCGTCATGGGCGAGAACCTGAGCTTCATGTCCATTCTGGGCTTCATCGCCCTGGCGGGGGTCGTCGTCAACGATTCCCTCATCCTGGTGGACTTCATCAACCGCAGCCGGAGAAACGGCACACCGGCCTACGAGTCCATCATCCAGTCCGGCGTCGTGCGACTGAGGCCGGTCATGCTCACCACCGTCACCACTGTCGGTGGTCTTGTGCCCCTGGCCTTCTTCGCCACCGGGCAGGCGAGGTTCCTTTCCCCCATGGCCATCTCCGTGGTCTGGGGCCTGTCCTTCGCCACCATTCTCACGCTGATCCTCACGCCCTGCCTCTACGGCATTCTGGACGACCTGAAGGCGATCCTCCGGCGCTGGTTCCGCTCCGACGTGCCTGTCGAAGGAATCGCCGCGGAGCGTTTGTAGGACCGTGGAGAGCGGCGCAAGCTCCTCGCGAACCACCATTCCCGCGGAAACGGGAATCCAGGGGTGGGGTGTGGGGGCATGCCGGAACCGCCGGAATTTGACACCTTCCGGGGCGCTCCCTATAAGTGATGGCATGCGCTGGCGAACGTCCTTCATTCCCACGGTCAAGGAAGACCCCTCGGACGCGGAGGTGGTCAGTCATCGGCTGCTGGTGCGCGCCGGCATGATCCGGCAGGTGAGCCGCGGGGTGTACGACATCCTGCCGCTGGCGCTCCGCGCTCTGCGCAAGATCGAGGCCATCGTGCGCGAGGAGATGAACCGGGCCGGCGCCCAGGAACTGCTCATGCCCGTCACGTCGCCCGCGGAGCTGTGGCGGGACAGCGGCCGATGGAACGTGTACGGCAAGGAGCTGCTGCGCTTCAAGGACCGCCACGAGCGCGACTTCTGCCTCGCCCCCACCCACGAGGAGGTCATCACCGACATCGTGCGCCGGGACGTGCGTTCCTATCGCGAACTGCCCATGAACCTCTACCAGATCCAGACCAAGTTCCGGGACGAGGTACGCCCACGCTTCGGACTCATGCGCGGGCGCGAGTTCATCATGAAGGACGCCTACAGCTTCCACCTGGACCGGGAGGACGCCGAGCGCGAGTACCGCAACATGTACGACACCTACCGGCGCATCTTCACCCGCTGCGGCCTGAGCTTTCGCGCGGTGGAGGCCGACTCGGGCGCCATCGGCGGCAGCCTGTCGCACGAGTTCCAGGTGCTGGCGGAATCGGGGGAGGATGCGCTCGCCGCCTGCGGCGCCTGCGACTACGCGGCCAACATACAGAAGGCCGAGTCGCGGTTGGCGGAATCCAGCGGCGGCGCCACGGGCGGCACCAGGCCCGAGGTGGTGCCCACGCCCGGCCTCAAGACCGTCCCGGAGGTGTCCGGTTTCCTCAAGGTCCCGCCCGAGCGCTTCATCAAGACCATGATCTACCGGAAGCCCTCGGGGGGACTGCTGGCGGTGCTGGTGCGCGGCGACCACGAAGTCAACGAGACCAAGCTGGGCAACCTGCTGGACACCATCGCGGTGGAGCTGGCGGACGAGGACGAAGTGTTGGATGCCGTGGGCGCGCCGCCAGGGTTCCTGGGGCCGATGGATCTCCCGCTGGAGGCGTGGGCGGACCACGCCGTCCGGGGCATGACCGGCGCGGTCACCGGCGCCAATCAGCGCGACGCCCACACGGTCCACGTGGATCAGGCGCGGGATTTCACACCCTCCCGTTTCGCGGATCTGCGACTGGTGCGGGCCGGCGACGGCTGTACGCGCTGCGACGAGGGCGTCATCGAGGAGCATCGCGGCATCGAGGTGGGGCACGTGTTCTACCTTGGGCGCAAGTACAGCGAGGCCATGAACGCCACCATCCTCGACTCCGAGGGGCACGAGCGCGTCATGGAGATGGGCTGCTACGGCATCGGCGTCACCCGGCTCATGGCCGCCGCCATCGAACAGAACAACGACGCCGACGGCATCATCTGGCCCCTGTCCATCGCGCCGTTCGCGGTGGAGTTGCTGCCGCTCAACTACAAGGAGGAGACCGTCCGGGAGGTCACTGAGCGCATCTACGACGGCCTGCGGGAGGCCGATTGCGAGGTTCTGCTGGACGACCGCGACGAACGCCCCGGCGTCAAGTTCAAGGACGCCGACCTCGTGGGCATCCCGTTGCGCGTCACCATCGGCGCCCGAGGTCTGGCCAAGGGCCGCGTGGAGTTGCGCTGGCGCAAGGATGGAACCACCGGCGAGATCCCAGTGGACGAGGCCGTCGCGCGCATCGTCGCGGCGCTGGAGGACGGACAGACATGACAGCGGCGGCGCAAATCCGGCAGCGGCTGATCGTGGCCCTGGACGTGGCCGACCCATCGAGGGCGACGGCCCTTGCGACCCTGCTGGCGCCGGAAGTCGGCATGTTCAAGGTCGGCAAGCAGCTTTACGTGAGTGCCGGGCCGGACATCGTCCGCGCTATTCACGATCTTGGCGGCGAGGTCTTCCTCGACCTGAAGTTCCATGACATCTCCAACACCGTGGCCGCGGCGGCCGTGGAGGCGGCCCGGCTCGGTGTCCGGCTGTTCAACGTCCACGCATCCGGAGGCCCGAAGATGATGCGGCAGACCGCGGCGGCGGTGGAAAAAGTGTGCGGAGAGGAAGGCTTGCGGCGGCCCTGGGTGCTGGGTGTCACGGTCCTCACGAGTCTTGACGACATGGACCTCGAGACGCTGGGGACACCGGGGGGCGTGCGCGCCCAGGTCCTGCGGCTGGCGCGGCTGGCGCGGGAGGCCGGCCTCGCGGGCGTCGTCTGCTCCGCTCAGGAGGCCGCGGACATCCGGCGCACTTGCGGCGATGGCTTCCTGCTGGTGACGCCGGGCATCCGCCCTGCGGGCCAGGAGGAAGGCGATCAGAAGCGGATCATGACCCCCGGAGACGCCGTGCGCGCCGGCATCGACTACATCGTGGTGGGCCGTCCCATCACCGGGTCGGGCGACCCGGCTGGCGCGGCGCGGTCGGTGGTGGCGGAGATGGCCGAGGCCGCCGGTTGACCAAGGGTCGCAGCGCGCGGCTACAACGTTCACCACGAAGATGCTAGTGTTGCGTTCGGCAGGTACGTTGACGAAGATGCGCAGGAATTTTCGTCGTCGGCAAGGCGCCATGACGAGCCGTGGCGTGAATCACGCGAGGAAGAGCAACGCAGCCGACGGCAAAATGGACAAGCAGATTCGTCAACGTACTTGCGGAACGCAACACCAGGTTAGGAACCCATGCCCGTAGCCACCATCGAAGAAGCACTGGAAGACATCCGTCAAGGCAAGATGGTCATCCTGATGGATGACGAGAACCGCGAGAACGAGGGCGACCTCACCATGGCCGCGGAACAGGTCACTCCCGAGGCCATCAACTTCATGGCCACCTGGGGACGGGGCCTGATCTGTTTGACGCTGACGGAGGAAAAGGTCGCACAACTTGGGCTCACCATGATGGTGCGCGACAACACGGCCCCCTTCGGCACCGCGTTCACGGTATCCATCGACGGCGTCAAGAACGTCACCACCGGCATCTCCGCCGCGGACCGCGCCGAGACCATTGTCGCCGCCATCGCGGACGACGCCGGTCCCGGCGACCTGTGCACGCCCGGACACATCTTTCCCCTGCGCGCCAAGAACGGCGGCGTGCTCGTGCGCACCGGTCAGACCGAGGGCTCCGTAGACCTGTGCCGGCTGGCGGGGCTCAAGCCCGCCGGCGTGATCTGCGAGATCATGAAGGATGACGGCACCATGGCGCGTCTGGCGGACCTCGAGGAGTTCGGCGAAAAGTACGATCTCAAGCTCTGCACGATCAAGGACCTCATCGAGTACCGGCTCAAGCACGACTCGCTGATCCACCGGGTCACCTCCACGCGTCTGCCGACGCGCTACGGCGGCGAGTTCCGGGCCGTGGTGTACAACACCCACGTGGATGCCACCGAGCACCTGGCGCTCATCAAGGGCGAGATTTCCGGCGAGCGCGAGACGATGGTGCGTGTGTGCACCAAGTTCCTCCCCGGCGACGTCTTCGGTTTCGAATTCTTCGACACCGGCTCGGTCATCAAGCAGTCCATGGAGATCATCGACAAGGAGGGCGCCGGAGTCCTTCTCTACCTGCAGCCCGAGGGCAAGGGCCTGCGCACCGACGAGGCAGGAAAGCAACGGAGTTTCCGCGACTTCGGCATCGGCGCGCAGATCCTCCGGGACCTGGGCGTGCGCAAGCTCCGCCTCGTCACCAACAACCCCCGAAATCTCGTCGGCCTCTCCGGCTACGGCCTCGAGATCACCAGCTCCGTCTCCTTCACCACCCCGCCCAACACCATCGGCCGGCCCGGCGCGGCCGGATAGAGCCATCCCTGGCAGGGGGCGTGGGCGCCTGCGTCAGGTCCGTGTTCATCCTGTCGCGTGCAACCTGCTGCCCGCGTCGAGGGTCGGCAGCCGGGCGATCGCCGGACCGCTTTTCCGCTCCGCAAGCCGCAGCTCGTAGAGCTTCTGGAGGTTGAGCCAGAACTCCCCCGAAGTGCCGAAGAAGCGCCCCAGGCGCAATGCCGTGTCGCCGGTGATCGAGCGCCGGCCGTTGAGTATCTCGGTAATGCGGTTCACCGGCACCTCGATGCGCCGCGCCAACTCCGCTGCACTCATGCCGAGCGCATCGAGATCCTCGCGCAGGGTCTCGCCTGGATGGATGGGTTCGCGCATGACTTGTCTCCTCAAGTTAATGGTAATCCGCGATTTCCACTTCGGTCGGGCCGGGACTTCCCTCAGGCCACGTGAAGCAGATTCTCCACTGGTCGTTGATGCGGATGCTCCACTGCCCCTTGCGCCGGCCCTTGAGCGCCTCCAGACGGTTGCCGGGCCTCGCCAGGTCGCCCAAGCTCGTGGCCGCGTCGAGCTGGTCGAGCTTGCGAGAGGCGGTCCGGGCGAACCCGAAGAATGCCGCGATCCGGCGGCCCCCGTAGAACGCTTCGGTTTTCCTGTCCGAGAAGCCGACGATCACAACACTTTCCGTTCCCGGAGCAACCGCACCGGCGTCACACTAGCGAAAAAATCTGCATTACGTCAAGCATAACGCATTTTGCTTCGCCACCCGGCGACGCGCGCACCTTTCTTACCCATTTCGTCGGCGATGGCCTGGACGACGACCGCCACGTCATTCAGCGCTAGCTGTCCAGGGCCAACGGTGACATCGTCCCCGTCGATGCCGAAGGCGCCAGGCCGAAGGGCCGGCGCCGGCCTCGTCCGACCGTTGCCTCGTTGAAGCAGGTCGAGAACCTGCGTCCAGCCCGCGACGAAATCATCATCGCGACGGGGATCCGGCCGCGCCACTGCGCCGTGCTGGACTCCGAGCGCGGCCGGCCCGAGCGCAAGAACGCCGGCAGCCGGCAGCGGTACCGGGAACGGCGGGGGGCGTTCCGGAGTTCGAGGGCAGCGAGTGTCGGGCAAGCGTCCGGAAGAGGAGAGGGAGTGGGTCTCTCTCCCGCCGGGCGCGGTCACCGAAGGAGACCCGCCATGTTTGCCCCCGACACCGACTATGACCCGATCCCCACGGACACAGGGAACCTGCTCGCCGAAATCGGCATCGACCTCGAAGCCGTCCGAGAGACCCTCGCCGACGACCTCGCCCGGCGCTGTCCCGACCGCGAGGTGCTTTCGCACGCAGTCGCCGAGACCCGGGGTTGGAGGGAAGCGAGAGAAGGATGAACGGACCGGGGGGCCGGAGAGAGATTCCCCGGTCCCCGGCCGTTCGCCAACCCAACGTCATGACTCAGCAGAAGGAGAAGATTATGAGCTTCGGATTGAATCGCACGGAAGTCATCGGCCGCCTCGGCGCCGGCGGAGAGTGAGAGTGAAGCGGATTGCGGGCGAACGCCACGCGTCCGGGAGGGAGGACGCGCGGCATCCACCCGTCAGTGGAGCATGTCATGAGCCACATCACCTTCAATCGCGTCCTCACGGGCGAGAACCCCGCAGACGACATCCAGAGGGAGAAGGAGACCTCGACCCTGGAGAGTTCGCGGACGAGTACCTGCGGCGCTCCGAGCCGCACTGGAAGCCGTCGGGGCGCAAGACCGTGCGCATCTACCTCAAGGCCCGAATCCTGCCCGCCTTCGGCACCATGCCGCTTGACCGCATCGGCCCCGGGCACGTGGCCGCGTGGTTCGACGCGGCCAGCCGGGACAAGCCCGGCGCAGCCAACCGAGCCTTCGAGATTCTACGCTCGATGATGTTCCGGGCCGAGGAGTGGGGATTGCGCCAACGCGGCACCAATCCCTGTCTCGGCATCAGGAAGAACCGGCGGAACAACATCGCCCGGTTTCTCGACGTGGACGAGTTGGCCCGACTCGGGCGCGCGCTCGACGCCCGCGAGCCCCGATGGCCCGAGGCCGTCGCCGCCATCCGGCTGCTGGCGCTCACCGGGTGCCGCCGCAGCGAAGTGCTCAATCTTCGCTGGCGCGATGTCGGCGGGGACGCGTTGAACCTTCCCGACTCGAAAACCGGCCCGCGCGTGGTCCGCCTCGGCGAAGCCGCGCGTGCGCACGTCGCGGCGCTGCCCGGCCTGCGCAACCCGGATGCCTGCCTGTTTCCCCGCCATGCCGAAGGCCGGGGGACGTACAGCCTTGAAAACTGCTGGCGGACCGTCTGCGAAGACGCCGGACTCGGCCAACTGCGCCTGCACGACCTCCGCCATACCGCCGCGAGTCATGCCGTCATGTCGGGCGAAAGCCTGTTGCTAGCCGGGAAGCTGCTCGGGCACCGGCGCCACCGCACCACGGCAGGCTACGCGCACTTGGCCGACGCGCATCTTGTCGAGGCGGCGGAGAAGGTGGGGAAACTCATTGCCGGTTCCATGGACCTCCACCAGATGTCGCCTGACTCATGCGCACCTCGGGGCCATGTGCCGGATTCTGCTTCAAACCCTCTATTACGCTCAGACCCCGTGTTCCTTGCGAGTCACGGCAGATGATTGATCCGTCATGGTTGCACGCCCTCAAGTCCGGCCGGTTATCCGTCTCTGGCAAGCCCTTGCGGGCTCGACGACCTCCACCCCAGCACAGGAGAGCATCGTACAGGCTCCGCTAGGACGCGGGAGGAGTCCGCCCCTCGCATTTCCCCGAGCGTTCCCTGTCCGTTCATCGGCCCCGTCTTCATCGCGCCCCGTGCGCTTTCAGTGTCCGGATCACTTCCTGAAAAGGTTTGACGCTCTCCTTTGTCTCTTCCATCCCGTGTCGGGCCAGGTCCAGAGGAGTGGCCTTACCTCCGGCTCTCGCGTTCACCTTCGCGCCAGCAGCGAGCAAGGCCTTCACCACTCCCGCTCGGTCCAAGATTCCCGCCTTGTGAAGGGGAGTCTGCCCGTTTTTGTCCTTGGCGTTCACGTCCGCGCCTGCTGCGAGCAAGGCCTTCACCGCTCCCGCTTTGCCTTTGAATGCCGCCCAATGAAGGGAAGTCCTCCCATTTTCGTCTTTGGCGTTCAAGTCCGCGCCAGCAGCGAGCAAAGCCTTCACCGCTCCCGCTCTACCCATGAATGCCACCCATTTAAGGGGAGTCATCCCACTTTTGTTCTTGGCGTTCACGTCCGCGCCAGCAGCGAGCAAGGCCTTCATCGCTTCCACTCGACCCAAGATTCCCGCCCTGTGAAGGGGAGTCTGCCCGTTCTTGTCCTTGGCGTTCACGTCCGCGCCAGCAGCGAGCAAGGCCTTCACCGCTCCCGCTGCACCCAAGAATGTGGTTGCCGCCTCGTGAAGGGGAGTCTTCCCCTCTTCGTCTTTGGCGTTCACGTCCGCGCCTGCTGCGAGAAGTTCCCTGACGCGATGCTCGTCGCCGTGACGCGCTGCGTCGTGGATCGGGGCCGCCATCAGGGCTGTTGGAGACCAAAGACACGCCAGCACAAGCACGATCACCAATCGTCGAATCATCGCGTCTCCTTTGGATTCAGATACCAGTCACATCGACGGACAAAGCCCGATGGAACATTATGCAATGGCACGCGGCCATGGGCCAAGGAATCCGCCGGAGCGGCACCTTCGAAGCGTTCCCTCCTCGCCCCGGATTGCGGACGCGCACATGGCGACGACCCATTCCATAACGCACGGCAACCGCGCCGCCCGGACTTCCAGCGCAACGTCTTGCAAAGCCAGAATCCAGCGCTCGCCACCCCGCAAGCATTCGCCTGCCGTGATGAACGTCCAATCCAACTGTCGCGGGCTGTAGTGCGTGGCGGTAGCGAGTGAAACTGCACCGCCGCCGACAGTGCCGGCCGAGTCAATGTCCCGGCCCGCGCGCGTGTCCTCGCCATTGAATTGTTACCTCGTGCTTCCTATCCTGACGCCCACACGCCGCGCGGCGGTTCGGGAAGTGTTCCCGCACATGCGCGGCGGACCCCGACGCTCAAGCGCCACTCGGGCTGACTGCCGAAGTCAGAACGGTTTGCACAGCCCGTGCGCTTGAGGGACGAGGAAGCCGCTCTTCGACGCCCTGCGGCATTTTCTCCTCACACGCCACGCACTCTCACGGGCTTCGTGACATGGAGTGTCGATACCGGCGTCTTCGAGTCGATTATTCACCGGGTTCAAGATACCGAATCGGATTGGAGGACTGCTTGAGATACCTGCCAGGTACCCTTTTCCCGACGTAGAGGCTCCACAGCGCGTCTTCGACGCGTTCGCCAACGAACCCGTAGCGTCCTGTCATTTCATTCCCGCGGCGTCCGGGTATTGCCTCCATCAGCGGGAAGTTTTCGCAAGTGGCCGCCAGCCATTGGGTTGGCCGATAGGCGCCTTTGACGCTGCCCCTGACGTGGGCCAGAACAAGTTTGTAGCGCCTGATCCTTTCGACATCGACTCGCCAGGCATACCGGACGGCCTCATAAACGTCGCATCCTTCATGGAAGCTGAAGGTGATTGAGACGAGGACGAGAGGCTCCATGATCTCGATGTAGTCGAACCCGTGTCCACCGGTTGGCAGTTGGCGTGGTTCCGCCTTCGAATCTGTGGTGCTGCGGCGGGCGGGGAGTTGCCGTGCCTGTGGGTTCGTATCCCGGTCGTGTTCGAGCTGGACGCGCAAGAGATCCCTCTTGAGCCGGTCCAGTTCCTCGGACTGCGGCACCGACACAGCCGCCAGAAGACGACTGGCACTGTCCAGTGCCCGATAGGCATCGTCGCTGGAGATGTCCTCCTGATGCGCCCACTTGTTGCGCCACTCAACCAGCTCGTATACGAGATTCCGTTCCGCACGTCCCATAGTGTCCTGAAACACCGACTGCCAGTTGTCCCGTATCAGCTTGAGCAGACTCGCCACATCTCGCTTCGCCACGGGCTTATGGTTCAAGGCGGCCCGGCCGCTGTCTACGAAATCCCTTGCCTGCAACTCACGCGAGACGAACGGCGTCAAGCCTTCTCGGAGCAGATCAAGTCCTTTGCCGACCAATTCGCGATTCGTGATTGCCATGTATCACCTCCGCGGTTCGCCTGGTGTTGCGTTGGGGGTTGGCCACTTCGCCTGTGCCGATAACCCTCTAATAGCCATTGCCGGGACAGAAACATGCTCTTTCCACGGCCAGCGAATGATTTTATCTTCCCCCAGGCTGTCGCACCAACATCAATGCATCGTGGTAGTTGGATATTGAGGAAGGAAGCATTGCCGAATACCGCCAGGAAATCAGCAGGGAAGACAGCGAGGTTCCGCGAACAGCGCGACTCTTGTTCAGGCGGTCCGTCTTGTGATGCCGCCCTGACCGGGATTGAGGCCGGGAGCGTTTGGGAGATGGAGTTGGGTGGGTTCCGGGCGGTTCGGACTCGGCTCCCGTGCGCCGCAGCCGCGGGAGCGCTACGTCAGCGCGTCGGTGGAGTCCTTCCGCAGATACCGGTGCGCGGAGTTCCGCAGGCGCTTGAGGGCTTCGTCGATGGAGCGGAACAACTGCTCGTCGATCAATTCGCCGTGGATCCAGTAATCGAGGGAGGGCGCCTCGGTGAAGTTGATGTCCAGCAGCTTCTCGCCCGGGGGGTCGCCGGTGATGAGGAGGCGGACGGAGTAGCCGGCGTCGATGACGAGGGCACGGGCGTAGCGCGGGATGCGCAGGGAGTCCTTGATGTGGTTCAGGCGCTTGGCGGGGAACTCGCCCACGCCCAGCGAGACGTAGACCCAGCGCTCCTCGCTGTTGTCCAGTTCCCGCAGGACCTGACCGTTGATGTGGACGATGTTGTGGAGGGCCTGTTCCTGCCGGTAGTCCTTCAGCAGCTCGAAGGCCCAACGCTCGATCACGCCCTTGGGTTCGCGTTCGGTGGGTTCCTGTCCTCGCCTGACGCCGGTGTCGATCCACCACTTGGTTTCCTGGATGGCGGGATCAGGGCCGTTTGCCGCCGGCTCCACGGATTCCTCGGACGGAGGGGCGTTGTCGCCCGGTTTTTCGGGGTCGGCCAAGGACGCTATACCTTGAACTCGTTCAGCGTGCTGGGCGCGAACAGGCTGTCCACTTCCAAACGCTGCTTGATGAGGCCCTGCTCGTGGGCATAACCCACCAGCGTCTCCAGGACGCGGCGGTTGGGCTCCAGACCGTAGGCCCAGGGGTCCGGCCCGAGAACCTCTCTCTCTTTCTCCATTTGTTCGACGGACCAGGCCATCATGTACTTGAGCGCCGAGTATTCGTACATGGCCTCGGCGCATAGCCGCTTGGATTCGCAGAAGGCCTTGTAGATGTTCTGGGCCACCCAGGGATGGCGTTCGTACACATCCTCCCGGAACACCAGGGTGTGCATGATGGGGAAGATCCTTGTCTTGCGGAAGTAGGCTTCCTCCACCGCGCGGAAGTCCGGGAACAGGCGCGCCACTCCGGGGGAGCGGCGCACGAAGGGCGATGGCATGTGCGCCGAGATCAGCGCGTCGATCTCGCCTTTTTCGAGCATGGAAGAGAGCGTCTGCTCCGGGCCGATGGGGGTGATGGCGAGCGATTCGGGGAGGTCCGGACGCAGTTTCTCCTCCCGGCCGGGCGTCTCTTCCCCTCCCGTGAACCAGTGGACCTTCTCCAGCTCCACGCCGTACTCGTGCTGCAACAGGCCGCGTTGCCAGATGGCCGCGGTCATCTGGTACTCGGGGACGCCGATGCGCTTGCCCGTCAGGTCGGCGGGCTCCCGGATGCCGGCGCCGGTGTGGATGTAGATGCCGGAGTGGCGGAAGGCGCGGGAGGGGAACACGGGAATCGCCACGAAGCGCGGCGTGCCCTTGTCCCTGGACATCAGGTACGAACCCATGGACATCTCCGCGGCGTCGAAGTCCTGGTAGCGCAGCATGCGCCAGAACGTCTCCTCCACGCGGAACGGCAGGTAGGTCAGATCGACCCCTTCCACGGGCACACGGCCCTCCTGCAAGGGGCGCGTGCGGTCATAGTCCCAGCAGGCAACGGTGATGCGGACTCTTGCCATGACGTGTGCTCTCTTTCGGTGCGTTTCGGTGTGTCGGAGGGTTGCGCCGAACCTTCGGCTCCGGATCACCGGAGGTTCAGTCGCCAGACAACCTAACAGGAATGGCGCGGCAGTGTAAGCGAGCCCGAGCCCGGCCCGAGCGTGGTTTGACCGGGCGGGGGCTTTTGTGTATATAGGAACGGTCTGAAAAATCTCATTGATTTCTTTAGCTTATCCAAGGGAAAAATGCTTTTCGAGTTCGCCAGCGTCCTTTGCTTCACGTTGTTGGGGGCGGCCTTTGTGTGGGTCAACCTGTTGATCGGCCGCCTGCTGCGGCCTTCCAATCCGCAGCTTCGCAAGCTCTCGACCTACGAGTGCGGCGA
The DNA here is from genome assembly GCA_965213675.1 of uncultured Binatia bacterium (SeqCode). Classification (GTDB taxonomy): domain Bacteria; phylum Desulfobacterota; class Binatia; order UBA9968; family JAJDTQ01; genus JAJDTQ01. Next base: position 3,082,725 of record OZ243916.1, read on the forward strand.
ACCCGCGTCCGGCAGCGCCTGGGTCAACTTCAACGTCCGTTTCTACTTCATCGCCCTCATCTTCATCATCTTCGAGGTGGAGATCGCGTTCATCATCCCGGTGGCGGTGGTGTTCCGCGAATCGATCCAGGGCGACGCGGGGCTGTATGCCTTCGCGGCCATCGCCGTCTTCACCCTCATCGTGTTTCTGGGGCTCATCTACGACTGGTGCAAGGGCGATCTGGAGTGGGTCAAGAACTGACCTCTGTCTACAGCGGCGACGACATGACGGCAAAAGAGATATACGAGCGTGTTCGGGAACTGTGCCCGGACGGCGTGGAAGGGTTCGACGAGGAGGTTCCGGAGCCGTTCTTCAAGGCCGGGCCGGCGCGCATCCAGGAGGTTTGCCGGGTTTTGCGCGACGACCAGGCGCTCAAGTTCCACGTGCTCTCGGATCTGACCGCCGTGGACCTGCCGAAAGAGAACCTCATCCAGGTGGTCTACCACCTGTATTCGTACGACTCCAGACAGCAGGTCGTGGTCAAGACCGACGTCGACCGGGACGCACCGCGCATCGCCACGGTGGAGGACATCTGGAAGGTCGCCAACTGGTTCGAGCGGGAGGTCTTCGACCTCTTCGGAGTCCTTTTCGAAGGGCACTCGGACCTGCGCCGGATCCTGCTGCCCGAGGACTGGGTGGGCTATCCCCTGCGCAAGGATTTCGTCGAGCAGGAAGAGTACGACGGCATCAGTACGGAGCGCGCGCCGCTGGTTCCGGAGAACCTGCGGTAGGGATGGGGCTCGAAGCTCTCGCGTCCGGTGGCCGGATTGGATCGGACGCGGGTTGCGCGCCGTCCGTTCAGGCCGAAGTCGGGCCGATTGACGAAGGATCGATACCATGAGCGAGGTTTCCGGCGCTACGGGCCTGCATACCGAAGACATGACCCTGAACGTGGGGCCGCAACACCCGAGCACCCACGGGGTGCTTCGGTTCGTGGTCAAGACCGACGGCGAGGTCATCAACGAGGCCATCCCGGACGTCGGCTACCTGCACCGCTCCATCGAGAAGATCGGCGAGAAGTGTACGTGGCACGGCTACGTTCCGTACACCGACCGGGCCGACTATCTCGCGGCCATGTTCGCCAACCAGGGTTTCTGCATGGCCGCGGAGCGGCTGGCCGGCGTCGAGGTGCCGCCGCGCGGCGAGTACTGCCGCGTCATCGCGTGCGAGCTCAACCGCGTGGCCAGCCACCTGATCGCGGTGGGCACGTTCGGCCAGGACATTGGCGCCATCACGCCGTTCCTGCACGCGCTGCGCGAGCGCGAGACCATCAACGACCTCATGGAAGAGATCTGCGGCGCGCGCCTCACCTACAACTACCTGCGCATCGGCGGCGTCGGCTACGACATCAAGCCCGAGACCTGTACCCGCATCGCCGCGTTCCTGGATCACTTCGAGCCCATCGTCGACGAGTACAACCGGCTCCTGTCCAACAACAAGATATTCATCGAGCGGCTGGCCCACGTCGCGGTGATCTCCAAGGAGGACGCCCTTCAGTACAATCTGGTGGGACCGAACCTGCGGGCGTCCGGGGTGCAGTGGGACATCCGCCGGGACATTCCCTACTCGGTGTATCCCGAACTCGACTTCGAGGTGCCGGTGGGCCGGGGCGAGCGCGGCACCCAGGGCGATTCCTACGACCGCTACCACGTGCGCATCCGGGAGTTGCTGGAAAGCTGCAAGATCCTGCGCCAGTGCCTGGACAAGATGCCCGAAGGCCCGGCCGTCGCCAAGGTCGCGCGCAAGTTCCGGCCTCCCGCGGGCGAGACCTACGTTCGCATCGAGGCGCCGCGCGGGGACATGGGCTACTACGTCGTGAGCGACGGCAGCGAATATCCCTACCGGGTGCGCATCCGCACGGGCTCCTTCACCGCCATGAGCATCATCGACAAGATCAGTCCGGGCATCATGGTCGCCGATCTCATCGCGCTGATCGCCAGCCTGGACGTGGACGCTCCCGAGATCGACCGGTAACACCGAGGCCACAGAGATGGAATCCACCGTTCAAGACCTGATTCAGGCATGGCTGCCGGGGGCCATCCCGGTCCCCGTGGGCTATGCTCTGGCGGCGATCCTGGTGGCCTTCGCCGTGCTGTCGCTCTTCGTGGCGCCGCTGGCCGGGGTGACGAGTTGGCTGGAACGGCGCGTGTGGGCGCGCATGCAGTCGCGGGTCGGTCCTAACCGGGTTGGGCCGCAGGGCATCCTCCAGTGGCTCGCCGACGGCGTCAAGAACATTCAGAAAGAGGACATCATCCCGGCGGCGGCTGACAGAAAGCTCTTCCTGCTGGCGCCATATATCGTCTTCTCCGGGTTTCTCGGCGCCTTCGTGGTGATCCCCTTCAGCAGTTGGCTGATCCCCGCGGACTTGAACATCGGCATTCTCTACCTGCTGGCCATCACCTCGCTGGTGGTGGTGGGCATCCTGATGGCGGGCTGGTCCTCCAACAACAAGTGGTCGCTCCTGGGGGGCATGCGCTCGGCCGCGCAGATCGTCAGCTACGAGATCCCGGCGGGGCTGGCGGTGCTGACGGTGATCTTCCTGTCCGGCACGCTCAGCATGCAGGGAATCATTCAGGAGCAGGGCTGGGCGCCGCTGGACTGGTTCATCTTCTACAACCCGTTCACCCTTGTGGCCTTTCTCATGTTCTTCATCTCGGCGCTGGCCGAGGGGAACCGCACCCCCTTCGACATTCCCGAGGCCGAATCGGAACTGGTGGCCGGATACGTCACCGAGTACAGCGGCATGCGCTTCCTGTTCTTCTTCTTCGCGGAGTGGGGTAACCTGTACGTCATCGGCGCCATCGTCACGACCCTGTTCCTGGGCGGCTGGCAGATTCCCGCGACGCTTTTCGACGTGACCATGGCCGAGCATCCCGTGGCCAAGGGTGTGGCGGAGTTCACCGTGTTCTTCGTCAAGTCGTATCTGTGGGTCCTGGTGGCCATGTGGATACGCGGCACCTTGCCGCGGGTGCGGGTGGATCAACTCATGGCCATGTGCTGGAAGTACATGGTGCCCATCGCGTTCGTGTGCCTGTTCGGCACCATCTCGTTGCTGGTGATCTGGCCCGAGGGGAATCCCACGCTGAATACGGTGACACTGGGCTTCTCGTGCCTCGTCATCGTCTATTTCATGTGGCGAGTCGTCTATCAGATCATTCACGCGCGCCCCGAGCTTTACCTGAAGCCGTATGTCTAGTCGGGCGTTGGGAATACACGTTGACGAACCACGTTGACGCACATGCGGGTACTTTTCGCCGTTGGCCGGGTTGCTGGGGCCCGCATGCTGCCCGTTATCGGGCCGTCCCAATGACCAAGACGCCCGCGCATCACTTGTTTCGCAAACGCAATACCAGGGAGCGCCAACGCGGGGAGACGTCATGAGCGCAGTCACCACATACTTCCAGAACATCAAGGAGACCGTGAACAGCATCTTCGAGGGCATGTCCATCACGTTCTCGCACTTCGTGCGCAAGCCTTCGACGGTGCAGTATCCGGACCGCCTCCTGCAGCAGGTGCAGGACACCCTGCCCTTGCGCTACCGCGGCATACTCGAGGTCGACATGGACATCTGCACCGGGTGCCTGGCGTGCGAGCGGGTGTGTCCGATCAACTGCATCGCCATCGGCATCGAGCGGAACACGGAAACGAATCAGCGCGACTTCACGCAGTTTGACATCGACATATGCAAGTGCATGTATTGTGGGCTGTGCATGGAGGCCTGTCCCACGGGATCCATTCGCCACACGCAAGAGTTCGAGGGCGCCTGCAACAATCCCGCCGGTCTGGTGCGCCATTTCGTGACCGAGACGGTGCCTCTGTACAAGCCGAAGAAGGGCGGCGAGACGGAAACCCGAATGGTTCAGAAGGTGGATATCGGAAAGAGGTACATGGGCGAGATCGCCGAACCGGAGAACTGACGGGCCGGCGGTCGCTCTGGACACGACACCAGGCTTGATTGCCGGACAGCCCGCTGTTCCTGCCGCCTTGGTGCACACCCTGCCGGTCCGATTCGTTTGAGGAGGATCGGCCGACCTCCCATCAAGAGGCTGCCATCAAAAGGCTGGTTTGATCATGGAGATTCCCATAAGCGTCCTCGTATTTTATCTGGTTGCCTTGGTGGTGGTGGGATCCGCGTGCATCGTGGCTTTCTCCCGCAACATCGTGCACTCGGCCTTCTCGTTGCTGGGCACCTTCGGCGGGGTGGCCGCACTCTACGTATTCCTGGGCGCGGATTTCGTGGCCGCGGTGCAGGTGTTGATCTACGTGGGCGGCATTCTGGTGCTGATCCTGTTCGCGGTGATGCTGACGCACCGGATCAGCGACATCGACATCACCAACCGGACCGTGGGTCGCATCCCCGGACTGGTGGCGGGCGCGGTTTTCCTGGGCATCCTGGTCTACGCCATCGCCGGAACGGATTGGGTGAAGGTCGGAGAAGTGACCTTCGAGCCCACCACGAGTGTCATCGGCAACGCCTTCCTGGGCGAGTACCTGCTGCCGTTCCAGATCGCCGCGGTGGTGCTGCTGGTGGCCCTCATCGGCGCCATCACGCTGTCGCGCAAGGAAATCAAGGAATAGAGTTTCCAAGGAACAGAGTTTCGCGAGATGGCTGAATACGTTGCATTGCTGGCGGACGTCGGACTGAAGCACTACCTGGTGGTGGCGGGCATCCTGTTCGCTCTCGGCATCTACATCATTCTCACTCGGCGCAATGCCATCAGCATTCTGCTGGGTGTGGAACTCATCCTCAACTCCGCGGGCCTGAACTACGTGGCGTTCTCGCACTTCAGCACCGGGCAGGTGGACGGGCAGATCTACACGATCTTCATCATCATGCTGGCCGCTTCGGAAGCCGCCATCGGTCTGGCCATCGTTCTCGCCATCTACCAGCTCTTCAGCACCATCGACGTCGAGGCCACCGAGACACTCAAGGATTAGCCCGTGTCCTGTCCCATCGCCTCCGCCGTCGCGATCACGAGTTAGCCGCGCCATGGATCAACCCGTTCAAACCGATTTTCTGCGCTGGATCGTGCTGTTTCCACTGCTCGGGGCCGCGGTGAACGGCCTGCTGGGCGCCCGCATTCAGGATCAATGGGGCAAGCGCGTGGTGGCGGTCATCGCGTGCGCTCCGGTGACGCTGTCGTTCCTGTTCTCGCTGTGGGCGTTCGGCCGGCTGCTTGCGCTTCCGGCCAAGGAGCGTTTCCTCATCGACGCGTTCTACACCTGGATTCCCATGGGCTCGTTCAGCGTGGACGTGGCCTTCTGGGTGGACCCGCTTTCGGCCATCATGATCCTGGTGGTGAGCGGCATCGGCGGTCTGATCCACTTCTATTCCATCGGCTACATGCACGAGGACCGCTCCCTGTGGCGCTACTTCGCCTATCTGAACCTGTTCACCTTCTCCATGCTGCTGCTGGTGACGGGCGACAACCTGCTGCTCATGTTCGTGGGCTGGGAGGGGGTCGGGCTGTGTTCCTGGGCGCTCATCGGCTTTTGGTACAACGACCACACCAACACCCGCGCCGGCAACAAGGCCTTCATCGTCAACCGGGTCGGCGATTTCGGCTTCGTCCTGGGCATCTTCCTGCTTTACTGGACCTTGGCCGGGCAGGGCCAGGGGACCCTGGCGTTCCGCGAGATCCAGGAGCACGTGGGCCTGCTGGCGGGCATGGAGCTCTGGGGCGTCGGCGTGGCGACGCTGGTGACCTTCCTGTTGTTCATCGGCGCCACCGGCAAGTCGGCGCAGATTCCGCTCTACGTGTGGTTGCCCGACGCCATGCAGGGCCCCACTCCGGTGAGCGCGCTGATCCACGCCGCCACCATGGTGACGGCCGGGGTCTACATGATCGCGCGCCTCAACGTGCTGTTCTCGGCAGCCCCGGCGACCCTGGCGCTCATCGCCGTCGTCGGCGCCGCCACCGCGCTGTTCGCCGCCACCATCGCGGTGACCCAGAACGACATCAAGCGGGTGCTGGCCTACTCCACCATCAGCCAGCTCGGCTACATGTTCCTGGCCATGGGCGTGGCCGCCTACACCGCCGGCGTCTTCCACCTGCTCACCCACGCGTTCTTCAAGGCGTGCCTGTTCCTGGGCTCCGGGAGCATCATTCACGCCATGCAGGGGGAGCAGGACATGCGGCAGATGGGCGGCCTGCGCACGGCCATGCCGGCAACCTTCTGGACCTTTACCATCGGCGTCCTGGCCATCGCCGGTACGCCCTTCCTTGCCGGCTTCTTCTCCAAGGACGCGATCCTGTGGCAGGCGTGGGCGAGCCACAACCAGGTACTGTGGGGCGTGGCCGTGTTCGTCGCGGGTCTCACCGCCTTCTACATGTTCCGCCAGTTCTTCATGGTGTTCTTCGGCGAATGCCGCGCCGACCACCACGTGCGGGATCACCTGCACGAGTCGCCCAGGATCATGACGTATCCGTTGTGGATCCTCGCCGGCGGCTCGGTGGTGGTGGGTTATATCGGGCTGCCCCCCTTCATGGGGGTGAACCTGCTCGACGGCTGGCTCGACCCGGTAATCCATCTGCCGCACGGAGAACACCATTCCGTGGCGGAAGAGGTGGGCGTCATGGGCGTGTCCATCGCCGCGGCGGGCGCGGGCGTAGCCATTGCCTGGTTTCTGTATTACCTGCGCACCCCATCCCGGGACGATTCCCCCGAAGCCAAGGGCGTCGCCTACCGCCTGCTGTACAACAAGTACTACGTGGACGAGGTCTATCAGTTCGTCTTCGTGGGCGGCACCCTGCTGCTGGCGCGGATCGGGGCGGCGTTCGACAGATACGTCATCGACACCATCGTGGACGGATCAGCCAAGGTCACCATCATCGTCTCCTGGTTCAACGGCCTGTTCGACAGATACGTCATCGACATGCTGGTCAACGCCGTGGCCAACGTGACCTTCGCAGTGGGCAACAACTTCCGCCGGGTTCAGACGGGGAACATCAACAGCTACCTCTACGTCGTGGTGGGAGCCGTGGTGGTCGCCCTGATCGTCAAGCTGCGCTACTGGAGCTGAGGGAAGCGCGGCGGCGCCCGGAGCTGATTCAGAAGGAGAGACGCGAAAATGACCGAACACGTGCTGAGCTACATGGTCTTCTTCCCCTTGGCCGGGATGTTGATCGTGCTGTGCCTGCCCAGGGATCGCCACGATCTCATTCGCTGGGTTTCGGCCGCGGCCACGGTGCCGCCGCTCCTTCTGGGGATCTGGCTCTACGCCAACTTCGATACCACCACCACCGACATGCAGTTCGTGGAGCGGGCCGAATGGATCCCGGCGTTCAACATCAATTACTACGTGGGCGTGGACGGCCTCAGCGTCTCCATGTTGCTGCTCACCGCGCTGCTGTCCTTTCTCTGCATCTTCGCGTCCTGGGGCATCGACAAGGGGGTCAAGGGTTACTTCGCGTTGTTCCTGCTGCTGGACACCGGCATGACCGGGGTGTTCGTGGCGCTGGATTTCGTGCTCTTCTACGTTTTCTGGGAAGTCATGCTGCTTCCCATGTACTTCCTCATCGGCATCTGGGGCGGCCCGCGCAAGGAGTACGCCGCCATCAAGTTCTTCCTCTACACGCTGCTGGGCAGCGTGCTCATGCTGGTGGCGATTCTGGCGCTGTACTTCTACTCCGAGCCCCACACCTTCGCCATGACCGAGCTCATGGACCGGAGCAGCCTCTACAGCACCGAGCCGCTGGCCATGTGGCCCTTCAACGTCTGGGGCTGGGGCTTCCAGCACGTGGTGTGGATGGGCTTGTTCATCGGCTTCGCCATCAAGATTCCGGCATTCCCGTTCCACACCTGGCTACCCGATGCCCACGTGGAGGCGCCCACCGCCATCTCGGTGATCCTGGCGGGCATTCTCCTGAAGATGGGCACCTACGGCATCCTGCGCATCAACTACCCGATGCTGCCGGCGGCCACCGCCGACCTGGCGTTCTGGTTCCTCGCGGCGCTGGGCGCGTGGAACATCGTCTACGGCGGCCTCTGCGCCATGGCCCAGACCGACATGAAGAAGCTCGTGGCCTACTCCAGCGTCAGCCACATGGGCTACGTCATGCTCGGGATGGCGGCCTTCAACACCCAGGGCATCAACGGCGCGGTGCTGCAGATGTTCAACCATGGCACCATCACCGCCATGCTCTTCCTTCTCGTGGGAGTCGTCTACGACCGCGCCCATCACCGGGACATCAACGGCTTCGGCGGGCTGGCCAGCATCATGCCGGTGTACGCCGGCTTCACCGCGCTGGCCTTCTTCGCCTCCATGGGGCTGCCGGGGCTTTCGGGCTTCGTTTCCGAAGTGCTGGTGCTGCTGGGGGCGTGGCCCAGGTACCACGCGCTGACGATCATCGCGGCCCTGGGTATCGTGATTACGGCGGGATACATGCTGTGGATGATGCAGCGGGTCTATCTCGGTCCACTCAATGAGAAGTACCGCTCGCTGCCCGAGATCAACGGGCGCGAGATCTTCACGCTGGTTCCGTTGGGCGTCATCGTGGTCATCGTAGGCGTGTACCCCCGAGTGGTGCTGGACCTGCTCCAGGTCTCGCTCGACAACATCAACCAGATGGTGATCACGCACCTGTCGTAGCGCCATGGATCCCAGTAACGTCGATAGCCTCAAGCTGTTCCATCCGGAGCTCGTCCTGGCGGGGACCATCATCCTGCTGACGATCCTGGACCTGGTGGTGGCCAACAAGCGGCTCATGGCCTACGTGGGCCTGGCCGGATGCCTCGTCGCCCTGGTGGCCACCTTCGATCTCTACGGCATGGAGCCGCAGCTCCTGTTCCACCGCATGGTGGCGCTGGACAACTTCAGTCTGTTTTTCAAGGTGATCACCCTGGCGGCGCTGGTGGGCGCCATCTGGATGTCCATCGGCTCCGGCGAGGTGCGCCAGGTGCACCTGGGCGAGTACTACATCGTGCTGCTGACCTGCGGGTTCGGCATGTTCTTCATGGCCTCGGCCCACAACCTGTTGATGGCGTACCTAGGCCTCGAGCTGGTGAGCCTGACCTCCTATATCCTCACCGGCATGCTGCCGCACAACCGGCGCTCGGCGGAGGCCGCGCTCAAGTACCTCATCTACGGCGGCGTCGCCTCCGGCACCATGATCTACGGCATGAGCTGGGTATTCGGCATGGCCGGCAGCCTCGATTACGCGGCCATCAACACCGCCATGACGGAGACCGGCGGAAACCAGCTCGCCCTGTTCATGGCGTTTGTCTTCATCCTGGCAGGGTTCGGCTACAAGATGGCTTTCGCGCCCTTCCACATGTGGTCCCCGGATGTGTACCAGGGGGCGCCCACGCCCTTCACCGGGTTCCTCTCGGTGGCTTCCAACGCCGCCGGCGTGGCCATTCTGATCCGCTTCTTCTACCCCGCGGTGTCCACCTTCAGTCCGGGAGGAGACTGGGCCTTTCAGGCGTTTCCCGCGCTCCAGTGGACCGACCTGCTGGTGGTTCTCAGCATCGTCACCATGACGTGGGGCAACCTTTCGGCCCTGAACCAGCGCAACGTCAAGCGCCTGCTGGCCTACTCGGGCATCGCCCACGCCGGCTACATCATGATGGGGCTGGTGGTGCTCGACGACAACGGCCTGAACGCCATGCTGTTCTACGTGGTGGTCTACCTGATCATGAATCTGGGCGCCTTCCTGGTGGTCATGATCGTGGCCAATGCCACCGGACGCGAGGACATGGACGCCTGGCGCGGTCTGGCCTGGCGCGGCGCGGCCTTCCCGGCCGTGTGCATGATGGTGTTCCTCGCCTCCCTCACCGGACTGCCGCCCATGGCGGGTTTCATCGGCAAGCTGCTGCTCCTGGCCGCCATCATCGAGGGGCAATTCTACGTGCTGGCTGTGGTGGCCATGCTCAACACGGTCATTTCGCTCTACTACTACTGGCGCATCGTCAAGACCATGTTCCTCGACGAGCCCGCTGCCGAAGACGGCCCGGTGGCCGCCACCGCCAGCGCCATGCCGCTACTCGGCGGCCTCGCGGTGCTGACCGTCGTGTTGGGAGTGTACTGGGGGCCGCTGCTCGACTACACGAAGAGCTCGCTGAATTTCTTCATGCCATAGGTCCACTTCGGGCGGTTTCGTATCCACCGTATCGGCTTTGACCGGCGCACGCTCCCTCGCGTGTCGGTGACCGGAAACCCGTGTCGTGTCCCGTGACGTGGAGCGCCAGCGAAACGAAGGCGGAGGGCGGCCGAGGGCTGTTCCGCGAGTCGCCGGGGCGACCAAGGGAATCCGTCCCGTGGACCCCCGAGCCGACCCGGCGCGCGTCTTGTTCAGAACTTCAGGTTGAAGGTGAGGAAGAAGGTGCGGCCCCAGTCGGCTTCCGTGGGCCCGTCCACGCTGTTGGGGTTGGCGGTGTCCACCGCCAGCCCGGCGTCGGTGAGGTTGAATACGCCGGCCGTGATCCGCGCGCCGTCCAGCCCCAGCGGACTGGCCCATTCCAGAACCGCGTCATGCCCGGTCCAGGACTCGAAGGTGCCGGTGTCCTGCCGGTTTCTGTAGCTGGAGCGGTAATACGTGGTCCAGATGAAGCTCACGCCGCCACGCCGCGCCAGGAGTCCGAGGCGGGCGATGTTCTTGGGTGTCGCGAGCCGGTCCTTCTCGCCTGCGATCTGCAGGTCGGTATCGGCGACGTGCCGCCAGGTTCCGCGCAGGCCCAACACGGCCCAATCCGTTTCGAAGCCCATGCCGAGACGGGCGTTGACGCCCGACATTTCACTGTCAACGACGTTGGCGTAGCCATTGTGAATCGTCAAGTCGCCGGCGATGCGCTCAATGCAGTCCGTCGTGTCGCCGGCCATGCATTCGTCCAGGTTCCGCATGGCCCAATCGGCGCTGTTCTGTCCCGGCAGACCCGAGCGCGAAAGCCGGTACCAGTCCACGCCGAAGAGAAACGGACCCTTGCGGGCCTCGGCGCCGATGGTGAGCCTTTGGGTATCGGCGGGATCGAGATCGGGGTTGCCCTTGGTTGCACGCGTCACTTGACGCGGATTGATCTCGGGGCACGAGCGGGGCGGAGCGCCGGTCCCTGGATCGCACTGGATGTAAGGATGGTCCTGGACGGGTTCGAGGCTGTAGAGATAGAACATCGAGGGCGACGTATCACCGGCGCTCCAGGAACCGCCCAGCGTGACGATGTCGGTCAACCGGTAGCGGGCGCCAAGCCGCCAGGACCACAGTCCGCCCACGTCGTCGTATTCGTCCCTGCGCCCCGCGATCCTGAGGTCCAGGTTCTCCACCAGCGGCAGCGCCATGTCCGCAAAGACCGCGGCGGCGTCGCGTTCGCCCTTGTAGCTTGTTCCGCCGGAACCCAGCACCTCGGAAACGCTGTACTTCTTGCCGTCATTGCCGTGGTAGACCCGGATGGCATGCGCCTTCACCCGCTCCAGCTCGAACCCCGTGGTCCACGCCACAGGGCGGCCACCGATGGAGAGCCGCGACCCCTCCAGCGCCAACCGGGCGCCCAGGTGCTCGCTGCCGAAATCATTCTCCAGGCGCACACTGCTGTTCTTGATGGCTTGCTGATGCCGCGGGTCGTCCGAAAAAGGGTTCACCAGATCGTAGTTCCCCGCCAGGACCTCGTCCAGCAGGGTGCCTTGGTGCACAAAAGTGTTGCCGTCCACCAGACCGTCACCCCGGAAGAAGCTTATGCGCGCATCGTAGCCGAGGTCCTCGGTGATGCGGCCCTCGATGCTCGCGGAAACGTCATATTCCTCGATGTCCGTCAGCCAGTCCCGGTTGCCGTGGCCGACGAAGCGGTGGCCCACGGCGAACGAGTCGTTGTCGTCCGCCTCGAAGTCCGGCGCCGCTGCGTTGATTTCTCCCAGCAAGCGTGCGTTTGGCCGAAAGGCAAAGGAATCGACGGAAGGTGCGTAGCGGAACGCCGCTTCTCCCCGTGAGAGATTGGCATCCATGCGGAATTGAGCCTGTTCGCCCAGCGGGTGTTCCAGGTTCAGGATCGCGCTCTGCTGCTCGTAGCTTTCGCTGTTCCACATGATGTCCCCGTAGGCGAATCCGCAGCCCTCGTCGCCGGAGGTGATGCCGGGTGGATTGCTGAGCGGGCCGGTATAGCCCTTGGCGGTATCGCAGTCCCCCAGCGCGATGGATCGCAGGTCGGTGGGGGTTCCGTCGTCATCTCGCTGGTTGATCCATACGGTGTTGCCGCCGACGCTGACGTTCTTCGCTTCGTTGAACGCGCCGCCCGGCCGCCATTCCGAGCGGCTGTAGTCCCGGCTCCGCGCGGTGATCTCCTGGCGTGTGAGGGCGTCCACGCCCAGGGTCATGCGCCCCTTCCCCACCGCGCCGCCCCAGAAGACGCTGCCCTGCCAGCCGTCGCCGCCGTCCTGACCGGGCATGCGCGAGACCCCTCGCGTCTCGAAGCCTTCGAGGTCGCTGCGCAGCACGACGTTGATCGCGCCGCGCACGGCGCTGGCGTCGAGAGTGCCGAGGGTGTCGCTGGCGAGAAGCTCGACGCGCTCCACGGCCGACAGCGGCAAGGTGTCCAGATTGCTGGATGTGGTCGCGTAAGGCCGGCCGTTGACCAGTACGAGCAATGACTGTCCGCCGGTCAGAAAGTAGCGGGCCACGCCGGTGTCCAGATATTCCTGGAGCGTCTGGGCGCCGGAACGCTCGATGGCGTCCCGCTCCAACGTGGCGGCGACACGCGGTGCGGGCGCGAGGGCGCCGGCATGCGCGACACCTGCCGCCAGAACGGCGAATACGGCAACCGTGGCCAATAGAGTCTTCATTGAAACCTTCCCTCCGTTTCAACCGGCACTGGGATCCCCTGGACGGCACTGCTCCGGGACTGTATTCCCGCGACTCTCGTGGTTGTTGTCAGGAACGACCCGGGACACGACAGTAGGCGTCATTGCTACGACATAGACCTGCGACATGGACCTACGACACAGAGGCTTGCAGGATGGGTTGGAGGTTGGCCGGGATCTCCACATCGCCGCTGAGCGATTCCCTGATTTCGTCCGCCAAAACATCCAGCCGGTCGCGCGCCGGCAGCCTCCGGTCCACGATCACCCACTTCTTTCCGTTGACAAGACAACCCCCGCTGCGTACCTGGTAGCCCAGGTCGCGCGAGAGCTTCTCGCACCGAACCTCGATGCCGCACTGTTCCGCAAAGCCCCGAAGCTCACGGAATCGGTGTTCCTGAAAAGTTGCCTTCTTTGACGATGGTCTTGCCACATTAATGCATATTATCATGCCGTCGATGGGATTGTCTTGCGCGTGGCCGGGGCCGGCGGTTGAAAAAGCCCGATGCGCTGCTATCGTCGGGTCAAGCGCATCCGATGACTTTGTCCCCCCATCGCGCATGGAGCCCGGTCATGGAGTTTCTCGCGGCAGCGATCCAGATGTTGGCCTCCTCCGACAAGGAGGCCAACTTGCAAGAGGCCGAGGGCTGGGTTCGCCAGGCCCACGCCCAGGGCGCGCAACTCGTGGCGCTGCCGGAGGTGTTCAACTGGCGCGGGCGCGGGAGGGACACCGCGGCCCACGCGGAGCCGGTGCCCGGCCCCACCACGGAACGGATGAGCGCGCTGGCGGCCGAGTGCGGAATCTACCTTTTGGCCGGCTCGATGCTCGAGGCCGCGGGTTCGGACGGGCGCGCCTATAACACCAGCGTGCTCATCGGCCCGGATGCGGGAATCATCGCCAGGTACCGGAAGATCCACCTGTTCGACGTCGAGATCGAAGGCGAAGCCCCCATCCGTGAGTCCGAGTTTCGCCGCCCGGGCGAGGATGTCGTGGTGGCGGACACTCCCATGTGCCCCATGGGCCTGTCGGTCTGTTACGACCTGCGTTTCCCGGAGCTTTACCGCCGTCTGACGGGCGCCGGCGCCAAGGTCATCTTCGTGCCGTCGGTCTTCACGGTCCCCACCGGTCGGGCGCACTGGGAAACGCTGCTGCGCGCCCGCGCCATCGAGAACCAGGTCTACATCATCGCTCCCGACCAGACCGGCCGGCATCCCGCCAGCATGGCCGCCTACGGCCATTCCATGATCGTCGATCCCTGGGGCAAGGTCATCGCCGAGGCCGGCGCCGAGCCGTGCCTCGTGCTGGCCGAAATCGATCTCGACTACCTGCGGGATGTGCGGCGGAGGCTGCCCGCGCTGGAGCACCGCAGGACATGATTCTTCCATGATCCCGCTTACGAGAGCGGGATCATGACGTGTTCCTTGTAGGCAGGGCGCTCGCACAGGCGCGCGTACCACGCCTCGACGTTGGACATGGGCGGCCGCTGGATGTCCATGGCGAACCAGCGGTAGGCCCAGATGCCCATCGGGATGTCGCCGATGCTGAAGGACTCGCCGGCGAGGTAGTCCTGGCCTTCGAGGTAGCGCTCCAGGATTTCCCAGATGGGTACCGCCGCGGCCACCGCCTTCTCGATGGCGGCGGAGTCGCGCTCGGCCTCGGGGGTCCGGATGAGTCCGAAGAAGATCGGCACCATGAACGCATTCACGGTGGACAGCTGCCAGTCCATCCAGCGGTTGGCGCTTCCGCGTCCTTCGGCGGTGGCGGGCAGGAGCCAACCCCCTTGGTATTTGTGGACCAGGTAGCGCACGATGCTGTTGGATTCCCACAGGACGAAGTCGCCGTCCTGCAGGGTCGGGACCACGCCGTTGGGGTTGAGGTCGAGGTAGGGGCGTTCCCGGTTCTTGCCGAACGGCCCGCCGATGTCCTCGCGTTCGAAGGGGATGTTCAACTCGCCGCAGCACCACAGCACCTTTTGCACGTTGGATGAAGTCTTTCGTCCCAGGATTTTGAGCACTTGGGTCACCTCCGCGAAGTATTGGACCGCGCCGGGCCGCCGCTGGAGGACGACCCCGCCGGAGCACCGCAAAAATCTACTACGAAACCCGTGAAAGCGTCCACAGAACCACTTGACTGCGAGCAAATCGTGCTTAGATTAGCGCTCAAATCCTATCATTTCACTCTCAAGGGAGGTTCGAACTATGGCGGCGAAAGTAAAGCCTTTGCACGACAGGATCATCGTCAAGAGGCTGGACGAGGAGGAGACCACGGCCGGCGGCATCATCATCCCGGACACGGCCAAGGAAAAGCCCCAGGAGGGCATGGTGGTAGCGGTGGGCTCCGGCAAGCGCGAGGACGGCAAGGTGGTGGCCCTGGACGTCAAGGAAGGCGACAAGGTCCTGTTCGGGAAGTATTCCGGCACCGAGATCCAGTTGGACGGCGACGAGCACCTCATCATGAGGGAAGACGACATCCTCGGGATCATCGAATAAGGAGGCACGGCGAAAATGGCTGCAAAGGACGTGAAATTCAGTGAGGAGGCGCGGGCCAAGGTCCTGAAGGGGGTCAAAATCCTCGCGGACACCGTCACCTGTACCTTGGGTCCCAAGGGCCGCAACGTTGTCCTGGAGAAATCCTGGGGCGCGCCCAACGTCACCAAGGACGGCGTGACCGTCGCCAAGGAGATCGAGCTCGAGGACAAGTTCGAGAACATGGGCGCGCAGATGGTCAAGGAGGTCGCCAGCAAGACCTCGGACGTGGCGGGGGACGGCACGACCACGGCCACGGTTCTCTCCCGCGCCATCTTCAGCGAGGGCCTCAAGATCGTCGCCGCCGGCCATGACCCCATGGCGGTGAAGCGCGGCATCGACAAGGCGGTGGCGAAGGTCGTGTCCGGGCTGCATGGCATGTCCAAGTCCACGCGCGACCGCTCCGAGATCGCCCAGGTAGGCGCCATCTCCGCCAACAACGACAAGACCATTGGCGACATCCTCGCCGATGCCATGGACAAGGTCGGCAAGGAAGGCGTCATCACCGTCGAGGAAGCCAAGGGTCTGGAGACCACCCTGGAGCTGGTGGAGGGCATGCGCTTCGACCGCGGTTACCTTTCCCCTTACTTCGTCACCGACCCCGAGCGCATGGAAGGGGTGCTGGACGAGCCCTATATCCTGATTCACGAGAAGAAGATCTCCAACATGAAGGACCTGCTGCCGGTGTTGGAGAACATCGCCAAGAGCGGCAAGCCGCTGCTGATCATCGCCGAGGACGTGGAGGGCGAGGCCCTGGCGACGCTCGTGGTGAACAAGATCCGCGGCACGTTCAAGTGCATCGCCGTCAAGGCCCCCGGCTTCGGCGACCGGCGCAAGGCCATGCTGGAGGACCTCGCGATCCTCACCAACGGCCGCATGATCGCCGAGGAACTGGGCATCAAGCTGGAGAACGTGACCCTGAACGACCTCGGACAGTGCAAGAAGATCATCGTCGACAAGGAAAACACCACGGTGGTGGAAGGCGCCGGCGGCAAGGCGGACATCGAGGGCCGCATCAAGCAGATCCGCGCGCAGATCGAGGAAACCACCTCGGATTACGACCGCGAGAAGCTGCAGGAACGGCTGGCCAAGCTGGCCGGCGGCGTGGCCGTGGTTCAGGTGGGAGCCGCCACCGAAATCGAGATGAAGGAGAAGAAGGCCCGCGTCGAGGACGCACTGCACTCCACCCGCGCCGCGGTAGAGGAAGGCATCGTGCCCGGAGGCGGCGTCGCGCTGATCCGCGCCGCAGCCGCGCTCAAGGACCTTGAGGTGAGCGAGGGCGAGTCCTTCGGCGTTCGCATCGTTCAGCGCGCGTCCGAAGAGCCCGCCCGCTGGATCGCCAGCAACGCCGGCGCTGACGCCTCCGTTGTGGTCGACGCCATCAAGAAGGGTGAGGGACCCTACGGGTACAACGCCGCTTCCGGCAAGTTCGAGGACCTCATCGAGGCTGGCATCCTGGATCCCGCCAAGGTGGTCCGCTCGGCGCTGCAGAACGCCGCGTCCGTGGCCGGCCTGCTCATCACCACCGAGGCCATGATCACCGACAAGCCGGAGAAGAAAAAAGACGCTCCCCCGGCCATGCCGGAAGACTACTAGACGGCGACGGGCCGGTCTCGGGCCGCCATCACCGATAACCGAAAGGGGGAGGACGCGAGTCCTCTCCCTTTTTTTCGTTCTACACCCTGCGCGTGTGGCGGATTACCCTTGGCGAGAGGCGCCAAGGGCTGCAAACATGATATCGGTGTCCGGGTCGCAGCCGAACCAGGTGCGGAAGGATGCCGCCCCCTGGTGTACCAGCATGCCGAGGCCCTCCACGGTCCGGCATCCCTTGCGTCTGGCCTCCCTCAGCAGCACGGTTTCCCGGGGCTGGTAGACGATGTCGTGGACGGTGTGGCGTGGTTCCAGCAGCGCTGGGTTGATGGGGCACCCCTGGATGTCCGGGGCCATGCCTGCTGAAGTGCAGTTGATGATGAGGTCGGCGGCGCCACCGAAGGCGGCGAAGTCAGTCAGCGTGCCCGAGCGCAGCGCCGTGCCTTCCGCGCTGGACCGCGCGACATCCTGAGCCAGTGCGCCGGCCTTCTCCTTGCTGCGGCCCAGTATGGCGAGCTGCGGCAGCCGAAACCTCTCGTCGACCCCGCCGATACCCGCGCAACTGCCCCGGGCCAGCACAAAGGCGAGCGCCCGCGCCGCCCCGCCATTGCCAAGGATCACGACACGGCTGCCGTCGAGTTCGATTCCGGCCTCGCGGAGGTTCAACACGGCTCCGGGGGCGTCGGTGGTGGTCCCCATCAGCCGCTCGCCGTCCCGGTAGATCGTGTTGACGCTCCCGGTGAAGCGAGACTCCTCGCTCAGGCCGTCGAGGTGGGGGATGACCGCTTGCTTGTGCGGGATGGTCAGGTTGGCTCCGAGAAAACCCACACCGCGCAGGCCGGCGATGACGTCGCCCAGTGCGGCGGGGGGGCACGGGAACGGGACGTAGCAGGCGTTCAGGCCCGCGGCCTGTATGGCGGCGTTGTGCATGACCGGCGACATGGAATGCTCCACCGGCCAGCCCAGGACTCCCAAGAGCCTTGTGGTTCCGTCGATCATGGTTCGAGTCCGATCCACACCGCGTTGCCCTCGTTCCAGGAGCCTGTGGGATCCGGTTCGGCCTCCTTCGACTCCACTGCGCCATGCTCAGGACGAACGGGAAGAGCAACGGCGGCATGCCGCAAGGGCAAACGGAACATGGTTCGTCGTGAGCCCTTCGACACGCTCAAGACAGACTCGCGCCGCCAAGTTGAACCATGTCCAGCAACGGCAAACGCCGGCGTGATCATCGTACCCCTTCATGGCCCGTGGAAGTTTGCGCGGTGTTTTCGGCCGGCAACCCGAACAGCCTGCGCGCGTTGCGGCTGACCACGCCGGCGATCTCGTCCACGCCGACATCCCGAACCTGCGCCAGAGTCTCGGCGACGAAACGGACGTAGGCGGGCTCGTTGCGCCGCCCGCGCTTGGGAACCGGAGCCAGGAACGGCGCGTCGGTTTCGATGAGCAGACGGTCCGCCGGAACCTGCCGGGCAACGTCCCGAAGCCCCTCGGCGTTCTTGAAGGTGACGATGCCCGAGAACGACAGGTAGAAGCCAAGGTCGAGGAACGTGCGCGCGGCCGCGGCGTCGCTACTGAAGCAGTGGATCACCCCGTGAAGCGCCCCGCCGCCCCGGCTCCGAATCGTCTCCGCCACCTCGCGGTCCGACTCCCGGTTGTGCACCACGATGGGCAGCCCGGTTTCCACCGCCAGGGCCGCGAAGCGTTCGAACATGTCGCGCTGAACCTGCCGGGGCGAATGGTCGTAGTGGAAGTCGAGGCCGGTCTCCCCGATGGCCACCACCTTCGGGTGTCGCGCCAGGTCGCGCAAGCGCGCCATGTCCGCCGCGCCCACGTCCTTGGCGTCGTGGGGGTGCATGCCCACGGTGGCATAGACCCCCGCGTGCTCGTCCGCCAGCCGCACCGCCTTCTCGTTGGTGGAAAGGTCTCCCGCGCCCCCCACCACGATCAGGGTGCCGACGCCCGCCTCCGCGGCACGCTCCAGCACCGCGTCCCGGTCCTCGTCGAACTCCTCGGTCTGGATGTGGCAGTGGGTGTCGATGAGATGCGGAAGGGCCATGTTCACCGCGTTCACCCCGTCACTCCGCCGGCCGTTGAAAAATGCCGGCAACTCCCGCCAACACTATTTCCGTCAACGTCGTTCCCGCGAAAGCCTGCCCCCGACCCTCAGCCGCGCTCATCCTCCGACTCCTCGATCCTCGGGAACAGGATGCGTGGCGGCTGCACCTCGTGCCCTTCGGCGAACGAGCCGCCCCATTCGGTGCGGCGGCCGTCGGTGGCCGGCAACGCCAGAAGCTCCCGCACCGCCGCCCCGGTCTCGGGCAGGAACGGGCTCAGCAATTCGCCGGTGATGCGCACGCCTTCCAGCAGGTGGTGCAGGATCTCCCCCACCCGCGGCTTCTGGTCGGGGTCCTTGACCAGGGTGAAGGGCGCGGTCTGCACGATGTACTGGTTGGCCCGGTCCAGGGCGGCGAATATCGCTTCCAGCGCCCGGTGGAAGGCCATGTCCTCCATGTACCGGTCCACGGTGGCCGCCGCTGTCTGGAAAGCCTCCCTGAGCTCGCGGTCCTCGGCCTGTTCACTGTCGCCCATGGGCTGCACCACGCTGCCGAAGTAACGCTTCTGCATGGCGAGAACCCGGCTCACCAGGTTGCCGAAGTTGTTGGCCAGATCGGCGTTGACCCGGTTGATGAACGCGTCCATGGAAAAGGCCGCGTCCTGGCCGAACACCATTTCCCGCAGCAGGTAGTAGCGGAACGCATCCATGCCGTAACGTTCCTTCATTTCCAGCGGCCGGATGACATTGCCCAGACTCTTGGACATCTTGCCCTTGTCCATGATCCAGTAGCCGTGCACCTTGAGCCGGCGGTAGAGCGGCAGCCCCGCCGCCATGAGCATGGTGGGCCAGTAGATGGCGTGGGGTTTGAGAATGTCCTTGGCGATGATGTGATTGCAGCAGGGCCAGTAGGCGTCGAGGGACTCCGCGCCCTTGTGCTCCAGCGCGCTCACGTAGTTGATGAGCGCGTCGAACCAGACGTAGGTGACATAGTCCGGGTCGAAGGGCAACGGGATACCCCATTGCAACCGGCTCTTGGGCCGGGAGATGCACAGGTCTTCCAGGGGCTCGCGCAGCAGCGCCAGCACCTCGGTGCGGTAGCTCTGCGGCGTGACGAACTCCGGGTTCTCCTCGAGGTGCTGGAGCAGCCGGTCCTGGTACTTGCCCATGCGGAAGAAGTAGTTTTTCTCCTCGATAAAGGCCGCCTCAGTCTGGTGGTCCGGGCACTTGCCGTCCTGCAGCTCCTTCTCGGTGAAGAAGCGCTCGCAGCCGTAGCAGTAGAAACCGCCGTATTCCCCGAAGTAAATGTCGCCGGCGTCGTAGATGTGCTGGAGGATCCGGCTCACCGTGGCCTTGTGATACTCGTCGGTGGTGCGGATGAAGTAGTCGTAGGCGATTCCGCAGGTGTCCCAGGTGGAACGGAACAGTCCGCTGATCCGGTCCGCGTAGGTCTTGGGATCGATGTCGTCCGCGGCGGCCGCCTGGGCGATCTTGTCGCCGTGTTCGTCGGTGCCGGTGAGGAAGAAGACATCCCGGCCGCGCATCCGGTGGTAGCGCTTCAGCGTGTCCGCGATGATGGTCGTGTAGGTGTGCCCGAGATGCGGCTGGGCGTTCACGTAGTAGATCGGCGTGGTGAAGTATATGCGGTCCATGACGGTGGTGCGGTCCCCTCGATCTCAGGATGGCGCCGGTCGCCTGCTCCTCTCCGAGGCCCCAGGGCGAACGGGGTCGATAATGGCGAATTCTCCTCAAATCCGCCCGAAACTGGCCTCTGTCCCTCGCTTCGATCCGGCGAACCCGACACGCGCGTGGATCAGAGAATGTTCGCCAGGAGCTTGCGCCGTAGGGGCGGATGAGAGCGAATTCGCAGCGGTGAATTCCTACGGCGCAAGCTCCCAGGCTTGCGTGTCATCCGTGTTGGCCCACGATACCGGGAATGAAACCCTCCAGAACCATGCGCCGGTTGAAGTTCCGGTGAATGGCCCGGGTCACGCGGTCGATCTCGGCCAGGGCCGCGGTGGATTCCTGCACCCGCCGGGCCGCGGCCGCCCGCTGGAGCGGCTCCAGCAGGTCCCGGTTGCACACGGTCGCCGCGGAGCCCGTGACCTGAAGCACCATGATGTCCCGTAGCCACCCGCGCACCCAGTCAAGGAACCGCAGCGTCTGTTCGCGGTCCTTGCCCATCTCCTCGGCCAACGCCGAGATGCCCCGCGCGTCGTCGGGCGAGAGTGCCGCCAGCCGGTGGAAGCACTCCCTGCGCTTTTCCAGGAGCGCCTCGTCCTCGCCCGCCAATGCTTTGCCGAGGCTCCCGTAGCTGAGACTGGCCAGCAACATCGCCCGGTCCTCGGTCATGTCCTGGCGACGCATGACGATGGCGGCCACCTGTTCCACCGTCAAAGGGAAGAAGGGCAGCCGCAGGCAGCGCGACAGCACCGTGGGCAGCACGCCGCCGGTGCTGTCCGCGATGAGAATGAGCAGCGAATGGTCCGGCGGCTCCTCCAGCGTCTTGAGCAGCGCATTCTGGGCATGCAGGTTCATGAGCGTCAACGGGTCGATGACGGCGACTTTCATCTTCCCGTTGAAACGGTGCAGCGCCAACCGTTGCTGCAGCTCCCGCACCTGCTCGATGGTGATGTCGCGCTTGCCCTTGCGCGGTTCCAGATAATGCACGTCCGGGTGGTTGTCGTGCGCAATGGCCTGGCAACTCGCGCACGCGCCGCACGCGGCGCCGGCCGTACACTGAACCGCAGCCGTCAGCGCCGTGGCGACGGTCCGCTTCCCCGTGCCCTCGGGGCCGACGAACAGGTAGGCATGGTGCAGCCGATCCCCTTCGACGGCGCGCCGCAGCAACGCGATCTGCCCCGCGTGACCGATGATTTCCTCAAAGCCGGGCAACCTCATCCCTCGCAAGTCGTCATCGTCGAGCCAAGGCCATCATGGAGTACCGCAAGTCCTCCATTCCCGCGTCAATGTATTTTCGAGACAGCCGAAGATCACGCCAATGAACCCCTCGCCAGCGTGCCGGTTCCGGTGCTCACGCGCCGCCGCCGGCCCATGCGCCCAGCCGCTCCTCGACGATGCGCCGCACCTGCTGCTGTGTGTCGTCGGCCGGCCCCTCCGAGTTGACCACGTGGCAGCGCCCCGGATCGGCTTCGGCCAGCTTGAGGAACCCGTCGCGGACCCGGCGCTGAAAGGCAACGCCCTCGGCTTCGAACCGGTCTTCGCGCGCCGACCGCGGATCCGTTCGCGTTCCCGCCCGCGCCAGCGCCAGCTCCGCGGGACAGTCCAGGATGATCGTCAACTCGGGCATGGTCCCGCCCGTCGCTTCGTGGTTCAATCGCCGCAGCAGGTCGAGGTCCATGCCGCGGCCGTAACCCTGGTAGGCCAGGGTGGAATCGGTGAAACGGTCGGACACCACCAGACTGCCTTCTTCGAGGGCGGGCCGGACCACGTCCCGGACGTGCTGCGCCCGGTCGGCGAGAATCATGAACAACTCGGCCTCCCGGCAAGGGGCGTTGGGGCCGCGCTCCAGCACAAGCCTGCGCAGTTCTTTGCCCAACGGCGTGTCGCCCGGCTCCCGGGTCAGCAGGCTCGGTATTTGCCGTGTGCGCAGGTACTGGTGGAGCCACTGGATGTGCCAGCTTTTCCCCGAGCCGTCGCTTCCCTCGATGGTCAAAAAACGCAGCATTCCATGGCCGGGAGAACGCCCCCCGCATGAGAGGGATTTTACACGAGAACGGGACGGCTGCCCAACCGCAGCGATCAGCGTCAGACGCACCGGCGGGTCAGTGACGTGAAATGCAATGCGGATCAGCCGCGAACCGACTCAGCGTGGCGCCGCAGCACGTACAGGCCGTCCGGCGTGAAGGGCTGGGACGCCGCGGCCTGAAAGACCGCCTCCACCGTCATGAACGCGCCGCTCTCCACCTCTTCCTCCTGGAGGGTCACCGGCCCGTCGTAGACGCAGCGGTAGGCCGCTCCCCACACGCGGCTGTGGTCGCCGGCATGGTAGAACTTGAACAGGCTCTCCAGCGGGACGTCGCGGATGCCCATCTCTTCCTCCAACTCGCGTGTCGCGCCGTCGAGGTAGTTCTCCCCCGCCAGCACCACGCCGCCGGCCGCGGGGTCGTAGTATCCGGGGAACACGTCCTTGGTCCGGGTGCGTTTCTGCACGTAGATCTCGCCGCGCGAGTTGTAGACGAGGATGTAGGTGCAGCGGTGGGGCAGCCGCCGGGCGCGCATCTCTCGCCGCGGCGCGGCTCCCACGACACGGTTGTCCTCGTCCACGATGGCCACGATTTCATCGCCCGGATCCACAGGGCGGGACGGTAGCCGCCGGCACTTGGCCTTGTCAACCGGAGCGCCTGAAGCGTCAAAGGCATTCAAGAGTCCGGTTTACTCCTCGACAGGCCCGCTTCTCCCCTCCCGTCGTTCTCCCCTTCCGTCGTTCCCGCATTCGCGGCAGTCTTTCGCGGGAATGACGATTCGGGGCGTTCCCGCTTTCACAGCGCTGTCAGCACCACGCCCCCCGCACAGATCAACAGGGCGCCGATGACCGCCTTGGACGTGACCCGTTCCTGCTCCTTGAGCAGCAGGTGGGTGAACGCCACCGAGAACAGGGGCGTGGTGGCGATCAGAGGATCCACCAGCACCACGTCGCCGCGGCTCAGGGCCAGCATGTAGGAGGTGATGCCGCAACTCGTCACCAGACCCGACAGGCCGAACCACATCACCGCCCTGCGGTTGATGTTCAGATCGCGGTAGCCCCGCGCGGCTATCAGGTAGACCCCCAGGCCGCTGACGCTTCCCATGATCGTGAGACTGATGGCCAACGGCACCGAAGTGATCATGGAATAGCCGAACTTGCGGATGGGACTGGCGATGCCTCCCAGGATCGAAGCGCCGAGGGCGAACAGCAGGTCGCGTTTGCGGAAGGCGGTGAGCGCCCTGGCATCGCGCATTCCGAGGATCGTCGCGCCCAGGATGATCAGCACGGTGCCGCCAGCCAGTGTCGGCGTCCACTGCTCGCCCAGCCATGCCACCGCCACCACGCCCGCGAACAGCGGCGAGGTATTCCTGAGGGGCGAGGCGCGGGCCACGCCCACCCGGGAAATGGCGGCGTAGAACAGGAACTGGGTGATGAGCGGGGCCACGGCTCCGGCCAGCATGAACCAGCCCACCGCGGGCACGGCCGCCTGCGTCCAGTCGGCCCAGGGACCCATGACCGCCAGCAGGACCGTGCCCATGGTGATGATGTTGCAAGTGATGGCGGTGGTGGTGGAGCCCGTGCGCAGGCCATAGCGCACCAGGATGTGGGCGAAGCCGAAGAAGAATGCGGCTCCCAGGGCGGTCAGTGTTGCCATATGCAAGTGGGACAGGCGGATCGCGAAGGCGTCAACGCAGGCGGCCTGTCACGCATGAATCGCCGGCAAGAGGCGCCAGCAAGAGGGATCAGCGGACTACGTGACAGGCTGTCAGGCCGGCTCACTATACAATACCGGCCGTGCATAGGCTAATCTGTCCCCGGGTGGCGAAAGAAACCCCCGGATGGTTCAGCGTATTTGCGAAACGCAACAGCAAATCCAGGAGAACGACGACATGACCTATGATGACCGCAGCGTGAAACCCATGAGCTCCAGCCTGTTGCGGGCGCAGATCGGCACCAAGCTTCTGGCCGGCCTTTACGACTGGGTGCCGACCATGATGACCAGCGCCATCCGGCTGTACGTGGACCTGCCGGGCTCCGCGGCCACCGAAGGCCCACCCTTCGCCTTCAACATCGCCATCAGCCCGGCGTGGTGCAGCGGCATCCAGGGGGCGCGCCTGGTGGGCCGGCGCAAGATCGACATCGCATGGCTCAACCCTTCGGTGATCCCGGCCATGGCGTATCACGGCCGCGGCCCGTTCCGGAAACCGCTGCCCTTGCGCGCGCTGGCGGTGTTCCCGTCCTACGACCGCCTGGTGGTGGCCGTGGCACGCAAGTGGGACATACGCTCCATGGACGACCTCAAGCGGAAGCGGCCCGCCCTGACAGTGTCGGTGGCCACCAACGATTGCGTCGATTTCGCCATCGGCGCGTTGCTGCGCGCCCATGGCATGAGCCTCAAGACTTTCGAGGAATGGGGCGGCGTGGTGGAGCCGGTGGTGCGGCCCAGCAACCCGCGCCGTTTGGAAGGGATCGCGTCCGGCGAGGTCGACGCGGTCATCGACGAGGGCCTCACTTCGTGGGCCAAAACCGCGGTGGAGCACGAAATGGCTTTCCTGCACCTGGCTCCCAAGGCGATGGCGCGGCTCCAGCGCTACGGTTTCACCCATGCGCCCCTGAGCGGCCCCCTGTTCGACGGCAAGCTGCCCGAGCCCGTCACCGCCGTGGATTTCAGCGGCTGGCCCATCGTCACCCACGCCGACCTGCCCGACGAACTCGCCTGCCAAGTGGTGGGGGCTATCGCGCGCATGCGCGAGGACATCGGCTACGACACCCCCGGTGTGCCGCCCATGAGCCAATTCTGCAGCGACACCCCCGACGGCCCGCTGGACCTGCCGCTCCACCCGGGCGCGGAGCGGTACTACAGGGAACAGGGGTGACCGCGGCCACCGGCCAGTAGGTCCCTCTCTCTCTGGATTCCCGCTTTCGTGGGAATGACTGCTTCGTAACTGTCGCGGGAATGGCGTTTCGTAAAGTTTCCGATAACTGAGGTGGTCGTCTCTCTCGTCGTCCCCGCACGCGCACCCGTACAGCTTGAGGCTGGTTACGCCGAGCAGATGACGTTGATCACTGCTTGGCGCTTTTCCACTTCCACGGCCCTGAGCCCGCGCTCCAGGGCGGGTAGGAGGTCGGCGGGATTTTCCACCCGTTCGCCGTAGCCGTCCGCCACCTCCACCGCCTTTTCGTACTTGTCCACGGCGTTGAGCATGGTGATGGGCTGGTGGTCGCTCTGGGCGGCGTAGCCCTCGGGGTTGAGTCCCACGGTGGCGCGGCGCACGGCCTGCCAGCGCTGGTTGTTGAAGATGATTGTGAGGTGCGGCAGCTTCTGCTCCGCCGCCACGTAGTGGCTGGCGATGGGATTGCCGAACATGTAGGAGCCGTCGCCGTGGGTGCCGATGACCAGCCGGTCGGGAGCGGCGAGCTTGGCGCCCAGGGCGACGCCGAGGCCGTGCCCCAAGCCCGAGGCGGCGCCGGCGTTGAGCAGCGTGCCCGGCTGGCTGATGTCGATATGTGTGGACGCCAGGGCCGATTCCTTCACCACGATGGTGTCGTTGCCCTTGATCTGGTTGATGCATTGGGTGAGCCAGATGGGATGGATGGGGGTGTTGTCCTTCACGTGGTCCAGGCGTTTGGCCCAGCCGTCGCGCTGCGTTTGCCACATTTCCGCCAAAGCGCTCCGGCGCTGGTCGATGCGCGGCCGGACCCGCGCCTCGTGACTGGACATGGCCTCGTTCAGCACGGCGAGGCCGGCGTCAGTGGCGCACGCCAACGCGATGTCGCAGGGATGGCCGCGCAGCGGCACGTAGCTGTGCAGCGGGTCCGCGCCCATGTGGATGACCTTGGCGTCGTCCCGCACCTTGTCCGTGGCGGGTAGCCACGGCACCGCCACGTCCACCACCAGGATCACGTCCGCCTGGCCCAGGAGCGGGTTCAGGTCGTAGCCCAGGTTCATGGGGTGGCTGGTGGGCAGCGACATGTAGCGGTTGCGGTACTGCACCACCGGGATGGCGTAGCGCTCGGCCAGGGCGCCCAGGGGTTCCCACACCTTGGGGTTTCGCCCCGCCCAGTTGGTGATGATGAGCGGATTTTCGGCGCCCGCCAGCAGCGCCGCCGCCTCGTCCGTGGCCGCGGCGTTGGGATAGGGAGGCGCGGCCGCGTGCTGGCGCCCAGGGGACTCGTAGGTGAACTCGTCCAGTCGTTCCGCGAGCACTTCCCGGGGAAGGCTCAGGTAGACCGGTCCCGTGGGCTCGCTCTTGGCCACCGCCAGCGCGCGGTCCACGATGGTCTCGGTCTGTTTGCCGTTGCGCAGTTCGTAGTCCCACTTGGCGGCCTCACGCACCATGGAGGCCTGGTCGAACATCTCCTGGGTCCAGTGGATGTCCAGGCTCCGGTGGCCGTCGAGACCTTCCTCGTTGGTGGGCGTCCGGCCCGCGGTGAAGAGCATGGGAATGTTGCCGCGGGCGGCGTTCAGAAACCCGTTCATGCCGTTGGCGGTGCCCACGTTGACGTGCACCATCACCGCCTGGGGCTTCCCCGTTACCAGGTAGTAGCCGATGGCCATGTGCATCGCCGTGTTCTCGTGGGGGCAGGTGACCGGCTGGGGAATGCGCGTCTCCAGCGATTGCGCCTTGGCCATGGCCTCCACGATGGGCGCGAAGTCCGTGCCCGCGTTGGCAAAGAAATAATCCACGCCCCGGTCCGCCAGAAGCGCCAGATAGGCATCCGCCACGGTCACGTTCAACAGGGTTGTCTTGGCCATCTCATTCCTTCCTTGTGGTTGAGGGTGAAAGTCCTCTCCCGCGCTACCATGCATCGGGCTCGCGGCTATTGGTATATGATAAAGGAATGACGGGCAAGGCGGTGGTCTGCGGTTCGTGGTTGCCGGGCAGCGTTCAATGGGCGGTGCTCGAGGGGGTCGGGAGCCGTGTACGGGTTCACGAAGCCCGTGACGCCTTGTCGGCGCCCCGTGTCGCGTCCCGAAAAATCCTGGGATAGAGATAGATTGCGCGGGGACCAGATCACGCGGGGACTGCTTGTTGTCCGCAAGGCGCGATGAAGGATCGGATCGGGAGAAAACTTGGCCAAGGGATCGAAACGCATGCTTCCGAGAGTGCGGGTGGGGACGTCCACGATTCACGGGGACGGGCTTTTTGCGGGTGAACGGATCCGGAAGGGCCGTCGCATCATCGAGTACAAGGGCGAGAAAATCCCCGCCGGGGAGGGTCTGACCCGGTCCCGTGGGGACGACGAGCTCACCTACATCTTCAATCTCAGCGACAAGTACGACGTGGACGGCTCGGTGAACGGCAATGAAGCGCGTTTCGCCAACCATTCCTGTGACGGCAACGCCTATGCCGACATCATCCGTAGCCGCATCTGGTTCATCGCGGAACGGGATATCGAGGACGGCGAGGAAATCACCTTCGACTACCGGCTCCAGGGCGACGAGATCTACCCGTGCGTGTGCGGCGCCGCGGAGTGTCGCGGCTACATGAACGACGCCGACGACGAGGTCGTGAAGACCGCCGCCGGCGATGCGTTCCGGGATGGCGGCCAGGAGCCTGCGGCGCCGGCTCCTGGCGCCAGAGACGCGCCTGAGCCGCCATGACTCGTTCGTTCTGAGCGGCGCCCCGCGCCGGGGTCGGGACAGTCGTGGACACGTGAAGTTCAAGGGACCCATGGTCGTTGCGAATCCATTTACCGAGCGCGATCTGAGTCAGCTTCGGGACCGGGGCATCGCGCCCGGGCTGGCTGCAGGCCATCTTGCCGCCCTGGCCGCAGGCATGCCCCATATGGTGCTGGACCGGCCTTGCACGCCGGGCGACGGCATCACGGTTCTGGATGAGGCCGAGCTGAAACGGCTGTCGCGGCGCGGGGAGGAGGCCGCGCGCGCCGGGCGCTGTCTCAAGTTCGTCCCCGCGTCGGGGGCGGCAAGCCGCATGTTTCAGGCGCTGCTGGAAGCGCGGAACCGCGCCGGAGATGCGGCGGCAACCGTGGAGGACATCCGGGATTCCCCCGAATACCCGGCGCTGCGGGAGTTCATGGCGGGCATCGAGCGCTTCGCGTTCTATCCGGAGTTGAGAGCCGCACTGGCAAGGCAAGGGCAAAGTCTGGAGCGGCTCCGTGGAGCTGGAAGGTTCCGCGAGATTGTGGACTGCCTCCTCGAAACCGATGGAATGGGTTACGCCGCCCTGCCCAAGGCCCTCGTCCCGTTCCATCGTCATGCGGACGACTGCCGCACGCCCGTGGCCGAGCACCTGCTGGAGGCGAGCCGGTACGTCCGCGACCGGACCGGCAGGGTGCGCGTGCACTTGACGGTTTCCCCCGAGCATGCGCGCGCGCTGGAGGACCACGTCGCGGCGATGTGCCGGCGCTACCAGGACCGCGAAACCTCGTTCGACGTGACTCTTTCCGCCCAGCGGCCCGATACCGAAACGTTGGCGGCGACCCTCGACAATCAGCCGTTCCGCGAACCCGACGGGAGGCTGTCGTTCCGGCCCGGGGGCCACGGCGCGCTGCTGGCCAACCTCGACCATCTCGCCGCGGACATCGTGTTCGTCCAGAACATCGACAACGTCGCCGTCCATGCCGCAACCGCGGTTCGTTACCGGAAGGCCTTGGCCGGCATGCTGTTGGAACGGCAGGCCCGGGCGTTCCACTACTGTGACGCCCTCCGCGCCGACCCGTCACCGGCGTTGATGGACGAGGCGGCCCGCTTCGCCCGCGACGCGTTGTGCGTGTCGCTGCCAGACCGCCTCGCCAGCGCCTCCGCGGCCGAGGGCGCCGCTGTCCTGTGCGACGTCCTGGACCGTCCGCTTCGGATATGCGGCATGGTTCCCAGCGGCGGCGAGCCCGGCGGCGGCCCATTCTGGGTGCGGAGCGCCGGCGGCGCGCGCTCGCTCCAGATCGTCGAGTCGTCCCAGGTGGACATGGAGCAGCCGCGCCAAAGGGACATCTTCGCCGCGTCCACCCATTTCAACCCCGTGGACCTGGTTTGCGGCGTCCGCCGTCCCTCGGGAGCGTGCTTCGATCTTATGCGTTTCCGCGATCCGGGGAGCGCCTTCGTCTCCGTCAAGTCCAGCGGCGGCCGCCCCCTCAAGGCGCTGGAACACCCCGGCCTCTGGAACGGCGGCATGGCCCACTGGAACACGGTGTTCGTCGAGATTCCCGGCGCCGCTTTCGCGCCCGTGAAGTCCGTCCTCGACCTGCTGCGGCCACAGCACCAGCCCACCGGCGGATCGACGGATTGACGCATCGAAATCAGGACCATCCCATCCTTCCGATGCGCACGGCGGCCGGAGGTTCGGACGGCGCCTTTCCGGTGGAACGATGCCTCGTGAGAACACGAACCCCCCGGCCCTCGACGCGCATGCCCGGTCGGCGTGGGATCGCCTTGGCGTGGAATCACCGTGCATTGTATTAGCGGCTGGGCAAGTCTATATTCGAATGTTTCGGTGGATGGGCGTCCGGTCCGTGTCACTCGCCCCATTGCAATGCGCGGGCGATCGTGCGCCGTTGGCATGACGCGAGGACGAGGGGGCGCCCGCGCAAACCCATCGGGCCACCGTATCGGTACGGAACGGCAAGGAAAGGCTGCATGGCACTATTCGGCACGCGGTTCTGGCGGCGGAACGCCGGCGGAGAGAAGAGGAGCGACATGTCCAGCGCCACACAGGAATCCGTTCTGGCGGCCTTGAGGACCGTGCAGGACCCGGAACTGCACAAGGACATCGTCACCCTCGGCATGGTGAAGGACCTGGCGGTGGACGGCGGCAAGGTGTCGCTGATGGTGGAGCTGACCACGCCGGCGTGCCCGCTCAAGGACCAGATCCAGGCCGATGTGGAGCAGGCGCTGGCGCCCCTGGGGGTGTCGGAAGTGGCTCTGGAGTTCGGCGCTCAGGTGCGCGGCAGCAAGTCCGGGGCGGGCTCCACCGACCTTCTGCCGAGCGTCAAGAACATCGTGCTGGTGGCGTCGGGCAAGGGCGGCGTGGGCAAGTCCACGGTGGCGGCCAACCTGGCGGTGGCGCTCAAGATGCACGGCGCCTCGGTGGGGCTCCTGGACGCGGACATCTACGGGCCGTCGGTGCCCATCCTCATGGGTGTCAACGAGGAGCCGGGCAAGGTGGAGGTGGACGGCGGCGTCAAGCTGGCCCCGCCCGTGGCCCACGGCGTGCCGGTGATGTCCATCGGCTTCTTCCTGGAGCGGGATCAGGCCGTGATCTGGCGCGGTCCCATGCTCGGCAAGGCGCTGCAGCAGCTCATGTCCGACGTACAGTGGGGCGAACTCGACTACCTGGTGGTGGATATGCCGCCGGGCACCGGCGACGTGCAGATCACCTTTTCGCAGCAGCTCAAGTGCAGCGGCGCGGTGTTGGTGGCGACGCCCCAGGATGTGGCTCTGGCCGACGTGGTGCGCGCCAAGTCCATGTTCGACAAGGTGCAGATACCCATCCTCGGGATGGTGGAGAACATGAGCTGGTTCGTGTGCGACGGCTGCGGCAAGGAGCACGAAATCTTCTCGCGGGGCGGCGCGCGGCGGGCCGCCGACAAGTTCGGTGTGCCCTTCCTGGGCGAGATTCCCATGGTGTCGGCGATTCGCGAGTGGGGCGACAGGGGCGCGCCGATTCTGACCCAGGAGCCCGATTCCCCCACCAGCCAGGCTTTCCTGACGGTGGCCGCGCGCCTGGCCGGCCAGCTTTCCGTCGCGTCGGAAGCCGCCGAACAGGCGCCCAGCTTGAGTATCGTCACGACCTGACGGAGTATCTCGATCCGTCATTTCCGCGGAACAGGCTGTGACAAAACTCTCCTCGGCCCCGAAACGAGCGGGGTTTTGTCACAGCCTGGGAAGCGGGAATGACGTTGAATGACGTTGTATGAAGGCAGGACGTCGATGGCTTTCCCCGTAGAGATCAACCACGTCAAGACCCAGGGCATCGTGCGCATTACCTGGGACGACGGGCACGTAGGGGAATATCCCAAGGAACACATTCGCGGCTACTGTCCCTGCGCGTTGTGCCAGGGGCACGGCTCCAGCATCGAGAAGCGCTTCGTGGAGGCGCCGGCGGCGGGCCTCGTGGCCATCGAGCCGGTGGGCAACTACGCGGTGGCTTTCCGCTGGAGCGACGGTCATGCCACGGGCATCTACACGTTCGACTACCTGCGTACGCTGTGCCCGTGCGCGGTGTGCGAGGAGAGCAAGAGCGCTGGCGCATAGAGCCATTGGCGCGCCCCAAACGCGACAGGAGGAATCATGGTTACCAAGGAACAGGTCTACGAAGCCCTGCTGGACTGCTACGACCCCGAGATCCCGGTGAACATCGTGGACTTGGGCCTCGTCTACGACGTGGAGGTCGCGGACGACGCCGTCGAAGTGAAAATGACACTGACCGCGCCGGGATGCGGCATGGGCGGCATGATCGCCGCCAACGCCGAGTCCCTCATCCGGGAGATCCCCGGGGTCAAGGACGCCAGCGTCGATCTCGTGTGGGATCCGCCCTGGGAGCCCAGCCGCATCAGCGAGGAAGCACGGCAGAAGCTCGGCATCGAATAGGGCCTTGATCGGGCCACCCGTGTCGTGTTCCACGTAAAAGTCGACAAATCTGCGGGTCTTTTTTCGTCGTCGGCTGCGTTGCACTTCCTCGCGTGGTAACCGCCACGGCTCGTCATCGCGCCTTGCCGACAACGAAAAATCCTGCGCTCCTTTGTCATCATTGACGTGGAACACGATACTGGCGGCAGGGCGTCCTCCGAAACCGCTCGCCCTTTGGCGCGACCGGACACCTGGATCACGTTCAGGACGAACGTGATCCAGCCGCGTTCTCCAGCCGATTCCGCGGTTCGTCCTGAGCGCTTCGGCCGGCTCGGGACAGGCTCCGCGGAGCGTGGGCGCAGCGACGTCGAAGGACCACCATGGAGCAGGGCTGGATACACGTTCGCGGCGCGAGGCAGAACAATCTCAAGGATCTCGACCTTCAGATTCCCCTCAACGCGTTGACGGTGGTGACCGGCGTCAGCGGGTCGGGCAAGTCCACCGTCGCGTTCGACATTCTCTACGCGGAAGGGCAGCGCCGTTATGTCGAGAGCTTCTCGGCCTACGCGCGCCAGTTCCTCGACCGCATGGAGAAGCCCGACGTCGATTCCATCGAGAACATCCCGCCCACCATCGCCATCGATCAGACCCGGCCGGTGAAGACCTCGCGCTCCACGGTCGGCACCATGACCGAGCTTTACGACCACCTGAAGCTCCTGTTCGCCAAAATCGGGGTGCTCCACTGCGCGGGCTGCGACCGGGTCATCGCCAAGGACACCACCCCGTCCATCGCGCGGCAGCTTCAAGCCCGCGGCGAAGGGGTGCGCTGGGTGCTCACGTTTCCCGTGGCGGTGCCGCCTGCGCTGTCCTGGGAGGATGTCAAGGGCGGGCTGCTCCAGGCCGGGTTCCACCGGCTCCTGCGGGAGCGCGAGCTGGTGGACCTCGAATCCCTCGACACCGCGCCCGGCGCGGTCGTGGATGTGGTCGCCGACCGCTTCGCGTACCGCCGGTCCACGCGCAAGCGTGTCACCGACTCGCTGGAGCAGGCATTCCAGTTCGGCAAGGGGCGGTTGGACCTTCATGACGTGGAGGATGGCTGGCGCCGGGAAGGCTTCAGCAACCGCCTGCACTGTTCCGCCTGCGACCTCTCCTACGCCGAGCCGCAACCCAATCTTTTCTCCTTCAACAGCCCGCTGGGCGCGTGCGAGAGTTGCCACGGCTTCGGCCGGGTCATCGACCTCGACCTGGACCTGGTGATCCCGGACCCGTCCAAGTCCATCGCCGACGGCGTCATCAAGCCCTGGACGACCCGGGCGGCGCGCTGGGAGCTGCGGGAACTCAAGAAGTTCTGCCAGCGGAGGGGCATCTCCATGGAGCGCCCGTTCGCCGAACTGGATGAGGAGGACCGCCGGCTCATCATCGACGGCGAAGGGAGCTGGCGCGACGGCAAGTACTACGGCATCCGCGGCTGGTTCGAGTGGCTGGAGCGGAAGAGCTACAAGATGCACGTGCGCGTGTTCCTGGCGCGCTACCGGCGCTACGTAACCTGTGGCGACTGCCACGGGACCCGCCTCAAGCCCGAGGGACTCAATTTTCGCATTGCCGGGCGCCACATCGCCGGCGTGAACCGCATGAGCGTGGGCGAGGCCCATGCCTATTTCCAGGCGCTCACCCTCGACGCCGCCCGAGACCAGGTGGCCGAACTGGTGCTCCACGAGATCCGCCGCCGCCTGGACTACCTCATGGGCGTAGGTCTGGAGTACCTGACCCTGGACCGGCAGTCCCGCACCCTTTCGGGCGGCGAACTGGAGCGGGTGGACCTCACCACGGCCATCGGCTCGTCCCTGGTGAACACCCTGTACGTGCTGGACGAACCCTCCATCGGCCTGCACCCGCGGGACAGTCACCGGCTGGTGGAGATCCTCCACCGGTTGCGCTCCAACCAAAACACCGTGGTGGTGGTGGAGCACGACCCGGAGATCATCAAGGAGTGCGATCACGTCATCGACCTGGGACCCCAGGCGGGGGAGCATGGCGGCCAGGTGGTGTTCGCCGGCACCTACGACGAGATGCTGGCGAGCGAGACCTCCCTCACCGCCGACTACCTGACCCAGCGCCGGTCCATCCCGCTGCCGGTGCGCTATCGCCCCCTGATCCCCGGCCGCACCCTGCAAATTCGCGGCGCCCGCGCCCACAACCTCAAGAACATCGACGTGCGCATTCCCCTGGGCCGGCTGGTGTGCGTCACCGGCGTGTCGGGCTCGGGCAAGTCCAGCCTGGTGGACGACGTCCTCGCCCACAATATCCGCCGCCTCAAGGCCTCGCCGCTGGCGACGCTGACCGACTGCGACGAGATCCACGGCATCGACCGGGTCCCGGAGGTGATCCTGGTGGACCAGTCGCCGCTGGGCAGCACACCGCGCTCCAATCCCGTGACCTACATGAAGGCTTTCGACCCCATCCGGCGCCTGTTCGCGGGCGTGGACCTGGCGCGGTTCCGGGGGTACACGCCTTCCACGTTCTCGTTCAACGTGGAAGGCGGCCGCTGCGAGTCCTGCCGCGGCGAAGGGTTCGAGAAGATCGAAATGCAGTTCCTCTCGGACGTCTACGCCACTTGCTCGGAGTGCGGCGGGGCGCGCTACCGCCAGGAGGTGCTGGAGGTCACCTACCGGGGCCGTCACATCCGCGATGTGCTCGGCCTTACCATTGCCGAGGCCATGAAATTCTTCGGCGACCAGCCGGAGATCGTCCGCGGTCTGCGGCCGCTGGCCCGGGTGGGCCTGGACTATTTGCGTCTGGGGCAGCCGGTGACGACCCTCTCGGGGGGCGAGTCCCAGCGCCTCAAGCTGGCCGCCCACATTGTCCGGGCCACCAAGACCGGCACGCTTTTCATCTTCGATGAGCCCACCACCGGCCTGCACTTCCACGACATCCGCCGGCTGTTGTCTGCGTTGCAGGAGCTCATCGATCAGGGCCATTCAGTGATGGTCATCGAGCACAACCCCGAGGTCATCAAGTGCGCCGACCACATCATCGACCTGGGGCCCGAGGGCGGCGACGGCGGCGGCGAGGTGGTGGCCACGGGGACGCCTCCGGAAGTGGCGGCGGTGGAGCGTTCCCACACCGGCCGCTACCTGAAGGCGCATCTGCGTCCGTCCTCGTCCCGCTTCAGCCCGACGCTGGCCAGGACGCGCCCGGGCGCCGCCGCGGAGGCGCCGCCCAGTGGCAGGGGCGGCAAGCGGGATGCCGGCGGCGTGCGCCCGGATCGGAGCGCGGCCAACGGTCGCGGCTCCAACGGCAAGCCGGCGCGCGGGCGGAAAACCGTGAGAAAGGCGCCCAACGGCGCGGGCGCGATCCAGATCATCGGCGCGCGGGAGCACAACCTCAAGGGCATCGACGTGGACATCCCCCGGGACCGGCTGGTGGTGGTGACCGGTCTCAGCGGCTCGGGCAAGTCATCGCTGGCCTTCGACATCATCTACGCCGACGGCCAGCGCCGCTACATCGACAGCCTCTCCGCCTACGCGCGCCAGTTCATGAAGATCATGGCGCGCCCCAACGTGGACGTGCTGGCGGGCATCCCGCCCACCGTGGCCATCGAGCAGCGCCTGAGTCAGGGGGGGCGGAATTCCACCGTGGCCACGGTCACCGAGTTGTACCACTACCTGCGGCTGCTGTACTCCAAGGTGGGCAAGCAGCACTGCCCCCAGTGCGGCGGCGCCATCACGGCGCTCACCCGCAGCCGTATCCTCGACCGGGTCGGGCGCAAGTACCGCGGCAAGGACCTCACCGTGCTGAGTCCGGTGGTGCGCGGACGCAAGGGCTACCACAAGGACGTGATGATGGCCGCGCGCCGCCTGGGTTACGGGCGCGCGCGCATCGACGGGAAGATGACCGCCTTGAGCGCGGCGCTGCTTCAGCAGGGGCTGGGGCGGTTTCACGAGCACGACATCGACGTGGTGGTGGGAACCGCCAAGGCCGGACGGCTGAGCATGGAGACCGTGCTGGGTCAGGGGCTGCGGCTGGGCAACGGCGTCATTCACGTGCTCTCCGAGGGCGCCGAGGAGGTCTACAACGAGCGCCTGTTCTGCCGCGCCTGCGGCGTCGGCTACGAGCCTCTGGACCCGCGGCTGTTCTCGTTCAACAGCCGCCAGGGGGCATGCCCGGACTGCCACGGCGTGGGCGCTTCGGAAGAGTTCGACGCCGATCTGGTGATCCCGGATACGGCGCAAACCCTGGCGGAAGTGGTGGAACGGCTGTGCGCCGAGGCGCCGGAGGGACGCGCCGGCCTCAAGCGGCGCCTCAACCAGTGCCAGGGCGAGTTGGAACGGAAGCTCGGCATCCCTGGCGACGCGCCCATCGGGCGCCTGTCGGACAGGCAGCGGCACGCGCTGCTTCACGGGCGCTCGCGTCCGTCGGTTTCCGGCCTGCTGGGTGTGCTCGCCGGACTTCGGGTGAAGAGCGACGGCCCCTTGGGCGGGTATCTGGCGTCGTTCGTGAGCGAGCGCACCTGCCCGTCGTGCCAGGGCGCCCGGCTCAACGCTCGGGCGCGCAGCGTGCGCGTGGCCGGCAAGGCCATCTGGCAGGTCACCGCCCAGTCGGTGAAGGAGGCGCTGGGCCGTTTCGCTTCGCTGGGAGAGCGGCTCGGCAAAGCCAGCCCGGAGGCGGAACGGCTGGTGCTGGAGAAGACCCGGAAGGAGATTCACCACAAGCTCCATTTCCTGGACGAGGTGGGCCTGGGGTACCTGACGCTGGACCGGCGCGCCAATACGCTCTCCGGCGGCGAGGCCCAGCGGGTGCGGCTGGCGGCGCAACTGGGCTCCAACCTGCGCGGTGTCTGCTACATCCTGGACGAGCCCACCATCGGCCTGCACACCCGCGACAACGACCGCTTGCTGGCCACCCTGCGGCGGCTGGTGGATGCGGGCAACACCGTGCTGGTGGTGGAGCACGACGAGGCCACCATCCGGGCGGCGGACGTGCTGGTGGACCTGGGCCCCGGCGCGGGCGTGCGCGGCGGCCAGGTGGTGGCCATGGGCACGCCCGATGAAGTGCGCGCCAATCCGGCGTCGGTGACCGGCGCCTTTCTGGGCGCCGCCCGCCGCCGCCTGTGGCCCGAGCGGCCCCTCAAGGGCGGCGACTGGCTGGCGGTGACCGGCGCCCGGGAGAACAACCTCAAGAATCTCAAGGTGCGCCTGCCCCTGGGCAAGTGGACGTGCGTCACCGGCGTGTCCGGCTCGGGCAAGAGCACGCTGGTGAAGGAGGTGCTCTTCAAGGGCATCAAGACGCGGCTGGGACAGAACACGGGCCGCCCCGGCCAGCACGAGGACATCGCCGGGTGGGAGGCCATCGAGCGCGTGGTGGAAGTGGACCAGACCCCCATCGGCAAGACCCCGCGCTCGGTGCCCGCGTCCTACGTGGGATTCCTGGACGAGATTCGCCGGGTGTACGCGCTTCATCCCGAGGCGCGCATGCGCGGCTACAGCCCCAGCCGGTTCTCTTTCAATGTCAGCGGCGGGCGCTGCGACGAGTGCGCCGGCCAGGGCCGCATCCGCAAGGAGATGAGCTTCCTGCCCGACGTGTTCGTGAACTGCGACGGCTGCGGCGGACAACGGTTCAATGAGGAGACCCTGTCGGTGCGGTTCAACGGCAAGAACATCGCCGAAGTGCTGCAAATGACCGTGGAGGAGGCCGTGGATTTCTTCCGCCCCTTCCCCAAGGCCTACCGCCCGCTCAAGATCCTGGACGATATCGGCATGGGCTACATCGCCCTGGGGCAGGCGAGCAACACCCTGTCCGGCGGCGAAGCCCAGCGCATCAAGCTCGCCTACGAGCTCGGCAAGCAGTCACGCGGCAACACCCTCTACATCCTCGACGAGCCCACCACCGGCCTCCACTTCGCCGACGTCGAGAAGCTCATCGACATCCTCCACCGCCTGGTCGACGCCGGCAACACGGTCATCACCATCGAGCACAACCTGGAGATCATCAAGGACGCCGACTACATCATCGACCTGGGTCCCGAAGGCGGCGACAAGGGTGGCCGCGTGGTGGCGTACGGCGCGCCGTCGAAAGTGGCGCAAGACGGCAAGCGCTCCTACACCGCGCGGGCGCTGAGGGAGTATCTGGAGGCGAACGCTTCGGATCGGGCGTAGACCCACGGACGCGGAACACGGTGCCGGAAGGCACCGCATCATGTTGGAAGGCCCATGCGTCGCCTGTCACTGGTCAATTGACGACCCTTTGGCGTGTCCACCCGGGGTGGAGTCCTTGCAGGATGGGCGG
Organism: uncultured Binatia bacterium (SeqCode); assembly: GCA_965213675.1. Taxonomy (GTDB): domain Bacteria; phylum Desulfobacterota; class Binatia; order UBA9968; family JAJDTQ01; genus JAJDTQ01. Next base: position 3,121,238 of record OZ243916.1, read on the forward strand.
GTGTTGCATTCGGCGGCCAAAACGGAAAGAAAGGGAGCAGACTTCACTGGACCACCGCAGGAGGAAACAGATGATCATCGAGATGAGAACCTACACGCTCAAGCCCGGCAAGACGCCGGACTTCGAGAAGGCCTTCGAGGAAGGGCTGGAGCACCGCGCCAAGATCTCGCCCCTGGGGGCGTTCTTCCGCTCCGAGGTTGGGCAACTGAACCAGGTGATTCACATTTGGCCGTACGAGAGCTTTGCGGAGAAGGACCGCATCGGCGCCGAGGCCCGCGCCACCGGGCACTGGCCGCCCAAGGTGCGCGACTTCATGGTGACGCAGGAAAGCAAGGTCTTCCAGCCGGCGCCTTTTTCTCCGCCGCTGGAACCCCGCCAGTTGGGCAGTATCTACGAGATCCGCACCTACACAGTGCATCCCGGCCTCATCCCGGACCTTATCAAGCGCTGGGAGGATTGCATCGAGGACCGCGTCAAGATCTCGCCCCTGGCGGGCGCATGGTTCACGACCTACGGGTCGCTCAACCAGTGGGTGCATATCTGGCCCTACAAGGACATGGGTGAACGTTCCCGGCTCCGCGCCGAGGCCATGAAGCTCCCCAACTGGCCGCCCACCACCCGCGAGATGCTGCTCCACCAGGAGAATTCCATCGTCGTGCCGGCGTCCTTCTCGCCGTTGCGCTGATTTTCGACAGGCGCTCTTGAGAGCGCCGCCATCGTGCTTCCGTGCCGCCGGGCGGGTGCTTGAAGGGTGAACCTCAAGTAACCGGCCGGCGGTGCGTCACTGACCACGCCCGCTGGAAAGATTTCGCCGCATTGATGGTGATGATCCTTCCATTCAACCCCGACAAACTGCGCTGGGTGGAATGACCCCGGCCTGCCGCCGGGCGTTAAGGAGTTCGACGATGTCCGCCTTCGCCTTGTTCAAGCTACTTGGGGCCGTCAGCGCGTTCGCCGTCCTGCCCGCGACGGCTCTGGCGCAACATACCCACACGCACGCGGCCTCTCCCTATGCGCACACCCAGAGCGCCGAGTTCGCGACGCTCACCCCCGGCGAGGTGCGCGAGTTGCGGAACGGCGAAGGCATGGGCCTTGCGCGCGCCGCCGAGTTGAACAGTTTCCCGGGTCCCAGGCATCTTCTCGATCTCAAGGCCGAACTCGAACTCGACCACGCACAGGTCGCGCGCATCAAGGCAGTTCACGCAAAGATGAAGGCTGGGGCCGTCGCCAAGGGCGAAGCCATCCTCCAGGCGGAGCGCCACCTCGCGAACCTCTTCGCTTCGGGACGGCCGGCAGCGGTGGAGATGACCCGCATCACCGAGCATCTCGGCATCCTCCGCGGACAACTCCAGGCCATCCACCTGCTCGCCCACATCGAGAGCGCCCGCGAACTCAGCGCCGCTCAGATCGAGAACTACGACCGGCTCCGAGGCTACCGGCGGTGATATCGTCTCGGCAGTGAAACGGCCGCTGATGGGGATTGCCCCGCTGTCCCAATCCAAGCGCGACAGCGACGGGTTGGGTATTGTCCAACCCCTTCTGTCACGGGATGGCAGCGTTCCTGTATTGAGACGGTAATCACCTGACAGTCTCGCCATCAGCGCCCAAAGGCAAGCGAGGAGGGCGCCGTGCGACGCGATAAGGGAGGGGGAAGATGCGAGATGTTCGCCGCCTACCCCTCCTCCCCCTCCATCAGATAGCTCTGGATGAAGCGGTCGATGTCGCCGTCGAGGACGGCGTCGGCGTTGCCGAACTCCAGGTTGGTGCGATGGTCCTTGACCATGCGGTAGGGGTGCAGGACGTAGGAGCGGATCTGGCTGCCCCAGGCGATGTCCTTCTTGGCCTTGGCATAGCTGTCCCTCATTTCCCGCTGCTTCTCCACTTCCAGTTCGTAGAGCCGTGAGCGCAGGATGCGCATGGCCATGGCCTTGTTCTTGTGTTGCGAGCGCTCGTTCTGGCAGGCCACGACGATGTTGGTGGGGAGGTGGGTGATGCGCACCGCGGAATCGGTCTTGTTGACGTGCTGGCCGCCGGCGCCGCTGGAGCGGTAGGTGTCGATGCGCAGTTCGGAGTCGTCTATTTCCACGTCGATGGTATCGTCCACCTCGGGATAGACGAATACCGAGGCGAACGACGTGTGGCGCCGGGAGTTGGCGTCAAAAGGCGAGATGCGCACCAGCCGGTGAATGCCCGCCTCGCACTTCGTGTAGCCGTAGGCGTGATTGCCGGCGATGGTGAAGGTGACGCGCTTGAGGCCCGCCTCCTCGCCGGGCTGATACTCCATGATCTCGGTCTTGTAGCCGCGCCGGTCGCCCCAGCGGAGGTACATGCGCAGCAGCATCTCGGCCCAGTCCTGGGACTCGGTACCACCGGCCCCGGGGTGCAGGGTGACGATGGCGTCCCGGTGGTCATCGGGGCCGCCCAGGAGCCGGCGAAGCTCCATCTCCGCCAGGCTGTCGGTGGCTTCGCGCAGGCGGGACTCGGTCTCTTCCAGGGCCTCGGCGTCGTTCTCTTCCTCGGCCAGATCCAGAAAGAAACGCGCCTCTTCGATGGTGGACTGGCACTTGCCGTAGTCGTCCACGGCCTCGCGCAGCAGGGATTGTTCCTTGAGGACTTCCTGGGCCTTGTCGGCGTCGTTCCAGAAATCGGGCTTGGTGGTGAGGGTTACGAGCTCGTCGATGCGCTGCTGTTTGACTTCGACGTCAAAGGCGCCTCCGTAGCAGGGTCAGCTTGTCTTCGAGCTGTGTGAGTTGTTCGCGTGCTTCGTCAAACATGATGGGCTCCTGCAACTTTTGGTGACGCTATCGCGCCTGGACAGCGATGATCATCAATATAGCGGATGTGGCGCCAACGACAAAAACGTGGCCGTCCGCGCCCGCCCCGCTCCTGTGTCATTCCCCTTCGTCCCCTGTGTCAGTCCCGCCCGTCCCCTGTGTCAGTCCCGCCCGTCCCCTGCGTCATTTCCGCGAAAGCGGGAATCCATGGGATGGGCCAACCGGCATGTTTCCCCACCTCACCCCGCCTGGATTTCCGCTTCCGCGGGAATGACACAGGGGACGAGGGGAATGATACAGGGGGAAATGACAGGCAGCGGGAATGATGATTCGCAACTTTGGCGCTGTCATTTCCTATCGGGGCAGATTCCTGGCCGGCTTCGGTGCCGGCGGTGTGTCGGCCTTCAGCTCCTGCCGCAGGCGCCGCTCCAGGGCGCGCATCTCGCGTTCGTCCACGGCCGAGCGCTCGTGGTCGTATCCCAGGTTGTGCAGGATGCCGTGGATGAGCAGCGCTTCCAGTTCGTCCTCGAAGGAACGCCGCCGCTGCCGGGCCTGGCGGGCGGCCTTCTCCACGGAGATGACGACGTCGCCGATGAGGCGGTGGCCGGAGGGTAACCGCTCGCCCACGGGGAACGAGAGCACGTCAGTGGGTTCGTCGCGGGATCGGTAGCGTCCGTTCAGGTTGCGGATCTCATCGTCGCCCACCAGCGCCACGCTCAACTCGCAGCCGTCCTGGTCCAGGAGGCGCAGAATGCGGCGTGCCTTGGTCTTGAGCGCACGTATGGGGATTCGCCTGGCTGGCCCTCGACGTGCGATGTCTACGATGATTGAACTCTCAGCCATGGTGGTCGAAGGAGACCCCACACTAGACCGGGAATGGATCGGCGCGCTATTCCCGGTGCGGCCGCGTGCAGGTGATCCTCCGTCGCCTTATGGGTCAGCGGTGTCGCGCTCGTACGCGGTGATGATGTCCTGCACCAGGCGGTGCCGGGCCACGTCCTTCTCGGTGAAGGTGCTGAAGCGGATGCCCTCCACCCCGCGCAGGATGCGCCAGGCTTCCTTGAGCCCGGAGAGGCGGCCCGCGGGCAGGTCGATCTGGGTCACGTCGCCGGTGATGACCGCCTTGGAGCCATAGCCCAGGCGGGTGAGGAACATCTTCATCTGCTCGGGCGTGGTGTTCTGCCCCTCGTCCAGTATGACAAAGGAGTCATTGAGGGTGCGCCCGCGCATGAAGGCCAGGGGCGCCACCTCGATGCTGCCCCGGTCCAGCAGGCGCCGGGCCTTGTCGAAGTCCACCATGTCGTGCATGGCGTCGTACAGGGGACGCAGGTAGGGGTTGACCTTCTCGGCGAGGTCGCCGGGCAGGAAGCCGAGCTTCTCTCCGGCCTCCACCGCCGGGCGGGTGAGAATGATGCGCGCGTAGTTGTTCTTCATCAACTCGGACACCGCCATGGCCATGGCCAGGTACGTCTTGCCGGTTCCGGCCGGGCCGATGCCGAAGACGATGTCGTGGCGCCGGATGGCGTCGATGTAGGCTTTCTGGGCGACGCTCTTGGGGGTGATGGTGCGCTTGTGGGACGAGATGTAGATGGTGTCGAGAAAGATCTCCTGCAGGTTGGCCCTGGCGTTGCTGCCGAGGATGCGGATGGCGTAGTCCACGTCGCTGCCGTACACGGGGTAGCCGCGTTCCAGCAGGCCGTAGAGTTGGCGCATGACTTCCCGCGCCAATTCCGAATCGGGCGGGTCGCCGAGGATCTCCATCTCGGTGCCATGTACGCGGAACTTGACCCCCAACGCCCGCTGCGCGATCTTCAGGTGCTCGTCCTGGTTGCCCAGAAGCTCCCGGAACAGCCGCGGGTCGCTGAACGCCAGATGAGGCACGGCCAGCATGCTCTCGACAGTGGCTTGACTCACGCGGTCTCCCATGGAGTGACGGTGACGACGTCCATCAAGAAAGCCGGATCAAGAAATCCCGGAAACGATCTCCCGGGCCAGACGCAGCGCCTCATCGGTCTTCTGCGGCTGCTTTCCCCCGGCCTGGGCGAAGTCCGCGCGGCCGCCGCCGCCCCCGCCCACGGCGGGCGCCACCTGCTTGATGATGTTCCCCGCGTGATAACGTTCGTCGAGTCCGCCGCCGGCTCCCGCCGCCAGCATCACGTTGTTTTCGCCGGGACACGCGAGGAAGACGAAGGCGTCCGGCATCTGCTGCCGGAGCTGGTCCACCGTCTCCCGAAGCTGCCTGGCGTCCATCCCGTCGACCTTCTCGACGATGAAGCTTGCGCCGGCCGCGTTCTTGCGCGCCTTGCCGAGGAGTTCCGGCACCCGATTGCGGCCGAGTTGGTCCTTGAGTTCCGCCACCTGACGTTCCAACTCCTTCTGCCGCTCCAGCAGGCGCCGCACCTTCTCCACGGCGTTCTCGTTGGTGCTGCGCAGCAGGCCGGTGACCTCGGCCAGCACCGAGTCACAGGCGCGCATGACGTCGAACGCGGTGGCGCCGGTGACGGCCTCGATGCGCCGCACGCCGGCAGACACGCCACCTTCGGCGGTCAGCCGGAACAGTCCGATGTCGCCGGCCTGATGGATGTGGGTGCCGCCGCACAGCTCGGTGGAGAAGTCGCCGATGCGCACCACCCGCACGCGGTCGCCGTACTTGTCGCCGAAGAACGCCATGGCGCCGGCGCGGATGGCATCGTCGTAGGCCATCTCCTCGGTGGTGACCCCGCCGTTCTCGCGCACGCGCTGGTTCACCTCGCGTTCGATGCGCTCAAGAACTTCCGGATCCACCGGGCCGTTGCAGGTAAAGTCGAAACGCAGCCGGCCGGGCGCCACCAGCGAGCCGGCCTGACGCACGTTCACGCCGAGTTGCTCGCGCAGCACCGCGTGCAGGACATGGGTGGCCGAGTGGTTGAGCATGGCGCGCTGGCGCCGCTCGCCGTCCACCGAGAGTTCCACCTCGTCGCCGGCTGCCACGCGGCCGCTGACGACCTTGCCCCGGTGCACCGACACGTCCGGCGACGGGTGCCACGTGTCCCGCACTTCGACGGTGTCGCCGCGAGCCGTGCGAATGGCGCCCCGGTCGCCCACCTGGCCGCCGGACTCGGCGTAGAAGGGCGTCTCCGCGACGATGATGTCCACATCGTCGCCCTCTTGAGCCTCGTCCACCTGTGTCGGGCCGCGATGGATCGCTGTCACACGCGACTCGTGCTTCACGCGGTCGTAGCCAATGAAACGGCTGGCGGGGAACAGCTTGAAGTCCGCCGAGTCGGAAATGCCCACGGTGTCGGAAGCGCGGGCCGCGCGCGCCCGCGTCCGTTGCTCTTCCATGAGCCGCTCGAAGCCCTTGTGGTCGACGGTGATGCCCTCGGTCCGGAGGATGTCCTCGGTGAGGTCCAGGGGAAATCCGTAGGTGTCGTACAAGCGAAACGCCACGTCTCCCGGAAGGACGGTGGCTTCCAGCGATGGGGTGTTCGCCACGTTCCCGGAAGGGCGCGTCTCCGTTTGTCCCTTCGCGCGAGCCTCCGTCGAGTCGGATGCGCCGAGGTCTTCGGATACGCGGGTCTCCGGGCGTCGCCGGCGCAGTTTCGCCAGCGATTCCTCCAGATGCACGAGTCCCTTGTCCAGGGTCTCGGCGAACCGGCCCTCCTCGGCCTGGATGGTCCCGATGATGCGATCCGCCTCGGTGTGCAACTCCGGGTAGGCTCCTCCAAGGACGCCGGCCACCGGCTCCACCAGGTGGAACAGGAACGGCTCCTCGAAACCCAGGAGGCGTCCGTGGCGGGCGGCGCGCCGGAGCAGCCGGCGCAGCACATAGCCGCGGCCGTCGTTGCTGGGAAGTACGCCGTCGGCGATGAGCGAGCTGACCGCGCGGGCGTGGTCGGCGATGACGCGAAAGGATACGTCCCCCTCGGTGCTGGCGCCGTAGGCCTTGCCCGCCAGTTCCTCGGTGGCGGTGATGATGTCGCGGAACAGGTCCACGTCGTAGTTGGAGAAGACCCCCTGGAGCACCGCGGTGATGCGCTCGAGCCCCATGCCGGTGTCCACGTGCGTGGCGGGCAGGTCGTGCAGGTCGCCCGCGGTGTCGCGGTTGTACTGGATGAACACCAGGTTCCACAGCTCGATGTAGCGGGCGCAGCCGGCGTTGACGGCGCACAGGTGGCCGGGGTCGCCCTTGTGGTCACAAGCCTCGGCGCCCCGGTCGAGGTGGATCTCGCTGCACGGACCGCACGGGCCGGTATCGCCCATCTCCCAGAAGTTGTCCTGTTCGTCGAAGCGCTGCACCCGCTCCGCCGGCAGGCCGCTGATGCGGCGCCACAGCGCTTCCGCCTCGTCGTCGTTGCGGTACACCGTGGCGTAGAGCCGGTCCTTGGGCAAGCTCCACTCGCGAGTGAGCAGATCCCAGGCCCACTCGATGGACTCCTCCTTGTAGTAGTCGCCGAAGGACCAGTTGCCCAGCATCTCGAAGAACGTGTGGTGGTAGGTGTCGCGCCCCACCGATTCCAGGTCGTTGTGCTTGCCGCTGATGCGCAGGCACTTCTGGGCGCTGGCGGCGCGCTTGAACGCGGGTTGCTCAAGCCCCAGGAAGATGTTCTTGAACTGGACCATCCCCGCGTTGGTGAACAGCAGGGTGGGGTCCTGTTGCGGTACCAGGGACGAGCTCTGTACCGCGGTGTGAGCCTTGTCCTTGAAGAAGTCGAGGAAGCTGTCGCGAATCGTTTTGCCGGACGTCATGAAGCCCCTTGATAACATCCCCGCGCGCGCGGAGGCAATGTCGGGCGGCGGCTTGTGGACAGGCCGCGGACGCCCGCCGCCCGGTCAGTCGGCGCCGTTGGCGGCCTCCTGTACGGGGCGCTTGAGCCCGGCCTTGGCGCGTATCAGCTCGGCCAACTGCTCGGCGATGTCGGTGTGCTCGCGCAGGAACTTCTTGACGTTCTCCCGCCCCTGGCCGATGCGGTCGCCCTCGAACGAATACCAGGCGCCGCTCTTGCCGAGGATGCCCAGATCGGCGCCGATGTCCACCAACTCCCCCTCCCGGGAGATGCCGGTGCCGTAGAGGATGTCGAATTCGGCCTCGCGGAAGGGAGGGGCCATCTTGTTTTTCACCACCTTCACGCGTGTGCGTCCGCCGATGATCGAGTCCGCGTCCTTGAGCGCGCCGGTACGGCGGATCTCCATGCGCAGCGAGGCGTAGAACTTGAGCGCGTTGCCGCCGGTGGTGGTCTCGGGGTTGCCGAACATGACGCCGATCTTCATGCGGATCTGGTTGATGAAGATGACCACCGAGTGGGAGCGGGAGATGGTGCCGGTGAGCTTGCGCAGCGCCTGGGACATGAGGCGCGCCTGGAGGCCCATATGCGAATCGCCCATCTCGCCCTCGATCTCGGCTCGCGGCACCAGCGCCGCCACCGAGTCGACGACCAGCACGTCGATGGCGCCGCTCCGCACCAGGGTCTCGGCGATCTCCAGGGCCTGCTCGCCGTGATCCGGCTGCGAGATCAGCAACTCGTCGGTGTGGACGCCCAGCTTCTGCGCGTAACTCAGGTCGAGGGCGTGCTCGGCGTCGACGAACGCCACCATGCCGCCCTGCCGTTGCGCCTCGGCCAGAATGTGCAGTGCCAGGGTGGTCTTGCCGGAAGACTCGGGACCGTAGATCTCCACCACCCGCCCGCGCGGCACGCCGCCCACGCCAAGGGCGATGTCCAGGCCGATGGAGCCGGTGGGGATGGTGGGGATATCGCGGATTTGCCCGCCCTCCCCGAGCTTCATGATGGCGCCCTTGCCGAATTGTCGCTCGATCTGGCTTACGGCGAGGTCGATGGCCTTTTCCTTGTTCGCGTCCATGGATCTCCTCAAAGGGAATCTTGAAACCGGGCCGCACGGTGGAACAGACCGAACTGCCGCCGCCCCGATGCGCCAGCGCGCAAGGTCCGTACATGGCCTTCTTCGGCCGGTGGAGAGATTTCTCCAGCCGCCACGCTCATGAAGCTCGTCATGAAGACTGCGGCGCGGGCTCCGTGGCGCTCTGGTGTCCGTTGTCCAGCCGCTCGAAGAAGAGCCGCCGGGTTCCCTTGAAGATTTCCAGCAACAAGGGGTCGAGCTGGCGGTCCACGGGGATGTTGACGCTCAACGGATCCACGTACCGGTCGCCTTGCCACATCTCGAAATGCAGGTGTGGACCGGTGCACAGTCCGGAACAGCCCACGTATCCGATGGTCTGACTCTTTCGCACGGACACGCCGCGTCGGATGCCGGGTCCGTAACGCCTCAAGTGCGCGTAACGCGTCTTCACGGCGCCGCCGTGGCTGATCTCCACAAGCCGTCCGTAGCCGCCCTTCCAGCCCCTGTAGGTGATACGGCCGTCCGCGGCGGCGCGGATGGGAGTGCCCGTTCGAGCGGCGAAATCCACGCCGTAGTGCGGCCGCCGTACCTTGAGCACGGGGTGAAAGCGGCTCCGTGAGAAACGCGAACTGATGCGCTTGAACTCCACTGGATAACGTAGAAAGGAGCGCGACACCGAGCGCCCGTCGGCATCGTAGTAATTCCCCTCGCCATCCGCGTCCTCGAAATAGACGGCTGAATGTTTGCGTCCCGAGCTGACCACCTCCGCGGCAAGCAACTGGATTTGATCGGATTCGGGATGCCCCGGGCGATACTTTCTGCGGTAGAGTACGCGGTAACTGTCGCCCGGCTGAAGATCTCTCTGGAAGTTGATGTCCCACCCCAGAATGTCCACCATCCGGGAGATGACGGTCATGTCCGCGCCGGCCTTCTTGGCGTGTTGGTAGAGCGATCCGCCGTGGATCACCCCGCTGATCGCCCGTACCTCCTGCTGGAAAGGAACGGCGTCCTTGTAGAACAGGACGTTCTTTTCATCGCGGTACCAGGTCAGGCGCAAGTCGGAGCGAAGCGCGATCTGGAGGGCTTGGAGTTGTCCGACCCCGGCCCCGTTGCCGTTGGAGGTGTGATCCCCGTTTCCATTGGCCGTGCGGGCGCCGTTGTCGGGCATCTTGAAGTAGAGGTAGACGCGGTTGCCGGCGCGCAGCCGTCGCACGACTCGGTGCTCGCGGAGGCTGGCGAGCCACAGCCGGCGTTCCTGCTTGTCGTCTTCATAGCGCCGGAGCACGCCCCACAGGTGCTCGCCCTTCCTCAGCTTGTGTGTCACCCGCTCCGTGCCTTCCAGCGAAGGCACAGGCAGGTTGTCGTTGGATTTCTCGTTGGACGGCGGAATGTATTCCAGCAAGCGGTTCCGCTGCTTGATCCGGGCCAGAGCGTATTCCGACAGGAAGGCGTCCTTGCCTGGATGCGGCGGGGCTCCGTTGGCGACCGCACCGGCCTCTGGCGAGCTCCGTTGCCCTGGCCCGGTCAAGCGTTCCTTGCTGAAGTGGATTGCGTTCCCGACCCGTTTCCAACTCAGATTGCGCCCCTTCTTCACTTCCAACTCGATGGCTCGAAGTACAGCGCCCGGGTGTTCCGTGGAAGCCGCGTCAAAATACAGGTGCAGTTGTTGACCCGGTTTGAGGCGGGTGACGGGATACTGCCGGTCGATGGCCTCGAACCACCGTTCGGCTACCTTGCCGGAAATCCCCAGGGGTCTGAAAAGCCTCCCGAGGGTCTGGCCCGCCCGGATGGTGCGGGTCACCTTGTCCGGAGGCTCGAACGTACGGATGGGCGGGGACGCTTCGGAAGCGGGCTTGGGCGCTCCGGAAGCGGCCGGCCGGATCGCCGCCGGTGGATCGGGTGTGGCGGCGGACTTGGGCGCCGGCGTGGGCTTGTCCTGCGGAACCGGGTGATTCTTGCCGCGGTAGACGATTCGCCCCTCGGTCCATTGCCATGTCAGCAGGTGGCCGTCTCGCGATTCGATCTGCACGGCCCCCAAGGTCCGTACGCCGCCGTCGCTGGAGTTGACGAAATGAAGAACGATCTTGCGGCCCGGATACAACTGTCTCAGCGGGTACCGTTTGCCGATGGCGTCGATCCAAGGCTGCTGCGCGTTGGAGGAAACGCCGTGGCGCCGCAGCACAACGCTGAGAACCTCGCCCCTGCGCAGCACATGGGTCACCGTATTCACGGCGCGCCCTTCGGGCGTGGATGCGGCGGCGGCCGGCGGAGCCGTGGCTGGCTTGGCCACTGGCTTGGACGCGGCCGCGGGTCCGTCGCCTTCGGTGGGCTTTGCGGGCGGCGTGGGTGACTCGGGCGCGGCTACCATCGGCACGGGTGTCTTCTCCCGATGGTAGACGAATTCGCCGCCCTGGACCTGCCACGACACGCGTCCCAGACCGGCTCGTTCAATGCGCAGGGCGGTCAGTTTCCCGAGTTGCAACGACCCCCACGAGGACGTGAAGTAGAAGTGGACCATGTCCCCTTCCATCAGAACGTTGCGTACGCCCAGTTCCTTGGCCACCGCGAAATGCCAGCGATAGCGCGCGTCCGTGGGTACGCCGAGATCGGTCAACAGCTTGGGCAGAGTATCGCTCGCGCCGGCGAGCTTGGTGATGCGTTGTTCGCGGAGGGTGGTCGCCTCCGGACCCGTTTTGTTCTGGGCGAGTTCAAGCGCGTTGCCGGCCTGTGCCGCGAGGCCCACGGCCAGCGTGACGGCTGCGAAGGCGGTGGCGTACCGGCGCCACCGCCCGATGCGGGAATTGCCCGGGGACGGAGGAGGCGCAACGGCGGTGGGAACTGAATCGATCAAAGGAGAGTCACTTTGCCTGAAAAACCGTGCCTCGCAGTTTACCTTACCGCGCCAGGAAATCGAAACCATGCAACCGGGCTGTTACGGCAAACGCGCGAACGGCTTGCCGCAGCGCCGGTTCTACGGCCCGGATTCCTGTTCCGGACCACGGGTCGCCCTCCGGTAACCCAAGGCGTCCTGGGCAATGATCAGCTTGTGGATGTTCGAGGAACCCTCCACGATCTGGTACGACTTGGCGTCGCGCAGGTAGCGCTCCACCGGAAACTCCGTCGAATATCCGTAGGCGCCCAGGATCTTGAATGCGCCGTCGGCGGCGTGCGCGGCGGCCTCCGCCGCGGCGTATTTCGCCATGGAGACTTCCAGGTTGTTGGGCCGCCCGCGATCCGCCAGGTGGGCTGCCCGGTACACCAGCAGGCGCGCCGCCTCTTCCTCCACGATCATCTGCGCGAGGCTGTCCTGGATCATCTGAAAGCGGCCGATGGGCTGGCCGAACTGCTGGCGCTGATTGGCATAGGCAAGCGCGGCCTCGCGCGCCGCGCGCGCCACTCCGAGGGCTCCGGCGGCGCAACTCAGGCGCGTCTGGTTGAGCTGCCACATGCACATGGCGAAGCCCTGGCCCTCGGCTCCGATGCGCTGATCGGCCGGCACCCGCACGTCGTCGAATTCCAGCGTACCGGTGGGCGAGGCCAGCGCCCCCAACTTGTCCAGGGTGGCGCGCCGGACCCCGGCGCTGTCCAGTTCCACCATGAAGGCGGAAAGGCCGCGGTGTCGCGCATCCCGATCCGTGGTCGCATAGACCAGCCCCCAGTCGGCAATGGGTGCGTTGGAGATCCACGTCTTGGTGCCGCGGAGCACGTAGCCGCCGCCCGCGCGCCGGGCGCGGGTGGACATGGAGGCCACGTCCGAGCCGGAATCGGGCTCGGTGATGGCGAAACAGCCCACTCGCGATCCGTCCACCAGACCCGGGACCCAGCGGCGTTGCTGTTCGCCGGTGCCGAACCGGGCCAGCGTCACCGCGGGGGCGAGCTGGGTGTTGATATGCACGCGCGCCGAACTGTGCACCCGCGCGATCTCTTCGGTGAGCAGCGCCATGGCCAGATAGCCCAGGCCGGAGCCGCCGCAGCTCTCGGGAACCACGCAGCCGAAAAACCCCAACTGGCCCATCTTGTCGAAGATGTCCCGGCGAAAGCGGTGATCGCGGTCGTCCGCGGCCACCGTGGGCGCGATTTCCCTTTCGGCGAATTCGCGCGCCAACTCTCTGACCGCCAGCAGTTCCTCCGAAAGATCGAAATCCATGGCAACTCCACGGGGCGACCCCGTGACCCCTCCATTATGCCCTCCCAAGCACTTCCCGCGCAATGACAAGCCGCTGGATCTCCGACGTTCCTTCGTAGATGCGCAGGGCCCGGATGTCGCGGTACAGCCGTTCCATGATGTGGCCCTCCACCAAGCCGCGGCCGCCGTGAATCTGCAGGGATTCGTCCACGATGCGCTGGGCGGCTTCGGTGGCGAAAAGTTTGGCCATGGAGGAGAGCCGCGCCAGGTCGGCGGCGCCCTGGTCATGGGCATGCGCCGCCTGGTAGACCAGCAGGCGCGCGGCCTCGAGTTCGGTGGCCATGTCCGCGATCTTGAATTGAATGGCCTGGAAGCGCGCCAGCGGCCGCCCGAACTGGCGCCGCTCGTGGGCGTGGCGCAGGGCCTCCGCCAGCGCTCGGCCGGCCATGCCGCAGGCGGCGGCGCCGACGCTGCAGCGAAGCGCCTCCAGCGTCGTCAGGGCGATCTCCAGGCCCTTGCCGGGTTCGCCGAGGAGTTGGTTCACGGGGATGCGGCAGCGGGCGAAGGACACGGTGCCGATGGGGTGCGGCGAGATCAGGGTGAGACGCTCCGTGACCGCCACTCCCGCGGTGTCGGCCTCCACCACGAACGCGCTGAGGCCCTTGCTCCCGCGCGCCGGATGGGTTTTGCCGAAGACGATGTAGAGTTGGGCCAGGCCAGCGTTGGAGATGAGGCTCTTGACGCCGTCGAGCACGTAGTACCCGCCGCGCCGGCGCGCCCGAAGGCTGGCGGCGGCCGCGTCCGAGCCCGCGTCCGGCTCGGTGAGCGCAAAAGCGCCGGCAGCCGAGCCCGCCGCCAGCCGCGGCAGCCAGGCTTCCCGCTGCGCCGGGGTCCCGGCCGCCGCCAACGGATAGGCCGCCAGGGCCTGCACCGCGAACAGGGTGTCCGCCAGCGGGGACGCGCCCGCCAACGCCTCGCGGATCATGCACAGGTCGCGCGCCTGAACGCTGCGGCGCGCGCCCCCGAACTCGCGCGGTGCCACATGGCGGAATACCCCGCGGCGGGCAAGTTTCCGGAACGCCGCCACTGCGGCCTCATCGCCAGCGCGCCCATCGATGCCGTCCAGTTCCGCCTGCGCCCACGTGGTCCATGCGCGGCGCAGTCGAAGCTGCGGGTCAGACAACCCCCTTGGCGAGCCCATCACCGGCGTCCCGTCCGGGCAATTCGCATGACAATTCGGATGACGATTCGCATCACAAGTTGCGGAGGAGCGTCGCCGGCAAGGCGTTCCTGGATTTCCGTCTCCCAGGGGGTTCGTCCGTGCGGTCGGGAAATCACCGCAACGCATGGACGCCGCAGGGCGCGGATACCGCAAGGCATGGAAAGGGCCCGTGTAGGGGCGACCGGCTGTCGTCCCTACACCGACGGATCCCCCGTATCTTCGTCTTCCTGGTTGAATCGCGGTTTCTCACGCGCCATGAACGCGCGGAATCCCTCGTGAAAGTCGGCCGTTTGCATGCAATGGGCCTGGGTCATGGCCTCCATCTCCAGGGCCGCGTCCAGGCTCAGGCCCGCTTCCAGCTCCAGCAGTTTCTTGGTCACCCCGATGGCGTAGCGTGGCCCCTCCCGCAATCTTTGGGCCAGGCGCTGCGCCTCGGACATCAGGTCGTCATGCGGCACGACTTTGTTGGCCAGTCCGATGCGGCAGGCTTCCGCGGCGTCCACGCGGTCGCCCAGGGACAGGAGTTCCATGGCGCGCCCCATGCCGACGATGCGCGGCAGCAGGTGAATGGCGCCCATGTCCGATCCGGCGAGGCCCACCTTGACGAACAGGAACGCCAGGCTGGCCCGGTCCGACAGGATCCGGAAGTCGCTCGCCAGGGCAAGGGCCGCTCCGGCCCCGGCGGCCACGCCGTTGACCGCGGCGATGATGGGCTTCTCAAGCCGGCGCATGTTGCGCACCACGTCACAGGTCAGGCGGGTGAAGCGGTATAGTCCGGCGCCGTCCAGCTTGAGCAGTTCGCCGATGATCTCGTCGACGCTGCCGCCGGAACAGAAGCCTTTGCCCGCGCCGGTGAGGACCAGCACGTGCACGCGCGAGTCGTCCGCCAGTGAGCCGGTGAGGGCCGCCAGCTCTTCGTACGTGCGGAAAGTCAGCGCATTGAGTTGAGCCGGATTGTTGAGTCGGACCGTGGCCACGCCGTCGTCCAGCGCATAGTCGAAACTGTCATACGGCATGACACCTGTCTTTCAGATGGACCTGCTCGGTCAGGCCTGCGCCCAGTTTCGCAGGATCGTGATATTTGGTTGTATGATAGTGTCCGTCAGGAAACCCCTGACACATTGACAAGGTCGCTCGGCCAAGCCGTCGATGGCGTGTATGATGCGGAGCCGGTTCAATTTATGGAGCCTCGCCCTTATCCTGTCAATCTCCTCTTGGATTGAAGATCGATCAGCACAGCGACCACCAACTGTGTATCTTGCTGTTTGCCACGCAGGTGGTGGTCTTACCCGGGTTTGGCGGACATCTGATATGGCCTCGGAGGTGACAACCATGACTCGGACGAGACGGAGGTTTTCGAAGGAGTTCAAGCAGGAAACGGTCAAGCTGGTCAAGGAAGGACCGCGCTCGGTCGGAGAGGTCGCGGGTAATCTGGACTTGACGGAATCGGCGGTTCGCAATTGGGTGCGCCAGTTCGACGTGAATGCTGGTGTGCGCGAGGGCGTGAGCACGAGCGAACGCGATGAGCTACGCCGGCTGCGCCAGTACTTCCCCAAAGGTACTGACCTCAATCGGCACAGCGCTAACGACATTGCTGCTGTCGCGGCCACACTCAACCGCCGACCGCGGCAGACTCTCGGGTGGAGAACTCCATCCGAAGCCTTGAACGAACTCCTACTCTTACACCAGCGAGGACGTGTTGCGACGACCCCTTGAAACCGGCCAATACGCTTCGGCCGACTACCGGCGCCTGCTCGATGCCCACGGCATCCAATATGCACCCTAATGCACCCTCACACCTCAAGGGACGAACTTCTTCAACAAGACCGCGGGCAACCGCTTCAGCTCTTCATTGCGCGGATCGACCGCGAAGCCGCCGGACTCCAGCGCAGTGACGCCAAGCAGCGGCTCCGCGCCGTCGTCCCCGTACACGATGGTGCCGCCGACGACTTCTCCCTTGAATTCGATCTCGGCGATGGTGATGTCGAAGGCGGCGGGTTTGCCGTCCGCCAGGACGTAGTCACGATGGCCCCTGGGTTGCAGCCCGATTTCTTCGAGCCGCCTCCGTGGGACGAGCGAATCAAAAGCGCCGGTATCGACGAGGAATTTCCCGGTCCAGCTCCGTCGCGGATCGGCGGGATTGCGGATGGTGACATCGACGTAGGTGGCCCCCATTCACGATTCTCCTTCTGCGATTCCTGTGCGGGCAGACGGCCCCTGGCTCGTTCATCCGTAAGGGAAGGTCCGAACAACGGCGGTTTTAGCCGGCAAGCGGACCGTCGGATCAGTTAGTGGCATGCCGGGACCTTGGATAAGGGGTCCGGGGAGTCGTTTTATGACCAAACCGCGGGTATTTCGCCCTCCCTTGCCGCAGCGGGCGGACCGGTCCCCGCCTCAGGACCTCAGGCGTAGCGCCCTGCGATGAGCAGATTGGTGAACCCGAGCAGTACGGCGATGCGCTGGGTGTTCTTCCACAGCCCGCGGTAGCGCACCTTGGCGTAGCCGAAGTGGCGCTTCACGTACAGAAACGGATGCTCCACCTTGGCCCGCACAGACGCCTTGCGCTTCTCCGCCGCCTCTTCCGGTCCGATCTTCTCCAGCTTCCGGCGCTGGCCCGGCTTCATCGCCACCTGCCAGTCCTCCCGCCGCGTCCGCCGCTCCTTTCGACCATGCCCATCTCCGCGAAGCTCCCCTGTCTCATCGTGTCCCCTCCATGCCCTGCCGTTTTCCCTATTATGACATGTGAATGGTCGATTGTTCAGATCTTCCCTAGTGTGGTGTCTGGTTAATTCGGGTCATAATCTGCGGGTCTTTTTCGCCGTCGGCTGCGTTGCTCTTCCTCGCGTGGTACCCGCCACTGCTCGTCATCGCGCCTTGCCGACAACAAAAAATCCTCCGCAGATTATGACCCGAATTAACCAGACACCACACTAGACTGTCATGGTGCCGTCCCGTCGCGTCTTGTGGGGAACCATCGGTACGGGTTGGCGCGGCACGCCGGGCCCCGTTACCCCATGAAGGCGCCGCCGTCGACATGAATGCCTTGGCCCGTGACGGCGTCGCCCGCCGGACTCGCCAGCAGCACCGCGAGTTCCGCTACCTCGTCCGGGTCGATCAACCGCCCTTGCGGCGCGGTTCCGGCGAACCGTTCCAGCACCGCCAGCGCGCTCTCGCCGGTGCGCGCGGCCATGCGCCGGGCATTGTCGCGTGTGAGTCCGGTGTCCGCGTAGCCTGGACAGATGGCGTTCACGGTGACGCCCTTGCGCGCCGTTTCCAGGGCGATGACCCGCGTCAGGCCCAGGACCGCGTGCTTGGAAGCGGTGTATGCCGCGGTGTGGGGATACGCGGTCCTGGCGGTGGTCGAGGCGATGTTGATGATGCGCCCCCAACCGGCCGCGATCATGGGCTCCAGGAACCGCTTGCAACAGTAGCAGGTGCCCAGGAAGTTCACCCGCAGCACCTCCTCCAGAAGAGAGTCCTCCATTTCCAGAAAGCTCGCCGCCGGCGCAATGCCCGCGCTGTTGACGAGGATCTGCACGACTCCCGCCCGCCGCGCGCGTTGACTGAGCGCTTCGACGTCCGTCCGGGAACCGACGTCGCACGTCACCGGAATGGCGTCGCGTTGGTGCGCGCGCACCTCGGCCGCCACCTCCTCAAGGGGCTGCAGGCGGCGCCCCGCCAGAACCAGGCGGCATCCCTCCCGCGCCAGCGCCAAGGCCACACTCCGGCCGATGCCGCTTCCGGCTCCGGTGACCAACGCGATCTTGTCAAGCAGTGAATCCAAAGGACCAATTCGCGAATTTATCAGATATCGCGGATGCGACACCAACGTTCGCCATGGCTCCTTCTGTCCGCCGCCGGTGCGGAGGATGTCCGGTACGCGATTTGCGTCCTCTTGATTCGCCTGATCCGGGATCGTCAACCGGGGAGCCTGTCGGGTTTGGGCCAGGGTAGGGGCAACCGGCCGGCCGCTACGGGACATCGGACGGTCACGGCTTTTGCGGCGCAGGCTCCTGGCGCCGGGATGTGTCCGTGATGCCGCCGCATGGGCGACTGACGGACCCGCGACGGGGCCGTCCCCTTGTTGCTCGTGCAGGGGCTGATATAAGGCTGATATGGGGATGGTGTGGGACTCTGGTGTGGGCTCGGTTGGAATGAAGCATCGGCGCGCATGGACGCGCTGCAAGGAGGTCGCCATGGGACGCCGCAAGAACTTCACCGCGGCAAGGGTCGCCGCGGCAATGGCCACCGGGGCGTTCGTGCTCCTGTGGGCGGCGCACGCCGCCCTGGGTCAAGGGTCGCCGCCGCCGGTACTCACGCTGCAAGAGGCGGAACGTACCGCCCGCAAGAACCATCCCGGCATCCGCGCCGCCAACCAAAGGGTCAAGGTGCAGGAGGCCGTGCTGAAGCGCGCCCAGGCCGCGTACTACCCCACCGCCGGCGTGCGCAGTTCCTATGAGAACAGGCCCACGGCGGAGGGTCCGAACGCGCACGAGGACCTGTTCAGCACCACCGGTCAGGTGAATTGGCTCGTGAGCGACTTCGGCCGGCGGAAGGGCACGGTCCGGCGGCAGGAAGAAACACTGGAAGCCCGCCGCTTCTCCGAACGAACGTCGGTGGACGATGTGGTCCTGACCGTTCGCAGGGCCTTTTTCGACTACCTGCGGGCCGAGGCGCTGGTGCGGGTGGAGCAGGACACGGTCAAGGACCGCGAGACCCTGGTGCGCCAGGCCCAGGGCTTCTTCGACGTGGGCACCCGCCCCAAGATCGACGTGGCGCGCGCCGAGGCAAGCCTTTTCGCGGCCCAGGCCGGACTCATCGGGGCCCAGAACGGCGTCAGGATCGCGTGGGCGCGGCTCAAGGGCGCCATGGGGGTCGTGCAGTTCGCCGAGCGCCAGGTGGCATCCGAGGTCAACGTCCACGCGTCCACCCTTTCACTGGACGAGGCGGTGAAGGCGGCGCTGGAATCGCGCGCGGAGATCATGGAGTTCCAGGCGCGCCTGAAGGCCCAGCAGGAGGCCATCGACGTGGTCAGGTTGGGGCGCATGCCGCGTGTGCGGGTGGACGGGCAGTACGGCCGCCGGTGGCACAACGACGAGGACGTCGTGAGTTCGTCGTTGACCCTGGAGATCCCGCTGTTCACCGGGTTCACGCTCACCCCCGAGATCGAGCGCGCGGTCAGCGATTACGCGGTCATCAGGGCGCAATTGGCGGAGTTGCGCCAGCGCATCGCTCTGGATGTGGAAGAGAGCTATCTGAACCTCGTGGAGGCGGGCGAACGGATCAAGGCCAACGAAGCGCAGACCCGGTCGGCCAAGGAAAACCTCGATCTGGCCAACGGCCGTTACCAGGTGGGTGTAGGCTCCATCATCGAGATCACCGAAGCCCAAGTCATCAACACCCGCGCCCAGACGGACTATATCCGCTCCATCTATGACCACAAGGTGGCCGAGGCCCGGCTGGCGCGCGCCATGGGTCGGGGCCAGGCCTTCAGCCCGTAACCGGCGCGTGTCCGGTGTGGATGCGGCGAGGCCCGGATGCGGCCGCGGCGAGGCGGGCAGTCGTCCCGTGAGGCGCGCCCGAGTGGCTGTTCAAGGGACAAGACACTAGGGGGAGGCCGGCGGAGGCGGCAACTCGCCCGGCGATCCTGTTCCGTCACTTCCAAGCGCGCGGTCGATACCCTCCAACAGGCCGGACTGCGGTTTGTCGGGCGCGCGTTCCGCGGGTTGGGCTTGCTCGGCCGAGAAGAGCCCGGGATCGGCGGCCGGGGCCTGCGGCGCATCGGCGGGCGCCGTCGCTTCGCCGAGTTGCCTGTCGACCGCGCCCAGGACCTCGGCCGGGTCGCTCTCCTTCGGCGCTGGATCGTTCTTCTCGGGCGGGAGGGCGGCGACCGGAGGCTTGGGCGCGTCGTCCGGTGAAGTCCCGGCGGTTCCCAACGTCGCGTCGATGCTTTCCACCACATCCTTGGCGGATCCGGCGTCCACCGCGGCGGCTGCCGCCGGCGGGTCCGGTTTCTCGCGGGACCACGAGAACGGATTCAAAAAGCTGAACAACCTTTGGAAGAACCCCTTCCTCTCCTCCCGCGGCGGCGCGTTCCCCGCTGGCGGCCGCTCCGCGCCCGCGGATGCGCGCTGCCCGGCGCCGGTGGATGCCTGCGTGTCGCGACGCCAGGAGAACGGATTCAGCCAAGTGTACCAACTCCTCTGGGTCGTGGCTTCGTAATCGTAGCCTTCCTTGACGATGAACCGCATGGGTTCCACGGCCTTCGTCGCAGTGTCCCCGCCCGGCGAAGCTGGGCTTGCCCCCTCATCCTGTCCCGCTTGCGGCAGCCTGATGAGGGAGTCCCGCGCCGCGGATGCCGCGGGTGTGTCGGAATATTCCCGCACCACCTTCTCGAAACGTTCCCGCGCCGCCCGATAGCGCTGGTCCTCCAGGTAATGGTTTCCGATGTAGAGTTCGCGTTCCGCCAGGTGAACCCGCGTTTCCGCCAGGCGTTGGCGTGCATCGGGAACGTGCTCCGAGTCCGGATGATCCCGGATCACCGATTCGAACTGCCGTCGTGCTTCGCGGACCTTCTCCAGATCCCGGTCGACCCCGGTGAACTGCGCCAGGTTGACCCGGCCGAGTTGATACTTGACGAAGTGGGCGTGCTGCCCGGTGGGTTGGAAGGTCAGGTAGTTCTTGTATGTCTCCTCGGCCAGGGCGTACTCCTCGTTCCGTGAGTAGGCGTCGGCGATTTTCAACTCGGCGTCCTCGGCTTCCTTGCTGAAGGGATATTCGTCCCGGAGCTTCTGGAAGAACGAAATGGAGCGCGCGTACCGGCCCCTCTCGAAGTAGTCGATGCCGTCCTTGTACAGCGCTGCGGCCGTGGGCGTGGTCTCCGAGCGCGGCTTGGAGCGGAACAGGTCCGTGACCGCGCCGGTGAGGTCCGTCAGCTTGGGGATTCTGCCGCGCTCTCCCGTGGGCGACGTACAGCCGCCAAGGGCCAGTGTGGCCAAGAGTACGACGAGAACGCCTCCGAGATGATGCCGTTGGTGCATGTGGGTAGCCTTTGGCGACAGGAATCCAGGGACTCTACACGGTCCCGAAAGGGCCTTCAAGACATCGCCCCGGACCTTCATCTTCCGAGGAACGAGGCTCCGCGCGTCTCACCCGAACTCCCGTGCGAATGCCTGCCGCTGCTGTGTGTTGCCGAGCATGATCAACTCGCTGCCCTTGTGGAGCGGAGTGGAGGGTGGCGGATTGGTGACGACGTCGCCGTCCTGCTGGATGCCGACCACGGTGAGGCCGGTGCGCTCCAGGACCGAGCAATCGCCGAGATCCCGGCCCGCCAGGGAGGCCGGCGCGGGCACGACGAACAGCTCGACGCCTTCCCCGATGACCAGCAGTTCGCGCCCGTGAAGCTGGGCGAAGATGTCCTCCACGCCTTGGGATGTGTAGCTCAGGGCGAAGTCGGCGCCGGCCCGGTAGATGGCCTCGAGGTTGCGTGGGTGCGTGAGGCGGCTGAGGATGAGGACCTCGGGATTGAGGCGCCGGCAGTAGACCGTCAGGTAGATGTTCGTGGCGTCGTCGTTGGTGGAAAGCACCACCGCCGGCGCGTCGCTCAGGCCCGCCTCCATGAGCAGGTCCCGGTCGGCCGCGTCGCCGATGAAGAGCCGGCTGGGAATCTCGCCGATGCGCGCGCGCATCGACTCGTTGCGCTCGATGACATGGACGGGCACGTCCTTGCGCCGGATGGCCCGGGCGGTGGCGCGGCCGACCTTGCCGCCGCCGATGACCAGCACCGGGTTGTAGTTGATGTCGTAGATCACCAGCAACAGGTTCAGTTCCAGGATCTGCTGCTCGGTGCCCGCCACGACCAGCAGGCTGGAATGGGACAGGAACGTGTCGGGCCGCGCCGGCAGGAGCTTGCCGCGCTCCCAGACGTTGACGATCTCCACCCCGGTGGCCTCGCGGATCTGCGTTTCGCGGATGGTGCGGCCGGCGAACGGGGTGTTGTGCACGGCGAACTCGGCGATGCGCAGGTTGCGGATGCCGCCGATGACGTGCACCTCGGCATGGCCGGCGTTGACGCGGTTGGCGAGCCTTTCCCCCAGTTGCTGATGCAGCGGCAGCACGTGGCTGCAGCCACTCAGCTCCAGGATGTCGATGGAGTCCTCCGCCTCGGCAGTGGCGACGATGGGAACGCTGGGAGCCACGTCGCGGGCGGTGATGGTGACGTTGGTGTTCGCCGCGTCGCCCTGGTTTGCGAGGATAAGGCGGGCGTGTGCCGCGCGCAGGTTGACGTAGGTCTCCCGGCTGTCCACATCGCCGGTGATGACCGACAGGCCCTGCCGATGCTTGCGCGCGGCCTCGGCGGCATCCGGCTCGATGAGCTGGTAGGCGATATCGTACAATTCCAGCCGCTCGATGAGACCGATGGCGAGTGCGTCGTAGCCGCAGATGATGACGTGCCCGGCCAGGTCGTCCGGCGTTCGGCGGGGCGCGCGGCCGCGTATCTGTGCTTCCAGCCAGGGGCCGTAAAACGAGCGGATCAGGGTGAAGGGCAGCAGGATCAGCAGCAGGATGATGCCCGACACGAGCACCAGGATGCTGAAGACCTTTCCGATGTCGCTGTGGAAGACGATGTCACCGAACCCCAGAGTGCTCATGACCGTCAGGGTCCAGTAGAAGCCCGTGATCCAGGAGTGGTCCCGGCCTTCCACGCTGACCATGATGACGTGGAAGACGACGGAGTAGAGGACGATGGCGCCGACGAGTATTCCCAGAAACTTGAGCAGCACGCCCAGGTTGCGCCGGGTTTCCGGGGTCTCCAGGAAGGAGTAAAGCAGGCTGACCAGGACCTTCACGACATGTCCTCGTGACCGCGCGGCGCTTCCGGACTTTCCGACCGGACGGCAGTGGAAGGGGTTCAGCCCTCCGCCAGCCAGCGTCCGATACCGATGAGTTCCCAGTCCTTGCGGTAGTAGCCGAGCAACTGTATTCCCAGCGGCATTTCGTCGAGGGCCAGCAGCGGCAGGTTCAGGGTGGGAACCCCCACCACCGACGAGAGTTCACCGTAGATGGCGTTGCCCACCGGCATGCCCACCGGCGCGGCGTCCACCGAATTGAGGGTGACGAAGGCGTCGGCGCGGCCCGCCATGCCCTCCCATTGCCGCCGGAAGTCACCACACCAGTCCAGCGCCCGTGCGTAATCCGCGGGGGTCAATCTCCGGCCTGCCTCCACCCGCTCCAGAACCCGCTCGCTCAACAACTCCGGGCAGCGGTCGGCATACAGCGCCAGCGGGTAGCGGCCCTCGTAGGTGAGCATCAGCAGGATGACCTCCGGCAGTTCGCGGAGCTTGCGCTCCAGGGCTTCCACCTCCGGGTCGTTGGTGCGCCCCGCCACCGCGACGCCCCTGGCGCGCAGTTCCTCGATGAACCCGTCGAAGACCGTCTTGGCGTCATCCTGGGTGACTTCCCACCCGGCGGTTTCCAGACGGACGACGCGCCGGGGCCTGCTCGCCGGCGGCAGAGAGGGCTCGCCGTTGAGGCTCGGATGGCCCGGGTCTCCGCCCGCGGTGTGGGAGATGTACCAAGCCGTGCGCCACATGTCTTCCAGGGTGCCCGCGAGGATCCCCAGGTGGGCCAGGCTCGGCGCGGAGGGAAATCCCCCCAGCGTGTGGATGGCGCCGTAGGACGCCTTGATGGCGTAGGCGCCGCAGTAGGCCGCCGGGCGCAGCACCGAACCGCGCACCTGCGTGCCCGTGGCCGCCGGCACCATGCGCGCTCCCACCGCGGCGGCGCTGCCGCTGGAGGAGCCTCCGGGGGTGCGCGACACGTCCCAGGGGTTGCGCGTGGGACCGGGCGCGGCGAAGGCGAACTCCGTGGTCACGGTTTTGCCCAGGATGAGCGCGCCGCCTTTGCGCAAGGCGTGGACCGCGGCCCCGTCCCACCCGGACCTCCAGCCCTTGAGAACCGGGCTGCCCACCTCCATGGGCATGTCCTCGGTTTCGTGCACGTCCTTGATGGCCATGGGCATGCCGTCCACCACCGACAGGGGTTGTCCGGACTGGTAGCGCGCCGTGGCCGCGTCCGCGGCTTCCCGGGCGCCGTCCACGTTCATCCGCACGAAGGCTTTGACTTCCGGTTCCAGCGCGTCGATGGTTTTCAGGCAGCGCTCGAGATACGCCCGGGGCGTGTCGCTGCCGTCGCGAAACGCGGGGATCGCGGCGGCGTAGCACAAGAGGTCGGCGGTCTTGGGATCGTAGGGAACCTTGCGTCCGGTCATGGGGTCCTTTCAGGGTTGCGGGACCGCGGGCGCGCGATGGCCCGCAATCGACCTGGAGCGGCGCGTTGTCCATGAAAGCACGGATGCGTGGCATTATAGACGACAAAATGCCAAGACAAAACGATGAGCAGGGAAGACGCCAATTCCACGGAACGTCATTCCCGCGATCAGGGTCGAGGGCATGCTTTCGCGGGTATGATAATGCGTCCGGTGGGGGTGCTGGTGGGAGTCTTCCTCCTGGCGGTGTCCTGTGCCGGCGCGGCCGCGGCGGCGGAGCGTCTGCTCGTGTTTGCCGCGGGCAGCCTCCAGGGTTCGGTGGATGAAGTGGCGCGGGCGTACGAGCGCGCCGGCGGGGCGCGGGTGGCGGTGTCCTATGCCGCGAGTTCGGTGCTGGCGCGGCAGATCGAGCAAGGCGCGGCCGCGGACATCTACATCACAGCCAGTCCCAAGTGGATGGACCGCCTGGAGCGCAGGCGCTGGCTGCGGCCAGGGACCCGTGGCAACCTCCTGGGAAACCGTGTGGTGCTGGTGGCGCCGGCGGACCGCGCCGCCCCGGTGACGATCCATTCCGGCTTCCCCCTGGCGCGCCTGCTTGGCAGCGGGCGGCTGGCCATGGGTGATCCGGACTACGTCCCCGCGGGCGTGTACGCCAAGGCGGCGCTGGAGACTTTCGGCGTTTGGCAGGCGGTGGCGGGCCGGCTCGCGGGCACCCCGGATGTGCGCCGGGCACTGGCGCTGGTGGCCCGCGGCGAGGCGCCCTACGGCATCGTCTACGCCACCGACGCCAAGGCGGAGCCGCGAGTGGCCGTGGTAGGGGTCTTCCCCGCGCACTCCCATCCGTCCATCGACTATTCGGCGGCCATTCCCGCCGCCAGCGTTCACCCCGAGGCGGAACGGTTCCTGGGTTACCTGTGGTCGCCCAAGGCCCGGGCGGTGTTCCGCGCGCACGGCTTCGCGGTGCGGGAGCCCTGAGAGTCTGCGCCGTAGAAAGTTGCAACGTTATGTGGTCCCTGAGTCCGGCCGAGATGGAGGCTCTTCGCTTGAGCGTCCGCGTCGCGGCCTGGAGCACGGCCGTCGGCCTTCCCCTGGCGGTGGCGGCGGCGCATCTGCTGGCGCGCCGCCGCTTCTGGGGCAAGGAGATACTGAACGCCCTGCTGCACATGCCGCTGGTGCTGCCGCCCGTGGTGACCGGATACCTGCTGCTCCTGCTGCTGGGGCGCCGCGGCGTGGTGGGCGCGTGGCTGGAGCAGACCTTCGGCCTGGTGTTCGCGTTCCGTTGGACCGGCGCGGTGGTCGCCGCGGCGGTGGTGGCGTTCCCCTTGATGGTGCGGCCCATCCGCCTCAGCCTCGAGGCCGTCGACCCGCGCCTGGAGTCCGCCGCCGCGACCCTCGGCGCCAACCGTTTCTGGACCTGGTTCACGGTGACGCTGCCCTTGAGCCTGCCGGGGGTGGTGGTGGGCGCCATCCTCGGCTTCACCCGGAGCCTGGGGGAGTTCGGCGCCACCGTGACATTCGTGTCGAACATCCCGGGTGAGACCCGGACGCTGTCCCTGGCGGTCTATTCGGCGCTCCAGGCGCCCGGCGGGGAGCCGGGCGCCATGCGCCTCACCGTGATCATTGTCCTGATTACGGTCGTCGCGCTGGTGGCGTCGGAGATCCTGGGCCGCTACGTGGCGCGCAGGACGCGGGGGTACACGAGTGCTTGAAGTGGACGTCCAGCGCCGCCTCGGGGACTTTCGCATCGAGGCGCGGTTCCGCAGCGACCGCGGCATCACCGCCCTGTTCGGCCGTTCCGGCGCGGGCAAGACATCCATCGTGAACATGGTGAGCGGGCTGCTGAAGCCCGAGCGCGGGCGCATCGCCGTGGACGGGTCCGTGCTGTTCGACAGCGCCGCGGGCGTCGACTTGCCGCCGTGGAAGCGGCGCCTCGGCTACGTGTTTCAGGAAGGGCGCCTGTTCCCCCACCTGACGGTGCGCAGGAACCTGCTTTACGGCCTGCGTTTCACGCCTGTGGCCGAGCGTTGGCTGACCCTGGAACAGGCGGTCAAGGTGCTGGACCTGGGCGCCCTGCTGCGGCGCCGCCCGCCGTCGCTTTCGGGCGGCGAGAAGCAACGCGTGGCCATGGGGCGGGCGCTGCTGAGCAGCCCGCGGGCGCTCCTGATGGACGAACCCCTGGCGTCTCTGGACGTGCTCCTGAAGCGGGAGATCCTGCCGTACATCGAACGCCTCGACGAGATGGGCATCCCCATCCTCTACGTGAGCCACTCCCTCGAAGAGGTGTCGCGGCTGGCGCGCCACCTCGTGCTGGTGTCCGAGGGCCGGGTGTCCGCCGCGGGCGAGGTGGACGAGGTCCTGAACCGGTTGAAGTTGTGGTCGCCGGAGGACGAGGGCGAAGCCGGCACCATGCTGAACACGCGGGTGACGGGCCACGACGCCGAGGGAGGGATCACGCACCTTCAATTCCGTGGCGGCGAGCTGCGGGTGCCGCTGGTGGATATCCCCGAAGGGTTGGCCGTGCGCGTGTGGATCCGCGCGCGGGACGTAGGCGTGGCCACGGAGCGTCCACGCGGACTGAGTCTGCGCAACGTGCTCAAGGGGACCCTGGTGGAGATGGGCGCGGACGCGGGTCCCGTGAATGAGCTCCGGCTGCGCATCGGCGACACGACCCTCACCGCGCTGGTGACACGGGGAGCGGCGCGCGACCTCGCGCTGGCGCCGGGCCAGGAGATCTATGCCCTCATCAAGAGCGCCAACCTCGACCGCCGGCAACTCAGCCTGGTGGCCGCGATGGCCAGACCGGGTTGTTAGGTCCGCAGCCGTGTATCCCTTCGGGCAATCACTGGTTGCCATGTCCGCAAATGGTCTATGAGTGTGTGCACGAGTCAATGAGGAGCCTGTGAGGACGGACCACTGACGGCTGATGCCTGCCGAATCTCGAAGCACCTTCTCGTCGCTGCGCCACCGCGACTTCCGGTATCTGTGGGCCGGCACCTGTTTCCTCAGCGGCGGGCTGTGGATCCAGCAGGTGACCCTGGGTTGGGCCACCTACGAGATGACCGGGTCGTCCATTCTGCTGGGCGCGATCAACGGCCTGCGCTTCGTCCCCTTCCTCATCTTCAGCCCGCTCGCCGGCGTGGCCGCGGACCGGACGGACCGGCGCCGGCTCATGATGACCACCCAGTGGTGCGTTCTGCTCACCGCCCTGGGCATGGGTCTGGTGGTCAGCCTGGAGCTGCTGAAGGTATGGCACCTGTTCGCCTTCACCCTGGTGACCGGCGTGGTGTGGTCCTTCAGCGAGCCGGTGCGGCAGGCGCTCATCCCCGACGTGGTGCCGCGCGCGGAGTTGATGAACGCGGTGGCTCTCAATTCCGCGGCCTTCAACTTTACCAAGATCATCGGTCCCAGCGTGGGCGGGGTGCTCATCGTGGCGTTCGGCCTGGCGGGCAACTTCTACATCCAGAGCGCCACCTATCTCTTCGTCCTGTGGATGATCTACCGGATGCAGGTGCCCGAGCGGATCAGCGAGGCGGCGGCCTCGTCGGTGTTGAGCAACCTGCGCGAAGGCATACGCTACGTGTGGAGGGATCCGGTGGTGTTCGCGGTCATGGCCACGGCGATGATCCCGCGCCTCTTCGCCATGCCCTACCAGGCGTTGATGCCGATCTTTCAGAAGGACGTGCTGCAGGTGGGGGCGGACGGCCTGGGTCTCATGATGGCGGCGCCGGGCCTGGGCGCCATGCTGGCCATGCTGAGCGTCGCCCACTATGCCAGCCGGGTGAACCGGCCCGGGCTGCTGATGATTACGGCGCTGGCGCTGCAGGGGGTGTTCCTGGCTTTGTTCGCGCTGGTGCGCACCCTGCCGCTGGCGCTCGTGACCCTGGTGGTCGTGGGTGGATTCCAGGTGTTGTTCATGTCCGTCTCCAACATGGTGTTGCACATGACCATTCCGGATCAACTGCGCGGTCGGGTCATGAGCATCTACATGCTTGACCGCGGCATCACCCCCGCCGGCGCGCTGCTCGCCGGCATCAGCGCCCACTTTGTCGGCGCCCCCACCACCGTGTTGGGCATGGGCGCCTTCGTGCTCGCGTTGTCCGCCGTGGTGATCGTTTTCCTGCCGGGCCTGCGCAAGGTGCGGGCCTGAAATTCCCGGAGCGGACAGAACCGGCGCCAATGTCCCGAATTGTCCCCTGGGGAGCCGCTTTCGTGCCCTTGTGTGTCGATCATTCGCCGGCATCGAAGATTCCCGCGCAAGGGGAACCGTTCTGTTCCGTCATTGCCGTGCGAGTTCCGCCACGACTCGTTCCGCGGGAGCGACGGAAACGGCCGTCCGGCATCCTTGACAATGCGCGGTTTCCGCTGTTTCCATTGACGGTGATGGGTGAGATTTCGTTGTTTCGCTGGGTGAGGGACTCTTGGGGGTTCCCGGAACAGGCGCAGGAGGCGTGGTGGACAACGGCAGCCAATTGAATGGAACCTGGGTCGATCTCGACCGAGGCGTGGTCAGCCGGGAGATCTTCGTCGACGAAGACATCTACCGCGCCGAGCTGGAGCGGATTTTCGCACGGGCGTGGCTCTTTGTGGGCCACGAGAGCCAGATTCCCGAGCCGGGGGATTTCTTTCTTTCGCGCATGGGGGACGAGTCGGTCATTGTCACCCGCGACCCGCAACGCGACATCCACGTGCTGCTCAACACCTGCCGGCACCGGGGTATGAAGGTGTGCCGCTACGACCACGGCAACACCTCGGTGTTCACCTGCCCGTATCACGGCTGGAGCTACGCCACCGACGGCGGGCTGGTGAAGACGCCGGGCGACCTCTATGGCGTGCCCCAGTTCCGCGCGGGCTACGGCGAACAACTCGACAAGTCCGAGTGGGGGCTGATCCGCGCGGCGCGGATGGAAGTCTACAAAGGAACCGTCTGGGCCACTTGGGATCCGTCGGCGCCGTCCTTCGAGGAGTACCTGGGGGGCATGCGCCTGTACCTGGACGCGCTTCTCGATGCGCGGGACGGCGGCGCGGGCGGCTCGGAGGTGCTGGGCGGGGTGGTCAAGTGGCGCATGCCGTGCAACTGGAAATTCGCCGCGGAAAACTTCGCCTGGGACACCTACCACAGCCCCACGACGCACAAATCGGCGGAGATCGCCGGGCTCGGACCGGGCGGCGAAGGGCAGGAGCGCCACGGCTCGGCGCACAAGAACCAGGCCAGGCGGTTCACCAGCGGGCTGATGGCGTTCCCCAGCCTCGGCCACGCCACCATCACCGGGCCACCGGAGGTGGGCGCCCAGGCGTGGTTTCCCGAATTTCCCAACGACCCGGTGGTGGCGGAGTACTTCAAGGCGGTGGAGGCCCGGCGGCGCGAGCGGCAGCAGGGCCAGGTCACCGTAACGCCCGGCAACGGCAGTATCTTCCCCAACACCTCGTTCCACCCCTGGTTCCCGCGGACGATGGTGGTGTGGCATCCGTTGGGGGCGGGCCAGACCGAGGCGTGGCGCTGGTACCTGGTGGACCAGGACGCGCCCTGGGAGGTCAAGGACCTGCTGCGCCGCTACTACATGCGGTTTTCGGGTCCGGCGGGCATGGTGGAGTCCGACGACATGGACAATTGGGTCTACGCCACGGAAGCCAGCCGCGGCACCATTGCGCGGCGCTACCCCTACCACTACGGCATGGGGCTCGGTTTCGCGCACCCCGTGGAGAACCTGCCGGACGCGGTGACGGTCAAGGCGTCGTTTTCCGAGGAAGGCGCCCGGGCGTTCTACCGGCGCTGGTCGGAGTTGATGCATGACCAGCCGTAGCCACACACCGGCCGGAAAGGCCGCTGCGGGCGAGTTGGCGGAGGCGGCGACACCGGGAACGGCGATGCCGCCAACGGGCGCGCCGCGAAATACGCTGCCGGACGGAACGCGGGCGGCCGCGCCGGGCCGCGGCTTTTCGGCTGCGGACGGCGCCGGGAAAGGGCTCGCCTACCTGTTGCTGGCGCAGGAGGTGCACGAGTTCCTGTGCGCCGAGGCCGACCTGTTGGACGAGCGCCGCTACGAGGAGTGGCTGGAGCTTCTGACCGACGATATCTGCTACTGGGCGCCCATGCGCCGGAACGTTCAGTTCGGCCACTGGGACACGGAGAACACGCGCCAGGGCCGGGACATGAACTGGTTCGACGAAGGCAAGAGCACGCTCCGGCTGCGCATCAAGCAGATCACGTCCGGCGTCCACTGGGTGGAGGAGCCCGCGCCGCGGGTCTCCCGGCTGATCACCAACGTGCACGGCATCCAGGCCGCCCCGAGCCTGGAAGACCCCGAGGAAGTCCGCGTCAAGTACCGGATCCTGATCTATCGCAACAAGCTGGAGGACAGCACCGACGTCTTCGCCGGCAAGCGCGACGATGTGCTGCGCAAGGTGAACGGCGCATGGAAGATTCGCAAGCGCACCATGCTGCTGGACCAGAGCGTGCTGCTGTCCGCCACCATGCCGTTCGTGCTGTAGGGCCCGGGTCGGGCATCGCAGGATACCCCGGGATTCGTCAGACGTCGATGAACAGCTCGCGCAGGTCCGGCCGGTGCGAGATCAGGCCCTGGGCCATGGAGTAATCCAGGAACTTCTCCAGACCCTTGCGGTTGGCCTCGATGCCGTGAGGCCAAGGGTCGCGGCCCAGGACTCCGGCGGTGCTCTCCACATACTCGGAGAACCAGGGGAGGACGCCAGCCGAGCTCACCGTATCCAGCCGCTTGAAGAAGGAATCCTTCTCCTTCCTCAACACCTTCTCCACCTTGCGCGCGATGCCGATCCCCTTCTCCAGGTGCTTCTCCCTGAGGGCCATGAGGTGCATGAGCGGGATGACGCCGTGCTTGCGGAAGTATTCCTTCTCCCGCTCCACCGCGTCGGGGAAAAGGCAGCGCACGCCGGGCGCCGGCGGCCGGGTCAGGTGCGCGTAGATCACCGCGTCGAGCTTGTTTTCCAGGAGCCAGTCGAAGAGGCGCGCTTCCCCGCCCGCGTTCTCCACCTTTCCGGCAAGTTCCCCTGGCAGCCTGACGCGCTCCACCCGTCCGGTGACCCAGCGGATGTCTTCGGGTCTGACGCCGTAGTCGTCCTGCAGGATGCCGCGAATCCACACCGCCGCGGTCATGTGATAGTCCGGCACCCCGACGCGCTTGCCCCTGAGCTGCTCCCCGCTCACGAGTTTGCTGTCCCGGCGCACGAACAGTGCCGAGTGGCGGAAGCGCCGTGAGGTGAAGATGGGCAACGCCTTGTAGGCGCGCCACCCCTGCTCGCGCATCATGGTGTAGCTCGACAGCGACAACTCCGTGACATCGTACCGCGGCGACTTCAACACGCGCCGGAACAGCTTGTTCGGCGGGTCCACGTAGTGCCAGCGAATGTCCAGCCCGTACGCCTGGTGGCGCCCGCTCGTGAGCGCGCCGAAGAACGGGTAGTCGTTGCTGGCCAGCGTGAGGGGCACGAGCCCGGTCTCGTTCGGTGATGGTTTGTCGGCCAAGTCAATCTCCCTCCGGGGCGGACCCGTGTAGCGATTCACGAAGACGCTTGTGAAGATGCGCAGAAATACAGGTTGCTGGCAAGGCGTGGCATGCACCTCTTCGTATGGTCCGGGACGGCGGTTTCGTGGTAGTTTGAACGGGAGTGAAAGGAGTGGAGCGGTCGTCGTTCGCCGCAATCAGCACCTACGATGAACACGTCGGTGTCCATGGAAACGCCGTCCGGCAAGGCCGCGGCGGATGAGAATTTCCCGGTGGGCTCGTGGCTCTTGCCCGCGCGCCTGCGCCCGCATATCGCCACCTTCTACGCCTATGCCCGGGCCATCGACGACATCGCCGACGATCCGACCCTGGCGCCCGCCGACAAGATCGCCCGGCTCGACGGTTTCGCCGACGCGGTCACCGGCGCCGGTGCGCCGGACCCGGCTTTCCGCAAGGCGCACGCGATCCGGCGCAGCCTCGCCGAGACCGGTGTGACGTCCCGGCACTGCGTGGACCTGACCCGGGCGTTCAAGCAGGACGCGGTGAAGCTGCGCTACGAGGACTGGGACGATCTCATGGGTTACTGCGACCTGTCGGCGGCGCCGGTGGGCCGCTACCTGGTGGACCTGCACGGCGAGTCCCCCACGGCCTATCCGGCGTCCGACGCCCTGTGCCACGCTTTGCAGGTGCTGAACCACCTCCAGGACTGCGGCGATGACTACAAGGCCCTTGACCGGGTCTACCTGCCGCGGGACTGGATGTCGTCCGCGGGCGCCGATGTCGAAGCTCTTGCTCACGGGGCTGCCGGCGCCCCGTTGCGGCGGGTGCTGGACCGCTGCCTCGATCACACCGACCGCCTTCTCGAAACCGCAAACGCGCTGCCGGGAAACCTGCGCAACCTGCGCTTCGCCATGGAGGCCGCGGTCATCGTCGCCATCGCATGGAGGCTCGGCGCGGAGCTGCGCCGGCGCGATCCGCTGGCTGAACGGGTGGTGTTGAGTCAGGCTCAGTACGCGGCCTGTTGCGCGCGCGGCATCGGCCGGGTGCTGTTCGAGCGGGCCTTGCGGCGGCACCGCGCGCCGGAGCGGCCGCGTTCCGGCACGCGCGGTGGTGAGGATTCGTCGGATGCCGGAGGGTAGACATCGAGCGGGGGTGACGGCCGCGGCGGAACGGCCCGTCGAGCCTTGGAACCATGTCCGCCGCGTGGTGGCGCGCTCGGGCACGTCGTTCCTGTGGGGCATGCGCGTGCTGCCGGCGGAGCGCCGCCGCGCCATGTACGCCATCTACGCGTTCTGCCGCGAGGTGGACGACGTGGCCGACGAGCCGGGGGAGAGCGCGCAGAAGAAGCGCGGATTGGCGGCGTGGCGGGAAGAGATTGCGCGGCTCTACGCGGGCGAGCCGCGGTGGCTTACGACAAGGGCGCTGTTGCAGCCCGTGCAGCGCTACGATCTGCCGCGGGAGGAGTTCCTCGCCGTCATTGACGGCGTGGAGACCGACGCGGCGCCGGCGGTCCGGATGGGGACGCAGGAGGACCTGCTGCGCTATTGCCGTAAGGTGGCCGGAGCCGTGGGGATGCTGTCCATCCACGCATTCGGCGTGCCGCGGAACCCGGGATACGAGATCGCCGAAACCCTCGGGAACGCCGTGCAACTCACCAACATCCTGCGCGACGTGAAGGAAGACGCGGCCAACGAGCGTCTCTACGTCCCCCTGGACCTGATGCGGCGGCACGGGGTGCCGGAGAGTCCTCCCCTGAGCGCACTGTGCGACCAGCCGGGTTTCGCGGCGGCGTGCGCGGAGCTGGCAGGAATCGCGCGGGACCACTATGCCGGCACCGAGCGGTTGCTGGCACGCCTCCGGCGCCGCCAGATCCGCCCCATCGTGCTCATGATGGCGGTCTATCGAGAGACGCTCCGGCGCCTGGAGATACGCGGCTGGAAACACCTGGAGCGGCCCGTGCGGCTTGGCAAGCCGCGCAAGCTGTGGCTCGCGTTGCGCTACGGTCTTCTCTGAAACGCCTTCTTCGTGGCTCGGACCTATGTCATTGGCGCCGGCTTGGCCGGCCTTTCCGCCGCGGTTTCGCTGGCGCGGGCGGGGCGCGCCGTGACCCTCTGCGAAGCCAGCGGGCAGGCCGGTGGCCGCTGCCGTTCCTACTTCGATGACAGGCTCGGGTGCGCCATCGACAACGGCAACCATCTGCTGCTGAGCGGCAACCGCTCCACCATGGGCTACTTGGCGGATGTGGGCGCCGCCGATGAGCTGGTGGGGCCGGCGGAGGCGTGTTTCCCGTTCCTGGACCTGCGCACCGGCGAGCGCTGGCGCCTGCGCCCCAACGCCGGGCGGCTGCCTTGGTGGATTCTCGATCCGCGCCGGCGCGTGCCCGGCACGCGCGCGTCGGAATATCTTTCCGGCCTCCGTATCGCGCTGGCGGGCGCGGACCGCACCGTGAACGGCTGCCTGGGTGGCCACGGTCCCCTGTTCGAACGGTTCTGGGAACCGCTGGCCGTGGCCGCGCTGAACAGTCCGGCGCGGACCGGCGCCGCGCGCCTGCTGTGGCCGGTGTTGCGCGAGACCTTCGCCAAGGGAGAGGCCGCCTGCCGCCCGCGGATCGCCCGGACCGGCCTCTCCGGAACGTTCGTGGACCCGGCGCTGGAGCTGTTGCGCCGGCGCGGCGCCGCCGTGCGGTTCGGCACCCGGTTGCGTGCCATCGCAGGCGCGGGCGGCGCGGCGCGCGGTCTGGACTTCGGCGCCGAGGCGGTCGCCTTGAAGGACGGCGACAGTGTCGTCCTGGCCCTGCCGCCGCAGGTTGCGGCGAGCCTGATGCCGGACCTCGTCGTGCCCGAGGAGAGCCACGCCATCGTCAACGTCCACTTCCGTTTGCCGGAACGCGTTGCCCTCTCGGATGATTTGCCGTTCCTCGGGCTCATCGGCGGCACGGCACAATGGCTGTTCGTCCGCGGCGACGTCGCGTCCATCACCATCAGCGCGGCCGACGGCATGGTCGACGAGGATGCCGGTGTCATCGCGCGCGAGACATGGCGCGACGTCGCCGCCGCCCTGGGGCGCCCGCCGCCGTTGCCGCCGTACCGGGTCGTCAAGGAGAAGCGGGCGACGTTCGCACAGACCCCCGTACAGCTGAAGCGCCGTCCGGGCACGCGCACCCGTTTCGGCAATGTCTATCTCGCGGGCGACTGGATCGACACCGGACTGCCCGCCACCGTCGAGAGCGCCGTCCGCTCCGGCCACCTGGCCGCGCGCGCCGTTCAAGGCGCCGCCTCCCAGGAGCCTGCGGCGCAGGCTCCTGGGAGGGTGTGCGGGAACGACGGCGAAACCGCGAGCCATGATTGACGCTCCGTGGCAACTGCTGCATAGTGAAATTCGCCGTGGGGGACTGCGGCGGCGTCTCGGAGACAACCCAATGGAAAAACGACCTCTGCGAGTCATCCTGGCGCAGCCGAGAGGCTTCTGTGCCGGTGTGGTGAGAGCCGTGGACATCGTCGAGCGAGCGCTCGAAATCTACGGCGCTCCCGTCTACGTGCGCCACGAGATCGTCCATAACAAGCATGTGGTGAACGGGTTGCGCGCCAAGGGCGCCCGGTTCGTCGAAAAAGTCTCCGACATCCCGAAGGACGCGGTGACCGTGTTCAGCGCCCACGGCGTGTCCCGGAAAGTCGAGGACGCCGCGGATGCCCGGGGTCTACAGGTGATCGACGCCACCTGTCCGCTGGTGAGCAAGGTGCACGTCGAGGCGCAGCGCTATGCGCGCCAGGGTTACGAGGTGGTTCTCATCGGCCACTCGGGGCACCCGGAGGTGGAGGGCACCATGGGACAGGTGCCGGGTACGGTGCATCTGGTGTCCGACATCGCCGACGTGGAAGCGTTGGATCCCGCCGACCCAACGAAGCTTGCATACGTCACGCAGACGACCCTGAGCGTCGACGATACCCGTGAGATCATCGCCGCGTTGAGGTCCCGGTTCCCCGAGATCCAGGGTCCTGACGTGAAGGATATCTGCTATGCGACGCAGAACCGGCAGACCGCGGTGCGGCTGCTGGCGGCCGAGTCCGACGTGATCCTGGTCATCGGCGCCGACTACAGCTCCAACTCGAACCGGTTGCGTGAGATCGGCGATGAGGTGGGGACCGACAGCCACCTCATTCCGGATGCCGGCAACCTGGACCCCGCCTGGCTGGAAGGGGCGGAGACGGTGGGGATCACCGCGGGCGCCTCGGCGCCGGAAGGACTGGTGCAGGGATTGGTGGACCGGCTCTGCGACATGTTCGACGTCACCCTGACCGACCTCGACGGCATTGAGGAGCACGTTACCTTCAAGCTGCCGCGGGAACTGGTGGGCACACAGGGGACGGCCGTTTAGCGCGTGCCGCCCCGCCGCATCGTCATCTCCTCATCCACCGCCAGTGTCCTGACCCACGTAATCCATTACCAGGATGCGCAGGATTTCTTGTTGCCGGCAAGGCGCGATGACGAGCAGTGGCCGTTAC
Source organism: uncultured Binatia bacterium (SeqCode) (assembly GCA_965213675.1). Classification (GTDB taxonomy): domain Bacteria; phylum Desulfobacterota; class Binatia; order UBA9968; family JAJDTQ01; genus JAJDTQ01. The sequence goes on from OZ243916.1 coordinate 3,157,442, forward strand.
CACGCGAGGAAGAGCAACGCAGGTGACGACAAGAAAGACAAGCGAATTGGTAATGAATTACGTGGCACACCAGCCTAGAAATTGTAGCTCAGGTGCAGTTCGACGAAGCTGTCGCGCCGGGTCGGGTAGATGGTGCGATCGGCCCTGTCCGCCGCCAGGAAGAAGGCGCTCTCGATGTGCAGCGACCAACTGTCCGAGAGGCGGCGGTTGAATTCGACGAACAGCGAACGGGTGGAATGCCCGGCGTCCGCCAGCAGGCTGACGACGACCTCGGTGCTCTGGACGTCGTTGAACCCCAGGCGCGCGCCCAGGAAGAGGTCGTTGTCGAAGGGGTTGGTGGCCGTCTCTCTCCGCCTGTCGTAGTTCCATTCGGCGAGCAGGCTGAGGTCCAGGTCCGACTCGAAGATGCCGCTGAACGTGTACTCTCCGCCGGCGACGAAGGCCGCGTAGTCTTCCCCGCGCCCCGCCAGATTCGAGAAGCCGCTTCGGTGAATGGCCTCGAGCTTGAGCAACCATGACTCGATGGTGAGCTGGGCGTCCAGACCGAACTGGCGGATCTGCTCGTAGTGTGGCACCAGCAGCAACTCCAATCTTTCGTTCGGCCTGGGCCGCTCGCAGACCAGACAGGGCTCCCGGCTGGTGCCGTCGAAGACGCTGATACCCAGATCCAGCGGGCCGAAACTGTGGCTGTACCGCGCCGCGAGGTCCACGTGCCATTCCTCGGCCGCGCTTTCGTAGGAGACGCGCTTGTCGTCTACCACGAACTGGCCGCGCAGGCGGCCTTCCCGGCCCGGGTAAGTGCGTTCCCGGTGATACGGCAGCGCGAAGAACTCCGCCACGCCCCACTCGCCGGACCATGTCACGTGGGCCATGAGTTGCCCCAGCTTGGCTTCTTCGTTGGGATTCTCGATCAGGTCGGTCTGGTTGACGATGTCCACCAGGTGGCGCGATTCCGCGACCCCCCAGAACACCCGGTCCGCGCCCAGGCGCAACTCCCACTCGCCGTTGCCGAGCGCGCCGTAGAGGAGGAAGTAGGCCTCCCGCACGTCGAAGTGGGTGCGGCGGGAGTCGCCGCCGTCATGGCGGAAGTAGGGCGCCAGGGTGACGCTGCGGCCCTCGTCGTCCTCGGCGTACAATTTGGGCTCGACCACGACGCCCGAGGCGTGGGACCGCTGGCCGGGGTGGGCTTCGTCCCGGTGGTACCACCGGCCCTCCAGGCCCACCCGTCCGGACACCTCGATGGCCGGGGCCCGGCCGGCGGCAAGGACGGATGCCAGGACCAGCGCGGTCCCGGCCGCCGCGATCTGGAGGGAGACGCGCGGCATCAACGCGCCCGTTTCAGGCCGGTGCGGGTGAAGTCCCTCTCATTGAGCTTGGTCCGGTACTTGAAATCCGTCCAGGTCAGCAGCGTGCTCTTGCCCGTCAGATGATTGACCATGGACATCTCGTGCGCCTGCCAGTAGCGATCCAGAAACTTCTGGTACTTGGCCAGCGTCAGGGTCTTCAGATGGGCGTTCTTCCGGTCGTAGTATTCGACCTTCCAGAGCCGGAGCTCGTCCTTGTCCTGCCACACCACCTGGCGGCGATAACCGGACCTCTTGGTGACCGGGAAGCGTTCCACCACCGTGCACGTGGTGTCGCCGCAAGGCTCGTCCCGCAGGTACTTGTAGGTGTATCGTTCCACTTCCGAGCTACCCATGTCCTCGTAGGTGAACTCGCTGCCCATGAAGGAGCCGGAACGATTCGACGAGCTGATGCGCTTGACCCGTTTGAGCGCCGGTAAGAAGAGCCATTGGTCGTCTGCCTTGTCCTTGTGCGCATGGATGAGGAAAGCCGTCCCCTTGACGTCCCGGGGCTGGTCGAACACGAACAGGCTCTTGTCTCCGTCTCCGGGCGCCTCCAGAACCTTGAGACGGCTCTGACGCTTGCTTTCCTGCCCCTGCTTGTTGCGCAGCACCATGGTCTGGCGGGCGGTGAAATTGCCGAAGCCCGTTGCCCGCTCGCGAGTTTCGCGGGCGATCCGCAACCCCTTTTCCCCGGCGGTCTCCGACCACGCGGGCGGCGGCCCGCCCAGCGACAGCAGGAAAACGAGACAAGCCACGGGTGCGACGGCAGCAACGTGAATCATTGTTCACTCCTGTCGATAGTCATCAGCAGAGCGGGAAGAAACAGAAAATCGGCCACCAGCGCGAACACCAGCGTGATCGTCACCAGAAGGCCGAGGGCCCAGCTCAACTCGAAGCCGGATGACGAGAATACCAGCAGCCCCGCGCACAAGGCCGCGGTGGTGGTCCATAGCGCGTGGCCGACGGTGCGGAAGACGGTGCGCACGGCCTCCGCCGCCGGCAGGCCCTGGCGGCGGGCCTTCAGATATTCGGTCAGAAAATGAATCGTGTCGTCCACGATGATCCCGAAGGAGATCGCAACCACCACCGCGGAGGCAATGCCCACGCGGCCGACGAGATAGCCCCACAGGCCGAAGCTCATGGCCGCGGGAATGAAATTGGGCAAGAGGCTCACGAGGCCCAGGCGCACGCTTTTGAACACCCCGACGAGAATGAGCGAGATGAGGGCCATGGCGATGAGGGTGCCGCGCAGCATGCCGTGGATGTTTCGCAGGGAAAGGTGTGCGAAGACGATGCTGAGGCCGGTTGCCCCGGAGGCCAACCGGGGGGTATTGGCGCGAAGCCAGTCCTGGGCCCGCGCATCGAGCTCGCGTTGCTCCCGGGACGAGGTGCTGTCGACCACGACGGTCATGCGGGTCGCGGATTTGGCGACGTCGATGCGGTCGTTGAGGTCGCTGCCGAACGGGAGCGAAAGCTCGTAGAGCAAAAGGTACTGCGCGGCGAGTTCGGGATTGTCCGGCAACCGGTAGAAGGACGGATCGTCCCCGTGCAGGTTCTTGTTCAGCCGTTTCATGATGTCCGGAAAGGCCTGGACGTGGCTCACTTCGGGCTGGCTCCGGTACCATTGAGCGAAGGCGTCCACCGCGCGCAGATAGTCGGGATCGGTGATGCCGCCGTCGTGCTCCGCCTTCAGCGAGTATTCCAGCGTAATCAAGCTGGTCAGGTTTTCGATGACGAAATCGGTATGGCGCCGGAACTCGTAGCGTTCGTCGAAATACTTCGTCCAGTTGTCGGTGAGCTCGTTGCGGGGAATGCCCATGGCGAGGGCCACCGCCACCAGGGTGACGAACCAGAGCAGGAGTCTGCGGCGCGCGACCACGAAGGCGCCGAAGCGGTCGAAGAAGGCCTGTTGTTCGGCGCGGACACGGCGGGCGCGCAACGGCAGGATCGAAAGCATCGCCGGCAGGAGGGTCATGGAGTAGACGAAGGCACACACGACGCCGAACGCCACAAGATTGCCCAGGAGGTGGAACGGCGGCGAGTCCGAGAAATTCAGGCTGAGAAACCCGATGGCCGTGGTGATGGCGGTCAGGAATACCGGATAAACATTGAGGCGGAGCGATTCGGCGATGGCCGTATTCCTGTCCAGTCCGCGGCCCATGCCCGCCAGGGTGGTGGCGACGACGTGGACCGAATGCCCCACGGCCACCGTCATGACAATGATCGGCACGCCGGAACTGGTAGGGCTCAACACCTCGCCGAACATGATCCGGTAGTCGTTGGTGACGCCGAGAAAGCGGGCGCCCGCCGTCGTGACCAGCATGAGCAGCGTTGCGAGCGCAAGCACCCACCAGCGACCGCGCAGCACGGCGGCGACGTAGCGGTCCAAAGGCACGGAAGTCATCGGTTGGCACGGAAGTCATCGGTTCGGCCATCCTACCACAGCCGAATATTGATGTAGAGACTCCAAGCCGTTGGAGTGAGCCTTCCCTTTGCGCGACTCCCCGTGCGAACCCTACCGTTTGATGGTATAGTCATGCTGTTAAAATATGAGGTCAGGGTCATGGCATACCGTCCCCGGCAGCAGGACTCAATTGCGTTACTCCACTGCGCCGAACCCCGCGCAGCGCTTCGCGTGTGGCGCGCCGTCGACCGTCTGACCGTCTTGCGGCGGACCTGAGAGCCGACGGCATTGGGAGAAGGCCACCGCAGTGCTGAACCCCCCGTCAGCGTATGTCGAAAGCTACGCCAAAGCGCGCGCCGTCGACCGCGAGGCTGCGGACAACTACATCGCCCACACCCGTATAGGCGACCCGGTCATGGACGCGGTGGTGGAAGAGATGGCAACGCTGCCTCGGCCAAAAATCCACGAGTTCATTCGAGCGGGGATGGAAGAGGATCGCGACGGTTTGCGCAATGCGCCGCGATTGTTGCGCGATTTCTTCATTGACGCACCTCAGCCTGACCCGGACTGGCTTGATCGCAACGCCTTCGGCCCGGGCATCCGCGCCTTTCAAAGAAACTCGGTGCTCGTCCTTTCGGCTTTCGTCACCGGTGTGCTGATTGACGGTTTCGCGACCCTGATAAGCAAGTCTTTTGTGGAAACCGGGCGCATATTCGAGAACGGCGTCAGGCGACTCAAGCAGAACAACCGTCATCAGATGGAAATATTTCTTCCCGGCGGGCTGGAACGGTACGGCGAGGGTTGGAAACTGTCGGTTCGCATCCGGTTCGTGCACGCGCAGGTCCGGCGGCTGCTGGGACAGACCGCGGAATGGGAACATGACGTATGGGGCATGCCGGTCAGCGCCGCCCACTTGGGCTACTCGGTCGCGTGTTTCGCGGCGCGCACCGTCAAACACTCGGAGTCGCTGGGAGCTCGTTACAGCACGGAGGAGCGCGCCGGTTTCCACGATGTCTGGCGCTACGCCGGTTATCTCATGGGGATCCCCGAGACCATCCTCTTTGCCGACGAGAGCCACGCGCTGTACGTGTACCGGATCGGTTCCCTTTGTGAGCCTCCTCCTACCCCGGATGCGATCGTCATGACCAATGCGTTGATCAACTCCGCACCGCTGGTGGCGAACATTACTGATCCGGAAGAACGGCGTCATTCGGTGAGGGACGTCATCTACCCCATTTCACGGGCACTGGTGGGCAACAAGCTCGCCGATCAGTTGAACTTCCCCAGGAAGGGTGGAGTGCCTTTCCCTTTGCTCGCTTACCGCATCGACCAGCGCCTTCAGAGGTTGAAGGCGCGGTACCGAAGGGAGGGGGTCCGAAATTTCGCGACGCTTCTTGAGGCCTCGGCCTATGACGACGCCGGCGTGAGTTACCGGCTGCCCGACCACCCCCACGACGAGCGGTCCAGCAACTGGTGAGCGGCGCTCCACCGGACCGGCTCGTATCAATCAGCCCGCAATCTTCCTCAGGCAACCGCGGCTTCGCCCGAGACCTGCGCGACCAACTCCTTCGCTTGCCGATGGATCCCGTCCGCGGTCAGGCCGTACTTCTCGCGAAGCAGATCCTGGGGACCCTGCTCGATGTACCAGTCGGGCAACCCCAGACACTTCGTCCTGACCCCGACAACACCTTGACTGGACAATAGCTCAAGAACAGCCGAGCCGAAGCCGCCCATGACGGTGGATTCCTCCACGGTGAGCAGGCACTTCACCTCCCTCGCTACGGCTGCAATCAGGTCCCCGTCAAGCGGTTTGACGAACCGCGCGTTGATCACCGCGGCGGAGATCCCCTCCTGCGCCAGCCGTGCGGCCGCCTCCACCGCCTGGTGCACGGTCACGCCGATGGCCACCAGCGCGATGTCCGTGCCTTCCCGTAGAAGTTCGCCCTTGCCCAGGGGCAGCGCCTGCGGCATCGGGTCCATGTCCACGCCGAGACTCGATCCCCGGGGATAGCGGACCGCCGCCGGCCTGTCGTAGCTGATGCACGACTTCACCATGTGCTGCAGCTCGTTCTCGTCCTTCGGGGCCATGACCACCATGTTGGGCACGTGACGGAGGTAGGCCAGATCGAAGGCGCCGTGGTGGGTGGTGCCGTCCTCGGCCACCAGTCCGCCCCGGTCGATGCAGAACGTCACCGGGAGATTCTGCGTGGCCACGTCGTGGACTACCTGGTCATAGGCCCGTTGCAGGAAGGTCGAGTAGATGGGGATCACCGGCCTCATGCCTTGGGCGGCCAGGCCCGCGGCAAAGGTCACGGCGTGCTGCTCGGCGATGCCGACATCGTAGAGCCGCTCGGGGAAGACCTTCTCGAAGGCGCCCAGTCCCGTCCCTTCGGACATGGCCGCGGTGATGGCGACGATGCGCGGGTCTTCCTGGGCCAACCGGATCAGGGTGTTGACGGCGAAGCTGCTGTAGGAAGGCCGGGCCGCCGACTTCTTCCGGGGTCTTCCGGTGTCGCGGTCGAAGGGAGAACTGGCATGGAACCACACCGGGTTGTCCATGGCCGGCCCGTAGCCCAGGCCCTTCTTGGTGACCACGTGCAACAGCGTTGCGCCGTCCAGCTTGAGCACGTTTTCCAGGGTCGGGAGCAGATGTTCGAACTTGTGGCCGTCGATGGGACCGACGTAGCGGAACCCCAACTCCTCGAACCACAACCCGGGCAGCAGCAGGCCCTTGACCAGTTCCTGGGCGCGCCCCGCCAGGCGCTGCACCTGCTCGCCGATGTGCGGTACCTTGCCCAGCACCCGCTTGGTCTCCTCGGTGACCCGGTCGAAGAACTCGCCGGTGATGGTGCGGTTGAGATATGCGGAGATGGCCCCCACGTTCTTCGAGATGGACATCTGGTTGTCGTTCAGGATCACCAGCAGGTCCCGCTTCAGGCCGCCCGCGTGCTGCAGGCCCTCCATGGTGAGGCCCGAGGTGAGGGCGCCGTCGCCCACCACGCACACCACCCTGTGATCCTGCCCGCGTTGCTCGCGCGCCTCCACGAAGCCCACGGCGGCAGACACGCCCGTGCCCGCGTGGCCCGCGTTGAAGGTGTCGTACGGGCTCTCTTCGCGTTTGCAGAAACCGCTCAGCCCGCCGTACTGCCGGATGGTGCGGAACGGTTCCTGGCGCCCGGTGAGGAGTTTGTGGGCGTAGGCTTGATTGCTGGTGTCCCAGACGATGAGATCCCTGGGCGTGTCCAGCAGATAGTGGAGGGCTACGGTGAGTTCCACCACGCCGAGGTTGGAGGCGAGGTGGCCACCGATGTTGGAAATGACGGAGAGGATCTCTTCGCGGATCTCTTCGCAAAGGCCCGGGAACTGTTCCGGGGGGAGCTTCTTGAGATCGGTGGGGTCCGCGATCATCTTGAGGATCGACATGCGACTGTCTCCCACTAAAACCGGAGAAATCCGAGAGGAGCGAAACGCAAGCTTCGCAGGAACGCAAGCCACTGTCAAACGCCGGACGTCTCCTAACCCCTTGCGATACAAAGAGAAACCATGTGTGCACCGTTGTGGACGGCGGCGTCCCCCGCGGGCCGCCTCCGGGTCCTGCGCCGCTCCGGGCAAGCATCCGGGTCGCGGTCTTGACCCTTGGCGCGGCGGGACGCTATATAGGCCTGTGTCTTGTCGGGCTGGACGGGCGCCAGCCCGTTTCCATTCCCCGAGCCTCATTCCCGGACGACTCACATTCCGGGACAACCACGTTTCTCCAAATACAAATCAAGGAGCGGTACCATGGGAGAAGATATCAGCGAAGCCGTATCGGAAAAGACCAAGTTCACCTACGACCACTGGATGGAGTCCCTGGGGCTGCCGATCCACACGGGCTACTTCATCGGCGATCTGCGCACCTGCGACCTGGAGTGGTGGGAGGACCGCAAGTGCAAGGCGGCGTTCATGCAGCTCATGGGACAGGAAGGCGTCACCGGAGCGTGGATCCAGGAGGTCGCGCCCGGCGAGTCCACGCCGCCCGTGCGGTTTTCCCTCGATGAGGTGGTCTACGTGGTCGAGGGCCGTGGCACCACCACCGTGTGGCGCGACGACAACAGCGACAAGAAGACCTTCGAGTGGCACAACAACAGCATGTTCATCGTGCCGCGCAACTATCACTATACGATCAACAACATGCAGGGCGACAAGGTGGTGCGCATGCTGCACTACAACTACCTGCCGCTGGCCATGTCCGCGGTGGGAGACCCGGAGTTCTTCTTCAACAACCCGTTCTCCGGCCAGGACGTCATCGCTGCCCAGGACGGCGAATTCTACTCCGAGGCCAAGATGGTGACGGACTCGGGCAAGTGGAACGTGTGGAACCGGCGCGTCTACTGGTATGGCAACTTCTTCCCGGACATGCGCGCGTGGGACAAGCTGGACGAGAACAAGAAGCGCGGTGCCGGCGGCCACAGCGTGTTCATCGAGTTCCCCAACTCCGAACTTTCCTGTCACATGTCGGTATTCGCGGCGCGCACCTACAAGAAGGCGCACCGCCACGGTCCGGGCCGGGTCATCGTCATTCCCGCGGGCGAGGGCTACTCGATCCTGTGGGAGGAGGGCAAGGAGAAGATCGTGGTTCCCTGGCACGAGGCCAGCGTGTTCGTGCCGCCCAACAAGTGGTTCCACCAGCACTTCAACGCCGGCGCCACGCCCGCGCGCTACCTCGCCTTCCATCCGCCCATGCAGTTCCACGGCTACGCCGAGAAGGTGGAGGATCGTGCCAAGGACCAGATCGAGTACCCGCAGGAGGATCCGTTCGTCAGGCAGAAGTTCGAGGACGAGCTGGCCAAGCGCGGCACCACCAGCCTGATGCACGAGGAAGCGTACACCAACCCCGACTACGAGTGGTCCAAGGGGATGGGCAAACAGTAGCGCCCGGAAAGCCCGAGACAGCAAACCATGCACGACGACGCAGACAACCCCGAACACTTTCATCCGGGCCCCGATGCCATCGTGGAGGACATCGAAGGCGTCGAGATGTTCTCGCTTACCAGCGTGGGCATCGACATCGGCTCCTCCACGTCGCATCTGGTCTTTTCCCACTTGACGCTCCGGCGTGAAGGGGCCGGGCTCTCGGCCCGCTTCAGGGTCACCGATCGGGAAGTGCTGTACCGTTCGCCCATCATGCTGACGCCGTACAGTTCCGGGACCCTCATCGACATGGCCAGGGTGCAGGACTTCATCCACGAGTCCTACCGCGTGGCCGGCTACACCCATGACGACATCGACACCGGCGCGGTGGTGATCACCGGGGAGGCCCTCAACAAGGAGAACTCCCGGCCGATCCTCGAGTACTTTGCCAAGGACTCGGGCAAGTTCATCTGCGCGTCGGCGGGACCCAACCACGAGGCGTTGCTGGCGGCCTACGGCTGCGGCGCGGTGGACCTGTCCAAATCGGCCAATGCCACGGTGCTCAACATCGATATGGGTGGGGGCACCACCAAGCTGTCGGTGATACGGGACGGAACCGTCACGCAGACCGCGGCCATCAGCGTGGGCGCGCGCCTCATCGCCTTCGACGAGAACAACGTGGTGACGCGGGTGGAGTTGCCCGCGACGCACATCACCCGGGATCTGGGCTCCCAGGTGGAAGTGGGCCAGACCGTCAGCGACGACCTCAAGCAGAGGTTCGCCTCCTACATGGCCGACTATCTCTTCCACGTCATCCAGGCCAAGCCGCTGTCCGACCTGGAGACGCACCTGCTGGTGACCGATCTGCTGCCCGACTACCGCGGCCTGGAGAGCATCGACCATATCGTATTCTCCGGCGGCGTGTCCGAGCACATCTACAATCACGAGGTACCGTCCTACGGCGATGTGGGCCCTTTCCTCGGCAAGGAGATCCGCGACCGCATCGCGGAGCTCAATCGGGCGGATTTGGTCAAGGAGCCGGTGGAGGGCATCCGCGCCACCGTCATCGGGGCCGGCGAATACACGATCCAGGCCAGTGGCAACACCAGCTACATCTCCAGCGAGTCGCCGCTGCCGGTGTACGGCCTGCAGGTGGTGAAGGCCCTCGTCAACGAGGAGTGCGACGTCCAGGGCACCATTCGGACGGCGCTGGCCAAGTTCGACCTGCAACAGTTCAAGCCTGGCCTGGCCTTGGCCCTGGGCCTGGAAGGCGTACCCAACTACAAATACATCCGGCGGGTGGCTGAAGGGATCGCCGCGGTGGTCAACGACCCGGACACGTCGGGGGAGGGCGATGCCCACGTCTTTCTGATCCTCGACATGGACGTGGCCAAGTCTTTGGGCGGCATCCTCAAGGAGGAGATCAAGGTCGCGCCCGAGGTCATTGCGGTGGACGGCATCGACGTCGGCGACCTGGATTTCATTGACGTGGGCAACGCCATGGGCGTCACCGAGGTCATCCCGGTCACCATCCGTTCGTTCATGTTCCCGGAGAGCCGGCTGGTCTGAGCGCGACGCGTTGGGCTCGGCCGGAGAAATCGCACGGTTGGCGGACTATTCAGAGGTAATCCAATGGCGGAAACACACAGCGTAGGGGTTTCCACACCCCGCATCGACGGTGAGCAGAAGGTGAGCGGCAAGGCCCGGTACGCGGTGGACGTCACGTTCCCCGACATGCTCTGGGGCAAGATCCTGCGCAGCCCCATTTCCTACGGCCGCATCAAGAGCATCGATACCCGCAAGGCCATGCAGGTGCCAGGTGTGGTGGGCATCCTCACCGGTGAAGACGTTGCCGGACTGCGCATCGGGCGCCGCGTGGTGGACATGCCCATCGTCGCCGACGGCATGGTGCGATTCATCGGCGAGAAGGTGGCCGCGGTGTCCGCGGAGACCGAGGACGCGGCCGAGGAAGCCGCGGCGCTCATCGAGGTGGAGTACGAGGAACTGGACCCGGTGCTCGATCCCGTGGAGGCCATGGAGTCCTCGGCGCCGCTGCTGCACCCGGAGGTCCACACCTACCAGGGGCTGCCGCAGAAACTCGACGGCCCCAGCAACCGGGTCATCTACGTCGACTGGAAGAAGGGCGACATCGACAAGGGTTTCGCCGAGGCGGACGTTATCGTCGAGAACACGTTTACCACGCCCAAGGTGCACCAAGCCTACATCGAACCCCACTCCTGCGTGGCCAAGACCGACCCGGAGACGGGCGCGGCCGAGATCTGGGCGTGCAGCAAGGTGCCCTACGGCATCCGCGGCCAGGTGGCCAGAGCCGTGCAGGTGGCGCCGGAGTCCATCGTGGTGCACCCGTGCTACATTGGCGGCGACTTTGGCGGGAAGGGCGATTTCATGGACATCGCCCTGTGCTATTCGCTGTCCAGGAAGAGCGGCGGGCGGCCGGTGAAGATCGTCATGGACTACGACGAGGAGTTCATCGCCGGGAATCCGCGCCACGCCTCCATCATCAAGGTGCGGACCGGGGCCAGGAAGGACGGCACCATCACCGCCCATCACATGGACTTCATCTTCGACACCGGCGCCTACTGCGCGTTCAAGCCCAATGGCATCCTCGGCGGACCGCAGAAGTCCCCCGGCCCCTACAACATGCCCAACACGTTCGTGGAAGAGCACATGGTGTACACCAACCAGGTGCCGTGCGGACACATGCGCTCGCCCGGCGACCCGCAGGGGTTCTTCGCCAACGAGAGCCAGCTCGACCTGCTGGCGGAGAAGCTGGGCATGAACCCGGCGGAGTTGCGCAAGAAGAACCTGCTGGAGGGCGTGCACGACTCGCCGGTGGGCGAGAAGATCGACTACGTGGGCTCCAACGCCGTGTTCGACAAGGCTCTCGAAGAGGTCAAGTACTATGAGCCCCGGCCCAGGAACGTGGGCAAGGGCATCGGCCTGGTGCAGTGGTCGGTGAACGGCGGCAAGGGGCTGGTGAAGTTCAGGCTCGACGACACCGGCACCCTGACCGTGTCTTCAGCCATGCTGGACCAGGGCGTCGGCACCTTCACGCTGTTGGAGCAGATGGCGGAACAGGAGCTCAAGATCCCGGCCGACAAGATCCGCTTCGAGCACTTCGACACCAGCGCCGGCATTCAGGACTCCGGCCTCGGCGGCAGCCGCGGCACCCGGGTCTACGGCAACGCCGGCTACGACGGCATCATGAAGACACGGGAAGAACTGTTGGAGCACGGCGCCAATGCTCTGGACGCGCCCCGGGAAGACCTCGATCTCGCCGGCGGCCAGGTGGTGCACAAGGGCGCCGGCCGCGGCATCAGCTATGCCGATGTGGTCAAGGCCAAGGGCTCGGCCATCGAGACCGAGGGGCTTTATGACGACACCTCCAAGGTGGCCGACGCCGCCATGTGCGCGCAGATCGCCGAGGTGGAGGTGGACCCCGAAACCGGCAACGTCGAGCTCAAGCGGCTGGTGACGAGCCACAGCACAGGGACCATCCTGAACCCGCTCATGCACCAGGGCCAGATCGAAGGGGCCAGCATGACCGGCATCGGCTACGGCCTGATGGAGCACCTCATGGTGGACGACGGCAAGGTCACCACCGCCAACTTCGGCGACTACAAGATCCCCACCGTCCGGGACATCCCGGAACTGACCACCCTGGTGTCCGAGCACAAGCGCGGCCCCGGCCCCTACAACAGCATGGCCATCGGCGAGACCGCCAACATCCCCACCGCCGGCGCCATTGCCAACGCCGTGGCCGACGCCTGCGGCGTCCGCATCACCTCGCTGCCCATCACGTCCGAGAAAGTGTTCGAGGCGCTCCAGCGCAAGAGCTGAACGGCCGGACCGGACATACGCGACGCAAGAAGGGGCGGATCGGACTCTCGCGGCAACGGCGAGGGGACGGTCCGCCCCTTCTTTTCGGCCAGTCCGCCGTTGCGGGTCCGGCGGGTCGTGACCTGGGAACCGCATCACATCGTCGATTTGCCAGGAAAGTTCGTCTTTTTTTGCAAATAGTGCCCTTGATAATCTTCAGAGTGGGTTATCATTATCCATAGGGAGGACGAATAGAATGACCCACACACTCCTGCCGTTGAGAATTCATCCGGAGCATCTACGTCCGCTTGGCGGACAGAAGGGGTGTTTGCTTTCCCAGCTCGGAAGAAGGCGGCCGATGGGTTGACCGAGGAGGTGCAGGAAGAGCCTTTCAGGAAACTCTCGCTTCGGAAACAGTCATGGAGGGTCCACAGAACGATCCGGCGGCAACCCGATTCAACGAAGGAGGGAGAATGATTGAGCTTGATTATTCCCGGCATGCTCAAACTCGCATGCAACAGCGTGCCATCCCGCCCATCATCGTGGAATGGGTATTGGACTACGGTCGCGACTTGCGACACCAAGGGGCGTCCGTCTACTTCCTCAACCGAGAGGATCGGTACAGACTCAAGCGGGAAATTGGTGAGAAGTCTTATGCGCGGATGGAAAATCGACTTGGCGCTTATGTCGTGATTTCCGATGGGGGCTCCATCATCACGGTGGGGCGGCGTTATCGGCGGTTCAAGCAGGCGACGAACCATTTCAGTGGATGGCGTGGTTCAACCCGGCGTCCTCGAAGGAGGAGCAGGCACGTCCGGCCTTCCTGAACCCCCCGGCTCCAGTATCCTGTCGTAGGGGCGACCGGCGGTCGCCCCTACCCGCCCCATTCCCATGCCTTGCGGCACGTTCCCGACTATTCGGACAGGCTCCTAATTCAGCGAATGTGGCTCGCCGAGCAGGAATTCGCCGATCTGGGCGTCGAAGCGGTCGCCGCCAGCGGTCACCATCTGGTACGTCCCGTGCATGGTGCCGTAGGGGGTGGTGAGGGGGCAACCGGATGTGTACTCGAAGGACTGGCCTTCTTCCAGGACGGGGCTTTCGCCGACGACGCCGGGTCCCTTGACTTCCTCCACGTTCCCGGTGGCGTCGGTGATGATCCAGTGACGGCTTACGAGCTGCACGGTCTCCGAGCCCTCGTTGCTGATCTCCACGGTGTAGAGATAGAACCAGCGATTGTGCTCGGGGAACGAGCGGTTGGGGTCGTACTGGGTCGTGACGTCCACCCGGACGCCGCGCGTGACGGCCGTTGAGCTACCCAAGGGAACCTCCCTGATGATTCATTTCGTGGATTCCCCGCACACCGAGATGATGGCGAGGGCGTAAACCTTGGTGGCGGCCACCAGGTCGTCGATCTTCATGGCGCGGTTCTGGTGCGGGCTGATGGTTTCCCTTTGCCGGGGCGGGCCGTAGCACACTGCCGGGATGCCCACCTCGTTGAATACGTTCATGTCCCGCCACATGCTCATTTCGGCGGAGGGCGGCGCCGGGGGGTCCCCGCCCAGCACGTCGCGGTGGGCCTGGTCGAGGGCGTCCATCAGCACGTCGGCACTCCGCGCCACGTGGCCGCGGGAATACTGATAGACCGACACTTCGGAGTCGAAGTCCAGAGTCGCCATCACGCCTTCGATCTCCCGCCGGATCTCCTGGGGATCGGTTCTGGGGACGATGCGCACGTCGTAGTAGATGTCGCAATAGCCCGGGCCGCCGCGAACGTTCATTACCTGGGCCTTGGGGATCATGGTGCCGCCCGGAAACTCGAAGCGCGCCTTCTGCTCGTAGTCGATGGCCCATTGCTCCAGCGCCATGATTGCGTGGGCCATCTTGAGGAACGGGTTGGGGTGCGACCGCAGGGATTCGCCCCTTTGCAACCGGGGGGTATAGGTTTCGCGCCCCTTGCAGCGGATCTTGAGCCACACCGCGCCGCATTCACCGGTGATGATGCCGAATCCCGAGGTTTCGCCCACGAGGCAGTAGTCCGCGGTGATGCCGCGGTCGATGAGCCACTTGGCGCCGAACCCCTCGCCCGGAAAATTCACACCCTGGGTGCCGTCCACCGACGGCTCGCCGGTCTCGAAGGCTACGCCGGTGACGTAGAGATCGCCGTCGAGCACGACGCCGGCCTTTTTGAGCGCCCGGGCGGCGATCATGAAGGCGCAGAGTTGGGCCTTGTCGTTGATGAGCCCCTTGCCGTACATCAGTTCGCCGTCTACCCAGGCCCCTTCCATGCGGATGTCCGCTTCCGGCGCATCGGCCGGCAGTTCGGGGCCGGTGTCCATGTGGGCGTTGAGGATGAGGCTGGACCCGCCGCCGGCGCCGGGGATCGTCCCTACTGCGTTGACGCTCTCATCGGTGATCCACTGAAGCCAGGCGTCGATGCCGTTCTCCTTGAGCCACGCCACCACGGCCTCGCCCAATGCCCGTTCCTGGGCGTGGGGGCTGGGCGTGCCGCCCAACTCAAGGCACAACCGGACCAACTCGTCCCGGTCGCCGTCAATGATGTCCTTTATCCGGTTGGCACTGTCGCTCATGGGCTCTATTCATAATAGAGCGCCCCTTGGACTTCAAGGAACGCACGATTCCAGGGACGCGATCCGGTATACGGAGGGCGGGGAAGGGGCTGTCCGACGACGCCCCCGGACCCCATATCTCGTCAATAGTCGGATGCTCCCTCGTCCGTCATCCCGTTTTGCGGGAATGACAGCCTTGCCCGCCCCGTGCGTGCTCGCCACACACCCGCCGATTTGCTACACGGGCAGGAACATCGAGGGAGGACGAACATGGCGCAACAACGACCGAATTCACGAATGAAGCGTGTGCGGGCGATGCTGGAGATCGCGGCGGGCGTCTACCCGGAGCGCATGCTCGAGATGGGTGTGGGCCTCGACATCAACCTTCACTCCAGCAAGGAGGAGGACCATATCTTTCCGCCGCTCCGGTTCGGCGTCCATGGCGCGTTGATGGGCGGCATGAAAGCCCCCATCGAAGTGGGCAAGCGCCGGGTGGACGTTTCCCACGTGAACCCCTCGGTCATCGCCACCATGGCGTATCGCGGCAAGGGCTATTACAAGGAAGCGTTGCCCCTGCGCGCCCTCGCCTGCTTTCCCTCCTGGGACCGCATCGCCATGGTCGTGGCCAAGGATCTCGGGGTGCGATCGCTGCGGGAAGTGGTGGCAAACAAGATCCCGCTGAAAGTCTCCACCCGCACGTCCGGCATTGACAACTCCACCGCCTACGCCATCACCACCATCATGTCCCTCTACGGATTGACCTTCACCAGGATCAAGCGCTGGGGCGGTCAGGTGGACGAGTGCGCCCATCCCTCCTCGCCCAAGCGCATCGAGTCCATACGCGCCCGGACCGTGAACGCCGTGTTCGACGAGGGCCTGTCCACCAAGTGGCTGGAGGCCGCGCTGGAGAACGGCTACGAAGTGCTGCACCTCGACGAGGACGTCATCGCCGGCATGGAAGATCTGGGCTTCAAGCGCGCCGTGATCCCCAAGCGCCGCTTCCCGGGCATGAAGGAAGACGCGCGCACGGTGGACTTCAGCGGCTGGCCCGTCATCACCCACAAGTGGCTCAGCGACGACATGGCCTACTCCCTGTGCCAGGCCATCTACCGCCGCCGCCGCAACATCCCGGTGGACGCCCCGCGCCTGAACGTCCGCCAAGCCTGCCGCGACACCGACGCCGGCCCCATCGGCATCCCACTGCATCCGGGGGCGCAGCGGTTCTATGAGGACATGGGGTTCCTGTAGGCGGAGGGTGCGGCGACGGGCGGGACGGGTCTTGGGGGCTATTTTGCGAATCTGATCGCGTATGGGCTGAGCATCGATTTCCTCCTGTGAAGATACGACGAGCCATTGACCGTCAATCCAACGCCAGGAGCCGTGCCCTCCGGCGCTTCATGGAGCGCGGCGACCCGCGGCGCATCCACCCCGAGCACCGGGAAGCCGTACGCGACATCCTGGTGCGCCTCAACGCGTCCGCGACCCCGGACGACATGGACCTGCCGGGGTTCCGGCTGCATCGGCTCAGCGGCGAATATGCCGGCTTCTGGGCGGTGACGGTCCGTGCCAACTGGCGGGTCATTTTCCGGTTTGACGAAGGCCACGCCGCTGATGTCGACTATCTGGACTACCACTAGAAAGGCAATGTCCATGCTCATGCACGATCCGCCCCATCCGGGCGCATTCATCCGGCGCCAGTGCCTGGAACCCCTGAGTCTGACGGTGACCGAGGCCGCCAAAGGGCTCGCGGTATCGCGCAACACGCTGTCCATGTTGCTCAACGGCCGTCTGGGCATATCCCCCGAAATGGCCATCCGGTTGTCGGAGGCCTTCGGCGGCAGCCCCGAGAGCTGGTTGACCCAGCAGATGCAGTACGACCTCTGGCACGCGCAGCATGACCGCAAGCCGGTCGAGGTCAGGAGGTTCGCCGTCCCTTCGGCCGCTCGATTGAGGAGAAACTCAGGTCATATTTGACGAAATCGAGCAGCCGAAGGGACGGATGATAGCGGATTTGCAGCAGTGAATTCCTACGGCGCAAGCTCTGAGGCCTCGGCCACGGTCAACGTCATGCGCCGCCCCTGGACCACACGGACCTCCGCGCCGGCGGGTATCGCGCGGGCGCCTGGCGCGGAGCGGGCACGCCACAACTCCCCGTTCACGTAGACGTACCCGGCAGGGTCCAAGGTGTCCCGTGCCACGCCGCGCAAGCCTACGAGCCGAGCGGCGCCGGTGGCTTCCAGTTGGTAGGCCTTGCGCAGGAACGGGTAGCAGATCACGTCCTTCACCACCACGACGCCCACGATGGTGAGCGCCGCCCACATGGGTAGGCCCAGCCACGCGTGCAGGACGGTCGCGAGCCCGGCAGCCAGGAGCCAGCCGGGGATCTGGAATAGATAGTAGCGGGTGACGGTCCGCACTGGCGCGTGTCTCGTTCGCCAGAGGGCCCGTTGGAGGAGTGGCGAAGCGGGTGCTTGATTCGCGGCGATTCGACGACTTCGAACGGCTCCTGAAGCTACATGGCGCCGGCGAACAGACGCAGGGTCTCGCCGCGGTCGGCGTCGCCCACGTTGTAGGGGATGATCGCCACCTGATTGATGGGACTGCGCTTGAGTTCCTCGACCTTGGCGCGGCACTCGTCGGGGGTGCCGGCGACGGCGAACTTGTCCACCAGCCAGTCCGGGATCACTCGCGCCTGGGCGGCGAGCGGGTTCATGTGCTGGTAGTAGTTGTAGGCGTTGCGGATGTCGTCCAGGACCTTCTGCTCTTGTTCGTTCAGGGTGAAGGGCAGCGGGTGGGCGATGACCCGGGCGACGTGGGCCTTGACCACGTCCTTGGCTCCGGGGTTCTCGGACACCGCGCACGGCACCCACAACACCAGGTCGATGTCGGAGAGCTTGCGACCCGCCGACTCCGCTCCGGCCGCGATTCGCTCTACCGCTCTGTCGATAGCGCCGGAATCCACCCCCACGAGGATGATGACGCCGTCGGCGATGCGCCCGGACAACTCCAGCATTTTCGGACCGCTGGCGGCCGCGTAGAACGGGATCTTCCGGTTCTGCGCAAAGTTGAGGTGTATCTTGCTGCCGCTCTCCAGCTCGGCTTCGCCGCCCTCGATGACGGCGCGCATCTGCGCCACCGCCGCCTCGAACTCCGCAAGCCGCGCCTGCTTGCGGCCCATGGTCTCCAGGGAGCTGTCGCCGAGGCCGATGCCCACGGCGAACCGTCCCGGCGCCAGTTCGTCCAGGGTCGCGTAGCCGCTGGCCAGCACCGAGGGGTGCCGCGTGACCGGGTTGGTGACGCCGGTGCCGATGATGACCTTGGAGGTGTTGAGCGCCACCGCGGCCATGTTCACGAACGCCTCTCGCCAGATGAGGTGCGAGTCGCCGACCCATATGTGGCTATAGCCCAGATCTTCCGCCTGCTTGCTGAGGTGGATGATGCGCGACATGGATTCCGTGGGGAACATGCCCACGCCATACTGTAATGAACTCACCGGGCAACCTCCTTGGGCGATAGTTGCATCATGGCCTCTCAGGCCTACCTTTCCCCATGTTTACAACGGGTTATGTTCACTCACCCCAAAGTCCAAGTTCCGGCCCTGGCAGCCAGGCGACAGCCTCTGGCTACCCGCTGATCACCACGCCCCGCTCCGGCGGCGGCGTCTGCTGGCTCCGGCCCGCCACGGTCAGTTCGCCGTCGATCATCACCACGGAGATGCCCGGCAGGTCGCCCTTGGCGAAGGAGTCCAGGGCGTCAATGGACACCGAGCCGGTGATGCGGTCCATGATCACCAGGTCCGCGGGCCGGCCCTCGGCGATGATGCCGAAATCGAGGCCGTGGGCGCGGCCGGTGTTGCCCGTGGCCATGGCCACGGCGTGCTCTGGCGCGATACCGCCGAGGGAGGCCAGAAAGCACATTTCGCGCAGGATGCCCCGGGGGACCACCCCGGTGCCGCCCGGCGTGTCCGTGCCCACCAGCACCCGGGCCTCGGCTCCGCATTGCCGGACCGCGTCCGCCAGCACCATGCCCATGCGCAGGTTGCCGGAAGTGCAGATCTCGACGTAGTACTCGGTCTCGGCCACGATGCGGCGCAGGTCTTCTTCCGGCATGGGGATGGGGCCGCCGGTGCTGTGGCCGATGACGTCGGGGTCGATGGCCTTGACGATGTCCACCCCCGCCACCTGGCTCACGCCGGAGCGGGAGACACCGCCGGAATGGATCTTGACCTTGATGTCCCGCGCCCTGGCCCACTTCACGTAGCGCTCCGCCTCGCCCGTGGGCAAGAGGCTGTAGTCGTAGAAGATGAACTTGACCAGCCGGACACCCGCCTCGGCGATGGTATCGAAGTCCTTCTCTTCCAGGCCCGGCACCAGCAGCAGCGTGCCGCCGTGCACCCGGACGCCGGTGGGCCGCAGGTTGTCCCAGCAGCGCTTGGCGACGATGGAAAGCGATACCGCGCATAGCGGGTCCGGCGGCAGCGGCAGCCCGGGCACATGCAGCTCCCCGGCGGAAATGATGGAGGTGACCCCGCCGTGCATGTAGTGGGTGATCCATCCCATGGAATTCTGGGCCGGCGTGAAGTTGCCGAAGGTGGGATGGGAATGCGAGTCGATGAGGCCTGGGACCACCGTGGTGCCATTGGCGTCGATGGTGCGGTCCACGTTGCCGCCCAGGCCGTTACCGACTTCCTGGATGACGCCGTCCGCCACGAGGATGGAGTCGGCGTCCCGGAGGGGGTCCTCCAGCATCCCGGTGGCCAGAGTCCCGATGTTCTTGATCAGCGTTGTGGACATGTACGGACGGCCCCTTTGCGGCAGAGATTCAGATTCAGGACCGTAGCACAGAAAACTGTCAAATTCAGGCACCGCGCCGTCACCGAGGACCTCGCCGCCACTCCGCACCGCCGCCCTTTGGTGACGGGACCCGTCCACGGCGAACGGGTCCTTCCCGGCTCAGTGCGACAGGATCTGGCTCAGGAACAGCTTGGTGCGGTCGTTATGGGGGTTGTTGAAGAACGGCTCAGGGGCGTTCTCCTCGATGATCTCGCCGCCGTCCATGAAGATTACCCGGTGGGCGGCACGGCGGGCGAAGCCCATCTCGTGGGTCACCACCAGCATGGTCATGCCGGACTCGGCCAGCTCGAGCATGGTGTCGAGCACTTCTTTGATCATCTCGGGGTCGAGGGCGGAGGTGGGCTCGTCGAACAGCATGATCTTGGGCTGCATGCACAGCGAGCGCGCGATGGCCACGCGCTGCTGCTGGCCGCCGGAGAGTTGGCCGGGATACTTGTCGGCCTGCTCGGGAATCTGCACGCGTTCCAGGTAGCGCTGGGCTATCTCTTCGGCTTCGTCCTTGGGCAGCTTGCGCACCCACATGGGCCCTAGAGTGCAGTTCTCCAGCACGGTGAGGTGGGGAAAGAGGTTGAAGTGCTGGAACACCATCCCTACCTCGGAGCGGATCTGCTCGATGTTCTTGACGTCGCGGGTCAGTTCCGTGCCGTCCACCGCGATGGACCCCTGCTGATGCACCTCCAGCCGGTTGATGCAGCGGATCAGGGTGGACTTGCCCGAGCCCGACGGTCCGCAGATGACGATGCGCTCGCCGGCGGTCACGCGCAGGTTGATGTTCTTCAGCACGTGAAACGTGCCGAACCATTTGTGCATGGCCTGGATCTCCACCATCACCCTGGAGGAGTCGACCGCGGATCGGATGCGTTCGGGTTCTTCTTCGATGGTAGCCATGAGGAAAATCGCTGGCGGTCTGCTAACGGTCTCCGACGCTCAGACGTCCTTCGAGCCAGAGAGAATATCGCGACATGGCGAAGCAGCTCAGGAAGAAGAAGAGCGCGATAAAGAGATACGTCTCGTTGGACAGTCCGTTCCACTTGGCGTCGGCGAGCACCGCCCGAGCCACCCCCAGCGGGTCCAACAGGCCGATGATTACTACCAGCGTACTGTCCTTGTAAAGCCCGATGAAGACGTTGACCATGCCGGGGATGGCGATTTTGAGGGCCTGGGGCAGCGTGATCAGCCAAGTGGTCTTCCAGTAGGACAGCCCGAGGGAGTCCGCGGCCTCGTACTGGCCGCGGGAAAGGGCTTGCAAACCGCCGCGCACCGCTTCGGCGAGGTAGGCCGCGGCGAACAGCGTGACCATGATGAGCACCCGGATGAGAAGATCGAAGTTCGTACCCGGGGGCAGGAAGTAGTTGAGCATGGTGGAGGCGATGAACAGCAGCGTGATCAGCGGCACCCCCCGCACCACTTCGATGAAGGTGACGCACAGGACACGGATCGCCAGCAGCCGCGACTGCCTTCCGAGGGCCAGCAGGATGCCCAGCGGCAGCGACGCCACGATGCCGGTGACGCCCAGGATCATGGTGAGCAGAAATCCGCCGTAGGCGTCGGTGTCTACCACCGGCAGGCCCAGGCCGCCGTAGATCAACCAGGCGCCCACCGCGGGATAGGCCAGCGAGAACCACAGCAGCCGGCTGCGATAGGGCGTGCGGTCGAACAGCACCGGCGCCAGCGCGGGAAAAAGCAGGACGAAGGTGAGCACCGGACGCCAGCGCTGGTCGGCGGGATAGAAGCCGTAGACGAACTGGTCCAGCCGGGTGGTGATGACCGCCCAGCAGGCGCCCTCACCCTGCTTGCGGCAGTCCACCCGGGAGCCGGCCTCCCACACCGCTTCCAGGACGAACCAGCCGATGACGGCGGTCACGAACTCGTAGATCAGCCAGATGGAAACGAGGGTCAGCGCGGTGTTGAACACCGACGAGAACAGGTTGGCGCGCAACCAGCCGATGATGCCGGCGGTGCCCGGAGGCGGCGGCAGGTCCGGGTGCTGTCCGGGCGGATAGGTCGGGGTTGCGGTGGCGGGAAGTGACATCAGCGCTCCACCAGCCGGACCCGGCGGTTGTACCAGTTCATGAACACGGAAATGCTCAGGGAAATGGCCAGGTAAACCAGCAAGACCAGCATCATGCACTCGATCTCCCGCCCTGTCTGATTCAGAGTGATCCCCCCCAGGGTCCCCACCAGGTCCACGTAGCCGATGGCGATGGCCAGGGACGAGTTCTTGGTGAGGTCAAGGTACTGGGAGGTGAGCGGCGGGATGATTACCCGAAGCGACTGAGGCAGGATCACCAGGCGCAGGACGCGTCTGCGGGAAAGTCCCAGCGCGTGTGACGCCTCGATCTGGCCCTTGTCCACGGCGAGGATGCCGGCGCGGACGTTCTCGGCAATGAAGCCGGAGGTGTAGAACGCCAGCGCCCAGGTCAACGCCACCAGCTCGGGCGTGAGGTAGAGTCCGCCCCGGAAGTTGAACCCATGGAGCTCCGGCACGTCGAAGGAAAGGGTAGCGCCGGCGGCCACGTAGGCAAGCCCCGGCAGTCCCACGATCAGGGCGGCGGAAATCCAGCCGCCGGGAAGCTGCCGGCCGGTGGCTTCCCGGACCCGGCGTACGTGACGGTGGACGAAGACCGCCCCCACGATGGCCGCCACGAGAGCCAGCGCGACCCACTCGAATCCCGATTCGAACAGGGGCTTGGGAACGTAGAAGCCCCGGTTGGTGAGGAACGTGGCGCCGCCGACGGTCACGGCCTGCCGTGGATGCGGCAGCGTGTTGATGAATATCCCGTGCCACAGCAGGATGAGCAGCAGCACGGGGGTGTTGCGGGTGAACTCGACGTAGCAGTACGCCAGGCGCGACACCAGCCAGTTGTCCGACAACCGGAATATGCCGACGAGGAAACCGAGCACCGTGGCCAGGATGATCCCGAGGAAGGCCACCACTCCCGTGTTGATCAGCCCCACCAGCGCTGCGCGCAGGTGCGTGTCCCGGTTGGTGTACTCGATGAGCGTCTGGTTGATGTCGTAGTTGGCGGGGAGCCAGAGGAAGTCGAAACCGAAGGTCTTGTCGAGGATGGCGAAGTTGGCGACGACGTTGGCGATCATCCAGGCCACGGTCGCGAACACGCCGAGCAGCACCAGGATCTGGATGGCGACGCCGCGTACCGCCTCGTCGTACCACAGGCTGCCGAAGCTGAAGTTGGGCCCTGGAGGCGGACCGGGTCTCTCGGTAGATTGCACCACGCCCGGTAGTCTATACGACATGGGCCGTATGGATTACCAGTGTCGCGCGCTATGGCGGCGCGACACTGGATCCACACGGTTCATGCTGGTGTGAAACCTGTCCGATCTACCGGAATGGCGGGGCGTAGAGCAGTCCGCCGTCGGTCCACTGGGCGTTGAGGCCCCGGTCCAGGCCGATGAGGGTACTTTTGCCGAGGTGCTTCTCGAAGACCTCGCCGTAGTTGCCCACCTGCGCGATGATGTTCACCGCCCAGTCCTTGGACAAACCCAGCCGCTCGCGGCCCTGCAGCTCCTCGACGCCGAGAAGGCGGTTGACCTCCTTGTTCTTGTTTTCCTTGGACGCCATTGCCTTGGCGTTCTTGGAGGTCACGCCCATCTCCTCGGCCGCGATCATGGCGTTGAGGGACCAGCGCACGATGTCCGCCCACTGATCGTCGCCGTGGCGAACCAGCGGTCCCAGCGGCTCCTTGGAAATGATCTCGGGCAGCACCACGTGGGCGTCCGGGTTGTCGGTGGCGGCTCGGGTCGCCGCCAGGCCGGAGCGGTCGGTGGTGTACACGTCGCAACGGCCGGCCAGGTAGTTGGTGCGTGCCTCGGTGTTGGTCTCGATGGGCACCGGCTCATACTTCATGTTGTTGGCGCGGAAGTAGTCCGCGAGGTTCAGCTCGGTAGTGGTGCCGGTCTGGATGCAGACCGAAGCGCCGGCGAGGTCCTTGGCGGACTTGACGCCGAGCTTCTTGGGGGCCATGAAGCCCTGGCCGTCGTAGTAGTTGATGCCTACGAAGGTGAGCTGAAGGTCCACGTCCCGGCTGAAGGTCCAGGTGGTGTTGCGCGACAGCATGTCGATCTCAGCCGAACGCAGCGCGGTGAAGCGCGTCTTGCCGGTGAGGTTCTTGTACTTGAGCTTGTTGGCGTCGCCGAACACTGCGGCGGCCACCGCCCGGCACACGTCCACGTCGAAGCCCTTCCACACGCCCTTGTCGTCCGGCGCGGCGAAGCCCACCAAGCCCGTGTTGATGCCGCAGATCAGGTGCCCCCGCTGGCGGACATCGTCCAGAGTACCCGCCGAGGCCAAGGACGCCGTCGCCAACGCCACGGCGACCAAGCCTACCGAAAACGCGCGTATCGAATTTCTCATCGCTACTCCTCCAGGTAATTTCGCCTAACCCAACCCTTTAGTGAACGGACGAGAACTCTGCTCATCTAGAGAACCAATCATAACACAAACGGAAGGAGTAAGGTCAACCCCAATGTTGCAAGAGAGGTTGGTGAAGAGTGATCCCATGCATGTTCCAGGAAACGTCATTCCAGTGCCTGTCAGTGTCAGCCGCCTAGGTAGGCCTGCTTGACGGCGGGGTCGGCGAGCAGGTCCCCCGACTTCCCTTCCAGCACCAGGTTGCCGTTCTCCAGCACATAGCCCCGGCCGGCGAACTGGAGCGCCAGTTGCGCGTTCTGCTCCACCAGCAGGATGGTGGTGCCTTCCTGGTTGATCTCCCGTAGGGCGTCGAACACGGTCTTCATCATGAGCGGCGCCAGGCCCATGGAGGGCTCGTCCAGCAGCATGAGCTCGCGGCCGCTCACGAACGCCCGGCCCACGGCCAGCATCTGCTGCTCGCCGCCGCTCAGGGTGCCGGCCTTCTGGTGTTCCCGTTCCGCCAGCCGCGGAAAGATGGCGAGGACCCGGTCGATGTCCGGTTTGATGCCGGCGTCCCTTCTGGCGAAACACGCCAGCCTGAGGTTTTCCATCACCGTGAGGTTGTCGAACAGGCGCCTGCCCTCGGGCACGTGGGAGATGGCGAGCTGGCTCACCACCTTGTCGGCGGAGTATCGCAGCAGGTCCTTGTCCCTGTACCGCATGCGGGTCCCCGCCTCCACCTCCACCATGCGCGAGATCGCCAGCAGCGTGGTGCTCTTGCCGGCGCCGTTGGCGCCGATGATGCAGACGATCTCGCCCTCGTCGATCTCGAAGCCGATCCCCTGGAGGGCGCGGATCCGGTCGTAGGAGACGCGCAGATTTTCGACGGACAACAACATCGCCGTTACGTTTCGGTGGCTCCCAGGTAGGCGTCGATGACCCTGGGGTTGTTCTGGATCTCCTCCGGGGTGCCCTCGGCGATCACCTCGCCGAAATCCAGCGTCTGGATCCTCTCGCACAGCTCCATGACGAAGCGCATCCGGTGCTCGATGAGGAAGATGGCCAGGTTCAGCTCCCGGTGCACGCGCCGGATGATCTCCATGATCTGCACCAGCTCGTCGGGGTTCATGCCGGCGGTGGGTTCGTCCAGCAACAGCAGCCGGGGCTCGGTGGCCAAGGCCCGGGCCATCTCGACCCTCCGCTGGGCGCCGTACGGCAGGTTGGGCACGGCTTGGTCCGCCAGGTGGCGGATGTCCATCATTTCCAGCAGATCATACGCCTTCTCCTCGATCTCCCGCTCTTCCCGGTGGCGTCTCGGGGTGCCGAGCATTGCCCCCATCAGGCCGTAGCCGATGCGCGAAAAGCACGCCATCTTGACGTGTTCGAGCACGTTCATGTGACGCCACAGGCGCAGGTTCTGAAAGGTCCGCCCGACGCCCCTGGACGCGATGCGGTGGGGCGCCAGGCCGTTGATGCGGGCGCCGTTCAGGCGCACCTCTCCCCGGGTGGGGTTGTAGATGCCGGTGATGAGGTTGAAGATCGTGGTCTTGCCCGCGCCGTTGGGGCCGATGAGCCCGCGGATCTCTCCCGGATCGACGGCCAGGTTGTAGTCGTGCACCGCGCGCAGGCCGCCGAACTGGTGGGTGACATGAGTCATTTCAAGGAAGGGCATGGCGTTCCCCTTCCGGTGCGTTCTTGGGTTTCAGGATGGCTCTCATGTCGAATTCCCTGAAGGCCACGAGGCCCGTGGGCCGGTAGATCATCACCAGGATGAGCAGCAGCGGGATGATGATCCACTTGAATATCTCCAGGGGACGCAGGGCCTCGCCCAAGAGACTGATGCCCACCGCGCCCACGATGGAGCCGTAAACCGAATTCAGGCCGCCGAAGTACACCATGGCCAGCACTTCGGCCAGCTTCTGGATGCCGAATGTGCCGGGATTGACGTAGCGCAGCACGTGGGCGAACAGGCCACCGGCCACCCCCGCCCAGAACGCGGCGAACAGGAAGCCCACGACCTTGGTGTAGCGCGTGTCCACGGTCATGGCCGTGGCCGCGGTTTCGTTGTCGCGCACCGCGTTGAGCGCCAGTCCCAGGGTCGAGCGCACGAAGTTGTTGATGACCCACACGCACGTCACGGTCCACAGGAACACGGTGGGAAGGCCGGCCCAATCGGGCTGCCCGCCCAGTCCGCGGGCGCCGCCCACCACTTCGAGGTTTTCGATCAGGCTCTTGATGATGAACAAGAACGCCAGCGAGATGATGGCGAGGTAGTCGCCGCGGGTCCGGAACGAGGGAATGGCCACCACCAGGGCGCTCACTGCGGCCACCAGACCGGCGATGATGAGCACCAGCGGAAAGAGGAACGGCCCAAGGGCGGGAGGCAGCAGCGCCTCGCCGAACTCGCGGTGTCTGGTGAACAGATCGACGCTGAGCACCGAGGCCACGTAGGCGCCCACCGCCATGAAGCCGGGATGGGAGCACGAAAATTCGCCCATGTAGCCGTTGATCACGTTGAGGCTGAGCGTGACCATCACCGCGATGAGGGTGAAGCGGAGCACCAGGTCGCGGTAGTCGCTCAGGCCGGACCACAGGTCCAGGGCGGCGTAGAAGAGCCCCAGGTGGACCGCCGCGGCGACCCACAGCGGCAATCGCAGCAGCCAGGCGGCCGCCCGGTTGGCCACGCCCGCGCCGAGCCGCCCGATGACCGCGATGGGCAGGCCGTAGACCAGCACCAGGTACGCGAGGGCGCCGGGAAGCAGGTGCGGTTGCTTGAGGGCCAGCACCACACCGAAGAGCACCGGGATCTTGGGCAGCCCCAGCGCGTGGGCCAGAGGCGTGCCCCACTGGATCTCCACCGCCACCGCGATGAAGGCGGCGGCGAGCCACCCCAGCAGAGGCACTTGAGAGAAGCCGCGCATCGTCCGGCGCACGTCCATGACCGAGCCCGTCCGTTCCCTGCCCTCAGAGCCTCAGGCGCGCGCTGTAGGGTTCGCCGAAGAAGCCGTGCGGCCGGACGATGAGGATCAGCAGCACGATGGAGTAGGCGATCAGGTCGCGCAGCGTCGAGGGAAAGACCATGGCGACGAAGATCTCGATGAATCCCAGCAGGAAGCCCGCCAGCGTGGCTCCCATCACCGAGCCCCGGCCGCCGAGGATGGCGGCGACAAAGGCCTTCCAGCCGAACACGATGCCCATGTAAGGGTCGAGCACCGGGTAGGCCAGAGCGTAGAGAATACCGGCGGCCGCCGCCAGCGCCGAGCCCAGCGCAAAGGTCAGCGTGGCGATGGCGTTGACGGAGACTCCCATCAGCGGCACGGCGGCGAAGTCGAACGCCATGGCGCGCATGGCCAGGCCCCATTTGGTCTTTTGCACGAAGAAGTGCATGGCCGTGGCCAGCAGCAGCGCCACTACCACGATCATGATCTTTTTGTTGGTGATGAAGACGCCCGCCACCTCGTAGACCGAGGTGTCGATGAGCGACGGAAATTGGATCCGCTGAGCGCCCAGCAGGGCCAGGTTGCCGGTCTCCAGGATGATCCCGATCATCAACCCGGTGATGGCGGCGGAGGCCCGCGGCGCGTTCCGCAGGGGGCGGTAGCCGATGCGTTCGACGAGCATGCCGACGAACGAAGTGAGCACCATGGCCAGCAGGATGGTCAGGACCAGGATGGCCCAGGGGGGCAGCGCCAGCGTGCCGTCGGCCGCGTATGCCAGCAGCACCGCGGCCACGCCGACGCCGATGTAGGCGCCCACCATGAAGATGTCGCCGTGGGCGAAGTTGAACAGCATCAGGATGCTGTAGACCATGGAATAGCCCAGGGCGATGAGGGCGTAGAAGCTGCCCCATTGCAGGGCGTTCACGAGGTTTTGGAGAAACAGCGACATGACCTGACACGCGGCGGCTGTCGAACATTCTCCTCGGGCCAACCGGAGGCTCTCGTCAGGGCCGCCGGTAAAAGCCGGTTGCACGGCGGCGTTATCGTGCGTGGAGATACAGGGAAACGGTTTCCCCTGTATCTCCACAGGCTCGGCGCGCCGGTACGGCTGGCGTGGTTACACGCGTGGGTCCGGCTTCGGACCTACGGGCACACGGACTTGTAGAACTCGAACTGACCCTTGTCGCTGATGCGGACGATGACCGCGCACTTCACCGGGTCGCCCTCCGGGGTGAAGGCCATGTCTCCGGTGATGCCCGAGAACTTCTTGATCCCGGCCATGGCGTTCTTGACGTTCTCGCGGTCCTTCTTGATGTCGCCCGTCAGTCCTCCGGTCTGCCCGATGGCGTGCGCCACGATGCGCAGCGAGTCCCAGGTGAGCGCGCCCACGTCGTCGGGCACGTAGTCGTACTTCGCGTTGTAGCGGTCGATGAACTCCTTGGTGGCCCCGGTGGCGCCCGCGGCCGCGTAGTGGGTGCTGAAGAAGGAGCCGTTGCAGTCCTTGCCGCACAGCTTCACCGTCTCCGCGGAACCCCAACTGTCGCTGCCCACGATGGGGCTCTTCACGCCGAGCTGGCGCGCCTGCTGTACGATCAGCGCCACCTCGTTGTAGTACTGGGGCGTGAACAGCACTTGGGCGCCCGAGCCGCGGATCTTGGTGAGCTGCGAGCTGAAATCGGTGTCCTTGGTGGTGAAGCTCTCGAAGGCGACCACCGAGCCCGCGCCGTGGAGCTTCTCCCAGGCGCCCTTGAAGAACTCGGCCAAACCCTTGGGATAGTCGCTGGCGACGTCGTAGAGAACCGCGGCCTTGGTGAACTTGAATTCGTCGGTGATGAAATTCGCCAGCACCGGTCCCTGGAACGGATCCAGGAACGGCGCGCGGAAGACGTACGGCCGGTCCTTGGTGGTGTTGGGGTTGGTGGACCACGGGCTGATCATGGGGGTGGCCCGGTCCTGGGCCACGCCGCCCGCGGGAACCGCTTGTTTGGACGACTGCGGGCCGATGATGGCCAGCACCTCGTCCTCGGTAATCAGCTTGGTGTTGGCCTTCACCGCGGACTCGGCCTTGGACTCGTTGTCCTCGATGACCAGCTCCACCGGATGTTTCTTGCCGCCAACCTCCAGGCCGCCCGCGGCCTTGATGTCCTCAAGCCACATCTCCGCCGCGAACTTCGAGCCCTCGCCCACCTTGGGGATGTCGCCCGTCAGCGGGATGTTGAGGCCGATCTTGATGGTCTGGGCCGAAACGGCCGCAGCCAGGACGAATAGCGCTGCAAGCACCATCGTCGAGGAAAAGAAGGCTTTTCGTGTCATGGCTGTCTCCCTTCAGTCAAGGTCTTGAGAATGATTTTATCATTGCCGAAGACAGACACAAGACGAATCTTATCCGGGAATCCCGCATTGCCTCAGTTCGCGTCCGCGCGGACGCTGTCCGGCATGGGGCCAGTGGAGTTGCGATCAGTTGACTGGAGTGGTCCGGTCGTCCGGCGGCGATAGACCGTCAAAGCCCTTTCGCGAGGGCAATCTGCTGGCGTTACCCGAGTCCGGCAATTCTCGCGGCGTATCTGGTTTCCCGGGTTGGCCCGGCTTGCCAGGCATGGCGCAAGCTCCCGGGGCCGGCACGGCTTCCAACTACCGCCGTTCCTCCGGAATCAAACCCTTGGGGGCGAAGCGCAGCACCACCAGCAGCAGCAGCCCCATGACCACCAGGCGCATGTGGGCGGCGCTTTCCATGAGATGGGTCCGGATCGCGTTGTCGGGGGACAGGGGCGAGGTGACGGCTTCCATCAGCCACCGGCCCACGGGTTCGGCTTCCACCCAGACGTACCAGACCAGGAAGCCGCCGAGCACGGCGCCCCAGTTGTTGCCGGAGCCGCCGACGATGACCATGACCCAGATGAGGAAGGTGAAGCGCAGCGGCTGATAGGAATTGGGCGTGAACTGCCCGTCCAGGGTCACGAGCATGGCCCCGGCGATGCCCACCACGGCGGAGCCCAATACGAACACCTGCAAGTGCCGCGAGGTGACGTCCTTGCCCATGGCTTCGGCCGCGGTCTCGTTGTCGCGGATGGCGCGCATCATCCGGCCCCAGGGCGCCCGCAGCGCGGTCTCGGAGAGCCACATCAGCACCGCCAGCACAACGGCGAAGAGGCCCGCGTAGCAAAGCTTCACCACCACCGACGAGAGGTCCACCGGCGACGCGCCAAGGGCGGCGGCCCATTCCTGGAACCACGCGGTGTTCTGCAGGTCCACTTCGTAGGGGACCGGACGGGGCAGGCCGATCACGTTCTTCACGCCCCGCGCCAGCCACTCTTCATACTTGAGGAAGGCGACGATGATCTCTGAGATACCCAGGGTGGCGATGGCGAGATAGTCCGAGCGCAGCCCGAGGCTGATCTTGCCGGCGGCCCAGGCCGCGCCCGCGGCCAGCGCACCGCCCGCGAACCAGGAGAGGACCACGGGGAGGGCGAGCCCGCCCAGGTAGCCCGTCCGCGACGGGTCCACCGCCTCGATGGCGCGCACCGCCGGCTCGAACAGCAGCCGCGCCGCAACGGCGCCGGCAATCACCACCAGCGCCACCACCAGCTTGCGCCGGCCCGGGCGCCGGATACGGCGGTGGAGAAGCGCCGCTGCCGCGATGGTGGCGAGCGCCACGGTCAGGGCCGCGGCTACGCCGTTCCCTCCCGCCTGCCATGCCGCGCGCACCGGGGGCATGGTCACCAGCACTCCGGCGAGCCCGCCCAGAGCGGCAAAACCCATCACCCCGGCGTTGAACAGTCCGGCGTAGCCCCACTGGATGTTCACGCCCAGGGTCATGACGGCGGAAATCAGGCACAGGTTCAGGATGGTCAGGGCCAGAGCCCAGCTCTGCGCCGCGCCCACGAGGCAGATGAGCCCCGCCATGGCAGCGAACAGCAGCGGCTTTCGCGGCGCCCGCACTTCCCGGACCATGCGCTCGGCCAGGCTCCCGGGAGCATCGCTCATGGCGACCTCCCGGCGAAGATCCCGGTGGGCCTCACCAGCAGCACCACCACCAGGATGAAGAAGGAGACCGCGAACTTGTAGTCGGTGGAGAGGAATTGCATCAGCCCGTCCGGCTGCCACTGTTCGGGCGCCAGATAGGCCACGAACTTACGGTAGGGGTAGGTGAGGAACACCTCGGAGAAGGCCACCACGAATCCGCCGACGATGGCGCCCAGGGGATTGCCCAGGCCGCCGACGATGGCGGCGGCGAAGATGGGCAGGAGCAGTGACAAGTACGTGAACGGCTTGAAGCTCTTGTCGAGCCCGTAGAGCGTCCCGGCCACGGCAGCGAGCGCGCCGACGATGAGCCAGGTGACCACCACCACCCGTTCCGGGTTGATCCCGGACAGCAGCGCCAGGTCCTCGTTGTCCGAGAAGGCGCGCATGGACTTGCCGGTGCGGGTCTTTTCCAGGAACCAGAAGAGCGCCGCCACCAGCCCCAGCGCCACCACCACGCTGACGGTCTGGGTGGTCTTGATGGCGAGGCCCTCGGATAGTCCGGTCCAGGCCTTGAACTCCCGCACCGTGAACAGGAAGCGGCTGCCGTCGGTGAAAATTCGGTCGCCCGGTCCGATGACGAAGCGGACGACCCCGTGCAGGACGAACATGACGCCGACGGACACCACCAGCAGGATCACCGGTTGCGCCCGGGCGCGCCGGTAGAACCGGAACACGCAACGGTCCGTGAGCACGCACAGGCCGGCGGTGACGGCCATGCCCGCGGGCAGCGCCAGCAACGCTGTGGGCAACGGCCCCAGGCCCACGCCGCGGGCCTGCAGCCACCAGGTGCCGAGGATGGTCGTCATGGCGCCGAAGGCCATGATCTCGCCGTGGGCGAAGTTGGAAAAGCGCAGCACCCCGTACACCAGCGTCACCCCCAGCGCCCCCAGAGCGAGCTGGCAGCCGTAGGCGGTGGCGGGAACCACCAGAAAGTTGGTGAGCAGCACGACCGCGTTGACGACGTCTTCCAACGCTCATCCCCCGAGAAACGACTTCCGGACCTCGGGATTCTCCAACAGCATCCGCCCGGTCCCGGTAAAGCGGTTGCGCCCCTGCACCAGCACGTAACCCTTGTCCGCCAGCGCCAGGGCCTGGCGCGCGTTCTGCTCCACGATGAGCACGGCCACGCCACTCTGGGCGATGTCGAGGATGCGCTCGAACAACTCCCGGGTGACGATGGGCGAGACCCCGGCGCTGGGCTCGTCGAGCATGAGCACCCGGGGGCGGTTCATCAACGCGCGGCCGATGGCTACCTGCTGGCGCTGTCCGCCGGAAAGCTCGCCCGCGGGTTGCCGGCGTTTGTCCCGGATGGCCGGGAACAGATCGTAGACCTCCTCCAGGGTGCCGGAGATGTCGTCGTCGCGGACGAAGGCGCCCATCTCCAGGTTCTCCTCCACGGACAGGGAGCGGAACACGTTGTCCGTCTGCGGCACAAAACCCATGCCCTTGCGCGCCCGCGCCTGGGGCGCCAGCGCGGTGATGTCCTCGCCATCCAGGCGCACCGACCCCGAACGGAGCGCCAGCATGCCGAAGAGCGCGCGCATGGCAGTGGACTTGCCGGCGCCGTTGGGGCCCACCACCACGGTGATCTCGCCACGCTCCGCGGCGATGGCGCAGCCGCGCAGGATGTCCGGACCGCCATAGCCGCCCACCAGGTCGTCGCCCACCAGAAAGCTCACGGGGCGCGCTCCTCGCGGGTCACCAGGCCGCGGCCGAGATAGGCTTCGATGACCCGCTCGTCGGATTGCACTTGTGGCGCGGAGCCCTGCATCAGCACCTTGCCCTCGGCCATGACGATGACGGGATCGCACAGCAGCGAGACCAGTTCCATGTCGTGCTCGATGATGCAGAACGTGTAGCCGTGGTGCAGGTTGAGGCGCAGGATCGCGCCGGCGATGTCCTTCAGGAGGGTGCGGTTGACCCCCGCGCCCACCTCGTCCAGCAGCACGACGCGCGGCTCCGCCATCATGGTGCGGCCCAGCTCCAGCAGTTTCTTCTGGCCGCCCGAAAGGTTCCCGGCCAACTCTCCCGCCACCGGCTCCAGCTTGAGAAAGGAGATGACCTCGTCGGCGCGCGCGCCGATGGCCTCGTCCTGGGCGCGGATCCTGCCGGGCCGGAACCACACGTCCAACAGGTTCTCGCCGGACTGGTCGCCCGGCACGGTCATGAGGTTCTCCCGAACCGTCAGGGTCGAGAATTCGTGGGCGATCTGGAAGGTGCGCAGCAGACCCTTGGCGAAAAGCTCGTGGGGCGGGAGCCCGGTGACGTCCTCGCCGTCGAGGTGGACGCTCCCGGAGGTGGGCTTGTGGACCCCGGCGATGACGTTGAAGAGGGTGGTCTTGCCAGCGCCGTTGGGACCGATGAGTCCCGTGATGGAGCCCGGCTCAATGGCGAGGGTGGCACCGTCCACGGCCCGGATGCCGCCGAAGTGCATGTGCAGGTCTTCTACCGCGATCATCGACGCGTGGACCTCCACTCGGCCGCCGGAGGTGGCAGGAATCCAGACCCCGCGATCTCGGGCGGATGCTCCCGGACTCATCATTCCCGCGGACGCGGGAATGATGAGTCCGGGACCGCATCCGCCCGCCCGCTACGAGGCTACCGGAACTTGACGGTCGCGATCTTGCCGCCCTTGACCACGATCTGGCGGTAGTTGCCGGCGCTCTCGCCTGGTCCGATCAACTCCACCGCTGACGCGCCGACATAGTCCACGTCGCCGCCGCCGGCGAGGATCTTGAGCGCCTTGGCCAGTTCGCCGGGATAGATCTTCTCGCCGGGCGCGTTGGCCACCATCATGACCTTGTCCTTGAGCTTGCCGCTGTCGGCCGACTTCGCCGCCTGCATGGCGAGCATGATCAGTGCCGCCGCGTCATAGGATTCGCCCACGAACGGGCTGTCCGACTTGACCTTGGCCGCCTTGGCGATCTTGTCGAACTTGGCCTTCCCCGGACTGTCGGTGCCGGGGTGGGCGCCGATGGAGCCTTCGAGTCCCTCGCCGATGGCCTTGACGATGGCCTCGCCGATCATGCCGTCGGGCAGGTAGAACTTCTCGAAGGCGCCGGTGTCGAGGGCGCTCTGGATGATGCCCTTGCCGCCTTGGTCGAGGTAGCCGGCCACGATCAGGATGTCGCCGCCCGCGGCCGCCAACGCCGCCACCTCGGCGCTGTAGTCGCCCTTGCCGTCCTCATGGGGCGCGGAGATGGTGATCTTGCCGCCGTTCTTCTTCACGTTGGCGGCGATGCTGTCCGCCAGACCCTTGCCGTAGTCGTTGTTGGTGTAGGTCAGGGCGGCCTGCTTGATGCCCATTTCCTTCAGGATGTCGGCCACGATCGCGCCCTGGCGGGCGTCGGACGGCGCGGTGCGGAAGAAGAGTCCGTTGTCCTCGACCGTGGACAGCCCCGGGGATGTGGCCGATGGCGAGATCATCACAATGCCGTTGGGCTTGGCCACGTTCTCCAGCATGGCGGCGGTCACCCCCGAGCAGTCGCCGCCGACGATGGCGTTCACCTTGTCCGAGGTCACGATCCGTTCGGTGGCGGCGGAACCCGCCGCAGCGTCGCCGCAGGTGGAGTCAGCTCGCACCGAGACTACCTTTGCGCCGTCGAGCAGCGCGCCGCTGTCGGCGACCTCTTTCATCGCCATTTCGGCGCCGGCCGCCATTTGCGGCGTCAGCGACTCGATGGGTCCGGTGTAGCCGAAGACCACGCCCAACTTGACGTCCGCCGCCAAGGCTGCGCTGGCGTAGACCGAAACCAGGAGACACAACATACTGGTGATCAATTTCCTCATGGCTTGTTCCCTCCCCGTTGTGGATGGGCGTTCATCCGGCGTCGATGAGCGCTCCAGAAAACTCCGGATTCCAAACTCCAGACTCCAAACTTGGAATTCCATCTTCAACCTCAAGCACGCGTAAGCTCCATTCCGCACCACGCCGTCGGGCCTTCATCCCGCAAGTTCATCCGTCTGATCCGGCGTATCATGTGCCGGATACCGGACAACGTTGAGTCCGGATCGCCGCATCGTCCTGGTAAAAAACTATGCATCATCCCCGTTTGCGAATCAAAAGGTCTGGAAAGCAGGGGATTCGTTCACCTCATGCGCGCGCCCCGTCAAGCTCCTTCACTCCGTTCAGGGCCGCGATCTTGTAGGCTTCTCCCAGGGTGGGGAAGTTGAAGACGTTGTCGATGAAATAGTCGAGGGTGCCGTTGTAGCTCAGCACGGCCTGACCGATGTGAATCAACTCGCACGCTTGGTCGCCGATGATATGCACGCCCAGCAGATGCCAGTTGTTGGGCTCGAACAGGAGCGTCAGCATGCCGTGCGGGTCGCCGATGATTCCCGCCTTGGTTACCTCCTCGTAGACGGCCACGCCCTTGGCGTAAGGGATGCCCTTGGCGTCGAGTTCGTGCTGGGTGTACCCCACCATGGCGATCTCGGGGATGGTGTAGACGCACGTGGGAAAGCGTGCACGGCGCCCGCCCGCCCGGCGTCCCAGGGCGTAACTGGCCGCCATGCGGCCCTGCTCGCTGCTGGTGGAGGCCAGCGCCGGAAAGCCGATGACGTCGCCCGCGGCGTAGATGCTCGGCACCGAGGTCTGGAACAGTTCGTTCACCTGGAGGAGCCCGTGCTCGGTGGTATCCACCCCCACGTCCTCAAGCCCCAGCACTCTGGAAGCCACCTCCCGGCCGCTGGCCACGATCACCGCGTCCGCCTCCAGCACGCGGCCGTCCGTCAGCGTCACCCGCGCCTTTTCTTCCGGCCCGGAGACCCGCTCGATCTTGTGGTACCAAGCGTCCCAGACGAACTCGACGCCCGAGTCCTCCATGCGATGGATCAGCGTGTCTACGATGTGGCGTTCGGCGAAGGGCAGGAAGGAATGATCCCGCTGGATCAACGACACCCTGCAACCCAACACGGCGAAGGCCGAGCCGTATTCCGCGCCGATGACCCCGGCGCCCACCACGATCAGCGACTGCGGCAGGGTCTTGCGCTTGAACTCCAGGTTGAACACCGAGTCGGAGTCGAAGATGACCTCGTTGTCGATGGGTATGTCGGGGACGAAACGGGGTCGCGATCCGGCGGCGACGATGATCTTCTCCCCCGTGAGGTCGATGGCCTCCATGGGGTTCTTGAGCACCCAGGCATGCACCGAATTGGGACCGTCCAGCGTTGCATGGTAACCGCGGAAAATGTCGATCCGGTCTCCCTCGCGAAAAGCCTGAAGCTGGTCCTCCATCATGGCCACCCGCCGCTCCACCACCCTGCGCACGCGCAGGAACAGGTCGGACAGCGTAACGTCCTTTTTCTCGGTGAATCCGCTGCCGTAGAAGGAGCGCTGGCGCACGCCCCGGAGGTAGAGGATGGCCTCGCGCAGGGTCTTGCTGGGAATGGTGCCGGCCAGCAGCGTGGCGCCGCCGAGCGTCTCGTCCCGCTCCAGCATCGCCACCTTGGCGCCGAGTTCGCACGCCTGAACCGCGGCCGTGAAGCCCGCTGGACCGCTGCCGATGACGATGATGTCGTAGTCGAGAGCCTGCATGAGTTCTGGATGCAATGCAGCCTGTCCGGTTGCGGCGGGGGCGCCGAAAGCCGGGTCTCACACCGGTTCGTGGAACTGCCCCCACCGCCAGACCGTTGCAGGAAACTGCATACCAGATTGAACGGCCAGCGTCATCCGCGACCTGGGAGCCTCCCACGCGGCCGATGCGCACGGAAGCCGGCGCTATACGCCGCTCAAGGCGCGGTAGATGAGCAGGGTTCCGGTGCACGCCAGCAGGACCAGGATGGCGCGGTTGAAGGTCTTTTGAGGGACGCGGTCCTGTACGCGCAGGCCCAGATAGAAACTCACCAGGATGAATCCGGTGACGAAGAGCGACAGCCGCAGCGCCTCGACGGTGAACAGTCCCCAGGTGGAGATGGCCACCACCTGCCAGAACTTGGCCATGATGAACGCGGTGGAGATGGCCTTGACGAACTCGGCCTTGTCCAGGCGCAGGCCGTGGAGGTAGAGCGCCATGACCGGTCCCATGGTGTTGGTGAGTCCCAGGCAGAGCCCTCCGGCGAAGCCCATCACCGGCGACATCACCCGCTCCGCGTGCGGCGGCGTGGTGAGGGTGAAGGCGAACAGGCTCGATGCGGCGAATACCACCACGACGCTCCCCAGGATCAGGTTCAGCGCCCACAGGGGAAGCTGGGTCAGCTCCCAGGTGCCGAGGAACACGCCCGCCAGCGCGGACAGGAACATGGACGAAAAGCGCCGGAACATCTCCGTGGGGATGCCCCGGCGAAAGATCTGACTCAGATCCATGACCACGCTGGGAATCAGCAACACCACGATGGCCATGCGGATATCCAGCAGCAGAGTGAGCATGGGCGTGGCGATGAGGGGAAACCCCATGCCGGTGGCGCCCTTGACGAAGCCGGCGAAAAAGATGGCCAGGGCCACCAGGACGAGGGTTCCGTCAATCACCACGGATCAGGTCCCGGCGCCGGGCACGCATGCCGCGCGCACGTCCGGGTTTGGGCGACCGCTGGTCGCCCCTACGGCTTCCATCGTTTCTGCGCGTCCTGCAGCCGCTCGCCCTTTGCCACCAGCACGGCTTGTTCGCTCAGGCTGGCGCCGACACGGTGGTGCTCGCCCCGCACCGCCTGCGCCGCCTCGTCGTCCAGTTCCGGCGGCCACATCCCCAGGGAATAGCCGTGCCACGGGTTGCCGTAGTTGAGTTGCGGCATGCCCAGTTCGTCCCACAGCTTGCGCGCCCGTTCCATGTATTCCCGGGCGGGCAGGGATACCGGCGGAAACTCGGCCTTCCGGGTGGCGTCGATGAGGAGCGAGGAGTCCTCGCTGTCATAGTCGCCGGGCTGG
Source organism: uncultured Binatia bacterium (SeqCode) (assembly GCA_965213675.1). Taxonomy (GTDB): domain Bacteria; phylum Desulfobacterota; class Binatia; order UBA9968; family JAJDTQ01; genus JAJDTQ01. The sequence goes on from OZ243916.1 coordinate 3,195,538, forward strand.
CCGTGCACGCGCACCAGGTTGATGGGGGAATGCACGGTCTGGCGGCCCTCGATGATGCGTACGTCCTTGTGCGGTTGGGAACGGTGGCAGATGGCCCAGTTGACCGCGGCGAAGTTCTCGGGGTCGATGTCGTCGTCCACCGCGATTACCACCTTGCCGAGGTCGTAGCGGAAACCCAGAACCGCCATCATGGCCTGCCACGGCTCCAGCTTGTGGGTCTTGCGCATCTGCACCACCACGAACTGGCGCAGGTTCACCAAGGGTTCGTGCATGCCCACCCGCACCACGCTCTTGAGGTTGCAGTGGTTGCGCAGGTGGTCCAGCACCAGCGACTCCCAGCCACGATGCTTGATCTTGCTGCTCTCGCTCGGCGTCACCTGGCTGAGGACGCCCACATAGTGGGGGTTCCGCCGGTGGGTGATGCAGGTGACCTCGAACACCGGGCTCAGGCTGCGCGGATCCATGTAGCCGTGGGATTCGCCGAAGGGGCCCTCGGGCTCCAGCAGGTCGGTGCGGATGTGGCCCTCGATGACGATCTCGGCGTTGGCGGGCACCTCCAGGTCCACCGTCTCGCACTTCACCAGCGGCATGGGCCGGCCCAGGATGGCGCCCGCCACCCCCAATTCATCCACCCCGTAGGCGATCTTCTGCACCGCCACGTAGGACAGACACGGCACCGCTCCGATGACCCCGGCGGCGGGCAGCGGCTGCCCCAGGGCATTGGCCTTGTTCCAGTGGATGGCCAGGTCCTGCTGGCCGCTGATGAGATAGACGCCGGTCTTGGTGGGAGACTTGATCTGCCCGCGGTAGTTGCCGACGTTGCGGATACCGGTCTCCGGGTCCTTGGTGATCCAGTGGCACGCGGTGAAGTAGGGGCCGTTGTCGAACCCCGGCGTGGAGATGGGCACGGGGAATTCGTCGAGGCCGCCGTGTTCCAGCAGGCCGTCGCCCACGTGGATCTCGTCCTTGACCGGACCGGTCTCCACCATCTCCGGGGCCAGCGGCGCGGCCACCGCCGCCGCCCACTTTTCGAAGCTCCTGCCGGGCTCGCAGCCCATGCCCAAAGCGTAGATGGCCTCGTTGGAGGCCAGCGCCCCCAGCACCACCGGGGTCTCGTACCGCCGGCCCTTGGCGTCGGTCACGTTGTCGAACAGGAACGCCCTGCGCTGGTGGTCCGGCAATCCCAGGAACTGCCAGCGCACCAGCGGATGCAACTCCGTGTCCTTGTCCACCGGGGCGGTCACCCGCATGAGCAGGCCCTGGCGGTCGAGCAGGTCGAGGTATTCGCGGAGGTCCTGGTACATGGAGGGTGCCTTTGGATCAAGGAACTCGGGACAGGATGAACCGGGTGTACAAGGGAGTCTCCCGGCGATTCCCTCGCTTCAGCGACCCTTGTAGCGCGGCTGGCGCTTGTCGCTGAAAGCGCGCGGTCCTTCGGCCGCGTCTTCGGTGCCGCCCACCATGGCGCGGAATCCGGCCTCGAAACGGATGGCGTCGGCCAGCGGCAGGTCGAGGCCGCGCAGCACCACCTCCTTGAGCGCCTGAAGGGCCAGCGGCGGGCCGTCGGCGATGGACCGGGCCAGCTTTTCGGCCGCGGGCAGCAACTCGTCCCGCGGCACCACCCGATTCACCAGGCCGCAGCGGAAGGCCTCGTCCGCGGAGACGGACTCGCCGGTATAGAGCATCTCCAGGGCCATGCCCAGCGGCATCAAGCGGGGCAGCCGCACGGTGCCGGAACTGCCCGGGAAGAACCCTCGCTTGATCTCCGGCAAACCGAAGACCGCGTCCTCGCTGCACAGGCGGATGTCGCAGGACAGCGCGATCTCGAAGCCGCCGGCCAGGCAATAGCCGTGCACCGCGGCGATCATGGGCTTCCACACGGGTTCCCGGCGTCCCGGATCCCGCGCCAGCGCCGAGGTCCAGAACTCCCGCGCCCGCGGGTCCCCGGCCACCGCCCGCTCCTTCAGGTCCATGCCGGTGGAGAAGGCGCGTTCGCCCGCCCCGCTCACCACCGCCACGCGCAGCGCCGGGTCGGCCGCGAAGGCATCCCACACCCGCCCCAGCTCCGCCCACATCGCCTCGTTCATGGCGTTGAGCCGCTCGGGCCGGTTCAGCGTGATGAAGGCGACACCGTCCCTGTTCTCGAGGTCGATGTGGGATGCCACGTCGTTCTCAGGGTTTGCGAGGGCTAGGAGCTTGCGCCGCAGGAATTCACGGCTGCAAATCCGCTCTCATCCGTCCCTTCGGCCGCTCGATTTCGTCAAATATGACATGATATTCTCCTCAATCGACCAGCCGAAGGGACGGCGATAGCGAATTTTCGCTTTCGCGAATCCCTACGGCGCAAGCTCCTAGTCGATGAACTTCGCCAGGGTCTCGCCCCAGATGGCCTTGGTGGCGTCGAGGCTGATGTTGCCCGCGGCGATGTCCTGGATGCGCGCCTCGTCGATGGGGTAGCTGAACTGCTCGTTGCGCATGCGCAGGCGCTGCACGCCGCGCTCCACCATGAGCGCGCGGGCGCCGTCCACGGCTTCCTGCGTGGTGAAGGCATCGGCGATCTGGTAGATGTTGGCCGGGCCGTGGCCGCGCTCGTCGTCGAGCACCACGGCGAAGGCCTCGGCCAGGCGGTCGTTGAGTTCGCTGCCGCTCAACTGGGTGGCGGCGTAGAACAGGCCGCAGCTACCGCCCTCCAACAGGCCCTGGGAGTTGATGAGCCGCGCCCAGGGCTCCTGGCGCGCTTCCTGCTCCCGGAAGACTTCGGCCAGCCGTACCCACTCCTTCATGTCGGGCAAGGACGGGTCGGGGTTCCAGCGGTTGTAGCGGCGCACCACCTGCTTGATGTCCACCCGTTCGCCGGTGAGCCACTCGATGATGTCCACGCAGTAGTTGCCGTGGTTGAGCTCCTGCTTGGTGCGCCAGAGATTCTCCTCCAGCCAGTGCCGGTCCACGTCGCCGCCCCACTGGTCGACCCAGTACTGGTTCGCCTTGCCGAGGTCGCTGCCGACCTTGTCGACGATCTCCTTGAGGCCGGTGAAGGTGCTCTCGATCTCGCGGCCGGCCTGCTTGGTGAGCCAGATCACTTCCTTGTCGCGGTCCCGCTGATCCCAGTGGAAGTAGGTATCGGCGATCTCCGCCTCGCCCGCGGCGAAGATCGCCGATACCCGCGCCAGATCCCGCGTCGCCCGTTCCGTGAAGCCGTTCGCCGTATCGTTCATGTGTTGTCTCCCTTCCTGGGGAAATGCTGTCCCCGCATGAACCGTCGCACCGGAAAAGGGAAAGCCCCCTTGTCGCGCAGCAACGCGGGGGCTTCGGGACGCGCGCGGTGCGACCGTTCCGCGACACGCATCCTGAGGCGGCGCTACCCGCGGGAGCGCGCCAGCTTCCACTCCTCGCCGCGGACGGTCTCGTGGAACAGTTCGTCCACGTTGGGTTCCTTCCGGATCATGCCCTGCTCGCGGGAGTAGCGCGCGAGGGTGCCTACGTTGTTGCGGTTGGTGGCGTTGACGCCGTAGACCCAGGGGTCCTCACCCAGCAGGTTGAGCTGCTCCTCCCAGGAGTCCCGGAAGAAGGCCAGCGGCACGATGCGGGGGTTGTCCATGCGCCCGTAGGTCCACTGCTTGGCCTTCTCGAAGGCCACCATCAAGTTCATGGGCACCCAGGGATGCTTGTCCACGATCTCCTGCTTGATGACCGTGGTGTGCATGATGGGGAAGATGCCGGTGCGCTGAAAGTAGTCCAGCTCCACCTGCTTGGGATCGTCGAAGATGCGCTTGACCCGGGTGTCGCCTTTCAGGATGGGCGCGAGGATGTCGGGGTGGATGACCGCGTCCAGTTCGCCCGCCACCAGCATGTCCTCGACGCGCTTGCCCTTGGGCAGGCGTTCCATGCGCAGTCCGGCCGGCGCATCGAAGGGCACGTCCTCTTCGCGCTCGGCGCGCCACTCCAGGTCCGTGAAGGCCACGCCGTACTCGTCCTGGAGGATGCCGCGGATCCACAGGAGCGCGGTGGCCTGCCAGTTCTTCAGCCCCACGGTCTTGCCGATGAGGTCCTTGGGTTCCCGAATGCCCTTGCTGGCGTTGACGAAGACGAAGCCGTGGCGGAACCGGCGGTGCAGGAACACCGGAATGGCGGTGAGGTCGTCGGCCTCGCCCCGGTCCTTGGCCAGCAGGTACGACGAGCACGACTGTTCGGCCACGTCGAACTCGCGGTGGCGCGACACGCGCCAGTGGCGCGTGGACGAGTCCATGTCCGTCAGCACGGTCAGCTCGATGCCGTCCGGCTGGATCACTCCCTCCTTGAGCGCGCGGATGCTCTCGTAGTCGCCGCACGCCAGCGTCAAATGAAGTTTCTCGGCCATGATCTCACCTCCGATTCACATATCGTCCGGGCGCCGGAACCCTGGTGTCGTGTCCCGCGCATTTCCGCGATGAGTCACAGGCGACCGGCGGTGGCCTGTGACTCATCGCGCCTTGCCGACCAATCCCCGCGCAACTTGTCGCGGGAGACGACGGGACAACAGCTTGAGAGTCCCGTCAGTCGCTGGTGAGCCGTTTGGCCCGCCGCACAAAATAGTCCCACATGCTGCCGAGCCGGTGCGGCGTGTAGATCTGGTCGTACTTTTCACGCGCCTCTTCGTCGCTGCTCCACGTGGGCTCGCCGGCGGCGCTGGCCAGAAGCTGAATGCGGCAGGCTTTCTCCAGGAAGATGGCGTACAGGGTGGCGGTCGGCACCGACTCGGCCACCACGGTGGTGCCGTGGTTCTTCATCAGCACGGCGCGGCAGGCTCCCAGCTTCTCGGCGACCTTCACGCCCAGCTCCGGGGTGCGGATGAGGACCGTGGTGTGGTCGAACAGCGGCAGCCCGTCATGGAAGATGGAGCCCTCGTGACCCACCGGGCGAAGCCGCTGCCGCAACGAACCGAAGGCCGTGGCGTGGGGCGGATGGCTGTGAATCACGCAGTTCACGTCCGGGCGCGCCTTGTAGATCTCGGTGTGGATGAACACCTCGGAGTGGCGCTCGAAGTCCCCTTCGATCTTGTTGCCGTCGAAGTCCACCTTGATGATGTGGTACGGGCGAATTTCCTCGAACCCGTAGCTGTGGGGCTTCATCAGCATGGCGTTTTCGCCCGGCACCCGGGCCGACACGTGCCCGAGGATGTTGTCCCAGTGTCCGTCGATGGCCAGGATGTTGCACGAGATGGCCACCTTGTCCCGCAACGCTACCAAGTCGTCCATGAAACCCCCTGTTCCGTACAGGAAAATTCGTCCCGAGCCGCGCCGTGAACGGAGCCTGCCCCAATGTCGCAATCATCCCATCCAAACCCCATCGCGCTTGTCGCCCCTGCTTCGGCGCTCATCCGGTCCCTTGCCTCAGGCGGAACCGCTGTATCTTGCCGGTGACGGTCTTGGGCAGATCGTCCACGAATTCCACCCAGCGCGGGTATTTGTACGGCTCGAGGCTACCCTTGACGAAGTCCTGCAACGCTTGGCGCAGCTCGTCGGTGCCGTGGTGTCCGGCGTTGAGGATCACGTAGGCCTTGGGCTTGACCAAGCCGTCGGCGTCGGCCTCGCCGGTGACCGCGGCCTCAAGCACCGCCGGGTGCTCGATCAGTGCATTTTCCACCTCGATGGGCGAAACCCACAAGCCGCCCACCTTGAGCATGTCGTCGGAACGGCCGCAGTACCAGAAGTAGCCGTCATCGTCGCGATAGTAGGTGTCGCCGGTGCGGAGCCACTCGCCCTGCATGGTGCGCTGGGTCTGTTCGTGCTTGTTCCAGTAGTACGGCGCGGTGGCGTCGCCGGCCACATACAGGTTGCCCACCTCGCCGTTGGGGACCTCGCGTCCGTCGTCGTCCACCACCTTGGCCACGAATGCCGGCGTCACCTCGCCGCTGCTGCCGGCCTTGGCCCGACCCGGCCGGTTGGCGAGGAAGTCGTGGGTGGCCTCGGTGGAGCCCACCACGTCCAGCAGTTCCACGCCCACCTTGTCGCGCCATTGGTGGAACAGCGCGGGCGGCAGCGGCTCGCCGGAGGACAGGCAGGTTTTCAGCGAGCTCAAGTCGTATTCCTTCTCCACCCGCAGCATGCGCGCGTAGAGCGTGGGCACGGAGAAGAAGAAGGTCGGGCGGTAGCGCTCGATGGTCTGGAGGATCTTTTCCGGGTCGGGCCGCTCGGGCCACAGCACGCCGGCGGCGCCGAAGCGGAAGGGGAAGTACAGGGAGTTCCCCAGCCCGTATGAGAAGAACAGCTTGGAGGCGGAGAAGCAGACGTCGTCTTCGGTCATGCCCAGCACGGGTTTCACGAACAGGTCCGTGATGGTGATCATGTCGTGCTGGAGGTGGACCGCGCCCTTGGGGTTGCCCGTGCTCCCGGAGGTGTAGTTCCACATGACCACGTCGTCGCGTCCGGTGGGTTCGGCCTGGAGTTCCGCCGACTGCCCGTCCATGAGCGCGTCCCAGCCCGCGGCGTCGCCGCGCGGCCTGCCCACCACCACCACATGCTTCAGATAACGTGGCCGTGCGTCGATGGCCTCGATTTCGGGCAGCGCCGACTCGTGCACCACTACGATGCGCGCGCGGCTGTCGTTCAGCAGGTACTCGTAGTCGGCGGCGTGCATCCAGGGGTTGACCGGAATGGGGACGGCGCCGATCTTGATGGCGCCGAAGAAGGCAAAGGCGAATTGTGGGCTGTCCGGCAGCACCAGCAGCACGCGCTGCTCGGTGTCCAGGCCGAGGCCGCGGAAGGCGTTGCCCGCCCGGTTGACCGCGTCGTGGACCTGCGCGTAGGTGAAGCGCTGGTCTTCGTAGAGGATGGCGGTGCGCCCGCCGCGCCCGGCGGCGATGTTGTCGTCGACGAACGTCGTGGCCGCGTTGTAGGGGTCGGGCAGATCCAATCGCGGAGCGTTCATGCCATTCTCGGTTCGGAGTCGATCCGGGGCCCTCGGTTCGGAACCGGCACCGGACGGAGCCGGCCGCCGGCGCGGGGTGGGCGGTTGAAACCCGCCGTGCGGCTATTCGCCGCCCACCATCTCCGAGCGCTGCTCGGTGGCCACCACCACGGACTTGACCTCGCTGTAGTGCTCCACCGCCTCGTTGCCGTGCTCCTTGCCCACGCCGCTCTGCTTGACGCCGCCGAAGGGCAGCTCGTCGTAGATGATCTGCGCGGAATTGACCCAGGTGTAGCCGGCATCGAGCTTCTCGGCCGCGTACATGGCCTTGTCGATGTCCTGGGTCCATACCGAGGAACCGAGCCCGAAAATCGAGCTGTTGGCCTGGGTCAGCGCGTCCTCGATGTTCTTCACCCGCACCACCGGCAGGGCCGGACCGAACACCTCGTCGGTGAGCATCTTGGCTTCGGGGTCCACGTCCACCACGATGGACGGGTTCAGGAAGTTGCCCTTGTCGAAGTCGCCGCCCTTGGGGCGGTCGCCGCCGATGAGCACCTTGGCGCCGCGCTGCACCGCCTCCGCCACTTGTTCTTCCACTTCCTCGCGTTGTCCCTTGGTGTGCAGGGGGCCGAGCATGATGCCCTTGGCGAGGCCGTTGCCCACCCGTAGCTTCCGGACTTTCCCCACCAGCTTCTCGACGAACTCGTCGTAGATCCTGTCCTGGAGGTACAGGCGCTTCACCGCCAGGCACGCTTGGCCGCAATTGAAGAAACGGCCCACCGAGGCCGCGCTCACCGCCCGGTCGATGTTGGCGTCGTCGCACACGATCATGGGATCGCTGCCGCCCAGTTCCAGGGTGACCCGCTTGACCTCCTGGGAGGCCACTTCCATGATGCGCTTGCCGGTGTCGGTGGCGCCGGTGAAGCCCACCTTGCGGATGGAGGGGTGGCGCAGGATCTCTTCGCCCACGGTGCCGCCCGGACCCGTGACCATGTTGATGGTGCCCGTGGGAAGCCCGGCCTGCTGCACCAGCGCGACGCAGCGGGTGGCGGTGAGCGGCGTGGTGCTGGCCGGCTTGATGACCATGGCGTTGCCCGCGAGCAGCGCCGGACCGACCTTGTTGCCCATGAGCGACACCGGGAAATTCCACGGCACGATGGAGCCCACCACGCCCATGGGCTTGTGCATGATCAGGCCGTAGCGCCCGTCGGCCAGCTTGACGTAGCCGCCGCGCAGGGTCTTGGCCATGCCCGCGTAGTGTTCGAGGGTGTGCGCGAAGCGGCGGATCTCCAGCACCGACTCCCGGTGCGCCTTGCCCTGCTCCCTGGTGAGGAGTTCGGTCAGTTCCTTTTCGTTCTGCAGCACGAGATGCGCGGCCTCGGACAGGCACTCTCCGCGCTTGGACGGCGCGAACTTGCCCCATTCCACCGCCGCCTCTTCCGCCGCCGTCACGGCGCGCCTGACATCCTCCGCCGTACCCTTGGGAACCGTGTCCACCAGCTCGCCGGTGGCGGGGTTGTAGACGGGCGTGGTGTCGCCGCTTGCCGTATCCGTGTACTCGCCTGCAATGAACATCTGCATGGGACCAACTCTCCTCGTATATGAATTGATGTTGCAGCCCGCGGAGTTGTTGCAGCCCGCGGGGTGGGCCGGGATTCTGCGTCGTAACCAAAGGGGCCCAAAGGGGCGGTTTCAGCGTATCTGCGTCAGTCGAAGGCTGAGGCAGAATGAACCATGTCGGAAAGGGCCTGTCAAGGAACCCTGGAAGGCAGTTGACGCGTCCGGGTCGATAGTGTAATCAACGGTTGCTTATGGCAGTGTGCCGTGAACGAGGTGCCGGAAATAACCGTCGATATTTCGGCAATTGCCATCATTGTGTCGGTCGTCACGCGCCGGCCGCGGCGCAGCGCGTGACTCCCCCAATCCACCCGAACGCGTCAGTACGGCGTCCGCGTCTCCTTGCCGCTCATTTCCACGTAGACTTTCTCGGACGTCACCGGCTTGCCGTCGAGGCAGTCCTTGAGCCAGTCGACGATGATGGTGCGCGCCGCCGGGTTGCGGATGGAGTGGCGCTCGCCCTCGTAGACGCGCAGGACCTTGGGGCAGGTGGCCTCGTCCATGACCTCGTAGACGAACTCGATGGGACAGAGCTCGTCGTCCTCCCCCGCCACCACCATGTACGGGCAGCGGATCTTCGCTGCCACGCCCTCCAGGGTGAGGGTCTTGCAGAACTCGTCGAACTCGGCCTCGTTGTCGTAGCCGGACATGTACATGTAGTTGAGCTTGAAGCTCGGCGCGGCGGTGTTGAAGATGGTGTACTGGCTCGGCTCCATGCACACGCCGGCCACCGCGCACGCCTTGAAGCCGGGCTCGGCCGCGGCCATGCGCGTGCCCCAGTAGGAACCCATGCTGGAGCCGAACACGGCCATGCGCTCGCTGTCGATCTCCGGGCGGGTCTTGAGCCAGGCGTAGGCCGCCCGGGCGCCGTCCTCGCAGTTGGACGCGGTGCAGGTGATGCCGCGCTCGCGGGTCTCGCCCTGCCCGGGGCCGTCGATGGAAAGGATCGCCAGGCCCCGGTCCAGCAGGGGGTCGCCCATGAGCGGGTTGTCCTCCTTCACGCCGTCCATGCCCGGCTGGTAGAGGATGCACGGCAGGCGCTCGCCGGGCGCCGGCTTGTGTGGCAGGTGCAGCAGCGCCGCCATCTCACCGCCCGGCACCGGCAGGTCCACCCGCTCGATGGGGTGGTCGGCGAACCGGATGTAGCGGTCGTAGCAGTCGCGCTTGCTCTCCGCCCACGCCATGCGCTTGGGATTGCCGTCCTCGAAGATGCCCCACTGGGCCGCGGTGTAGTAGGTGGCCGCCACGTAGTAGTGTTCGCGCGCCTCCACCGTGTGCCCCAGCGCCTCGGCCGCCCGTCCCCTCCGTTCCCGGCTCTCCGCGGCGCGGGAGAACTCCCGCGGGAAGTCCGTGAACTTCTGCACCCGTTGGCTGATGCCGCGGAGCTCTCCGGCAATGCCCGGGCCGCAGTTCCGCAGCATCTTGGGCGACCGGCCCTGGTCGAAGTCGAGGCCGCTCACCTTGATGACCTGATCCAGGACCCAGCGTTGCTCCTGCCAGCGTTTCGTCTTCCTTTCGGTGCTTGCGCGCATGGTGCGAGTTCCTCCTTGGTGTGCGTGTGGGGTGCGGTCGGGGGAATGGCGCCCGGAAGCCGTTCCGAACCCTTCGCTCAGGTCCATATGCCCAGGTCTTTATATGATCGCGGGCGCCGTGGGCAACCACACCCGGCAGCCGCTTGAACTGAACTCCGCGCCCCTTTTACGTCGCGTGTCCATGTCGAGGATGTCGGAGGCCCGCACCCCGAAAACACCGGCGCGATCCTGCTGAACGGTCACGTCCGGCGTTGCGTGGATACCTCGTCCGCTCTCGAACTTGTGCGACGGTGAGGTTGCGTGTAACCGACATTCCATCATGCGTACCCAGTACCGAATGGGGTTCGGCTGTGCCGGCTTCCTGGCTGCCTTCCTCTTTCTTTCGCCCGCGCCGCTGGCCGCGGCTTCGCTTGACGACCCGTTCGTCTCTTCCGAGCGCCAGTGGGTGGTCACCGAGGAGAAGTTCGAGTTGTCCCTCAAACGGTTTCGGCTCCACAAGCGGGAGCCGCGTCCGCTTCCCGTGATTCTGATCCATGGGCTTCTCGTGAACAGCACCTTTCTCGACTTCGGGCGCGCCAGCCTGGCGGAGTATCTCGCGGAGGCGGGTTTCGACGTCTGGAATCTGTCGCTGCGCGGCACCGGCCAGAGCCTCAACCCCTTGGGCTGGGGGAAGAAGCCCTGGAATCTCGACGACATGTTGAAATCCGACCTTCCCGCGGTCATCGGACACGTGCGCAGGCAGTCCGGCGCTGAGAAGGTCCTCGTGGTGGGTTACGAGCTTGGAGGGGCCCTGGCGCTGGCCCACGTTGGCCGTACCCCGGAGCACGGGGTGGCCGGAATCGTCAGCATTGCCGCGCCCATGACGTTCGACAGTCCGGGTCAGGACGGGCTCGACGCTCTGCTCAGGCTCGACCGGGTGCCGCTTTTGCGCACCACGCTGCTTCACATGAACTCGTCCGGGCTGAACCGTTTGTTGTTCATCATGCCCTGGTTCGAGGACGCGTTCTACAACCGCAGGAACATGGCGCAGTCGGTCCGGCAGGAGTTGCTGGACAACGGCCTCACGGCGGTGAATCCGGGTGTTCTGGATCAGATCGTCACCGCGGTGGAGCGCGACGAATTCGTCAGCGCCGACGGCCAGACGAGCTACCGGGAGATGTTGCCGGCGATCACCCTGCCGGTCCTCCTGGTGGGTGGAGGCGCCGACGCCATTGCCCCGCCCGAGGCCCTCCAACAGGTCTACCGGGAGTTGGGTTCGGAGGACCGGGACCTGATGATCTTCTGGCCGGACCCGGTGGAGGACGTGAGCTACGGTCACTTCGACCTGATTCTGGGCCGCAAGGCCGGGGACGAGGTCTTCCCGCTCATTCGGAGGTGGCTGGAAGCGAAGGCCGGGGGTGGGGATTTTCTGAACCCGCCACGCTAAAGGAGGCTGGCCCGTTGCCGATGGTTCCCTTTGGGAGGGTTCGACGGCCATGGGCGCACTGTCACCACCGGAACCATTTGCAGCGTTGCTGCTGCTGGCGTTGGGCTCCTGTCTCGGGAGTTTCCTGAACGTCTGCATCACCCGCCTCCCGGCAGGCGAGTCCATCCTCGTCCCGGCGTCCCACTGCCGCGCGTGCGAGGAGCCGCTTCCATTCTGGACGAACCTGCCGCTGATCAGCTACCTGCTGCTGCGCGCGCGATGTGCGTTCTGCGGCGTCCGTATCCCGGCTCGTTACTTTCTCGTGGAGCTGGGCGCGGCGGTGACGGCGCTGGCGAGCTACCGCCGGTTCGGCGCGGGTCCACGTCTGGGCGTTCACCTGTCGTTCGCGTGCGCCCTGGCGGTGGCGGCTGTGGCCGATCTCGAGACCGGACTCATTCCGGACGCCATCAGTGTTTACGGCATGGCCGCGGGGTTCGCGTTGTCGTGGTGCGCGCCAGCCCTCTCCCTTGAGGACTTTCCCTCCCCCGGCGGCTCGCTCCTGGGGGCATTGTGCGGCGGCGGCGTGCTGCTGGCCACGGCCGCGGGTTACCGCGCCGCCACGGGCCGGGACGGCCTCGGCGGCGGCGATGTCAAGCTGCTGGCAATGATCGGTTCCTTCGCCGGCTGGGAACGGGTGCCGGGCATTCTTGCCGTGAGCGCTCTGGCGGGCTCCCTGTGCGGCATCGGTCTGGTGTGCGTCAGGAAAGACGTTTCGTTGCGAACTCCCTTGCCGTTCGCGCCATTCCTGTGCCTGGGGGCGATGCTCTGCCTCTACTGAGCCATCGAGGAACGCTGGACATGCGCATCGCTTGCGGTCGAACCGAAGGATTTTCTCTCCTGGGTCAGATGATCACCCTGGCCCTCGCCGGCATCATGCTGGCCATTGCGGTGCCGGGTTACCTGAAGGTGATGCCGCGTCACCGTCTCCACGGCGCCGCGCGCCAGGTCACCGGAGATCTCATGTGGGCGCGCATGAAGGCGATCCAGCGCAACAACCGCTACCGGATCTTCTTCCTCAACGATCACGAGTACCGCATCCTCGACGACGCGGACAACGACGGCGCCGTGGACCCCGGTGAGTGGACGTTCACGCGGGACCTCCATGCGGACTACCGGGACGTGGTGGTCCGCTCCAACAACAACCCGGTGTTCAGCCCGCGCGGCACGGCCAGCCATCTGGCAACGGTCACGCTCACCAACCCTGCGGGCACCAAACGCGTGAGCATCAGCATCGCGGGACGGGTGCGCATCCAGTGACGGGAGACGCCATGGCAAGACCGCGTTCGCCGCTCGCCCGGTCGCAGGGCTTTTCCATGATCGAGCTGCTTGTGGCGATGCTGATCCTTTCGACGGCGCTCCTTGGCCTCGGCCGGCTCGCCATCGGAGTGATTCAGGGAAATCTCCGGAGCCGCGACCACGGCGTCGCCACGTTCCTCGCCCAGGAGCGCATCGAGAGTCTCAAGGGTGTGGGAGGCGCCGTCGTCCCGGCCACGGAGGACTACGGTTCCGTGCCCGACTACCCCGGTTTCAAGCGGGTCACCGGGGTTCTGCGGGACACCCCCGAAAGCGGCTTGAGCACCGTCACGGTGACCGTCTTCTGGAATCGGGACGGGCGTTCTGTGGTCCTCCGGACCATTCTGAGTCGGTGATGCGTCTGTTTGAGTCCGTGATGCGTCTGAGTCTGCTTCCCGACTCAGGCCGGCGCCGCTTCCGGCAATCCAGGCGGGCGCGCGGCCGTTGCCCGGCAGCCCGAGGCTTCACGCTGATCGAGCTTCTGGTGGTGCTGGCGATCCAGGGAATACTCCTGGCTGCCGTGATCGCGAGCTTCACCGGTCAGCTCACCACCCACGACCTTCAGGAACAGGTCACCGCCATGCATCAGAACGCCCGCGCGGCCATGACGATGGTGCTCCGGGAGGCGCGCAAGGCCGGTTACGATCCGGCGGGCGCGGGTTTCGCGGGCATCGTCTACGATCCGGTGCGATTGCGCATCGCGGTGGACCACAACGGCGACGGCGACCTTTCGGATTCCAACGAACGCGTCGCGTATTACCACGACGCCGCGCAAATGATTCTGCGCCGCGCTACCGGAGGCGGCGGCGGGCAACCTGTCGTGGAGGATGTGCAAGGATTCACCGTGGAATACTTCGACGCCGCCGGCAATCGCACCACCACGAACTCCGCCATACGGCGACTGAGGATCGCCATCACCACGCGCACCGCCAAACGGGACCCGCGCTACCCTGCCAACGGAGGCTACCGCACCCACACGCTCCGCTCCGTGGTGACGCCGGTCAACCTGGGGTTGGCGCCGTGAGTGGGTCCGGACGGGTTCGCGAGTCGCCGGCCTTGTCTTGCATCGGTTCCGCGCGCCCTCGCCGGGCCGGGTCATGAGATACTTGGCAACATTGGGAAGTACTCGTACTCGTCGCCTGCGGGCGCTCACTATGCCTGCCAGCCGATTCGAGGTACGAATACGACCCAGCCATGCTGCGGCCCATCATTCAGATCGCCGGAATCCGGAACGAGGCCGAGGCGCGGATGCTCGTGACGAGCGGCGTCCACCGGCTCGGCTTCCCCATCGGCCTGGACGTGCATGAGGAGGATCTGCCGGAAGCCGTGGCGGCCGAGGTCATCCAACGGCTCCGCATCGGTCCTCAAGCCTGGCTGATCACCTACCGTCGCGAACCGCGCGTGGTGGCCGCCATGTGCCGGCGGCTTGCCTGCGCCGGCGTTCAACTGCACGGCGACACGGGTCCGGAGCCGGTGCGGCGGCTCCGGACGCTGTGCCCGGGCCTCCAGGTGGTGAAGAGTCTGGTCGTCCGGGAAGGCAACCTGGCGGAGTTGGAGGAAGGGATACGGGTGTTGGCGGCGCACGTGGACGGTTTCATCACCGACACTTTCGACCCGGCCAGCGGCGCGTCCGGGGCCACCGGCAAACCACACGACTGGAGCGTGAGCCGCCGGCTGGTGGAACTGAGCCCGCGGCCTGTCATACTGGCGGGTGGATTGACCCCGGAGAACGTGGCCCGGGCCATCGAAGCCGTCCGACCCGCGGGAGTCGACGTTCACACCGGTGTCGAGGACGCCGCCGGCCGCAAGGACCCCGCGCGGGTGCGGGCGTTCGTGTCGAGCGCGTCGGCGGCCTTTGCCGCCCTTGATCGGCGGACGGCACGGGCAGGGAACGCAGGATCATGAACGTGGTTCAGGAAACGGGAGCGACAATGAATCTGGGATTGAGCCCGTTGCAGGGCACCGACAGCTTCGCGGAAACCATCGAAGAGTGCGAGCGCGCGGAAGAGGCGGGGTTCCATTCCGTATGGCTCGGGGAACATCACAACAACCCGGTGCTCTATCCGGCCCCGCTCCTGGGGCTCGCCGCCATTGCCGCGCGCACCCGCCGCGTGGCGTTGGGCACCGGGGTGCTGCTGTTGCCGCTTTACCACCCCATGTGCGTGGCGGAGGAAGGCGCCATGGTGGACATGATTTCCGGCGGCCGCCTGATCCTTGGAGTGGGGGCGGGCTACGCTCCCGAGGAGTTCGCCGCCTTCGGCCTGTCCGTGAAGCAGCGCGGCAGCCGGTTGGACGAGGGGGCCGCGCTGCTTCGGCAACTCTGGACCGAGACCCACGTCACGCATCACGGGCGGCACTTTCACGTGGAGGACGCCACGGTGGGGCCGCGGCCGGTGCAGCAGCCGCCGCCCATCTGGTTCGGCGCCTGGACCGCCCCCGCCATCCAGCGCGCCGCCCGCCTCGGCGACGCCTGGCTGGCCGGTCCGTCCGCCGCTCTTTCGGAGTTGTCGTCGTGCGCCCAGGCCTATCGTCAAGCGTGCTCCGACCTGGGCAAGACGCCCGGAGAGATCGCTGCGTTCCGCTATGTATTCGTCGCCGACACCACCGAGCAGGCGCTGGCGGCCGCCGGTGAATCCTTCATCCAGGCCTACGAGAACATGTACTTCCGCTGGCCCCATCCGGTGATCAAGCGGCCCCCCGGAGACCTCACCATCCAACGCCTCGCCAAGGACCGGATCATCCTGGGCGATCCCGAAACCTGCGCGCGGGAGATCACGCGCTTCCGGCAGGAACTGGGGCTCACCCACCTCATCTGCCGCTTTTCCGTCCCCGGCATCTCCCGCCAGGCGTCCGCGTCATCCCTCGACCTGTTCGCGCGCGAGGTGATGCCGGCACTGTAGCGAAACCGCTTGGGAGCTTGTGCCGCCGGAATTCGCGATGGGGTTCTTGCTTTCATGCCCGTGAGGTCAGGGGGCGTCGATGGCTTCCAGGCGTGACAGGATCGCGCCCCAGTCCCTGGCCAGCGTGGGGTCCGCGGCCATGCGCTCGCGGACGCGCTTCCGTTCGTGGCTCACGGCGGTGTAGTCGAGCCCGCCCAGTTGCGCGCCGATGGCTTGCTGGGTCATGCCGGCATGACGGTGCATGAGTTCCATCAACAGGCCGCGCGGGTCGCGACAGCGGCCCCGCTTTCGTTGCAACCGCGCTGGCGGCAGTTGGAAGTAGGCCGCCACCGCGGCGGTAATCCGGGCGGGGGAAACTCGCCGCGCGCGTTGCGGCGCCGGGGTTTCCGGACCCGCCCCGGCTGCGTCCGCCGACAGTCTCCGGGCGGCGTCCCAGAAGCGGTCGTCTCCCAGGACCACTTGCCCGCGCACGGCCTTCCACGGAGCCGGCACGCGCTGCTCCAAGCCGTCCTGCACGAACCGGCCGTAGCGCTGCCGTGATTCCCCCACTGCGGCGAGCACCGCATCGTAGTGCACCCACGACTGCCGGCGCCGCGCCGACACGTACCCGCCCAGGCTGGTCCAGCGATACAGCCACAGTTGCCGGACCTGCTCGGGAATCGACGGCCGCGGGCGGAGCACGCGTACCGGATTCATGTGCACGTACCGGCTCAGCGTGAGCAGGTATGCGTCGGGCTGGAACAGGATCGCCTTGAAGCGGCCCTGGTAGAGGTTGCCCGCGCGCCGGTGGCGCCGGTTGAAGAAGGACGTGTACGCGACGCTGAAGTGCCGCATGAAGTCGGACAGGTTGGCCCCGGGGGTTTCCACCATCAGATGGAAGTGGTTGCGCATCAGCACGTAGGCATGCAACCGGACATCATAGATCTCCAGCGATTTCCGCAACCGTTCGAGAAAAGCCTGACGGTCGTCGTCGTCCGCGAAGATCCTTCCGCGGTTGTTGCCGCGACAGGTGACGTGATAGTGCGCGTGCGGATACTCGATCCGTAAAGGCCGTGCCATGGCCCTCCCCGGTGTACAAGATCTGACCCCAATTGCGCATTATCCCTCTGGCGGGCTTCATGTCAAGCGGCACGGAACCCCGAAGGATCAGTCCGGCAGGCGCGCTATGATCGCATCCGCGAATGCCTCGGTTTCCAGGTCTCCGCCCAGGTCCCGGGTCTTGCAACCCTGGTGGAGGGCCGCGTCGTAGGCGGCCTGGATGCGTTGGGCGGCCCGGCGGCAGTTTTCGTCCTCGCGTGTGTCCGCCAAGTGGTTGAGCATCATCACCGCGGACATGAGCATCGCCAGGGGATTGGCCACGCCCGTGCCGGCGATGTCCGGCGCCGAGCCATGCACCGCTTCGAACACGGCCCGGTCCTCACCGAAATTGGCCCCGGGAACGACGCCGAGTCCGCCCACCAGGCCGGCGCACAGGTCGCTGATGACGTCGCCGTAGAGGTTTTCGAGCAGCAGCACGTCGAAGCGGCTGGGATCCTGCACGAGCTTCATGCAGCCCGCGTCGATAATGGCCTCCTCGTACTCGATGTTCGGGTACTCGTGCTGGTGGATGCGGCGGGCGCATTGCAGGAAGAGGCCGTCGGTGACCTTCATGATGTTGGCCTTGTGGAATACCGTGATCTTGCGGCGCTGGCGCCGCGTGGCGAAGCGGAACGCCCAATGGGCGATGCGCAGGCTGGCGCTCTTGGTCGCCACCTTCATGCTCATGACCACGTCGTCGGTCACCTGGTTCTCGACGCCGCTGTAGAGTCCTTCGGTGTTTTCGCGCACGATGATGAGGTCCACGTCGTCGAAGCGCGTCGGCACCCCGGCCAGTGAACGCACCGGGCGCACGGCAGCGTACAGGTTGAGCCGTTGGCGCAACTGCACGTTGACCGAGGTGAAGCCCTCGCCCACGGGAGTGGTGCACGGTCCCTTGAGGGCGATGCCATGGTGCTCGATGGCCTCCGTGGTGGACTCCGGGAGCACGTCCGGCCCGGTCTCCAGAGCGGTCACGCCGGCCTGGCGTTCAACCCATTGGATGGGCGCCTGGGCCGTTTCGAATACGCGGCGCACCGCCGCGGTGATTTCGGGGCCGATGCCGTCCCCGGGAATGAGTACTACGGAATGTGTCGTCATGGTTCAGAATGCTGGGTCCGGCTGCCGTGGGTCATCGCTCTTCAGGCGTGTTCATGCGTGGCGTCCGCACGAGGCGCAAGTATAGCCGGACTTGAGCGGCTTGGGAAAGTCGGGCGAAGCGGGTAGCATGGCTCCCGCGTGGGCGGCGTGCCTTTCGAGGGCGTGTGCCGCGTGGGTTTGGCTTTTTCAGGCCCTTGCCGGCAACGGACCCGGAGGCTGCGGGTTTGCTCGAACCGTGGCGAGGGGCAGGGAAATGGACCCGTTCCCCCGCCTCTTATCGGTCTATTGATGAACCCGGCAGGCTCCCGGGGCGAGGGAGGACCATGTTCGAGGGATTCGCGACACACGATATTCGCTGTGAGAACGCCACGATCCATTGCCGCGCCGGCGGCCGGGGCAGGCCGCTCCTGCTGTTGCATGGATTCCCGCAGACCCATGTGCAATGGCATCGGCTGGCGCCATTGCTGATGAATGAGTTCACGTTGGTTCTCCCGGATCTTCGCGGTTACGGAGAGAGCCGGGGACCCGCGCCCGACCCCCGGCACACCCACTACTCCAAGCGCGAGATGGCCCGGGACATGGTTCACGTCATGGCGGCGCTTGGGCATGAGCGGTTTGGCGTCGTGGCGCATGACCGGGGCGCCAGAGTCGGCTATCGGCTCGCGCTCGACAGTCCCGAGGGGGTCACCCACTTCGTGAGCCTGGACACCGTGCCGACGCTCGACTCCTGGGAAGCCACGGACATGAACGTCTCCATCCGGCGTTTCCATTGGTCCTTCCTGGCTCAACCCGCACCCTTGCCGGAACGTTTGATGGGCGCGGACCCGGATTTCTTCATCATGCATCTGCTGGATCGTTGGGCCGGGCGACCGGGCGTGTTGGAACCGGCGGCGGTGGAAGCGTACAAGGCCGCGTTCCGGCGACCCGGCGTGCGGCAGGCCATGGCGGA
Source organism: uncultured Binatia bacterium (SeqCode) (assembly GCA_965213675.1). Lineage (GTDB taxonomy): Bacteria > Desulfobacterota > Binatia > UBA9968 > JAJDTQ01 > JAJDTQ01. Next base: position 3,214,354 of record OZ243916.1, read on the forward strand.
AGACTACCGGGCCGGCGCAACGCTGGACTTTGAGCATGATCGGCAGGATCGGCAGGCGGGGAAGAAACTCGCATGCCCGGTGCTGGTGTTGCGCGGGTCGCCACGCCGGCCCAAGCCACTCCGCCCGGTCTGGGAACGGTGGGCCGATGACGTGTCCGAGGCGGCCTTGGACTGCGGCCACTTCATCGCCGAGGAAGCGCCGGAGGCTTGCGCGGAAGCCATCCGGCGGTTTCTGTTGGGCGAGCATGCCGGTCATTCCCGCGAGGAGCTTGCGCCGTAGGAATACGCGAAAGCGAAAATTCGCCATCGCCGTCCCTTCGGCCGCTCGATTTCGTCAAAACTGACTTGATATTCTCCTCAATCGAGGGGCCGAAGGGACGGATGAGAGCGGATTTGCAGCCGTGAATTCCTGCGACGCAAGCTCCTGGCAGCGGTTGGGGTCCATCGAAGCGTAGCGAGAGGTAGAAACAGGGGCCACCTGCCTTGCTGTGGGGTGACTCGGATCCATTGGGGCGAGACGCCATCGTCCAAGTGGCAATGGAAAGAATTCCTGGATCGTTGACAGATCGACAGGTTGCCGGCGTGGAGCGAGAGATGAGCACACAGGTGGAAATACGGCTCGACGTTCCGTACGGGGGAGGCCCCGACGGCAAGCTTTGCAACGACGTGTATCTGCCCACCGGGCCGGGGCCCCACGCCGCGTTGCTGTGTTTCCACGGCGGCGCCTGGGCGCACGGGAGCCGGCGCCAGTATCAGGAGTGGGGGCCGTGGCTCGCGGCCCGCGGTTACGCCCTGGTGGCGGTGGAATACCGGTTGTCGAAGAACGTTTCGCCGTCGTGGCCGGGCGTCCACGAGGACATCCGCCGGGCACTGTGCTGGCTTCTGGAGGAGGCCCCGGGGTTGCGCGTGGACCCCATGCGGCTGGGCCTCGTGGGCGACTCAGCGGGCGGTCACATGGCGGCGCTCCTTTCCCTGGACGACTGGGTCCGGCCGCACCTGCGAGCTGTGGTGGGGGTCTACGGTATCTACGATCTGCTGGACTGGTGGAAGGTCACCCAAAAGCGCAAGGACGACCCGGTGGGCCGGCTCATGGGCAAGACGCCTGCCCAAGCGCCGGATGACTACCGCCGGTTCTCACCGCTTCAAAGGGTCGAGACCGAGGGAGCGCCGCCTGGAGTCCCCTACCTCGTCATCCACGGCGCGCAGGATCCCATCGTCCACCACAACCAGTCCGAACGCTTCATCGCCGCGCTGCGCGCCGCCGGCGCCGAGGTCGAGACCTTGTTCGTTCCCGACGCCGGTCACTCGTGGTTCACCTACCTGCCGGGCGAGCCCGACCGCCGCCGGGTGGATCAGGAGCCCAACGTCACCGTCGCGCCCGTGCTCCTGGCGTTCCTGGAGCGCAACTTGGCATCCCGCGGTTAGAACCACCGTACTCCTTGTTGCCGGCGCGCGAGCGGAATGGAATGTACAGGAGGGTTGCAAACCCGTCCGTGACTGCACCGCCAGCCAACCACGGTCGACACACGGGCTTCAGCGATACTGGGCGGCGCGGCGCTGCCGGAGGAATTCGCCGGCGGCGATGGGCGGATACTGCGCTGGACGCCCGGGGTTGCAACAGGAATCGAGACACCGGACCGTAGCCGCGCTGTTGGGATTGTAGAAGAAAACGGTGGAGTACCGGGACTGCGCCATGTTCGCGGCGGGCAGGGCCACCCGGTGCTCGGGTGAGCGGAAGATGCCGTTGCTCCAGCGTGACAGCAGGTCCGCCACGTTGACCGTGACGGCGCCGGGCGCCACCGGGACCGTCACCCAGCGGCCGTCCACCAGCGCCTCCAGACCTTCCACTTCGTCCTGGAAGACCAGCGTCACCGTGCCGTAGTCCGTGTGGGTTCCGGCGCGCAGTTGGCCGTCTCCGGCGGGCTGTATCAGCGGTGGGTAGTGAAAGAACCGCACGGTGCTCGCGTGGGGCGCGTGCTTGTCGTCGAAGAAGTCCTCGGGCGCGTCCAGGGAGAGCGCCATGGCCCGGACCAGCGTGGCGCACGCGCGGGCGCCGGCTTCGTGTAGCTCCAGCACGGTCTGCCGGAAACCGTCCACCGGAATGTGCCAGCGGTCCAGGAACTCGAGGCTGGCCCGGTTCAGGCTGAAGGACTCCTTGAGGTCCCCCGGCCGTTGCGAATCGAGGTGTTCGATGGCGACGCCGACATATCCCGATATGACGTCCAGGTCGGACCGGCCGATGGCTTGCTTGACTTCCGCGGGCAAGGCGAAGAATTCCCTGGCCTTGGCGGAGACGCGCTGGATCAGCCCGGCGGGCAGCGGCAGGTTGACGACATTGAAAAAGCCGTACCTGCTGCACGCCGCGCGGACTTCTTCCGCGACCCGGCGCCGCGCGGCCGCGTCACTGCTGAGGAACGGGCCGAAATCGATCTTCGGAATAACCGGTGCCACGGCCTGTCCTCTACGATGAAAATATCGTTAAATCAACCATTTGTGTGGATATAGTCCAAGTTCCGACCCCGGATCGGGGCGTACTCCGCCGACGTCACGGCCACCGGCGGCGCAAGCTCCCAGGTCCGACGCCGCGCGTACCCCGGCGCCGGGCGCGCCCGGGTCAAGCGTCCACGGAATCCGTCAAGCGGGTGGCGCCGGCTTCGGTGACGAGCCGTTCCAGCCTGTCGTACGGTTCGGCGCCGACGATGGCCAAGCCCTCCGACAGGTACGTGGGCACCCCGCGTACGCCCAGGGAATGGCAGCGCTGCCAGTCGTCGTTGACCTCCTGCTGGAAGGTCCGGTCGGACAGGACCCGGCGCGCTTCCTCCACCGGCAGGCCCGCCTCTTCCACCAGTCGGAGCAGGGCCTCCGGCTCCCCGATGTTCGCCGCGTCGACGAAGTAGGCGCGGAACACCGCGTCGTTGAAGGCGTCTTCCCGGCCCTCGCGCTTGGCCCATTTCGCCAGTTCCTGGGCCAGCCGGCTGTTGTAGCTGAACTTCCGCTCCGTGAACGGCAGGCCCTCGCGCGCGAGCATGGCATCCACCCGGCTGGGACCGCTCATGTTGCGCGGCTTGCCTTCGGTGGGAGTTTCGGGGTGCAGCGGGAACTGAGTGTAGACGACGTCGAGATCGTAATTGTGCCTGAGTTTCTCAATACGCCCGGTACTGAGATAGCACCACGGTCAGACGAAGTCGGAGAAGACCTCCAGTGTCACTCGATCAGCCATCGGCATCTCCTTTCCCGCGCTCCGCGGGGTTTCCATGCGCATCCAAAAGTGGCGCCATGGTATCAGATCGGGCTTGGCCGTGCGACCGGATCACGGCGAAACACAAGGTCCTCCACCGTTCGCCGAACGCCCTTATCAGCGCTCACTCCGCGGTCAGTGTGGAGGCCGCCGGCCTCACCGGGTTGTCGATCTTCGCCCCGCGATCCCGCTCGACCGGCGCGATGTCGTGCTGGCTCTGGAGTGCGAGCCAGAAACCGGGGAGATTGCCGAAGTCGCGCCGTGGCCGGATGGACTGGTTTTGACGGATGGCCTTCGGTACCATGAGGACTCGCCGGAGGGGACATGAGCGAGATACGATTCATCGACACCACCCTGAGGGACGGGCATTTGAGCCTGTGGGCGCTGCGCATGCGCATTGGTCACATGCTGGGCGCCGCCCGGCAGTTGGACCGCTGCGGCTTCGAGTCCATGGAGTTCTTCGGCTTTGCGAGCATCATCAAGCAGGTGCGCGAGCTCAAGGAGAACCCTTGGGACTGGGTGCGGCTGGGGGTCCGGGAGTTTTCCAGGACGCGGCTGCGCTACCACGGCGGCCTTGGCTCGGGGTTCGAGCCCATCCCCGCGTGCGTGATCCGGCTCGTGCTGGAGCGCGTCATTGCCCACGGCATCACCCTCACGCGCTCGTCCAACCCGTGGAACGACTACGCCGTGCTGGCCAGGGAGATCGAGACCTTGGGCAGGATGGGCATGGAGGTGGTGGCCAACGTCATCTACTCGGTTTCCCCCAAGCACACCAACGAGTACTACGAACGCAAGGTGCGGGAGCTGGCGGCGCTGCGGCCGTACCGGATCTGCTTCAAGGACGTCGGCGGGTTGCTGACGCCGGACCGCACCCGCGAGATGCTCCAATTGGTCATGGCCAATGCCGGCGACATCCCGCTGGAGTTCCACGCCCACTGCAACAACGGTCTCGCGCCCTTGAACTACGTCGAAGCCCTGAAACTCGGCATAAAGACGCTGCACACCTCCATACCTCCCCTGGCCAACGGCTCCGCCCAACCTTCCATCTTCAACGTGGCGGCCAACGCCCAGGCCATGGGATTGACGCCCCGGGTGGACTTGGAGGCGGTGAAACCCGTGGAGGAACACTTCACCCGCGTGGCGCGCCGGGAGGGCTTCCCGTCCGGCTCACCGCGGGAGTACGATCACGCCCAGTACCGCCACCAAGTGCCCGGCGGCATGATTTCCAACCTGCGTTACCAACTCGGCGCCGTGGGCATGGGCGACCGGCTGGAAGAGACCCTGGAGGAAGCCGGCCGTGTGCGCGAGGAATTCGGCCACCCCATCATGGTCACGCCGCTGGCCCAGTTCGTCGGTACTCAGGCGGCGGTCAACGTCATGGTGGGTGAGCGCTACAAGGAGGTCACCGACCAGAGCATCCAGTACGCGCTGGGGCATTGGGGAGAGGAGGGCGCGCGTCTCATGGACCCGGAGGTCAAGGACAGGATCCTGAGTCGCCCGCGGGCGCGGGAGTGGAGTTCCTGGGTCCGGCCCGAGCCCACGCTGGACGAGGTGCGGCAACGGTTCGGCGGCCCGGGCGTCTCGGATGAGGAAATGGTGCTCCGGGTCATCGCCGGCGCGGACTCGGTCGACGCCATGTTGCGCGCTGGCGCCCCCAGGGCATTCCTTGACGCCGGCCGTCCGGTTTCCGCGCTGCTCAAGCAACTCGCCGGCGCCCGCGAACTCCGGCAGGTCCACATCCGGCAGGGCGGCCTGTCCATGCACTTGGGACAGAGCGAAGGCTGACCGCCGGCGCGTCCACACGACCGGCGTCCCTGGACTGCGCCGCGCGAAGTCGAAGCCATCCGGCAGGAGCACCCGTGAAGTTCAACGACCGCACCCTGTTTACCCTTGGCGTCTTCGTCGTCGTGCTCGGCTTTCTTGTCCTGGCCCTGGGCTACCAGCCGCGCGCCCGCTTGGTGCCGCTCATCATCGCCGTCCCCACCCTGCTGCTGACCCTTTTCCAGTTTCTGATCGACGCCATCCCCGCGGTCGGCCGCCGTTTCAGCTTTTTCCAGGAATACGATCTCTTCGGCATCGATGCTGGGCGCGCCGCCGAACCCGCCGCGGACAGCCGCTCATCCGGCAGTGTCTTCCGCCGCGAGCTCAGCTTCGCCTCGTGGCTCTTGCTCCTCGTGGCGTTGATCTATTTCATCGGCTACCTCGCCGCCATCCCCCTCTTCATGATCCTGTTCATGCGCCTGCGCACCTCCGAGCGTTGGCTCATCACCCTCTCCATCACCGCCGTCACGTGGGCGTTCGTCTACGTCGTTTTCATCCTCGTGATGGGCGCCCCCTTGCACGAGGGGGTCGTGTGGAACGCGATGGGATTGTGACGGGTTGCCGGCGCCATGCGGCTGAAAACGCTTCCCCGTTGACAGTGCCTAAGATGACCTTGCCCGTACGTAAGCCCGAACGACGTTTCCCTCAGGCTGGTTAGCGCGCAAGAACGCAGAGCGCCGAGTCAGATCAACGCAGTGCTCGCGGGCGTCCCCGCAACTCCAGCCAACTCCACCGTATGCGGCGCCCGGTTCGGCTACCGTGTCCACGGAGGTAGAATCGCAGGGATAGCGCCCGTGAGCGTCGTGCAGATGAGGCGTTCAAGGGCGCGTTCGGAAGTGTCGGTGGTCATGCGTCAGCGGGAAGAGCCACGGGTTCGATCCAGCTCTTCTTCGCGAGCACATCGGCGGCCAACTTGATCTGGCGGGCCGAGAATTGCTTCTTGCGATCATTCCAGCCGTAGACGCGCGAGATCAGGTCGTCAAGGTTGCAGGCAGATTCCTCCGTAGTCACCCAATGCACCGTTGATAGAAGCTCGAGGCCAAAAGACGACTCGAAGCCTGCGACCAGATCAGCTACGCGGTCAAATCGGCCGCGTGTGTCGGGATGGTTCTCCAGGACCGCGTTGGCATCGGCGACTGCGCCCGGCACCAGCTCGAGTTGTTTGTTCGGCCGGTCGCCGCCGTCGCGGTGGCCCGAGATGAAATACCCCTCAATCTCGCGAAGCACGTGGGTCAGATTCTCCGCGTAGGGACCGTAAAGACCCTTCACCACCCGAAGCTTGTCCATAGCTGGTTCTCCGCTGACCTTCATGAAATACATCAGCTTATGGACTTCGAGCAGGGTCACGAACGGGTCGAGAAGACCTCTGAGATAACGGTCCATCAGCCCCACGAGCGCTGCGCGGCCAGGCGTCATCTTGGGCGCCGACCGGCGCTTGGGCATTTGTTGAGTCTCCGGCGCCCCACCGGGCTCGAAGACCACGATACGCAAGTCTTCGAGATCCCGTAGCGCTTCTGCGATCCTTGAGCGCACATTGCTCCAGTTCAATCCACCCAGCCCGCTACCGAGTGGAGGAATGGCAATGGAGAGAATATCATTCTCACGGATGACCTCCCGCAGCGCCTTCAGCCCTGCGTCAATGTCCTCCACTCGGCTCTTTCCGCGCCAGTGGCGCTTGGTTGGGAAATTGATGATGTAGCGCGGGTTGGTCAGTTGGCCGGTCTCGAACACGACCATGCGTCCCGGCTCCACCTCGTGACGCTTGCAGGCATCGGCGTAGGCCTTGAAGTTGTCCGGGAAGGCGTTCTTGAACTGGAGCGCGATCCCGCGCCCCATCACCCCCACGCAATTCACCGTGTTCACCAAGGCGTCCGCGTCTTCAGCGAGAATGTCGCCCGTCTTGAATTCGAGCATCCTTACCTCCCGCCTGTCAGTAGTACCATCCAGACATTATCGCAAGATGCGGCTGGTGTTTTTCAGCCGCCAACGCCGCCCGGACTTCTGTATAGAAGCGCTGCGAACTGACCCCGATGCGCCTGATCAATTCCCAAGGAAACGAGCGCTCCAAGAGGAATTCTGCCTGCTTCGGTTCGTCGCGCCATCTCTGCGTCGCACCAGATGTAGCCGTCAGCGATGATCGAGGGCAGGCGGTCGACATGCACGATGTGGTAGATTTTGGGTGACGCAGGCGGCATTGTCAGTCCTCAAGGTGCGCCACGGCTTCCTTGCGGTTGAATGCGGGCTGTTCAATTTCCTCTATGGAATCGTCCAAGTCGTCATCGTCTGCAAGCGAGCCGACTTTTGGTAACGCAGCGGCCCCTTCACGCGCATCAAGCTTGCCCGCGACAACATCGGCGATCGGGCGGGCACGGTACTCGCGTATCAATTCTATTTCGGCGGGCGTGAGAAACCGTGAGGTCTGCTTGGCTCAGTACAGCATCAAGAAAGCTCACTAACGACCCTTGGCTTCGCCATAGGCGGGAATGGAAAGCGGTGTGCTCCCACCCAATTGATGGCGCTTGTTGATGATTTCTTGGAAGCGAGCCTGAAATGTGCAAGCCGGGACAAGGATCGATGACCGGGATTCCGGGTCACCTTGGCGCTGGCAACGGTGAAGCGCGCCCGGTCGAAGGCACGAGATGGTTCCCGCAGGGGCGACCGTGCGGTCGCCCCTGCAAGTGGGGAAGGGATTCGACGCCGCCCTTCGGCGTGGCGCTCTACGCCGAGGTCAGCTTCCAGGTGCCGTCGGGCTGCCGGCACGCGGTGCCGTAGGCTTCCTCGGTGCGGCCGCCGATGGTGACGGTTTGGGTGAACTCCCGGCAGTAGGTCCCGTCGTTGCGCTTGAAGGTCTTGCGCGGCGTGATGGAGCCTTGGTTGCCGGAATCGGGGTTCTTCCACGTGGTGGTCTCCCCCACGGTCGCCGTCTCCAGTGAACTCTGCGTCGCCCGCTCCAGGGCGAGCCTGTCTGTATGGTCGAGCGATTTGCCGATCTCGTTGCCGATGGCTGCGCCGAGGAGGGTGCCGATTCCCGTGGCAACGAGATTCCCGCGCCCCTTGCCCACCTGAGCTCCGGCGATGCCGCCGGCAACCGCGCCCAGCAGTGTGCCGGCGGTTTGCTTCTCGCCGGCCCCAGTCAGGCAGCCGGAAAGCGATACGGCCAATAAACCGACCAGTGCCAATCTCAATACGTACATGGGTTCTCCTTGATTGTGGTCTGTACTCGACCCGGCTCAGTCGCCGGCTTCACTGCCCGAAGCAATCGATTGTCGATGCCCGGGGCGGCTGCCCATCTACCCACTTATTTTTCCAGAACGCCGGTCAGAGTCAAGCCCGTGTCTGCCTCCTTACGAGAACAGATCCAACTGGTCGTCCCGCTTCTGGGTTCGTGTGCGCCCGGGGCGGGAGCGGCTCTGCTCCAGCAACCGCTCCTCCATGTCGGCGAGGTAGGGGGACGGGGGCATCTCACGGACTTTTCCGCGCCAGCGGCGCTTGCGGGCGCGGCAGAGGTAGAGCCGGGTCTTGGCGCGGGTGACGCCGACGTAGAACAGGCGGCGCTCCTCGGCGGGGTCTTCGGGCTCGGGCTGGCCCCAGGTCAAGGGGAGGAGCCCGTGTTCGCAGCCGACGATGAAGACGACGGGAAACTCCAGGCCCTTGGCGGCGTGGAGGGTGAGCAGCGAAATGCGGTCGGCGCGGGGGTCCCAAGTGTCGATCTGGGTGCCGAGGGCCAGTTCGGAAAGGAACCGGTCCAGGTCTTTGCCGCAGGCGTCGGCCAGGGGGCGCAGCAGTTCCACGGCCTCCAGCGTGCCGGGAGCCGGGGGTTGCACGCGCTCGAGCTGCTCCCGCACGCTGCCCGCGCCGGGGGTGTTCTCCAGGGCTTCCACGAGGGCGGCGATCCCGGGATGCTCCGACAGCGGATTGTGGGAGCGCTGCTGGAAGGGCATGCCGGAACGCGCCAGGGCTTCGGTCAGCGCCGCGGCCTGAACCTCGGTGCGGTAGAGCACGGCGAAGTCGGAGAACGAAAAATCATGGCTCGGGGCCTCGGCCGCGCGGCCGCTGTCGAGGGAGAAGAAGCTGTGGCCGCCCAGGGTTTCCTCCAGCGACTGAACGACGAACTCCGCCTCGGCCTTGTCGCTAGTGGCTTCGTGGAGGGTCACGAGGTTGGAGGCGCCGTCAAGCACGGGGATGGACGGCCGCTCCGGGGAGGCGGGGGCAATGACTTGCGATGAAAGCGTCACGATGTTGCGGTCGGAGCGGTAGTTGCGGTGGAGGCGCACCACTTGGACGCCGGAGAAGTCCTTGGGAAAGCGGGTAAAGAAGCGCACGTCCGCCCCGCGGAAGCCGTAGATGGCCTGGTCGGGGTCGCCGATGGCGCAGATGTTGCCGTCCGGCGGCGCCAGTTGTCTGATGAGGCGCACTTGCTGTTCGTCCACGTCCTGGTACTCATCGATGCACACCCAGGGAAATCGCCGACGCACCTGGCTCAGGACATCGGCATCGTTCTCCAGGGCGTCGGCGGCGCGGATGACGAGGTCGTCGAAGTCGCACCAGTTGCGCGTTTCCATGGCTTGCCGGTAGGTGTCCCAAGCCTGCGCGAGCCTGCCGTCGTGGGGAACCGTCCGTGTCCGCTTTGCGTGGGAGATGGCGGACAGGTGAGTCCGGGCCTGGCGGTGGGAAACGGACAGGGCGTCACGCAGAAGCTGCAGCCGTTCAACCTCCGACGCCACCCGGAAGCCGCGCTGCAGCCCCGCGGCGTTCCAGTGTTGCCGCAGCAGAGCGAGGCCGAGGGAGTGAAAGGTGTGGAGCGGTATCCCGGTCCAGGTGTCCGGCAGGAGCATCCGCAGCCGGTGGCGCATCTCGTCCGCCGCGCGGCGCGTGAAGGTTACGGCCAGACAAGCGGACGGGGGCACGTCCCGGCTGACGATGAGATGGGCGAGCCGGTGGGTCAACGTGCGAGTCTTCCCGGAACCGGGGCCGGCGACGATGAGCAGCGGGCCGTCCAGGATCTCCGCGGCGCGGCGCTGTTCGGCATCGAGCCCGGCCAGGATGTCGCGGCCGCCCGGGAAGAGACTCATGGGAAGCGACTGTGGGGCCCATGAGGAATCGTTCCAGCGCGAGCTCGCTGGTTGGGGCGCGGGCGCGGATCCAGTGGAAAGAGGTAGAGGGCCCGGAGCCCGGGGAGCGGCCAGGCCGGGTTCCGGCAGCCTTTCCGCGGTTGCGGCGGTGGCCAGGTCTTGCGCTGTGCGCGCCGGGTCGCTGCCGGCAGGAGATGTCTTGCGGGCCGGCGGCGCGGCGTCGCCGGCTGTGCCCGCGCCCGCGGTACCTTGCTCGAACAGCGTGGCTCCGCGGCTGCGCTTCGCCAGCTCGCCGTCGCGGAACAGACGGATGGTGCCGTAAACGCCGTCGTAGCCGGCCTCGCGGATCACTTCGCGCCGGCGCAGGCGCGTCACGGCCTCGGCCACCAGAGTCGGCGCCACCGGCTTGATATCTTCCAGCGGCACGCTGTTCAGCAGTGGCAGCTCGGGTCCGAGCCGGGCCAGCAGGCTCTCGTAGTCCTGCGCGACGCGCTTGCTCTTGGGGCCGACCCGGAGGATCTCCCCAAGGATCTCCGGTAGCGGGATCAGCCCTTGGGTGTCGCCGGCGGTTGGCGGCGGCGCGGCGTCGGGCGCCCGGTCGGCCAGGTCCTCGACCCGGTGCATGACGCCCACGGTCAGGGGCTTGCCGCAGGACGGGCAGCGCCCCTGGCGCCGGCGCGTCTCGTCGGGCTCCAGGCGCACGTTGCAATTACGGTGTCCGTCCAGATGGTACTTGCCTTCTTCCGGGAAGAACTCCAGGGTGCCGCCGTATCCTTCCCCGGTTTCCAGCGCCCGGCGCAGGGCGAAGTAGTCCAGTTCGGTGTCGAACACGCACACTTCGCGCCCGAGCTTCTCGGGCGAATGCGCGTCGGAGTTGGAAACCAGCCGAAAGCGGTCCAGGGAGGACACCCGCCAATTCATGGGCGGGTCCGACGACAGCCCCGTCTCCACGGCGAAGATGTGTGGCGCCAGGTCGCCGTAGCAGTCGTCGACCGCGTCGAAGCCGGACTTGGAGCCCAGCGCCGCGAACCACGGCGTCCACACGTGCGCCGGCACAAGGTACGAACCGGGCCCGGACTCCAGGGTCATCTCCAGCAGGTGGCGCGAGTCCAGCCCCAGGATCGGGCGGCCGTCCGAGTGGAGGTTGCCAATGCGAGTCAGCGCGGCCACCAGACGGTCGGCGGTGTCGAACCCGGGCGCGTAGACCAGGTGGTGGACCTTCCGGGTCTTGTCGCCCTTCTTGTAGATGGTGGAGATCTCAACCGACAGCATGAAGCGCACCGGGTTGAGGCTGCCGGCGCAGGCCGGCGGAAGGTCCGCCTCCACCGCCCTCTCGAGGTCGGGTCGCAGGCGGAAGAGACCGGGCTCCGCCGGCACGAGCTGCTCCTTCAATTCCGCGCGCCATGCCGGATGGGTGAAGTCGCCGGTGCCGACCACGGCAATGCCCTTCTTGCGCGCCCAGACGGCCAGGTGCTTGAGGTCGCAATTGCGGCTGGTGGCGCGGGAGAAGCGCGAATGGACGTGCAGGTCGGCGTAGATGAGCATGGGCCTGGGCGTTCTTGATCGTCTAGGGTGCGTCTGGCAGTGAACGCCGTTGCCATGCGCGCTTGAGCGGCGCCAGCAGCGGGAGGGCCAGGGCCGCCAGGATGAGCAGGGTCAGCACCAGCGAGATGGGACGGGTGACGAAGATCAGGAAGCCCGTGTCCGAGATCAGCAGCGTCTGGAACAGCGACACCTCGGCGATTTCCCCGAGCACGTAGGCGAGGATGAAGGTGATGAAGGAGTAGTTGTACTTTTTCATGCCGTAGCCGATGAAGCCGAACACGAGCACGGCGAACGCGTCCAGGAGATTGTTGCGCAGCACGAAGGCGCCGACGAAGCTGATGACCAGGACGATGGGGATGATGAGCGTAACCCGGATCCGCGTGATCTTGACGAGCTGGTTGGCGAAGAGGAGCCCCAGGATGGACGTCCACACGTTGGCGGCGATCAGCGCCAGCACCAGGGTGAAGACCGTGGCCTGGTGCGTGGTCAGCAGTTCCTTGCCCGGGTTCAATCCGAGCAGCAGCAGCCCCACCAGCAGGATGGCGTGGGGCGCGCTCCCAGGGATGCCGAAGGCCACGGTGGGCAGCAGCGCGCCGCCGTCCTTGGCGTCGTTGGCGGCTTCGGGCGCGAGCACGCCCTCGGGCGCGCCACGGCCGAAGTTTGCGCGGTTGGGCGAGGTGGCCTGGCCCTGGGCGTACGACAGGAAGGCCGCCACGTTGGCGCCGACCCCGGGAATGATCCCCACCACGCAGCCGATGGCGGCGCTCCTGATGAGCAGAAAGAAATTGGACAACACGAAGCGAATGCCGTCGAGGACGTCCCGCGTCGTGGCGCGCTCTACGTTGCCCTGCTGTACCAGTTCATCTCCCTTGACGGCCAGGAAGAACATTTCGGACACGGCGAAGATGCCGATGGCGATTACCCCGGTGTGGACGCCGTCCCACAGGTAGAGAAGGTCGAAGGTGAAACGCATGTCGCCGGTGATGGGAGAATACCCGATGAAGGCCACGAGGAACCCCAGGCCCGCGGAGATGAGTCCCTTGATCGGTTCGCTCTGGGTCAGCGATGCGATCAGGCTGATGCCCAGCAGCGCCATGAGAAAGAACTCCGGCGGGCCGAAGGAGAACACCACGGAGCGCACCACCGGCAGGAGCAGCAGAAAGATCGCGTAGCCGAACACGGACCCCAGGGCCGACGCCGTCGCGGAAATGGCGAGGGCGTAGCCGGCGCGGCCCTGCCGGGCCAGCGGGTGCCCGTCGAAGACCGTGGCGATGTTGGCGACGGTGCCGGGGACGTTGAGCAGGATGGCGGAGATGGAGCCGCCGAAGGTGATGCCGCCGATGGAAGCGGCGAAGACCATCATGGCCAGCTTCGTTTCCATCGCCATGATGACGGGAAGCGACAGCGTCAGGATGACGATGCCGCCCAAGCCGGGCAGGGCGCCGAAGAGCATGCTCACCGTGACGCCGAGAAGCACTACCAGGACGTTGGGAAACCCGAAAACGTTGAGCAGCGCTTCGCCGATGGCCTCAATCACGGAGCAACTCTTTCAGCGCCTGGTGTCGTGGGTGGAGCGCGCGGCTTGCCGCCGCCCGGACCGGCCAGGATGCGCGGAATGGACAATCCGCCAGGCATCCGGACCGGACGGTGCGGCAGGAGGCTTGGAGCCTATTTCGAGCCTATTTCGAGCCTATTTCTTTTGCTGTGCCTTGTAGAGAGCGATCAGGTTCGCGTAGTCCTTGATGAGGTTGTTCACGAGCGTCGCCGTCTCCTTCCCGGTGGCGGGGGCGTGGATGACCTGAGCCTTGCTCTCCAACTCGGCCTTGGACTCGGAGATGACTTCGTGCACGGCGTGGCTCAGCACGTCCGCGATGGCCTGCGGCACATTGGGCGGAGCCGCCACGAGAATGTACAGGATGCCGCCGGGCATGAGGTCCTTGCGCCCGAGGGCCTCGGCGGAAGGTACGTCCGGAAAGAACGGATCCTTGTCCTTCTCCGACGAAAGCTGGACCAGACCGCGGACCTCCCCGGACTTGATGAACGTGACCACGCCGCCGGTGGTCTTGATGGTCGTGTCCACGTCGCCGCGGGCTACCGCCACCACCAGCGAACGTCCGCTCTTGTATCCGGTCACATCCTTCACGCCGATGCCCGTCTTGTCGATGATGTTGGCCAGCACGAAGGAGCCTGCTGAAGCCGGCCCCACGGACGACACTTTCAGCGGCCGCTTCTTGCCTTCCGCGATGAGGTCGTCGAGCGTCTTGATGGGAGAGTCTCCCTTCACGAAGAGGAAACGGGGCGCGGTGGTGATCTTCGCCAGATAGGTGAACCTGGAGAGGTCGAAGCCCACGTCCCGTGTTGCGGATTGCGCCAGTCCGCCCGCCGGCAACATGCTGCCGATGACGCTGCCGTCCGCGGGCGAGCCGTATAGCCGCTTCGTTCCCACGGTGCCGCCGGCTCCCGGCAGACTCACCACCTTGACTTCCTTGACGCCGTGGCCTTCGAGTTTCTTCTGCAACTTCGGCGCCAGCAGCAGCGCCGACGTCCCGGTGCCGCCGCCAAGCCCGAAAGGCACAATCCAGGTGATCTTGCCCGGCAGCTTCTCGGCGCCGGCGGCGGAGCCCGCGAGCACGCACAGAAGCATCGCGGCCGCGACGGCGCCGGCCCGCATCAACGATTTTCGCAAACTCGTCCCTCGTTGCATGGTTCACCTCCGTGGCAAACTTGCCACAAAAACCGGGTGACGCGCGTCCAGCGCGCCGTGCGTGTGCCATTGTCGCCCTTGTCCTTCGCCCTTGTCCTGCCGCGCACACCCGCCGGGGTTATCACAGGAGCCTCGTGCTTTGCAATTTGTCGGCCGTCGCCTCGACTGTGGCCCCGGTGGGTGCATGGAACCTGCGGACAGGTGTGCGGTCAGATGGTCTCGGCCACGTAGTAGTCGCCGGTGCCCGGTTTGGTCTGCCAAGGATCGATGGTCTGGCGAAACTTCACGTGGGGCGGCGTGCCGCGCCAGCGCTCGTGGTGTTCACGGGTTTCCCAGTGGAGCAGGACCATGACCCTGGAAGGGTCGTCGTCGCTGCACATGATGAAGCCACCGTGGCATCCGGCCTCCTTGCTCGACTGAATGGCTTCCTTGTAGGCCTTCACGTACTCGTCGCGTTTGTCCGGATCGACGGTCTGGAATCGCACCTCATAGATCATGGTGGCACCTCCTTTGACGGCTGTTGCGGGGCGTCCGGCCCGAAGAATTTCAGGATGACTCACGTTGACTTTCGGCCGCCGCGCAATGATATAAGGACGCGAGCCGTTTGTCTTGCGGGCGGACGTGCACGCCGGAAGGGCGGGGGCGTCCTTCGACAAGCTCAGGACAAGCTTCGCGGAGTGAAGTCGAACGAAGCGAAGTCGGCGGACGCCTTGCCGGCGACCCACAGTCCTGCGCAACTTTCCGCAGAAAATTGCGGGACACGGCACTGCGGAGGTTCGGGGGAAAGGAGCCTTTTCCATGCGCATCGTCGATCTCAGCATGACCGTAGAGGAGTGCGACTCGGCTCCGTTCGCCCCCGACGAGACCTACTTCAAGATAAAGCCCATCATCAACTGGGAGGAGAAAGGGTTCGTCTCCAACCTGGTGGAGTTGACCGTTCACGCCGGCACCCATATCGACTCGCCGCACCACTTCTTTCGCGACAAACCGTCGGTGGAGCAGCTTCCGCTGGAGCCGCTGATGGGCACGGCGGTGGTGCTGGACCTGTCCTTCCGGTGCCAGCCCGGCGCGCGCATCACGCCCGAGGACATGGAGCGGGCCGAGGCGGCGCTGGCGGAGCAGGGCGTGACGATCGATCCCGGTGGGATTCTGCTTCTCCGCACCGACTGGCCCAAGGGGCATCGGACCACCGATCCGTCCTGGTGGAACGACTCGCCGTTTCTCTCCCGCGAGGCGGCTCAATGGGTCGTGGACAAGCAGCCAGCGGTCATCGGATACGACTTCGCCCAGGAAGAGAAGGGTGCGGACTACCAGCACGCCGGCGAGATACTGGGCAGCGGCATGACCGTGCACCGCATCATCCTGCCCCGGGTCACCTGTCAGATCGAGAATCTCATCAACCTGGACCAGATCGGCGCCTCTGCGAAGATCATCGCGCTTCCGGCCAAGTGGAAGACCGAATCCGCCCCGGCGCGGGTGGTGGCGCTACTGGACTGATGGCGGCGACGCGCACGCGCATGGTGTCCCGGAGGCTGCCCACGCGCCGCCGGCCTCCGCAAGGGAAGCCGCGCCCGGGCCGCGCTCCGTCGCGCGCTTCATTCAGGTTCCCTCGTCCCCGATGAAGGCCGTCCGGGTGCACGCGCTGGGCGGTCCGGAGGTGCTCCGCTGCGAGGAGGTGGAGGCCCCGGAGCCCCGGGAGGACGAGGCGCTGGTGGAGGTGGCCGCGGCCGGGGTCAACTACCTGGACATCTACTACCGCTCGGGTTTCCACTGGGGCGGGCATCACGGACGGCAGCTCCCCTACATCCCCGGCGCGGAGGGCGCCGGCACCGTGCGCGCAGTGGGGAGCGGCGTCTCCGAGGTCCGGATCGGCGACCGGGTCGCCTACGGCATCTCCAACGGCTACGGCTCCTACGCCGACCTGGCCGCGGTGCCCGAGGGCCATTTGGTGCGGGTGCCCGAGACCGTGGACCTCCGGACCGCGGCCGCGGCCATGCTCCAGGGCATGACCGCCCACTACCTCATCCGCGACACCTACCCCGTGGGACCGGGCGATGCGGTGCTCGTCCACGCTGCCGCCGGCGGCACGGGACTGCTGCTGGTGCAGATGGCGAAGATGCGGGGCGCGCGGGTGCTCGGTACCGTGTCGACGCCCGAGAAGGCGCGCATCGCCCAGGACGCCGGCGCCGACGCGGTCATCGATTACACGACGCAGGACTTCTCCGCCGAGACGCGCCGGCTAACCGGTGGACGCGGCGTCAACGTGGTCTACGACTCCGTGGGAAAGAGCACGTTCGAGAAGAGCCTCGACGCGTTGGCGCCGCGTGGCTGCATGGTAGTCTTCGGCCAGTCCAGCGGCGCCGTGCCACCCTTCGACACCGCGGTGCTCAACGCCAAGGGATCGCTGTCCCTCAGCCGCCCCAGCCTCACCCACCACACGACGGACCGCGCCGAGATCCTGGGCCGGGCGGGAGAAGTGCTCGGATGGATCGAGCGGGGGCTGCTGACGGTACGGATCGGTCACGCTCTTCCGTTGACCCAGGCTCCGGAGGCCCACCGCCTGCTTGCATCCCGCAAGACTACCGGCAAGATCCTGCTGGCGCCGTAGGGTGCGCCCCACGGCCACGTCTGGCTCCCGGGTCAAGCCCGGGATGACCAGGTGGAGAGGCGCCCCGTCCGGATTCGGGGCCAAGCGCCACGCCCGCGGCCTGCAGAGCCGCAGGTCGGGAGACGCGCCGTGGCATGCGAGCCGCTCCCGCCCAGGAATTTGCTCTGGCCGACTATTCGTCCGCCTCCTTCAGGTGCTCGTCGAACCACGCCACGGACAGTTCCAGCAGGTGGCTCAGGTGCGGTTCCTTGTAGATGTCGTGATGGTTGACCTCGGGGATCACCACATAGTGCTTGGGCTCCGGTGAACTCTCGTAGAGGTTCAGTTGTTCGTCCAGCGGGGTGAGGCTGTCGAGCTCGGCGGAGACGTAGAGAGCCGGGCAGCCGATTTCGTGGGCGACGCTCTCGGGCTTGTATTCGATGATGGCGTCGGCGCATTCCAGGGGCATCTCCACTTCGCCCCTTTTCGGGTTGGCCGCCACGGTTTCCTTCCAGAATTCCCAGCCTTCCGGCGTCGTCTCCATGATGTGATACGGGTGGACGCGGCGCGATTGGCCGGTCATCACCCGCTGGTTGCGGTCGTCGTCAAGTTCCCTCAGGAACGCCTGCCACTCCCATTCCCGGCGCAGGCAGCGGAGCCAGCGTTCGCCGTCGCCGACTCCCACGGTGCTGACGATGCACCGGACGCGCTCGTCCATGGCGGCGGTATAGGCCGCGTGGGCGCCGCCGAAGCTGGTGCCCCAGATGGCGAGGCGTTCGGGGTCCACTTCCGGGCGCACGCCGAGACAGGTGAGGCCGTTGCGGATGTCCTCGATCTGTTCCAGCGGGATCAGGCGGTGGCGCGGCCCTTCGCTCTCGCCGAAGCCGCGATAGTCGAAACGGAGCGACACATAACCCTCGGCGGCTAGGCGTTCGGCCACCATCGGCATCAGCGCCTCCTTGAGGCCGGCGTATCCCTGGCACAGGATGACACCGGGATGGCGCTGTGACCGGTTGCGGGCGTCCGGGATGGTGATGACCGCGGACAGGCCGTAGCCCGGGCCGCTGAAAAACCGGATCGTCTCTTCCATGGTTCCTCCTGAGCTGGAATGGGCACGGCGCGGGCCGCGGATCCCAACCGCGCGGCGCGTCACCGGCGGCGGAGGCGGGGGAGCCAGCGGGTGGCGCCGACGTAGATATGTTGGGTGCCCATGTTCACTATCACGATTCGGGCCAGATGAAAGGCGATCACCGCGGGCACGCCGATGCCCAGCGCCTGGGCGGTGATGGCCATCTCCGCGAGACCGCCGGGCGAGGTGGCGATGATCATGGTGGCGATGGGCAGCCGGAACGCCCAGGCCAGGGCCGCGGCCAGCGCGATGGACGCCGCCAGCACGAATAACGAATTCAGTAGGGCGAAGGGAATGAACAGCTTGTAGCGGGCGAAGAACGCGCGTTCGTAGCGCGCCCCCAGCACCAGGCCGAACATGAGTTGCGCGAAGTTCGTCATCCATGGAGGCACGGCCGAGAGCGGGACCCCGCTCAAGGTGAACGCGGCGCCGAAGAATATCGGCATGAGGAGGTACCCGTTGTGCATGTGCAGGCGTTCGGAGACCTCGCCCAGCACGAAACCCGCCAGCAGCCAGGGCGCCAGCACGCCCACGTCCAGCGGCAGCGCCGGGCGGAAGTCGCCGGTCTCCAGCGGGATGCCGCCGTAGGTCAGCGCGAAGGGGATCACCAGCACCAGGATGGAGACCCGCAGGCTGTGGGCCACCGCCACCGGCGCGATCTGCGCGCCGTAGCGGTGCGCCAGGTTGGCCATGGCCATGGCGCCGCCCGGAATGGACGCGAAAAAGGTGGAGCGGGTTTCAACTCCCGAAACCCGGCTCAGGATCACCGCCCCCAACGCGCCGATGAGGAAGGTCGCCAGGGTGGCGAGCACGATGGGCAGCCAGTTGGCGGCCAGTTCCACCACCACCGGCGGGGTGAAGTAGAGCGAGATCGCCGAGCCCAGGATCACCTGTCCCATCTGCCGCGCGTAGGGCGGCGAGTCCATGGCGACGCCCAACAGGTTGAGCGAGGCGACCACCACCATGGGGCCGATCATCCACGGGATGGGTAGTTCGAGGGAGTCGCACAGGTATCCCGCGGGAATGCCCACCGCCAGTGCGGTGAGGATGGCGGGCATCCGCGGCCGGAGATCGGCGGCGCTTCCGCGCAAGGCGGCCAGTGCGCGGGAAGCCATGGGCGTGGGCGCCGGACTCATGGACACGGGAACGCGGCGCCCGTCATACGATGCTTCTTTCCCGGAGGGAGTGGATTTCCTCGGGGCTGTAGCCCAGCTCCGTGAGGGTTTCTTCGTTGTGCTCGCCGAGCGTCGGGGGCCGAAGCCGCAGGCCGATGGGGGTGTCCAGCAGGTTGAGGCCATTGCGCACCAGCTTGAACGGGCCGAACTCGGGGTGGTCCACGTCCATAAGCCGGTCCAGGTACTGCACCTGCGGGTCCTCGAAGACCTCGGCGAAGTTGTTGAGGGGCGCGCACGGGACGTCCCGGGCGCGCAGTTCACCGAGCCAGTGCTCCCGCGGCGCCGACTGCACCACCGCGCCGAAGGTCTCGGAGATGAAATCGTAGTTCTTCGCCCGCGCCGGGCGGTCCTTGGTGCGCTCGTCGGTCTGGAAGTCCGGCCGCCCCATGACCTCGGTGACGCCGATCCAGAATTTGGGCGGATGGGACAGGTGGATGACGAAGGGCTTGCCGTCCCCCGCCACCAGCGCGTAGACGCCGGCGGTCTTGATGCGGCTGCGCATGCTCGGCACCTCGCCGCTGAACAGATACTGGGTCATGCTCAGCCCGAGGAAGCAGATGGTGGACTCCAAAAGCGAGGTCTCCACCTTCTGGCCCACGCCGGTGCGCTCGCGCGCGGCCAGCGCCGCGAGCACGCCGTAGCACCCGAAGATGCCGCCGAGATGGTCGGAGAAGGCCGCCCCCGGCCCGTGGGGCTTTTCGACGTCGGTGAGCACGCTCAACAGCCCGCTCAGGGACTGGCCGATGGTGTCGTAGCCGGGCCGCGCCCGGTACGGACCGTCCTGGCCGAAGGCGGAGATGGAACAATAGATGATGCGCGGATTCATCTCCCGCACCACGTCGTAGCCGATGCCCAGCCGGTCCACTACGCCGGGGCGCAGGTTCTCGACGATGACGTCCGCGTCCCGGGCCAGCTTGAGGAACACCTCCCGCCCCTCCGGCGCCTTCATGTCCAGGGTGACGCTCTTCTTGTTGCGGTTGAGGGCGCAGAAGCTGGGGCTGTAGTTCTTGGGCTCCTTGTCCCAGGTGCGGAACGGATCGCCCTTGCCGGGGGTCTCGACCTTGGTCACGTCGGCGCCCAGGTCGGCGAGCAGAAGCGAGGCGTAGGGGCCGGCGATGTAGTTGGTGACGTCGAGGATCTTGACGCCTTCGAGTGCGGCGGGCATGGACAGGCTCCTAGTGTGGTGTCTGGTTAATTCGTGTCATAATCTGCGGGTCTTTTTCGCCGTCGGCTGCGTTGCTCTTCCTCGCGTGGTACGCGCCACTGCTCGTCATCGCGCCTTGCCGACGACAAAAAATCCTCCGCAGATTATGACACGAATTAACCAGACACCACACTAGCGCGTGCGGTTGTATTCGTAGTCCTCGCGTTCGGTGGCTCCGGCGCGAAGCTCGGGCTTGAGCGGCGCCCGGGTGGCGTTCACCTTGGCGTGGACGTCCAGGGCGGCCTGATCCACCCAACGCTCGATGATCACCATCTTGTCCGGGTTCACCACGCTGCGGAAAACCTCGAACTGCTCGCAGCCCGGCTCCTGCATCACTTCCGCGCAGCGCCCCCGATAGGCGTCGGCCAGTTCAGCGCCCTTCCCCTCGATGGCATTGATGGTGACGATGAGTCTGAGAGACATGTCGGTTCCTCCCGGTTGAGATGCCTGTCGACCCGCGCTTCCGGCAGCGTCGCGTGACAGAACTTTTCCATTGTGTACCAGATCAGGGAATACCCCGCGAGGTTTCGCCGCGCGTGACCTTGGTCGCTGTCCATGTCGCCGCGGCAACTCCCGCGTCACCGCGGATGGATCCGCGGTCCCGATGCACGGGACGCGTCGGGGCGCCCCTCCGGCTCCTCAGGCCGGTTCCGGCAGTTCCGCCAGGAGCCGCCCGTAGCCGGGAATCGGTTGGCGTACCCCCAGGCGGGTCTGCGTCTCCCAACAACGCGCGGGCAGCGCATGCACCACCGGCACGCCCAGATCCGCCTCCAGGGGCTCGATGATGTCGAGGGTCTTCCAGGCCGACCCCAACATGTACAGGCACTCGCCTTTCGGGTGGCGGGCGAACATCTGCGTCAGTTGCCGCCGGATCTCCGAGGACGGTACCTTGGGGACATCGGCGAAGGGCACGTCGATGCCCTCCATGCCCAGCATCTCGAAGCCGGCGTCGGTCAGATAGCGGCGGAACAGATCGTTGAGATGCTGGGGGAAATAGCTTGCTCCGACGATCCGTTGCACCCCGAGGGTGCGGAACGCGCGCACGTGGTTCATGCCCGAGGTGACCATGGGGACGCCGTAGCGGCTCTCCCAGGAACGAATGGTCGCGCCCTCGCCCTCGTAACCCAGGAGCATGAACGGCGGCGCGCCGATCACCCGGATCAGGTCCGGCTTCAATGCCGTCAACTCGGCCGCCTTGGCCTCGTAGCCGGGCATGGAAGCCCGGAACTCCTCCTGAGTCCCCTGGGTGAATTCCATGCTCAGGTGCAGGAACTCGATGGTGGGCGCGAGCCTGGGCTCCAACTCCTTGTCCCCGAGCACTCCGGTTCGGTTCGTGGGCCACACCGAGCCCACCCGATACCGTTTCCTTGCCTGTGACGCATCATCACTCATGGTCTCATTCTCCCGTTACCCGGTGTCCCGGCCCTGTCACCCCAAAGTTGGTCCCGGCCGCCGCGGCCCCGCCATCCCGGACCATTCCCATGCCTCCCGGACCATTCCCGGCTACTCGGGCAGGCGCCTGGCGCTTGCTCCTTTACCGTGCCCCGCGCACCGTCAGGTACCGGCTGATGGACTCCAGTCGCTTCGGCCCGATGCCGGGGATCTTGAGCAGATCCTTCACCGCCCGGTAGGGTCGGCCGGCGATGATCTTGCCTGCCGTCACCGGGCCGATGCCCGGAATCTGCTGTAGCTGCGCGTCCGTGGCGCGGTTCACATCCAGCGGCTCGCCGTCCCGCGGCTTGGCTGCGCCCATCACCTGTCGCCGGTAATCCTTCAACTCCGCCTTGGCCTCGCGCCGATTGCCGCGCAGTTTGAGCAGCAACTCGGGGTTGGTGGCGCGCCAGATGCCGGCGCGGTTCAGCATGGCCACGGCGCGCAGGTCCTGAAGTTCGTCGAGAACCTGCCGGCTGTCCCTGCCTTGGGGGTCGGGCCGGGTCTTGCCGTGCACCCGGGCGAGTCCCAGCCGCACCAGCAGGCGTCCGAGGTCCTGGCCGTCGTGGGTCTGGACAAACGCATAGATGCGGCCCATGGCCGACCGACCCGGCGCCCGCGCGTAGCTCGTGTGAATCGAAAAGGGCCTGGACAGGACGTTGCGCACGTATTCCGTGGCGCGCTTCCCGAAGCGCACCAGGTCTTGCGGGTTTTCCAGGCCGAAGTGGTACTGCTGGTCGCGGATGCGTTCCAGTACGGCGTCGCTGCCGTGGGTGGTCTCCGGGCAGTCCACGTAGTAGAGGCGCAGGTGATATTCGTGGCGGCCCGCCTTCACCTTGAAGCTGTCCCCGTCATTCATCGCCGCTTCAACGAGAACGGCGTTGGCCAGGGTCTCGAGTTCGGCGGCCCACGCGTGCGGCGCGCCCCACGCGAACATCAGCGGCAGCAGCCACGCAACGGCTTTCATGGTGGCGGTGCGGATGGTTCCCGGCAACGGGTCCGACGTCTATGTCGTGGAAATGTGAGCGCCGCCGAAGGGCTCGGGCCGGTTGCCGTAGAGCAGCAGGCGCCCCGTGCCCACGTTGGTGATCTGATAGTAGTCCTTGGCGTCGAAGAACACCGCCTCGCCCTGCTTGACAATGCGCTCGCCGCCGTGGATGTCCTTGACGCGGGCCTTGCCCTCCACCACCAGAAAGCTCTCCGGCTCGGTGTGAAAGTGCATGTCCGTGTGGTCGCCGGGCTTGAGGTGAAGCATCCAGGTGCAGAACTTCCCGGTTCCATACAATCGCGTGAACCGCTGCTCCATGTCCGCCTTCTCCGCCAGATTCACAAAATCCATGGCCACCCTCCTGCCGTCAACGGAACGCCAACCGGCACTCAAGCCCTTAGCACAAACCCCCCACCCCGTCATCCGCCACCCACCCGCCCAACCCCCGGCTCCGTCATCCCGGACTTGATCCGGGGCCAAAGCGGCGCGGCCGCCCGCCGGCACTTCGCGCTCCCCGGTTGCGTCGCCGCACGATGCCGTGATACGCGCGTTGGACGAATTCAAGGACTCCTTCCGACAGGACAAACACAGGAGAAGCCCATGCGCGGCGTGATGTTCAACGGCAACCGGGAGTGCGAGATACGTGATTTTCCGGACCCCCATGCGGGACCCGGCCAGGCGGTGGTGAAGATCCGCGCCTCGGGCATGTGCGGCACCGATCTGCACCGGTACCGCGGTACCGTGGCCATCGACGCCATCACCGGCCACGAGCCCTGCGGCGTCATCGCGGAGTTGGGCGCCGGCGCCCCGGCCGGGCTGGCCGTGGGCGACCGGGTGGTGGTGCACCACTACGAAGGCTGCGGCATCTGCGAGATCTGCTCGATGGGCTTCGAGCAGGCTTGTCCCCACGGCCACGTGACCTTCGGCGGGGTGGACGCCCACGGCGCCAACGCAGACTACATCCTGGTGCCGTCACGCTTGCTGATCCATCTCCCGGAGGAACTGTCCTTCGAGGCCGGCGCGGCCATCTCCTGCGGCACCGGCACGGCATGGAACGGCCTCAAGAAGATCCACATCGCCGGCGGCGACGTGGTGTCGATCTTCGGCCAGGGACCCGTGGGCCTGAGCGGAACCCTGTGCGCCAAGCACATGGGGGCGCGGGTCATCGCCGTTGACGTAGTGCCGGAACGGCTGGAGCTGGCGCGGCGCTACGGCGCGGACCACGTCATCAACGCCAGGGACACCGACCCGGTGGAAGCCATCAAGGAACTCACCGGCGGTCTGGGGTCCACGGCGGCGCTGGAAACCTCCGGCAACCCGGAATGCCGGAGCCAGATCCTCAAGGCCATGCGCACCTTCGGGCGCTGCTGCTACGTGGGCATGGGCGCGCCTTCCACCATCAACTTCCGCGACGACGTCATCTTCAAGGTGGCCACCCTCGTCGGCTCGTGGACCTTCAACAAGTCCGAACTCATCGAGATCTGCCGCTTCATGGTGGAAGAGAAGGTGCCGGTGGACGACCTGGTCACGCACCGCTTCGCTCTCGACGACGCCGTGGAAGCGTTCCGCGTCTTCGACAGCGCCACCACCGGCAAGTGCGTGTTCGTGCTGGACTGACAAATATATATACGGTATATACCAGAGTATGTTCATCGAGCGTGTGGTCACCGCTCTCCGGCAAGCCAGGGTCCGTTTCGGTATCGCCGGCGGGTATGCGGTCGCACTGCATGGCGTGGTGCGAGGCACTCTTGATCTGGACTTGGTGCTCGCGTTGTCCCGTGAGAATTTCACGGCCGCGGAATCGGCGCTGAAGCGGATGGGATTGCAGCCCCGCCTGCCGCTGAAGGCGGAGGAAGTGTTCGACTTCCGGGAAGAGTACATCCGCAACCGGAATCTGATCGCCTGGAGCTTCGTCAATTCGGCGGACCCCACCGAGATGGTGGACATCATCATCACGGAAGACCTGTCGGCGATACAGGTGGACATGCTCCCACTGGGAAGGCTCCGGTTGCCTGTAGTGGCCGTTGACGACCTGATCCGGATGAAGGAAAAGAGCGGCCGGCCGCAGGACCTCGAGGACATTCGGGCATTGAGGAGCATGGTCTCATGAGACCCGTGCAGTACTTCTCGAAGGAGTATCTGGAGCAGTGCAAGGGGATGAAGCCCGCGGACATCCTGCGATTCCTCGATGAGTTTCGCCGGCTTTATTCGCCCGCGGCGCGGAGGGGAAGCAAGCTGATCAGCCTCAAGGTGCCGGAGAACCTGCTGGAGGCGTTCAAGGCCAAGGCCAGCCTGCACGACGTACCCTATCAGACTCAGATCAAGCGTTTGATGATGGACTGGGTCGCCGGCCAGTCCGCGGAAACGAATGCTCCGATGCGGGAAGGGTCGCGCCGCCGGGGCACAACAAGGAAGTCGTAGCGCGGTCTCAATGCCGATCGGCGGGAAGCGCCGTCAACCGTCAGGAGGACACGATGCCCATATGGCAAGAGCTGAGCTGGCCGCGGATCAAGGAATGCGCGGAGAAGGGGTGCGTGGTGATCGTCCCCGTCGGGGTGATCGAGCAGCACGGACATCACCTGCCGCTGGATACCGACGCGTTCATTTCACAGGAGATCGCGCGGGCGGCCGCCCGGCGGGATACGGAGATCCTGGTGGGGCCGACGGTGCCTTTCGGCTTCACGCCGAGCAACAAGAACTTCCCCGGCAGCATCAGCCTGACGGCCGCTACCTGGATGGCGCTGATCCGCGAGATCGTGCGCGCGGTGCGCCGGCACGGCTTCACGCGCATCGCGCTGCTGAACGGCCACGGCGGCCAGGTGGCGCTGTCGCGCTCGGTGGTGGCGGCGCTCCAGGACGAGGATGGCATCCGCACGGTGGTGCTCAACTGGTTCGGACTCGTGGACAAGGACATGGGGCGGCTGTTCGCCGACGAGAAGATGCCCGGCGGGCGCGTGGGCCATGCCGGCGCGGTGGAGACGTCCATGAACCTGCACCTGCGCGGGGAGTTGGCCGCACAGGGCAGCCTGGTGGCGCATCTCGGGCCGCAGATGCCGGACTTCGTCAGGAAGGTCGGAGGCTACGTTCAAACGCCGCGGGAGGACCTGTCGCCTTCAGGGGTGATGGGCGATCCGAATCTCGCCAGCGCCGAGAAGGGCGGTGAGTTGTTCGAATTGGCGGTGGAACGGCTGTGTGCGTTCGCGCAGGAGTACCGGGAAGCGGAATAGCAGCGCAACGACTGTTCCGGCCCCGTGGCGGGTGGTACTGTGCCCGCCACCGTTCATCCTGTGCGTAGTGGAGCGAAGCGGTACGAAGTCGAAGGGTGCCCAGCGAAGGGCGCCATGCACCACACGTGTCATCCCATCACGGCTCGGGCAGCCGCCTCGATGCGGCCCGCGGTGGGCGTCACGTAGTCCTCCAGCGGCGCCGCGAACGGGATCGGCACGTGCGGGATGGCGACCCGCTTGATGGGCGCCTTGAGGCTGTCGAAGGCCAGGTCCGCCATCAGCGCGGCGATGTTGGCGGCCACGCCGCAGTTGTCGTGGCTTTCGTCGGTGACCACCAGCCGGCCGGTCTTCCGCACCGAGGCCAGCAGGGTGTGGGTGTCCAGCGGCTCCAGCGTCCTCGGGTCCACCACCTCCGCCGAAAGGCCGTCTTGGGCCAGGGCTTCGGCCGCGGCCATGGCCCGGGGCACCTGCACACCCGAGGCCACGATGGTGACGTCGCTGCCTTCCCGCGCCACTGAGGCCATTCCGAACCCGGTCTCGTACGCGCCGTCGGGCACCGGCCCGCGCTCACCCAGGAGACGCTCATGGGCCAGGAAGATGGTGGGGTCCGGGCTCTTGAGGAGCGCGGTTCGCAGCAGACCCTTGGCGTCCGCCGGGGTGGCGGGCATGGCCACCTGCAGGCCGGGGGTGTTCCAGTACCAGGGCTGCGGGCTGCCGGAGTGCTGTACGCCGCCACCGCCGCGGATGCCGTAGCGCATGAAATAGGTAACCGGCACGTTGGTCCGGCCGCCTGAGTTGGAGTACGCGATGGCGGCTTCGTTGTTGATCTGCGGGATCGCTTCGTATGAGAACGTCGCGGTGCCGATGTCCACCAGCGGCCGCAGTCCGGCCATGGCCGCGCCCGCGGCGATGCCGCAGTAGCCCAACTCCGCGATGGGCGGGGACTTGATGCGCCGTCCGTGTCGCTCGCGCACCGCGCGGAATCGCGCCGCGCCCGGGCCGGAACTCACCAAGCCGCCGCCGATCAGCACCACCCGCCGATCCTCCTCCATGGCCTCGGCCAATGCCTCGACCAACGCCTCTCCCAGGGTCATCTCGCGCGCCATGGCTATTCACCCCTTCCCGCATAGGCGTAGCGCACCGCGGCCTCCGGCGGGGGCAGCGGGCTCGCCAGCGCGAACTGCGCTGCGGCGTCCGCTTCGCGCCGCACCTCCTCGTCGACCCGCACCACGGTGTCCCGGTCGCATCCCTCGCTGGCCGCCAGCTCCCGCGCGTAGACCAGAATGCCGTCGCCCTCGGCGTACCAGGAGCGCACCTTCTCGGGCACCGGGCTGGGGTCCCAAGCCCAGTGGATGTCCGTGACTCCGCCCACCAGCGTCGGGTGGGCGCCGTCGTTGCCCGGCCACGGGTGTGTGCGCGCCTCCACGAAGAACGGCCCCTCACCCGCGCGGGTGCGTTGCACCAGTTGCTTCAGCGTGCCATGCACCTGGCCCACGTCGTCGCCGTTCACGGTGACCGTCTCGAGGTTGAGCGCGCGGGGAATGTTGGGCAGGTCGTCGGCGGCGTGGTCGGCATTGACCCTGCCGGCGCGCCGGTAGTTGTTCTCCATCACGAAGATCAGCGGCAGGTTCCACAGCCGCGCGATGTTCATGCTTTCATACGCCACGCCCTCGTCCATGGCGCCGTCGCCGAAGAAGACCACGGTGACGGCGTTGGACTCCAGCACCTGGGCCGCCAGCGCCGCCCCGGAGGCAAGCGCCGTGCCGCCCCCCACGATGGCGGAAGTGTGAAGGATGTTCAGGTCGGGCGCCGCCACGTGGAAGGTCCCGCCCCGCCCCTGACAGTAGCCGGTTTCGCGGCCGATGATCTCCGCCAGCACCTTCCCGGGGTCGCCGCCCTTGGCGATGATGTGGCCGTGGTTCCGGTGGGTGCTGAAGAGGTAGTCTTCCGGCGCCAGGGCCGCGCATACGCCCACGCCGGTGGCCTCCTGGCCGATGTAGATGTGGAAGTGACCGCGGATGAGGCCCTGATGTTCCTCGTTGAACCGGACGACGTGTTCTTCGGCGCGCCGGATCATGAGCATCTTGCGCAGCAGTTCGAGCCGCTGGTCTCGTGGCATGTCGGGTAGCATAATCCCCTCCGGCTGGTTCGGTGTTGGCAGAATCTACCCCAATGTTGCAGAAGCTGGAAGCAAAAGAGGATCGGGAGGCGAGTGGGATGGGTTTGGCAAGGAGGGGGTTGTTGGGGAATGTCACTGTAGGTGAGGTTGAGCGGCAGAGCAGGGTCATCGGAAACTTTACGAAGCGTCATTCCCGGGACGCGGCCGTTTCAAAACTCCGCTCGGACAGGAAATGGCAGGGACTCCCCGGACCGTCATTCCCGCTTCCGCGGGAATGACGGTCCGGGGGGTCCCTGCCACATCAGCTTTGACACAGCTACGGAAGCGGCAATCCAGGCGTGGCGTGGTGGGGAAACCAAGTTCGAGGGAGGGTCCGACGGTCACAAGCGGAAGAACTCGATGGCGTTGGCGGCGACCATGCGGTGGCGCTCGTCGTCGGGGACGCCGTTCATCTGCGAGTCGAGAAGCTCCCGGGAGTGGGGCCAGCGGGTGACCACGTGGGGGAAGTCGCTGCCCCACAGCATGCGGTCCACGCCGACGTCGTGGCGCAGGCGCACGCCCACGTGATCTTCGAAGAAGCCCCAACAGGCGTGTTCCCGCAGGTACTCGCTGGGAAGGCGCTTGAGCCGTGGCAGTCCCAATTGGCGTTCGGCCCAGAAGCGGTTGACGGAGTACTCGTGGTCCATCTGTTCGTAGAAGTACGGTAGCCAGCCGGCGTTGTTCTCGGCCCAGTAGACCCGCAGCCTGGGAAAGCGGTCGAAGATCCCGGCCACCACCATCTGGCTCGCCTCCACGGAACCGGAGTGATACGGGGCCTGGCGCGCGAGGCGCTGGATGAAGTCGGTGGGCGGCCGGCGCTCGCCGGGCGGTTGCTGGGGGTAGCCGAACAGGGGTGTCTCGCGCGATCCCACCTTGGTGGTGAAGGATGTGTGCACCACCACCGGCATGTCCAGGTCCAGGGCCGCGGCCCAGAAGCGGTCGTCCTCCGGGGAGGGAAAGCTCCGGCCGCTGGGATACGTGGCGAGCCAGACCGCCTTGCAGCCGAGGCTCTTGCAGTGCTCCAGCTCGGCGATGTCGTCCTCGACGCCGCGGTTGGGCAGCACGCCCACGCCGATGAGGCGTTCGGGGTCCACGGCGCAGTATTCCTCGGCCATGTACTCGTTGAAGTGATGAATGATGCCGGTGAAGGCTTCCTGGTCGCGGATGGCGGGGTTGCGCACGTCCAGGGCGAACAGCACCTCGGCGTCAACGCCGTCCTGGTCCTGTTCGCGCAGGCGCTGCTCCGGGCCACCGCATCCCGGGGTGTGGTCGAAGTCGATGACCGCGGGATCGAATTCTTCGGGCGGGCGGCCGGCGTAGTAGCTGGTGCCGCCGTAGATCAGCGGCCGCCCTTCCTTCAGCAGCGCGTCACGGCCGTCGGCCAGGCGGATACGGCGCGTCATCCGTTCCCGGTACCTGGCGGGAACGCGATGGCGCCACAGGTCCGGTGGCGCTTCGAAGTGGCTGTCGGCGGAAATGCAACGGTACTCTCGCGCCATGAGACGATTTCCTGGGGCCGTGTCCCTCAATTTCCTGCGTCAGGTTCCGGAGACAAGCTCCAGCGACAATTTGCAGGGGCCACCGGGGCGAACGCCGGTCGCCCCGGCCGGATGGCGCCCGACACAGGGACCGCCGGCTTCAGGTTTCCTCCCCGGACAGCGGCCAATCCAGCCATTCCGCCAGCGCCCGCCCGAGGATCCATTCCTTCTCGTCGTCGGTCAGGTCGAGTTCGTCGGTGAACAGCGCCAGCGCCTGCCGGTAGGGGCAGGGCAGGTGCGACAGGTCGGTGCCCCAGAATACGCGCTCGGGTCCGAAGGCATCGACCACGCGGCGCACCTGCGGGTGGAGCGACGGATAAGGATAGCTCTCGGTGGAATAGCACGGTAGCGCGGAGGCCTTCACCGCCACGTTGGGCAGAGCCGCCAGCTTCACCACGCCGTCCACGATGGGTCCCAAGGGCTTCCCCACAAGGCTGTTGTTGAGTCCCATGTGATCGATGCACAGCCGGAGCCCCGGATGGCGCGCGGCCACCTCGGCCAGTCGCGGCAGGTGGTGCGGCGCCAGCGCCATCACCGGGACGTCGTGGCGTTCGGCCGCGGCCCAGAACCAGTCGATGCTGCCGTCGTCGAGCCACGTGCGGTAACGCCCGCGATGGAACGTCAGGCGGATGCCGAGCATGCCGGGCTGTTCCTTCCACGCGGCCATGCGCTCCCGGCTTTCGGGGGCGTCGAGGGTCAACCGGCCCATGACCGCGAAGCGGTCGGGATGGAGCTGGGCGGCCGCCAGGGAGGTGTCGTTGCGGTCGGCTTCCCACGTGGGCGGCACCAGTACGGCTCGGGCCACTCCGGCCGAGTCCATCTCGCGCAGCAGTTCCTCGTGACCGAGGGGCTCCGGGCGGTGCGGTTTGGCGGCATCCACCCGATCCCAAGGCTTTTCCGGGGTTTCCGGCGCCCAGATGTGCACCTGTGAGTCGATGATGTGCATGGTGGAGGCCTCCAGCCGGGTGTCCGGCGTCACGTGCCGCTGGGGGCTTCGATCCGCGTTGCCGGGCGGTCCTTTACGGCGCAGGCTCCTGGGCTTCGGCGTCCCGGTAGGTCCACTGGAAGCCGTGGTCGCGGTAGACCTCGTCGGGCATCAGGCTGGTCAGCCCGCGCTTGTCCAGTTCGCCCTCGAAGCGCTCGCGGATTTGCGGATCCTCGTCCGCGTACTCGATCTGGTCCTTGGCGCGGTCCTCGACCTTCTCGGCGTGGCCGCGGAATTGCCGCGGCGGGTGCAGCGCGAGGTAGCGCGCCGGCGTGCCGCCGGCGTTGAAGTGCTGGTGGAACCACTTGCCCGGCGGCACGAACATGCTTGCCTCGTGCCATGGCGCCACCACTTTCTCCTTGCCCTCCTCCCAGAGGATGGAGTAGCCCTCGCCCCCGGGGATGACGATGACCCGGCCCGGACCGTGGCGGTGCGCCTTCTTGTAGGTGCGCGACGGGAACACCGACATGTGGCAGGACATCTCGGAGTTGGGAAAGGTCATGAGCACGCTGTGTCCGCCCGCGCCGCGCCGGCTGCTGCGGTTGAGCTTGTTCCAGGAGCCCATGTCGGGAAAGAAGTTGCCGTACCAGAAGATGCCGGCGCGCCCGCCCCAGGTGCGCTTGGGGTCGCCGTCGCGCACCAGCTTGGCTTCGGAGTAGAGCTGGCCGCCGCTGCCGAGATGGTCCTGGCCCTCGTAATGGTTGTTGAAGAAGTACTCAGGGTCGGTGTTGAGCGACAGCGCCAGCGGCAGGTAGCTGTAGCGCAGGAGGCGCGCCGGCTGATCGCCGCGCATGTTGCTCAGGGTGTGGTGGTAGTTGTGCGGGATCTGGAACAGGCTGCGGGGCTGCCACTCGAAACTGGTCTTGTGGCCGTTGTCGCCCAGCCACACGGTGGTGACGCCGTGGCCCTGGAGCACGTAGACCAGTTCGTCCAGCCCGAACTTGAGCGGCGGCAGGGTCCCGCCGGGCGGGATCTCCTGCACCATGGCGGAAGTGACACCCTCCTGGCCCACGAGCTGGATGAAGGCGCTCTCGCACCCGCGCGCCTCCCACCAGCCCAGCTCCACCGTTCGCAGGTCTTCGATGAAGTAGCCCCGGTGTATCGGCACTCGGGTGGAGGCCATCCAGTCGTCGTAGGTGTATTCCTTGACTTCCAGCTCGGGAGGCAGGGAATCGTCGGAACTCGTGTCGGTGTCAACCTGCGCCATCAATTGCGTCTCCTTGCACGGCCCCGCGCCACCGGGATTCGCGCCCCCGGATCCGGAACCGGGTCAGGGGCGGGCTCTCGCGGCATGACGCCGGGGCGATGGGTTTGTTGGGTGCGGTCCTCGTGCGCTACGAGGCGGCCACCTCTTCGTAAGTAGGTTCAGGCATGCCGCTCTTCCATGTCGGGTCGCGCAACTCCAGCCGGTTGCCGCTGGGGTCCGCGAAATAGAGTTCGCGGCCCGGGAAGTAGCCGCCCTTGCGATAGTAGAGCTCGGCCACGTCCACGTTCTTTTCCTTGAAGAGCTTGCACGCCTCGTTCAGGCTCTCCGGGCTGACCGTGAAGGAGTGGTGCACGCGGTCGTCCTCGGGCTTGGCCGGCAGTTCCCGGCGTTCGCACAACAGGATGTTGTGATCGCCCACGTTGAAGCAAGCCATGACGTTGTTGGCGAGCCGACCCAGGGACTTGAGCCCCAGCAGGTCGCCGTAGAACTTCTCCGCCTCACCCAGGTCGTTCACGGGGATGGACCAATGCGTCACGCCTTCGATCTTGAGCATCTGTCTGTCTCCTTTCGGGCGGCCATCCCTCATGGGCGGCCTACAGGCCAACCTAGTGTGGTGTCTGGTTAATACGCGTCATAATCTGCGGGTCTTTTTCGCCGTCGGCTGCGTGGCTCTTCCTCGCGTGGTACCCGCCACTGCTCGTCATCGCGCCTTGCCGACGACAAAAAATCCTCCGCAGATTATGACGCGAATTAACCAGACACCACACTAGCTGACCTCACGGCCACTCATCAAGGGAATTGTGTTTCCATTACATTGTAACTACAATGCCAGGGTAGCCATGATCGAGTTCCAATGGGATGAGTGGAAGCATGCGGCCAACAAGTGCAAGCACGGGATCGGTTTCGACGAGGCGCAGACCGTGTTTCACGACCCTTGCGCCCTGCTCATCGAGGATCCGGAGCATTCCATCGACGAGGATCGCTTCGTCCTTCTTGGACTGAGTGCTTCGCTTCGGACTCTGGTCGTCTGCCACTGCTACCGGGAGAATGACGCGGTCATCCGGATCATCTCGGCGCGACGCGCGAATCGCGTGGAGCGTGCACAGTACAATCACAGGTGGAACCATGAGAGATAACTACGACTTCGCGAAGGCCAAGCGCAATCCATACGCCAGGCACCTGAAGAAACAGGTAACGCTCCGGTTGGATCAGGACACGCTTGCCTACTTCAAGGCGCTCGCGGCACAGAACGGCGTTCCTTACCAGACCTTGATCAATCTGTACCTGCGTGACTGCGCCACGAGCGGAAAGAAGCTCGTGTTTCGCTGACACGGGATCCGGAACGCCTCACGCCCTGGGATACCCCAGCCGGCTCAGGTCCTCCCGAATTTCATCCAGAATGGCCGGGTCGTCGATGGTGGCGGGGGTCTTGTAGGGGGCGCCGTCGGCCATGCTCCGCACGGTGCCGCGCAGGATCTTGCCGGAGCGCGTCTTGGGCAGGCGCTTCACCAGCAGGGCCTGCTTGAAATCGGCCACCGGCCCGATCTTCTCGCGCACGAGGCTCACCAGCTCGGGCGCCAGTGTCTCCTCGGTAATTTCCACCCCCGCTTTCACCACGACCAGGCCCAGCGGCAGTTGACCCTTGAGCGCGTCGGCCACGCCCAGCACGGCGCACTCGGCCACCGCCGGGTGGGCGGCCAGCACCTCTTCCATGGCGCCGGTGGAGAGCCGGTGTCCGGCGACGTTGATGACGTCGTCCATGCGCCCCATGATCCACAAATAGCCGTCTTCGTCGCAATAGCCGCCGTCCGAGGTGACGTAGTAGCCGGGATGCTGTTCAAGGTAGGCCTTGCGGTAGCCGTCCTCGTTGTTCCACAGGGTCGGCAGGCAGCCCGGCGGCAGCGGCAGCTTCACGGTGATGCTGCCCATGGCGCCGGCAGGCAGTTCGCGGCCCGCGTCGTCCAGCACGCGCACGTCGTATCCCGGCACCGCGCGTGTGGGCGAGCCGGGCTTCACCGGGAGCGGCTCGATGCCCATGCAGTTGGCCGCGATGGGCCAGCCGGTTTCGGTCTGCCACCAGTGGTCGATGACCGGCACCCCGAGCATCTCCCGCGCCCACACCAGTGTGTCGGGGTCGCAACGCTCGCCGGCCAGGAACAGGGTGCGGAAACGGCTGAGGTCGTATCTACGGACGTGGGCGCCGTCCGGGTCCTCCTTCTTGATGGCCCGGAAGGCCGTGGGCGCGGTGAACAGCACGTTTACGTCGTGCTCGCTCACGACGCGCCAGAAGGCGCCGGGGTCGGGGGTGCCCACGGGCTTGCCCTCGTAGAGCACGGTGGTGCAGCCTTTCAGCAGGGGCGCGTAGACGATGTAGGAATGGCCCACCACCCAGCCCACGTCCGAGGCCGCCCAGTACACCTCTCCGGCGTCCACGCCGTAGATGTTCTTCATGCTCCACTTGAGCGCCACGGCGTGGCCGCCGTTGTCGCGCACGATGCCCTTGGGCTGTCCGGTGGTGCCCGACGTGTACAGGATGTAGAGCGGATCGGTGGCGGCCACGGGGACGCACGGGGCCGGTTCGGCGGCGGCCACGGCTTCAGTCCAGTCCACGTCCCGGCCCGCGCTCATGGCGGCCTCGACCTGAGGCCGTTGCAGCACCACGCAGGCGGCGGGCTTGTGGCGCGCCAGGCGGATGGCCTCGTCCAGCAGCGGCTTGTATGCGACGATGCGGTTGACCTCGATGCCGCAGCTCGCGCTCACGATGACCTTGGGCCGGGCGTCGTCGATGCGGGTGGCGAGTTCGCTGGCGGCAAAGCCGCCGAAGACCACCGAGTGCACCGCGCCCAGGCGCGCGCACGCCAGCATGGCCACCACCGCCTCGGGCACCATGGGCATGTACACGATGACCCGGTCCCCCGCGCCCACGCCGTGGTGGCGCAGCGCCCCCGCGAACAGGGCTGCCGCGTCGCGCAGTTCGGCGTAGGTGAAGACCCTGGTGCTCCCGGTCACCGGGCTGTCGTAAATCAACGCCGGGCGGGTGCCGCGGCCCTGCTCCACGTGCACGTCCAGGGCGTTGTAGCAGGTGTTGAGGGCGCCGCCGGCGAACCACCGGTAGAAGGGCGGACGCGTGTCGTCGAGCACGCGCTCCCAAGGCTTGTCCCAGTGGATGTCCTCCGCGGCCTCGGCCCAGAAGCCCTCCGGGTCTCTCAGCGCCCGCTGGTAAACGTCCGTGTGGTTGCTCATTCGCGTCTCCCTCGCGTCTCCCGATCGCGTCCCCCGGAGGGTCCTCCATAAACCGGGAGGACATCCGCCCGCAACCCAGGACCATTCAAGAGTCCGGGTTCCCGTTATCATGACCGCCCTTGGGTTCCCGCATTCGCAGGAATGACGGAAGGACGAAAATGACAAGGGGGAGCACGGCACTCTTGAAGAGTCCTGCGGCTCGGCGGGTTGGCTTTGACAGTGCTCCCTGAGTTGGTCTACGAACCTTGTTCGTGCAGAGGGTTTTGGCTTTCGGTCCTCTTTTCTCGGATATGTTCTCGGATAATTCGTTGGCGGGCGCAGGGAACATGAACTCGGCGGGTCTCACATGAGTTACAAGACCATCCACCACAAGGCCGACGTGCTGGTCATCGGCGGCGGCGCGGCCGGGGCCATGGCCGCCATCCGCGCGCGCGAGGAGGGCGCGGACGTGCTGCTGGTGGACAAGTCCGTGTTCGGCCGCAGCGGCTGCGCGGCGCTGGCATCCGGGGCGTACATTACCTACATGCCGGGCGACGACCTCAATTTCCATCTGGCCGGCCGCGGCGTGCTCACCAACCAGACCAAGGCCATCGAGGCGATTCACGCGACGTACGACGTGCTTGGGATCCTCGACGGCTGGGGCGTCCGGTTCGTCAAGGAAAAGGGCGAGTTCTGGCGCGGCAAGGGCGGCTCCGGCGCGGCCGCCAGCGGCGGACTGGCCGCGGGGCTGGTGGGCGGCGGCACGGCGATGATGAAGGTGGTGCGCGGCGTGGCCCTGCGCGCCGGAGTGCGCGTGCTCAACCGGGTCTCGGTCACCGACCTGCTGACCTCCGACGGCCGCCATCCCACCGGCGGCCAGGTGGTGGGCGCGCTGGGCGTCTCCGGGCGCGAGCGCGAGGTGCACGTGTGCGAGGCCAAGTCCGTGGTGATGTGCGCCGGGGGGTTCAACTTCGGCTACAAGCGCCCGGGTCAGTGGTTCGCGGGCATGCCCCTCAACATCACCAGCGATGGCGTCGCCATGCAGCTCCGGGCGGGCGCGGTGATGGGCAACATGGCGTGCGGCAGCAAGTACCTCCAGACCATGGAGTTCATGTGCGCGCCGGGCATCGAGCACTTCACCACCATGGGCACCAGCTACTTCAATCGCCTCGGCGCCGACGTGATGCAGCGCTTCACCGAGTCCGAGGCCGAGTTCACCCGGCGGCTGTCGCTGGGGCACGCGGTGGCGCTGGAGATGCTGGAGGGCAACGGCCCGGTGTACCTGGACTGCACCCAGCTCCCGCCCGAGAACATCCGCCTCCTGTACGAAGTCATTCCCATCATCATGAACACCTTCGAGGCCGCGGGCTACGAAATCGGCAAGGAGCGCATTCCCTACCTGCCTGTGTTGGCCGCCACCTATGGTTCAAGCCACGGCGGCGGCGCGGTGGTGGACGATCAGTGCCGCACCTCGTTGCCGGGCCTGTTCGCCGCGGGCGCCAGCAGCGACGGCATGAACATCTCGCCCAATCTGAACCTTTCCTGGTGCATGGTGCTGGGCTGGTGGGCCGGCCTCCATGCCGCCGACCACGCCAGGAACGCGGAAATGAAGGGCGTCGCCGCGCCGCAGGTGGAGGCGCTGTCCAAGGGCGCCACCCAGTATCTCAAGCCCGAGGGCGCCGCGTTCGACGAGGTCCACGGCCGGGCCGCGGACCTGCTGCACGAGTTGGGCGTGATCCTGAACGACGAGAAGATCACGCGGGTGCGGCAGGGGCTCATGGAGATTCTTGACACCTATGACAACGTCATGGCCCGGGACCCCCACGATCTTGTCAAGGTCCTGGGGCTGCGAAACTCCATCGAGGCGCTCACCGCGGTGCTGGACTACCTGCTGCACCGGCAGGAGAGCCGCGGCTCGGTGATCAACAGCGACCATCCCGAGACCGACAACGAGAAATGGCTGGTGCTGAGCAAGTCCATCATCGAGAATGGCGCCCTCAAGATCTGGGACGAGCCCATCCCCCATGACGAGTTCTACGTGCACTACCGGCCGCGCCACGGGAAGGCCATGCACCCCTTCTTCAAGATCGCCGGGCAGATGGTGGAGGCGGGAGACCAATCAGGCCATGGCTGAAGAACTGCACTTGCCGAAGGTCGAGATCTGGAAGGAAGTCTGCACTTCGTGCGGGGCCTGTGACGACGCCTGCCCGACGGACGTGATCCGGATGGGCCCGGACGGTTATCCGTTCGCCAAGTACGAGGAAGACTGCCAGGGCTGCTTCATCTGCGAGTGGGACTGCCCTGTCGGCGCCATCAAGATCCGCGTCGCGCGCTGGTACGAGGCGGGACGGTAGGTGCCGGGTTCCGCGGCTTGCCACCGTTCCGCGGCCCACGCCGGGTCCCCGGCACGGGCGTCAACGCGGGCCGGCGGCGGTCCGCGCCCGCGGAAGCAAGCCGCCTCATGGGAGGCCCCCTGCCGCCCATGAGCATCTTCTATGCCCTGATCGCGTCCTTTGGCTTCGCGGTCTCCCACATCCTGATCCGCCGCGGCCTGGCCCGGTCCAATCCGCTGGCCGGGTTCGCCCTCTCCATCCTCATCTCGTCCGTGACCCTGTGGGCCATGGTCGCGGCCACCCTGCCCATGACCGTCTTCCGGACCCACGCCATCTGGTACTTCGCGGTGGGCGGGCTGTTCGCGTCCGGCCTCGGACGCTGGCTGGTGTATGTTTCCATCGACCGGCTCGGGGTGGCGCGTTCCATTCCGGTGGTGAGCACCACACCCATGTTCGCCTCGATCCTGGCCGTTCTTCTCGTTGGCGAGCACTGGACCCTGTGGGCCTTCTTCGGCACCGTGCTGATCATCGGCGGGGTGATCATCATTTCCCGCACCCACGAGCAGAAGGCCGAGTTCCGCCCGCGGGACTTTATCTTTCCCCTTCTCGGCGCATTGTCGTTCTCGTTCTCGGCCAGCGTGCGCAAGCTGGGCTTCTTCATCGCCAACCTGCCGCTGATGGCGTCGTGCGTGAATGCCACCACCGGGCTGGCGCTGGCCGTGGCGATGATCTACGCCCAGGGCGGGCCGCGCAAGGTGCTGCCCATGTCCCGATCGGTGTTCGCGTGGTTCGTGGCCGCGGGTATCTGCAACACCACGGGCATGGTGGCCAACTTCTACGCCCTCTCCACCGGCGACATCGTCATCGTCGAGCCCCTGATCAGCACCAACCCCGTGTTGACCGTCGTCCTCACCGCCATCTTCCTGCGCGATGTGGAGACCGTGAACATGCGCGTGTGCGCCGGCGTCGCCCTCACCTTCGCCGGCACCCTGCTGCTGGTCTTCGCCCGAGGACACGGGGCGTAGGGGCGACCGCGGGTCACCCGTGCACGGACACGCGCGCGGCAACGCCCGGAATCGTCGTTCCCGCGAAGACGCGCATCCGTGTCCTTTCCCGGACGGCTTCGTTATGATGGTTTCGTGCGTACGGGACTGGAAAGGCTGCTGGACGATCCGCGCCGCTGGCTGGGCGCCGCGCGGGCCGGCCTCGTGGCCAACCCCACCACGGTGGACCGCGGGTTCGCCCACGCCGCGGATCTCCTGCACCGGCACTCGCATGGGAACCTGCGCCGCCTGTTCGGTCCCGAACACGGGCTGCGCGGGTCGGCCCAGGACATGGTGCGGGTGACGGACGGCACGGACCCGGGCACGGGCCTTCCCGTGGTCAGCCTTTACGGCGACACCTTCGATTCCCTTTCGCCCACGGCGGAACAGCTTTCGGACCTCGACGTGCTGCTGTTCGACATCCAGGACGTGGGTGCGCGCTACTATACCTACGCCGCCACCCTGGCGCTGTGCATGCGCGCGGCCAAGGCCTCCGGGGTGCGGGTGGTGGTGCTGGACCGGCCCAATCCCATCGGCGGCGTCGCCGTGGAGGGCGGCGGTCTGGAACCGGGCCTGGAGAATTTCTGCGGGCTTTTCCCGGTGCCCCAGCGGCACGGCATGACGCTGGGCGAGTTGGCGCGCCTGTACAACGATACGTTCGGCATCGGTTGCGACCTCGACGTGGCTCCGTGCACGGGCTGGGCGCGCAACGCCTGGTACGATGCGTGCGGCCTGCCCTGGGTGATGCCGTCGCCCAACATGCCCACCCCGGACACGGCGCTGGTCTACCCGGGCATGTGCCTGCTGGAAGGCACCAACCTCTCCGAGGGTCGGGGCACCACGCGCCCCTTCGAGCTTTTCGGGGCACCCTTCATCGACGGCGACGCCCTCGCCCGGGAGCTGCGGCGCGACGATCTGCCGGGCGTGATATTCAGGCCCTGCGTCATCGAGCCGGCGTTCCACAAGTTCAAGGGCGTGCGCTGCGGCG
The DNA here is from genome assembly GCA_965213675.1 of uncultured Binatia bacterium (SeqCode). GTDB lineage: Bacteria > Desulfobacterota > Binatia > UBA9968 > JAJDTQ01 > JAJDTQ01. Next base: position 3,253,949 of record OZ243916.1, read on the forward strand.
CCTTGCAGTTGCACGTCACCCACCGGGACGCGTTCCGGCCCTACCGCACCGGCCTCGCCGTGCTGGCGGCGGTGCGACGGCTATGGCCCGAATCGTTCGCATGGCGCACCGAGCCCTACGAATTCCGCGCCGACGTTCCCGCCATCGACCTCTTGACCGGCCGCCCCGCGGTGCGGCAGGCCATTGACCGCGGCGCCGGTCTCGACGAGGTGGCGCGCATCGCCGGCGGCGGCACGGAAATCTACAATGCTGGCCGCGACAACGCCTTGTTGTACGCTTGAGCACGTGTGGGCGATCCGTGGTTCGGACCTCACGGTTGAGCAAGACGCCCATGTTGCAAAAATTGGGAAGAGAGGCGTGGAAGTAGAGGCATGGGAGGAGACTCTGATCCATTGAGAACTCGAAGGGCGCCTTCTTGCCGGAGACAACGGACCAAAGCTTGCGAAGGAGGAGGATCATGGCACATCAGGAAGTAGCAGTGGTGGTGGGGGGAGGGCCGGGGCTGAGCGCGTCGCTGGTGCGGCTCTTCACCCGGGAAGGCATGAAGGCGGCCATTGCGGCCCGCAACCCGGACAAGCTGAACGCGCTGGCGCAGAGTACCGGCTGCCGCGCTTACCGGTGTGACGCCGTCGTGCCCGACGAGGTGGACGACCTGTTCGCACGGGTGGGGCGGGACCTGGGCGATCCCAGCGTGGTGGTCTACAACGCCAGCGCGCGGGTGCGCGGTCCGCTGCCGGAGCTCGATCCGGCTGCGGTCCGGGATGCCATCCTGGTGACTTGCTATGGCGGATTCCTGGTGGGGCGGGCCGCCGCCCGGAGCATGCTCCGGACCGGCGGCGGCACCATCCTGTTCACCGGGGCCTCGGCCAGCGTCAAGGGCTACGCCAACTCGGCGTCCTTCGCCATGGGCAAGTTCGGCCTGAGCGGCCTGTGCCAGAGCATGGCGCGAGAGCTTCAGCCGCAAAACATTCACGTAGCTCAGATCGTCATCGACGGCGGCATCGACTCTCCCCGGCGTGACTCGGCCCGCGGCCCGGACACATGGCTCAGCCCCGACAGCATCGCCGAGACCTACCTCCAACTGCACCGCCAGCACCGGAGCGCATGGGCGTCGAACATCGAGTTGCGACCCTGGGTGGAAAAGTTCTGACCGACCCGGAGGCGCCGGGCAAGTCCATTCAAGTCCGGTTCGCACATTGTAAGTGCAGGGGCGCGTCTTCTGTCATTTCCGCGAAGGCGGAAATCCAGGAGCCTGCGCCGCAAGCTCCCAGGTGGGATTCATGGGTCTGGGCACCCCGCCGCCCCTGGATGCCCGCTTCCGCGGGAGTCCTCACGAGGCCTCGTTCCGTCGATGGGGCGCTGTCCGAACAACCGATTCCCGTGCGAACCGGCAGCGTGGGATGTCCCTGCAAAGGGACTGCGTCCGAGGGAACAGGATCGATCACGAACCGGGCTAAAGGACAGACGGAAGCCGCCGATCTTCCTGTATGGGATGGAACAGCGGCGTTACAGGTCGATGGCTCGAAACACAGCGGTCTTCGTCGGACGGCAGGAGGGTGTAGTCCTGCCGTCCGTGCTCATGTTGATCGCGGTGTTGGCGGTGGTTGGCGCCACGAGCATGAACGCGTCCCTGACCGACCTGCGCATCACCGACGCCTACTACAAGAGCGCCACGGTGTTTCACATCGCCGAGGCCGGACTCGCACACGGACGCCACGAGTTGTCGGACGAGGACGGCAACCTTGATTTCGCCGCCATCCTGGCGACCACGGCGATCTTCGCCGGGCAAGGGTTCCACGGCGGGAGTTTCACGGCCGTCGCCACGCCGGTGGCGGGCAGCGTACCAAGGCGCTTGCGCCTTCGGTCCTCGGCCTGTTTCCCGGCTGCCAACCCGTGTCCGCGCGGGCATGCCAGGGCCGTGGTGGAAGCGCTTCTCGAACACGACCCCGCCGGTACCACGCCAAGCGAACGCGTTCGTCTGATTGCGTGGCGCGCGGTTGATTAGGAGCCCGTCGGATTGGTCCCAGGGTAGGGGCGACCGCCCGGTTGCCCCACGCGGTGGTGACCACGCGAGGAATACCCCGGGTCAAGCCCGGCGTGTCGTCACGCAGCCGACCGCGACCCAGCAGATCACCGCGGGACGCGACACCAAAGGCCTGTCGGGTTTTTCGAATCGCAGCGAGAGGCAGGACGGCGTCGGGCGACTGTCAGCGAGCTTCCGTTCGTTTCCATGAATCACAATGCCGGACCGGGAGGCGAACTTCCCGCGGCGGCTGCGCGGGAGGGGTGGCGTCCAGTACGACCTCGCAGGGGGTGATGGACACGACATGGTGGGAGCCGTCCCCCAGCCTGGAACCCGGCCGCACCACGTAACCGTAACCCTCGGTATCCTTCAGCAGCGCCGCTGCGTCGTCTCTTCCCCAGACGATGCCCATTGCCTGAAATCGGAGTTCGGGAAGGGGAAGCACGGGCTCCAGGACGGGTTCCGGTGATTCCGTCCCGGGCGCTGGCAGGAGGCGGTACGGCTCGAAAGGGTCGCGAAGCAAGGCATGGGAGTCGTCGTCGTCGTCGGGTCGCCGTGGCGGCCCATGTGGCGCCGGAACGTCCACGGTCCCGGCCCCGCCGGCTGCTTCCATCACCCTGTTGGCCTCGCCAGTGTCCGGCGGCAGCCGGAGCGTTGCCATCTCCATGGTGATGCGAAGGCGCGTTGTGCCGTCACCGCCCGGCAGTGTCTCGATGGTGAGGCTCCGGGTATCCGGCAATGTGGCCGGCGCCGCGGAATCCAGGAAGCGGAGCAGGTCGTGGTAGGTCCCGGTGAACTCCACTTCCAGCAGGCCTTCGGTGAGAAACTCCCCGGCAACCGTCGCGCCGGGTTGGAACCGTGCCACCTCCAGCCCCGCCATGGCGGCCCGGGCGGTCACGCGTTCCAGTGGATCGACGGGCTCCACCACGCGCGGGAACCGGGAACGCAGCGCCCGGCGGAGCGCGGCGAGTTCCTGGCGCAGGCGCGGCGCCTGGTCCGCCTGCCGTCTCAGCCGTGTCTGTTCAAGGCGGGCGATCTCCAGGCCGGCGTGGACACGGGCGATGCCTTGAGACAGGGGCCGGTACAACACGACGTAATCCAGGGCGATCAGCGCGAGGATCACTCCCGCGATGGCCAGCGCCCATTGCGCGGCGGAACGTTCGAGCAGGAGGTCGAGGTAGTACCACATGAGCGTTCAAGCCGGCTGAAGTCATTCGCCGGACGCCGCCGGGGCCGGCGGCGCAGTGGTGCGCGCGTGGATCACGAAGTGCCGGAAACCGATGTCTCCGGGCGCCTTGCCGGCCTCTACGAGTTGCCTTTCCACGAAGTCGCCGGGAAGGTTGCGCAGAAACCGGGTGATGGATGCATCCTGCGTGGCTTGACCCTCCAGCACCGTGACGTCATCGGACTCGGCGTAGCGCGTCAACCACAGAGTCTCGGGCGCGGCGCCGGCAAGGCCGCGCAGCGCCTTCGCTGGCCGCGCGCGAGCTTCGATCCAGCCAATGATGGCAGCATTCCTGCGCCGTTGCTGTTCGATGTCCTTTTCCAGCGCCGCGGCGGTCTTGGCGGCTTGGCGCAGCGACGCGGATTCCGCGCGCAACGCCGACAGGTCGGCCTCCATGCCGGAACGGTGGCGGCACTGGGCGACGTTGACAACGCCAAGGGCTGTCCCGGTCAGGCACAATGAAGCGGCCAGGGCGAGAACGCGGCGGCGTTTGCGCCGTAGCGCTCGTTGCTCCCGGGTGGACAGGAGGTTGATGCTGGTGATCACGGGAAGGCGTCCTCTCTTCTACGGCCCTTCTCCTTGCTTAAGGGCCCGTCCATTCAGCGGGGTCCCTGACGGCGAGGCCCGCGGCCACGGCGAATGCCGGCTCGGCCAGCTCGCTTCCGGCCAGGGCCGTGCCTGGGAACAACGCGCCGTGGACGCGAACCTCGGCGTCCAGGGCGCGGGCGAGGCTTGGGCCGAGACCGGGCAGGACGGCGCTACCGCCGCTCAGAGCGATGTGCCGCGGCGTGGCGCCGGCGCCCAAGGCGCCGTACAGTTGGAGGCCGCGACCGATCTGCGCGGCGAGGGAGTCGCACAGTGAGTCGAGCAACTCGTCAACGGCCGTGCTGGCGCCGCCGCGCTTGAGGGTTTCCGCCTCGTCGCGCGGAATCCGCAGCTTCGTGGCGAGGCCTTCCGTCAACTGCTCGCCGCCCACGGGCAGGTCCGTCGTGTAACCTGGACCGTCCGGCGCCGGAAGATGGACGGTGGTGGAACGGGCGCCCACGTGGATCCACGCCCACGGGGTTTCGTCCCCGGACAGGCCGGCGCACACGCGGGCCAGAGCGAAGTGGTCGATGTCCACGACGACGGGCGTCAGCCCCGCGCTCTCCAGGAGTTGGACGTGCCTCTCGACCAGGGACTTCCGTGCGGCGACCAGGAGCACCTCCAGCGCGCTGCCGTCCTCGGAGGTTCCCAGCATTTGATAGTCGAGGTTGACGTTGCCCAAGTCCTCGGGAATGGCGTCCATGGCCTCGAACTCGATGACGTCGTCCAGGGTGCCTTCGCTCTGGGCGGGCAGCCGCAGCCGCTTGATGATGGCGCCCCGTCCGGGGATGGCGGCCACCACCGGCGGCCGCGCCGCGTCGTCCGCGGCCGCGAACGCCTGGATCGTCCGCGCCAGCGCCGCGGTCTCGCGCACGACCCCGTTCTCCATCGCGCCGGGCGGCACTGGAAGCGCTCCGGCGCGCACCACCTCGGTCTCGCCGCTCGTGTCCGTGACCTCGGCGATCTTGATGGCGCTCGAACCCACGTCCACCACGAACCAGCGGCGCGACCGCTTCCACCGGCGGAGAAATGAGGCGATTCGTTTCAGGTGGGACATACGGGACGCTTCAGGTGGGGCATGCGGAACATACGAGGATACCTACGAAGATATATACGGGGGTACGAAGCAAAACCGGGGCCAGTGCCAAGGCAAGCGCCAAGGATTCCGCGCGCCGCAACGGGCGCCGGAGCCAGGGGTTCGTGTAAAGTCTTGAGCCATCGCGACGTTGCGCGGCGTCTGGCCGGTGACGCGGCGGTTTCGGACAAGCTCGGATGGCGTTGTCCCCGCTCCGCTCCGGGCGCGCGCGTGGCGCACCCGTCAGTTCAGTGGCAGTGAACGGCACGCCGGCGACAGTGCCGGCACGTTATTCCCTGGTCCTGTCTTCATCACGGTGTCGGCTCCAAGCCGACATGGCCGGTTCCCCCGAATAGGGACAGCCAGGGGGAAACTGCGAATCGGGGCGGTGTCGACCATGTGGGTCCGAGCGCAGTACCGGCTGCGCTTGGAAGACGGGGACCGAGACGGGCAATGCGCGCCGGAGACGTGGCTTTTCGGCGCCGTCTCATCAATAATCCGGGCAATGAGCGCGGTCGAGAATCCTGTGCCCTTGAAGGCAGGTCACCCCTTCGCCCTGGTGGCGGTGCCGGCGCCGATGCTGGAGCCCTTGACCTATGCGGTGCCGGAAGGGCTGCGCGGCCGTCTGGGGGTGGGGATGCGCGTCCTTGTGCCGCTCGGACGCCGGCGCGTGACCGGGGTGGTGGTGGGGCTCGAGCGGGCGTCGCGGGTCACCGGCGTCAAGGAGATCGCCCAGGCGCTGGACGAGGAGGTGTTGCTGGACGAGGGGTTTCTGGACTTGTGCCGGTGGGCCGCGGACTACTACCTGGCTTCCCTGGGCGAGGTGCTGGCGGCAGCACTGCCGCCGCTGCTGCGTACCGAGAGCCGCGTGGTGGCCTCGTTCGTGCGCGCGCCCGACGACCTTCAAGGGGACGTGGATCGGGATGTGCTCGAAGCCCTGCGCGCGCGCGGTCCGCTGGCGCCCGCCACGCTCAGCCGCTTGTTTCCGCGGCGCGGCGCGCGCGCGGCCCTGGACCGGCTCGCGGCGCAGGGCGCGGTGGCTGTGGGGGAACGGCTGCGCGGGCATGTGCGCGAGGCCCGGCGCCGGGGCGCGGCGCCGCCGGAAAAGACCGCGAGCGCTGCGGAACCGAGCCGGGCGCCGGTGCTCACCGACGAGCAGCGGAGCGTGCTGGGGTCCATGGAAGGGCGCCTGCGCGGCGGCGGCTTCGAGACCCTGCTGCTCCACGGGGTCACCGGCAGCGGCAAGACCGAGGTGTACCTCCAGGCCATGGAGATAGTGCGGGCGCGCGGGCGCCAGAGCCTGATCCTGGTGCCGGAGATCGCCCTCACGCCACAGTTGCTGGACCGCCTCGAAGGGCGTTTCCCGGGCGACGTGGCGGTGCTTCACAGCGGCCTCACCCCGGCGGAACGGTGGCGCCACTGGTGGCGCATCGCCCACGGGGTGGTGAAGGTGGTGGTGGGGGCGCGCTCCGCGGTGTTCGCCCCTGTCCGGGAACTGGGGCTTATCGTCGTGGACGAGGAGCACGACTACAGCTACAAGCAGGAAGAAGGGGTGCGCTATCACGGGCGCGACCTGGCCGTGGTGCGGGGCCGCATCGCCGGCTGTCCCGTGATCCTGGGCTCGGCCACGCCCTCCCTGGAGAGCTATCACAACGCTTGCAACGGCCGTTACCGGCTGCTCGAACTCACGCAACGGGTGGCGGCGCGGCCCATGCCCGGCGTCGACGTGGTGGACCTCAAGGCCGGAGTGGATCAGGCGCCCACCGACGGGCTCTTCTCTCCGCCGTTGCTGCGCGCGTTGCGGGAGAACCACGAAGAGGGTCTGCAGAGCCTCATCTTCCTCAACCGGCGCGGCTTCGCCTCGTTCCTCCAGTGCTGGTCGTGCGGTTTTGTGGTGCGCTGCCCCCACTGCAGCATCAGCCTCACCTATCACCTCGGGCGCCACAGCACGTTTTGTCACCATTGCGGATACCGGCGGCGCAAGGTGGACTCCTGTCCGGCGTGCGGCAACGTATCGCTGAGCGAGGTGGGGTTCGGCACGGAAAGGGTCGAGCACGCGCTCCGGCGGCTCCTGCCCAAGGCGCGCATCGGCCGCATGGACCGGGACACCACCAGCGCCCGCGGCGCCCAGGAACGGATCTTCCGGGCTTGGGAGAAAGGCGACCTCGACGTGCTCGTGGGCACGCAGATGGTGGCCAAGGGCCACGATGTCGGCGGTGTGACCCTGGTGGGGGTGGTGTTGGCGGACTCGTCGCTCAACCTGCCGGACTTTCGCGCGGCGGAGAAGACGTTCCAGATCATCAGCCAGGTGGCCGGGCGCGCGGGCCGGGCGCGCCGGCCCGGACGGGTCATCGTGCAGACCCTGGTGCCCGGGCACTATTGCTTCGGCCACGCCCGGCTCCACGACTACCCCTCGTTCTTCGAGGCCGAGACCGAGTTCCGCCGCGAACTGGGCTATCCGCCGTTCCGCCATCTGGTGCAACTGCGGCTGGACGGCGCTGACGAAGAGGGGGTGGGACAGCGCGCGCGCGCCCTGGCGCGGGAACTGCGGCGCGAGCAAGGCGCTCGCGACGTGGAAATACTGGGCCCGGCCCCCGCGCCCATCGCCAAGCTGCGCAACCGCTACCGCTGGCAGATCCTGCTCAAGAGCCGCAGCCGCGCCACCCTCGGCGCTGTGGCCCGGCGCGCCATGGCGCTGCTCCCCAAGGGTCGCACGGTCCGGCTCCACGTTGATGTGGATCCGTATAACATGTTATAAATACGGGAAATTCGTACTCAAGCCCATGACACGTCCAACCGTCATTCCCGCGGAACAGGCTGTGTCAAAACTTCGGTTGAGAATGGGCACCAACACCCCGAATCGTCATTCCCGCGAAAGCTTGCCCTCGACCCTGATCGGGGGCGGGAATCCAGGCAGGGTGAGGCGGCGGAAGGCATGATCCTCGATATTCTGAAGTTTCCGGAACCGATCCTGCGGATACCAGCCCAGCCCGTGGAAGCCGTCACCGGCGACATCGCCGAGTTGATGGAGAACATGCTGGAAACGATGTACGCGGCGCCCGGCATCGGGCTGGCCGCGCCGCAGGTAGGCGTCTCCAAGCGCGTCATCGTGCTGGACCTCGATCATGAGAACCGCGGCGCCAACGCCATCAAGCTGGCCAACCCGGAGATCCGCGAGGCCGAGGGCGCGGTGGTCTACGAGGAGGGCTGTCTCAGCGTGGTGGACTTCACCGCGGAGGTGATGCGCGCCGAGCGGGTGCTCGTGGGAGGCTACGGCGCTGGCGGCGAGGCCGTGGAGATCGAGGCGGACGGACTGCTGGCGGTGGCGCTTCAGCACGAGATCGACCATCTCGACGGCAAGCTCTTCATCGACCGCATCAGCCGGCTCAAGCGCGAGATCTACGTGCGCAAGCTCAAGAAGGCCATCCGCACGGGCAAGGAGCCCGAAGAGAGCCGCGGCGTCGTCATCTGAACGACGGCCATGGAACGGGGAGCGACGACGCGGTTGCGATCCTCCCACGGGCTGTGCCCCTTCCGTCCAGCGGCAAGGCGTTGCTTCATCGAACCGCTGTTTCCACGAACATCCAATGCGTATCGTCTACATGGGCACGCCGGTCTGCGCGGCGGCAACCCTGGAATCCTTGATGGAGGGCCCCGACGAGGTTGTGGGCGTGGTCACGCAGCCCGACCGGCCCTCGGGCCGCGGCCAGGCCACGACGCCCTCGCCCGTGCGCCAGGTGGCGGAGCGCCGCGGCATTCCGGTGCTGACGCCCGTGAAGATGAAGGACCCGGGCCTGCGGGAGCGGCTTGCCGGCTGGCGTCCCGACCTCGTGGTGGTGGTGGCCTACGGTCGCATCCTGCCGCGGTCGATCCTGGACCTGGCGCCCCTGGGCTGCGTCAACGTCCACTATTCCCTGCTCCCCAAATACCGCGGCGCGGCGCCCATGCAGTGGGCCATCCTTCAGGGGGAGACGGTCACCGGGGTCACGACCATGCGGCTGGTGACCGAAATGGACGCGGGTCCGGTGCTGCTGGCGGAAGAGGCGCCCCTGGACCCGGACGAGACCGCGCCCACCCTGGAAGCGAAGCTCGTGCCCGTGGGCGCGCGGCTGCTGGCGCGCACGGTGGCTGGCCTCAGGCAGGGGACCCTGGCCGCGCGTCCGCAGGACCCCGCCGGGGTGACCTTCGCCCCCATGCTGAAGAAGGTAGACGGCGTGATCGACTGGGCCCGTCCGGCTCTGGAGATCGAGCGGCGGGTGCGCGCCTTCACGCCATGGCCCTCGGCATTCACCTACTGGCAGGGCAAGCTGGTGAAGGTGCACCGCGCGAGCCTGGCGGCCGCCGCCGCGGGACACGAGCCGGAAGCGCCGGGCGTGGTTCTCCGTGGAGACGCGGACGGCCTCTGCGTGGCCACCGGCGCCGGTGCGCTGATTCTCACCGAACTGCAAATGGAAGGGCGCAAGCGCATGCCGGCCGCGGCCTTTCTGCGGGGCGCCGGTTTGCGGGCGGGCATGCGGTTCGGGGAGGTCGACCGTTAGGACCGGGCATGACGCCCGGGAAAATGCTGGTTTGTGACCCCCGGAATTGTGACCCCCGGAATTGCCGCGCCAGTTTATTCGATATCCATGACGGAAGAGGGGTGGGCGCATGACGGAACGGGAAACCGGACTCTCGGATGGACTTCCCATGACGCCGGAGCGCAGGAACCCCCGTGAATTGGCCGTCGGCATCGTGGACCGTGTCGAGCGGCGGAAAGCGTACGCCGACGTGTTGCTGAGCGCGCGCCTGGACCAGGCGGCGTTGCCGGCGGTGGACGGCGCGCTGCTGACCCGTCTGGTTTATGGCGCGCTGCGCTGGCGCGGGCGGGTGGATTGGGTTCTTGCCGGCTTGCTGCGCGACCCCTTGAACAAGCTCGACCCTCTCGTGCGGAACCTGCTTCGGGTGGGCGCTTACGAGTTGCTGTTCCTGGACCGGGTGCCCGCCTACGCCACCGTCAACGAGTTCGTGGAGTTGGCGAAGCGCCGGGTGGGTCCGGGCAAGGCGCGCCTGGTCAACGCGGTGCTGCGGCGCATCGCGGGCCGGGAACGGGAGGCATGGAGCCCCGCCGCCGATACGGACAACGCGATGGAACTGGCGGCGCTCGTATCCCATCCGCCCTGGCTCGTGGATCTGTGGCGGGAGCGGTTCGGCGGGGCGGAGAGCCGGCGCCTCATGGAGGCCGACAACGAGGATGCGCCGCTGGTGCTGCGCGCCAACCGGCTGCGGACCACCCGCGACGAACTGCTGGGACGCCTGCGTTCCCACGGCGTGGAGGCATGGGGCGGGGCGTGGTCGCCGCTGGCGGTGCGGTTGCGCGGGGCGTCCTCGCCGGCGCGTCTGGCCGAGTTCCGCGACGGATTGTGCCACGTGCAGGGCGAGGCGTCCCAGATGATCGGCCTCCTGGTGGAACCGCTGCCGGGCATGCGCGTGCTCGACGCCTGCGCGGCCCCCGGCGGAAAGACCACCCATCTGGCCGAGCTGATGGAGGATCGCGGGGAAGTGGTGGCGTGTGACGTTTCCGAGCGCGGCTTGGAGAAGCTCACGGACAATGCCCGGCGTCTGGGGCTCCATTGCATACGCGTCCGGGTCTGTGACGCGGTCCATGGTCTGCCGGGGGAACCCGGGTCCTTTGATCGCGTGCTGGTGGACGCGCCGTGTTCCGGCCTGGGCACCCTGCGCGCGCACCCGGAAATCCGCTGGCGTCGCGAGCCACGGGATCTCCGGCGGCTCGCCGTGTTGCAGGCACAAATCCTGGCGCAGGCGGCCACGCGAACGGCGCCCGGCGGCCTCCTGGTGTATGCCACCTGCACGCTGTCCCGGTCCGAGAACGAGCAAGTGGTGGAGGATTTCCTGGAACGCCACGGGGAGTTCGCCGTGGAGGACGCCGCCGGGCGCCTGCCTGCCGCGGCCCGATCCATGGCCGCGGAGTCCTGTTTCCTTGCGCTGCCCCACCGGCACGACACGGAGGGATTCTTTGCCGCGCGCCTGCGCCGCCTGGCTTCCCCACGGAAGGCGGGCCGGAACGGCGGCGCGTGATCGCGCCGGCCCGCGCGTTGGCAGGGCCGTTTCGTTTACCTGCGGGAACCCATGTGTTAGATTTCCTGAACCACCAAGCATGGGACCGAGTGTCGGGGCGTGGCTCAGCCTGGTAGAGCGCACGGTTCGGGTCCGTGAAGTCGCTGGTTCAAATCCAGTCGCCCCGACCATTCCTTCCATCCGGTGGTTCCATCTCTCCGCCGCTTGCTTGACAAAAAAAGGCGGGGCTTCCGGTACCAGAAGCCCCGCCTGACTCAGGGCCGGCTTGGATGCCGGCCGCAATCTCCACGAAGTCTACATGCCGGCCTTGACCTTGCCCGCTACGTCGGCGGACACCCACTTCGTCCAAACGTCTTCGTAGTTCTTCAGGAAGTGCTCCGCGGTCTCTTTCGCGTCGGCCTTGTTGTCGGCCTTCCACGCCAGCACCCTGTTCACCACGCTGTTGGGCCAGGACACGCTGGACACGAACTTGAACGCCTCGGGCTCCCTCTCCGCGAAGCCGCCCACCACGTAGGTCAACACGTCGGACTTCGGGTACATGTTGGGCTTCGGGTCGGCGCAGTCCTTGTCGGTAATGCACGCGTAGGTCTTGGGATCGTGCTTCATGCCGCCGAGCTTCACCATCGGGTACTTGCCGAGGACCGAGGTCGGCGCCCAGTAGTAGGTGAAGATGGGTTCCTTGCGCTCATACGCCTTGGCGATGGCCGCGGCCAGACCCGCCCCGGACCCCGGATCGAACAGCGTGAAGTTGGCCTTGTCGAGCCCGTAGGCCTTGAACAGATTGGCGTTGATGATCTGGCAGGCCCAGCCCGCGGGACAGCCGTAGAAGCGGCCCTTGCCGGGATCTTCCTTGTCCTGGAACAGATCCGGGCGCTTCATGACCGCTTGCAGCGTGTTGAGTTCCGGATGTTCCTTCACGACGTAATCCGGCACCCACCAGCCTTCCTCGCCGCCGTCGCTCAGGATCTCGCCGGCCTTCTTCAACCGCCCTTCCTTGGTCGCTTTTGCCACCACATCGCGCACCGAGTTGATCCAGATCTCGGGCGCGACATCCGGCTCGCCCTTCTCCGTCATGGAGGTGACGGTGGGCACGGTGTCGCCGGGTATCAACTCCGCCTCGCAGCCGTATCCCTTGCTGAGGATCATGGCCTCCACCTGTGCCGCCACCGCGGCCGAATCCCAGTTCATCTCCGAGATACTGACCTTGCCGCACTTCGCCTGAACCGAGGCGGCCAGGGCAAGCACCAGGAACGCGCCCGCCAGCACACCGACCATTCGCATTCTCATGTCGTGTCTCCTTTGTCTCCGTCCACGCGCCCCCGCCCGGCCTGTGCGTGCCAGCCCAGGAGGCGACCCATGAACCAGTTCTTGTTTTGTCCGCGCCTTGGGGCGGCGGGACCCATGCCCTGCCGCACGCAACCCTCGCCAGGCCCCGGGCCGGGACCTCCGGGCGCCGACGGCCTCAATGGGTTCCTGTCGGCTCCGGGAAGTATCCCGCAAGTGGGGGTGGGTCGCAACCCCGGCGGAACATGCTTCCGTCCGCTCAGTGCGAGGATGCAGCGGACACGCCGGAACTCATTCGAACCTCGGATTTTTTGTCCTCACACGTCCTCCAACGCTGGCACACGGTCGCCGTATTCCTGGACGATGGAAGTGATCAAGCGCTCGTAGGCGGAGATGCCTCTCTCCGCTGCGAACCCGGCCACGCCTTGGCGCAGCGTTTCCCGGGGCGCCGGCCGGTCGAGGGCGGAAATCATGGCGTCCGCCAACCGTGCAGGGTCTCCAACGGGCACGAGCGGCCCGAGCCGGCCGCCCTGAAGCACTTCCGCAGGACCTGCGGGACAGTCGGTGCTGACGCAAGGACAGCCGCACGCGAGCGCCTGAACCAGAACGCCGGGCAGACCCTCGTATCGGGAGGACAATACAAAAAGGGCGGCGCGCGACATGAATGCGAACGGATTCTCCGCCCAACCCGGCAAGGATACCCGCGCTGTCACGCCAAGACGCGCGACCAGCCGTTCGAGCGAAGGGCGCCTTCCGCCTTCCCCGAGGATGATGAGGCGGCACGGCCGCGTTTCGGCGACCCGCGCGAAGGCTTTGACCAGGGTGGAGTGGTCCTTCTGAGCCGAAAGCCTGCCGGCTGAAAGGATGACCGGCGCCCCGCCGTCATCCATCCACGGGTGGTTCGCCGGCTGGGCCATCTGAATGGCGAGGGCTGGCGTGACCACCGGGTTGTGTATGACGGAGATCCTCGTGGCGGGAACGTCCGCCTGTTCCACGAGGCTGTCGGCCACGCCTTGCGACACGCAGACAAGGTGCGCGGCGCGCGCGAACAGGCGCCGGTAACTGCGTACCTGTCTGCGGCGACGGGCCTGGAGCACGTTGCGCAGGGTGGGAACGATGGGCGGGTGGTTGCCCAATAGCTGCCCGGCGAGGAGCGTGGCGATCTTGGCGCGGGGAAGACTCGGGACGATGCAATCGGGTTGTTGACTCCCCAGATAGGCTGCCACAGCCCGCGTTTGCCTCACAAGGCGCGGGTCCGGAAGACAGAGCGGGTCCCAACGGAACGCGTTCATGACGCTCAGCCAATCCTGCGCCCTTGACGGGACTGAAAGCTGCGTCAGCCTGGCAACGACCTCACTGGCCTGTGCGCTCTTCGTGGTGCGGTCGTCGGTCGTGCGATCCAGGACGAACAGCCGAGCCTTCCGCGGGACTTCCGCGGGATAGTGGATACGTGCGCCAAAGAGGACGATATCCACCTTGTGGCCTCGTTCGATCAAGCCGTTGGCAACTGTCAGCAGAGACCGCTCGGCTCCGCCGCCGGCGAGGTTGGGGAGTACGAACGCGATGTGCGCGCTGGTTTCGTGACTCAAACCGAGGCTCCGCACATTCGGGCGAAAGCCCGCTTCGCCCCATGGGTCCATCGCCCGAAGGGGCCTGTCCGTGTCTCCACGACGTCGTGAATCGCAGGGCGTTTGAATGTGGTGTCGAAGTTCAATAGTTGTCCGAAAGTGTGCTCGGCCGTGGTCTTGCAACAGCCTGCCAAGGGCCAGAAGGTCAGTTCGCCGAAGATGGGCCGGGCGTTGTGTTCGTAAAGATCAACCCGGACGTAACGGAATGGTTTGCTCAGCGTGCGGGCGATTTCCTTCATCTCCGCCCACTTCGCGGGCTGAGCTGGAGGTTCAGCCGCGCAGGTGTTTTCGTGGTTGAAGTGAAGTCCCAGCGCGTCGTGGTTTTCGTCGACGTTTGTTTCGCGCGGCTTGCCCGACGCACGGTCCACGATAATCTGGACCCAGCGAATCTCTCCGGCACAGCAGTGAAACTTGTAGTCCGTGGCCGCGTCCTGCATCAGCTCTTCGGCGAATACGAAAGGGGGAATGTGCGCGTAGGCCCATTCGCCCTTGGCCACTCCATAAGTCCGCTTGAGTCGCCGTCGGATCTTTCTCCTGGCATTCCTCGCAGAAGCTTCGTCCCTGACGAAATACACGCTCCCGCTGTCGTGGTTCGTCTTCAGCACGTACCGTTCGGGCAGCGCATCGAAGGCGATCTGGTCGACGCTTCGGGCCGTTTGGTAGACTTCGAGGAGGCAGTCCGCGCCAACCCTTTCCGCCACGTATTCGCGAACCCGCAGTTTGTCGCAGCAAATGATGTGTTCCGGCATCTGGTCGTAGATCTTCAACCAGTTGACCTTGTCGTTGTAGCTCGTCGGGTGCGCCAGATCCGGCAGGGTTCCCAATCGGCGAAGGCAATGTTCGTTGACGACGTCAAGCAAGCGCTTCTGCATGGTGAAGTTCAGAGTTCACCCGGTCGTCCATCACAACAGCTTGCGAAACTCGCCGACATTCAAGCCGGCGTCGCGCGCGATGCCGCCCATGGTGAAGGCGTGGACCGGATTATGCTCGGGATCGTGAGGATGCGTACTCCATCTTCTCGACGGGGCACTCTCCCCGGCCTTTCCGCGGTCTGGCCCGGCTGGCGGACGTTGAAGTCCACCGCCTCAAACCCGCAACCCGCACCCCTCGAACGCCTCCCGCGTCCGTTCCTTCTCCGCTGCGGTCAGCGGGAGAAACGGTGGGCGCACCGTGCCGCCGACCTGGCCCAGGAGTTCCTGCCAGTACTTCTGGTGGGCGTGGGGCTTGCCGCCGGGGCGGCTGGACGCCAGAGCCTGGCGCACGGGGTCGAGGCTGTCGCGGACCTGGCGGGCTTTCTCGGGCTGGCCGTCGAAGGCGAGCTGGGTGTAGTCGTGCATGCGCCGGTCGTTTGTGGTCTGGAGCAGATAGGGGGGCGAGGAGCAGAGGTAGAGCTGCCAGCCCAGTTCCACGATGTTGTCGAGCCATTCCTCCTCGGAGGCGGTGCTGACGATGAGGCGGTCCCCGGCCAGCCGGGTGAGGTCAGCGTACATGGGCCGGGGCACCGAGTACTTGATGGCGACGATGTTGGGCAGCTCCGCCACGCGTTCGCACAGTTCCGGGCTCATCAGATAGCCGGAGTCCGGGTGGCTCCACATGGCGATACCGATGTCCACGCGGTCGCACACCGCCTTGTAGTAGTGGTACACGGCGTCATCCCGGTCGGTGACGAAGTGCAGCACGGGCGCGTGTACCACGATGTAGTCGGCGCCCACCGCCTCGGCGTGCCGCGCCAGTTCCACCACGGTGTCGAAGTTCTGGTCCGAGCACGACATGATGGTGCCGGCCTTGCCCGCGGTCTCCTCCACGGCGACCTCGAAGTTGCGCTTGCGCTCTTCCAGCGACATGGTGAAGAACTCTCCCTGCTTGCCCGCGATGAAGAGCCCCTGAATCGCCAGATCGTCCACCCAGTGCCGGATGTTGTGTCGCAACCCCTCCTCGTCGAACGAAAAGTCCTCCCGGAACGGGTTCATGGCCGCGGCCCAAACGCCCTTCATGTTGGCGCGGGCGTAGTCCTTGGCGTCGTGCTTCGAGTATTTCATGGCGTTACCCTTGCGCCGGCGGTACGGCGCCGCTGCCTGTGAGAATGTATGCATGAATTCAATGAGTCGCGTAGCTGAATTGGATGCCGAATTCAATCCCGCGCCTGCGAGGAGGGGTTCCGGACACGCCTGCAAAATATTTGCTATGCGAGCACTTTTCGGCTATTTTTGCTGGCATGATGTACAGTAGGATCGCGCGGGCGCCAGCGCGCAGCTTCTTCCTCTTCGGTGTGCGGGGCGTCGGCAAGAGCTCATGGGCGCGTGCGACCCTGCCCGACGCATTGCGTCTCGACCTGCTGGATGAAGCGCTGTTTCACGATTTGCTGGCCGACCCGTCGCTGTTCCGGCAACTGGTGTCCGCCGTCGCACCGGGCGATTGGGTCGTCATTGATGAGGTGCAGCGCATTCCCCCGCTGTTGAACGAGGTGCACCGCCTGATCGAAGAACGTGGCCTGCGCTTCGCTCTGCTCGGTTCCAGTGCGCGGAAGCTCAAAACCGCGGGTACGAACCTGCTGGCCGGACGGGCCATCCGCAAGGCGATGTACCCGCTGGTCCCGCTGGAACTTGGCGCGGATTTCAACCTTGAGGACGTACTGACGTACGGCAGCATCCCGCTGGTGTGGACCGCGAAAGGGCGTCGCGGTGTGCTGGAGAGTTATACGCAACTCTACCTCCGGGAGGAGATCCGGGCGGAGGCCGTCGTGCGCAACCTGTCCGGTTTCGTCCGCTTCCTGCCCATCGCCGCGTTGCTTCACGGACAAGTCCTGAACGTGGCGGGCATCGCCCGGGACGCCGGCGTGGCGCGCCCCACCGTTTCCGGCTATCTGGATGTTCTCGAAGACACGCTGCTCACTTGGCGCCTGCCGGCATTCGAAGCGAAGCTGCGGGTCCGCGAGCGGCGGCGGCCCAAGCTCTATTGGGTGGACCCGGGCCTTGTACGCGCGATCAAGCGCCAGTTCGGTCCTGTGTCCGCGGAGGAACGCGGTGCGCTTTTCGAGGGCTGGATCCTGGGCCTCTTGCGCGCCCACGCGGAGGAACAACCACTATTCGACACCCTCCACTACTGGGCTCCGGCGGAATCCAGCACCGAAGTCGACTTTCTGCTCCACCGGGATGCCGAATGCCTCGCCATCGAGACCAAGGCGGCCAAGCGGTACCATACCGCCCTGCTCAAGGGCTTGCGCGCCATCGCCGGTCTGCCGAACCTGGCCAGGCGTATTCTCGTTCACGATGGGGCACGCGCCTTCCGCACGGAAGACGGCATCGACGTGTGGCCGGTGAAACGGTTTCTCGAAGCGTTGCGAACGGACGGGCTCTGGCCGTGAAGTCGGGCCGGTGGTCCGCCGGGGCGTTGAAGGTCCTCAATCCAACCGGAAACCCCGTCACTTGCCGGCAAGCAGCTTGGGCCAGTTGACGTCGCCCTTGGCGATGTTGCCTGGGACGTCGTTGGACCATTGGTCCCGGACTCCCAGGTTGAAATTGAGGTAGAGCGCGCCGTCCACAATGCTCCACGCATCGGGGTCGATGGATGCCGTGTATCCTCGGCTTACCGCCCACGCACAATACCCGCCGTACCTGGGCGCATACTTCTCCGGATCGGCCTCGAACAGCGCCTTGTTCCCGGCGCTGGCGAAGGACCACGTCGCTCCCTTCCATTCGACCCGATGGGCGCGCTTGCCCGCCACGGGCTTGCCCTCGGTGTGATAGGCCACGGGGTCGTATCCGCGGATGGCGCCCCCGAGATAGGTCGAGAACACCGGGTCGAGGGCCAGCGCCGTGCCCGCCGGCGCAAGCAGGGCCATGACGAACAGCGCGGTGAGAACCGCCCGCCGGATTCGCCTTGCGCGATTCATGAGTACCTCCTGTCGATGGAAAGGTGAGAAACCAGTGCCACTGCACTGACAGCCACGATAATAGCCACATTTCAGCCGATTCCCGGCGTGTTTGCAATACGCCAAACCCGGCGCCTCGCCGCCACAACCGGGTTCAGTCCGGAACAGAGTGGGGTGACACATCCGAAACCCGCGCAGCGCACGCCTGCACACCGCCGTACTGCCGCGCCGTTCCCCCGCCCTTCCCCCGCACCCTGGTATCCACCCCCTCCATCGCGGTACCATCATTTCCCATGTCCAGCCGCCGCACCATCCTCGCCTGGTGCCTGTACGACTTCGCCAACTCCGCGTTCGCCACGCTGGTGGTGACGTTCGTCTATGCCGCGTTCTTCACCAAGGTCATCGCCCCCGACGAGGTGACGGGCACATGGCTGTGGTCCCGGAGCGTCAGCATCACCGCCTTCACCGTGGCCTTGTTGTCCCCGTTTCTGGGTGCACTTGCCGACCGGGCCGGCTACCGCAAACGCTTTCTCGGGTTCTTCACGCTGGTGGCGGTCCTCGGCTCGGTCCTCCTCTACACGGCCACGCCCGGCGAGGTGGTCAAGGCGCTGTTCTGGTTCACGGTGGCCAACATCGCCTTCGAGATGGGCGGCGTCTTCTACAACGCCTTCCTGCCGGACATCGCCCCGCCGGAACGCATCGGACGCGTGTCGGGTTACGGCTGGGCGTTGGGATACGCCGGCGGACTGAGTGCTCTGGGGTTGGCGTTGGTGGGTCTGGTGGATGCCGAGATCCCCTGGTTCGGTTTCTCCAAGGAAGGCTACCAGCACATCCGCGCCACCAATCTGCTGGTGGCCGGGTGGTTCGCCGTGTTCAGCCTGCCGCTTTTCCTGTGGGTGGGTGAGGGGGCGGCCCGCCCCGGCGCCAAGGGTGAGCTCGTGGCGGGCTCCGTACGCCAACTGATCCGCACCCTCCGCGAAATCCGTCGCTACCCGGACATTTTCCGCCTGCTTCTCGCCCGCCTGTTCTATGCGGACGGCCTCAACACGATTTTCGCCTTCGGCGGCATCTACGCGGCGGGGGTCTTCGGCTTCACGTTCGAGGAACTCCTGATCTTCGGCCTGGTGCTCAACGTCGCCGCGGGCGCGGGCGCCTTCGGCCTCGGGTTCGTGGACGATTGGCTGGGAGGCAAGCGCACCATCCAGATCAGCCTGCTGGGTTTTATCACGGCCGCCACAACCGCCCTCCTTACCGGCCAGCGGGCATTGTTCTGGGCCGCGGGCCTGCTCATCGGCCTTTGCGCCGGCCCCAACCAGGCGGCCAGCCGCTCGCTCATGGGCCGCTTCGTGCCCGCGGACAAGAAGAACGAGTTCTACGGGCTCTTCGCCTTCTCGGGCAAGGCCACCGCCTTCCTCGGGCCGTTCCTGCTGGGAGAGTTGACACGCCTCTTCGGCTCCCAGCGCGCCGGCATGGCTGCGGTGCTGGTCTTCTTCGTCGTCGGCCTCGTACTGATCCAGCGGGTGGACGAAGAGCGCGGGAGGCGGGCTCCCGGACAAGCGCCGGTAAATGAAGGGGAGTCCGGCCACCCCATCGCTCACGATGCAAACGAAGGATGATCCGGGTTTGCGTGGCTGATCGGCAAAGCGAGAAGGTTGTGAAAGACAGGCTCCTGCTGTCGTGTCCTGTAAATTGCTGCGACAAGTTGCGCAGGAATTTTTGTTGCCGGCAAGGTGCGATGACGAGCCGTGGCGGTTACCACGCGAGGAGGAGCCACGCAGCCGGCGGCGAAAAAGACCTTCACCCGGTCATCGGGTCGGGTCTTACGCAACTCGGATACGACGTTGGTGTCGAGCAGCCATGCCTCTTGGTTCCAGTTCTTCGCCGTCACCGTCCGCGCGCCGGCCCGCGGGGGGGACGGGGAGCGGAGGGGGCGGCCGGAGGGAGGCCGCTGCGGATCAGCGCCAAGGCGGCCTTGACGCGGTTGTTCACCTTGAGCTTGGTGAGGATGTTGGTCACGTGGGCCTTGACGGTGCGTTCGCTGATGAACGTGAGCGCGGCAATTTCTTCGTTGCTGAGCCCCTCGGCCACGAGTCGGAGTACCTCCATCTCGCGGCGGGTCAGGCTTTTCAGGGCGTCCGCGTCGTGGGCGGGAAAATCGTGGTCGGTGCGCGTGGCGATGGCAACGAAATCGCCGGCGTGGGGGAGGCTTGGGTCGATCCACACGCGGCCACGCGATACCGTCCGTATCGCCTGGAACAGCGTCTCGGGCGCGGCGTCTTTCAGCACATAGCCGCGCGCGCCGGCTTTGGCCGTGTCCATGATGCTGTCCGCGTCCTCATAAGCGGTGAGTATGAGGGTTTTTGTGCCGCGATGCTCCTTCCTGATGTGCAACAGAGTCTGCACGGCCTCGCCCCCGGGCATCCGCAAGTCCAGCAATAGCACTTCGGCTTCGCCCTCCCCCACGGCCGGCCCCACCTCCTCCGCTCGCGCTGCCTCGGCCGTCACCAGGAAGTCCCGTTCCCGGGCCAGAAGCTGCTTCAACCCTTCGCGGAACAGCGTGTGATCGTCGGCCAGGACGATCTTGATCGGCTTGATAAGCGACGCTTTCTCTGTTTGCTCCGGGCGTTGCACGAGTCCTCATCAATCAACACGGGACCGGACGGAAGATTCCGGGATTTGCGGAAAGAGTCAACGCAATCCGTCGCATTGCAGCACAAGTGGAAGGATTCGTCCAGTACGGGACGGCATGCGTGGATGGATCGCCGGCCACCTGCACACCCCTTGCCATGACCCGAACACGTCCCGACCCGCCTGGTCCTCGCTCTTGTGCTTGCGATACCCATCCCTTCCTGTTAACTTGCAATGAAACCGGCACCCGCCTCCACGCCGCGCAGCAGAGGCCGGCCCCCTATCGCCGTGGCTACACGGTCCATATGTCAATTCGCCGCCGAATATGGCACATAAAGTCATTCCAAGGTACAACAATATGGGCCTTTCGGGCGACCCAAACGAGGAAAAACCTACCAAAGGACAATTGCATACTGACTGCCAAAGCCGTAGTAAACACGGGACAGGTGATTTGTTCTCACAGGGCGGGCAAACGGTTTGTCTCGGATAACTTTGATTACCAAGGAGGAGGTCATGAATATGGTGTTCAAAAAGGCGCTCGGTCTCGCAAGTGCCTTGGTTTTAACGGTAGTGATGGTGCTTGCGACGTCGCCGGTTCAGGCGTCGGATGTGGACGCGCGCATCCAGGCCTTGGAGCAGGAACTGACGCTGTTGAAGCAGAATCAGGAACTGTCCAACGAGCGTGCCCTGGCGGCCGAGATGAAGGGACCGTCCTTCAAGTATGCCGCCGGCAAGGGCTTGACGATCGCCGGTGCGGACAACGCATGGAGCATCAAGTTCACCCAGAGGCTGCAGGCCTACTACAGCCTTTGGCTGAGCAATGAGAATCCGGATGCAGGCTACCAGAACCTGGAGTTCCGCTCCCGGCGTTTTCGGCCGACCATCGACGTCACGTCACAGCAGGGCTTCTACAAGGTCACATGGCTTCTGAACGACGGTAGCGATGGAACAGCCTTTGGTGGCGATGGATACCTCAACTTCGACAAGTTGAACCCGTGGCTCCCGAGCTTCGGTTGGGGTTACAGCCCGTCCTTCAAGGGCAACACGCAAGCAGGCGCCTTCCGCACTGAAGACAGCCCGCTTCTGGATGGCTTGGGGATTGGCGGACAGCAGGATGGAAGTTTCGTACTGTCCTGGACGAAGTTGCCGAACATGGGTATCGCCAAGATCAGTCATCTGCAGTTCGCGTGGGGCCAGGACAATCAGGCCGAAGCAGCCCAGGGGGACGATGGCAATAGCACGGGTTTCGCGCTGGGCTTGAAGCCTCTCGCCGGCGCCGAAGGAATGGGCGGCCTCTCCCTGTCGAGCCTTTCGTACAGCGTGGGCTATCAGGCCCACAGCAAAACGGCGTCCCGTGTCCGGGCACGTACCCCCGGGCTGGCGAACAGGCCGGCCTTGATCGACATCAAGGGAGACGGAGCGACGAGCGCCGACACGGAGTACTGGTCCCACGGCTTGGGATGGTCCCCGTTGAAGTGGCTGTCGTTCTCTGCCAATTTCGCTACCTACGAGCGGGATCCGGGTGACGGCGTCGACGTCGAAGCTACGGACATTCGGGTCGCGGCACGGGTATGGCTGTGGGGGCCCAAGAGCGGCATGATGGGTGGAAGCAAGGGTGAAGGCGGCTTCTACATCTCCCCGCTCTACAACGTGGCCGATGTAGACTTTGAGGGCGAGACCTCCGAAGTGACCAACTCCGGCGTGGCCCTTGTTTACAATGTTCCCGGCGGTTGGATGCAGATCCACGGTGTGTGGGATAACTACGGCTGTGAGGGCCCCTGCCCCGGCCAAAATTTCAAGGACGTGATCACCGAGGACGGCGACGACGACTTCAGCGTGTTCACGGTGGTGGTCGAGTACAGGTTCTAGCGGTTCATCGCGAACCGAATCGCAACAGGGTCGCTCCGTCACGGGGCGGCCCTGTTTTCGTTTGAACGAAAGAGGGAACAGATTCGGGATGACGAACAGCGATGGAATGGATGGCAACCACGGTGAGGCAAAGGTGTTGCGGGTTCGTTGCGTTGGGTCTATACGTAACCATCTCGGGGTCGGAAGACAGCGCGGAACGGTTGGGGACGCAGAGCTTCATGGGGGAGTGATGGTGCGATTCGGACACGTGACGTGGGGAGTGCTTGGTACGGTTGTGGTCTCGATTTTGCTGGTGACTTCCCTGTCGGGCTGTTGGAGACCTTCGGGCATCGGCGTCGGCGGCAACTACAACGACGCGTTGCTGGAGTTGGGCAGGACACAGCGGGGCGGGGACGTGCAGAAGGCCATCAGGCACCTTGAATTTGTGGTCCGCAGGAACCCCAAGTACAAGGACAGCCTCACGCAGCTAGGGCGTGCCTATTACTATGCGGGCCGCTACGGCTTGTCCTTTGAAGTCTTGAAACGCGCATTGGCGGTGAACCGCGAGGACGAGATCGGCTGGATCGTTCTGGGTTTGACACAGATGCAGCAGGGAGACGATGAGGCCGGCCTGGAGAGCTTCAAGGGGGGCCTGACGTTGCTGATCCAGGCGACGAAGGAGGGCTACCGGGACTTTACGGACGAGTTCTGGGACACGCGAGGGGTCGTACGGCGCGCCCTGCGGCGAAGCGTTTCATTGGTGCGCAAGGGTGTTGTGGAGAAGCGCCGGATCATTCAATCGGGCGAACTCTTGCTGCACCGCATCGACCTTGAAGTCTATGACGCCGAGGAACACCAGACCCACAGCGAGTATATGGATTCCCGCCGGGATCGCAACAAGGACAACTAGCAAGGCACACCTCAGACCGGCGAGCCCGGAAATCTTGACTATGGCAGTCAAGATCAGCCGTAGACCTTACGGCTGTAGACCTTGTAGATAATGGGGTCTGAGGCTACCGTTTCGCAACTGCATTTCTGCGGCTGCCAGCCGCTCAGGGGTCCCCAAATCCTGCCAGTCACCGTCGAAGGGAAAACCGCAAAGGCGCTCGGAGCCGGCGAGCATACGGGCATAGGTCGTGCGGGTTATACTGAAGGGCTCTGGGCCAGTCATGTATTGGAAGATCCGGGGTTCAACCACGTGAACTCCGGTGAACATGTACTGTGCCAGAGGGGCTGGAGTGGCGCCTGGGGCTTCGTGGTGCAGCAGTTTTCGGATTGTTCCCTCGGCATCGGTCCAGATGGCCCCGTATTCGTCTGCCAACGGGTCGTTTCTGAGGACGAGGGTTGCGGCGGGTTCGTGGACGCGGTGGAAGCGCAACACCTCGTCCAGCCGCAGATCGATCAGCACGTCGCTGTTCATGATCACGAAGGTGTCCTGGTCCAGAAAACTCCGGGCGCCCAGAAGGCCGCCGCCAGTGTCCAGCAGCACCGGCTCCCGGGAGTAGACGATGTCCACACTGAAGCGCGCGCCGTCACCCAGATAGGCTTCCACCCGCTCGGCGTGGTGGTGGACGTTGACGACGATCTCGCGCACCCCGTAATGGCGCAGCAGCAGCAGCGGGTAGTCGATCATGGGCCTGCCGTTCACCGGCACCAGACACTTGGGGAGATTGTCCGTGAGGGGTCGAAGCCGGGTGCCGAGGCCCGCGGCGAAGAGCATCGCCTTCACGCGATTTCCTCGAAGTGTCGGGCAAGGACCGGGACGAGTGGTTCCAATCCCGGCGTCCGCCGGAGGTTGCGGCCGATGCGGCGCAGAGTGGCGGGAATGTAACGCGTATATCCGGGCTTGCCCTTCACCAGGTCGAGGTAACGGAATCGGCCCACCACCTTCAAATCCCGTTGCACGGCCGACAACAGGTAGGTCTCGCGGAACGCGCCGCGGTCGGGGCGGGGCTCGCCCCATGCTTCCAGCCGTCCGAGATAGTAGTCGAGGAGGTCCTCCTCCATCGACGGGGTGACCGCCTGATCGGTCTCGCGGTCGTTCAGCAGCGAGGCCAGATCGTACTGCGCCGGCGCCAGCAGCGCGTCCTGGAAGTCGATCAGCACCACGGCGTCGTTGTGCACCATGATGTTCCAGCTATGGTAATCGCGGTGGCTGAGCACGCGTGGCTGGTTGGCGAGACGCGTCGCCATGTTCTCGAATGTTTGGTCCAGGAGCCGCCGTTCCGCGGGTGGCAGGCTCCCCGGGTCGCCCGCCTCCAGCCCGTACTCGATGAAATGAGTCAATTCCCAGAAGTATAGCGTCCGGTCGAACGCCTGCCGGAAGGCGATGCAGCGGTCGTCCCTGCCCCGCGTGCCGCCGATTTGCAGGCGCAGCAACTCGTCCATGGCCTTGCGATACCACCGGAGCACCTCCGCCTCCGGCGCCTCCCGCACCCGGTCCCAGAGACTCAGGTCCCCAAGGTCCTCAAGGAGCATCAGGCCCCGCCCATCCTCGCTCCAGTGACCGTAGATCGCCGGCACCCGAACGCCGGCCGCGCTGAGAAAGCGGTGGACGTTGAGGAAAGGTAATTCCTCCGGCGGCTCGTGGAAAATCGCCAGCTCCTCCGACGAAATCGGCAGCCCCGAGTCGCTCCAGCTCATGACGATGATGGAACCAGGCCCGTCCGGTGCGTCGAGGCCGGCGCGGAAATAACGGCGCGACGACGCGTCCCCGGCCAGCGCCGCCAAACCCGTCACCCGCGCCCCCGTCCCCAGTACTTCCGCCACCTTGGCCCCAATCCGATCCTTCAGCCCCTCCATGGTTGCTGATGTACCCAATAGCCTTCCTGAATGCCACAAGCCTTCGCGGGAATGAGGATGCGTGGGTTGGTGCGCGCTTGTGACACTCGGGGGGAGAAGGCGGCGGGAATGCCCGAAGGAGCGGCGGAATCCCGGTTGGCGACGTCCTGGCTAGTGTCGTGTCCCGTAAATTCCTGCGACAAGTTGCGCAGGATTTGTTGTTGTCGGCGAGGCGCGATAACGGGCAGTGGCGGGCACCACGCGAGGAGGAGCTACGCAGCCCACGGGGACAAAACTGCACATTATCGCAGTAGTTTACGGGACACGACACCAGAAGCCGGCGCCGCAGGAATTCAGGGCTGCAAATCCGCTCTCATCCGTTCCTTCGGCCGCTCGATCTCGTCAAATATGACCTGATATTCTCCTCAATCGACCGACCGAAGGGACGGCGATAGCGAATTTTCGCTTTCGCGAATTCCCGCGGCGCAGGCTCCCAGCTTCCTCACCCCGTGGAAATGTGTTAGCCCCCTCCTTCATGTCGTTCCGTGTTGGTATGGCGCAGATCAACCCGAAATTGGGCGATATAGGGGCGAATATGGCCCTCTACGAGGCCCGGGTATGCGAGGCCGCGGCCGCTGGGGTCGATGTCCTCGTGTTCCCCGAGCTGAGTCTCACGGGCTATTTCCTGCGCGACATGGTGCCGGACGTGGCCGTCAGCCTGGAGAGCCCCGAGATGGAGCGCCTCCGGGCGCTTAGCCAGGAGGTTTCCCTGGTAGCGGGTCTCGTGCTGGAGAGTCCGGACCACCGCTTTTTCAACGCCGCGGTCTATCTGGAAGACGGCGAGATCGGCCACGTGCACCGCAAGGTGTACCTGCCCACCTACGGCATGTTCGACGAGCAGCGTTACTTCGCCCGCGGCAATCGGTTGCGCGCCTTCGACACGCGCTACGGACGCCTTGCGCTGCTCGTGTGCGAGGACCTCTGGCATCCATCCACCGTCTACCTTGCGGCGCTGGACGGGGCGCTCTCCATCGTCTGTCCCTCTTCCAGCCCCCTGCGCGGGGTCACTGACGGGATGGACCAGGACGACAACGCGGCGTATTGGGAACTCGTCAACCGGTGCTACGCGGAGACCTACGGCCTCTTCCTGGTGCATGCCAACCGCGTGGGCTTCGAGGACGGCGTGGGCTTCTGGGGCGGCTCCGGCATCGTCGATCCCTTTGGCCGCACGGTGTGCAAGGCCGACTACTACGACGAGGCGTTCGTGGTCGGGGAGGTGTCCCACGAGGCGGTACGGCGCAAGCGTACGCGCGCGCCTCTCATGCGCGACGAGGACCTGGACCTGACGATCCGGGAACTGGAGCGTATCCGCCGTTAATGCCGTGCCCGGCGAGACACCCACGGCCCTTACGCTTGTTTCCGCGGAACCGCCTGTGTCAAAAGTCCACCCTCGCAGGGAAATGACACAGACATTCCATGCCGTCATTCCTGCGGAAGCGGGGATCCAGGAGTAGAGAGGGGCAGGATCGTAGACAAGCCCATGATTCCCACCAATGTCTCCCTCTTGCGCCGCATTCTGGTGGCGTTCATTCGGAACGAGGTGCGCAAGGTCGGCCTCGAACGGGTGGTGGTGGGCCTTTCCGGTGGAGTGGACTCCAGCTTGAGCGCCATGCTGGCAGCGGAGGCGCTGGGCCCCGGCCAGGTGCTGGGCATCATGATGCCCTACCGCGCCTCCAGCGCCGAGAGCCTGGAGCATGCGCGCCTGGTGGCGGAGAAGAGCGGCATCCAATCGGCCACGGTGGAGATCACGCCGCAGATCGACGGCTACTTCGCCGCTTTCCCCGACGCGGATCCCAAGCGCCGGGGCAACAAGATGGCGCGGGAGCGCATGACCATCCTCTACGACCACTCGGCGCGCTGGAACGCGCTGGTGGCGGGCACCAGCAACAAGACGGAACTGCTCCTGGGCTACGGCACCCTTCACGGCGACATGGCATCGGCGCTGAACCCCTTGGGAGACCTTTACAAGACCCAGGTGTGGGCGTTGAGCGAGGCGGTGGGCGTCCCCGGCGTCATCATCGCCAAGCAGCCCTCGGCGGACCTGTGGACCGGCCAGACCGACGAGGCCGAGCTGGGTTTCAGCTACCGCGAGGTGGACGAACTGCTCTACCTCATGGTGGACCAGCGTTACGGCCGCGCGGAGCTCATCGACGCCGGGTTTGCCGCGCCGTTCATCGACGACATCGCCCGGCGCATTCAGTCGTCGCAGTTCAAGCGCCGTCTCCCCGTCATCGCCAAAGTTTCCCACCGCACCATCGACCGCGACTTTCGCTACTCCCGGGACTGGGGCAAGTAACCCTCCCTCCATCACCCCCCGGCGATGCAGGAAAGGACCTTCGGAGTTCATGTCGCCGGAAGGCATGACTTGTGGGAGCGACCGGCCGGTCGCCCCCACGGGAGGTCGGCCGGTTACGCAGTGGCGGCGCGCGCCCCCGGAATCCTTGATAAATCCTTGATTCATGCGATCTTGGCTCGAACCGTCAGGATTCCCGGACTCGCCGGTCCAGGCGTAGCCTCGCGTGCTTCGAAGTCGAAGGACGTCATCCCGAAGGACTCCGTCGCGCGGAGCGGCAATGGATCAGAACCTGTTTGAAACGCGAGGCCGGCCGGCCTGGTTTCCCTCCCCCGCCTACGGCCGCAACGCGCGGCAAAGTTTGACATCGCGCGCGAAATCTGAAGAAATGTCACGACACGAGCGGAGCGGTGTTGGCGGCCACCATGGCGTCGGCGTGGTGGCCTTTTCGCGTTGTTCCGCCGTGTTTTTGTTGCGACTTTTTGTTGCGGCTCTTGTCGTAGCTACTGTCGTGATTTCTGTGTTTACGATGTTTGCAATGCGCGAGCGTGGAGCGCGGAACGCGCCGGAGAGAGCCCATGGCCGTGAGGAGCGAGAAGATCTGGGTCGATGGTGAGATGGTGAACTGGGACGACGCCAAGGTCCACGTCATGAGCCATGCGCTTCATTACGGCACCGCGTACTTCGAGGGGATTCGCTGCTATGCCCTGGACGACGAGCGCTCGGCCGTCTTCCGTCTGGCCGAGCACCTGCGGCGGTTCCGCGACTCCGGGCACATCCTCGGCACGCCGCTGCCCTACAGCGTCGAGCAGATGACCGAGGCGGTGCTGGACGTGATCCGGGTGAACCGCCTGAAGGAGTGCTATATTCGCCCGCTGGCGTTCGTGGGCGACGGCGAGATGGGGCTGTACGCGCGCAACAACCCTGTGAGGGTGATCGTGGCGGCATGGGCCTGGGGGGCGTACCTGGGTGACGAGGGCCTCAAGCGCGGCATCCGCGCCAAGGTCTCTTCCTACACACGCCATCACGTCAACGTGATGATGACCAACAGCAAGGTCTCCGGCAACTACGTCAACTCCGTGCTGGCCAAGCACGAGGTCAAGCTCGCGGGCTACGACGAAGCCATCATGCTCGACCCCGAGGGGTGCGTTTCCGAGGCCAGCGGCGAAAACCTGTTCATCGTGAAGGACGGGCAGCTCAGGACCGCGCCCGTGACCTCCATCCTTCCGGGCATCAACCGCGCCAGCGTCATCGAGCTGGCGCGCGCCAAGGGGTACCAGGTGACCGAGGAACGTTTCGCCCGGGATGCCCTCTACATCGCCGACGAGGCGTTTCTCACGGGCACGGCCGCGGAGGTGACGCCCATCCGCGAGGTGGACGACCGCGCCATCGGCGAGGGCAAGCCGGGCCCCGTGACCCTGGACCTGCAACAGGCGTTCTTCGACGTCATTCGCGGCCGCAACGAAGGCCACCAGCACTGGCTCACCCCCGTGTGATGACCCCCGTGTGACCGGGGCTCTTGAGAGTTCACGTCCTTCGATTTCCTTCCGGTGGCGCGGAGCTACACTCGGGACGAACAGCGGGAAGGGTTCCGCAACCCGTAGCCGTTCATCCTCAGCCCTGAAGAGGCTCCTGCGTCAACAACCCTCGTTCCAGCGTGGATCGGAATACCTGTGCGCCACCAGCGCGGCAATGGCCGCGCCCGGCGCTTCACCGTCTGGCGCGGCGTCCCAGGAGCGCCGCAACAGGTCCTTGATGCGGGCTGCGGGCACGCCCAGATTGGTGAGAAAGGCGCGGTGGGCGCGGCGGCCGCGGTAGGCGGGCGCCTTGGGTGGATACGGCAGCAATTCTTCCACTAGAGGGATCGGGAAATCCAGCAGGAAGGTGCCGTGAAACAGCAGGCAGCGGCGCCGCCGCCGTTGCGCGTTGCCCGAGAACTTGCGCTGTCCCACCGCGAGATCGGTGGCGCCTTGGCGCAGGATCGGCAGGCCGGTGGCTTCGGCCAGCGCGCGCCGGTGGCGGTCCATGACGAACGCATTGGTGGAATCGATGCGTTCCAGCAGGCCGTTTCCCGCGATGCGCAGCACCAGAGTGTAGCTCAGGCAGCCCGGCCCCTGGACCACGGCGCCGCCGCCGCTGCAGCGCCGCAGGACCGGGATGCCGCGGCTTTCGCACGCGGCGAGGTGGACTTCCCGCTCGCGCCGGCTGGCTACGCCCAGCACCACGAACGGCCGGGGCGATTCCCAGAACCGGAGCACTTCCCGGTCCGGGCACGCCTCGCATGCGTCCAGCAACGCCTCGTCGCACGCCAGGTTTTCCGCGGGCGTCGGAAGGGTCAGATCCAGGCACTTCATGACGAGTTTCCGGTTCGGGCGGCGCGTGGCCGGGAGCCGGTCCCGGAACCCCCGGATACCCGTGCCACAAGGGGTTGACACACGCGGGCGGGGCTGAATATGTTGCCCTCGCACGCACGGAGTCCGCGGCCGCCCTTACAACATACACCGCTCACGACCATGAACGCCAAAGACATCAGAATTCCGCCCCACCTCGCGCCGGCGGACGGGATGAACGCCGTGTCCGAGCCGGGCGTGGAAGCCGCCGGCATGCCGTCCAACGACCGCGTGCTGGACTCCCTCGAATCCTTGCTCGGTGAGGTCGTGCATGAGGGACCGGAACGGGTCGACGCGTTGCTGGCGCGACTGTTGACGCGCATCCGCGAACGCCGGCGCCCTTCCGCGGCGAGCCTGAACACGCCATACCAGAACACCATCCCGCCGGAACAGGAGCCGCCGTATCCCGGCGACCGCCGCATCGAGCGCCAGGTGAAGAGCTACGTGCGCTGGAACGCCATGGCCATGGTCGTGAAGGCCAACCGCCTGCAGCCGGGCATCGGCGGCCACATCTCCACCTACGCCTCCGCGGCCAATCTCTACGAGGTCGCCTTCAACCACTTCCTGCGCGGGGGCGACGACGGAGCGCCCGGCGACCTGGCCTATTTCCAGGGCCACGCCTCGCCGGGCAACTACGCGCGCGCCTACGTGGAGCACCGCATGAGCCCGCGCAAGCTCCATCTCTTCCGGCAGGAGCTGGCCAAGGGCGGTGGACTGCCGTCCTACCCGCATCCGCATCTCATGCCCGACTTCTGGCAGTTCCCGTCGGTGTCCATGGGGCTCGCGCCCATTCTGTCCATCTACCAGGCGCGCTTCGCCCGCTATCTGAGCGCCCGGGGACTGCTGGCGCGGGAGCCGCGCGTGTGGTGTTTCGTGGGCGACGGCGAATCCGACGAGCCCGAGGCCACCGGCGCCCTGTCGCTGGCGTCGCGGGAGAATCTCGACAACCTGATCTGGGTGGTCAACTGCAACCTGCAACGGCTGGACGGGCCGGTGCGCGGCAACGGCAAGATCATCCAGGAGCTGGAGGCCGTGTTCCGAGGCGCCGGCTGGAACGTCATCAAGGTGATCTGGGGGTCGGACTGGGACCCGTTGCTCGCGGCGGACGCCAAGGGGCTTCTGGCGGAGCGGATGGAGCAGGCGGTGGACGGCGACTACCAGAAGTATGTGGTGGCGCCCGGCAGCTATACCCGGAAGCATTTCTTCGGCGCCGATCCCGAGCTGCTGGAGATGGTCAACCATCTCAGCGACGACGAGATCCGCCGTCTGGGCCGGGGCGGACACGATCCTCAGAAGGTGTACGCGGCCTACGCCGCGGCGCTGCGCCACAAGGGCGCGCCCACGGTGATCCTGGCGAAGACGGTGAAGGGCTACGGTCTCGGCGAGGCGGGCGAGGGGCGCAACATCACCCACCAGCAGAAGGCGCTCAACGAGAAGGAACTGCGCGACTTCCGCACGCGCTTCGGCGTGCCGCTGCCGGACGAGGACGTGGTGGAGGCGCCGTTCTACCGTCCTCCCCTCGACAGCGAGGAGACCCGCTACCTGCTGGAGCGGCGCCAGAGCCTGGGCGGGTTCCTGCCCAGCCGCGCGGCCAAGACGGAGCCGTTGACCGTACCCGGCGCGGCGACCTACGAGGAATTCCACAAGGGGTCCGCGGAAACCCGCGTTTCCACTACCATGGCCTGCGCGCGGCTCCTGAGCAAGCTTCTGCGGGACCCCGGCATCGGCAAGAACGTCGTGCCCATCATTCCGGACGAAGCGCGCACCTTCGGCATGGACGCGCTCTTCCGCCAAGTGGGCATCTATTCGCCCAAGGGCCAGATCTACGAACCCGTGGACCGCGAGACGCTGCTGTTCTACCAGGAGGCGAAGGACGGGCAGCTTCTGGAGGAGGGGATCAGCGAGGCCGGGGCCATGTCCTCCTTCATTGCCGCGGGGACGGCCCATGCCAATTACGGCACGCCCATGATCCCGTTCTACACGTTCTATTCCATGTTCGGTTTCCAGCGCATCGGCGACCTCATGTGGGCCGCGGCGGACAGCCGGACCCGGGGCTTCCTGCTCGGCGCCACCGCTGGACGCACGACCCTGAACGGCGAGGGCCTGCAGCACGCGGACGGCCACAGCCACGTGCTGGCCAGCACCGTTCCCGCGTTGCTCACCTACGATCCGGCGTTCGCCTACGAGGTGGCGGTCATCGTTCAGGACGGCCTGCGGCGCATGTACCAGCGGCGCGAGGACGTCTTCTACTACCTCACGCTCTACAACGAGAACCTGGAGATGCCGGCCATGCCCGCGGGCGTGGAGAACGGGATTCTCAAGGGGCTCTACAAGTTCAGTGGCTCCGGGTCCGGCCACAAGGCGCGCGCGCACCTGTTGGGCAGCGGCCCGCTGCTGTTCGAGGCGCTGCGCGCGCGGCAGATTCTTGAAGAACGCTACGAGGTGGCGGCCGACGTCTGGAGCGCCACGAGCTACAACCTGTTGCGCCGGGAAGCGCAGGCGGTGCAGCGCTGGAATCTCCTCCATCCCGTGGAGGAGCCGCGCAAGTCGTACGTGGAGTCGCTGCTGGAGCCCGAAGACGGGGTCTTCGTGGCGGTCTCCGATTACATGAAGATCGTGCCCGATCAGATCGCGCCGTGGGTGCCTGGAGGGCTGGTCACGCTGGGGACCGACGGCTTCGGGCGGAGTGACACGCGCGCGCGGTTGCGCCGCTACTTCGAGGTGGATGCCGAATCGGTGGTCATCGCGACGCTGCACGCGTTGGCCCGGCGGGGCCGGATAGACACGACGGTGGTGGAAAGGGCCTTGCGCGAACTGCGCTACAATCCATCCAAATCGCATCCTGGAATGGCAACCTAGTGTCGTGTGCCGTAAACTCCTGCGATAATTTGCGGGTCTATTTCGCCGTCGGCTGCGTGGCCCTTCCCAGCGTGGTGCCCGCCACTGCTCGTCATCGCGCCTTGCCGACAACAACAACTCCTGCGCAACTTGTCGCAGGAATTTACGGAACACGATACCAGCCTTGCGTTTGGGACATACGTTGACGAATCTGTTTGTCATTCTTGTTGCCGTCGGCCGCGTACCCGCCATGGGGCGACCGCCGGTCGCCCGTACAAGGCCGCAGGCCGCCCGCACCAGTCATCGCGCGTTGCCGGCGCCATCCAGAGCTATATGGACGTAACGCTTCCCAAACTGGCCGAAGGGGCGGATTCCGGCACCGTGGTCGATATCCTGGTCGCGGAAGGCGAGCAGGTTCAGGTGGACCAGACGCTGCTGGAGCTCGAGAACGAAAAGGCGGTGGCCCCCATCCCGTCCACGTCTGCGGGCACGGTGGCCCGGGTCCACGTCGAGGTGGGCCAGGTCGTGTCGGTGGGCCAGGTGCTGGTGACCATCGAGGAGGAGGCCGGGGCAACGCCTCAGGAGCCGTCCGTGCCGCCGGAGGCCCCCGCGGAAGTTCCGGCTCCAGCGCCGGCCGCCCGCGTGGCGGCTCCGGACGCGCCCCAGGCCGGCGTGTCTGCTTCCAGCAGCGACGCGCCGCCGCCGGCCTCGCCCGCGATACGCAAGATGGCGCGGGAGTTGGGCATCGATCTCGCGCGGGTGAAGGGCAGCCAGCGCGGCGGTCGCATCGTCATGGCAGACGTCCGCGCCTACATCCAGGGGCTTCAGGGAATGGCCTTCAAGGGCGCCGCGCCTGTTGCCGCGCCCGAAGTCAACCCCGAAGTCAATGCCTTGCAGACCCTGGACCTGACCCGGTGGGGACCGAGCAGGCGCGAACGCATGTCGCCGCTGCGGCGCACCATCGCGCAACGCATGACCGAGTCCTGGACCACGGTCCCGCACGTCACCCAGTTCGACGACGCGGACATCACCGATCTCTGGGAGCTGCGCAAACGGCACGCGCCTGCCTACGAGAAGGCGGGCGCCCGGCTGACCCTGACCTCCTTCGCCATCAAGGCCGCGGTTTCCGCGCTGGGGAAGTATCCGGCCTTCATGACCAGCATCGACTACCAGGCGCTGGAAATCGTCACGCGGGACTACGTCCACATCGGCGTGGCGGTGGACACCGAGGCGGGTCTCATCGCGCCGGTGATCCGCGACGTGGACAAGAAGAACCTGCTGGAGCTGTCCAGGGAACTCGACGAGCTGGCCGAAAGGACCCGGCAACGCAGGCTGTCGGCGGACGAGATGCAGGGAGCGACGTTCACCATCTCGAATCTCGGAAGCATCGGCGGTTCCCACTTCACCCCCATCGTCAACAGCCCGCAGGTGGCGGTGCTGGGAATGGGACGGGGCGCACTTCGCCCGGTGGTGTGGAAGAAGAAGGTGACCCCGCGGCTGGTGCTGCCGCTGGCGCTCTCCTACGACCACCGGGCCATCGACGGCGCGGACGGCGCGCGTTTCCTGCGCGAGATCGTGCGCTGCCTGGAAGAATACGCCGAAGAGGACATCAAGCCGGATTAGGAGTCTGTCAAAGGACATTGTTTAGGAGACCCGTGGAACCCATCCAAACGGAAATCGTCGTCGTGGGGGCCGGCCCGGGAGGTTATGCCGCGGCATTCTACGCGGCCGACCTGGGCAAGAAGGTGCTGTTGGTGGAACGGGACGAGCGCCTGGGCGGCGTGTGTCTCAATCGCGGCTGCATCCCATCCAAGGCGCTGCTGCATGCCACGCACGTCATCGACGAGGCGGTGCTTTCGGCGGTGCGCGGCGTGTCCTTCGGCAAGCCCAAGGTCAAGCTGGACAAGCTGCGGGAGTGGAAGGAGTCCGTCATCGGCAAGCTGGCCCAGGGGCTGGATGGCCTGTGCGCCCGTCGCGGAGTCCAGCGCCTTCACGGCCGCGGCCATTTCGAGGACTCCCGCACCCTGCGGGTGGAGACCGCCGAGGGACAGCAGTTCATCAACTACGACAAGGCCATCATCGCGGTGGGCTCCAGGCCCGCCATGCCGGCCGCCTTCGACCTGGGAAACCGCAGGATCATGACCTCCACCGAGGCGCTGGAAATCGAGGACGTGCCAGACCGTCTGCTGGTGGTGGGCGGCGGCTACATCGGCATGGAATTGGGGACGGTGTATGCCCGGCTGGGGAGCGAGATCGTCATGGTGGAGGCGCTGGACCATCTGCTGTCCGGCGTCGACCCCGACCTCGTGCGTCCCGTGGCCAAGGTTGCCGGGTCGCTGTTCAAGGAAATCCGTCTCAAGACCAAGGTGCTGCGCATGGCCACCAGCGGCAGGAAGATCAAGGTGGCCATGGAGGTCAACGGCAACGCCCGCGAGGAGACCTACGACCGGGTGCTCGTCAGCGTCGGCCGCACCCCGAGCTATGAGGACCTGGGCCTCGACAACACTGGAGTGAGGATCGGGGCCAACGGCTTCATCGAGTGCAACGATGAGCAACGGACCGGCGACCCGGCCATCTACGCCGTCGGCGACGCCAACGGCGGCGCCTTGCTGGCGCATCGCGCCACCAAGGAGGCGCGGGTGGCGGTGGAGGTCATCACCGGCGAGTCGAGCACCATCGCGGACGTGGTCATCCCGGCGGTGGTGTTCACGGAGCCGGAGGTGGCCTGGTGCGGCCTGACGGAACGGGAAGCCAAGGCGAAGGACGTCCCGGTGGACGTCGTCAAGTTCCCCTGGGGCGCTTCCGGGCGGGCGCTCACCCTGGATCGCCCCGAGGGACTCACCAAGCTGGTGCTCGAACGCGAGACGGAGCGCATCCTCGGAGTGGGCATCACCGGCGCTGGAGCCGGCGAGTTGATTGGCGAGGGCGTGCTCGCCATCGAGATGGGCGCCACCGCCAGGGACCTGGCGGAGTCGGTGCATCCGCATCCCACCCTGTCGGAGACCCTGACCGAGTGCGCCGAAGCGTTCTACGGTACCTCCACCCACACCCCCCCGCGGAAGCGCGCCCGAACCGCCGCGGCAGGTGGCCGGCAATCGGCCTCGCAACCCCCTCGCGCTTGACTTGAAAAACGTGATTTGTTACCGAATTCTGAGTGACTCGCGGCGGTAGAGTCATCGGAAGTGGCCGTCGCCGAACACCATTGCGTCACGGCTGCCGCGTTCCCGGTATTGGATGAATCAGGACAAGAATTGGACAAATACAGAACCCGGCAGGACGCACCCCGGACCAGCATTCCCAGGAGGAAGTGAATGACCTACGTGATTGCAGAGCCTTGTGTCGACACCAAGGATACCGCCTGTGTCGATGTTTGCCCTGTGGATTGCATTCATCCAACCAAGAACGATCCCGAGGTGTTCGAAAAGGAGAACATGCTCTACATCGATCCCGAGGAATGCATCGACTGCGGCGCTTGTGAGCCCGTTTGTCCGGTGGAGGCCATCTTCGAGGAGGCCGCGCTGCCGGAGAAGTGGCAGGAGTACACGCAGATCAACGCCGACTGGTTCCAGAAGTAGCCGCGGCTGCCGCTCCGCGCGCGCCCTCGGGGCCGGCGTCCAGGCCGGCCGCCGCGACGCTCGTACTTGGTGTCGTACCTGTCATCCCCACCTCTCGTAGCTGTTCTTCCAGTACCTGTTCTTGTTCTGTCCCAGTTCCGGTGCTTCTCCACGATTCTCTTTCCTGCCTGCCCGTCCCCGTCCGTCTCCCGGCTCGAACCAAGACTATCCCACGCTGCCGCTTCGCACCGAAGGCGGAGGTTGGGACGGCGATCTTCCGGCGGAGCGAGGCTTCGTGAGCACAGGAACGAAGGCCTTCCGGCCATCGACGGGGAGGCTCGGTCAGTGTGGGATGGCCCTGACCCGAACCACTTCGTCATAGCCGAACGTGCGGCGGAAGCTCCCGGCCAGGAGGTCCTTGACGTTATCCATCGGCACGGTCCGTTGCGTCTCCCGCTCTATGGAGGTCACGTCCGCCCAATCCAGGCCGCAGGGGACGATCCTGCGGAAGTAGTCCAGATCCGGCGCCACGTTGAGTGCGGCGCCGTGATACGTGACGCCCCTCCTGACGGCAATGCCGATGGCGCAGATCTTGCGCGTGTCGATCCACACGCCGGTCCACGGCGCCCGGCGCCCGGCGTTCAGGCCGAGGGACGCCAGGACGTCGATGATCGCCTGTTCGAGTCCGGCCAGATAGCGATGTACGGCGCGGCGCAATTTCGACTCGAGGTCGATGATGGGATAGACCACGAGCTGTCCCGGCCCGTGGTAGGTTACGTCGCCGCCGCGGCTCGTGGCGAGCACGGGAACCTCGCCGGCATCGAGGATGTGCGCCCGCGCGTCGCGCCTGCCGGTGGTGAAGACATGCGGATGTTCCACCAGGATGAGGCAGTCTTCGGCGCCCGCGCCGATCTTGCGTTGGAGAACCCGGTTTTGAACGGCCAGCGCGGCCTCGTATTCGAGGCGCCGCAGGTCGAGGACGTGAAGCGTTTTGGACATCTTCCAGGATCGGCGCACTGGACGTGTTCCCCGTTGGCGCCGTTCCCTCACGCATAACACATCGTCAGGGCGAACAAACCCCGGTGTTGCCTGAGTTGGCAGCCAGTGTGGTGTCTGGTTAATACGCGTCATAATCTGCGGAGGATATTTAGTTGTCGGCAAGGCGCGATGACGAGCAGTGGCGTGTACCACGCGAGGAAGAGCAACGCAGCCGACGGCGAAAAAAACCCGCAGATTATGACGCGAATTAACCAGACACCACACTAGGAGATGTCCGGAAGGCAAGCAGGATGGGGCTTGTCCTGGCACGGTCTCGGGTGGCTTGTTCTTGACTACCGGACCACGCCGCATTATGAATCGAGACGCATCCGGGCCTGGATCATGGAAAGGCAACGCCTTCCGAGTCATCCACATCCACCGCGGGGCAGGGGGAGTGTCGCCATGGCGGTTCGCGGCAGAAAGACGGACATGACGCGCGATAACCCGCCGGCGGACGCGGCGCCCCGGACGTTCCCGGAACATTTCGAGCGCCTGCGGCGGCGCTATCTTCCCGAGGTCCTCGCGCTGCTCGACGATGCCGTTCGCGAGGCTGGCCTGACTGGTTCAGGCCTGGCGGAGACGTGCCGCTACCAGTTCGACACGGGCGGCAAACGGCTGCGCGCGTTGCTGCCGCTGCTGGTGGCGGACTGTCTGGAAGAAGATCCCGCCAAGGCGCTGGCAATGGGCGCGGCGTGTGAGATGGTGCACAACGCGACGCTGGTGCACGACGACGTGCAGGACGGCGACGAGACGCGCAGGGATCGACAGACCGTGTGGCGGCGCTTTGGTGTGCCCCGGGCCATCGATCTCGGCGACGCGATGTTCTATTTCGCGGTGTTGCTGGCGCAGCGCGCGCCGGTGGCCGGCCAATTGCGGGAGGTTCTGACCCGGAGACTTCTGCTTGAGACCCTGAAGGTCATCGACGGGCAGGAGCAGGAGTTCGCGTTGCGCGCGGAGGCGCGGCCGACCATGGAACGGTACTTCGCCATGGTCGAAGCCAAGACCGCGCGCTTGTTCGTTCTGGCCATGGCCGGCGCCGCCGAGATGCTTGGCCAGGAAGGCCGGGTCATCGAGAGCCTCACGGAGGCGGCGCGCCACCTCGGCATCCTGTTCCAGTTGCAGGACGACGTGCTGGACCTGTACGGGGACAAGGGCCGGAGCGAGCGCGGCAGCGACATCGCCGAGGGGAAGCGCAGCATCCTGGCGGTGCATGCCCTGGAGCACGCCGCATCGGACGACGCCCGGTGGCTGCGCGAGGTGCTCGACAAGGAACGGGAGGGGACTTCTCCGGCGGATGTGAACCGGGCTGCGGCGTTGTTCGAACGCGCCGGTTCGTTGGCTTTCGCGATTCGGGAAATGCGCGCGCGGAAGCTCGCGGCCGCGGCCGCGGTGGCGCCATCGGGACGGCCGCGGCTTTCGGCCCTGGTGGACGGGATGACCGAAACGGTCCTGGAACCCATCCGCGGCCTCATTTGATGGCGCGCATCCACCCTTTCCCGGGTGTCGCCCTGGTTCTCGATACGTCCGTGCCGATGTTACAGGCCACAGCACAGGAGTCACGCTCATGAAGATGTTTCTCGCCGGAGAGTGGGTGGATCGCCCGAGGATGCAGGAGGTCGGCAACCCCTACGACGATACCGTGATCGACAGTGTTCCCAAGGCCGGACGCGACGATGTCGACCGCGCGCTCGCCTTTGCCGCGCGCGGCGCCGCCGTCATGGCGCGCATGACCGCGTACGAACGCTGGCAGGTGCTCACCCGGGCGGCCGCCTTGATGGCGGAGCGGGTGGATGAATTGGGCACGCTCATTTCCGCGGAAGAAGGCAAGGTGCTGGCGGAAGGCAAGGGTGAGGTGCGCCGCGCGGTGGAGACGCTGACTGCGTCGGCCGAGGAAGCCAAGCGGATTCACGGCGAGACCGTGCCGCTGGACGCGGATCCCGCGGGAGCGGGGAAGCTGGGGTTCACGCTGCGCGTGCCGTGCGGCGTGGTGGTGGCCATCGGCCCCTTCAACTTCCCGCTCAACCTCTTGTGCCACAAGGTCGGCCCGGCCATCGCCGGGGGCAACGCGGTGGTCATCAAGCCCGCCTCGGATACGCCCCTGTCGGGGCTCAAGCTGACCGAAGTCCTGCTGGAGGCCGGGCTGCCGCCCGAGGGCGTGCAGTGCCTCACGGGCTCCGGCGGCGAGATCGGCGATCCGTTGGTGGCGGACCCGCGCGTGCGCAAGATCACGTTCACCGGCAGCCGCGAGGTGGGCGAGAACATCTGCCGCATGGCGGGCATCAAGAAGGTCACCATGGAGCTGGGCTCCAACTGCCCCCTCATCGTCATGCCGGACGCGGACCTGGACAAGGTGGCCGCGGCCGTGGCCACCACCGGTTACGCCAACGCCGGCCAGGTGTGCATCTCCACCCAGCGCGTGCTCACCGAGCGTCACGTGTACGCGGATTTCCTGAGCGTGCTGGCGCCCAAGGTCGAGGCGCTGGCCGTGGGCAGCCAGCTTGACACCGCCACGCAGGTCGGTCCCATGATCAAGGAAGCCGAGGCCGTTCGCGTGGAAGAATGGGTCCAGGAGGCCGTGGGCGAGGGCGCCCGGGTGGTGGCGGGCGGCTCGCGCAACGGCGCGGTGTACGCTCCCACGGTGGTGGCCGACGTATCCCGGGGCATGCGCCTCTCGCGTGACGAGCTTTTCGGGCCGGCCGTAGCGGTGACGCCCTTCGAGTCCATCGACGAAGCCATCGAGTTGGCCAACGACACGGTGTTCGGTCTTTCCGCGGGGATATTCACCCAGAACGTCGACTGGGCCATGCGCTTCGCCCGCGAGGTGGAGTCCGGCAATCTGCACATCAACTGGGGGCCTCAATGGCGCGCCGACGTGATGCCCTACGGCGGGCTCAAGGAGTCCGGCTTCGGCAAGGAAGGGCCGCGCTACGCCGTCGAGGAGATGACCGAGCTCAAGACGGTGGTCTTTCACCTGTAGCGGCGATGCGGACCCGAAGGGTCGTGGGGAGGCTTGCGTAGACATGCGAGTGGACGGACGCGGACTGGACGAACTCCGCACCATCGACATTACGCCGGGTTTCATCAAGCACGCCGATGGCTCGGCGTTGATCGAGATGGGCGATACCCGGGTCATCTGCACCGCTGCGCTGGAAGACCGCGTGCCGCCCTTTCTGCGCAAGACCGGGCGGGGTTGGATCACCGCGGAGTACGGCATGTTGCCGTCGTCGTCGCCCGCGCGCATTCCGCGGGAGGCATCGCGCACGGGTGGCCGCACCCACGAGATCCAGCGGCTCATCGGCCGCAGCTTGCGGTCCGTGGCGGATATGAGTTGCCTGGGCGAGAGGACCGTGTGGCTCGATTGTGACGTGATTCAGGCCGACGGCGGCACGCGCACCGCGTCCATCACCGGCGCCTACGTCGCCCTGGCGTGCGCCCTCGCGGGATGGACGGCCCGAAAAACCGTGCCTGAGCGTCTGCTCAGGGACAGCGTGGCCGCGGTCAGCGTGGGAGTGGTCGATGGCGAGGCCATGCTTGACCTGAACGCCGCCGAAGACAGCGGCGCGGAGGTGGACATGAACTTCGTCATGACCGGATCGGGGAAATTCGTGGAGGTGCAGGGCACCGCCGAGAAGGAACCCTTCAGCGTTGAGCAGCTTTCCCGGTTGATCGGTCTGGCACAGACCGGTATACAACGGATACAGGAGGTCCAGGA
Organism: uncultured Binatia bacterium (SeqCode); assembly: GCA_965213675.1. GTDB lineage: Bacteria > Desulfobacterota > Binatia > UBA9968 > JAJDTQ01 > JAJDTQ01. The sequence goes on from OZ243916.1 coordinate 3,294,857, forward strand.
ACGGATTCTCCAGGACTGGCGCGCCGCGTCGCGGGGCTTCGCATGAGCCGGGAAGCGCCCCGCGCTGTTCGTGTTGCCGCCTTGCTCCGATGAAACACCGAAACCTCCAGCACTCCAGGATTGCTTTCCTGGTCTCCCTCGCTCTATTGCTCACGGCCTGCAGCGTGAACAAGCTGTCCATCGACGCTCCCAACGATGGACAGGAATTGGAGTTCCAGTTCCAGCCAGGGATCGAAGCCTTCCACGAACTACCCCGCATCACCGGGGGACATCCTCCCTATGAATCGGAGCTCGTCGGCTGCCCTGACTGGGTGGATCAACCCGGCGCTGCCGAGGTCACTGTCTTGGCCCTCCAAGGCACGGCTCCTTACCAGGATCAGGGCAAGACCCTCTCTTGTACCTACATCGTCAGGGACTCCTACGATGACCCTCGCACCGAAGGGAACGAACAGGACAGGCAGATTCGGGCCTTCGCGCTCCGTCTCGTGGTCGCGGAAATCGAGCCGCTGGCGCTGCGTTATCCGGTCGTGCCGCCTTTGTCGGTAGGAACCCACCGCAGGTCAATTCTCCCAGAGGCAACGGGCGGAATCCAGCCGTACGAGTATTCACTCGTGTGCCCCAGCGTAGCGGAGGAGCCACGTTTGCCGCCAGGAATGACGTTCTCCTCCGAAACCCGCGCCTTTGCAGGGACGCCGGAACGACCCTTCCACGATACGTGCGCGTACACGGTGGCGGATAGTGCCGTGGGGGAAGACAACCCAGCGAATACAGTTTCGTGGGCGATTGACATATGGGTGGATGGGGAAGATCTGGAGCTTGCGGCAATCGCATGGGTGCCGCTTCTAAGCGTTGGCGGGTATTTCAGCGGGACATTGCCGCAGGCGACAGGCGGAGTGGCGCCGTACGTATACTCATTTGTGTGTCCGACGGTAGAGGAGGCGCCGAACCTGCCGTCGGGGATGCGTTTTGCGCCGGAGACGCAGGTGTTCGCGGGGACGCCGGCGGGTCCGTTCCGGGATTCGTGCACGTACACGGTAACGGACAGTGCAGAGACACCGGCGACGGTGACGCAAGCGGTTGAGGTGGAGGTGGCGTCGGGCCCGCCGTTGGCGCTGTCCAGGCCGGCGAAGATCAGTCTGGAGGTCGGGACGTATTACGACGCGGCGCTGCTGGCGGCCACGGGCGGGGTTCAGCCGTACGTGTACGATCTTACGTGCGCGGGGGGTGACTTGCCGCAGGGGATGGCGTTTGCACAAGGGACGCGAGTGTTGGCGGGGACACCGGAGGCGCGTTTCCGGGATTCATGCACGTACGAGGTAACGGACAGCGCGGAGACACCGGCGACGGTGGCGCAAGCGGTTGAAGTGGAAGTGACCGGGACGTCGGGCCCGCCGTTGGCGCTATCCAAGCCGGCGAAGATCAGTCTGGCAGTCGGGACGTTTTACGACGTGGCGCTGCGGGCGGCCACGGGCGGGGTTCAGCCGTACGTGTACGATTTTACGTGCGCGGGGGGTGACTTGCCGCGGGGGATGGCGTTTGCTCCAGAGACGCGAGTGTTGGCGGGGACACCGGAGGCGCGTTTCCGGGATTCGTGCACGTACAAGGTAACGGACGGCGCGGAGACACCGGCGACGGTGGCGCAAGCGGTTGAAGTGGAGGTGACGGGCGGGCGAGACACAACGTTGATGCTAACCCAGCCGGCGAAGATCAATCTTGATGTCGAGACCTTTTTCAGCGAGGCGCTTCCGGCCGCTACAGGGGGCGTGCAGCCGTACACGTACAACTTCACGTGTGCGGGCGGGGCCTTGCCGTCGGGCATGGGCTTTGTGCCCTTGACGCGGATCTTGGCGGGCACACCGGACGCGCGTTTCCGGGATTCGTGCACCTATCAGGTGACGGACAGCTCAGACACTCCAGTAATGATCGCGCATGCGGTTGAAGTGGAAGTGACTGGCGCGGAAGTTGTAGCGCTGACGCTAACCCAGCCAGCGAAGATCGATCTTGATGTCGGGACCTACCATAGCGAGGCGCTTCCGGCCGCTACAGGGGGGGTCCAGCCGTATACATACGGGTTCACGTGCGCGGGTGGGGCCTTGCCGCCAGGGATGGGATTTGCGCCCTTGACGCGGGTCTTGGCGGGCACACCGGAGGGGCGTTTCCAGGATTCGTGCACTTACCAGGTAACCGACAGCGCGGATACGCCGCTGACCATCGCGCATGCGGTTGAAGTGACGGCGACGGGCGGGGCACTGACCACATTGGCCCTTCCCACGAGGGTAGTGAAGGGTACCTCGGACGATAGAATCGTTTTGCAACTTCACCGGCGCCAAAGGCATGAATTCGAACCCGCATCTGGAGGGGTGCAGCCCTACACCTATGAGATTGTAGATTGCGCGCTCCCTGACGGTCTGGGGTTCAGCCCGAACACGCTCATTTTGTCCGGCACCCCGCAGTCGCCATACAGGGGACCGGACTGCACCTATCGGGTAACCGACAGCGGTTCTCCCCCCGCAAGTGTATCGCGACGTTTCGAGCTCGTCGTCGATCCTCTCGAACTGGGGACGTGGCGGTTCCGAACCAGGACGGTTGGAGCCAGCGCTCATCCCGTGGACTTTACCGAGACAAGTGAGCAGAACATCGCCACCTTGCCGCATGCGATCGATGGGATGGGGACCGCCACGTACGAACTCATGAACATTCAGCCACCCTTGACATTCACGGACACCGGCGACAGGCCCCGTCAACTGTCCTATATGAACTATACGAACCCCGCGGTCCCCCCACTCTTCAATACACCCACGACGTTCCGTTATGTGGTGTCCGTTGGTGATGAGGTTCACGACGCCCTGTGTGTCGATATCGCCTACGTGCCCCCGGACCCCCTCGACGCCAATGTCGTTATTGCGGTGAGCGTTAGCATTCGTGATGATGCCTACTACGAAGACATGGAGTTTCGGTGTCCGGACGCCGCCCCGGGCGGGGGCGCCAATTCGCTGGCCGCGGTTTCCAACCCGGTTCACGAGGCCCTTGGGCCGGTTCATGCGCGGCGGGCGGTGGATGTGGCCCATGCCGCGGTGCGGGACCGGGTCCGCGGCTGGGCGCCGGGTTCTTCGGGCGGGCTGGCGGGATTCGCGCCCGCGGTGGACGTGGGCTCGCTGTCGGGAGACTTCGGCGGCTTCGACTACAGCGGCTCCAGCACGTCGCTGAGCGCGGGCGCGGAGTTGGGAACGGGCGCATGGCAGGCGGGGGTGGTGGCGTCGTTCACGCGCACGGAGCTTCGCTACGATGCCGGGGTTGGTCTGGCCGAACGGGGCTACGAGAGCGGCGAACACGACACTGAAATCATTTCCCTGCATCCATTCGTGGCGTGGCACGCACCGTCGGGCGGCCGTCTGTGGGCGTCGCTGGGCGGCGGGACGGGCGATCTGCGCCACCGCGACGACCTGGGCTTCCGGTCGTGGTCGAGTTCGGACGTGCGCCTGTTCTCGTACGCCCTGGGGGGTTCCGTTCCCTTGGCCGACGTGCTGTCCGGGAAGCTCCACGCGGAGGCCGGCATCGAGTCCTTTGCCCTGGACATCGAGGGCGGCGGTCAGATCTCCACCACGCTGCCCACGCTGCGTGGCCACGACTATCGCGCTGGCTTGGCATGGAGCGCGCCCGTGGCCGGTGGGCCCGCCGTTTCCGTGGCGTACACGCAGTTGACCGGAGACGGTCCGGAGGGCGGTCGGGTGGACACGCGGGGCTCGCTGTCGTTCGAGGGCGTCCTTGACCCGAGGCTTACCCTGACCGGAAGGGCCGAGGGTTCCTTCGCCGTGGGCGACGACAAGCACAATCGCTGGAGCCTGGGCGGCGGCGCGCGCTTCGCTCCGGGCAGTTCGGGTGACGGGTTCGGGCTGACTCTCGACACGCGGCTCGGGTCCGGCGCCGATGCAGGCGCGTCCGGTGTCGGCATGCGGGGCGAGGCGGGCTACGGCCTGTGGGCCGGGCCTCTCCTGGGTACGGTCCGGCCGTACGTCGGGGTGATCCGTTACCCGGGCGACCACTCCATCCGGCAAACCCTGGGTCTCGACCTTCGCGACACGCCGGACTTGCGGTTCAGGGTTGAAGCCCACGAGCATTCCCGCCGCCGATCACGCGGCCTCACGCTCACCATTCGCCGGCGCTTCTGAGAGGGGCGCCACGCCCCCGGACTCATTGGTCATTGGGTTCGACCATGGTTGACATTCAGCATCCGAAATCCCACAGACGCGTCCCGCCATGCGCCTGTCCATGCATTCAAACTTGGAGAACCCTGAAGGGGAAGTCGGGCACGGGGTAGCCAAACCGCCACAGGGGCTCCTGGACAATCGTTCGAACATCCGAAGACCCTGGGAGCCTGTCGGGTTTATCAAGAATCTACTGCGAGGCAGGGAAATGGGTCCATTTCCGGTTGGATTTTCGTCCAATATTACCAATATTCTCCTCAAATCCGCCCGAAACTGGCCTCCATTTCTCTGCCTCTCGCTACGATTCGATAATCCCGACAGGCTCCTAGCGCTTTGAGTTCGTCGCTGCATGAGGTACACTTGAGCGTTGGTGACGGGGCGTGGCGCAGCCAGGTAGCGCACCTGCCTTGGGAGCAGGGGGTCGGCCGTTCAAATCGGCTCGCCCCGACCACACCGGCAACCGGACAATGTTTGTGGTCGGATGTTGTGGTCGGATGTTTGTCGGTCGGACCACACTTGGCGCAAGCCGGTGCGTTGCCGGGCGAACGGGTCTTGAAGGCACGGTTCGACGCGCCAGTAGCTCAGGTGGATAGAGCAACGGCCTTCTAAGCCGTGGGTCAGGGGTTCGAGTCCCTTCTGGCGCGCCAGAAGTTTTGAGTACAGAGGTGTTCTGGTGAGTGTAGCTCAATTGGTTAGAGCACTGGACTGTGGCTCCAGGGGTTGAGGGTTCAAGTCCCTTCACTCACCCCAAACGCGTGTGGGCCGCTAGCTCAGTTGGTAGAGCAGCTGACTCTTAATCAGCGGGTCCGGAGTTCGAGTCTCCGGCGGCCCACTCCTTCCTCCCACAAGGCCTCCGGGCCTCCTGTTGGCGCGCGTGCGCCGGTGCGGGCGCGCGGTCCGATCTTGACTTACACGATCTTGACTTGCGGTTTGCGGGGTTGTTACACAGAACTGCCGGTTCGCCGGGGTTTCTTCGTGGATGTTGCGTGACGGATGGTGGACGCGCGATGCCGGATACGCATGCGCTGTGCGAGAGTGGCGGAACTGGTAGACGCACTAGACTTAGGATCTAGCGGGCAACCGTGGGGGTTCGAATCCCCCCTCTCGCACCACGGTGGCCCGTGAAGCGCGCGTCCGCGGGCGCCATGGCGAACCATGCGTCGGGCATGGAGCAGTGGCGGTTGAGCCCCGCGTCCTTGGGGCGCCAGGCAACTGTCAGGGATATGAAGCATGACCGACGCCCGGACTACAGGCATGAAGTGTGACATCGAGGTGGTGACGCCCACGCAGAGACGGCTGCGTGTGGAGGTGCCGGCGGATCGGGTGGCGAAGACGTTCGCTCGCATCTACCGGGAGTTCGGGCGCCGTGCGAAAGTGCGCGGATTCCGCGCGGGCAAGGTTCCGCAACAGGTCCTGCGCGGGCTGTACGGAGCCGACATCCAGGCGCAGGCAATGTCCGAAATCGTCGAGGCGGCGCTGGGCGAGGCGGTGAAGGAACAGGGCCTCGATCCCGTGTCGGAGCCGCGGCTCGACGCCGGGGACCTGGCCGAGGCGCAGGCGTTTGCCTTCTCCGCGGTGATGGAGGTGAAGCCGGAAATCGAGTTGGGAAACTATCGCGGCCTTGCCCTCAGCCGGCCGCGCGTCGACGTGGACGACGAGCATGTGGATCGGATGCTGGAGGATTTTCGGGAGAAGTATGCCCAACTTGAGCCCGTGGAGGAACGGCAGGAGGTAGAGGAGGGGGACTACGTTTTCATCGACTTCGCCGGCACGGTGGATGGCGAGCCGTTTCCCGGCGGCTCGGCGGAAAACTACGCGGTGGACATCGGCGCGGGCAAGTTCCTGCCCGAATTCGAGCGCGGGATGATCGGCATGAAGAAGGGAGTGCCGGGAACCCTCGCGGTGGAACTGCCAGCGGATTCGTCCGAACCGCAGCCCGCGGGACGGAGGGCGGAGTTCTCGGTGACGGTGCGTGACATACGGCGCAAGGACCTGCCTCCGCTCGACGACGACTTCGCGCGGGATCACGGCGAATGCGACTCTCTGGGGGAGTTGCGCGAGAAAGTGCGCTCGAGGTTGCGGGGCGAAGTGGAGCGGTTTCAGAACACGCGGTTGCAAGACCAGATCGTCGAGCAACTCCTGGAAGCGCACTCCGTGGATACCCCTCCTTCCATGGTGGAGCGGGAGCTGTCGTATCTGGTCCGGCAGGCGGCCACGGAACGCGAGTCGGCGGCGGATGAGCCCGCCCCCACTACGGACGAGCTTCGGGAGACCTGGACGCCCGAAGCCCAGCGCCGTGTCCAGGCCTCCCTGTTGATCGACGAGATCGCCGCCGCCGAGGGGATCTCGGTCTCCGCGGAGGAAGTCCAGCGGCGCATCGACGCCATGGCGCAGGCCAACGCCGGACAGGCGGCCGCGGTGCGTGAGCGTTACCGGCAGGACTGGGCGCGGGCGACACTCCGGTCCCAGATGATCACCGAGAAGACGCTGGACTTTCTGTTGGAGCAGGCCTCGGTGACAGTGGTGGAGCCGCCGGAAACAACTTGATGGCTGTCCCGAAAGGGGCTAGAGTTGATAAAGCATGAATTTCATTCCTTTCGTCGTTGAGCAGACGGGTCGCGGGGAGCGCGCCTACGACATCTATTCGCGTCTTCTGAAGGATCGCATCGTTTTCCTGGGCAGCCCCGTGGTGGACGAGGTGGCGAATCTGATCACGGCGCAGTTGCTTTTCCTCGAATCCGAGGACCCCGAGCGGGACATCTACTTCTACATCAATTCCCCGGGCGGCTCGGTGACCGCCGGCTTGGCCATCTACGATACCATTCAATATATCCGTCCCCAGGTTTCCACCGTGTGCCTGGGTCAGGCCGCCAGCATGGGGGCTGTGTTGCTCGCGGCGGGCGAAAAGGGCAAGCGCTACGCGTTGCCGCACTCGCGCATCATGATCCACCAGCCCTTGGGCGGTTTTCAGGGAACCGCCGCCGACGTCGACATCCAGGCGCGGGAGATCCTGAGAATGCGGGAGGAACTGGGCGCGATCCTGGTCAAGCATACGGGCCAGTCCTTGAAGAGGATCGAGCGGGACACCGACCGGGACCTGTTCATGACCGGTCAGAAGGCTTTGGAGTATGGATTGGTGGATGAGGTGATCACCAGCCGCCTTGACGTATCCGCAAAGGGGTGAGAGGGGATTTCAATGCCAAAGCATGGTGATGATCGTTCCGGTAATCTGGTCTGTTCCTTCTGCGGCAAGAGTCAGGACGAGGTGCGCAAGCTGATCGCGGGCCCCACCGTTTACATCTGTGACGAGTGCATCGACTTGTGCAACGACATCATCGCGGAGGAGTGTGAGCACGACGAGGTGATCGCGGCCGCATCCGGGGTGCCGAAGCCGGTGGAGATCAAACGCGTGCTGGACCAGTACGTCGTGGGGCAGGAGCCGGCCAAGAAGATCCTCTCCGTGGCGGTGCACAACCACTACAAACGGATCGACAACCATGCGCTTGCCGGGGACGTGGAGTTGCAGAAGAGCAACATCCTCCTGCTGGGTCCCACGGGCTCCGGCAAGACGCTGCTGGCCCAGACCCTCGCCCGGCTCCTGCAGGTGCCCTTCACCATCGCGGACGCCACCAGCCTGACCGAGGCCGGTTACGTGGGCGAAGACGTCGAGAACATCATTCTCAACCTGCTGCAGTCCGCGGAGTACGACGTGGAGAAGGCGCAGCGGGGCATCGTCTACATAGACGAGATCGACAAGATCTCGCGCAAGGCGGAGAACCCATCGATCACCCGGGACGTATCGGGTGAAGGCGTGCAGCAGGCATTGCTGAAGATCATCGAGGGCACGACGGCGAGCGTTCCCCCCAAGGGCGGGAGGAAACACCCGCAGCAAGAGTTTCTCCAGGTGGATACGACCAATATCCTTTTCATTTGCGGCGGTGCGTTCGTCGGCATCGAGGACATCATCCGAAGGCGCACCGGGAGCCGGCGGCTGGGTTTCGGCGGCAACGGGACGGACGTGAATGTACGGCCCGACGTGCGCTCCCTGCACGACGTGCAACCCGAGGACCTGCTCAAGTTCGGTCTGATCCCGGAGTTCGTCGGGCGGCTGCCGGTGATTGCCACGTTGGACGAACTCAACGAAGAAGCGCTGGTGCAGATCCTGAGGGAGCCGAAGAACGCCCTGACCAGGCAGTACTGCAAGTTGTTCGAAATGGAGGGAGTCCATCTCAACTTTACAGACGAGGCGCTTTGGGCTATTGCACGGGAGGCCATGAAGCGGAAGTCTGGAGCGCGTGGGCTGAGAGCCATCATGGAGAACACCATGCTGGACGTGATGTACGAGATGCCTTCCCAGCCCAACCTCAAGGAGGTGGTCATCACCGAGGAGGTCATGACCTCCCAGGAACCTCCGATGTTGGTTTACTCGAAGGCGGCGGAGAGCGCTTAAGGGGGCGTACCGATGCTATTTCGCAGCGACAAGAAAGACGACAACGAGCAGGGAACGGACAACACGGTGCAGGCTCCGTTGCTGCCCCTCCGGGACATCATCGTCTTTCCCCACATGGTGGTGCCTCTTTTCGTGGGGCGGCAGAAGTCCATCCGCGCGTTGGAAGAGGCGTCGCGGAAGCAGACGCCGATCTTCCTGGCATCGCAAAAGGACGCCAGGACCAACGAGCCGGGCGAGGACGACATCTATCTCATCGGCACGCTGGGCAATGTCGTGCAGATGCTGAAGTTGCCCGACGGCACCGTCAAGGTTCTGGTGGAGGGCAAGCGCCGGGGCAGGATTGCGCGCTATCTGACCCATCCCGAGTACTTCCTGGTGGAGGTGGACGAGCTCGATGATGGGGCGGAACCGGGCGCCGAGGTGGGCGCCGTGGTGCGCGAGGTCCACAGCGCGTTCGAGAACTATGTCAAGGTGAAGAAGAAGATTCCGCCCGAGATGGTGGTGTCGGTGTCCGCCATCGAGGAGCCCGGAAAGCTCGCGGACACGATCATCGGACACCTTGGGATCAAGCTGGAGGAGCGGCAGGTCCTGCTGGAGACGGTCAACGCCGGCGAACGCCTGGAGAAGGTGCTGGGCCACATGCGGGCGGAAATCGAGATTCTGGAGGTGGAGCGGAGGATCCGGTCCCGCGTCAAGAAGCAGATGGAGCGCTCCCAGAAAGAGTATTACCTGAACGAGCAGATGCGGGCGATCCAGAAGGAGCTGGGCGAGAAGGACGAGTTCAAGAACGAAATGCAGGAGATCGAGGAGAAGATCAAGCAGAAGAAACTCTCCACCGAGGCCAAGGAGAAGGTGGAGAAGGAGCTCAAGAAGCTCAAGATGATGTCTCCCATGTCCGCCGAGGCGACCGTGGTGCGGAACTACATCGACTGGATCCTCAGCTTGCCGTGGAACGAGCACACAGAGGACAAGCTGGATATCAAGGACGCCGAACAGGTCCTCGAAGAGGACCATTATGGACTGGACAAGGTAAAGGAGAGGATTCTCGAGTACTTGGCGGTGCAGAGCCTCGTGGGCAAGATCAAGGGCCCCATCCTCTGCCTCGTGGGACCTCCGGGCGTCGGCAAGACCTCCCTCGGGCGTTCCATCGCCCGGGCCACCGGAAGGAAATTCATCCGTGTGTCGCTGGGCGGCGTGCGTGACGAGGCCGAGATACGCGGGCACCGGCGCACGTATATCGGCGCGTTGCCGGGCAAGATCATTCAGTCGCTCAAGAAGGCCGGTTCGAGCAATCCGGTTTTCCTCATGGACGAGGTAGACAAGATGTCCATGGACTTCCGCGGGGATCCCTCCTCGGCGCTGTTGGAGGTCCTGGATCCCGAGCAGAACCAGGCCTTCAACGATCATTACCTCGACCTCGACTACGACTTGTCCAAGGTCATGTTCATCACCACGGCGAATACCCTGGATGGGATTCCACGCCCGTTGCAGGACAGGATGGAGATCATCCGCATCGCTGGCTACACCGAGTTGGAGAAGCTCAACATCGCCAAGAAGTACCTGGTGGTGAAACAGCGCGATGCCAATGGGCTGACGGAGGAGAACATCGTTCTCGCCGACAGCGCGCTTCTGGGGGTGGTGCGCCACTATACGAAGGAAGCCGGTGTGCGCAACCTCGAGCGGGAAGTCGCCTCCATTTGCCGAAAGGTCGCGGTGGACGTGGTGAAGAATGACCGCGCGTCCAGGACGACGGTGGGAGGGCGGAATCTCCAGAAGTACCTGGGACCGGCAAAGTTCCGGTACGGCATGGCCGAGAACAGCCACAGGATCGGCGCCACCACCGGCTTGGCCTGGACGGAACTGGGCGGTGAGTTGCTCTCCACCGAGGTGTCCATCATGCCGGGCAAGGGCCAGCTCACCATCACCGGGAAGCTGGGGGACGTCATGCAGGAGTCCGCGCAGGCGGCCATGAGCTACGTGCGTTCACGGGCGCGGGATCTGGGGTTGGAGAAGGACTTCTACCAAAAGAACGACATCCACATCCACGTGCCCGAAGGGGCGATCCCCAAGGATGGACCGTCCGCGGGAATCACCATGGCGACCTCGCTGGTTTCCGCCCTCACCCGGATTGCCGTCTACCACGACGTGGCGATGACCGGCGAGATCACCCTGCGGGGCAACGTGCTCCCCATCGGTGGTCTGAAGGAGAAGGTGCTGGCGGCCCATCGCGGCGGGATCAAGACGGTGCTGATCCCCGAGGAGAACAAGAAGGACATCAACGAAATTCCTTCGACCGTCCTGAAGGGCGTGGAACTGGTCCTTGTGTCGCACATGGACGACGTCCTCAGGCGGGCCCTGGTGGTGAGCGACCCGGATGCGCTTTTCGTGGCGGCCGCACTGGAGGATGATGCGAGCGAAGCTCCGGCCGCGGGATTTCAGAAGAAGGACGTGGAACCGAGGCCCAGCCTGCCGCAGTGACCGGAGGAACCCGGACCAGCGCCCGGCCGGACGGAACCGAGCCGGCGGAACCCTTGCGGCGTGGGCCTGAGGGCGGTTAGCTCAGTTGGGAGAGCATCGGCCTTACAAGCCGGGGGTCACAGGTTCAAGTCCTGTACCGCCCACTGGCCTTCCAGGACTATCCCACGCTGTTCGTATGGGGGCGATCGGCGGTCGCGCCCGCGGCACGGGTGTCCCGGAAAGGGCGACGGCCGGCCGCCCCTACCGGACAGGGTCCTGGGGGAAGCGGAATACGCTGGAGATCTGATGGTCGCAGGCATGAGGCGTGGGATCGCGCGGGCTGGCCTGCGTACTGGGTTGCAATTTCATCGGTTCCGGGCTACAGTCTGTAGTTGAGTACGGGGTCGTAGTTCAGCTGGTTAGAACGCCGGCCTGTCACGCCGGAGGTCGCGAGTTCGAGTCTCGTCGGCCCCGCCAGATTGGTTTCAAGCATGAGCACCGTTCAGATGACAAAGGCCGAGTCTCTGGCCCAGCGTCGTTGGTACGTCGTCGACGCGGAGGGCCAGGTGCTCGGCAGGATGGCTTGTGAGATCGCCAGGGTTCTCCGTGGCAAGCACAAACCATCCTTCAGTCCCCACGCGGATGGGGGGGACTTCGTCATCGTGGTGAACGCGAAGCGCGTCAAGGTTACCGGGGCCAAGGAGACGGACAAGCGCTACTACCGGCACAGCGGTTATCCCGGCGGACTCCGGGTCAGGACGCTGTCGGAGATGCGGGAGAAGAAACCCGAAGCGGTGGTGCGCTTGGCCGTGAAGGGCATGCTTCCCAGGAACCGGCTCGGAAAAGGGCAACTCGGCAAGCTGAAGGTGTACTCGGGCCCGGAACATCCGCATCAGGCGCAGTTGCCGATGCCTTTGACCATTTGACAGGTTCAGCACTCATGGCGGAAGATCTGTTTTACGCGACGGGCCGACGCAAGACCTCGGTCGCACGGGTTTACCTGAAGCGGGGGCAGGGCGCCATTCGCATCAACAACCGGTTGCTCGAGGATTACTTCGGGCGCGAGACCGCGCGGATGATTGTGCACCAGCCCTTTCATGTGACCCGGACGCTGGGAGACTTCGACATCGTCGTCAACGTCAAGGGCGGTGGAAGCTCGGGCCAGGCCGGCGCCATCCGGCATGGCATCACCCGGGCGTTGATGCAGGTGGACGAGGCATACCGGACTCCGTTGAAGAAGGCCGGCTACGTGACGCGTGACCCCCGCGCCGTCGAGCGGAAGAAATACGGCAGGCACAAGGCGCGCAAGCGGCCGCAGTTCTCCAAGCGCTGATCCGTCTACTCGGATCCAGCGTAGAGAAACAGGCCTGCGGCGCCCATCACCATGTTGGGCAACCAGGCCGCCACCCAGGGCTGAATCGCCCCCGCCCTTCCCAGAGAGACACAGAATCCCAAGAGGACCCAGTACGTGAAGCCGATGGCCACGCTGAATGCGAGGTTCACGGCGATGCCGTCCTTGCGCCCGGGTCGCACGGCAATGGCCATGGCCATCAGGATGGTGATGGGGATTGCCAGTGGAACCGCCACCTTGGTGTGCAGGTTCACCGTATCACGCACGGTGTCGACTCCCTTTCTGCGCAGGTTCCGAATCCGTTCCTTCAACTCGGTGTAACTGAACTCGGTGGGCGAGCGTGCGAAGATGCGAAACTCGTCGGGCCGTTCCGTCAGGGGCAGCTTGCCACCGAGAGAATGCCTCTCAACGGTACCGTCGTCGAGGAACCGCCACTCCGCCCCTCCCTCCGGGACCCACCGGCTCCCATCCCATAACGCCGCGGGGGATTCGATCAGTCCCGCGAGGGTGAACCGCGGCGTCGTCCGGTAGATGGACAATCCGCGCAGCCTCCCCGCCTCCGTGTCGAAGTCGTCGGCCCGTATGAAGGCGTTGCCGCTGCGGAGCCAGATCTGCTTGTCGTGGAACACCGACCGGGGCTGGGCTTGCCGCACCTGCACGTCGTAGACGAACTTGGCCTGGCGGGTGGCCAGCGGCACCGCGCTCTCGTTCCAGACGAACGTTGCGGCGCTGATGGCCAGGCTGGCCAGGACCAGAGGAACGGCGATCCGGCGCAGGCTGACGCCGCATGCTCCCATGGCGGTCAGTTCGTTCTGGCGCGCCAGTGCGCCCAGGCTCAGGAAGGCCGCGAACAGCACGGCGAAGCCGATGCTCCGGGATATCAGCAGGGGCAGCCGGTAGAGGAAGAACTGAACGGCGTTGGACAAGGTCGCGCCGTCACCCATGAGGTTGTCGACGCGCCCGAACACGTCACTCATCAGATGCAACAGTACGACCACGAGCAACGTCGCGCAGAATGCGCCCGTGAATCTGCGCAGCAGATAGATGTCGAGTGCGCTCCCGAGCGCTGGAGCCGACAGGCGGCGCGTGATGAAAATCATGGGATTCTGCGTTCTAGGAGCCTGTCGGGTTTATCGAATCGTAGCGAGAGGTAGAGAAAGGCCAGTTTCGGGTGGATTTGAGGAGAATATTGGTAACATTGGACGAAAATCCAACCGGAAATGGACCCATTTCGCTGCCTCGCAGTAGATTCTTGATAAACCCGACAGGCTCATGGTGTCGTGTCCCGTAAATTACTGCGATAAGTCGCTGGTCTATTTCGCCGTTGGCTGCGTGGCTCTTCCTCGCGTGGCGCCCGCCACTGATCGTCATCGGGCCTTGCCGGCAACAAAGAATCCTGCGCAACTTATCGCACGAATTTACAGGACGCGACACTATGAGTTCCTGCGCCGGGCCGCCACGCCCTGACTCTCCCCGCGAAGCCCGGCCGCCGTGCCGACGTTGAACGGCGACGGCGAATCCATCAGTGTTCGGATGAACAGCCAGACCGCAATGCCCCCCACCACGAGGTTGGGAAGCCACAACGCCAGCGCGGCCGGAATCTTCCCATTTTCCCCCAGGGCGGCGCCCACGGCGAACAGAGCGTAGTAGGCGAACAGCCAAGTGATGCACGCCGCTACGCCGTGGAAACGCCCGGCGGGCGAACGGCTGGGCGCGAGCACAATGGCAAGACCCAGGACGGCGAAGATCAGCGGCGCGAACGGGAAGGCGAAGCGCCGGTGCAGTTCCATCACTTCGGGAATGGCGCCGGTGTCCAGCGCCGACTTCGCGCGGATCGCTTCACGAAGGCTCCGCATGGACATCTCCTCGGGTTTCCCGGATTCGTCGTCCAGCGCCGGCAAGTGATCGAGTTCCAGATTCAGGTTGTAGACATTGAACGAGGTCTGGCTGAAGTGCGACCGGTCATGCCGCCGTTCATGGACCATGCCGTCGTACAGCCGCAGGCCGATGGAGTTGGCGGCGTTGTTGGAATGTAGCAGCGCCACCCGTCCGATGATAAGATGCTCCGCGTCCGGATCCCTTTGATCGACGATCAGGATACCCTGGAAGGTATGGCCTGGAGGTACAATCCGGTCGACGTAGATCAGCACGTTGGGGACGAGGTCGTTGAACACCTTCTCTCTGAGCAGGGACCCGGCGCGGTTCCTGGCCACGGCGTAAAGCTCGTTCTTGACGGCGAGGTTGGCGGCCGGGCGGACGACGACGGACAATCCGAGGGTGAGCAGGGAAACGATGAAGCCCAGCAGCAGAACGGGCGCCAGGAAGTGAACCGGCCCGACGCCGCATGCCTTGAACGCCAGGGTTTCGTTGTCGCGCGCAAGCCGGCCGCAACCGTACAGTACCCCCAGGAGGAAGGCCATGGGCATCGTCGTTTCCAGCAGCGTCGGCAGGATCAGCGCGAACAGCTTCGCGATCTGCTCCGGGGCCGCGCCGCGGCTGACCACCAGCTCGATGAGCCGGGTGATACGACCGGCAAGGAAAATGAGCGTAAAGGCGAGGAGGCCGACCAGGAAGGGCGGGATGATCTGACCGGTCACATAGGCGCTCAGGGTCCGATGCACAGGGGCAATGGTAGCTTTCTTTGATGAATTCCACAACGCGGAATCCGCCGGACGGTGAGCCACCGGACCGGGCGCTCATCTACGGGATCCATCCGGTTCTGGAGAAGCTTCGAGCGGCCCCGGGCGACATCCTCGAAGTCCTCATGGTCGCGGGCCGCCGTGGTCCCGCGTTGCGGCGCGTGGAGCAGGCGGTTCGCCGGGAAGGCTGCCGTGTGAACGAGATGGAGGGACGGGCGCTGGACGCCCTGACCGGCGGCGGCCGGCACCAGGGTGTCGCCGTCCGTGCCGCCCCGTTCGCCTACGGGAACTTCAACGACCTGGTGTCCGCCCCGGCGGACACCACCGCGGACTGCGTCCTCTTCCTCGACGGCGTCGTCGATCCGCGCAACCTGGGGAGCATCCTCCGCACGGCCGAGGCGGCCGGGGTGCGCCGTGTCGTCCTGCCCAAGGACCGCGCCGCGGCGGTCACCGGCGCCGTGATCAAGGTGTCGGCCGGCGCCGCGCATCATCTTGAAGTCTATCGCGTCCCCAACCTCTTGCGCGCGCTCGCCTCCCTGCGCGAGCGGGGCTTCTGGGTGGCGGGACTCGATGCGCGCGCCCGGACCCGCGTCTGGGAGCAGGATTATCCGGCGCGGCTGGCCGTGGTGCTGGGGGGTGAGGAGCGGGGCCTGAGGCCGCTGATCCGGCGCGGGTGCGACTACCTGGTCTCCATCCCCATGGATGGGCGGGTGGGATCGTTGAACGTGGGCGTGGCATGGGGTATGTTCGCCTACGAGGTCATGCGTCAACGAACCCGCGCAACCTCGCCGCAGTCTCGTGGACGCCAACCCCTTGAAGCGTCCCCATGACGCATGCCCATTGACAGCGAGCCCATTGACATTTTCCCCTCCAGGTGCTTTATATCTTTAAGGTGTCTCCCTACCCTGTTTTCCGAAAGAGGGGCAGGGCAGGTGTGGCTTTTTGGTAGGTGCGGCTTTTTCTTTCTTCGTTCTCGCGTGCGTGACGGTGACGGACGGTTCCGCTGGCGTAGCTCAACGGTAGAGCAGCTGATTTGTAATCAGCAGGTTGTAGGTTCAAATCCTATCGCCAGCTCCAAGCGAGCCATGTGAGCGAACTTGCTGAATCGAGCCTGCCGAGGTCTGGTCCGCGCGGTGTATTCCGGGGTGAAATGAGGAGAGGTTCCCGAGTGGACAAAGGGAGCAGACTGTAAATCTGCCGCCGATCGGCTTCGGAGGTTCGAATCCTCCCCTCTCCACCAACATTTGCCACTGTCCTGTCTGGTTGACGGGACGCGAGTCTGGACTCCGGAGCGACGGAGTCGGTTGCGCGGGAATAGCTCAGTTGGCTAGAGCACGAGCCTTCCAAGCTCGGGGTCGCGGGTTCGAATCCCGTTTCCCGCTCCATATGCCCAGGTAGCTCAGTAGGTAGAGCACGTCCTTGGTAAGGACGAGGTCGGCGGTTCAAGCCCGCTCCTGGGCTTTGCCTGTATACGAGAATTTGAAACAGAGATTGTGTTGCCACAGGAGGAGAAGATGAGCAAGGCGAAATTCGAACGTACGAAACCACACCTCAACATCGGCACCATCGGCCACGTCGACCACGGCAAGACCACGTTGACGGCGGCGATCACCAAGGTGCTGGCTGAAAGGGGATCGGCGGATTTTGTGCCCTTCGATCAGATCGACAAGGCGCCGGAAGAGCGCGAGCGTGGCGTCACCATCAACATCGCGCACGTCGAGTACCAGACCGACAAGCGGCACTATGCCCACGTGGACTGCCCGGGCCACGCCGACTACGTGAAGAACATGATCACCGGCGCCGCCCAGATGGACGGCGCGATCCTGGTGGTGTCGGCGGCCGATGGACCGATGCCGCAGACCCGCGAGCACATCCTGCTCGCCCGGCAGGTGGGTGTGCCCTCCATCGTCGTTTACCTCAACAAGGCGGACATGGTGGATGACCCCGAACTGCTCGAGCTGGTGGAGCTGGAGGTGCGGGAGTTGCTGTCCAAGTACCAGTTCCCGGGGGACGATATTCCCGTCGTCACCGGCAGCGCGCTCAAGGCCCTGGAGGGCGAAGAGAGCGAGCTCGGCACCGAGTCGGTGATCAAGCTCATGGCCGCCGTGGACTCTTATGTCCCCGATCCCGTGCGCGACGTGGACAAGCCTTTCATCATGCCCGTGGAGGACGTCTTCACCATCAGCGGCCGTGGCACCGTGGTCACCGGCCGGGTGGAGCGCGGCATTCTGCACGTGGGTGACGAGGTGGAGATCGTGGGTCTGAAGGAGACTCAGAAGACCGTGGCCACCGGTGTCGAGATGTTCCGCAAGCTGCTCGACGAGGGACAGGCGGGCGACAACATCGGCGTTCTGCTGCGGGGCATCAAGCGCGACGAGGTGGAGCGCGGGCAGGTGCTGTCCAAACCCAAGACCGTGACGCCGCACACCAAGTTCAAGGCCGAGGCCTACATCCTCACCAAGGAGGAGGGCGGACGGCATACGCCGTTCTTCAACGGCTACCGGCCGCAGTTCTATTTCCGCACCACCGATGTGACCGGCGTGGCCACGTTGCCCGAGGGCACCGAGATGATCATGCCGGGTGACAACATCCACATCGACGTGGATCTCATCACGCCCATTGCCATGGACGACGGTCTGCGCTTCGCCATCCGCGAAGGCGGCCGCACCGTGGGCGCCGGGGTCGTGACCGAGATCGTGCAGTAGCCGGAGGCTGGAACGATGCGTGACTTGGTAGGACTCGCCTGTGACCGTTGCAAACGCAAGAACTACACGACCACCAAGAACAAGAAGCGAACCACGGACAAGCTCGAGTTCAAGAAGTTCTGCGGGAGTTGTCGCAGTCACACGATGCACAAGGAAATCCGGGTCTGAACCAACAGGATCGGGTCAGTAGCTCCAATTGGTAGAGCACCGGACTCCAAATCCGGCTGTTGCAGGTTCGAGTCCTGCCTGACCCGCCAGTTCTTGGCTGCCGATGGAAAAACTGACCGATTCGTTCGCCTCTGTAGGGAGGCTGACAGACTTCGTGCGCGAGGCTTGGCAGGAGCTGAAGCGGGTCCATTGGCCGACGCGGCGGGAGACCTACACTGCCACGGGCGTCGTTGTGCTGGTGGTGATTTTCTTCGCCATCTACTTGGGGCTGGTGGACTTCCTGCTCTCGTACATGCGGCAATGGCTGATGCGTTGAGATCAGGCGCAGGGTAGAGACGGGAAGCCGGATAGCGATCGCCCATGGCAAAAAACTGGTACGTCGTCCACACGTTCGCCGGGTTCGAGCAAAAGGCCAAGGCCGCCTTGGAAGAACGCATCAAGGCGCTCAGTGTCCACGAGGATTCCTTCGGCGACATCCTGGTCCCGGCCGAGAAGGTCGTCGAACTGGTGAAGGGCAAGAAGCGGACATCTTCCAGGAAGTTCTTTCCGGGATACATCCTGGTACACATGGAAATGAACGACCAGACTTGGCACGTGGTCAAGTCCACGCCCAAGGTCACGGGGTTCGTCGGCGGTAGCACGGAGCCTCCCTGGGTCAGCGAGGAGGAGGTCCGGAAAATCACCCAGCAGATGGAGGAAGGGGCCGTGCGCCCGCGGCCGCGGGTGGTCTTCACCGTGGGCGAGAGCGTGAAGGTCATTGACGGGCCTTTCTCCGAGTTCAACGGCGTGGTCGAGGAAGTCAAGCCGGACAAGGGCAAGCTGCGGGTGCTGATCAGCATCTTCGGGCGGGCGACTCCGGTGGAGTTGGATTTCATTCAGGTGGAGCGGAGCTAGCTGACGGGTTTCGCGCCGGCAGTCGTAAGGAGTTGTGGCCATGGCCAAGAAGGTGATCGGCGAGATCAAGTTGCAAATTCCCGCCGGGCAGGCCAACCCGAGTCCCCCGGTGGGACCGGCGTTGGGCCAGCGGGGCGTGAACATCATGGAGTTCTGCAAGGCCTTCAACGCCGCCACGCAGAATCAGCCCGGGATGATCATTCCGGTCATCATCACGGTTTACGCCGACCGCACCTTCAGCTTCATCACCAAGACGCCGCCGGCCGCCGTGTTGCTGAAGAAGGCCGCGGGCCTGGAGAAGGGAGCCGGAGAGCCCGGCAAGGAGACGAAGGGCGAAGTGACCATGGCGCAGGTGCGGGAGATTGCCGAGATGAAGATGCCCGATCTGACCAGCGCCAGCATCGAGGCCGCGATGAAGACCGTCGAGGGCACGGCCAGGAGTCTCGGGCTCAAGGTCGTGTGATCGGTCTGGGGAGCGTCATGAAAGCGAAGGGCAAGAAATACAAGGGCGCCGCCGACAAGGTGGACCACGCGCGCAAGTATGCGCTGGACGAGGGGATCCGGGTCGTCAAGGAGACCGCCACCGCGAAATTCGACGAGACGGTGGAGTTGTCCGTGCGGCTCGGGGTCGATCCGCGGCGCGCCGACCAGAACATTCGCGGCGCCGTGGGACTGCCCCACGGGCTCGGCAAGCCGGTGCGCGTGCTGGCCTTCGCCAGGGGCGAGAAGGAACGGGAAGCGCAGGAGGCGGGCGCCGAGTTTGTCGGCAACGATGACCTGATCAAGAAGATCACCGAGGGGTGGCTGGACTTCGACAAGGTCGTGGCCACGCCCGACATGATGGGCTCGGTGGGCCGCATCGGCAAGATTCTGGGGCCGCGCGGACTCATGCCCAATCCGCGCTCGGGCACCGTCGCCATGGAGATCGGCAAGGCGGTGACGGAGATCAAGGCCGGCCGTCTCGAATACCGGGTGGACAAGGCGGGCATCGTCCATCTGCCCATCGGCAAGGTATCGTTCGAAGCCGAAGCGCTGCTGGACAATGCCAGGGCTGTCGTGGGGGCGCTGGTCCGGGCCAAGCCCGCGGCGGCCAAGGGCACCTACATCAAGAGCGTGGCCGTGGCCGCGACCATGGGACCGGGGGTCAAGATCGACCCCACGGAAGTTCGCACCATGGCGGTCTGACCGGCGATTGGAGAACAGCGTGGCTCGAGAGGAAAAAACGGCAGTCGTCGGGGCGTTTCAGGAAAAGTTCAGGAACGCCACCATGGCGGTGGTGACCGACTATCGCGGGTTGTCGGTGGGCAAGATGACGCAGCTCCGCAGAGGCGTCCGGGAGGCGGCGGGAGAGTACAAGGTCGCCAAGAACAACCTGGTGCGGCTGGCGATCCGGGACACGGCATACCAGGCACTCGAGGATCTCCTGACCGGTCCCAACGGCTGGGTGTTCGCCTACGACGATCCGGTGAACCTGTCGAAGGCATTGGTCAAGTTCGCCGAGGGCAATGAAGCGCTGACCATCAAGGGCGCGGTCCTCGATGGGGCCTGGCTCGAGCCGGCGCAGATCAAGAGTCTGGCCACGCTGCCGAGCCTGCCGGAGTTGCAGGCGCAGTTGCTCTCGCTGATTCAGGCGCCGGCGAGCCGGCTGTTGCGCACG
This sequence comes from uncultured Binatia bacterium (SeqCode), assembly GCA_965213675.1. Taxonomy (GTDB): domain Bacteria; phylum Desulfobacterota; class Binatia; order UBA9968; family JAJDTQ01; genus JAJDTQ01. The sequence continues at coordinate 3,315,383 of OZ243916.1, forward strand.
ATCCAGGAGCCGGGAAGCCAACTGGTCCGTCTTCTCGACGCGCTCAAGGAGAGGCAGGAGTAGGAGTCTGTCGGATCGGCGGGCCGGCACGACGGCGGCAACGGGGTTTCCAGGAAAACCGTAGACAATGACAGTAGAAGGGGGAGCGCACCAATGGAAGTGAATCGGGAGCAAGTCAAGGACTTCATCAAGAACATGTCTTTGATGGAGGCCGCGAATCTGGTCAAGGAGTTGGAGGAGGAACTCGGGGTGAGCGCGGCGGCTCCCGTGGCCATGGCCGCGGCGCCGGCGGCGGCCGCGGAAGTCGAGGAGAAGACCGAGTTCGACGCGGTGTTGACCGGTTCCGGTGAGAAGAAGATCCAGGTCATCAAGGTGGTCCGGGAAATCACCAGCCTCGGACTCAAGGAAGCCAAGGACCTCGTGGACGGGGCGCCCAAGAACGTCAAGGAAGGCGTGTCCAAGGACGAGGCCGAGGAAATCAAGAAGAAGATCGAGGAGGTCGGAGGCAGCGTCGAGATAAAGTAGGGGCGGCCAGCGGTCGCCCATCCGGCGGGGTTGGGGCGACCATGGTCGCCTTTGTCCGGCAGGGGCCGAGTCGCGGCCCCCTTGGTCCTGCGGGGTTTGGGGGCGATTCGCGGGCACCTTGGGCAGAGTAGGGGCGGCTGGCGGTCGCCCTGTACGGCGGCAAGCGCCGGGCGTCAGGTTCAGGATCGAACGAAGGGGGTGCCATGCCGGTCCAGGTGGCCAACAACGTGAGATTGCGCCGGGATTTCGGACGGATCAAGAAGATCATCGATCTTCCCTACCTCATCGAGATCCAGAAGAACTCCTATGACCTTTTCCTGCAGCGGGATGTTCCGGAAGACCAGCGCCAGGACATCGGTCTTCAGGCAGTCTTCAAGTCCGTCTTCCCTATCAAGGACTTCAACGACACCGCTTCCCTGGAGTACGTCAGTTACTCGCTGGGAGAGCCCAAGTACGACGTAGACGAGTGCCACCAGCGTGGCATGAACCTCGCCGCGCCCCTCAAGGTCACGGTGCAACTCGTGCTCTGGGACGTCGACGCCCAGACCGGCGCGCGCAGTATCCGCAACGTCAAGGAGCAGGAAGTCTACTTCGGCGAGGTGCCGTTGATGACGCGCAACGGCACCTTCATGATCAATGGCACCGAGCGTGTCATCGTGAGCCAACTGCACCGTTCGCCCGGAGTCTTCTTCGAGCACGACAAGGGCAAGACCCACGCCAGCGGCAAGTTCCTTTACTCCGCCCGGGTCATTCCCTATCGGGGCTCGTGGCTCGACTTCGAGTTCGATCCGAAGGACATCCTTTTCGTGCGCATCGACCGCCGGCGCAAGTTTCACGTCACTGTGCTGCTGCGCGCCTTGGGAATGCAGCCCGAGGAACTGCTCAACTATTTCTACAAGACCGATACGGTGCTGTGTGACGCCGAGCGTCCAATGCTCGATGTCAAACCGCGCCAGCTCGCGGGCCTCAGGGCCACCCGGGACGTCAGGGATCCCGAATCCAACAACCTGATCGTGCGGGAAGGCCGCCGCTTCACGCGCGCGGCATTGCGCCAGTTGGACAACGCCGGCATCCGCCAGATCCCCATCGCCTGGGAGGATATCCTGGGACGGGTGGCGGCGTGCGATATCGTCGATCCCGAGACGAACCACGTCATCGTGGGGTGCAACGACGCCATCACCGAGGAGAAGCTGGAGCAGATCCGCGACAGCGGCGTCGAGCGGCTGGAGCTTTTCTTTCTCGACGACGCGGAGACCGGACCGTTCCTGCGCAATACGCTCCTGCAGGACAAGATGCAGTCGTGTGAAGAAGCGTTGCTGGAGATCTACCGGCGCCTGCGGCCTGGCGATCCTCCGACCATGGAGACCGCCACGACCTTCTTCAACAATCTCTTCTTCAGCCCCGAGCGTTACGATCTGTCACGGGTCGGGAGGCTCAAGCTGAATCACCGGCTCAAGCTGGATGTGCCTCTGGAGCACGGCGCCCTCCGCAAGGAAGACATTCTCAAGGTCGTTCGCTACCTCATCACCTTGAGGAACGGCAATGGCTCGGTGGACGACATCGACCATCTGGGCAACCGCCGGGTGAGGCCCGTGGGCGAGTTGGTGGAGAACCATTTCCGCGTGGGGCTGGTGCGGATGGAGCGGGCCATCAAGGAGAAGATGAGCCTCCAGGATATCGACACCCTCATGCCGCAGGAGTTGATCAACCACAAGCCGGTTTCCGCGGCGTTGAAGGAGTTCTTCGGTTCGAGCCAGTTGTCGCAGTTCCTGGACCAGACCAATCCGCTGTCCGAGATTACCCACAAGCGGCGGCTGTCGGCGCTCGGTCCCGGCGGGTTGACCCGGGAACGGGCGGGTTTCGAGGTGCGCGACGTTCATCCCACGCACTACGGCCGGGTCTGCCCCATCGAGACGCCGGAAGGCCCCAACATCGGTCTCATCGCCTCTCTGTCCACCTACGCGCGGGTGAACGAGTTCGGCTTCATCGAGACGCCCTATCGGGAGGTGGCGGGCGGCAAGGTCACCGACCGCATTCATTACCTGTCGGCCCTGGAAGAAGAGGACCACGTCATCGCCCAGGCCAATGCCGCCCTGGACGACGAGGGCGGGTTCACCCAGGATCTGGTGTCCGCGCGCAAGGCCGGCGAGTTCGTGATGGCTCAGCCGGGAGACGTCAATTTCATGGACGTGTCGCCCAATCAACTGGTGAGCGTGGCGGCCTCCTTGATTCCTTTCCTGGAACACGATGACGCCAACCGCGCCCTGATGGGCTCGAACATGCAGCGCCAGGCCGTGCCCCTGCTGCGTCCGGAGGCGCCGCTGGTGGGTACGGGAATGGAGCGTGTGGTGGCCCGTGACTCGGGCGCCACGGTGGTGGCGCAGCGCAGCGGCATGGTCGAGAGCGTCGACTCCACGCGCATCGTCATCAAGGCGGACGCGCCCTCCGGAGCCTATGCCGACACGGGCGTGGACATCTACGGTCTGGTCAAGTACCAGCGGTCCAACCAGAATACCTGCATCAACCAGCGCCCCATCGTTCGCATCGGTGATCACGTCAGCGAAGGGGACGTGGTGGCGGACGGACCTTCCACGGAGATCGGGGAACTCGCCCTGGGCCGGAACCTGCTCGTGGCGCTGATGCCGTGGGGCGGCTACAACTTCGAAGACTCCATCCTGATCAGTCAGCGCGTGGTCAAGGAGGACATCTACACCTCGGTGCACATCGAGGAGTTCGAGTGCGTTTCCCGGGATACGAAACTGGGGCCGGAGGAGATTACCCGGGACATCCCCAACGCGGGCGACGAGGCCCTCAAGGACCTGGACGAGAGCGGCGTGATCCGCATCGGCGCGGAGGTCAAGCCGGGCGACGTGCTCGTGGGCAAGATCACTCCCAAGGGAGAGACCCAACTCTCTCCGGAAGAGAAGCTGCTGCGGGCGATCTTCGGCGAGAAGGCGGGAGAGGTGCGGGATTCGTCCCTCAAGGTTCCTCCCGGCGTCGAGGGCACCGTCATCAACGTGCGCATCTTCTCGCGCAAGGGCATGGCCAAGGACGAACGCACCATGCTGATCGAGAACGAGGAAGTGGCCCGCCTCAGGAAAGATCAGCACGATCAGATCCGCATCGTTCAGGAGAACGCGATCAAGCGCCTGAAGGAGCTGCTGGTGGGCCACCGCGCCGGCGCCCGGTTGACCGACGAGAACCGCAAGGTCCTGATCGCCAGGGATGACGAATTGACCGAGGCTCTGCTGGACAGCATCCCTCTCTCCTTCCTGGCGGATCTCAAGCTCCAGGAGGTGGAGCTGGAGAGCGAGGCGGCGCGCATCACCGCGAGCGCATCGGCCCAGGTGGACTCCCTCAAGGCGCGCTTCGAAGACAAGATCGGCCGCATCACCAGCGGGGACGATCTGCCCCCGGGCATGATCAAGATGGTCAAGGTCCTGGTGGCCATCAAGCGCAAGCTGCAGGTGGGCGACAAGATGGCGGGACGCCACGGCAACAAGGGCGTGATTTCATGCATCCTGCCCGAAGAGGACATGCCGTATCTGGAGGACGGGACCCCGGTGGACATGGTGTTGAACCCCTTGGGGGTTCCCTCCCGCATGAACGTCGGGCAGATCCTGGAAGCGCATCTCGGCTGGGCCGCCCGCAGCCTCGGGAGCCAGATCGACGTGCTGCTCGATGAGAAGTCGTCCGAACTCGCGGTTCGGCTGAAGGATTGTCTCGGCGCGGACGAGTCGGACAAGGTCGGCCTCGATTCCCTGCCGGGAACCGACGTGCGCCGTCTGGCGGACAAGTACCGGCAAGGCGTTCATTTGGCATCGCCCGTCTTCGACGGCGCGCGCGAGGGCGAGATCTTCAACCTCCTGAAGAAAGCGGATCTGCCGGCGACGGGCCAGGTCACGTTGTACGATGGGCGCAGCGGCGAGCCTTTTGACGAGAAGGTTACCGTGGGCGTCATGTACATGATGAAATTGCACCACCTGGTGGACGACAAGATTCATGCGCGTTCCACCGGGCCGTACTCGCTGGTGACCCAGCAACCGTTGGGCGGCAAGGCCCAGTTCGGCGGCCAGCGGCTGGGGGAGATGGAGGTCTGGGCGCTGGAAGCGTACGGGGCTGCCTACACGCTGCAGGAAATGCTGACGGTCAAGTCCGACGACGTGGCCGGGCGCACGCGCATGTACGAAGGCATTTTCAAGGGCGATCACTTTCTCGAGCCGGGTTTGCCGGAATCCTTCAACGTCATGGTCAAGGAACTGCAGAGCCTGTGCCTCGACCTGGAGTTGGTGGAGTAAGGAGGCGTCATGGAAGAAGTATACAGTCTCTTCGAGAAACCCAAGAGTCCGCTCAGCTTTCAGGGCATCAAGATCGCCCTCGCCTCCCCGGACAAGATCCGGTCGTGGTCTCACGGCGAGGTGCGCAAATCCGAGACCATCAACTACCGGACGTTCAAGCCCGAACGCGACGGTCTGTTCTGCGCCAAGATCTTTGGTCCCACCAAGGATTACGAGTGCAACTGCGGCAAGTACAAGCGCATGCGCCACCGCGGGGTGGTGTGCGAGAAGTGCGGCGTCGAGGTGATTCAGTCGAAGGTGCGCCGGGAGCGCATGGGCCACATCGAGCTGGCCACGCCGGTGGCCCACATCTGGTTCCTGAAGAGCTTGCCGAGCCGCATCGGCGCGCTCCTCGACCTGACCCTAAAGGACCTGGAGAAGGTCCTTTACTTCGAATCCTACATCGTGCTCGATGCGGGCACTACCAAACTGCAATACAAGGAACTGCTCACCGAAGCGCGTTACCGCAGGGCGCTCGAGGAGTACGGCGACGGGTTCAGAGCGAATATGGGCGCGGAAGCGATCCGCGAGCTGTTGGGCCACATCGACGTCGAGAAGCTCTCCGAGGAATTGCGGACGGAACTGCGTGAAGCCAACTCGGAGGTCAAGAGGAAGAAATACGCCAAGCGTCTGAAGGTGCTCAACGCCTTCCGCAGCTCCCGGAACCGGCCCGAGTGGATGATTCTGGAGGTCATTCCCATCATACCGCCGGACCTGCGCCCCTTGGTGCCGCTGGACGGCGGACGTTTCGCCACTTCCGACCTCAACGACCTCTATCGCCGGGTGATCAACCGCAACAACCGCTTGAAACGGTTGATGGAACTGAGCGCGCCGGACATCATCATCCGCAACGAGAAGCGGATGTTGCAGGAGGCGGCCGATGCGCTCTTCGACAACGGGCGGCGCGGCCGGGCCATTACCGGTCCCAACCGGCGTCCCCTTAAATCCCTCAGCGACATGCTCAAGGGCAAGACCGGCCGTTTTCGCCAGAACCTGCTGGGCAAACGGGTGGACTACTCGGGCCGTTCGGTCATCGTGGTGGGGCCGGAGTTGCGGCTGCACCAGTGCGGCCTGCCCAAGAAGATGGCGCTGGAGCTGTTCAAGCCCTTCATCTACAACAAGTTGGAGGAGCGCGGTCACGTCACCACCATCAAGAGCGCCAAGAAAGCCGTGGAGAAGGAACGGCCGGAAGTCTGGGATATCCTCGACGATGTCATCAAGGAGCATCCGGTGCTGCTCAACCGCGCGCCGACGCTGCACCGGTTGGGTATCCAGGCGTTCGAGCCGGTGCTGATCGAGGGCAAGGCCGTGCAGTTGCATCCACTGGTGTGCGCCGCCTACAACGCGGACTTCGACGGCGACCAGATGGCCGTTCATGTGCCGTTGTCGGTGGAAGCGCAGGTGGAGGCGCGCGCCTTGATGATGTCCACCAACAACATTCTCTCGCCGGCCAACGGCAAGCCCATCATCGTGCCGTCGCAGGACATCGTTCTGGGCCTGTACTACCTCACGCGCGAGCGCCCCAACGTGAAGGGCGTGGGCAAGGTGCTGGCGAGCCCGGCGGAAGTCCGCATCGCCTACGATCAGGGCGAGGTGCACCTCCAGGCGCGCATCCGCGTGCGCATCGACGGCGCGATGTACGACTCCACGGTGGGGCGCGTGCTGCTCTACGAGATCGTGCCGCCGCAGATTCCGTTTCGCGACGTCAACCACGTGATGAAGAAGAAGGAGTTGGGGAATCTCATCGACCTCAGCTACCGGCTCGCCGGCAACAAGGCCACGGTCATCTTCGCGGACCGGCTCAAGGACACGGGCTACGGCTACGCCACCAAGGCGGGCGCGTCCATCGCGCTCAAGGACATGGTGATACCGGCCAGCAAGGAGCGGCTGCTGAAGGGGGCGCACGGCAGCGTTCAGGAGATCGACAAACAGTACAACGAAGGCCTCATCACCGACGGCGAGCGCTACAACAAGGTCGTGGACATCTGGGCGGAGGTCACCGACCGGATTTCCGAAGAGATGCTGCGCGACCTCGGCACGGAGACGGTCAAGGATGAAGATGGCCGGCCCATGCGCGTGCCCAACTTCAATCCCATCTTCATGATGGCGGACTCGGGAGCGCGCGGCAGCGGGCAGCAGATCCGGCAACTGGCGGGCATGCGCGGCCTGATGGCGAAACCCTCGGGTGAGATCATCGAGACGCCCATTACGGCCAACTTCCGCGAAGGGCTGACGGTCCTGCAGTACTTCATCTCTACCCACGGCGCCCGCAAGGGACTCGCGGACACGGCTCTCAAGACCGCCAACTCCGGGTACCTGACGCGGCGGCTCGTGGACGTGGCGCAGGACGCCATCATCACCGCGGACGACTGCGGCACCCTGGACGGCATCGAGATGGCGCCCCTGATGGAGGGCGGCGAGGTGATCGAGCCCCTGGGCGACCGTGTCCTGGGGCGCGTGGCGCTCGAGGACATCAAGGACCCCTTCAGTGGCGAGGTCATCGTCAAGGCCAACCAGGAGATTGACGAGGCATTGGTACAACGCATCGAGGACGCGGGTCTGGAGCGCATCTGGATCCGCTCGGTGCTCACCTGCCAGTCCAGGAAGGGCGTATGCGTCATGTGCTACGGGCGCGATCTCGCCCGCGGTGAGATGGTGAACGCCGGCGAGGCCATCGGCGTCATCGCCGCGCAGTCCATCGGCGAGCCCGGTACACAGCTCACCATGCGGACCTTTCACATCGGCGGCACCGCGAGCCGGCGCGCCGAGCAGACCACCCTGATGCCGCGCACGGACGGGTACGTCAAGCTCATCAACGTCAGCACCGTCACGGACCGGGATGACGAACTGGTGGTCATGAACCGGAACGGCGAGATCGCCGTGGTCGACTATCCCGAGGGTTCGGACCAGTCCCGCGAAAGGGAGCGGGAGCGCTACCCGCTGGTCTACGGCGCGAGGCTCAAGAAGCCGGAAGGGTCCGCGGTGAAGGCGGGCGAGCTTCTGGCCGAGTGGGATCCCTACACCGTCCCCATCATCACCGAACTCTCGGGTTCCGTGAAGTTCGGCGATATCCTCGAAGGAACCACCATGGAGGAGAAGGTGGATGAGCGCACCGGCCTCTCCACCAAGGTCATCGTTGACTTCAAGGACATCGACAAGCGCCCGCGCGTGTCCATCAAGGACGACGCGGGCAAGACCGCCCGTCTTTCGAACAACGCGGAGGCGCGTTACATGCTGCCGGTGGGCGCCCATATCAACGTGGTCGAGCATCAGGAAGTGATTGCGGGCGACGTGCTGGCGAAGATCCCGCGGGAGACCACCAAGACCAAGGACATCACCGGTGGACTGCCGCGCGTGGCGGAGTTGTTCGAGGCCAGGAAACCCAAGGAGTTCGCGGTCATCAGTGAGATCGACGGTGTCGTGTCCTTTGGCCGCGACACCAAGGGCAAGCGCAAGGTGGTGGTGACGCCGGACATCGGCGAACCCCGCGAGTACCTGATTTCCAAGGGAAAACACATCAGCGTGCACGAGGGCGACCGGGTGCGCGCGGGCGAGGCGCTGATGCAGGGCTCCTCCAATCCCCACGACATTCTGGGGATCCTCGGCGAGAAGGCGCTGGCCAAGTATCTCGTGGACGAGATTCAGGAGATCTACCGGCTGCAGGGCGTGCGCATCAACGACAAGCACATCGAGGTCATCGTCAAGCAGATGCTCCGGCGCGTGCGCATCAAGGAGAGCGGCGACAGCGATTTTCTGGTGGGCGATCAGGTGGAGAAGTGGAGCTTCGAGGAAGAGAACCAGCGCGTGCTGGCGGAAGAGGGCAAGCCGGCGGTGGCCGAGCCGCTTCTCCTGGGAATCACCAAGGCGTCGCTGTCCACCAGCAGCTTCATCTCGGCGGCCTCGTTTCAGGAAACCACGAAGGTCCTGACGGAGGCGGCCATCAACGGCCGGCTCGATCCGCTTTCCGGTCTGAAGGAAAACGTGATCATGGGGAAGCTGATTCCGGCGGGCACCGGCCTGGCCGAATACAACGCCCTGCGCATCGAATCCGACGAGGAGTTGGAGGAGATCGATGTGTCCGAGGTGGAAGTGGCCTGATAGTTGACAAATTGCGGAAGTTCCGATAAAAATGGCGGTTTGTTGAATTGACGGAACCGCCACGGGAAACGTGTATGCCTACGATCAATCAGTTGGTGCGCAAGGGGCGCGAGATTCAGAGAAAGAAGAATACAGCGCCGGCGCTGCAGGGTTGCCCGCAGAAGCGGGGCGTGTGTACACGCGTGTACACTTCGACACCCAAGAAGCCCAACTCGGCGCTGCGCAAGGTCGCGCGCGTGCGCTTGACCAATGGCACCGAGGTGACCTCCTACATTCCGGGCATGGGGCACAACCTTCAGGAGCACTCCGTGGTGCTGATCCGGGGCGGCCGGGTGAAGGACCTTCCGGGTGTGCGTTACCACATCATCCGCGGCGCGCTGGACTCCATCGGCGTTCAGGAACGCCGTCAGGGCCGCTCCAAATACGGAGCCAAGAGGCCGAAGTAGGACATGCCGCGCAAGGGTGAAATAAAGCGAAGAGAGCTGCTGCCCGATCCCAAGTACGGGGACAAGCTCGTCACCAGGTTCATCAACAACATGATGAACCGTGGCAAGAAGAGCACCGCCGAGAGCATCCTGTACCGTTCGCTGGACATTATCGCGGACAAGGCCAAGACCGAGCCGCTGGGAGTGTTCAAGCGGGCCGTGGACAATACCAAACCGATGGTGGAAGTCCGGTCCCGGCGGGTGGGCGGCGCAACCTACCAGGTTCCGGTGGAAGTGCGTCCGGACCGGCGGCTGTCCCTCAGCCTGCGCTGGCTCATCGGCTCCGCCAGGTCCAGGAGCGAAAAGTCCATGGACGAGAAGCTCGCCGCGGAGTTGATGGACGCAGCCAACCAGCGTGGGAACGCCGTCAAGAAGAAGGAAGACACGCACAGGATGGCGGAGGCGAACCGCGCCTTTGCCCATTACCGCTGGTAGCCACCAGAACAAACATCATCCACTAAAGGAGGCGGTTGAACCGCCTCCTTTTTTTGCCGTCGCCAAGAAGACGCCTACGACCATGAGCAGACAGATACCACTCGACCGGACCCGCAACATCGGGATCATGGCCCACATCGATGCGGGCAAGACCACCACGACGGAACGGGTGTTGTTCTACACCGGCATCAACTACAAGCTGGGCGAAGTTCACGACGGCACCGCGACCATGGACTGGATGGTTCAGGAGCAGGAGCGCGGGATCACCATCACCTCGGCGGCCACCACCTGTCACTGGCGCGACCACCGGATCAACATCATCGACACCCCCGGCCACGTGGACTTCACCATCGAGGTGGAGCGTTCGTTGCGGGTGCTGGACGGAGCCATCGCGGTTTTCTGCTCGGTGGGCGGCGTCGAGCCCCAGACCGAGACCGTCTGGCGGCAGGCCGACAAGTACGGCGTCCCGCGCATCGCGTACATCAACAAGATGGATCGCGTCGGCGCCGACTTCTTCCGGGTGGTGAAGATGATCGAGGACAGGCTTGGAGCCCGGCCGCTGATCGTTCAACTCCCGGTGGGAGCGGAAGACCACTTCCAGGGGGTGGTGGACCTGGTGCGGATGAAGGCCCTCCTTTGGGACAACGAGAATCTCGGCGCCAGCTTCCGGGAAGTCCCCATACCGGAGGCCATGCGCGCGCAGGCGGACGACTATCGCGATCTCCTGCTGGAGACGCTGTCCGATTGCGACGACGGGATCATGGCCGCCTACCTCCAGGGCGAGGAGATCTCCGAGGACCAGCTGGTCCGGGCCATTCGCGGGGCCGGGCTGAAGCTTGCCATTGTCCCGGTGCTGTGCGGCGCGGCGTTCCGTAACAAGGGCGTGCAGCCCTTGCTGGACGCGGTCATCGACTACCTGCCGTCGCCGCTGGACGTGCCGCCGATCCGTGGGACGGATCCCGACAGCGGCGACGAAGCGGTGCGCGGGACCTCCGACGAAGCGCCGTTCTCCGCTCTGGCATTCAAGATCATGGCCGATCCGTTCGTGGGATCTCTGACTTTCTTTCGGGTCTATTCCGGGAGCCGGAGTTCGGGGACGTTCGTCTACAACGCTTCCACCGGCCAGCGGGAGCGTGTCGGCCGCATTCTCAAGATGCACGCCAACAAGCGCGAGGAGATCGACGAGGTCTGCGCCGGAGACATAGCCGCCGCCGTCGGTCTGCGTAGCGCCAAGACCGGCGACACCCTGTGCGACGAAGATCATCCCATCCTCCTCGAATCCATCGATTTCCCCGAACCCGTCATTGCCATCGCCATCGAGCCCAAGTCCCGCCACGACCAGGAGAAGCTGGGCACATCCCTGCAGAAGCTGGCCAAGGAGGACCCGTCCTTCCGGGTGAGCGTCGACCAGGAGACCGGCCAGACCCTGATTTCGGGCATGGGCGAGCTTCATCTCGAGGTCATCGTCGACCGCCTGCTGCGGGAATTCAAGGTGGACGCCAACGTGGGCAAGCCACAGGTGGCGTACAAGGAGACGATCCGGCGCGCGGTGGAGCAGGAGGGCCGGTTCGTGCGCCAATCGGGCGGCCGCGGGCAGTTCGGCCACGTGTTCCTGCGCATGGAGCCTCAGCCCACGGGCACCGGGTTCGAGTTCGTTGCGGCCATCAAGGGCGGCGTCATTCCGCAGGAGTACATCCCCGCGGTTCGGAGTGGCGTGGTCCAGGCCATGAGCAACGGCGGCCTGGTGGGATATCCGGTGGTGGACGTCAAGGTCACACTGCTCGACGGCAGCTACCATGATGTGGACTCCTCGGAGATGGCGTTCACCATCGCGGGTTCCATGGCGTTCAAAGAGGGGTTGGGCAAGGCCGCGCCGGTGCTGCTGGAACCGGTGATGGACGTGGAGGTGGTGGTGCCGGAGGAGTTCATGGGCGATGTGATCGGCGACATCAGTTCGCGCCGGGGAAAGGTCCTGGGAATGACCTCCAAGGGGAACGCCCAGGTGATCGATGCGCGCGTGCCGTTGTCGCGGATGTTCGGCTACGCGACCGATTTGCGGTCGCGGACCCAGGGCCGCGCCACCTACACGATGCAGTTCTCGCGCTACGAGGAAGTGCCGGAAGGCGTGATGGATGATCGTGCCGGCCGGGAGGCGCGCGCCTGACGCGCGACGTGATGCGACAGGGGTGAGGGCGTGAACGAGAAAATCCGCATTCGACTCAAGGCCTACGACTACCGGGTCCTGGATCAGTCCGTGGGCGACATCGTCGAGACCGTCAAGCGAACGGGCGGCCGGGTCGCCGGTCCCATCCCGCTCCCGACGCGCATCGAAAGGTTCACGGTGAATCGGTCTCCACACGTGGACAAGAAGTCGCGGGAGCAGTTCGAGGTGCGGACGCACAAGCGCCTTCTGGACATCCTCGAGCCCACTCAGCAGACCATCGACGCCTTGGGCAAGCTCGATCTGGCCGCGGGCGTCGACGTGGAAATCAAGCTTCAATAGGGTCACGAACATGATGGGTCTCATTGGTACAAAGATCGGCATGAGCCAGCTCTTCGACGACACGGGCAACGTCATTCCCGTGACGGTGGTGGAGACAGGTCCGTGCGTGGTGGTGCAGAAGAAGGATGTCGCCAGGGACGGATACAACGCGCTGCAACTGGGCTTTGGCCACCAGAAGAACCAGCGTGTGAACCGCCCGTTGCGCGGCCACATGGCCAAGGCGGAAAAGGGCTCCTTCCGGTTCCTGCGCGAGTTCCGGGTGGACGACGTGTCGGGTTACGAGTTGGGCCAGGAACTCACGGTGTCGGATCTTGCCGGCCCCGGAGACCTGGTGGACGTCACCGGCACCTCCAAGGGACGCGGCTTTTCGGGCGTGATGAAGCGCTGGGACTTTCGCGGCGTCTCCCGCACCCACGGCACCCACGAATACTTTCGCCACGGCGGCTCCATCGGCGCCTGCGCCTATCCCGGGAAGGTGTTCAAGGGGAAGAGAATGGCCGGGCACTGGGGCAACGAGAGGGTGTCGATCCAGAACCTGCGGGTGGTGGGTGTGCGCCCCGAACAGAACCTTCTCCTGGTCAAGGGCGCCGTGCCGGGCGCCAACGGCGGCATGGTTCTCATCCGGCGCGCCGTCAAGGGATAAGGCATGGAACTGCGTCGAGTCGAGCACGAGCTCCCGCAAGCTATCTTTGGCGTCCCGGTCCGCCCCCATCTGTTGCACCAGGTGGTGGTCATGCAACTGAACAACCGGCGCGCGGGCACGGCCTCCACCAAGACGCGGGGCAAGGTACAGGGCAGCGGCAAGAAGCCCTGGCGCCAGAAGGGCTCGGGAAGAGCCCGAGCGGGCAGTGTGCGCTCGCCCATCTGGGTCGGAGGCGGGACCGTGTTCGGTCCCCTTCCGCGGGACTATTCGTACCGCGTCCCGAAGTCGGCGCGCCGCCAGGCGCTACTCTCGGCTCTCAGCCTGAAGTCCCAGGAAGAAAAGGTCGTGGTGGTGGAGCCCGCCGGCGTGTCCGAGATCAAGACCCGGCTCATGGCCGAGGCCGTGGCCGCGTTGGGGGTCGAAAAGGCGCTGATCGTCATCGCGGAAAAGGACGACCGCATCGAGTTGTCGGCGCGCAACCTGCCGCACATCAAGGTCTTGAGGGCGGAGGGGTTGAACGTCTACGATCTGCTTCGCTTCGAACACTTGGTGCTGACTCGGGAGGCGCTGGGAAAGATCGAGGAGAGGTTTTCGCAATGAGAGGCGTTCGCGATGCCGTTCTCGGCCCGCTGATATCGGAAAAGGGCTCGATGCTGGCCGAGTCGACGAATCAGGTGATCTTCAAGGTCCGCCCGGACGCCAACAAGATCGAGATCCGGCAGCAGGTGGAGCGGCTGTTCAAGGTGACCGTGCTGGATGTGCGCACCGCGCGCTACCTGGGCAAGATGCGCCGCGTGGGCAGGAATACCGGAAGGTTGCCGTTGTGGAAGAAGGCGTATGTGACCCTCAAGGAGGGGGACCGCATCGATTTCTTCGGTGTCGGTTGAGGATGTAGTCCATGTCCATCAAGAATCATCGCCCAACTTCTCCCGGGCGCCGTTTTGCTTCAGGCTTCGGGTTCGACGACGTCACCAAGGAGACGCCGCACAAGCCTTTGTTGCGGCCCCTCCGGGGACACGGCGGACGCAACAACACGGGCCGCGTCACCAAGGATCACCGCGGCGGGGGACACAAGCGGCGTTACCGCTTCATCGACTTCAAGCGCGACAAGAAGGGCGTGCCGGGTCGGGTCGAGGCCATCGAGTACGATCCGAACCGCTCGGCCCTGGTGGCGCTCATCTGCTACCTCGACGGCGAGCGGCGTTACATCCTTGCGCCCCAGAAGCTCAGGGTCGGCGGGCGGATCATTGCCGGGGACCAGGACATCGACATTCAACCGGGCAACTCCCTGCCGCTGAAGAGCATTCCCACTGGCACCCTCGTGCACAATGTGGAGCTCAAGGCCGGCAAGGGCGGACAGATCGTACGCAGTGCCGGAGCCTCCGCCCAGGTGATGGCCAAGGAAGGCTCCTATACGCTGCTCAAGCTTCCGTCCGGAGAGTTGCGCAACGTCCGCTCGGAGTGCCGCGCCACGGTGGGCGAGGTGGGCAACAGCGAGTTCGAGAACATCACCTACGGCAAGGCGGGTCGCTCGCGCTGGCTGGGACGCCGCCCGGTCACCCGGGGTATCGCCAAGAACCCGGTGGACCATCCCCACGGCGGTGGTGAGGGTCAGTCCAAGGGCAACCACCCGCAGACCCCCTGGGGCAAGCCCACCAAGGGTTACCGGACCCGTGGCGTCAAGCCTTCCGACAAGTACATCGTGAAGCGCAGAAAGGGACAGTAGGCATGGCGCGTTCCATCAAGAAAGGTCCTTTTGTGGACGACCATCTGATGCGCAAGATCGAGGAAATGAACCGGGCCCAGGCGCGCCGGGTGGTCAAGACATGGTCGCGGCGTTCGACCATTACCCCGGACATGATCGGCCACACCATCGCGGTTCACAACGGGCGCAAATTTCTACCGGTGTTCGTGACCGAGGACATGGTCGGCCACAAGCTCGGAGAGTTCTCGCCCACGCGCACGTTCCACGGGCACGCGGGTGACCGGCGCGGCGACGCCAGGGGCGTGAGGAGATAGGCGATGGAGGCGCGCGCTGTCACGAAGTTCGCCCGGGTCTCGCCCCGCAAGATGCGGCTGGTGGTGGATCAGGTTCGGGGACGATCCGTCGAGGACGCGCTGACGATCCTCAAATTCGTGCCCAAGGGCTGCGCCGGCATCGTCGCCAAGACCGTGCGGTCCGCGGTCGCCAACGCGGAGAACACGCAGAACGTGGACGTGGACCTCTTGTACGTCAAGTTCGCGGAGGTGGGTCAGGCAGGAATGTGGAAACGCTTCATGCCGCGTGGAATGGGTCGCGCCAACCGCATTCGCAAGCGCTTGAGCCATTTGACCGTCGTGGTGGATGAGAAAGCCTAGTGTGGTGTCTGGTTGATTCGGGTCATAATCTGCGGAGGATTTTATGTTGTCGGCAAGGCGCGATGACGAGCAGTGGCGTGTACCACGCGAGGAAGAGCAACGCAGCCGACGGCGAAAAAGACCCGCAGATTATGACCCGAATTAACCAGACACCACACTAGCAGCTTGCGCCGCAGGAACCCGGCTCACCCCCGGGCGACGTAACGCAGCCGGTGGGGAAAGCCCCTCGGAACTTTGTGCGAACGAACCGGACAGGAAACCAGGATGGGACAGAAAACACACCCCAAGGTCTTCCGCATGCGCGTGATCGAGTCGTGGGACTCGAAGTGGTACGCCGGGCACGATTACCCCGAACTGCTGCATGAGGACCTCAAGATCAAGAAGTTTCTCAAGGGACGGTTGCACCACGCGGGTATCTCGAAGATCGAGATCGAGCGCGCCACCAACAAGGCCAAGATCAACATCCACACCGCGCGTCCAGGCATCGTCATCGGCAAGAAGGGCGCCGAGATCGAGAAGCTCAAGGAAGAGTTGGCGAAGCTGTCGCCGCGGGAGGTGTTCATCAACATCCACGAGGTGCGCCGGCCCGATCTTGATGCGCAGTTGGTGGCGGAGAACGTGGCGCTGCAGCTTGAGCGTCGCGTGGCCTTCCGGCGCGCCATGAAGGAGAGCGTGTCCCGCGCCTTGCGCATGGGTGCGCAAGGGATTCGCATCCAGTGCGGCGGCCGGCTCGGCGGGCAGGAGATCGCGCGCACGGAGTGGTACCGCGAGGGGCGTGTGCCGCTGCACACGCTGCGGGCGGACGTGAGCTACGGCCTGGCCGAGGCCAAGACCACCTACGGGGTCATCGGCGTCAAGGCATGGATCTTCCGTGGCGAGATCCTTACGAAGCAGGAAGAGCAGCAGAAGGCATCTCTGGGATTATAGGGTAGAGGGCGTGAGATCATGCTTGAGCCAAAGAAAGTCAAGTTCCGGAAGATACAGAAGGGGCGCCGGGGCGGATCCGCGGGGCGCGGGTCGGAGTTGTCCTTCGGCGACTATGGCCTGAAGTGCGTGGACCGCGGCTACATTACGGCGCGCCAGATCGAGGCCGCGCGAATCGCCTTGACCCGCTACCTCAAGCGGCACGGCAAGGTGTGGATCCGGGTGTTTCCGGATAAACCCATCACCAAGAAGCCCGCCGAGGTGCGCATGGGGAAGGGCAAGGGGCCGCTGCATGCGTGGGTGGCCGTGGTCAAACCGGGCAAGCTGTTGTTCGAGATGGAGGGGGTTCAGCGGGACGACGCCAAGGAAGCGTTCCGCCTGGCCTCGCGCAAGCTGGGCCTGACCACCGCGTTCGTGGAGCGGTAGCGGGAGAGAGCGGATGCGCGCCAAGGAAATGCGGGACATGGGCGTCGATGAGTTGCAGCAGAAGCGCACGGAGTTCAAGGATGAGATCTTTCACCTGACCCTGCGGCGCGCCACGGGACAGTTGGAAAGTCCCATGAAGCTGCGCCAGTCGCGCCGCAATCTGGCGCGGCTGGAGACGATCATCGTGGAACTCCGGCGCGCCGCGGAGCGGGAAGACGATCATGATTGAACGTGGTGTCACGAAGCAGCGTGAGGGCGTCGTTAGAACGGACCGCATGGTCAAGACCGTGGTGGTCGAGCTGGAGCGGATCGTTCTGCATTCGCGGTACAAGAAGTACCTCCGGCGCCGGACGCGGGTGAAGGCCCATGACGAGCGCGACGAGTGCCGCGTGGGCGACCGCGTCGTGATCACCGAGTGCCGGCCCCTCAGCCGCGAGAAGCGTTGGCGCGTAAGCCGCATCCTGAACCGCGCGGCGACGGGCACGGCGACGGACTGACACAGCGGCCGCGGCAACGACAGCCAGGGGCGATTCGCTCTCGTCCCGTGGAACAGGCCAACGACGCGAGACACAGAGGTCCAGGCAATGATACAAGTGGGGACGGTGTTGGATGTGGCGGACAACTCGGGCGCCCGGCGAGTCCGGTGCATCAAGGTACTTGGCGGAACCAGGCGGAAATACGCCTCCATCGGCGACGTGATCGTCGTGTCCGTCAAGGAAGCGATGCCCAATTCCAAGGTGCCCAAGGGCCACGTGGCCAGAGCAGTGGTGGTGCGCACGGCGAAGGAGCTCAGCCGCGTGGACGGTTCCTACATTCGCTTCGACAACAACTCGGCGGTGTTGATCGACAACCAGAAAGAACCGGTGGGCACGCGCATCTTCGGTCCGGTCGCACGGGAGTTGCGCGCGAAGCGGTTCATGAAGATCGTGTCGCTGGCCCCGGAGGTGCTGTAGCCATGAGCCTGTTCGTCCGCAAAGATGACACCGTCATGGTGGTGACCGGCAGGGAGCGGGGGAAGACCGGCAAGGTCATCAAGGTGGTGCCGAGGAAGGACCGCCTGTTCATCGAACGAGTGAACCTCGTGAAGCGGCACACCAAGCCGCGCAGCGCCCAGCAGCCCGGTGGCATCGTCGAGAAGGAAGCTTCCATCCACGTCTCCAACGTCATGCTCATGTGCGACCCGTGCAACGCCCCGGTGCGCGTGGGCTACAAGTTCCTTGAGGATGGGGAGAAGGTGCGCATCTGCCGGCGTTGCGGTCAGGGTCTGGGCTAGAGACCCGCAGTCTGGGATTCAACGATGGTAAGGCTGGAACAGAAATATCACGAGGAGATCGTGCCCGCGATGATGGCCGACTTCGCCTATCGCAACAGGCATCAGGTCCCTCGGCTCAAGAACGTTTCCATCAACGTATGCATCGGCGAGGCGGTGCAGAACGCCAAGCTGCTGGACGCCGCGGTGTCCGAACTGGGCGCCATCAGCGGTCAGCGGCCGGTGGTGACGCGGGCGCGGAAGGACATTTCGAACTTCAAGCTGCGCCGCGGCAATCCCATCGGATGCATGGTGACGTTGCGGCGCGCGCGCATGTACGAGTTCCTGGATCGACTCATACAGGTGGCGCTGCCCCAGGTGAGGGATTTCAAGGGGCTCTCGGACCGCTCCTTTGACGGTTGCGGAAATTACTCGCTTGGCATCCGGGAGCAGATCATTTTTCCCGAAGTGAGGCCGGATTCCGTGGATCGGCTCCACGGCCTGACGGTGTCCATCGTGACCACCGCGGGGACGGATGAGGAGGGGAGAGCGTTGCTGCGCAGTCTCGGAATGCCGTTCGCGACGGATGGGGGTAGGACCAGTGGCTAAGAAGTGCCTGCGGATCAAGGCGGACAGGACTCCCAAGTTCAAGGTTCGCCAGTACAATCGTTGTCCCCTGTGCGGCAGGGCTCGGGCGTTTTACCGGCGGTTCCGCATGTGTCGGGTGTGCCTCAGGATGTACGCGCGCCGGGGTGAAATCCCCGGGGTAATCAAGGCAAGCTGGTAGGAGGGGTTGTCGCGCATGAGTATGACCGATCCCATAGCCGATTTGCTGACGCGGATGCGCAACGCCGCCATGGCGAAGCACGAAACCGTGGATGTTCCATGGTCGCGCCTCAAGGAAAACATCATGAAGGTACTGGTGGTGGAGGGGTACGTGCGCCAGATCCGGCGTATTCCGGTGGAGGGGCAGGTGCAGGATACACTGCGCATCCAGCTCAAGTACGACAGGGAACATCAGCCAGTGATGAGCCAACTGAAGCGGGTCAGCCGCCCGGGGCGCCGGGTCTACGTCGGCTACAAGGACATCCAGCCGCTGCACAAGGGGCTCGGCACCCATGTTCTGTCGACGCCCAAGGGAATCATCGTCGACAGGGAGGCCGTGAAGGCGAAGCTCGGCGGCGAGTTGCTGTGCTCCATCAGTTAGTGGCCCCCGGCCGTGGGGAGGTTGTCTCGTGTCTCGTGTAGGAAAACTGCCGATCATGGTGCCCGGAACCGTCAAGGTGGCGACGGAAGGCGCGGAAATACGAGTGCAGGGTCCCAAGGGGACACTGGCGCACCGCATTCCGCAAGGCATCGAAGTGAATGTGAACGGCGACCGGCTCGAAGTGGGCCGGAGCGCCGAGACCAAGAGCGTCAGGGCGCTGCACGGGTTGACGCGCAAGTTGCTGGCCAACATGGTCCTGGGCGTGAGCGAGGGCTTCAAGAAGGTGCTCGAGATCAACGGCGTCGGCTACCGGGCCGAGTTGAAGGAAAACTCGCTGCACCTGACGCTGGGATTCTCCCATCCCGTCGAGTACCGGCTGCCGGAAGGCGTGAGCGCCTCGGTGGAACGTCAGACGGTGATTACCCTCGAGAGCCACGACAAGCAGGTGCTGGGTCAGGCCGCCGCCGAGGTGCGGCGTTTCCGCCCCCCCGAGCCCTACAAGGGCAAGGGGATTCGTTATCAGGGCGAAGTAGTCATGAGGAAGGCCGGCAAGGCCATGGGTTCCGCGTGAGCCGGCGGGATCGGGTGAACGCATGCCGATGACAAGCAAGAAGGTTCTGGATCGCAAGCGGCGCCAGCACAGCGTACGCAAACGGATCAAGGGCAGCGATGCGCGCCCTCGCCTGTGCGTCTTTCGCAGTTCCAAGCACATCTACGCGCAGATCATTTCCGACGAACGCGGTGTGACCCTGGCGAGCGCGTCGACACTGTCGAAGGAAGCGGCTGCGGCCGACGACGCCAAGGGAGTCGAGGCGGCCCGGGACGTGGGCCGCAAGATCGCGGAGTTGTGCGAGGCGCGCGAGATCAAGCAGGTGATCTTTGATCGCAACGGGTTTCTCTTTCACGGTCGGGTAAAGGCATTGGCGGAGGCCGCGCGCGAGGCCGGCCTTTCCTTCTGATTCGGGGGTTGCTTTGGAACGAGTCGATCCGCAGGGCCTGGAGCTCAAGGAGAAGGTCATCCACATCAGCCGCGTGGCCAAGGTGGTCAAGGGCGGGCGGCGCTTCAGCTTCAATGCGTTGGTGGTGATAGGCGACGAGGCCTCGGTGGTCGGGTACGGACTGGGCAAGGCCAACGAGGTGCCCGAGGCGATTCGCAAGGGAGTCGAGCACGCGAAGAAGACGCTGCTGCGGGTGCCCCTGGTGGACGACAGTATTCCCTACGAGGTCACGGGCCGGTACGGCGCCGGGCACGTGTTGCTCAAGCCCGCCGCCCCCGGAACCGGCGTCATTGCCGGCGCCGGCGTGCGCGCGGTGGTGGAGGCGGCGGGAATCCCCAACGTCCTGAGCAAGTGCATCGGCTCCAACAACCCGCACAACCTGGTCAAGGCGACGTTCGAAGCCCTGAAGCGCCTCAAGTCTCCGGAAGAGGTGTCGGTCTTGCGCGGCAAGCCGCTGGCCGAGATTCGATAAGAGGGAACGGTTCATGGATCTGAGCGAATTGCGCCCCCCGAAGGGGACGAAGCACGCCAAGAAGCGCGTGGGCCGGGGCGAGGCGTCCGGGACCGGCAAAACCAGCGGCCGCGGGCACAAGGGCCAGGGGTCCCGCTCCGGCGGGGGCGTGAGGCCCGGCTTCGAGGGCGGCCAGATGCCGCTCACCCGGCGTGTGCCCAAGCGCGGCTTCCACAACCTGTTCCGGACGGAATACACCCCCGTGAACCTCGACGGGCTCGGCGGTTTCGAGGCCGACGCGGAGGTTTCCCCCGAGACCCTGCGGGAGAAGGGGCTACTCAAGCGCGGCTTGGTGAAGATCCTGGGCCGCGGCGATATCGACAGGCCATTGACCGTCAGGGCGCACGGCTTCTCGCGTAGCGCGAAGCAGAAAATCGAGGCCGCGGGCGGCTCGGTCGAAGTTCTTTCTCATGCTTGAAGGTTTCCAGAGCGCGGGCCGCATTCCGGAGCTGAGGCGACGCATCCTGTTCACCTTGGCCATGCTGGCGGTCTATCGCATCGGCGTGGCGATTCCGACGCCCGGCATCGACCGCGACGGGCTGGCGGCGTTCTTCGCCCAGGTCGAGGGAACGATCTTCGGACTGTTCAACCTCTTCTCGGGCGGCGCGCTGGAGCAGTTTTCGGTGTTCTCTTTGGGCATCATGCCCTACATCAGCGCGTCGATCATCCTGCAGCTCCTGACCGTGGTGTTTCCCTATCTGGAGAGGTTGTCCAAAGAGGGCGATGTCGGCCGCAAGAAGATCACGCAATACACGCGCTATGGCACCATCGTGCTTTCGGTCATCCAGGGCCTGATGATCAGCTTCGGGCTGGAGGGCACGCGCGGTCCCAACGGCGAAGCCATCGTGCTCTTTCCAGGGTGGAACTTCCGCCTCATGACGGTGCTGACCCTGACCTCCGGGACGGCGTTCATCATGTGGCTCGGCGAGCAGGTCACGGAGCGGGGTATCGGCAACGGCATCTCCCTGATCATCTTCGCCGGCATCGTGGCGGCGCTTCCGTCGGCGGTGACCTCCACGTTCCAGTTCGTGCGCGAGGGGGAATTGAGCATATTCTTCGTGATCGTGCTGGTGCTGTTCGTCGTGCTGGTGGTGGGCATCATCATCTTCATGGAGCGAGGACAACGGCGCATCCCGGTGCAGTACGCCAAGCGCGTGGTGGGCAGGCGCATGTACGGAGGACAGACGTCGCACCTGCCCTTGAAGATCAACACCTCCGGGGTCATCCCGGTCATTTTCGCTTCGTCGGTGCTGATCTTCCCGGCCACTGTCGCCCAGTTCGTGCAGAACCCGTGGGCGCAGACGCTGGCGGGCGCCATGGCCCCGGGGCGCTGGCTGCATGATCTTCTGTACATCGGCTTGATCATGTTCTTCTGCTTCTTCTACACCGCCATCGTGTTCAACCCCGTGGACGTGGCGGAGAACATGAGAAAGTACGGCGGTTACGTGCCCGGGATTCGCCCGGGCAAGAGAACCGCGGAGTTCATCGACCGCGTGCTGTCGCGCATCACTCTGGGGGGCGCGGTCTATCTGTCCTTGGTAGCCTTGCTGCCGACGATCCTGATCTCACAGTTCAACGTCCCGTTCTTTTTTGGCGGGACCGCGTTGCTGATCGTCGTGGGGGTCGCCCTGGATACCGTTTCGCAGATGGAAACCCACATGATTTCGCGCAATTATGAAGGTTTCATGAGGCGAGGCCGCATACGCGGCCGCAGGGGATGAAGGTGGGTTCCCGTACCGGGCCAGGGTTCGGCGGACGGGAATCGCGGATGATCGGGCATGATCTATCTCAAGTCTCGCGCCGAAATCGACATCATGCGCCGCGTCAACGTGATCGTGGCGGAGGTGCTGGCGGTCCTGAAGGAGACGGCGCGGCCGGGCATGACGACCTTGGAACTAGACGAGTTGGCGGAGCGGCTGACGCATGAGAAGGGAGCCAGACCCGCGTTCAAGGGATACGAGGTCGCCGGCAGAGTGTTCAGGCACAGCTTGTGCACCTCCGTCAACGAAGAGATCGTCCACGGCGTTCCTTCGAATCGCGTTCTCAAGGAAGGCGACATCCTGGGGATGGACTTCGGGGTGGTGTACGAGGGTTTTTACGGCGACTCGGCGGTGACAGTGGGCCTGGGCCAGGTGAGTCCCGAGGCGGAGCGGCTCATGCGCGTCACCGAGACCGCTCTGACCGAAGGCATCGAAATGATGCGCGAGGGCAATCGGCTGGGAGACCTGGGGAGCGCCATTCAGGGCATTGCCGAGGGTTCGGGCTACTCGGTGGTGCGCGAGTTCGTGGGTCACGGCATCGGCAAGAAGCTGCACGAGGAGCCGCCGGTTCCCAACTACGGCGAGGCGGGCAAGGGGCAACGGCTGCGCGCCGGAATGGTACTGGCGGTGGAACCCATGGTCAACGCGGGGAAGAAGGAAGTCGCGATCCTGGAAGACGGCTGGACGGCCGTGACCCGTGACCGGAGCCTCGCAGCTCATTTCGAGCATTCCATCGCCGTGACCGCGGATGGCCCGTACGTGCTGAGCCGGCTGTAGGAGATCGGAAGTGAAGGTAAGAGCATCGGTCAAGAAGATCTGCAACAAGTGCAAAGTGGTTCGGCGCAAGGGGACCGTACGAGTCATCTGCGTCACCCGCAAGCACGCCCAGCGGCAGGGGTAGCTCCAGCCGCGGTTTCGCAGGAGGAGTCATGGCACGTATTGCTGGGGTGGACCTGCCCAGGAACAAGAGCATGGATGTCGCGCTGACCTATATCTACGGCATCGGCGCCAGCACGTCCCGGAACATTCTGAAGGAAGCGGGGATCGCGTTCCAACTCAAGTCCGATGACCTCACGGACGACCAAGTGGTGGTGATACGCCGGATCATCGACCAGGAAATCAAGGTGGAAGGCGATCTGCGACGCGACATCACCACGGACATCAAGCGCCACATGGACATCGGCACCTATCGCGGACTGAGACACCGGCGCGGCCTTCCGGTCAGGGGGCAGCGCACCCATACCAACGGACGCACCCGCATGGGACCCCGGCGGACCATCGCCGGCAAGAGGAAACCGCCGTCCAAGGGTTAGTGGCTCGACGAGCATAAACCGGAACAGGAGCATTCATGGCCCAAGCCGCGAAGAGAGCGCGTGACGCGCGGGCGCCGAGGAAACGGCGCGGACGAAAGAACATCGCCGAGGGGGTGGCGCACATTCACTCCACCTTCAACAATACGATCATCACCATCACCGACACCCAGGGCAACGTGGTGACGTGGTCGAGCGCGGGCGCCATCGGCTTCAAGGGGTCGCGCAAGGGCACCCCTTTCGCGGCGCAGCAGGCCGCGGACAACGTCGCGCGCAAGGCCATGGATCATGGCATGCATTCCATACAGGTCTACGTGCGCGGCCCCGGTTCGGCGCGGGAGTCGGCGTTGAGATCGCTTCAGTCAGCGGGATTGAACGTGAGTCTGATCAAGGACGTGACCCCTATTCCGCATAACGGCTGCCGGCCGCCCAAGCGCAGGCGCGTGTGAGAGGAGATCGTTAGTGGCAAGGTATCATGGCCCGGTGTGCCGGCTGTGCCGGCGAGAGAACATGAAGCTGTTTCTCAAGGGAGAGCGGTGCTACACGGACAAGTGCGCCATCGAGCGGCGCAACTATCCTCCAGGCCAGCATGGACAGCGGCGGATCAAGTTTTCCGAGTACAGCCTCCAACTCCGGGAGAAGCAGAAGGTCAAGCGCATGTACGGGCTGCTCGAAAAGCAGTTCAAGGGAAGCTTCGAGAGCGCGGAAAAATCCCGCGGCATCACCGGCGAGAGTCTGCTGGTGATCCTGGAAAGACGGCTCGACAACGTGGTTTACCGCCTCGGCTTCGCGTGTTCCCGGGGAGATGCCCGCCTTCTTGTGCGGCACGGCCACGTGCGGGTGAATGGCCGCCGGGTGACCATTCCTTCCTTTCGTGTGGGTGTCGGAGACGTGGTGGCTGTGGCGGAGAAGAGCCGCAAGTCCGAGCGCGTGCTCACCGCCATGGAAGGATCCCAGAGGCGCGGTGTGCCTGACTGGATCGAGGTGGACCGGGAGAATTTCTCCGGAACGGTCAAGATGCTCCCGAGCCGCGGCGATATCACGACGCCCATCAACGAAAAGCTCATCGTTGAGCTGTATTCCAAGTAATCAGCGGTGAACCGTGTTGGAGATCCCATGTCCAAGCACTGGAGCGAACTGATCAAGCCGGAGAGCGTCGAGGTCGACGAGAAGAGCCACAGTTCGACCTACGGGAAGTTTGTCGGCGAACCCTTCGAACGCGGCTTCGGTCAGACCATCGGCAACAGTCTGCGCCGCATCCTGCTTTCGTCGCTCAGGGGCGCCGCCATCACATCCGTCCAGATCGAGAGCGCGCTGCACGAGTTTTCCACGATCCCGGGCGCTACGGAGGATGTGTCCGAAATCATCCTGAACCTCAAGGAGGTGCGGCTCAAGCTGCACAACACCGACCGGGAGGTCGTTCGTATCGACGCCACGGGACCCAAGGAGGTGCTGGCGGGGGATATCGTCCGGAGTGCGCAAGTGGAAGTACTCAACCCGGAGCACCGCATCGCGTCCCTTTCCAGGGAGGCGAGCCTGAATGCGAACATGGTGGTGCGAACGGGTCAGGGATACGTACCCGCGGAGCGTAACCGGGAAGAAGAGCTGCCCGTGGACACGATCTTCATGGATGCCGTGTTCTCACCCATTCGCAAGGTCAATTTCACGGTGACCAACGCACGGGTCGGCCAGCGCACGGACTACGACAAGCTGGTTCTGGAAGTGTGGACCGACGGCAGTGAGAAGCCTGAGGATGCGCTCGCCTACGCCGCGCGGATTCTGCAGGACCAGGTTGCCATCTTCGCCGACTTCGCCGAGGGCCCCCAGATGGTGGAGGTCGAGGCAGTGGCGGAGGGCCGCGCGCTCAACGAGAACCTCTTCTGCACGGTGGACGAACTGCAATGTCTGTCAGTGCGCGCGCACAACTGCCTGCAGAACGCCAACTTGAAGTACATCGGCGAGTTGGTGCAGAAGACCGAGCAGGACATGCTCAGGACCAAGAATTTCGGGCGGAAGTCCCTCAACGAGATCAAGGAGAAGCTTGGCGAGTTGGGGCTGGAGTTGGGAATGAAACTGGACCACTTCCCGAGCCGCGAAGAACTGGATGCCCGCAAGCAGGCCGAGCAGAAGGAGACAGCGTAGGCCATGCGGCACTTGAAGAGCGGCAGAAAACTGAACCGTAGCGCGAGTCACCGGCACGCCTTGTGGCGCAACATGACCACCTCGCTGTTGCGGCACGATCGCATCACCACCACCGACGCAAAGGCCAAGGAACTGAGGCGTTGGACTGACTGGCTGATCACCCTCGGCAAGGACGGAAGCCTCCACGCCCGGCGCCAGGCGCTGGCCTTCGTTCAGGACAAGGCCGTCGTGGCGCGTTTGTTCAACGAGCTGGGACCGCGTTTTCGCGACCGCCACGGAGGCTACACGCGGGTCGTGAAGGTGGGCCGCCGCCGGGGCGACGCGGCGCCGCTGTCCATCATCGAGTTGATACCGGCCGCCGGCGAGGCGACGGCGGGCGGTGACGCGGCCGGCGCGCCGTCCACGACGAGCGGAACCTGAGAGACGCTCCCTCGCCACCGCGCGCCGCGGCCGCGGGCCGTGCCCACCGGCAACCGTTGGAATGCGCCGTTCAGGGGTGTCTATGGCCAACCATCGAAACGCGACCGCCCGCGGCAACGTCTACTTCAGCCGCGGGCAGCTCTTCGGCGTAGCCACGCTGTTCGTGGGCGTGGCGGCCGTTGTTTTCTTCTTCGGTATCCTCATCGGACAGAGCATCGAGGAGCGCAAGCTTGCCGGCGAGGGTTACGCCGGGATTACGGTCCCGGTGAGCCCGGGCGCGCCCGGCGACGACCAGGAGTTGACCTTCTACGACACGTTGACCAAGACGGCTCCGCCCAAGGCCGGCGCGCCTGTCCAGATCCCGCCGGCCGAAGAAGTCAAGACTCCATGGACCGTGCAGGTGGCCGCCGCGGAAACCCGGGCGAAAGCCGACAGCATGGTGGCGAAGCTGAAGGAGCGCGGCTACGAGGCGTACGTCACGTCCGGGCAACTCAACCGAAGGACCTTTTATCGCGTTCGGGTAGGACGGTACCGGAACCGCCAGGAGGCCATGGTGGATCTTCAGCGGCTCAAGAAGGACAAGTACGACCCGATGATCATGGGGACCCAATGAACATCCAGCAAGCCATAACCCGCCTGGTGGACGGCGCCGACCTCAACGAGTCGGAGATGGTGGATGTCATGAACCAGGTCATGACGGGCGCGGCGACACCGATTCAGGTGGCGGGTTTCCTGACCGCGTTGCGCATCCAGGGCGAGACCGTGGAGGAGGTCACGGGCGCCGCCCGGGTGATGCGCGAGAAGGCGTTGCGCGTGGAGGCGGGTCCGGGCTGCGTGCTGGATACCTGCGGCACGGGCGGCGACGGCAAGAACACCTTCAACATCTCCACCACGGTGGCGTTCGTGGTGGCTGCCGCGGGCATCACCGTCGCCAAGCACGGCAACCGGGCGGTGTCCAGCGGGTCCGGCAGCGCGGACGTCCTGGGCGCTCTCGGGGTCCGGATCGACGTTCCCAGGGAAACGGTGGAACGCTGCCTGCGCGAGGTCGGTCTGGGGTTTCTGTTCGCGCCGATGATGCACGAGGCCATGAAGTACGCCGTGGCTCCGCGCCGCGAGCTGGGCATACGGACCATCTTCAACCTCCTGGGTCCTCTGACCAACCCGGCCAGGGCCAGCCATCAGCTCCTGGGCATCTATGACGGCGCGCTCATCGGAACCGTGGCGCAAGTCCTTGGCAACCTCGGCAGCGACCGGGCCATGGTGGTGCACGGCGACGAAGGCCTCGACGAAATATCGCTCGGTGGCCCCACGTCGGTGGCGGAATGGAAGGATGGGGCGGTGGCCCGCTACACGCTTCACCCCGGAGAATTCGGCTTCGAGACGTGTCCGGCCGAGCGCCTCACCGCCGCCGACCCGGCGGAATGCGCCGCCATCGTGACAGCGATTCTCAAGGGTGAAGCGGGACCGGCGCGGGATGTCGTGCTGCTCAACAGCGGCGCGGCGCTGTGCGTGAGCGAGCGCGCGGAGACCATCGCCCAAGGCATCGACGTGGCGCGGGAGTGCATCGATTCGGGAGCCGCCATGGGAAAGCTCGAACACCTGATCCGGCTGACCAATGAAGCATGACGGCGTTCAGCCCTCCGCCCACGACATTCTCCAGCGGATCGCGACGCATGTCCGCGCCGGGCTTGAGTCCCGCCGCCGCGAACGCCCGCCCGAAGCGCTGGCGGACCGCGCGCTCTACCAGGAACCGCGCCGGGGCTTCCGCGAGGCGCTGTCACGCCCGGGCCGGCACGTCATCGCCGAGGTCAAGCGGGCTTCGCCCTCCCAGGGGGTGATCCGTGAGGACTTCGAACCCGTTGGCATCGCCACGCGCTATGAAGCCAGCGGCGCCGCCGCGCTTTCGGTGGTCACCGAGGAACGCTTCTTTGACGGCTCCCTGCGCTACCTGTCGGACATCCGGGAGAAGGTCGCGCTGCCGCTCCTCAGGAAGGACTTCGTGCTGGACCCCTACCAGCTCGTGGAGGCCCGCGGCTTCGGCGCCGACGCCGTCCTGCTCATCGCCGCCATGCTCGATGAAGGCGCCATGGAATCGCTGCACGCCGAAGCGCGCTCCCTGGCCCTGGACGTGCTGGTGGAGGTGCACTCGGAGCGCGAGCTGGAGAGCGCCGTGCGCATCGGCGCGTCGATCATCGGCATCAACAACCGCGACCTGCGCACCTTCGAAGTGGATCTCGCAGTGGCCGAAGCGCTTCTGCCCCGCATACCGCCGGACGCCGTGGCGGTATGCGAGAGCGGCATCAAGGACGTGGCTCACGTCGAGCGGATCGAGGCGGCCGGCGGCCGGGTGTTCCTGGTGGGTGAAACGCTGATGCGCGCCCCCGATCCGGGCGTCAAGCTCGCGGAGCTTCTGGGAACGGCCGCCGTCCATGGTCAAGGTTAAGATCTGCGGCATTACCAACGCCGCCGACGCGTTCAAGGCGGTGGAGTACGGCGCCGACGCGTTGGGCTTCAACTTCTATCCGCCGAGTCCCCGCTACATCGAGCCGGAAGACGCCGCCGGGATCCTCCGGGACCTGCCCGCCGGCATTTGCGCCGCCGGTCTCTTCGTCAACGAGTCGCGCCAGCACGTGAAGGCCGCGCTCCGGTCATGCCGCTCCAAGGGCGGCCCGGGCCTCACCGCGGTGCAGTTCCACGGCGACGAAGAGCGCGACTACTGTGCGCGCTGGCCTCTCAAGGTGATCAAGGCGTTTCGCGTGCGCGACCCGGAGACCCTGGCACGGATCGGCGAATATCCGGCGGACTACTACCTGCTCGATTCCTGGAGCGAAGGCTTTGGCGGTTCGGGCGCCGCGTTCACCTGGAGCTGGCTGACAGTTCCGCTGGCGCGTCCGGTCATTCTCGCCGGCGGGCTCGGGGTGGACAACGTGGGCGCCGCGGTGCGCGCGCTCGAACCCTTCGGCGTGGACGTGTGCACCGGAGTCGAAGCCGCTCCCGGCCGCAAGGACCCCCTGCGCATGAAGGCGTTCATCGCGGCGGCCAAGGCGGGGTGAGCCCGTCGTGAACGCCTACCGGAAGAGTCTCGATTTCATCTTCAATCTGAGCGGGCGCGAGACCGACCTGCGGCTCGACCTGCGGCTCGAACGCGTGTCCGCGGCCCTGGCGCTCTTCGACCATCCCCAGCACCGCTTCCGCGTTTGTCACGTCGCCGGGACCAACGGCAAGGGCTCCACCGCGGCGATGATCCACGCCGTGCTGTCGGCTCAGGGCCATCGCGTAGGTCTCTACACCTCGCCGCACCTCGAGTCGTTCACCGAACGGATCCGCGTCGGCAGGCGGCCCATCCCCCAGGCCGCGGTGGTCGCCCTGGTGCGAGAAGTCGCCGAAAGGACCCGGTACGCCGACATCGCGCTCTCGTTCTTTGAATTCGTCACGGTCATGGCATTCCTGCACTTCGCCCGGCAGGAGGTGGACGGCGCGGTGGTGGAGGTGGGGCTGGGGGGCAGGTTGGATGCCACCAACGTCGTCCGGCCGAGCGTTTGTGTGGTGACCACCATCTCCCGGGACCACGAACGCTTCCTCGGCACACGCATCGGCGACATCGCCCGGGAGAAGGGCGGCATCATCAAACCCGGAGTCCCCGTGGTGTTCGGCGCTTTGCCGCCGGCCGCCAGGCGCGCGCTGCGGCGCATCGCCCGCGAACGGGAAGCGCCCATGCGCGAGTGGGGCAAGGACTTCTCGGTGGCGCCGCGCCTGCCGGACCGGTTCGATTACCACGGCCGCGAGTGGCGTCTGGAAGGTCTGCGCCTGGGCGTGCGCGGCGAATATCAACGGCACAATGCGGCGGTCGCGCTGGCGGCGCTGGAAGCCCTGAACGGGGTCCTGCCGGCGGCCGCGAAGGCGGTCCGCGCCGGCCTTGCGTCGGTGCGCTGGCCCGGGCGCCTGGAGCTTTTGCCGGGTACACCCCCGGTGCTGCTGGACGGGGCGCACAATCCGGGCGGCGTCCACACCCTGGTGCGCGAAATTCCCGGTCTCCTCGGCTTTGGCAGGGTGCGCCTCCTGTTCGCCAGCATGGGGGACAAGGGCTGGCGGTCCATGCTGCGGGCGCTCTGCGCCGTGTCCCGGGAGGTGGTGCTGACGCGCAACCCGTCCGCGCGGGGGGCGGCGCCGGAGACCCTGCGCGCAGCGGTGCCGCGGGGGTTGCCGGTGACGGTGGTGGAAGACCCCGCCGAAGCCATCTTCGGGTTGATGGCGCACCGCCAGGGGCGCGACGATCCGGTGCTCGTGACCGGATCATTGTATCTCGTGGGGGCTGTGCGCGCGGCCGTGTTACACTATCGGTCCGGCCAGGTTGCCGAGGTCGGGACGCAGGCCGGCACGGGCGGACAGGGTCCGCGCCGGTAGCGGCGCGGCGTGAGTCGGCGGCATCGATCATGCATCTGTGGCGTTCATACATGACGGCGTGGGCGGCGGCATGCTGGTGGACCCTGGTCCCCGTGGCCCTCGCTGGCGCCCAGTCGCCGGAGGCCGGAGAACGCATCGAGGTGTCGGCGGAAGACTCCATCGAGGCGACCCGCGAAACGGTCCGGGCGCAGGGCAACGTGGAGATCCGGCGGGGAGCGACGGTCTTCGGCGCCGACACGGTGGTGATCGACCATGCGCGGCGCACGCTGCGGGCGGAAGGGGCGGTGCGCGTGGACCATCCCCGGTACCGGCTGCGCGCCGCCGGACTGGAGATGAACCTCGACGACGAAACGGGCACGCTTCTTGACGCGGAAGTGTTCGTCGAGGAGGAGCGCCTCCGTCTGAGCGGAAGCCGGGTGGAGAAGTTCACCGGGCAGACCTACGAGATTCGCGACGGACGCCTCACCACGTGCCTGTGCGAGGAAGGCGCCGCGCCGTGGCGCATTGCCGCCGGCGCCCTCCGGCTGGAGGAAGGCGCCAAGGCCGCGATGGACGACGCCACCCTCTACCTCTACGACGTCCCGGTGCTGTATCTGCCCTACCTGTCGTTCGCCTACCTCACGGAGCGCACCACCGGATTCCTGATCCCTTCCTTCGGCTGGTCCCGGGGCGACGGGGTCCTCTACCGGCAGCCGTTCTTCTGGGCGCTGGACAAGAGCAACGACGCCACCTTCGAGTTGGCCGTGGAGTCCAGGACGCGCGCCGGCATGAACGCGCAGTACCGCACCGTCTGGAACCGCCACACCGCCGGCCGTTTGGAACTCTCCTACTTCAGCGAGCGCATGCGCAGGTCGACGTCCGCGCGCGACGCCGCCATTGCGGATCCGGGGGTTCCCCTGGACCGCTGGAGCGTGCGCGGGTCCCACCGTCACCATCCCCCGGCCGGCTGGGCGACGTTCAGCGACGTCGCTCTGTATAGCGACAACCTGGCGCCGCGGGAGCTGGCGGAGTTCTTCGTATCCGGCGCGAACGAGCAGGACATCTTGCGCGCGAACCGGTACAGCGCGTCACGCCTCGGCTTTCAGTGGCACGGGCCGGACATGGCGTTGACGGGCGAGGTGGACTACGTGCAGGACCTGGTCCAGCCGCAGAAGCGCGCGCTGCACCGCGCTCCCCACCTCTCCTTCACCGGAGGGCGCGGGCTTTGGCGCGGGCTCGGCCTCGAATGGGACGTGGCGCTGACCCATTACCTGCGCGAGCAGGGGTCGGACGGGCTGCGGGTGGACATGCGGCCCGAGATCACCTGGCGGGCCGCTCCGCTGCGTCACTTCCGCATGGACACCCGCGTGGCGTTGCGCGAGACGCTCTACCGGCTCGATTCGCTGGAAGGCGGATCCGCCGCCGGGAGCGCCGCTCACGCGCACAGGGAACTGATGGAATTCGGCTGGCGGCTGACCACGGCGCTGAGCCGAACCTACCGCTGGAAAATAGGCGGTTGGGAGCGGCTCCGGCATGTGCTGGAGCCCATGCTGGAGTACCGGTTCATTCCCGCGACGGATCAGGACGCATTGCCGATCTGGGATCCGGTGGACCGCATCCGGCGCCGCAACCTGCTCACGGTTGCACTCAACCACCGCTTCTGGGGCGCCCTGGATCGGCAGCGGGGATCGGCGCCGGGCGACGGTGGTCCCGAGGAAGCGGATGCGGGCGGGCGCCCGCGGGCCGCCACGCCGTTCGCCCGCGCTTCGGTCACGGCCACACTTGACGTGGACAAGACCCGCGCGGGTGAGAACGGTCTTTCCGAAGTGGGTTTCGGGGTGCGGCTGGATCCCGTCGACCATCTGTACGCGTCCCTGGACCTGGGCATGGAGCCCGGTCCCGGGAACGTCCGGCGGGCCGCGCTGGCGATTTCGCTTTCCGATGCCGCGCCCGTGGAGACCCAGGCGCCGGACCGGGATTTCCGGCAACCCAGCCGCGTGTCGCTAGGGTATCGGTTCATTCGCGCGAACGTCCTGTCGCCCTTCGCGTACCACGCCAATCTGGATCTTCTGGCCGACTGCCCCGCGGACCCTCGATGCAATCCGCGGGACGCCCTGAACGGCGTGCACGCCAGCGCCGTGCTGCGGGCCACGGAGCGGATGCTGTTTATTTACGAGGGGAACTACGACACGGGCGGGTGGGACAAGAACCGGCTGGGAATCAAGTATCTCTCCAGGTGTCAATGCTGGACCCTGACCCTGTCCCTGGAGCAGCGCACCAACCCGAATCGGACCAGTATCGGTTTCAAGTTCGACCTGCTGGGTCTCGGATCGTGAACGGCCCGTATTTTGCGTTCCCAACGGGCATGAACTTCAAGACACTGTGGATTGTCGCATGGCTCCTGTCCGGGGCCTTCCTGCAGAACCCGACGGCGTGGTGCCAGCCGATGGAACCCGTGGCGGAAGCCGCTGGCGCGGTGGCGCGCGGCCCCGGCGCCGGGCGCGCCGATGACACCGGCGCCGTGACCTTGAACTTCGAAGGCGCCGATCTGGTCGAGGTCATCCATGTGTTCGCGCGCCACCTTCGCTTCAACTTCACCATCGACCCGGACGTCCAGGGCACCGTCACCATCTTCAGCGGTCAGCCCGTGCGGCGTACCGACCTGATGCCGATCTTTCACGAATTGCTGCGCATCCACGACGCCGTGGCCATCAGGCGCGGCCAGCTTTACCGGATCACCACCGTGGCCAAGGGGCTTGGGGCCGCTTCCCTCGACCGCGGACGGGATGCGGGATTCGCCATGAGGATCGCGCCGGTGCGGTTCTTCCCGGCGGCGGTCATGAAGGGACTTCTGACGCCCTTCCTCGGCGAGGGAGGAACGATACTCGAACACGCGCGCGGCAACTATCTGGTTATCGTCGACCTGCCGTCAAACATTCGCCGTTTGGTCGAGATCATGGAAATGATCGATGTCGAGGTGTTCGCGGGCACGCGCATGGAACTGTACGAGCCCAAGGAGGCCGCGGCACAGGACCTCGCGCGCGAATTGTCCGCCGCCATGCGCCTTTTCGCCGCCGCCGAGATGCAGGGCGACACGTTTGCCGCCCGGTTCCTGCCGTTGCCCAGGATCGACCGGTTGCTGGTGGTGGCCTACAGCGAGGCGGCCTGGCGCTACGTTCGACGCTGGCTCCAGCACCTGGACGTTGCCAGCCGGAGCGCGGGACGGAGGGTCTTCATCCGGCCCGTGGAGAACGGCGACGCGGTCGCACTGGCGCGAGTGCTCAACCGGGTGTTTGGAACCGGGAACCGCCCCACCGGGAAGGCGGCGTCCCGGCCGCGCCCGCCCGGGCTCGATGACCTGCCCCGGTGGTCCGCCGCCGGGGAACCGGAGGATGCGCCGGGAAACGCCCGCTTCGGGGAAGCTTCCGCCCCGGGCGGAGGTCCCGCGGCCACGCTGCGGATCGGGAGCGATGCAACCGTGGATGCGGCATCTCCGAATCTCCCGCACGAAGACGCCGCAAAGATGAGCGAAGGCGCGCGCGTGGTGGCCGAACCCGCCACCAACACCCTTGTCATCCTGGCCACGCGCCGGGAATATCTGCGCCTTGCCGAGGTCCTGGCAAGGCTCGACGCGGTTCCCCGCCAAGTGCTCATGGAGGTCCTGGTGGCGGAGGTCACGCTCACCGACGAGTTCGCGCTGGGGGTGGAGCATGCGTTGTCGAAAGGAGGCTTCGCTCCGCCCTCCGAGGCGCAGGAAAAGACCCCCGGCGCACCGCTGGGCGCCGGCTTTCAGGCCCTTGACACCGGGTTCACGTCCATCGTCGAAGCGGGCCGCGACTTTCGCGTGTTCGTCAATGCACTCATGAAGGACGCGCGGGTCAAGGTGCTGTCGTCGCCGCACCTGCTGGCAGTGGACAACCGGCCCGCGCGGATTCGCGTGGGCAGCGAGCAGCCCGTGGCCACCGGCACGGTGGTGTCCCAGGAAGCGCGGGCGACCACCACCACCATCCAGTTCAAGAACGTCGGGCGGATCCTGACCATCATCCCCAGGGTCAACGATGCCGGTTTTGTGAACCTCCAGGTGCGGGTCGAGGTCAGCGACGTCGGCGAACGGGTGACGGTGGGGAACCAGACCTTCGACGCCTTCAACGTGCGGGATGCGGAGACCACCGCTGTGCTTCAGGACGGCCAGACGCTGGTCATCGGCGGCATCATCACCGACAACCTGCGCAAGACGCGGGTCGGCATTCCCCTGCTCATGAACGTGCCGGTGCTGGGGCAACTCTTCCGCACCGACGTCGAACGCGCCGACAGGACCGAGCTGGTCATCCTGATCACACCCCGGGTCATCCGCAACCGCGAGGAGGGAGAGGCCGTGACCGAACGATTCCTGGCCAGGGTCGGGGCGGTCCGCCGCGAGTTGGAGGCACGCTGGAAGCGGCAACCGGGTGTCCCCGAAGCGGAACCGGGAGCGCCGCGGTAAGGGCCATGCAGGACTGTTCCATGCCGTCGATTTGCAGGGAAACCGGAGATTCGGACGGCGTCCTTCCGTGACAGGCTACCGTCGTGACGCGTTCCGCTTCCGGATCGCCTCCCACGCTTCGAGGCGCTCTCGGATGACCCGTTCATGCCCCTGGTCCCCGGGTTGGTAGTAGCGGCGGCCCTCAAGCTCCGACGGCAGATACTCCTGCTCCGTGACGTGGCCGGGTTCGTCGTGGGGATAGCGGTAGTCGGCGCCGTAGTCCAGGGACTTCATGAGCCCGGTGGGGGCGTTGCGCAAATGGAGTGGGGTGGGCAGCGTGCCGTGCTCGCGCACGTCGCGGGTGGCCGCCAGCAGCGCCCGGTATGCGGCGTTGGATTTGGGCGCGGTGGCCAGGTAGGTGGCCGCCTGGCTCATGGGGATCCGCCCCTCCGGCAGGCCGACGAAGTGCACCGCGTCCCTGGCGGCCACGGCGACCTGGAGGGCGCGGGGGTCGGCGTTGCCCACGTCCTCGGCGGCGAAGATGACCATGCGCCGGCAAATGAAGAGCGGGTCCTCGCCGGCTTCGACCATCCGCACCATCCAGTAAACGGCCGCGTCCGGGTCGCTGCCGCGCAGGCTCTTGATGAAGGCCGAGATCAGGTTGTAGTGCTCCTCGCCGGCCTTGTCGTAGTGCAGCGGCGAGACCTGCAGGGCCTGTTCCACGTGACTCGACTCGATGCGTTTCGCGCGGCCGCCGGCGAGCGCCAGCGTGGCGGCCCCCTCCAGGCCGTTGAGCGCCACCCGTGCGTCACCCTGGGCGCGCCGCACCAGCAAGGCGCGCGCCTCGGGCTCGATGGACATGTCCTCGTTCCACAGCCCCCGGCCGCGCTCGGTCAGGGCGCGGTCGATGACCCGGGCGAGGGTGTCCCCGGTCAAGGGATGGAGCACACACACCCGGCAACGGGAGAGCAACGGGGAGATGATTTCGAAAGACGGATTCTCGGTGGTGGCGCCGATGAGCGTGAGCAGCCCCGCCTCGACGTGCGGCAGAAAGGTGTCTTGCTGCGACTTGTTGAAGTGATGGATTTCGTCCACCAGCAGCGCCACCGGGACGTCGGCGCGTTGCAGGCGGCGGGCGTCGGGGAGGATTTTCTTGAGGTCGCGGGCGCCTGAACTGACGGCGGAGAAATGGATGCAGTGCGCGCGGCACGCGTCCGCCAGGAGGCGGGCCAGGGTGGTCTTGCCGCAACCGGGTGGCCCCCAAAGGATGATGGACTGAAGGCGGCCGCTTTCCGCCATGCCGCGCAGGAGTTTGCCGGAGCCGAGCAGGTGTTCCTGTCCCAGCACCTCGTCCAGCCGGGCCGGGCGCATGCGCTCGGCCAGCGGCGCATTGCCGCCGGTGGAGCGCGGACTCACAGGGTCGAAAAGATCCACTTGTGTGCCGGGCAGCCGGACAGGACACCGGCCATGAGTCGGCGGCGCGGTCCTGGCGGCGGGTTGGCGCGTCAGCGGGCGTGGCGCCCGGTGGTCAGCGCGACGCCCGTGGCCGGCGGTCTTCCTCCAACCGCGCGCGCTTGCCCGAAAGGTTCCGCAGGTAGTAGAGCTTGGCCCGGCGCACCCGCCCCTGGGTGACGACCTCGACCTTTTCGATGCGCGGCGAGTGGAGCGGGAAGATGCGTTCGACACCGACCCCGTAGGAAGTCTTGCGCACGACGAAGGTTTCCCGGTTGCCGCTGCCGGAGATGGCGATGACGACACCTTCGAAGACCTGGATGCGTTCCTTCTCGCCCTCGATGATGCGCACATGCACGCGCACGCGTTGGCCCGGCTTGAGCGCCGGCATCTCGCGCGTGTGCTCCTGCTCGATCTGGTCTATGACGTTCATTGGACCCTTCCTTCCAGCCAGTGTGATTGCCCGTCCTTGCAGGACCCGCCAAAGCCTGGGCCGCGAGAATGATGACCGGACGACTTCCCGTAGGGGCAACCGGCCGGTCGTCCCTACCCTGGACCAGATCCGGCAGACTCCTGGTGGCCCAGTAGACGGTCCATCATAATGGCGGAGGCGGCCCGTACGGACAGATGGTTGTAGTCGTCCCGGCCTGCGATGGGCTCGAGGATCAGGTCCGACCGGGCAAAGATGGCGTCCGCCAGTCCCCAACCCGTTCCCAGTAGAATCATGCAAGGAGTATCGTCCTTTATTAACACTTCCCGCATCTTTCCAAAAGTTGTGCGTTCCCTTCCCGGGACGGGCCGTGCCGAGGTCGCTACCAGCCGGGGGGTGGCGCCGCATTCCGCCCGCACCTGCGCCACCGCGTCGTCCAGAGTGTCGCACAGCCGCGCCAGGGAGAGCGCTTCCCTGCGCGTGCTGTTGTACGTGCTGCCGTAACCCCGTTCCCAATGGTCGATGATGCGGCCCGCCAGCGACTGGAGGGTCTTCACCGGGTTCACGACATGGAAGGCCTTCACCCCATAGGTGCGGCAGGTACGGGCGATGTCGTGGATGTCCAGATTGGTGATGGACGAGGTCACGGTGTCGCCGCGCCGGTCGCACACAGGGTAGTGCAGCAACGCCACGTAAACGTCGGCCAAGGGTATCCGGGCCGCCGTTGGGGTCTTCGCCAGCAGGTCCGGCCGCGTTCGCGCGGTGCTCTCCACGCTCATGCGGCGGCGCCAGTCGCGGATCCTCGCGTGGTCGCCCGAAAGCAGCACCTCCGGCACCTTCATGCCCCGGTACTCCGCGGGACGGGTGTACTGCGGATACTCCAGAAGCCCTTCGACAAAGGACTCGTCGCGCGCGGACTGCTCGTTCCCCAGCACCCCCGGCACCAGCCGCGTCACCGCGTCGATGACGGTCAGCGCGGGGACCTCGCCGCCGCTCAGGGTGTAGTCGCCGACGGAGATCATGTCGTCGGTGTAGGCCGTCACTCTTTCGTCGAACCCCTCGTAGCGGCCGCACACCAGGATGACGTCCCGGGCTTCCATGAGTTGCGCGGCGGCGGCCTGGTCGAAGACCCGTCCGCGTGGGGAAAGAAGCACCACACGGGGTTCCCTCAGCCGGGTTCGGCATGCCTCGATGGCCTCGATGACGGGCTCCGGCTTGAGCACCATGCCCTGGCCGCCGCCGTAGGGGTAGTCGTCGGTGACGCGGTGCCGGTCCCGGGCGTACTGGCGCAGGTCCACTAATTCGATGGATACGAGCTTCTTCTCCTGGGCGCGCTTCAGGATGCTGTGCGCCAAGGGAGACGTGAACATGTCCGGAAAGAGCGTGATGACCGAGAAGTGCATCGAAACGGTGCCCGGCCCCGGTTCACGGGGGGAGGGTCAGAGGTCCAGAAGCCCGTCGGGCGGGTCGATGACGATGGTTCGCTCGACGACATCGATCTGCCGGATCACCTCCCGCACCGCGGGAACGAGATGTTCCCGCTCGGGGCCGGCCACCACCAGCAGGTCGCTACCCCGTTTGGCCCAGATCCGGTCTACCGTGCCAATGCGCCCACCCTCGGTGTCCACCACCGCGAAACCCACCACTTCCGCATGGTAGAACTCGGACGAGCCGAGGGGTGCGAGCCGTTCGGCGGGCACCGACAGCCGGTACCCCACCAAGCCCCGGGCCGCGTCCATGTCGGCGATGCCCTGGAGCTTGACGAGCGCGAAACCCCGGTGCGGCTTGGCCTGCTCCACCGCAAGGGTGTGCCGGCTCTCCCCGCGCGTCAATTCCACCTGCGCGCTCGAATAGAGCGTAGGTCCTTCGGGGTTGAACAGCCGCAGGCGTACCCAGCCGGCCACGCCGTGCGTGGCCACGATGTCGCCCAGGGCGATCTGCTGCATGGACAATGGAAAAGGGTTACGACTCGTCTACGATCTCAAGGACGACCTTCCGGTGGGTCCGCGCGGACGCGGCATTCAGGATCGTCCGGATGGATCTGGCGGTGCGGCCCTGTTTGCCGATGATCCGTCCAAGGTCTTCCTGGGCGACCTTGAGTTCAATCACGGAGGCGTCGTCTTCCTGCGTCTCCGTGATCTCTACGGCCTCGGGGCGGTTCACCATGGATTCCGCCAGGTACTGCACCAATTCCTTCAAGAAGCCTGTCTCCTGGGGGCACGGATGCCGGGTGGGCGAGCGTCGCCCGGGGGGCCTATTCCTTGGGCGCTTCCGCGGTCTCCGCTCCGGCCGATCCTTCCGGTGGACTCTCCACTTCCGCCGCGCTCTCCGCCGGGGCAGGGCTCTCCGCTGCCGCCACGTTTTCCACGGGGCTTGGGCTCGCGGCCGGAGTCACGTCTTCCGCCGGGGCCGAAGTCTCCGTGGCAGGCGAACTCTCCGTCGCCGAGGATTCCGTCACCGAGGAGTTCTCCGTCACCGCCGCGTTCGCCGCCGTCTCCACGCTCCCTGCCGCCTCAGCGCTCACCGCGCCGGCCTCGGTACTCTCCGCCGCCGCGCCTGATTCCTTGGCCGCCCGTTTCATGAGGTTGCGCACCGTCTGGGTCGGTTGGGCTCCCCTCTTGATCCAGCCATGGATCTTGGCCTGGTCCAGTTTCAGGGTGGCCGCCGAGGAGCGTGGGTCGTAGGTCCCCAACTGCTCGATAAAGCGTCCATCGCGCGGGTCGCGCGCGTCCGCTACCACGATGCGGTAGTACGGCCGCTTTTTCGCGCCGTGCCGGCTCAATCTGATCTTTACGCTCATACGGGTTTGTTCCTTGCGGTCTATTCTGTAAACCAAGCTTTTTAGTTCATTGGAACGGCATTGGCAACCGGTTCAAGAGCCCGCGGCGCTTGCCGCCGGACTGCTTCATCCGCTGCATCATCTTCCTCATCTCCATGTACTGTTTCATCAGCCGGTTGACGTCCGTCACCGTGGTGCCGCTTCCGTCGGCGATGCGCCGGCGCCGGCTACCGTTCAGCAGGGCGGGGTTGCGGCGTTCCTTGAGGGTCATGGAATTGATGATGGCCTCCACCCGCTTGAGTTCCTTCTCCGCCTGGCCCATGTCCACCTGCTGGGTCAGCTTGCGACCGCCGGGCACCATGTCCAGCAGGCTCCCGATGGAGCCCATCTTCTTGACGGCCTGCATCTGGGTCTGGAAGTCCTCGAGGGTGAACTCGCCCTTGCGCATGCGCTGTTCGAGCTTCGGCGCGGTCTTCTTGTCCACCGCCTGTTCCGCCTTCTCGATCAGCGAAAGCACGTCGCCCATGCCGAGAATGCGCGATGCCATGCGGTCCGGGAAGAAGGGCTCGAGCGCGTCCGCCTTCTCCCCCACGCCGACATAGAGCACCGGTTTGCCCACCACCGAGCGCACGGAGAGGGCGGCGCCGCCGCGGGCGTCGCCATCCATCTTGGTGAGGATCACGCCGGTGAGGTCCAGGGCGTCGTTGAACCCCTGGGCCTGATTGACCGCGTCCTGGCCGATCATGGCGTCGACGGTCAGCACGATGTTGCGCGGCTCCAGCGCGGCGCGGATCGCCACGAGTTCCCGCATCATCTCCTGGTCGATCTGCAGCCGCCCGGCGGTATCCACGATGAGCACGTCGCACAGCCGCTGGTTCGCCTTGTCCACGGCGGCCCGGCAGATGTCCAGCGGCGCGTCGTTCTCGCCCGAGTCGTACACCGGCAGTCCGTTCTCGTCGCACAGCGTGCGCAGTTGCTCCCGCGCCGCCGGCCGGTACACGTCCGCCGACACCAGGTAGGGCATGCGCTTCTGTTGCTTCTTCAGATGCAGCGCCAGCTTCACCGCGGTGGTGGTCTTGCCCGATCCCTGGAGCCCCACCAGCATCAGCACCACCGGTTGCCGCCCCTTGAGATCCACGCCCGCGGCCTCGCCGCCGAGGAGCTTGATCAACTCCTCCCGGACGATCTTGATGAGCTGCTGGTCCGGCGTCAGGCTCTGGAGCACGTCCTGCCCCATGGCCTGGGACCGCACCGAGTCCGTGAAGCTCTTCACCACCTTGAAGTGGACGTCCGCCTCCAGCAGCGCCGTGCGCACCTCGCGCAACGACTCCACCACGTTGGACTCGGTGATCCGCCCGTGCCCCCGCAGCCGCTTGAAAGTCTGCTCCAGCTTGTCGGTGAGGTTCTCGAACATGGCTACCGATTCATTTCTGAAACCGTTTCCAAGGACCGGCTTCCCGTGTCCCAGCCACTTTGTCTACCCCCCAAGACCTTGTGTCCTGGCTGCTCCACCCATGTCTTGGCTGCTCCAATATGCCAGTTCCATGAAGCAGGTCAATTCCCTTGCTTGTCAGCGCCTGCCCAACGGCCGCGCATTTCCGAAAAAAAGGGCCTGGAGCCTCTCTGCGGAGGCCCCAGGCCCTTGATCTGCGGCAAAGGCAGCGCTACATCATGCCGCCCATTCCGCCCATGCCACCCATTCCGCCCATACCACCCATGCCGCCGCCCGGAGGCATGGCGGGCATGGCGGGCTTGTCGTCGGCCTTCTCGGCGACCATGGCCTCGGTGGTGAGCAGGAGGCTCGCGATGGACGCGGCGTTTTGCAGCGCCGTCCGCACCACCTTGGTGGGGTCGATGATGCCGGCCTCCAGCAAGTCCTCGTAGGTCTCGGTGGCGGCATTGAGTCCCATGCTGCCCTTGCTGGACTTCACCTCCTGGAGGGCGATGGAGCCGTCGATGCCGGCGTTGTTGGCGATTCGCCGGAGCGGCTCTTCCAGAACGCGCTTGACGATATTGATGCCCACCTGTTCCTCGTCGGAGGCCTCCACGGCGTCGAGGGACGGAATGGAGCGCAGCAGCGCCACGCCGCCGCCTGGCACGATGCCTTCCTCCACCGCCGCGCGGGTCGCGTGCAAAGCATCTTCCACGCGCGCCTTCTTCTCCTTCATCTCGACCTCGGTGGCCGCGCCCACGTTGATGACGGCAACGCCGCCCACGAGTTTGGCCAGCCGTTCCTGGAGCTTCTCACGGTCGTAGTCCGAAGTGGTTTCCTCGATCTGGGCGCGAATCTGCTTGATGCGGCCCTCGATGTCGGCCTTGGAGCCCGCGCCGTCCACGATAGTGGAGTTTTCCTTGTCCACCACCACTCGCTTGGCCTGGCCGAGATCCTGCAAGGTGACGTTATCGAGCTTGATGCCCAATTCCTCGGCGATGAGCTTGCCGCCCGTCAGGATGGCGATGTCCTCCATCATGGCTTTGCGACGGTCGCCGAAACCCGGCGCCTTCACCGCCACGCAGTGCAGCGTGCCGCGAATCTTGTTGACCACCAAGGTGGCCAAGGCTTCGCCTTCGATGTCTTCGGCGAGGATCACGAAAGGCTTTCCGGTCTTGGCGATCTGTTCCAGCACGGGCAGCAGATCCTTCATGTTGGAGAGCTTCTTCTCGTGAATCAGCAGGTAGCAGTCGTCCAGCACGCACTCCATGCGCTCCGGATCGGTGACGAAGTAGGGAGAGAGGTAGCCGCGGTCGAACTGCATGCCCTCCACGACTTCCAGGGAGGTCTCCAGACCCTTGGCCTCCTCCACGGTGATGACGCCTTCCTTGCCGACCTTGTTCATGGCCTCGGCGATGACCTCGCCGATGGTGGGATCGTTGTTGGCCGCGATGGTGCCGACCTGCGCGATTTCCTTGGGGTCCTTGGTCTCCTTGGAGAGACTCCTGAGTGCGCCGGTCACCTTTTCCACGGCCGTCTCGATGCCGCGCTTGATGGCCATGGGATCGTGTCCGGCCACCACCATCTTGAGCCCCTCGGCGAAGATCTGCCGCGCCAGCACGGTGGCCGTGGTGGTGCCGTCGCCGGCCACGTCGGACGTCTTGCTGGCGACCTCCTTGACCATCTGGGCGCCCATGTTCTCGAACCTGTCTTCCAGTTCCACTTCCTTGGCGACGGTGACGCCGTCCTTGGTCACGTTGGGCGCGCCGAACGATTTGTCGATGACCACGTTCCGGCCCTTGGGTCCAAGGGTCACGGTCACCGCGTCGGCCAGAATGTTTACGCCGCGAACGATGGCCTCTCGTGCGTCCTGCTCGAACTTGACGATTTTCGCTGCCATTGGGTCCTCCTTGACAAAGGGGTTTATTGCTCGACGATGCCGAGGATGTCGTCCTCGCGCATGATCATGTGTTCTTCGCCGTCCAGGGTGATCTCGGAGCCGGCGTACTTGCCGAACAGCACCCGGTCGTTCACCTTCACGTCCAGCGGGACCACGTTGCCGTCACCGTCGGCCTTGCCCTTGCCCACCGCGACGACCTGGCCCTCCTGGGGCTTTTCCTTCGCCGTGTCAGGGATGATGATGCCGCCCGCGGTCTTTTCCTCTTCCTCGATCCGCTTGACGATGACCCGGTCCTGTAAGGGCCTGATGTTCATGTTCGCTCCTCCTTTTTCAAGTATCGCCTGCAAGAAGTCCGAGACACCCGATGCACTGATAGACGCGCACCCCGTGGTGCGGCGATAAATCTAAGCACGGTCCCGGCACTGTCAAGGGGTGTGGATCACTTTTGTCGAGAATCGGACGCGGTCGCGCGTCCGGCGGCGCCCGCACGCCGTTTGCCGTACCAACGGAAACTTGACAGAATGGTGTGCAACTCCCCCAAGGACATCATGAATCTCCTCAAACCGCCGCCCCTCAGGCCCGGCGACACCATCGGGGTCATCGCCCCGGCCGGCGCCGTGCACGAGGACCTTCTGGCCAAGGGCGTTCACGCGCTCGAGGCGCGCGGATTCCGCGTGGCCCTCGCCGAGGGAATCCTCGCGCGCAAGGGCTACCTGGCTGGAAACGAGCGGCAGCGGGCGGAATCGTTGCAGCGTTTCTTTCTGCGGGATGACATCGCGGCCATTTTCTGCGCCCGCGGCGGCTTCGGCTCGATCCAGCTTCTGCCGGCCCTCGACGCCGGGCTCATCCGTACGCATCCCAAGATCTTCGTCGGATTCAGCGACGTGACCGCCCTGCTCAACTGGATGTCCCAGAGTTGCGGGATCGTGGCATTCCACGGCCCGATGGTTGCCGTCGAGTTCGCCGGGCAGATCGAATCCGGAGTGACCAGCGGGTTCTGGGACGCACTCACCGGGAAACGGCGGACCTGGCAGATCCCGGGCACGGACGTGCTTCGTGGCGGCAACG
The DNA here is from genome assembly GCA_965213675.1 of uncultured Binatia bacterium (SeqCode). GTDB lineage: Bacteria > Desulfobacterota > Binatia > UBA9968 > JAJDTQ01 > JAJDTQ01. The sequence goes on from OZ243916.1 coordinate 3,359,620, forward strand.
GGCCGGTTCGGGGACCGTTGGCCGGAGGGTGTCTCTCGGTACTCGTGACGACCCTGGGTACTCCCTACGAGATCGATACCGCGGGAAAGATCGTTTTCCTGGAGGACGTGGGGGAGCGGCCCTATCGTATCGAACGCATGCTGACCCACCTGCGCATGGCAGGCAAGCTCGACGGCGTCGCCGGCGTGGTGACCGGCGCCTTCAACGGCTGCGAGACCGGCGCCGGGCGGGACGTCACCGAGGTTCTGGCCGATGTCTTCGCCGACGCCCCGTATCCGGTGGTGCGAGGTCTCCCTTGCGGCCACGCCACCCCGAACACGCTGCTCCCCATCGGGCTCGACGCCGAGCTGGACGACCGCAGCGGCGTGCTGATGCTGGTGGAGCCCGCGACCCGGGCCGAGTGCTGATGCCGCCGTCGCGTCACACCCAACGCCCCCGCGGCGCGCGGGTCTGGCGCCCGCTCGACGCAACCTGTCGTGGCGGTGTAGCCGAAGGGGTGGCGCCCGGCATGGTGATTCTGGTGGGCCACAGCCGGGAAATCCTTTTTCACCGTGCCTACGGCTTTCGCACGCTGCTTCCCATGCGGCTGCCGATGCTGCCCGATACCGTTTTCGACCTGGCGTCCCTCACCAAACCCATCGCCACCACCACCGCCATGATGCTGCTGGCGCGGGACGGGCGGATCGGCCTTGACGACCCCGTGAGCGCCGTCCTCCCCGAGTTCAGCGAAGGACTCAAGGCCGCGGTGACGTTCCGCCAGCTTCTGAACCACACGTCGGGCCTCCCCGCGTGGAAACCGTATTTCGAGTATTCAGCGGATGCCCCAGCCACTCCGGAACGTCGTTCCCGCGAGACCCTGTCCCCGACCCGGAGCGGGGGCGGGAATGACCGAGAAGCAGGCCGTACGGACAGAGGAGTCAGGAGCCACGACGGAGGAGCAGGCGGGTACGACGGAGAAGGGTGTCGCAGGGAGGATGCGGATGGTGGGCGCATTCTCAAGGGCGTGCTTGAAGAGCCGCTGGTAGCGGCGCCGGGGGAGAAGGCCGCTTACAGCGACCTCGGATTCATCCTCCTGGGAGAGGCCATTGAGCGTTTGTCCGGCAAGTCGCTGGAACGATTTTGCCGCGACGAGATATTCGTCCCCTTGGGGCTTTCGTCGACATTCTTTGCAGACCTGAGCCTTCCTTCGTGTGGGCCGCCGCTCGCTTCCATCCATACCCTGGCGGCCACCGAGGACTGTTCATGGCGCGGCCGGATCCTTTGCGGAGAAGTCCACGACGAGAACGCGTTTGCCATGGGTGGCGTTGCCGGACACGCCGGACTTTTTTCGTCGGCCCCCGACCTGCACCGTTTCCTGTGCCATCTTGCGCGCAGCAGCGCGGGCGGCGCGCCGGACTTTCTGCCCGGGGTCGTGGTGCGCGAGTTTCTGGAGGCCCGGAGGACTCTTCCCGGGCTGACTCACGTGCTTGGATGGGACACGCCGTCACCGCAAGATTCGTCCAGCGGGAAGCGCTTCTCGGCCCGGACCGTTGGCCACCTGGGCTTCACCGGCGCCTCCATCTGGTGGGACATGGAGCGCGACTTGCACGTCGTGCTGCTGACCAACCGGGTGCATCCGTCCCGTGACAACCACGCCATCCGCGAGTTCCGCCCGCGCGTGCATGACGCCGCCATGGAGGCGCTGTTCCCATGATGCCGCACCTGAACCCCGGAGCGCACGTTCACTTCATCGCGGTCTGCGGCGTGGGCACGGGTTCCCTCGCCGGCATGCTCAAGCAACAGGGCTACCGCGTCACCGGCTCGGATGAGAACGTCTACCCGCCCATGAGCACCTTCCTGGAAAGCATGGGCATCGACATTCTGCCGGGGTTCAGCGAAGCTCATGTCGCCGCGTGGCCCGATCTGGTGGTCATCGGCAACGTGGTGTCGCGTGGCAACCCCGAAGCCGAGGCGGTGTTGCGCCAGCGCATTCCCTACGTGTCCCTGCCCCAGGCCCTGGGCCGTTTCCTCATCGACGGCAAGCGCTCCGTGGTGGTGGCAGGCACCCACGGCAAGACCACCACCACCTCGTTGATGTCCTGGGTGCTGGCGGCCGCCGGGCTGGACCCGAGTTTCTTCATCGGCGGGATCCCGTTGAACTTCGCCAGCGGTTTCCGCTCCGGCGCGGGCCCCTGGGTCGTGTTGGAGGGGGATGAGTACGACAGTGCGTTCTTCGACAAGGGGCCCAAGTTTCTGCACTACCAGCCGGAACGGGTGATCCTCACGAGCCTGGAGTTCGATCACGCGGACATCTACCGTGACCTTGAGCACGTGAAGGACGCCTTTCGCCGCCTGGTGGCAATCATCCCCGCGGGCGGCCGCCTGTGGGTGTGCGACGATGCCGTCCATGCCCGGGACATCCTCCGCGGCGCGGCCTGCCCGGTCACGTCCTATGGTCTGGGCGGGGGAGCCGACTGGCAGGCGCGCGACGTACGCGCGTCACAGGGCCGCACGTTCTTCACGCCCTGCTACCGGGGCGCGGCTGAAGATCGGGTCGAGTTGCCGCTGATCGGGCGGCATAATGCCAAGAACGCCCTGGCGGTCTACGCCATCGCGCGGGAGATCGGTTTGAGCGCGTCCGATGTCCGCGGCGCGCTGGCGGCCTTCCGCGGGGTGCGGCGAAGACAGGAAATCATCGGCGAGGCAGCCGGCGTTCTGGTCATCGACGACTTCGCACACCACCCGACGGCGGTGGCGGACACCGTGGCGGCGGTGCGGGAAGCCTGGCCGGGACGCCGGCTCTGGGCCGTGTTCGAGCCCCGTAGCCAGACCAGCCGGCGCCGCGTTTTCCTGGAAGAGTTCGCCGCGGCGCTGGGTCGGGCCGACCGCGTCATCCTGCCCGATCTCTACCATCCGGAGAAGATTCCCGAGGACCAACGGCTCTCTCCCGCGGAACTGGTGGAACGCATCAACCGGCGCCGGAACGGTGGCGTGGCCGGCTACCTGCCCGGCGTCGACGACATCGCCGGCCTCGTGATCCAGGAAGCCGCCGCCGGCGACATCGTCCTGGTGATGTCCAACGGCAGCTTCGGGGACCTGCCCGCCAGGATCGTGGCGGGGCTCCGCCGGAGAGAATCTTGACTTGGAGGCAGCCGGTGACTAGACTGCCTTTTGTGGACACTCAAGAACAGACACCGCAGCGGGCTCTTTCGCCACAGGCGCTTCCCCAGGAGGCGCTTCGGTTGACCGCGTCCGCCGTCGCGCACGTGAAGAAGATCCGCGGGCGCGAGCGCATGGAAAGGCGCGGCCTACGGGTCTCCGTCACTCAGGGCGGCTGCTCCGGCTACTCCTACAAGCTCGACTTCGACGACGGCCCCAAGCCCGACGACATGGTGCTCGAGTTGGACGGCCTCCAGGTCTACGTGGAAAAGCCCCTCCTGAATCAGCTCCAAGGGACGGTCATCGACTACGTGAGCGAACTTCAGGGGTCGAGCTTCCGTTTCACAAACCCCAAGGCCACGGGCACCTGCGGGTGCGGCACTTCCTTTTCGGCCTGACCGCTAGCGGCATCTCCGGCGGCGGGCGCAGCACTCTTCCGAGGCACACTCCTTGAAAGCGGTCCGGATTCACGAGCACGGCGGCGCCGACAAGCTGCGCTACGAGGACGCGCCGGATCCGGTCTTGCGCTCGCCACGGGACGTGATCGTGCGCCTGCGAGCGGCGTCCCTGAACCACATCGACCTGTGGAACCGCAAGGGACTCACCGGGATGAAGGTGGAGTTTCCGCATATTCTCGGCGCCGACGGGGCCGGCGTGGTGGAGGAGGTGGGAAGCGCGGTCACCCACACACGCAAGGGCGACGCGGTCTGTCTCTATCCTCCGGTGGGGTGCGGCGCCTGCGACTTCTGTCACACCGACCGGGACTTCATGTGTGTGCGCCTGCGCGTTATCGGCGAGGGCATGAAGGGGTCGTACGCGGAATACGTGGCAATTCCCGGCGACAACTGCTTTCCGATTCCCGAAGGCTACGGGTTCGAGGAGGCCGCGGCCTTTCCACTGGTATTCGTGACGGTGTGGCGCATGCTCGTGACCAACGCGCGTCTCGTACCCGGAGAGAAGGTGCTGATCCTGGGCATCGGCGGCGGCGTGGCCCTGGCCGCCCTGCAGATCGCCAAGGCCATGAACGCCTGGGTGGCGGTGACCTCGAGCAGCGACGAGAAGCTCGCGCGCGCCCGCAGCCTGGGGGCCGACTACGGCTTGAACTATACCCAGTGTGATTTCACCCGTGAGATCCGCAACGTCACTGGCAAGCGGGGCGTGGACGTGGTGGTGGATTGCGTGGGGGGCGACAGTTGGGCCAAGAGCCTCGCTTCCCTCGTCAAGGGAGGACGCCTCGTCACCTGCGGCGCCACCACCGGCGCCACCCCACCCACGGACATCCGCCGGATCTTCTGGAACCACCTGCGCGTCTTCGGATCCACCCTGGGAAGCCGTGAAGAGTTCGAGCAGGTGCTGCGCTTCCTCGAAGCGGCGAAGATCGAGCCGGTCATCGACCGGAGTTTCCCACTGGCCGAGGCGGCCGAGGCCCAGACCCGGCTGGAAGACGGACGGCAGTTCGGCAAGATCATCCTGTTGCCAGAGTAGCCCCTCATGCGGACCGTTGGCAGGCCCGGTGGTGCGTTCGCGCGGTTGCGTAGGATAGGGGCGACTGGCGGTGGCCTTCGCATCGGGGCGCGATCATTCGCCGGGTTGCATTGTCTGGATGCGACCCGCGGTCGCCCTTGTGTTGGCGGGCCGTGTCGACAGGGTGTGACGGGATCATACCCGACATGCGCATCATTGGTGGCAACGCGCGTGGAAGAAGAATCCACGCGCCCAAGGGCAACGCCATCCGGCCCACCGCCGACCGGGTGCGGGAGGCGCTGTTCAACATGCTCCCGCGGGATCTTGCCGGGAAGCGGGTTCTGGACCTCTTCGCCGGCAGCGGCAGCCTGTCCCTGGAGGCTCTCAGCCGGGGGGCCGAGTCCGCGCTCTTGGTGGACGCATCGCCGGCGGCGGCAAGGCTGGTCCGCCGCAACCTGGATGTGCTGGGCTTCACGGATCGGGCACGGGTATGGGTCCATCCGGCGCGGCATGCGGTGAACCGGCTGGGGCAGGAGGGGACGGCCTTTGACGTCATCTTCCTCGACCCTCCGTACGACGGCGAATGGGTGGGAAAGACTCTGGCCGCCATCGGGACGGCCGGCACGCTCCAGGCAGAAGGCCTCGCCGTGGTCGAACACAGCCCGCGGGAGAGAGTCGAAGAGCGATACGGTCCCCTGGCGCGCCGCGACCGCCGGCAATATGGCGATACGGTGCTCTCCTTCTACATGCTCCACGATCAGAGATAGGTTCTTCACATGGCGGAAACCAGCATAGCGGTCTACCCGGGGTCCTTCGACCCCATCACCAACGGCCACATCGATCTGGTGCGGCGGACGCTCCGGATCTTCGATCAGGTGATCATCGCCATCGCGTACAACCAGGAAAAGGGGGGCGCCCTCTTCTCGGTGCAGGAACGCATGGTCACCGTGCGCAAGGTCTTCGAGTCCGAGGAGCGCGTGTGCGTGGACAGCTTCCAGGGGCTGCTCGTGGATTACGCGGAGGCGGTGTCGGCCAAGGTGGTCATCCGGGGGTTGCGGGCCGTGTCCGACTTCGAATACGAGTTTCAGATGGCCACCATGAACCGCCGGCTGAAGCCGGAAATCGAGACCTTCTTCATGATGACCAGCGAGTCGTCCTTCTACATCAGCTCGCGGCTGGTGAAGGAGGTAGCCGGCCTCGGCGGCGACGTTGCCGCGTTCGTCCCGGAGGTCGTGCTCAATCAGCTCCTGGAGAAGTTTCCTCAGTCCTCACGCGGTTCGTGAAGCGCCAACGCGCGTCACGCGGTTGACACCACCGCACCCACCCGCTACAAACACTCCTGCGGGGTGGAGCAGCCCGGTAGCTCGCAAGGCTCATAACCTTGAGGTCGGTGGTTCAAATCCACCCCCCGCATCCATTCAATCCCCTAAAAACATTAAAGTTTTTGGGGGATTGTTGTTTCTGGGTTAGCAACCAAAAAGAGAATGTCAACACCATGTCAACACCGTGGCAGGCATGTGACGTAGCCGCCTGTTTGGGGCGATCATTCGAAAGTAAAAAAAGATCTTTTCACGCAAGTGGAGATCGTCTCCCGCGGAGGTGCTGCCGTGTTGGTGCAAGGGTGTCAATGTCAGCCGAAAATGTCCCATTTGTGTCAATCGAAAATGTCCCACTTCTGATGAGGGGTGCGGTTCAGGACAGACGCGCTCCGGTTGGGTCCGCCGCTGGGTGAGGGGGTGGACGGAGGGTTACGCCGCGGACTGGTAGATGGCCTGTAGCCCCATCAAGCGCATCATACGCCGCACCCGGTGACGACCTACACAGACGCCTTCCCGCCACAGATGGCGGACCATCTGGCAGCTGCCGTAGAAGGGGTACTCCAGGAACAGCTCCCCGATCTTCGCGTGCAGGTCCCGAATCTCCCCCTCGTGGTCGCCCCTCGTCCGCTCCGTCCCCTTCGTGAAGACCTCCTTCATCCCCTCCACCGCCCGCTGCTTCCACGTGCTCACCTGGTTCGGATGAACCTTGTGCCGCACAGCGATCTCCTGGATCGTCTTGTCCCCGCGCAGCGCCTCCAGCGCCACTTTCGCCTTGAACTCCCCGCTGAACCGTCGTCTCGTGCTCATTGCGTATCCCTCCCCAAGTCGGTGGAATACACCTTGGCTACCTGTCCGTTTTTCCGGGACCACCTCACCTGAAGGCGTCAGGTGTCCAGCGCCTTCGCCACATGGATATTTTGAAGTTATCTCTATTGCATGGTTATTATCCATGTATGGACGCTTTCAATGAAACATCACCTTGGTTTGTTTCGAAACTGTGCTATTTTAATGGTAATGCGCCATCAAAGAACGCCACGTCTGAAACCACTCCTGGATGCGGTCCCCCCCGGCTTCATGGTGGACACGCGGTGGCTCAGGGCCCAGGGCATCGACCCCAAGTCCATCCACGACTATGTCGCCCGCGGATGGCTTGAGCGGGTTGTCCGCGGGGTCTACCGCCGTCCGCTGCCGGAAGGCGCACGGGGCGCCTACGGAGAATCCTGGGAAATCCCCCTTCTCTCCCTGCAATGGCTCATGAAGTACGCCGTGCATCTGGGCGGAGAGAGCGCCCTCGACGTGCTCGGCTACGCGCATTACCTGAGACTCGGAGAAAAGCCCCGCGTTTGGTTCTACGGCGAGGCGCCGTCCTGGATCAAGCGGCTGCCGATCGGGACGCAGATCGTGATGCGCCGGCGCACGCTCTTCGGCGACGACCCGCTGGGCATCGAGGATGCCGGTTCCGGGGCGGACGGACCGGCGGTCGGCGTGTGGCGCTGGCCTCTCAAGGCGTCGTCTCCGGAGCGAGCCGTCCTGGAGGCCCTTGACGAGCTGCCGCGGCGCGCCGGCTTCGAGAACCTGGACAAGGTATTCGAGGGGCTGGCGTCGCTCCGGCCCGGGCGGCTCATGGCGCTTCTGACGGCTTGCCGCAGCGTAAAGGTGCGCAGGCTGTTCTTTGTCTTCGCGGACAGGCACGGGCACGAATGGCGCAAGCACCTGGACGCATCGAGGATCGACTTCGGGTCGGGACCGCGGGCCTTGGTGGAGGGCGGCAGGCTTCACCCGGACTACCGCATCTACGTGCCCCGGGCACTGGCGCGCGGGAAACCTGCGGCGGCGGACGGCAATGCTTGACCGGTACGTGGCGCAGGTACGCCTGCTGCTGAGCGTGCTGCCGGACATTGCGGGGGAGACCGCGTTCGCGCTCAAGGGCGGCACCGCCATCAACCTGTTCCACAGGGACATGCCGAGGCTGTCCGTAGACGTCGACCTGACCTACCTGCCGGTCGCGGACCGCCGGTCGTCGCTTGAAGCAATCGACAGTACGCTCGACCGCATCGCGGCGGCGGTAACCGCCCGCAATCCGCGGCTCAGGGCGCGCCGCATCGCGGGCGGCGGGGACATCGGCACGCGCATCATGGTGAGCGATGGCCGCGCGCGGATAAAGATCGAGACCTCCCCGGTGACGCGAGGGGCGGTGCATCCGGCAAGGCCGATGACCGTGTGCGAGAGAGTCACGGAGCAATTCGGATTCGCCGAAGCGAACGTGCTGGCCTTCGAGGACCTGTACGGCGGGAAGCTCCATGCGGCGCTCGACCGCCAGCATCCGCGCGACATCTTCGACGTCAGGCTCCTGTACGACAACGAAGGCATGACGGACGGCCTCTTCCGCACGTTCATGGTCTATTTGGCGAGCTCGAACCGTCCGATGCATGAGCTCCTGGCGCCGGCGGCGCTTCCCGGAGAGGATCTGTACTACGAAGAGTTCGCCGGGATGACGCGCGAGGCGGTATCCAGGGATGAACTGGCCGACGCGCGAGGCCGTCTGCACGCCGACATCGCATCGCGGTTGAAGGGCGACATCGCGGCGTTCCTGCTCTCCCTCCACGATGCGGAGCCCGACTTTGGCCTGATCGGCTTGCCCGAGGCCGTGAACCTGCCGGCCGTGCGCTGGAAATTGGTGAACCTGGAGAAGCTCAAGCGGGAAAATCCGTACAAGCACGCGGTGGAGCGCGAAGCGCTCGAAAACCTCTTCCGGTAACGACGAAGCCCGTTTGACAAAGTTCATGAGTGGCGGTCAAGTGGAGAAATGATCAAGTCTTCGATCGCGTTCTCCAAGTCCCGCAGGACCTTGATCGCGTCGCTGGAAGGTGACGCGCGTAGAGGATAGAGGATCGGATTAGCGAGGCCCGCAACGAAAACCCGTGGCGACAGGCTAAAGAAACCGCTGGTGGCGGAGACTGTGCGTGAGAAACGTATGACTTCTGTCAATGGCAATCGAAAACTGCACACTTTCGAGAAGAGCGTCAGTGCAGAAGTGACGCTCTGCGGTTGGTTCGGTTCATGCGTCATAGTCTGGACGGAGGGAGCGGAGCGAGCGGAGTCCAGGCCATGACGGGTAGCAGATCGGGAGGACATGGCGCTCACAAGACGCCTCCCTGGCGAGGCTGCTGGTCGGCTGACCGCATGAGGTTGCGGTGTTCGCGCATCCGGTAGCTGTTCCCGCGGATGTTGACGATGTGGCAGTGGTGCAGGAGCCGGTCGATGAGGGCAGCAGCCATGACCTCGTCGCCGAGGACGCTGCCCCAGTCCTCGAAGCCCTTGTTGGAGGTGAGCACGGTGGAGGCGCGTTCGTGCCTGGCGTTGATGAGCTGGAAGAAGAGCACGGCGCCGTCCTGAGTGACGGGCAGGTAGCCGATCTCGTCCACCACGAGCAAGGCGGGATAGGTAAGGACCCGCAGCCGGCGGGAGAGCTCGCCTGCGGCCTTGGCCTCCAGCAGCGACTCGATCAGTCCGGCCAAGGTTCCGTAGTAGACGCGGTGGCCGGATTCGGCGGCGGCGACGGCCAGGCTGATAGCAAGATGAGTCTTGCCGACCCCGGGCGGACCCGCCACATATTGCCCGTTATCACGGTCGCGAGATAACCATTCGTTACCCGTTCCATCCTCGTGCTGGCGAGACGATGGCGGTCATCCGGCGCCACCGGTTCCGTGGCATGAGCGTCTTCGTTGTCAGGCAGCCCGACGGAACGCTGGCGCAGATCCCTGCATGGATGTGCGCCACGGAGGCGGGCGCGATGTCGGTGACGAAGTCCCCACGCCTTCCAGTGGCCGAACTGCACACGCTTCGCATTACCGTCGACGCCCTTCTATCATCGCTCTCCAAACCCCCCAACGAAGGAGAGCCACATGGGCAAGAACGGGATTCGTCGTCAGAGAGATCTGCTGAAGCTGTTGGAGCCAGGGCCGGTGCTCGCACCGGAGTTGCTCAAGTCGGTCGTGCCGCTGCTGGCGACACTGCTGCTGCAAGCGGTGGAAGCCGAGGCGCAAAGCGCCGCGGAAACGGTGACGGTGGAGGGAGCGAGCAATGAGTAAGGTCTCGGCCGATCATCTCTCCCGTAAGGCGTTTGTCTACATCCGTCAATCCACCCCGGACCAGTTGAGACACAATCACGAGAGCCGGCGGCGGCAGTACGGCCTGACGGTGAGAGCCCGGAAGTTGGGATGGGGCGAGACGGTGGTGATCGACGAGGATCTCGGCCGTTCGGGCAGTGGCACGGCACGGCCGGGGTTCGAGCGGTTGTTGTTGGCGATCTGCGAGGGACGGGTGGGCATTGTCCTGGCGTTGGAGGCTTCACGCCTCGCCCGCAACGGCCGCGACTGGCACACGCTGCTTGAGTTCTGCGGGCTGGTGGGGTGTCTGCTCGCCGACGAGGAGGGCGTCTACGACCCGCGCCTGCCCAACGACCGTCTCCTTCTGGGCATGAAAGGGACCCTGTCGGAGCTTGAGCTGTCCACGATGCGTCAGCGCTCGCTGGAGGCGCTGCGCCAGAAGGCGCGCCGTGGCGAGCTCCTGCTGAACGTCGCCGTGGGCTACGTGAAGGTTCCGCGAGACCGGATCGTCAAGGATCCCGACCGGCGCGTGCAGGAGGCGATCAGCTTGGTGTTCCGCAAGTTCTCAGAGTTCCAGAGCGTTCGGCAAGTCCATCTTTGGCTCCGTCAGGAGGAAGTGCTGCTGCCGGCAGTGGACGGCGAGCCGGGTGACGGTGGAAGGCGGCCGCAAGCGGGTCAGCCGGGGCCATCGCCGGGACCGCGAGGCCTGGGACGTGTTGATCGTGGATCACCATGAGGGTTATGTTTCCTGGGAGGAGTTCGAGAGGAACCAGCGTTTGATCGCCGACAACGCCAACTGCAAGGGGTTGATGACACGGGGCGCGGTTCGCCGTGGCGATGCCCTGCTGGCGGGGCTCTTGCGCTGCGGTCACTGCGGCCGGCGGTTGCATGTTTCCTATAGCGGCACCGACGGCTACTGCGTTCGCTACAGTTGCCGCGGGGCGCACCTCAACCATGGGACTCGGCGCTGCATCTCGTTCGGCGGCGTTCGTGTGGACTCGGCGGTTGCCGAGGAGGTGCTACGGCTGTTGAGCCCGTTGGGCATCGAGGCCTCGGTGGAAGCCGTGACGATGAGGGAGGACAACGTCGCCGAGACGCGGCGCCAGGTGGAGCTGGGTTTGACCCAGGCGCGCTACGAGGCGGATCTTGCGCGTCGCCAGTACGATGCGGTGGACTCGCAGAACCGGCTGGTGGCGGCGGAGCTCGAGCGCAGATGGAACGAGCGGCTGGCGGAGGTGGCGAGGCAGGAAGAGCGGTTGGCGGCCACGGCGGCTGTCCAGCCGGATGCCTTGTCCGGCGAGGACAGAGAGCGGCTGCTGGCGCTCGGGGGCGACCTTGAGACGGTCTGGGAGCACCCCGGCGCCACGGCGGAAACCCGCAAGCGGATACTGCGCGCGGTGCTGGAAGAGATCGTCGCCACCTCGGCCGAGGACCGTATCGAACTCCTGCTGCACTGGCGCGGTGGCGATCACACCCGCCTGAGCGTTGCCCGCAACCGCACCGGGCAACATCGGTGGCGGACCAGCGCGGAGGTCGGCGAGCTGATCCGCGGCCTTGCCCGACAGCAGCCGGACAGCGCCATAGCGGCCACGCTGAATCGGCTGGGCAAGCGGACCGGCCGCGGCAACGCATGGACGGAGATGCGGGTCCGCAGCTTCCGGTGCCATCACACGGTTCCCGTGTACCGGCCGGGCGAGATGGGGGAACGCGGAGAACTCACTCTCAAGGAGACTGCGGGCAGGCTCAGGGTCAGCACGATGACGGTCCTGCGTCTCATCAGCGCCGGAACGATTACGGCGCGGCAACTCTGCAAGGGGGCGCCCTGGGCGGTGCCGGAGGCGCAGATCACGGGACTCGAAGGCGCGGAGGTGGTTCCCCACCATCCGCTAACAGCCAACACGGATCAGAAAGAACTGGATTTCCAATAACGTAGAGAGGTGTGCATTATGAAGCCCGACTCGGCGGGCCGATAAAAATGACGTTTTCGCGGCGATCCAGGAAGCCGAGTTCGTGGAGGCTCTCGATCTGCTCGCGCTTGATGCTGGGCTGGAAGGCGAAGTCGAACTGGGCCAGGGTCTTCACGGCCGGCAGCCGCGACGAGCGCATGGCGGTCTGGAGGCGGCGGTTGTTGCGCAACCCGATCTGGGCGTCCAACAACTGCTCGATAGCCTCGCTGGCGGTGGCCGCCCCGCTGTCGGCCTGGGCCAGGACGTCGTCGACGGCCTCGAGCGCGCCCGGCATCTTCAGGTCCGCCAGCATCGCCCGCAGCCGGTCGCGCCGGTTGCCTGCCTCGGCCCTCATGACACGGCCTCCGCATAGGCGCTGAGCGAGCGCCGCTCGACGTCTACGGTGACGGGCAGGGGGCGCCGGGCTTGCTGTGGAAGCGTGTGCATACCAAGGCGCCGATACGGGCAACTCGCCAACGGCAGCAGCGCCTGTAGCTCGTCACGCTCGAAGCGGTCCACCGGGCGCTCCCTGGTGGTGCCGTGCCAGCGCCGGTTCGCGGTTCCCTCAAGCCACAAGCGCACCTGCTCGTTCAGGTCCTCGTCGTTCAGGAACTCCCGGCCGTAGAAGAAGTTGTTGCGGATGTAGCGGATCGGGCGCTCCACCTTGCCCTTGGTTTGGGCTCGGTACGGCCGGCATGCCCGAGGCCGGAACCCCCAGTGCGCGGCGAACCGTAAGAAGTCCGCGTTCAACACCAACTCGCCCCCGCCCGCGCGGCCGTCCGACACCACCACCGAACGCATCTGGTCGAACTACAGCTCCTGCGGCACCCCGCCGAAGCACTCGAAGGCGCTCTCCAGCCCTTCGATCAGCACTGCCATCGTCTGCCGCCTGTAAAACCGCAGCCACAACAGCCGGGAGTGGCTCAGAACCGTCACCAGAGCGTGCCGCCGCCCCCAGGGAAGCGTGAACGTCGCAAAGTCCACCTGCCCCTGCCGTCCCGCCGGCGTCTCGAACCGCACCACCGCCTCCGCCGTCTCCCGCGGCCGTACCGACCGAACGTACTCCCTCACACGGACGTACCCGCCCGTGTACCCCGCCCCTCGTACCTCGTCGTATAGCCGCTTCGCCGACAACCGCGGATACTCCTCCAGTCGCGCCTCGATGATCCCCTTGTACGGATCCAGCTTGTGACACACCGCCGGTCTCGCCCTGTACCGCGTCCCGCCTCCCGACAGATCCCGGTCTAACTGCCCCGTCTCCACCCACTCGTGGATCGTCCGGCGACTCACCCCGAACCGCCGCGACAGCTCCGTCTTCGTTACACCCCGTTCCAGATAGTGCCTAAGCAGCATCCTCGTCTCCCATCCGTGCATCTGTGCTCCGCTCCGTTCCTGTTGCTCTTGCCAACAGCGTGGACCCGAGCACTCACACCGGCAATCAATCTGTGCAGTTTTCGATTGCCATAAATGGGAAATTTACAGTTGCCACCAACAATCCACACCAAACCGTCGCGACAACTCCGCCCTGGTCACGCCTCGTTCCAGATAGTGCCTTATCAGCATCCTTGTCTCCCATCCGTGCATCAGTTCGCCGCTCCATTCCTGTTGGCTTTTCCCAACAGACTGGCCAACGTACACCTCCTCGCAATCTTCTATGTGCGACATCTTCGATTGACACAAATGGGACATTGCATCGCGTACTGCCGCGTAAGCTTCGTCCTAGCGACTTGACCGGTCTATGAGGAAATCCACCTTATTGGCGGACAGGACGCACCGTGTGGCGTTGACCACGGTCTTTCTCGCTTACACCCGACCCGCCGGCATTGACCAAGGTGTCCGTCGGCAGTAAGAGTTTGAACGCGGATTACGCCCCAAGCCATTGATTTTGTTAGAAACGTCTGTACACCTTTCAGGCTCTGCATCTCCTTATTCTGTTATAACTACAATAATTGTATGAATAGTGTTGGCAACTATGTGATTGTCGTGCTAGACTCTCAGCACTGACCATGAGGAGGACCATAAATGGCGAGAAAACCCACGATCCGCGAGCTTGAACAGCTCTTGGAGTCCGAAGAGGATACCCCCATCGAAATACTGCCGAACGGCGAGATTCGCGCCCGGGGGGGGAGCGATGCCGCAGAGCGGGGCTACAAGAAGCCTCTCACAATGCGAGAGGACCTCGGCGGCGAGTATGGGCGAGGGGGGATCCGGGCATGAATCTGACAAGGGTTCGCCATGAGATCGCGGCCGCTCAGCAGTACTTCGACTACGTGGAGGGCCATCCAACCCCTGAAGGAGGCGTGATTGCGTTGATCGCCTTGCAGACAAGCAGGGATGTGTACACGATGGCCGTCTCCTTCCCGGAGTCTTACCCGAACGGGATGCCGGAGGTGCATGTCAGGAGGCCCGCGTTGCGACCATCTCCCCACAGGTACACGGACAACAAAATCTGTTTCTTGCATCCGCGCATGTGGAACCCGGGGCGCCACAACCTCGCGTTCGTGATTCAGCGAGCGGCGAAGTGGTTCGCGAAGTACGAGGTATACCTCGAGACAGGAAAATGGGCCGGCGTCGAAATTAAGCACTAGTACGATGGCGATCGAATTCAAGCCATTGCCGATGATGGCATTGCGAAGCAGGCCCGGCGAGGTCCTGGATGAGGTGTCCCGAGATGGCGCAGCGTTCCTCATCGAGAGAAACGGGCAACAGAAGGCTTGTCTTGTACCGATATCGTACTTCCTTCCAGACATTCAGACGTCCCGCGTCGCGGAGGAGTTGGACAAGATCATCGACTCGAACGAGCACTACCGGATCACAATCAGCGGCCAGCGGGAGATTCAACTCATATTCCGGGAGTTCAGTGGCGAAACGCAGGTCGACGTGACGGTAACGCTACCCCACGGCTATCCGAACAAAGCGCCGGTTGTATACGCGGCGCCGATCGATGACGGGTGTCCACACCGTTGGCCGGATGGGACGTTGTGCATATACGGTGCCGTAGCTGTGTGGAACCCAGGAAAACACGACGTGATGCACGCGGTGGCGCTGTTCAGACGGTGGATCCAGCACTACTCGGTTTGGCGGCAGGCCGGACAATGGCCGACGGAGGGAACTGAACCATGAAGGGTCGGTTGTTCGCGAGGATCGAACAGCTATTCGATGTGAAGGCGTTCGAAGACCTTTGGGTGTTGATTGCAGGGTGCGGATCGGGCGGTGGCCAAGTGGCGCTGCAGTTGGCCATGTCTGGAGTGAAGAAGTTCATCCTGGCGGACACGGATAAGCTGGAAGTGGAAAATGTTATCCGGCACGTCTGCGGGATCCGGTACCTGGGTTGGAAGAAGACGGCGGCCCTTGCTGACGTCTTGAGTGACCGCAACCCGCAGATCGAAGTCAAAGAATTTTACGGCGACGTAACAGCGTGGCCGAGACTGGCAGAGGAGGTCGAGCGCGCGAGCGTTGTAGTCTTGGGGACGGACAACGAACCGAGCCGGTATCGGCTGAACGAGGTCTGTGTGGAAACGGCGACGCCGTTCACGGTTGGTCGAGTCTTTACGCGAGGAATTGGGGGTGAGGTGTACTCCTACAGGCCCGGGATCGGCGGCTGCCTGGCCTGCCTTGAGGGGCTTCTTGAGCGGAGCCAATACCGCGACGGTGTCAGGGAAATCGACCTCGTTTCGGAGGAGGAGCGGCAGAAGGTGTACGACCTTGAAATCGAGGAGATCAAGGACTCGCCCGGCCTATCGGTGGATATCGGGTTCATCGCAGCCTTCCACACGCGGTTCACTTTGGACGCACTGGGCCACGAAGCGGAGTCCCCACCTAAGTTTATGACGCCGATCGACCATAACTACCTAGTGTGGGGAAATCGAGCCGTGTACCCGTTCTCGAAGAACTTCGAACTGCAGCGCATGAAGCTGCCACCGCAGGACGGATGTCTGGTTTGTGGAGGACAAGATGAAGGCCAAGAGTAAGGTGCGGGAGGTACGCTTGGAGATCCCGGGAGTCGTCCTGGAGAGCGTGTTCGAGGAGTGCGACCGCTATGACCGCGAAGAGACGGGGGGGCGCGTGGTAGGCCATTTCACCATAGATTTCGGGACGCTGGTGGTGCACGTCGGGGGAGTGATTGAGCCGGGTCCAAATGCCCACCGCACAAGCACCAGCTTCTTTCAAGACGGCGATCACCAAGCTGAGGTGTTCCGCCAACTCGAGGCGGAAGACCCATCGATCGAGCATCTTGGCAACTGGCATACACATCATGTGAACGGATTTCCGAGGCTGAGTGCAGGCGACGTGGCGACCTATCGCCGGATCGTGAACCACCAGTTACACAACCTGGATTTCTTCTACGCATTGCTTGTGACGAATAGAAACGAAGGCCGGACCGGACTGGACCGATATGCAGTACGGCACCACGTGTTGTTTCGTGGTGAAGAGGCCGTCCACGAAATCCGACCGGCCGATGTACACGTAACGGTCGGGCCGAGGATCTGGCCAAAGGAGGCAGACTCTTCCACACAAGCTCCTGGCGCAGGTGGCGCAGAGGACGACGGGGCGCGCGGGATTGTTGAAGTACGGGGGCGGGACCAAAGTGTCCTAGGCGTGCTGTGCCCCTCGATGGAACCCCGGGTGTCAAACCAAACGGGAACGTTCTTTTGGAAGGGTTCGCTGCCGTTAATCGACGGGTCCACGGTAGAGATTCGGGTCGCCGAAGTCGAAGACGACGGCGGACTGCTCTACTACCCCATCGTCTCAGGCGTGTCGGCGGATGTGGCTGAGTTGTGCGAAACACCATTCCCGAGCGCGTCCCACGCGGTCCGTGCGTTGGAGTCGCAGATAAATCGGGAGATTTACGAGTCCGCGATAAGGCGGTGAGGGCCAAAATATGGAAGTGTTGACGCTTTACGTCGGACAAGGGAATTTCGCCGTCATCCGCCACGGTAGGCAGGCTATCGCAGTGGACACTCGGTGGCTTGCTGACCAATCAGACGATATCGAGTCGACGGTGGGCCGCTTCCTGCAACGGCGGGAACTTGTGGGCGTCGTGTTGACCGGGTTTGATGACGATCACGCCGATCCCGTCGGGCTGGACTGGTTTCTTGAGAACTATACGCCCGGCTGGGTGATGTACCCAAAATACTACAAGGATACCGACAACGCGGAAGCGGTCTTCAACGTGGTTCGGAAGCACGAGCGGCGTCGCCAGGGCACAGCAAACCCGCTTGAGCGCGTTTCTGTACGGCTTGATCGGCTGGAGTCCCGGTACCTCGATGATCTGTCGGAGGAATTCCAGCTAGAGTTGTTCTCACCCCACGTCGAGGACATGGACAGCTCTAACAACTGCAGCATCGTGCTGAAGGTGGAAGGAATCGGTCCGGGCGGATTTACATACTTGGTTACGGGCGACACGGAGGTCCCCCGGTGGGACCGGATCGTCCAACTTTTCGACGACGCGTTGGACTCGGACGTTCTGGCGGCGCCACACCACGGATCGAAAAACGCCGCTCACCCTGGGATGGTCTTGGCGGTCACACCGAACACGGTGCTTATCAGCGCGGGAGTCGACAACCAGTACGGGCACCCGGACAGAAAAGCGGTGCAGTTGTATCTGCGGGTGGCGAAGCGCGTATTTCGGACAAACGTGCGGAACGGAATTTCGCTTCTCACAAGGCGAAACGGCGGGGAGTTCCAGACTACCCGTGTGCGTTAACGGTCGATGGAATTTTCTTCTGCCCATTGGCGCCACCAACATCCTGGCGCTCTTAGGCGAGCCCTAGACTGAATGATTGGGAACACTTCCAATGCGTTGGGGCTCTTCAACACAACGGTGTGGAACGGGAAAAGCCCAAACAACCCGAGAGGAACGAATTATGACCTTTGAACTACCAACACGCGGGCTCGTTTTTTGGCCAGTCGGAAACGGTGACAGCACCACCATCGTCATCGACCCCAAGACCTGTCTCCAGATAGACCTCAACCACCTCGAGAAATCCGAGGACGACGACGCCTCTTGGCCCGTGGTTGATGAACTTGTCAAGCACCTGCCCAAAGTCAACCGCCGCCCCTATCTCGCTGCGTTCGCGCTCACACATCCTGATCAGGACCATTGCCGGGGCTTCGCCAAACTCCTCAACGAAGTCGATATCGGTGAATTGTGGTTTACACCTAGAGTGTTCCGTGAGTACAAGAAGGACCTCTGCGACGACGCGGTGGCATTCAAGAAGGAGACGGAACGCCGCGTTCAGAAGGCTATCGACGCCAAGCACGCCCCAGGCTCGGGCGACCGCATTCGGGTCTTCGGCTACTCCGACCTGCTGGAAGAGGACGACTTCAAGGATTTCCCCAAGGATCGCCTAACTGTCCCCGGTAATGAACTTACCGTCGTCGACGAGAAGGACTTGGCTGGCCACTTCCGCGCCTTCGTCCACGCTCCGTTCAAAGATGATGACGCGGGCGAGCGGAACGATACGAGCCTCGCCATGCAAGTCACGCTCCACGCTGGCCCGCAAAGACTTCGCGCGCTCCTTCTTGGAGACCTTCCCTACCCGATCATCAAGCGCATCTTCGCGATTAGTGACGCCGAGGACCTCGCCTGGAATGTGCTCCTCGCACCCCACCACTGCTCGAAGGCCGTAATGTACTGGAAGAATGACGGCGACGACGACGAGAAGCTCAAAAAGCACATCGTCGACGAAATGGACGAGGCGGCACAGGACCCGAATCGTGTCGTATCCAGCTCCAATCCCGTGCCGTCATCCAACAAGGCTGGCGACAACCCGCCTCACGCCAAGGCAAAGACGCAGTACGAGACCATCACCGACTCCTTCCTGTGTACGATGGACCAGGATGAACCTATCGTGGCTGAACTTGACCACCAAAGGATCGTTCTCGCCGGGGTTGCGACGGCCTCCAAGTCCGCATCGCAGGCCGCAGACGAAGCGCGCGGCTCAAACAGACCCCCCGACGGCGCCCACACCTACGGCTGTGGCAAATGAGTAATGGCTACACGCTCGCTGGCGAACAGCTAAGGGAGATCGCCGAAACATCGGAAGGCACCGTTCAAATTCATGACGAAACCACACGGCCAAGCGGCTACCGCCAGTTCGACGTAAGCATGCGCTTCGACGGCCTTCAACGTGTCGAAGACGGACTTGCAGTGCGAGCCCGTGAGCCATTCCGCGTCATTGTTTCACCTGCCTTCCCTTTCAAACATCCCGTTGTCGAGACGCCTCACTCTCGTTTCGCCGGCTTCCGGCACGTACAGTGGCGGCGGAGCCCCTGCCTGTACCAAAGCTCCTCCGATTGGGGCCCAAGCGACGGCATGTACGGCTTCATTACGCGCCTCGACGCCTGGATACGCGACGCCGCACTTAACAATCTCGACCCGGACGACGCACCCCTCCACCCACCAGTCGAGTACCCCACGGTCCATCGCCTAATTGTGCCCAAGGCAAATACGCCGGCGGTCTCTGGCACGCCATGGTTTGGATTCGCCAAACTCCGCGAAAGGAACCATCGCACCGAGATCATTGGATGGGAAGAGAACAGCCAAGAAGGCTCTGACTTCGCGCCTGCAATCCTCCTCCACGAGAATCTTCCCTTCGAATACCCCGAAACTGTCCACGCTCTACTGAAAGAACTCGAATTCCACGGAATCGACTATGTGCCCTTTGTCTTCCGACTTGCCGCCCAGGCACGACGCAGCGACGCAGGCACACCGCTAACCGTAGTTCTTGGAACTCCGATGCGCCGCGTCGACCCGGGGGGGCCTACCCTTCAGCACTTGGCCGTGTGGGAGATTTCTGCCGACGACGCGGACAAGCTGCGCGAGCTGAACATCTCCGCGCAGTTCCGCGGGTCACCGCGATGGGAAGCCGCGACGACGGCGGTCGCCGAATGGGCTGTGTTTGCCAAGGTGGGGTGGTGCATCGTCCGTGAGATGCGGCCCGAAGTGACCAGCAGACGCGACCATTCATCAGCCATGGCTTGGTTTCGTGGAAAGCGTGTGGCCATCTGGGGTTGCGGCGCCGTAGGCACTCACGTGGCGGAATCGATTGTACGCGCCGGGGCCAGAACCGTTGAACTCGTCGACAACAAGACTGTTGCACCCGGTCTCCTAGTACGGCAAGTCTTCGAAGACGCCGACATCGGAGAGTTTAAGGCCCAAGCGCTCGCCGAACGACTTAAACGGATCGAACCTGACCTCGAGACACATGTTTCAACCGACGACCTTGTCCTACGTATCATAGGTCCACACCCGGTCCCGGAGGTGGACTTGATAGTCGACTGCACAGCTTCATCGGCCGTTCAGACAGCCCTCGAGCGAGCACTCCAGGCCGTCGACTCACGCCCCGCGATAGCTGCTGTATCCATCGATAGCCAAGCCGCCACGGCCATTGCCACTCTCTCTTCGCGCAACCACAGCGGTGCGACCCTCGACCTTGTTCGCCGGCTCAAGCTGGAAGCATGTAGCACACCGGCGCTTTCGAAGGTCCTTGAGGCATTCTGGCCAAGAACAACGCCAAGTGAGCGCTTTCAGCCAGAGCCCGGCTGTTCGGAACCGACGTTCATCGGTTCCGACGCAGATCTTGCCGCGCTATCTGCGCGCATGCTGAATTCCATCACTCACGCTATTGGAAACCCCCGCGATGGCCACACGGGGGCAGGTTGGTTGTTGGAAGAATCGGGAGCGTTACGTGGTTTCGCGTGGCCTCCGGACCACACCCTGAGGGATGAGGGGCGGGGCTACTCCGTCAGGGTATCTTCACTGGCCGCGCGGGAAATGCGAGGATGGGCTAGGCGTTCCGCACGTACGGTCGGCTCAACAGTCGAGACGGGCGGCCTCGTCTTCGGCGAGCTCAACGAAGCCGCGACCGTTCTCTGGGTAACAGATGTCGAGGGACCGCCACCCGACAGCGAGGCAGCTGGGGATCATTTCACCTGCGGCACGGACGGCATGGAAACCGTTGCCCAAGAAAGGCAACGCAGGTTCCGTGGATCTGTAGACTGCCTCGGTAGTTGGCACACCCACCCAACGTCAGCACCCCATCCAAGTCGCGTCGACATCGGCGCTGTCATACAGCTTCTCGCCAACCCGGGTTCGACCCGTCGAACTTGCCTTGTTTTGATCCTCTCTGGTGACCCGGATGACCCAAGACTGGGCGCGTATGCCTTCAGAACAAAACTAGTCGGCGAAACGCTCATCCGCATCCAACCAAGCGCGGCTGCAACCGCGTCCCTTGGGCCAAAGCCAAAGAAACCGCGCAACATCGGAACTGCCCTCTCAGGCGGAGGCTCGCGCGCCATCGCGTTCCACCTCGGGTGCCTGCGCGCCCTGCACGACCTCGATCTACTCAGCCGTGTTCAGGTAATTTCGAGCGTCTCCGGCGGGTCTATAATCGCGGCCATGTACGCCTATTCTTGCGACTCGTTTCGGGAGTTTGACGCGCGTGTTGTAGAGCTTCTTCATCGAGGATTCAAACGGGATATCTTCCGCGAGGTGTTCAAGCTGGTTTCAATTGGGAAGATCCTGCGACGCCATGTCAGGGCGACCGCGTCTTTCCTATCTCGCACGTTCCTTCGGCTACTTCACGCCGTCGTGAGACCGGTTGTGGCTCATCGCCAAGGCCCGCCGCCGACCCGCACGTTCAGCCGCACGGAGGCGTTTCGCGACATCATTGCCACCTCCCAATTCGGTGACACCATCGTACGCGACGTCGCCCGACATTCACTCCATACGGTCATCAATGCCACAGAACTACGAACCGGCTCCGCATTTCGGTTCGGAAGCAGCCAAAGCGGCTGCTGGCGATTCGGCACGATTCCCCCCGAAGACGCTCTGGTTGCAGACGCCGTGGCTGCCTCGGCGGCGTACCCGGCACTCTTCCCGGCACTCGAGCGCGAGTACCGCTTCACGAAGAACGGGTCCAGCACCGATGCCGCGCGCGTTCTGCTTACCGACGGTGGGGTCTTTGAGAACCTCGGCGTGAATCCGATGGAGCCGGGCCGGACACCTTCGGTCACCACTAACGTCTTCGACCCCGACTACATTATTTGCTGCGACGCGGGTGCTGGTCTATTCGATGATGACAGCTACCCGACACGTTTGCACACCCGGATATACAGATCGTTCCTCACGGTCTTTCGCAAGGTCCAAGACGCCACCCGAAAACGCCTACACCACCTTGCCGACGCCGGGGAAATCTCCGGCTTCGCGTTATGCTATCTCGGGCAGCAGGACAATGCCTTGCCCTGGGTACCAGCAGGTCTTCCTAGAAGGGATGAGGTTCGAGATTACCCTACCGACTTCGCCGCGATGTCAACGGAAGACGTCGATCGGTTAGCTCTCCGTGGAGAACTCCTGATGAGGCTTCTCGTTGCGTACTACCTCCCAGACCTCTAACGATCGATCCCCCCTTTCCACTGCGCACCGTGCCCTCAGGAGCGGAGACTTCGAGGGTCATCGCGATTGGAACCTACGCCGGTGATGCCCAACAGTACCAGCGACCCTCAGCACCGAAGGATAAGGGGCCCCCGGACAATAGTCCTCGACCCGTCCCGGACCATTCGGCGATCAGCGCGCTGATCGCCCTCGTCGTGCGGGGGCGGTCCAGTGGCCGTCGTGATTTACGGCTCGTATCAGCTGTGAAACTGGATGTGGTGATTTAGGTGCTTCTCTTGAGGGCGATGTGGAGCAGTTTCGTTTGGTAGGTAGCGATGCTGTGATCGCTGAGGAGGCTACCCCATTTGTTCGTCCCATTGAAGATCGCCCGAACCCGTCTGCCCCAACCGACCGTGTAGAGCAGGGTAGCCCTGGAGAAGTCGCCGTCCTTGCAGTTGGTGATAAATCGCATGTTGCCGCCGTGTTCGTAGCCGGAGAAGTACCGTTCGAGCATGTTGCCGATCCATACGAGGAAGGTAAGGAAAGGGGCAAGGCGCCCTAACGCGCGAAGCCCCTTTGTCAGGAGGGCTATCGCCGTGCCGGTTAAAGGGACCATCGGGACGACGTCGGCCGAGTTCACGATCCTGTAGACCGGACTCTTGATTTGCCCAAGCCACGCCTCGCTCCCGCTCCGGGGCGACCCGTAGGTGTAGCAGGCGGCAATCTGTCGCTCCGCGCTCAGGCGTCTGGTGGCAATGGTCGCTACTGCCCCGCCGAGGCTGTGGCCCGTAATGAAAAGGGGCTTGTTCGCAACCCCTTCCATATCCAGCGCCGCCTCAATCGCATCCTCGACATCATTGTACTGGCCCTGGAAACCGGCATGGACGTGTCCGCCAGTTCGGCTCCGCGCCTTATAGGATTTCAGATCAGCCCTGATATCACGTATGGATGTTGATTCCGTTCCCCGGAATGCTAGGACGGCGTGATCCGTACTGTAGGCTACAAAGGCTTGGGTGGCGTTTACGCTGATAGTTTTCGCCAAGGTCCAGCCGATCTTCTTCAACCGACTACTCAGTCTGGCCTCTTCAGCTTCGTAATCTTGTCCGCAGGCCTTCGTGATGGCTCCGAGTATCTTCGCGTCAGAGCTCTTCGGCAGTCCTCTCAGGGCACGTTGGACGAGCTTAAGAACGGCCTCTCCCTCGAAGGCGGATTTGTCGAACTTCAGATAGGCCAATTCCGACATGTAGGCCATGAGCCAAGCAGCTCGATCGCTGTACGCCTTGCGGTAGTCGGGCATCTTCTTGCCGAGAACCTTATCGTGCAAATCCTGTTCGACCATGGAGTCAATCCCTTCCGGTTCTACTGCGTTACCGACAAGTCTCGTTGCTTCTCCTCGGCATCATCAGGTAATATCCGCCTAGTCAAACCGTCATCACCCAAATCCCTCATCCCAACTACGCGCTCTGCTGACTACCGCGAGATCATACACACATCAGCTAGATGCGATGTCCCCTTGGAGATAGAGACGGTCTACGCTGACCAACGAAACTCACTCGGCTCATCTTCTTCCAAGAAACAACCGTTATCCAGATTCTGCACGAAAATAATAAGATTCGTCCAGTCGTATAGTGCAGACGGCACGATTAGGCCGTCATATCCCAAATAAGTCAGACCGTCAACAATGTCTTGGGTGCGTGAATAATCTCGGCTTTGATAGTCTACCTGTCTTATCCCGAGGTGTTCAAGCTCCTCGAAAATCAACTCCACGAGACGCTTCAATCGAACTCTCAGTTTCCAGTTTAGTACCTGCCGGTCAGGTGTCTGCACGAACAGCGACCAGAACGCTTCGAATTCTGCGCTGGCCCCTTCCGCTTCAAATCACGTATTGACGACCTCAAACTGACAATCGGGACTGTTCCAACGACCGCGCGCCCCATTACTACCGTGGACCGGGCTCTTGTTAGCCCACACCACTCGATGGACAATTCCCTCGACCGCGGTTTGGCCGCAACGGTCTAGATGTTCGAGTAAACCCGGGTCGGGCTGCAACATCTGCGGACCGCTCCAAGGCTACGTGTACGTTGGATCAGCCATAGCCTGAATGGCCTCCAGGACTTCGTCAATTCGCCCTTCCTGAATCAAATCAGCAGGTCGAAGGCCGTTGAAGTACCTGTGCCGAGAATACAACCGTGCTCGTGCCGTTTTCGGGTCGGAACAGAATTCCGAAAGTCGCTTCACTATATACTCTAGGTCAACAAGAAGGTTCTCCTTGACCGGCCTGGGATAGGCGCGCCCTCGATTCCACCGAGAGAATGTTTCAGGAGTCGTCCCGAGCATATCCGCCACGTCAACCGCCCGAATGGCTGCTCGGCTTTTAAGAGATCAAGTTTTTCAGCCACGACGTTCTTTTCTGCGAAAAAAGTCCATTAGCAGGTTGTTGAAAAACTTGGCCTGACGCGGATAACAGTAAATAACATATTGGTATCGACCGGGAGTAAGGGATGAGAGGAACGGATCCGCGCCAGGAAGGGATGTTCAGCTATGTGTCGCTGGAGGCGCGGGTGCGGGCGGACCATCCATTGCGAGCGATACGGAAGATGGTGAACCGTGCGCTTGAAGGACTGACGCGGGAGTTTGAGGAGATGTACTCGCACACGGGGCGGCCTTCGATAGCGCCGGAGCAGTTGCTGCGTGCGTTGCTGCTTCAGGTGCTTTACTCGATCCGTAGCGAACGGTTGTTGGTGGAGCAACTGGACTACAACTTGCTGTTCCGGTGGTTTGTGGGACTGTCGATGGACGATCCGGTGTGGGGCCACTCGACGTTCACCAAGAACCGACAGCGGTTGATCGGGTCGGACATGGCGCGGGCCTTTTTCGGGCAGATACTGGGCCAGGCCCGCGAAGGACGCCTTTTGTCGGATGAACACTTCAGCGTGGACGGGACGTTGCTGGAGGCGTGGGCGTCGATGAAGTCGTTCCGGCCGAAAGACGGAGGCGGACGGCTTGGTGGCGGCGGACGCAATGCGGAGGCGGACTTCCACGGCGAGAAGCGCAGCAATGCGACCCACCAGTCGAGCACCGATCCGCAGGCACGGCTGTACCGCAAGGGCCAGGGACGGGAAGCGAAGCTGCGCTACCTGGGCCATGCGTTGATGGATAACCGCCATGGACTGATCGTCGATACCCGTACCACCGAAGCCGGCGGCCGGGCTGAGCGCGAGGCGGGCTTGGCGATGATTGCCGCGCGTCCCGGCGCCGATCGGCTCACCCTCGGGGCGGACAAGGGATACGATACAAAAGACTTTGTGGAGGGACTGCGCTGCGCCAACGTCAGTCCGCATGTGGCCCAGAACGACACCCGCCAGCGTTCCGCCATTGACCGGCGCACCACCCGTCACCGTGGTTACGCGGTGAGCCAGCGCATCCGCAAACGGATCGAGGAAGGCATCGGCTGGGCCAAGACCATCGGAGGCATGCGCAAACTCAAGCACCGGGGCCTGCCCAAGGT
The DNA here is from genome assembly GCA_965213675.1 of uncultured Binatia bacterium (SeqCode). Classification (GTDB taxonomy): domain Bacteria; phylum Desulfobacterota; class Binatia; order UBA9968; family JAJDTQ01; genus JAJDTQ01. The sequence goes on from OZ243916.1 coordinate 3,385,482, forward strand.
CGACTTCCAGTTCACCCTCACCTTCGCCGTCTACAACCTGGTGCGACTGCGTACCCTGGGAGTCGGAGGTTGAGCATGCGTCCATGGCCTCCGGGCGTCTGCGCCGGCTTCGTTGGCCTGAAATGGCCCGCGAAACAAGTTCTGCTTCACGCCCTGAAGCCGGCTTTTCCATCGATTCTCTCACAAACGCTCAAATCTAGGCGTTTTTCCACGGCCTGCTAGCAGCAAGGCTAGAGGCATGGAGACGCTGATGAGCTGGGGTCGGCTCGATAGCGAGACAAGGGGCTCCATCGTGGACGCCTCTTCCTTGTTATTGACCTATGTCGATGGACACCATACACCTGAAAAGCGATCAGGGCCTTTCGGCATCGTGGCTTGAGAGATCTCTATGAGCAGGGCCGTTCGCCGAAGGTGGCTCAGGAGCATGTGCAAAAACTCTTGCGCATCCTGACGGCCCTAGACCACTCCACTCGTCCGGAGGGAATGGATATGCCAGGCTTTCGACTGCACCCCCTCAAGGGCCGCATGCGGAGACACCATGCGGTGTTCGTCTCGGGGAACTGGCGGGTGACGTTTCGGTTCGAAGATGGCCACGCCGTAGATGTCGATTATCTGGATTACCATTAAGAGGTGCTCTCGTGGCAATGAACAATCCTGTACACCCCGGCGCCATCGTGCGTGAAGACTGCCTGAAACCGCTGGGTTTGTCCGTGACCGAAGGCGCAAAGCGGCTCGGTATCGGACGTCAGACTCTTTCCAATTTGGTCAACGAAAAGGCATCCGTCTCGATTGAGATGGCCTACCGCCTGTCGAAGGCGTTTGGCTCCACGCCTGAAACCTGGCTCGCCATGCAGTTGGCCTTCGACCTCGCAGGGTCACGGCACCTGGAACAGAAAATAAAGGTGAGAAGAATCGCTGCCGCGTAGGCCTTCATCGGTGTTCGACAAATACCGGCGGTCTCATCCCAACTCGGGCTGTTTGTCGAGGGCGACCTACAGACCACGCATCGGACGGACGTGCTGTAGCAGCGCTCCATTTCTAGGGGGGTGAGGTGGTCCTGGTTTGTAGGACAGGGAGGCGGCGGAGTTAAGGCGTATTCCAGACGTTCAATCATGCCGCCAAGGTCCGCGAAGCACTCGCGGGTAAACTTCGCCAGATCAAGCATGATCTGATTTGTCTTGCATACCAGACAAAAGTCTGGTATGCGCATCCTCATGACACCCTTCACTCCACCGGGGGAGACCCGGGACAAGGTTTACCGGTTCGTGCGCAGGCGGACCCTGGAGGAGCTTCCTCCCACGGTTCGGGAGGTCCAGGAGGCGTTCCGATTCAGGGCGGTGCAGACAGCCCGGCAGCACCTGGAGCGGCTGGTGGCCGAGGGGCGGCTGGTCAAGGCGCACGGGAAATCCAGGGGCTACCGACTGCCCCGGGAGCCCGGGACGCTGTTGGTACCGTTGCTGGGGCGGGTGCAGGCCGGCGGTCTGCGGGCGGCCATCGAGGAATGCGAAGGCTACATCCCGGTCCAGTCACGGGGCTCGGAGGAAGTGTTCGGGCTCCGGGTCCAGGGAGAAAGCATGACCGGAGCGGGCATCCTTCCCGGCGACATCGTCGTCGTGAGGCAGCAGGCGGAAGCCGCCTCGGGGGACATCGTCGTGGCCCTGGTGGGCGACGAGGCCACCATCAAGAGGCTACGCCTGCGCCAGAGCCGGATCGAGCTGCATCCGGAGAACCCGGCTTTCGCAACCATCGTTCCCAGGGCCGATGAGTGCACCGTCCTGGGCAAGGTGGTGGAGGTGAGACGCTATCTGGAAGGATAGACCCGAAGGATCGCATGGGCGCGGCATCCGGGGCAACGTGTTCCCGGCGTCCGATCCTTTGCCTTTCGCAGGACACGGAGCGCTTTCATGGACGTTTTCGCCGAAAAGACTCACGACGCCATACCGGCTTCGGGCGCCGCCCCCGCGGCGCCCCGCCGCCGGCCTGTCCGCGAGACCCCGAGGGCCTGGAACCTGTCCTCCCTGGCCGGACGACTCACCGAAATGTCGGACTCGGGCGCGGCCCCTTCCCTCACCGCCGCGGCCGCCCTCATCCTCCAGGCCCAGCAGCGGGGAGAGCCCGCGGCGTGGATCGGCTTCGGCAACTCGATCTTCTTCCCGCCGGATTTCGCCGAGTGGGGCATCGACCTCGAGGCCCTGCCGGTGGTCCGGGTCCCCGACGCCCTTGCCGCGTCCCGCGCGGCCGACCAGTTGCTGCGTTCCGGCGCGTTCGGGCTGGTGGTGCTGGACCTGAAGGCCGAGGCGCGGATGCACATGGCGGCCCAGAGCCGCCTGGCGGCTCTGGCCCGGAAGCACCACACGGCGCTCCTCTGCCTCACCCGCAAGAAGCGGGGCGCTCCCTCGCTGGGGCCCCTGGTGTCGCTTCACGGCGAGGGCAGTATCACGAGGACGGCCTTCAGCCGCTTCGACTGGGAAATCCGCATGGTCAAGGACAAGCGGGGGGCTCCGGGTTGGAGCCACATGGAGTCGTGCCGTGGAACGGATGGCCTGTGTTGACGTTGCGGCCTTTCCCCTGCAACTGCTGCTCCGGGACCATCCGGACTGGAAAGACCATCCCGCCGCGGTGGTGGACCGGGACAAGGCCCAGGGGACCATCCTCTGGGTAAACCGGCGGGCGCGGGCCATGTGCATCCTCCCGGGCATGAGCTATGGCGCGGGGCTCGCGCTCTCGCGTCATCTCCGGGCGGACGTCATTGCCCCCTCGGCCATCGACAAGGCCGTGGCCGGCCTGGTTCCACGCCTGCGGCGTTTCGCCGCCGAGGTGGAGCCCTCCCGGGACGAGCCCGGTGTGTTCTGGCTCGGGGCCTCGGGGCTTTCCCTGCTCCATCCCCGCCTGGAGGAATGGGCCGGGCTCATCCACGGCGACCTCGACGGCGCCGGCCTTCGCAACACCGTGGCCGTAGGGTTCTCGCGTTTCGGCAGCTATGCCGCGGCCAGATCCAGCGACCGGGTCGTGGTCTTCCGCACGCCCGAGGAAGAGCACAAACATGTCCGCGACGTCCGGATCGAAAGTCTCGACCTCGCCCCCAAGGTCCGCGACCTCCTGGCCCGTCTCGGCATCCACACCCTGGGCGGCTTCCTGGACCTGCCCGCGTCCCAGGTGCGCTCGCGGCTGGGACGGGAAGCCCAGCGTCTCCACCGGCTGGCCGCGGGCGAACTGTGGAGCCCGCTCCATCCGGAGACGCCGTCCGAGCCCACTGCCGCGGGGGTCTTCCTGGACTACCCGGAGAGCGACCGCCAGCGCCTGGCGGTGCTCGTGGAGGAGATGCTGGAGCCTTTGCTTGAAGCGCTGGAGCAGCGCCACGAGGTAATGACCGCCCTCCTCCTCCAACTTCGCCTGGACGACAAATCGGAGAAGGCCGAGACCCTGCGGCCAGCCCGGCCCATCCTCGACCGGACGCAGATCCTGGACCTCTTGCGGCTGCGCCTGGAGGCCACGGAGCTACCGGCCGGGGTGACGGAAATCCTCATGGAGCTCCGGGGAGCTTCGCCGGACATCCGGCAGGGAGAGCTTTTCCACGACGCCTCCGCCCGCGACCGCGACGCGGCCAACCGTGCACTGGCGCGGCTACGCGCCCGGTTCGGCGACGGCGCGCTGCTGCGGGCGCGGCCCCGTGCCGGGCATCTTCCGGAGGCGCGCTTCACCTGGGAGCCCATGGAAGACGTGCCGGCACCGAGGCCGCGACGGGTCCGGCTACGCCCACTGGTGCGGCGTTTCTTCCCCAAGCCCCTCCGGCTCCCGAACAAGACTGCGTCAAGACTCCACATGGATACGGGAACGGCAACACCCGCATCGTCATCCCCACACCTCTCTCCGTCATCCCCGCAAAGGCGGGAATCCGTCATTCCCGCCCCCGATCGGGATCGAGGGCAAACTTTCGCGGGAATGACGTCTTCGACCGGCCCCTACATCATCTCCGGAGGATGGTGGGGGTCCGGCGCCGGCGTGCACCGCGAGTACCACTTCATCCGTGACGGCGAGGGCCCGTGGCTGTGGATCTACTATGACTCCAAGCGGCGCGGCTGGTTCCTGCACGGGAAGGTGGAGTAGGGAACCATGGCTACCGGCAAGGGGGGCGGCGCACGGTCCCGAGCGCTGTCCTACGCGCCCCTTTACTGCAAGAGCCACTACTCGTTCCTGGAGGGGGCGAGCCATCCCGAGGAGCTGCTGGAGCGGGCGGCGGAGCTGGGAATCGGATCGCTTGGCCTCACCGACCGGGACGGCGTCTACGGCGTCGTGCGCGCCCACGTGAAAGCCCGGGAGCTGGGCCTTCATCTGGTCGTCGGCGCCCGCATGACCGTCGCCGACGGCTCTTCCATCCTGCTGCTCGCCGCCGACGGCACCGGCTACGCTCACCTCTGCCGGCTCATCTCCGCCGGCCGCCTGCGCTCGCCCAAGGGACGGAGCGTGGTGGAATGGCGCGAGGTCTGCGCCCACGCCCGCGGGCTTCTGGCCCTGTGGGGCGGAGAGGAGAGCCTGCTGGTGCGGGAACCGGAACCGGCGTTCGTCGCCCGGGACCTCCGGGACGCTTTCGGCGACCGGCTCTACGCGCTGGTGACCCGCCACCGCCGGGCGGAAGAGGCGCCGCAGGAGCGCCGGCTGCGGGAGCGGGCGCGGCGCTACGGCATCCCCACGGCGGCCGCCACCGAGGTGCTCTATCACGACGCCTCCCGACGCCGGCTCCAGGATGTCCTCACCTGCATCCGCCACGGGGTTCCGCTCGCCGCCGCCGGCCGGCTGATCAAGCCCAACGCGGAGCACGACCTCAAGTCCCCTTCCACGTTTGCGGCTCTTTTCAGGGACGACCTGGACTCGGTCGCCCGCACCCTGGAAGCGGCCGCCCGCTGCGGTTTCTCCCTGGACGAGATCCACTACCGCTACCCCTCCGAGGATCTGCCGGGCGGCAAGACCTCAAGGGAGCGGCTCCGGGATCTCACCTTCCGGGGAGCCGGGGAGCGTTACCACGGCATCGTCCCCGAAGACATCCGTGCACAACTCGAGCGCGAGCTGCAGGTCATCGGAGATCTCGACTACGAAGGCTACTTCCTCACCATGTGGGACCTGGTCCGGTTCTGCCGGCAGAAGGGTATCCTCTGCCAGGGACGCGGCTCCGCGGCCAATTCCGCGGTGTGCTACTGCCTCGGCATCACCGTCATCGACCCGGTGCGCATGGACCTGCTGTTCGAGCGGTTCATCTCACGGGAGCGGGCCGAGCCGCCCGACATCGATCTCGACATCGAGCACAACCGCCGGGAGGAGGTTATCCAGTACCTCTACCGCAAGCACGGCCGCACCCACGCGGCCATGGTGGCCAACTTCATCCGCTACCGCGGGCGTTCCGCGGTCCGGGACGTGGGCAAGGTCCTGGGGCTGACGGAAACCGCCCTCCACCGCGTCACCCGGCTGCTCGGCCAATACGAGCGCCCGGACCCGCAAGTGCTCCAGAGCGCCGGCCTCGACCCGGGCGCGCACGGGGAGTTGCTGAGGCTGGCGGCGGAGATCCAGGATTTTCCCCGCCACCTGTCCATCCATCCCGGCGGATTCCTGCTCGGCCACAAGCCGGTGCGGGACCTGGTCCCCATCGAGAACGGCGCCATGCGCGACCGCACGGTGATCCAGTGGGACAAGGAGGACCTGGAAAGCCTCAAGCTCTTCAAGGTGGACCTGCTGGGGCTCGGCATGCTGACCGTGGTGGACAGGTCCTTCCGCCTCATCCGGAAACACTGGGGCCGGAGCTTTTCCATGGCCACGATTCCCGGGGACGATCCCGCCACCTACGCCATGATCCGCGAGGCCGATACCGTGGGGGTCTTCCAGATCGAGAGCCGCGCGCAGATGTCCATGCTGCCCCGGCTCAAGCCCCGGGAGTACTACGATCTGGTCATCGAGGTCAGCATCGTCCGGCCGGGTCCCATCGTGGGAGGCATGGTGCACCCCTATCTGCGCCGCCGGAACGGGGAGGAGGAGGTCACCTATCCTCACCCTTCCCTGGAGCCCATCCTCAAGAAGACCCTCGGCATCCCGTTGTTCCAGGAACAGGTCATGCGGCTGGCCGTGGTGGCCGCGGACTACACGCCCGGGGAGGCGGACCAGCTCCGGCGCGACATGGCCGCCTGGAGGAGATCGGGGAGGATCGAGCGGCACCGGGAGCGGTTCATCTCGCGCATGGAGGCCAAGGGCATCCGCACGGACTTCGCCACCCAGGTGTTCGAGCAGATCCGCGGCTTCGGCGATTACGGTTTCCCCGAAAGCCATGCGGCCAGCTTTGCCTACATCGCCTACGCCTCGTCATGGCTCAAGCGCCACTATCCCACGGCCTTTGCCTGCGCGCTGCTCAACGCTCAGCCCATGGGCTTCTACGCCCCGGCCACCATCGTGGACGACGCCAAGCGCCACGGGGTCCGCGTGCTGCCGGTGGACGTCCGCCACAGCGACTGGGACTGCACCCTGGAAAGGCAGGCAGGGAGCCAGGCCCAGTCCGGCGCGCGGGCCGGCGCCGCCCCGTTCCACGCCCTGCGCATGGGCCTGCGCTACGTGAAAGGGCTCGGGGAAGCCGACTGGCTGCGCATCGAGAGTGCCCGGCGCGCCGCCCCGTTCCGTTCCCTGGCCGATCTCGCTTCCCGCACTGGGCTGCGGCAGGACCTCCTCGACCGCCTGGCCCAAGCCGGCGCGTTCACCCCGCGCACCTCCCGGCGGCGCCAGGCCCTGTGGCAGGTCCAGGGACTCCAGGCGGCGGCGGGAGACGCCCTGTCCCTCGAAACCCCCGCAGCGCGGGTCCCGTTCGAGCCCCTGAGCGGCCTCGAGTCCATCGTCTGGGACTACCGCACCGCCGATCACAGCCCCCGGGGCCACCCCCTGGCCCACCTGCGCCCGCGGATCGCCGCCCAGGGCCTTCCCGACGCCGCCGCCGTGCAGCGCATGCCACACGGCCGCCGCGTGGACTACGCCGGCATCGTCATCTGCCGCCAGCGCCCCAAGACCGCCCGGGGCGTCATCTTCATGACCCTCGAAGACGAAACCGGCTTCGTCAACGTCATCGTGTGGCGCGACGTCTATGAACGGTTCCGGGTCGCCGTCAAGACCCTCTCCTTCATGGGCGTCAGCGGCCCCCTGCAGAACGAGTCCACCGTGGTCCACATCGTCGTGGAGTCGGTATGGCAGCCGGAGATAGGCGCGGAGCCGGTGAGGAGGAAGAGCCGGGATTTTCAGTAGGACGGGCTTGGCATCGTCCACAAGCAGCCCACCAGGCAACTGCTTGTTGTTGCTATATTGCTTTCACTGCTGTCCCACAAGAATCAGGTGCCGGGTAGGGGGAGTTGAGGGTGCGTGGGAGGAGGGCAGAGGCAAGGTCCCCTGTGATGTCCGTGTGGCGGGTATTGGTCACGCGTACTCGTAGAGCGGCACTGTACTGGCTGGCTGATTCTGCCCCTCAAGCAGGACTTCTATCCTGCGAACCGTCTCCGGCCTTAGAAGCACGTCTCCGCACACGGCACAGACCTCGGCCGGAACATGATCGATAACGATCACTTGACCACGGTACCGTACGGTGTGCATGGCTGTCCCCGTACCGTACTCTCCTGGGCATCCTTCGATACTGCACTTCATGGCGATGGCCTCCTCTGCGTGGGAGTGAGCCACTTGGGCAACTTCGGTTCGTAAACTGTAATGATGATAAGGGTCGGCCGGCCTGATGTGCAAACAACATGAACGGCCCGCCCGGCTCGGGTGCGACCATAGATCAACCAACACGCTCCCTTCTCAGGAGCTGGCCGAGGATCTCTGGGCCCATGCCCACCAGCGTCGGAGGCAGTCGTTGGCGACGCCGTCGGGCAGGCTTGTGGCTGCGGGGGTGGTTTGTGCGTCGAGGCGAAGTTTGTCCTCGGTGAGGACGGGGCGGTCATCGAGGTGACCGCTTTCGGTGAGGTGATTCCGGAGCTTCTCGATGTTGCTCTTTCGGAAACCGCGCAGGCGCGGATCGTCGTTGTTGTCGAGGGCGTCCACAAGGCGCCTTGGGTCGCCGTTCAGGCCCTGCGCGATGACCGTGACGTCCTCGAGGAAGCGCTCGGTCAGGGCGTCGCTTTCCTCAAGGACGGCGCGGTCCACGGGCCGGTTCTTCCCTTGCATCCATAGCTCGCAGAAGGTCTCGAGGAGGTCCAGCCTGGCGGTGATGTCCGCCAGCGAAACCGAGCGTGAGCCCAGACGCTCGGCGAGCGGGCTGTCCACTACCGTTCGCCACTGTCCAGCCCGCTCGATCCCGTTCAACAGAAAATCGTGCAGCAGGTCCGGGGCGTCCCACAGAAGGTAGAAGAAGTGCTGCTCCGCGTAGCCGAGTTCGGGGCGCAATGCCGGCACGTCCAGGGCCGCTCCGTATTCCTCGGACGACAGGCCGTCGGGGACGGGCACCGGCGGTCCAAGTTCGACCCGAAGCGCCCGCGCCCCACCCGCGCTGGCCGTCTGCGTGCGTATGAGGCCCAGGTCGATCCCGGCCGCAAGCTCGCACTCCTCCCGGCCGAGGGCGTCCCGGATTCGATCCACGTCCATGGGATCGCTGGTGAGATAAAAGATCTGCCGGTCCTGTTCCCGCGCCACGCGCCCGAGGCTCCGCACCACGGCTTCGAAGCGGCGGGGGTCGCTCTGATCCAGGGCTTCGTCGAGAAACAGCGGCATTGTCTTGTTCTGTTCCACCTCCTCGGCAAACGCGATGCGCGCCGCCAGCAGTAACTGCACCCGGGTCCCGTCCGACAACTCGTCGATCTCCCGCATTTCACTGCTGCGCGCCTCGCGGGCAAAGAGCCGCGGAGAACCGTTGTCTTTGCCCAACTCCAGCTTGTAGCCGTGGTGGGTGAACGCGAAGAAATGGTCCCGCGCGCGTTCCAGCACCCGGGGCATCCGGGTATGTTCGAACTCCCGTTCCACCGCGCCGATGAGGAAGCGCCCCGCCCTGGCGTACACCGCGTCGTCGCGCAGGTCCCGCAGTTTCGCGCGCGTCTCTTCACGAACGGTGATGAGCCCCTGTGTGCCGTTGCCGTTCCTGGCCGCGTCCGTCCGCGTGGTGATTTCGGCGATCTCGTTCCGCAATTCACCGGCGCGCGCCTCCGCGCGCGACAGATCGCCCTTGAGCTGTTCGAGGGACAGGGCGTCGGCTTCGGCCAGTTTCTCCGCCCCAACCTTGGCTAGCTCCGTTTGATCCAGGCCGATCTGGCCTTCGAGTCCCGTCCTTTCGTTGACCAGGTCCCGGTAGGGCTCCAATGAATGAATCAGCGCCACAAGGCCCTTCATGTCGCCTTCGCTCAGCGACGCGTCCGCATAGATGCGCCTGACGGACTTGACCGTGGCCTCGCGGTCCACCGCGATCTCCTCGATCTGAGCCGTCATGCTGCGCTCGTCGGAGAGCGCCTGTTCCAGCCGGGAACTCCGGTCGGCGACGTGGTGGATGCGCGCCTTGGCCGTGGCCGCATCGTCGGGCTTCGACTCGCCGTGCGCCTCCAGAATGTCGGCCAGGCTGGACAACAGGGCGGCATACTTCTCTTCGAGGCCTTCCACGCGGCCCGCCGCGGCCTCGTCGTCGCGCCGGGCCACGCGAAGGTGGTCCAGGGCGCGGGCGAAGTCCACCAGTTCCGCGTCCGGCGGAATGGTTTCCAGGCCCAGTCTTTCTCCGATTTCCTTCCTGCGGGCGTCCAGCGCGGCCTCCGGTTCGGACAGCCCCGCCAACTCGTTCTCCAGCCTCCGCCGTTGCAGGCTGCGGTCGCGCGCCTGCTCGATGGCGGCCTCCATGTCCGCGGTCACGCGCTCCAACCTGTGCAGGTGCGACCCCACCGACGGGAGATCCCATTCATCAGGGGGGTCCAGGCCCAGTTCCTCGAAGGCGGCCTGCGCGGCCTGCCGGTCCACGTCGACATGTTGCCGGTCACCCAGCAGCAGCAACGCCAGCGTCGCGCCGATACCCAAGCCTCCCAACAACCCGGCGATGGGAACCCACATGGAGCCGCCCGGCAGACCCCCTCCCAAAAAGGATGTGACCGTACCCAACAGTATCATCACGCCGGCGAAGAGCAGCCAGCGCCAACGGCCGCGGACCCTGGACGCCACGTCCTCGGGCTCCGGCGCGCGCAACCACCCGCGCAGGGCTTCCGCCCCGGCGCGCAACCTCTCCAGGTCCCGCTCGGCTTCCTCGGGCAGTTCGAGGCGGTCGAGTTGGCGCAGCCGTTCCCGCAGCGTATGGACCTGTACCGTGTGTTCCTGGCTCGAACGCAGAAACGCGAACAATTCGCCGTGCTCGGCCAGGGTCAGAGTGGTCTGGTCCACTAGGTGGGCGTCGTGGTCGCCGACCTCATGCAGCGCCGCGGCAAGTTTCCTTCGGGTGGCGTTCCGTTCGGTCCTGGAGGTGTCCAGCTCCAGCTCGATGCGGCTCAATTCGTCGGCATTCTCGCGCCAGGCCGCCAGACTGGACGGTTCCACCGGCTCGTCCAGGGCGGCCTGCTGCCGGGCTTCGCGCGCCTTGTGCAATTGCTGTTCCAGCGAGCGTGTCCGTTCCGCCAATGTGTCGGCCTGATGCTGGTAGCGCTCGACCTCCTCGACTTCCTTGCCGGTGAGCGTTGCCAGCGCCTCGGGCAGCGCATCGATCCGCTCCACGATCCCGGCCAGCTCCTGCCGCCGGCGCGCAAGTCCGATGGCGCGCTCCACCAGCACCAGCCGGCGCGCGGCGGCATCGGCCTGTTCGAGTTGTTCCTTGAGGGTTTCAAGCTCATCCGCGCGCCGTTGGAGGTCGGTCTGCTGGACCACCGCCTTCTGCACCTCGTCGGACGCGTTGTTGAAATCCCGGCGTTGCCGGCGGCCGGCCTGGCGGGACACGCCGGAAAACAGATCCGAACCGATCTTGTCCAGATCGAATCCGCCGGACATCTGCCTCCGGATCTCCGAGGCGATGTCGGCGGTGCCGTCCCGAGACGGATCGATGAGATCGCGCAGGCGCAGAAAGAAACAGCGGCGATTGTGGGACGGGGGCAGGTTCGGGGAACCGTGCGTGCCGTTCTCCCGCCGCCAGGCCGCGCGGTTTCCGTCGCGCTGGCCCCACCACAATTCCCCCTCCATTTCGAATTCGGCGTTAACCGAAGTGAGCGGAGAGGGGTAGCGGTCTTCCCAATAGACACTTTCGAGGGCGCGGCAGATGCTCGACTTGCCCACCCCGTTGGGTCCGAACACGACGTGGAAACCCGCACCCGCCGCTTCGATCTCGAAGGGTTGGTTGATGCCCGGCAGGCGGTTGATGGCGAGACGTTTGAGCTTCATGTCGCGCTGCCTCGGTCGCGGTCGGCAAGCATGGCGTTCAGGGCTGCCTTGCCGGCCTTGAAGAGTACCTCGCGCAGGGCGTTGTCCGACAACGGGTCCACGGCGCTGCGATGTTCCTGAACGGGACCCCAGACGTCCTCCCGGGCCACTTCCGCGAGCTCCGCGCGCGCCGCCTCCAGGAACGCCCGCGAGCGCTCGTCGTCGCGCGACAGCATCAGCAGCCGTTGCGCCATCAGGGCGGCGGGATCGTCGCCGGTGGCGATTTGCGTCAGATCCAGGCGCAACTCCATGGCGTCCACCACCTTGTTGAAGAAGACCGCGGTGCGGTCGACGACGCGGCCCATGGTGCTCCACTCGCCGCCGGCGATCCACTGCCGGATATCTTCGTAACAGCCGCTGGCCCCGGCGAGCCGCACGCGCAACCCGAGCGCCCGAGGCAGCGGGGCAACCCCGGCGAGGCGCTGAACGATGCGCTCCGCTTCGCTCAGCAGCCTGTCGCCGACGTCGTCCACGTGTTCGAGTCCGTCCACCCGGATGGTCACCTGCTCCCATCGCAGCGGCGCGAAGGGGATGAGCCCAAGTTCGATGGCGCCGTTACGGGCAATCTTCAGGAACCAGGGGCCGTGAGGTCCTGTTTCCGACGGGTCGAGTCCCACCAGCGATCCGAGATAGCCACACGGCCGGGTCCCCTTCGATGCGGTCAGTTTATCAAGGGACGGCTTGTGAATGTGGCCCAGGAGCCACGCGTCGTAGCCGGTGTCGTCCAGTTCCGTCTGCCTGACCGGCGCGTAGGAGCCACGGGTGGCGCCCAGGTCCGCGTGCAGCAGGCCGATGCGCGGCACCGGACGCGACAGCGCCGGTAACGGCCGCTTCAACAACTCCGCCACTGGACTCTGGCGCACGCGCTCCTGGCCGAACGACCAGCCCACCACCTGCACCACGGGGACCTCGCCGTCGGATATCGTCCGGGCTTCCCAGCGGCCGCCGGCGCCCAGGACCGTGAACCCGTCGATCAGGGCCGCCAGCCGCGGCAAGGCCTCGACATCGTGGTTGCCGGCCACCGCGACGACTTCGATGCCCGCGTCGATCAACCGCCGGATGCAATCTTCGAGCGGCGCCATCGCCTCGAAACGAGCGTTGGTGCTTTCCACCACGTCGCCCGCGAACAACACCGCGTCGAAGCGGTTCTCGATGGCCAGATCCACCGCGAGCCGGAGCGCGGCCGCGGGCGTAATCTCGCTTGGATTCACGCCTTGGGACTCGATCCAGTCCGGCACACCCGAGCAGGCCGTACCGAGATGGACATCGCCGATGGCGAGTATGGAAACGCCGTTACTCATTCTTTAACCCTTGGCTGCGGCACGAATACACCCAACTGCCCTCAATTGATTATCCACGAATCGCGAATGTTCGCAAGACCAGCCATGCTTGCGGGTGCCGTCACTTCCCGCGGATTGCACCCGTCTGAGGTGGTCCCACATCGTTGGACAGGAAGGCGGCAGAAATAAGGTGTATTCCTCGCAGCGGGTCATGCCGCTAGGGTCCAGGGGGCCGCCGAACGGTTGCTGGTCCGCTTAACGCAGCGTCCGCCGCCAAACGCTCCTTGAGAGCCCGGAACCCGGCTTCGTCGAGCCCGGTGGCGGACTCGATCACGTCCCAGGCCACTCCGACCTTCAAAAAGCCCTCCACCGTTTCGACCCTGCCGCGTCGTATGCCCTGCCGCACACCATGTTGCACGCCCTGTTGCATCCCTTCTTCGAGCCCCTGCTCCCGGCCTTCCGCCAGAAGTTCGTGGGCATATGCCATGATGTCTCCTTCCTGAGCGCTTCCGGGCCGCTTCAGCTTCGTGGTGAAGGTGTCCCAGGTCGCGTGGTCCTGTGTTGCCAGCACATATAGAACGAATATCCCAAGTGGGCTTCCCGCGCCACCCGATCCCGGCGACGCCAGCAGCCTCGCAGCCTCTTCCAGAGCGGCTTGAGCATGCCTTCCAGCCGCGGCCATCATCAACAACTGCGCGATGCGGCCCGCCACCCCGCCTTCGACGCTTTCGGGCTCCAACTCCGTCTGGTCCAACAGCACATGCTCGAACCGGGGCACCCACGGCCATCCCCGAACCTCCTCTCGGAACAGGTCCGCGAACTCCGTAGAATGTTGCCACCCCCGGCTCCCTTGGTACAATACCAACGGCAGGATGGGCGACAATTTCGTAAGCCCGGGCTCGTCCCGCCGTTCCGTATCCCAGATGCGGAAGCAATACTTGAGCAATCGGAACGGCATCCACGCATCGGGAGTCGATTGGTGCTCAAACAGCAGGTAGAGCCGCACCGGGCGTACATTCTCTCCATAGCCCGCCTCGAAGAGCAGATCGGTTTCGCTCTCCCGCAGGGCGTCGTCGATGAAGGTGCCGTCGATGAGCCGGAGACTGTCCCAATGGACCTTGTCTAAGAGATCCCGGGGCAGGACGGAGCGGAGCAGGCTGGCGGTTCCTCGACGCAGCCTGTGTCAAGACTTCACTTGAACGGGAAACGGCACGGCCACCTCAAAGCGTCATTCCCGCGAAAGCGGGAATCCAGGCAACCATAGTCAGCAGCGGTGTCGCTCGTTGGGGTCAGCAGGTGGAATCATGGCGTTCGCGGGCTATTGTCGAGCAAAGACGAACAATTCGTGCCGATACCACAGGCGGCTGTAGACGGCGTGGTGTTGCACCACCAACCCGGCTTCGCGCGCCCGCCTGACGCCGCTTTCAAAATCGGCGTAGTGGATCCACTCGGCCGAGAACACCAAGTCGTGAATGCGGTTGGCCAAGGCTATCCACAGGGGTCTCTTGGCCATGTCTTTGCAGACGAGCAGACCGCCGGGTCGCAGGACCTCGGCGGCACGGTGCCAAACACTGTCGTGCATTTCTGGCTTCAGGTGATGCATGACGTCGATCATTGTGACGACGTCGTACAAGCCATTCCCGGAATTCTGGGCAGGCCATGCCGAGTCGGAACGCGAGAGGGGTTGGACTCCAGTCGCTACGCGCCCTCCGTCCAACCCCTCTCGCCCGACCGGAACCAACCGAAAAACGCCAGATCTGAACTCACGCCCTTCTCGGAACTGTGCAGTTTTCGATTGCCAAAAGTGCGCAGTTTTCGGTTGCCATTGACAGCAGGTCGAATCCACTTGATCCAAGTGTTGCTGGTCTTTATCTCGGTTTGCAGAAGGGTGCCGTCCTCAATCTGCTTGCTCAACTTCTTGACGTCGGCTTCGAGTTGTGTCAGGCGGGCTTCGAATCAAAGACATGATCAGGGTTACTCTCGGGCTGTACGACCGGTTGCTACACGACGCCCTGGACCCGAGCGAGCGTCACCTTCCGCGGATTGCACCTGTCCAAACCGACTGATAACGTCAGGAGCATTCGTGTCAAAGGGAGTGGGAATCATCGGTGACGAGAAGCTCGATTGCGACGGTCTTTCGATTGCCGTGGTGATCCCGTGCCGGGACGAGGAGGCGGCCATCGCCGGGGTGGTGGAAGACTTCAGGGCGGCGCTCCCCAGCGCGCGCATCCATGTGTACGACAACGCATCCACCGACAACACCCGCGAGACCGCGGCCAAGGCAGGCGCGGTGGTGCGCTCCGAGCCGGCGCCCGGCAAGGGCCACGTGGTGCGGCGGATGTTCGGCGACATCGACGCCGACATTTTCGTGCTGGTGGACGGCGACGGCACCTATCCCGCGGACCGTGCCCCGGAAATGATCGCGCGCTTGATCGATGGCCCGTTGGACATGGTCAGCGGCGCGCGGGTGCCGGCCCAAAAGGCCGCCTACCGGCCGGGTCATCGCTTGGGCAATCGGGTGATCACCGCCATGGTGGGCGTGATCTTCGGCCAGCGGTTCTCCGACATCCTGTCGGGCTATCGGGTCCTGTCCCGTCGTTTCGTCAAGTCCTTCCCGGCGCTTTCCAAAGGGTTCGAGATCGAGACCGAAATCACCGTGCACGCGCTTGAGATGCGGTTGCCCAGCGCCGAGATGGAGATCCCGTATTTCGAACGGCCTCAAGGTTCGCCCAGCAAGCTCAGAACGATTCGCGACGGGCTCTCCATTTTCAAGACCATCTTCATGCTGATCAAGGAGGAGCGGCCGCTGGAGCTGTTCTTCTCCGTGTTCATCCTGTTGGAGCTGGCCGCCGTCCTCCTCGCCTGGCCCCTACTCACGGAGTATCTTGAAACCGGCCTGGTGCCGCGCATCCCCACGGCCGTGCTCTCCACCGGCTTGGCGCTGCTGGGTTTTCTGAGCTTGGCATGCAGCCTCATCCTCGACACCGTCACCCTCGGACGCCGGGAGATCAAGCGCCTGCACTATCTCGCCCAGCCGGGCCTGCCGTCTCCGCGGCGCGCGTCGCCCGATGCCCCTGACGTTCCCCGGGCTTCGTAAACCCGTACGTCACGGGTCCGGCAAGGCGTGGGTGTCGCACGGCATCCCCGACCCCGACATGGATCCATAGATGACACCTCACGCCCGTGGCCAAGCCGCTACTCCCCCCGTCGAAGCCCCGCATGCACGGCCTCGTCTTCTCCGTCTCCTGACTTGTGCACTGCCTTACGCGCTGGCCGCGGTGTTGGCCTTTGCGGTTCTGTTGTCCTTCGGCCTTGGCCGGGAGGGCGGGGCCGCCAGGCTGCTGACGGGTCCGGACGACTTCATGCGCGTGGTGCAGGTCCTCGACTGGATCGACGGACAGGGGTGGAACGACATGGTGCAGCGGCGGCTCAACCCGCCCGCCGGCGTGGACATGCACTGGTCGCGCCTCGCCGACCTGCCTCTCGCGGCGGTCATCACGCTGGCCGAACCGTGGCTCGGCCGCGCTAGAGCGGTGGATCTTGCGGTTGTGGTGGCGCCACCCCTGCTCGGCGGCGTGCTGGTGGCGCTGTTCCTCTGGGCCGCCGTTCCCTTGATCCCGAACCAGGCAGGCGCATTCCCGGCCGCGGTGTTGACAACGCCGGCTCTGGTCGTCCCCTTGCTGCAAACGCTGCCGGGGCGGGTGGACCATCACGGTTTGCAACTGGTGCTGACCGCCGCGGGCATCGGATTCCTGATGCGGTGCCTGCTGTCTCGAAGACCCTGGACGGCGGTGGGACTCGGGGTGACTGGCGGCGTGTCGCTGGCCGTGGGTCTCGAACCCCTGCCCTTCCTGGGAGCCGCCACCGTCATCCTGTGCCTTGCGTGGGTCTTGCGCAGCGGGTCTGCGGCCAAGGCGTTGACCTGCTTCGGCGCGGCCTTGGCGGCGACCTCCCTCGTCTTCCTGTTTCTCACTCTGCCTCCGGCCGCATGGGCGACCGTCGCCTGTGATCGCCTGTCTCTTCCCCACATCGCACTGGCCGGGACTGTCCTGGCGGCGGGCGCCGGCGCCCACGCGCTCGGGCGTCTGCGGCCCAAAGCGGGATGGCCCTTGCGGTTGGCCACGGTCGCGGCTGTGGGCATGGCCGGCCTCGCCTGGGTGGCCGGCGCCTATCCGCAGTGCGCGGGGAGTCCTCACTCCAGCTTTTCCCACGACATACGCTTCTGGCTCGATCACGTGGTCGAAGCGCGATCACTTGTCGATCTCTTTCTGCAAGAACCGGGAACTGCCGTCGCCGCCGTCAGTCTGCCGCTCGCGGCGCTGGTTGCCGTGGGCTGGTCGTGGACGCGGGCGTCGGACCAGACGGACTCGCGGTGGCCCGGCATGGCCCTGCTGGTGCTGTCGGGCGTGGCGCTGGTTGCCTGGCAGAACCGGGGGGTAGCCTATGCCGGACTGGTGGCGAGCATCGCCCTGGTTCCGCTGGTGTCGGTAGTCAACGGACAGGTGGATGGTTTGGAAAGGGTGCTGGCGAGGATAGGGTTACGGATTTGTATTCCGCTGTTGTTGATGCTCGCCGTCGCTTTGCCGCCGCGACTGTTGCCGGGCTCGACCCGCGCGGCTGAGACGGGCAACAACCCTGAATGCGAGGTCCTGCCCGTGCTTCAAGCGCTCAACGATCCCGCGGGTTTGGGCGCCTCGGTACGGACGATTGCGGCGCCCATCGACGTGGGGCCGCGAATCCTGTTGTTCACGCCCCACAAGGTTCTGGCCGCATCCTATCATCGCAACGTCGAGGGGCTGACCCACAACCGCCGCATCTTCGCCGGCGCCGAGGATGAGGCGCTCGCCACCATAAAGGCGCGCGGCGTCGATGCGATCCTGTTCTGCTCCAGGAACAAGGCCGGGCCGGGTTACAAGGGCCAGCCAGTCTTCCTCGACGACCGGCTTGCCTCCGGGAATCCGCCCTGGTGGCTCCTCCCCGTCACGGCCCGGGATGGAACGGCGCTGTATCGGGTTCATCCGGACGTTATTCAGGCAGGTTCGGGTTCCGCCGCGAGGCTGTGGATGCCGAGCCGGTGGCGATGATCGACGGTACGTTGGACGCGGACGTGACAGTGGAGTTGGAGGACGCCGCCAAACGCTCCTTGAGAGTCCGGAACCTGGCTTCATCCAGCCCAGTGGCCGACTCGATCACGTCCCAGGCCACTCCGACCTTCAAAAAGCCCTCCACCGTTTCGACCTTGCCGTGTCGGACGCCCTGTTGAATGCCCTCTCGAATGCCGCGCTGCATTCCTTCTTTGAGGCCTTGAGCTTTGCCTTCCTCTCGGCCTTCCGCGAGAAGTTCGTGAGCATATGCCATGGTGTCTCCTTCCTGGCCGCTTTCACGCCGCTTCAGCGCCGTGGTGAAGGTCTCCCACGTCGCGCGGTCCTGTGTTGCCATCACATATAGAACGAATAACCCAAATGGGCTTCCCGCGCCACCCGATCCCAGCGACGCCAGCAGCCCCGCAGCCCCTTCCAATGCCGCCCGAGCATGCCTTCCGGCCGCAGCCATCATCAACAATTGCGCGATGCGGCCCGCGACCCCGCCTTCCACGCTTTCGGGCTCCAGCTCCGTCTGGTCCATCAGCACGTGCTCGAACCGGGGCACCCACGGCCATCCCCGAACCTCCTCTCGGAACAGGTCCGCGAACTCCGTAGAATGTTGCCACCCCCGGCTCCCTTGGTACAACACCAACGGCAGGATGGGCGACAATTTCGTGAGCCCGGGCTCGTCCCGCCGTTCCGCATCCCAGATGCGGCAACAATACTTCAGCAACCGGAACCGCATCCACGCATCGGGAGTCGATTGGTGCTCGAACAGCAGGTAGAACCGCACCGGGCGTACTTTGTCCCCATAGCCCGCCTCGAAGAGCAGATCGGTTTCGCTTTCCCGCAGGGCGTCGTCGATGAAGGTGCCGTCGATGAGCCGGAGGCTGTCCCAATGGACCTTGTCCGAGACGTCCCGTGGCAGGGCCGAGCGGAGCAGGTCGGCGGTTTCCTTGGCATCGGAGAAGACGGCGCGGAACAGCCGGTCATGGGGGTGTTCGATTTCTGCCGCCATGCAGGACCCTCCCGGACGTGAACGAGAGTGACGGGGATTGGAACATCCCTGTCCTGTAGACAGGAATCGGCAGGGCGCGGCGGAACTTTAGGTTCATGTCCGGGCGAGTCGTCCAGCGGGTCTTGGCGGTTTCTCGACGTAGTCTGTGTCAAGACTTCACTTGAACGGGAAACGGCACGGCCAACTCTGCAGCACATTTGCGCCGGTTGCATCGTGGTGGCCACGTGAACTAACTTGAACTGTTCCTGATTCATGCCTCCGCGACGCACGACATGTCTGCAGTAGGAGCGTCGGACTGGGCGGGGCGCCGCCACGGAGGGGGTCCGGGGAGGAGCGGTTCGGTTGCGGTCGAAAGCGCATTCGTAGTTGTGGCGTGGGTGGCCACGCTACCGCTCTGGTTGGCCCCTGCGGCCATTATCGCCGAGGCTTCCGAAACGCGTTTCAGCATGGCGCGATGGGCGTAGGGGTTACGCGGTGCGTAGAGTACTTCGTCTTGACAACGACAATCTCTCGCGAAATGTACAACGGGTGGCCAGGGTGGGGCAGCGCCTGCGGCGATTGCCCATGCTGCTCGTGGTCGCGATTCTGACGGTGTTGTTACAAGTCTTGTTCGGTGGACTGAACCCTGAAGGACTGGCTCCTCATCAATACATCAAGCAAAAGACGGGTGATATTTTCTCATGGCTACCCTTGGTGGAGGCATTCCTTGAAACTGGTCGTTGGAGTCCCTTTCTTCCGCTTCACAATGCCCCTTACGGTCTGGAAACACACCTGACCCGACCCTTTGCCGAGTTCGTGCGAGTCCTGGCTTTGCCGGTTGGATTGTTTCTGCCTCCGAAAGAGACGGCGTTGGTTGCGGGTATGGTGTCATCTCCAATACTTCAGGTTGTGACGGCCGTGTTGGTGGCTTGGGGGGCTAGCACCGTTCTTAGTTCGATGGGGGCAATGCTTGCAGCGGCGGCCTTTCTGATGAACACGAGGTCGACGTTCAGCGTTTACCAATACGATCATCACGGGTTGCACTTATGCCTGGAAGCCGCCGTGATCGTACTGTTGATGCGTCATGCCGTTGGGTTTGGACGAGCGGGATGGTTGGCGGCTGCAGCGGGCGCGGTGGCTGCCATCGGGATATGGGCGGGGACGGAGATGCTGCTCACCGCTTGTGCTGGCGGTCTCGCCTTGGGGCTTGCGTGGGTTCTTTGGGGCGGCCACCGGCGCGCTCAAGGACTATGGCGTTACACTTGTACACTGGCCGTCGTACTTGCCTGTTCCCTCGCTGTCGAGCATTCGCCGGAAGACTGGATGTCGGTGGAACTGGACCGCCTCTCAGGGGTGCATGTCTTGCTGGCGGCTCTGCTCGTCAGCTCGGCTGGTTCGGTTGCGTTGGCGCAACGGTTCTGGCCCCATCTTGGCGGCATCCTGCGTGGAATGGTGGCCACGTTTGCCGTGGTATGCGCGGGGCTCAGTCTCTGGGCCATCGTCCCGGATTTCTTTCGTGGTCCCTACGCAGCCGTCGACGCATTGGTTCAGGAATCCTTGTGGGGCATCGTAGGAGAACGCCCCGCATGGTCGCTATTTGCTGCAACCCCCGCTCTTGCAGGCTACTACCTACTTCCGTTTCTCCTGGCGGCGGCGTGTGCGACTCAGGGTCTGCAGGGTGGGCGGGGCAAGCAGCGTGAGGCGTGGTTGATTATCCTGATCGCCATGGCGACTGGGCTTCTCGCAGCTTTTTGGAAGGCTCGACTCATTCGCCACTCTTTGCTGTTTATTGCCATTCCTCTCGGCGGGGCAGCGGCGTTGCTCGGGTTGCAGGTCTGGAACCGAATGCCCAGGGAGTTACGCCCCGCAGCAGGGTTTGCGGTCCTCGGCATCATACTTTCGCCGTATGTGGGCCTGGTCGTGGGGGATTTCGCCGTAAAAGCAGACAGTGTGGATCGCTTCTGGGAGTCTGTTTCGAATCAGGAAGCCTGCGATTGGAGATCGTTGGGCAGTGCAGTGGCCCGCATGCCGCAGTTGCGTGGGGGTACGATCGTGACCGAACCCCATCACGGCGCGGACCTCGCTTACCTTAGCGGCGTGGGAGTCGTCGCAACCGGTTGCCACTGCAACGGCGAGGGACTGACCGACGCACTCGCCATCTTCGTGTCGGCGCCCGATGCGGCCCGCACACTGGCTCAGAGGCGAGACGTCGAATTCATCATGCAGTGCCCTGCCGCACGCGGGGTACACGGGCACGACTGGTACATCGCGCGCTCAGGTCCGGACGGCCTGTACGCGCGCTTGGCACGGGGACGGCCGCCGGATTGGCTCATTCCGGTGCCGGTATCCGAAATCGGGGTGGAGGGTTTTGTTATCCATCGTACGACTTTCACAGAGTCCACCCGTACGCGTGTATCGCCAGTGCCGGTGGAGTGAGTCCCGCGTCCCGCTGGAGGCTGACTGGTAACCGACTGTTGCGGGCGTGCGGCCATCTATGTGGGAGGTCGGTCGTTACCCGGATTCGTGCATCCCGCCCCGGTCTCCACGCAAACGAGGATGAAGAGGGCGGTCGGGCTGTCGTTGTACGTCGTGCCGAAGAAACTCCATCAGCATCGGCGTGCCCAGCAGAATCGGGAGTCCCGCCAGCATGACGGTGCCGGCCGTGGCAGGTTCGTTTGTCGTCACCCATTGCCAAGATCCGAAGAGAACGCCGAACAGTACGGAGACGCTTCCAACAACCAGGAGCATGGACGGCAAGCCGAACCCACGCAAGAAGTAGCAGTACGTCAGGCGCTTCACCAGGTTCCGAAGAGACTTGAGGGCGAACGGCAACGCCAAACGCCACAAACGGACGCCGCTCAGGGCGTCCTTCATGTAGATCGCATCCACTGGCACCTCGACTACCTTGGCCGTCAACATGCCCACGCGAAAGAGCAGATCGGTCTCGAAGAAATAGCCTTGGTCGATCCCTTGCCACGGCAGGCGGCCGACAATCTTCCGATGGATTGCGAGGAAGCCATTGGCAGGATCGAAGAGGTTCCAGTATCCCGTCGCGGGTTTGGAAAGGAAAGAAAGCGCCATGTTCGCAACCAGCCTTCGGGGCGGCATGGAACGGATGCAATCATCGAGGTTGATGAACCTGTTTCCCTTCACCATGTCGGCCTCTCCGCACGCGATGGGCGAAACCAGTTCGGGAACCCACTCGGGGTCGTGTTGCCCGTCGCCATCGAGCTTGACAATGATCTCCGCGCCAGTTTCGAACGCTGCGCGGAAGCCGGCCACGGTGGCACCACCGACTCCGAGATTTTGCTCATTGGAGATTACGCGAACCCTGGGATCCGCGACGTTTTCCCGCACCAACCGCCCAGTTCCCTCGGGACAGCAGTCGTCCACGACAAATATCCAGGAGACGAAATCGTCGAAACGGGACAGCAGATCGAGGATCGAGTTGCTGGTCCTGTAAGCTGGAATGACAACTGCCACGGATGTGTGCATGGCGCCTCAAGTCATACATCAGATCGCACAATATTGCCGACCGTGATGCATTTCAGGATATGGGGTTGGCGCAGCCTTGACCGGAGCGATAAACTCCGGGACGTCAAAGGACAGCGAGCACGGCCCACAGATAAGGGAAGTAACACAACGGCGAACCCGGGTACCAATGGCGTACGGATGGACCGGACGATAGGCAAATTCGTGGCTACATTACAGCGATTGGCGTTGTGGGCTCAGGCATCCGAGGGGCGGCAGGGGCGAGGGCTCGTCTTGCTCGTCCTCGTGGCGTATTTCCCCGCGTTTTCGGGCGGTTTCGTGTGGGATGACTGGATCCTGGTCACGGAGCCGCTTGTACGCCGTCTTGATGGGATTGTCTCCATCTGGCTCTCCCCGGCGGAGGTCAGGCACGAAGGGCACTACTGGCCTGTCGTCTACACGAGCTTTTGGATTGAGCACAAGCTTTGGGGACTTCACCCTGCCGGGTACCACGCGGTCAACATTCTGTTGCACGCACTGACCTCGTTAATGATCTGGCGTCTGCTGGTCCGCTTGGCAGTTCCCGGCGCGTGGCTTGTGGCGGCGGTGTTCGCGGTTCACCCGGTGCACGTAGAGTCGGTGGCATGGATCATTGAGCGGAAGGATCTTCTCTCTGCTGTCTTCTATCTTGGAGGGGTCCATGTATGGCTTCGGTTCACCGAGACGCGGGATCTGGCACGGTACCTTCTCTGCTTGGTGCTTTTCGTAGCGGCGTTGCTCTCGAAGTCCATCGCGGTAACCCTGCCTGCTGCCCTTGTGTTGATTCAGTGGTGGCGGGCGGGGCGCGTTACGTGGCGCGATGCCAAGTGCTTGGCACCGCTGTTCGCAGTCGCACTGGCCATCACACTCACCGATATCGCCTTCTATCGCGATCAGGTCGACTCCAGCTTCGATTACACGTGGGTGGAGCGCGTTCTGATAGCGACCCGTGCCCTGTGGGGCTACGCTTGGAAGCTGGTGTGGCCGGTGTCTTTGCCCGTGTTCTATCCCCGGTGGGAGGTGTACGCGAGCGATGTACCCGGTTGGCTCGGGCTTGCCTTGCTGGTCACCATTGGGGTGTCGCTGTGGATTGCGCGGCATCGGATAGGGCGCGGGCCTTTCGCCGGTGCGCTCTTTTTCGTCGTAACCCTCTCGCCGGTCCTGGGGTTCGTGGATTTCAGGTTCATGGACATCGCCTTCGTTGCGGACCGCTTCCAGTACTTGGCGAGCATCGGTCCAATCGCCGTCCTGCTGGCCGTCGCAGTCTACCGGGTGGCTCAACTCGCCCCGATGGGCCGCATGGGAATGGCGGCGGCCGCCGTGGCCGTCGTCGTGGCGTTAAGCACTCTCACATGGCGTCAATCCGGGATATACCGCGACGACCTCACGTTCGCGCGTCATGCCGTGAAGCTCAATCCGCAACACCACTTCGGACAGATATTGCTGGGCTACGCGCTGGCCTCCGAGGGGCGGCACGAGCGCGCTCTTGACGCGGCTAGGCGGGCAGTGGAGCTGTCGAAGGGTTTGAGAGGGATTGATTCGGCTGCGGCACATTTCGCGCTAGGGCGTATCTGGTTGGCCCAGGATCATCCTGTCCGGGCGGAGGCAGAACTTAGGCAGGCCTTGGCGCTGTCGATTCGCAACCGCCGACACGCCGTTCAACTCGCGCTTGCGCGGTCGTTGGCCGTCCAAGCGCGCTACGAGGAGGCTTGGGCGCATTTCCGGGAACTCCGCATGGACGATCCCCGTAACGATTTGGCTCACTCTGATGAGGGCCGTGCATTTCTCAAGGCCGGTCTCTGGGACGCGGCGGTCGAGTCGTTTGATCGCGCGATTGCTGTTGTGCGCGGCCCCGACGCCGAGCCCGGCCTGAATGCACTGGCGGGTGAGGCACTGCACAAGCTGGGTCGTCTGGACGCGGCGGCAGGGCGTTTTGGGGTAGCCCTCGCGTCAAGACCTGGTCACATAAGATTCCTCCTCGCGCGTGCGGACCTGGAATCTGACCGACGCCGTGCGCGAGACCCGTGGCCGGGCGATGACGATCTCCTCATGCCGCACGTCCCTGGTGCTCGCGTCGGTGCAACGGTGCCGGGAGCCGACACCTGGCTCTCCAAAGCAAGGGAGTCGTGCAACACGCTGATCGGGCGAGAGCCGGAACACCCCCTCGTCCGAGTTTTACTAGGGGCGGTTTTGCTCCGAATGGGAGAATACGAGGCGGCGGAGGCGGCACTCGCCAAGGCTTTTTCGCTCGCCCCTGGCCGCCCGGTGGCTCGGGAAGCCCACCGTATTATGGGCGAGGTTCGCGAGAAGCAGAGACGGACGGAAGAAGCGGCGAGCCACTATCAAAAGGCGCTCGACATCTATCCCTTGGACGCGGAGGCGCTAGAGCGTTTGGCGGCTTTGCGGTTCGTCCAGGGGCGCTATCAAGACGCCTTGCCTCTGTTTCATCAACTCGTCAAGGTCATTCCTTTCGTGGCGCAGGCGCACTTCCAACTCGGCTTGACCTTGCGTCATTTGGGCCAGTTCTCAGAGGCTCTTCCAGTCCTGAAACGTGCTCTGGAATTGGCAACCGGACTGGAGTCGGCGCGAAGCCTGGAGGCACGAATACGCGAGACGCTGGCGTCGACGGCTGACGCGGCTGGCGGTCCTCGGAACGAGCCGAGTTTCTGATGGGTGAATCGAGGGAGTCTGGACGCGCTGTCGAGCGGCGCAGGTTGTACTCAACAGCGCTCCAGCGATTCTCGTCATGGGCGCAAGCCTCCGAGGGCCGCATGGGCCGCGGGCTCGTTCTGCTGGTGCTCGTCGCCTATTTCCCTGCATTCTCCGGCGGTTTTGTCTGGGACGACGTGATTCTCGTCGCAGAACCCTTGATCCGTCGCATTGACGGGATCGCGTCTATCTGGTTCGCGCCGTCGGAACTCAAACACGAGTTTCATTACTGGCCCGTCACCTACACGAGCTTCTGGATCGAGCACAAGCTCTGGGGTCTTCACCCCGCGGGCTACCACGCGGTCAACATCGTTTTGCACGCGCTGAATACCGTGTTGCTCTGGCGCGTACTTGTCCGCCTCGCGGTACCCGGTGCGTGGCTCGTGGCCGCGGTTTTCGCGGTTCATCCGGTGCATGTGGAGTCGGTGGCCTGGATCATCGAGCGGAAGGACCTTCTCTCCGCCCTTTTCTATCTTGGCGCGGTGCATGTGTGGGTACGGTTCACCGAGACGCCCGGGCTCAGTCGCTACCTGTTCTGCCTTGCGCTCTTCGCCTTGGCATTGCTTTCCAAGTCCATCGCGGTGACCCTGCCGACTACCCTCCTGATCATTCAGTGGTGGCGCCATGGACGTGTGACTTGGCGCGATGCGGCAGGAGTCGCGCCGTTCTTGGCGCTTGCGGTTGGCATTACGCTTGCCGACCTCGCCTTGTACCAGGACAGGGCCTACCTCCCCTTTGATTACTCGTTGGTCGAGCGAGCGCTCATCGCGGCGCGGGCGCTTTGGATGTACGTGTACCAGATCGCGTGGCCGGTGCATCTGCCCGTCTTGTACCCTCGTTGGGAAGTCCACACGGGCGATATCCTGGGCTGGCTGGCGCTCGCGGCCTTGGTTTCTCTTGGCGTGATGCTGTGGTGCGCCCGCGGCCGTATCGGGCGTGGCCCCTTCGCGGCGGCGTTATTCTTCGCGGTGACCCTTTCGCCGGTCCTCGGCTTTGTGGACTTCAGCTTCATGCGCATCGCCTTCGTGGCGGATCGGTTCCAGTACCTGGCGAGCATCGGCCCGCTGGCGCTCCTGGGCGTTGTGTTTCACGGGGCGGTTCGAGGGCGGCTGTTGGCTTGGCCCGGACCACCGGGCGCGGTGTTCCTGGCCGGCGCCATTCTCTTGGTCTTGGGTGTCCTGACTTGGCGGCAAGCGGGCATCTACCGCGACGACCTTGTGTTCGCGCGTCACATCGCCGCGTCTAGTCCGCGTCACTATTTCGGACAGATCATGTTGAACGGGGCGCTGAATGGTAGCGGTTACCACGACAAGGCTCTCGAAGCTGCGAGGCGAGGGGTGGACCTTTCCAGGGGCATCAAGGGGTATTCCCAAGGCGAGGTTGACCTGACCCTCGGTAACGCCCTGTTGGCGCAGGATCACCCCGGCGAGGCGGAGGTCATTCTTCGCCGTTCTCTGGCGTCCTGGCCACGTGGCCGTGAGGCGGGGCGTCGACTTGAGCTTGCGCAGGCTCTGGTGCGCCAAGCACGCTATGACCAAGCCCTGGAAATCTACCGAAAGTTGATCGCGGATGACCCCGGTAACGATTTGGCGCATCTTCAGCGCGGAATCGCCAACCTTCAGTCCGGGCGTTACGAGGCCGCGGTCGAATCGTTCAGCCGGGCGCTGCCGGTGGTCCGTCACGTGAACAATGAGCCTGCTCTGCACGCACTGACGGGTGAGGCCCTTCACAAGCTGGGGCGGCTCGATGCGGCGGCAGAGCGCCTCGACCAAGCCCTCGCATTACAGCCTGGCAACGTCAGGTTCCTCCTCGCGCGGGCGGACCTGGAAGCCGACAGGATACGGGCTGGGGGTGTTTCGGTTGGTGTTGGCGACAGTGGGACTCTCGGTGCACAAAACCCTTCGATTCGTGCGGGTGCGGACGCGAAGGGACTTGGCGCTTGGCTCACCCAGGCCCGGGACCGCTGCGAAGCGTTTATCGAGCACGAGCCGGACCACCCGCTCCCCCGAGTCCTTCTGGGCGCGGTGCTCCTGAGGTTGGCGCTATACGAGGAGGCGGAGGCAGCTCTCGACAAGGCCTTCTCCCTCGCGCCGAGTCGCCCGATAGCCCGCGAGGCGCATCGGATCATGGGCCAGGTTCGCGAGAAGCAGGGACGGACGGCCGACGCGACCCGGCATTACGGGAGTGCGCTGGACATCGACCCCCTCGACGCGGAAGCGCTGGAGCCGCTGGCGGCGATTCGTTTCGCGGATGCGCGGTTCGAGGACGCTTTGGCGCTGTACCGGCGGCTCGTCAAGGTGAGGCCCTTCGTGGCGCAGGCGCACCTTCGACTTGGAATGACCCTGCATCGCCTGGACCGATATTCGGATGCGCTGGCGGCCCTGGGCCGCGCTCTGGAGTTGGCTCCGGGCTTGGAGGAAGCCTTGAAAGCGCGGGCAGGGATACGCGGGTCAGTGGGCGCGCCCCGCGCCGATTCCGATCTCCGGATGGAATCCGGTTTGATGGAATAGTCGTACGGCACGGTGCTTCAGGCCTTGCAGGCCCTCTGTTGTGGCCAGTTTTTGCATACTTTGGAATCGCAATTCCTGCGCTGCACGTTTGTCAATGCACTTGAATTGGTGGTAAACGGGCACGGGAACGGCAGGGGCGAGAAGCCCGGAAGGCACGAGAAGCCATGACGCACGCAAGCATATTGGTTGTCCAGAGGGACGGGCCGGATGCTGACGGTTTGGATCGGTGTCTGCGAGGTTTGGGCTACCATGTGTGCGCGGTGGCGGTTTCCGTGGACGAGGCCCTTGAGCGGGCCGCGGAAACAGCCCCTGACGCGGTATTGATAGACCTCGGTCCCGCCCTCGCCTCGGGTTCCGGCGCGGAAATGAACGGCACGGCAGCCGGCACAAACGGCGCCGACGCCGGCGCCAATGGCTCCAGCCCGGGAACGAACGGCCTTGGGGCAGCCCAACGGGTCGGGAGAGAACTCGACATTCCCGTGGTTTGCCTCACGGGCGGGTCTGGCGGCATCCCCCCCCCGCCTCCGTCCACGGGTTATCCGCTGACCTTCGTCCTGAAACCCGTCGACCCGCGGCAGCTCCGCCTGAGCCTGGACTCGGCTCTGTCTCTGCGTGAGTGGCAAGGCAGGCACAGAGAGACCCGAAGCCGGTTGGAGCAACGGGTTGAAGAGTTGCAGCAACACGTCCACATGATGGATGTCATCTTCAACAGCATGGAGGAGGGCGTGCTCGCCACGGATCAGGACGGGGAGCGCCTGGCATTCAACGAGGGGGCGGTTCGGATCGGCGGCCTGCGTGAGCCCAACAACAACATTCATGAATGGGCGGCCATGCATGGCATTTATCTTCTCGACGAGAAGACGCTTCTGCCGGTGGAACAGAATCCCCTTGTGCTCGCCATGCTGGGTCAGGAGACGGACGGGTGCGAGTTGTTCGTGCGCAACGACGTGCATCCACAGGGCGTCTATGTCAGCGTCACCGGCCGGCCGCTGAAGGACACCTCCAACCGCCAGAGAGGCGGCGTGGTGGTGTTTCGTGACATTACCGAGCGGAAAACGGCGGAGGTGGCGTTGAGGGGCGCCTTTGCACAGGGACGCCTGGAAGGGGTCGATACGGTTCTGCACAACATCGGCAACGCCATCAACTCCGTCACCACCGGCGTCGACACCCTCCACCAAGGGCTTGGGAACCATCGGTTGACCCGGCGGCTCCGCGCTCTGGCCGACGCCATCACGGCACACGAAGACGACTGGCTCGATTATCTCCGAAGCGATCCGCAGGGCCAGAAGGTGCGGCCATTCATCCTCAGCCTGGCCGAAGACATTGCCCGGCACAACCGCAGGTTGATGAAAACCGTCGAGCGCGTGAGAGACAGGGCCAGGCACATCGCCGACATCGTGCGCACGCAGCGGTCGCCCGGCGGTCCGGCCTCCATACCGAAGAACGTCAGTCTTCGGAAGAGTCTTTCGGATGCCGTCAGGGTCGTGCAGGATTCGCACGGCGATGACCGGATCCGGTTCCAGGTGGACTGCGCCAAGGCGCCGAAGGAAGTCGCGATTCAGGAGAGTCCGTTTCATCAGATGCTGGTCAACATCATCAAGAACGCGGCTCAGGCGATTCAACAGCGCCGGGAGGCGGACGCACTCGACGAAGAGCCTTGCGTTCGGATACAGGCCGCCAGCGCCGACGGTTCGCTCAACCTTGAAGTGACCGATAACGGCATCGGCTTCGCGAACCGGGACACCCGCGCGTTCTTTTCCGCGGGCTACACCACCAAGGAATCAGGCACCGGGCTGGGTCTCCATTCGGCCGCCAACTTTGTCGCGGGCGCGGGCGGCCGCATTGAGATTTCGAGCCCGGGCCTCGGCAAGGGCGCCACCGTGCGTATCGGGCTGCGGCTGCCCCCCCCCCCCGCATTACGCGCAATTGGGCCGAGTCGGCCGGTTCGGCAAGCCATGCGTCCGGAATGAATGAGGCATGAACGACAGGAGGATTCCGGATGGATTTCGAAGGGTACACCAACCGCCGCGTGTTGATCGTCGACGATCAGAAGGAGATTCACGACGACTTCGCGGAGATGCTGAACCCCCGGTCGTTGGCGTCGCCGGGCAACGAATTGGCGTCCGCGTTTCTCGCCGAGGATGAGCCCTTCCTTCTGCCGGACTTCGAGATGCTGCACGCAAGGAACGGAGAGGACGCCTGCGGGATTGTGAGTGCCGGAAGGCAAGAAGACCGTCCGGTTGCCGTCGCTTATGTCGATATCCGCATGCCCCCGGGCATTGACGGAATCGAAACCATCGGCCGCATCAGAGAGATCGACCCGGACATCGAGGTGGTCATCATGACCGCCTACACCGACCGGCCCCTGCCCGAAATCGTCCAGACCGTTGGGCCGCTTCACAAGGTGCTATACGTCCGCAAGCCCTTCGCGCGCGAGGAAATTCAGCAGATCACGCTCTCCCTGGTGGGGAAGTGGAATGTGGAGCGGAAACTGGCGGAGAGCCGTCGCCAGCTTTCCATCGGCTACACGCGGCTGGAATCCGTGCTCAACGCTTCCCGCGAGCCCATGGCCCTGTATGATCGTGACGGGCGCCTCGTGTTTGCCAATCAAGGCTATCAGACACTGGCGGGCCTCACGACAAGCGAGTTGAAGGAACTTGCGCCGGATGCGGTAACGGCCCTGATGAAAGAGCGGTTCCACGAGCCCGAGCTACCCGAGCTGGAGAGGCAATCCATCTTCGGGGATGTGGGCGACCTCCTGGAGCAAAAAGGCGACGACGAGGCCGCGGCGAGCCGGTTGTTCTACCGCGCGACTTCGCAGGTGCGTGACAGCCAGGGCACGGTGGTGGGCGATCTCTACGTCTACCGGGATGTGTCCGGGGAGATGGAAAGAGAGCGCATGAAGGCCGAGTTGCTGTGGTTGCGCACCGAGTTGGATGCCGCGGAGTCCGTCGAGGGCATGGTCGGCGCCAGTCGGCCCATGCAGCAGGTCTACGCGCTGATGCGGCAGGCCGCGGGAAGCGACATCACCGTGTTGATTCGCGGCGAGAGCGGTACGGGCAAGGAGCTGGTGGCCCGGATGCTTCACTCCAGCAGTCCCCGGAACAAGGGACCCTTCGTGGCTCTCAACTGCGCCGCCATCCCCGAATCTCTGATGGAGAGTGAGCTGTTCGGCCACGAACAGGGGGCGTTCACGGGAGCAACCCAGACGAGAATCGGCGCCTTCGAGCGGGCCAACCGCGGGACCATCCTGCTTGACGAAATCGGCGACATGCAGCCCGCCCTCCAGGCCAAGCTCTTGCGGGTGTTGCAGGAACGGGAAATCCAGCGTGTGGGAGGGTCCGGCACCATCCCCGTCGATGTCCGGGTCATCGTGGCCACCAACAAGAATCTTGAGGTCGCGGTGAAGGACGGGGACTTCCGTGAAGATCTGTTGTATCGCATCGCGGCCTTTCCCATCGTGATTCCGCCCCTCAGGGAGCGTCGTGGGGACATCACGATGCTGGCGGATTATTTTCTGAGGATACACGCCCAGCGTAGCGGCCACGCACTCAAGGGAATCTCCACCGCCGCGTGCCGGTTGTTGCTGCAATACGACTGGCCAGGCAACGTACGCGAACTCAACAACGCCATCGAGCGCGCCGTCCTGCTGGAGCAGACCGACGTGCTGCAGGCGGAGAGCCTGCCGCAGCAACTTTTTCAGCGCCGTGCGGGTTCTGAGCGGCGGCGCCCCCAGGTGGCGGCGCTGTCGTTGGTGGAGGTCGAGCGGGAGGCCCTCACCCAGGCGCTCGAAGCCACCGGAAACAACATCACGCAGGCGGCCCGGACACTGGGCATCAACCGGGTGACGCTGCACCGGAAATTGAAGCGATACGGCCTGACCAACAGGAATTAAGAGTCGATTGCAGCCTCATGCATGTTGCATTTGTCGCCCATTGTTGCAAATTGCCACAGTTCCGCTGTATAGCGGAAAATCCCCATTAAATTTAGCTAGTTATGCCACTTCCGTCGAGAAGGCCCGTGCATCAGGGTCGGGCAGCGATCAATGCGGTAACACGGCTGGAATCCGCGGTTGTCAGTTCCCCCTTCTCCCCCCACCACCTAACTCCCGGTAAACCCTTGATGACCGGGCAAATATCTGGTTCCGTCCCCCTTTGGGCTAAAATGGCACGGTTTGTGCGTAGCATACACTCGGCTTCAAGTGGCCTTCGTGGTCGGAACGGTCATTGCCGAGCAGAGGGTATGACAGAGGGTATGACATTGACGATTCGTAAATTGCTTCCATGGTTGCGCGGGCTTTCCTCCTTTTCGGTGGGGTCCTTGCGTCCTTTCGCCTTCTGCCGCCGCGCGTCGGTGGCGTTGGAGAGCGTCGCATACATCGCCTTCACGGTGGGGATGTTCGGTACCGCGTTTGAAATTGTGACGACGGTGAACACCGGCGACATCCTGGAGCGCGCGGCCTACGCGGTGGCGCGGGACCATGTGTTGCAGGAGTACCAGGCGAGGAACCCGCAGGAGTTGGAAAGCCGCGCTTGGGAGGCCATTCGGGCAGAGGTGGGAGACGCGCTGGACAGCAGCGTCGTGGATGTTCGGTTTGAAGTCTACGAGAACCCGACGAAGATGCTGCGTGGCGAGGTGTCCACCGACAAAAACAGCCAGAAGGGTGGGGGTCAGGGCGACATGGTGGTGGTGAAGCTGAGCTACGAGCCCACCACCGGATTTGCGTGGTTGCGACGGCAATTGCTGGACAACGGAGGGAGCGGCGAGGTCGCCTTCGCAGCGCTGGCGGTGACGCGCAACGAACTGGCATTGGCTGTCAATCCCGACAAGGCCGAGACCGTCTCGCAGACCGGCGACCCGGATTCCCAGGCCGATGGCTTACTTGACCCGAGCCAACTCACACCTTGAGGTAGGCCAATGAACGGATTGAAACACAAGTTGTCTTCAAGTGTCCCCGCGGTTCTGTCCTCGTGGTGGCGTAGCAGGCGGGCGTCCGTAAGCGTCGAGTTCGTCGCCGGATCGGTGCTCTTTCTCGCCATAACAACAGGTTCCCTGGACATCTACCGGCTCATCGAGACGAAGACGTTGGGCTCACAGGCTGCGAACACCATGGCTGAGTACATGTCGTTGGCGAGTACGCCGGAGGCCGAGTGGGTCAACGATTTGGCGAAATACTCTCACGAGAATCAGATAGGGGTGTCATCAAAGGTGGTCGTCGTCATTTCCGCGATCGAACAGGGCGCCACGCCGCCTGTGCAATGGGACCACAAGGTCTTTCTGGCTCCCGACGGCGAGACTCTGCCCACCCTTGCCGAGGCTTGCGGCGCGCGCACCCTGATCGGTGACGGCGGCGCCCTCCCCACGGAGTTGGCAATGGTTGCCGGCGAGACGGTCATGGTGGTGGAGGTTTGTGTCAATCCCGCCGGGTTGATTTCGAGCGGTCTCTTCTCCACCCCACTGTATCAATACAGGATCGTGCCGGTGCGTGCCGATCTGCCGACCATACAGTCGTGAATGTCGCGGGGTTGACGCAATGAAGAAAACGTCAAACATACTGGCCCGTTCGGCCCGGTTTGCTCGGGAAACCGCGGCGGCGGTGGGGCTTGCATCCGTCCTGCTTGGCTCAGCGGTATTTATGACCGTGGGCGCGATCAGCGATTTGGTCTGGGTTTCCCACCAGAAAAACATGCTGGAGGCCGCCATCGATGCGGGCGGAATCGCGGCGTTCAAGGAGATGTCCACCCTCTCGCCGGCCGCCACCGATGAAGAGAGCCAACAGCAAAACGATCAACTCAAGGCCACGATCAAGCGTTACGTCCTGGCCAACGTGCCGCAGGCATATCGCGCGGACTTGAGCAAAAGTCTGACGATTGATCTTCATCGCGGTACGAAGCAAAAGGAAGAATCCGTGACGGTCGAGGTGGCCGCGAAATTGCCTGGCTCCATTCTAGGTCAGTCGTGGGGGCTTGATCTAGGCGAACAGGAGGTCAACACCCGTCTCCAGGTCAAGCGTTCTCTCGTCCCCGTGGACATTGTAGTGGCATTGTCCGGCAGTACCGAGATGAGGTCGAGTATTTCGCAAGCTAACAAGCATTATGTGCACTTCGAGCAAAACCCGGACTCACGGCTCGTAGCCGCCAAGAATGCAGCCAGCACGCTCGTCAGTGCCCTGTTCCTTGCCGGCGGAGAAGAGCACGTGTCGGTAGGTTTTGTGCCATATACGGCGGTCGTCAATGTCGGCAAGAATCGGTCAGGCTGGGTGGATGACATCGGTAAGGAACCCGACAAGGCCACACCGCCGAATTTCAGCCCATGGGAAGGCTGTGTCTTGCACCGAGCGGACCACTTGTCACTCGCCACCCCCGCCCAAGCGAAGTTCCCGTCGTATTTTCATCCCAAGACGCGCACGCACTGGATGGCTGAAGAGGACTGGCTGGGTTTGGAGGGCCCGCAATTGTACTGCATCAGAACCCCAATTACGCCGCTGTCCAACGACGAATCCTCAATCCAACAAACAATCGCCGACTTGGCGCTGTGGGAAAACACGGGCAACATGACCCATCTTGGCGTCCAATGGGGTAGGAGGGTGCTCGCACCTGATTGGCGGGTGTCGTGGGGGGGTGAGGAGCCCGAAGGGGACCGAAAGAAGGTTCTTGTGTTGCTGACGGACGGCACGAACAATGTCGGCGCTAAGAGTTATTCGGCCTACGGCCAACCCGGAGCCGGAATCAGCGGGATGGGTACGCAACGCGCGAACGAAAGGAGAGTGAAGCTTGACCAAGCCACTCGGGATCATTGCGACCTAGCCAGGAGCGAGGGAATTCATGTTTACGGGGTCTTGGCCGTACCCAATGACCACTCGAGACGCGAGGCGATATTTGACCTGCTTCGTGATTGCACGGGTTCTGCCGACAGGGTGTTCAGGACCGGTTCTCCAGCCAAACTCACCGAGGCGTTCCTGAAGATCGGTAAGGCGGTAGGGGAGATACGGCGGGCGAGACCGTCAGGCTGATGGCTGAATCTCAATGTAATGAAGTTTAAGTCTAGCAAAGGGGAGGAAACCTAATGATTATACGCCTAGTTGAGTATCTTCGGAGCCGAAGGGCTATCTCGGCCTTGGAGTATGCTGTGCTTGTCGGCGTCCTTGTCGTGGGGATTGGCGCCGCCCTCGTCACTTTTGGAACCAATATCAATACTTATATAACGAATCAGACTACCAAGCTCCCAACTTAGTATTGTGGGGGTTAGGGCATATGCAGGTGCTGTGGTGTCACGCTCGTAGCGCCATGGCACCTGCGTAATTTAATGACCGCAATGTTGTTGCGTTGGGCAGTGAACATGTCGGTTTTGTGGGCATCGTGCGCCGTTATTGGGGTGGCGTTGTTGTCGGTTATTCCGCTACACGGGCAAAATGTTCCCGGCAGCCTCGTGTTGAGCGTCGATGCCGGCCAGAGTCGTATGCTCAGGTTGGACACGCCGGCCGGTACTGTGTCACTTACGGACCCAGCTATCGCCGACGTACAGGTCGTCTCTTCCGATGTTCTTCTGGTGTACGGCAACGTCGCTGGCCGAACCTCCTTGGTGGTGCTTGGGATTGACGGCCAACTTGTGGGTCGCTGGACGGTGGTGGTGACGGTGGAGTTGGAATCGGTGCGCTCGGCCCTCTCGGAGGACCGGGAACTCGGCGATGTGAAGGTTCGCCCGTGGCGCCAGGGAGTCGAACTTATCGGCGTAGTCGACTCACCGGAGGCGGCGGAACGGGCTTTGCAGTTGGCCCGAGCGTCTTTGCCCGAGAAGTTCACGGTCGTCAACCGCCTCTCCATTACGAGTTCGCAACAGGTCAATCTTGAGGTGCAGATCGCCGAGGTGCAGCGGACCGTAACCGAGCAGCTTGGCATCAACTGGCAGGCCATGAGTACCCAGGGTGACGGGTTGTTAGGCTTTCGCGTGGGACGTCCATTGCGCGAAGCTGTGGAGAACGAGTTCGGGGCGGCGTCGGCAGCCGGTCAGGCCCTGTCGCTGTTCGGCTCTTATCACTCACCGGGCAGTTCCGCCTCGGTGCGGGGCCTGATCGA
Organism: uncultured Binatia bacterium (SeqCode); assembly: GCA_965213675.1. Classification (GTDB taxonomy): domain Bacteria; phylum Desulfobacterota; class Binatia; order UBA9968; family JAJDTQ01; genus JAJDTQ01. Next base: position 3,421,032 of record OZ243916.1, read on the forward strand.
CGCTTTGGCTACTGCGGGCCTCGCCACCGTGCTGGCACGGCCCAACGTCACCGCGGTATCGGGCGAAACTGCAAGCTTCTTTTCCGGCGGCGAGTATCCCCTGCCGAGTGGCATTGACAACGGTCAGGTGACCTTCAGCTACAAGAAATACGGCGTGTTGCTCGATTTCGTCCCGACGGTGATCGACAATGATCGGATCTCTTTGACCGTGCGACCGGAAGTCTCCCAGCGGGTCAGTACGGATTCGCTCAGGATTTTCGATGCGGAAATCCCGGTCATCGACGTGCGCCGCGCCGAGACCACCATCGAAGTGGGGAACGGCGAATCCATCGTCATTGCCGGGCTCTATCGTAATCAGAGCGACACCAACGAAACAGGTGTGCCCGGGCTCAAGGACGTGCCAGCGCTGGGCGTTCTTTTCGGCGGCAGGACGGTCCGTTCCAACTCCACCGAGCTCATTGTCGTGGTGACCGCGCGTCTGCTTTCGTCTACTGGCGCGCGCTCCGAGGACACGACACGGCAAGCGTTGAGTCGCCGGGTGCAGGGCTACCATTACTGAGCGCTTCGGCAACACCCCGAGACGCTATTCCAGGAGACACTGTTCATGTGCGCTTCTTCACGAATTGCGCGAGCGTCGCTGGTACTCCTTGTTGCAGGAGGGACTGCCGTGGCGGGTTGTGCGCCGTCATCCCTTGATGCCGAGCGGGCGGCCTTGATGGATCCGGCGGGAAGAGCAGGCCGCGATGCATCCCACGCGCGGCTCGCGCTGGCCGAAGACTTGGCGCGCCAAGGGCTGAGCTTGTCCGCGGACGCGCGGTTGCGGCCCACGCCTTCCCGTGGCGCTCCCCATCAAGCCTATCTCCGATGGCTCAGAGGGGCAGTACGAGAGTTGTCGGGCGGCGAGTCAGGTGGCGGCACCGAATAGCACAGTGCTGACCCATGGAGGCGGGAAACCAGCAGATATGCGCGTTTGCGGTGGACGCCCGCACCGAGGCGCTCCTGTTTGACGTCCTGGGCGACGACAAGGGCGCGACGGTGCATCGCGGCGACATGGCCGCGGTCATCAAGCACTTGACCGGCGCACCCTCGCCAAAAGTCGTGATCGTCGATCTCGACGGCAGCCCGTTCCCTGCCGGGCGCATACACGAGTTGGCCGGAGTGTGCGAGTTTGGCACCAAGGTTATCGCGCTAGGTTCCAACGATACCGCTCGTCTCGCCCGTGAGTTGCTCTCGGCCGGCGTCAGCGACTACCTTCCAAAACCAGTCTCGGCGCGCGAAGTTCGCGAGGCTGTCAGCTTGGCTCTCGACGTTGAGGGCGAGGCCAACTCCGGGCGCATGCATGCCGGGCGCGTCATCGCCTTCAGGGGGTGCGGCGGCGGCTGCGGCGCCACCACGTTGGCGGCGGTCACCGTGCGCGCTTCCGCAGCTCGGGGCAGCTACGTTGCCGCGCTGGACCTTGGCCGCGTCTTCGGCGCCTTGCCGTGGATGCTTGATGTCGAGCCCACGGCAGGTCTTGCCGAGTTGCTGGAGGCGGCGGCCGCCAGCGGGGTTGCCAGCATGGAAATGCTTGATTCGGTGAGCGCTTCCGCGGGTCCACGGATCTCGGTTTACGGCTACCGATCCAGCGAAGGAGTGCCGCCGGAACCCAGTCTGGACGCGGTGCAGTGGCTTACCGAGCACCTTGCCAATCGTTCGCATCTGGTGGTGGTGGACGGCATGTTGGATGCCGACACACTGTTCCCGGTGCTCGAAAACGCGGATGAGCGGGTGCTGGTCTACGAACCCACCTTGGTGAGCCTGAGCCGGTTGACGCACACGCTGGTTTTGATGGGCGAGGGCAGGGACGCCATCCTGGTGCAGAACCACACCCGGGGACGGAAGAGTGCCCTGTCGTCCAGCCAGATACGCGACGCGTTAGCCGGGCGCGAGCCCGACTTGATCATTCCCTTCGAGGCCAAGCTGCCCTCGGCCACGGACCGGGGCAGTCCCTATGAATCTCTGGGGAAGGAGTACCGCACGGCCCTTGACAAGCTCATCGACAAGCTCACGCGGCGCACGATATCGCTGGCCGACGCCTCCGGTCCGTTGTTCGCTGTCCCCGGTTCACGATAAACGGGATACGTTGGCCAGGAGAGACCCACGATGGCCTTGAGATCATTCGGGCGCCGCCCCAAGGCGGAGGAGGAGCCCAAGGGTGAGGCCGTGGCGGCGGCTGTCGCGGCGCCCATTGTCACCCCAACTCCCACTCGGTTACAGACCCCGGACACGACCATCGCCGAGATCGCGGCAAGGTTGCATCCGGTGGTTACCCGCGCCATCGACATGACCGAGGCGGCCAAGCTCCGTCCGGACGAACTCGCGACCCAGCTCCAGGGCTTTCTCGAACGGGAAGGGACAGAGGAAACCCAGGCGCTGACCCCCTTCGACCGGCGGCGGGTGGTCACCGCCCTGATCAACGACATCAAGGGCCTGGGGCCCCTCGAACCGCTGTTCCAGGATCCCGCCGTCTCCGACATCCTGGTCAACGGCCTTCGCTCGGTCTACGTGGAACGGCGCGGAAAACTGACCCAGGTGGACATCAAGTTTCGCGACGGCCAGCATCTGCTACGCATCGCGCAGCGCATCGCCGGCTGGGTCGGGCGGCGTGTGGACGAGTCCAGCCCCATGGCGGATCTCAGGCTTCCCGACGGCAGCCGCGTCAACATCATCATACCGCCGCTGGCCATCGACGGTCCCACCATCTCCATCCGGCGCTTTCTTTTGAGAGGCCTCACCCTGGAGGACTTGGCGACATCCGGGATGATCGCGCCGGCCATGGTGGCGCTGCTCCGGGTCTGCGTCAAGGCGCGCTTGAACGTCCTCATTTCCGGCGGCACCGGGGCGGGCAAGACCACGTTGATGAATACCCTGACCAGCGAGATAAGTCCCGACGAGCGCTTGGTCACCATCGAAGACGCCGCCGAGCTGCAGGTGCAGCAACCCCATGTGGTGCGTCTGGAGACCCGCACCATGAGCGCCGAGGGGACCGGCGAAGTGAACATGCGCGCGTTGGTCATCAACGCGCTACGGATGCGTCCGGACCGCATCATCGTTGGAGAGGTGCGCGGGGCCGAAGCCATGGAGATGCTGCAGGCCATGAACACCGGTCATCCGGGATCCATGTCCACCATCCACGCCAATACGCCGCGGGACGCGCTGATCCGGCTCGAGAACATGCTGCTGATGGGCACAGCGGAGATGCCGCTCCAGGTCATTCGCCAGCAGGTGGCGTCGGGCATCGATCTCGTGGTTCAGGTGGAAAGGATCCCTTCCGGTAAACGCTGCGTGACCAGCATCACCGACGTGGCCGGGATGGAGAACGATGTCGTTCTCACCGAGGAAATGTGGCGTCTTGTGCGCGACGGGACGGACGAAGTCTTCGAGGGTAGCGGCCGGCAACCGTCATGGATGACCGCGGTGGACCGGGCCGGTTTGCGCGCCGAGTTGCAACAGGCGCTTCAGTCCGGCCGCCAGGGATAGCGGCACGAGGAGGCGAGCCCATGTTGACAGCGTGGAGCGTGGCGGGAACGTTTCTCGCGGCCTTTGTGTGCTTGGGCTTGTGGCTGAGCACCCGGGCCAGTGATAAGGCCCTGGATCGCCGGGTGCGTCGTGTGGCCGCCGTACTTGCCGGGGACTTGGACGAGGACTTGGCCCGGAATCAAGCCAACGACGCCAAGGTCAGTGTCTTCCGCACGCTGCAGGCCAAATCACGGTGGCGCGAGTCCCTCGAGAAGCGGTTCTGTATGCTCGAAGGCCACGACGCGCTTCCCAAGGCAGGCCTGGCGGGCGTGTTGGCCGCGGTGCTGGTAGCGGCTGTCGCCAACGCCATGCAATTCGGCCTTCTGGTGTTGCCCTTGGCGCTGGCGGCTTGGGCCGCCGGCGGTTGGACGTTCCTTTCCGCCTGGGATGTGCGGGTGCGCGCCAAATTCGTGAAGCAGTTCCCCGAGATCGCGGATCAGATCGTGCGTCTAGCGCGCGCCGGGTTGCCCGCGGTGGAGGCCATCGCCGAGGTAGCCAGGGAGGTGGCGGAGCCTGCCAAGCATATTCTGCAACGGATCTCGGATGAGTTGTCTTCGGGTCTGGATCCCGAGACCGTGCTGCGCGATGCCTCGTCGCACATCCGCGTGCCGGAGTTCACCCTGTTTACCTCGGCCCTCACATTGCAGCGAACCACCGGCGGCAGCATCGCGGTTACCATCGGCAATCTCGCCACCACCGTGCGCGCGCGCATGGAGGTGCAAGCCAAGGCCCAGGCTGGCACGGCGCAGACCCGCATGACACTGTGGGTGCTGGCCGTGGTTCCATTGGTGGCTTTGTTGGGCCAGTCTTTCACGAGTCCGGAGACCGTGCAGGTGCTGTTCAACACCGAAGGAGGCGCCACGTTGTTGCGCTGGGGTTGCGGCCTGATCGTGGCGGGATTGCTGACGGCACGCACCATTGCCGCACGGTTCATGCGATGATGTCATCTCCGTTCATGGTATGGGTGTTGGGGTTTGCCGCGCTGGCGTCGCTGGTTCTGCTGGCGGCGTCCATCCGCTTTCTGTTCCAGGACAGCCGCAAGGCGCTGGCCCTGGACCGGCGCTTGCAGACGGTTCGGAAACAGGCTCTCTCCGCATGCGGCGGGATGGATTTGCGGGTGGAGGACGGTTCCATGCGCGTCGTCTCGCTTCCGATGTTGTCCGTGTTCGCAGCGGGCGCATTCAGGATGGCTGCCATGCTGGCGCCCATCGAAGCCTCCGAGCGCGCCAAGATTGGCGTCCTGATAGTGAAGGCCGGCTTCCAGCACCGCGATGCGCTGGCGATCTTCCTGTCGCTCAAGCTGACCCTGATGCTAATCGTGGGTGGGCTTGCCGGCTTCCTGCCGTGGTACATGCAGTTGCTGGGCGGACACCCCGTGGTCATCAGCATCGCCGTTTTGGTTGGCTTGGTGTTGGGCGGGCTGTTGCCCGAAGCGGGATTGCGGCGGGTGCTCGCCCGGCGGAAGCTCAACCTGTCTCGCGCACTTCCGGACGCACTGGACCTCATGGTGCTGTGCGTCGAGGCCGGGTACACTTTCGAACGCGCTCTCGCTATTGTTTCCAGAGAACTGCAGCCCATTGCCCCGGACCTCGCCCGGGAACTCGCCGCGGTGGAGGCCGAGTTGCGTGTGGGCGCGGAGCGCAAGAGGGTGCTTATGGAGCTCTACGAGCGCACCGAAACCGAGGGCATACGCGATTTCGCGATGACCGTCATTCAGGCCGAACGCTACGGCACCCCTATTGGCCAGTCCATTCAGAACATCGCGGCCAGTGAACGGACGCAACGCGCGGCTCGCATTGAAGCCCAAGCCGGCCGCCTGCCCGTCGTCATGAGCCTGCCCATGCTTCTTTTCGTGGTCCCCGGCATCCTGCTCTTGCTCGGCGGTCCAGCCTTCATTCAAGCGTTACGGTCACTGCAGGGAGGCTTGTGATCGTCCGAGTCTTTACTGCGCCACCTTCACGTCCTCCTGTTTGTTGCCCCGAAGGACCTTCACCGTGATCCCCGGTGGTTCCATCACCTCCGGCGGCAAGGGCGGGGGCGCTAGTGCGTGGGGTTGGAGCGCGGTAGGAGCTGGAGTCATGGCGGGAACCGGCGCTGACGTTGTGCTTGGGGTCCCGTCGGGTACCGGTATCGGCTCGGGTTCCGGCGGCGTCGGCAGCAGGTTCTCGAAGGCGGTGGGCGTGCGGTTCTCGCGTCGCCGGACGTCCGTAAGGGATCGCATGGCCAGCGAGATGGTGCCCTTGTTCTTGGCCAGGATCAGGCGCTCGGCGTCCGGCGGCGGCAGTTCGAGTGTCACCGTGCTGGCGGCGTTTCGAGAAAATCTTCCTCCGATCCCGCTTCCGCTGCCGCTCACACTGCTCTCCACCTGACGGTTGACGGCCACGACGCGGATGTACTCCAGGATCGTGGCGGTCACGGTATTGGTCCCGCGCCCGTCGCGCCCGTCGAGTTGCGCCGTCAGGATCACGTCGACATGGTCGCCAGGATAGATCAAGGCCGCTTCGCTGGTGGCCGCGTCCACCCGGATGGTCACGGCGCGGTGGTCTGGCTTGAGAGCCGCGGCCAGGAAGCCGTGATCCCCCGGGCGCACGATGGCCGACCAGTTCAGCGGCATCCCCTTGAACACTGCCCGGCGCACCACCGAACCGATCACGTCGGCTTCGTTGGTCTTGCCTTGGAGCATGTGCGTCGACAGCACCGAGCCGTCGCGGACCGGTTTCCACGCGAGGTCGCCGGTGGTGATCAACCTGCCGATATTGAGGTCGTTGGCCGCGGTCAATACCACGGGCACGGGTTTCGGCGGCGGCTCCGGCTTCGGCGGGGGCGGTGCGGGTTCCGGGCGCAGGTACAGCCAACCACCCCCCAAGGTGGCGACCACGGAGACGATGCCCAGGACAAGGAAAAGCATCGCGGAGCGCGAACTTTTTGCCAAGCGGGATCTCTGCATCACAGGCTCCCTTCAACTGTTCCCGGTGACGGGAAAGGCTTGCAGCACCGGGACCAGCATGGCTGGCGGCGCGATGGCCACCGCAAATGGAATGTTGTTGCGCAGCCGGCGCGTTGCGTCGAAAGGAAGCAGGCAGACGAGGCCGATGGCCAGACCCAGCAAACCCACGCCGAACAGGAAGGTGCTGAGGCCGGCCGGTCCGATCCACAGCGCCGCCACGGCCATGAGCTTGCCGTCCCCGGCCCCCAGCGCGCCCATCAGGAACAATCCGAAACCCACCCCGAAGAGCACCCCCCCCGTGACGAAGTGTGACCACAGCGGCATCATCCCGTGATGGCCCACCACCCCGAGCTGGACCAGGAACAGTCCGAGAATGGCCAGCGGAATCAGGTTCGGGACTTCGCGGCTGCGCAAGTCGAATACCATCGCCGCGCCCATCAGCCCGCAATAGCCCGTCAGCAGCAACAGTTCAGGCACGGGAACCCCTTCTTCGTCTCACGATGTCTCATGATATTCCTGGTGTACCGTCACATGAGGCCTCATGTGACAGGATTGATAGGATACGGGTGTGGGCAGGTCTTCGCGCCGGAGCACTATGGCCGGACAAAGCACTCCCGGCCGCGGCCCTTCAACGTACCACACACACGTCCCGCCTCGGTGACGTCCGGGAATGGCCCCGCGAAGAGTCGATAGAAAACCTGTTTGGGGATCTGGACCTTCACCACCCGTGGAGCCAGCGAGCCGAGCAGGTCCGTCTCGCCCCTGGACAGCCTCTTCCAAGCCGCCAGCGCCGCGGCCCGTGAGTTCGCCGCGTGAAGTTGCACCAGAACTCCCGCGCCTGAGGCCTTCTTCCCGGCTGCCACTTCAACCGCACCCGCCCCGCCGCTTCCGGCCCAGTTCTCCAGCGGAACGAAGCATTCCCGGCCGCGCCCCTTCAACAGCCGGCACAGGCGCTTGGCCGCGGCCTTGTTCGCCAGCGGACCCGCGCGAAGCCGGTAGAACACGCCCTTTCCGGGAATCCGGTTCTTCACCACGTCCGGGTTCAACGATCCGAGCAGGTCCTTCTCCGCCGCGAACAGCCGTCCCCAAGCCGCCAGCACCCCCGCCTCCGTACGCGCCGCGTAGATCTGCACCTGGGCGCCCGGCGCCGCGGAAGCCACGGCCGAACCCGCCGTCGCCGCTGGAACGGATGGCGTCTCCGAACCGGAAGTTGCCACCGAACCGGAAGCTGCCGCTACGTCCGAAGCCGCGGCCGAATCAGAACTGCCTGCTGCATCCGATGTTGCTACGGACTCCGAAGCCGCCACCGCACCGGAACCCGCGGCCGAGTCGGGTGTGGCCGCTGCACCCGATGCCGCCCCTGGAGCCGAACTCGCTGCCTGGTCCGCGATTCCCGGTGGAGTCGGTTCAGCCGCGGTGCCGGAACCCGCCGCGGGATCCGAAGCTGCCACTTGGCCCGCCACATCGGCTGGAGCCGAAACTGCCCCGGAACCGTGAGTTGCCGTTGGGTCCGATGCCGCTTCCCGCTGCGATGTCGTTCCCAGCCCGGCCGTGGCGGGCTTGCCCGAAAGCGCCGCCGGGTCTGCCTCACGGCCCGACTCCGTTGCCGCCCCCGCGGCCCCCGCCGTCTCGCCCCCCGAAGCCGTTTCGGAAGCGGAAGCCGTTTCGGGAGCCGAAGCCATTGCGTCGACGGAACCAGCCTCCACCGAAGTGCTCGCCACCCGGTCGCCGTCCTTGACTGGCGGCTCCCGGATCACCGTCGGGCCAAGGTCTTCCTCGACGATTCGCGCCGATGTATCGCCCGGCCCGTCGTCTTCCGCCTGCCCCGTCACCGGCCCTTGACCTTCCACGGCCAACGCGGTCTGCTCCGACCCCGATCCTGCCGCGCCTCCGCTCGAAGCCACCACCGGCTGTTCTGCCTCTTGGCCTTCTTCCAGCAGCTTCGACAGGTCGGCGGCGTCGTTGCCCAGCCAGTGGGATGCGGAGTGTCTGGCGTACAGCCGTCGCGCCTCTGCCGTCTCACCGGATTGCGCGAGTGCGCGGATCAGGTTGGCCGCGATCATCGGGTGCGACGACGACAGCCTGTCGGCTTCTTCGTAGTGCTTCCGCGCCAGTGCGTGGTCGCCTTCCAGTGTTGCCACCACGCCGAGTCCGTTGGCCACCCAGGCGGCCGCCGGCGTGTCCTTGGCCAGTTCGGACGCGGCGACGAACTCCTTCTTGGCCCCGGCCACATCGTCTTGGCCCAAGTTGGCCCGGCCCGCGCCCAGCAGTGCCGCGGCCTTGCTGCCCGGGGTGGTCGAGCGCTCTTCCGCCTCGGCGAACAGCTTGCCGGCGAGATTGAAGTCGCCGCTTCTCATGGCCAGGTATCCGAGCCCGAGTCTGGGCTCCGCGGCGTTGGGGTAGTGGCGGGAGAGTTCCCGGTACAGTCGTTCCGCGGCTGCGAACTGCCCCGCGTCAGCCGATGCGGAGGCCACGTTCAGACTGCTCTTCAACTGCTGCTGCTCTGCGGCGTCGAGTCGTTCCGGATTCTTGAAGAACGCGCAGCCGCTGGCGCCTAGGGACAGTGCTAGTCCCAGCGCCAGCATGCACGACTTCCAGAAGAACCTCATGGGTTCCGCCGCCACGCGTCGTGTCCCGCCTTCCACAGTAGCCTAGGAGCGGCCGGGCGGAGTTGTCGCCCCGGCTTCCCGAGACGCCCGCCCCGCGGCGTTCTGTTGCAGGCGTTCCGCCATCTTGACGATCATGTTGCGGATTCGGTCCAGCGCGCTGGCCAACTCCGCGAATTCGCCGGTGGCCGCCACGGTGACCCGGGCACTCACGTGGCCCTGCTCCATGCGTTGGATACGGTCGGTCAACGCGCGTACCGGGGACAGCACCCAGCGGCTGAACACCCAGCACAACAGCAGCGAAGACAGCAGCAACGCCCCGCACAGCGTGGCGCCGAGCAACAGGAGTTGCTGTCCGAGGTTCGGCTGCTCGGCCGCGGGCGATCCGTCGAGTTCCGGCAGGGCCGTGTGATTGCTCAGATTCGGCGCCTCGGCGATGACCATCCAGTTGAAACCGGAGAAGCCGTCGATGACGGGAGCGAAGTAGGGAGTGTCGGCCGAACGCGCGAAGGCCACCAGTTGGCTGGGTGCGCCTTCCGAAGGATCCGGAGCGTTCGTCCGGGCGGCGATGAAGGATCCGGCTCGTCCGCCTTCGTAGGTTGGAGTCAAGTGTGCGAGGGATGCTTCCGTGAGCACGTTGACGTCCGGTTGCATGATTCGCCCGCGGTCGTGGGACGTGCGAGTTTCCGCGAGCAGCAACCCGTCACGGGTCACCACGGCGAATTCCGTCCGCTGCGCCGCCTCGGCGCCGTTGAGCGCGGGACCGGAAAGCCGCACGTGCAAGAGTTGGCCGGGAGCGGACAGGCGGCGCGCCACACGGTCGGAAAATAACTGGACGAAGCGCAACGGCACCACCGCCTTCATTACCCCCACGGGCTCCCCGGACCCTGGGTCGCGCATGGCCACCGCGATGTCCATGGCCCAAACGTGAGTGGATGAATTGAACACGATGTCGCCCACGTAGAATCCTGAAGCCCAAGCCTGTTTCCACCAGTCCTCGTCGGACTGAACGAAATCCGTGGCCGGCCCGCTCAGCGCCACGTTGAAACCCATGGCGTCGGTGAAGAAGACGCCTCCGTAATTGGGGGAGCGTCTGATCTGCTCGCCCAGGAACCCGCGCGCCTCGGGCGCCAGTCCCAGGCTCTTGCGGGTTCGAAACTTCGTCTCCAGTTGCCGCAGATTGAGGTTGTCGAACCCCTCCTTGACGTGAGCGGCCCGCGCATTTCGCGCCGCCTGGAGCACCACCGGCGACGCGGCCCAACTCCGCACCTCGGTGATGCGCTCGAGCAGGAATGCGTCGATGTTCCGCGACAGCCGCGCCGCGGCTTCCTCGAGTTTGAGCGTGTCGCTGCGCAAGGCCAGGGATTGAAGCCCGGAGGACGGGCCGCTCCCCATGCCGATCCACAACCAGTACGCTCCCGACCCGGCCGCAGCCATCAGCGGAACCCAGAGCAGAAAAAATATGGCCAACCCGAAACGAACGCCAAGGGATTGAGTCATGGTCTCATCTCCAGCAACGGAGTCAACGAGCCAAACTGCAAGAATGCTCTATTTTCTCATGGGTTGTCAAGCAATCTTGCTTCCTCGTAAAGGCGTTGGGCGTCGTCGACGTCGCCTCGGGACTCGTGGATCTTGCCCATGGCACCCAAGACGGCCGCCTCTCCCTTGCGGTTGTCCAGTTGGCGGTACAGGATCAGCGCGCTGTCGAGATACGCGAGGGCGCGCGTCAACTGGTCCTGGGCCATGAAGGCCACGCCGATCCCGTGTTGCACCAGCGCGGCGCCGGGCCGGTCCCCGGTTCTCAGGCAGATGCGGATTCCTTCCTCCAGGTTCCTCACGGCCAGGTCGTGGGAGCCCGCTTCGGTCAGGATCGAGCTGAACTCCGCAATGGCCTGGACGTGCCCCGCGTCGTCGCCGGAATCCCTGAACAGCCGGACCGCATCGGAAAAGTGCATGCGCGCCTTGTCCGTCTGGCCCGTGCGCCGGTGCAGCCGGCCGGCGTTCAGGTGCAGCCGCGAAACCCAGCGCGCGTCCCCTTGCTGTCCCAGGCCGTCGATGGCTGTTTCGTAGGCTTCGGCCGCCTGGGCTTCGTTGCCCTGGAGGCGGTAGAATTCCGCCAGGTTGGATGAAGCCGTGGCGCGCACGCCGTCGTCCCCGCCGGTCTCCTGGAGGGCCTCCCTGGCGTAGACCACCGCCGGGGCGATCCTCCCGCGCGCCACGCTTGTGACCGCCAGCGCATTCAGGACAGGCCCCAGGCGGTCGCTGCGCGGCAGCGCCTCCTTGAGATGCGCTTCGGCCTCCTCGTGAAGGCTCAGGACGTTCTCCACAATGGCCAGCCGAAGGTACTCGGCGGCGTCTATGGGCTGGCGCGCCGCCGCCCGCTGTTCCAGGTCTTCGCGGGCCGCGGCCACCGCGGTTTCGGCCGATTCCGGCAACGAAGTGCCGATCATCTCCAACATCAGCAGATCGCCGGGACAGAGATCGGCCGCAAGCGCGAGTATCGCGTCCCCGGGGCGGTCTTCGGAACGGGGCGCTGCCGGCGCAGGCGCCGCCGCCGGGGTGAATACGGCTGGGGCCGCCGCGGGTATGGCGCTGCCAGGGGCAGGTTCTTGTTCGGCGAAGCCTCCGGCGAAAGACGCGGTTCTCTCGCCGCCGGGCCCCTGTTCCAGCGGTTGAGGCGCGAGGGGGCGCTCCTCCGCGTGCGCGCCTGCCGGCTCAGCCGGTCTCGCCGGTGGGGGCTGCGGCGCCGCCGCCGGTTCTTCCTGGAGTGGCTCTTGCGAGTGTGGAAAATCAGGGTTGGCAGCGGGTTCGGTCGCCTCCGTTGCCACGGGCTCCGCGGAGGTGGGCTCCACGGACATTGGAGCGCGTCTCCACCACGGACGATCAAATTCGGGTTCTGGCGCAGTCCCGGCATCCTCTTCCGCAGGGGCGGTCCGCGGTTCCTCCGGTTCCTCGACCGGCAGTTCGGGCTCGGGAGCGCCGTACCGGATGCCCTGGTAGAAGAACCCGGGGCCGCTGTCCGCCTCGGGCTCGCCGGGGTCTTCCCCGGGCTGCTCCGGGGCCTGGGTTGGCGCCTGGGGCTGTCTCGGGGGTTCGGGCTCGGCCGCGGTTTCGCCGAACGTCGAACCGGTCTCCCACCAGGGGAGCTCGCCGGCCGGCCTCGGCGGCTCTTTCTGTGGATCGGGGACGGCCGGCTGATCCTCCGACATCACGGACCGCACGGACGGATTGACCGGATCACCCGTGGCCGCGGGTTCTTTCGCGGGCTCGCCTGAGAGTACGGACAGGACGGAGAGGTTGATCGCATCATCGGTTGCCACGGGCTCTTCCTCCGTCTGCTCCTCCGGGGTCTCATCCATGGACGCCCCGTACCGCACTCCGCGATAGATATATCCCGTCGGCCGGGACGCATCCGTCGCCTGTTCGGTAGGATCACTGTCTTCCCTTTTCTTCCGTTCCATATTGCGGGACCCCCGGAATGCAGATTTTCATGATTGACGAATCGCGGATCACACGCCGCGGATGACACACGGCAAATGATCGCGGCAAGCACTCTGCCATCTTACGACAACTAGGGCAAAGATATCAACATGGAGCCTTTTTCACTCTTCACTCAGGGCTCTTCAAAAGACGGAAGATGCGAACCGGGAATGACGAAGGAGAATCCGGACTCTTGAATGCACCTGCTTTTTCACTACTGGAAGACGCTTACGCTGCAATTGGAAGACGCTTACTCTACAAATGCGTCGAACACGGTGGTATCCTGACGGACAGGTTTACGCGAACGCTGCGGACGCCTTCCACAAGACACGGAGGAGGAACCCATTCATGACGAGACAAGCGCGTATCGTGCGTCTATCCATTGCCGTTGGGCTGGCGTCGGTGCTCTGGCCCGCCGTCGCGTTCGCGCTGGACGGCAGGGTGGACGGCAGCCCGGTGCCGGAGTGGCGCGTCACGGTGGATACGGTGTGGGTCTGCATTGCGGCCATGCTGGTGTTCCTCATGCAGGCGGGCTTCGCCATGATCGAGGGCGGGTTCATACGCGCCAAGAACACGGTCAACATCATGATGAAGAACGTGGGGGATTTCTCCATCGCCGCGCTGGGTTTCTGGATGCTGGGTTTCGGTATCATGTTCGGCGACGGCAACGACATCATGGGAACCACGGGATTCTTCACTTCGCCCGGTACGGGCGACCTGTACCCCTCCCTGGGCTGGACCTCCGTGCCGACCATGACGGCGTGGCTCTTTCACCTGATGTTCTGCGCCACTGCTGCCACCATCGTGGCCGGCGCCATGGCGGAACGCACCAAATTCGTCAGTTATCTCATATTCAGTTTCTTCATTTCCCTCGTCTTCTATCCCATGGTGGGACACTGGGTGTGGGGCGGTGGCTGGCTTGCGAAGCTGGGCATGGTGGACTTCGCCGGCGGCACGGTCGTGCACTCCACCGGCGCCTGGTTCGCATTGGCGGGGGTGATCGTACTCGGACCCAGGGTCGGGAAATTCAGCGAGCGCGGCCTGCCGCAGGCGCTTCCAGGCCATAACATGATGATGGCGACCCTCGGGATGTTCGTCCTGTGGTTCGGCTGGTTCGGCTTCAACATGGGAAGCCTGATGAACAGCAACGTCTACGACATTGCGCTGGTCGCCGCCAACACCGGCCTCGCGGGCGCCGCCGGCGTCATCGGCGCCACCGTGACGGCGTGGTTCCTCTTCGGAAAGCCCGACATCACCATGTCGCTCAACGGCGCGCTGGGCGCTCTGGTGGCCATCACCGCCGGCTGCGCCTACGTGGAACCGTGGGTCGCGGTCGTCTTCATGGGGTTCCTGCCGGGAGCCGTCGTGGTATTCTCCGTGCTGGCCTTCGACTGGATGCATGTGGACGACCCGGTGGGCGTCATATCCGTTCACGGCACCGGCGGCGTCCTCGGAACGCTTCTGGTGGGGCTGTTTCACACCGAGGCCGGCCTGTTCTACGGCGGAGGTCCCAGCTTGCTGATGGCCCAGTTCGTCGGCGTGGTGGCCGTCTTCGCCTTCAGCGTGATCTGCGGCTTGGCGGTGTTCAGCCTGATCAAGCTGGTGGCGGGTCTGCGCGTCTCGCCACAAGCCGAGAGGGCCGGTCTGGACATGGCCGAACACGGCAACGACGCCTACCCCGAATTCCACGCATAGTTGGAACCGATGACGCTTCGCCGACCGGACCCAGGGGTTCCGGTCGGCGCGTTTCGCGGGCGCTGCACGGAGACTGTCCCGAGCCTGTCGAAGGGCTCAGGACAGGCCTGCCAAGGGCTCGGAACGAAGAAAGGCACGACGGACAGGAGGGTTCGTGAAGGGTCTGCCGACTCTCTTCACCGTTCGTCCTGGGCGGAGCGAAGTCGAAGGGCGCCCTTCCGGCGCCGGCAAGGGACCAGAGCCTACCGGGGGGTGGCGCCCCTCAATTCAACCGGATGCGTACGACCACGCCGCCCATCACGTCGCCGTCCTTGAAGTCCGTGCGCGGGCTGTCCGGATGGTTGTTGTGGCACCTCGCGCAGGCGGGTGAGGTTGCGATGCTGGCATAGACGGCGGTCAGTTGCTTGCTCCCGTCGATGGTCGTCTCCCGGCCGTAATAGGGCTTCGTCGGATTCGCGAGGACCGTTTCGAGTCCCATGTCCTCGGTGTCGGTGCGCGGCAAGTTGCCCTTCCTGAGGGGCCACTTGGAAATGAGCGCGAAGCTGAACCGGTCGCTCTGCTTGGCCGAGCGTTCCGAGGTCATTCGAAACATCTGGGCCGGCAACGGCAATTTGTCATGTTCGGTGGGCCATTGCTCGCTGGCCCTGATGACCCCCGCGACATCCTGCAAGCGGTACACCACCTGATTGGAATAGATGGAGAGGGCGGACGACGCCGCGACGAACAATGCGTCGGCCATCATTTCCGGGGTTACCTCGGCCTTTTTCTCAACCACGACCTGGGGTTTCCTGTCACAGGAGACAAGCGTGGCGCCGAGCAGGGCGACGGCGATGCAGAGAAGACGTTGTCTGGTGGGAAAGTGTTTCATGGCTCCAGGTTCCTTCCCTGAGAGGCGAATCCCGCGTATCGTTGAAATGAGCTTCACCGACTCGGTTCATCAGGACCGGTTGGCCCAACGAATGCCCGTTAGCAAAGCCCGGTCCCGTGTGTCAATGGGAGCCTCGCCCGCAACTGGATGATCCCACGCTGGCCGAGCATCCGCGTCGAGGGCCGGAACGGGGTTGGGCCAAGCCCTCACGAGGCCCGTTCCGTGGAAAGGGCGCTGTTCGACCCTCCGATTGCCGCGCGAATCGCCAGCGTGGCATCGTGCGCCGCTGGTTGGCCCCGTGGGCGCCTGCGAGAGTCCGGAGGCGTTCCGGATCGTGATGGCGGATGATTGCCGAGTCCAGGCGAAGGCGCGGATCCTGTCGCAACTCCCTCACGGGCGCTTGATCGCCGGCCCTTGACCGCGCGCGGTTACTGCAAGGGGATGCGAATGACGACGCCGCCCATCACGTCGCCCGCCTTGAAGTCCGTTCGCGGGCTGTTGGGATGGTTGTTGTGGCAGGACACGCAGGCGGGTGAAACCGCGACATCGGCATACACCGCGGTGAAGTGCTTGACGCCCCTGATGGTTTCCTCGCCATAGGCGGGCTTCGAGGCATTCTCGGCGACACTGTCCAGTCCGGACCGCTCCACTTCGGTTTTGGGAGAGTTGTTCTTGTTGATGGGCCAATTGGACAGGAGGGCGTAGTTGAACGTATCGGTCTGCTTGGCGACCAATTGCGCGCCCATGCGGAACATCTGGGCCGGCAGCGGGAGGTCCTTCCGGTCGTGCCAGTCCTCGCTGGCCGTGATCACCTCATCCACATCCTGAAGACGGTAGACGACCTGATTCGAATAGACGTTGCGGTCGGCTGACATGAGCGCGAACAGCGCGTCCGCCATGACCCTCGGGGGAATCCCGGTGGGCGCGCTGTCCGAGTTTCCGTTCGATGCGCCGGAATGACTCGGTGGAGAAACCGCGGCCGACAGGCTGGATTCGTCCGAGGGCGCGCTGTCGCAGCCGGAAAGGCCCGCAACGAGCGCCATCAGGCTCACGAGGCACACCAGATGGACTCGTTGCGGCAAGGCTCGTGTCGACAAGTGTCTCATCAATCGCATGATACCTTCGCGTAACAAACACGTTTGCCGCTGTCAACGAAATTGGCATCTGGAATTCAAGAAAATGCAAAGAAAATACAAATAAAATAGAAACGTATGCCGTAGCATGTAACATGCTGCTACAGATGTTGCACTTTGCACTAATCGCGATATTATTTTGATTCCGCCGGGGGCTAATGGTCGTTAAAAATCACTTGTGCCATAGGCGGACACGAACGAACCGCGACGCTTGAAGGAGACGGAACGGGAGAAGGGACAGAATACGGGTTGGGAGCCGGAATGGGAGACGGAACAGAAGACGGAACAGGACAGGGGACAGGAGAAGGAACGGTAGACGGAACCGGCGGCCGTGGGCACTCGACGGGAGACGAGGAAACGGGGCGGCGGGTCACAGCTTGGCGAGGCGTTGGCGGCGCGCCCGCTCGGTCTTGGAAGGCTGCCGCGGGTTACCCTTCTTGCGCCGGTCAAGGCTGCCGGGAAAAGGCTCGTCGCCGGTGGCATCCTCCTCGGACTCGGCCGCGTCCGGGTCCAACCGCAACTTCGCGAGGAACTCGTTGACGTACACGGCCACCGCCCCGCCGTTCTCCACGCTGCGGCGCAGGTCCCGGTCGGAGGTCACCACGACGCATGAGTTCCCGATCTCGCGGGCCAGGCGCTCGATCACCGCATCGGCCTTCTCGCCGTAGCGGGAGAACACCACTGTCACGTCGCCTGCCTGCTGCCGCGTCTCTTCAATGCGTCCGTTGCGCCAACCGTCGAAGACCGTGGTCACCAAGTGCCCCGTGCGCGCCCGGTACGCCGCCATCTCCTTGACGAGCGCCGTGCGTTTCGGCTCCAGGTCGCCGCGCAACCCTTGTTCACTGCCGATGACGTTGTAGCCGTCTACGACGATATGGAACGGCATGGGTGCTCTCTCCGTGGGATTGGAAGTGTCGAACTTGTCAGAAACTTGTCGGAATATAGCCGTTCCGGCCCTTTGCCGCGAATGCCTGTCCTTGTCGAGGAATGGTCCTCCCTGCCTTTCCGGACCTCGATTGACACGGACACGCGTTGCGGCCTATCTTGATCGCGGTTGAACGGCGCAAACCCCAATCTTGCAGAAGCCGGAAGCCAGGAGAGGATCGGGAGGCAAGTGGGATGGGATTGGCAGGGGGAGGGGATCTGCAAGGGAGGAGGGGATTGTTGGGGAATGTCGCTGTAGGTGAAGTTGACTGGCAGAGTCGGGTTATCGGAAAACTTTCGAAGCGTCATTCCCGCGAACGCGGGAATCCAGAGCGAGGGACCCACTGGCCGGTGTCCCCGCCCAGGCCCCGCCTGGATTCCCGCGTTCGCGGGAATGACTTTCCGTAGGCCGTGTCTCGAACCGCTCCCCGCGAACCATTTGCGCGGGGATGACGCTTCGTAGGCCGTGTCCCGAATCGATCCCCACGAACCTTTTGCAACATTGGGGTAAACGGTGCAGACAGAGCTGTCTGGAGACAGACAGCGACAGACAGCGACAGACGATCTCATCCAACATCCCGCATTATTCGAGTCATGCCATGAAAGTACGTGAACGCATTCTTACGCCCGAGAGAGACGGCATCTACGGTTATCTGGCCGCGCCGGAAAGGGACCAGCCGGGGCCGGCGCTGCTCATGACGCACCAGAACACCGGCGTCACCGACTACATCAAGATCGAGGCGTTGAAGTTCGCCCACCTCGGCTACACGGTGGTGATTCCGGACCTGTACTCGATGTTGGGCTACCCTGACGTGACCCACATCCACACCGGCCGGCAGATCCAGGCGCGCACCCGGGACGGCGAGTTCGTACGGGTGATCCGGCAGGGCTGGGACTACCTCACTTCGCGAAGCGACGTGGACGCCGGCCGCGTGGCCGTGTCCGGGTACTGTATGGGCGGGCGCATCGCCATCCACTTCGTCGCGGCGACCCCGGAGGTCCGGGCCTTTGTCGGCTACTACCCCACCATTCGGGACGAACCGGCGACGGAAATCAGGCCCGTTCATCCGTGTGACGCCGCGCGCCGCATCCAGTGTCCGTCCATCATCCTCTACGGCGTGAACGACCGCATCTCCACCGTGCCCATCCAGCAGCGGGTGTGGGAAAGCTTCCTCGCCAACGGTCAACCGTTGGAGTGGCACTTCTTTCCTTTCGGCGGCCACGGCTTCGTCGACCCCGGCACCGAGGGCTACCACCCCCACACCGCCCGTCTCTCCTATCCCCTGGTGGTGGACTTCATGGGCCGGGAGCTCGGCAACGAGGTCGATGGCCTGACGTTCTCGGGAAACTGAACCACTGGCACCGCGCCGCAGTCCGGCATCGCATGACCGCCGTGTCTTCCAGCCCACATGTTTCGACAAAACCGAGAAAGCGAGTTGCCCCTCATGTTCCACAAGGCCAAACGCATTCAGGAATTACCGCCTTATCTGTTCGCGGAGATCGACCGGAAGAAACGCGCCGCCTTGGCCAAGGGCGTCGACCTCATCGACCTGGGCATCGGCGACCCCGACATCCCCACGCCGGGAAGGATCATTCAGAGGCTCACGGAAACCGTGACGCAACCGGCCAACCACCGCTATCCCAGCAGCGCGGGCATGATGGAGTTCCGCCAGGCGGTGGCGGACTGGTACGACCGGCGGTTCGGCGTGACGCTGGACCCCGCCACCGAAGTGGTGTCGCTCATCGGCTCCAAGGAGGGCGTGGCCAACATGGCGGTGGCTTACGTGGACCCCGGCGATGTGGTGCTGGCGCCCACCCCGGCCTACCCCGTTTACGCCATCGGCACCCGGTTCAACGGCGGCGACGTACACTTTCTGCCGTTGACGCGCGACAACGGTTTCCTGCCGGATCTCGCCGGCATTCCCGCCAGCGTGCTCAAGCGGGCCAAGATGCTGTGGATCAACTACCCCAACAACCCCACCGGAGCGGTGGCGGACGAGAGCTTCTTCAGGGACGCGGTGGAGTTCGCCCACAAGCACGGCATCATCCTGTGCCATGACGCCGCGTATACCGAGTTGGGCTTCGACGGGTACCGTGCGCCGAGCATCCTGCAGGTGGACGGCGCCAAGGAGGTCGCCATTGAGTTTCACAGCCTCTCCAAGACCTTCAACATGACCGGCTGGCGCATCGCCATGGCGGTGGGCAGTCCGGAGTTGGTGGGCACTCTGGCGCAGGTGAAGGGCAACGTGGACTCGGGCGTCTTCCAACCGGTGCAGGAGGCGGCCATCGTCGCCCTCCAGCACGCGGAGGAGTTCCTTGAGCCCATCCGGCAAGTGTACCAGGAGCGGCGCGACGCGGTGGTGGACGGCCTGCAGCGCGCGGGGTTCGAGCTGCCCGCGCCCCGGGCCACCTTCTACGTCTGGCTGCCCGTGCCCGGGGGATGGACTTCCACGGATTTCGCCGCGCGCCTGCTCGACGAGGCCGGTATCGTCGCCACTCCCGGCAACGGTTTCGGAGATCCCGGCGAGGGCTTCATCCGCATGACCCTGTGCTCCCCGGCCGAGCGGTTGCGGGAAGCGGTGGAGCGGCTCCAGCAACTCAGCCTGTAGCGTTCTCCCCAGTGCTGCAGAAGCTGGAATCCAGAGCGATGGACCCACCGGCGGTGTCCCTGCCCCCGCCCCGCCTGGATTCCCGCCCCCGATCGGGGTCGAGGGCAAGCTTTCGCGGGAATGACATTTCGTAGGCTGTGTTTCGGTTCGCTGGCCACGAACTTTTTGCAACATTGCGGTCAACTAACAGATTTTTGCAAGCTTGGGGTCAAGCTTGGGGTCAATTCACAGATCGTTGCAGTATTGGGGCCAATACACGGCTCATTGCGACGTTGGGGTCAACTAACAGCCTTTTGCAGCATTGGAGTGGGGTCATCGTAAATCTTACGAAATGTCATTCCCGCGAAAGCGGGAATCCAGGCGGGGCGGGGGTGGGGAAACCGCGAGTTGGCCCGTCTGCCTGGATTCCCGCCCCCGATCGGGGTCGAGGGCAAGCTTTCGCGGGAATGACGCTTCGTAGGCTGTGTTTCGAATCGCTGTCCACGAACTTTTTTGCAACATTGCGGTCAACTAACAGATTTTTGCAAGCTTGGGGCCAACTCACAGCTCTTTGTGACATTGGGGTCAATTCACAGTTTTTTGCAAGTTTGGGGTTAATTCACAGATCGTTGCAGTATTGGGGCCAATACACGGCTCTTTGCAACGTTGGAGTCAACTCACGGCTTTTTGCAGCATTGGAGTGGGGTTATCGGAAATTTTACGACACGTCATTCCCGCGAAAGCGGGAATCCAGGCGGGGCTTGGGCGGGGATACCGCGAGTTGGCCCGTCTGCCTGGATTCCCGCCCCCGATCGGGGTCGAGGGCAAGCTTTCGCGGGAATGACGTGTCGTAGACTGTGTTTCGAATCGCTGTCCACGAACTTTTTTGCAACACTAGGGTTCTGCCGGTTCGTCCGCATGATGACATGCGGACGATGATTCGCGGATGACGGTTCGTCGTCGGTCGCGCGCGACGACCGGCCGCGCGCGACGACGAGCCATGCGGGGGCTAGGCGAGGAATGCCCCGGGCTGGGGCGGTGTACTCAGCCCACGGCGTAAGGAATCCCATGCGGATGAACGGGACAGGACGCCAACGCCCGTGACGCATCGTGCCTACATCGGGGTGGGCTCCAACCAGGGAGACAAGGAGCGAAACTGCCGCCGCGCCGTCGAAGAGATGGGGAAGTTCCCGGAGACACGGGTGTGTGCGGTATCGTCCTGGTTCGCCACCGAGCCTTGGGGCGCGGCGAGCACCGAATGGTACGTCAACGGGGTGGCCGCCATTGACACGGGCCTGGAACCGAATGTCCTGCTGCAACAATGCCAGACGCTCGAGCGGAAGATGGGTCGCCCGGCCACGCGCCCGCGCTGGGCGGATCGTGTCATCGATCTGGACATCCTGTTCCATGATGATAGGGTGTTGGAAGGACCCGAGTTGATCGTTCCGCACCCGGAACTCCACCGGCGCCGATTCGTGCTCGCTCCGCTCTGCGAGCTTGCGCCGGAATTGAAGCACCCGCGCCTGGGAATCCGCATCCGGGAGCTGCTGGACCAATTGGATGACGGAAAACGGGTGCGCGAGATCGCCGGTCACGACGCGCGGGAGACGCCTCGACCACCGACGGTGCCGATGAGATGATCCTCAAGTTCCTCATACTGGGCCTGCTCGTCTACCTCTTCATCGTGCTGTTCTACTCGAGCCTCAAACGCAAGGGGAGCAACCGCGACCCCTCCGAGGGCGACTCCATGGTGCTGGACCCCCACTGCAAGAGCTACGTGCCCAAGAACGACGCCTACCGCTCCGCCGGCCACTACTTCTGCAGCGAAGAGTGCGCCCGCGCCCACGCCGCCCAACAGGTCTGAGTTCCGCCCCGATGTTGCCAGTGTGGTGTCTGGTTAATTCGCGTCATAATCTGCGGGTCTTATTCGCCGTCGGCTGCGTTGCTCTTCCTCGCGTGGTACCCGCCACTGCTCGTCATCGCGCCTTGCCGACGACAAAAATCCTCCGCAGATTATGACGCGAATTATCCAGACACCACACTAGGAGCTTCGTGGAGGCGATTCCAAAAGAGCGATTCCATCCACGGCCTGCTGCACGTCATTGCCGCGAGAGTCTATCCGCGACCCTGATCGGGGGCGGGAGGGGCGGGTTGAGGTCGGCGCCGCAGGGCGTCTACGCGTAGCAGTCCAGGAAATCTTTCAACAGCGTTTTGCCGCTCTCGGCGAGGATGGATTCCGGGTGGAACTGCACCCCCTCCACAGGGTGGCGCTGGTGGCGGACGCCCATGATGACGCCGTCCGCGGTGCGGGCGCTGACGTCAAGCTCGTCGGGGAGGGAGTCGGGGTCGAGCACCAGGGAGTGGTAGCGCATGGCCGGGAAGGGGTTGGCCTGGGAGCGGTAGATGGTGCGGGAGTCGTGGGTGACGTCCGACATCTTGCCGTGCATGATCTCGGCGGCGCGCACCACGCGGGCGCCGTAGACGGCGCCGATGCACTGGTGGCCCAGGCAAACGCCCAGGATGGGGATGCGCGGGCCGCAGCGCCGGATCACCTCGCACGACACGCCGGCCTCGTTGGGCGTGCACGGGCCGGGCGACACCACGATGGCCTTCGGGCGCAGTTCCTCCACCGCGTCCACGCCGATGCCGTCGTTCAGGGCCACGCGCACCTCGGCGCCCAACTCTGCCAGGTAGTGGTAGAGGTTGTAGGTGAACGAGTCGTAGTTGTCGAGGAGCAGGATCATCGTGCCGCCAGTGTGGTGTTCCGCGAAACCGTGTAAGACGTCGCGCCGCCATTTTCGCCGCCGGCTGCGTGACTCCGGCGCCCGCCGTTGTGCAACCTGGCATCGGATCTCATGGGACAGGACACGGATCTTTTCTCCACGACTCCGCCAGTTCGATGGCCTTGAGCATGCCGCGGGCCTTGTTGAGGGTCTCCTGGTACTCCGTGTCGGGATCGGAGTCGGCGACGATGCCGGCGCCGGCCTGGATCACCGCGGTGCCGTTGTGAAGGGTGATGGTGCGGATGGCGATGCAGGTGTCGAGGTTGCCGTTGAAGCCCAGGTAGCCCACGGCGCCGGCGTAGAGCCCGCGCCGCTCGGGTTCCAGCTCGCTGATGATCTGCATGGCCCTGATCTTGGGCGCGCCCGATACCGTGCCCGCGGGGAAGCAGGAGCTGAACAACTCCAGCGTCGTCTTGCCTTGGTCGAGTTCCGCCTTGATGTTGGAGACGATGTGCATCACGTGGGAGTAGCGCTCGATGGTCATGAGCTGATCCACCTCCACCGAACCCACCTTGGCCACGCGCCCCACATCGTTGCGCCCGAGATCCACCAGCATGATGTGCTCGGCGCGCTCCTTGGGGTCGGCGAGGAGGTCTTCCTCCAGTTCCCGTTCCTCCCGGGCGTCCTTGCCCCGGGGGCGCGTGCCGGCGATGGGCCGCAGCGCGATCTGGCCGTTGGTGAGCCGCACCAGGATCTCCGGCGAGGAGCCGATGATCTTGAGGTCGTCCAGCTCCAGGAAGAACATGTAGGGGGAGGGGTTGGTGAAGCGCAGCGCGCGGTAGATCTCCAGCGGCTCGGCCTGGGTCTTCGCCTCCAGCCGCTGGGACAGCACCACCTGAATCACGTCGCCGGCCGCGATATACTCTTTCCCTTGGCGCACCATGGCGCGGAACGTGTCCGGCGCGACGTTGGAGCGGTAGCGGACGCTCTCGCCGGACCCAGTGAGACCTCGGGCTTCCAGGGTGTTGGGCGATTTCCGCAGCGAGGACCGCAGCCGCTCGATGCGGGCGACGGCCTCGCCGTAGAGGACCTGCGGGCTCTTGCCCTTGTCGATGTGAACGTTGTCGATGATGGTGATGGTGTGCTTGAGGTTGTCGAAGCTCACCAGGGTGCGCACCAGCATGAAGTAGACGTCGGGATAGCCGCTGCCGGCGCGGCGCACGGGGTTGGACACCCCGTGCAGCATGTCCACCGCGTCATAGGCCACGTACCCCAGGGCTCCGCCCGTGAACGGCAGGTCCGGGATGCCCGCCGCGGGCTGGTAGCCGTCGAGGATCTCGGCGAGGGCCTTCAGCGGGTCGTCGCAGGTCCAGGTCCGCTTTTTCCGTCCTTCGGTGACCTCCACCTCGCGCCCCCACGCCTTGAACACCATCTCGGGCGCGGTGCCCAGGAACGAATAGCGCGCCCAGCGTTCGCTCCTTTCCACGCTCTCCAGCAGGAACGAGTGCCCGCTCTTGCGCAGACGGTTGTAGAACGACACCGGCGTCTCGAGGTCCATGAGGGTTTCCTCGTACACCGGCACCACGTTTCCCTGATTGGCGAGGGCCTCGAATTCGCGGTACGAAGGTTGGATCATTCTGGAAGACCAACTTATCCGAAACGGCCTTGTCGCGCGAATCCCGACCCTGTCGGGTTCATCGAATCGTGGCGAGAGGCAACGCGACAGCGCCCGGTTTCGGGCGGACTTGAGGAGAAACTTGGGGAGGTCATGGGTCCTGTTGGACGAAACTCCAACCGAAATAACTCCAACAGAAATAATTGACAGGATGATCGTGGATTGTCATGATAATCCACAACTTTCTTGTGGATTATCGTATCATGCCCTCGCCCACCATCGCGCGTTACCTCAACGCTGGAGACTTGTTGCAGCGGAGGTCTTGCTTCCTCTTCGGTCCGCGCCAGACCGGCAAGTCCACTCTGATCCGCCAACAACTCGCGGATGTCCAGGCCTACAATCTGCTCGATCAGGCGCTTTTCGTCCGTCTCTCCCGAAATCCATCCTTGATCCGGGAGGCGCTGACGCCGGCGACGCGGATGATCGTGATCGACGAAATTCAGAAGTTGCCGGTGCTGCTGAACGAAGTCCAACTCATGATCGAGGAGCACGGCGTCCGTTTCTTCCTCACCGGCTCCAGTGCCCGCGCCTTGCGACGCAGGGGCATCAACCTGCTCGGCGGCCGGGCGCGCACCCGTGTGCTGCATCCTTTCGTCAGTGCCGAGCTGGGTGACGACTACCATCTGCAACGCGCGATGGAGTACGGTCTCCTCCCGTCCATCCACTTCTCGGACGAACCCGCCGAAGACCTTGCCGCTTACGCGGGTGATTACCTCAAGGAAGAGATCGCGGCCGAGGCCGTGACCCGGAATATCGGGGCCTTCAGCCGTTTCCTCGAAGTGGCGGCGCTGTCGCATGGTCAGATGGTCAACTACACTCGGGTCGCCAGCGATGCGCAGGTGCCCGCGTCCACGGTCCGGGAGTATTATGGAATACTCAAGGATACGTTCATTGCGAGGGAGGTCGCCGCCTACACGAAGACCCGCACACGCAAGGCGGTATCCACATCGAAGTATTACCTGTTCGACATCGGGCTGGCGCGCCATCTGCAGGGGCGCCGCGGCCTGCCGCCGGGAACGCCCGAGTACGGCGAGGCGTTCGAAAGCGTCGTGTTTCAGGAAATCAGCGCGTATTGTGACTACCATCGGATCGGCCCGCCGCGGTACTGGCGGTCGACGTCGCAGTTTGAAGTGGATTTCGTTGTCGAAGGACTCGCGGTGGAAGTGAACGCCAAACGGACGGTCTCGAACCGGGACCTGAGGGGATTGCAGGCGCTCCGCCAGGAAAACCTCCTGTCGCATTACGTGGTGGTGTCCCTGGAGCCCTTGGCTCGCCGCGTCGACGGCATCGACATCCTGCCGTGGCGCGAGTTTTTCTCCCGGCTGTGGGGCGGCGCATGGCCGCTTTCGTGAAGGCGTCCGGCATGAGCGCGCGGCAACGGCAGTGGCCGCTCAGCGCTCTGCTGCTGCTCTGTCTGCTGGCAGCGTGCGAGCGCGCGCCGGGGGTCGCCATCATCGGTCCGGACGGCGCGGTCAAGGCCCGGTTCAGCGTGGAACTGGCCGACACCCCGGAGAAACGGCGTTGGGGCTTGATGTACCGGAAGGACCTGGGAACCGGCGAAGGCATGTTGTTCGTTTTTCCCAACGAAGAAGATCACGCTTTCTGGATGAAGAATACCCCGTTGTCCCTGGACATGATCTTCATGGACGGGCGCCGCCGGGTGGTGGGGATCATCCACGGCACCGTGCCGTTCTCCACGCGATCCGTGGGCGTGGGCATTCCCAGCCGCTACGTGCTGGAGGTTCGCGCCGGAACAGCGCGGCGCCACGGCATCGCGGCGGGCGACACGGCCCGCTTCGACGGGCTGCCGTAAGAACCCATTCGTCTAGTGTGGTGTCTGGTTAATTCGCGTCATAATCTGCGGGTTTTTTTCGCCGTCGGCTGCGTTGCTCTTCCTCGCGTGGTACCCGCCACTGCTCGTCATCGCGCCTTGCCGACGACAAAAAATCCTCCGCAGATTATGACGCGAATTAACCAGACACCACACTACGGGCGACCGCGGGTCGCCCCTACCGGACTATTACCATGGCCGTCGCGGGATGGCGTCCTTCGACTTCGCTGCGCTGCCCTCGGGACGTTCAGATCTCTTTGAAGAAGTACGGCCGGATGGGCTGGAGGCGGTCCTCGTAGGTGTCGGGATTCAGCAGCCACAGGGTGGCGGCGATGCTGCTCAGGAGCGAGTTTCCGTCCTGGGAGGTGAAGCACATGCCCACCACCTCCCGGTCCCCGCGCAGCGCGATGCTCTGGGTGACGATGGCGGTGTGGTTGAGGATGCGTCCGAACAGGCCGTGGTCGCGGCCGAAGGAGAACACCGACGCCGACGACTTCTTGTTGGTGGTCGCGATGCGCGCGTTGGCGCGAATCCGCTGCATGAGCTGATCCAGGGCGATGGCGCGCTTGAGGATCAGGTTGAAGTGGATGGTGTGCATGTATTGGGTGTTGATCTTGAGCGCGGACGAGTAGATGTTGAGATCGAGACCCAGGGATTTGAACAGGAAGTAGGCGTCCCGTCCCTGGTGGGTGCCGAACCTCTCGTCGTCGTGGCGTCCCACCTCCGGCGCGGGAATGAAGTCCCCCTCCTGGCTGATGTCGTTGGCCCGGCGCATGCACACGAACCGCCCGGCTTCCAGGTTGTCTTCCTTCTCCGGCCCCAGGGCCAGGGTGTCGATGAGCACCGCTAGGTTGTGCGTGTTGCAGCTCACCACCTGGATGAAGCGGTCCTCCTCCCGGTCAAGGGCCGCGTCGTTGATGCCCCGGGCATACATCTTGCCGAACCCGAACTCGCTGCCCTGGGCGATGAACCCCTTGCCGTTCCGGCTGGCGTAGTGCTGGTAATGCTTCTCCTTGTTCTGGTTGCCCACGGGGGTGCAGTCCACCACCACCGACGCCCGTTCGATGGCGGCTTCCGAGTCGAACGACGGGTTCATCCCCAGCTTCACGAACTCGTCCCAATGGTCCCTTTCCACGCTCAGCCGGGCGCCCTTGCTCTGGAGCGCCGTGACCTTGGAACGGTCGGTGACCCGCGGCGTCTGCTTGTTGAACGTCACTTCGTCGACACCGAAGGCTTCCCGGAAGCTTGCCAGGATGCCGATCAGCGGCTCGCCGATGGTGCCCGTGCCCACCACGTGAACGATTTTCTGGTCCATGGCGTCAACTCCTCGAAACAGCCTCCAGGCGCGCGCCGCGTCGTTTGATGTTCGCTTGTATTGCCTTCACGCGGTTTGCCGTTACACTGTTGCTGACGCGGCCGGGGAGGCAAGCAGCCGCAACGGGTGTCATAGCATACGAGCACGCCTGAAGTAAGAAGAGCAGTGGTTCGGGCGTCCGCTTCCGCGGCGGCGACCCGCGGGCGGAACGGACTTTCGAACGAATCCGGGAAGAGAATCCGGAAATAAGGGGAATCTCTTGGACAAAAGCGACGCGAGCCTGCCGGTCTTCTCGCCGGCGGGGTTCTTCGATGAGCGGTTCGGGGTTACCGCGCGGGACCTGGACCAAGTGCTGGGCCGGGCCATGGCCGGGCAGGCGGACTACGCCGATCTCTTTTTCGAGTACCGGACCCACGATCAGGTGCATCTTGAAGAGGGGATGGTCAAGCACGCGTCGGTATCCACCGCCAACGGCGTGGGCGCCCGCGTGTTGGCCGAGGCCAGAACCGGGTACGCTTTCACCGACGACGTCACCATCAAGAATCTCGACACGGCCGTGCGCACGGCCAACGTCATTGCCAACGACCGGGGATCGGCGCGTCCCCAGCGGGTGCCGGCGCCGGCCGTGCCGGGCCACGACCTCTACCCCGTGCCCCAGTCCTGGACCGACATACCCCTGCAACGGAAGATCGACGTCTTGCAGGACCTGGACCGGTTCGCGCGCCAGGCCGATCCGCGCGTCAAGGGCGTGTTCGCCACCCTGTCGCTGGAGAACAAGGTGGTGCTCATCGCTTCGTCGCAGGGGTGGGTGATGGGGGACTTCCAGCCGCTGGTGCGCTGCAACGTCCGCTGCATTGTCGAGGACAAGGGCAACCGCCAGTCCGGCTATTTCGGCTGGGGCGGACGCATGACGCTGGATGACTGCGTCGACGCGGAGTGTTGCGCAGCCAGTGCCCGCGAGGCCGTGCGCCACGCGCTGGTGAATCTCGACGCGGTGGCCGCGCCCGCCGGACCCATGGACGTGGTGCTGGGTCCCGGCTGGCCCGGCATTCTCTTGCACGAGGCCATCGGGCACGGCCTGGAGGCGGACTTCAACCGGCGCAAGACCTCGGCCTTCTCCGGACGCATCGGCGAGCGCGTGGCCACCGAGCTGTGCACGGTGGTGGACGACGGCGCCATCCCGCGGCGGCGCGGCTCCCTCAACGTGGACGACGAGGGCACCCCCACCCAACGCACCGTGCTCATCGAAAAGGGCATCCTGCGGGGCTACATGCACGACCGGCTGAACGCCGCCCTTCTGGGCATGGAACTCACCGGCAACGGCCGGCGCGAGAGCTACGCCCACGTCCCCATGCCGCGCATGACCAACACCTTCATGCTGGCGGGGGAGGAGGACCCCGAAGACATCATCCGTTCGGTGAAGGACGGCCTCTACGCGGTCTCCTTCGGCGGCGGACAGGTGGACATCACCAGCGGGAAGTTCGTCTTTTCCGCCAACGAGGCGTACCGCATCGAGGACGGCAAGGTGACCCGGCCGGTGCGCGACGCCACGCTCATCGGCAACGGGCCGGACGTGCTCACTCGGGTCAGCCGGGTGGGGGCGGACCTGGCGCTGGACGACGGCATCGGCACCTGCGGCAAGGACGGCCAGGGCGTGCCCGTGGGCGTGGGCCTGCCCACCATCCGCGTGGATCAGCTCGTGGTGGGCGGCACGTCGGTGCGTGGGCCGGGCGAAAATCAGGGCTGAGGCGGATCGAGGGGAACATGGAACGTTTGCCGATGGATCGGGATCTGGCGCTGGGGCTGCTGGCGCGGGCGAAGGAGAAGGGCGCCTCCCAGGTCGACGTTACGCTCGTCGAGCACCAGGGCGTTCAGGTGAAGGTGCGGCTCGGCGAGGTGGAGACCGTGAGCCAGGCCCACGAAATGCGGCTCGGTCTGCGGCTGTTTTTCGGCCAGAGCGCCGCCGCCACCTCCACGTCCGACCTGTCGCGGGCGTCGCTGGACCGTCTGGTGGACGACACCTGCGCCATGGCCCGGGCCACGGCCCGGGACGAGTTCGGCGGTCTGCCGGAAGCGGCCGAGATGGCCGGCGAGGTGCCGGACCTGGACCTGATGGACGAGGAAGGGCGCGGCCTTCCCATCGAGCACGGCATCGAGGCCGCCCGAACGGCGGAGGAACAGGCGCTGCAATGCGACCCGCGGGTGACCAACTCCGAGGGGTCCGAGTTCGCCAGCTCCTTCAACCGCATGATTCACGCCAATTCCCACGGCTTCACCGGAGAGTACGCCGCCTCCAGTTTTCACCTTTCCGTGGCCCCGGTGGCCACGTCCAACGGCTCCATGGAACGGGACCACTGGCACACCGCCGCGCGCCGCCGCGCCGCCCTGGACTCCCCGGAGGACGTGGGCCGGGAAGCAGGCCGGCGCGTGATCCGCCGGCTGGGCGCCCGCAAGGTGCGCACCTGTGAGGCGCCGGTGGTGTTCGACGCGGCCATTGCCGGCACTTTGGTGCGGCACGTGGCCCAGGCGGTGTCCGGCTACGCGCTCTACCAGCGGGCGTCGTTTTTGTGCGACCGGCTCGGCGAGCGCGTGGCGTCCGACGTCGTCCACATCGTCGACGACGGCACGATACCGCGGGCGCTGGGCTCGCGCCCCTTCGACGCCGAAGGCGTGGGAGTGAGGCGCAAGCACGTGGTGGAGGCCGGCTGCCTGCGAAGCTACCTGCTGGACGCCTACAGCGCCCGCAAGCTCGGCGGCCGGTCCACCGGCAACGCGACGCGGGGCGCGGGCCAACCCTCCGGAGTCTCCCCCATGAACCTCCGCCTCCTTCCCGGCGCCCACGGCCCCGAGGAAATCATCGCCTCGGTGGCGGATGGCTTCTACGTCACCGAACTCATGGGCTTCGGCTTCAACGCCGTCACCGGCAACTACTCCAGGGGCGCGTCCGGCATCTGGATCGAGAACGGCGCGCTGGCCTACCCCGTATCCGAGCTCACCATCGCGGGAAACCTCAACGACATGCTGAACCAGGTCGAGATGGTCGGTAACGACCTCCGCGCGCAGAGCCCAGTGGCGGCTCCCACGGTCAAGATCTCGCGCATGACGGTAGCGGGGGAGTAGGCCCGTGAAGTCCTCAAATGGCGTCATTTTGCGGTTGATAACGGCTGAAGTCACCGTCCTGCCCATCGAACATGCGTTGGGAAATCTCCAAGAGATTCTCGCCAACGGCGCATAAGCTCTGCCGCCAGGCGAAAGACGGCTCGCATGCAGGTGCTTCATGTCGGATCCGGATATCGTGTTAGTTTGATGATCCGATCACCGAATTGACACGACGGGACCCGCCCCTCTACTTCTGGAGAGACGCCACCGGCCACGAGATCGACATCCTGATCGGCGCCGGCGGACGGCTCGTCCCGATGGAGGTGAAGTCCGGCCGGACCGTGGCCGCCGACGCCGTCGACACCCTCGTCTGGTGGACGGCGATCCCCTCCAATCCGAACCGTGGGGGCGTCCTGGTCCACGGCGGCGAGGAGAGCTTCGACTTCAAGGGGTTCCGGGTGTTGCCGTGGTTCCTGAGGTGACGAGGCCGCAGTTTCCACTCCAAGCGTACGCCGGTCAAGAAGCAAGACAATGGTTGGTCCCCTTTCCCGTGCGCTATTGTTCAGGGAAGTGAGGTGGTCCCACGGCATGGCGCGCGCCGGAGCCGCGGAGCGTCCAGTCGTGGAGTTCTCGCGGCGTGCCTGGATTCGTTCTTGTGTTGCGTGGGCCTGGCGGGGGACGGCTCGGGAATCACGCGGCGTTCACAGCACCTGATAGCCTTTGCCCAGTACCACGCGCATCAGCGTGTCGATGTGGGTGACCACGGGATCGAACTCGATGACGGCGACCTGCCGCTCCACCGAGAAGTCCACTTCGGCGACGCCGGCAGTGTTCTCGAAGGCCTTGGTCAATTCGGGCACTGCGGCCTCGGTCAGGTCGCCGATGGAGATGATGGCGGTCTTGGTGTTCATGGCGTGTCGGAACCCGCCTCGGAATGGGCGCCGGGGTTCCCTTTCAGCACTCGCTCGATGTCCTGGCCGGCACGCGCGGCGTCGGCTTCCGGTACAAGGGCTTCGAAGGCGGGAAAGAGTTGGCGTTCCTCGCTGCGGATGTGTTGCTCCAGCAGATCGCCGAAGTCGAAGAGGAACTTCTTCAACCCCCTCGCGTCGCCGGATCGGGCGATGATCTCACGGAACTTGCCATGCTCGCCTTCGAGCCGGACCACCAGGTCCCGGCACGTTTCATGGGCGGCCATCAAGGGAAAGAGCACCGTTTCCTCGGCCTCGAAGTGCGGTTTCAGGTTCTCGTTGAAGAAGCGCGACGCTTCTGCCGCGCATGCATCCAGGGCCGCGGGGTCGCCGGGGTTCAGTTGGCCGAGGGCGTACTTGCGGCAGCGCAGGGCCAGGACCAGGCCGTGGTGGTGGTCGTGGGACAGGGGAATGAGAGCGGGGTGTCGCTTGGCCATGGAAATCGTGATGGAGCTCGACGCAAATTGACCGTGCCGGGGCGATGGGCTACCCTTCCGGACACATATTCCTCGGAGGTTGTTATATGGCAGATGACATGATCGTCAAACGCGAAGTGGTCATGGAGGCCGACGCCGAGATGCTGGAACGGCAGCAGAAGCGCGGCGAGGCGCGCGGCTTCACGGTGATGTGCGACGAGGGCGGGCGCATCGGCGGCGACAACACGGCGCCTCCGCCCATGGCGTATTTCGCGCTTTCCGTCGGATTCTGACTACTCACCCAGCTTTCCCGGTACGGGGAAATGATGAAGGTGAAGATCCACAAGGCGCGCGTGCACGTGACTGCGCGCTTCAGGAACGAGGGCTCGGTGCTGCGGGAGACGGTGCAGGCGGAAGGCGTCGGCGTGGAGACGAAGCTCGATGTGGAGTCCGACGAGCCTCCGGAACGCGTGGCCGCGGTGATCCGCAACTCGGAGCAGGGCTGCTACATCATGCAGACGATTCGGAATCCGACCCCGGTGGAAACGCACGTCACGCTCAACGGAGCGGATTTCGACACGAGCCGGAAGTAGCCGGGAATTCCTGCGGCGCAAGCTCCCAGGGAAGGATCGGTTCGGGAGTCGCTCCGCGGGCGGAAAGAACAATGCAGGGTTTTCAGGAAGAGTTGAACGCGCTGGTGTTCGACGTCGATCAGTCGGAGTTCGAGGCGCAGGTGCTGGAACGTTCCCGGGAGACGCCGGTGGCGGTGGATTTCTGGGCGCCGTGGTGCGGTCCGTGCCGGGTGCTGGGGCCGGTGCTGGAGCGGCTCGCCGAGGAGTACGGCGGCAAGTTCGTGCTGGCCAAGGTCAACGTGGACGAGAACCAGGATCTGGCGGCGGGTTTCGGCATTCAGGGCATCCCGGCGGTCAAGGTGTTCAAGGACGGCGCCTTGGCCGCCGAGTTCACCGGCGCGTTGCCGGAAACCGGCGTGCGCGAGATCCTCGACCGGGTGGTGCCCTCGCGCGAGGACGAGTTGACCGCCGAGGCGGACGGATGGTGGGCCCAGGGGGATGCCGGGCGGGCGCAGGCCATCTACCAACGGGTGCTGGAGACCGCGCCCAACCATGCCGGCGCGCTCCTGGGACTCGGCCGCGGCCTGCTGGAAACGGATGCCGAACGCGCCCTGTCCCTGCTGGAGAGGGTCCCGTTGGGCGACCCGGAACGCCACGAGGCCGACAGGCTGATCGCCCGCCAGAAGCTCAGCGCGGCCGAAGGCGCGGACATCGAGTCGCTTCGCCAGGAACTGGCGGCGGCCCCGGGCCGCCTCGACCTGCGTTTCCGCCTGGCCCAGGCGCTGGCGGCCGAAGAACGCTACGAGGCCGCCCTCGAAGAATTCCTGGCGGTGCTCAGGCAGGATCGTGCCTTCGAGGACGACGGCGCCCGCAAGGCCATGGTGCAGATCTTCGAGGTCCTGGGCCGGAGCGAACTGGCCGACCGCTTCCGCTCCGAGATGGCCAAGGTGCTGTTCAGT
Organism: uncultured Binatia bacterium (SeqCode); assembly: GCA_965213675.1. Taxonomy (GTDB): domain Bacteria; phylum Desulfobacterota; class Binatia; order UBA9968; family JAJDTQ01; genus JAJDTQ01. Next base: position 3,454,389 of record OZ243916.1, read on the forward strand.
TGAATGGCGCAAGCTCCTGGCGGGTGCGCGGGGCGCCCATGGCGCGATGGGAACAACCACGACGGCCCGATGGGAACAAGGATGCGGCGTCACTGAACGGTTTGCCGGCCATATCCGTACACTGGGGAAATTCGGCAAACTCAAGGACTTCATTTTCGTGCTGGACGGAGACTCCCGCGGCCATGAGGGGCGTCTCCAGGTGATCGCGGAACAGTTTGGACACCGGGTGCAGCCGTTGTTTCTCCCGGGAGAAACGTCGCCCGAGCCGTGGATATGGGAGGCTCTCCGAAGCCGCCCCGAAGACTATGCCACGAGCCTCGGCCTCTCCGTCGTGGATGTCCAACGAACCATGCAGGAGTTTTCCCAATTGACGGGCGGCGCAGTTCGCGGGCGCCACGATGCCAAGACGGCGTTGGGAGCGTTCGCGGCCGCGCTGGACCGGACCGTGCCCGAAGTGGCCCGAGTCGTCGGACAGAAGGAAGCGGCCGCTGGCCGCGTAGCCGAGTTCATGGTGGACCTGAGAGAACAGATCAGTGCCTGGAGACAGCTATGATTCTCTTCGACGGTTTGTCGCCCGCACTCCTCTGGGTCGATTCCGCGTCAACCCTTCCCGTCGGGTCACCCGACCTGCCTGTCGCCTACGCCTGAGCCCGGTTGGCCTCCGCTGGCGCCACCGTGGTGGCATCCAGCCGCGCCCGTAGCCGCGGATAGAACCTGAGCGGGTTCTCGAACAGGATCTTGTGCTTCAGTTCGTCGCTCATGTCGTCGCGCCCGAGCAGGTGCGGGATGTCTTCGCTGAAGTCCCGCTGATCCCGTTCGTGAGGATAGTCGGACGCCCACAGCAGCGTGTGTTCGGGAACCAGCCGGGCGGTTTCCGGCAGGAGCGTCTCCTCCACCTCGGCGGCAAAGTAGATGTTGCCTTCCCGGAAATATTCGCTGGGCTTGCGCTTGCAGTTGGGCGAGTAGTGTCCTTTGCGCTCGTACTCCTCGTCCAGACGGTCCATGAGGTATGGGACCCAGCCCGCGCCGCATTCCAGGACGCCGAAGCGCAGGCTCGGGAACAGTTCGAATACGCCTTCACAGATCATCGCCACGATTTGCCGGAACTGCGCGAACGGATGCTCCAACGTGTGGGCCACCATGAAGTTCCGGGTGTCGTCGATGCCCAGGTCCGGGAAACTCATGCCGCCGTGGGGCGACACCGGCACGTCCAACCGCTGGGCTTCCTCCCATAGCGGGTGGAAATCCGCTCCGCTGAACAGCTTTCCTCCCGGAGTGGCCGACGGCAGCACCGCGCCCACCATCCCCAGATCTTCCACCGCGCGCCGCAGCTCCTTCACGGCCTCGTCGATGTCCTGGATGGGCAACAGCGCCACGCCCACCAGGCGCGGGCTCACCCGCATGAAGCGGTCGTGCAGCCAGTCGTTGTAGGCCCGGGCCATGGTGATGGCCCATTCGTGGTCGCGGATGGCCGCGTGGGTCAGGCCTTGGGTCGGGTACAGCACGGTCAACTCGATGCCGTTCTTGTCGAGGAAGTCGAGCCAGTGCCCGGCGTTGGGTCCGGTGCCGGCGCCGACCCAGCCGCCCGGCTGCCGCAGCGAGCGAAGGTAGCCGTCCATGGTGAGCCCCGGCCAGAAACCGTAGGAGCGGTGCCATTCCAGTTTCGCATACGGGCCGCCGATGTAGTCGCGAAGCTCGTCGTCGAGTTCCATCACATGTCCGTCCGCGTCGATAATGCGTGGTTGCGTCATGGCATTCTCCCTTCGGTTCAACGGGTAGCGATGCCGCAGATGGTAGCCTGGATAGCGTGCACGGGCAAGCTGGAAAGTATGGTGGCAGCGCCCCGTTCTCTACCCATACCGAAATGGATTCTCTATAATCACGCGCATTCATATCAGGATCGCATCATGGCGTGCTCATCCGGGGAGGCTATCGCAATGTCGAAACCGCGCACTCTGTTGCTGGCAGTGGCCCTTCTCGTCGCGGTCACCACCGCGGCCTACGCGCAACGCGGGGCCGACGGCGAACTCAGGATGCTCTACTGGCAGGCGCCGTCGATCCTGAATCCGTTCCTCTCGGGCGGGACCAAGGACATTCACGCCGCGGCGTTCGTGCTCGAGCCGCTGGCGCGATACGACGACGATGCCCGAATGGTTCCGGCGCTGGCCGCGGCAATCCCCACCGTGGCGAACGGCGGTGTCGCGGCCGATCTCAAGTCCGTCACCTGGAAGCTTCGGAAGGACGTGACGTGGTCCGACGGGACGCCGTTCACCGCGGCCGACGTTGTTTTCTCGGCCGCCTTTTGCATGCATCCGGACGGCGGCTGCAACGCCGCCGCCCGGTTTCAGGACGTGGAAGCGGTGGAGGCGCTGGACGACCACAGCGTGCGGATCTCCTTCAAGGTCGCCATGCCGTTTCCCTACGCGCCATTCGTGGGGGCCACCTGTCCGGTGATCCAGAAGAAGCAGTTCGAGGGCTGTCAGGGAGCCAGGGCGCCGGAGTGCACCGAGCAGAACTTCGCCCCCGTCGGCACCGGTCCCTTCAAGGTTCAGGAATTCCGGCCCAACGACGTGGTGCGCTACGAGATGAACGAGCGCTATCGCGACCCGGATCAGCCGAACTTTGCCTCCGTGCTGGTGAAGGGCGGCGGCGACGCCGTGTCCGCGGCCCGGGCGGTGCTGGAAACCGGCGAGTTCGACTACGCCTGGAACCTTCAGGTGGAACCCGAGATCCTCGCGGCCATGGAGAAGGCGGGCAAGGGCAAGGTGGTGTCGGCCTTCGGCACCCTGGTGGAGCGGTTGATCGTGCAACTCACCAACCCCGACCCCGCGCTGGGCGAGAAGCGCGCCACCTATCAGGATGGCAAGAACCCCCACCCCTTTCTCTCGGACCCCGCGGTGCGCCGCGCGCTGTCCCTGGCCATCGACCGGAACATTCTGGTGGAGGCGGGCTACGGCCAGGCCGGCCGCGTGACCTGCAATATCCTGCCGGCCCCGCCGGTGTACGCCTCCACGGCCCACGACTGGTGCAAGACCCCGGACGTCGCCGCCGCCAACAAGCTGCTGGACGACGCCGGCTGGGTGCGCGGCCCCGACGGCATCCGCGCCAGGGACGGAGTGCGCCTTTCGATCCTCTACCAGACCTCCACCAACTCCGTGCGCCAGGGAACCCAGGCGCTGATCAAGCAGATGTGGCGGCAGATCGGCGTTGAGACCGAGCTCAGGAACATCAGCGCTTCGGTGTTCTTCGGCAGCGACCCGGGGAGCCCGGACACCTACCAGAAATTTTACGCGGACATCCAGATGTACGCCAACCAGTTCAACGGCACCGATCCCCAGGCCTACATGCAAAGCTGGCTGTGCAAGGAAATTCCCGCCCCCGGCAACCAGTGGATCGGCAACAACATGCCGCGCTACTGCGATGCGGAATATGAGAAGCTCGCCGCGCAGTTGGCCAAGACCGCGGGCATCGAGCCGCGCGCCGCCATCGCCCGGCGTCTGAACGACATGCTGATGGAATACGGCGCGTTGATCCCGCTGGTGCACCGCGGCGAGGTGGGGGCGCACGCTCTGTCCCTGGGCGGCGTCCGCATCAATGCCTGGGACGCGTTGCAGTGGAACATCGCGGAGTGGCGCCGCCTGAAGTAGCGCGATCCGGTATTCCAGCAGCCGGGCAGACGAGTCCCCCGCATGTCCCGTTACCTGGGCAGACGCCTGCTCTTTGCGATCCCGACGCTTCTGGTCATCAGCTTCATCGTTTTCGCGCTGCTGGACCTTGCCCCCAACGACCCCACGGCCCAGCTTCCGCTGACCATTCCGCCCGAGACCCGGCAGGCCATTCGGGAGAGCCTGGGCCTAGGGCAGCCCTTCCACATCCGCTACCTCAAGTGGCTCGACCAGTTCCTGGTGAGCGAGCCCCTGAATCTGCTGGAGCGGATGTGGGGCGTCGAGATCGGCGATTCCGCTGGCCGCCTGCGGGTGCGTTCCTGGGCCACGCGCGCGCCGGTGGTGGACCTGATCGCGTCCCGGCTGCCGCAAACCCTCACCGTCGTCGGCGTCTCCTACATCGTGGCCATCCTCATTGCCGTGCCGGTGGGCGTGTTCTCGGCATACCGGCAGTACTCCGTCTTCGACCAGGTGGGCACCTTCGTCACCATGGTGGGGTTCTCGGTGCCGACGTTTTTCACCGGCACGGTCCTCATCGTGGTCTTCAGCGTGGGCCTCGACTGGTTCCCGTCCATCTATGACACCACGCACCGGGTCACGGACCTGGAGAGCTTGCTGGTCCAGGTCCGACAGATGGCGATGCCGGTGATGGTGCTCGGGCTTTTCAACGCCGCGCAGCTCAGCCGCTTCACCCGCTCCGCGGTGCTGGAGAACCTGAACCAGGAATACGTGCGCACGGCCCGCGCCAAGGGATTGGCCGAGCGCGCAGTCCTTCTCGTTCACGTGCTGCGCAACAGCCTTGTCCCGGTGGTGACGGTCATCGCCCTGGGGCTGCCCACGACCTTCGCCGGGGCCATCATCACCGAGCAGATCTTCCGCATCAACGGCGTCGGCCAGTTGCTCATCGGCGCCATCGAAGGCGGCGACATCCCCACGGTGCAGACCGTGACCTTCATCTTCGCGGTGCTGATCGTCGCCTTCAATCTCATGGCGGACGTGCTCTACGGCGTGCTCGACCCGAGGATTCGCTATGAGTGACGCCAGCGCCGGTCTCACGGCCGCCGGGCCGCGGCCACCCGCGCCCGCCCAGGGCGTGTGGCAACAGTTCCGGCGCCACAAGGGCGCGGTGGCCGGCGCCGCGGTGTTCGCCTTCATGGCGCTGGCAGTCCTGCTCGGCGCTGCGGCGCACGGCGTCGACCCCCAGCATCTCGACTACCTGTCCCGGAACCAGGGCGTGTCGCTGGCGCATCCCATGGGCACGGACAATCTCGGCCGCGACACGCTGGCGCGGGTGCTGGCCGGCGGGCGGATTTCCCTGGCGGTGGGGGTCGCCGCCATGGGCCTGTCGCTCACCCTCGGCGCCTTCGCCGGCGTCATGGCCGGCTTCTTCCAGCGGCTCGACGGCCCGCTGATGCGTCTCACCGACCTCTTTCTGGCGCTGCCGGTGCTGCCGCTGCTGCTGGTGGGGATCATGCTGTTCCGGGACCCGTTGCGCGCCGCTCTGGGACCGGAGGCGGGAATCTTCATCCTGGTGGTGGCGGTCATCGGCCTGACGAGCTGGATGCAGACCGCCCGGCTGGTGCGCGGCGAGGTCCTGGCCGTCAAGGAGCGCGAGTTCGTCGTCGCCGCCCGCGGCATGGGCGCGTCCCCGCGCGCCATCATCCTGCGCCACATTCTCCCCAACGCCCTGAGCCCCATCACCGTCGCCGCCACCCTGGGCATCGCCAACGCCATCATCACCGAAAGTGCCCTGAGCTTCCTGGGCCTGGGCTTCCCTTCCGACTTCCCCACTTGGGGCCGCCTTCTCTTCGACGGCGTCCCGTTCCTGGAAATCGCCCCCGCGCGCGTGCTCTGGCCCGGCTTGGCCATCTCGCTCACGGTCCTGAGCGTGAACTACATGGGCGACGGCCTGCGCGACGCCCTGGACCCCAGGGTCCGGCGGCACTGAGGCTGCCCAGGCAATCGGGCGGCCCGCGTTGGGCACCTCGAGTTCAAACCTGGATCCGCGGGCGCGGCGGCGGTGCGCGTCTGGCGAGCGAGCGGATACCGGCTTCTTCGGTGACGGCGTACCAGAACCGTTCGCCGTCCAGAGCCATGCACGCGGGTCGGAAGGGAACCACCCGGCGTTCCATGACCTGCTCGCGCGCCGGGTCGAAGCGTAGAAACGCGTAGACGGCCTGGCGCTCATCGCTCCAGTCGCCGAGGGGGCCGGGGTCGCACTCGGCGCACCAAATCTCGTCGCCGAACGAAGTAGGGCTGTAGACCTGATGCTCCATGCGGATGGTCCAAAGGTTCCGTCCGCTCTCGGGGTCGATGCAGAAGAGCTTGCGGTTGCGCCGGTGGGTCAGCCACAGCTTGCCGTTCAGCACCGTGGCGCCGGACGCGGCGCCGTCGGGACAATCGAAGCGGCGCACCACGCGATTCGTTTCGCGGGACCAGAGCAGCAGTTGCTGTCCCAACCTGCCGCCGCCGGTGATGAGCCACAGGCCTTCGCTGCACGGACAGGCGTGGCGGACTCCAGGGAGCGAGAGAACCTCCTCGCACGATTCACTGGCGGGATCGTAAGCCAACACGACGGACTCGTCGGCCGACGCAAGCCACAGGCGCCCCGAGTGCCACTGCATGTCCGTTACGGAGATTGACCGGATGTCGATCATGGGCGTGAGGCGGTGGGCGGCGATTTCCTCTGGTCTCCCGAAAGCCCCGAACTACGCCGAGTTGTGCCCCGTCTATTGCGAGGGATGATGCGCGCTCGACGTATTCGTCGTCTCGACGGTATTCATGAACGGCGGCGTTCGCGGAGTCTCGCCCCCAATAAGCAAGCGAATGTCCGCCAAATCTTTGACGAATACGTCCGCACTCACCCGATAGTAGCGCCAGCAACTGAACTCGTGCGCCCAGCGCGTTGCATGGATGGCGTGCTCTGCCTTGTCAACGTATTGGGCCGCTTCGGGTTCGTGACCTGTAGCCCAGTAAGCGATCGCCATGCACTGATAGAAGTTGGCACCCTTGTCTGAGTTCACGCCCGACCGGTCCAGCTCAACCACACGTGCAAACGTTGGTTCTTGTACCTCCCCGCTTTTACCCCATGAGGCCATCCCATAGTTGAAAGCGTCCTGGATCGTCATTTCATCCACCGGTTTGCCATCGGCCCGAAGTACCCTCACAGCATCGGAGAATCTGCCGGTGCCGATATGGCACAGGATCAACTGTTGCCGTGCCTGCTCGCGCCGGGTCGGGGAAAGTTCTTCGCAATCGATGAGCCGTTCCCATATTGGGATTGCGATGCGCATGGTCCCGAAAGAACGGTCCAGACCGTCCGCAAGCCATATCTGGTCGTGCGGTTCCAGCGATGTTACCGCGACCGCGTGGGCCACTCGTTCCGGTTCTTGTGACCTTATCCGCGATAGGGCCTCCCGTACCATGGGGGGAGGAAGATTCGGAAATTGAAGGACTTCCAAGGCGTCCTGCTCCGCGCCGCCGGCGTCGTTGCATTGCGCGCGACTCCGCGACCTTTGCAGAAATACTTCCGGCTTGGCATATCCTGCTGCGATTGCGCGTGACGCGATTGCGCTGGCCCAAGCTGTTTCGCCGTCGCGTTCGCGGATCTCCGCAAGCCGGTACAGGACCTCGCCGTCGGTCGGATGCGCCTTCTCGATCTTGTCGAGCATCGCATCTCTTGCCTGTATGGACTCGCCCCGGATTCGCAGTCTGCCCGTGGCTCGGCTTATGTAGCCCAATGCGCCGTCGCGGTCATCCGGGTTGAGTCGGGAAAGTTCGCGGACCAACTCTACGTATTCCTGCGCGAGGCGGCTTCTGGGGCGATCCTTCGTAAACACGACTTGGTTCAGCAACGAAAGGCTGTCGTATCTGTGAATCATCAGCAGCTCACGCTGGAAGCCGAGCTGGCTTTGGAACGCCTTGATCTTTTCGTCGAGAATGCTGTCCTCGTCGTCCAAATCCGGGACATTGGACATGACGAAATGGAGTTCGATGTCCTTGTTACGTGGTTCGTCGCTTTCGCTGCGAATCTCCCGGACCACCCGCGTCAGTCCACGCAGGTTTTGTTCGTTCGGAAAGAACAGAATCACTACCGCGTCCGGAAGTTGACGGGTGCAAATGCCGCCGACGTCGGTGTGTCCGGTGCGCGAGTCGATCAGCACGTAGTCGGGGTTGATGGTTTGCCTCCATTGCTCCTTGAGATCCTCGAACAGCAGGTAGCCGTCGCGTTCCGCATAGAGTGCGCCCCAGTCGATCTGACTGAGTCGTTGCGCGTATGTCGCGTGCCGGCCGGAGGGCATGATCCACAATCTGCCTCCGGTGTCACCGAAATCGGCCGGTGTCTCGCTGACAAAACGAGCGGCGTCTGGAGCTTGGCCCGAATCCAGGTATTCGCTGACGAAGTCAACCATTCCTGGAACCGGATCCCGTGGTGTCGTGACGTCGAAGGTGTCAAGTCCGGGAGCTTCCAGGTCGAAATCCACGACAAGTACGCCGCGTCCCCGGTTGGCCAGTTCCACGGCCACGTTCACCAAGGCCATGGAGCGGCCGACGCCACCCTTGAAGGAGTAGAAGGCTGTTATGTACATGGCGTCAGGCCGCCATACGTAACCTGAAGTTCTCCTGGTCGCTGCGCACCTTGTCGGAGACCTTCAACGCCCGAAACGGTTGTTCACCAGTGATTGGCGTCGCTCCCGTCGCAGACTTCTCAGGCTTGATGATATCCATGAGGCGTTGCAGCGTCCCTGGCAATGCCAGTAGCCGGAGGTACCTGTCGTATGCGTGGGTCTGGATGTTGATGCCCTTTTCCCATCGATTCAGCGACGCTTCTCCGATCCCCGTGATCGCGGCAAACTTTGTGCGCGTCATGCCGAGGTCCTCCCTGATGCGACGAATCTCACGCGGGGCGAGCACGCCGAAGTGTCTGCAGACGGCCTCGTGCTGCCGGTCTTCGGCAACCTCGTCCAGATAGTCGTAGTCGCAAGGTGTACAGCGGCGCACCGGCAGTTCCACGGTCAACTCAATCGCCGACTCCCCCGTCCCATAGTCGAATGTGTGGCTGTGCATGGTGGTGGCGACAGTGTCTCGTCCGCACAGTGGACACTGGAGACCGCGCTGGGCGGGTTCTCTCGGCGTCGTCTTCTGTTCCGAATCCATTCCAAGTTCCCTCAATCGTTCGGTTCCGAGTAGTGAAAGCTGCGTCCAATGATCCACCCGGATCCCAGCTGAAGCTTGATGTAGAGTTTGGTTTGCCCCGGTTCCAGATCGACCAACATGACGTAGCCCGTTGCTCCGGGCGGTTTGTCCAATCTGATTGCTTCCAGAGGATGACCCTCCTCAAGTTTGGAGGCAATCAGGTCCCATGCGGCGGAGTCTGAAAAGTGCGTGTCCAGTAAACCGTTTGGGTTGCGGACCTGTCGAGGTCGCCAGTCTGTTGGGCGGCTGAGGTTGAAGTCCATGCGACGGGCGTCCTTTCGCCTGGCAAGCACGACCAATGCATGCCGTGTTGCCGCGTCTACAGGCAAAGGTCTCTCCGAGAAGTCGCGAAGAAACCGTTGGCGGCAATCATATGATCGATATCCTTGTTTATCAAGGGTAGTAGTCGATCATTTGATAGTCCGTGTGCTGACCGGTACACGTGTTGCCGCTTTGCGGTCTGGATCGTCGTCGCTGGAACCCCATGGGTCGTAACTGCCGAAGTTCCACAGGTTGCCTTCGGGGTCGCGGCAGGAGTAGAGGCGGCCGCCGTAATGCTGGTCCTCGGGGGGCATCACGATCCGCGCGCCGGCGGCAAGCGCCCGGGAGTGGTGTGCGTCAACGTCGGAGACGATGACGTAGGGGCTTTGCGATACCGGGCCGCCAGAGTCGGTCAACGGCCGCTGTATGACTCCGAAGTCGTCGTCTCTGGCCGACCCCAGCATGACCATGCCGTTGCCGAAGACGAGCTGGGCATGGTCGATGGCGCCGTCCTTGCCGGGGATGACCCGATGGCGCTCAAAGCCGAACGCCCTGCATAGCCACTCGATGGCCGCGGCCGCGTCGCGGTAGCGGATGGTGGGAATCAGGGTGCTCTTCGTGTCCTTCGCGAGCGTGTTCATGGGTGCAGTGTTCCACATCGGGTGGGTTCCGCCAAGGTGGTCCGGAACCGGGAGACGCCGCGGCAACCGGGGTTTGACTCGCCATGCGGCCTGCGTTATCAACGGGCGCATTCGCAGTGTCTGACAGTGGCGGAAGCGGTTTCGGGTCCTGGCGCGCGTCCCGATTCTTATGCGTCGTGCCCTGGTCATGCCTTGTTTCGCCATGGAGTTGCGTCAACCAGATTCGTAGTTTCGTCATGTACCCCGCCGCTTTCGACTACACCGTCGCCGAATCCGTAGGCCACGCCATCGAACTGCTCCAGCGCTTCGGGGAAGGGGGCAAGCTCTTGTCCGGCGGGCAGAGCCTTGTGCCGTTGATGAAGCTGCGGCTGGTGCAGCCGGCCCATGTCATCGACATTGGGCGGGTCGAAGGACTGTCGGACGTACGCATCGACGATGCGGCCGGTGTCGTGCGCATCGGCGCTCTGGCCACGCACGCGCAGGTGGGGGCGTCGCCCGTGGTTCACGAGCGGCTGCCCTTGATGACGGAGGCCGCAAGCGTCATCGGCGATGCGCAGGTGCGGGGTTGGGGGACTCTGGGCGGGGCGCTGGCGGAGGCGGACCCGGCAGGGGACTGGGGTCCGGTGATGCAGGCGCTGGAGGCGCGCGTGGCGTGCGCCGGGCCGTCGGGCGTCCGTTGGGTGGATGCGGCGTCGTTCTTCGTGGACGCCTACACCACGGTGCTGGCGGACGATGAGGTGATCACCGAGGTCGAGGCGCCGCTGCCCTCACCCGGCAGCGCGGGGGCCTACCTCAAGATGGAGCGCCGGGCCGGGGACTTCGCCGTGGCCAGCGTGGCGGTGCAGCTCGGCCTGGACGGCGCGGGAAATTGCACGAAGGCCGGGGTGGCCTTGGGTGCGGCGGGATTGACCCCCATCAAGGCGGTGGCGGCGGAGGAATCGCTTTGCGGGCAACCGCCGGCGCTGGAGGTGGTGGATGCCGCGGCCGAGCGGGTGATGGAGGCGGCAAGTCCGCTCGCGGATGTGCGCGGTCCCAGCGATTACAAGCGGGCGGTGTGCGGGGCGCTGTTCCGGAAGGCCGTGGACATCGTGCTCAGGCGCCGTCGGGGCGAGAGCGTGAAAGGTGGGCACGTCCGTTAGGAGCCAGTCCGTGTGGGGCGACCGCAGGTCCGTTGCGTGGTAATGACGGCGCCCTTGGGCTTCGTTACGCGGAGCCGAAGGGCATGAGAGTCTTTCTGGCGCAGCCGCTGGCCTCCATTGTGAATTGCGTGTCCCGGGGCGCAGGGAATTTCCATGTCCGACAAGTCGAAGATCCGCATCACCATCAACGGCGCGCCCCACGAGGGTGAGGCCCAGCCGCGCATGCTGCTGGTGGACTACATCCGCGACATCGTGGGCCTCAAGGGGACGCGCTACGGCTGCGACACCAGCAACTGCGGCTCTTGCACCCTTGTCATGGACGGCAAGAGCGCCAAGTCCTGCACCTTCCTGGCGGTCCAGGCGGACGGGCGCGAGGTGACCACCATCGAGGGACTCGCCCAGGGGAGCGCGTTGCATCCCTTGCAGGCGGCCTTTCAGGAGAAGCACGCGCTCCAGTGCGGCTTCTGCACTTCGGGCATGGTCATGTCGGCGCATGCGTTGCTGGCTCGGAATCCGGCTCCATCGGTCGACGAGATCCGCGAGGGGATCGTGGGCAATCTGTGCCGCTGCACCGGCTACCTGCCGGTGATCGAGGCGGTGCAGGCGGCGGCGCGCAAGCTGGCCCCCGAGGGAGGCAACCCATGAGCGCCGCCACTCGCCGGCCGCTGGTGGGCGCGCCGGTGCCGCGCAAGGAAGACCCGGAGATTCTCCGGGGTCAGGCGCGTTATACCTTCGACATCGACCTGCCGGACATGCTGCACGTGGCGGTGTACCGGAGTCCGGCCGCCCACGCGCGCATCCGTAGCGTGGACCTGTCCAAGGCATTGGCGCTGCCCGGCGTGGTGACCGGTTTGACCGGCGAGCAGGTGCGGCAACTCGGCTACGTCAACCCGCTGTCACCGTTCCCCTTCCAGAGCCGGGATCCGTTCAAGCGCGGCAACCCCACCATCAAGTTCTTCGACCACTACTGCCTCGCCTACGACAAGGTGCGGTTCGTGGGCGAGCCGGTGGCCGCGGTGGTGGCCACGGACCGGTACATCGCCGAGGACGCGCTGGATCTCATAGAGGTGGAACTCGACCCGCTGCCGCCGGTGGTGGATTCGGAAGCGGCCCTGCAACCGGATTCCCAGCGCCTCTACGAGGACTGGGACGACAACGTCATGCTGACGTTCCGGGTGTCCGGCGGCAACGTGGACGCCGCTTTCGACGAGGCGGACGTCGTCGTCAAGGAGACCATCCACAGCGGCCGCTTCACCGGCACTCCCATTGAGACCCGCGCGGTGGTGGCCGATTACGACGCCAGCGTCAAAACCCTGAGCCTGTGGAGCACGACCCAGATCGGCCACGCCATCGGCACGCTGGTGGAGAACACCATCGCGCTCCCGGGCCTGAAGGTCCATGTGAATTTCCGGCGCATCGGCGGCGGCTACGGGCAGAAGTGGGCGTTCTACCCGGAAGAGATCCTGGTGCCGTTGCTGTCGATCCTCACGGACCGGCCCATGAAGTGGGTGGAGACCCGGCGCGAGCACATGACCGGCACCATCCACGCCCGCGAGCAGACCCACCACATCGAGGCGGCGGTGCGCCGGGATGGGACGATCCTGGGGGTCCGGGACCGCATCGTGGCCAACATCGGCGCGGCCTATCCCACCGGCGGGCTGGCGTCCATCGTCACCACCGGCATGTTCGTGCCTGGCGCCTACCGCATCGCCAACTACGAGGGTCAGGTCCAGGGGGTGGTGAGCAACAAGACGCCCTACGGCGCGCACCGGGGTTTCGGCAAGTCGGAAGCCTGCTTTGTCATTGAGCGCATGGTGGACCGTATCGCCGTGAACCTGGGCCTCGACCCGGTGGCGGTGCGCCGGCGGAACTTTGTCCCGCCCGACGCCTTCCCCTACCGCTCGGTCACCGGCCCGCGCTACGACAGCGGTCGCTACCAGGAGGCCCTGGACAAGGCGCTGGGGTTGCTGGACGTGGACCACTGGCGCCAGGCGCAGAAAGAGGCGGTGGCCCAGGGCCGCTACCTGGGCATCGGCACCTGTCTGGTCATCGAGCCGTCCAGCTCGACGCGCATGGGTTCCTACAACGCCGGCTATTACAGCGTGCGCATGCGCATGGATCCCAACGGCAAGGTCTACGTCTTTCCCGGCGGCAGCGACGAGGGCCAGGGCCATGCCACTTCCATCTCGCAGCTCGTGGGCGACGAACTTCAGGTGTCCTTCGACGACGTCATGGTGGTGGAAGGGGACAGTCTGGCCTGCCCTTACGGCTCCGGTTCCTACTCCAGCCGTTTCTCCGTGGTGGGCACCACCGCGGTGACCCTGGCGGCGCGGGCGCTGCGCGAGAAGATCACCCAGATCGCGTCCGTGATGCTCCGGCATCCCCCCGGCGGGCTCGTGTTCGAGGATGGCCGGGTGTCCGTGGAGGGGCGTCCGGCCGAGGCGGTTTCCCTCATGCAGATCGCCCGGGTCGCGTACTTCTATCCGTTCCAGTTGCCCGAGGGCATGGATCCCGGACTGGAAACGCTGTACCACTTCCGCGATCCCAACATCGAGTTCGAGGCGGACGAGCGCGGCCGCGTGGCCATGTTCAGCAGCTTCCCGTATGACGCCGAGGCTGCGGTGGTGGAGGTGGAGGCGGACACCGGGCTGCTCAGGATCCTGAAGTTCGTTTCGGTGCACGACTGCGGCAACATGCTGAACCCGCTCATCGTCAGGGGCCAGCACGTGGGCGCCCTGGCCCACGGCTTCGGCGGAGCCCTGTACGAGGAACTGCCCTACTCCGAGGAAGGCCAGCCCTTGGCGGCGAGCTTCAAGGACTATTTCCTGCCCACGGCCATGGAGATGCCCGACATGGTGATGGAGCACATCGAGACCCCCAACCCGTTCACCCCCGGCGGCTTCAAGGGCGCGGGCGAAACCGGCACGGTGGGGCCGCCCGCGGTGCTGGCCAACGCGGTGGAGGACGCATTGAAGCCGCTGGGCATCGCCATCCGCCGCCTGCCGCTCACGCCCCCATACCTGTGGTCGCTGATCCAGGAGGCCCGGCGCGGACGGTAGCGTGCCGCTAGTGTGGTGTCTGGTTAATTCGCGTCATAATCTGCGGGTCTTTTTCGCCGTCGGCTGCGTTGCTCTTCCTCGCGTGGTACACGCCACTGCTCGTCATCGCGCCTTGCCGACGACAAAAAATCCTCCGCAGATTATGACGCGAATTAACCAGACACCACACTAGGGACACGGACCGGGAGGTGGTCCCCGCGCGGATGGCGCCACATCCGCTTTGGCCGGCAAGGGCGACCGGCGGTCGCCCCCATACACGGACAGGCTCCCGGAGCGGGCGCGGTCGAAAGCAGCGGGAGCCGTAACCGGCTTGGAAAGGCATCACATGTCCGACACGGTTCTTCTCGAAAAGACGGGCGACATCGCCACGCTGACCCTGAACCGCCCCGAAAAGGGCAACGCCGTCGACCTGGAGTTGATGCTCGCGCTGACGGACCGGCTCGCGGCAGCCGCGGCGGACAAGACGCTCCGGTTGATGGTCCTTGAGGGCAGGGGCGCCGATTTCTGCTCTGGACGCGAGCCCGACGTGCCCCGCCCGGAGAACGCGGCGCAGTTCGCCGAGGCCCTGGGCCGGATCGTGCGCGTCAACGAATTGCTGCAGTCATTTCCGGGAATCAGCCTGGCGGTGGTGCGGGGGAGGGCCTTCGGGTTCGGTTGCGGCCTGGCGGTGCAGAGCGACGTGACCCTGGCCGCGGCCGACGCGCGCTTTGCCTTTCCGGAAATAAAGGCCGGGTTCCCGCCCACTATCGTCATGTCCTACCTGAGTCGCTGGATACACAGGAAGAAGGCTCTGGAGTTGGTGATGACCGGCGGCGAACTCAGTGCCGCGGAGGCCGAACGGCAGGGTCTGGTGAACCAAGTGACGCCGCCGGAACAGTTGGAGGGCGAGAAAGGACGCTGGATCGAGATGCTCGCGGGGGGAAACCTGGAAGGGCTTCAGGCCACCAAGGCGTTCTTCAGGGATACGGCGGAATGGCCCACCGGCGCCGCGGCACAGTATGGCATCACCCGGTTGGCGAATTTCTTCGCAAGCCGCCGATAGGGCGCCAGAATCCTTGATTCTTTTCGGAGTCGTCGCCCGTACACGGTTCCCGCGCCGTGCGATACGTTCCCGATGGTGGACCAACTCCTAGCGTCTGAAGTCCACCTTGCGTCCGTAGCTGACCTCGCCCTTGTCGATCCTGAGGGAGAAACCGCAGTCCGGATGGGTGCACACCCAAGCCTTGAACATGACCGATGCGCCATCCTGACCGTAGTCCGATAGTGGTATCAAGATGCCATTGTCGCATTTCTGACACGTCGGCAGTTCCATCTCCACTCCTCCTTTGCGGCGAAACCGGCTCGCGGGATCGCCATAGAACCGTCCTTGCCTGCCCTGCTCACTACGACTCGGCACGCGGCGACTCGGCAAGTTGGCAGATACCTCAAACCATATAGAAGTCTCCCCTCGAAATCAATGTTCCCGATGGTCCGCGCAGGGCTTTCAAGCGCCGGCGAACGCATTCCTCATTCTCGTGCAAGCGGGACTTCAAGGGCGCGGGCGCGGCGGGCCGGCGAGTTCCGGCGCCGGGCGTGGAACACCCATCTGGCAGGCCGATCCCACGCTGCCGATTCGCACGGCAGTCGGGGGGTTTGGACAGCGCCCTGTCCACGGAACGAGGCCGTGTGAGGGTTGGAACGGGTCCCATTCGGCGCTCGACGCGGATGCTCGGCCAGCGTGGGATCAGCCTGCGCTCTTGGTTTGACAGCTTCGCCGGGCCGGGGATATGATGACGGAGTGCCTCTTGCGGGTGCGTTCTCGAAGAGGCCTCCCCTCGCTCCGCAACATTTGCTTTCATGTCCGTTGTGGCCATCATACCCGCGCGTTACGGGTCTACGCGGTTTCCGGGGAAGCCGCTCGCCAGGATCGGTGCGAAGCCGATGATTCAACACGTCTACGAGAGCACGGCGGCGGCGGATGTGGTCCAGCGCACGCTCGTGGCCACGGACGATGCGCGGATTCTGGACGCGGTCCGGGGCTTCGGCGGGGAGGCGGTGATGACGTCCGGAAAGCATTTGAGCGGAACCGACCGCCTGGCCGAAGTGGCCGCCGGCCTTGAGGCGGAATGGATCGTCAACGTGCAGGGGGACTTCCCGTTCGTTCAGTCGGAAACCGTCCGCGCCAGCGTGGACTGTCTGGTGCGGGACGCGTCCGTGCCCATGGCGACGGCCTGCACCGCCATTGCCTCGGAGGACGAGTTTCTCGACCGCAACGTGGTGAAGGTGGTGCTCGACCGTCAGGGCTTCGCCTGTTACTTTTCGCGCGCGCCCATACCCTTTCACCGGGAGCCGCCGGCCGGGGGCGCCGGCTGGGGGCGCCGGCACTTGGGCATCTACGTGTACCGGCGGGATTTCCTCTTGCGCTTTGCCGGCATGCCGCCCGCGGAACCGGAGATTGTGGAGGGCCTGGAGCAGTTGCGCGCCCTGTTTCACGGTTTCCGCATCCGGGTAGTGGACGTGGCGGAACCGGGCGTGGAGGTCAACACTCCGGACGACCTGGAGCGGGCCGAGGCTTGGTGGACAAGGGTTCACGCGGAGAACGGGCACCATGGCTAAGTTGCCACAGAAGTTCATCTTCGTGACCGGCGGGGTGATGTCGTCGCTGGGGAAGGGGCTGGCGGCGGCTTCCATCGGCGCGCTTCTGGAAAGCCGTGGCCTCAACGTCACTCTGCTGAAGATGGATCCATACATCAACGTGGATCCGGGGACCATGAGCCCGTTCCAGCACGGCGAGGTTTTCGTGACCGACGACGGCGCGGAGACGGACCTCGATCTGGGGCACTACGAACGCTACGTTTCGTCGACCACCGGACGGGCGAACAACTTCACCACGGGGCAAGTCTACGACACGGTCATCGGCAACGAACGGCGCGGCGACTATCTCGGCGGCACGGTCCAGGTCATTCCCCACATCACCGACGAGATCAAGCGGCGCATCGAGGTGGCGGCCGGAAATCACGACATCGCCATCTGCGAGGTGGGCGGCACCGTGGGCGACATCGAAGGGCTGCCGTTTCTGGAGGCCATCCGCCAGTTCGCGCGCGACCGCGGGCGGCACAACGTCATCTACGTTCACCTCACGTACGTGCCGTACATCGCCGCCGGCGGTGAGCTCAAGACCAAGCCCACGCAGCACAGCGTCAAGGAGCTGACCGGCCTGGGTATCCAACCGGATTTTCTGCTGTGCCGCACCGACCGCCTGTTGAGCCGCCCCCTCAAGGCCAAGATCGCCAGCTTCTGCAACGTGGACGAGGATTCGGTGATCACCGCCAAGGACGTGGAGTGGATCTACGAAGTGCCGTTGGTCCTGCACCAGGAAGGTCTGGATGACCGCATCGTGGAACGGCTGCAGATGTGGACCGGCACACCGAACCTGCGCAAGTGGCAGAACACCGTGAACATTCTCAAGAATGCCGATGAAACGGTGCGCATCGCGGTGGTGGGCAAATACATGCAGCTCAAGGAGTCGTACAAGAGCCTGATGGAAGCCTTGGTGCACGGCGGCATCGCCAACGGCGTGCATGTCGAGCTGGAGTGCATCGAGGCGGAGAAGATGGAAAAACGCTACGTCCAGAAGTTCCTGGACGGCGTCGATGGCGTCCTGATTCCGGGCGGGTTCGGCGACCGCGGCACGGAGGGCAAGGTGCGCGCGGTGCGCTATGCGCGCGAGAACCGGGTGCCGTTCTTCGGCATCTGCCTGGGGATGCAGATCGCCGTGGCCGAGTTTGCGCGCAACGTCTGTTCCCTCAAGGGCGCCAACTCGGTGGAGCTGGACGCCAGGACGAAACACCCCGTGATTCACCTGATGGAGGACCAGAAGGCGGTGGAACAGAAGGGCGGCACCATGCGCCTTGGGGCGTATCCGTGCGTGCTCGCCTCCGACTCCCTCTCGGCCAGGTTGTACCGCAAGAAGAAGATCTCCGAGCGCCACCGGCACCGCTACGAGTTCAACAACGACTACCGGGAGACGATGGCGGAGAAGGGGCTGCGCATCAGCGGCCTGTCGCCCGACGGCAAGCTGGTGGAGGTGGTGGAGCTGGCCGACCACCCTTGGTTCGTCGGCTGCCAGTTCCACCCGGAGTTCAAGTCCCGCCCGACCGAGTGCCACCCGCTGTTCAAGGGTTTCATTCGCGCCGCGCTGCAGCACCGCGGGTCGGTGAAGGAAGTTCCGCGCATGCGCATTGTCGCGGACGCCACGAGGTCATGAGCGCCCGCGAGGTTCAGGTCGGGGACATCCGCGTCGGCGGCGGGCGCCCGCTCACGTTGATCGCGGGTTCGTGCGTCATCGAGAACCGGGACTCGGCGTTGCGGCACGCGGCGTTCCTGAGCGACCTCACCCGGCGCCTCGGCATCCCCTTCATCTACAAGTCCTCCTACGACAAGGCCAACCGCACCTCGCTGGAGTCCTTTCGCGGCTTGGGGCTCGACGAGGGCCTGCGCATCCTGCAGGACGTGCGCCGCGAGACCGGCGCCCCCGTGCTCACCGACGTGCATGAGCCCGGCCAGATCGGTCCGGTATGCGAAGTGGTGGATGTGGTGCAGATCCCCGCGTTCCTGTGCCGGCAGACGGACTTCGTGGCCGGGGTGGCGCGCGCCGCCAGGGTCGTGAACGTGAAGAAGGGGCAGTTCCTGGCGCCGTGGGACATCCGCAACGTCGTGGCCAAGATCGTGGCCGCGGGCAACACCAACGTGCTGCTCACCGAACGCGGCGTTTCCTTCGGCTACAACAACCTGGTGTCGGACATGCGCTCCCTGGTGATCATGCGCGAATCGGGTTTCCCGGTGGTGTTCGACGCGACCCACAGCCTGCAGCTCCCCGGCGGCCTGGGGCAGGCTTCGGGCGGCGACCGGCAGTTCATCGCGCCACTGGCGCGGGCGGGCGCCGCGGTGGGGGTGGACGCGCTCTTCATGGAGGTCCACGAGGACCCGGACCGGGCCTTGAGCGATGGTCCCACTTCGTTTCCCCTGGCCGGCCTCGATGGGTTGTTGCGCGCGGTGAAGGACATCGACGGCCGGGTCAAGTCCCAGGAGAGCGGGTGACATGGACAGGCCGGGGGACGCGCTGCGCAAGGCCCGCGAGGTGCTCGACATCGAAATCCGCGGCATCGCCGCGGTACGGGATCGGGTGGGCGAGGCGTTCCTGCGCGCGGTTGGCCTCCTTCACGACTGCACCGGCAAGGTCATCGTCACCGGTGTGGGCAAGTCGGGGCTCGTCTGCCACAAGATGGCGGCCACGCTGGCGAGCACCGGAACGCCGGCGTTCTTCCTGCACGCGGCCGAGGCAAGCCACGGCGACCTGGGCATGATCATGCGCGACGACATCGTTCTGGCCGTTTCCAACAGCGGCGAGTCCGAAGAAGTCCTGCGGATGCTGCCCCTGATCAAGCGCTGGGGTCTCAAGCTCATCGCCATGACCGGCAACGCGCAGTCGAGCCTGGCCCATTCGGGGGATGTCGTGCTGGACGTCGGGGTACCGGAGGAGGCCTGTCCCTTGGGGCTTTCACCCACCGCCAGCACCACCGCGGCCCTGGCCATGGGCGACGCCCTCGCCGTGGCGCTGCTGGAGCGCCGGGAATTCAAGGAGGAAGACTTCCTGCTGCGGCATCCCGGCGGCGCTCTGGGCCGCAGGCTGCTGCTGCGCGCGCGTGACCTCATGCACTCCGGCGACGACATTCCTCTGGTGTTCAATGACACGCCGCTCCGGGACATCCTCCTGGAGATCACCTCCAAGCGCCTCGGCGTGACCGGCGTGTTGAACCGGGAGCAGGCGCTGGTGGGAGTCATCACCGATGGCGACCTCCGCCGTTGCCTGGCCCAAAGCGATGGCAGCGACATGCTGGAACGCCGGGCCTCGGAAATCATGACTCTGAACCCCAAGACCATCGCCGCGGACGCGCTCGCCGCCGAAGGCGTGGCGCTGATGGAAAGGTTCTCCATCACCTCTCTGTTCATCGAGGCACAGGACTCGGCCAGACCCCAGGGGATACTGCACCTCCATGACCTCCTCAAAGCCGGCCTCCTCTGACGCTCGGCTGTCGGCCCGAACCGACGCGTTGCGCGCCAGGGTCCGGGACGTCAGGCTGCTGTTGCTCGACGTCGACGGCGTGCTCACCGACGGCGGCATCGTCATCGACGAACGCGGCGAGGAGGTCACCCGCTTCGACGTTCAGGACGGCCACGGCATCAAGCTCCTCCAGGATTCGGGGATCCGTGTCGGGCTGCTCACCGGACGCGCTTCCCGGGCCGTGTCGGTGCGCGCCCAACGCCTGTCCATCGGACTCGTCTACCAGAACGTCGCCGACAAGCTGCTCGGCTACGAGCAGGTCAAGGCGGAGACCGGTCTCGCCGACGCCGAGATCGCCTACGTGGGCGACGACATGCAGGATCTGCCGGTGCTGCGCAGGGTGGCCTTCGCGGTGGCGGTGAAGGACGCTTGGGATGGCTTGAAGGCGCATGCCCACTACGTCACGGAGCGGCCGGGCGGCCACGGCGCGGTGCGCGAAGTGGCGGAACTGCTGTTGCGTCTTGCAGGGAAGTGGGACGCCGTGCTGAAGCGGTACGACCGCTGACCGCGGCGGGCGCGGGTTTCATGAAGCAAGGCATGCGGCAAATTCGTGGAGCCATATCATGAAGCCATTGGATGAAGCGATGTTCATGAAGCGATCATGGTAAGGCAATTGTCGCAAGCAATTTTCATGCCCACGGCTTTACACGCGGCGGCCGAGTTGGTATTCGGAAGCGGATGATCCGACGGGTGCGGCCCGCCGCAAAGAGGTTGACCAACAGCCACGGGCATTCTTGCCGCCGGCAAGGCGCGATGACTTGCGGGGGCGGACCGGCGGTCATCGCACGGGGAAGACTCCGGGGCGACCCCCGGGTGACTTGACGCAGCCGGCGGCAAACCGGCAAATCATCGCCGGTTGAACTCGTGTCGTGTCCCACGTAAATGTTGACCAAATCTGCTTGTCTTTTTCGCCGTCGGCTGCGTGGCTCTTCCTCGCGTGGCAACCGCCACTGCTCGTCATCGCGCCTTGCCGATCACGAAAAATCCTGCGCACTTTGCTCAACATTTACGTGGGACACGACACGAGCGCTGTAATTTGCCGGACACGACGACACGGGTCCCCGGAAGGTGGCGCATGAAATCCAAGCGGTTGTGGCTGTTGCTGGTTGCCGCCGCCGGGGTGATCTTCGTGGGCGTCGAGGTGGCGCGGCACCTGCGGGAACAGGCGCTCCACGACCCGCGGGCGTCGTTGGAGTTCACGCCTGGGGCGGCCTTGCAGGTCAAGAACTTCCGTCGCAGCCGGATCGAAGACGGGCGCAAGGCTTGGGAAGTGAAAGGGGTCGAAGCGACCTATTTCAAGTCCGAAGAGATGGCACTGATTACGCGGCCGGCGTTGGTCTTCTACCATGAGGATGGGCGGATTCTCGAGGCTACCGGCCGCCGAGGGCACGTTTTCCTGCCCGACGGGGAGTTGCTGCGGGCCGAACTGGACGGCGCCGTGGACATCATCTACCAGGGTGTGCGATTCCACGCCGAGAAGCTCATCTACTTTCATGCCGAGAACCGCGTGGTCTGTCCCGGCAGGGTGGCGGCCAATGTGGACGGCGTGGACCTTGAGGGCGAAAACATGACCTACTCCCTCACCGACGACACCATCGAGCTTCAGAGCGGCGTACGAACCACCATCCATACGGGGCGCCTGGGCCACGCCGAAGTGGTCCGACGGCTGACTCGGGGAAAGGACGCGGGTCGATGAGACAACCAGGGACAGGCAACGGATTCCGATGGACGTTGGCTCTGACGGTGGCGCTGTTTCTGCACGCCGCGGGTCCGGTGGCGAGCGCCTCCGAGGATCCCGCGGGGCGCGCAAGCGCCACCGCCGGTCTGTTCGCCGACAAGGACACGCCCGTCGAGATCACCGCCGACCGCATGGAGTTCCAGCGCAAGCAGAGCACCATCGTTTACAAGGGCAATGTCCTGGTGGTGCGGGACGGCGTCCGGATCGCGAGCGATGTCCTGATGGCGCGCTATGACGCCCAGGGCGGCGTGTTGACCAGCGTGGTGGCGGAGGGCGGGGTGCGGGTCAGCCACGGGGGACGGGAGATGACCGGAGAGAAAGCCGTTTTCGACGGACTGAACGAGATCATTACGGTGTCCGGCGACACGGTCGTGCGTGACGGCAACAGCAGCATCTCGGGCAGCCGCATCACCATCTACGTCCGGGAGGACCGTAGCGTCGTGGAGAACAGCGAGGGACGCGTGAAGGCGGTGATCTTCCCGGGGCAGTTGACTCAGTAAACGGAACCGGCGCGGGCGATGAGCGTTCTCAATGCGGACGGGATCGTTAAGGCGTATCGAGGACGCCGGGTGCTGGACCAGGTCACTCTTCAGGTCCAAAGCGGCGAGGTCGTGGGCCTTCTTGGGCCCAACGGAGCGGGCAAGACCACGCTCTTCCACATCCTCATCGGCCTGGTCCGGGCCGATGGTGGCCGGGTCAGCCTGGACGGCGCCGATCTGACGGAGGCCCCTATCTACCGCCGAGCGCGCGCTGGCCTAAGCTATTTGCCCCAGGAGTCCTCGGTGTTCCGCGGCCTCACGGTCAGGCAGAACCTGTTGGCCATCCTCGAGACCTTGCGGCTCGGCAGGGATGAAGAAGAGGCGCGGAGCCAGCGACTGCTCGAGACCTTCGGCCTGGAGCATCTGGCGAATCAGAAGGCGCACACGCTTTCCGGCGGCGAGCGGCGGCGCGTGGAAATCGCCCGGGCGCTGATCCTGTCACCGTTTTTCGTGCTGCTGGACGAGCCCTTCACGGGGGTCGATCCCATCGCATTGGCCGATATCAAGTCCGTGATCCAGCGGCTGGCCAACGCCGGCATCGGCATCCTGATCACGGATCACAACGTCCGGGAAGCCCTCGAAATCTGTACCCGAGCCTACATCCTCGGTCCAGGCGCCGTGCTCGCGGAAGGAACGCCCGCGGACATCGCCGCCAGCGATCGGGCCCGCGAGGTCTACCTTGGGGAAGGGTTCAGGCTCTAGTGTCGGGTCCCGTAAATCACTGCGACAAGTTGCGCAGGAAATTTTGTTGTCGGCAAGGCGCGATGACGAGTAGTGGCGGTTACCACGCGAGGAAGAGCCACGCAGCCGACGGCGAAAAAGACCAGCAAATTATCGCAGGAATTTGCGGGACACGACACTACCTTGGTGTAGCGCCCAGCCCCTTCCTGTGACGGAACGCCCGAATGGCATTGGAAATCAAGCTCTCCCAGAAGATGGCGCCGCAGCTGGTGTTGACGCCCCAGTTGCAACAGGCCATCAAGCTTCTCCAACTGTCCCAACTCGACCTCCAGCAACGCATCTCGGAGGAGATGCAGGAGAATCCCGCGCTGGAGGAAGCCCATGACGATAATGGCGCCCCGGAGCGTGTGCGCGAGCCCGAGGCGACGCAGGAGACGCTCGTCACCGACCGCATCGCGGATTGGCAGGACTATCTCGACAACCACTCCAATGGGCGCCACGACATGGTCGCGTCCGAGGTCGCGCGCCACGAAGACGATCTCCCGTCCCTCGAAGACACCGTCACGCGCCGGGAGACCCTCCATGAACACCTGCTGTGGCAGCTCCGCATGACCGGGCTCGATCCGGTCAGCCAGGGAATCGGGCTGTGCATCATCGGCAACCTGGACGAACGCGGATACCTGGATGCGTCGCTGGAGGAGGTCGGCGAGCTGGCCAAGGCGACGCCGGACGAAGTTGAGGATGTCCTGGCGCAGATCCAACGCTTCGATCCCGTGGGCATTGCGGCCCGCGACTTGCGCGAGTGTCTCCTGCTGCAATTCCACGAGGCGGGGTTGGGCGAAAGCGTGGCGGCTCGTGTGGTGGACGGCCACCTTCGGGAATTGGAGCGCAAGCAGTACGAACGGATCGCCGCGGCTCTGGACGTCGGCGTCGAGGAAGTCGTCGAGGCGGCCCATGCCATTGCCTGTCTGGAGCCGAAACCGGCACGGAACCATGATAACGCCGAGATTCACACCATCATACCCGACGTGATGGTGCAGAAGATCGCGGATGAGTACGTGGTCCTGCTTAACGACGATGGAGTGCCGCCGTTGAGAGTCAGTCCGCTGGCGCGGCGGCTCGCCGGCGCGTCGAACGAAGAGGCGCGCGAGGCCAAGGAGTACCTGGACGGCAAGATCCGTGCCGCCACCTGGTTGATCAAGAGCATTCAATGGCGCCAGCAGACCCTGTGCCGGGTCAGCGAGAGCATTTTCAGCTTCCAGCGCGAGTTCCTCGATCACGGCGTCGACCGGCTGAAGCCGCTGGTGCTGCGCGATGTCGCGAACCAGATCGGCATGCATCCGTCCACGGTCAGTCGCGCCACCTCCAACAAGTTTGCGCACACGCCGCAGGGCGTGTTCGAGTTGAAATACTTCTTTCAGAGCGGCATACCGCGTAGCGACAGTTCCGTGGTGGTGTCGGCGGAGTCCGTGCGGGAGCGGATCCGGGTGCTGGTGGAATCCGAGGACCCGCGCAAGCCGCTGAGCGACCAGGACATCGCCGGCGCGTTGCGGGACCTGGGAATCGGCATCGCGCGCCGGACGGTCGCCAAGTACCGCGAGCAGTTGGGAATATTGCCGTCGTCGCGGCGGCGGGATCCGTATGGCCAACGAGTCGAACCGGACTGACGCGGCGCTTCGACGGGGGACAAGGGGGGTCGGCTTGCGAATCACGGATGTTCTGGATCCGGAAGCGGTCATACCGAGTCTCGAGGCGCGGGACAAGCATGCCGTCCTCGAGGAGATGGTGAACCGCGTGGCGAGCCACTACGGATTCGAGGACTCGCAACGGTTGCTCGACGTGGTGCGCGCGCGCGAGCGGATCTGCAGCACCGCCATCGGCGAGGGCGTGGCCATCCCCCACGGCAAACTGCCGGGGCTGAAACGGGTGTTCATCGCCTTTGCCCGCAGTCGCGAAGGGATCGATTTCGACGCCCAGGACGGCACGCGCACACACCTGTTCTTTCTTCTGGTGGCGCCCGAGGGGTCCGCCTCGGAGCACCTGAGCGCGTTGGCCCGGGTGTCCCGGCTGGTCAAGGACGCCTCGTTGCGCGAGCGCCTCATGCGCGTGCAGACCCCCGAAGAAGTGGTGCTCCTCATCGAGGAGAAGGAACGGGAACTCTGACCAGTCTGCTCGACATCGTGGTCGTCACCGGCCTTTCGGGGTCGGGGAAGAGCGTTGCCATGCGCGCGCTGGAGGACAACGGTTTCTTCTGCGTCGACAACCTCCCGGTTCTGTTGATCCCCGGTTCATCGAACTCTGCCAGGGCTACCGTGAAGGCATCGAACGGGCCGCCTTCGGTATCGATCTCCGCGGCGGCCACTTCATCGAAGGCTGGCGCGAAGTGCTGGACGCCACCCGCAAGGCCGGCCACCGGGTGGAGGTCCTCTTCCTGGACGCCAGCGACGAGCTGCTGCTGCGCCGCTTCAACGAGACGCGCCGGCCGCATCCGCTCCAGGCCGGCGGGTCAGTGCAGGAAGGCATCGCGCGGGAGCGCGCCGCCCTCACCGGCTTGCGCGACCTGGCTGCACGGGTCATCGACACCACCCATCTCAACGTCCACGACCTCAAGAAGGTCATCGAGGACTCGTGCATCCAGGCCTGGGGCCGGCGGCGCATGTCGGTCTTCCTGATGTCCTTCGGTTACAAATTCGGCATTCCGGCCGAGGCGGACATGGTCATCGACGTGCGTTTTCTTCCCAATCCGTTTTTTGTTAATGGGTTGGGGACTCGTAGCGGGTTGACGCCGGAAGTACGCGATTTCGTTCTCAGCCGGCCGGAGACGCACACTTTCGTCGAACGAATGAGCGCGTTGCTCGATTTCACGCTGCCCAGCTATGAGCGCGAGGGCAAGAGCAATCTGACCGTGGCCTTCGGCTGCACCGGCGGCAAGCATCGGTCAGTGGTGCTCGCCGCCGAATTCGCGCGGCGCCTGAATGGGAGCCCATGGCGCATTCAGTTGCGGCACCGGGACGTTGACAGATGACCCATGCACCGCGTTAAGAGGAAGCTCGAGATCAAAAACCGCCTCGGAATGCACGCGCGCGCCTCGGCGCTGTTCGTGCAGACCGTCAATCAGTTCTCCTCGGAGGTCAAGATCTCCAAGGACGACAACGTCGTCAACGGACGAAGCATCATGGGCGTCCTGACCCTGGGAGCGGCCAAGGGAAGCAAGATCCGGGTCGAGACCCGTGGCGAGGACGCCCACGAGGCCATGCTCGCCATCGAGCAACTCGTGGAGGACAAGTTTCGCGAGAGTGACTGACCCGGATTGCAAGACCGTCCGCAACCGGGTTTTCCGTGGAACTGGGACTGGACGTAACGGAAAGGGTCGAACAGGGATTATCCATGACGAACAAGGATTTTGTCTTCACCTCGGAGTCGGTGTCGGAGGGCCATCCCGACAAGATGTGCGATCAGATCTCGGACGCGGTGCTCGACGCCCACCTGGCTCTGGACCCCAACAGCCGTGTGGCGTGCGAGACCCTGGTCAAGAACGACCTGATCGTCATCGCGGGCGAGATCACCAGCAAGGGACAGGTGGACTACGAGAGTCTGGCGCGCCGCGTCGCCCTCGACATCGGCTATGATGATGCTTCCAAGGGCTTCGACGGCAACACGTGCGAGGTGCTGGTAAGGCTGGTAAGCCAGTCCCCCAACATCTCCCAGGGAGTTACCGAGGGCGAGGGACTCTTCAAGGAGCAGGGCGCCGGCGACCAGGGCATGATGTTCGGCTATGCCTGTGACGAGACCGAGGAGCTGATGCCGCTGCCGATCCAGCTCGCCCATGAACTCGTCGGCTATCTGGCCAAGATCCGGAAATCCGGCGAGGCGCCGTTCCTGCGGCCGGACTCCAAGTCCCAGGTGAGCGTCGAGTACCGCGACGGGCGGCCCCATCGTGTCACCAACGTGGTGGTGTCCACACAGCACACGCCGGAGGTGCCGTACGACAAGCTCCGGGGAACCCTCATCGACAGCGTCATCCGCGCGGTGGTGCCGTCCCGGTACCTCGACAACGACACCGAGTTTCTCGTCAACCCCACTGGCAGCTTCGAGATCGGCGGTCCCCAGGCCGACGCCGGCCTGACCGGCCGCAAGATCATCGTGGACACCTACGGCGGCATGGGCCGCCACGGCGGCGGCGCCTTCTCCGGGAAGGATCCGTCCAAGGTGGACCGCAGCGCGGCCTACGTGGCCCGCTACGTGGCCAAGAACGTCGTCGCGGCCAAGCTGGCGCGCCGCTGCGAGATCCAGCTCGCCTACGTCATCGGCGTGGCGGAGCCCGTGTCCATCGCCATCGACACCTTCGGCACGGGCGTTGTCCCGGACGCCGAGATCGTCAAGCTCGTGCGCGAGAACTTCGAGTTGACGCCCAAGGGCATCATCGACGCCCTCCATCTGCGCGCGCCCATCTACCAGAAGTCCGCCGCCTACGGCCATTTCGGCCGCAAGCCGGAAAACGGTTTCTTCACCTGGGAGCAGGCCGATCGGGCGGCGCGCCTGAGCGGTGCGGTCAAGGGTTAGTGGCCTGTCATAGTCCGTGTCCTGTCGTTTAGACAGGTCTTCCGAAGCTACCCGGAAACATCTTGTCGCCGACCGCGAGCGACGACCTGGAGGGGCCGCCGGCGGTGGTCCTTCCAGGGTGAAACCAGGCACGCCTCGGGGGCGCGTTGCGGAAACCGCGCCCCCGAGTGTTCCATTGTGCCGACGGAGACGCACATGGCAAAAGTGAAATGCGACATCGCGAACCCGAAACTGGCCGCGGACGGCTGGAAAAGAGTCCTGTGGGCCGATCAGGAAATGCCCGTGCTCCGGGACGTGCGCGCGCGCTTTGAGAAGGAGAAGCCATTCAAGGGCCTGCGCTTCTCCGCATGCCTGCACGTGACCGCGGAAACCGCCAACTTGGTGCGGACGCTCAAGGCGGGCGGCGCCGATGTCGTCCTGTGCGCGTCGAATCCCTTGTCGACACAGGATGACGTGGCCGCTGCCCTGGTGAAGCACGAGAACCTCGCCGTGTATTCCATCCGCGGCGAGGATCACGACACCTACTACCGCCATCTGAGGGCCGCGCTGGACCACGGTCCGGTCATCACCATGGACGACGGCGCCGACCTGGTGTCCATGCTGCACCAGGAATACGACGGCCTCGTGCCCGACATGCTGGCGTCCATGGAGGAGACCACCACCGGAGTCATCCGGCTACGCGCGCTGGAGGCCGACGGGGCGCTCAAGATCCCCATCATCGCGGTCAACGACGCCGCCACCAAGCATCTATTCGACAACCGCTACGGCACGGGCCAATCCACCATCGACGGCATCATCCGCGCCACCGACGTGCTCCTTGCCGGCAAACGCGTGGTGGTGGCGGGTTACGGCTGGTGCGGTCGCGGCGTGGCGTCGCGCGCCCGCGGCATGGGCGCCAAGGTCATCGTCACCGAGGTGGACCCGGTGCGCGCCCTGGAAGCCTCCATGGACGGGTTCGACGTCATGCCCATGAAAAACGCCGCCAAGGTCGGCGATCTCTTCATCACCCTCACCGGAGACATGCACGTCATCCGCCAGGAGCACCTGCGCTCCATGAAGGACGGCGCCGTCATCTGCAACTCCGGGCATTTCGACATCGAGATCGACATCAAGACCCTCGGCGAAATGGCCGAGAACTGCGAAAAGAACGTGCGCAACCATGTCGATTGCTACACGCTGCCCGGCGGCAAGCGCCTCTTCCTCCTCGGCGAAGGCCGTCTCGTCAACCTCGCCGCCGCCGAAGGCCACCCGGCCTCCGTCATGGACATGAGCTTCGCCACCCAGGCCCTCGCCTCCGAGTGGGCCGTCCAGCAGCGCGGCAAACTGTCCCCGCAAGTCTACGACGTCCCCCAGTCCCTCGAGGAATGGGTCGCCGGCATCAAGCTCCGCACCATGGGCATCCAGATCGACAAACTCACCCGCGAACAGAAGATCTACCTGTCGTCGTGGGACATGGGAACGTGAGGCCCGCAGCGCCCCGGTCGATTGAAAGCAACGTCTTGTCTTGTTCGTTCGTTTTTCGTCTTCGCTGAATGGCTTCCCGGCCTGTCGCGCGGACGTAGGGGTCTCGGCTACCGTATGCATGGTAGCCCCCAGGTCAGTGCAGACGTTTACACAAGCCGGACGAAGAGCTCATTGGCCAGCAGCAAACCTCGTGGCGTAAACCGGATGTGGTGTTCTTCTTCGACCAGCAACCGCTCCGACAGCCATTCGGCCATTGCAGGAAAAGCGCTCTCGGGCGTTGCCCCGAAACGCCGCTCAAACTCCGGCATCGAAACCCCGCTGATCATCCGCAGCCCGGTGAACAGGCATTCCGCCATGGCTTGGCGAAGCTCCGGCTGCTCCCGCTCGGTCACCGCGTGGCCGGCCTCGCTCGCGAGCCGCATGTAGCCTGCCGGCAGGCGCTCGTTCTGCCAGCGTTCTCCCAGGGGGTCGTTGGGCCTTCGGTGGTGGCTGTGGGCGCCGGCGCCGATGCCGAGGTAGTCGCCGCTGTTCCAGTAGTTGATGTTGTGGCGGGATTCGAGGCCGGGGCGGGCGTGGTTGGAGATCTCGTAGCGTTCCAGGCCGGCGTGCGCCAGGGTGTGCTGGATGCGCTCGGCCATCTCGATCTCCAGTTCCTCGTCCAGCGGCCGCAGCAGGCCCTGGCGGTAGCGGGTGTGGAAGGGCGTGCCTTCCTCGATGGTGAGGTTGTAGGCGGACAGGTGCGGGGGGTCGTATGCCAGGGCCGCGGAGAGGTCCCGGCTCACTCCGTCAACGGTCTGTCCAGGAATGCCGTAGATCAGATCGAGGCTGAAGTTGTCGAATCCCGCCTTGGGGATGGCGCACAGGGCCGCGCGCGTTTCGCCGGCGCTGTGGACGCGGCCCAGAAACTTGAGCAGGTGGGGGTCGAAGCTCTGGGCGCCGATGCTGATGCGGTTGACGCCGCTGGCGCGGTAGTCGCGGAAGCGGCCCGCATCCACCACGCCGGGATTGGCTTCGAGCGTGATCTCCGCGCGCTCGGTCAACCCGAACAACCCGGCGGTTTCATCGAGAACCGCGCCGATGCTGCTTCCCTGGAAGGTGGAAGGGGTGCCGCCGCCGAAGAAGACCGTCTTCACCGGCCGGCCGGCCCATGCCTCCGACTCGGAGTAGTGGCGCAATTCCCGCAGCAGCGCCCGCGTGTATGCCTCCTCGGGTATCCGGGACGCGACGTGGGAATTGAAGTCGCAGTAGGGGCACTTGCGGACGCAGTAGGGGATGTGGACGTAAAGGGAGAAAGGCTTTCGCGGGTCGTCGTCCACCGTGGAATCGGGGTGCGCCGCGCCGCGATTGGCCGGACCTTGCCGTGCCATGATTCGTGGCGTCGCGGGCTGCCGGTTCGAATCGCCTTCCGTCAATCCGTACCCCGTCAGGGCTTGATATCCTGCAGGAACCAGTCGGTGGAAATTTCCTTGCCCAACCCCATCTTTTCGGCGGCCTTGAGGATGCAGTGCCCCATGGCGGCGAACTGGATGCCGGTGCCGATGTTGTTGAGGAAGAAGGTGGTCTGGTCGGCACGGGTGCGGCCGGAGACGCGCCCCGCCAGGAAGTCCGAGATCTCCGGGTAGACGCTCCAGTCCCGCGGCTTCTCCTGGCGGATGCCGGGCAGGTGATCGACGCTCGGGGGCAGGTGGTGCCGGATGCCGCCCATCTGCGTGTGGATGCCGGTGATGTCGGCCTTGGCGAAGACGGTGTCGTCGTGCTCGAACTCGCGGATGGCGTTGTAGTGCACGCCGGGCTGCAGCATGTCGCCGGTGATGATGGGAGACGACGTGCTGGTGGCGGTGCAGATGATGTCGCATCCCGCAATGGCCGACGCGACGCTGCCCGTGGGCTCCACTTCGATGCCGCCGGCGCTCATCTCCTCGGCGAAGGCCTGGCGGTGCTCGGGCCGGGGGCTGTACACCTTGACCGTCTTGATGGGGAGCACGTGGGTCAGCAGGCGGAAGTGGGCGCGCGCCTGGCCGCCGGTGCCGATGAGCCCCAAGCGGGCGGCGTCCGGCCGGCACAGCGCCTGAGCGCCCAGGGCGCTGGTGATGGCCACGCGGGTCTGCTGGATGACCCCGTCCGGCATGATACCCATGAGTTCACCGTTCTCCAGGCTGTACAACTGCACCAGCCCGAGAAACAGCCCGCGTCCGGCCAATGGCAGCTTCTCCAGCCGGACGGAGCCGTTGTACGTTTCCTCGCGCACCACGTCCGAAGTAACCCGCAGGGCCAGGGTGCCGAAGCGCTCCACCGCCCCCTCCACGGACTTGAAGCTGTAGGAGGCCTCGTCCATGGTGTGGTGCGTGTAGATGTGGGTGGTGGGCCGGTTCACCGAACGGCCTTCGGGCAGGTCGCCATAGGCCGTGGCCATGGCCTCCAGGCATTCGTCGATGTTCATGGCCTGCCGGACGTCGTCGTTGTCGAGTATGCGTGTCATGGTCCCTCGTGATGGATACGGCCCCTTTCCGAGCTTCGGGCCTGAATGGTGTGCCCGCGTTGCCGGTCGCGCGCGTCGTCGGTGTGGTTCATAACCGGCCGCGGCCGGAATGTAAACGGTCCGGAGATTCCACGGCCGGCGCCGCCGGTAGAATGGCGAGGAAGCGTCGGGCGATCACCTTCCATGGTAAATTGCGTCAGACGACACGCTATGCTTTTATGATTTGCCCAGGAGCTTGCGCCGCAGGAATTTGCGCTTTCGCGAATTCCTGCGGCGCAAGCTCCTGGCAACGTTTGGCCCGCCACGCGCGCTGGCGGCGCCTTGGAGGTTCCCATGCTGACGAACAAGGTGAGCGAGATCATGACCACCGCGGTGATCACGGCCGAGCCTTCGAGCTCCATCCGCGAGGTGACGCAGCTCATGGTGGACCGGCGAGTCGGGCGGGTGGTGATTACGGAAAACGACGAGCCCACCGGCATCTTCACCGAGCAGGACATCCTGCGCCGGGTCATGAACCGGATTCTTGACGTGCGCGAGACGCCGGTGCGCCGGGTCATGACCACGCCGATCCAGGGAGTGCCGCAGGGCACGACCATCGTGGACGTGCTGGGCCGGATGTACAAGGGGCGCTACCGGCACCTGCTGGTCTACGGCGACGACAAGCGCATGGTCGGGCTGGTGTCGATGCGGCGCGTTCTCAACCTCGTGGTGGAACTTGGCGCGGACATGCGCGACGCCCGCACGGTGGGGGACATCGTGTCCGGCCCGATTCCCACGGTGGAGGCGCACACCCCCGTCACCGTGGTCATCGACCGTCTGGTGCGCGATCATCTGGGCTGCGTCGTGGTGCTGGCGGACGGCAGCATCGCCGGCATCTTCACCGAGCGCGACGTGCTGAAGCGGGTCGCCCTGGAGGACCGCGACATGGGGCAGGTGCCGGTAGCCGAGGTGATGACCGCGGAGCCGTTGGTCATGCCGGGCTCGGCGCCGGTGCAGGAGGTGCTGGGGACCATGCGTGAGAACGGCTTCCGTCATCTCCCGGTGGCGGGCGACGGCGGCGACCTGGCGGGCATTGTCTCCATGGGCGACGTGGTGCAGTACGCCAAGGCTCTGGATATCGACGACGCCGTGCGCAAGGCCTGGAAGGAGATCGAGGAGTTCTGGGAATCCGAAGAGAACTACACGCCGGGATGACACCGACCAGCAAATACCCGACCACGGAGCCGGGTTGCGCGGGCGGAAACCGCTGGAAGCCGGTTAAGTACTTGTTTAATTTGGGTTCTTTTGTTAAGATTCTCTCCCATCACCATCTCCCCAAAACTGGAGAACCACATGCCCGTTGTGAACGACCTGAGCATTTGCGTCGCGACCGCCAACGGTTCCGGAAGTGCTTCGTCCAATAACATCCTGTTCAAGTCCATCTTCAAGATGGGCATTCCCTGCTCCTCCAAGAACATGTTTCCGTCCAACATCCAGGGACTGCCCACGTGGTATCAGATCCGCGCCAACGCCGACGGCTATCTGGGCCGCAAGGACGTCATCGACGTCATGGTGATGTTTAACGACGACACCGCGGACAAGGACATCTATCGGGTGCGCGACGGCGGTCTGATCATCCATGACGACACCAAGCCGTTGCCCGACCACCTGAAGCGCGACGGCGTTCAGTACGTCGGCGTTCCGGCCAACGCTCTCGTTCAGAAGCACGTGGACGCGGGGCCGCTGCGCGCCAAGCAGCGCAACATGCTGTACGTGGGCGCCCTCGCGTGGCTCTTCGGCATCGACATGGAAACCATCCGCGAGGTGCTCAGCGACACCTTCGGCAACAAGCCCGCGGTCATCGAATCCAACCTTCTCTGTATCCAGCTCGGCTACGACCACATGCGCGACAACAACCTGAGCCAGTCCCTCGCCATGCTGGAGAAGATTCCGGGCGGCAACGAGGGCAAGATCGTCACCGAGGGCAACACGGCGTGCGCCCTGGGGGCCATCTACGGCGGGGTTACGTTCTGCGCCTGGTATCCCATTACCCCGTCGAGTTCTCTGGCCGAGGCGCTGGAGCGCTACCTGCCGCGGCTGCGCAAGGACAAGGACGGCAAGAACACCTACGCCGTGGTTCAGGCCGAGGACGAGATCGCCGCCACCAACATGGTGGCCGGGGCCGGCTGGATGGGCGCACGGGCCATGACCTCCACCTCGGGGCCGGGCGTCTCGCTCATGAACGAGACCCTCGGCCTGCAGTATTTCGCCGAGATTCCCGGCGTCTACTTCATCATTCAGCGCGGCGGCCCCTCCACCGGGCTGCCCACGCGCACCCAGCAGGCCGACATCCAGTTGATGCACGTGGCCTCCCACGGCGACACGCGCCACATCATCCTCATACCCCACGACATGAAGTCCAGCTTCGACCTGGCGCGCAAGAGCTTCGACGTGGCTGAACGCTTCCAGACCCCGGTGTTCGTCATGATGGATCTGGATCTGGGCATGAACCTCTGGGGTTCGGATCCGCTGGAGCTGGTGCAGGAGCCCTTCGACCGCGGCAAGGTCCTCAGCCAGGAGGACCTTGAGCAGCAGGGGAGCTTCGCGCGCTACCTGGACGTGGACGGCGACGGAATTCCGCAACGGACGATTCCGGGCAACCGCCATCCCAAGGCCCCGTACTTCGCCCGGGGCTCGGGTCATGACTCCCACGCGCGCTACTCGGAGGACGAGAAGGACTACAAGGACACGCTGGACCGGCTGCGGCAGAAGTACGAGACCGCGCGCGCCTACGTCCCCAAGCCGTGGGTGGAGTGCGACGCGGATACCAGCACCGGGGTAATTTGCTTCGGGTCGAGCGCCGAGGCCGTGCGCGAGGCGCGTGACCGCTTGCGGGCCTCCGGCGTGGACACCAATTACCTGCTGCTGCGGGCGTTGCCCCTGACCGAGGAAGTACGGGAGTTCGTGGATGCCCACGAGGTGATCTATCTCATGGAGCAGAACCGCGACGGGCAGATGGCCGCCATTTTCAGGGAGGAATATCCGGGGCTCGCCACCCGGATCGTCAGCGTTCTCATCTACGACGGGCTCCCGGCCACCGCGGGCGAGATCGTCCGGCAGATCGAGCAACATCGTGAAGAGATCAGCGAAACAATCGAACCGAAGGTAGACGAAACATGGCAAAAACAAATCGCGTCGATCTGACCGAGCGGGACTACAAGGGGGCGGAATCCACCATGTGCCGCGGCTGCGGCCATGACGCCATTTCCGCGTCCATCATGCGCGCATTCTTCGCCAGCAGCGTGGACCCGCGCAACGTCATCAAGATGAGCGGCATCGGCTGCTCGTCCAAGACGCCCAACTACTTCATGAACCAGGCCTTCGGCATCAACGCGGTGCACGGCCGCATGGCCTCGGTGGCCACCGGAGCCAACGTCGGCAACCACACCATGATTCCGCTGGGGATCTCCGGCGACGGCGACACTTCCGCCATCGGGCTCGGCAACTTCTGCCACATGATGCGCCGCAACGTAAACATCACCTACGTCATCGAGAACAACGGCGTGTACGGACTGACCAAGGGCCAGTTCTCCGCCACCGCGGACGAGGGCACGGTGATGAAGGGCGGCAAGATCAACGACATGCCCGCCATCGACCTGTGCGAGCTGGCCATCACCCTGGGCGCCACCTACGTGGCCCGGAGCTTTTCCGGCGACCGCAAGCAACTCGCGCCGCTGATCCAGGGCGCGGTCGCGCACAAGGGCAGCGCCATCCTCGACGTGCTCAGCCCCTGCGTCACCTTCAACGACCATTCCGGCTCCACCAAGAGCCTCAAGTACATCCGCGACCACCTCGACCCGCTTCACGACATCGACTTCATCCCGCCCTATGAGAACATCGAGGTGGACTACCAGGAAGGGACCGACCAGGAAGTCACCATGCACGACGGGTCGCGCATCACGCTTCACAAGCTCGGTCGCGACTACGACCCCACCAACCGGATGCAGGCGGCCAACGCGCTGCACGCCGCGGTGGCCGAGCACAAGTTCCTCACCGGGCTCATCTACCTCAACGAGGAGCGCGCCGAGTTCGTCGACGACCTCAATCTATCCGACACGCCGCTGGCCTACCTGACCCAGGAGCAGGTGCAGCCGCCGGCGAGCCGGCTCGACGAGATCAACGCGCAGTTGAGGAAATAGCAACGCCACGGGCGCCCAAACCCATGCCTGCCCGTGAAGCGCTGATCGTCCACACCTCGGACCTGCATCTGGGGGCCGACAGCATCCTGACCGACGAAGACTCGGCCAACGTGCCGGTGCTGCGGCAGGTGCTCTCCACCGCCAGGACGCACCAAGCCGACCTTCTGATTCTCGCCGGGGACACCTTCGATCACAATCGCCAGAAGGCCCCGGTCATCGAGGAAGTGGCGGAGGTCATGGCCGAATCCGGCCTGCCCATCGTCATCCTGCCCGGCAACCACGACCCCCTGACTCCAGACTCGGTCTACCGCAGGAGCGAGTTCAACCACTCCGGCAACGTGCACGTGCTCGGCCTCACCGCCGAACGGAGCGACTTTCCCCACCTCGACCTCGAAGTGTGGGGCCGCCCCCATGTGGACTACCTCGACATGGCGCCGCTGCCCGAGCCGCCCGAGCGCCGCAGCCGCTGGCAGTTGGCCGTGGCCCACGGCCACTATGTGGAGGACAAGCCCGATTCGGACATCCTCCTGGGCTCCTGGCTCATCCGCCAGGAAAACCTCACCACCAGCCGCGCCGACTACGTCGCCCTCGGCCACTGGAACCGCGCCGTCGCCGTCGGCGACCAGCAAATCCCCGCCTACTACTCCGGCTCCCCCACCTACGCCGGCACAATCAACGCCATCCGCCTCCAGAGCGACGGCCGGGTGGTGGTGACGCAGATTCCGGTGTGACGCCCGGTGCGACGGGCGGCCCTTGAACGACGGCGTACGCTACACGTTTGGCGAACCCACAACCGGTTGTTGAGGGAAAGTACTGGCGGACGATAGGCCCATCCACATTCTCGGAGTATTCCACGGTGCGCTGGAGATGGATCGGTACCTTCCGTGAGTTCACGATGGAACGGACCTCAGTGGCGATGCTGGCGCTTTTTCTGGAGCCCGCCGTGCCCCATGCGCAGGATGTCCTCGCGGGTGACACGGGTTCCGGCCAGAAGCTTGGGCAGCATGAAGTCGAAGGCCGTGACCGGGTCGTGGAGGACGCAGCCGGAGAGGCCCAGGACCGGGATTTCTCCCAGGTAGCTCATCAGGAACATGGAGCCCGGCAGCACGGGGAACCCGTGTGAGATGACGTCGGCGCCGCTCCGGCGGATGCCCTCGGGGGTGAGGTCGTCGGGGTCCACGGACATGCCGCCGCTCACCAGGATCACGTCGGCGCCGTTGGCGGCGAAGTCCTTGATATGGCCGGCGATGACGTCAGGGTCGTCGGGCGCCAGGGTGGCGGGTTCCAGGGTCGAGCCCATGCCTTCCACCTTTTCCCGCACCGCCGGCTCGAAGCCGTCCTTGATGCGGCCGGTGAAGACCTCGCTCCCGGTCACCAGTAAATTGACTTTCTTCGCCGGAACGGTGGCCACCGAGACGATGGAGCGGTTCCGGCACAACGTCTCGGCCCGCGCCACCAGGTCTTCCTTCACCAGGATCGGGATGGTACGGGTCCCGCCCACCACGGTGCCTTCCCGGACGAACTCGCCGGAGGAGAGGGTGGCCAGAATGAGGTCGCCCAACTCGTTGAAACGGAACAGCAACTCCTCGTCCACCTCCAGAATGCCGTCGTGGGCCGCCACCAGATTCACCCGGCCTTCGCTCGGGTCGGTCAGTGTGAGACCGTCCCCGGCCGCGGCTTTCGCCAGCCGTTTGGCCGCGTCCTCCTCGTGCAACTCGTCCGGCGCCAAGTCCATGATGTAGATGTGCGCCTTGCCCACGTCCAGCAACCGCGGCACGTCCTCCTCGGCGATGAGATGCCCGCGCCTGAACCGCGGCCCCTTGTGACCGCCCGGAATGATCTCGGTGATGTCGTGGGCCAGTCTCAGGCCCACCGCCTCTTCAACTGGAATGACCTTTAGCATTCGATGCCTCTCCCTCAACTGCCTCTTCCGCCAACAATCCTTCGTTGATACGAAAACCTGGCTCTGTAATTCAGGATGTTACAAACCTGCATCTCCGGTCGCCATTCCATTGCCATATCAATGACGGATTTGGAGCGCGCTGCTAATCCCGAATATCCTGCGTGAACCACTCCCTGGGAATCTCCCTGCCGGCGCCCAACTCCCGTGCCTTGCGCACCACGTAGCCGGCCACGGAAGCGAACTGCAAGCCCTGGGTGCCATCGTTCAGAAAGAACGTCACGTCCGATTCGCTGGTGCGGCCCGGGACCGTCCCAGCCATGAGATCCGTCAACAGCGGGTGTTTGCCCGAGAACAGGTCCACGCCGGGGTTCACGATGCGCGTGGTCTCGTCGTCGGTGCCGGCCACGTAGGAGGCGTATCCGGCAATGCGCTGCATGCCTTCGTCCAACGTGTGGATGGTGCCGCGGCCGAGCTTCACGGTCACGTCGCAGCGGTCCAGGATGCCGGGATCCCATTCGTTGCTGCGGACGCAGGTGACGAAGGCGCCGTCCTCCACCCAGCCCGGATTCTCCACCACCACCCGCACCGAGTCGGTGCAGGTGGCCACCATGTCCGACCCCCGCACCACCTCCTCCACGTTGTCCCGCGCCGTCACTGGCACCCCCAGCATTTCGCTCATCCTCTTCGCATAGCTCTCGCGGTTGGCCGGTGTCGGGCTGTAGACCTTGACCTCGGAGAGCTTGCGCACTTCGGCAAACGCCCGCAGGTAGGTCTCGGCCATCCCGCCCGAGCCCAGCATCCCCACCACCGAGGCGTCCTCCCGCGCCAGGTAGCGGGCCGCCAGACCGGCGCAGGCGCCTACGCGCATGTGCTGGATGATGCCGTCATTGATGATGGCCAGGGGCTCGGCGCTGCGCGCGGAAAAGACCATCACCAGGCCACAATAGGTGCCGGGCTCCATGCAGTACTTCTCCACCGTGCCCCCCTCGGGCCACTCCAGCATGTCCGACTTCATGCGGATGGCGAACACGCCGAAGGAGCGCGACGCCCCTTCCATGGTGCCCCAACGGTACATGCGCTCAGGCTCTTCCTGGGGCACATAGAGATCAATGCGCGGACGGTAA
The DNA here is from genome assembly GCA_965213675.1 of uncultured Binatia bacterium (SeqCode). Lineage (GTDB taxonomy): Bacteria > Desulfobacterota > Binatia > UBA9968 > JAJDTQ01 > JAJDTQ01. The sequence goes on from OZ243916.1 coordinate 3,493,122, forward strand.
ACGGCCCGCTGCGCCAGCAGATCGCGGTAGCCGGTTTCCAGGGCGTCGATGCAGCCCTTCATGTCGAGGATTTCGTCAACGGTTTCGTTGTTGATGAGCAGCATGGCGATGTCCTTGTGATTCGCGCGCTCGTCCACGGGACACGCGCGCCGTGGATTGGCGTCTACACGGGCGTGCCTGGCGTCTTCCTCGCGTGGCGTCCAGCACCGCGGGCCATCGTGCCGCGCAACCGCGGCCCGTCAACCCCCCAGTGTAATCATCTCTATCTTGTCGTGTGTTCCGGGGTCGTATCCGTCGGGCGACTGGATCGCGTTGAGCCGTTCGGCCGAGAACCGGTCGGTGCGGCCGGACCAGACAGCCGCCATCCAGTCGCGGAGTTCCTCGTCGCCAGCCCCGCTCCGGAGCCGCGCCTTGAGGTCGTGACCGGTGCGGGAAAAGAGGCAGGTAACGAGACGGCCGTCCGCGGTGAGGCGCCCTCGGCTGCAAGTGCCGCAGAACGGTTCGGTCACCGACGCGACGATACCCACGGTGCCCGCGCCGTCGCGGAAGGCGTAGTCCACCGCCGGCGCGTTGCCTTCGGCCCGGCCGGCGGGCTCCAGCGGATAGCGCGCGCCGATGCGCTCCAGGATCTCGGCCTTCGGCACGGTCCGCTCCAGCCGCCAGGCGTTGGCTGTGCCTACGTCCATGTACTCGATGAAGCGCATGACGAAGCCATGCTCCCGCCCGAACTCCACCAGCGGGAGAATGTCCTCCTCGTTGACCCCGCGCTCGATGACCGCGTTGATCTTGATGGGGGTCAGCCCGGTGTCCCGGGCCGCGAACAGCCCCTTCAGAACCTCATCCAGGTCGCCCCGCTTGGTGACGCGCCGAAACCGCTCCGGGTCCAGGCTGTCTATGCTCACGTTGATGCGCCGCAGCCCGGCCGCCCGCAACGCCGCGGCCATGCCGCGCAGGCGCGACCCATTGGTGGTGAGGGCAATGTCCTCAATGCCCGCGATCCCCGAGATCTGCCGCACCAAGTCCGGCAGGTCCCGCCGCACCAGCGGCTCGCCCCCGGTCAGGCGGATCTTGCGCACCCCCAAGGGCACCGCCAGCCGCACCACCCGGCAGATCTCCTCGTAGGTAAGGATCTCCCGCTTGTCGATCCAGTCGTAGTGGTCGAACGGCATGCAGTAGGTGCAACGGAAGTTGCACCGATCCGTCACCGAGATCCGCAAGTCCCGCAAGGGACGATGAAATTGGTCCGTCAACACGACAAGTCAATATGGAACCGGGGATGCGTCAAGTCAAGGAAACCCGCTCCCGGCGCGAACGGGTGCGTGCGCCGGATTTGGCCCCAATGATAGACCGAAGTCATTTCAGCGCTGCGACGAACTCGGCGTGTCCGCTGGCGTCCAGGCCCTTCTGCAACTCAGCCATGACGGTCATCATGTCGCCGGCCACCCGTTTCGCGGGCTTGCTTGTTCGACATGGTTGCTTCCACGCACAGCACTCCCGGCAAGGATAGACGCAAACGAAATGCCAGTCGAGAGCCGCAGGACGCCGTTCGTCTGCCAGGAATCACCGGCTATTTCGCGAATCGGCAGGGATGGTCCTGGACCATGGGCGACGCTCATTGCGCGACGCTCTCTCAGCCAGTATGGTTGACCCCAATGCTGCATAAGCTGGGAACTGGCGCCGTAGGAATTCACGATAGCGGATTTGCAGCCGTAAATTCCTACGGCGCCAGCTGCTGGGAGAGGACCGGAAGAGAAGCGGGATGGGGTCAGTAGGGGAAGCACAGGGGGTGCCCCGGATCGCTCTTTACCAACGTTTCCTGCAACGTCGGAGTCGAGTCTGGCCGCCAGTGGCGCGCGCAGTGTCGACGGTCGCCGTTTCGTTACTTCCTGAAAGGAGTCATTCATGGCCAATACGTGGGACGATATTCTGACCGAACGCGACAAGGAAGTGTTCGCGCTGTCGGGCTATGGCGCCAAGGCGGGTTTCGGCTCGCGTCCGGCGGTGCTGGTGATCGACGTGAACTACAACTTCGTGGGTGACCGGCGGGAGCCCATCGTGGAGTCGGTCAAGCGTTTTCGCAACAGTTGCGGCGAGGAGGGTTGGGTCGGCGTGGACCACATCGCCATGCTGCTGGAGGAAGCGAGGAAGAAGCACTTGCCGATCTTCTTCACCACGGGCCATGGCGAGGAGGACTCCGTGGCTTTCGGCCGCTGGCACGGCAAGAACTCGCGTGGCACCGAGGACTTCGACGATCTGGCCAAGAAGGGTAATGACATCGTCAAGGAGATCGCGCCCGTGAAGGGCGAGGTGGTGGTGCGCAAGCAGAAGCCCAGTGCCTTTTTCGGCACCCCGCTCATGAGCATGCTGAATGAAGTGCACGCCGACACCGTGCTGGTGACCGGGACCACCACGAGCGGCTGCGTGCGCGCGTCGGTCATCGACGCGTTTTCGTTCAACTACAACGTCGCGGTGGTGGAGGAATGCACCTTCGACCGGGGTCAGGCGTCGCACAAGGTCAATCTCTTCGACATGCACATGAAGTACGCCGACGTCGTCTCGCTGGAGGCGACGGTCGACTACGTCCGGGGCCTGCCCGACAATCTGTACGCGCCGGCTCTTTAGGAGCCTGTCCGTGCAGGGGCGACCATCGCTCGCCCCTGCACGGACCATTCTTCGCGCGGGACAGCCGTTTCATGAGCGAGATCGCACGATACATTGACGGGTTCGGCGGCTACCTGCGGGACCAGGCGCGGTTCTCTCCGCATTCGGTGAAGGGCTATCTCACCGATGTGGAGGGTTTTCGGCAGTACCTGGAAGAGAACGGCATGGATGTCGCCAGCGACGGCGACACCGCCTTGCGCTCGGTGAACGCCCGCTGGATCCGGGGCTACCTCAAGACTCTGTACGACACCCGCAAGAAGAGCACCATCGGACGCAAGCTTGCGGCGCTGAAGGGGTTTTTTCGCTATCTCCTGCGCGAGGGCGTCATCCACCGGGACCCGCTGGTGGGGTTCTCCAACCCCAAGCAGGAAGCGCCGCTGGTGACGTTTCTGTCCGTGGACGAGGCGTTCCGGGTGCTGGGCTGTTTGCCCGACGAGGGCATCCTCCCGGCCCGTGACCGCGCCGTCATGGAGGTGCTGTACTCGTCCGGCGTCCGGGTGAGCGAGTTGGTGGGGATCGACTGGCGCGACGTGGACTTCACCCTCGGCGTGCTCAAGGTTTTCGGCAAGGGGTCCAAGGAGCGCATCGTGCCGGTGGGGGAGGTGGCGCTCAAGGCCCTGCGCGACTACGCGGAACACCAGCGGGCGCGCTGGGAGCGCACCGCGCGCGGCGAGGAGCCGGTCTTTCTGAACCGGCTCGGCAACCGGATCACCACCCGGAGCGTCGCCCGCATCGTGGAGAAGTACCTGCGGCTGGCCGGAATCCCCGTGCGCATGGGGCCCCACGGCCTGCGCCACACCTTCGCCACGCACCTCTTGAACGCCGGCGCCGACCTGCGCTCGATCCAGGAACTGCTGGGCCACGTGAGCCTGTCCACCACGCAACGCTACACCCACGTCAACCTCGACCAGCTCACCGCGGTCTACGACCGCGCACATCCCAGGGCGTGACCGGCGGCTCGTGTACGCTCGCGACGAACCGTGACGGCCTGCGCCGCCTCTTTGTGGATCGTCGGCTCCACCCCGGATCGCCGGACCGACACCGCCGCGTGTGCGACCCGTTTGCGAAGTGGCGGGTCAGGCGGGCGCGGCGTCGCGTGCGCGGCGGTCCCAGGGCCTGCGAAGTCGGCGGATTCGTGTTAGACTCGGGGTTCTTGAGTGCGCAAGTTGCCGTGTCTGCCAGCAAATCGGGCACGGACCCTCGCGAGAGTTTCCATCAAAGGTTCCCATCGAAGGCTTCCATCGAAGAGAGTTCCCATCGAATCTTTCGAGTGTCCATCGAGAGTCCAGCGAAATTTCCGAGTGTCCATCGAAGACTCCTGTTGTGAAAGTGCTCGATTGACGATCTTCATTGACGATCATTGAACGATTCATTGAACGATGTTTCACGGAACTACCATTCTCGCCGTGCGCCACCAGGGCAGGATCGTGGTCGCGGGCGACGGTCAGGTGAGCCTCGGCGATACGGCGCTGAAGCACACCGCGCGCAAGGTCCGGAAGCTCTACGGCGACCGGATCATCGCCGGGTTCGCCGGCGCCACCGCGGACGCGTTCACCCTGTTCGAGAAGTTCGAGGGAAAGCTCGAGCAGCATGGCGGCGTGTTCCGGCGCGCGGCCGTGGAACTGGCCAAGGAGTGGCGCACGGATCGAATGTTGCGCCGGCTGGAAGCGCTGATGATCGTGGCGGACGTCGAGGCCTCGCTCCTGGTGTCGGGCAACGGCGATGTGCTGGAGCCCGACGACGGAGTGATCGCCGTCGGCTCGGGCGGGAACTACGCGCTGGCGGCCGCGCGTGCACTCGTGCAACACAGCGCTCTGGATGCCCGTTCCATCGCCGAGGAGGCCATGAAGGTGGCCGCGACCATTTGCATCTATACCAACGGCAACCTGACCCTTGAGGAATTACCCTGAGCCAGCGCCGCGTCCGTTGGTTTCCTGTAATGACTTGCAGGGGCCACCGGCAGTCGCTGTGACAGCTTTCACGCGGGGAAGACCCCGGGGTCAAGTCCGGGGTGACGGAACGCCGCCCACGGCAGACCGCATTGGCAGATGATCGCAGGACAGTGACGGCAGGACAATGATCGCAGACGGATGACCGCAGAAATTTGCGGGACACGACCTCAGGCCCCTCGGGGACACCGCCGCGGCGTGGTCCGGGTGGTCGGTTTTCTCCAAGACGGATCCCATGAAAGATGAAAGTCGACAGTTGAGTGCGCGTGCGTCCGACGGCCAGACGCTGACCCCGGTCATGACGCCGCGCGAGATCGTCTCGGAGCTGGACCGCTACATCGTTGGCCAGCGCGACGCCAAGCGCGCCGTGGCCGTGGCCGTGCGCAACCGCTGGCGGCGGCAACTGGTGCCCGCGGAGTTGCGTGACGAGATCGCTCCCAAGAACATCATCATGATCGGCCCCACGGGGGTGGGCAAGACCGAGATCTCCCGCAGGCTGGCCAAGCTGGCGCAGGCGCCGTTCATCAAGGTGGAAGCGTCGAAGTTCACCGAGGTGGGTTACGTCGGCCGCGACGTGGAGTCCATCATCCGCGACCTCATGGACCTGTCCGTCAAGATGGTGCGGGAAGAGGAACAGGAAAAGGTCCAGGTCAAGGCGCGGGACCTGGCGGAGGAAAGGGTCCTGGACCTGTTGCTGCCGGAGCCGCAGGCGCCGGAAAACGGGAATGGCGCGGAAGGCGAGAAGAGCGGCGAGAGCCCGGTGGAGCGCCCGTCACCCGCCACCCGCGAGAAGCTCCGGCGCATGCTCCGGGCCGGGAAGCTGGATGACCGCTCCGTCGACCTCGAACTGACGCAGCACATGACGCCGATGATCGAAGTGCTGACGCCGCAGGGCATGGAGGAGATGGAGTCGAACATCAAGGAGATGTTCTCCAACCTCCTGCCCAAGCAGACCAAACGCAAGACGGTGAAGATCCCCGAAGCCATGAAGCTCCTGACCCAGGAGGAGGCGGCCGGGCTCGTGGACATGGAGACCGTGGTGGGCGAGGCCACGCGCCGGGTGGAGCAGTCGGGCATCGTGTTCATCGACGAGATCGACAAGATCGCCGGCCGCGAAACCGTGCACGGTCCCGACGTGTCCCGGGAAGGGGTGCAGCGCGACCTCCTGCCCATCGTGGAGGGGTCGACGGTCAGCTCGAAGTACGGGCTGGTGCGCACCGACCACATCCTGTTCATCGCCTCCGGCGCCTTCCACAACTCCAAGCCGTCGGACCTGATCCCGGAGTTTCAGGGGCGGTTTCCCATCCGCGTGGAGTTGAGCTCCCTCGACAAGAACGACTTCGTGCGCATTCTGACCGAGCCCAAGAACGCGCTCATCCGGCAGTACATGGCGCTCCTGGAGACCGAGAGGATCCGCCTGCACTTTCAGGACGACGCCATCGAGGAGATCGCGCGGATCAGCGCCGAAGCCAACGAGAAGATGGAGAACATCGGCGCGCGCCGGCTGCACACCATCCTGGAGAAGCTGCTGGACGAGATCTCGTTTACGGCGCCGGAGATGCCGGGTCGTGAAGTGAGCATCGACGCCGCCTACGTCGGCGAGCGTTTGAACGCGATTCTGAAGGACCAGGATCTGTCCCGGTACATTCTTTAGGGTAAGTGGATGGTGTCCTTCGAATTCGCGCCGCTGACAATCCGCTACGCTCGGGACAAGAGTCTTGTTCCTTCCGTTCGTCGCGAGCCCTTGGACAAGTCCCGGACGGGACTTCGCGGAGCGAATCCGACGGCCACCATTACCGGAGTCGCGTAAGTGGAAGACTTCATCGGCAAGGCGGAAGTGTTGCTGGAAGCGCTCCCCTTCATCAAGCGCTTCCATGGCAAGACGTTCGTGGTCAAGTACGGCGGCTCGGCCATGGTGGACGAGGCGCTCAAGCAGAGCTTCGCCCAGGATGTCGTGTTGCTCAAGTACGTCGGCATCAACGTGGTGGTGGTGCACGGCGGCGGTCCCCAGATCAACGAAACGCTGGGGAAGATGGGCATCGAGAGCCGTTACGTGCGCGGCATGCGCGTCACCGACGCGGAGAGCATCGACATCATCGAGATGGTGTTGGTGGGCAAGGTCAACAAGGAGATCGTCGCGCTCATCAACCAGCACGGCGGCGCCGCGGTGGGGCTCAGTGGCAAGGACGGCCAGCTCATACTCGCGCGCAAGATGAACGTGACCGTGCCCGGCGACGGCGAGAATACCGAGATCATCGATATCGGCATGGTGGGAGAGATCGTGCGGGTAGACCCCACGGTCATCCGCTCTCTGGAGGGCAACCGTTTCATTCCGGTCATTGCCCCCGTGGGCGTGGGCGAGACGGGAGAGACCTACAATATCAACGCGGACCTGGTAGCCGGGCGCGTGGCCGCGGCCGTGGGCGCCGAGAAGCTCATCCTCCTCACCGATGTGGAGGGCGTGCGTGACCGCGAGGGGAGCCTGATCAGCACCCTCACCATCGCCGAGTCTACGGACCTTATCCGAAAGGACGTGGTCTCGTCCGGCATGATTCCCAAGGTCGAGTGCTGCGTGGAAGCTCTCGACGGCGGCGTGGTCAAGACCCATATCATCGACGGCCGGGACCGCCATGCCGTCCTGTTGGAGATCTTCACCGAGCAGGGCGTCGGCACGGAGGTGATTCGGGGCAGTTAGGGTTGCGGAACGCAACACTAGTGTGGTGTCTGGTTAATTCGCGTCATAATGTGCGGAGGATTTTTTGTTGTCGGCAAGGCGCGATGACGAGCAGTGGCGTGTACCACGCGAGGAAGAGCAACGCAGCCGACGGCGAAAAAGACCCGCAGATTATGACGCGAATTAACCAGACACCACACTAGGAGCTCAGGCACCATGGTTGTCGCCCTCCGTGCCCGATGGATGCATGATGTCGAATCAGGAAATGCAACAACTGACCGAAGCGCACGTGATGAACACCTACGCGCGCTTCCCCGTGGCGCTGGTGCGGGGCGAAGGCGTGCGCGTGTGGGACGCCGACGGCAAGGCCTATCTGGACTTCGTCGCGGGCATCGCCGTGAACAGCCTGGGACACTGCCACCCGGCGGTGGCCAAGGCCGTGTCCGAACAGGTGCGCAGCCTGATCCACGTATCGAACCTCTACCATATCGAACCCCAGGCACGGCTGGCCCAAGCGCTGTGCGAGCACTCCTTCGCCGACCGGGTGTTCTTCTGCAACAGCGGCGCCGAGGCCAACGAGGCCGCCATCAAGCTGGCGCGGCGTTACGGCGCGGAACGCGGCCAGGGCCGAAACGAGGTCCTCACCGCCCTCAACTCCTTTCACGGGCGTACCCTCGCCACCCTGACGGCCACCGGCCAGGAGAAGATCCGTCTGGGCTACGATCCGCTCCCGCCGGGGTTCCGCTACGTTCCTTTCAACGACCTGGATGCGGTGGAGGACGCGGTGGACGAACGCACCGCGGCGATCCTGGTGGAGCCCATCCAGGGTGAGGGCGGCGTAGTGGTGCCGGATGCATCCTACATGCGCGGGCTGCGGCAACTCTGCGACGACAAGGAATTGCTCTTGATGTTCGACGAGGTGCAGGTGGGCATGGGGCGCACCGGCCGGCTCTTTGGCTATGAGCACTTCGGCGTCGAGCCCGACGTCATGACCTTGGCCAAAGCCCTGGGCGGCGGCCTTCCCCTGGGCGCCATGCTGGCGCGGGAGGATGTGGCCAGGAGCTTTCCGCCCGGATCCCACGCCTCCACCTTCGGCGGCAACCCCGTGGTGTGCTCCGCCGGGTTGGCGGTTATGAGGACCCTCGTGGAAGAGGGCGTGGTGGAGCACGGCGCGGCCATGGGCGACCTGCTGCGCAAGGGGCTGGAGGCGCTGGCGCAGCGTTTCGGCTTCATCCGCGAGGTGCGCGGCAAGGGCTTGCTGCTGGGCATGGAAATGGACCGCGAGTGCGGCCCCCTGGTCCAGGAATGCATGAAGGAAGGGCTGTTGGTGGTGCTCGCGGGTCCCAACGTGCTGCGCATGGTGCCGCCGCTCACCGTGTCGGAGACGGACGTGGAGGAGGCGCTGGGCATTCTGGAGCGGGTGCTGGAGCGTGTCGGGTAGCGCGTCGGGTTTTTTCGAATCGTAGCGGGGCGGGACCAGGATGAAACGCGACGTACGGACATTGCGGGACCTCACGCGCGCAGACATGGAGGAAGTGCTCTCCCTGGGCGCGACTCTCAAGCGGGAACGCGCGGAGGGACGGTTGCGCCCGCTTCTGGCCGGGAAGAAGCTCGCCCTGCTGTTCCAGAAGCCCAGCCTGCGCACCCGCGCCACCTTCGACCTCGGCATGACCGAACTGGGCGGTAGCGCGCTCTTCCTCGGGCCGGACGAGGTGCAGCTCGGTTCCCGGGAAACACCGGCCGACTGCGTGCGCGTGCTGGACCGTCTGGTGGACATCATCGCCGCGCGCACCTTTGCCCACGAGATCGTGGAGGAACTGGCCCGTCACGGCGCCGTGCCGGTGATCAACGCGCTTTCCGACCTGTATCACCCGTGCCAGGTGCTGGCCGACCTCCTGACCCTGCGCGAGCGCAAGGGCAGCATCGAGGGCCGCCGCGTGGTGTTCGTGGGCGACGGCAACAACGTGGCGCATTCCTGGCTTCTGGCGGCGGAGAAACTGCCGTTCCGCTTCACCCTGGCGTGCCCCGAGGGGTTCGAGCCCGACCGGGAGATCCTCGATTCGGCGGTGGCCGCGGGCGCGGATGCGCATGTCACCCACGATGCGGCCGCGGCGGTGGAGGGCGCCGACGCCATCTACACCGACGTGTGGGCGAGCATGGGGCAGGAGGCGGAGGCCGGCGACCGCCGGCGGGCGTTCGCCCCCTTCCAGGTCAATGGGGAACTGGTGGCGCGGGCCAGGGACGACGTGGCGGTCATGCACTGCCTCCCGGCCCACCGCGGCGAGGAAATCACCGGCGAGGTCCTCGAAGGTCCGCGCTCGGTGGTGTTCGATCAGGCGGAGAATCGTCTTCACGCGCAGAAGGCGTTGATGGTGTGGTGTCTGGCGTAGCAGTGCGCGGCGCGCGGGAAGCGCGCCAGGAACTTGGGCCGCCCTGCAACTCGAAGAGGGATTCATGAAACCGAAAAAGGTCGTGCTCGCGTACTCGGGGGGTCTCGATACGTCCGTGTGTCTGCGCTGGGTGAAGGAGACCTACGACTGTGAGGTCATCGCTTACTGCGCGGACGTGGGTCAGGAAGAGGATCTGGAAGAGGTGCGGCGCAAGGCGCTGGCCACCGGCGCCAGCGACGTGGTGGTGGACGACTTGCGCGAGGCGTTCGTGCGCGACTATGTGTTCCCCATGCTGCGGGGCAACGCGGTGTACGAGGGCGCCTACCTGTTGGGCACCTCCATCGCCCGGCCCTTGATCGCCCGGCGCCAGCTCGAGGTGGCGCTGGCGGCAGGCGCCGAGGCCGTCTCCCACGGCGCCACCGGCAAGGGCAACGACCAGGTCCGCTTCGAGCTGACCTACTATGCCCTCAACCCCGACATCCAGATCATCGCGCCATGGCGGGAGTGGGACCTCAACTCCCGCACCGCGCTCATCGACTACGCCCGGCGCTACGACATTCCGGTGCCCGTGACCAAGGACAAGCCCTACAGCATGGACCGGAACCTGTTCCACATCAGCTACGAGGGCGGCGTGTTGGAGGATCCGTGGCGCGAGCCGCCGGCGGACATGTTCCTGTGGACCGCGTCGCCCGAGGCCGCCCCCGACGAACCCCAGACCATCGAACTGGAGTTCGCCTCCGGCGATCCCGTGGCCCTGGACGGGAAACGCCTGGAACCGGCGGAGATGCTGGTGGCGCTCAACGGCCTGGGTGCGCGCCACGGCATCGGCCGGGTGGACATGGTGGAGAACCGCTACGCCGGCATGAAGTCCCGGGGCGTCTACGAGACCCCGGGCGGCACCATCCTGCACGTCGCGCGCCGTGCGGTGGAACACCTGACGCTGGACCGCGAGGTGATGCAGCTACGGGATTCGCTCATCCCGCGCTACGCCCAGATGATCTACAACGGCTATTGGTTCGCGCCGGAGCGGCAGATCCTGCAGCAGACCCTGGATGCGGTGCAGGAACGGGTTACGGGAACCGTGCGCCTCAAGCTCTACAAGGGCTCGTCGTCGGTGGCGGGCCGCAAGTCGCCGGTGTCGCTCTACGACCCGGTCACCGCCACCTTCGAGAAGGACGAGAGCTACAATCAGGCGGACGCGGAAGGGTTCATCAAACTGAACGCGCTGCGGCTCAAGATGGCCGGGCGGGTGGCCGGGGCCTGAGCGAGGGCATGGCGCAGAAGAAACAGCTCTGGGGCGGCCGCTTCGCCGGCTCCACCGCGGACTCCGTGGTGGCCTTCACCGCGTCCGTGGACGTGGACCGGCGCCTGTACCGGCATGACATCGCCGGCAGCATCGCCCATGCCCGCATGCTGGGCAAGCAGGGCATCATTCGCGCAGGCGACGCGCGCAAGATCGTCGCGGGACTGCGCGCCGTCGAGAAGGAGATCGCCAAGGGCGCGTTCCCCTTCAGCCTCGCCGACGAAGACATTCACATGAACATCGAGCGGCGGCTCACCGAGAAGATCGGCGCCGTCGGCGAGAAGCTCCACACCGCCCGGAGCCGCAACGACCAGGTGAACCTGGACACGCGGCTCTATCTGCGGGAGGCGCTCGACGGCATCCTGAAGGGCCTGGAGGCGTTGCAGCAGGCGCTGGCCCGCGCCGCGCGGCGCAACGAGACCGTCGTGATGCCCGGCTACACGCACCTGCAGCGCGCCCAGCCAGTGCTCTTCGCGCACCACCTGCTGGCCTACGTGGAGATGTTCGAGCGTGACAAGGGGCGCTACCGTCACTGCCGGGAAGAAACCGATGTCATGCCCTTGGGCTCCGGCGCGCTGGCGGGCACCACCTTTCCCATCGACCGGGCTTACGTGGCCAAACTCCTGGGCTTCCCGCGCCTCACCCGGAACAGCATCGATGCGGTGAGCGACCGGGACTTCGTGCTGGAGTTCCTGTCCGCGTCCGCCATCCTCTTCGTGCACCTGAGCCGCATGGCGGACGAGTTGATCCTTTGGTCCAGCGAGGAGTTCGGCTTCATCGAGCTGCCGGACGCCTACTGCACCGGCAGTTCCATGATGCCGCAGAAGAAGAACCCCGACGTGGCCGAACTGATCCGCGGCAAGACGGGCCGGGTCTACGGCCACCTGAACGCGCTCCTGACCATCATGAAGGGGCTGCCGCTGGCCTACAACCGCGACCTTCAGGAGGACAAGGAGCCGCTGTTCGACACGGTGGACACGGTGACGGCGTGCCTGGCCATGGCCCGTGATCTGTTCCATGGGCTCACGGTGCGCGGCGAGCGCATGGCCGCGGCCGCGGAGCAGGGCTTCATGAACGCCACCGATCTGGCCGACTACCTCGTGGGCCGGGGCCTCAGCTTCCGCGCCGCCCACGACGTGGTGGGCCGCGCCGTGCGCCACTGCATCGACGCCGGGTGCAAACTGGAGGAATTGTCGCTTGAGGATCTCCAGGGCCATTGCCCGGAAATCGGCGTGGACGTCTACAAGGTCCTGACACTGCGCGCCGGCGTTGAACGCCGCCGCGCCCCCGGCGGCACCGCGCCCGTGAACGTGCGCCGCCAACTGAAGAAGCTGGGGGTATGATGGCAACCGTTTCGACACGGAGGCTACACTCTGCAGGGCGAACGGATGTTCGGCGGGCGCGCGGTGCGGTAGCCGGTCTTGTGTGCCTGCTCCTTGTGCTGGTCGCGGGCTGTGGCCGCATGGGGCCGCCGCGGGCGGCGGACCTGGTGGAGCCGGTGGCCATCAGCGATCTGACCCTGGTGCTCGCGGACCGCAGCGTCCGCCTGGGCTGGTCGCATCCCCGGATCGCCCTCGACGGCCGGCCCCTCACGGACCTTTCCGGGTTCGTGGTGTACCGCAAGAACACGCCGGCGAATTGCCCGGACTGCAACCCGGCCTACGGCGAGCGGGCGGTGATCCACGTGGAGGACGAGGGGCGCTTCTTCAAGCGGTCGGAATACACGTTTACGGACACGGAGCTTCAAGCCGGCCGGGTCTACCGGTATCGGGTCCGCGTCCGGTTGTCGGACGGCTCCCTCAGTCAGCCGTCCAACGAGGTCAGCATCGAATGGCAACGGCAGTAGAACGTTTCACCCACAGGAACGACGAGATGGTTTGCGAGGACGTCCCGATCCGGGACGTGGTGGAGGCGGTGGGGACGCCGGTGTACGTATACAGCCTGGCGCGGTTGCGCGACGCCTTCCGCGCCTTCGACCAGGCCTTCGCGGACACGCGCCATCTGGTGTGCTTCTCGGTCAAGGCCAACTCCAACCTCGCGGTGCTGCGCGCCTTCGTGAACGAGGGCTCGGGGTTCGACATCGTGTCGGGCGGCGAGCTGTTCCGCGCGCTCAAGGCCGGCGCCGACCCGCGCAAGGTGGTCTTCTCCGGCGTGGGCAAGACCCGCGACGAGATGGCGTACGCGCTGCGTTCCGGCATCCTCATGTTCAACGTCGAGTCGGAGCAGGAGCTGGAGGCGCTGAACGAGGTGGCGGGCGGCATGGGCGTGACCGCGCCGGTAAGCTTTCGCATCAATCCCGACGTGGACCCGCAGACCCATCCGTACATCTCCACGGGCATGAAGAAGAGCAAGTTCGGCATCGCCATGGACCCGGCGGCCGCGGCCTACCGCCGCGCCATCGCGCTGCCTCACATCGATGTGGTGGGCGTGGACTGCCACATCGGCTCCCAGCTCACGTCCACCGCGCCGTTCTCGGACGCCGCCGCGCGTGTGCGCGCGTTCGTCGAGGCGCTGCGGCGCGACGGGGCGAACATCCGCTACGTGGACCTGGGCGGGGGGCTCGGCATCCGCTACGACGACGAGGAGCCGCCCGATCCCCGCGATTACGCCAGGGCGCTGACGGGCGGGCTCGGCGATCAGGACGTGACACTGGTGCTGGAGCCCGGCCGGTCCATGGTGGGCAACGCCGGCATTCTGGTCACCCGCGTGCTTTACCTCAAGCGGGGCGAGGCCAAGAACTTCGTGGTGGTGGACGGCGCCATGAACGACCTCATCCGCCCGTCGCTCTACGGCGCCTTCCAGGGCGTGCGGCCGGTGGTGCGGCGAGAGGCCGCGCTCATGACCGCCGACGTGGTCGGACCCATCTGCGAAAGCGGCGACTTCCTGGCCCAGGACCGCGAGATCGAGACGCCGGCGCCGGGGGACCTGCTGGCGGTGATGAGCGCCGGCGCCTACGGCTTCACCATGGCGTCCAACTACAATACGCGCCCGCGCGCCGCCGAGGTGCTGGTGGACGGCAAGGACTTCGCCGTGGTGCGGGAACGCGAAACCCTGGAAAGCCTCGTGGCCGGGGAGACGATCCCGGCGCTGCTGTAATGGGGTGCGCCAAGGATGGGTGCGCCAAACGCGCTCATGGGACCGCGGGGACAGGCTTGGGGTCGCCGGGCGTCCTTCGTGTTGAAGCCTGTCCCGAGCGCGGCGCAGCGGTGTCGAGGGGACGCCAGCTTTCCGCCGATGCTACGGGGGAGTCATGACCGAACTCACGTTCACCAAGATGCACGGCTGCGGCAACGACTTCGTGGTGCTGGACTGCATGGAGCGGTCGCCCTCGGACTTGGCGGCAATCGCAAGGAACCTGTGTCACCGCCGATTCGGCGTGGGCGCGGACCAGTTGCTCACCGTGCGCCCGTCGGAATCGGCGGACTTTCGCATGGAGATCTACAATGCCGACGGCGGCGAGGTGGAGATGTGCGGCAACGGCATCCGTTGCTTCGCCAAGTACGTCTACGAGCACGGCCTGACCGGGAAGCGGGAACTCGAGGTGGATACCCTCGCCGGCATCATTCGTCCGCGTCTCAAGGGCGACCGCGTCGAAGTGGACATGGGCCGGCCCGTGCTCGAAGGCCGCGACATCCCGGTGGACGCCGGCGGCCGCATCGTGAACCGGCCGCTCACCGTGGACGGTCAGGAATATGCGGTCACCTGCGTGTCCATGGGCAATCCCCACTGCGTAGTCTACGTCGGCGACGTGGAGCCGCTGGACCTGCCCCGCCTGGGACCCCTTTTCGAGCACCACGCCTTCTTCCCCAACCGCGTGAACACCGAGTTCGTCCAGGTGCTGGCGTCCGACGAGGTGCGCATGCGCGTGTGGGAGCGCGGCGCCGGCGAGACCTGGGCCTGCGGCACCGGCGCCTGCGCGGCGGGCGTGGCCGGCGCATTGACCGGCAGAACCGGGAAGAAGATTACGGTTCACCTCATCGGCGGCGACCTGGAGATCCACTGGGCCGGCGACGATCGGGTCTACATGACTGGCCCCGCACAGGAGGTCTTTCAAGGGAGCATCCGCGTGTGACCGTGAGCCTGAAGTGTGCCCGCGCGGCCCGAAGGAAGTGGCGCCAACGCCCCGAGTCGTCATTCCCGCCGAACAGGCCGTGTCGACGCATGATCCGAGAAAGAGGCGTCGAGCAAAGAAAAAGAGGGACAACCCGATGTTTACCGGATCGATGACGGCCATGGTGACTCCGTTCAGGGACGGCGGCGTGGACTACGCCGCGCTTGAGGCGCTTGTGGAGTTCCAGATCGAACAGGGCTCCCACGGGCTGGTGCCATGCGGCTCCACCGGGGAGTCGGCCACCCTGGACCACGACGAGCACCATGCGGTCATCAAGGCCGTGGTGCGCGCGGCGCGGCAACGGGTCCCGGTCATCGCGGGCACGGGCTCCAATTCCACCCAGGAAGCCATGGAACTCACCCGTGCGGCGGAGCAGTCGGGCGCGGACGGCGCGCTGCTCATCTCGCCCTACTACAACAAGCCCACCCAGGAGGGGATTTATCACCACTACCGCGCCGTGGCCGGGCACGTGGGCATCCCCCTCATCGTCTACAACATCCCCGGCCGGACCGCCTCGAAGATGGAGCCCGAGACCCTGGCGCGGCTGGCGGAGATCGGCAACGTCGTGGGCGTGAAGGAGGCCACCGGGTCGGTGGACCAGGCCATGGACGTCATCCGGCTGTGCGGCGACTCCCTGGCGGTCTACTCCGGCGAGGATTCGCTGGTGTATTCGCTCATGACCTTGGGCGGCAAGGGCGTCATCACCACCACTGGCAACGTCGCGCCCCGGGCCATGGCCGACCTCACGGAAGCGTGCCTGCGGGAAGACTGGGCCACCGGCCGCCGGATCCAGTTCGAACTGATGCCGTTGATCCGGTGTCTTTTCAGCGAGACCAATCCCATCCCTGTCAAGGCGGCGTTGGCCGCCATGGGCAAGTGCGGCCCGGAGATCCGCCTGCCGCTGACTCCCATGACCGAGCCGAACCTCAAGCGGCTGAAGGGCGCCATGACCGATCAGGGCTTGATTCCGTCATGACCTGGACGCCTGCACCGGTAGTCTCATGAGAAATTCCCTGGGCCTGATCGTTTGCGGGGTGGGCGGAAGGATGGGCGGCGCCATCGTGCGCCTGATCCGGGAAACCCCGGGTGTCGTCCTGGCCGGGGCCACGGACCGCCCCGGCAGCCCGCGGCTCGGGCAGGACGCCGGCGCGGTGGCGGGGGCCGGGCATGTGGGCGTCGCCATTGGCGGGGGTCTCGACCCAGCGGCCGCGCAAGGTGCCGTTATCGTGGACTTTACGACCCCCGAGGCTTCCGTGGACCACATGAAGGCGGCGGCCAGGACCGCCACTCCCATCGTCATCGGCACGACGGGCTTCAACGCCCGGCAACTCCGGCAGATACGCACCTTGGCGGCCCGGACTCCCACCGTGCTCGCGCCCAACATGAGCCTCGGGGTGAACCTCCTGCTGGACCTGGTGGGCCGGGTTGCCCGCAGCCTTGGTGACGCCTACGACGTGGAGATCGTGGAGGCGCACCACCGGTTCAAGAAAGACGCCCCCAGCGGCACGGCGCTGGCACTGGCCCGGGCCGCGGGCGACGCCTTGGGGCGCAAGCTGGAACGGGTGGGTGTGGAGGGCCGCAGCGGGATTGGCGAGCGAAAGAAGGCCGACATCGGTCTTCTTTCCGTGCGCGCCGGCGATATCGCAGGCGAGCACACGGTGATGTTCGGCGGCATCGGAGAAAGGATCGAGCTGGTCCACCGAGCCCACAGCCGGGACGCTTTCGGCCGCGGCGCCATTCGAGCGGCGCAGTGGCTGGCGGGCAAGGAGAACGGCCTTCACGGAATGCAGGACGTGTTGGGACTCGCGGAGGGGCGGGGCTGACCCTGGCTTGGACGACCTCGGGTCCATCTCACGGTCCCCGATTCCACCGAAGCTTGCGGGCGGCGTGCCGTAACGGCGGCAGTTCCCCTTCGCGGCGCAGGCGGAAGCGTTCGGCGCTCGTCTTCGGTTGACATACGGAGCCCCATATATTAATCGTTCTTCCCATTCTAAGTGGCTTCAGAACATCCAAAATCCGACCTTGAGTCGACGGAAGCGGAAGTGGAACGGCTTGCCGAGCGCATTGGCCGGTTGATTCGATCCGTCGATCCGGAGAAGCGGGAGGATCTGAAGGAACTGGCCTTCTCGCTGGTGCGTGAGGAGTTGATCCGGGGCGAGGAGCCGCAACGGGAAGCGATTGGGTCCACCCCGGCGCCGATGAATCCCCTGGGCGCGGGGGTGCTGTTTTTCGTACTGGGGGCGGGACTTTCCTTCGTGTTCGGTCCGGTGGGTTTGGCGTTGATGGCGGGCGGCCTGTTCTTCATGGTCTGGGGGGCCGCCATTAGCTGGTTCAAAAGGAAGTAGGGGCGCGATGGCTACGAGCGAGAAACGGAAAGTTGAGCGAGGCATCTGGAGCCGACGGGACTTCTTCGGCCGCCTCGGCTGGCTGGGGTTCGGGGTGTTCTCCTTGGTGTCCCTTCTCGGTTTTGTGCGTTCCGCGTTTCCGCGGGTGCTTTTCAAGCCTCCGTCGACGTTCAAGGCCGGTTTCCCAACCGACTACGCCATCGGCGAGGTGAGCGAGAAGTTCAAAAAGGAGTTCCGCGTGTGGATCGTGCGCGAGGACGTGGGTTTCTACGCGGTCTCCTCCGAGTGTACCCATCTGGGATGCACCCCGCGCTGGCTCTCCGCGGAAAGCAAATTCAAGTGTCCCTGCCATGGAAGCGGCTTCTTCAAGACGGGGTTGAACTTCGAGGGGCCGGCGCCGAGGCCGCTGGACCGCTTCGAGATCGCCGTGGCGGAAGACGGACAACTGGTGGTGGACAAAGCGAAGAAGTTCCGCATGGCGCCGGGCGGCGAGCCCGATGAACAGCATCCCGACAGTATTCTCAAGGTCTGAGACGGATCATGATCAACCTGGAACAGCTCAAGAAGGACATTGTGGAGAGCCAGGTCTGGAAGTCGATCTTCCGGCATGGCTACGAGGACACGCCGCGGAACCGTGTGCTCATGGTGACGGGCAACGTGTGGATGCACCTGCATCCCGCCAAGGTGCGCAAGCACGCCGTGCGCATGCGGTTTACCTGGTGCATGGGGGGACTCACGTTTCTGATGTTCCTGCTCACGGTGGTGACCGGCATCTACCTGATGTTCTACTACCGGCCGGTGCCGCAGTATGCGTACGCGGACATGAAGTACCTGGAGTTCGACATGCCCTTCGGCATGCTCATGCGCAACATGCACCGGTGGGCAGCCCACGCCATGGTCATCTTCGTGTGGCTGCACATGTTCCGGGTCTTCCTCACCGGTTCCTACAAGCCGCCCCGCGAGTTCAACTGGATCGTCGGGGTGCTGCTGCTGGTGCTCACCCTGCTTTTGAGCTTCACCGGTTACCTCCTTCCGTGGGACCAACTCGCCATCTGGGCCGTCACCGTGGGCGCGAACATGGCCCGGGCCACGCCGTTGCTGGGGCATGAGGGCCCCTTCGCCGAGTTCGTCGGGGCCAACCCGATCTACGACGCGAGGGCGTTTCTGTTCGGCGGCGGCGACATCGGTCCGCATACGTTGCTGCGGTTCTATATCCTTCACTGCATCTTCATCCCGCTGGTGGCCAGCCTGCTCATGGCCGTGCACTTCTGGCGCATCCGCCGGGACGGTTTCTCCGGCCCTCCACTCTGATCGCCTGTCCGTCGGCACGGTTTTATCGCTAAGGGAAAGGGTGCCATCGTATGGCTGAGGCCGAGGAAAGAAGCCGGATCATCGTCGTAGACGACAAGATTCACACGTGGCCGCATCTGGTGCGCGGCGAGTTTCTGGTCACCATCTTCGTGATAGTGGGCATGACGCTTTGGTCGCTTCTGGTGGACGCGCCTTTGGAGGAGCCCGCCAATCCGGCCCGCACCCCCAATCCCTCCAAGGCGCCGTGGTACTTCCTCGGATTGCAGGAGATGCTGGTGTACTTCGATCCCTGGTACGCCGGCGTGGTGCTGCCCACCTTCATCATCATCGGCTTGACGGTGATTCCGTTCATCGACATCAACGCCAGGGGCAACGGCTACTACACGTTCAGGGAACGCAAGTGGGAGATCCTGACGTTCTTTCTCGGCTTCCACGTCCTGTGGGTGGTCACGATCATTATCGGGACGTTCTTCCGCGGGCCGGGCTGGAACCTGTTCTGGCCTTGGGAACGCTGGGACCCTCACAAGGTGGTCGCCCTCACCAACGTGGATCTGCCCTATCTGGTGGGTCTGCGGGATTACTGGGTCCAGGCGGGCTTCGGCCTGTGCCTGGTGCTGATCTACTTCGTGGTTTCGACGTGGCTGTTCTACAAGTGGGTGGTGTGGATCAAGGGCAAGGAGTTCATGATCCGGTGGGGCGCGGTGCGCTTTGCCATCACGTCCTTCCTGTTCGTCACCATGATGGCGCTGCCGGTGAAGATGTTCCTGCGACTGGTGTTCAATATCAAGTACGTCATGGTCACCCCCTGGCTCAATATCTGATGTTCTACGTAGCAAAGCTTGTTCAGGCCGTGGGCCTGGCCGCCGTGGGTTTCACGTTGTTCGTGGGCATCTTCCACGGCATTGCCATGGCCGAAGAGATCGTCATGACCCTCGTCGGCGTGACGGTGTTCTGGCTGGGGCGCGTGCTGGAGAGCAAGGCAGCTTGACGCCAAGATGCGGATAGATTCTTCTGCGTGCTGTAAGGGAGCATGAATGGCGGTTCGCGGTGTAGATCCGAATGAGGAGAAGAAGTCCTACGGGACGGTCTTTTTCGTAGGCTCCATCCTGCTGGTGGTAGTGTCCCTGTGGGCGATTTTCGACGACAACATCACCAGGCGGGTGTGGAAGATTCATCAAACGGAGTTCATCCGCACGGACTACGAGCGCGCCGCCGCGGCGTTGGTCAAGGAGCAGGAGCGCCTGAACGCGGATCCAAAGTACGCGGATCTCCTGAAGCAACGCGCCGCTGCCGTGGAGAGCCTCGAGAGCGGGGAGCAGGGCGCGCGCCTCGCGGAGTTGAAGAAACGGCAGCAGCAGGTCGAGGTCGAGTACTTTGACGCGGATCAGGAGGTCAAGTTCGTCAAGAGCGAGTTGGACGAGGCTTGGTACGAGTTCGACCACGCGATCCAGTTGGGACAGGACGCGGGTCCTTACCGCAGGCGTATCCAGGAGCTGCAAGCCCAGCAGCGAGCCCTCGAACCGGCCCTGGTGTCTGCGCGCAAGGAGCGCGCCGGCGTCAAGGCAGAGATCAAGGAGGTCGAGAGCAGCGTCCAGAAGATCGACGATCAGTTCTACGCCATGGAGGGCGACAAGCGGAAATGGCAGCGCCAGATGGACAACGCCACGGTCACCGTCGGCCCGGAGGGCTTTCCGCAGTTCACTCTCTACAAGGTCCCCAATATTCAACAAGTGGTGCTCAAGGACTTCGACCGCAACAACTTCGACCAGCACGTGGACCGGGTGGACCGGTGCCAGTCGTGCCACATCGGCATCAACCGGAGCGGCTTCGACGACTTGCCGCAACCCCTCACCACCCATCCGAAACGCACGGTGTTTCTCAGCGATACCGCGCATCCGCCGCGATTCTTCGGCTGCACCGCGTGCCACGACGGACAGGGTGAGGCCGTCAACTCACTGGCCCAGGCCCACGGCAACGTGAAGTTCTGGGAGCATCCGCTGCACGAGGGCCATGAAGTGCAGGCCAGTTGCGTCACTTGTCACATCAACGTCTCGGGCCTCGAAGGCGCCGGGGTGGTGGCGCGGGGGCAGCAGATCTTCGAGCAGGTGGGTTGCACCGGGTGCCACCTGGTGGAAGGCTACGCCGATATCCCCAAGGTCGGACCGAGTCTGCGCAAGGTCCAGGCCAAGCTCGATCCGGCATGGATGGTGAAGTGGATCGAGAACCCGCGGGAATTCCGGCCCAACACCCGCATGCCGCACTTCTACTTCAAGGAAGACGAGGCGCTGGCCGCGGCGTCGTACCTGTGGACCGTGTCGAAGAAGGAAGCCGACGCATGGCTCAAGGCCAGTCCCGCACCGGAGGGATACCAGCCCGGTGACGCCGCCATGGTGGAGAAAGGCCGCGAACTGGCTCGCTCGGTGGGGTGTCTCGGCTGTCACGGGTTCGCCGAGGATGAGTTCACCACCCGCGTCGGGGGCAAGGATCTGGTGCCGAACCTCAAGGACATCGCCGCCAAGGCGAACCCGCGCTGGACCTACAACTGGCTGCTGAATCCCGAGAGCTACAATCCCGATACCCGCATGCCGAGTCTGCGCCTGTCCGACGACGAGGCGCTGGCGCTCACCACCTACCTCATGACGCTGGGCGAGAAGCCCGAACCGGACGCCGCCGTGGTCGCACGGCTTGAGAACCCCGCCAACATCGCCAAGGGCGAGAAGCTGGTGCGGAAATATGGCTGTGCCGGCTGCCACGACATTCCGGGCATGGAGAACGAGTCCCGCATCGGCGTCGAGCTGACCACATTCGGCTCCAAGCCACTGGAAGAGTTGTTCTTCGGCAACGACACCCGCATCAAGCATACCTGGAAGGATTGGACCGACAACAAGATCCGCAGCCCGCGCGTGTACGCGACGGAGCGGGTCGAGCAGTTGATGCCCCATTTCGATCTGGCCAAGGAAGACATCGAGGCGGTGAGGGTGTTGCTGCGGGGTTTCATCGAGCGCAAGGTGCCCGAGTCCTTCAAGGCCGACCACTCCGAGCGGGCGCAGCAGATTCTCGCGGGTCGGCGCAAGGTACAGGAATACAACTGCATCGGTTGTCACGAGATCGACGGCATGGGCGGATACGTGCGCAAGTACTACGAGCAGAGCCCCACCCTGGCGCCGCCGGTGCTCAACGGCGAGGGCGAGAAGGTCCAGGCCAACTGGCTGTTCGGCTTCCTGCAGAACCCCGAGAACGCCATCCGGCCGTGGCTCCAGATCCGCATGCCGACCTTCGGTTTCGACGATCCCCATGCAGGCACGTTCGTGAACTACTTCGCCGGCCTGTCCGAGGTTGAGATTCCCTATGTCCACTTCGACGTGGCGCAGGTGCCCGAAGGCTTTCTTGAAGCCGGACGAATGCTCTATTCCGACGATTATTTCGAATGCGGCACCTGCCACCAGCAAGGGGACAAGAAGCCGGAAGGGCCGGTGGAGGACTGGGCGCCCGACCTCAACCTGGCTAACCAGCGGCTGAACCCGGCATGGATCGAGGAGTGGATCCTTGACCCGCAGAAGCTCCAGCCGGGCACCAAGATGCCGGCGTTCTACCCGGGAGGCCCCGAGGACATCCTGGGCGGAGACGAGGGGAAGCAGATCGAGGCGCTGACCGATTACATCATGACGCTGGGCGCGCCGTCTGCCACGGCGGACAAGGCCGAAGCCGCGCGCGCCGCGGAACCATCGGAACAGCCTCCCTCTGAGGGTCAGACCAATCAGGGCTGATTTGGACAGTAGACAAGGGCCATGATCGCACAAGGAGATAATATAATGGATCGCGGTTTCTCATTGCTCGTCGCGCTGATGTTCGCCATGACCGCAGCGCTGACACTCGGACTCAGTCCCACGGCCAACGCCGCCGGCGGCGCCATTTCCGGATCGGTTGCCTTCAAGGGCGAAGCCCCCGCGCCGAAGAAGCTGAAGATCACCAAGGACAAGAAGGCTTGCGACAAGCGGCCCAAGTTCGACTCGTCGCTGGTGGTGAAGGACGGCAAACTGGCAAACGTGATCGTCTATATCGCCGAGGTCAAGGGCGGCAAGGCCCTGGAGAAGAAAGCGGCGACCCTGGACCAGAACGGCTGCGAGTATCAACCGCATGTTCTCGCCGTGGCCGCGGGCGCCGATCTCACCATCCTCAACCCGGACAAGGTGCTGCACAACATCCACACCTACAGCAAGACCAACAAGCCGATGAACCGGGCGCAGCCCAAGTTCAAGAAGAAGCTCAAGGTGAAGTTCGACAAGCCGGAGATTATGGAAGTCAAGTGTGACGTCCACGGCTGGATGGCCGGCTGGATCTTCGTTGCCGGCAACCCCTACTACAGCATCACGGGCGACGACGGCGCGTTCAGCCTCACCGACGTGCCCGCCGGCAAGTACCAGGTACAGATCTGGCACGAAAAGCTCGGCACGCAGACCAAGGAAGTCGAGGTCAAGGACGGCGAGACCGCCAATCTCGACGTCGAGTTCGCGGGCTGATCTCTGGAGCCGTTTGAAGTCAGAACGCCATGCCGACGTTGTCGCCGGCATGGCGTTCTTGTTTCGGAAACGTCATCCCCGCACCTGCCTCCACCCTCCACCCATCCCGTACCCTCTTCGTCATTTCGGCACCCCCTCCGTCATTCCCGCGAAAGCTTGCCCTCGACCCCGATCGGGGGCGGGAATCCAGGGGCCGGGAGAAGGAGAGTGGCTACATCCCCACCCGGCTCTTGAAGAAGTTCCAGGCGCGTTCCATGTCCGGCGGCGGCAGGGCCTCCTTCTGCCGGGAGCCGGCGGCTTCCCGGGGGAGGAGTTGCGGCGTGCCTATCTGCATGGCGCCATAGAGCACCTGCGCCGCTTCCTCCAGGTAGATGGCCATCATCACCGCTTCCGGCATGGTCCTCCCCACGGTGGCCTGGCCGTTCCCCTGCAACAACACGGCGGCCGCATCGCCCAGCGCCGCCGCCGCGCCTTCGCCCAGCTCCCGGGTGGAGATGAGGTCGATGGTCCTGAACACCGGCACGCCGCCGCTGAAGAAGCTGCCGTGGTTGTGCACCGCCTCCAGGGGGGTGTCCGTTACCGAGAACATGTTGGCGGTTCTTGCGTGGATCCGGGTGATGGCGTTGACATCGGGTCGGGCGTTGAAGATGGCCGTGTGAAGCGCGGTCTCGAAGGATGGCGGCGCCGGCGCCTCCAGCACCTTACCCTGGAGATTGACCACCACCAGTTGTCCGGGCTCCACCAGTTCCAGGGCGACCCGCGGCGTGATCACGAACAGGTCCGAGTGCGGAATCCGCGCGCTCACGTGTCCGAATCCCTGCACCAGGCCCTCACGGCTCAGGATCCTGGCGGCCGCGATGATGTCCTCGTTGAGCTGTTCGATTCCATCCGGCATGTTGCTTCCTTTCGATTATTGAGAGCCGTAAAATATAGTGACATCGGATCAGAACGAGTGTATAGTAGTTGGCATGGGAAATCCACTTGGAGTTCGGCGGGACTTTGAAGCGTTGGAGCGGCGGCGAATGGCGGCGGGGAGGCTGTTGAAGCGAGGGCTGTCGGAGGCGGAGGTGGCGCGTCGGGTGGGAGTGCACCGCCAGTCGGTGAATCGATGGGCGCGGCAGTTGGCCGAGAGCGGCAGAGCAGGGCTCAAGCAAGCGGGGCGTGCGGGACGCAAGCCGCGACTGAGCCCGGCGGATGTGAAAAAGATCGAGGGCGGTTTGAAACGGGGACCGGAAGCCCTGGGGTACGACACGAGGCTGTGGACGGCCCAGCGAGTGGCCCACTTGATAAGGGAGAGATGTGGGGTCAGCTACCATCCTGGACATGTTTGGCGGATTCTCCGGCAGTTGGGGTGGAGTTGCCAGCGGCCGACAGGACGTGCGTTGGAACGGGATGAGGAGGCGATCCGGCAGTGGAAGAAGAAGCGCTGGCCAGCGGTTAAAAAAAAGCCCGAAACGAGGGGCGGACCATAGTGTTTGTGGACGAGAGCGGGCTGAGCGAACGGCCGAATCGGTATTCGTACCTGGTCGCCGCGAGGACAGCCACCGGTGCTGCAATATCACTTCAACTGGAAGAGTCTGTCGGCCATCGCTGGAGTCACGTGGTGGCGTTTCTACTTTCGACTGTATCCGGGAGCCATCAAGAGTCCCCAGATCATCGAATTCCTGAAGCACTTGAGGCGGCAGGTTCCCGGGCCGTTGCTGGTGGTCTGGGACGGCCTGCCCAGCCACCGGAGCCGGTTGGTTCGGGAGTTTGTTGCCGACACCGAGGGCGCGTTGGTCCTGGAACGGTTGCCGGCCTACGCCCCGGAACTGAATCCCGTCGAATACCTCTGGGGATACTGGAAGCATCATAAACTGCCCAACTTCTGTCCCAAGGACTTCGGTCAACTCAGCCACCATGCTCGTCGTGCCCTTCGCCGAATGCAACGCCCGCCTCCACTCGTTACCGCATTCTGGAAGCAGGCCGACCTGTTCTAATGTCACTATACTATACGAGTCTCAATAGGCCGTGGCCGGCGTCGACCATTGCGCGTCAGCCACGCAGCCGGAAGTCAAACTCGGGTTTTCCGTCGATGGCCATCAGCAGGGGTGGAAGGAACAGCAGATCGAGGACCAGCGCGAAGCCGAGGGTGAGCGCAACCAGGAGGCCGAGCATCCAACTGATGGCGAATCCGGACGTGGCGAACACCAGGAAACCCAGCACCAGCATCATGGGCGTGGTGAAGCACGCACCACCTACGGAATTGAAGGCGTAGCGCACCGCCTCGGGCGAGGGAAGGTCCTCGCGACGGGCCTTCAGATACTTGGCCATGATGTGAATCGTATCGTCGACGACCGTGCCGAAGGCGATGGCGGTGACGAGAGATCCGGCCGGCCCCACCTCGCTGTATAGATAGCCCCACAAGCCGAAGGCCATGGCCGATGGGATGAGGTTGGGTACGAGGCTGATGAGCCCGAAGCGCACGCTTCTGAAAATCGCCATCAGGATCAGCGAAATGACGATCATGCCGGTGACCGTCCCCCACAACATGCTCAGAGTGTTCCGTATGGCCAGATGGGCGAAGACGAGGCTGTACCCCGATGCCTCGCTCGCCAGGTCGGGCGCGTTGGCGCGGAGCCAATCCTGACCGCGCATTTCGAGCGCGCGCAGTTCGTCGGATTTCAGTCTGCGCAGCGTGACGGTCATGCGCGGCGCGGACTTGGCGACGTTGATGCGGTTGTTGAGGTCCATGCCGAAGGGAACCGAAAGCTCGTAGAGCAGCAGATACTGCGCGGCAAGCCGGGAGTCTTCGGGCAGCCGGTAGAAGGCCGGGTCGTCGCCGTGCATGTTCTTGTTGAGGCGCTTCATGATGTCCGAGAACACCTGGACATGCGCGGTTTCCGGCTGGGCGCGGTACCATTCGGCGAAAGTGTCGACCTTGCGCAGATAGGCGGGATCGGTGATGCCGCCGCCACGTCCGGCGTTCAGGCTGTACTCCAGCGTTTCCACGCCTGTGACGTTCTCGATGACGAAGTCGGTATCGCGCCGGAACTCGTAACGCTTGTCCAAATGAGTGGTCCAGTTGTCCGTCAGCTCGACGCGGGGCACGCCAGCCACCAGGGCGACGGCCACTGCGGCCACGGACCAGAGCAGGGGCGTGCGGCGCGCCACCACGAAAGCGCCGAGGCGATGGAAGAAAGCGGAGCCCCCGCGCGTGCCCCACGCGCGCGCAGCGGCAGTACCGACAGCAACGCCGGCAGAAGCGTCATGGAATACACGTAGGCCACCAGCATGCCGACGGCCAGGATGATGAGGAAGGCGGGCGCGAGAATCCCCATATCGTCCTGGGCCGCCTCGGTCAGGACCTGGTTCACGAAGACATTGCCGGTAACGTGATAGGCGATATCCGGATGGGTTGCCCGGGTCTTGTCCAGGAGGCCGCGGAGATAGTGGTAAGTCTGGATCTCAGCGGCGTCCGAATGCTCGGGCAGGGTGAAGCTGATCACCAGTCCGGCAACGCGCCCGCCGTGGGAGACGAGGCGGCCCGCGATGCTGGGCTCGGCCAACGCAATCTTCCTGATCCGCGCGAGGTCTTCATCGCTGAGCGATTCGGCGCCGTCCACGAGCCGCTCGACGTTCAGGTCGTCGTCGACGGACTCGCTGTGGTTGTAGTTGGTGAGGGAGTCCACCCGGCTGGACCAGGGCACCTGCCACGCGGCCTCGGTCAGCTCCTCGATGGCGCCGAGGGCCTACCGGGTGAAGACCGAGCCCCCCGTGGGCGCCACCGCGATCACCGCCGCATTGGTCGCCGTATAGGTATCCTCCGGGCGTCGTACGCAACCAGTTGAGGGTTGTCCCCGTCCAGCATGTCGCGCCAGTCGTTGGAGATGTTGATGAACTGGAGGCCGGCCGTCAGAATCAGCATGACTGCGGCGGACGACGCGAAGACCAGCCATCGGCGGCGCAACGTGAACTCGATGTAGCGATTCAGAAAGGCCGAGTGCATGCTGGTCCATTCAATAGTTGGAAGGCATGGCCCCGGTCCAATGGAAGCGGGCACTGGACGGGAAGGGCACAGACCGTTCCTGGCCCCACAACGACAAATGCGTTAGGGGATTCAACACATGACGCACGATAAGGATGCCGGCCATGAATTCCAGCCGGGCCTCGAATGCATCAAACCGTGAATTCCGGGAAAGGTCGGAGGTGAGCCAGTGAGGGTCGATCAAGAGAGCCGCAGAATGTCGGGTGGCTACGCCGTGGCGTGGTCCTTGCGCAACGAGGGCGTGCGCCACGCCTTCTCCGTGCCGGGCGAGAGCTATATCGCCCTGCTGGACGGACTCCGGGACATCCCGGAGATCATGCTGATCACCAACCGCCACGAGGGCAGCGCCTGCCTCATGGCCGAGGCCTACGGCAAGAGTACCCGTACGCCGGGCGTGTGCATCGTCACCCGCGGCCCCGGCGCCACCAACGCCAGCATCGGGGTGCACCTCGCCCGTTACGACTCCACGCCGCTGGTCCTGCTCATCGGCCAGGTGGCGCGGGCGCACCGGGGCAAGGAGGCCGGTCAGGAACTCGACTACACGCACTTCTTCGGCAGCATCGCCAAGTGGGTCATCGAGATCAATGACCCGCGGGAAGTGCCGCGCATCATGGCCCGGGCGTTCCACGTGGCGCGGTCGGGCCGCCCGGGGCCGGTGGTGGTCTCGCTCCCCAGGGACATGCTGGAGGAGGAGGCGGACATCACTATGGTGGAGTCCTACCCCGCGGTGCGTCCCAGCCCCGATCCGGAGCTGGTCCGGGAAATGGTGGAACGGGTCAACCGGGCCGGGCGGCCGGTGCTGCTGGCAGGGTCCGGCGCCCAGTACGCGCGCGCCCGGGACGAACTGGTGGCCTTCGCCGAGAAGTTTCAGGTGCCGGTGCTGAGCGCTTTCAAGCGCCAGGACGCCTTTCCCAACACGCATCCCCACTATGCCGGCAACTTGGGAAGCCGCAAGAACCACTCGCGCCGGATCGTGGATGAAGACGCCGACCTGCTGGTCATCGTCGGCTGCCGGGTGAACCAGCAGGTGTCCGGCAACTACCGGTTGCCGCATCCGGGGCTCATGACCATCCAGATCGACGCCGACGCCGGCAACATCGGCCAGAACTTCATTCCGGACATGGCCGTGCTGGCGGACCCGCGCAAGGCCCTGTCGGCGGCGCTGGAGTGCGACGGCGCCGGTCCCGATGAGGCGCGTGCCGCCTGGATCGCAGACTATCACGCTCAACAGCGGCGCTACGCCACCCCGCCCGAGCGCCCCACCGGCGCCGTCTCCATGGAACGGGTGATGGCGGGCATCAAGGCCACCGTGCCGCCGGATACCATCCACACCCACGACGCCGGAAGCTTCGGCGGCTGGGTGCAGCGCTACATCGAGTTCGACCACGCCGATTCCTACATCGTCCCCAGCCTGGGCAGCATGGGTCCGGGCGTACCCGCCGCGGTGGCCGCCAGGCTGGCCCATCCCCACCGCACCGTCATCGCCCACGTGGGCGACGGCGGCTTCCTCATGACCGGCCAGGAACTCGCCACCGCGCGCCAGTACGGCGTCAAGATCATCGTAATGGTGTACGCCAACGGCTCCTACGGCACCATCCGCATGGACCAGGAGGCCCAGTACCCGGGCCGGAACTACGGCACCGATCTGGTCAACCCCGACTTCGCCGCCCTGGCCAACGGCTACGGCGTCCTGGGCCTCAAGGTCACCCGCGACGACGAGATCCTGCCCGCGCTCAAGCAGGCCCTTGCGGCCCCCGGCCCCGCCCTCATCGAGGTGCTGACGGATCTGGAGTACGTCTCCCCCACCACGACCCTGACCGAGGCCGCCGCCACGCGGAGCGTCGCGGCGACATGACGGCGCCGCCACTGCGAGTCAGGAGTCTGTCCGGGTAACCAACTCGTTGCGACATCCGAACGTCATTCCCGCGGAAGCGGGAATTCAGGGACGGGTGGCAAGCAGGCGGTCGAGTCCCAGATTGCGCAAGGCGCCGAGCACGGCAGCGAGTGGGGCTTGGAGCGGATGATGTCGAAGGCATCGTTGGGGTTCACCAAGGGTTGGGATCAAACTCGCTCAAACTTCAATTGAGTGAGGGATCGAAAGTTGTCATCCACAGCGGTAGGCTTGAAGCCGGCGAAGCCGATTGCCGTCCGATTTCATGACCGGTCGTGATTGCTGCGGACCTCTGACACAATCCGGGGGGGTGCGCCGATATGAGCAGTAGCCGCCATTCTGCCGGTGATCGGTTGGTTCACGCACTGTTCGCGTGCGTGCTGTTTCTCGCTGTCCTGGCCCTGTGGCGGCTCGCTCATGCGCAATCCTGCCTGGCTCTCGCATTCCCGGTAGTGGCTTTTCTCGTGGTTTTCTGGGGACTGTTGGAGTACAGGCGGGAACGGAAACGTTTCGCGGTCGACTACTACCTCGACCAGAGGTCGTCCCTGTGGCGCAGGCTCCAATCGTCGGGGCTGTCGGTGCTGATCAGTGTAGCGGCGGCATTGCCGTTGGCTGTGTTTCTGGTGGTCTTCGCGGCGATATCCCGACCCACCGATTGGCTCTTTTTCGGCGCTGCGACGGTGGCCGCGCCGTTCCTGTTCTACGCTCTGTCGACTTGGCCGGGACGTCACTTCAGGCAACGCGGGGACGAGGAAAATGGAGGAGTAGCGGTGGCGGACGTGCTGGCCGTGCGCATGGCTGGACGGTTGCTTTTGGCTGCGCTTTCAATCGCATATATCTACACGAGCTATTACCTTATCCTCGGGCCGGGCGAAGACATCTTCCCCGATTCGCTCGAACTGACCATTAAGGCGTTCTCGCGGAATGCGGGTTCAATGTGCTCCGTCGTGGATGGCACGCTGCGTTTGGCGACCCAAATCGACGGGCTGTCCTGGTACTTCGTCACCACTGCGACGAGCACTGCGGAGAGGACGCCTTGGATTCACGACAGGATCCCGCTGCTCTTGTGGGTCGGCTTCTTTCTGAAAATGGCGATGGTGTTCGGTAGTTTCGTCCGCGGGCTCGAGGGATCTATTTTTCTGGCGTTGCGGCTGGGCCAACAGTTTAGGAGAGGATGAGAATGTCTATTCAGAAGGGTGGTGAGAGTCGGAACTCCTCCGAAGACAAGCACCGGCCAGCGAACACTCCAGATGTAGCGAAGGCTGCAACTTCGGGTCGGGCGGGCGCGATGACATGGGCCTACCGGACGATTCTCACCTTGCTATCGGCTACGCTCCTTTTTTCGATCCTGGCGATGGTGCTTCAGCCTCGACCGCAGAACCCTCCCCAACTCCCTGCGGACGTCAACTCTGACGAGGTGGCGTCTTTCAAGGGTGACCATTGGCTGAAGCAGCATGCGGACCGGCGGTGGATACAGGGTCGGGAACGCTTGAGCCGGGAACCGTGGCCCGAGACGAACCAAGCCATCGAGGAACGGATCGACATGGCCTTTGTTCCGGTTTACGAGTCTATTCCAGGGTTTCTGGACCGGCACTACTCGTGGAGAGGACAATATGGGGAACTCGCCCAGAAGTTGCTCGGAACACTGGAAGAGGAGATCGAAGCACGGTTGTACGCAGGGTTTACGGAACGCCTCGTGACAGCTGAAAAAGCCGTCGTCGGGGTCATGAACAAGGAAATGCGTACAAAGATCGAGGATTGGATCCGCCGCGAGCCCGATACGGCCCCACCGGGATTGAAGTTGACTTACAAGCATATGTTGGAAATGAGAGTCGCGGACACGGTCGAGAGACTCTCGGTATCCGCCCTCCCTACAGCCGCCGGGGCAACTGTCGTGGGCACCGGCGGCGCCGTCGCAGGGGCGGTCGGAGCGAAGGTGGTCGCCAAGAACATGGCGTCTGCTACCTTGAAGACGTTGGGAAAGGTGGGCAGCGGATACTTTGCTAAAAGCGCCGGAGTGGCTACCGGTGCTGCCATGGGTTCGGTACTGGGACCCATCGGCACCGTGGTCGGCGGCGTATTCGGCGGCTTGGCGGCGTGGCTAGCCATCGACGTTGCTGTCGTGAACACTGCGGAGTATTTTACGCGGGAAGACCTCAAACGGCGGCTCATCGAACTGGTTGACGAGCACAAGAAAGGAGTGAAGTCGGATTTCTCGAAAGCCTTTGCCGAAAGGAAACTTGAAGCGCTGGGTCCGTTCACTCCCTCCGAACTGAGGAGCCGCCAGTGACGCGAAGCGGCTGGCTTCAGACGAAACAGGGCATCGAATGGGCCGCACCTACTCGCTCCAACGCGGTGTGGGAGACGGGCTGCACGGATGGTGCGCTGCGCGAGGAAGAGCAATTTCGCCGACGGATGCGATCATCACTCGGCGAAACCCAATTCCATCCAATCGTGTGTCGGCCACAAGCCGACATGGAAGACTGATGCGACAATAAACGCATATCCAGTGAAATCACCAAGTTACAATCGGACCCCACCCCTGGATTCCCGCTTTCGCGGGAACGACGATTCGGGGGGTACGGGATATCATCCGAGGGGATGCAATTTTCACGCCTTCGCATGTCGGCTCGAAACCGACATGGACGACTCCCGCGAAACCGGCATCTTCAGGCGTCATCGCGGACTTGATCCGGGGTGACGCCTGGGTGGCGAGATGGACGCCTCGCCTCACTCCCGGTTCAGTTCCGCGACGTAGTCCCGCAGACCCGCCTCGAGCTTGTACTCCGGCGCGTAGCCCAGTTCGTTCCCTGCCCGGGTGATGTCCATCCGGGGCCGCGCCGGCGTGAGCGTGCCCCGGCTGAGGCGGATGTCCGGGAAGATCGCGTGGAGCGCGGCCTCCACGTCCTCCACGGTGGTAAGTGTGCCGCTGCCCAGGTTGTAGACGTCGTGGGAGAGCGGCGCGGCGTGCGCCGCTCGAGCGATGCCGTCGGCGAGGTCCTTCACGTAGACGAAGTCCACGGTCTCGTAGGCGTTCAGCACCGCCGCCTCCCCGGCCATGGCCGCCCAGACCGCCGCCTGCACCGCCACCCCCGGGCCTCCGGCCACCGCCCGGTATCCGTACACCCCGGCGAAACGCAACAGCACCAGCTCGAAGGCCCGCTTGGCGGCAAAGGTCCTGAGCACATGCTCGCACGCCACCTTCGAGGAGTTGTACACGCGGCCGCGGCCGTCCTGCGGCGAGTCTTCCCGCAGCAACTCTCCGGGGTCGGCGTCCTGATACACCGCCTGGGTGCTGGCATGCACCAGGCGGCGCACCCCGGCAAGCCGAACCGCTTCCGCCACGTTCAGGGTGGCCACCAGATTGACCTGGAACCCGGCGTAGAGGTTGGGGATATTGGACTCCCCGACGGACGCCGCCAGGTGAATGACGCACTCGGGCTTGACCGTCAGAAAAGCGTCCACCAACGCCGCCAGATCGCAGATGTCGCCGCGGATCAGCGGCAGATCCCTGCCGGTGACATGCCGGACATAGTCCGGCTTCGGCACCACGTCGAAAAACGTGACTTCATCGCCGCGCACGCTCAGGTCGGCGGCCACGTGGGAGCCGATCAGGCCGGCTCCGGTAATCAACACACGCATGTTGTCTCCTTTTCGTGCGGGCTTTGCTTCACGGGTGTCTTGTACCCGCCTTTCTCCGTTGCGCCTCTCGATTCCATCCTTCCCCGCCGTGCGAAACTCCCGCGGCAGGAGCCCGTTCACGGGACACGACCGCAAGGCATGGGGACGAAACTACCAAA
The DNA here is from genome assembly GCA_965213675.1 of uncultured Binatia bacterium (SeqCode). GTDB lineage: Bacteria > Desulfobacterota > Binatia > UBA9968 > JAJDTQ01 > JAJDTQ01. The sequence continues at coordinate 3,526,104 of OZ243916.1, forward strand.
GGACGGGCGGTGGCGTCCATTTGCGCGCCGCTCGGCAGCGCTAGAGTGGTGTCAGTTAATTCGCGTCATAATGTGCGGAGGATATTTTGTTGTCGGCAAGGCGCGATGACGAGCAGTGGCGTGTACCACGCGAGGACGAGCAACGCAGCCGACGGCGAAAAAGACCCGCAGATTATGACGCGAATTATCCAGACACCACACTAGGAAAGGCCTCGCTTCCCATGACGCGCGAACCCTGCTACCCGTGACGGGTGGTTACAGGCGGATCAGCGCGTCGCGCCGGTGTATCGAGACGGATCTACTATGGCTGGTACATCGTCGCGGTGGGATTCATCGCCAACGTCGCCTCATCCTTCGCCCTCGCCAGCACCCTGAGCATCTTTCTCAAACCCATGACCGCGGACCTGGGCGTGTCTCGCGGAGTATTCTCCCTGCTGCGATCAGGGGAGGGACTCATCGGCGCCTTCATGGCGCCCTTCGTCGGTGCGCTGGTGGACCGCCACGGCAGCCGCTGGCTCATCACCTCGGGCGCGCTGGTAGCGGCGGCGGGCTACCTTGTCCTGAGCCAGGTGGATGTCTTCTGGCAGTTCCTGGCAGTGCGCTGGACCCTGGTCACCCTCGGGGACGGTCTCCTCGGCTACATGGTGGTCAACGTCATGGTCTCCCGCTGGTTCGTCCAGAAGCGTGGCCGCGCTCTTGCGTTCTCCAGCATGGGCATCGGCTTCGCCAAGATCATCATGCCGTTCCTTGTGGCGCCGCTCCTGATCTGGCTGGGCTGGCGGCACACCTGGGGGCTTTTCGGCATCCTGACGGTGGCGCTGCTGGTAGCGCCGGCGGTGATCTACATTCGGCGCTCGCCCGAGGACATGGGCCTCAATCCCGACGGCGCGCCAAACGTGACCACGGAGGAGGGGAAGGCGCAGGCCGCGGCGACGCAGCCCGCCAGCGAGGCCCGGGTGTGGAGCCGCCGGGCGGGTCTGCGCACACGGGCCTTCTGGCTGATCGTGGCGGTCTTCGGCGTGTCGTCGGTTGGCGTCACTGGTGTCAACCTGCACGTGTTCCCCTACGTCACCGACCTGGGCCACTCCCACGGGGTCGCGGCCGGCGTCATGAGCGTCATCGCCCTCACCCAGCTCGGCTCCCCCCTGGTATGGGGGCTGGTGGCCGAGCGCATGGACGTACGCTGGACCACGCTCTTCAAGTTCTTCATCCAGGCGGCAGGTCTCACGCTGGGCATCACCTCCGGATCGTTGACGCTCGTCTACGTCGGCTTCTTCTTTTACGGGGTGGGTCTCGGTGGTAACATGGTCCTGCCTGACATGATGTGGGCGCGTTTTTTCGGACGCGTGTCCATGGGGCGCATCCGCGGACTCGGGCTCTTGCTCATCCACGGATTCGCGGCCCTGGGACCGCCATTCTTCGGCTTTCTTTTCGACTGGATGGGCAGCTATACGGTTTCATTCGCGCTGTTCGCGGTGTCGCTGGTGTTCTCCGGGTTCCTGAGCCTGTTCATCATCGCCCCGCCGCCGGCGGATACCGCGTAAGCGGCCCGGCAACGGACACGCGCGGGCGCGGGTCCGACGCGACGAGGCTGTCCGAGCAGTCGCGACTGCATTGCGCGGCATGGAGTGGGTCCGCGCAGGTTTGACCGGTGGTCGCCGCTACACCCACAGGCTGCCAGCAAAGCCCCAACCACCCGCGGGAGCACGCTCATGGTCATTGACGTTCACACCCACATCGTCCCCGAGAACTTCCCGGCGGTGGGCAACCGTCCCGCGGGCAACCACTGGCCGTTCATGGACCACACAGGACCGGAAACGGCCAACGTGATGATTGCCGGACGGAACTTCCGCACCGTGCTGGATCGCTGCTGGTCGGCGCCGCGCCGCCTGCGGGAAATGGCCGCGCCCGATTACGCGGTGGACCGTCAGGTGCTGTCGCCCATGCCCGAGTTGCTCGCCTACCGCCTGGACCCGGAGGACGGGCGCGACCTGGCGCGCTACCTCAACGAGGTGTTGATGCGCATGGTGGACGCCGCGCCGGACCGCTTCTACGCGCTGGGGTCGGTGCCGCTCCAGGATGTGGCTCTGGCCGCCGCCGAGTTGGAGCGGGTCAAGTCCCTCGGCCTCCATGGCGTCGAGTTGCTCAGCAACGTCAACGGCAGAAGCCTGGGCGAACCCGAGTTTCTACCCTTCTTCAAGGCGGCCGAAGCGTTGGACGTGCCCATCTTCGTACACGCCCAGCACGTCACCTTCATGGACCGGGTGACCGGGCCGCGGTTCATCGAGAACATCGTGGCGTTCCCGCTGGAAGGCGCCCTGGGCATCGCCAGCATGGTCACCGGCGGCCTCATGGAAGCCTGTCCGCGGCTGCGGCTGTGCTTCAGCCACGGCGGCGGCACCTTCACCCAGCTCCTGCCGCGTCTGGAGAATGCGTGGCACAAGAACCCCAACTTCCACACGCTCATGCCCCGGAAGCCCTCCGAATACGCGCGCATGTTCTTCTACGACGATATCTTCTTCGACAACCGCACGGTGCGCTACCTCATCGACACGGTGGGCGCGCGCCAGGTGGTCATCGGTTCCGACTACCCGTTTCAGTTCCGCGACCAGGCGCCAGACGATGAGTTCGACGAACTGCGGCTGACGGCGGAAGAGCGCGAGTGGGTCTCCTCGGCCAACTGCCTTCGGTTCCTGGGCTTGGCCGCGTGACCGTGGGGACCCAAGCTCGCGATACTCGGCGCGGAACGTTCGCAGGCGCTTCTTCCACGCCGCGCGATATTCCCGGCTTCTCCGGGTGAAGCGCCAAGCCCGCACACCGTCCCATCCGCCGCGCCATCGGTGCCCGCCGTGCCCCCTTCGTGAGTGCGTGTGCTATGCCAGCGCCACCACGTCGACTTCCACCAGCGCCCCCTTTGGCAACCCCGCCACCGCTACGGTGGAGCGCGCCGGCTTGCGGGACCCCAGGCAGCTCTCGTAGATGGCGTTGACCGCGGCGAAATCCGCCATATCACTCAGGTAGATGGTGGTCTTCACGGCCTTGTCCCAGGAGGTCCCGGCCGCCTCAAGAACCGCGGTGACATTGGCCAGGACCTGGCGCGCCTGCTCTTCCACGCCCCCGGCCACGAGTTCGCCGGTTTCCGGCAACAGCGCGATCTGTCCCGACGCATACACGAAACCATTGGCCTTGACGGCCTGCTCGTAGGGCCCGATGGCGTCCGGGGCGTTATGGGTATGGATCACTTCGATGGACATGGGCGTCTCCTTGTTTGTCATTGTTGTTCTCCAGACTCTATGTGTTCCAAAACGGAAATGACCCCCGAAGAAAGAGGGAGTTTCACGGTCATCCTCAGCGCCCTCCGTTGATACGGCAAGCCACATCTGGTAAAGCGTCCAGCATTTGCGAGTCCAGGGACGATTGCAAGGACACCGGAAGGACTTGAAGCCGATCCTTGACTTTTCCAACGCAGTTGCCGCATTCAGCGAAGATCAGGCTGAACGGCTTGCCGAAGATGGCTATTCCGAGCCGCAGATTCTTGAAGTATACCCCAACCTCTCCCTCCAGGACGTAAGAGCCGCTCTTGTGCATGACCAATCCAAGGTAGCCTGACAGATGGGAGATACGTGCGGTTCTTTGTTGACCAATGTGTTCCCGAGTCCGTCGCCCAGGTCTTGGAAGAATACCGCCATCCGGTACGGCGTCTACGCGACAACATCGCCCCCGATTCTCCAGTGTGGTGTCTGGTTAATTCGGGTCATAATCTGCGGAGGATTTTTTGTTGTCGGCAAGGCGCGATGACGAGCAGTGGCGGGTACCACGCGAGGAAGAGCAACGCAGCCGACGGCGAAAAAGACCCGCAGATTATGACCCGAATTAACCAGACACCACACTAGATACCCTGGTTGCTGCCGTAGCCGAAGCCAATGAAGCAATCCGAACCCACCAGCAGTGCACCTTGAACCGGTTACTGAAGATCTTCCCGATCCGCATTGCAAACGCGGCGCGATGACGTTGGACTGGAGTCGGGTATCGAGCCATGAAATTGATGACCGCCCACAAGATACTCATCGGGACGTCCATCGTCTTCTTCATCTATTTCAGCGGTTGGGAGTTGACGAACTTCTTCCGCGCTGGCGGGGGATGGGCGCTGGCCCGGAGCGTTCTGTATCTGGGAGTCGCTGGCGGTTTCGCCGTCTACTTCAGGACCCTCAAGAACAAGGTGCTGTGAGATGTCCAGCGACGCCGACGCTTTCCTGGTCCCGGTCACCGAGGATGAGATCCGGCGCGAGCGCCGAAAGGCGCGGGAACTGCGCAACACTCCTTGGTGGAAGAACCGCACCAGCCAAGGCGTGTGCGCCCACTGCGGTGGCCGCTTCCCGGCGCATGCGCTGACCATGGATCATCTCGTGCCCGTCATCCGAGGCGGCAAGACCACCAAGGGGAACGTCGTCCCCAGTTGCAAGCCCTGCAACACCGCTCGGAAGCACAGCCTGCCGTTCTGAGCCGTAAGGGCGCGGGCGGGGCGGGCCGGGAATCCCTGGTCCCGGTCCGGCAGCACAGGCCCCGCGGCGCGTTGGATGGACGGCTACTTCGGCGCGTAGTCGCTGCGCAGCCGCAACACCGTGGTGTCGCCGCCGAGGCCGTACTCATGAATGCTCGCAAAGATGTCGCGAACCCTCTCGCGCGCGAAGTACTTTCCCGCATCCGCCATGCTGTCGAATTCGAACTCGACCACACGTTGGGGCGAGGAACTGAAGTAGCTGTCGTAGGCGGTAATGCGCCGCACTTCAGCCGGCGCCCGGAGGTCTTCGGCGACGCTTGCCACCCAGGCGATATACCGGTCCTTTCCCCCCACGGGATAGCTCAATGTGAACACGTACTTGATCGATGGCCGGCTCTGCTGCGCTTCCTGCCCGTGGACCCGCGCTGTCTCCGGCAGCCACGGGTGCGCCAAAAGAGCCAGTGCGAGCACACCGGCCATGGCGCCGGCGAACCTGAGTGTGCGTTTCATGATGCCTGTTCCTTTCTTTCGTGACGGTGGGTTTCGCCGTTCATCATTCGTTTCGGGATACCTGTCGGGTCTGCCGGGGTCAATGGTGGACCGGCCGCCGCCGGCCCTCCCGGACCGTGCGCCCCTGGTTATCAATGGAAGTGGCCTGAGACGCCGTGTCCTTCCGACCGGAGAACCTCCCGTATCCCGGACCTTCGGGGACGGGACGCCGTCACATCAGCGCCCGGGCCGACCGCACCATGATGTAGCATCCCAGCGACAACAGGGCGATGTAGAGCACCTGCCGGAATCGTTCCTCGGAGAGCCGCCGGCGGATGCGCCGGCCCGCGATCATGCCGGCGGCCGCGGGCAGCAGCGCCGCCCCCGACCACGCGGCGTAGGAGAGATCGAGCAGGCCGGTGCCGCGGAGCGCCAGAGCCAGAGCCACGGTCGATAGCGTGAAGAAGATCCCCATGGCCTGCACCAGCATGTCGCGGGCCAGCCCGATGGCTTGCAGGTACAGGACCCCAGGCACGACGAAGGAGCCGGTCATGCCGGTCACGACTCCGTTGACGGCGCCCAGCAGCGGCCCCGCCCATGTTTCCTGCCTGGGCGCGAGGGCGAACCGCGCGCCTGCCAGGTTCAGCCCCGCGTAGACCGCCAGCAAAAGCCCCAGCAGCGCGGACAGCCACGTCACGTCGATCCGCGACAGCGCCAGCGCGCCGATCCATACCGTGCCCGTCGCCGTGGCCAGGAAAGGCCAGATGCGCGACAGGATGGCGCGGCCGTTGCCGCCCACCGCCGCCTGCCAGACGTTGGTGACGAAGGACGGCGCCAGCAACAGCACCATGGCCGTTGTCAGATCGAAAGCCACGGTCAGCAGGCCAAGACTCACCGCGGGAAGACCGAACCCCACCAAGCCCTTGACGCCGCCCGCGATCAGAAACACGGCAAAGATGATGGCGGTGGTCAGAGGGTCGGACATTCCGGCACCAAGCGGCACGGATGGGAGCGGTGCGGCACGGAGCCGGTGATGGGGTCGATGATGTTGTTGTCGATGATGACCTGGCCGGAATGGCCCGTGTCCGCCTCCGGGCGCACGGAGCGCCCGCCCTCCACCGTGGCCACGGTCTCGCAGCAGGACTGGATCATGGCGCGATACGTGCGAATCTGGCGAGCATTCGGGGATGCTACCAAAACCGGCGCCAGGGTTCGACCGCCCGATGACGGTTCAGGCCGTTGGGACCGGCTCGCCCTCTCTCCAGGAGTCGGCAGTCGAACGCCATGCGGCGCCGGTCTTCGGACAAGGGAACAACACGCTCGACATCCAGATCAGCCTGCGCAACCGCTGTCGGACACCTCCGCATACAACATCCCGTTTCGGGGCCCAAGCCGATATTCCTCGATCTTCTCTCCTTCCGTCGGTATCGAGAGAACGAACACTGCACGGGTCATCGTCAGTTTGTGCAGCTCTCAGGCATTGGAAACGCCACGGAAGCTTGGCAATCTTCCCAAGGCCACGTAACTCCGTATAATTGACGATGTGCTGTTCATTGAGACATCGGCGTTTACCAAGCATCTGCCATCATACCTCGATGACGACAGCTACGCGGCACTTCAGGCGCTGCTCAGCGTACACCCGGACGCCGGCGACATTATTCGCGGGACGGGATGCATCCGGAAAATCCGCTGAAGGTCGAAGGGTCGAGGCAAACGAGGCGGCACTCGGGTAATCTACTATTGGCGCGTCCGGGAAAACCACATCTACCTGCTCACATTGTACGGTAAGGGTGTCAAGGATGACCTGACATCAGCCGAAGTGGCGGCTTGGCGCAAAGTCGTAGAGGAGATCGGCGATGGCTGAACGCAATATCGCCATGGAGGTCCTGAAAGGTCTGCACGAGGTTCGGGAACATCGGGCTGGCCGTCGGACGCTCCGAACCACCCGTGTGGAGGTGAAACCACTGCCTGCACTCACGCCTGAAATGATCAAAAGTGTTCGCGAGGACCTTGACGTGTCGAGAGCCGTTTTCGCCCACCTGCTGCGTGTGCCGGTGCGAACCGTCGAAGGCTGGGAGCAGGGCAGGTCGAAACCACCCGACACCGCCGCAGCCCTCATGCTCATGGTCAGGAAGTACCCGGATACGTTCGACCGGCTGGCGTCGTTGTGAGGCAACCCGTCAATTAACCAATTCAGCGCGGCGATGAAATCTTACCCCGTCCAGCTCGAAATCTCCGGCCCGTCGGCGATGTGGACGCGGCCGGATACCGGATCATCTCACTTGTAGCCAGGACGGTGACAAGCTTGCTCAATAGGGTCGTTTCCCGAACTCGCAAAGTCGACCTCGAGTTCTCTGCTACCCTCCGAACGTCGACTGGTAGTCTTGCCACGCCTTGGGGCCGGCGCGGTCGAAGACCTTTTCGCGGAGCCCGCCGGCGTACTGGGCGGGGATGAAGTTGATCTTCTCGGTGAGGGAGGGTTTGAGGCGCACGCCTTGGGCGCGCAGTTCATCGGCCATGACGAGGTTGTCGAAGACCACGCGAATTTCGTCATGGTCGGTCCACATGGCCTTGTAGACGATGCGGCCTTCCTTGCTGACGATATAGACCATGTTGGGAAGGACGCCGTAGAGCTGGTGCACGGTGCCTTGGAGGTCGTCGACGAGAAGCGGGTTCTCGATGCCGTCCTGGTCCCGGCAGTGGCGCGCGTATTCCAGCTTTTGTTCCATGTCCTTGTGGGGGCCGTAGTGCTCACCGGGATGGGGCTCGCGCACGTAGATGGTGAGAAACTCGAAACCCTTGTCGCGATAGTTCCGGTACATTTCGTTGAGGGGCGAGACCTCGCCCACGAACGGCGGTCAGGTGATGCTGCCGAATTCCAGCAGCACGTGCTTGCGGCCCTTGAACGCGGAGAGTTTGACCGGTTCTCCTTCCAGGGCGGGAAGGGTGAAGTCCGGAGCTACCTCCCCGGCCCGCAGGCGTGCGGCAAATTCGCCGGCCTTGGCGGCACTCTCCGACCGGTCGAAGGTTTCGTAGTTGTAGGCGCTGACGGGTTGACTCATTGTGGACTCCTTTGCCTTTGTGGGGGCCGCGGCGCGGCCCGTCCGAATTGCGCGATTCCAATACCGGCGGTGGGACCGGGAAAAGCGGCCCGCGTTTTCGAAAGACAGTTGCAGGCGCGCTTTATCGGTGCGGCGTCCCGTGCGACGGGTTCGCCGCATGGTCTCGGGGTGGGGCGCTCTTCCGTGCTGCCGTGTTCACACACGCGCGTCTTCCGCGAGGACCTCCACCAGTTCCCGCATGTCGCCTGGCATGGGCGCCGTCCATGCCGTGGACTCGCCCGTTTCCGGATGGCGCAGGCCCAGCCGCTCCGCGTGCAGGGCTTGCCGTTGAAAGCCGCGCAGCAGGTTCGCGACGCGCGGCCCCTGGCCCTTCAGGGCGCCTTCGCTGCGCCCGCCGTAAACCGGGTCGCCCACCACCGGATGGCTGATGTGGGCCATGTGCACGCGGATCTGATGGGTGCGGCCGGATTCCAGGCGGACCTGCAGCAGCGTGTGACTCCGGTATACGGCCTTTACCGCGTAGTGGCTGATGGCCTCCTTGCCGCGCGGCTGCACCGACATGCGGGTGCGGTGAACCGGGTGCCGGCCGATGGGCGCCGTGACGGAGCCGCCGGTTCGGACGAGGCCGCGCACCAGCGCCAGGTATTCGCGCTTGATGCGCCGCGCCTGCAACTCCCGCACCAGCCGCAGGCGCACGGCGTCGGTCTTGGCCACCACCAGGAGGCCCGAAGTGTCCTTGTCCAGCCGGTGCACGATGCCGGCCCGCGGCACGGCCTCGAGGGACGGGCAGTGGTGCATCACGGCGTTGAGCAGCGTGCCCTCGGGATTGCCCGCCCCCGGGTGGACTACCATTCCGGGCGGCTTGTGGACCACCAGCAGGGCGTTGTCTTCGTGGACGATTTCAAGCGGGATGGGCTGCGCCTGCCAGGGAACCTCTGCGGGCTCCGGCATGTGCATCTCGATGCGGGCTCCGGCCACGACCTTGTCCGAACATCCGGGGATGCTGCCTTCGAGATGCACATGCCCGTCGCGCACGAGCCGCTGAAGGCGGGAGCGCGAGTGGTCCGGCAGGAGCGCCGCCAGCGCCGCGTCCAGACGTTTCCCGTGGAGCGTCCGGGGCACGATCAGGCGTATTGCGGGCGCGGGATCTTGAGGGATGGCTCCCATGGAGATGAAGGGTAGTGGCGACGCGCCGGCTGATGCGTATCGGACCAGACCAAGCCAAACCTTGTTCCTTTCGTTTGCCGATTGCAACGGAAACCGCCTCTCCGGCGGTAAAATAAATGAGGCAATGGACCCTTGAAGAGACGGGGCCTGTCCGGTCGGGCACCCCTTGGAATCGCACCGCAACCCACATTGACGGCCGTGCGGCCGGGCCGTAGACTCGGACGATGGACCTGCGAACCTACCTCGACTCGGTCAAGCGCCTCGCACCGGAACGCCTGGCGGTGGTGACGGACAAGCACGACATCCACCTGGAAGTCTGCGCCATGATCGCGGACCTGGAGAAACGCAAGCGCGAGCCGCTGCTGCTTTTCTCCAACATCGACAACCTGAGCGGCGAGCCGTCGGAGTTCCCGTTGCTGATGAATGCGTTCGCCTCGCGCGCGGCCTGCGCCGTGGCCCTGGGGCTGGCGCCGGCGCAGTCGGGCCGCGAATTGATGATGGAGTTCCAGGCGCGCGAGAACCGGCGCGAGAAGCCGGTGGTGGTGGACGCCGCGGAAGCCCCGGTCAAGCAGGTCAGGATGGACCCCAACCTGCACTTCCTGCCGGTGCTGACGCACCACACCGCCGACCTGGGCCCCTACCTGACCATGACCTGGGCCGCCCGCGACCCGGACACGGGCATCTACAATTCGTCGTTCCACCGATGCTACGTGCGCGACCCCAACCACTTGGTGATGTTCTTCGAGCGCCGCCACCTGTGGGACTACTACGTGCGCGCGGAGGCCCGTGGCGAGGCGCTGCCGGTGGCCTGCGTCATCGGCCACCACCCGGCCTACTACCTCGGCAACTGCATCCTCAACGGCATCGCCGAGGACGAGTACGAGAGCATCGGCGGACTCATGGGCGAGCCCTTGCGACTGGTGCCTTCGGAGACTTTCGGCGACGCGCTGCTGGTGCCTGCGGACGCCGAGATGATCATCGAGGGGCGCGTGCTGCCGCACCAGCGGGAAGTGGAGGGACCGTTCGGCGACTTCACCGGCCTGTACGGCGCCGCGGGGGCATCGCCGGTGGTGGAGGTCACCGCCATCACCCACCGCCAGGGCGCCATGTGCATGGACATCCTGGCGGGGCACCGCGATCACCGTCTGCTGGGAGCGGTGCCCAAGGAGGGCAGCATCTACCGCAACGTGCGCGCGGTGGTGCCCACCGTCCATTCCGTGTGCCTGCCCCTGAGCGGCGCCGGCCGGTTCCACTGCTACATCAGCATCGACAAGCGCTGCGAGGGCGAGGCCAAGCTCGCCGCCATGGCCGCGTTCACCGCCTCGGAACTCATCAAGCACGTGGTGGTGGTGGACGCCGACATCGACGTGTACGACGAAGAAGAGGTGCTGTGGGCGGTGGCCACCCGGGTGGACGCGGCCACGGACATCGCCATCATCGACCGCGTCAAGGGCAGCCGCCTGGACCCGGTGCATCCCGGCAAGGACTGGGGCTCCAAACTCATCATCGACGCCTGCCGCAACGAAGAAATCGCGTTCCCGGAACGCCTCGCCGCCGCCCCGTACCGGCCGAAGGGACGGCGATAGCGAATGTTCGCTTTCGCGAATTCCTGCGGCGCAAGTTCGTCGATGGGTTTGGGAGATGCGCCGGGCTATAGAAATTTGACGAGGGCGACGATCAGGCCGCCTTGGGCGATCAGCGCGCCGAACAGCCATTTCACAAGGTCGGCCTTCACCGCCTCGATGGTGGCGCTGTTTTCGTGCCGCAGGGTTTCAATGCCGGCCTTGGTCTCCTGCCGTAGGGTTTCAATGCTGGCCTCAACTCTGGCGATATCGGCCTTGGTTTCCTGCCGCAGTGCATCGATGCCGGCCTTGGTTTCCTGCCGCAGCGCTTCTACATCGGCTTTGGTGGCGAGGTTGGCGTTGAGGAGGGCGACATGCTCTTCGGCGAGCGTCTCGGCCTGCTTCTCGGTGAAGCCATTCTCGGTCAGGCGCTTGACAAAGCGATGAGTGTCGAATGCGATGGCCTCGGCCATGGCACGATCATATCAACCCCACCGGGGCGGGACAAGGACACGGCGGGTAAGACTGCACAGCGCGGCGGCGGCTACCGGAACGACCGCGCTCACGGCGCGGGAACCCATCTGAGCCTCACAAACACGCGCCGCCCGACCTGGCCGTCCTCCATCGCGGTGTCGGCGACTTCGAAAAACCCCTTCTCCAGAGTCTCACGGTCAAGCTTGACGACGGTGCTGTAACAGCGGTCGTCTTCCATGGCGTCATCCTCCCACAGGACGACGACGAGGTCGTCGTCCGGGTAGACACGCAACGTGGCGGGTCTCCCGGGGCTTGACCGCATCCGCAGAAGGGACCTCAATCGACGCCATTCCTTCACCAGATCCTGCCCTTCGCGCAACATCCGAAATTCCGTCTCCGAAAGAGCTTCCCTGGATTCAAACCGTTTCACCGTACGCCTGTAGGGGAAACTCCGCGCATTGCTCTTGAGTTGTTCGGCTCCCGTTTTTCCGTGGAACACTTCAAGTGCCAACAACCCGGCATCAAGCTTTCCCATGAGCGCCATCCACTGGGCATCGTCAAGGACGGTGCCTTGCGCTCGACGAGCTCGCCTCGCAGCGTCGTAAAAGGGCTTCCTGGCCGCCCGCAACTTCGTCAACATGTCCTCCTCCGCGAAGGAAAGCGGACGGGCGCGGCTCCTGGACTCCCGCTTGGCCAAGGTTCTGAGCTTGCCCAAGGCGCTGCTCATTTTACCATAGCCGACGACCTTCTTGGTTTTCCTTTCAACGGCCTTGACCTGTTTCCGAATCGCCGGGTCCGCGCGCGTGACAACCACGTAGTACTCCGGCCCCGAGTGGGTGTCGCCACACCATGCCGGGCCTCGTTGGATATGGGCCGACAAAAGGTACGCGGGTTTTGCCGTCTGAGCCTGGACGTCCACGGCGCTCAGGCCCAGCAGTGTCATCGCCATCACCCCGCAGATCCATGAACGCATCGCTGCCCTCCCACCATTGCAACCCGGAACGCACCGGCTCCGTCCGGATTCTCCGTCAAGACCGTACGGCGTGCAAAGAACCTCCGCCGCCGCACGTTCCGGTGAATCCCGCCACCGGACTCCCACGCCGACCCATCAGTGCTGCCTGTCCCGCCCTCGAAACCGGCTCATGTTGACCAGGCGCAGCTCTTTCGTGAGCACGTCGCCTTCGTCAAAGCACTTTAACAAGGCGTGAATTCCGGGGCAAAACGCTTCGTGGTCGAGCGGGCCATGGCTTCCCATACCCCCGCGGCCGGAAACACACGGGCCGCAGACCCACCAAAAAACGATTCGCTTTTCACTGCTTCTCCGGCTAACTTCGAAAAGCTTCAGCCCCTCAGGGGGCTCAAGCGTATGATTGGGTAGCGTCGAGCGCCCGTGACGGCTACCGTCAACCGTTCGCGCCACGCCGCCACGCGCCAGCGCACGGTGTTGGCCATGTGTTGATCGGGTTTGAGGTGTTCCGCCCGGGTCTCCGGGCAGGTATTTTTTAGTGAGTACATTCAAGTAGTTGGAGACGAAGCGGCGCAGGATTCAAGCTACAGGGCCGCGTTTCGAACCCGCCCGTATGGCACCGCCTGGGGGAATGCAACGCAGCCGTCTTCGAAGATTGATTACCGCGGTGAACATCATGGAAAATGTGGACAATCCGGAGCATCGGTCTGGGCGGATGACCGGCCAGGCAATGCGGGAGCCGCGTGTCCACGTGGCACAGACCGCGTGCGCCGGGAGCGATGCGGGTTGGCGCATCGTCTGGCGTGTCACGAACCTGACGGCCTCGGATTTGAGGTTGCTCGACGCGCGTTTCCCGCACGGGCAGTTCCGCGGCGGGCTTATGGAACTCGGCGGCATGCGGGTCGCGCCGTCGGAGAGTGCCGCCCTGGAGGCGGTGGTGGCTTGCCGAGGCAGGCGCGGCGACGTGGTGGAGAATGCCTTTCTGATCGCCACCGTGGAATGGCGCGAGCACCGTTGGCGCGTCCTGGCGCGCTTCACCGTGCGCTTCGCCGCGGACGGGTCGCCCGCCGCCACCACGGAACTCGTGACGGTTCAGCGGGTGGGTTTCTCGCGCCCCCAGGAGCCTGCGCCGCAGGCTCCCAGCGTCGAGCTTCAGTGTCCGAAGGTTGACGAAACGCCAACGGGATGACACTCATGGATCAGCGCCATGGGGCATTCCTTGAAAGGGACCGTGGCGAGACGGATCCGGCTACGGCATCGCGACAGGATCGAGGCGGTTCACCGCCTCTGAAGGGACAGCATGACGGAACGGGAGAGCTATATCTTCAAGCGCATGGGCGGCTGATACCGCAATTGAGGCCTCGGCTTCGAAGAGACCGCGGGTATGGTCTCCAACACGCTTGACATGGAACTCGACGACCTCGTCGCGACGCTGAAACGCGTCCGGGAAACTTCCGGCGCGGCCCCCGAATACCTGGAACTGCGCGCGCCGCTTCCGGACGACTGGCCCATCTGAAGGACCGCGCGAGGGCGGTGTCGTGCCTACGCCTGCCGTGCTTCGGCTGGCGCGGCTGTCCCCGCCCGCGGGTCCAGTGGCCGGACGCCCGGCCAGAAGTCCCGCCAGCCGGTCATGGCCTGGACGTGGCCGTCCCACTCCAGCGTAAACGCCGTGATACCGAGTTTCACCGCGCGCCGTATCTTGTCGCGGACTTCCGGATCGGTCGCGGCCCGGCGCAGGGTGTCGATTTGCCGGGAGCCATGCCCCACGTCCTGATCGGCGTGAATCCGGTACGTCTCCACCTGCCGTTCAGAGAATCCGTAGTGTCCCACCAACTCCTTGTAGACCCGCGCGGCCGCGCCGTCCGGGCCGCCGTGCTGGCTCTCCACAAAGGCCAGCATGGCCACGCCCTCCAGCGCGGACCTGCGCTGGCAGCAGCCGATGATCATCTCGATGGCCGCCAGCGTGCCGGGCGTGGGCTCCGCGTTGTCCGCTTCTTCGCGTGAGACCCCGGCTTCCTCCAGGAACTGGTACATGATGTCCACGTGGCTGCGCTCGCCGGACAGCTCCTCCATGAAGTTCTCCAGCACCACGTCCGCCAGCCCCTGCTCCCGGTTCGCCACCGCGTTCACCGCCATATAGCCGAAGTAGATGGGGTTGGTGCGTACCCGGAGGTAGTGCTGCACCTCGCCCAGGACGATCTGTTCGCGAGTCCAACGGTGGTCGACGATGCCCTTGAACCAGGGATGCTCCACCATGGGCACTTGGTTTGCGTATTCCCACAACTCGTGGATGAACTGATCCGGCGACGCCACGGCGATACCTCCTCGGCGGGATTGATCCGGCCCATGCAAACGAGCATACTCGTATCTGGCTGGCAATCCAATACGGATCCGCGCGGGCATGGGGCCAGGGAAGTCCTCGCGGCGTCATCGCGCTGGATTCATCACGTTATTTTTGACGCGGGACCACAGGACCGGCGCCTTGGGAGTATCAGAATGCCTTGGTGGGGATGGTTGAGTATCGGTATCGTTTTGATGGGCGTGGAGCTGACGGCCGTCGACGCCGCGTTCTATCTCATTTTCGTCGGCGCCGCTGCCGTCTGCGTCGGGATCATCGGTTTGGCAGGGGTTGACCTGTCCGTCTCGGGCCAACTGGCGTCGTTCGCGGTGCTGGCGGTGGTGTCCATGGTCCTGTTCCGCGGGAAGCTCTACGACCGGGTCCGCGGCGGACTGCCGGGTTTCGAGTACAAGGTGGCCGGCCGCATCGTGTCGGTTGGCGAAGACGTTCCCTTGGGCGGTGAGACACGGGTAAGCCTCCAGGGCACCCAATGGACCGCGGTGAACGTGGGGCCGGCGCCGATCACGGCGGGCGGCCGCGCGCGTGTGGTCGGCAGAGACAGCGTGAGCCTGTCCATCGAGGGACTGGCGGGCGGCGCTGCCGGCGAACCAGGAGAGGAAAAAAAGTAAATGGATGCGAATCTGGGTTTCATGATCACGGCGGGCGTTCTCGCCCTCGTCGTGCTGATCGTGCTCGTCAAGACCGCTGTCGTCGTGCCGCAACAGAGCGCCTATGTCGTCGAGAATCTCGGCAAGTACTCGCGCACCCTTCAGCCGGGCTTCAACATCCTGGTGCCGTTTCTGGAGCGGGTCGCCTACCGCCACAGCCTCAAGGAGCACGCCATGGATATCGAGGAGCAGGTCTGCATCACCTCGGACAACGTCCAGGTGGGGGTGGACGGCGTGCTCTACCTGCAGGTGGTGGATCCGGAACGAGCCTCCTACGGCATCGGCAACTACATCTTCGCCATTTCCCAGCTCGCCCAGACCACGCTCCGCAGCGAGATCGGCAAGATCGAGCTGGACAAGACCTTCGAGGAGCGGGGCCATATCAACCAGAGCGTGGTCGAAGAGCTGGACAAGGCCTCCGACCCGTGGGGCGTCAAGGTGCTCCGCTACGAGATCAAGAACATCAACCCGCCGACGGACGTGCTTTCCGCCATGGAGAAGCAGATGCGCGCGGAGCGGGAGAAGCGCGCCACCGTGCTGTCGTCGGAGGGCGAGCGGGATGCCAAGATCAACGAGGCCGAAGGCGACAAGCAGCAGGTCATCAAGGCGTCGGAGGCCGCCAAGCAGCGGCAGATCAACGAGGCCGAAGGCGAGGCCGCGGCCATCCTGGCGGTGGCGGAAGCCACGGCCGGAGGATTGAAGAAGGTCGCCGAGGCCCTGGACTCCGAGGGCGGCGACAAGGCCATGCAACTCCGGGTTGCCGAGAACTACCTGGAGCGCTTCGGCAACCTCGCCAAGGAAGGCAACACCCTCATCGTTCCCGCCAACCTCAGCGACATCACCTCCATGATCAGCGCCGCCACTACGGTCCTCGGCGCCACCTCGGGGCGGGGGAACCGGGAGCCGGAACAGAGCGCGTAGTGAAACCCGGCTTCTGAGCGCTGATGGATAAGCCGAGGGGATGAGTATATAGACGGCGGTGTACGGAGGATTCCGATCATGGGGAAAAAGGAACCAGAGGCAGACCGTCCGAGAGTCTACTACACATCTCGGGGCGAGCGTTACGTCCAGGCTGACGAACTCCTGCGGAGTACACGCGGGCGGGACGCAGTCAAGAAGATGGCGGACTTCGCCAACAGGCAGCGTGAACGGAAGGCTTCGGAAAATACCTCAGACTAGCCTCGCGTACGCAATTGCGGGCGCGATCTAGCTCCTCCATCGAGCAAGCACCTTGGCCTTGGGTTGGCTGCTGATTCCCGACTCGGGGGTTATTGGTTCCTCACGCATTGCAACTGGACGCGTTTCAACGCAGCACGCGCGTCCGGTTATCATCTCTTCTTTCAGGCCGCGATCGCCGGTGCGGTCCTGGTTGTCGTTGCATACGTCATCGCTTCACTAGGATTCCATGTGTGTCCGTATGGCGGTGCATTGTGGCAGTCCTTCGTACCTTTTTCCTACTCTGGCACCGCTGTATTGAGTGCGATGTTGGGAGTCGCGTCGCCACTGATCTTGAATCGCTTCCATGGCAAAGGAACGGCCACCAGACAGGCGGCACGGGACAAGGGCGACCTGATGGAACTACTTCTCGCGGAATCGACAGAACGGCAGTTATTTGTCGAGCTTTCACTGCGTACGGGGAAGTCCTACATAGGATTGGCCCTCAATAGCGGACTCCAGGCCCACGGGGAATCTGACATCGCCCTTATCCCGCTGGCCAGTGGATATCGAGAACCTGGCAGTCAAGAATTGAGAATCACGACCTACTATTCCGACATCATTGGGGAATGGCTTGATGAGCTGGACGAGTCTGGGGAATGGAACGAGAAGCCGGAAGTGTCGGAGGAGCGACTTGATGATTTGAACGATTTTCGGATCGTTGTCCCCATGTCGGAAATCGTGTCGGCGCGGTTGTTCGATCTCGATGTGTACGAACGTTTCCAAGAAGAGTCTTGACCGCGGAAGGAGCCGGTGTCCAACGCGCGAGCGTGAACGAATGGGGCCTCGATGAAGGATTCAAAGGCTGTAGCATTGCTCGCCGGCTTGGTGCGTACTTTCAGGGCGGGAGACATCGAAATGCGCTTCGACGAAAGGCAACGCGCGACCCTCGACCTGCTCTGCCGCAAGGGTTTCGTGGACCTCTCCAACGACGGTTTTCGCCTGACCGAAACCGGCGGGTCCTACACGGTGCGTTCGCAGGTGCCGCCCGTGACGCCCAAGGGAATTCTGTTTCTGGAGCGTCTCCCCATCGACGAATTCACCGACCGGCCGGGGCTGTTCCGGTTTCTCGGATGGCTGTGACGGCGTCGGCTCCGTTTGAAAGGAACACACCATGGACGGGCTTGTAGACAGGATCGCGGCATTCGTCGTCGACAGTGATTTCGACAACCTGCCGCCAGACGTCGTCGATGCGGCGAAGGCAGCGGTCCTCGACTGCGTCGGCGTTGCGCTGGCGGGCTCGGAGGAGGAGAGCGCGCGCATTTGCGGCACGCTGGCGCGGCAGGAATCCGGGGCCGCCGAGGCAACGGTCATCGGCCAGGGTTTCCAGACGTCGGCTTCCTGGGCGGCGCTGTGCAACGGCACCTCGGCGCACGCCCTGGACTTCGATCACAGCTATCTCATGGGTCAACCCACCGCCGGCCTGATTCCGGCCGTTCTTGCCATGGGCGAGACAGTGGGGGCCAGCGGCCAGGATGTGCTGACCGCCTACGTGGCCGGTTTCGAGGTGGTGTCCCGGCTGGCCCGCTCCATGCCGCAACTGTCCACGCACGGTCACTGGCACGCCACCTCCAGTATCGGCACGGTGGGCGCTGCGGCGTGTTGCGCCCGGCTCGCGGGGCTCGACGCGGCCGCCGCGCGCAACGCCCTGGGCATCGCCGCGTCCATGGCGTCGGGAATGGTGTGGAACTTCGCCACCATGACCAAACCGCTGCACTCGGGGCTGGCGGCTCAAAACGGAGTGATGGCGGCGCGGCTGGCGGCCCGAGGTTTCACCTCCAGCGCGGCGGCCCTGGAAGAGGGAAAAGGGATGCTCGACTGCTTCGCGCGCGGCCTGGAATGTGGCGTGACGCCGTTCGAGAGCCTCGGCCGCACGTTCGACCTCACGGACATCGGCATCAGCGTCAAGCCGTATCCCTGCGGCGGCCTGACCCACTCCGCGGTGGACGCCGTGCTGGAGTTGCGGCAGGCTGGCCTTCGGGCGGATGAGGTGGATTCCATGCGGGTGGGTGTGACGTCCCAGGTCCATGACCGGATCATGAACGCGCTGCCCGCCAACGGCATCGAGTCCAAGTTCAGCATGCCCTACATCCTGGCGCGGGCGCTCGTGGATGGGGCGCTGCTGCTGGACACGTTCACGGACGAGGCCGCGGCCGACCCCGCCATCCGGCGCATCGCGGGAAACATCGTCATGGAACTGGACGCCAGCCTCGTGGAGACCGCGGACGGCGCGCGTCCCGCCGCGGTGATGGTCCGTCTCAAGGATGGCGGCGAGTTGCACCGCCGTGTGGACCACTCGCGAGGAAGGCCCGAAAAGCCCCTGACCCAGGCGGAGTTGCGCGACAAGTTCGACACCTGCGCCGCTCGCGTCCTGGACCCGGAGCGTAGCCGGCACATGGCCGACGTCATCGACGGCCTGGATCGTGTCGAGAGTATCCGCGAGCTATGTGAGTCGTTGGCAGGGTCGCCCAGCGAATGACCGAAAGCGCGGTCGCGTGACCACCGCTCCCGTTCCGCGCGTTACATCTTCTCCGCGTTACCCTCGTCCTCGAACTCCGGCGCCCAGCCCTCGCCGAAAGCGTCGGCTTCCTCGAAACCTTCCGTGCGCCATTCGTCGATGAGTTGCTGAATGGGTATCTTGCGCCGCATGAGCCCCTTCATGAGGTTCTTGTACATGGGCGCCACGTGGGTCTGGGCGTTGATGGGGCACACCGTCAGGCACACCTTGCAGCCCTCGTACTGTTCGAAGTAGGGGCGGCACTGGGGCGTGTCCACATGCCACCGGAGGGTGCCGAAGATTTCCTGCTTCTGCGGAACGATGGCGTCGCCCGGGCAGAAGTTGGTGCATGCGTTGCAGCGCAGACAGAAGTCGTCGAAACCGAAGTTGGCCGGCTGTTTCTCGGGGACCAGCGGCATCTCCGTGGTCACCGCGCCCAGGCGCACGCTCGGGCCGAACTTCTTCGTGATGAGGGAGCCGTGACGCCCCAGCTCGCCCAGGCCGGCCTTCCACGCCACCGGGATGAACAGGATGTCGCCCTCGTTGCGGTAGCCCACCGCGTGGTAGCCGTAGGAGCGGATGTACTGCGCCAGTCGCACGGAAATGTCCGACAGGAGGTAGTAGACCTTGTGCACCTCCATCTGCGCCAGTGGACCCAGCCGCTTCATCTCCTCGAAGTCCATGTGGACAGCGAAGGAGATCGCCACCTTGTGCCCTTGCGGCGGCTTGGTGCCACGCACGTAGTCGAACTCGTCGACGGGCGCCACGCCCACCAGGTCAGCGCCCATGTCCAGCGCCACCTTCTTGAGCGTCCGGGTGACCCCGGCCCAGTCGTTGGTCTCCAGCCGGTCGGGATTCACCGGGCCGTCGTGAAGGTTGCGGCGGTCGTGGTCCTCGCGCATGAACATGAAGCGGCGCGTCTGCGGATGGCGCCTGGCCTTGGTCACCTGGCCTGTTTTCTTGTCGTTGAAGGGCCACTGCTTGATGGGTTGCTCCCGGTTTTCCGTGAAGACAATGCCGCTGGGTTCCATGCTTGGCTCCTCTCCTGGGGCAGGTTTCGGCGAACCGAGCTGCGGGCCGCCTCCGATGCGCGCCCGGATCTTATCAGAATGGCTGCGCGGATGTCATGCTACACCAGAACCGGACGTTCATGGAACCTGTCCCATGCAACGAACAGGGTGATCCCACGCTGACCGAGCCTCCGCGTCGAGCGCCGGACGGGGCTGGTTCTTGTCCTTGGGAAGCCGCGTTGCGCCGGAAGAACGCCGTCCGAACCTCCGATTTCGGTGCAAGACGGCAGCGTGGGCCAGTCCTGTGCGACGAATCCTCTTCGCCGTCCCCGCTTGCGACAGCCATTCCCGGAGAATCTCCAGCCCCTTCCCGGTACAAACGGTTTGGCTTCGTCGCGCCAACACCCGTGCTTGTGCTGCCCGCCCGCCTCCTTTACGGTTCGCAATAACATTGAACCGGGTGCGCTCTGCGCCCAACTGCTCGCAGGAGAACCATCATGCAAATGACCGCGGGACATGCCGTGGCGGAAGTGCTGGCCCAGCTCGGCGTGCGCAAGGTGATCGGCGTCGTGGGCTCGTGCATGCTCGAGATACTCGACGGCATGTACGGCCGGGACGACATCCAGTTCCTCTCCACGCGCCACGAGCAGGCCGCCGCCCTCATGGCTGACGGCTTCGCGCGCATCGCCGGCCGTCCCGGCGTGTGCATCGCCACCAATGGCCCCGGCGCCACCAACCTCTTGACCGGCGTGGCCAACGCCTTCCACGCCCAGAGCCCCGTGCTGGTCATCACCGGCGCGCCCATGATGAAGGACATGTTCCGGGACTCGGCCCAGGAGATCGACCAGCAGGCCATCTTCCGGCCGGTGGTCAAGTGGTCGGCGCAGGTGCGCAAGCCCGAGCAGGCCGCGGCCCTCACTTGGGAAGCCTGGCAGCGCACCCTGACGGGCGTCCCCGGCCCCGTGCACCTGGACCTGCCCCGGGACGTGTTGAACGAGAACGTCGAGATGCCGGACATGGGCGGGCTGTTCCGCGGCGCGGTGGCCGCTCCCGCGCCCGATGCGGAAGCGGTGGCCGCGGCCGTCCGCCTGCTCGGGAAGGCGCGCCGCCCTGTGCTGTTGGCTGGCGGCGGGGTGCTGTGGTCCGAGGCCAGCGATGATCTGGTGGCGTTGTCCAAGCGTCTCAACGCGCCCGTCCTTTCCTCCACCGGCCGGGACGATGTCGCACCGCATTCGTATCCCCTGTACCTCGGCACCATCGGCCGGGGAGCGCTGCCCGAGGCCCAGGCATTCTTCAAGCAGGCAGACCTGGTGGTGGCCGTGGGCACGAGTCTGGGCCACCTGACCACCTTTTGGCGCCCGGACTTCCTGGCCCCAGGCACCCGGTTGATCCACGTGGCCCAGGACCGCAACAACCTCGGCCGGGTCTACCCCGCCGAGGTCGGCATCCAGGCCGACGCCCGGGCCGCCCTCCAGGCGTTCCTGGACGCGGTGGAAGGCGACAGCCCGAGCCGTGTGGGCTGGCTCCGGAAGGCCGCTGCCCTGCGCGTTGCCCAGGAACGGCACCGGCAGCAGGCGTCCCGCTGCGACAGCCGGCCCATCGACCCGCGCCGCGCCCACGCCGCCCTGCACAAGGTCTTGCCCAAGGACGCCATCGTCGCCCTCGACGCCGGCGTCGGCCCCGGCTACGTCTACGAGTACCAGACCTTCGAGCAGCCCCGGAGCCTGCTGGCGCCCCAGGGTCTCGCCGCCATCGGCATCGGCTACCCTGTGGGTCTCGGCGCCAAGCTCGCCGCCCCCGACCGCCCGGTTGTCACCCTGAGCGGCGACGGCTCCTTCCTCTACAACGGCGCCGAACTGGAAACCGCGGTGCGCGAGAACATCCCCACCACCTGCATCATCTTCAACAACTTCAACTACGGCTCCGAGCGCGCCTACCAGAAATTCTATTACGACGAGCGCTACATCGGCGACGCCATCGGCAACCCACCCTTCGACGAATACGCGCGCCTGTTCGGCGCCGCCGGCCTGCGCGTCACCGAGCCCGGCGAGTTGGAGGACGCCTTCGCCGAGGCCCTGCGCTTGGGAAAGGCACAGCCGGTCCTGGTGGATGTGCTGTGCAGCGCGGACGTGTTCCCCGAACCCCGGCGGAAGGAGACGGTGAAGGCGGACCGGCTGCGGCAGGGGTAGAAGCCTGTCCGTGTCGTCGGGAACCGCTGCGAGGCCTGGACGCGGTTCCCGGAAAGATCCTGATCCAGCGACCCCGGGCAACCGGTCGCCCATCGACTGGCTCAAGACAGGCCTCTCGAAGCGCGGTCGAAGGACGCAATCCGCGTGTTCGCTGGGCGTCAGTCGCTGATCTGGAACTGCAGCAGCGTGGCGGGTGTCTTGTAGTAGGCGGCGCGGGCATCCGCCTCCGAGGTGTACTGGCCGGGCGGCAACCGGCGCGCGCGAACCGTGACTGGAAGCGGTGTGACATCGAAAGGGTAGGGGTCCATCTGTACGGAGCCGTCCGGTTTGGGGGTGATGCGCAACTCGACGCCGCGGTTGGGTGCGTAGCCGGCCGGAATGGGCGCCAGGCGTTCCTCCTTGAAGCCGCTGTCGCCGTGGCCGTCGCAACAGAAGTACAGCGACAGCAGGTCGAAGAGCTGGAGCATGCGGTAGTTGATCCACAACTCTTTCTCGAAGGCCGGGTTCCCGGCGGTCAGGTTCGCCTTGTCCCGTTGCTGTTGCGCTTCGAGCTCGCCCAGCGCGGCCTGCACCGGGGCGCTCAGCTCGCGGACACGCGGCTGGGGGCTGGTGAGGACGTCGTAGCGGCCGCGCCACAGTCCGGTGCGATGCATGGAGACCAGGATGCCGGCATAGAGGTCGTGGCCGCGAACCCATTCCACGTTTCGCCGGTACGCCATCAACTCGGTGGCCTCGAAATCCGGGATTCGCTCGCGGTGCCCGTACGGCCGGCCCTTGTCCGCGTTCATCCGCGGCATTCCTTCCCACTCGCGGTAGCCGCTGTCGTGATACGTGGTGGCGAAGACCATGGTGTCGTAGGGCCGCAGTCGCGCGAACCGGTCGTTGCCCCAATGGGCCGCGAACTGCGCCGACAACTCGGCGTGTTCTTCCTGCGTGCTGGCGTAGGTGGAACCGTCCGAGAGTTCACGTATGACCATGGCAAGTCCTCCTTCGACCCTTGATCACCATGCGTCAGGCGACGTACGAGTTCTTCCATCGAGGCGCCGACTGTCGGGCCTCGCCCTTGAGTCAGGACTTGTCTCCGGGATCGATATCGCCGACGATGAGGCTTGTGCTCATGTCGGCTTCTTCACAGGAATAAACAGTCGTCCAAGGGCCATTTCAGCAGCAAAATATGCTATCAGAAGTCGCGCGTCAAAAAGGCGCGTCAAAGAGTTGACACATTGCGCCCGCTGTCCCGCCGATCCGGCGGATCGTTGGAGCGGGTGGCCGAAGCGGTTCCGTGGGGGCTAGGAAGGGCAAGCGCTCCGATCAAGGGAAGGGATTCCGATGAGCGATCTGGCGACCATGAGGACCGATGTGGTGGGGAGTCTGCTGCGGCCCGAGGGGCTCAAGGACGCGCGGCGGCGTTTTGAGGCGGGTGAGTTGGATGCGGACGGACTGCGGGCGGCCGAGGACGCGGCCATTCGGGAGGCGGTGGCCTTGCAGGAGAGCCTGGGGCTGGGCGTGGTCACCGACGGGGAGTTCCGCAGGCTCAACTTCCAGGACAGCTTCGGCGCGTGCGTGGAGGGGTTCCGCTCCGGCTCGGCGCGCATGGAGATCCTGGAGCGGCAATCCCGCGGTGGGAAGGCGTTGCGGCGCTGGGACGTGCAGCGCGACGTGAACCCCGAAGTGCCGGTGTGGCACCGGCTGCCGGCGGTGGAGCGACTGCGCCTGGCGCGGAACCTGCCGCTGGAGGAATACCGCTTTCTCGGCGCGGCCACGGGCACGCCGGCCAAGGTGGCGCTGGTGGGACCCGACCGCATCAGCCAGCGTTTCGACCATGAGAACTCGCGGGACGTCTACCCTACGGTGGAGGATTTCCTGGATGATGTCGTGGCCATCGAGAAGGCCATGGTGGCGGGTCTGGTGGAGGCCGGCTGCGGCTACGTGCAGATCGATGCCCCCGGCTACACCGCCTACGTGGACGAGCCGTCCCTGGCGGCCATGCGCGAGCGCGGCGAAGACCCGGAAGCGAACCTGGAGCGCTCCATCGCCGCGGACAACCGCATCGTCGAAGCCTTCGGCGACGCCGTGTCCGGCATCCACCTGTGCCGCGGCAACCAGCGCAGCATGTGGCACCGCGAGGGGTCCTATGACGCCGTGGCCGAACGCTTGTTCTCCGGGCTGCGGCACCGCCGGTTGCTGCTGGAATACGACACCGAGCGCGCTGGCGGGTTCGAGCCGTTGCGGTTCGTCCCCAAGGAGACGGTGGTGGTGCTGGGTCTCGTGAGCACCAAGGTGCCGGACCTGGAGAGCGTGGACCGACTGGCTCGGCGCATCGATGACGCCGCCCGTTATCTGCCGCTGGAGCAGTTGGCCATCAGCCCCCAATGCGGCTTCTCCTCCGACGTGGTGGGCAATCTCGTCACGCCCGACGACCAGAAGCGCAAGCTCGAGCGGGTGGTGGAGACTGCGCGACAGGTGTGGGGATGACGGACTTTCCGGCTTTGCCGGCGGCCGCGTGACGCGGAAGCGTTCGTGCGCCGCCAGGCTTTCGAAGCGCAGTGAGGATTCATCGGACCCATTCATCATCGACCTCATTCATGGGCGGAGGACAGCCCATGAAGACGCACGGAGACCCGAACCCATGAAAATCAGCGCCATCAAGACCCGGAGGCTCGCGAACATCCCGCTGGACCTGCCTTTTCACGAACGCCGGACGGCATCCGTGGACCTGTTGTGGGTGGAGACCGACCAAGGGCTTGTGGGGACGGCCGAGATCGGCCACGGGCCGGGGGCTGCCATCCTGCGGTTCATCGAGGCGGACCTGACGCCCTTTCTCCTGGGTCGGGACCCGCTGGAAAACGAGCGCCTCATGCACGAGATGCGCTGGCGTTTCAACCCGAGGGCTGAGCCCGGCGTGTGGAACCCGGCGGTGAGCGCGGTGGACGTGGCGTTGTGGGACATCAAGGGCAAGCTCTACGACAAGCCGGTGTGGCGCCTCCTCGGCGCCGCGCAGCCGTCGGTCCCATGCTACTTCACCTTCGGTCTCAGGAGCTACGGCCGGGATGCGCTGGTGGAAGCGGCGCGGCACTGGGTGGCGCGCGGCCACAAGCGTCTCAAGCTGATGGTCGGACGCCTCAATATGCGCGGCGAGATGGACATGCGCGGGGCCAGCGGGGCGCACCGGGAGGACGATCCGGCGGAGGACGAGCGCCGGGTGCGGGCGGTGCGGGAAGCGGTGGGGGACGAAGTGGAACTCATGGTGGACGCCGCCTGCCTGCTGCGCTACGACGCAGCGCTGCGCTGGTGCAAGCGGCTGGAGCCCTGCAACCTCATGTGGTTCGAGGAGCCCCTTCTGCGGAACGATCCGGAGCGGCTGGCGGCGCTGCGGCGCCATACTTCCATCCCCATCGCCGCCGGGCAATGGGAGGACTTCCACGGCCTGGCCGGCCTCGTGCGGGGCGATGCCGTGGACTTTCTCAATATTCAGGTGGGCTCCGTGGGCGGATTCACCATGGGCATGAAAGCGGCGGCGCTGGCGCAGGCGTTCGACCTACCCATCGGCAACGGCGCCTACTACGACATGAACCTGCACGCCGCCGTCCCCAACGGCTGGCGCACCGAGTTCCACGTCAACGACTGGCACATGGCCAGGACCCTCTACCGGGACCCGCCCGAGCCCGAGGACGGTTGGGCGACCCTGCCGGAAACCCCCGGACACGGCATGATTCTCAACGACGACGCGGTGCGGGAATACGCGCGGGACTGAATCCGGGTGTTGGCGGGAACCGCGACCCGCGCGGCTGCGCACGGGCGCCTGGGCGCGCCTCGGGATAGGGCGCAGCGATGCGGCGTAGCGGTGCTCTGCGCCACCCCGGACGTCCCACTCACCTCACCGCGGCGATCCCCCGGGCGACCCACGGCACGCGTCGGACCGGCGTGGGAAGGAGGCTGGAGGCGGGCGCAAAAGGGGTTCTTGCGAAGCGTTTTGGGGTTCTTGCGGAGCGTTTTCGAGAACGAAAACGCTCCGCAATGTCAAGCGAAACCACCGCCGGAAATGGGTTGACCGCTTATCGGGGATGTTCTAAGAGTCCTACTTTCGAAAATCGAGAAGAGAGGAATGAGGCATGCCTGACACTTTAACCGTAACGGACAACCGGACGGGGAAGACCTACGAAATACCGATCCAGAACGGCGCCATCAACGCATTCGAGCTTCGGCAGATCAGGACCACCGGCGACGATTTCGGCCTCATGAGCTATGATCCGGGCTTTCTCAACACGGCGTCCTGCCACAGCCACATCACCTACATCGACGGCGACGCGGGCATCTTGCGCTACCGCGGGTA
The DNA here is from genome assembly GCA_965213675.1 of uncultured Binatia bacterium (SeqCode). Lineage (GTDB taxonomy): Bacteria > Desulfobacterota > Binatia > UBA9968 > JAJDTQ01 > JAJDTQ01. The sequence continues at coordinate 3,552,576 of OZ243916.1, forward strand.
TCCCATCGAGCAGTTGGCCGAGGAAAGCTCCTACCTTGAAACCACCTATCTGATCTTCCATGGTGAGCTGCCCACGGCGGCGGAGTTGGGGGATTGGACGCGGAACATGGGCCAGCACACCCTGCTCCATGAGAACATCAAGAAGTTCATCGATGGTTTCAAGTACGACGCGCACCCCATGGGGATGCTGGTAAGCTCCATCGCGGCGCTCTCGACCTTCTATCCCGACGCCAAGCAGATCTTCGACCCGGAGGCCCGGCGCACCCAGACCTTTCGCCTGATGGGGAAGATTCCCACTCTGGCCGCCTTCGTCTACCGTCATTCCATGGGCCTGCCTTACGCCTACCCGGACAACGAGCTCAGCTACACCGGGAACTTCCTGAACATGCTGTTCAAGATGACCGAGTTGAAGTATTCGCCCAATCCGGTGCTGGAGAAGGCGCTGGACGTGCTCTTCATCCTGCACGCCGACCACGAGCAGAACTGCAGCACCAACGCGATGCGCAGCGTCGGCAGTTCGCAGACGGACCCGTACTCGGCGCTGGCCGGGGCGGCAGCGGCCCTCTATGGACCGCTCCACGGCGGCGCCAACGAGATGGTGCTGCGCATGCTGGAGGAGATCGGCTCCAGGAACAACGTGCCGGCCTTCATCAAGGGAGTGAAGGCTGGGGAAGGCCGCCTCATGGGCTTCGGCCATCGGGTCTACAAGAACTACGACCCTCGTGCCAAGGTGATCAAGGAGGTCGCGGGCCAGGTGTTCGAGGTCACCGGACGGAACCCGTTGCTGGATATTGCCCTGGAACTTGAACGCATCGCCCTGGAGGACGAGTACTTCATCAGCCGCAAGCTCTATCCCAACGTGGATTTCTACTCCGGCCTCATCTATCAGTCCATGGGCCTTCCGGTGAGCATGTTCCCGGTGCTGTTCGCCATCGCCCGTACGTCCGGCTGGCTTGCCCAGTGGGAAGAGATGCTGGAGGACCCCGAGCAAAAGCTCGCGCGTCCGCGCCAGCTCTACCTCGGCGAGCAGATCCGCACCTATGTGCCCATGGACCGCCGGGAGGCGGCGTAGCCGTTCCAGGGGAGCTGGTTCGGCTGGTGCGGGACCGGTTCCCGTCGCACCTGGATGGCGCGGCTTGGGTCTGCGTCTGGGCTCGACGTCATCCGACACGGACACTTAACCCGAGCGTCATCATCCTTTAACCGGGTGCTGACTAAAAGAATTGCATGCAGGCTGCGCCGGCCGGCGGTGTCGAAGGACGGATGTGTTGAAGGGAATGGCTGGCGCGTCCAGTGATTGGAACGGCCCAAGTCCGGGAAAGGAAACGGTCATGAAAAGATTGCTTACCGCGGCCAGCGCGCTGGCGGCGATGCTCATCCTCGGCGGTTCGGCCTGGGCGGTATCGGGCAAGTTGGTCCTTTACACAAGTCAGCCGAACCGCGACGCGCAGCAGACGGTGGATGCCTTCAAAGCCAAACATCCCGGCGTCGACGTGGAGTGGGTTCGTGACGGGACCACCAAGGTCATGGCCAAGCTTCGGGCGGAGTTCGCGGCCGGGAGCCCACAGCCGGACGTCCTGCTCATCGCCGATACGGTCACGATGGAGGGCCTGAAGCGTGAGGGCCGCCTTATGGCCCATGCCGGCGCGCCCGTGGGCGACTACGATCCAGCCCTCTACGACAAGGAGAAACACTACTTCTCCACCAAGCTCATCACCACGGGCATCGTGTACCATAACAAGGCCTCGACGAAGCCTTCGTCGTGGCAGGATCTCGTGGCGGCCGATGCCAAGGGCCTGGTGGCGATGCCGAGCCCGCTGACCTCCGGCGCGGCCTTGATCCACCTCGCCACGCTTACGGCTCACCCCGAACTGGGCTGGTCGTATTACGAGAAACTCGCGGCCAACGACGTCAATCCCAAGGGCGGCAACGGGGGCACCTTCCGCGCGGTGGCCGGCGGCGAGAAGATGTACGGCATGGTGGTGGATTTCCTGCCCATCCGCGAAAGGGCCAAGGGTTCGCCCGTCCGTTTCGTTTTCCCGGCGGAAGGCGTGAGCGCGGTGACCGAACCCGTTGCGATTCTGAGTACCGCCAGGAACCCCGAGGCGGCCAAGGCCTTCGTCGACTTCCTGCTGTCGCGCGAGGGTCAGGAACTGGCGGGCGGTCAAGGCTATCTCCCTGCCCATCCCGCGGTGGCCCCGCCCCGGGGCTTTCCGCCGCGCGACCAGATCAAGCTGATGTCCTTCGATGCCGGCAAGGCCCTCACCGATGCGGAATCCAACAAGAAGCGTTTCGGCGAGGTCTTCGGGCGCTAGCGCGCCGGCGCCGGATGGACGCATGCCCCGCTTCCGGGGACGGTTTCAAAGGGGCGGCGAACACCTGTTGTTCGCCGCCCTTGTGCTGTTTGTCGCGCTGCTGAGCGTGCTGCCCATGGGGCGGCTGCTGCTGGAAGGCGTCGCTCCGGGCGGCGTGTTCGATACCGCCGTTCTGGAAGAAGTGCTCTCGGCGCGTTCGACCTGGCGGGCGACGGGGCGCACCCTGTTCACGGCCGGCCTGGGCACGGTCATCGCCATCGCGCTGGGCACGGCGTTCGCGCTGGCGGTGGCGCTCACCGACGTGCGCGCGAAGGGCTCTCTCGTCTTTTGCTTCATGTTGCCCTTGATGATCCCGCCCCAGATCACCGCGCTCAGTTGGATACAACTCTTCGGCCCTTCGAGCCCGCTGCTCAACGCGCTGGGCATCGCGCCGCCGCCGGGCACACCGCACCCCATGTACTCGCGCGAGGGTATCGGCCTGCTGCTCGGCATCCAGCACTCCGCGTTGGTTTTCCTGGCCATGCGGGCCGGCTTGCGGGGTCTGCCGCGCGAGATCGTCGAGGCCGCCCGTGCTTCCGGGGCCGGCATCTCCAGGGTGCTGCGCGACGTAGTCATTCCCTTGATGACGCCGGCGCTGGTGGCCGGCGCCGCGCTTGCCTTTGTGTCCGCGGTGGGCAACTTCGGCATTCCCGCTCTGCTCGGCATTCCGGCCCGCTACACCGTGCTCCCGACACTCATTTTTCAACGCTTGTCGAGCTTCGGACCCACCATTATCTCCGAGGTCGCGGTGTTGTCGATCATCGTGGGTCTGATCGCGTTCTCCGGCGTGCTGCTCCAGGGCTGGATGCTGCGGCGGCGCGACTACCGCACCATGGGACCGGCGTCCCAGCCCCTCGACTTCAAGCTCGGGACCTGGCGGCCGTTCGTGGAGGCGGCAAGTTGGCTCGTGATCTTCTTCATTCTGGTGGCGCCCGTGGCCGCGTTGGTCTCCACCTCGCTGGTCCCCGCCTACGGCGTCACGCTGGGACCCGGCACGGCGACCCTGGACAATTATGTCGAGGTGCTGGCGCGGCAGGATGCGACCATTCGCGCTTTCCGCAACAGCTTTCTGTTGGCGGGCGGCGCCGCCGTGACTCTGGTGGGCGTCTCGCTGGTATTGGCCTACTTCGTGACCCGAAGGCGCAGCCGCATTCTCGGCGCCCTGAACCTGGCGGCGGAGCTTCCCTATGCGTTGCCGGGGGTGGTCCTGGCCATCGCCGCCATTCTGATCTTCCTCAGACCGCTGCCACTGCTCGGCTTCAGCATCTACAACACGGTCTGGATCATTTTTGCGGCGTACCTGGCCCGCTTCCTGACGCTGAGCTTGCGGCCCGTGATCAGCGGCTACCACCAGCTCGATCCCACCCTGGAGGAAGCGGCGCAGATGGCGGGCGCCACCTTGGTGTACCGGCTGGTGACGGTGATGATGCCAGTGCTCGCGCCGGTGGCCGTGGCCGGAGGAATCGTCGTGTTCCTGACGGCCTTCAACGAACTGACCGTATCGGTGCTCTTGTGGTCTTCCGGCGCGGAGACGCTCGGCGTCGTTGTCTTCAACCTCGACGACGGCGGCTACACGACACTGGCGGCCGCGGTGGCGGTGGTCACGGTGCTGGTGGTGTTGCTGTTGATGCTGGCGACGCAGATGATTTCCCGGCGCCTGCCCCGGGGTGTGCTGCCCTGGGAGGGGTAGGGCTACGGGGCCGACGGGATCACCCAGGCGTCGTCCACGGCGATGCGCAGCCTTGCGCCGACGGCCGGCGGCTGCCGCAGCCACAGCCGTACCGGCGCCTTGCCAGCGTCGGCGATGGCGTCGATGGCATAGACGCCGCCGCGGTAGCTCGTGCGCCGCACGGTCACGGCAAAGCCGTGGTTCTCATCGGGACGCAGGGCCTCGGGTCTGAGGCACAGCCGCACCGGCCCCGGCGTGGCGCGGTTGCCGGCTCGCACGGTGCACTCATGGCCGAACACCGTGGTGCGGCCACGGCCTGCCACGGGAGGGTGCGTCAGGGTCGCCTCGACGATGACCCCTTCGCCGATGAAGTTCCCGACCATCGGCGTCTCGGGTTCTTCGTAGAGTGTTTCGGGCGCCGCGGCCTGTTCGATGCGGCCGTTGGACATCACCGCGATGCGGTCGGCCATGGCCATGGCCTCGGCTTGATCGTGGGTGATGTAAAGGATAGTGGTGCGGGTCTTGCGGTGAAGGTCCACGAATTCGTCCTGCATGGCCGCTCGCAGGTGAACGTCCAGATTGGCCAGGGGCTCGTCGAACAGGAGCAGGCGCGGTTCCATGACCAGGCACCGGGCCAGCGCCACGCGCTGGCGCTGGCCTCCGGAAAGGTCCGCCGGGCGGCGCGCCGCAAGGCTCTCCAACCCCACGGTGGTGAGAGCGTCGCGCACCGGCTCACGGCGGTCGCCCGGATTGACGCCGGCGACGCGCAACGGGTAGCCGACGTTGTCGGCCACGTTCATGTGCGGCCACAGCGCATAGGACTGAAAGACGATCCCGACGCGCCGCCGCTCCGGCGGCACGTGAACGCCAGCGCCCGACATCACCGTCTCATCGAACAGCACGCGACCCGATGTGGGGCGCTCGAAACCGGCAATCAGACGGAGGATCGTGGTCTTGCCGCAGCCGGAAGGGCCCAGCAAAGCGAGGAACTCGCCGTCCCGGACCGTAAGGGTGATGTCGTCGACGGCTTTGATCGCGCCGAAGTGTTTCGATAACCGTTCCAGAGTCAATTGCGCCATGGCGTCGGTTGGGTTGAGGGGACGGTCCAGGTCGCGCGGCCTGCGCCATGGGATGTCACGGACAGGACGCCGGAACTGGACCCTCCGCGGCCCGTTTGTTACAGGTAACACGTAACATGTCTCGTCCGTTCTGTTGAACTCTGTCCGTTGAACCCTTGAAGGTGTGTTCCGCCATGGCCAATGACCGCGTGACCTTGGGGCTGATCCAGGCGCGGGCGTCCCTGGACCCGGATCGCAACCTCATTGCCACCGCCCGGCGCATTCGGCTGGCCGCGGAAGGCGGCGCCCGGATCGTGTGCGTCCAGGAGCTTTTCCGCTCGCGTTATTTTCCCCAGACCGAGGACACCGAAGCCTTCACCCTGGCGGAGCCGATTCCCGGACCCACCGCGGACTGTCTCTGTGCGCTGGCCCGGGAGTTGGAGGTGGTGCTGGTGGCGTCGGTGTTCGAGGCGCGCGCCCCGGGCGTTTATCACAACACCGCCATGGTCATCGACGCGGACGGGGAGATCGCCGGCCGCTACCGCAAGATGCACATTCCGGATGATCCCGGCTTCTACGAGAAGTTCTACTTCACTCCCGGCGATCTGGGTTTCCGTACCTTCCAGACCCGCTATGCGCGGATCGCCGTGCTCATATGCTGGGACCAGTGGTTCCCGGAAGCGGCGCGGCTGGCCGCCTTGGGCGGCGCCGAGATCGTTTTCTATCCCACCGCCATCGGCTGGGGCGCGGGAGAGACCCGCGCCGCGCGCCGGACCCAACTGGAAGCCTGGGAGCTGGTGCAGCGGTCTCACGCGGTCACCAACGGGATCTACGTGGCCGCCGTCAACCGGGTGGGCCGCGAGGGGAAGATCCATTTCTGGGGCAGTTCCTTCGTGGCCGACCCTTCGGGCCGGGTGCGGGCGCGGGCGGCCGCGGACAAGCCCGAGACCCTGCTGGTGGACTGCGGCCTCGGCGACATCGCCGAAGCGCGTCACAACTGGCCGTTCCTGAGGGACCGGCGCACCGACGCCTACGGCGGCCTCACCCGGCAGTTTCTGGATTGATTCGTGGGACGGGATCTGGCGGATCCGCGGGGCGCGGGCTATCGGATGCCGGCGGAATGGGAGCCCCACGCGGCCACGTGGCTCGCTTGGCCGCACAACCATGACACCTGGCCGGATCATCTGGAGCGGGTGCGGGAAACCTGGGCGGAGATGATCGGGGCACTGCTCCCGAGCGAGACCGTCCGCCTTCTGGTGAACGACGCGGCCTCTGAAGCCGTGGTCGCGGCACGGCTCCGGCAATGCGGCGTCGACGCGAGCCGCGTGGTGTTCCATCGCGTGCCCACGGTCGACGTGTGGATCCGTGACTACGGGCCGACCTTCATCACCCGCGCCGTGCCGCCCGCGGCCCTGGCTTTCGTGAATTGGCGATTCAATGCCTGGGGGCTCAAGTACGCGGACTACGTGGCGGACGGCGCCGTGCCGCTGCGAATGAACGAGTCCCTGGGGTTGCCGGCGTTCATGGCGGACATGGTCCTGGAAGGCGGCTCCATTGAGGTCAACGGCGCCGGTCTGTGTCTGGTGACCGAGCAGTGCCTGCTGAATCCCAACCGCGGCCCGGGCCGGGGGCGGAAGGAAGTCGAGGCGCTGCTGGAGACGGCGCTGGGACTGCAACGCCTGCTGTGGCTGCCCGCGGGCATGGCCGGGGACGATACCGACGGCCACATCGACAACCTCGCGCGTTTCGTGGATCCGGAAACGGTCGTGTGCGTGGTGGAACCGGATCCCGAGGACGAGAACCACCGGGCGCTCCAGGAGAACCACCGCTGTCTGGCCGCCGCCACGGACACGGCCGGCCGGCGGCTGCGCGTGGTTCCGCTGCCTCAGCCCGACCCGGTGACCGCGGACGGCGCGCGGCTGCCTGCGAGCTACGCCAATTTCTACATTGCCAACGGCGTGGTGCTGGTGCCGCTCTACGGCGGTCCCAAGGACCGGGTCGCGCTGGACACCTTGGCGGACCTGTTTCCCGGGCGCCGAATGGCCGGCATCGACGCACGCGCGCTGATCCTGGGACTGGGTGGGATCCACTGCGTGACCCAGCAGGAACCGCGGCTTGACAGGCAATGCGGGGCTCTCTAGTGTGGTGTCTGGTTAATTCGGGTCATAATCTGCGGGTCTTTTTCGCCGTCGGCTGCGTTGCTCTTCCTCGCGTGGTACACGCCACTGCTCGTCATCGCGCCTTGCCGACAACAAAAAATCCTCCGCAGATTATGACCCGAATTAACCAGACACCACACTAGTGTTCTGCCTCGGGGGCAACCCGCCGTGTCATTCCGGCGAGACAGCGTATTCTTCCCGGACACGAAACCGTGTCCCTGTTTCACCAGATCATGCGTGAGACCCGGAAGTGGGCTTGGGCGTATTCATTGGCCTTGGCCTCGGCGGCTTCGGCCGAGGCCGCGCTGAAGCGGAGCGGCAACCCTTCCTGCGCCAGCACCAGGCAGGCGTCGGCGAGGTTGGCGCCGCCGATGATCACGAGGTACGCGGACCACGTACCGGCTTCCTCGGTTGAGCGGATCTCCACCCGGATGACGCCGTCGATGGAGGGAAGATGAATGTCGAGTTTCATGCCGGGGCAGTCTGTAGTCCGGGGCGGTCCATGTCAAGGCTTGTGATAACCCACGCGAAACGCGACTGAAACGCGACTGAAAGGCGAGCATCGTGCCGACGCAACCCAGCAAGGAACTGCATACCATACCCAATCCGCGACCGGACCGGGACTACGAGGTGGCCATGGAATGCCCCGAGTTCACCTGCGTCTGCCCCAAGACCGGGCAGCCGGATTTCGCTACCATCCGCATCCGCTACGTTCCCGGGCCGCGTTGCGTCGAGCTGCTGTCGTTGAAGCTCTACCTCTGGTCGTACCGCGGGGAGGGCGCCTTTCACGAGGATGTGGTGAACCGCATACTGGACGATCTGGTGGCGGCCTGCGCGCCCAAGTACATGAGCGTGGCCGGGGACTTCAACGTGCGGGGCGGCATCCATGCAATGGTGACCGCGGAACACGGCGCGCGGCCCCAAGGCGCCGGCCGTAGCCCCTCGGCGCGATGACCATGGCCGATGCAACCCACACTCTGAGCAAGCTCCCGCCCCAGAACCTGGAGGCGGAGGCGTCCATCCTGGGCGGCGTGCTGCTGGACAACGAGGCCATCAACGCCGTCATCGAGCTGGTCAACCCGGACGATCTCTACCGGGAGTCGCACCGCAAGATCTACCGCGCCATGGTGGATCTGTGGGACCGCAGCGAGCCAGTGGACCTCATCACCCTGAGCGACCAGTTGAAGAGCATGGGAGAATTGGAAGCGGCCGGCGGCTCCGCTTATCTTGCAGAGCTGGCGAGTCAGGTGCCCACCGCCGCCAACATCGCGCACTACGCGCGCATCGTCCGGGAAAAGGCCATCCTGCGCCATCTGATCCGTACCTCCACCGACATCGCCACACGCGGGCTGGAGGAGCGCGGCGACGTCGACGTGTTCCTGGACGACGCCGAGCGCGCCATCTTCGACATCTCGGAAAAGCGCATCAACGCGTCCTTCGTCCGCATCGGCGACGTGATGAAGGACACCATCAAGCGAGTGGACGAGCTGTACCACCGCAAGGAACTGGTGACGGGGGTGGGCACGGGCTACGTGGACCTGGATCGGCTCACCGCGGGCTTCCAGCCGTCGGATCTGCTCATCGTGGCCGGCCGGCCGGGCATGGGGAAGACGGCGTTCGCCCTCAACATCGCGGTCAACGCCGCGTTCCAGGGCATCGGCGTCGCGGTCTTCTCCCTGGAGATGGCCACGGAGCAGCTCGTCCTGCGCATGCTGTGCGCGGAGGCGCGCGTGGACAATTCCCGGTTGCGGACCGGTTATCTCCGGGAGCACGAGTTCCCCGCCCTGGTGGGTGCGGCCGGGCGGCTGGCGGAAGCGCCGGTCTACATCGACGACACGCCCGCGGTGACGGTACTTGAAGTGCGCGCCAAGACCCGGCGGCTGCTGCGCGACCGCAGCCGCAAGATCGGCCTGGTGGTGGTCGATTACCTGCAACTCATGCGCGGGCACCGGGACTCGCCCAACCGGGAGCAGGAGATCTCGGAGATTTCACGTTCGCTCAAAGCCTTGGCCAAGGAGCTGAACGTGCCGGTGGTCGCCCTCTCGCAGCTCAACCGCCGTGTGGAGGAACGGGTCGACAAGCGGCCGGTCATGGCGGATCTGCGTGAGTCCGGCGCCATCGAACAGGATGCCGACGTAATCATGTTCGTGTACCGGGAGGACGCCTACGAAAAGGACGAGACGAAGCACACGGGCGTCGCCCAGATCATCATCGAAAAACAGCGCAACGGTCCGCTGGGGACCGTGAAGCTCACCTTCCTCAACGAATACACCCGGTTCGAGGACTACTCGGGACGCAACGACGAGGCGTATCCCGACGCCCGGGAATACTGAAACCGACTGAGACCCAGGAGCTTGCGCCGCAGGAAGTCGGTCCGCGCCGCGCTTCAGGCCCGTGCCAGAATCTCCTGCACCCGCGCGGCGATGTCCTGGCCTCGGGTCAGGTAGCCGATCATGGCGGCGGCGTCGGCGCCGCTCTCCAGAATCTGCGCCAGATTGTCCGCGGTGATGCCGCCGATGGCGACGATGGGAAGGCGCACACGGCTGCTCACGGAGCGGAGCATGGCGGGGCCGCGGGAGGCATACCCGGTCTCCTTGGTGCGGGTCGGGAACATGGGGCCGAAGCCGATGTAGTCGGCGCCGCCCCGCTCGGCCTCCTCGGCCTGCTCCACGCTGTGCGTGGAGATGCCGATCAGACGGTTGCCCATGAGCGGCCGGGCGGCCGCCAGCGGCAGGTCGTCCTGGCCCAGGTGGACGCCGTCGGCGCCCGCGGCCAGGGCGATGTCCACGCGGTCGTTGACGATGAACAGGCATCCCGCCCTCTCGGTGCGCGCGCGGGCGTCGAGGGCGAGGCGCAGAAACTCGCCGGCGGGGCCGTCCTTCACCCGCAACTGGAGCAGCGAGACGCCCCCCGCGAGCATGGCGTCGATGACGTCCGCCAACGGGCGCCCACCGGTTTGCGCCGTGTCCGCGATGGCGTACAGCCGCGAGGGCAGGCGGATCATGGTTTTTTCTTCACGGTGATGCCCAGGTCCGTGATCTTCTTGCGCAGCGTGTTGCGGTTGATGCCGAGCATCTGGGCGGCGCGGATCTGGTTGCCGCGGGCGGCCATGAGGGTCATCTCGATGAGCGGACGCTCCACGTGTCCGATGATCGTCGCATGCAGCTTCTCCACTTGCGTGTCGCGCGTGCGCCTGAAGTACTCTTCCAGCCGTCCGCGGATGATCTCTTCCAGCGACAGGCTGTCGTAGTCCGGCGTCCTGGCCTGCCGGTCCGACAGCGCAAAATCCCGTGACGACAGGATCGGTCCCGGGGAGAGCACGGCCGCGCGGATGAGCACGTTCTCCAGCTCCCGGACGTTGCCGGGCCAGTCGTACTGCTGGAGTTCCCTGAGCGCGTCCGCGGACACCCCCGATATCTGCGCGCCCATGTCGTTGTTCACCTTGGCGATGAAGAAGTCGATGAGCACCGGCAGATCGCTGCGCCGGTCCCGCAGGGGCGGAATTTCGATGGGGATGACCTTGAGGCGGAAGTAGAGATCGTCCCGGAACCGCTCCTCGTGGACGGCCTTCTCCAGGTCCCGGTTGGTGGCCGTCAACAGCCGGGCGTCCGATTGCAGCATGTCCTTGCCGCCGACGCGCCGGTAGGAGCCGTCCTGCAGCACGCGCAGCAGCTTGGTCTGAAGGTCCAGCGGCAACTCGCCGATTTCGTCGAGGAACAGGGTCCCGTGGTGGGCCAGCTCGAAGGTGCCCAGGCGTCTTTCCAGGGCGCCGGTGAACGCCCCCTTCTCGTGTCCGAAGAGCTCGGATTCCAGCAAATCGCGCGGGATCGCCGCGCAGTTCACCGGTACGAAGGGCTTGTTCCACCGAGCGGAGTTGTAGTGGATGGTCTTGGCGACGAGTTCCTTGCCCGTGCCGCTCTCACCCTGGATGAGGATGGTGGTGTCGGTGCCGGCCACCTGTCCGATGGTCTTGAAGACCTGTTGCATGGCGGCGCTGGTGCCGATCATGTTGACGCCGGGTTCGTACTTCTTCTTGACTTCCTCCTTGAGATCGCTCAACTCGCGGCTCAGCCGGCGTCGCTCCAGCGCCCGTTCCAGCACCACCGTCAGCACGTCGAGGTCGAAGGGCTTGGTGAGGTAGTCGAAGGCGCCGGCCTTCATGGCGTCGATGGCGTTGCGCATGGTGTTCTGCGCGGTCATGAGGATGAAGGGCGTTGGCAGGCCGGCCTCCCGCGCGGCATCCAGGAGCGCCAGTCCCTCCATGTCCGGCAGGTGGATGTCCACGAGAGCGGCATCGAAGGTCGATTCGTCCATCAACCGCTTCGCCTCGCGCCCGGTGGTGGCGGCGGCCACCCAGTATCCCTCCTTCTCCAGCGCCTTGCGCAGTACGCGGCTCAGGGATTCCTCGTCTTCCACCAAAAGAATGCGGCCCAGTTCCATGGCGTTCAACCCTGTTGCGCGGGCAGTGAGACCTTGAACACCGATCCCTCGTCCACCCGGCTGTCCACGCCCAGGCGGCCGCCGTGTTCCTTGATGGTGGTGTCGCAGATGGCCAGTCCCAGACCGGTGCCGCGGCGCTTCCGGGTGAAGAAGGGCGAGAAGACGTGCGGCAGGTCCGCTTCATCGATGCCGGCGCCCTCGTCGCTGATGTCGACCCGGACGAACCGGGTGCTGGCGGCGTGTCCCGTGCGCAGCGGGAAATCCGTCTCCATGTGCGTGGCCACGGTCAGGCAACCGCCTTCGCTCATGGCCTGAAGCGCGTTCTTCACGAGGTTCAGGAAAACCTGAATGAGGCGGTCCCGGTCGCCTGTGATCGGCGGCAGGCTGGGGTCGAAGCAACGTTGGATGCGCACGCTGGCGCTGGCGGCCGCGGGCGCTTCCAGGCGCAGCACGTGCTCCAGCAACTCGTGCACGTTCAGCGGCTCCAGGCGCAGGCCCGCCGGCCGCGCAAGGTCGAGAAGCTGGTCCAGCAGTTGATTGACGCGCTCCACTTCCCGGATCATGATGTCGGTGTTCTCCACGAGCGAAGCGTCGTGGGTGACCTCGGCGCGGATGAGTTGCGCCGCCCCCATGATTCCCCCGAGGGGGTTCTTGATCTCGTGGGCCAGGGCCGCGGCCACCTTGCCCAGCAGGGCGAGGCGGTCCGACCGCCTCAGATCCTCCTCCATGGCTTGTCTCAGGGCGCGGTCGCGCAGCAACAGCACACTGCCCGATACCTGTCCGCCGCGGTCTCGCAGGGGCGACACCAAGGCGCTCACCGGCACCTTCCCGCGTGGCGGTTTGACGAAGTCGTTCTCGGCCCGGCTGGTGCCTTCATCGGGGCCAAGGCTGTTGTCGATCATGTCCACCAGCCAGGCGTTGGCGCGGAACAGGTCGCCCGCGTCGCGCGCCAGCAGGCTGCGCGCGGAGAGCCCGGTGAGGGTCTCGGCGGCCTGGTTGACGAAGGCAACGCGGCGCGCGCAATCCACCACCACCACCGCGTCCTCGAGGCTGGTGAGAACATCCTGCCACGAGACCTCCGCCGCGGCAGCACCGGCCTGGGGCGCGGTGGGCATGATCTTCGCCAACTCTCGGCTCTCCTTCCGTAACTGCCGTTCAAGCTGAAGAGGATTATCCGAGGGTAGCCGACCGGCCGTCGAAAAGCGAATCACACTTCCCCAACCGGTGCTGGCTGAACTGAACCACTGCCCGCCCCACGCCGGCTCCCGTCTCGCGTTGGATTCTTCCTCCTTCAGGCTCATGTCTCGTTGAAGAGCTCTCTGACTTGCATTCGGTCGTGTCAGTGTGTAAGAGTGGGACACCGGTGGGCAGCTTGCCCGCTTTTTTATTTGTGCCGATGACGACGAGAAAGACATTGGAGCGCCTCTGGGAGATCGTCGAGCCGCTGGCCGCGGATCAGGCACTGGAGGTTGTGGACATCGAGCTCCGGCACGAAGGGGGCGCGGGGCGCGTCCTTCGGGTCTACCTGGATCGGGTGGAGAAGCAGGAGGAGACCGACGCTCCCGGCCTCGACGAGTTGAGCCGGGTGAGCCGCGAGCTCAGCGACCTGCTGGATGTCTACGACGTGGTGGAGGGTGCGTACACGCTGGAGATCTCGTCGCCGGGCGTCAACCGGCCCCTGCGGAAGCCCGAACATTTCGCGCGCTTCGTGGGGCAACGGGTACGGCTCCAGACCGGAGAGATGATCGACGGCCGGAGAAAGTTTTCGGGACCCCTGCACGGCGCCGCCGGGGACGGCGTCGTGGTGCTGCAGGACGGGCGCGAGGTCTTCATCCCGTTCGGCCTGATCTTGAAGGCGAGCGTCGAGTACGATTGGGCGTCACCCTGAGGCGGCCCCGGTCGGGGGAACAAGATGCAGCAGGATCTGAACCGGGTCATTGAGCAGGTGACCAAGGAAAAGGGCATCGACAAGGCGATCCTCGTCGAAGCCATCGAGTCCGCCATGGTGTCGGCGGCCAAGAAGACGTTCGGCGCGGAGCGCACCTTCGAGGCCCAGTACAACCCGGACATCGGTGAGATCGAGCTGTTCGAGGCCAAGGTCGTGGTGGACGACGTCGCCGACCCCGAGACCCAGATCGACCTGGACGACGCGCGCGAGAGCCTGGACCCGGACGTGGAACTCGGCGACGAACTGCTCATGAAGATCGACTCCCAGGTCTTTGGCCGGATCGCGGCGCAGGCGGCCAAGCAGAACATCGTTCAGCGGGTGCGGGACGTCGAGCGCGAGATCATCTTCAACGAGTTCAAGGACCGCCAGGGCGAACTGGTGCATGGCATCGTTCAGCGCTTCGAGAAGAACAACCTCATCGTCAATCTCGGCAGGACCAACGCCATCCTGCCGGAGAAGGAACAGGTGCCGCGCGAACGCTACCGGCAGGGCGACCGCATCCGTGCCTATATCGTGAGCGTGGAGATGACCAGCCGCGGTCCCCAGATCGTCCTTTCGCGTACCCACCCGGGCATGCTCATCAAGCTCTTCGAGCAGGAGGTGCCGGAAATCTACGAAGGCATCGTCGAGGTGAAGGGCGCGGCGCGCGAGCCGGGCGGACGGGCGAAGATCGCCGTGGCCTCCAACGATGCCGAGGTGGACCCGGTGGGCGCGTGCGTGGGCATGAAGGGAACCCGGGTGCAGTCGGTGGTGCAGGAGTTGCGCGGGGAGAAGATCGACATCGTGCACTGGATTCCGGAGCAGGCCGAGTACGTGTGCCGCGCGCTCGCGCCCGCCAAGGTCACCAAGATTTTCCTCGACGACGACGCGCACTCCATGGAGGTGATCGTCCCGGACGAGCAACTCTCCCTGGCCATCGGGCGCAAGGGTCAGAACGTCCGGTTGGCCTCCCGGCTTACCGGTTGGGGTATCGATGCGCGCAGCGAGTCGGAGGCGGAAGAGGAGAGCCGGCAGGCGCGCCAGTCGCTGTCGGCGGTGCCGGGCGTGAGCGACGTGATGGCGGAACTGCTCTACCAGTCGGGCTTCAAGTCGGCCGAGGACCTGGCGGAGGCCGATTCCTCCACCATCCATGAGATCACCGGCATCGAGCCGGAACGGGCGGCCGCCATCCTGGATGCCGTGACGACGCACGTAGAGGCGTTGCGCGAGCAGGCCGCGCGGGAGGCGGAAGAAGCCGCACAGGCCGCCGAGGCGGGTGAAGAGGCCCTTGAGGCGAGCGCGGGTTCGGCGGACGGCGAGCGGGAAGCCGAAACGCCGCCGCCCAGCGCCGAGTCGGCGCAGGCGCCGGAGCAAACGGCCGAACAGCCGGAATGAACGCCGCGCCGGCGCGGACGTGTCTGGGTTGCGGCCGGCGCGACGCCAAGACGGCCATGCACCGGCTCGCGTTCACGGAGAACGGTCTGGAACCCGAGGAAGTCCGGGGACGAGGAGGCTATCTGCATTACCGCGAGGATTGTTGGCGAGCTTTCCTGAAACGGAAGAGCCTGTACCGGGCTTTCCGTCGCGATCTGCCCCGCGGGGATCGTGAGAACCTGGTGGAAAAGCTTCGCGCTCAATGGGGTGGGAAATGAGCAAACTGAGAGTGCATCAACTGGCCAAGCAGCTCGACATGGAGCCGAAGGATCTGATCGCCCTGCTCGACAAGGTCCGGGTGCGCGGCAAGAAGCCTCAGAGTTCCCTCGACGACACCGAGATCGAGGCCGTCAAGGCCGCCATCGCCGCCGCGGAGAAACCCAAGGTCACTGTCGGCGAGGAACGCGTGGTGGTGGATCGGACGATCACCGCGGAAGATCAGGACATGGGCGAGGTGCAGGCGCAGGAGAAGGTGGTGGAACGCCGCGTCCGCAGCAACGTCATCCGACGGCGCCGGAGTACGGTCGAGCTGGTCACGCGCAAGCCCATTCACCCGATGCCTCCTCCTCCCCAGGAAGACGAAGGGGCGGTGGACGGCGAAGGGACGCCGGTTCCCGTGTTTCCCATCCCCATGGCCCATCCCGCGGCCACGATGGCGCGGCCGCCCGAGACACCGTTTCAGCCGGCGGCGATTCAGGAAACCACCGTCCGCGAAGGCCGGGAAACCGCCGAGCCGGTGGAAGCCGTTGAGCAGCCCGCTGCGATGGAGACGGCTCCCGCGGCGGGCGACGTCGCGGAAACGCTCGCCGCGGAGGCCGAGACGGATGTCGCCGCCGCTGCGGCAGAGTCGCCGGCGCCGGCCCAGCCCGCGGCGCCGGCCGCCGGGAGCGATGTCGCGGCTCCCGCCGCCAACGGGGCCGCCGCGCCCGCGGCGGACAAGGACGCCCCCGGCAGTGTCACCCGGCCTCTGGGGCCGCGCATTCTCGGTCGCATCGACCTGAACCGCAAGGCCACGCCGCCGCCCAAACCGTCAGTTTCCGGGACGGACGACAAACGGGGCGAAACCTCGGGCTCCGACAGTCCGGAGAAGGCCGGCAAGGGAGGCAAGGGCAAGAAGCGGGTCATTCGCAAGCAGGAAGTCATCGAGCTCAAGGAACGGGAGTTCCGTTCGCCCCGCGGGAGGATGCTGCGGAAGAAGCGCGCCCTGCCGGGCAAGGAACAGCGCAAGACCGAGATCACGGTGCCCAAGGCGAGCAAGCGCGTGGTGCGCGTGGCCGAGGTGGTCACGGTGGGCGATATGGCCAGGTCCATGGGCGTCAAGGCAGGGGAGGTGATCAAGAAGCTCATGGGTCTTGGCATGATGGCCACCATCAATCAGGTGCTGGACTTCGATACCGCGACCTTGGTGGCCAACGAGTTCGACTACCAGGTGGAGAACGTGGCCTTTGATGTGGAAACCGCGCTGCAGGGCCAGCACGAGGTGGCGGATCCCGAAGAGGCGCTGGAGTCGCGGCCGCCGGTGGTGACCATCATGGGACACGTCGATCACGGCAAGACCTCCTTGCTCGACGCCATTCGCAGCACTCATGTGACCGCCGCGGAGGCCGGCGGGATCACGCAGCACATCGGCGCGTATCACGTGCGGGTGGAAGGCCGGGGCGTGACCTTCCTCGACACCCCCGGACACGAAGCCTTCACCGCCATGCGCGCGCGTGGGGCGAAGGTCACGGACATCGTGGTGCTGGTGGTGGCGGCCGACGACGGCGTCATGCCCCAGACCATCGAGGCGGTGGATCACGCCCGCGCGGCGGCGGTGCCCATCATCGTGGCGGTGAACAAGATCGACCGTCCCGACGCCGACCCCGACCGGGTGCAGCGCGGCCTTTCCGACCACGGGCTGGTGCCCGAGGCCTGGGGCGGCGACACCGTATTCGTGCCGGTTTCCGCGGTGACCCGCGAAGGTATCCCGAACCTGCTGGAGATGCTGTTGCTCCAGGCGGATCTGCTGGAGTTCAAGGCCAACCCCAACAAGCTCGCCCGGGGGGCGGTGGTGGAGGCCAAGCTGGAGCGGGGGCGCGGTCCGGTTTCCACCGTGCTGGTGCAGGAAGGCACGCTGAAGGTGGGCGATCCCATCTTCGCCGGGCCACATCACGGCAAGGTGCGCGCGATGATCGACGACCAGGGCCGGAAGGTGGACAAGGCGACGCCGGCCATCCCGGTGGAGATTCTGGGACTTCAGGGCGTGCCGCAGGCGGGCGAGGCGTTCTCGGCCCTCACCGACGAGTCCACGGCCCGGCAGTTGGCCGAATACCGGGAAACCCAGCAACGCGAGGCCGATCTGGCAAAGACCAGCAAGGTCTCCCTGGAGGAGTTCTACGACCAGATCAAGGCGAGCGAGGTCAAGGAATTGCGCGTGGTGCTCAAGGGGGATGTCCACGGTTCGGTGGAAGCCCTCGGCGAAGCGCTCACGCGGGTGTCCACCGACGAAGTCAAGATTCGCGTGATCCACGGTTCGGTGGGGGGTATCACCGAGAGCGACGTCCTGCTGGCCAGCGCATCCAATGCCATCGTCATCGGCTTCAACGTCCGGCCCGAGCCCAAGGCCGCGAGCCTGGCGTCGCAGCAGGGAGTGGACCTGCGCCTCTACACCATCATTTACGAGGTCATCGATGACATCCGCTCGGCCATGGAAGGGATGCTGGAACCGGTTTACCGCGAGGAATTCCACGCCCGCGCGCAGGTTCGCGAAGTGTTCAACATCCGCGGCGTCGGCACCATCGCCGGCTGCGCCGTGACCGACGGCAAGATCCAGCGTTCCAACATGGTCCGCCTCCTGCGCGACCAGGTGGTGGTGCACGAGGGGCGGCTGGCGAGCCTCAAACGCTTCAAGGATGACGTGCGAGAAGTGGGCACG
Source organism: uncultured Binatia bacterium (SeqCode) (assembly GCA_965213675.1). Lineage (GTDB taxonomy): Bacteria > Desulfobacterota > Binatia > UBA9968 > JAJDTQ01 > JAJDTQ01. Next base: position 3,570,531 of record OZ243916.1, read on the forward strand.
GGCTACGAATGCGGCATCGCCATCGACGGTTACCAGGACGTCAAGGTCGGCGACGTGATCGAGGGTTTCGAGAAGATCCCTGTTACCCGCGCGCAAATGCGGGCCGATACCGGTGGCGCCGCCCAACTCTCCGCGGACCGGTAGCGCACAGGCTCCTAGGTGACGTCACGCAGCCAGCGGCGAGAAGGACCCACAGATGGGTCCACGTATCTTCGAAACGCAGGCTCCCGGGTTCACAGATGGCGGTATGGTGATCGGTATCCTCAAGCTTGCGCTGATCCTGCCGGAGAATCACTCGCTTAAAGGGAAACGGTCCGTGCTGCGCCGCGTCCAGTCGCGCGTGTCCAATCGGTTCAATGTTTCCACGACGGAGTGCGGCGACCAGGAGTCGTGGCAGCGAGCGTTGCTGGGGTTCGCGGCCGCGGGCAGCAATGCGCGAGTCGTGGAAGCCACGTTGCGTGAAGTGACGGAGTTCGTGAACGGCATGGGTCTGGCGGAACTGGGTGAGACGGAACTCCGCGTCTTTCACGAATAGCCCGCGACGCGCCAACGACATCATGGAATCGAGCGATTGGCCAGAATTCGTCAAAGGACAGGCATTCCGCGTTCGCAGCGCGTGGGCGACTTGCTCATGGAGTTCGTCTCGCGGCTGCTGGCGCGCTCGCTCAACGACCCGCGGCTCGCTTCGGTGACGTTGACCGGGGCGAACGTGCGCCCGGATCTCAAGCACGCGACGCTCTACTTCACGGTACGCGACGGCGGGGTCTCCAGGGACGAGGCGCTTTTGGGCATGCGCGCCGCCACGGGTTTCGTCCGCAGCCGGATCGCCGCCGAACTCAAGCTGCGTTTCGTTCCCGACCTCGAGTTCGTCCACGACGAGGCCCCGGACCGTGCCCGGCGCATCGACGACCTTCTCGGCCAACTCCGGTCCAAGCCATAGCCGGCGGGACTTTACGATCATGCATGTGGTCACGAGCGGCATCCTGCTTGTAGACAAGCCGGAGGGCCCAACCTCGGCGCGGGTGGTGGCCGCGGCCAAGCATATCACGGGCGCGCGCAAGGTCGGGCACCTGGGAACCCTGGACCCGTTCGCATCCGGGCTCCTGCCGCTGGCGGTCAACGAAGCCACCAAGGTCGCACAGCACTTCCTGGACTCGGACAAGGGGTACACCGGCGTCATCACGCTCGGCGCCGAGACCGACACCCAGGACCGCACTGGCACGGTGCTGGTTCGGCGCGACCCGGCGCGGCCGGGTCCTGCGGAGCTTGAAACCCTGCGGCGGGAGTTCAGCGGCCGTTTGCGTCAGGTGCCGCCGATGTATTCGGCGCTCAAGCGGGACGGCGCGCGGCTCTACGAATTGGCGCGCAAGGGTGTCGAGGTGGCGCGGGAGGCGCGCGAGATCCGGGTTGAGATCACGCGTCTGGAACCGCTGGGGCCGGCGGAGCTGGGGTTCGACATGACCTGCTCCAAGGGCACCTACGTGCGCACCCTGGCGGCGGACATTGGCACCGCCCTGGGTTGCGGCGGCTACCTGAGCCGTCTGCGCCGGGTGGCGTCCGGTCCGTTTCGCATCGACGATGCCGTGACCCTGGACGCCTTGAGGGAACTGCCGGATGGCGTTGCCGTGCCGCTGGTGCCGTTGAACCGTGCCCTGGACCACCTGGGTTGCGCGGTTCTGAGCCGTGCCGCGGCCGACGGGCTCAGGCGTGGACTTCAGGGAGCGCTGGCGGGTGTCGGGACGCCCGAGCCGGGGGAGACCACCCGCCGGGTGGTGGATGCGGACGGCGGGTTGGTGGCGTTGATCGGATGGGAGGCGATGGTGCGGAGGTGGCAGATTCAGCGCGTCTTCAACCGTTCCGGATGAGTGCGGGCGCTTTCCGGCCCGGCTTTTGCAAGTGCGCGGCCAGTATGCTAAAAACCTGACGAGATCAAACATACAGGAGAAAGAAAAAGGGTACAGATGGAATCAGCTCGGGAGCAGACCAGCGAGACGATCAGGCAATTCAGACTCCACGATTCGGACACCGGTTCGCCTGAGGTTCAGGTGGCCATTCATAGCCACCGTATCAATTATCTGACAGAGCATCTGAGAACTCACAAGAAGGACCATCACACGCGGATGGGCCTGCTCAGGCTCGTCGGCAAAAGGCGGCGGCTTCTGGATTATCTCAAGAAGAGGGATGTTCAGAGGTACCAGACCTTGATCCAGCGGCTGGGTATCCGGCGATAATTCGCCAATGGATGCCCGGCCGTTGTCGTCCCTTCCCGCGTTCTTCTCTTCAGCCCCCACTGCCCTCGAGGGTACACTTATGCAGACAAAAATCGAGTTGGATTATTGCGGCCGAACTCTGTCCGTCGACTTGGGCAAGGTCGCCAAACAGGCCGACGGGGCCGCGCTGGTGCGTTTCGGCGAGACCGTCGTCCTCGCCACCGCGGTTGCCTCCAAGGACATCCGCGAGGATATCGATTTCTTCCCGCTCACCGTCGATTACCAGGAAAAGACCTTTGCCGCCGGGCGCATTCCCGGCGGTTTTTTCAAGCGCGAGGGACGCCCCTCGGAAAAGGAAATCCTCAATTGCCGGCTCATCGACCGGTCCATCCGGCCGTTGTTCGCGGGCGGCCTCAAGGCCGAGACGCAGATCATCGTCACGGTGTTGTCCGCTGACGGCGAGAACGACACCGACGCGGTTTCCATGTTCGCCGCCTCGCTGGCCATCGAGATATCGGATATCCCGTTCAACGGCCCTCTGGCCGGCGTCCGCGTGGGCCGCCTGAACGGCGAGTGGGTCATGAATCCGTTTCAGAGCCAGGTTCCGGATTGCGACGTCAACATCTTCCTTTCGGGTACCCGTGACGGCATCGTGATGGTGGAAGGGGGCGCGTCGATGGTGCCCGAGGAGGGCGTGCTGGACGCGCTGTTCCAGGGCCACCAGGCGATCCAGCCGCTCATCGATCTGCAGGAAAAGCTCAGGGAACAGCTCGGCAAACCCAAGCGCGTGGCGCCCCAGGAGGAGAAGGACGAGTCCTTGACGGCTTGGGTGCGGGACCGCGCCGAGGCGCAGGTCAGGGAGGCGGTGTGCATCGCCGACAAGAAGCAACGCAACTCCCGCATCGACGAGGTGGGCAGCGGGGTCCTGGCGGCGGGCGCGGACGAGTTTCCCGGACGCGAACGGGAGGTCAAGGGCGCCTTCAAGGCTCTGGAAAAGTTTCAGCTCCGGGACCTCGTGGTGCAGCGCAAGCGCATCGACGGCCGCGGTCTCAAGGACGTGCGTCCCATCGCCTGCGAAGTGGATCTGCTGCCGCGCACCCACGGGTCGGCGCTATTCACCCGTGGCGAAACCCAGGCGCTGGTGGTGGCCACCCTCGGCACGGCGTCCGACGCCCAGCGCGTCGACGCGCTCACCGGCGAGCAGTTCAAGAAGTTCATGCTGCATTACAACTTCCCTCCCTACAGCACTGGCGAGGTCAAGTTCCTGCGCAGTCCGGGCCGGCGTGAGATCGGCCACGGCGCGCTGGCCGAGCGCGCGCTGGTGCCGGTGCTCCCGGCCGAGGACACGTTCCCCTATACCCTGCGCGTGGTGTCCGAGATCCTGGCATCCAACGGTTCCAGTTCCATGGCGAGCGTCTGCGGCGGTTCCCTCTCGCTCATGGATGCGGGCGTTCCCATCAAGGCGCCGGTGGCGGGCATCGCCATGGGCCTCATCAAGGAAGGCGACGAGGTGCGGGTGCTCACCGACATCCTCGGCGACGAGGACCACCTGGGCGACATGGACTTCAAGGTAGCCGGGACCCGGGAAGGCATCACCGCGCTGCAAATGGACATCAAGATCAGCGGCGTCACCCGCGAGATCATGCAGGAGGCCCTGTACCAGGCGCGGGAAGGCCGCCTGCACATCCTCGACATCATGGACGGCACGCTGGCGACGACGCGCACGGAGGTCTCGCAGCACGCCCCCCGCATCACCACCATCAAGGTGCGGCCCGAGAAGATCCGCGACATCATCGGACCGGGAGGCAAGGTCATCCGCGGCATCGTTGAGGCCACGGGCACGAAGATCGACGTGCAGGACGACGGCACCGTCACGGTCGCGTCCAGCGACGAGGCGGGCAGCCGCCGGGCCCTGGACATGATCGAGGGCATCGTCGCCGAGGTGGAGATCGGCCGCATCTACAAGGGCACGGTGCGGCGGGTGATGGACTTCGGCGCGTTCGTGGAGATCCTGCCGGGCACCGACGGACTGGTGCACATCTCACAGATCGCCGACGACCATGTGCGGCGCGTCCGGGACGTGCTCAACGAGGGCGACGAGTTGATGGTGAAGGTGCTGGACGTGGACCGGCAGGGCAAGATCCGGCTCAGCCGCAAGGAGGCTCTGAAGGAAGAGCAGACCTCCGAACGGGTGTAGCGGCGGACTTCAAGCCGGAGCGTCAATTCCCCAACAGATCGGGCACGGGCGCCAGCCCAGTCGTGCCCACATGGCGATGGCATCGCCGAAAGTGTCGTCCATCCGATGTTCGAAAAAACAGTTCTGGACAACGGCGTCAGGATCCTTACCGAGCAGCGTTCCGGGACCCGGGCGGTGAGCCTGGGCATCTGGGTGGAGAACGGCTCGCGCCATGAGGAGCTCGGTCAGGGCGGCCTGTCCCACTTTCTGGAGCACCTGCTGTTCAAGGGCACGAAGACCCGCAGCGCGCAACGGATCGCTGAAGAGATGGACGCCGTGGGCGGCGTGCTCAACGCGTTCACCGGCAAGGAAAACACCTGCTACTACGCCAAGGTGGTGGACGAGCACCTGCCGTTGGCCGTCGACGTCCTGAGCGATCTCTTCCTCAACTCGACGTTCGATCCGGAAGAGATCGAGCGCGAGCGCACCGTCATCCTTCAGGAGATCGCCTCGGCGGATGAAAACCCCGAGGACTTCGTCCACGATCTGTTCAGCCTCGACTATTTCGGCGATCATCCGCTGGCTCGACCGGTCTCCGGCGAAGTGGACACGGTTTCCGGCTTCACCCGGGACGATCTCCTGGGCTTCATGACAGAGCGTTATCTGCCCGGACGGATCGTCATCGCCGGCGCCGGGAATCTGGCGCACGCCGTTCTGGTGGACGCCGTGGGCGGCGCCTTTGGCGCGCTGCAGGCCAAGCCGTTGCAGGGCCGGGCGGCGCCGCCGGACGCCCGTTGCGGCCTGCACCATCATCCGCGCAAGCTCGGACAAGTGCACATTTGCCTGGGAGTGCCCGCGTTGGCGCACGGCGACCCGCGCATGTACGTGGCGCACGTACTCAATACGTTGCTCGGGGGCGGGATGAGTTCGCGCCTGTTCCAGGAGATACGCGAGCGGCGCGGCAAGGCGTACTCGGTCTATTCGTTCCTGTCCCCCTACCGCGACACTGGCTACCTCGGCGTCTATGTCGGCACCAAAGCGGAGTGGACGCGGGAAGTCATCGACCTCGCCGCCGGCGAAATGGCCAAGGTGGCCGCGGGTGACGTGACCGAGGAGGAACTCGCGCGGGCGCGTGAGCAGCTCGTCGGCAACACGCTGCTGGGCCTTGAGTCCGCGGACTCGTGGATGACGCACATGACCCGGTGCGAAATGCACCGGGGCGAGCAAGTTTCCGTGGACGAGATCACCCGTGGCGTGCGCGATGTCACGCTGGAAGCCGTGGCCCAACTCGCCCAGGAGTGGTTCGTTCCCGGCGTCCTGACCGCCACCCTGCTCGGCGACCTGGAAGGTCACAGCGTCGACGGGGTCGGGTTCGGCGGCACCGACCCCGAGGCGGCGGTCGCCAATCCCTGACGTGCTGGCGGGCGGCAGTTGCAGCGGCGGCGGACCCGGCATCCCCGAAGGGCGCGCGCGAAATCGTACCGGGACGTTTCGAATCGCCATTCCCGCGCAGGCGGGAATCCATGAGCGGGGAAGGGCAAACGCACGGCGCCATGGCCGACGTCAAGGTCCAGATCAGGCGGGTGAGGGACGGCAAAGCCTCCGTTCCCCTGCCGCGCTACATGACCGAGGGCTCGGCCGGGCTGGACCTGGCAGCCGCGGTGGAGGATGAGGTCGAACTTGCCCCGCTGGAGCGGGCCTTGATACCTACGGGCTTCGCGCTGGCGTTGCCGCCGGGTTTCGAGGGTCAGATCCGTCCCCGGAGCGGACTGGCGCTGAAGCGTGGCGTTACCTTGGTGAACAGCCCCGGCACCATCGACGCGGACTACCGTGGCGAGGTGCAGCTCGCCATCATCAACTTGGGCACGGAGCCGGCGACCATCCGCCACGGCGACCGCATCGCCCAGATGGTGGTGCAGCGTGTCCCGCGAGTGCAACTGGAGGAAGTGGACGAACTGCCCGCCTCCACCCGAGACGCCGGCGGCTTCGGGCACACCGGCGCACAGCAACCGGGAACCGCGAACCCGGCTGACAGGGTGAAGGAACCTTGAGCAGTCGCTACCGCGGCAATTCTGTCCGTTCGTCCTGAGCGTGGCGAGTCCTGGGAGCTTGCCGAAGCGCGAGGGATGTCGAGGGACGGAAACTCGAACGCGCAACATGATCGAACGCTACACACGCCCCGAGATGGCGCGGATCTGGTCCGAGGAGAACCGCTTCGCCAAGTGGCTGGAGGTGGAGGTGCTGGCCACCGAAGCGCTGGCCGAGTTGGACAAGGCGCCCCGTGACGCGCCCGCGCGCATCCGGCGAAACGCGCGTTTCGATGTCGCGCGCATCCGCGAGATCGAACGCGAGGTGCACCACGAGCTCATCGCCTTCCTGCGTTGCCTCGCCGAGTCCATCGGCGACGACGCCCGTTTCGTGCACGTGGGCATGACCTCGTCCGACGTCATGGACACGGGGTTCTCGCTGCAGCTCAAGGACGCCAGCGCGCTCCTGCTGGAAGACGTGCGCACGTTCATGTCGGTGTTGCGGGACCAGGCGTACCGGTACAAGGACACGCCCATGATGGGGCGCACCCACGGCATCCACGCCGAGCCCATCACCTTTGGCCTCAAGCTGGCCCTGTGGCACGAAGAGATGGGCCGCAATCTGGCGCGCCTGGAGAGCGCCGTGGCGGACGTGTGCTGCGGCATCGTATCCGGCGCGGTGGGCACCTATGCGCAGGTGCCCCCGGAGGTGGAAGCCTACGTGTGCAAGGCCGCGGGCCTCACGCCCGACCCGGCGTCGAACCAGATCATTCAGCGTGACCGCCACGCTTTCTTCTTCAGCGTCCTGGCCGTGCTGGCCAGCTCCATCGAGAAGTTCGCCGTGGAGGTTCGCCACCTCCAGCGCACCGAGGTGCTGGAAGCCGAGGAACCCTTCGCCGCGACCCAGATGGGTTCGTCCGCCATGCCGCACAAGCGCAACCCGATCCTCTCGGAGAACGTCAGCGGTCTTGCCCGCCTGGTGCGGTCGTATTCCGTGTCGGCCCTGGAGAACGTCGCCCTGTGGCACGAACGCGACATCAGCCACTCGTCGGTGGAACGGGTCATCGGTCCCGATGCCACCATCCTGGTGGACTTCATGCTGCACCGCTTCACCCGCGTCATCCGCGGTCTGTGCGTCTACCCCGAGAACATGGAGCGCAACCTCGCGCTGAGCGGCGGCGCGGTGTTCTCGCAAGGCGTGATGCTGCGCCTGGTGGAGAAGGGAATGGCGCGGGACGAGGCCTACAAGGTGGTCCAGCGGCACGGCCTCGTGGCGGCCAAGGAGGGCAAGGACCTCAAGCAGCAATTGCTGGAGGATGCCACGGTCACGGAGCACTTGAGCCTTGGCGAGATCGACGAGGTCTGGCAGCTCAAGAACTGTTTCCGGCACGTGGACGCCATCTTTGAACGGGTATTCGGCGCGGCCTGAAGGGCGGATTTACAGGACACTGGATTCAAACCGCGCCCGCAGGGCGCACGAGGAGAGCCATGGAAAAGCGTGAGTTCATGTACGAAGGCAAGGCGAAGAAGCTCTATACCACCGACGATCCCGCCAGGATGATCCAGTATTTCAAGGACGACGCCAGCGCCTTCAACAAGAAGAAACTGGGCAGCGTCACCTCCAAGGGAGTCGTCAACAACGCCATCTCCGAGGTGCTGTTCAAGCACCTGGAAGCCAACGGCGTGCCCACACACTTCCTCGATCGGCTCAACGACCGGGAGATGCTGGTGTGGAAGCTGGACATGCTCCCCATCGAGGTGATCATCCGGAACATCGTGGCCGGCAGCATGGCCAAGCGCCTGGGCCTGGAGGAGGGGCAGTCCCTGTCCACCACCATCCTGGAGTTTTGCTACAAGTGCGACGAGCTCGATGATCCGATCATCAACGATTACCACATCCTCGCGTTGGGCTACGCCACGGCGCAGGAGCTGGAGGAGATCAAGCGTCTGACCTTCCGCACCAACGAGTTGATGAAGGCGTTCTTCGACGAACGCGACCTGATCCTCGTGGACTTCAAGCTCGAGTTCGGCAAGCGCGACGGACAGATCGTCCTGGCCGACGAGATCTGCCCCGACACCTGCCGTTTCTGGCAGAAGGGCTCCCTGGAAAAGATGGACAAGGACCGCTTCCGCCGCGACCTGGGCGGCGTCGAGGAAGCCTACCAGGAAGTATGCCGCCGGGTCACCGGCGGGTAGTCGGCGGTGCACCCCGCACACCGGTCATTCCCGTGCAAGTTCATCCTCGCCCCTGATCGGGGGCGGGAATCCAGGTCTTGTGGGACGCGGTTTTTACGATGCTCGTCAAAGTCTTCGTAACCCTCAAGGAAGGCGTCCTCGATCCCCAGGGGAAGGCCGTGGAGAACTCCCTCCACAGCCTCGGGTTCGGCGCCGTCAGGGAAGTGCGCGTGGGCAAGTACCTGGAGCTGCGCCTGGATGTCGCCGAGGTCGAGGACGCCGAGCGGCAGGCGCGGCGCATGTGCGAGAAACTGCTCGCCAACCCGGTCATCGAGGACTACCGCTTCGAGGTCGCAGCGGTCTAGCGGCGGGACGCCAGGATCATGCGTTGGGGGGTGGCGGTCTTTCCTGGTTCCTGCGACGACGACGATGTCGTCCATTGTCTGCGCCACGTGCTCGGCCATGACGTGCGTACCCTGTGGCACAACGACCCATTCGACGGCCAGTGTGACGGCGTGGTCCTGCCGGGCGGTTTTTCCTACGGCGACTACCTGCGCGCCGGCGCCATGGCACGGTTCGCGCCGGTGATGCGGGGCATCGTCGACTTCGCCGCGGCCGGCGGCCTTGTGCTCGGCATCTGCAACGGTTTCCAGATCCTGTGCGAGGCCGGACTGCTCCCCGGCGCCCTCACGCGCAACGAGTCCCTGCGCTTCGTGTGCCGGCGCGTGACCCTGCGCGTGGAACACGCCCAGGCGCCCTTTACCTGCACGGCCGAAGCCGGCACTCTGCTGGAGATGCCGGTCAAGCACGGTGAAGGCCGCTATTACGCGGACGCCCCCACCCTCAAGGAATTGCGCGCTCACGGACAAGTGCTGCTGCGTTACGTGGACGCGGCCGGGCGGCCCTCCGGCGCGGCCAATCCCAACGGCTCGGCGGAGAACATCGCTGGCGTGTGCAACCGGGGGCGCAATGTCTTCGGCCTGATGCCGCATCCCGAGGATGCCGCGGAGAAATTGCTCGGAGGCGCCGGCGGCCTGACCATCTTCTCCTCCATGGCCGCCGATGTCCGGCGGCGGAACGGCGCGTGAGGCTGCCACTGCCGGCCTGGGACGCCTCAAGGCCGCATTCGTGACCCACCCCGCCAGGAGCCTGCGCCGCAGGCTCCTGGGAGTCTGTCGGGCTTGTCGAATCGGAGCGCGAGGCAGAGGATGGTTTCGGGCGGGTTCGAGGAGAACATGGGTACAATTGGACGAAACTCCAACCGCAAGCCCTTTCGGAGGCCCATTCACAAGTCCATTTCCCCGCCCGCATCGGATTCCTGATGGATCCGGCAGACTCCCGGGTAGACCCATGAGCGACGCAACGAATCCTGAGACCGCGCCCGTCACCGCCGAGGTGGTGCGCGCCCACGGCCTGACCGACCCGGAGTACGCGGAGATTCTGCGGCTTCTGGGACGTGCGCCGAACCTGACCGAGCTGGGCGTCTTCTCGGTGATGTGGTCGGAGCACTGCAGCTACAAGAGTTCGCGCACGCACCTGAAGCAGCTTCCCACCGAAGGCCCCCGAGTCATCCACGGTCCCGGCGAGAACGCCGGCGTCATGGACATCGGCGATGGCCTGGCCGTCGTGTTCAAGATGGAAAGCCACAACCACCCGTCCTTCATCGAGCCCTTCCAGGGCGCGGCCACCGGCGTGGGCGGCATTCTGCGCGATGTCTTCACCATGGGAGCGCGCCCCATCGCCAGCCTCAACTCACTGCGCTTCGGCAGCGCGCGCCATTCCAGGACCCCTTATCTGGTGAACGGCGTGGTGGGCGGCATCGGCGGCTACGGCAATTGCGTCGGCGTGCCCACCGTGGGCGGCGAAGTCTATTTCGACGAGTGCTACGACGCCAACATCCTGGTGAATGCGTTCACGCTGGGCCTGGCGGAGCGGGACCGTCTGTTCACCGGCAAGGCTCGGGGCGCCGGCAACCCGGTGGTGTACGTGGGTTCCAAGACCGGGCGGGACGGCGTTCACGGCGCCACCATGGCGTCGGAGTCCTTTTCCGACGAAACCGAGCAGCGCCGCCCCACGGTTCAGGTCGGTGATCCCTTCACCGAGAAACTCCTCATCGAGGCTTGCCTGGAACTGATGCGGACCGACGCCATCGTGGGCATCCAGGACATGGGCGCCGCGGGCCTTACTAGCTCCGCGGTGGAGATGGCCGGGCGGGCCGGCTCCGGCGTCGAGTTGGAGCTGTCCCGCGTGCCGCTGCGAGAACCGGGCATGACCCCCTACGAGATCCTGCTGTCCGAGTCCCAGGAGCGCATGCTGTTGGTGGCGCACCCGGAGTCGGTGCCGGAGGTGCTGGCGGTCTTCCGGCGCTGGGACCTCGACGCCGTGGTGTTGGGCCGGGTCATCGACGAGCCCGTGTTCCGGGTGCTGTCGGCGGGCCGTCCAGTGGCCGACATCCCGGTGGCCGCCCTCACGGACGCCGCGCCGGCGTACGACCGGCCGGCCAAACGTCCTCCGCGCCAGGATGAGATACAACGTCTCAACGTGGACGCGTTGCCGCGGCCCGAGAGCATGACGCGCGTCCTGGAGCAACTGCTGGATTCGCCGAACCTGGCTTCCCGGGAGTGGGTCTACCGCCAGTACGACCACTACGTGCGCGGCAACACGGTGCTGGCGCCAGGCGCCGACGCCGCGGTGATCCGCGTCAAGGGCACCGCCAAGGGACTGGCCCTCACCGTGGACTGCAACGCCCGCTACTGCTACCTCGACCCCCGCGTGGGCGGCATGACCGCGGTGGCGGAGGCGGCGCGGAACCTGTCGTGCGTGGGGGCGACGCCGCTGGGGCTCACGGACTGCCTCAACTTCGGCAATCCCGAGCGGGAGGACGTCATGTGGCAGTTCTCCCAGGCCATCCAGGGCATGCGCGAGGCGTGCCTGGCGCTGGAAGTCCCGGTGGTGAGCGGCAACGTGAGCTTCTATAACGAGACCGACGGGGTCTCCATCCACCCCACGCCCACGGTGGCCATGGTGGGCCTGCTGGAGGACGTGACCCGCACCGCCACCCCGTGGTTCAAGGACGAAGGTGATCTGGTGGCGCTGTTGGGCGTCAACCGCGACGAGCTGGGCGGCAGCGAGTACCTCAAGGTCGTGCACGGGCAGGTGGCGGGCAAACCCCCGGCTGTGGATCTGGCCCTGGAGCGCGGCGTCCAGCGGACCTGCCGGGTGGCGGTGGAACGGGGGCTGCTCGCGTCGGCCCACGACGTTTCCGAGGGTGGGCTTGCCGTGGCCCTGGCGGACTGCTGCATCTCACATCCGGACCCGCCCGGCATCGGAGCGGTCATCGAGACGGAACAACGCGGACGCGCGGACACGCTGTTGTTCGGCGAATCGCATTCGCGCATCGTCGTATCCCTGAAGGAGAAGGACTACGGCGGGTTGCGGGACATCGCGGCGCGGGAGAAGGCGGCCATCGCGGTCATCGGCCAGGTGGGCGGGGAATTCTTGTCCATCAACGATCAAGTGCGCGCGCCGGTGCAACGGTTGCGCCGCATCTGGTCGACGGCCCTGGAACGGTGTGTTAAGTGACCCGCAGGCTCGGGAACGGAAAGCGAGTGCCCCGCATGGCGCTTTCCCAGGCAGGATATGATGTTCGACAAATTCCATGAAGAGTGCGCCGTGGTGGGCGTCTACGGCCACCCCGAAGCCGCCAACATGGCGTACCTGGGGCTCTACGCCCTGCAGCACCGGGGCCAGGAATCCACCGGCATCGTGTCCTCCAACGGCGATGTCCTCATCTCCCACCGCCAGATGGGTCTGGTGGCGGACGTCTTCAAGGAGGACATCATCAAGAACCTCCACGGCGCCTCGGCCATCGGGCACAACCGCTATTCCACCAGCGGCGACACCGACATCAAGAACGCCCAGCCGTTCGTGGTGGAATATGCCGACGGTCCCATCGCCGTGTCCCACAACGGCAATCTGATCAACGCCAACGAGCTCCGGCAGCGGCTTGAGGAGTCCGGCTCCATCTTCCAGTCCACCTCCGACACCGAGGTGATCGTCCACCTGATCGCCACCTCCAGGGAGAAGACCCTGACGGACCGCATCATCGACGCGCTCCACCGGGTCAAGGGTTCCTACTCCCTCGTGTTCCTTACCAACCATCTCATGATCGCCGCCCGCGACCCCGTAGGGTTCCGGCCGCTCATCGTGGGCCGGTTCCGAGGGTCCGGGAATCCGGCCGCCTGGGTGGTGGCGTCGGAGACCTGTGTGCTGGATCTGATCGAGGCCGAGTACGTACGCGAGGTGGAGCCGGGCGAAGTGCTGGTCTTCAGCGGTGGCGGCATGGAGTCCCTCAAGCCCTTCCCGGTGAGCGCTCCGGCCCGTTGCATCTTCGAGTCCATCTACTTCGCCCGGCCCGACAGCAACGTCTTCGGCCACAGCGTCTACCAGTACCGCAAGGAACTGGGCCGCCAGCTCGCACGCGAGAGTCACATCGACGCCGACATCGTGACGCCGGTGCCCGACTCGGGAGTGCCCGCGGCCATCGGCTACGCCGAACAGTCCGGCATTCCGCTGGATCTCGCCCTGATCCGCAATCACTACGTCGGCCGCACCTTCATCGAGCCGCAGCAACACATCCGGAACTTCGGCGTCAAGATCAAGCTCAACGCCATGCGCGAGGTGCTTCAGGGAAAGCGCGTGGTGGTGGTGGACGACTCCATCGTCCGCGGCACCACCAGCCAGAAGATCATCCGCATGCTGCGCGAGGCGGGAGCCACCGAGGTCCACGTCCGCATCAGCTCCCCCCCCACCGTCAGCCCCTGCTACTACGGCATCGACACCCCCACCCACAAGGAACTCATCGCCTCCCTCCACACCGTCGACGGCATTCGCGACTTCATCGGCGCCGATACCCTTGCCTACCTGAGCCGCGAAGGTCTCTACGCCTTCTTCAAGGGCAGCGACGCAGGCTACTGCGACGCCTGCTTCACCGCCAACTACCCCGTGCTGGCGGACGACAACGGCAAGACACCGCAGTTGCATCTGTTCGAGGCGGTTAGCCGCCGGTAAGACGATCTACCAAGACTGCCGTCATGGCTAACCCGCACCGGGGTTCCGTTTGCCGCGCAGCTCTCCGGTCGCGTCTGGATCCAGCATGATCTCGCTTCTGTGAGGACGCACCACGACCCGGTAGTCACTCCGTGCCCTCTCCACCGACACGTACCTCTGCCGCACATCTTCCAGCACCGCCTCCGGACTGCGTTCGAAGGCTTCACCCACGCCGCCGCCGCCCGGCCGCTCCACCCGCAGCACGTCGCCGCTCTTGAGTCGCTGGTCGCCGAAGCGCGACGGCATGCGGCGCTCGTCGGCACCGGGGTTGATGATGCAGGCGCCGGTGCCGCCGGGGTGGCCGCCGGCGATGCCCTGGGGGGCGAGGGCGTGCTTGTCGGTGCGCATGGAGAAGCGGACTTCGTCCTGGAGGATGCGGTACTCGCGGACGAAGCCGAGGCCGCCGCGGTGTCGGCCGGGGCCGCCGGAATCGGGCAGGAGCTCGAACCGCTCCACGCGGGTGGGAAACTCGGACTCGATGATCTCCACGGGGGCGATCTTGCCGTTGCTCAGGTGGAAGGAGGTGGCGGAGGCGCCGTCCTTGCCGTTTCTCCCACCGACGCCGCCGGCGAAGATTTCGTACTGGACGTAGCTGCGCTTGCCGTCACGGGCGCGGCCGCCCAGGGCGATGGCGCCGCTGCCGGAGCCCTCGGCGATGGTCTTGTGGGGGACCAGGGCGCCCATGGCCTGGAGCACGGCCTCGGCCACCACCAGCGCGGTGGGCATGTAGGCGTTCACCGCGGCGGGGAAGTCGGGGCACACCACGGTGCCTTGCCGGAAGCGCGTTTCCACCACCCGCGCCAAGCCTTGGTTGATGGGCAGGAAGGGATCGATGAGGGCGATGAGGCAGTAGTAGCAGCACGCCCGCACCAGCGGCGGCCGAATGTTGGCCGGGCCGGTGGTCTGGGGGCTGCATTCCGAGAAGTCGAACAGGATGCGGTCGCCGGACTTCTCCACGGTGACGCGGATGCGCACGGGCCTGTCAAGGTCGATGCCGTCGTTGTCGACGCACGCCTCGCCGTGGTAGCGGCCGTTGGGCCAGGAGGCGATGACCTGCCGCAGCCGCAGCTCGGCGTGGCCCGCCAGCTCCTCGGTGGCGGCCGTGACCGTGGTCTTGCCGTACTTTTCCAGCAACTCGGCCATGCGCCGTTCGCCGAGCCGGTTGGCGCCCACTTGGCCGCGGATGTCGCCCACCACCACTTCCGGCGTGCGGCTGTTGGCGTGGATGAACCATTCCAGCTCGGGCACCGGCCGGCCTGCGTCCATGAACTTCACCGCCGGCAGATGCAGGCCTTCCTGGAAGATCTCCCGCGCCGTACCCGACCCGCTGCCGGGCACGGTGCCGCCGATATCGCTCTTGTGGGCCATGCTGGCGCAGAAGCCGACCCACTCACCCTGGTAGAAGACCGGTGTCAGCACACCCATGTCTGGCGCATGAGGGCTGCCGCCGCGGTAGGGGTGGTTGACGATGTAGGCGTCGCCCTCCCGCAACTCGTCCGGTGGAAACCGTTCGAGGAGTCCTTCCGCACAGGCTGGGAAGGCCCCCATGTGCAGCGGCAACACCACGTGTTGCGCGATGACCTCGGCCCGGGAGTTCAGAATGGCGCAACTGGCGTCATGGGATTCGCGGATGATGGTGGAGAAGCCCGTGCGGAACAGCGATGTCTGCATCTCCTGGACGATGCCGTCCATGGCCGCGCGGATGACCTGCACGGTGATGGGGTCGGGCGCCACGAGTTCGAGGGGCGGTGCCATGTCCCCGTCAGTGATTTCCACCAACCCGCGCCCGTTCCCGCCGCACGGTCGCCGTCCGCGCTTTGTCCAGCACGAAACCACCGTCCGCGTCCTCCACCGCCACGCCGTACACGTCCAGCGCTTTCTCCGCCGACACGTAGCCGTTCTTCACGTCCCGCATCACGGCTTCGGCATCCCGTTCCAGCGGCTCCCCGAGGCCGCCGCCTCCGGGGGTCTCCAGACGGAAGACGTCGGCCTGGCGCACGGCGACATCCGAGCACCGGGAGGGGATTTCCCGTTCTTCCCGCGAGCCGGGGTTGAGGATGCCCTTGCCGGTGCGGCCGTTGCCGCCGCCTTCGACGCCCTTGGGCGCCACTACGTGCTTGGTGGAGCGGAGCGAGAACCGGCCCTCGGGGTTCAGGAACTCGTACTCCCGGACGAAGCCCAGGCCGCCGCGGAACCGGCCGGCGCCGCCGGAGTCGCGCACCAGCTCGAAGCGCCGCAGCCGGGTGGAGAATTCGGACTCGATGATCTCGATGGGGGCGATGCGGGCGTTGGACTGGTTGACGTTGGTGCCGGACACGCCGTCCTTGCCGGTGCGGGCGCCGGAACCGCCGCCGAAGATCTCGTACTGGACGTAGCTGCGGCCGGTCTTCTCGTTCCTGCCGCCGATGATGATGGAGCGGCTGGCGCAGCCGTCGGCGATCTTCTTGACCGGGGTGAGCCGGCTCAGGGCCTCGAACAGGGCCTCCACCAGGGCGTGGACCGTGGGGTTGTAGGTGTTCACCGGCGCCGGGAAGCGGGGGTTGAGCACGCTCCCCTCGGGGCAGTTGACCTCCACAACCCGGGCCAAGCCCTGATTGGTGGGAAGCGCCGGGTCGGTGAGGGCCGTGAGGCAGTAGGAGCACGCCGCCCGCACCACCGACGGCCGGATGTTGGCCGGGCCGCGGGTCTGGTCGGCGCTGCCGGTGAAGTCGAACAAGAGCCCGTCGCCCTTCTTGTCGATGCGCACCCGGATGCGCACTGGCTTGTCCAGGTCGATGCCGTCGCTGTCCAGGAAGCGCTCGCCCTCGGCGTTGCTGTCCGGCCAGGTCGAGATCTCCTTGCGCACCCGCTCCTCGGTGAGTTGGAACAGGCGGTCGTAGCAGGCCAGTACGGTCTCCCGGCCGTACTTGGCCATCATCTCGCCGAAACGCCGCTCGCCCAGGCGCGCCGCCCCCACCTGCCCGCGGATGTCGCCCACCACCAGCTCCGGGGTGCGGCTGTTGCAGCCGATGATCTCCTCGATGTCCTTGCTGGTCCGGAATCGGTCGATGTACTTCACCGGCGGCACCTGGAGCCCCTCCTGGTACACCTCCCGGGCCTGGCTCCAGCAGCTCCCCGGCACCGGCCCGCCGATGTCGCTCTTGTGGGCCATGGTGGCGGAGAAACCCACCCATTCGCCGTCGAAGAAGATCGGCGTCATCACGCACATGTCCGGGGCGTGGGGGCTGCCGCCAAGGTAGGGGTGGTTGGTGATGTAGGCGTCGCCCTCGTGGATGTCCTCCGGCGGATAATTGCGCAGCACCCCCTGGGCGCAGGCCGGGAACGCTCCCATGTGCAGCGGCAGCACCACGTGCTGGGCCGCCACCTCGCCGTCGCAGGTGAGAAGCGCGCAACTCGCATCCTGGGACTCGCGGATAATGGTGGAGAACCCGGTGCGGAAGAGCGAGTTCTGCATCTCCTGCACGATGCCCGCCAGCCGCGCCTGGATTACCTGGAGGGTGATGGGGTCCGCGGAGGCCGGGTTTGCCGCGCTGGATTCCGGATGTGTCATGGTCTGCTCCGTTACCCCTTCACCGTGATGATCAGGTTCCTGTAATCGTCCACCCGCGCCTGCTGCTCGGGGTGGATCACCGTGGTGGTGTCCATCTGCTCCACCACCGCGGGGCCTGCCAGCGTGTGCCCCGGTTCCAGGCGGTCGCGGTCGTAGATGGCGCAATCCCGGAAGCCCAGGTCACGGCCGAAGTAGATGCGCCGTTCTCCGGTACGGGCTTGGTCCACGCTCGCTCCGGTGGCCGTGAACGGCGACAGCCGGGTCTGTGGCACGCGCCCCTCGGACACCAGCCGCACACTCACCAGCTCCACCGGCTCGGACTCGGCCTTGTGGCCGTGGGCCTGTTCGTGGACCTCGTGGAAGCGCTGCTGCGCCAGCTCCATGTCCTCGGGCTTCAGCGGCGGGTACGGGCAGGGCACGGTCAACTCGTAGCCCTGCCCGGCGTAGCGCAGGTCCAGGTAGGGCGTCAGCACGATGTCCCCGTCCGAGAACCCCTCTCCGGACAACTCCTCGCGCGCCTGCCCCATGAGCTGGTCGAACAAGGTGTTGATGTCGTCCGGCTCCAGCTCCTGCATGGGCGCCAGCTTGGAGCGCACGTGGTCGTGCTTCACGTCCGACATGAGCAGCCCCAGGGCGGAATTGACTCCCGGCGTGAGCGGCACCAGCAGCGTCGGGATGCCCAGGTCCAGCGCCAGCCGGCCGGCGTGCATGGGGCCGGCGCCGCCGAAGGCCACCAGGGTGAACTCCCGGATGTCGTAGCCGCGCTGCGACGACACCGCCTTGATGGCTTCCTCCATCTTGACGTTGATGATCCGGAGAACGCCGTCCGCGGCCTCGTGGAGGCTTAGTCCCAACGGCTTGGCTATTTTCTCCTCCACCAGCGATTCTGCCTTGGCCTTGTCGAGGGTGAGGCGCCCGCCGAGGAAGTGGTCGGGGTCCAGCACCCCCAGGATGACGTTGGCGTCGGTGACGGTGGCATTTTCGCCGCCCCGGTCGTAGCAGATGGGGCCGGGGTCGGCGCCGGCGCTGTCGGGTCCCACCTGGAGCGCCCCCACCGAGTCGATGCGCGCGATGGTGCCGCCGCCCGCGCTCACCGTGTGGATATCCAGCATGGGCAGGCTGATGGGCCGCTGGCTGATGCGTCCCTGGGTGGTGACCACCGGGCGGCCCTGGTGGATCAGCGCCACGTCGCAGCTGGTGCCGCCCATGTCGAAGGTGATGATGTTGTCGATGCCGACCTTGCCGCTGGCGCCAAGGGACGAGATGACGCCCCCCGCGGGGCCGGAGAGCACCGTGGCCACGGGGATGCGCGCCGAAGTCTTGAAGGTGGAGACGCCGCCGTTGGACTGCATGATATAGAGCTGCGGCGTAGCCACGCCCATCTCCCGCAGGCGGTCCTCCAGAAGACCCAGGTAGCGGCTCATCACGGGCGCGATGTATGCGTTGATCACCGTGGTGCTCATGCGGTAGAACTCGCGGATCTGCGGCAGCACTTCGCACGAGAGCGACAGGCTCGCCTCCGGGAATTCCTCGGCCATGATCTTCTTGATGGCCAGTTCGTGGTCCAGATTCAGGAAGGAAAAGAGAAAGCACACGGCCACGGACTCGACGCCCTTGGCCTTGAGCCGGCGGACCGCTTCCGCCGCCTGCTCCGGGTCCACCGGCGTCAGCGCGTTGCCCTGGAAATCCACCCGTTCGCGGACCTCCTCGGTGGTGTAAGGAGTGGCCAGCAGGCGGGGTTTCTCGAAGAAGAGGTCGTAGGTGACCGGACCGTAGCCCCGGCTCTGCTCCATGACCTCGTAGATGCCGCGGAAACCCTCGGTGACCAGCAGCCCGGTGACCGCCCCCTTCTCCTCCAGCAGCGCGTTGGTGCCCACGGTGGTGCCGTGGGAGAAGAAGCTGACGTCCCCGGCCGGGACGCCCTGGTCGAGCAGCTCCTGGACCCCGTTGAGCACCGCCTGGAACGGCTCCCTGGGGGTCGACGGCACCTTGGTGATGCTGATCTCGCCGCTGTCCTCGTTGAAAAAAACGAAGTCGGAGAAGGTTCCTCCGGTGTCCACCGCTACTCGATATCGCGCCATCGGAGTTGCGTTAACACGATCCGTCAGGGGGTTCAAATCGGGCGGTCCTGGCCGCGCTTGGCGTAGGAACCGCCGCACACGCGGCATTTGAACAGGCCCGACAGCAGGTAGCGGGGACGATGGGTGCTGTTGAGGCGGTTGGCATGAGCCGCGCGCGTGGCCGCGATGGACGTGGCGTATTTCTCGAAGATTTCCCCCTGCCGGGCCTTCGCGGCCTGCCACAGTTCGTCGTCCACGATGCGAAGCTCGGGAACCTCGGCGACGATCCACTCCTCGGGCGGGTTGAGGCGCGCGACCCGCTGGTGTCTGGATAATTCGCGTCATAAACTGCGGGTCTTTTTCGCCGTCGGCTGCGTTGCTCTTCCTCGCGTGGTACCCGCCACTGCTCGTCATCGCGCCTTGCCGACGACAAAAAATCCTCCGCAGATTATGACGCGTATTAACCAGACACCACACTAACCGTCGGCGGCGGACAGGGCTCGCCGCAACAAGACGCACAGGCGGCGCAGGCTGAGACACCCGCCTGCGTCTCCGACGCCCTGCTGGCCGACGCCCAGAAGGCTGCGGGCGAGACCTGGCGGACGTCGCCGGGCCATGTCGAGCGCTGGAGCCGGGTGCTGGCCGCCTTCGGGGAGGAGAACAGCTACAGCAACCACCCGATGACCGTTGCCGAGGCGCAGGCGCAGGCGGACCGCGGCCTGCAGCGCTGGGCGCCGGTGGCGCCGGCGCTCCAATGCCTGGCGGCGGCACCGCAGGAACAGCCGGAACCGGCTGAGGTCCAGCCGGCCACGCCCGGCACGCCCGGCACCCCCGGACTGAGCCTCTCGGCGGGGTCCGCCGTGGAAGAGGGCGGTACTGCCACCTTCACCGTCAGGGCCGACCCGGCTCCGGCCTCCGACCTCACGGTCACCTGGACCGTCGCCCAGAGTGGCGAGTATCTGGCCGCGCCCGGCGCGGGCAGCCGGACGGTGGTGCTGACCGCAGGGGCTACCAGCGCCGACCTTTCGGTGGCGACAGTGGACGATGCGGCGGACGAGGCCGACGGCTCGGTGTCCGTCACCCTCGGCACGGGCACGGGCTATACCGTGGCCACGGGCAAGGGCAGCGCCGCGGTGGCGGTGCGCGACAATGACGAGCCGGTGGTGAGCATCGCCGCCGGCAGCGGAGTGGCGGAAGGCGCCTCGGCGTCGTTCACGGTCTCGGCGAGCCCGGTGCCAGCCGCACCGCTCGACGTGACCCTGACCGTCGGCCAGAGCGGCGACTTCGCCGCCTCGGGCGCGACCGGATCGCGGACGGTCACCATCCCGGTCACGGGCAGCGCCACCTTCGAGGTCACCACGGTGGATGACGGCACGGACGAGCCGGACGGCTCGATCACGGCAACTGTCGATACCGGCACGGGCTACACGGTGGCGGCATCGCCGGACAACGCGGCCACGGTGGCGGTGTCCGACAACGATGCGGCGTCCTCGGGTCCGACGATCTCGATTGCCGATGCCACGCTCAAGGAGAACGGAATAACGGGGAATTTCAAGGTGACGTTGAGCGAGCCGGTGGACTGGCCGGTCGTCGTCTACTACGCGACGCGGGATTCAACGCCGGTGTCGGCCGTGGCGGGCCAGGACTACCTGGCGTGGAAGCGGTCCTGGCGGCTGCGGGCCCGGTTCAGGCCGGGGCAGACGGAAACGCTGATCCACGTCCGCCTCTACAACGACAGCCATGACGAGGGTCCGGAGACCTTCGAGATGGTGCTGTTCGACGCGTCCGTGAACGGTCCGCCCGGGGTGTCGGTGTCGATTGCGGACGGGGTTGCCGTGGGCACCATCACCAACTCGGACCCGATGCCGGCGGCATGGCTGGCGCGTTTCGGTCGCACGACGGCGGAACAGGCGCTGGACGGCATAGCCGGGCGCATCGCGGCGTCGCGCGACGCCGGGGTGCAGGGCACCATCGCCGGACAGGCGCTGGGCTTCGATCCCCGCTCCTCCGGCTCGCAGGCAGGCCCCGACGGATCGGTTGGCGCAGCGAGCGGGAATGCTGCCCCTGGCAGCCTGTCCGGCACTGGCCGGCTGGTGCAGACCGATGTCGCCCGCGGCCGTTTCGGCGCTGGCGGTGCGGGATCGGCATTGGGCCATGACACTCATGGCTTCGCTTTCGGCAGCAGCGGGGCGCAGTCCTACTCGATGACGGCCCGGGAAGCCTTGCTGGGCAGCAGCTTCACGGCGACCGGGGAGAAGGACGGCATGGGCGGCAGCGTGGCCTTCTGGGGCCGGGCAGCGCAGTCGAGCTTCGACGGCCGCGAGGGGACGTTCTCGCTCGACGGCGAGGCCACCACGGCCATGCTGGGAGCCGACTATGGGCGCGGCAACTGGCTGGCCGGACTGGCCCTGATGCGGAGCAGCGGGGATGGCGGCTATGCCGACAGCGGGTCGGGGTCCGGGGCAGGCAACGGTACGGATTTCATGGGCTGCCCTCAACCTTCGGATGCCGAAGCGCGGAGGGTCGTGTGCAGCGGCGCCGTGCGGGAGGGCGATGGTGAGGTGGAGGCGTCGCTGACGGCGGCGGTTCCCTATGCCGCGCTCCGGGTCTCGGAGCGGCTGAAGCTCTGGGGCGCGGTGGGCTATGGCGCCGGCGACGTGACGCTCGAGCCGGAGGTAGGCGGTTCCCTCACCTCCGACATCTCCTGGACCATGGCGGCGGCTGGCCTGCGCGGCGACGTGATCGCGCCCCCGGCGGAAGGGTCGGGTCCCGCACTGGCGGTGACCTCGGACTCGCTCTGGGCGCGCACCAGCTCGGACAAGACCCACGAGCTGGCGGCGTCCGATTCCGACGTGACGCGCTTCCGGCTCGGTCTGGAGGGAAGCTGGAAGGCCGCGCTGGCGCGGGGCAGCCATGTGACGCCCAAGCTGGAGCTGGGCATGCGCCAGGACGGCGGCGATGCCGAGACCGGCTTCGGGGTGGAAGTCGGCGGCGGCCTGGCCTGGGTCAACCCGACCCTGGGCCTCTCCCTGGACCTTTCGGGCCGGAAGTCACGACCCAGTGGTGAGGGGGGAACCGGGGGGATAGCCGATGGGGGGCGGCGGGAGACCGTGCTGGCCCAGATTCCTGATGAACCCGCGGCGGGGCCTTCATGGAACCGCCCCCGTGGCGCAGCATGCCGGAATGCCCGCAGTACCCGGCAGCCCTTTTGGCCCAGGCCACCCGCGCCACCCATCCTGACGCCACACTCGCCGACCTTTACGATCCCGACTCCATGCCGCCAGCAGGCCTGATCGACGCCTGCGATTTGTCTACTATGGGAAAGGGAAAACAAGACGATGTTTTTCGTCCCTGCACGTTTCCGTTGGTTGGGCCTACACGAAGACCGAGGGTGAGACCCCAAAACGCTTTGATAAGGCGCGAATCTGCCTGACGTTCAGGTCCCGTTTACCGTTCAGAATCTCCGAAACGACCCCTTGGGACCCGATCTCCGGCAAGTCCGACTGGGTCAGATTGTGCTCTGCCATGAAGAATCGCAGCACATCCGCTCCTCCGCATTCCGGCATCGCGTGGTGTTGTTCCTCCCAGGCGTGCAGCACGGTGCCGAGCGTATCCAGCAGAGAATAGAGCGGATGCCGCTCATCGGTGCCTACCTCATCAAGGAGAGTATTGAGGTGCTCCACGGCCACATCATAATCCTGTTCGTTGCGAATCTTGAACAAGTCGCTCACGTGGGGCCAGGATCGCTGAATCTGTGGGCTTATGGCATTCATGTCATCCATCCTCCGCGGTCATAAGCTTGGTGCGTCAGTACGTGGCGAATGTACACCTTTCCCCGATTGAAGTGCAGGGATGCAATCAGACGGTACTTGTTCCCGGCAATATTGAACACGACATACTCTCCAACCTTATCAGCCGAAGGAAACGTACGGCGTAGTGCCGTAAAGTTGCGAAATCGCGTTTGCCGCATAATTTTGAACCAGCGGCCCAGAGGCTCCTCACTGTCGCGATGCTGTACCCAAAACGCCTGAAGAGCTTTGCGCGAAATGATGTGCACGAGATCAGCATATCTCAAGCCGAGATATACCGCAAGAGGCTTGTCCCTCAGCATCTCTCTGCTGACGTCAAGGGATTGATCCATGTAACTCGACAAGAGGGAAGGAGGGCAGGAAGTTCTTTCGCGAGTTCCTTTGCTTCGCTCAGAACAAGGGTTTCGTTCGCTCCAATGTCGGAACGCTTGGAAAGCGTGTAGCCTGGAAATCCGGGCTATCACACACAGCGCGGGTTAGGATAAAGCAAGCAAAATCGGTGCCTTCATCTTGGTCCCGGGATCGCCACCCCCGTATTCAGGACCGATGATTACAAAACCCCCTTCACGGTCTTTACTGTTCCTATAAACGTCTTTAAATTATGGCCGCTATTGAGAGCCGCCTAAGCAAGACCCTCTCTACTATAATTCCCAACTCCCGGGGACCGGTACATCGGCGACTCACCCTCCCGGGGCTGACCTTCGCCGTGATGGTGCTGGCGCTGGCCGGCACAGTCCCTGACGCTCACGCCCAACAGAACGAGGTCTACTTCGCCACCGACACGATCCATGTGATCCCGGGCGAGAAATTGCAATTCACGCCAACCCTGCGCTACGCCGAATCCACCGATGTGTATGTGCACATGAGGACGGTGGATCCGACCGAGAGTCTCAAAGGCTACGAGCCCGCCCGTTTCGGATACGGACACAACACCGGCAGAGACTACATTCCCATTCTTGATAGACGGGCAGTCTGGATTGCTCCCGGAAATGACCAATTCGAAATACTGAATCCAACCACTATCTTGACCGGCGCCACCCCGCCGGCGATGGGGAGCCCCGGCAAATACTTCCATGTGGAGATCACGAAAGTCACCACTGACGGCCAGCCAGACAGCACCAAATTTCACCCCGAAGTGACCATCGGCACACCCCGACGTATCACGGTGTTCATCGACCACACCCGGCAGACCCGGCCCATGCCGCAGATTCTGCTCAGCAAGAATAACTGGCGTGTTGCCGAGCCGGCGCACGCCAGCTGCTCGGACAGCCATGTCGGTGATGAGAAGACATTCACTGACATCACGCTCGGCGACGGAACGCCGGGCACCAGAGTAGAGAAGGATTACGGCCCCGTGCTCACAACAGAGACCTACAAAGTCCAGCTCGACCGCACGCCCGGCCCGGGCAAGGTCGTGAGCGTGGAGATCTGGGAGCCGACCGATCTGGACCGGCCTGACGTGGGTAGATTCCATGAGAACGCGCGGATCCACGGCATCGGCTGGCCGCCGATCCGGCAAGGCAGGATCAGCATCGACAACAGTCCTGTCCTGAACCAGGGTCAGCCCGTTGGAGAAAGGCGCCATCTCAACACCTACCTGACCTTCACCGACAAGAACTGGAACCAGACAAAGACGGTGACGGTGAACATCCACTGCGCGCAGCATGACGTCAACAACCCGCTGCCGATCTGGCACTTCGCCTTCCGGCACGACACGCCCACATGGGGCCGCTCTTCGCACATGTACAACCGCAAGGGCGACAACAGCCGGGCCAATACCAGCTTCAAGATCGCCCAGGTCCGGGTGGCCGACAGTTCCGAGCCGCCCAAGATCGCCGGCAACCCCATGGGCAATCTCGTCCTCGATCCCGACGCATCGGGCCATTTCGTCCTGTCCGATGATGGCGAAGACGGCTATGCGCACATCATCGGCCTGGATTTCCGCTGGAACAACCCGGACAACTCGCACCACAACGACTATGACGCCGCCAACGGGAAGTTCGCCGGCTTCCGCGTCCGCCTGCGGACGGTGGACCCGCCCGGCCACGCGGTGCAGGAAGAATTCGTGCGCGCCGACTTCATCATTCCCCGTGACGACCCGACCTCCGCCTCTACAACGACAGCCATGACGAGGGTCCGGAGACCTTCGAGATGGTGCTGTTCGACGCGGACGTGAACGGTCCGCCCGGGGTGTCGGTGACGATTGCGGACGGAGTTGCCGTGGGCACCATCACCAACTCGGACCCGATGCCGGCGGCATGGCTGGCGCGTTTCGGTCGCACGACGGCGGAACAGGCGCTGGACGGCATAGCCGGGCGCATCGCGGCGTCGCGCGACGCCGGGGTGCAGGGCACCATCGCCGGACAGGCGCTGGGCTTCGATCCCCGCTCCTCCGGCTCGCAGGCAGGCCCCGACGGATCGGTTGGCGCAGCGAGCGGGAATGCTGCCCCTGGCAGCCTGTCCGGCACTGGCCGGCTGGTGCAGACCGATGTCGCCCGCGGCCGTTTCGGCGCCGGCGGTGCGGGATCGGCATTGGGCCATGACACTCATGGCTTCGCTTTCGGCAGCAGCGGGGCGCAGTCCTACTCGATGACGGCCCGGGAAGCCTTGCTGGGCAGCAGCTTCACGGCGACCGGGGAGAAGGACGGCATGGGCGGCAGCGTGGCCTTCTGGGGCCGGGCAGCGCAGTCGAGCTTCGACGGCCGCGAGGGGACGTTCTCGCTCGACGGCGAGGCCACCACGGCCATGCTGGGAGCCGACTATGGGCGTGGCAACTGGCTGGCCGGAGTGGCCCTGATGCGGAGCAGCGGGGATGGCGGCTATGCCGACAGGGAATCGGGGTCCGGGGCAGGCAACGGTACGGATGCCGTGGGCTGCCCTCAACCTTCGGATGCCGAAGCGCGGAGGGTCGTGTGCAGCGGCGCCGTGCGGGAGGGCGATGGTGAGGTGGAGGCGTCGCTGACGGCGGCGGTTCCCTATGCCGCGCTCCGGGTCTCGGAGCGGCTGAAGCTCTGGGGCGCGGTGGGCTATGGCGCCGGCGACGTGACGCTCGAGCCGGAGGTAGGCGGTTCCCTCACCTCCGACATCTCCTGGACCATGGCGGCGGCTGGCCTGCGCGGCGACGTGATCGCGCCCCCGGCGGAAGGATCGGGTCCCGCCCTGGCGGTGACCTCGGTCTCGCCACCGGCGCGCGCGACTACAGCGTGGGGTGGCGTCTCACGCCGGCGACCCGCGCCAACGCGCCCGATGTCTCCTTCGGGCTGAAGGGGACGCGCCGGGAGAGCAACTGGACGGAGCCGGAGCACACCATGGGGCTCGAAGCGACCGCGCGGTGGTAGGCGTCGCGGTCGCCGATGGCACGGGGGGTCAGCGGATGGGACGGCCTGCGGGCCTCGGGCTTCATCCGCAGGGGCAAGGCACATCGCGCGGCATGGAAGAAGCGTCCGCCGCAGCCCGGCCCTTGGTGCAACTCGCGGCCGAAGGCGGGGCCACGCTCTCGGACCTCCGCCTCGCCGACGGCACGCTGATGCTGAGGACCGAGCAGCCGGGCCGCTCGGTCCAGGCCCGCCTTCCGGCCGGCGCGCAAGGACGATGTTCAGGCAATATCGCGACATGGCCACCGGCGCATGAACGGCAATCGTCCCTTCCATCCTGAAGCCGAAACACCGCCACAGACCGACGGAAACGCGCTATAATACTCATCCTTGCGCAGGGCTCAGATATCGACGACAAGCGAGTGTCGGGCTCGGCTGTAGCGAGCCGGAGAGGGCCCCGGGGCTGCCGTTTCGGGGCGGGTTTAGGCGCCGTCGGGCCGCTTGACACTGCACTCGGTTTCCCGATAGAGCAGGGCCATAATCGTTTCGCGGCCACGCCGGCCCCCGCCTGTAGCGGGCCACCGGCTGGGCCTGAGAGGAGCATTCATGATCGAAGGGTTGCAGGGCAAGGTGGTGATCATCACGGGCGGCGGCCACGGCATCGGCAAGGCCTACGCCGAGGGGTTTACCAAGTCCGGTTCCAGGGTGGTGGTGGCGGACATCGACGGCGAGGCGGCGGAAAAGGTGGCGGCGGACCTCGGGAAGCTGAGCGAGGCCGGCTCCATGGCGGTGACCGTGGACGTGTCCGACGATGAGTCCACCAACCAGATGGTGGCCAGGACCGTCGAGCGTTTCGGCCAGGTGGATGTGCTGGTGAACAACGCGTCGATCTTCGCCACCATTCCCATGAGCCGCGGCCGCATCGAGGAGATCAGCATCGAAGAGTGGGACAAGCTCATGTCGGTGAACCTCAAGGGCGTGTTCCTCTGCTGCCGTGCGGTGCTGCCGCAGATGCGCCGGCAGAAGTCCGGCAAGATCATCAACATCGCCTCGGGGACCGCGCTCTACGGCCCTCCCGGACGCATCCACTACGTCGCCTCCAAGGCCGGCGTGATGGGTTTCAGTCGCACCCTGGCGCGGGAGGTGGGCGAGGACAACATTCAGGTCAACATCCTGTGCCCGGGCTCGACCCTGTCCGAGGAGAATCCCACCGAGGATATCCTCAAGATGCGCCAGAGCAATATCGGCTCGCGCGCCCTCAAGCGGGTCCAGGTTCCCCAGGATCTGGTGGGCGGGGTGCTGTTCATGGCCTCCCCCCTGGCCGACTTCATGACCGGCCAGACCCTGGTGGTGGACGGCGGCCAGAACATGCATTGACGGCGCCCCGCTCTGTCATTGATACGAACACCAATCACCACGACTCACCGCCGTTCAGGGCTCACCGTCATTCCCGCGGCAGCGGGAATCCATAGAGAGATGGAGCGGTCGCGCATGGCCGGGTACGCCAACCACCAGCACACGGACACCATCAGCCGGCTGGTTGAACTGCTCGGCCGCACCGCCGTCCGCACCGACCCCGCCGAGCTGGATGCGCATGCCTGGGACGCCTTGAGCCCCAGCCGCATCCACCCCGCGCACCCCATCGTTCCCGTTCATCCGCTGTGCGTCTGCACCCCGGCCAACACGTCCGAGGTGCAGGCCGTGGTGCGGCTGGCCAACCGCCAACGGCTCCCGCTGGTGCCCTACGGCGGCGGCTCGGGGCTCATGGGCGCGGCTGCCACGCTTGTACCGGGCATCGTGGTGGATCTGAGGCGGATGAATGCCGTCGTGGAGATCGATGCGGACTCGCTCACGGCCCGGGTCCAGGCCGGAGCCGTGCTGGAGGCCGTCGACGCGGCACTGCGTGGCGCCGGCCTCATGCTGGGTCACGACCCCTGGACCCTGCCGGTGGCCACGGTGGGCGGCACGGTCTCCACCGACAGTCTCGGTTATCGAGGCGGCAAGTACGGCTCCATGGGCAACCAGGTGCTGGGGTTGGAGGCGGTGTTGCCCCAAGGAGAAGTGTGCCGTACCCCCGCCGTGAGCAAACGCTCCACCGGCCTCGATTTCAAGCACCTGTTCATCGGCGGCGAAGGCTGCTTCGGCGTCCTCACGGAGGTGACGCTGCGGGTCTACCCGGTTCCGGAGACGCGCGTCCTCCATGCCCTGCAGTTCGGTTCCTTCGCTGCCGGCTTCGACGCGGTATGCGACCTGACTCGAGCCGGCTGCCAGCCGATTCTCCTGGACTATGGCGATGAGACAGCCGATCCGGATGGAACGTCGATCCTGTATCTGGGCTTCGAAGGGAGCGCGGCTCTGACAGCCGCGGAAGAGGGCGTGGCGCTGGATGCCTGCGCGCGCCGCGGCGCCCGGAAACTCCCGCGCGAGCGGGCGGAGCGCTTCTGGGGTGAACGTCACGCCGCGGCCCGGCGTTTTGCCATGAACCGAAGCGAACGCCGCACGCGCGGCCTCGACGGCATGCACCAGGATTGGGTCCATGTGGCCCTGCCGGCATCGCGGGTGCTGACCTTCCGGCAGGAGGCCATCGCCCTGGCAGCGGCGCGGGGCGTGCGCTTCCGCGAGAGCGGGCTCTGGACCGGCCCGGAACTGTTCTCCCTGCGCCTCGCGACGGAGGGCGGCGAACAGGCACGGCGTGAGCTGGGCGACACGGTGCGGGCGCTCCTCGACCACGTCCCCGATTACGACGGGTCCGTGGAATACTGCCACGGCGTCGGCGTCAAACTGGCTCCCCTGATGGCCCGCGAGCATGCCGGGGGCCTGGCTGTGATGCGTTCCCTCAAGCGCTGCCTCGATCCCCAGGGCATCATGAACCCGGGCAAGTTGGCCCTGTGACGCGCGGCCCTACCTGCGCAGTCCCTTGAAACCCACCTGGTGGGCGTCGATCGGCGTGCGTACATCGAAGTTCTCGCGCACCAGAACGCTCCGCCCCCCGGTTCGGTGATTCTCCATCGAGCTGCGGGCAACGACGTACATCCCTTCGATTTTCTGTATCTTTTCGGTGTACAGGGTCTTGACCTTCCGGCCCCCGCGGTCGTAGAAGGCTACCTGCCTCGGCACGAGCAACTCCATCATCACCTGCGTTTCCAGGTACGCATAGGGGTCGCGGGCGTCCTTGGGAACGGAGCGCACCGTGACGACATCGCCGTTGTCCTCCAGGATCTCGTGCTTGTCCTGGCCGACGGTCCGTCCGCTGACGTCGGCATTGGTGAAGTCGGAACCCATGAAGCTCTTGTGCCTGTCGTCCACGCTGAGCTGCTTCACCGAGCGCAGGGCGGGCAGGTAGATCCACTGCCGGGTGTCGTCCTCGCCGTCGAGACTCTCGCTCAACAGCCCCGTGCCGCGCACGTTCGCCGGTTTGTAGAACTTGATGAGGCTCTTGGTCCGGTCGGGGAAGATTTTGCGAAAGGATCGGAAGTAGCGCTCCCGCTTGCGCCCTTTGTCGTCCCTGATGATCAGGCGCACGTTCGAGGTCTGCTCCCGGTGCCGTCGCGCCTGGTCGTAAACGTCCTGCATGACGGCGCGCGCGTTGCGCACCCCGGCCGGGGGGGACGGCGGCTCGGCGAGAAAGAGGACCGCCGCGAGCAACGCAGCGAACATCCACAGGCCCCTTTTTGACATTTTCTGTCTTGTGCGCATGAGGTGGATGTAGCGGTCGGAGGGAGTGCCGGAATCGTAATCGAACACCGTGGCGCTGTCAAACCAAAGGGGAAATGTCCCCTCTTCGGCAAAGCAGAGATGTCCTTTTTGAGGTTGAGTGCACGATCGTCACCCGCTGCCGCGTCCGGTCAGTGTCAGAACGGAGGGGAGAAGCAGGAGGCTCGATGCGAGCGCGACGGCGAGGCCGAATATGGTGAACAGCGCGAAGCGCGCGAGCAGGACGAGGTCCGAGAGCAGCAGCACCGCGAAGCCCGCGCAGAACAACAGGCTGGTGACGATGATCGGCCCGCCGGTGAGGAGGATCGCTTCCCGGCGCGCGGCGGCGGCGGGCTGCGTCCGGCGCTCGCGGTTGTAGGCGTGGAGGAGATGGATGGTGTCGTCCACGCACAGCCCCAGCGTGATGCCGGCGACCAGAACCGTGGAGAAGTCGAACGGCACGCCCAGCCAGGCCATGAGCCCGGTGGCCGCGACCACGGTGAGGAGGTTCACCCCGAACGCTGCAAGCCCCTGCCCCCAGCCGAAGAGGAGGACGAACAGGAAGCCGATGGCCACGCCGGTGAGCAGCAGGCTGTACGCCTGGGTGCGCAGCACCTGCCCGCTCATCGTGTGGACGAAAGCGGCGAAGCCGGTCAGGACCGGGTCGAGACCCGCGCTCACCGGGGCCACGGCGAGCCGCACCCGCTCGATGAAGTCGGCCAGATCCCGGGAGGGCAGGTCGGGCAGGCGCAGGTGGATGCGCGCGGTGGCGTAGTCGAAATCGACGTGCGGGGAGAGCACGTCATCCTTGTTTTCGGTGCGCGAGAGCTCCAGAAACAGGATCTCCTGCGCGAGCAGGTCCTCGGAGTCGGGAAGCCCGCGGACGCCCGTGAAGGCCTGCTGCGTGCGGCTCAGGGGGGCCGTGTAGCTTTCGGCATAGGTTACAGGGGAGAGGGCGGCGAGAGCCGTCTCCATGGTCTCGACGGTTTCGAGGCCGGACAGGGACTTGAAATGCTCGGGGGTCCCCGACTTCAGCAGGATGTCGAGCCCCGCGGAGCCGCCGAGCCGGGCGTCGACGAGACCGAAGTCCTTGCGGATCGTGCTGTCCTCCTTGAAGAACACCTGCAGGAAGCCGGTCTCCGTGCGCAGGTGGAAGAGGCCCGCGCCGAGCAGCAGGCCGAGCGCGACGGACAGCACCGCGACCCGCCCCGCGCGGGCCGCGGTGAGCCGGTGGCAGGCTTCCAGGGCGGCGCGCAGGCGCCCGTTCCCGCCGCCCGGTCGGGGGTCCATGGCGTCGCCGGAGAAGCGGAACACGCTCCAGAAGGCGAGGACGATCACGGGGTAGGCGAACGTGATGGCGGCGAGGGAGTCGAGGCCGAAATGCCGCAGCGGGATGAGGACGCTGATGCCGAAGGCGCCGAAGCCCGCGGCGGTGGTGAGCGAGGTGAACAGGCAGGGACGCAGCGCCCGCCCCAGCGCGGCGCGGGCCAGTCCGCCGCCCGGAGCCAGCGGGTCGGCGCGGCGCAGCGCGTCGCGGTGGGCGAGTATGTGAAGCCCGTCGGCCACCGCGATGACGGCCGCCAGGACCGGAAGGGCCAGGGTGGTCACGGTCATCTTGTGGCCCAGGACCACGATCCACGACAGGCTCCCGGCGATGACCAGCAGCGCCGCCGCAAGCACCGGAAAGGCGCGGCGCGCGGAGCGCAGGAAGAGGACGAGAAAGAGCGCGATCACCCCCGCGCCAGCCGCCGCGAGCTGCAGCGTCTGCCGGCGGACCTTCTCGTTGATCGTGTCCCGCAACGCCGCGCCGCCGGCGAAATGGACCTGCCCGCCCGCACCCTCCCGATGGAGCACGGCGCGTACCTTCTGCATGGCCCGGCGCCGCCGCTCGGCCTGCTCGCTCGTATCAAGACGCAACAGGAGGACTGCGAGGGAACCGTCCCGCGGCGCGAGGCGGCCCCCGTAGGGACTCTCGGCGAAGGCCCGGCGGTAGTCCTCGCGCGAGGCGAAGGCGCCGCGCCGCCGGGCGGCGTGGAACTCCTCGATGCGCACGCCCTCGCCGTCGGCGGCGATGCGCTGGGCGGAGGCTGGGGAACGGATGGAGACGAGGTCGTCCTGAAGCTCCGCCTTGAGCGCCTTTTCAAGCGACAGCAACCGGCTCGTTCCTGCCGGCGAGAAACTCCCGGCGGGCATCGGGAGCACGACCGCCAGCGTCTCGCCGGGAGCGAATTCGCTCTCCAGCTCGTCCAGCGCGCGTTCCTGCGGATGTTCCGGGGGCAGCCAGCGGTCGCTGTCGAATTCAAGCCAGACGGCGGGCGCCGCGATCACGGCGCTTGCCAGCAACCAGAGGCCGACGGTCAGCCTGCCCAGGCGCCGCTCCCGACGGCAATGTTGACCGGATGGTGACGCTGCTCCGTCAGAACTCATAGACGAGCCCGAGACGCGCTCCCCAGGCCGCGGCGTCCTCGAGTTCGTACGTTCCGGAGTCGGAATTGAGCTCGTCCAGCAGTTGATCGCTCAGGGCGGCAGCGTACTCCACCGACGCCGACCAGCGCCAGTTGTCGAACCACGTCCTGGTGTAGAAGGCGGAGAGGCCGAGAAACGGGCCGGCAAAGCCTCCGACGAAGCCGGCTGTCGTGGTGCGCTCCTCGTCGAAGTCGTAAAGGATGTAGGCGTTCGGAAGGACCCCACCCGAAAACCCGACGCCGTCATCGCCGGGATAGGCGGCCTTCACCAGCCGGTCGGCTTCCTTGGCCTGGCCGGTGAGCGTGGGTTCCGCGACAAAGACGGCGACGCCAAAACGCCAGTGATCGTAGAGCGCGTCGAAACCGGCGCCGGCCATGATGAAGTTCACGTCTACGTAGCCCCGCCCGCTGTTTTGCTCCACGATCCACTCGTACAAGTCGCGCCGCGCCGCCGAGGTGGCGTCCGTCGCGGCTTGGGAGATGATCTCCCGCGTGACCCCGCCGATGTCGGTCTCCGTGCGCATGTAGAAGGCCTCGCCCTTCCACGTCCACCGGCCCACTGGGACGGACAGCTCCAGGCCCACGGTTTCACTGCCGGGCAGGAGGCTGCGCTCGATGACGCTGTAGGCGTCGTAGGTCCCGCTGCCGTCCGTCTGCGTGACCGGCTCCACCAAGGGCAGCTCGTCGAAAGCGAAGAGCGTATTGCGCCCACTGTAGTACGTCAGGCCGAAGGTGACGGAATCGCCATACCAGACGGCGCGCGCGGCGTACGCATCGTAGTCGCTCCCGCCCTTGCGCGGCCGGGGCCGCATTTCGGTTTCACCGAAACGGGTGGCGTCCGCGACGTAGACTTGATTGGCACCGTCCGCCTCGTCCAGGATCTCCTCGTGGAGCGGGTCGATGTTCGTCCAGGGAAACCAGTAGGCGCTGACCTCAAGGCGTTCAAAGGGAAACGCGACCGCCGAGACCGCGGGCTGCGGCATGCGGTAGGCGGACTTTTCGAGCGAAAGGTCGTCGCTCTGGAACTCGAGCGGCAGCAGGAGGTTCACCGGTGACACGATGTCGAACTGGCCCCAGATGGGCCTCTGGTAGCCGGCGCTCAAAGAGAGGTTGTCCGCGAGGTCGTACTGCAGGTAGGCCT
The DNA here is from genome assembly GCA_965213675.1 of uncultured Binatia bacterium (SeqCode). Classification (GTDB taxonomy): domain Bacteria; phylum Desulfobacterota; class Binatia; order UBA9968; family JAJDTQ01; genus JAJDTQ01. Next base: position 3,604,260 of record OZ243916.1, read on the forward strand.
CGCGCAACTCGACCCCGCTGGCGGTCACCTCGAGCTCCCTCTCTTCCGGCAGGGTGCTGGTCGTCGACACGAATGCTCCGGATCCGTCTCCGGCCGTGGGGTCCCACTTCGTTTCCAGGTCACTGGTGCGCTTCTGCTCAAGGGAAACCGAGCGGCGCGCGTACCCGCCCTCGATGAAGAGCTTTGCGGACCCGCCGCCCACCGTGAAGGGATAGTCGATCCCCAGGCGGGCCGCCAGAAGTTGGCGGTTGATCGGGCTGCCGAGGAAAACGTCGCCTCCGACGCTGCCGAATACGTGCTTCTCGAAGAAGCCGTCGCTCTCTTGGCCCTCATCACCGGTCACCACCGTCGGGTTCGAAGCCTGCTGTGCGTGCACGGCGCAGGAAAGCGTGAGCAGTGCGACGGCAATCGACACCACGACAATTGAAGACGAAATCCGGCTGTTGCGGTCACTATGTCGCGAAAGCATTTTTCGAACTCCTTTGCACGTTTGGCCTGGATGTCTGGGTCATGGTGGTACCGCCTCCCCATTCCTTGTCGGCCATTGCGAATCATGACGTTTCCCCAAGCGGGATTGAACCCTTGTTACATTAGTGGGCCCAAGACCTCAATGGCGCCGGTCCCGGCTCTTCCGTATGAACGAGCGCAACCTGCCGCTGGCCGACCCCTCCCGGTACCTGCCTTTCACGGCATGACGGATCTGGCAGCAGCCGGGGACGTCGAGGGTCGTGCCGTCGGTGCCCAGCAGCCACCGGAACGTCCGGGTATCCGCTGGTCTTTGACAATCCCGTCAAATGTCGGTACTCTCGAAATCAGGAATGAGACGACCAATCTATCGGATACGGGCGGTCTGCCTGAACGATCAAGAAGGAACGGCACCCACGGGTGCGGTTCCTTTTTTTGTCGGACGGCCGCTGACGGGAGGGCATCGTGTTGCGTGAGCAGTTGGAAACACTTGCGGGTCTGCAAGGTATCGATCTCGAAGTGAAAAAGCACAAGGACGCGCAAAACGAACGACGCCAGGAAATGGAGAAACGGGAGCGCGAAATCGCGCGGTTGGCGGCGGAGGTGAAGACGTCGAGGGACGCGTGGGAGGAGCGGGACCGCGTACGCCGCGACAAGGAGCAGGTCATCCACGACGCCAACCGTAAGGCCACGGACAAGCGCATGCGCATGAGTCATGTGAAGAACCTCAAGGAGCTCCAGGCGCTCCAGCGGGAGATCGGCGTCATCAAGGAGTCCAATGCGATCCTGGAGGAGGAACTGATCGAGGTGATGACCGACATGGAGGAACACGAGGGGGTCCTCAAACAGAAGGAAGAGGAACTGACCGCCCTCCAGGACGAATGGAACACGAGAAAAGGGCCATTGGAGCAGGAAATCGCGGAACTCGAGCACAAGGTCGATCAGACGCGCGACCTGCGCGCCGCCACCGCGTCACGTCTCGATGATGATCTGGTGGGCCGCTACGAGTTGCTGTTCAACCGGCGCGGTGGCACAGCGGTGGTGGCGGTTTCATCCGCCATTTGCCAAGCCTGTTACATGAACATTCCCCCGCAGCTTTGGAATGAGGTGCTGCGCAACGAGCGCGTGAACCTGTGTCCGAGTTGTCAGCGCATTCTGTTCTACAATCCGCCGGTGCCGGAACCTGGCGGGCAGCCGTAGGACGGCGCGCCGTTTCCCCGGGGTTGCGTCTGCGCCCGGCAAACGGGAAACTAGGGGTGGGACCAGCGGACCAGACGGTCGCCTCCGCGGTTTGCGTGGAGGAGGAAAGTCCGGACTCCGCAGGACAGGGTGGCCGTTAACGGCGGCCCCGAGTGATCGGGGGAAAGTGCCACAGAAAACACACCGCCCGGCGGGTTCCGGCTTCACGCCGGGCCACCGGGTAAGGTTGAAAAGGCGAGGTAAGAGCTCACCGGTCCGCCAGTGATGGCGGATGCTTGGTAAACCCCACCTGGAGCAAGACCAAATAGGAGGGTTGGGTCGTCCGCCTGAAGCCCTCGGGTAAGGTCGCTGGACCCCGTGAGCAATCGCGGGGCTAGATGAATGACCGTCCCGCTTCTCGTTGGGAAGCGCGACAGAATCCGGCTTACCGGTCCGCTGGTCCCCCTTCCGCCGCTTTGCGGCGCGAACCTCCGAACCACCTCCGAACCGTTTCCAACCCACACCAGCCCACCGCGCCCAATCCGCGGCGCGATGGATTGTTGCCAGGTTTTATTTCCGCCCGCGGACACCCGCGGGCCGGTTCCCAAACCCACATCTTGTGGCCCGTCCGGGATTGTCCGCCTTCCGAACAACCAGATGTGGGTATTTTCCATCCCTTCCGCAGCTGTGTTGGGGGCAAGCCAAATCCCCAGGATTGTGACGTTTTCGTGTTGACGGGGGGTTGGTGCGACGCTATAGTCGCCCTTGGTGGGATAAGGTGGGATAAATTCCCATACAAGACCAACGCGCTTTCACCGAGATTTCACCAAGAGTGTACGCAATGTTTCGCGGACGTTACGAGCATACGGTCGATACCAAGGGGCGGCTGAGTATCCCGGCCAAGTATCGTGAAGTCCTCCTGGGCAAGGGAGATTCCAGGCTCATTATCACAAACTTCGTGGTCAGCTCCAAGCGCTGTCTCGATGTCTACCCGCTTGACGAATGGACGGCGCTGGAGGAGGCGGTGCGTGAGAAACCCAAGTTCGATCCCAACATGGTGCGGTTTCAGAACTACTATCTGGGGGGAGCCATGGAATGCGAGGTGGACACGCACGGACGCATTCTCATCCCGCCCGGGTTGCGCAAGTACGCGGATCTCAAACGCGACGTGATGCTGGTGTCGGCCGGGGAGAAGTTTCGCATCTGGGACAAGGACGCCTGGGACAGGGTGTTCACGGAGGCTGAAGAGCAACTCATGGAGGATCCGGGCTCTTTCTCCGACTTGGGCCTGTGAGTCGCGAGGGGATACCGGGAGAAAAGGAGCGATCCATGATCGGACTCGACCGAAAGGCTATTCAGGATATCGCGGTGATCGACGTCAACGGCGACATCGACCTCCGGGAGATGGTGCGGATCAAGGAAATGATCGGCGGCCTGATGGAGAAGGAACGGCACAAGGTGGTGCTGAACCTCAAGGCCGTGGACCACATCAACTACCTGAGCATCGGGGTCCTGCTGGATCGCCTGAGACGCCTCCGCGAGATGAACGGCGATCTGAAGATCTCGGGCATGCGTCCGCACTTGAAGGACATTTTCCGGGTGGTCGGCATGGACGGGGTGTTCGAGTATTACGCCTCCCTGGACGAGGCCATCGAAAGTTTCGATGACGACTGGGAGGGGGCGGCCACCTGTCATTGAACGGCCGTCGCCATGAGCTACGCGCACGAGCCCGTGATGCTCCATGAGGTGCTGGAGATTCTCGCGCCGGCGCCGGCACGGCGTTACCTGGACGCCACCGTGGGGGGTGGCGGACACGCCCGCGAGATCCTGCGCCGGTCGTCTCCGGACGGCGAGCTTCTGGGTCTCGACTGGGACGACGCCGCCGTGGACGCGGCCGGTCGCGCCCTGACGGGCTTCGGCGCCCGCGTGGCCCTGCGCCGGGCGGGGTTCACCGAGGCGCGCGCCGTGCTCGACGAGGTGGGCTGGACGGACGTGGATGGCATGTTGCTGGACCTGGGTCTGTCCTCGCATCATCTCGACGCTCCCGACCGGGGCTTCGGCTTTGCCAACGATGCGCGGCTCGACATGCGCATGGACCGGCGTCATTCGCCGGACGCCCACGACCTGGTGAACACGCTGCCGGCGCGGGACCTGGAAGAACTGATCCGCGAGTTCGGTGAAGAACCGGGCGCGCGCCGGATCGCTCGGGCCATCGACGCGGAAAGGCGCGCCACGACCATCGGGACCACCCGGCAACTGGCCGGAATCGTGGCCCGCGCCTTGGCAGGGGGCGGCCGCCGGACCCGAGGCGCGCGCACGCCGGCGACGCACCCGGCCACGCGGACGTTCCAGGCCTTGCGCATCGCCGTGAACCGGGAGTTGGAGAACCTGGAGACTTTTCTAGCAACGGCGTACGAGATGCTGCGCGCCGGCGGGCGGCTCGTCGTCATCTCGTTTCATTCACTGGAGGACCGGCTGGTGAAGCGCGCATTCCACAAATGGGGTCTGGACTGCGTGTGCCCGCCGCGTCTCCCCGGGTGCGTTTGCGACTGGAGCCGCAAGGCCGCCGCCGTGACCCGCAAGCCGCGCGTGCCCGGCGCGGAAGAGCTACGGGCCAATCCCAGAGCGCGCTCGGCGCGGCTCCGGGCTGTGGAAAGGGTCTAGCCGCCCGTCGAACGCCAGCGCCCTTGGCGCCAGCGAACACGGATCTTGAGGAGGGGCCATGTTCAGAACCGGCCAGGAGCCGAACAGGGCCACAGGGATTCTCGATCAGCAGGATGTGTCCCGGGCGCGCACCGCGGCGCCGGGCAACGCGTGGTGGCCCATCGCGCTGAGTTGCCTGCTGGTGGCCTTGGCGCTGCTGCTCGTGTGGCAGCGGCTGCGCGTCGTGCAACTGGGCTACGTGCTCTCCACCGCCACCAAGCTGGAGCGCCGGCTGGAGCAGACCAATCGCGAGTTGAAGCTGGAGCTGGGGTCGCTGACCGCTCCCGACCGGTTGGAGACCATGGCGCGGACGCGTCTCGGACTGAAGGACCCGCAGGGTGAGCGGGTTGTCGTCGTGCCATGACCAACGCAACGTCACAGGATCCTGCCGCGAGGATACGGCTCCGGTTGCGCATCGCCGGCGGCCTGCTGCTGGCGCTGTTGCTGACGGTGGCGCTTCGCGCCATCCAGCTCCAGGCCTTCGACGGGGAGCGGCTCGCCCGCATGGGCGAGAAGCAGCACCTCCAGGAATGGATCGTCCAACCCGGGCGCGGCACCATCTTCGCTCGCAACGGCGATGCCCTGGCCATCAGCATCGAGGCTCAGTCGGTGTACGTGCGCCCACGGCGCTTGAAGGTTACCGACAAGGTGGTGGCCGACGTGGCGCGGGCGCTGGCCATGAAGCCCCGCGAAGTGCGCCGCAGGATGACCTCCAGCGAGCCTTTCGTATGGCTCAAACGGCAGGTGAAGCCGCGCGAGGCGCAGCGTGTCCGGCGCCTCAAGGTCGGGGGAATCGGCTTTTACCATGAGCCCCGGCGGTACTACCCGCAAGGACGGCTCGCGGGGCAGGCCCTGGGAGTCGTGGGCAGGGACGCCCAAGGCCTGGAAGGGATCGAGCGCAGCTACGACCGGTACATACGCGGGGAAACGAGTTCGTCGGTGGTGGAACGCGACGCGTTGGGCCGCCGGATGCTGGTGGCGGGCCTGGAGGAATTGAAGCTGCAGCCCGGCGCCCACGTGCACCTGACGCTGGATTCCGCGCTCCAGCACCTTGCGGAAAAGCATCTGGAGGCCACCGTCCGGCGCTACCGGGCCAAGGGCGGCGCCGTGGTGATGGTCGATCCGTACACGGGGGCGATCATGGCGCTGGCCAGCTACCCGTTCTTCGACCCCAACCAGTACCAGACCCAGGATCGCAGCCGCTGGCGCATCCGCGGGGTCACGGATGCCTACGAGCCGGGCTCCGTCTTCAAGGCCGTGCTCGCGGCCGCCGCCGTCGAGGAGGGCGTCGTGGGCCGGGAGGACCTGATCTTCTGCGAAAACGGCCGGTACGTCTATGGCGGCCGCGCCATCCACGACTTCAAGAAACACGGCTGGCTGTCGTTCGCAAAAGTGCTTCGGCTCTCCAGCAACATCGGCACCACGAAGGTGGCGGCGCGGCTCGGCAAGGAGCGTTACCACGGTTACATCCGCAGCTTCGGCTTTGGGCAGAAGACCGGCATCGACGTCCTGGGAGAAGCGGCAGGGACGGTACGGCCGCACCATCAGTGGTACGACGTGGACCTTGCCGCGGCCTCCTTCGGACAGTCCATCGGGACGACGCCGCTGCAGGTGGCCATGGCCTTCTCCGCCATCGCCAACGGCGGCTTGCTGATGCGCCCCTACCTCGTGGACCGGGTGGTGGGCGATGACGGCCGGCTGCTGTTCCAGAACGGGCCGGAACTGCGGCGCCGCGTGGTTTCCCGGGAGACCGCCCGCACGGTGGTGGACATGCTCAAGGGCGTGGTCGTCGAGGGCGGCACCGGCGCCCGGGCCGCGGTGGCCGGGTTCGAAACGGCAGGCAAGACCGGAACTTCCCAGAAGGCCGACCGTGTCAAGGGCGGCTACTCGAAGACCGCGCGGGTGGCTTCCTTCGCCGGCTTCGTGCCCGCCAACGAGCCCCGCTTCGTGCTCCTGACGCTGGTGGACCAACCCACGGTGGAAGTGTACGGCGGCCTGGTGGCGGCGCCGCTGTTCCAGCGCATCGCCGCCTCGGCGCTGGATGCCCTCGGGGAGAAGCCCGACCATGACCTTCTCGGGCCCCCGTCGTCCGCGGGGAACGCCGGCGTGGTGCGCGTGTCGCGCGGGCGCGCCCGGCGCGGAAAGGCCGTTTCGGGCGGACGGCCGAACCTCATGGGCATGAGCATGCGCCAGGCCGTCGACGAGGCCCGGAAGCTCGGCCTCCCGGTGGTGCTTCGGGGGCACGGCTACGTCGCGGCGCAAAGGATGGATGCGGATGGCCGCCGCCTCGTCCTCACACTCAAGGAATAAACCGATGCTGCTGCGGGAGCTGCTGCATACACCGGACATCCGCGAACAAAGGGGCCCCGTGGACCGCCAGGTCCAGGGGCTCGCGTGCGATTCGCGCCGGGTGCGCCCCGGCTCCGTCTTCTTCGCCCTGCCGGGGCAGCGCGCCGACGGCCATGACTTTGTCGGCGACGCCGTGGGACGAGGCGCGGCCGCGGTGGTGGTGGAGCGGCCGGTGGCGGTGCCCGCCGGGACCGCCTGCGTGAGGGTGCCCAGCGCGCGCCGCGCCATGGCTCACGCGGCCGCGGTGTATTTCGGCCGTCCGAGCCGCTCGCTCGTTCTGGTGGGCGTCACCGGAACCAATGGAAAGACCACGGTCACGTACCTGCTGGAGGCGATTTTCGGCGCCGCGGGCCACGCCTGTGGGGTGATCGGCACCATCAGCCGGCGGTACCGCGGACGGGAGCTTCCCGCGCCCCTCACCACGCCCGAGTCCCTCGAGATCGAGGAGTTGCTGGCCGAGATGGCCGGCGCCGGGGTCGGCTTCGTCGCCATGGAGGTTTCCTCCCACGCCCTGGACCTCCACCGCGCCCACGGGTTGGATTTCGACGCGGCCGTGTTCACCAACCTGTCGCGCGACCACCTGGACTATCACGGCGACATGGAAGCGTACTTCCGCAGCAAGGCGCGGTTGTTCACCGCCTGCCTGACCGCCAGCGTCAAGGCGCGGCCCGTGGCGGTGGTCAACGCGGACGACCCGCGCGGCCTCGAGCTGGCGCGGCTGACCCGGGACGCCGGGCTGGCGGCCCTCACCTACGGGCGCTCGTCTCGCTGGGACGTTCATCCGGTACGGCTGGACAGCGACGTGGACGGTTTGCGCGGGACCCTGGCATGCGCCGGGCAGGAGATCGGGTTCTCGTCGCCGCTCATGGGCGAGATCAACCTGGAGAACATCCTGGCGGCGGCCGCCACGGCGTGGGCGCTGGGGGCGCCGCCGGAGGCCATCCGCGCCGGGCTTTCCCGGCTGGAGCGGGTGCCAGGGCGGTTGGAGCGGGTGCCCAACGGTTTGGGGGTCACCCTGGTGGTGGACTACGCGCACACGCCGGATGCCCTGGAAAAGGTCATCCACACCTTGCGGCCGCTGACCCGGGGAAGCCTGATCACGGTGTTCGGCTGCGGCGGCGACCGAGACACGGGCAAGCGCCCGCTCATGGGGGAGATCGCCGCCGGCGCGAGCGACGCCGTGGTGGTGACATCAGACAACCCGCGTGGCGAGGCGCCGCTGGCGATCATCCGCGGCATTGAAGAAGGCGTGCGCCGCGGCGGCATGGGGCGCATCGGCGAGGATGGCGCCGGGCGCCCGCGGCGCGGTTACCACGTGGAACCGGACCGGCGCGCGGCCATTCGCCTGGGCCTGTCGTGGGCGCACCCCGGCGACGTCCTGCTGCTGGCCGGGAAGGGCCACGAGGACTACCAGATCCTGGGCGGGCGCACGATTCGTTTCGACGACCGGGAAGTGTTGCGGGAGGAAGCCGCGGCCCGGGCGGCCGGGGAATGACGGTGCACGAAGGGTCATGGACTGGAGCATTGACGAGTTGGCGCGGGCGGCCAGGGGGACGATCATCCAGCGCGGGGCCGCGCTCCGGGTCGGAGAGATCCGCACGGACTCGCGCCAGGTGGAGCGGAACGACGTGTTCGTGGCGCTCCCGGGCGAGGTGCACGACGGGCACGCGTTCGTCGCCGAGGCGGTGCGGCGCGGAAGCGCTTGCGTCATCGTGCAGCGGAACGTGGCGCCGGCGCCGGAGGTGACCGTGATTCGCGTGCGCGAAACCTTGCGGGCGCTGGGGGATGTCGCCCATTGCCATCGGCGGAAGCTGGCGCCGCGGGTGCTGGCGATCACCGGTTCGAACGGAAAGACCACGACCAAGGAGATGCTGTTCTCGATTCTGCAACGCGCGCGCCTGGATGATCGCCCGTTGCGCGGCCGGGTGCTCAAGACCGAGGGCAACTACAACAACCTCGTGGGTCTGCCCCTGACCCTGCTGCGCCTGCGCCGGCGCCACCGCGCCGCGGTGGTGGAACTGGGAACCAACCGGCCCGGCGAGATTCGCCGGCTCACGGCCATCGCCGAACCGGACGTGGCGGCCATCACCTCGGTGGCCGCGGCGCATCTTGCCGGTTTGAAGACGGTCGCCGGAGTGGCGCGGGAAAAGGGCGCGATCTTCCGCGGCCTGGGGGCCCACGGCGCCGCCGCGGTCAATCTCGACGACGTCCGGGTGGTGCGACAGAGCCGCGCGTTCCACGGGCGCGTGGTGACCTACGGCACGGGCGGCCATGTGCGCGGCGAGGAGCCGGAGATGCTCGCCGGCGGACGCCTGCGCTTCCACCTGCGCGTGGGTCGTCTGAGGGAGCCGGTGCGCCTGCGCCTGTGCGGACTGCACAACGTGCGCAACGCGGTGGGCGCCGCGGCCATGGCGCACGCCTTCGGGGCGGACGTGACCGCCATCCGCACGGGACTCGAGGCCGCGCGGCCCGCCGCCATGCGCATGGAAGTCGAGCGCTGGCGCGGCATCGGCATTGTCAACGATGCCTACAACGCCAATCCCGCCTCCATGGAGGCGGCCCTGGCCGCGCTTCGGGGGATGCCGGCGCGCGGGCGGCGCGTGGCGGTCCTGGGAGACATGCTGGAGATGGGCGAGAACGAGAGTGCCTGCCATCGTGAGTTGGGCGCGGCCGCGGCGCGCAGCGGCCTCGACGCCCTGTACGTCTGGGGCGGCTTCGCCGGCGAGGTCCGGCGCGGCGCCGTGGCCGCCGGCATGGAGCCGTCGGCGGTGCACGTGGCGCGCGGCCGCCGGAGCCTGGGGCAAGAGCTGCGCGGCGTGCTGCGCAAGGGCGACTGGCTATTGGTCAAGGGCTCGCGCGGCGCGGCCATGGAGCAGGTTCTGGCGGCGCTGAAGGATGGAGGAGCCTGACGCGTGTTGTATTTGCTGCTCTATCCGCTGCATCCCGCGTTCCCGGTGCTGAACGTGTTCCGCTACATCACGTTCCGCGCGGCGCTGGCGGCGCTCCTGTCGCTGCTGCTGTCATTCGTCATCGGTCCCTGGCTCATCCGCTCCCTCAAACAGTGGCAGATCGGCCAGCACATCCGCGAGGACGGACCCGCGCACCATGCCAGCAAGGCCGGCACCCCCACCATGGGGGGCACCCTGATCCTGCTGTCCCTGTCGCTGGCCACGCTGCTGGTGGCGGACGTCACCAACGTGTACGTGTTGCTGGCCCTGGCCGTGACCGTGGCGTTCGCGGCCATCGGCCTTGTGGACGACTGTCTCAAGCTCAGGAGCCGCAGCAGCCGCGGACTCTCCATGTGGAGCAAGCTCGTGCCCCAGACCGCGGTGGCCGCCGCCGCGGTGGTTTTGCTGCTGTCGCAGCCCGACTTCACCAGCACGGTGGCGGTGCCGTTCTTCAAGAACGTGCAGCCGGACCTGGGCCTCTGGTACGTGCCCTTCGCGGTGGTGGTGATCGTGGGCACCTCCAACGCGGTGAACCTGACCGACGGCCTCGACGGCCTCGCCATCGGCCCGGTGATGACCGCGGCGGCCGCCTACGCCATCATCGTCTACCTCGCCGGTCACGCGAAGTTCGCCGAATATCTCCAGATTCCCCACGTGTCCCGGGTCGGCGAGTTGACGGTGTTCTGTGCCGCGGTGGTGGCGGCAGGCATGGGTTTCCTGTGGTTCAACACCTATCCCGCGCAGATCTTCATGGGCGACGTCGGCAGCCTGGGTCTCGGCGCCGCCCTGGGCATCGTCGCCGTGGTCAGCAAGAACGAGATCCTGCTGGTGTTGGTGGGCGGGGTGTTCGTGATGGAAGCGGTGTCGGTGATCGTGCAGGTGGCGTCCTACAAGACGCGCGGCAAACGGGTCTTTCGCATGGCGCCGATCCACCACCATTACGAGCTCAAGGGTTGGCCGGAGCCGCAGATCATCGTGCGGTTCTGGATCGTGTCGATCATTTGCGCGCTGTTCGCGTTGAGCACGCTGAAACTGCGCTGAGGGCTGGCGAAGTGGTGTCGGTCGCTAGGAGCATGGAACGGGTTACGGGCGGCAAGCCGGTCATGGAACTGCAAGGCAGGAACATCATGGTGCTGGGTCTGGCGCGCACGGGTCTGGCCGTGGCGCGCTTCGTGACGCGCCGCGGCGCCACCGTGGTGGGCGTGGACGCGCGCGCCGCCGGGCAGATGGAACAGGCTCGGGCGGAGTTGGCGCGGATTTCGGCGGTGGGCCGCTTCGGCCGCGAGGACACGGCTTGGCTCGATGGGGTGGACGCGGTGGTGCCGAGTCCGGGAGTGCCGCGGCACAACCCGCTTCTGGCGGAGGCCGCGCGCCGCGGCATCGAGGTGTGGAGCGAGATCGAGCTGGCGGCACGGTTCGCGTCCATGCCGCTCGTGGCGGTCACTGGCACCAACGGGAAGACCACCACCACCAGCCTCATCGCCGCGATGCTGCAGGCCGCGGGCCTGCGCGCATTCGCCGGCGGCAACATCGGCAAGCCCTTGATCGACTACGTGGACGAGACCTGGGACTGGGGCGTCGTGGAGGTGAGCAGCTTCCAGCTCGAGTGGGTGCGGGAGTTCCGTCCGCGCGTCGCGCTGTTCCTGAACCTGAGCGAGGACCATCTCGACCGCTACGACTGCCTGGAGAGCTACGGCGCGGCCAAGGCCGGGATCTTCGCCGCCCAGCGGCCGGGCGACGTCGCGGTGCTGAACCGCGACGATCCCTGGGTGTGGGGCCTGCGCCGCCGTTTGACCGCCCGGGTGGTGTCCTTCGGCTGGTCTGAAGCGGCCGAGGGGGCGTTCGTTGCGGGAGACGAGATCGTGTGGCGCGGCGGCGGGGTCGAGGCGCGCCTGCCGTTGCGGGAACTGCGGCTGCGTGGCGTGCACAACGTCGAGAACGTCATGGCGGCGGTGTGCGCGGCCCGGGCGGCGGGGGTCCGCGCCAACGCCCTGGAGACGGCGGCGCGGCGCTTCCCCGGCATCGAACACCGGCTGGAGTTCGTGCGCGAGCTGGACGGTGCGCGCTACTACAACGATTCCAAGGGCACCAACGTCGGCGCGGTGGAGAAATCGCTGGCGAGCTTCGACGCGCCCGTGGTGCTCATCGCCGGCGGTGTGCACAAGGGCGGCAGCTACGACGCCCTGGCGCCGCTCGTGCGCGAGCGTGTGCGCAAGCTGATCCTGCTGGGGGCGTCCGCGCCGCTCATGCGGACGGCGCTGGAGGCGTCCGCGGATACGGTGACGGCGCCGGACCTCGCCGCGGCGGTGTCCGCCGCACGGGCCGCGGCTTGCCCCGGGGACGTGGTGCTGTTGTCGCCGGCGTGCTCGAGCTTCGACATGTTCGAGAACTACGCTGCGCGCGGGCGCGCATTCAAGGAGTTGGTGCAGGCGCTATGAGCGGGATCCGCGACATGGACCGCTGGATGGTGGTGAGCCTCGTGGCGCTGCTCGCCATCGGCATCACCATGGTGCTGAATACCAGTTACCTCTTCTCCCAGGAGCGCTTCGGCGACGGCACCTACCTCTTCCGCAGGCAGTTGGCGGCAATCGGGATCGGCCTCACCGGGCTGTGCGTGGCCGTGCTGTTGCCTCCCTCGGTCTACCGGCGCCTCACCGTGCCGCTCTTCGTCGTCGCGCTGGCGTCCTTGGTGCTGGTGCTCTGGCCCGGCGTGGGCCTGGTCCGGGGCGGCGCCCAGCGTTGGCTCGGCGTGGCGCCGTTCGTGTTCCAGCCTTCCGAGCTGGCCAAGGTGAGCTTCGTCCTCTACCTGGCCTTCACGCTATCCAGGAAGGGCGCGCGCCTGGAGCAGTTCCTGTCCGGGCTGCTGCCGCCGCTGCTGGTGACCGGGCTGTTCGTGCTGTTGCTGCTGGCCGAACCGGACTTCGGTTCCGCGTTCACCCTCGCCGTCATCGCGCTGGCGATGTTTTTCGTTGCCGGCGGCCGGTTGCTGCACCTCGCCGGCGTCGCCCTGGCGGCCATGCCTGTGGCCGCGTATCTGATCATGACCTCGGACTACCGGGTCAAGCGCTTGCTGGCCTTCCTGGACCCATGGAGCGACTCGGCCAACAGCGGCTTCCAGATCATCCAGTCCTACATCGCCTTCGGTTCCGGTCAGTTGTGGGGCCGGGGCCTGGGACAGAGCCGGCAGAAACTCCTTTACCTGCCGGAGGCGCACACGGACTTCATCTACTCGGTAATCGGCGAGGAACTGGGCCTGTGGGGGGCGCTCCTGGTGGTGCTGCTGTTCGGCATCCTGCTGTTCCGCGGCGTGCGGCTGGCGCTGGCCCGGGAGGAGCCGTTCACGCGCCTCATGGTGTTCGGCCTGACCCTGCTGCTGGGGTTTCAGGCGCTGGTGCACATGAGCGTGGTCATGGGGCTGGTGCCCACCAAGGGCCTGGTGCTTCCGTTCGTGAGCTATGGGGGCTCGGCCATGGTGGTGCACCTTACGGTCGCAGGGATGCTGCTGAGCGCTTCCTGCCGGAGGGACCCGCCATGCGACTGATCGTGGCCGGCGGCGGCACCGGCGGTCATCTCTTCCCCGGTCTCGCGGTGGCGCGGGAGTTTCTCCGGCGTCACGAGGACGCGCGCATTCTCTTCGTGGGCAGCCGCTGGGGGATCGAGAGCCGTGTGGTCCCGCAGACCGGGTTCCCGCTGGAGCTGTTGCCGATCCGGGGTCTCAAGGGACGGGGACTCAAGGGGTTGCTGGACGGGCTGTACGGCATTCCCCTGAGCCTGTGGCGCTCCCGCGCCATCATCCGCCGCTTCGATCCGCAGTGCATCATCGGGCTGGGCGGCTACGCTTCCGGTCCGCTGTTGCTCGCCGGCCGGTGGCGCCGCATCCACTGCGCGGTGCTGGAGCAGAACCTGCGCCCGGGCCTCACCAACCGCGTCCTGGGCCGGCTCGTGGACCGCGTATTCACGAGCTTCCGCGAGAGCGTGGCGTACTTCCCCGCGGACAAGGTGGTGCTCGCCGGCACGCCGGTGCGCTGGCGCGAGTTGCCGGAGGTGGAGCGTCAGCCGGAGCGCTTTCACCTCCTGGTCTTCGGCGGCAGTGCCGGGGCGCGCCGGATCAACGAGACGGTGCTGGGCGCGCTGGCGTGCCTGGGGGAGGCGGCGGCCGGCTTCCGCGTCACGCACCAGACCGGGCGCGCGGACGAGCAGCGGGTTCGGCAAGGCTACGCGTCGCTCCCGTGCGACGCCGAGGTGCTGCCGTTCATCGACCGCATGGACCGGGCCTACGCCGCGGCCGATCTGGTGGTGTGCCGCGCGGGCGCCTCGACCCTGGCCGAGTTGACGCTGTTCGGCAAGCCTGCGGTGCTGATTCCGTATCCCTACGCGGCCCACGATCACCAGCGCCTCAACGCGCTGGCGCTGGTGCGGGCGGGCGCCGCGGCGATGATCGTGGAGCGGGATCTTACCGCCAGCGGGTTGGCGGAGACCCTGCGCGCGCTTCGCGGCGATGCCGCCCGGCGCCGCGCCATGGGCGAGGCGGCCGCCGGCCTGGGGCGGGGCGACGCAGCCGAGCGCATCGTCGACGAGTGCCATGCGCTGGTGCCGGCGTGGTCGCGCCGGGCATCCGGCGCCGCGGCCGGCCCGGCCGGCGGGGGGGCGATGGCATCATGAGCCGCCCGGCGCCGCGCGATACCCGGCCGTTCGAACGGCGTCACCGGGTCCACTTCGTCGGCATCGGCGGCGTGGGCATGAGCGGCATCGCGGAGGTCTTGTTGAACCTCGGTTACGAGATCAGCGGTTCCGACCTGCAGGAAGGCGACGCCACCCGCCGGCTGCGCGCGCTGGGCGCCGCGGTGCACATCGGCCACGACGCCGCGCACTTGCCGGACGCGCTTTCGGTGGTGGTGATTTCCACCGCCGTGAAGTTCGCCAACCCCGAGGTGGCGGCGGCCAAGGAGAGGCAGATCCCGGTGATTCCGCGGGCGGAAATGCTCGCCGAACTGATGCGCATGAAGTACGGCATTGCCGTGGGCGGAAGCCACGGCAAGACCACGACCACGTCGATGATCGGCCACGTGCTCACCGAGGCGGGCATGGATCCGACCCTGGTCATCGGTGGCCGCGTGCGTTCGCTGGCGGGCAACGCGCAGATGGGCAAGGGCGACATCCTGGTGGCCGAAGCGGACGAGAGCGACGGCACGTTCCTGCTGCTCTCGCCAGCGGTGGCGGTGGTGACCAACATCGACCGCGAGCACATCGACTACTACGGCACCACCGACGGCCTCATAGACGCCTTTCTGGCGTTCGTCAACAAGGTGCCGTTCTACGGCGTCGCGGTCCTGTGTCTCGACCACCCGACGGTGCGCGCGCTGATGCCGCGAGTCCACAAGCGGGTGGTGACCTACGGCCTGTCCGCGGATGCGGATTTCAGCGCCGAGCGCGTGGCGACCCGGCGCATGGAGTCGACGTTTTCGGTGCGGCGCCGGGGGCATGCGCTCGGCGCCGTGCGTCTGCCCATGCCGGGCCGTCACAGCGTCGCCAACGCGCTGGCCGCCATCGCCGTGGCCGGCGAACTGGGAGTGGAATTCGACCAGGCGGCCGCGGCCCTGAACGCCTTCGCGGGCATTCACCGCCGCTCGGAGATCAAGGGAGAGGCGGCCGGGGTGCTGGTCATGGACGACTACGGACACCATCCGGCGGAGATCGAGACCACGCTGCAGGCCATTGCGGAAGGATGGGAGCGGCCGTTGACGGTGGTGTTCCAGCCGCATCGTTACAGCCGCACGAGGGACCTGTTCGAGGACTTCGTGTCGGCCTTTGATCGCGCCCACCGGCTCATCCTCACGGAGATCTTCGCCGCCGGCGAGGAACCGGTGTCCGGTGTCAGTGGCGCGGAACTGTATCGGGCCATTCGCCGGCGGGGCCACATGGACGTGGAGTTCGTCGCCTCCCGGGAAGACATCGCCGCCGGGCTGGCGCCGCGTCTGGCCGAGGGCGAAATGGTCCTGACCCTCGGGGCGGGAGACGTCTACAAGGTAGGGGAGTCTTTGCTTGAATGTCTGCGGGAACAGCGCCCATGAGCACGGACCGGCTGGCCGTGGAACTGAGCGGCATCCCCGGCCTGAAGGTGAAGGCGGGCGAGCCCCTGGCGCGCTGCACCTCCTTCAAGGTCGGCGGCCCCGCGGACGTGTTCGTCGAGGCGCATACCAGGACGGGTCTGGGCGCGTGCCTGGAACTCTTGTCGCGCTGCGCCGTCCCGGTGCTGCTTCTGGGCAATGGCAGCAACATGCTGGTGAGCGATCAGGGCGTTCGCGGCGCCGTGCTGCGGTTGCGCGGCGAGTTCCGCCGGGCGCGCTGGCTGGGGGACGGGGCGCGCGTGGGCGCGGCCTGCGCCGTGAGCCGGTTGGTGCGCGAGGCGGTGCGCCGCGGTCTCGGCGGATTGGAGTTCGCCGAAGGGATACCGGGCAGCGTCGGGGGATCGCTGGTGATGAACGCCGGCGCCTACGGATCGGCGATGGAACGCCTGGTGACCCGAGTCGAGGGGGTGACCGTGGCCGGCGCGCCACTGGCGCTCGGGCGCGACGAGCTGCACTTCGCTTACCGGCAGACGCGGCTTCCCGCGGGTGCGGTGGTGACCCGCGTCGACCTGGCGCTCACGCCGGACGCGCCCGCGGCCGCCGCATCGCGCATGCGCAAGATCATGGCGAGCCGCCGCGCCAGCCAGCCCTCGGGCCGGCCCAACTTCGGCTCGGTCTTCCGCAATCCGCCGGGAGACCACGCCGGACGGCTGATCGAGGCGGCCGGGCTCAAGGGCCTGCGTGTGGGGCGCGCCGAAGTGTCCCGGCGCCACGCCAACTTCATACAGAATCTCGGCGGCGCGCGCGCCGAGGACGTGCGGCAACTGATCGAGCAGGTGCGCGGCGCGGTGGAAAGCCGGTTCGCCGTGGCCCTGC
Source organism: uncultured Binatia bacterium (SeqCode) (assembly GCA_965213675.1). Lineage (GTDB taxonomy): Bacteria > Desulfobacterota > Binatia > UBA9968 > JAJDTQ01 > JAJDTQ01. The sequence continues at coordinate 3,620,848 of OZ243916.1, forward strand.
AGCCGGAGGTCCGATTCGTGGGGGAATGGCCGCAATGAGCGAACAGGCCGGGACATTCCGGACGCGCCGCGTGGGGGTCCTCTACGGCGGGCCTTCCGCGGAACGGGAAGTGTCGCTGGTGTCCGGCAAGGAGGTGGCCGGCGCCTTGCGCGAGCGCGGCTACGCGTCGGTGTCGCTCATCGACGTGGATGCCGATCTGCCCGCGCGCCTGCGCGCGGAGCGCATCGACGCGGCCTTCATCGCCCTCCACGGAAAGCTGGGCGAGGACGGCTGCGTGCAGGGGCTGCTGGAAGTCATGGGGATTCCCTATACGGGCTCGGGGGTGACGGCCTCGGCCGTGTGCATGGACAAGGTGCTCGCCAAGCAGGTGTTGGTGCGCAGCCGCATCCCCACGCCGGCGTACGAGGTGGTGACGCCGGACACCTGGATGAACGCCAGGCTGCCGTTGCCCGTGGTGGTCAAGCCGCGCGCCGAAGGGTCCACCATCGGGGTTACCATCGTGCGCCGGCGGCGCGACCTGGCGCGGGCCGTGCGCGAGGCCTGCCGGCTGGACCGCGACGCACTGGTGGAAACCTATGTGCCGGGCAAGGAGATCACGGTGGGCCTCCTCAACGGCGACGCCCTCGGGGTCACGGAGATCCGTCCGGTCACGGGGTTCTATGACTTCAAGACCAAGTACACCTCGGGCATGGCGGCCCACGTCTTCCCCGCGCCCTTGCCCCGCCCACTCTACCGCCGCGCCATGCGCCTGGCGGCGCGCGCCTGCGCGGTACTCGGCTGCGAAGGGGCGCCGCGGGTGGATTTTCGCATCTCGCCGGAGGGACGGCTGTACGCCCTCGAGGTCAACACGTTGCCGGGGATGACGCCGCTGAGCCTCTTGCCGGAGATCGCCGCGGGGGTCGGCATCGGCTTCGGCGAACTGGTGGAGCGCATCCTCGACCGGGCCGCGCTCAGGAACGGAACGCGGAATGCTCCCGCACCGGAGGCAGACCATGACTGATGTGCGCGCCCGGTTACGGAAGCTCACCCGCGTCATCCGCGGCCGCGCGCGGCTGGCCGTTGCCGCCGCCGGTTGCGCGTTGGCGCTGGCCGCGTGGTTGTATCCGCACGCTTTCAGCGGAGCGTACCGGCAGTCACGGGACCTCGTTCGCCAAGCGAGCGTCGCCATCCCCGGTGCGGCGCAGAACATCTCGGAGTTCGTTCTCACGCATCCCTATTTCGCGGTGCGCGAGGTCAAGGTCCTGGGAGCGCAACGGGTGAAGGGCGAGGACATCGTGGTGACGTCCGGGTTGGAGCCGCGCAGCGGCATCTGGAGCATCGACCCTGCGGAGCTGGGGCGGAAGGTGGAGCGGCATCCGTGGGTGAAGCGGGCGCGGGTGCGGCGCGAGTTGCCAGCGCGGCTGACCATCACCGTCGAAGAGTGGAGCCCCGCCGGCATCGTTGCGCTGGACCGGCTGTACTACGTGACGGAAGGCGGCGTGGTCTTCAAGGCCCTGGGTGACGAGGACTCCGTGGACCTGCCGTTCGTGACCGGCCTGCGCGCCGCCGGTCTCGCGCCGGAAGCTGCGGAAACGCGGAAGAAGCTGTCGCAAGTGCTGGAGTTGGCGCATACGGTGGAGCGCACCGGGTTGAAGCTGTCGGAGGTGCGCATCCAGTCCGGCGGCGGCGTGGTGCTCTATCCGGTTTCCTACCCGGTGCCGTTCTACATGGGCTGGGGCGACTGGGACGACAAGCTCCAGCGGCTCCGATGGTTCCTGCGCAAGTTCCGGGAACAGGAGAGCGTTTTCCGGGCGGTGGACCTGAGTTTCAAGGGGCAGGTGGTGACGCGTCCCCGGAAACGGGCGTAGGCGGCGGTCGCCATCGAAAGAAGGGGCGTAAAACGCAATGGCCAAGAACAACAACCTCGTGGTCGGGCTCGATATCGGCACTCACAAGATCTGCGCGGTGGTGGGAGAACAGACCGAGCAGGGCGCCGAAGTGGTGGGCGTGGGGTTCCATCCGTCCAATGGTCTGCGCAAGGGAGTGGTGATCAACATCGAGGCCACCATCGAGGGCATCAAGAAGGTCGTGGAGGAGGCCGAGATCATGGCCGGCTGCGAGATCAATACGGTCTTCGCGGGCATCGCCGGCGGTCACATCCGCGGGTTCAACAGCCATGGAGTGGTGGCGGTCAAGAACAAGGAAGTCACGGAAGCCGACATCGACCGGGTCATCGACGCGGCCAAGGCGGTGGCCATCCCCATGGACCAGGAAGTGCTGCATGTGCTGCCCCAGGAGTTCTCTCTGGACGGCCAGGCAGGCATCCAGGAACCGCGGGGCATGGCCGGCGTGCGCCTCGAGGCCAGCGTGCACATCGTCACCGGCGCGGTGGCGGCGGCGCAGAACATCATCAAGTGCTGCAACCGCACCGGCCTCAACGTCGCCGATTTCGTCCTCGAGCCGCTGGCCTCCGCGGACGCGACCCTGACCCGCGAGGAGCGGGAGCTGGGCGTGGCGCTGGTGGACATGGGCGGCGGCACCACCGACATCGCGCTGTTCCACGGCGGCTCGGTGAAGCACACCGCGGTGCTGAGCGTGGGCGGCAACCATCTCACCAGCGACATCGCCGCAGGTCTGCACGCGCCGATGGCGGCGGCGGAGCAATTGAAGCAGCGCTACGGCGCGGTGGGGCGCGAGGTCGTCGACCGCGAGCAGATGCTGGAGGTGCCCAGCGTCGGCGGACGCAGTCCGCGAACGGTGTCACGGCAGGTGTTGTGCGAGATCATCGAGCCGCGGCTGGAGGAAGTGTTCCATCTCGTGCATCGCGAGATCATCAAGTCCGGTTACGCGCCGCAGGTGGTGTCGGGCATCGTCATGACCGGGGGATGCACGCTGCTGCCGGGGATGATCGAGATGGCGGAGGGAATCTTCGATGTGCCGGTGCGTCAGGGCGTGCCGGCCAACGTCGCCGGATTGGTGGACGTGGTGTCCAGTCCCGTCTACTCCACCGCCACCGGCCTGCTCCTCTACGGCCTGGGGCAGCAGGACCGCAACCTGTTCCGCGTCCGGGACAACGACGTTTTCTTCAAGGTGCGCGGGCGCATGACCGAATGGTTCAAGGAGTTTTTCTGAGCTCTTGTCTGAGCTTGAGTCCCGGAAGCGGCCGCCGGACCACACGCTTCCGATGAGACGGGAACAACAGGAATCCGGAAAAGGAGGGCATGTCATGTTCGAAATGGTGGATCCGATCGAATCGGGAGCCCGAATCAAGGCAATCGGCATCGGCGGGGGCGGGGGCAACGCGGTCAACACGATGATCCAGGAAGGCCTCAAGGGAGTGGACTTCATCGTGGCCAACACGGACAGCCAGGCGCTGGACGCGAACAAGGCCGAGATCAAGATCCAGATAGGGGACTCCCTGACCAAGGGACTGGGCGCCGGCGCCAACCCGGAAGTGGGGCGCCGCGCCGCGACGGAGGACAAGGAGCGCATCCGCGAATTCCTCAACGGCGCCGACATGGTCTTCATTACCGCGGGGATGGGCGGCGGCACGGGCACCGGCGGCGCGCCGGTCATCGCCAGCGTCGCGCGCGAGGTGGGCGCGCTGACGGTGGGCGTGGTCACCAAGCCCTTCATCTTCGAAGGCAAGCGCCGCATGCAGCAGGCCGAAGAAGGCATCCGGGAACTCAAGGACAAGGTGGACACCCTCGTGGTCATCCCCAACCAGCGTCTGCTCAGCATCGCCGGCAAATCCACCACGTTGCTGGAGACCTTCACGGTGGCCGACGGGGTGGTGACCCAGGCGGTCCGGGGAATCGCCGATCTGATCGTGACGCCGGGGCTCATCAATCTCGACTTCGCCGACGTGCGCACGGTCATGCGGGAGATGGGCTTCGCGCTCATGGGGGCGGCCTCCGCCACCGGCGAGAACCGCGCCATCGAGGCGGCGCAGCAGGCGATTTCGAGTCCGCTGCTGGAGGATGTTTCCATCAACGGCGCGCGCGGGGTGCTGATCAACGTCACCGGCGGCCCTGACATGAGCCTGTTCGAGGTCAACGAGGCGGCTACCCTGATCCAGGGCGAAGCCCACGAGGACGCCACCATCATCTTCGGCGCGGTGATCGATGAAACCGTCGGGGAAGAAATGCGGATCACGGTCATTGCCACGGGCTTCGGAGACGAAGCCGCGCGCGCGCCGCTGCCGCCAGCGGATAGGAAAGACGCGCCATCGCAGCAGAAGCCGGGGCCGTTGGGTGGAGGCCCGCGGGATGCGCGGGAGAAGAAGGTCGTGCACCTCGGAACCCTGATAGACGACGAGTTCGGCGGTTCGACCTGGCAACGGCCCGAGGAAGCCGAGTCGGGCTTTCCTCAGCCCATCGATCTCGAGGAAAAGGATGTGGCCGAGGACGACTTCGACATCCCGACGTTCCTGCGCAAACGGATGGACTAGGAGCCTGCGTCGCAGGACTTCGCGAAAGCGAAAATTCGCCATCGCCGTCCCTGCGGTCGGTCGATTGAGGAGAAACTCAGGTCAAATTTGACGAGAGTGGACGGGACGCCGCAGCAGCAGCGGCAGGGTTCCCCAGACTCCGAAGACCAGTCCGGCCAAGGTCCAGTACGTCTGGTTGCGCCCGCCGTACCGGGCGACGAAGAAGCACAGGATGCCGTCGCACATGTGTATGGCCGCCACCGTGGCGAGCAGTGTCCGGGGCTCGAGGTCGGGCGTGATGAGGTAGACGCCCGAAGCGTATCCAAGCAGTGAAATCAGGTCGGTCATGCCGCGGATGGTTGGGCGGGCACGCCGTGTCCGGCGACCCTTGATCCTCGCTTGATCGGTACTATATTTGAGCACAAAAGATAAACGACCATCGGAATAGACATGTCCGTAAGAACCATCGAGTGGCGCGACGGGGAATTGCTCCTCATCGACCAGCGGCGCCTGCCCGGGAAAGAGGTGTACCGCGTGTGCCGCAACTATCGCCAGGTGGCCCAGGCCATCCGCAGCATGGTGGTGCGCGGCGCGCCCGCCATCGGCGTCACCGCGGCCATGGGAGTCGCCCTGGGCGCACGGCACATCCGCAGTTCGAAGAACGTCGAGACCGTCATGGAGCACGTGTTCGAGACCCTGGCGGACACTCGGCCCACGGCCGTCAACCTGCACTGGGCGCTGGCGCGCATGCGCCACGTCTACGAGGCCCACAGGCGCGGCGATCTGGCGGTGCTGCGGCAGCGGCTGGAGGACGCGGCGTGCGAAATGCACGAGGCGGACGTGGCCGCGAACCGCAGGCTCGGCGGATTGGGCGCGGCATTGCTGAAGGACTCCCGGCGCATCCTGACCCACTGCAACGCGGGCGCGCTGGCCACGGCGGGTTACGGCACCGCGCTTGGGGTGCTGCGGGCGATGAAGGAGTCCGGGATGCCCATCGACGAGGTGTTCGTGGACGAGACCCGGCCGTTCCTCCAGGGCGCCAGGCTGACGGCGTGGGAGTTGCGCCAGGAGCAGATCCCGGTCACACTCATCACGGACAACATGATGGGATACGTTATGCAGCAGAATCGTGTGGACGCCGTGGTGGTGGGGGCCGACCGCGTGGCCGCCAACGGTGACGTTGCCAACAAGATCGGCACCTACACCGTGGCGGTGATGGCCCGGCGCCACGGCATTCCGTTCTACGTGGCCTGCCCTACCTCCACCGTGGACCTTTCCTGTCCCACTGGCGCCGGCATCCCCATCGAGGAGCGCGCCGGCGACGAGGTGACCCACATCGCTGGACGGCGCGTCGCCCCCGAAGGGGTGGCTACCCTGAATCCAGCCTTCGACGTCACCGATCATTCGCTGGTTTCCGCCATCATCACTGAAAAGGTGGTGGTGACTGAGCCCTACGGCGAGAACCTGCCGGCGGCCTGCGCCCTGTAGGCCGCAGACAGTGTCCCCGCATCCCTTCCAGAGAAAGGCGCCATGGCTGTAATCGAGAGGAAGGACGAGCTGGAAGCGCACTTCCACGAGGCCGGCAAGCCGCGCGAGCAGTGGCGCGTAGGCACGGAATACGAAAAGGTCGGCATCGAGCGCGACACGGCCAAGGCATTGTCCTACTCGGGCCGCCGCGGCGTCCGCGCCATTCTGGAAGGGCTCGCGAGCGACTACGACTGGGAACCGCAGCACGAGGAAGGCTTTCTCATCGGGCTGAAGCGCGGCAATCATGCCATCACCCTGGAGCCCGGCGGCCAGATCGAGTTGAGCGGCGAGCCGTGCGACGACATCCATTGCAGCAACGCCGAGTTCTCCCAGCACATTCGCGAGCTCATCGACGTCGCCGGGCGATTCAACGTGGCCTTTCTCGGTCTCGGGATGCAGCCCTTCAGCCGGGTGGACGAGATCGAGTGGTTGCCCAAGCGGCGCTACCGCATCATGGGACCCTACATGTCCAGGGTCGGGACCCTGGGACACCGCATGATGAAGCAGACCGCCACGGTGCAGGCCAACATCGATTACGGCGACGAAAAAGACGCCATGGCGAAGCTGCGCACGACCATGGGACTGGCGCCGGTCATCGGCGCGGCGTTCGCCAATTCGCCCATTTCGGACGGCGCACCCAACGGGTTCAAGAGCTACCGCGGCCACATCTGGACACGCACGGACGCGGACCGGAGCGGGCTGCTGGAGTTCTGCTTCGCCCCCGACGCCAACTTTCACCACTACGTGGAATACGCCCTCGACGTCCCCATGTACCTCATCGTTCGGGACGGAAACTATATCGACATGACCGGAATCCCCTTCCGGCGTTTCCTGGAGCAGGGCCACCAGGGCCAGTACGCCACCATGGCCGACTGGGAGCTTCACCTGACCACGCTCTTTCCCGAGGTGCGCCTGAAGCACTACATGGAGTTCCGCTCCGCCGATAGTCAGGCGCCGGAACTCATGCCGGCGTTGCCGGCGCTCATCAAGGGTCTGTGCTACAACGCCGACTGCCTGGGCGCGGCTTGGGATCTGGTCAAGGGCTGGACCTTCGACGAGCGCATGACCCTGTACCACGACTCCCACAGGGATGGACTCGCCGCGCGTTTCCGCCGCTACACCCTGGGCGACGTGGCCAAGGAAATGGTGGATATCGCCTGGGAGGGACTCGTGCGCCAGCGCGCGCTCAGCCGCCGCGGCGAGGACGAGACCATTCACCTCAAGCCCCTGCGCGACCTTGTGCAACAGGACCTCTGTCCCGCGGACATCGTTCTTTCCAAGTGGCGCGGGGAGTTCCACCAGGACCTTCGCCGTCTCATCGAGGACAGCTCGTACAAGCTGCCGTAGGCGCGGCATGGCATGGCGGCATGGCTGGACTTTTGCCGTCCTTCACGCTAATATCCGGCTGATCTTTTCGTGGGTGTGACGGTCCACAGTTGACAGTCGACATGTGACAGTCCACACCAGCCTCTGGAGCGGTCAGGCAAGCCGGCCGACTCCACGACGGGGCAACGGGAAGACGCGTACTGCCGCTTGGATCCGGAAACGCCGGACCGAGACGGATGAGACATTCTGGCTCCCATCGTTTCCACGGTAGCGGGATGGCCTTCCGGATCGATCCGGAAGGCTTTTTTTGTTTTGGCCTTATGTTTCGGCCTTTTTGTTTCGGCCTTGCCCATGACTTGTTGGCGGCCGCGATCAATACCGAGGAGGTCACCGAATGGGACGGAAAATGACGGCGCCGGGAATCCGTGGCATGAAGGAACGCGGCGACAAGATCGTCTGCCTGACGGCCTATGATTACTGTTTTGCCCGCATCCTGGACGAAGCTGGCATCGACCTCATGCTGGTGGGCGATTCGCTGGGTTCGGTGGTGCAGGGGCACGAGAGCACGCTGCCCGTCACCCTCGAGGACATCATCTACCATACGCGCGCGGTGATCCGCGGACGCCGGCGCGCTCTGGTGGTTGCCGACATGCCTTTCATGACTTTCCAGCTGGGCGTGGACGACGCCCGGCGCAACGCCGGCCGGCTGGTGCAGGAGGGCGGCGCCGAGGCGGTCAAGCTCGAAGGCGGCGTGACCCAGGCGGCGGCCATCGAAGCGCTGGTGAAGATGGGCGTGCCGGTCATGGGACACGTGGGGCTCACGCCCCAGTCCGTGCACCAGTTCGGCGGCTACCGCATTCAGGGGCGCGGCGAGGCCGACGCCCGCGCCATCCTCGACGACGCGCTGGCGGTGGAAGAAGCCGGCGCGTTCGCCGTGGTTCTGGAGGGTATGCCCGTGCAGCTTGCCAGGGAAATCACCCAGCGTCTGACCATCCCCACCATCGGTATCGGCGCCGGCATGCACTGCGATGGGCAGATCCTCGTGGTGCACGACATGCTGGGCCTTTTCGATGATTTCACCCCCAGTTTCGTCAAGCGCTACGCCGATCTCAAGGCCACCATCGGGGATGCGGTGCGGAGTTATATGGATGAGGTGCGGACCGAAGCCTTCCCGGCGGAGGAGCACGCGTACCACTAATGCCGGCGTTGCCCGCGATACAGGCCACTCCCGAGATGCAGGCATGGAGCGAGCATGCCCGGCGCCGCGGGGAGCGCATCGTTCTGGTGCCCACCATGGGCTTCCTGCACGAGGGTCATCTGAGCCTTGTGCGCGCGGGCCGCGAGCACGGCGAACGCCTTGTGGTCTCCATCTTCGCCAACCCGGCACAGTTCGCGCCGTCCGAGGATTTCGACAGCTATCCCAGGGACCTGGACCGCGACGTGCGCCTGCTCGCCGCGGAGGGAGTGGACCTGCTGTTCAACCCCACCGCCGCCGACATGTACCCGAGCGGCTATCAGACCTGGGTGGATGTGGAAGACGTCAGCCGACCGCTCTGCGGCGCCCACCGGCCCGGGCATTTCCGCGGCGTGGCCACGGTGGTGCTGAAGCTCTTCCACATCGTGCGGCCCCACGTGGCTGTTTTCGGACTCAAGGACTACCAGCAGGTCCGGGTGATTCGCCGCATGGTCCTGGACCTCAACGTGGACGTCGAAATCGTGGCGTGTCCCACCGTGCGCGAGCCCGACGGTGTCGCCATGAGTTCGCGAAATCGCTACCTGCAAAGGGCCGAGCGGGGCGCGGCCGCGTGTCTGCAAGGCGCGCTGGGCAAGGCCGAGGCGTTGGTGCGCGGCGGCGAGACACGCGCCGCGAAAATCCGTGACGCGGTAATGGTGGAGATCCGACGCCAGCCCCTGGCGCGCCTGGAATACGTGGAGCTGTGCGACCCCGAGGCGCTGACGCCGGTGACGGAGATCCACGGACCCACGCTGCTGGCCGTGTGCGCGTGGGTGGGCAAGGCGCGCCTCATCGACAACCGTGTCCTGTCGCGTTTGTCCTGAGCGTGTGGAAACGCCCGTGACGAATGGAGGAAGTTGCACCGCTCTTCCTGAGCGTGCGGAAGCGCCCGTGAACAACGGCGGAACCTGCGCTGTTCGTCCTCAGCGCGGCGGAGCGCAGGCGGAGCGAGGTCGAGGGGTGCTCCACTTGAGTGACCTCGCCGATCAACCGGAGCTGTCCCATGGCCGATAGCAGGAAAGCCGCGGAGAAGAACGTCACCGTCAACCGGCGCGCGCGCCGCGAATACTCCATCGAGGAGTCGTTCGAGGCCGGCATGGTGCTCCTGGGCAGCGAGGTCAAGTCGCTGCGCGACGGGCGCGCGAACCTGGCGGACAGCTACGCCCGCGTCGACAAGGGCGAGGTGGTGCTGGTCAACTCCCACATCAGCCCGTATCCGGCCGCCAACATGTTCAATCACGAACCCACGCGACCGCGAAAGCTGCTGCTGCACAAGCGCGAGATTTCGCGCCTTATGGGAAAAGTCAAGGAACGCGGCTTGACCTTGATCCCACTCAAGCTATACTTCAAGGACGGGCGCGCGAAAGTGGAGCTGGGCTTGGCCCGCGGCAAGAAACTTTACGACAAGCGCGCCACGGTCAAGGAACGGATGGCCCGGCGGGAAATGGAACGGTCCATGAAGAGCCGTGGCGGCTGAGGGCGGAGCGACAGCCGTGGAGCGAAAGTCATGGCATTTTGTCGTGGGGCGTTTTGTCATCGGGCATTTCGGTCGGGTTATCGCATCGGGCGAATCTTTCGGACCGGGTTCATCGGTTCGATTCTTTATGGGGGCGAAACGGGTTCGACGGGGGTGGGAAGTCAAAGTGGCATGCCGGGGTCCTGCGGCCTCGTCAAAAACGCAGGACTGCAAGTAACTGCAGACGAACAAGAATACGCTCTGGCTGCATAGATAGCCAGCGTCTTGCCGGCTTTCTCCCGCGGGGCCGGACAAGGCGTCATTCAGCGGGATGGACCGATTCCTCTGCCGGAGGGGATGAGGTCGAGATCCAAACCGGCTGGTCGCGCAAGACCCTGTCGCCGGGGGCTTGGACGGCGAGACTCATACGGCGACTAAGCATGTAGTCACTTCTGGCGGAAAGCCTTCGGACGGGGGTTCGATTCCCCCCGCCTCCACCAATCACCATGACGAATCGGACGAATTGCCCAGCGGCGACTCGTGGTTCTTCCCGTTCAACCGCGGCTGGAACGACGGGCCGGCAATCCCTCGAACTCACCCGTGGCCGGGTATCCCGTCGTAAGCGTGCTCGCCCCAGACTTCCTTCACCCGGCGGTCCCGGCCGCAACTGAAGCGGTAGTAGCGGTAGCGGACCGGGTTCTTCGTGTAATAGTCCTGGTGGTAGTCTTCCGCGGCGTAGAACGGTTCGGCGGAAAGTATCGGCGTGACGATGGGATTTTCGACCCGTTCCTGCGCCGCTTTCTTCGAGGCCTCCGCCAAGGCACGCTCCTTCTCATTGCCCACGAAGACCGCGGTCTTGTAAGAGTCGCCGCGGTCGCAGAACTGGCCGCCGTCGTCGGTGGGATCCACCGAGTGCCAGAACGCCGTGAGCAGCGCCTCGTAGCTCACCTTGCCCGGGTCGTAGGTGATCTCCACCGCCTCGTAGTGTCCGGTGTCGCCGGTGGTGACCTGCCTGTAGGTCGGGTCGGTGGTCTTGCCGCCGGTGTAGCCTGAGACCGTCGAGACCACTCCGGGTATCTTGTCGAAGTCGGATTCGACGCACCAGAAACAGCCGCCGGCAAACACGGCCTTGTGGAGTTGTTGCGCCCCCGCTGCGTGGGTGAGGAACAGCAGCGCCGCGGCAAGGATGAGCATCGTCGGCTTCATGATCCACCTCCACATCCATCTAACCCGAATGCAGCGGCAGCCTCAAGCGGAAACCACACTAGTGTGGTGTCTGGTTAATACGCGACATAAACTGCGGGTCTTTTTCGCCGTCGGCTGCGTTGCTCTTCCTCGCGTGGTACCCGCCACTGCTCGTCATCGCGCCTTGCCGACAACAAAAAATCCTCCGCACATTATGACGCGAATTAACCAGACACCACACTCGTTCAGGACATTCATTCCATGCCGGCGACACAGGACCGCGCGGGGCAAGCTCCCGGGCCGAAGCGTGGCAACAGGCTTGAATTTTGTCCCGATCCTTCCTATTGTCCGGCAACGGCCCGCGACCGGCGGGCATGGCTGCACCAACCGAGGGAGCGATGTGATGGGGGAACTGGAAGAGAAGATCGGAGCGGACTATCTGAGGCTCCTGGCAGCCCGGCAGCGTCTGACCGTCCTGGACGGAAAGGCCAAGAAAATGGCAGCCGACCTGAATATGGCGATCCAGGTCTTGATCGGCCAGGAGACGGGCCACATGGACGACAAAGGCGTCTTTCACGTCCATACGCGCGCGAAGAGCGGCGTGCCCCTGCGGCATCTGGCGTTGCCCACGATCAACGAGCTGGACGCGGTGGTGCGGTACAAGAAGAAGGCCAGGGAGGAAGTGGAAGTCCTGGAAAAACAGTTCAAGGACCTCGAAGCGAGATTGTGACGTTTCACATCAGCGACCGCGACGGACAACCGTCGACGTTGATACACGCGCCCGAGATCCAGCCATGCTCCAGTGCCGAGTTCCACGTCAATGTTGACGAGGGTGCGCAGGATGTTTCGTTGTCGGCAAGGCGCGATGACGAGCCGTGGCGGTTACCACGCGAGGAAGAGCAACGCAGCCGACGACGAACAAGACCAGCAGACCTGGCTGACGGCAACTCTTGCGGCAGCGCATGGTCTTACGGCAGCGCATGGGAGGCGCCCTCTTTACGAGGTTTCCGGAAGCCCATCCAACTCCACTGGTCCGGGTGGCGTCGTACCATGTCCTCGATTTCCCGAACGAACAGGCGAGCGTTGGCCCGCAGATCCGCTTCCCGATCCCCGGTATTCACGAAGCGGATTTCGGGTTTGACGTGAAGCGTGAGGCGGTTGTCGCGGCCGCGCACCATGAAGACCGGGAGGACCGCGGCCCCCGTGCGCTGGGCGATGGATACGGGGCCTTTGGGCGCGGGCGCGCGGCGTCCCAGGAAGTCCACTTCGACTCCAGCGGCCCGGAATTCGTCCGGCACGACCAGGACGATCCCGTTGCGCCGCAGTGCCTTGATGATACGCGGCACCGACTCGCGCCGGGGACGGGCGGAGATGACTCGGACCCCGACGCGCGTGATGTACCCGGTTTGCAGCGCGGCGAAACGCTCATCCCGGGGGAGCTTCAGGAGCACGCTGAAGTCATGGCCGTCGGCCGCAAGCCGCGGCCCGATCATGGGGAAGTTGCCGAGATGGGCGCTCAACGCGAGTACGCCCTGGTTCCGCGCCAGCGCGGCGCGGAGATGCTCCTGGCCGTCGATCTCTATGCGCGTGCGGATCTCGTCGTTCGTCATGTAGAGGGTGGCGAACGCTTCCAGGAAGCTCTGTGCGAAGTTGCGCCACGCGCGGTGCACTACCTTGCGGCGGTGCGTCTCGGTGGGCAACTCCTCGGCCATGGTCTGCGCCAGGGTGTCGCGCATGCGTTTCCGGTAGCGCCACAAGAGCACACGGCTCACCCGCTCAACGGTTCCGGCCAGGAACGGCGTCGCCCATCCGGGCAGCCAGCGCAGGCTGCCAACGAACGCACGAATCAGAGCCTCTCCGGCGCGGTAACGGGTATGGTACCACAGGCCCTTCCGTCGACCTTGTTTCATGGCTTGACCGCCGTCCTGATGGTTTCACAAGCCTGTTCGTGACGCAGGACATTCCAGGGAGTGGCCACCGGTCGCCCCCACATGCGCCCGTGATGGATTCCAACCAGGGACGACCCGTGGTCTCCCTACGAGACGCGGTTCGGCTGGCTTTCCTGCGCACCGACGCGACCCAGCGCGGACAACCCTTGGAGCCGGTGGACGATGCCGGGGACTTTGTCCGCGGCGAACGCTACTTCCTCCGGCGTGTTGTAACGGCTGAGACTGAAGCGGACGGCTCCCTGCAGCCAGCGCGGCGGCACCTTCATGGCGCGCAGCACGTGGGAGGGTTCCACCGAGCCTGCGGTACAGGCGGAGCCCGTGGAGGCGCAGATGCCGAACTCGTCCAGCAGCACCAGGATCGACTCGCCTTCCAGGTACTCGAAGGCGATGTTGAGCGTGTTGGGCAGGCGCTCCGCATGACCGCCGTTGACCCGCGCGCCCGGACAGGCGGCGAGAAGCGCGTCTTCCAGCCCGTCGCGCAGGGCGCTCAACTGCTCGCGTTCGGCGGGGATGTCCCGAGCGGTCAGCTTCGCGGCCTCGCCCATGCCCACGATGCCGGCCACGTTCTCGGTGCCGGCGCGCCGGCCGCGCTCTTGGTGGCCGCCGATGATGAATGGCCGCAGCGCGATGCCCCGGCGCACGTACAGCGCGCCCACGCCCTTGGGACCGTGGAACTTGTGGGCCGAGATGGTCAGCAGGTCGATGGGGGCGTTCTTCACGTCGAGGGCGATCTTGCCCGGCACCTGCACCGCGTCCACATGGAAGGGAATGCCCCTGGCCCTGACGATCTCGCCGGCTTCCTGCACGGGAAAGACGACCCCGGTCTCGTTGTTGGCGTACATGATGGAGACCAGAGCGGTGTCGTCCGAGAGGGAGTCGCGCAACTCGTCCAGGTCCAGCCGGCCCTCTTCGTCCACCCCGAGCCAGGTGACGCGGTAGCCCTTCTTTTCCAGGTGCTGGGCGAGGCCGTGAACCGCGGGGTGCTCCACCGCGGTGGTGACGAAGTGGCGCTTGTTCGGCGCGCTCTCGAGCATGCCGCGGATGGCGGTATTGTCCCCCTCCGACCCGCAACTCGTGAACATCACCTCGACTTCGTCGGCGGCCCCCAGGAGCCCGGCCACCTGTTTCCGCGCGCGGTCGAGGGCGCGGCCGACACGGGTCCCGAAGCTGTGGATGCTGGATGGGTTGCCGTAGAGTTCCGTGAGGTAGGGCGCCATGGCCTCGCAGACCGGCGGCGCCACGCGCGTGGTCGCGTTGTTGTCGAAGTAGACGACGTCGGGCATGGCGGTCACACCACGAAGGACGCGCCGCACCCGCAACTGCGCTTCACGTTGGGGTTCTGGAACACGAAGGCCGCCTCCATCAGGGTTTCCCTGTAGTCCAGTTCGGTGCCCCCCAGGTAGAGCAGGCTCTTCAGGTCCACGATCACCTTGGCGCCTTCATGCTCGAAAATGCGGTCCGTGGGCTTGGGGACGTCGAGATCCATCTTGTATTGCAACCCGGAGCAACCCCCGCCCACGACCTTCAGGCGCAACCCCGTGCAGTCGCGCTCGTCCTGTTCGAGCAGCTCCTTGATGCGGCCGGCCGCGCTCTCGGTGATTTGGACTCCTGTGGCCATGGCGTGTTCCCGTGCTCCGTGGGCGCGCCGCCCGGTGGGCGGGCCCGGTCTGCCGCCGCGTTACCTTCCGGCGGCTGCCTGCGCCGGCCTGGCCGCCGCGTTCCGCTTGGCGTAGGCTGGTGAGAGCCCGCGCAGGCGGTTGACTTCTTCCTCCACCCGCTTCAGCACGTAGTCCACCTCTTCCTCGGTGTTGAACCGTCCCACGCCGAAGCGGATGGAGCCGTGGGCGAGGTCCTCGCGCACTCCCATGGCCTTGAGCACGTGAGAAGGTTCCAGCGCGGCGGAGGTGCAGGTGGAGCCGGAGGAGACCGCCACGTCGTTGAGGCCCATGATCAGCGACTCGCCTTCCACGTATCCGAAAGCCACGTTGAGGTTGCCGCACAGGCGCTCCGTGGGATGCCCGTTGAGGCGCAGCTCGTCGAGACGCGAGAACAGGCCCGCCTGCAGCCGGTTGCGCAACGCGGTGATGTGCGGCAGTTCCGCGGCCATCTCGGCGCGCGCGATCTCACACGCCTTGCCGAACCCGACGATGCCCGGGACGTTGAGCGTGCCCGAGCGCATGCCCCCTTCGTGGCCGCCGCCGTGAATGGTGGGGCTCAGGCGCACCGCGGGTTTGCGCGCGCTGACGTAAAGGGCGCCGATCCCCTTGGGGCCGTGCAGCTTGTGGGCGGTCATGGAAAGCAGATGGATCCCTGATCTGGCCACGTCGATGGGCATCTTGCCCACCGCCTGGGTGGCGTCGGTATGGAACAGGATGCCGTGCTCCCGGGCGATCCGTCCGATGTCGTCCAGCGGCTGGATGGTCCCGACCTCGTTGTTGGCCGCCATGATGGAAATGAGCACGGTCTTGTCGTCGATGGCCGCGCGCAGCCTGTCGAGGTTCACCGTGCCGCAGGCGTCCACGGGCAGATAGGTGACCCGGTAGCCGTGGCGTTCCAGAAATTTGCAGGAATCCAGCACCGCCTTGTGCTCGGCCGCGCAGGTGATGACGTGGTCGCCCCGGTCACGGTGCATCTCCGCCACCCCCTGAATGGCGAGGTTGTCCGACTCGGTGGCGCCGCTGGTGAAGACGATCTCCTTGGGCGCGGCGCCGATCAGCGCGGCCACGTTCTTGCGCGCCTCGTACACCGCGGCGTCCGCCTCCCAACCGAACGTGTGCTTGCTCGCTGAATTGCCGAACCGCTCCGTGAAGAAGGGCAGCATGGCCTCCACGACCCGGGGATCCACGGGCGTCGTCGCGTGATTGTCGAAATAAACGGGCAGCTTCACCAAAACACCTCCTGAACCCATTCATTTAGGCTTTCGGCTCCGTGATTGTCAAGAAAGAGCCGGTTTCGGTAGTGAGTCAGTTTGAATTCCTTTTCTTGTAGGTGCCACGCTTCCTGTCTTTCTCCGATTCCCGCGCTTCGATCAATTCTACTATGTCCGCCATATCCCATACCCGTTTCGTAATTCCAGCTTCCATTGCTGGGGTGACTCGAAGGGTCTGGTGAATCCGGCAAAAGTTGTAGTGCATGAAGTGAAGCGCCACCGCGTGTGCGTGGTTCTCGACCTTCTTTGAAAAAGCGTTGGTCAGCCGCGTGAACCGGCGCATGGACATCCGCATGGTGAGATTCTGACGCTCCACATAGCTGGTGCTGATGTGCTTCGGGTCCGGATCGCCGGTGACGGTCTGCTGCTTGGCTCCGATGCACACTGCCGGGCTGTAGCGGTGTTCGGGGTCTGCCGCGCCGTACATCTTAACGAGTTGGGCAAAGTCAACGTCCGCTCCGAAAGCGCCCTCTACGGCTTCCAGGTGCGGCTTGTGACCGTCCGTGGTCATTTGCACTCGCTCGGCCACATCGTTCATGAAGTCAGTGGCGTATCCCGCGTCACGTACGCCCACGAGCCAGGAGATGGCCAGCCTGGAATCCGCGTCGATGGCCGTCCATGTCCAAACGTCGCCCGCGCCCGTAGGGGCGGCCTTCGCACTCGCCACGTTTTTTTGCTTGGAGTAGCAGAAGCTCCAGATTTCATCGCACTGGACGCGACGGCTGTTGAGACCGCGTACATAGGCGTCATGGTACCCTTGGCAAGCCGCCCCTGCATCGCTCAGGAGCTTCGCCGCCGTATTCTTGCTAGCACCTGTGACTCGGACGATAGCGCGGATCGCCATGCCCTCGCACAGGAGTTGCAGAATCTGTGCCCGTTCTTTGGGAGAGAGCTTGTTCATGGTTTTGAATGTGGCCCACCCCTTGGCCCATGTCAAGCATAATAGTCAGTTTAATGCATTGCCATAACTAAGCAATTGACGATGACGCTCCAACGTGCCATCTTCTGGCATGAAGATCGTGTTCCTTGATGAGCGCCTCGCCCTAATCCGCACAGATCAAGCGGCAAAGACGAAACTGCCGTTTTCAGTAATCAAGTCGGCGAGGGAAAAGCTGATCATCCTTGAGGCGGCGCCGGACGAAAGGGTGCTAAGGAACTGGAAGAGTCTTCGCTACGAGAAGCTCAAAGGTGACAGACAAGACCGGAGATCGATTCGACTGAATAATCAATGGCGTATTGTGTTCCAACTCGACAACCATACCGAACCGCCGACGATCACTGTGCTGGCGGTTGAGGACTACCACTAAATCAGGGAGGCTGCGACATGGATTACGTAGGCGACGTTCCGCACCCGGGCTACTTTATCCAGGAGGAACTGGACGCGCGTGGCTGGGGACAAGTTGACCTTGCCTATGTTCTGGGGATTTCCGCACAGGCGTTGAATCCGATAATCAAGGGGAAGCGTGCGATCACACCCGACATGGCGCGCGCGCTCGGTGATGCGTTTGATGTTTCCGGAGAATTCTTCGCTAATCTTCAGAAGTTGAGCGACCTTGCCCTTGCGCGCGTACCGGATCCCGACGTTTCCCGCAAGGCCAAACTGCAATCGGTGTTCCCGATTCGCGAGATGATTCGGCGCGGTTGGTTGACGGACGCCAAGGGACCAATCTTGGAGGCTGAGGTTGCCCAGTTTTTTGAGAAAAAGTCATTGGAGCAAGTACCGTACTTTGCCCACGCGGCCAAGAAGACCAACTACGCAGAGGTCACTCCCGCCCAGCTAGCGTGGCTCTATCGAGTGAGGCAGATCGCCAGAGAAATGGTTGTGCCGCGCTATAGCAAGAATAAGCTGACAAGAGCCGTTGAACACTTCCGCCATTTCCGCATAGGCCCGGAAAATGCGCGACATATACCAGGGGTCCTCGCAGATTGTGGCGTACGTTTTGTTGCTGTCGAATCACTGCCGGGCGCGAAAATTGACGGTTCCTGCTTTTGGCTTGGAAGGTCTCCGGTCATCGGCATGAGTCTACTGTATGACCGCATCGATAATTTCTGGTTTGTCTTGGTTCATGAAATCGAGCACGTGTTGAGGGAACACGGCAAGCGTCGAATCCTTATCGACGTAGAGGTCGAGAAGGATTCCACGGATATCCCGGAAGAGGAAAAGACGGCTAACGCCGCCGCCCAAGAGTTCTGTGTCCCGCAGGACGAGATGGATTCCTTCCATATAAGGAAGAATCCATACTTTTCTGAGAGAGACGTGTTGTTGTTTGCCAGGCGTATCCAGGTCCACCCTGGCCTTGTGGCCGGCCAACTTAGGCGAAGGTTGGGAAGGTGGAATCTCTTCAATTCAATGCTGGAAAAGATTCGGCACCACGTAATCTCTTCGGCCGAGCATGACGGGTGGGGTCATGTGGCTTCGGTGAATGGATGGGAGGACTGACTCGCAGCGGAGACGGCAGGTCGTAGGCGATTGCCTTCAGCTCAAGACAGACGTTGATGTCTACAACGACCAACACTACGACGATGAGCCGATTCCGCTGGAACTGGACTTCACGCGTGATGTCGAGGAACTCCAGTTGGGCCAGTCGGACGAAGCGGCCTAGTCTCGCTTCTTCCACCTCGTTTGGGCGGCGAGGCTTGCTATCTCCGACCGTTCTCCGGGCGATAACTTGGCCGCACGGGCTGGGCCACCCAGCTCGCCAGCCTTCCGGGCTCGCTTGGCTCGTTCGGTTTCCGCTGGCTCTTGGATGTCCCCGGTGGCGATGTCCACCATCAGCTTGGCGAGTTGGTTGGGATCGCGTGGGCGTTTCACTTTTGGCATAAAGGAAGGGTGCCCATGGCCCCCTGCGGATGTCAATGGGGCTCAGATTCAAACTGACCCATTACCCCGGCTTCGTTCCCCTGCCTCTCGCCACGATTCGATAAACCCGACCCCTGGGCGTGGAGCGAGCGGTCGGGGTGTTGCAACTCCCGCAGGCATTGCCCGGTGGCGGACGCGGCCACCCGCATCACATCCTCGGGCGTTCCGGCGGCCACCACGCGGCCGCCGTTCTCCCCGCCCTCGGGGCCCAGGTCGACGATGTAGTCGGCGTGGCGCAGGAAATCCGGGTTGTGCTCGATGGCGATGACCGTGTGGCCGGCTTCCACCAGCCGGTGGAGGATCTCCAGCAGCCGGCTCACTTCCTCGAAGTGGAGGCCGGTGGTGGGCTCGTCAAACAGATAGAGGGCGTGGCCGCCGGGCCGCTTGCTCAACTCCCGCGCGAGTTTCACCCGTTGGGCCTCGCCGCCCGAAAGCGTCGTGGCCCGCTGCCCCAGCCGCAGGTAGCCCAGCCCCACCTGCCGCAAGGTCTCCAGCCGCGCCCGGATCAGCGGCACGTTGCCCAGCAGTTCCAGCGCTTCGGTGACGGTGAGGTCGAGTACGTCGGCGATGTTGGCGCCCTTGTAGCGGATCTCCAGGGTCTCGCGGTTGTACCGGCGCCCGCCGCAGACGTCGCAGGTCACGGATACGTCCGGGAGGAACTGCATCTCGATGTCCACCGTGCCGGCGCCCTGGCACGCTTCGCAGCGCCCTCCCGCCGCGTTGTGGGAGAAGCGCCCGGCGCCGTAGCCGCGCAACCGGGCCTCCGGCAAACGCGCGAACAGGTTGCGCAAGGGGTCGAAGAGTCCGCCGTAGGTGGCCGGAGTGGAGCGGCTGCTGCGTCCGATGGAGCCCTGATCGACGTAGAGGACGCGGTCGAAGGCCTCGAGGCCGGTGACCGCGGTCGCGGATGCGCTCCCCGGCCGCGCCCGCCGGCGGGAACCCGCGCTGCTCCGACGCGCTGCGGTCTTGCCTTTGGAAGGCGTGGGCGCGCGTGACGCCGTCCTTGCGGCGTGGCGCGGTGCCGCCCCGTACAAGGTGTCCGCCACGAGGCTGCTCTTGCCCGAGCCAGATACCCCTGTCACGCAGGTCAGCGCCCCGATGGGGAAGTCCACGTCGAGGTTCTTCAGGTTGTGGCGCGTGGCGTTGCGGATGGAAATCGCGCCGTTGCCGGCGCGCCGCCGGGGAGAGGGCGCGGCCGTCGCCCCGGTCAGGTACGGTCCCGTGCGGGATGCGGGGTGTGCGCGGATCTCTTCCACCGACCCCGTCGCGAGCACCTCCCCTCCCTCGACACCCGCCCCCGGCCCCATGTCGATGACGTGGTCCGCGGCCAGGATCACGTCCCGGTCGTGCTCCACGACGAGCACGGTGTTGTCCGCGTCCTTGAGGTCCCGCAGCACCCCGAGGAGCCGCGCGGTGTCCCGCGGGTGGAGCCCGACCGTGGGTTCGTCGAGCACGTAGATGACCCCGGAGAGCCGCGCGCCGATATGAGCGGCCAGCCGGATCCTCTGGCACTCGCCCCCCGACAGGCTGTCGGACACGCGCGCCAGCGTCAGGTAACCCAGCTCCAGCCGCAGCAGCGCGGCGGTGCGCTCGCGGATTTCGCGCAGGACGTTCCCGGCCACCGCGGACTCGCGTGCCCCCAGGGTCAGACCTTGGATAAATCGCTGCAAGTCCTTCAGCGACAAAGCGGAAACCTGGGCGATGTCCAGTCCGCCGATCTTCACCAGGAGACTTTCCCGGCGCAGCCGGGCGCCGCGGCATGCGGCACAGGGGGGCGAAGCCTCCTTTGCGCCCGTGTCCGCGTCCGCGCCGTCCGCGCGCGCTCCCGTCGGCGCGTTCCCACGAGTCGGTCCGCGCGCCTGAACGCCGAGTCCATGACACGCCGGACAGGCCCCGTGCGGGCTGTTGAACGAAAAGAGCTGCGGCACGATCTCCGGGAACGGGATGCCGCAATCAAGACACGCGGCGCGTTGGCTGTAACGGCGGAACTCCGTGCCGGCGCCGTCGCGTATTTCCACGGCCACGACCCCGTCGCCGTGTTCCAGGGCCACCTCCAGCGAGTCGGCGAGGCGCTTGGCGACCCCCTCCCGCGCCACCAGCCGGTCCACCACCAACTCCGCCCTGCCCGGCGCAGGCGCGTGCGTCGCGTGGGCCGTCTCCGCCGCGGCGGCCCTCTCCGCGGCCTCCACAATCTCCGCGGTCTCCGCCACCTCGCCGTCCAGCCTGACACGCACGAATCCCGCGCGCATCACCCGTTGGATCTCGCGCCGGAACTCGTCCGCGTCGCCGCAACGCAAGGGGGCCAGCACCTCGATGCGCGCGCCCGCGGGCCGCTCCAGCACCGCGTCCACCATCTGCTGCACCGTGTGTACGACGATGGGCTTGCCGCAACCCAGGCAGTGAGGCCGCCCCACATGCGTGAACAGGAGCCGAAGGTGGTCGTGGATTTCCGTCAGCGTTCCCACCGTGGAACGGGGGTTCTCGTGGAAACGCCGTTGCGGCACCGCGATGGCCGGAGAAAGCCCGTGGATGGAATCCACATCGGCCCGCGCCAGCGGGTTGAGAAGCTGGCGCGCGTAGGTGGAAAGCGACTGCATGTAGTGCCGTTGTCCTTCCGCGTACACCGTGTCGAAGGCCAGCGACGACTTCCCCGATCCGGAAACCCCGGTGATGACCACCAGCTTTCCTCGGGGGATTTCGACGTCCACATTCTTGAGATTGTGTAGGCGCGCGCCTTTGACGACGATGTTCATGCCCGCCGCGCCAGTTCCGCGGCCAGCAGGATCGCCTGCTTCATGCTGCGGCTGTCGGCGATTCCCTGGCCGGCAATGTCGTAGGCGGTGCCGTGGTCCGCGGAGGTTCGAATGAGTGGCAATCCCAGGGTCAGGTTGACGCCGTCGGTGAAGTGCAAGAGCTTGAACGGCCCGAGTCCCTGGTCGTGGTACATGCACACCACCGCGTCGTAGTCGCCGCGCGCGGCCCGGTGAAACAGGCTGTCCGCCGGAACCGGGCCGGCCACCGTCATGCCGCCGGCGGCACAGTTCCGCACCGCCGGCCGGATCAACCGCCGCTCCTCCTGACCGAACATGCCGTCCTCGCCGCCGTGGGGGTTCAGCGCCGCCACCGCCAGACGCGGCTGCGCCACGCCGAACCACTGCCGCAGGGCCTTGTGCGTCAACTCGATGGTGGTGCGCACGCGCGCCCGAGTCAGAGCGGCGGCCACTTCGGTGAGCGGCAGGTGCACCGTCACCAGCACCACCTTCAGACGATCCCCGTACAGCATCATGCGCACGTCCCGCGTGCCCGTGACGTCGGCCAGGAGTTCGGTGTGTCCCGGATAGAGGTGGCCAGCGTCGTTGAGCGCCTTCTTGCTGATGGGCGCCGTGGCCATGGCGTGGGCCGCGCCGGTGCGGATGAGCTCCACGGCGCGAAGAATGTACTGGTAGCAGGCCTCGCCTCCGGCTCGCGTCGACCGGCCCGGCCGGACCTGGGAGGGCTTGAGGCGGGTGACGGCGTCGACGGCGGTGGGAGCGCCGGCCGGCGGGGGTTCGTCCGGATTCCGCACCGGCCATCGCGGCGCGCGCGCCTGTTCGAGCAACAAAGGGTCGCCCACCAGCACCACGCGGCAGGCGCGGCGCACCGCCGCATCACGGGCCGCCTTGACCGCCACTTCGGGTCCGATCCCAGCGGGATCGCCCATGGTGACGGCGACTACCGGCTTCGCGATGGGCACCGGGTTCGTCCTTGCCAGCCGTAGCGCCGAACCCTATGGGTTGGTGGCATCTGGTGCGGTGGGCGCCGCCGGCGCGCCGTTCCCGATGGACTCGTTGAGCGGCACGTCCGCATCGTCGCCCGCCTCAGTGGTGAACAGCGGAATGCCGAACAGCTTGACTCTCTTGCGATCGGTCACGCCCGAAGGGTCGGGGATCGGTTCCTCGTCGTAGATGTAGGTGAGCGGGTTGACGTAGTCCCAGAAGCCTTTTTTTCGTTCGGGTGCCGCGGTGGTGGCCATCAGGTTGCCGACGGTGCCCCGTTCGGCCTCCTGGGCCTCGAAGTCGTACTCCGACAGCTTGACTTCCACGCGGTGCTTCTTGCGCAGATCGGTCTTGAGCCACTTGGCGAATCGCTCCTGGAGCGTCTTGTTGTAGAGTTCGTCGCGCACCTGTTCCGAGACCGTCTCGAAGCCGAGCCTCACGCCGCCCTGGCGGTCTTCCGCGCGGACCAGATGGTAGCCCAGGCTGGTGCGGACGGGTGGACTGGTGGCGCCCTTCTCCAGTGCGGCGGCGGCCTTTGCCAGCGAATCGGGCAAATCCTCGGGTTTGACCCAGCCGATGTCGCCGCCGTTGCCTGCGCCCGCGCCCTGGGAATGGGTCCGCGCCAACGCCGCGAGGTCCGCTCCGTCCACGATCTGCCTCCGCAGCGCGTCGATGCGCGCACGCACCGCCTGTTCCTGTGCGGCGGAAGCGCCCTGGTCCACGCTCAGCATGAGGTGGCGGAGTTGGAGCTTGAGTTCGGTGCGGTACAGGAGCGGGTTGGCGTCGTAGTATCGCTTGGCATCCTGCATCGTCACGTGGATTCGCTGGCGGACGTTGCGGCGGATCAACTCGTCCCGCTCGATTTGGCGCCGGACCTCCGCGCGGTATTCCTGCAGGTTCTTGCCCTGGCGCTCGAGCAGGCTGGTGAACTGCGCGACAGAGAGGCGGTTCTGCCCCCGCAGCGCGCTGATGTAGCTGTCGACGTCCTCGTCGCGCACGCGGATGCCCGTGCTCCGCACCTCGGCCTGGACAAGCTCGTTGGTGATGAACTGTTCCAGCCATTCCTGGGGGACGCGTCCCGCGGTCAACTCATCGAGGCGCACATCCTTGCCGAGTCGATCCCGCGTGAACCGCCGCAGGTCCGAGAAGGTGTGGGGCGCGCCATTGACCACAACGACGATCTTCTCGACGAGCGTCGCCGATGCGGCGCCGGGGAGAAGCGCGAGCAGGAGGAAGAGGAAGAACGAAAACAAATGACCAAGTCGTGGGTGAACGGATTTCATGACAAGTAGAACCATACATTTCTATGAAATCACCTGCAATAACTCGCAGGTCTCGTCGATGAGCCCGGCCCAGTCCGCGTGATCCGGGGTGAACGACAGGCGGCCCTCGGGCGCAAAGCGGAAGTCCCGGTGATCCTCCCGCGCGAGGGTCAGCAGCCGCTCCACGTCGAGGCTGGAGGTGGCGTGAAAGTTCAGCGACAGGCGCCGGTCCTGGTAGATGATCTGGGTCGCCAGGGCGCGGATCAGGGCGCGCCGGAGTTGCATCACCCGGAACAGGTTCTCCACCACCTCGGGGTAGTGGCCGTAGCGGTCACGGATCTCGTCCCGGATCTCCGCCAGTTGCGTGGCGTCCTCCAGGTTGGCGAGGCGCTTGTAGAACAGCAGCCGCTGGTTGGCGCTGGGCATGTAGTCGTCCGGGAAGTAGGCGGGAATGCCCAGACGGATCTCGGGTTCC
Organism: uncultured Binatia bacterium (SeqCode); assembly: GCA_965213675.1. Lineage (GTDB taxonomy): Bacteria > Desulfobacterota > Binatia > UBA9968 > JAJDTQ01 > JAJDTQ01. Next base: position 3,645,214 of record OZ243916.1, read on the forward strand.
ACCTGGACCCGGCGCTCCTCGCCCTTCAATTCGTGGATCGTCTCTTCCATCATCTGGGTGTAGAGCTCGAAGCCCACCGCGGCGATCTGGCCGGACTGCTCCCGGCCCAGCAGGTTGCCGGCGCCGCGGATCTCCAGGTCGTGCAGCGCCAGCTTGAAGCCGCTGCCCAACTCGTCCAGCTCCTGCAGCGCCCGCAGCCGCTTCTCCGCGTCCTTGGTGACGGTGCCGCTGGCGGGCAGCAGCAGGTAGGCGTAGGCGCGACGCGACGACCGTCCCACCCGGCCGCGCAACTGGTAGAGCTGGGCCAGGCCGAAGCGGTCGGCGCGGTTGATGAGGATGGTGTTGGCGTTGGGATAGTCGAGGCCCGACTCGATGATGGCCGAGCACACCAGCACCTGGGCGTCGTTCTCGTGGAACCGGTCCATGTTCTTCTTCAACTCGGCCGGGGTCATCTGCCCGTGGGCGACCGTGACCCGGGCCTCGGGCACCAGGTCCATGATCTTCTGGCCCACGCGCTGGATGCTCTCCACCCGGTTGTGCAGGAAGAACACCTGGCCCTCGCGGTTGATCTCCCGCAGGATCGCGTCGCGGATCACGCCCTCGTCGTAGCGCGTCACATAGGTCCGCACTGCGAGCCGGTTGGGCGGCGGCGTCTCGATGACGCTCAGGTCGCGGATCCCGGACAGCGACATGTGCAGCGTGCGCGGGATCGGCGTGGCCGTGAGGCTCATGACGTCCACGGTGGCGCGAAGCTGTTTGAGCTTCTCCTTGTGGCCGACGCCGAAGCGGTGCTCTTCGTCGATGATCACCAGACCGAGGTTCTTGAAGGCGATGTCCTTCTGAAGCAGCCGGTGGGTGCCGATGACGATGTCGATGAGCCCGTTGGCGAGGTCCTTGAGGGACTGCTGCACGGTCTTGCCGGCGACGAACCGGCTCAGGCTCTCCACCCGCACGGGGTAGGGCTCGAAGCGCTCGCGAAAGGTCTCCAGGTGCTGCTGGGTCAGGATCGTCGTGGGCGCCAGCACAGCCACCTGCTTGCCGTCCATCACGGCCATGAAGGCCGCGCGCATGGCCACTTCGGTCTTGCCGTAGCCCACGTCGCCGCAGACGAGCCGGTCCATGGGCTTGCTCTGCGCCATGTCCTTCAGCGCGTCGGCGATGGCCTGTTCCTGGTCCGGCGTCTCGTCGTACTCGAAGGCGGCCTCGAACTCCCGGTACGCCTGGTCCGGCGGCGGAAAGGCATGGCCGTCGTGCACTTCCCGGGCGGCGTAGACCCGCAGCAGTTCCTTGGCCATGGCCACGATGGACGTGCGCGTGCGCGCCTTGAGCTTGAGCCAGGCGGTCCCGCCCAGGCGGTCCAGCACCGGCGCGGCGCCGTCCGCGCCGATGAACTTCTGCACCAGGTTGATGCGGTCGATGGGCAGGTAGAGGCGGTCGCCGCCCTGGTACTCCAGGTGCAGGAACTCCCCCTCCGTGCCTGCCACCTTGAGGTACCTGAGGCCGCGGTAGATGCCGATGCCCTGGTCCAGGTGCACCACCACGTCGTCCTGGCGCAACTCGCTCAGGCTGCTGATGAAGTGGCCGGCGCTCTCGCGTTTGCGCGCGGCCGGCGCCCGCTTCCGGCGTCCCCACAGCTCTTCCAGGGTGATGAGGATCAGCCCTTCGTCGGGAAGGCGGATGCCCTGGGTCAGGTCCCCCAGGAGGATCCCGGGGCCGTTGCGCGAAGTCCCGGCGACCTCGTGAAAGGGCTGTTCCGAGATGGGCAGTTCCACGTCGTAGTAGGCCAGCAATTGCTGCAGGCGCTGCGCGTCGCCCGGATGGCTGGCGACGAAGAGCACCCGCTGGCCGCGCCACTGTTCCAGGTGCTCCACCAGCGGCGCCAATGATCGTTCCGCTCCCTGGGGTACGGTGAGAGCCGCGTGCAGGTTGGTGTTGGTGTAGGACCGCACCGAGATGCCCGACGCGGGGTCCGCGGACGCGGCGAGGGTATCCAGGCTTTCGCTGTGGATGCGCCGGAACGCCGCCGCCTCCTCGCGCCAACCGTCCGGGTCCAGGTAGAGGGCTTCGGCGGGAGGATGGAAGCGCCCGTCCGCCGCGGCCTCGGCGGCGCGCTGCGCCACCAGCTTCTCGAACCGTTCCAGCTCCTCTTCCACCCGCGCTGGCTGATCGCACCAGACGATGCCGCGCCGAGGCAGGTGATCCAGCAGCGACGGCAGTGGGCGGTCATGGAAATAGGGGACCAGGAACTCCATTCCCGCGAAGCCCGTGCCCTGGCTTACGGACTCCAGCAGCGCCCGCTTGTTCTTGCGCGTGAACTCCAACTCGTCCGCGCGCTCCTCGATGCGGAGCAGAGTGTCGCGGCTCGTGCCCGGCCCCGCGGTGAACTCTTTCAAGGGCAGCAGCACCAACTCTTCGTGGTATGTGCGCGAGCGTTGGCTGCGTGGGTCGAACTCGCGAATGGACTCGATGCAGTCGCCAGCGAGTTCCAGGCGCACGGGCCGCCCGTAGCCCGGCGGGAACAGGTCGACGATGCCGCCGCGCACGCTGAAGTCGCCGCGTTCCTCCACCAGGGGCGCGCGCGTGAAGCCCAGGTTCGAGAGCTGCCACAGCAGGTGCTCCCGGTCCACGTCCTGTCCCTCGACAAAGCGCGCGTCGCGGAAGCTGTCCCGCGGCATGACGCGCTGCATCACCGCCGCCGGCGTGGTCACCACCACCGGCGCCCGCTGCTGCGCCAGCCGGTGGAGCCCCTCCATGCGCGCCGCCAGGTGGTCGGCGCTCGGCGAGAGGCTCTCGAACGGGAGGATGTCCCAGCCCGGAAAGAGGTGCGCGCGGCTGTCGAGGGGCTTGGCCGATTCCGCCTCTCCCAGGAAGAAGCGGAGGTCGCGGAAGAGCGCTTCCGCCTCCTTCACGGTGGGCGACAGCACCAGCAGCGGCCCGTCTAGCCGCCGCGCCGCCAGGAAGACCGCGTAGGCCTTGGCGCTTCCCAGCAAGCCGGAAATGCGCTTCTCGCCGCGCCAGTCCTGGCTCAGGAGTCGGGAGATATTATCGTCGAGTGAAGGGGTCGCCACCGGGTCGGTTACCTTGCGAGGGACGCAAAAGGAGTGTAGCTGAAGGGGGGTGGCAGCCGCAACGGCGGGGATACGAAACCCATGCACAGGTCGGGTCCACGGCGCCGGCTCAATGACCGGCGGCGGCTTCCCGCGTTGATTTGTGATCTCCTGATTCCTATGCTTCCTGTTGATGGCTTCACACGCCACGTCCGGCGAGTTGGCACTCCATGACGAAGCAGACAAGCAACGCAGGGCTCAGCCTCGGATTAGAGGCGCAACTCTGGGCCGCCGCCGACAAAAAATCCTCCGCAGATTATGACGCGAATTAACCAGACACCACACTGGCCGACCCGGAGGACCCCCGCTGGACCTTCGGCGTTCCGCCCGCCGGCAACGCCAACTACGCGTGGCTACAGTATATCCACCACCACCTCGCCCCCAACGGCGCGGCGGAGGTCAAAGACGATGGCGAACCCTTCGAAGACAAGATGAACCGGCCTGCTGCCCGACTGCGCGAGCAGCAGGCCGAGGGCGCGAAGCTCGATGCGGCAATCGTGAAAAACTTTGAACTGCTGGGATTTGGGGGCCAGGAAGAATAATCGCGATGGCTTTGTCTCATTATAATCTCCTACGATTCTGACTGGAACGTGGATCGTTGGAATCCAGAGGGTGGCCCAATGACCGAACGACAATTGAGAACGCAGGATTTCCGGGAACTCCCGACCTATACGATCTCGGAAGCCGCTCACTACCTCTCCGTACCCGCGACGACCATTCGCTATTGGTCAATGGGCCGAGGCCCGTATGAGCCGCTGATTCAAGTGCCCCCGCACAGGCCGACGCTGCTCTCCTTCCTCAACCTCACCGAGCTTCACGTGCTCTGCGCGATCCGGCGGGAGCATGGGGTGAAAATGTCGGGTGTTAGAACGGCGATTCAATACCTGGCAGCGAACACTAGAGGGACGCTGGACAAACGCCATCCACTGATTAGCCACGATCTCGATACGGATGGACTGGACCTGTTCGTTGAAAAATACGGGCAACTGATCAACATCAGCCAAGCGGGTCAAATCGCCATGCGACAGATCATCAGCACGGCGCTTCGCCGGATTGATCGCGACCCCGCTGGCGTGCCGGTCAAGCTTTATCCGTTCACCCGGAGTTCCACCGGAGATACGCCGGTGATGATCGTTATCGACCCCAAGCTTTCCGCTGGACGTCCTGTCATCGCTGGCACCGGCCTTGCTACCGAGCTCATCGCCGAACGCTACAAGGCGGGTGAGTCCATTGCGGTCCTGGCGCGGGATTATGGGCGCGAGAATGCGGAAATCGAAGAAGCGGTCCGGTGCGAGCTCAAAGCCGCCGCCTGAGCCCACGCTATTCCTTGATCGCAACCTCGGGAGGCACATCATTGCGAAATGGCTTCGTGCGGCCGGGATGGCAATCGAGGTACATGATGACCATCTTCCCCCGGCGGCGCCGGACGAGGAATAGTTTGAGTCAGGCCACCATGGCCGACTCACCGCATTGCCCATAGAACCGCTCTTCAAGTTCCGCCGGCGGCACATAGCCGATCCCTTCCAGGAATCGGCGGTGGTTGAACCAGTCGACACATTCGAGGGTGGCAAACTCGACTGCTTCGATGTGGCGCCAGGGACGGCGTTGACGAATCACCTCGGTCTTGTACAAGCCGATGGTGGACTCGGCCAAGGCATTGTCGCAGGAATCCCCGACCCGGCCCACCGACGGCTCAATCGCAGCCTCAGCCAGGCGCTCGGTGTAGCGGATCGACAGGTACTGGCCGGTTTCAAGGGGTCGTCGCAACACGTCCTCGCTGGTGTAAGAGTAGGAGTTCGTTCAAGGCTTCGGATGGAGTTCTCCACCCGCAACTCCGTGTCCTGGTCGTCACCTCCGAGGCCATCATCGCCTCTTGTCAGATGTCCGCCAAACCCGGGTAAGACCAGGAGTTCTCGAACGGTTCGAGGCGGATGAAGAGACGCCGCTTTCGTGAGGAGAAGGGCTTCCTGGACTTTCGCGGCGCCGGCGGGGTAAATTGACGCACTCCACTCACGACCACTCCCCACGGAAAAGGACGGATCATGGCGAAGACGAACGCGAGGACCGCGAGCGCGGCGCAGTCCATACCGGAGCGAGGCTATCCCGACCTCCACGAGCACCTGCAGCGCCTGGATGATGCCGGTCTGCTGGTGCGGGTGGCGCGGCCGGTGGACAAGGACCAGGAGATGCACCCGCTGGTGCGCTGGCAGTTCCGGGGCGGCATCAAGGAGCGCGACCGCAAGGCGTTTCTGTTCGAGCAGCCGGTGGACGCCAAGGGCAAGCATTACGACATTCCGGTGGCCATCGGCGTGCTGGCGGCCAACCGGCGCATCTACCGCATCGGGCTCGGGTGCGGCGAGGATGCGGACATCAACGCGCTGTGGGCCGGGGCCAAGACCAACCCGGTGGCGCCGGTGGCGATCCCGTCGCCGGCCGCGCCGGTACACGAAGTGGTCTATTCGGGAGCGCAGCTCAAGAGCCGCGGCAAGGGGGTGGACGGCATCCCGGTGCCCATTTCCTCTCCGGGTTGGGACAACGCGCCCTACGTGAGCGCGGCGCACTTCATCTCGCGCGATCCGGACCACGGCGGGCACAACATCGGCACCTACCGCGCCATGATCAAGGCGCGCGACCGGGTGGGCTGCAATCCCTCCATCGAGCTGGGGCAGGGCATCTACCGGCACTGGGAGAAGTACCGGCAGCGGGGCGAGAAGATGCCGGTGGCGCTGTGCATCGGCGGTGTGCCCGCCATCTCCTACGTGGCGGCGCAGAAGCTCGCCTACGACCTCGACGAGTTTTCGGTGGCCGGCGGCCTGGTGAAGGCGCCCATCCGGGTGGTGGAAGGGCGCACGGTGCCGGTGATGGTGCCGGCGGACGCGGAGATCGTCATCGAGGGCTTCGTTTCCACCGAGTGGCTGGAGCCCGAGGCGCCCTTCGGCGAGTCCCACGGCCATGTGAATCCCAAGGAGTACAACCCCTTTATGGAAGTGACCTGCATCACGCGCCGGCGCGAGGCGGTGTTGTGCTCCATCATCAGCCAGGTGACGCCGTCCGAGTCCAGCGTCATCAAGAAGATGGCCTACGAGCCCCTCTACCTCGAGCACCTGCGGGACGGCATCGGCGTCAAGAGCGTGGTGCGGGTGATGCTGCACGAGCCGCTCACCGCTACCCAGAAGCTCACCGTGATCCAGATGCGCCAGCCCACCCCCGCGGAGGTGTGGCGCGCGCTCATGGGCGCGGTGGCTTTCCGCCCGTCCATGTCCAAGATCGTCATCGCGGTGGATGAGGACATCGACCCGGACAATCTCGATGCCGTGTTCTGGGCCATGGGCTACCGCTCCAAGCCCCACCGCGACGTGCAGATCATGCACGGCATGGACGTGGGCCACGCGCCGCGGCACGACGCCCGCGGCTCCGCCGAGGATTCGTGCCTTCTGTGGGACGCCACCCTGAAGGAGAAGTTGCCGCCGATCTCGTTGCCCACCCGCGAATACATGGAGCGGGGCCGGAAACTCTGGGAGGAATTGGGTTTGCCGGAGCTGGAGCCCCAGGCGCCGTGGTTCGGCTATTCGCTGGGGGACTGGAACGAGGAACTGGAGCAGGAAGCCGCTCTGGCCACCCGCGGCGAGTACTGGAAAACGGGCGCCAAGATCGCGCGCCAGCGCCGCTCCACCAGCGACATCCCGCCCAACACGTCGTTCTACGGCGAGGACGAAGACTAGGCTCCTGGGCGGAGGCGCGATCAAAAGGAACCGTTGCCCATGGATTACAAGACCCTCAGGTGGGCCGTGCACGACAATCCGCTGCGGGCGGGGGAGCCGTGCATCGGCGTGATCACGCTTGACCGGCCGGACCAGCTCAACGCGGTGGACCCGCTGATGCGGCTGGAGCTCGATGCCCTGTGCAACGAGATCGCGCGCAACTCGGTGCTCAAGGTGGTGATCCTCACGGGCGCGGGACGCGGCTTCTGCGCCGGCGGCGACCTCACCTCGGAGGGCGCGGTGCTCGGCGCGTTCGAGGGCTCCACCGGCATTGAAGGCGCCTACAAGGAGCTGGCCGAGTATTTCCTGAACGATCTGCGCCACCGGGTGCTGCAAAGCGCCATGCGCAAGCTGGAGGATCTGCCGCAGCCCACCATCGCCGCGGTGAACGGGCCGGCGGTGGGGGTGGGTCTGGAAATGACCACCTTGTGCGACATGCGGCTGGCGTCGGAGCGGGCGCGCTTCGGCGAAGTGGCGGTGCCGGCGGGGTTCGTGCCCGAGAGCGGCGGTTCGCGCAACCTGCCCAAGCTCGTGGGCATCGGCCGCGCCATGCGCCTGGTCCTGACCGGCGAGATCATCGACGCCGCGGAAGCGCTGCGCATCGGCCTCGTGGACGAAGTGTTGCCGCACGACGAGCTGATGGAGCAGGCCTTTGCCCTGGCCGGGCGCATCGCCGCCAACCCCTACCTGTCGGTGCGCCACGCCAAGCGGCTGATGAAGATGTACTGGAACTGGAACCGCACCGACGAGGGCTACCGCGAGGAATTGGAGTCGGTGCTTGAGATCACCCGCACCAAGGACTGCCAGGAGGGCATGCGCGCCTTCAAGGAGAAACGCCCGCCGCGCTATACCTATCCCTACGACGCGGGCTGGCCCTTTCCGGAGAAGGACGAGAAGAAGGGCTGACGGCGCATCAAACCCCGGCGGCTCGCGCGTGGACCCGCGCGGGAGCCTTTGAGCCAATGAAGTGAGAGACTCGAAGAGCGCAACCCCGTGGCCGGGCTATCGTGAGATCCCGCCGCGGCTCAACCTCGCCGGCGAAGCGCTGGAGCGGCCGGTGGCGGCGGGTCACGGCGCGCGCACCGCCATGGTGTGGCGCGGCGGCTCGCTCAGCTACGGCGCGCTGCGCCGCCGGGTGCATGGTTTCGCCCGGGGCCTCCAGGCGCTGGGAGTGGCTCCGGGAGAGCGGTTGCTGGTGCAGATGCCCAACTCGGTGGAGTTCGCCACGGCGTTCCTTGCGGCGGTGAAGCTCGGGGTCCTGCCGGTGGTGGTCAACTCGCTTCTGGGCGTGCGCGAAGTCGGCGCCATCCTGGAGCAGACCCGCCCCCGTTTCGCCGTCACCGAGGGCTCGCGCGCGCGGGCGTTGCGCGACCTGGGGGCGCCCATGGAGGCCGTGATCTGTGCCGGGGAGGCCCGAGGCGACGAAATGCCGTTCGACGCCGTGAGCCATGAAGCGCCGGACGATCTCGTCACGCGGGACACCTCGGCGCACGAACCCGCCTTCATGGTCTGCACGTCCGGCACCACCGGCCGGCCCAAGTGCATCGTTCATGCGCACCGCTGGATCGTGGCGCTGGGGGACCTCAACCGCTACCGCCTGCCGCCCGAGCCGGGCGACGTGGTGCTGGCCACCGGCGAGTGGAGTTTCATCAGCGCCCTGGGACACAACCTTCTTTTCCCGCTTCGCAACGGGCTCACCTGTGCGGTGCTGGCGGGCCGGGCCACGCCCGAGAACGTGCTCGAACATTTGGCCGACCTGGGTGTGACGCTGCTCCATTCCGTGGCCACGGTCTACCGCCGGATGCTGGCCGCCCAGGGCATGGAGGAGGTTTGCGACATTCATACCCTCCGGGGAGCCCACTCCACTGGCGAAGCGCTTCGCGAAACCACCTATCGCCAGTGGAAAGCGCGCTTCGGCTGCGAGATGTATGAGCACTACGGGGTGTCCGAGTACCAGCTTGTGGTGGGGCAGGGGGCGCGCCATTCGGTGAAGCCGGGCTCGGTGGGGGTGCCGGCTCCCGAGGTGGGCATCGACATCGTCGACGATGCCGGCCGCGCCGTGGCCAACGGCGTCGTCGGCCGGACGGTGATTTCCACCTCGGACCCCGGGCTCTTTCTAGAATACTACGAGGACGCCGGCCGCACGGAGGCGGCCCGCGGGGGCGGGGTCTACGACACCGGAGACCTGGCCTGGCGCGACGACGACGGCTACTTCTTCATCGCCGGACGCAGCGACGACTGCTTCAAGACCCGCGGACTGTTTCTCGTCCCCACCGAAGTGGAGAATGCGCTCCAGCGCCATCCCGCGGTGGCCGAGGCCGTGGTGGTGCCCGAACCTGATCCCGAGATCGGCAACCGCGTGCGCGGCGTGGTGGTGCCGGCGGGCGGATGCGCCCCTACCGCCGCGCTGGCCCAGGCCTTGCGCGACAGTCTCCGGGAGGAACTGGCGCACTACAAGATTCCGTACCGGATCGATTTCGCCGAAGCGATCCCCAAGAGTCCCGTGGGCAAGATCCTGCGCGCCGAGGTGGCCAGGGGCCGGTACGCTTGAGCGTTTGCCGCCCGGCGCCGGGCGGCGGCGCTGGTGATGGACGCGTCCATGTTCAGCAAAGCCTTTCAGATCGCCGCGGGCTTCACCCGTCCAGTGGTGATTTCCAGCCGCACGGTCAAGGGCGACTGCCATAGCTCCGTGGGCGCTTACGTGGTGGTCAACCGCGAAGGCTGGTTCGTCACCGCGGCGCACCTGTTCTCCCTCATCGAGCAGCAACGCGCGGCCGCCGGGACCTTTCGCCAGTATCGCGAGGATGTCCGCGAGCAGGACCGTGACGTGGCGTCCATGCGGCTGTACCGCAAGAAGAAGATTCGCCATTTCGAGGTGCCCCGGCCGAAGTCGGTGCGCGACCATTCCGTGTGGTGGGGGATGGACGGCGTGCAGGCACGGGACGTCCAGGTGGCGGCCGCGGCCGACCTGGCGCTGGGAAGGTTGGAGCCGTTCGATGCCGCAAGCGTCGCCGGCTATCCCGTGTTCAAGACCCCCGGCCCGGACTATGCGCCGGGCCGCAGCCTCTGCCGTGTGGGTTTCCCGTTCCATGAAATCGTGCCGGTGTACGACGAAGACAAGGACGTCTTCGCCCTGCCCAAGGGGTCCGTCCCGTTGCCGCTGTTCCCGCTGGAGGGCATGCTGACACGCATCCTGCTGGCGCGGGCGCCCACGCTGACGTCCCAGGCCCAGGCGGGCGAGACCAGTCTGTTCATCGAAACGTCTTCCCCCGGCCTGCGGGGCCAGAGCGGCGGTCCGATCTTCGACACCGAAGGTGTGGTGTGGGGGCTTCAGTCCCACACCCGGCATCAACCCCTGGGCTTTGCGCCGCAGGTTCCGGGCAGGGGCCACGTGGAGGAGCAGTTTCTCAACACCGGGGTTGGCGTACACGCAACCCCCATCCTGCAAATGCTGGAGCGATTCGACGTCGCGCACCAGCGCTCCGGATTCGGCTTGACTCGCTGATCCACTCTCAATAAGAGAACAGCTTTGACCCATGACCGTACGACGGAGGTGACAAAGTGGCAGGACTGTCTCACAGCTTGATTCACGAAGTGGCCGGCGAGTTGCTGGCGGAGTTGGCCGGCGAGACCGGGCGGCCGGTGTCCTGGGCGGTGCTCAACGCCCACCGGGAGATGTTGCATTACACGCGCATGGACGGGGCGCCTTACCGCTCCAGCGTTCTCTCGCACAACAAGGGATACTCGGCGCTGTGGTTCGGGCGGGACTCGGTGGAGATCGAGAAGATGGTGGGCGACCGCGGCATCGCCGCCTACGGCGATGCGAACCTGACCTCCATCGGCGGCGGCGTCCTCATCAAGGACCGGGACGGCGCCGTGATGGGCGCCGTGGGTGTCAGCGGCCGCACCATGCAGGAAGACATCGACGTGGCCGTGCGGCTGATCGACAAGCTGAAGGCGAAGGCGGGCATCTGAGGGTATGGCGCACGCATCGTCAGACTCCGAAGACCGCGGCTCGAAACCGTGGATTCAGGCGCCGGGCCGCGCGCTGCCGAGGTTCGGGCGCCAACCCGTTGGGGTTGGCGCTGCGTCCCCCGGCCGTTCTCGGGTCGGCGTCATCCGGACCGGGACGGCTCAAGGGAGGGAATCAAGATGAAGATGCTGCGTTCGATCACGTGGGGACTTTTTGGATTCGCGGCTCTGTGGCTCGCGGGCGGCATCGCCTGGGCCGCTGATGAGCCCTTCTACAAGGACAAGACCATTCGCATCGTCGTGGGTTACAGTCCCGGCGGGGGCTTCGACACCTTCTCCCGTCTGGTGGGGCGTTACCTGAGCGCTCACATCCCCGGCAATCCTTCGGTCATCGTGATGAACATGCCGGGCGCGGGGAGCAAGGCCGCGGCCAACCGTGTCTATGCCATGCAACCGGGCGACGGACGCACCATCGTCGTGTTCAATGCGGGCTCGCTGGTGGACGCGGTGGTGGGCGGCAAGAGTGTCAAGTTCGATCCGCGGAAGTTCCTCTGGCTGGGGGATCCGGCCATCGGGAGCCTTCCGGAGGTGCTTTGGGTCCGTAGCGACCTTCCCGTCAAGACCTTCGAAGACTTCAAGAACTCCAAGACACCCTTGCACGCCGGCTCCACCGGCGTCGGCTCGGCATCCACGGCCGCGACGCTCTTCCTCGGCTATCTGGGCTATCCCATCAAGGCGGTCATGGGCTACCGCGGCACGGCCAACGTCATGGCGGCCATCGAGCGCAAGGAGCTGGACGCGCGGATCATGTCCCAGCAGACCATGCAGGGCAACTACCGGCGCTATCTCCAGAGCGGGCTTGTGCGGCCGATCCTCTCCATGGGCGAAGAGCCGCGGCTCAAGCCGATCCCGGGCATCGCGACGCTCAAGGACCTCGATCTCAACGACGAACAGCAGAGCATCGCGGACTTCCTGATCGGGACGTGGAAGCTTCTGCGGCTCTTCGCCCTGCCTCCCGGAACGCCGCCGGACCGGGTCGCGATCTTGCGCAAGGCCTTTATGGACACGCTCAACGACCCCGAGCTGCTGAAGCATGCCAAGAGCCAGAACCTGGTCATCGCTCCGGCGTCTCCTGAAACCGTCGAAAAGACGGTGGCCGGTCTGTACGCGACGCCGCAGGAGATGCTCGACAAGTACAAGGAGATCGTCACGAAGAAGTAGGCGGCGAGCCCGGTCGCCATTGCCGTAAATCGCGCGTCAGGAGTGCGCTTCCCCACCGCGATCAGGAATAACCGGTGGCTGGCAAGACCACCCTGCTGCCGCCCAAGGCCAGCGTCAGCGCACCAAGCCGCGCTCCATGATGTAGCGCGCGGAGGCGCGTACGCTTTCGGCGGCCGGCATGAAGTCCATGGCCAGGAGTTGCCGCGCGCGGGCGCTGTCGAGTTCCTGGCGGCGTCCCAGCATCGGGATGACGGGGCGGATGGATCGATCGAAGAGGCCGATCAGGCGGACCAGGAAATCCGGAGCGGTTCTCAGGGGAATTCGCCGGCGCGGATATTCCGTCTTCAGGAGTCTGGCCATGTCCGTGAGCCACATGAACTCCGCGGCCCCGATGATGCGCTGCCCCGCCGCCCCCGCCGCGGTGATGGCGCGAACGTGCATGCGCGCCACGTCGCCCACGTCCACCACGGGAAGTCCGGCTCGCGGCAGCAGGGGGTCCCGGCCGCGGAGCAGCCGCTCCACGATTCGCAGCGAGGTGCCGTAGTGGTCGTCAAGGGGGCGACCGAGAACAAGGCAGGGATTGATGGCGGTCAGCTCCAGGTCCGGCGCCTCGCCGGCGACGAAGTCCCACGCCGCCCGCTCGGCCAGGGTCTTGGACTTGGTGTAGGGCGTCATCCCCGACCAGGCGGGGTCGCTCCAATCCGATTCATCGAATAGGCGCTTGCCGGTGTCGGATGCCGGGTTGGTCACCGCCGCGGACGAGGACGTCAGCACCACGCGGCGGATGCTGGCGGCGCGGGCGGCCCGGAGCGCTCTCAGGGTTCCGTCCACCGCGGGGCGAATGAGTTCGTTCTCGTCCCTGGGCTGGGCCATGGGCAGGGGCGACGCCGTATGCATCAGCACGTCCACCCCGGACATGGCATCGAGCCAGCCCTTGTCGTGACCGAGATCCAGAGTGACGAAACGCAGGCGCCGGTCCAGATCGGCGGCGTCGGGAAGATGCGGCCGCACCGCATCGCGCACCTCGTCCCGGCGCGACTCGGTCCTCAAAGACCCCACCACGCGGTAACCGGCGTTCAACAGCGCGAGAACGATGTGCTTGGCGATAAAGCCGCTGGCGCCTGTGACCAGGACGGCTGGGGGTTCGTCGGAGGCGGAACCGGAGCGGCCCGAAATCCGGCCCGCCTCTCCAGACGGTGGGGAAGCCATGCGAACCCGTCGCGACGGCGGCGCTACTCTGCCTGGCCTACCTGGCGCGCGCCAAACGATCCCAATGCCGTGGCATTGGTGAACACGCCACCCACCTCTTCGTGATCGCCGCCGTAGAACCGGCCGAAGATGCGCGCGTTCGCCGTGGTTTTCGTAAATACCCCGTTGCTGACCGCGACTTCGTCAAAGCGCATGTCGGGGTGGTCCCGGGCCGTGGTCATGTTCTTGATGCCGCTGAAGTAGACATCCATTGTCATGACGTCCAGCTTGAAGTTGAGGATCGCGTCGCCTTGCAGCGGCTCCGTTTTGCCCGTGTTCGTACGAGTGGCCCCGAGCATCAGACCCTCCCATGTGGCGTCGCCCGCTGGAGCTTGATCGTTCCGCCTTCCGAAGGAGATGCTATAGGCCGCGAACACGTTCCCATCGTCGGGCTTCACGCCGCTGGCAACGACGGTGGCCAGGCCGCTCTCGTCCAACCAGGCCCCGTACTCGATGGTTGTCCATTCGATGGAGTTGCCGTCTTTTCTGGTGACGCGGTATTCGGCGAGGCCGACCCCCTTGTAATCGCGAATATCGGACTGCTCCAGGTCCGCATCGGTCACCGCCCGCGCCAGGTCAGCCAGCGCGGTCACGCTTTCGGGGGGCGCGAACAGGGGCGCCGTCGTTCGTGTGCATGTGTTCGCGTCGGGCGCGCATTTGTACTCGGTCAGAGCAGGCGCGCCGTCGATGGTCAGGACATCGCTGATGATCAGGGTGTCGGACTTGTTGACAACGGTGGCAATGCCGCTGGTCACGTCCACGTGCCTGAGTATCTCCGCGACGTGTTTCTTGTCGTTCTCCGAACACGCGGGCAGCACGGCCAGCGAAATCATGAGCACACACGCCAAACGCCACATGGAAACCTCCTTTTGCCCGGATGAAGCGTTGCCACATTCCGGTCGCGTTTCATGTCTCTCCGTAGCCAAGTGTTGCAGGGACCCGTCCTGTCCGGGTGCGTGGCATGTCCGACTGAGCGGGTCGGGCCGCTACGTCTGGTACAGGCTGTCGATGAAGCCGCTGTCGTCGATGCGGCGCAGGTGGTGGTAGTCCCATAGCGACGTGGGCTCCACCTGCCCGGCCGCCGGGTCCCTGCGCTTGGCCAGTTCGTATACGTTGCCCACGGCCTGAAACGAGGCGTAGGGTTTCTGGCTCAGGATCTTCGAGATGCTCTCCCACAGCGCGGTCGCGGCTTCCAGGTCCAGGTCGCCCTCGGTCTTGTACCGCTCCTGAATGATCCTGATGGACTCCTGCCGGTGCGTCTTGAACCAGGCGATGCCTTGGCAGGCGCCCTTGAGGAAGCGCTCGACGATGTCCGGATGGCTGTCCACGAATTTTCGTCCGCTGGACATGGTGGTGAACCACACCATGGGCAGGGGGTCCACGGAGATGACCTTCAAACCGGCGCGTTGGGCGAACAGGTCCGCGGGCGGGTTCACCAGCGCCGCGTCGGCGCTGCCGTCACGAACCATTTCCCAGGTGGCAGTGCCGCGGATCCGTTCCAGCGTGACGTCGCCGCGGTCCTGGTCGAGCCCGTGCTGCTTGAGGAACAGCCACGTGTTGAGACCGGGATGGTTGCCGCGAATGGCCACGACCTTGTCCCGGAGGCCGGCCACGCTGTCGATGCCCGAGTCCGCCCGCACTACCAGCCGGTGGTCCAGCAGGCTCACGGTCTGACCCAGGTAGAGCCACTGGTCGCCGCGCGTCCGCGCCCCGTAGGTGGAGACGTGGTTGCCGCCGACGAACTCGACGCTGCCGTCGGCCACGAACTTGTGGGCGTCCTCGGAGCTGATGTAAGCGTCGTACGCCACGTCGAGGCCGTGCGCTTCCCATGCGCCCGACTCCCCCGCCACATGAAGGAACGCCAAGTGGCTCGCGGACCGGTAGGGGAAGTGAATCTTGTCCATGGCGTCGCTCCCTTGAAGCGCCTTGAAGCCGCGCCGTGCGCGCTTCGCATGACCGCGCCCGGTTGGCGCGGCGCCGGTGCCTTTACGGTACCCTTACGGTATACACCAGCCGTGATTTCCCTGCGAATTGCCGGCCACGCCCGGCGGCGCGTTCCCCGCGTTGTCCACAAGGCTACGGTGATTCCCGCTTGGGACATCCGGCCGTGAACCGGAAAGCCGGATGGGCGCTGGCCTTGGGCCAGGAGCTTGCGCCGCAAGACCGAACAGGAGTAAATGGGAACGAATACGGGGCTGGAATCCGTCCCGCCTCATCCACCAACCGCGCGCGCCGGGAGGAGTCCATGTCCAGGATCAGGATCTTCGCTTTCTTTCTGGCGGTTGCCTTGTTGCCGTGGCTTTCCGTGGCCCAGGCCGCGCCGGACTACGCCGGCCAGACGCTCCGCCTCATCGTCGGCACGTCGCCGGGCGGCGGTTACGACACCTACGCGCGCGCCATCGCGCGCCACATGCCCCGGCATCTGCCCGGCAAGCCCAACATCATCGTGCAGAACATGCCGGGGGCGGGCAGCCTCATCGCCGCCAACTACCTGTACAACGTCGCCAAGCCCGACGGACTGACCTTCGCCATGCTCATCAGCGGCCTCGTCATGGAGCAGACCATGGGCACGGAAGGGATCAAGTTCGACGCGGCGAAATTCCAGTGGATCGGGGCGCCCAGCGTGGGCATGCCCGTATGCGCGTTCATGGGGTTCAGCGGCGTCAAGACCCTCGACGACCTGGTGAAGTCCGAGAAGACGCTGGTCATGGGGGCGGCGGGCAGCAGCACCCGCGAGCAGCCCAGGATCCTCAAGCAGTTGATCGGCGCCAACGTGAAGATGGTGCCCGGCTACCAGGGCACGGCGGGCATTCGCGCGGCCATGACCCGGCGCGAGGTGGACGGCGCCTGCTGGCAGTGGGTGTCCATGAAGATCACCGCCCGGGACATGCTCAACGCCAAGGGCGACAACCAGTTGATCCCGGTGCTGATACAAGGCGACTCCGACGATCCCCAGGTGAAGGGGCTGCCCAAGTACACCGACTTCATCAAGGGCGCGGAGGACATGGAGGCATTCAACGCGTGGATGGCCCAGTACCGCTTTTTCCGCCCGTTCGCCGCTCCGCCGGAGGCCCCCGCCGAAGCGGTGGAGGTTCTGCGCAAGGCCTTCAAGGCCACCCTCGAAGACCCGGAGTTCCTGGCCCTTGCCAAGAAGACCCGGATGACCATCCATCACGTGCCGGCTGACGTCGTCGCCGCGCAGGTCCGGGTGGTGTCCGCCTCGTCCGCGGTCAAGGCCAAACTCCGGAACATCATCGGAAACTGAACTGGCCCGATGAGGGGCTCCATCAGGAAGGGGAATGTCCATGGCACGGCCCAGGATACGGCACATCGCCATCAACACCCACGACCGCGACAAGGTGGCGGAGTACTACAAGGAGCACTTCGGTCTGGAGGAGAAGAGCCGCGGACCCAACGGCACCATCTATCTCTCCGACGGGCACGTGGACGTGGCGCTCATCAGCAGCCCGAACCTGCCCTACGGCATCCATCACTTCGGCTTCGTGGTGGACAGCGTCGAGGCCGTGGAGCAGGCGACCCGGACCACCGCCAACGCCAACACCTACGGCGCCATCGCGGAAAGCTGGATCACCGATCCGGAAGAGAACCGTGTGGACGTGTCCGAGCACGGCTGGCCCGTGTGAACGCAGCCTCTCCGGAGACCGCCCCTCCCGGCGCCGTCCCGATATGGGACGGGACGGCCCGGAACGGAGGTGACCCATGAGCGAATGGACGAAAGCCCGCGCCGTGGTGGATGAGATGGTGAACCGGCATTTCGAGAGCGCCGAGTACCAGCGGATATTCGGGGTGCGCCTGACCCCGGCGCGCCAGGCCATTCTCGATCTCCACTACCCCCACTACATCAAGAGCCGTCGCGACTGCTGGGCGGTGGCCGCGGGCAAGGCGCCGCTGGACGTGAAGCGCGCCATCTGGGAGCACGAGAAGGACGAGCTGATCTTTGACGAGCGGCTGGGCGCGGCCCACCTCACCGACGAGGACATGGCCGGGGCCGCGGACGAAGCCCGCCTGCTGCCCGGCGCCCGGGCGGCGTTCTGGGCCTGGTTCCACCTGTGCTCCACGCGCTCGTGGATCGAGGCGTTGATGGTCAACCACGCCACCGAGCGCAAGAACAACAACGAGATCGTCGCGGGCGGCGGCTTCACCCACCGCATGGCCATGAAGAAGGCGCGCGAGATCACGGGTTCGGTGGAGAAGCTCGATGCCAACACCCAGCTTCACATGACCGCGGACATCGGCCACTCCGACATGTTCGACCCGGTGTTCGACAAGTACGTGCGCGACGCGGACACCGGCGCGCGGATCATCCGCGCGGCGCGGGACTGCCTGGCCCTGGACCGGGCGTACCGCGGGACGCTGGGCTCGGCCATGGCGGAGGTGCCGGAAACGCAGGCAGCGTAGGAGCGTCCACGTCGTTGACGCTTTCCGTCATTCCCGCGCAAGCGGGGATCCCGGCGGGGCGGGGAACACGTAACGCCGGCGCGACACGCGGCAGGAGTCTCATGGGCACGGTGATGGGCAGGAACGGCATGGTCGCGTGCAGCCAGCGGCTGGCTTCGCTGGTGGGCGTCCAGGTGTTGGCGGAGGGCGGCAACGCGGTGGACGCGGCTGTGGCCACCGCGGCGATGCTCGGGGTGCTGGAGCCCATGTCCATCGGTATCGGCGGAGACGCTTTCGCGCTCCTCTACGTGGCCGAGACCGGCGCCATGAAGGCGTTGGACGCCAGCGGCCGCTCGCCCCAAGGGGCCGACGCCGGGGAATTCCGGAAACAGGGCCTCGACGGGGTGCCGCAGACGGGCATCCATTCGGTGACCGTGCCCGGCGCGGTGCACGGGTGGGAGACGCTGCTGGCAGCCCATGGCACGCGCACGCTGGCGGCGCTTCTGGAACCCGCCATCCGCTGCGCCACCGACGGCTTCCCGGTGAGCGCCTTCACCAGTGCGGAGTGGCGCGGGCTGGAGGGCAAGCTCCGAAAGAACCCGGAGGCGGCCGCGGGCTACCTGGTGGACGGGCGCGCGCCCCGGCCCGGGGAGATTTTCCGGCAGCCGGACCTCGCCCGAACGCTCCGCGGCATTGCCGAGGGCGGCGCGGATTACTTCTATGGCGGCGCGCCGGCGGAGAAGCTCGTTCGTTGCTCCGAAAAGCTCGGCGGCGTATTCACCCTGCGCGACATGGAGGAGCATGCGTCGGAGTGGGTGGCGCCCATCCATGCGCCCTATCGCGGCCGCGAAGTTTACCAACTGCCGCCGGCCACCCAGGGGTTCGTGGCGCTGGAGATGCTCGGCATCCTCGAAGGTTTCGACCTGACTGGGCTGGAGCACAACGGCGTCGAGCACCTGCACCTCTTCATCGAAGCCAAGAAACGCGCTTTCGCGGACCGCGAGCGCTACCTGGGCGACCGCGACTGCATGACCGTGGGCTGGGGCGACCTTCTGGCCGAAGCGCGCATCGCCGCGCTCCGGGACGGCATTTCCAGGGAAAGGGCGGCGGAGCGCGTGGATGCGCTGCCGGTGCAGGGCGACACCGAATACGTGGCCGTGGCCGACGGGCAGGGCAACCGGGTGTCGTTCATCCAGAGCCTGTTCATGGGTTTCGGCTCGGGCGTGGCGGTGGAGGACACCGGCATCGTGCTCCAGAACCGCGGCCACATGTTTTGTCTCGAAGACGGCCACCCCAACTGTCTCGGGCCGCGCAAGCGTTGCAGCCACACGCTCATGCCGGGGATGGTGTGCCGGGACGGGCAGCCCGTGCTGGTGGTGGGGCTCAAGGGCGGCCATGTCCAGGCTCAGGTGCAGAGCCAGATCATTGCCAACGTGGTGGACTTCGGCATGAGCGCGCAGGACGCGCTGGACGCGCCCCGGTTCAACCACCTGTCCGGCGTGGAGGTGGCGCTGGAACCGGGCATTGCCGCCAACACGGTGAGCGCCCTGGAGGGCCGCGGCCACCGCGTGGTTCCGGGAACGCCCGAGAGCTTCGGCGGCGCCCACGCCATCGCCATCGAGCCCGACACGGGGGTGCTCATGGGCGGGTCGGATCCGCGCAAGGACGGTTGCGCCATCGGGTATTGAAGAGTAGCGACACGACACCAGGAGTCTGCCCGAAATCTGGATGGCGTCCTTCGACTTCGCTTCACGGGCGCGGCGCGACGCATCACGAAGTCGCCGGGCCGTTCGCTTGCCGGGACGGATCTCCTGGACGGAGGGATCGAGCATGAAGGTTCATGAGTGGCGCAAGGCCATCGGCGACATCGTGCGGGAGCATTCGGCTTCCGACGTCTTGACCCGGTACTTCGACCTCAAGCAGAACCCGTTGCGCGCCCAGTTCATCGTCCGGGAACTCGCGCACTTCATACGCCACCGCCGGGATTGCTGGGCGCACGTATCCGGTAACTGTCCGATCTGGTCGGTGAAGCAGAAGATCCTGCAACACGAATACGGCGAGGTGATCAAGGACGAGTTCAGCGAGCATGGCCACATCACCCTGATCCTGAATCAGGGCAAGCTGGTGGGGCTGGAGCCGGAGGACATCCTCCATGCCGATCCCCTTCCCACCACCCGCGCGGTGCTCTACGCTTGGGGCTGGATAACCCGGGAGAAGCCCTGGCTGGAAGGGCTGGCGGCGTTGACGGTGACCGAGTGGTGCAACGACGACCGTCTCCTGGGAGACCACGGCGGTGGCCATTCCACCCGCATGGGCCGGCGCTGGAGCGAGGACATGGGCTTCCGGATGAAACAGATGCCCAACTTCGACGTGCACTCCCAGGCCGACGAGGAGCACAGCGACATGTTCCTGGCCGACCTCGAGGAGCACGCCACCGGGCCGCTGCAGGACAAGGCGTTGCGCGCCGTCAAGGAGTCCATGGAACTCATGACCCTCTACCGCGCCGGCGTGCTGGAAGCCATGGAACGCATACCGGCGGAAGCCTGAGACGGCAGCGCCGGGAGGCGGCGAGCGATCTTGCCCCGGGACCGGAATGGAACGCCTGCGGGCGGAAGCCCGACACGCGTCAGGACGGCGGGGCAGCCCGGCAGACGCCTGACACGCGCGCGCGGATCGGCTTCGGGAAGGAACGACGGGATGGATGAGACCGCGGCCCGCTACGATGAGTTGCTGAACCACTTGACCCGTGAGACGTTCGCCGCACCCGAAGTCCAGCGCTTCTACGAGGCGCGGCTGACCTTGCCCCGGGCGCGCGTCATCGCGCAGCAGTTCGGCCTGTTCGTGCGCGGCCGGCGCTCGGCCTGGGCCTATCTCATCGCCCGCTGTCCGCACCTGGAGGTCAAGAAGAAGCTCCTGGCCCACGAGACCGAGGAGATGCTGTTCGATCCGCGTTGCGGCACGGACCACTACAGCCTCTGGGTGCGGCATGGCGAGGCGGTTGGGCTCGCCGCGGACGAGGTGCACGACGCCCGGCCGTTGCCCACCACCCGCGCGGCCATCTGCGGCTGGAGCTGGCTCGCCTTCAACTTGTCCTGGCTCGAAGGCCTCGGCGGCGTGGCGGTGCTGGAACGCGTCAACCTGGACCCGATCATTCCCGGCGGCGCGCACCAGACGCGCGCCCAAGAGCGGTGGATGAGCGACCTTGGGCTGAGCGCGGAACAGCTACCCAACTTCAAGCTGCACCGCGAGGCCGATACCGACCACAAGGGTCAGACCATGGAGTTGCTGGCCCACTACGCTACGACGGAAGTCCAGTGGGAAGGCATCGTGGACGCCGCGCGTCAGTCGCTGGAGTTCTGGCAGGTGTTTCTCGGCGGCGTCGGCCGCGCCATGGAAGCGGCCGATTGACGGCGTTCGCTCCGGCGGCGCGCACGGGGAAGACGCTGATCCGTGGCCGTTCGCCGAGGGGCAAAGAATCGGAACTTCCTCAAACAGACAAGAAAGGGGACCCATGGCACGCTTGAGACACATCGCCATCGCTACCAAGGATCCGGAAAAGACCGCGGCCTTCTACCAGAAGGTGTTCGGGCTCAAGTTCATCAAGAAGGTGCCGGTCTCGCCCCGCGGCGGCGGCGTGTTCCTGTCGGATGGGCACGTCAACTTCGCGTTCCTGAACTATCCGTCCGACGAGGCCGCAGACATGGTCGGCGGCGCCGCCTACGAGGGGCTCCATCACATGGGGTTTCAGGTGGACGACGTCCAGGAGGCCAATGCGAAGCTCGACGGCACCGGGGCCGAGATCCTGGGCGACGCCGTCGGTTCCCACCACAGCTTCTACTTCGAGGAGAAGGTGCGCGGCCCCAACGGCGTCATCATGGACATCTCCGCCAAGGGCTGGGATCTCGATCCGCCGGTTTCCGCCGCCGGTGAGAACAAGGACTGAAGCACCGGCGCCACTCACCCCAGGAGCTTGCGCGGGCGTTCACAGCCCGGTGGCCTTCAGGGCGCTGGCGACAGTCTGCATCGCTTCCTCGGAGAGTTCCTCGGAAGGCCAGCGCGGGTAACGCCTGATCTTGAAGCCGCGGGCGCGCATGGCTTCGCGATGGGCGCTGCGGCCGTAGCGCTGGCCCAGCCGTCCGATGGTCCGCCCGAAGTCGTCGGCCTTCTTCTGCAGCGGAATCGCCGCTTCGTAGTCCCGCCGCTCCAGGGCGTTCCACAGCGCCACGCAGATCTCGGGAATCGCGCTGGTCAAGGGCGGGATGGCGCCACTCAGCCCGTGCGGCGTCGCCGGCAGCAGATCGATGCTGTTGCCGGACATGACCGCGAAGTCCGCCGGCATGGCCTCCAGATATCCCATCAACGGCCCTTGGGCGTAGTAGCTTGCCTTCATGCCGCACAGCGACGGGACCTCCTGTTGGAGGGCCTTCGCGGTGGCCGGAGTGAAGGCCCAGCCGGAATACTTCACGTTGTCATAGAGGAACAGCGGTGTGCCGTTCACGGCCTCCGCCACGGCTTTGTAGTGCGCCGTGATCTCCCAGGGCGTGTGGTCGGTGAAGTAGTAAGGCGGCACCACGGCCACCGCGTCCACCCCCAGGCCCTGCGAGTGTTGCGCCAGCCGGCAGGTGGTCTGCACGTCCGCGGCGCCGGCATGCATGATAACCGGCACGCGCCCGCGTACCCGTTCCACGACGAACTCCGCGGTGGCGACCCGCTGCTCCGTGGTCATGGCTGGCCCCATGCCGGTGGACCCGAGCACGAAGAGCCCTTGTACGCCGGCGGCGATGTGGAACTCCAGCATGTCGCCGAGCACATCGAAGTCCACCTCGCCGTCGTCGTCGAAGGTAGTGAGGGTGGGAATGAAGATGCCGCGGAATCGGGGTTTCATGATGGCCTCCGTGATGCTGTCCTGCTCCAGGAGCACCCTGCGCCGCAGGCTCCTGGTGTCGTGTCCCTGTGACGTGCACGCGCGCGCGGCGGGTCGGGCTGCGTCTGGGCGAGCCCGCCCCGCATGATGGTCGCCGCCGCGGTCCGCCGGAAGCCGCGGGCAGGTTTGGCGGAGCGCGATCCGCCCGTTTTCAGGTTTGTGGAATCGTTTTCGGGACTCTGGAATCAAGAGGGGCATGCCCCCGGTTGGAAGCATGCCCCTCTCTTCGTTCGGCAGCGCGTTCTACTTCACGCTGATGTCCATGCCGTAGATGCGGGAGTCGGCCGGTGGCTGGTAGTCGACGCCTTGGGACAGGCCCCACAGGAACTCGTGCCGCCACTGAAAGCAGGCGGGGGCCATGTCGGTGATCAACTCCATGGCCTCGGTGAGGTACTCGTTCCGCTTCACCGGATCGAACTCCTGCTGTTCCCTGTCAAGGGCTGCGTCGATGTCGGGATGGGAGAAGCCGATCCGCGGCGAGCCGCCCTTCCGGAAGTACTGGTGAAACGCCGAACTCGGATCGAGAACGCCGCCACGGCCCATGTAGAAGAACGGCACTTTCCCCACCTGGACGTTGGCCCAGAGGGTGGGCCACTCCGGCGTGCGCAACTTGGCCTTGAAGCCCACGGCGTTGAGCATCGGGATCATGGACTCGGTGACCTGCTTGTCCAGGATGTAGCGGCCCACCGGGGTCTGCAACTCCACCTCGACGCCGCCGTCGGGGTAGCCGGCCTTGGCCAGCAGCTCACGCGCCTTGTCGGGGTCGTAGGTGTAACGGGTCTTCAGGTTGGGGTTGTAGCCCAACTGGCCCGGACCCAGGGGGCCGTCGAGGCGCTGTGCCTGCCCTTGCAGCAGAGTCCTGATGATCTTGTCCCGGTCGATGGCGTAGCACACCGCCTGACGCACTTCCTTCTTGTCGAAGGGCGGCTTGGGCTGCATGGCCAGGAACATGAGCACGAGGGATTGGACCTTGGCGATCTTGTGCTTCGAAGAGCTCTCCACCGTCTTCATCAGATGCGGCGGGATGAGCTGTGCGATCTGCACCTCGTCGTTCATGAGGGCCGCCACCCGTTGCTCGGTTTCGCGCATGACGCGGAAGACGACTTCGTCCGGCGCGTTGGCATTCCGCGACATGGCCGGGTGATCGGGCCGCTTCCGGATGACCATGCGCTGACCCTGCACCAATTCCACCAACTCGTAGGGACCGCCGCCCAAGTGGTGCTTCCGGTCGGCCTCCGCCGCGCCGTACTTGTCGTACACCGCCTTGCTGGTGATGATCAGGCCGTCACAGAGGAAGTCCAGCAGCGGTGCGGTGGGTTTGTGGGTGGTGACCTGCACGGTGAAGTCGTCCAGCGCCTTGACTTCCTTGACCGGGCGGGCCACGGATGCCTTCTGCTTGCTCTGGGGATCGTTGAAGACGCGCCAGATGGAGTGGACGATGTCTTGGGCCTTCACCGGGCTGCCGTCGTTGAACGTGTAGCGCTGGTCCAGCTCGAACACCCAGTTATTGGGGTCCACGACCTTCCAGCTCTTGGCCAGACGCGGCTCCCACTTGCCGTCGTTCCAGTTGTACTTGCACAGGGGGCCCGCCAGCTCGGTGTAGATGCCGTAGAGCAGCGCCACGCTGTCGCCGTAGGGGTTGTGCGTCTCCATGGTCTCGGTCACGCCGATGCTGACCCGGGTCTTCTTCTGGGCCCACGCCGCGTTGGCCGCAAGGCACAGCGTGACGGCCGCGACGATCAGCGTCAGAAACGTGATTCGCAAGTGCTTCCGCATTTCGGTCTCCTCTCCGATGTTTGGTTGACGATGGGTCCGATTCCGACAATTCCGCGCTTCTATCAACGCGCCGTGCCGATGTCAACCGCGAGCCCGGACCTCCAGGACCTCCGGACCTTGAATGCCCGCAGGCGTCCGCTTTGCCTCACAACAGTATGGCCGCCAGGCCGCCGGCCACGACGATGGCGGTGGCGAGCCAGCGGAAGGCCGCCACCGAAACCCGGTCCCGCAGCCATGTGGCGGTGAAGTAGCCGAGGATGATGCCGGGAAGGCCGTAGAGCACGAACCACCCGGTGGCCGCGGTGAGCAGATCCATCCTCCAGTAGAAGGGCAGGGAGAACGCGGAGGTGATGAAGAAATAGGCGATGACAGTGCCGCGGAAGCGGGCGGGCTCCCAGCGTTGCTTCAGTCCGAGCAATACCAGGGGCGGGCCGCCCACCGACGTGCTGCCGCCAAGAAAGCCGGCGATCAGTCCGACGCCGATGCAGGCCGGCGTCTCCCGCCGGAACGGACGCCCGGGGGTGACCTGAAGCAGGAACACCAGGACGATCATCAGCGCGCCGATGATCCGTTGCAGGGTCACGGTGTCGATTTCCTTCAGGATCACGGCGCCCAGCGGGATCATCAGCGCGGCGCTCCCCGCCAGGAGAACGAGCCGGCGCCAGTCCACGTCGCGGCGGAGTTGAATGAACTGGGCCGCGCCCAGCGGGACATACAGCAGAGTCATGGCCGGCACCACCACCGCGGCCGGCAACGCCACCACCAGCAGGGGCACGGACATGATCATCATGCCCGCCCCGGTGATGCCCTGAATGCTCGCCGCCCACAACACCACCGCAAAGACGTAGAGTCCGGTCTCCCATCCCATGTGCGTTTCCTGTTCCGTTCAACCACGATTCTTCGGAAGCGGCATTCGATTGCCGGTCACGCGGTTCTCCGCGCGCCCGTCCGCAAGGCCGACCGGCCGGTCGCCCTTACGGGGTCGCGAAATATCCCAGGTGGCGCAGCCACACGAACTGGAGCGGCAACGTCACGCACCAGGCCAGCAGGGTCAGGGCCAGCAGCAGCCGGGTGGCGCGGCTCGCGGGCATCCCGGCGAGGCGCGCCGCGATCATGACGGGCGGCAGCTCGTACGGGAACGGGACCATGGACCAGTTCACGGTCTGGGTCAGGAGAACCGTGGCCACGGGCCATCCGGTGGCGGCGCTGAGGTCCTTGGCCAGGGCGGCCGCGATCACCGGTTCGGCGGGCGTGGTGGCGGCGATGCTGATGAGCATGCCCACGGCGCTCATGGCGGCGAAATTCACAAAGTCGCGCCCCGGCTCCATGGGCAGCTTGTGCAGCAGCGAACCCGCCAGGAGATCTCCCAGTCCGCTGTGCACCACCACCGACCCCAGGCCCACGATGCCGCAGATGAAGAGCCACGGCCCGAGGTTGACCTTGCCGGTGAGGGAATCGGGCGGCATGCAGCCGATCCGCGGCAACAGGCACAGGATGCCGGCGCCCAAGGCGACCCAGGCCGGCGACACCCGGTGCCAGTAGTCCGTGACCCACAGGGCCAGGGCCGCCATCAGGATCAGCAGCAGCGTGCGCTCCGCCGCCGTCCACGGAGCGCGCGCGTCCGGCGTCCCCACCGCGCTCACTTCCGCGGGAAACAACGCGGCGATCAGGAAGGGCAGGGCGATGAGGTTGACCACGCTGATGACCGGAAAGTGCATCAGGAAGTACTCGCCGTAGGTGATCTGGATGCCGTGGATGCTTTCGGCCGCCCCCAGCATCACGACACTGGGCACCGCCGCGGTGAGGATGCCGAAACTCGGGAAGATGCTGCCGGTCGCCACCGCCAGGGTGATGCCGGTGCGCCCGATGCTGCCGCGCCCGAACCCCAGGCGTTCGCCCATGCTGAGAAAGATCGGCAGCATCACCAGCACCCGGCTCATGTTGGAGGGCACGATAAAGCCCATGAGTCCGGCGGTGAGCACAATGCGGCACAGCAATCCGCGATAGGACCGGCCGTACCAGGCTACCGCCGCCGTGGCCATGCGCGCGCCGAGGCCGGTGGTCTGCACCGCCGCCGCGATGATGAGGCCGCCGAAAACCAGCCAGCCCGCGGTGGAGGAAAACCCGGCGAAGACGACGTCCGGCGGCGCGCCGGCGACGGTCACCGCCAGAAAGCAGAAAATCACCGCCGTGAGGTACTCGGGGATCACCGCGGTGGCCCACAGGCCCACGCACACCACCAGGACCCCCGCGGTGGGAAGGATCGCCGGGGACAGTCCGGCGGGCGTCGGCGCAAGCGCCAGCGTCAGGCCCGCGGCGCAGGCGGTCCACGCCAACAGCCGCGCCGGTGCGAGCGCCCGGGTCATTCGGCGTCAGGCTGCCGTTCAGGGGCCTGGTCCCTGAACGCGGGCAGGCGCATGCAGTTCTCGTGGATGCGCGCCAGGGTGGGAAAGCGTCCCAGGTCCACGGCGAAACGCTGGGAGTTGAACACCTGCGGCGCCAGGCAGACATCGGCCAGGGTCGGGTGGTCGCCGAAACAGTGCGCCCCGGTGCGCGAATCGTTCTTCAGCATCGCCTCCATGGCGCCGAAGCCGTCCGCAATCCAGCGCCGCGCCCATGCGCCCCGGGCGTCGTCGTCCAGGCCCAGGTCCCGCTCCAGGTACTGCAGGATCCGGAGATTGTTGATGGGATGGATGTCGCAGGCCACGACCTGGGCCAGCGCCCGCACCCACGCCCGGTCCACCGCCCCGGCCGGCAGCAGCGCGGGTTCGGGAACCTGCTCTTCCAGGTACTCCATGATGGCCAGGGACTGCGTGAGCCACGCGCCGCCGTCTTCCAGAGCCGGCACCAGACCTTGCGGATTTCGCTCCAGAAACCCCTGCGCCCGTTGTTCGCCGCGCCGGAGGTGAACCGGCTGAAGGTCGTAGTCCAGCCCCTTGAGGGCCATGGCGATGCGCACCCGGTACGATGCCGAACTCCGGAAGTAGCCGTAAAGTTTCATGTTTCCTCCGTTTCCGCCAAACGGTATTTCACCCCGCGTGATCTGGCGCCAGATCAGGAATCACCGAACTGCTTGCGTGGCAACGGCGCCCGTCCCTCAGATGCCGTAGAAGCGCTTGGGGTTGTCCACCAGGATCTTTTCGATGACGCGGGGCGGCAAGTCGTCGCGCTGGCGCATGACGTCCACCATGCGCGGCTCGTTGGCGGGGTCGGTGTGGCCGTAGTCCGAGCCGATGAGCAGGTGGTCCTCGCCGGTGTAGTTGAGCAGGTAGGGCAGGTCCTCGTCCGCCTCGCAGGCCACGTAGATG
Source organism: uncultured Binatia bacterium (SeqCode) (assembly GCA_965213675.1). Taxonomy (GTDB): domain Bacteria; phylum Desulfobacterota; class Binatia; order UBA9968; family JAJDTQ01; genus JAJDTQ01. Next base: position 3,672,929 of record OZ243916.1, read on the forward strand.
CGATAGTCCTGGAACAGCGCCGGATGGGTGTCGTGCTTCCAGCGGGGGCGCTGGATACCGCGCCGCCCGCCCGCGGCCACGGCCCGGGACTCGCGCCGGAGCACGTGCAGCAGGTACGGGATCCAGCTCGCCTTGGCCTCGATGAAGCCGAAGCGCACGCCGGGATAGCGCGCCGGCAAGTGGTTGGCGATGATGTCCCGGAAGGCGAACAGCGGCAGGATGACCTGATTGGCGAACACCGAGCTGACGGCCAGGTCGAAGAGGTTGAGCAAGGTGCGCGAGCCCGAGCCCGTGTGGATGCAGATGGGCAGGTCGAGTCTTTCCGCCTCCTCGTACAGCGGAAAGAAGTACGGCTCGGCGATGCTGCGGTCGCGCTCCAGGCCGCGCAGGGTGACGCCCACGGCGCCGTTGGCCTTGCCCTTGCGCATCTCTTCCAGCGAGGCGTTCAGGGAGTGGAGCGGTGGCGCCACCACCCAGCGGAGCCGTCCCCCGGACTTGGACCACACGTCGGCCATCCAGTCGTTGTAGGCGCGGCACAGGGCGGTCTCCAGTTCCGCGTCGTCGGTGAGGTAGACCAGGAACAGGGTGGGGTAGATGACCTGCACGTCCACGCCCAGCCGATCCATGTCCGCCAGCCGCGCCGGCACGTCGGTGATCTCGCGGCAGGCTGTGAGCACGTCCTGCCGCCGCGCCTGCCCCTTGGATCGGGAAGGCGTCACCAGCCGGAAGCCGCCCCGCCCGGCGGGCTTGGGGAAGAGGTTGCCGTCGATGAGCCACAGGACGTTGATGTCGGCGTACAGGGTATCGTCCGGCACTTCGGTCATTACCGGCCGGCGGGGATACATGGAAGGCTCCATGCGCTCCCACATCCCGGCCGATTCGGATATGTGCGTATCCGCGTCGATGACGCCGAGCATGGAAGTTGGCGCCCTTGGTGCTGGCGCGGCGCTGCGCTCAGGACGAACGGAATCGGACAACGTCGATACCCCCGTGAGTTGCCTGCGGCTTTCAGGGTTCCGCGGCGCCAGGCCGCGACCGCTCAGGCCTCCGCCTTGACGTTCAGCTCCATCACACCGATCTTTTCGATCTCGCCCCGGAGCTTGTCGCCGTCGAGGAGCGTGTGCACGCCCGCCGGCGTTCCGGTGGTGATGAGGTCGCCGGGCCGGAGCGTCACCACGCTCGACAGGAAGCGGATGTGGTCGCGCACGCCGCAGATCATGTCGCTCGTGTGCGCGGTCATGACCTGCTCGCCGTTGTGCCATGCGCTGAGCTTCAGGTCCTGCGGCTCCGGGACCTCGTCCCGGGTGACGATCCACGGCCCCAGCGGGCTGAAGGTGTCGAAGCCCTTGCGGATGTTGCGGGTGTTCTGCTTGCCGCGTCCCCAGGGATCGCGCTGGCTGATGTCCCAGCAAATGGTGTAGCCGAACACGTAGTCCAGCGCATCCGCCTCGCTCACCTTGCGCGCGGTCTTGCCGATGACCACGCACAGCTCGCACTCGAAGTCCACGTCGTGGGACACCTTGGGAATGATCACGCTGCCCCCCGGCCCGATGATGGACGACACCGGCTTCAGGAAGTCCTGGGACATGTGGTCGTCCTTGTCCGGCAACTGCTGGGGGCCGCCGCCCATGCGCGTCTCCATCTCCTTGCGATGGTCCATGTAGTTGGACGCCGCTGCCCAGAGCGACGTCGGGTTGTCAATGGGCGCCCGCAGCGTCACCTGGTCCAGGGCCGTCCCGTTGCCGGCGCGGATGCATGCGTCGACACAGGCCGGGGCGCCGGCGTTGCCGGTCATCGCTTCAATGACCTGAACCATGGTGTAGCCTTCCTTGAGGATGCCGGCCGCCACCATGGCCGCGCCCACGGGATAGACCTTGTCGTCCACCACCGCGCCCGCCTGCTTGTCGTCGTAAGTACAGAATTTCATGGGTTGAAGTCCTCCGAGTTCTCCGTGCTGAGATCGTTGCCTTATAGCACAGGGCAACAGGAGCGGGACAGAGGATGTGGCCGCCCGTTCCCAACGCGAACCACGAAGCCGGAGAACGCCAGGATCCGGCGCCACAGGGACGATGACCAAACGATGTCCCGCCGGGGCGACCGCCGGTCGCCGCTACCGGAGGGGTGTGATGCGTGAAACGGCTGGCGCATTTGCGACGTCCCGCCAAGGCCACCGGGGGTCGCCCCGGCAAGGCGTTGTGGTTTGGCGCTGGCAAGCGGGCGTGCGGGTTTCAGGACCGGTGGGGGTTCACCAGCGTATGGTGAACTCGATTCCGATGGTGTGAGTGGGCGGGGCGGTGTCGCTTTCGTTGCGCGTGGCCTCGATGCCCAATGAGAGGTCGAGCCCGATGCCGCTGGCCGCCGGTTCCAGGCGCCAGCCCATGGCGTATTCGCGCGAACCGGCGGCGAGGCCGAGGCTGACGTGGGGAGTCCCGATGAAGCGTCCGTCATGGACGGGAATGCCGTAGGCGGCTTCGGTGGTCCAGCGGGCTTCCGCCTGGGTTGCGGTGCGCTCGGCGAGGGGGTCTGGGGTGAACAGCGCGTCCATGCCCCCTTGGGCCTTTCCGCCGCGCTCCTGGCGTAGGGTGAGGGAGGGGCCGAGCGGGGTGGACGGGTTGGGGTCGTAGGTCAGCCTGGCGGCGAAGCCATGGTCCTTGAGGTCGTTGTCGCCGTGGGCCAGCAGGGTGCGGCCCGAGACCTCGAGGCTCAGGCCGAGAGCGGGACTGCTCCAGGCGAGGCCGCCGCCGAGTTCCACGCCCATGCCGGTTTCGGCATCGCCGCCGTCATGCCGCGCGCCGATCTCCAGTCTGGGGGTGACGTGGGCGCCGCGGTCCAGCGCCACCCGCCAGCTTCCCTCCAGTCCCATCCGGAGCCGGGTCACGTCGGAGTCCGAAGCCGCCAGATGCGCGGTCTTGTCGGATGAGGTCCGCGCCCACAGCGCGTCGGACAGCAGCGCCAGCCCCAGGCCCGGCTTGCCCCGAGGCGTGAGGTCGCCGCGGAAACCCAGCGACGCCATGGCCCAGGACAGATTCGACTCGTACTCGCCGGCAACCTCGGGGGTCAGGCGGAGCTTGCCCGCGCCATAGCCTGCCGCGCCCCAGAGCTTCAGCCGTTCCGAGACCTGGACGGACCCGTAGGGGACCGCCCCGGTGAGCGTGGCCACGACCTTGCCGTTGCCCGCCGGCAACGTCCCGTGGCACAGCCCCGGTTCATCCGCGCCGCAGACCCCGAGACCGGCCCTCCCGCCGGTGTACTTTCCCGCGCCCTGGCTGTGGGTGACGGCCAGCCCCACGATCCACGGGCCCCGGGCATAGTCCATCCCGAGCATTCCGGTGGTGACGTCGCCGTCGAGGGAGAAGGTTCCCTCCCGTCCCTTGAAGGCGGCTTGTTCGGCGTCGCCCCAAACGGCCATGCTGGCGTCGTTCCCGTCCGCGCCGAGGGTGACGGTAAAGTGGCTGCCGGCGATCAGTTCGCGCAGGGTCAGAGGGCGCCATGAAGCGGGCGCGCTGGCCGGATCGCGTATGTCGCCGTAGCCAGGAAGGTGGCCGCCAAGATGGCCACCCAGATGGCCGCCCAAGTGGCCGCCGAAGCGCCCATCCAGCGGGTCGCCAAAGACGCCGCCCCCGGACCCTGATCCGAGGCTCAGGGCCTGTCCCCCAAGGACCGCGCTGGTTCCGGAGGCGCGGGGCGCGGTCAAGCGCCGGGATATGCCGTCCAGGGCCTGCTGGGCCACGGTCCGGCCGAAGCGGCTGAGCCAGGCCTTGGGCATGGGGTCGGAGTTGACGATGGTCATCACGCCCACGCCCCGGCCCATGGCCGCGCCTCCGGTGGGGTTCGACAACGCTACCTCGAAGGTTTCCGCCTCCTCGTCGTGGGAATCGTCGCGCAATACCACCGGAATCCGCTTCTCGGTCTCACCGGGCGCAAAGGCCACCCGCTGGCTCCGCGGCCAGTAGTCGGCGTTCTCCCGCGCCGACACCGGATGCGATTCGCGGGTGGCGTACGACACCTGAATCGTGCGCTCCGAAGCCGGACTGAGCCGGATGGCAAACCACAGCGTGGTCTCGTTTTCGTGCGCCGAACCGTCTTCCACCGAAAGGGTCGGGCCTGCCGGCTGTGTCTGGTCCGAAGGCGCGGCTTCGGCGGTATTCGCCGCTTCGATTTCACCAAGCGCCTGGGCCACCTCCACCCAGCGCTCCAGGCCCTGATCCACCAATGCCTGCGCCTCGGCCGCCGTCATGGGGGTGAGCGCGCTGTCCTCCACGCTCTCGCCGAAGGCCAGCAGCGCCCGGTCCCAGCGGTCGGTGTGTGCCGTGTATGACCGCCACGCCGGATCGTTCCGCCAGTCGTACATCTTCGCGATGAGCGCGGCGTAAGGACGCGCCGGCGCCACATCGAGGGTCGCGGCGCCGGCCAGGCCGTCGAGCAGGAGGGTGTCGCCGTTGCCGTCCTCGTAGGCCGGCGTCACCGTTACGGTGAGGGTCATGGCCTCCATGACGTCATGTCGAAAAGTCCACGCGGTCGCGGTCACGCCGTTCTCGTCGCCGTGGACGTGGGAAGGCGGCCCGCTGTCGCCCTGGCCTTGGTATTCCACCCGGTAGGAAGTGGCGTGCGTCACCGCGTCCCAGGTCGCGGTGGCGCTGGCACGGTCCACCGCGTTCACCTGGACGTTGGAAACCGCCGTGACGGGAACCGGGACCGCGGAAGCGCGCTGCGCCTGCTGCTCCGACCCGTCGAGTGGGTCGGGCGTGGACCGGTCATCATCAATCATCGAGCCTGTCGCCAGGTCGTCCGCGATGGTGGCGCCCGTTGCCCCCGACAGCACCACGCTGAAGCTCTCCCGTTCCTCTTTATGAGAATCATCCACGGTCTCGATCCGGATTGCCCGACGCTCCTGCCCCGGACGGAAGGTCAACTGACCGCTGCCGGCGACGAAATCCTCGCCGGCCACCGCGTTCCCGTAGCTCGGCCCGTGGGTATTGCTGTCCTGGTTGAGATTCGGTCCCGTGCGGGTCTCCCAGTTGACGGTCACCGTTTGCGCCGTTGGTCCGGATAGTCTGACCGGCAAGACAATATCGTCGCCCTCCCGCACCCCGTGGTTCCTGATGGAGAGGGTCGGCGTCGCGTCGTCGTCCTCCACCGCCACCTTCGCCGAGGCCGGGTCGCCCACGCGGTAGCCTTTGCCGCTCTTCACCGTCGCCTTGACGCTGCCGTCGGGCTCGTCGGTGATGTCGTCCAAAATGAGGGCGCCGTAGAAGGTCGTGGAGGTCTCGCCGACCTCGAGCCGGATGGTGGTGTCGCGGCTGTCGTAGTTCAGCAGGAAGTCCTGCCCGTCGCTGGTGTCCTCCGACACCGTGACCGCCACCTTCAGGGCCTCGCGGCCGCTAGCCGCCGGGGTGGCGTGCAGCGTGAACTTGACCCCGTCGCCCTCGGTGACCGTTTCCTCCTCCGTCGTGATGGTGACCACCGGGGTGGGGTCGGGGTCGTTGTCCATCACCCGCACCGTGGCGCCCGACGGGCAGTTGCCGGCTTCGCCGTCATAGGTTTTGCCCGGATCCATGCCGGCGTTCCCGCCGATGGTGTATTCCTGCTCGGGGTAGTGGGGGCCGACCCAGGCGCAGTAGTCGTAGTAGCCGGATGCGCGGAACACCTTGTCCTCGGTGGCCTCCACGTCGAAGGTGACCTTGTTGCCCACGCTCACCAGGGCGCCTTCGTACCAGTACCCGGTGCTCCAGGGCACCCTGACCCTGACATTGATGAAGAACGGCTCGAGTTCGCCGGGCAGCACGCTGGGGTCGAAGTGCAGCGTGAACACCGCGGGCTGGCCCTCCTCCACCTGCCCGCCGCCGGTGATGGTGACGGTGGGGCCGGGCACACGGTCGTTGATGGTCGCGACCGCGTCGAGGGGCGTTCCGGCCATCACGCCGGCCGGCAGCAGGCTGTCGATGATGTCGATCCGGAACGTCTCGCCCGAGTCGTCGATGCCGTCCCGGACGATCGCGATGTCGACCGTCGCGCTGGTGCTCCCGGCCGGAATCGTCACGTCGTAGTTTACGCCGGAATAGTCCACGCCGTTGCCGGTCGCGGTGAGCGGGGTCAGCTCCACCCGCACCGTGGTGTCCACCCCGCGCGCCCGCGACAGCCTCACCCGCACCTGGAGCGTCTTGCCCTCGTAAGCCGTATAGCTGGCGGACGACAGCGACACGCCCGGCGGGTCCTGGATGTTGAAGATGGCGAGGTTGTCGGTCAGGCTGGAGCCGCCGCCAAGGCCCGTCCGGGCCACCGAATCGAACCCGATGTCCACCGTCTCCTCGGGGGACTCGGCCGTGCCGTCGTCGGTGGCGCTCAAGGTCAGGGTCGCGACGGTGGCGGTGGCGCCGGAGCCCGGGCCGGTGAAGGTGATCCTGGGGTTGTTGCCGCCGAGATCCACGTAGCTGACCCCGGTCGCCGCCGTGCCTGTCAGGGTGTAGTCCGTGCCGCGCGTCGCGGTGCCGTGGAAGCTGAGCGCCGCGGTCAGCACCTCGCCCTGCACGAGGCCGCGGCTCAGGGTCAGGGTGATGGTCTTGCTTTCGCCCTCGCCCACCTTGCCCGCCGCTCCGGCGAGGGTCACGCGGGTGGCGTCGTCGTCGGTCACGGCCAAATCGACCGAGGAGGTGCCGCCGAGCGAGTAGCCCGTGCCGGCCTGCAAGGCCACGGTGAGCGTGCCGTCGGGGCGGTCCACCGAGTCGTTGTTCACGTTCACGTCGAACTCGGTCGTGGTCTGGCCGGCGGCGATGGTGATGTTCGCGCGCGACAGGCTGCCGCCGTAGCCGCTGCTGAAGGTGAGCACCGGCAGCGTCACCCGCAGGCCGCCCGCGGGCGCGGTCTGGTCCGAGGTCACGGTGAACGTGGCGCTGCCGCCCTCGGCCACGCTGGTGTTGCCGTCCTTCTCGGCGAGCGTCAGCACCGGCGCGTCGTCGTCGATGATGTTCGTGCTCGCCGACGTGGTGGCGCCCAGCGTGTAGCCGTCGCCGGGGCGCAGCGTGACGGTCACCGTCCCGCTGTTCTCCTGCAGCGCGTCGTTCACCGTCGGCACGGTGTGCGTCCCCGAGCTGGCCCCGCTGATGGCGAGCGTCTTGGCGCCTTCGTTGGCGGTGGTCACGAAGTCCCCCACGGTGCCGCCCGTGGTTTCGGACACGTCGAGATGCACGGTCACCGTGCCCGAAGCGGACAGATTCACGTCGAACGCCGCGCCCGTGCCCTCGTTCACCGACGCGCTGCCGGCGCTCACCGTGGCCGTGGGCGGCGTGGCGTCATCGTTGTTGATGGTGTAGGTGGCGCTCCCCGCGGACGAGGAAATGTCCACCCCGCCGGGCGCGCCGCGCAGTTCGAGCACCGCGGTCTCGTTCGCCTCCGCCGAGCTGTCGCCGATGATGCGGAGCTTGACCTCGGCGCGGGTGTCCCCGGAAGCGAGCGTGTGGCTGTAGCAATTGCTGGCGTCCACGGTCAGGGCGCTGCCGCCGGCGTTCACCAGATTGAAGTCCGCCGCCTGGGCGCCGTCGGCGCTGCGGAAGGTGGCCGTGCCGGTGTCCTTGACGCAGAGCTTGAATGCGGTGGCGGCGGCGCGGGTTTCGCTCAAGGACAGCGTCACCGCCACGTCCGTGTTGCCCGAATGGCCCTCGGCGCCGGAGGCCGACGCGAGGCTCACGGACAGCGCCGGGTTCGGCGCCTCGTCGTCCTCGATCTTGAGGCTCGCCATGTAGTTCGACGCATGGCGCTCCACGCCGCCGCTCACGGTGGTGCCGAGGCCTGCGCCGCGAAGCACGCTGTCGGTGGCCAGCGTGGCGGTGAGCGTCTCATCGGCCATCTCGCCGTCGTCGCGGCCCGCCACCGGGGTGAGCGTCACTGTCGCGTTTTGCACCATGTGGGCGTCCTGGCCGGTGAAGGTGAGCCTCGGGCTCGCAGTACTGGCGTTCGCAAGGCCCACGCCTCTGCCCGCCGCCGCCACCGTGAAGTCGTGGTTGGCCGTCCCGGGCAGCCGCGCGCCGGTGCTTGTGGCCAGCGTCAGCGGCGCCACGATGACCTCGCCGTCGTACAGGCGGCGGGACAGCGCCACCGTGAGCGTGGCCGTGTCCGAGGCCTTGCCTTCGGCCATGAAGGCGTCCGAACTCGTGAGTTCCACCGCCGTGGACTCGTCGTCCGTGATGCGCGCCGTGTCTGAAGGGCCGGTCGTCGATACCCGGTAGGCGCCCGCGTTGGTGCAGCCCGCCGCGTCCGGCGCCACCACCGCCACCGTTACCGAGCTGTCAGGGTCGTCCGCCGCCGTGTTCGTCCAGGTGAGGTCATGCTCACCCGCGCCGTTGGCGTTGCCGGTGCTGGTCATGGAGACCTTCTGGATGCCCTCGCTCCCCGCCGCCACCCGGTCGCCACCGCTCTCGGTTACCTGCACGCACACCGTCAGGGTGCTGGGCAGCGCCCGGTCGGCGCTCAAGTCGAACGTCACCCCGGCGCCGCCTGCGCTCTCCCCGTGAAGCTGTTCGCGCGCGGCGTTCCGTGTCGCGCCTCCCCCGCTGGGCAACGCCACCGAAATGATCGGCTGCAACCCCTCGTCATCCACAATGCCGACCGTGAGGTTCTTGTTCTGCGAGGCGCCGTAGCCGCTGCCCGCGCCCGACACGGCGTGGGCGAGGGTGACCGTGTCGTCGGTGTCGTCGTTATCCTCGGCGGCCGAGAGCGACACCGTCTGCGGCGTGCTCCAGATGGCGCTGCCAGCGGGAGTGAAGGTGAGGGTTTCGCTCGCCGAACTGCTCGTGCCCGCGTCCGGCCCGTCCACGGACAGGTCGCTGCTGGAGTGTCCGCTGATGGTGACCGTCACGTTGGCCAAAGGCTCCGTGGCGAGCGCCACCGTGTAGCTGCCCGTGTCGCCCTCGCCCATGGAGACGGGGTCCGGGGCGATCACCAGCCCCTTGGTGTCGTCGTCGGTGGCCGTCACCGTGACGGAGCCGATGCTCAGGCTGGTGACGTATTGGCCGCCGGTGTCGCCGGTCTTGACCGCATGGGTAATGTTGGCGGTGCGATTGGAAGCCTGGTCGATGTCGTCGTTCTGGCCCTGGATGGTGAGGGTTTGCGCGGTGTCCCAGTTGGACGGCGTGAAGGTCAGGTCCTCGCTGTTGGTGTAGGTTGTGGCCCCATCGGGGCCGTCGAGCTTCACCACCGTACCGTCGCCGGAGGTCACGGTGATGACCACGTTCGACAGCGGCTCGCTGTCGAGTTCCACCGTGTAGGTTGCGGCGCCGCCGTTTTCCGCCACCGTGCGCGTGGTTTGGGAAACGCTCACCCCTGCCGTGTCATCGTCGGTGGCCGTCACCGCGACGGAGTTGATGCTCAGGCTGGTGACGTATCTGCCGCCGGTGTCGCCGGTCTTGACCGCATGGGTAATGTTGGCGGTGCGATTGGAAGCCTGGTCGATGTCGTCGTTCTGGCCCTGGATGGTAAGGGTTTGCGCGGTGTCCCAGTTGGACGGCGTGAAGGTCAGGTCCTCGCCGTTGGTGTAGGCGGTGGCCCCATCGGGGCCGTCGAGCTTCACCACCGTGCCGTCGCCGGAGGTCACGGTGATGACCACGTTCGACGCCGGCTCGCTGTCGAGCTCCACCGTGTAGGTTGCGGCGCCGCCGTTTTCCGCCACCGTGCGCGTGGTTTGGGAAACGCTCACTCCTGCCATGTCGTCGTCGGTGGCCGTCACCGTGACGGAGCTGATGTTCAGGCTGGTGAGGTATCTGCCGTTGGTGTCGGGGGTCTTGACCGCATGGGTGATGTCGGCCGTGCGGTCGGAAGCGTGGTCGATGTCGTCGTTCTGGCCCTGGATCGTGAGAGTTTGCGTGGTGTCCCAGTTGGACGGCGTGAAGGTCAGGTCCTCGCTGTTGGTGTAGGTTGCGGCGGAGTCGGGGCCGTCGAGCTTCACCACGGTACCGTCGCCGGAGGTCACGGTGATGACCACGTTCGACAGCGGCTCGCTGTCGAGTTCCACCGTGTAGGTGTCGGTGCCGCCGTTTTCCGCCACCGTGCGCGTGGTTTGGGAAATGCTCACCCCTGCCGTGTCGTCGTCGGTCACGCTCACGCTCACGGTCCCGGCGCTGGTGATGGTGTAGTTGCTGTCGGTGGATGTCGTCGCGTGGCCGATGATCACGGTGCGGCTGTCGCCCGCGTTGTCGATGTCGTCGTCCACGCCAGTCACGGTGATGGTCTGCGCCACGTTCCAGGTGGAGGTGGTGAAGGTCAGCGTCTGCGCGCCGCCGACGGTGCCGCCCGACTTGTTCACCCGGGTGCCCGCTCCCGCCGTGACCGTCACGGTCACGCTGTGGGTGGGCTCGGTCCTGAGCTTGATGTCGTAGCTGTCGGTGGTGGTGGCGCCGTCCTCGCTCACCGTGGTGCCGGCGCCTGACTCGGTGAAGACGAGTCCGTACGGGGTGTCGTCGTCCCGGATCACGTGGGTCGCCGGGTTGCCGTCGGTCTCGACCTCGAAGGTCGCCGGCAGGGCGGTGGTTGCGCTCTCCTTCAGCGTGACCGTCACCCTCTCGTCGTTTTCGATGTCCATTTCACCGAATACCCGGATCTTGTACGTGTGGCTGTCCACGCTCTGGGCGAAGGCGACCGTGCCTTGCGCGCCCACGCAGCCGAGGGTGCTGCCCGAGCCGAAGGTGGTGACCGTGCCGCTGCCGTCGATGTCGATGATGCGGTAGTCCTCGCCCGCCGCCTGCGTACCGTCGGCGTCGAGGGTCGCACTGCCGGAGAAGCAGAGGCTGTACGACACCGCCGGGCTGCCGGCGGGCTTGGCCACGACCACATTCACGTCGCGGGTGCCGGAATCACCCTCGTCGGCCGACGCCGAGGCCAGGGTCAGGGCGAGTTTGTACCTGTCGTCGTTGGTCAGGGTCACGGCCACACCGGGGATGGTCGGCGTGCTCGGGGTGTAGCGGCTGCCGTCGCCGTTGGCGGCCGAAGCGATTGTGTGCGTGACCGTGGCGGTGCGGTCCGGCGCGTTGACCACGTCGTCGTCCTGGGCCTCGAGGGTGATGGTCTGCGCCGCGTCCCAGTTCGACGGCGTGAACGTCAGGTCCTCGGTGTTCGTGTAGGTCACCGCCGGGTCCGGGCCGTCGAGCTTCACCGCCGTGTCGTCGCCGGAGGCGACGGTGATGACCACGTCGGACAGGGGCTCGCTATCGAGCACCACGGTGTAGGTGGCGGTGGCGCCGTCTTCGGCCAGCGTGCGCGTGGTCTCCGACACCGTCACCCCGGCGGTGTCGTCGTCGGTCACCCGAACGTCCAGGCCGCCCGCGTCGTCGATGTCGTAGCTCGCGTCGGTGGAGCGGGTCGCGTGGGCGATGGTCACGACGCGCTGATTGTTCTCGTTGTCGACGTCGTCATCGACGCCGGTCACGGTGATGGTCTGCCCGGTGCTCCAGACGCCTGCGCCGCTCGGTGTGAAGGTGAGCGTTGCCGTGGCGCCCGCCGTGCCGTCCGCCGCGTGCACCCTGGTCCCTGCGCCGGCGGCCACCGTCACCGTCACGTCGTGGGTCGGCATGATGTTCAGTCTTACCGCATAGCTGTCCGTGTCGGTTCCGTCCTCGCGCACGACGGTGCTGCCGCCCGTCGGCACGAAGTGGACTCCGGCGGTGCCGTCGTCGTCGGTGACGCTCACCGTCACATCGCTGATGGACGGGGCGTCCGCCGTGTAGCGGCTACCGTCGCCGGTCTTGATTGCGTGGGTGATGGTGGCCGTGCGCCGGGAGAAGTTGAAGTGCTCGTCGTCCTGACCTTCGAGGGTGATGGTCTGCGCCGTGCTCCAGTTCGACGGCGTGAAGGTCAGGTCCTCGGTGTCGGTGTAGTCGGTCGCCGAGTCCGGGCCGTCGAGCTTCACCGCCGTATCGTCATCGACAGCGACGGTGATGACCACGGGCAACAGCGGCTCGGAGTCGAGCACCACCGTGTAGCTGGCGGTGCCGCCATCCTCCGCCACCGTGCGCGTGGTCTCCGACAGGGTCACCCCGGCGGTGTCGTCGTCGGTGACGGTCACCGCCACCTTGCCGGCGTTGGTGATGGTGTAGCTGTTGTCGCTGGAGGTCGCCGCGTGGCTGAGCTCCACGGCGCGCGCGTCGCCCGCGTTGTCGATGGCGTCGTCCACGCCGGACACGGTGATGGTTTGCGGCGTGCTCCACAGATTGGCCCCGGCCGGGGTGAAGGTGAGGGTCTGGCCGGCGCCCGCGGTGCCGCCGGACGTGTTCACCTCGGCGCCGGCGCCGGCGGTCACCGTCACCGTGACGTCGCCGGCCGGCTGGGTGTTCAGCGCCACGGTGTAGGTGTCGGTGGTGCCGTCCTCGCCGACGGTGGTGCCGCCGCCCGACTCCACGAGGCTCACACCGGCGCCGGGCGTGGTGTCGTCGTCGGTCACGCTCAACGTCACCGCGTCGATGGCGATGCCGTGGTAGGGATTGCCGGTGTCGGCGACGGCGGCGCTGTGCGCGAGGGGCACGCTTTCGCTCACCGTGTCCGCATCTTCCACGGCGCGCACGGTCACGGTCTGCGCCGTGCTCCAGAGATTGGCGCCGGAGCTGGCGAAGGTGAGCGTGGCGCTCGTGCCCGCCGTGCCGCCCGGCGCCTGCACGGTCACGGCATCCTGGTGCGACGCGGGCACGCGCACCGTCACCGCCACGTCCGCCACCGGGTCGGAGTCGAGCACCACGGTGTAGGTGCCGGCCGCGCCGGCCTCGGTGAGGCTCAGGCTGCTCGCCGACAACGTCACGCCGTCGCCGTCCGGGTCGTTGTCGACGATGTACACGTCCACCACGTCCCGCACCTCGTGCTGGACGAGGCCGACGGGCGGATAGTCTTGTATGGCCTGGATTCTGAATCGCTCGACGCCTTCGGTCAGCGCGTCGTCGACCAGCTCGACCGTGAGCGTCGTCGAGGTGTCGCCCGCTTCGAAGGTCACCTTCTCGGGCCACTCGAAGGCGGGCTTGTAGTCCGTCCCCGACGTCGCCTGGCCGGGCGCGCCGACGGCGGCGGGACCGCCGGCGGGGAAGGCGCCGGCATCGTCGAAATAGCGGAACCGCACGCCGGTGTCGCGGCTGAGCGCCCGCGACAGGTTGACCTCGAGCTTGACGCTGTCCGCCCCCTCCGGCGCCCGCACACGGTCGGCCACGGCGAAGGTCACGAGATATTCATCGTCCACCACCGTGGTCTCGATGCTGTGGTCGCTCGCGTCGCGGGTCACGTCGCCCACCGTGGTGTCGGGGTCGGCGGCCAACGCGGCGTCGCTGCCGAGCGCGACGGTGACCGTCTCTTCCCTCGGCGTCTCGAGATGGTCGTCGATGGCTTCGAGGGAGAGTTGCACGGCGGCGCCGCCCGCGCCTTCGCCCTCGAAGACCAGGGTGGGGCTGAGCGTACCAGCGCCCTCCAGGCGCACGCCGGGGTCGGCGGCGTCCTCGTCGCTCACCCACTGGAGCCCGTGCGGGAAGTCGTCCCGAGTCACGTCCGCGCCGGAAATCACCAGCGGCACATCCACCCGCTCGCCCGCGCGCAGCGCCCGGCTCAACGCGACCGCGAACTCGATGACGCCGCCCGCAATGTCCCGGTCCCGCCATCCGGTGCCCTCGTCGATGCGCGCGGCGCCGCCGGTGCGGGTGAGCGAGACCACGATGTCGGAGTCGTCATCGTCGATCACCCCGGTGGCGATGAGGCGAAGCCCGCCGCCCGGGAGCACCGCGTTGGTGGGCTCGGAAAGGAACAGCGCCACCGTTTCGTCGCTCTCGAGCAGGGTGTCGCCGATGACCTCGACGGTCAGGGTCTTCTCGGTCTCGCCCGGCTGGAAGGTGAGCGTGCCGGGCGGCACGGCCACGTAGTCCGTCCCCCGCGTGGCGGTGTCGTCGGGGTCGATGTTCCCGTAGTCCACCGTGACGGTGTCCAAGCTCGCGTGGGAGAGGGTCACCGTGAAGTCCAGGTCGGCGGTGGCGCTGTCGCCCTCGTCGACCCGCCCGCCGCGCATTCTCAGCTTCGGGTCGCTGTCGAGCACATCCAGCGTGATGAGGGGCACCCGCGGTCCAACGAACCCGGCGTAGTTGCCTTTCCCCTGCACGGTGTTTCTGAACGTCGTGGTGCGCTTCCCGCTCGGGTTGTCCTTGCCATCGTCGACCCCGGTCAGGGTGACGGTCTGATAGCGGTACCAGTTCGACATCGTGAAGGTGAGGACCGAAGGGCTGAAACGGGCGAATCTGTAGTTCACACCCAGATGGATCTCCACATTGCCACGGTTCGGCGGCGCGTTGAGGCGCACCCTGTAGGTTCCCTTGTGCTCTTTCACATCCCGGGTGTGCGGGTTGTCCGCCTCGTACAGGGTGATCTTGGTGGGCGTATACGTGATGCCGGGGGTGTCGTTGTCCGCGACTTCCACCGTGGCAAAGTCGGGGTCGGCCGGGAAATAGGCGCGCGCGGTCGAGGCTCCCCGCACCGTTACCTTGACGCCCCCGGCGGGGTCCGAGCCGCTGGTGTCCCGGGTGGCGATGGTCAGCGCCGCCGACGCCTGGCCCGCGGGGATGGTGAGCGTGCGGTTGCCTTCGTCGGCCGTCGCGATGCGGTCGGCGGCGCCCGCTTCGGCCACGTTCAGGTTCACCGCAAGGGCGCTCGAGGTCACGAGGTTGCGCGTCACGGTGAACGCGGCGGCGTTGCCCTCGATGACCTCCGCTGCGTCCGCGCTCACGCTCACCGTCGGGTCGTTGTCGTTGATGCGCACCAGCGCCGTGTCGCGCGCGTAACCCGGGGGCAGGTTGTCCGGGTCGGCATGCAGGCGGAAGCGTTCCCGCTTCTCGACGACGTTGTCGTTCACGATCGGAATGACGAGATCGATCTCCGTTTGCCCCGCCGCGATTTCCGCGAACTGCGGATATGTCCAGGCTTCCCGGTAATCTTCCCCCACCTTCGCGTTCAGGCTCTCGAACACGAGCCGGACCAGCACGTCCCGGTCGAGCGCGCGCGAAAGCCGCAGGGTGATCCGGGCCGCCCCCGCCCCCTCGGACACGCTGTATAGGTCTTCAGAGAAGGTCAGCAGATATTCGTCGTCCACCACCGTCACGCTGAAATCGGCGGCTGAAGGGTCCACCGCCAGGGTGTCGGGGATGTTGGTGCCGGGCGCGCCGTTCAGCACCGTCGCCTGCGCGAGCGCGACGGTCACCGTCTCCTCGCGCGGCGTCTCCAGTTGCAGGTCGGTCGCTTCGACCTCCAGGGCCGCGACCTGCGCGCCGGTGCCTGCGAACACCACCGTGGGCTGCAGGGTGTCCGCGCCCTCGATGCGGACGCCCGTGCCCGAGACCACCGCCAGCGCAGCGAAATCGTCCGCGCTGACGCCGGCCCCTGCAATCACCAGCGGGATGTCGACGCGCTCGCCCGCCACCAACGCCCTGGAAAGACCCACCGTGAAGGCCATCCTGCCGCCGGCGACCTCCTGCGCGCCCGGCGCATCCGGCGTGCCCTCGCCGATGCGCGCCGCGCCCGTGCGCGCGAGGGACACGGTCACCGTGCCGGCCTCATCGTCGGTGAGGGTGACCCCCACACTGGCGATGGCGGGCGTGCTCGGGGTGTAGCGGCTGCCGTCGCCGTCGGCGGCCGAACCGATGCCGTGCGTGATGGTGGCGCTGCGCGCGCTCGCATTGACCCGATTGTCGTCTTGACCCTGAACGGCGATGGTCTGCGGCGCGTCCCAGTTCGACGGCGTGAAGGTCAGCGCCTCGGTGCGGGTGTAGGTCCCGGACGCGTCGGGGCCGTCGAGCTTCACCACCGTGTCGTCGCCGGACGCGACGGTGATGACCACGTTGGACAGCGGCTCGGAATCGAGCACCAGCGTGTAGTCGGCCGTGCCGCCGCCCTCCGATACCCGGTGCGCGGCCTGGGAGACGGTCACGCCGGCGGTGTCGTCGTCGGTGACACGGACGTTCACGCTGCCGGCGTTGTCGATAGTGTAGTTGCTGTCCGAAGAGCGTGCGGCGTGGGTGAGGGCCACGGTGCGCGCATCACCCGCGTTGTCGATGGCGTCATCGACGCCGAACACGTGGACGGTCTGCGCCTTGTGCCAGACCTTCGCGCCGCTCGGCGTGAAGGTGAGCGTCTTCTTCGCGCCCGCCGTGCGCACCCCGCCGCCGGCGTTGTTCACGAGCGCGCCTGCGCCCGCGGTCACCGTGACCGTGACGTCGCTCGAGGGCGCGGTGCTCAGCCGGATGCGGTACGCGTCCGTGGTGGTGCCGTCCTCACTGACGACGGTGGCGGCCGGTTGGCCGGTTTCGGTGAGGATGACGCGGGGGACGGCATCGTCATCGTCCGTGATCGTCACCGTCGCCGAACCGGCCCTGGTGGTGCCGGCCGTGCCGAGGCCCGAGACGCGATCGAGGTTGCTCGTGACCGCAATGGCGCGGCTGAAGCCGACCGTGAGCGCCTCCAAGTCGCCCTCGTCTGCGGTGTCCGGCTGCGCAGTGACGGTGAGGGTGGCCACCTGCACCGCGTTCGAGCCGTGGCCGGTGAACACCACTGCCGGCGCGGCGGCGCTGTAGTACGGCGCGCGGGTGTGCAGCGTCACGCCGCGGTTCAGACCGCTGCCGGATTTGAGCGCGATGACGTAATCCGCCGCGGTCACGCCCCGGCCCGCAACACCGAGCGGCACCGTCACCGTCTCGCCCGCCACCAGGTTGCGCCCGAGCGTCACGGTCACGTCCGCCGCGTCGCTGCCGTCCTCGCTCACCGTGCCGCCGCCGCCGATGGTCACCGTTGTGGGGTCGTTGTCGACCAGCAACCTTGTGAACGTGTGGTGCCTGGTGGAGACCCGGTAGCCGGTGCCCGGGTCGAGCGTCACCCTCAGCACGCTGTTCGGCTCGTCCACCGCGTCGTCATCGATGGCGACGTCATGGGTGCCGCTTCTCGAACCCGGCGTCAGTGTGGGACCGGTGAAGGTGCCGATGTGGGCGGAATGCGCGATGTCGCCCGTCTGGGTGACGGTGAAGCCGATGTCATCGATGTCGGCGCTCAAGGTGTCCTCGGTCTCGAAAAGCAGGGCCACCCGCTCCTGTCGCATCGTGCCGTTGTCGTCATGGGTTTGACCTTCGGCGACCGCCGAATTCAAGGTCGCGCTCGTCAACGCCACCGTCGGACGCGGGTCGGCGGTGACCGTGGCCTCCACCGAGGCGATGATGGTGCTGATGGGGTAAGCCGCGGTGGCGGTGGTCACCATATGGGTGATGGTGGTCGAGCCGGCCTGCTTGCCGGTCACCGTCACCGTTTGCGGCTTGGGCCAGTTGCCCGCGTTGAAGGTCAGGGCGCCGCTCACGACAGCGTTCGCCGGGGTGTCGCTGGTCGGCGTCACCACCACCGTGCCACCGGGGTCGCTCTCGAGCACGACGGTATAGCGAACGATGGCGTCGCGGTCGGCCACCGACAGCGTCGTGTCCGACACCACCACCCCGTGCCCGGCGTCGGTGGTGGTCACGGTCACATCGTCGATGGCGAGCAGGTGGTAGCGGTGGTTGCTGTCCGCGGCCACCGCCGAGGAGTGGGAGAGGGTGACGGTCTCGCCTGCCGCGTCGCCGTCGTTCACCGCGCGCACCGTGACCGTCTGCGCCGCGCTCCAGTTGCCGGCGTTGCCGGGCGTGAAGGTGAGCGTGCCCTGGGTGCCCGCCGTGGCGCCGTCGGTGCCCACCGTCACGGCGGTGGGGTCGCTTGACGTCACGGTCACGACGACAGTGGCGCCGGGGTCGGAGTCGAGCACCAGCGTGTACGTCTTCTCGGCGTCATCGGCGTGCCGCTCGGTCAGCGCCAGGGTCGCGGTGGAGAGGGTCACGCCTTCGGGACCCGCGTCATCGTCGGTAATCGTCACCGTGGCCGTGCCCGTCGGGGTGGTGCCGGCGGTGCCGGAGCCCGTGGCCCGGTCGAGGTTGCTCGCTACCGCCCGGTCGCCGCTGCCGAAGCCGACCGTGAGCGTCTCGGCGCGCCCCTCGTCATCGGCGTCCTGCTGCCCGGTCACGGTGAGGGTGGCCACGCGCACCGCGTTCGTGTCGTGGCCGGCGAACACCACCGCCGGCGCGGCCGCACTGTGGGGATTGGCGGTGTCCAGCGTCACGCCGGCGTTCAGGCTGCTGCCGGTCTTGCGCGCGATGGTGTAATCGGACGCGGCCACGCCGGCGCCCGACACCACAAGCGGCACCGTCACCGTCTCGCCCGCCACCAGATCGCGACCAAGCGTCACCGTCACCTCCGCCGAATCGCTGCCGTCCTCGGCCACCGTGCCGCCGCCGCCGAGCGTCACCGAGGTGGCGTCGTCGTCGGTGATGTCCACCGTGGCCGCGTCCGGGCTGCCCACCTCGTAGCCGGTGCCCGGGCTCACCGTCACCTGCACGCCGTCATTCGCCTCGTCCGTGCTGTCGGCCACGGTGTCCACCGTCCAGGTCGCCGTCCCCGAGATGGGCACGGTGACCGTGGCCTCGCCCTCGTCATCGTCGGCCACGAAGTCGCCGGTCTCGCTGACCTCCAGGTTGACCGTGAGGCTCGCCCGCGGCACCGGGTCCGCGGTCACCGTGAAGCTCGCCGCCGTGCCCTCGGTGACCGCCGAACCGCCGGTGATCGTGATCGCCGGCGGCGGTTCCCTGACGGTGAGGGTGAAGGAGACCTGGCGCGAGGAATCGTGCTGATCATTGAGGGTCATGGTGAAGGTCTCGTCGGGATCGTACACCCCGTCGGCGCGGGCGCGCAATTCCGTCGTGAACGTGCGGGTGTCGGTATCAAAGTTTTCGCGCCCAACGCAGAAATCCCAGTTCGGGAGCGCGTGCGGGGTGTCCACCAGGACGCATTCGAACGATTGCGCGGTTCCGGGGTAATTCGCCCCCAGGATGCCGCTGGTCCACGAGTGCGGGATGTTGATGACCGTGAACGTCTTCGTCTCCCCTTCCCTGATCTCCGTGGAGTCGATACTCGGCGCGGGGAAGATCGTGACCGCCACGGACCCGATGTCGGTGCTGATGGGGTAGGCCGTCGTCGGGGTGGTGACCGCATGGCTGAGGGTGGCCGAACCGGCCTGCTTGCCGGTCACCGTCACCTCTTGCGGCATGGACCAGTTGCCCGAGGTAAATGTCAACGCGCCGCTCACGGTGGCGTTCGCCGGCGTGTCGCTCGTCGGCGTGACGACCACCGTGCCGCCGGGGTCGCTGCGGAGCACGATGTCATAGGTCGTGGTGTCGTCGCCCGCACTGACCCGGATCGTCGTGGCCGGCACCACCACCCCGTGGCCGGCGTCGGTGACGGTCACACGCACATTGTCGATGTCGATGCCGTGATACGGGTTGCTGCTGTCGGTGGCCACCGTCGCCGCGTGGCGGAGGGTAACCGTCTCGCCCACCGTGTCGGCGTCGTTCCGGGCGCGCAGGAGGATCACCCTCTTTGCCTGCCAATTGCCGGAACTGCCGTGGGTCACGGTAAACGAGCTCTGGTCGCCCGCCTTCTCGATGTCGGCGTCAATCACCACCGCTGTGGTGTCGTCTGAAGTCACCGTGACGACCACATCGGCACCGGGGTCGGAGGTGAAGGCCAGCGTATACGTCTCATCGAAGTCGGTCTCGTGCAGCTCGGTGAGCTGCACGCTCGCGGTGGAGACCACAACACCGTGGGTGGGCGGGTCCGTGATGCTGAATACGGCGAGGCTGTCGGTCTCCTCCGCACCGCCGGCGAGCCCGGTCGGCACGAGGGTGCCGATGTCGATATCGACCGTCTCCGGGCTCTCCTCGCTGCCGTCCGACACCGCGGTCAGGGTGAGCCTGGCGGTGGTCGCCGTCGCGCCGGAGTTGGGCCCGGTGAAGACCACGCGGGCGGTCCCGCTGTCGAGATTGTTGTAGACAACACCGGCCGCGGTGGCGCCGACCAGGGTGTAATCCGTGCCGCGCGTCGCCGTGCCGGCGAAGGTGAGCGGCACGGTCAACGTCTCGCCGCTGACCAGGCCGCGGCCGAGGGTCAGGGTAATATCCCGCGTCCGCCCCTCGGCCAGGTCGCCCGAGGCAGCCGAGGCCAGGGTGACCGTGGTGGGGTCGTCGTCGGTGATGGTCACCGACGCCGTGCCGGTCGGGGTGGTGCCGGCGGTGCCGGTGCCCGTGGCCCGGTCGAGGTTGCTCGCCACCGCCCGGTTGCCGCTGCCGAAGCCGAGGGTGAGCACCTCCGCCGACCGCTCGTCGTCGGTGTCCGACCGCGCGGTGACGGTGAGCGTCGCCACCTGCACCGTGTTGGTGGCGTGGCCCGCGAACACCACCGCCGGCGCGTCCGCGCTGTGCGGGGTGGTCGTGTTCAACGTCACGCCCTGGTTCAGGTTGCTGCCGGTCTGCAGCGCGATGGCGTAGTCGGAGGCGGCGATACCCGGCCCGGCAACGCCGAGCGGCACCGTCACCGTCTCGCCGACGCGGAGGTTGCGGCCGAGGGTCACCGTCACATCCACCGAGTCGCTGCCGTCCTCCTGCACCACGCCGGTGCCCGCCAGCGTCACCGCGGTGGCGTCGTCGTCGAGCACCGCCACGGTGGCCGTGTCGCTCGCGCCGCTCGCAACCCGGTAGCCGGTGCCGGGGGGCACCGCCACGGTCACGCCGCCATTGGACTCATCCGTGCTGTCGGCCACCGTGTCCACGGTGTAGGTCGCCCGGCCCGAGGTCCCGACGGTCACCGACTTGCCGCCCGCATCCTCGCTCGCCACGAAGGCGCCGCTCGCGGCGACGTTCAGGTTGACGGTCAGGTTCGCCCCCGGCGCCGGGCTGGCGGTCACCGTAAAGCTCGCCGCCGTGCCCTCGGTGACCGCAGTGCCGCCGCTGATGGTGATCACCGGGCGCGGGTCGGCGGTGACCGTCACCGCCACCGGGTCGATGTTGGTGCCGGCCGGATAGTCCGTCGTGGCGGTGGTCACCGTATGGCGGAGGGTGGTCGCCCCCTCGCCCTTGCCGGTCACCGTCACCGTCTGCGGCACGGACCAGTTGCCCGGGGTGAACGTCAGCGCGCCGCTCACCATCGCCCGGGACGGGTGATCGCTCGCCGGGGTCACCACCAGCGTGCCGCCGGGGTCGCTCTGCAGCACCAGGGTATAGGTCGCCGTCTCGTCATTCGCCGCCACCGACCGGGTCGACTCCGACACCACCACCCCGTGGCCGGCGTCGGTGGTGGTCACGGTCACCGCGTCGATGGCGATACCGTGATAGGGGTGGGTGCTGTCGGACGCCACCGCCGCATTGTGGGTGACGCGGACGCTCTCGCCGGCCGCGTCGCCGTCATTCACCGCCCGCACCGTCACCGTCCGCACGTCGTTCCAGGTGCCCGCAATGCCATGGGTGAAGGTGAGCGTGTCCTGGTCGCCCTCCGTGTCGCCGTCGGTGTCCACCCGCACGGCGCTGTTGTCGGCGGAGGTCACGGTCACCACCACCTCCGCGCCCGGGTCGTTGTTCAGCGCCAGCGTGTAGGTCTTCTCCGCGTCGCTCGGGTGCAGCTCGGTGAGCGCGAGGCTCGCGGTGGAGACCGTGGCCCCGTCCTCCGCCGGGTCCTCGATGCTGAACCCGGCCAGGCTGTCAGTGCTGTCGACACCGCCGTCAAGGCCGGTGGGAACGAGCGTGCCGAGGCCGATATCGACGGTCTCCGGGGTCGCCTCTGCCGTCCCGTCCCTGACCGCCGTCAGGGTGAGGGTAGCGGTGGTCGCCGTCGCCCCGGAGTCCGGGCCGGTGAAGACCACGCTCGCCGTCCCGCTGTCGAGCTGGTTATAGGCGACGCCGGCCGCCGTCGCACCGACCAGGGTGTAATCCGTGCCGCGCACCGCCGTGCCGGCGAAGGTGAGCGGCACGGTAAGCGCCTCGCCCTGCACCAGCCCGCGGTCGAGGGTCACGGTAATCTCCCGCGTCTGCCCCTCGCCCAGATCGCCCGAGGCGGCGGCGAGCACCACCCCCGTCGGATCATTGTCCGTAACCCGTACGACCAGTTCGCGCGCCTTCTGGTGCTGGAACCTCACATCCGCCGAAGTGGCCGTGTGGGTGACCGAGACCGTCTTGCCCGGGTCGTCGGCCTCGTCGTCGGTCGCCGTCAACGTGACCGTCTGGCCCGTCTGCCAGTTCGACCGGGTGAAGGTGAGCGTCTTCGTCGCCGCCTGCGTCGGCGAGCCGGCCGTGCTCACCCTGGCGCCATCGCCGGCGGCGACCGTCACCGTCACATTCTGCGAGGGCCGTCCGGTCGAGCTGTCAAACTGCACGCGGTAATTCGCCGTCCCGCCCTCGGTCAGCGCCAGGCTGCGCGTGGAGACCACCAGCTTGTCGGCGTCGACCACACGAAAGAGCGCGCCGCTCTGCCGCCGGTCGGGCTCGAGGCCGCCGCCGAGATTGGTCAGCGCGGCCGAGGCCAGCCCGCGAAAGTTCACCGTAATGTTTGCATCGGTGCTGTCGTTGGGCGCCCGCTCGGCCCGGGCGGTCAGGTGCACTGTGGCCGATCGGGGCGTATCGGCACCGCCGGTGAACTCCACGGCATAGACGGCCGAGTTCGGCGGCGTGCGCTGCCCGGCCAGTTCCGCACTGCCCGGGCCAAACAGCCACACGCCCTCGGCGAGCTTTTGGGTGTCGGAGTTGCGCGCGGCACTGTCCGCCCCGACGGCGTGGACCACCACATCGCGGCGACTGGCCGCTCCGGAGAGAAAATCCCTCGCCCCGGTGGCGAAGCGCAGCGGCACCCGCACCCGCTCGCCGGCGACGAGCTCCCGCCCCAGCTCCACCACCAGCACACCGGTTCGGCTCTCCACGCCCTCGGTCATCGAGCGGGAACCGCGGAGCGCCACGGAGGTTGGCTCGTCGTCGACCACCTCGATGCTGCCCGCGCTCCGGTCCGACACCCGGTAGCCCGTGCCGGTGGTGGGGGTCACCGTCAGGGTGCCGTTCGGCGCATCGCCGGCCACATCGATGCTCGCCGCCGTGATCTCGACGCTGCCGCTGGTCGGCACCACCACCGAGCCCGTCGACGCTGCCGCATGGCCGCGTGTGCCCGACACCTGGTAGTTCACCGTCACCGGCGCGGCCGGGGGCACGAGCAGACGGACGGTGAAGGTCGCCGCCGTGCCCTCGGGGACCGAGTCCCGCTTCGCCTCGACCCGCACCTCCGGCGTTTCATCGTCGAGCAGGCGGAGGGACGTATCGGTGAAGGTGGCGCCGGCCAGGGTCCCGGTCAGGCTGATCGTCTCTTCCGGCTCGCTCAGGGAATCATTCACCGGCGCCAGCGGGAACTCGACATAGCCGCTCGTTGCACCCTGGCGGAGGGTGATCGTCTGATCCGGAACATTCGCGTAGTCGGTGACCTCCTCCGCACTGTCGCTGGCCTCGCCCACCCGCACCGTCACCACCTGGTCCGTGTCGAACCGGGATCCATCGTCGATGGTCGCCGTCACCCGCACCGTCTTCGTCCCGCCATTCTCCCGCACGGCGTCCTGCACGCCGGCGCTGTCCGTATCCGCATCCACCGTCAGGGTGATGGCCGACGGCGACCCGTCATCGTCCACCACCACCACACTCGCCCGGTCGGAATCGGCGCCCACCGCATAGCCGGCGCCGCCGGCAAGGGTGACCGAGATCGCGCCCGCGGCCTCGGTGGTGGTGTCGTCATCGGTCTCGACCGCGATCGTCGCCTGGTCCTCGCCGGCCTTCAGGATCACCTGCCGGTTGCCGGTCTGCCCCGCCGCCGCGACATCGCCTTCCTGCGCGACGCCCAGCGCCACCGTCAGATCCCGCGCCGGGGCGAAGTCGGCGCTCAGCGTGAACTCGGCATCGTTGCCCTCGCTCACCTCCGTCCCCGCCGCGCGCACGCGCAGCGTCGGCTCGGCCCCGTCGATGAGCACCTTCGCGACGGAGCGACTCACATCCACGGCATAGCCGTCGCCCGGGAACAGCGTCGCCCGCACCGAGCCGTCGGTCTGGTGGCTGTCGTTCTCCTCGGTCTGGATCCGCAGCGTCGCGCTCGCGCTGCCGCCCGGCAGCACCAGGCTGTACTCCCGAATCGCGGTCGCGGACACATAGCTGCCCTGTTGCGTGACGCGGACCTTCAGCGGCAGGTCGTTCTCCACCGTGGCATCGGCGCCGAAGGTGAACACCACCGTCTCGCCCTCATGCACCGACGCGGCCGCCTCGACGCCGACCGTCACCGGATCGTTGTCGACGATCGCCACCTTCGTCGCGGCGCTCGCGCCCACCTTCGTATGCGCCCCCGCCGTCAGCACCAGCGTGAAGTGCTCGCTCGAAGTCAGGGACACTGTCATCCAGCGCCCCGACCGTGATCACCTGCCGGCTCGCCCCGCCCGGGGCGAAGGTCAGCGTGCCGCTCGCGCCGCTGTAGTCGCCTTCCCCGGCGGTGTCGCCGTCGCCGGCCGGAGCAAAGGTCACCGTCGCCGGCAGCAGCGAAGTGGCGCTGCCGCCCTGCGCAACGACGACCCCCACCGTGCCGCCCTCGCTCACCCGGTACTGCCCGCTCTGGAAGCCGTATTGCGGCAGGTCGGCGGCGTCGGTGATGGTGCCCACCCCCTCGTAGTCGGTGGGGTGCAGGAGACCGTGGGTGGACGAGACCAGGCGCACCGTGAACCGGTGGTCCGACTCGTAGACGTTGTCGTCCACCGTCGGCACGGAGACCGTGCCGCTGGTCTGCCCCTCGGCGATGGCGACCGCCCCGCCGCGCGACCCGCGAAAATCAGCGGGCGCGGTCGCCCGCGCATGCACCGCGCCGCCGGTGCCTTCATGAACGGTGTAGCGCACCGTCACACCGCCCGCCGGCGCCGCCTCGGGCAGCGACACCGTAAAGACCATCGCCTCGCCCTCGGCCGCGGACGCGTCCGAGATGGCGACCCCGACATCATTGTCCAGCACCGTCAGCACCGCCGAGTGGCTCGCGCCCGACGCCGCCACCGCGCCGGTCAGTTGTGTGGCAAGCGTGGCGTCGGAGAGGTCGCCGAGGGAAACCGTGAGCGTATCGTCCGTGCGGTTGCCGTCATCCAGCCCCGTCGCGGCGAGCAGGACTTCGGCCACCCGCTCGCTGCCCGCGCCGCCGGTGACGCGCACCTTCGGCGCCGCGGTGGCCGCATCGTGCAGCGACACCCCGGCGCCGGTCGCCGACAGCACCTGCACATGCGGCTGCGACCCGCCCGGCAGCGACAGGCCGCTGGTCGTCGCGAACGCCAGCGGCACCTCTACCACCTCGCCGGCCACGAGGTCGCGCTCCAGCAGCACCACCACCGACCCCGTGTCGCCCGGCGCCTCCTCGAGCAGGCGCACATCGCCGCCAGCCCTGAGCGCGACCGTGAACGGGTTGTCGTCATCGAACAGCGTCAGCGTCGCCACGTTGTCACCAGCGGCCGGGGTCACCACCTCGCCGAGGTTGGTCGCCAGCCCGCCGGCGGCCAGATCGCCGAGGGTGACCGTGAAGCTGTCGTCGTCGGTATCGCCGTCGTCCTGGCCCGTCGCGGCCATGGCGACCGTCGCCACCTGCTCGCTGCCGGCGCCGCCGGTGAAGCGCACCGTCGGCGTCGTCGTGGTCGCGCCGTGCAACGTCACCCCCGTGCCGGCCGCCGACAGCACCTGCACATGCGGCTGGGCCCCGCCCGGCAGCACCACGCCGGTGGGCGAGGCGAAGGCCAGCGGCACCTCCACGATCTCGCCCGCCGCAAGGTCGCGCTCCAGCGTCACCGTCACCGATGCCGTGTCGCTCGGAAGCTGCTCGACCAAGCTCAGGTCGCCGCCGCCGGCCAGCGACACCTCGAACGACTCCTGGTTGTCCACCAGCGTCAGCCGCGCCTGGTTGCTGCCGCCGGTCGCCACCGCGCCGCCCGACACCGTCGTCCCGAGCGCCACCGCGGCGAGGTCGCCGAGCCCGACCGTGAAGGTATCGTCGCTCAGATTGGCATCCACGGTGGCCGTCGCCGCCAGCTCGACCAAAGCCACCCGCTCGACGCCGGCGCCGCCGGTGAAGCGCACCGTCGGCGTCGTGGTGGTCGCACCTCGCAGGGTCACGCCGGTGCCGCGCGCCGAGACCGCGACATGCGGCGCCGCCGCGCCGGGCAGCGCCACGCCGTCGGAGGTGGCAAAAGCCAGCGGCACATCCACCATTTCGCCCGCCGCGAGGTCGCGGCCAAGGGTCACCGTGACCTGCGCCTTGTCGCCCGGCGTCTGCTCGCGGAGGCGAAGGTCGCTGCCGCCCGCGAGCGACACCGGGGTCGGGAGGTTGTCCACCACCTGAACGCTCGCCGAAGCGCCGCCGTAGCGGGGCGCGAGCGTCGCCGTCACCGCGCCGTCCGGCCGGTCCGCGGGGAAGGCCTTCGTGTTCACGCTGAACCGCTTGCTGCCGCCCGCCGGCACGATGACCTTGCGGGTGAGGAACTGGCCGGCAGCCACCACATCGCCGCCATCGCCGATGCGCACCTCGACCGCCACGTCGCCGCCGAGGGCATTGGTGGCGCTCACCGTGAATGCGGCCGCGTTGCCCCCGACCACGCGCGCCGCGACCGGCGCGACGGTGAACGCCGCCCCGGCGATGCGCGCCGGCGCCGCACCCACCGTCACCCCAACCAAGGCGACGCCATACTCGGTGCCGCCGGAACCGCCGTAATTGCTGTCGGCCGAGGACACGTCGTGGGTCACCGTCGCCCGCCCCGGCGAGAGCCCCGACACCGCAATCGTCTTCTCCGTGTTCCACTCGTTCGGCTGGAAGGTGACCGCCGCACCGCCCCGGAGCACCGCGCCGCTGTCGGCCACCCGCGGGGTCACGGTCACCGGGTGCGTCGGCCGGCTCAGGAGGCGCAGCGTGTACCCGGCCGTGGCCC
This sequence comes from uncultured Binatia bacterium (SeqCode), assembly GCA_965213675.1. Taxonomy (GTDB): domain Bacteria; phylum Desulfobacterota; class Binatia; order UBA9968; family JAJDTQ01; genus JAJDTQ01. The sequence goes on from OZ243916.1 coordinate 3,699,786, forward strand.
CTTCGGACAGCTCGAGCGCACGCGTCGATGCCATCACCCCATGCCCGGCGTCGCGGTGGGTGACGGTCACCGACGGCGCGCTGGAAACCCCCGGGTAGCCGGTCACCGCATGGGTGAGGGTGACGGTGCTGTCCTGGATCACATCCGCATCGGCGAGGGCGGTGACCGCCACCGACTGCGCCTCGCTCCAGATCCTATCCCCGCGCGTGGTGAAGGTGAGCTGCGCCGGTTCGACCCGCACCCGGGCGGGATCGCTGGAGGTGATGTCCACCGTCACATCCTGGCCGGGGTCGCTGCCGAGCCAGAGGAAGTAACGCCCCGGCGGGCCGTTCTCCAACACCCGCAAGAAGTTGTGCGAGACCCGCACCCTGGGGGCGCCGGAGGCGGGCACCACCCGGTCGCGCAACTGGATGAATGCCGCGCTGCCCCTGGCCGCCGTGCCCCGAGCCCCCGTGCCGGTCTCCAGGTCCAGGTTGCTGTCGAGCGTGCCCATCCACAGGGTGAACGCTTCCCTTGTCTCCGCCGCGCCGTCCTCGAGCGCCGCGAGCGACAGCGTCGCGGTGGTCACCACCGCATCGTCCGAGCCGGGGAACACCACCGCCGGCTGGTGGGAGCTGTACGGCGCCGAGATGGCGAGCGAGACGCCGCTGCTGCTCGCGCCGGCGTCGAGGGTGAGCGTGTAATCGGACGAGTCCACGCCGGTGCCCGCCACCACGAGCGGTACCGTCACCGTCTCGCCCGCCCGCAGCCCGCGACCGAGGGTGAGCGTCGCGCTCGTCCCGTCGCCCTCGACCAGATCATCCCCGCCGGCCAGCGCGAAGGTCACCGCCGTCGGATTGCCGTCGATGACCGTCACTGTCGCCTCGGCGCCCTTGGCCAAGGTTGCGGGAAAGCCGCTGCCAAAGCCGATGGTCAGGGTCTCGTTCTGCTCATCAACATCGTCCGGCAGCGCCCACAGCTGGTAGGTGCGGGCGTAGTCGGGGGCCCGGAACGCGATCCGCGCCGGCAGGTCGAGCCGATAATCCGCCGCGGTCACCCCCGACACCGACAGCAGGTTGGCCGTGTCCACCAACACCCGCCCGGTGGCGCCGGTCAGGCGGAGCGTGACATCGCGCCACGCGCCTTCCCGAAGCGCGCCCCCGGCCAGCGACAGGTTCAGCACCGGCTTCGCCGCCGCAGTCACGGTCACCACCACCGGATCGATCGAAAGATCCGTGCCATAGCCGCCGCCGGCCGCATAGGTCACCGCATGGCCAATACTCACCGGACCGCCCGGGGCGACGCCTTCGACGGTGACGGTCTGCGGCTCCTGCCAGTTCCCGGCGTCGAAAATCAACCGGCCCGTGCTGCCGTTCTTGTTCGCCTGGATGCCGGCCGTGTTCGGATCCTCGCTGGTCGGCGTGATCGCCACCGCGCCCACAGGCGCGCTCGTCAGGCGCAGCGTGTAGCTCGCCGCAGCGCCGCTTGCGACCGTCACCCTGCCGGCGCCGACCGTCACCCCGGCCGTGTCGTCATCGGTGATCGAGAAACTCACGCCGCCGGACCCCGACGCGCCGCCGTCGAGCCCTCGGCCAGAGTCCCCGTCCAGCGCGCCGAGCGCCACCGACACCGTCTCCGACGCGCCTTCGTCGATCTCGTCCGCCATCGATTCGAGGGTGAACGACGCGCTCGGCGACGCGCCCGCCCCGCCGGTGAACATCACCGACGCCGCGCCGCTCGCCAGGTTGGTGTGGGTGACTCCGCTTGCCGCCTGGCCTTCCTGCACGCGCACCGCATAATCGGTGCCGCGCGTCGCCGCCCCGCCGAAGGTCAGGGGCACCGTCAGGCGCTCTCCTGCAACCAGCGCGCGGCCGAGCGCCACGGTCACCACCTTGTTGCTGCCGTCCTCGGCGATATCCCCCGCCGACGTGGACAGGGTCACTGCGGTCGCGTCGTCGTCGATCACCGCCACCGCCAGCACGGAAGCCACCATGGCGCGGTAGAACGGGTCGACAGAGGTCGCCGCATGGCTGATCTCCACCTCACGGCGCGACACATCATCCACCTGGTTGTCCACCGCGTGCACCGTCACCGTCTGTGCGTCGTCCCAGTTGGCCGGGGTGAAGGTCAGCGTCTTCGTCGCGGCCGCCGCCGGCGAGCCCGTCGTGCCGACCTCGACGCCGGCACCGCTCGTGACCGTCACCGTCACATCGTGGGTCGGTTCGGCGCTCAGGACCACCTCGTAGGTGTCCTCCGTCCCGTCCTCACCGGCCACGGTCGAGCCGCCGCTTTCCGTTATCGCGATGCCGGCGGAGGAATCCACGATGCGGAACTCGGCCAGGCTGTCGGTCGTATCCACACCGCCGGCAAGGCCGGTGGGCACGAGCGTGCCGAGGCCGATATCGACGGTTTCCGGCGTCGCCTCTTCCGTCCCGTCCCGGACCGCCGTCAGGGTGAGGGTAGCGGTGGTCGCCGTCGCCCCGGAGTCCGGGCCGGTGAACACTACGCTCGCCGTCCCGCTGTCGAGCTGGTTATAGGCGACGCTGGCCGCCGTCGCACCGACCAGGGTGTAATCCGTGCCGCGCACCGCCGTGCCGGCGAAGGTGAGCGGCACGGTAAGCGCCTCGCCCTGCACCAGCCCGCGGTCGAGGGTCACGGTAATCTCCCGCGTCTGCCCCTCGCCCAGATCGCCCGAGGCGGCGGCGAGCACCACCCCCGTCGGATCATTGTCCGTAACCCGTACGACCAGTTCGCGCGCCTTCTGGTGCTGGAACCTCACATCCGCCGAAGTGGCCGTGTGCGTGACCGACACCGTCTTGCCCGGGTCGTCGGCCGGATCGTCGGTCGCCGTCAACGTGACCGTCTGGCCCGTCCGCCAGTTCGACCGGGTGAAGGTGAGCGTCTTCGTCGCCGCCTGCGTCGGCGAGCCGGCCGTGCTCACCCTGGCGCCATCGCCGGCGGCGACCGTCACCGTCACATTCTGCGAGGGCCGTCCGGTCGAGCTGTCAAACTGCACGCGGTAATTCGCCGTCCCGCCCTCGGTCAGCGCCAGGCTGCGCGTGGAGACCACCAGCTTGTCGGCGTCGACCACACGAAAGAGCGCGCCGCTCTGCCGCCGGTCGGGCTCGAGGCCGCCGCCGAGATTGGTCAGCGCGGCCGAGGCCAGCCCGCGAAAGTTCACCGTAATGTTTGCATCGGTGCTGTCGTTGGGAGCCCGCTCGGCCCGGGCGGTCAGGTGCAGGGTGGCCGACCGGGGCGTGTCGGTCCCGCCGGTGAACTCCACGGCATAGACGGCCACGTTCGGCGGTGTGCGTTGCCCGGTCAGTTTGCCGCTGCTCGGGCCGAACAGCCACACGCCCTCGGCGAGCTTCTGGGTGTCGGCAGCGAGCGCGGCACTGTCCGCCCCGTCGGCGTGGACGATCACATCGCGGCGATTGGCCGCACCGGAGAGAAAATCCCTCGCCCCGGTCGCGAATCGCAGCTGCACCAGCGCCCGCTCGCCGGCGACCAGCTCCCGCCCCAGCTCCACCACCAGCACACCGGTTCGGCTCTCCACGCCCTCGGTCATCGAGCGGGAACCGCGGAGCGCCACGGGGGTCGGCTCGTCGTCGACCACCTCGATGCTGCCCGCGCTCCGGTCCGACACCCGGTAGCCCGTGCCGGTGGTGGGGGTCACCGTCAGGGTGCCGTTCGGCGCATCGCCGGCCACATCGATGCTCGCCGCCGTGATCTCGACGCTGCCGCTGGTCGGCACCACCACCGAGCCCGTCGACGCTGCCGCATGGCCGCGCGTGCCCGACACCTGGTAGTTCACCGTCACCGGCGCGGCCGGGGGCACGAGCAGACGGACGGTGAAGGTCGCCGCCGTGCCTTCGGGGACCGAGTCCTGCTTCGCCTCGACCCGCACCTCCGGCGTTTCATCGTCGAGCAGGCGGAGGGACGTATCGGTGAAGGTGGCGCCGGCCAGGGTCCCGGTCAGGCTGATCGTCTCTTCCGGCTCGCTCAGGGAATCATTCACCGGCGCCAGCGGGAACTCGACATAGCCGCTCGTTGCACCCTGGCGGAGGGTGATCGTCTGATCCGGAACATTCGCGTAGTCGGTGACCTCCTCCGCACTGTCGCTGGCCTCGCCCACCCGCACCGTCACCACCTGGTCCGTGTCGAACCGGGATCCATCGTCGATGGTCGCCGTCACCCGCACCGTCTTCGTCCCGCCATTCTCCCGCACGGCGTCCTGCACGCCGGCGCTGTCCGTATCCGCATCCACCGTCAGGGTGATGGCCGACGGCGACCCGTCATCGTCCACCACCACCACACTCGCCCGGTCGGAATCGGCGCCCACCGCATAGCCGGCGCCGCCGGCAAGGGTGACCGAGATCGCGCCCGCGGCCTCGGTGGTGGTGTCGTCATCGGTCTCGACCGCGATCGTCGCCTGGTCCTCGCCGGCCTTCAGGATCACCTGCCGGTTGCCGGTCTGCCCCGCCGCCGCGACATCGCCTTCCTGCGCGACGCCCAGCGCCACCATCAGATCCCGCGCCGGGGCGAAGTCGGCGCTCAGCGTGAACTCGGCATCGTTGCCCTCGCTCACCTCCGTCCCCGCCGCGCGCACGCGCAGCGTCGGCTCGGCCCCGTCGATGAGCACCTTCGCGACGGAGCGACTCACATCCACGGCATAGCCGTCGCCCGGGAACAGCGTCGCCCGCACCCAGCCGTCGGTCTGGTGGCTGTCGTTCTCCTCGGTCTGGATCCGCAGCGTCGCGCTCGCGCTGCCGCCCGCCAGCACCAGGCTGTACTCCCGAATCGCGGTCGCGGACACATAGCTGCCCTGTTGCGTGACGCGGACCTTCAGCGGCAGGTCGTTCTCCACCGTGGCATCGGCGCCGAAGGTGAACACCACCGTCTCGCCCTCATGCACCGACGCGGCCGCCTCGACGCCGACCGTCACCGGATCGTTGTCGACGATCTCCACCTTCGTCGCGGCGCTCGCGCCCACCTTCGTATGCGCCCCCGCCGTCAGCACCAGCGTGAAGTGCTCCTCGAAGTCCGGGACATTGTCGTCCAGTGCCCCGACCGTGATCACCTGCCGGCTCGCCCCGCCCGGGGCGAAGGTCAGCGTGCCGCTCGCGCCGCTGTAGTCGCCTTCCCCGGCGGTGTCGCCGTCGCCGGCCGGAGCAAAGGTCACCGTCGCCGGCAGCAGCGAAGTGGCGCTGCCGCCCTGCGCAACGACGACCCCCACCGTGCCGCCCTCGCTCACCCGGTACTGCCCGCTCTGGAAGCCGTATTGCGGCAGGTCGGCGTCGTCGATGATGGTGCCCACCGCCTCGTAGTCGGTGGGGTGCAGCGGACCGTGGGTGGATGAGACCAGGCGCACCGTGAACCGGTGGTCCGACTCGTAGACATTGTCGTCCACCGTCGGCACCGAAAGCGTGCCGCTTGTCCGCCCCTGCGCAATCACGACCGCGCCGCCACGCGCCCCCCGGAAATCGTCGGGCGCCGTCGCCCGGGAATACGCCGCACCGCCCGTGCCCCCGGCAATGGTGTAGCGCACCGCCACGCCGCCCGCCGGCGCCGCGTTCGGCAGCGTCACCGTGAATACAAGCGCCTCGCCCTCCGCCGCGGACGCGTCCGAGAGGGCGACGCCCACGTCGTTGTCGATGACCGTCAGCGTCGGCGCGCTGCTCGCGCTCGACGCCGTCACCGTGCCGGTCAGTTGCGTGGCAAGACCGGCGTCGGACAGGTTGCCCAAGCTGACCGTGAAGGTGTCGTCCGTGCGGTTGCCGTCGTCCCGGCCGGTCGCGCCGAGCTGGACCTCGGCCACCTGCTCGCGGCCCGCGCCGCCAGTGAAGCGCACCTTTGGCGCCGTGGTGGCCGCATCATGCAGTGACACCCCGGCGCCGGTCGCCGACAGCACCTGGATATGCGGCTGGGATTGCCCCGGCAGCGACAGGGCGCTGGTCGTCGAGAACGCCAGCGGCACCTCCACCACTTCGCCGGCCACGAGGTCGCGCTCCAGCGTCACCACCACCGACCCCGTGTCGCCCGGCGCCTCCTCGAACAGGCGCACATCGCTGCCGCCCGTGAGCGCAACCGTGAACGGGTTGTCGTCGTCGAACAGCGTCAGCGTCGCCACGTTGTCGCCAGCGGCTGTGGTCACCGCCTCGCTCAGGTTCGTCGCCAGCCCGCCGGCGGCGAGGTCGCCGAGCCCGACCGTGAAGGTGTCGTCGCTGGTATCGCCGTCGTCCTGATTCGTGGCCGCAATCTGCACTTGCGCGACCTGCTCGGTGCCCGCGCCGCCGGTGAAGCGCACCGTCGGCGTCGTGGTGGTCGCGCCTTGTAATGTCACGCCCGTGCCGCTCGCCGACAGCACCTGAACGTGCGGCTGGGACCCGCCCGGCAGCACCACGCCGCTCGTTGAGGCGAACGCCAGCGGCGCCTCCACGATCTCGCCGGCCGCAAGGTCGCGCTCCAGCGTCACCGTCACCGATGCGGTGTCGCTCGGAAGCTGCTCGACCACGCTCAGGTCGCCGCCGCCCGCCAGCGACACCTCGAACGCCTCCTGGTTGTCCACCAGCGTCAGCCTCGCCTGATTGCTGCCGCCGGTCGCCACCGCGCCGCCCGACACCGTCGTGCCGAGCGTCGCGGCGGCAAGGTCGCCGAGCCCGACCGTGAACGTGTCGTTCGTCAGGTTGGCGTCGCGGGTGGCGGTCGCGGCCATCTCGACCGTGGCGACCCGCTCGGTGCCCGCACCGCCGGTGAAGCGCACCACCGGCGCCGTCGTGGACGCGCCTTGCAAGGTCACGCCCGTACCGCGCGCCGTCACCGCGATGTGCGGTTGCGCCGCGCCCGGCAGCGCCACGCCGTCGGTCGTTGCAAAGGCCAGCGGCACCTCCACCACCTCGCCCGCCGCCAGGTCGCGCCCGAGGGTCACCGTGACCTGGGCCTTGTCGCTCGGCGTCTGCTCGCGCAGGCGCAAGTCGCCGCCGCCCGCGAGCGATACCGGGGTCGCGATGTTGTCCGCCACCGCAACGCGCGCCGACGCGCCGCCGTAGCGGGTCGCGAGGGTCGCTGTCACCGCGCCGTCTGGACGGTCCTGGCCGAAGGACTTCGTGCCCACGCTGAACCGCTTGCTGCCGCCCGCCGGCACGATGACCTTGCGGGTGAGGAACTGGCCGGCGGCCACCACATCGCCGCCATCGTCGATGCTCACCTCGACCGCCACGTCGCCGCCGAGGGCATTGGTCGCGCTCACCGTGAATGCGGCAGGATTGCCCCCGACCACACTGGCCGCGGCCGGCGCGACGGTGAACGCCGCCCCGGCGATGCGCGCCGGCGCCGCGCCCACCGTCACCCCAACCAAGGCGACGCCGCGGACCGTTCCGCCGGAACCGCCGTAATTGCTGTCGGTCGAGGACACCTCGTGGCTCACCGTCGCGCGTCCCGGCGAGAGCCCCGACACCGCAATCGTCTTCTCCGTGTTCCACTCGTTCGGCTGGAACGTGACCGCCGCACCCGCCTTGAGCACCGCGCCGCTGTCGGTCACCCGCGGGGTGAGGGTCACCGCATGGGTCGGCCGGCTCTTCAGGCGCACCGTGTACTCGGCCGAGGCCCCTTCGGACACCTGGAGCGCGCGCGTCGATGTCATCACCCCGTGCCCGGCGTCGCGGTGGGTGACGGTCACAGCCGGCGCGCTGGACACGCCCGGGTAGCCGGTCACCGCATGGGTGAGGGTGACGTTGCTGCCCTGAATCGCATCCGCGTCGGGCAGGGCGGTGACCTCCACCGCCTGCGCCTCGCTCCAAATCGTCTCGCCGCGCGTGGTGAAGGTGAGCTGCGCCGGTTCAACCCGCACCCGGCCGGCATCGCCGGAGGTGATGTCCACCGTCACCGTCTGGCCGGGGTCGCTGCCGAGCCAGAGGTGGTAACGCCCCGGCGGGCCGTTCTCCACCACCGTCATGGCGGTCGGGCTGACCCTCACCCTGGGGGTGCCGTCGCCGGGCGCCACCTTGGGCGCCACCTTGTCACGCAACTGGATGAACGCCGCGCCGCCCCTGGGCACCGTGCCCGTAGCCCCCGTGCCGGTCTCCCGGTCCAGGTTGCTGTCAATTGTGCCCATCCACAGCGTGAACGCTTCCCTGCTCTCCGCCGCGCCGTCCTCGATCGCCGCGAGCGCCAGCGTCGCGGTCGTCACCGCGGCATCGTCCGAGCCGGTGAATACCACCGCAGGCTGGTCGGCGCTGTACGGCGGCGAGGCGGAGAGCGATACGCCGCTGCTGCTCGCGCCGGCATCAAGGGTGAGCGTGTAGTCGTCGCCGTCCACACCGGTGCCGGCCACGGTGAGCGGCACCGTCACCGTCTCGCCGGCGAGCAGCCCGCGCCCCAGGGTCACCGTCACGCGCGTCTCGTCGCCCTCGACCAGCTCGTCTTCGCCCGGAACGGCGAAGGTGACCGGTGTCGGATTGCCGTCGATGACCGTCACCGTCGCCTCCGTGCCCTTGGCCAAGGTTGCGGGAAAGCCGCTGCCGAAGCCGACCGTCAGGGTCTCGTTCTGCTCATCGGTATCGTCGGGCAGCACGAACAGCCGGACGGTGTGCGCATAGTCGGGCGCCCGGAACGCGATCCGCGCCGGCAGGTCGAGCCGGTAATCCGCCGCGTTCACCCCCGACACCGACAGCAGATTGGCCGTGTCCACCAACAGCCGCTGCGTCGTCGCGCCGGTCACGCTCAGCGTGAGGTCGGCCCACTCGCCTTCCGCCATGACATCCCCTGCAAGCGACAGGTTCAGCACCGGCTTCGTCGCCGCGGCCACGGTCACCGACACCGGATCGATCGACAGGTCCGTGCCATAGCCGCCGCCCGCCGCGTAGGTCACCGCATGGGTGACGTTCACCGGACCGCCGCCGGCGACGCCCTCGACGGTGACGGTTTGCGGCACCTGCCAGTTCTCCGCGTCGAACACCGCCCACTTGGCACGAGTTCCTTCGATGGCCTTGATGCCGACCACCTTGTCGTCATCGCTCGTGGGCGTGATTGCCACCGCACCCACAGGCTCGCTCGTCAGGCGCAGCGTGTAGCTGTCCTCCCCGCCGCTTGTCACCGTGACCGCGTTGGTGCCGACCGTCACCCCGGCGGTGTCGTCATCGGTCACGGTGACGCTGACGCTGCCGGCGTCGGGAATCGCGTAGGTGGCGTCGTTGGAGGTCGCCACGTGGGCGATGGTGACGGTGCGGGCATCGCCCGCGTTGTCGATGTCGTCATCGACGCCGGTGACGGTGATGGTCTGCGCGGTGCTCCAGATGCCGCTGCCGGCCGGCGTGAAGGTGAGCGTCTGGGTCTTGCCCGTCGTGCCGCCCACGGTGTTCACCTGCACGCCGTCGCCGGCGGTCACCGTGATGGTCACGTTGGCGGTCGGCGCGCTGCCGAGTTCCACCGTGTAGCTCTCCGTGGTGGTGCTGCTGCCGCCGTCGTCGCTGACGATGGTCTCGTCGTCAGACTCCTTGATGATGACGCCGGGGGTGAAATCGTCGTCGGTGATGGTCACTGTCGCCGTGCCCGTGGAGGTGGTGCCCTCCCTGCCCATGACCTGTACAAAACTGTCGTCCAATTCCCGGTCGAGGTTGCTCATCACCGCCCGGTTGCGTTTGCCGAAGTCCACCGTGAGCGCTTCCGAGCTGCCTTCGTTGTCGGCGTCCTGCTGCGCGGTGACGGTGAGTGTCGCGACTTGCACCGTGTTCGAGTCTTGACCGGTGAACACCACCGCCGGCGCGGACGCGCTGTGCGGGGCGCTGGTGCTGAGCTTGACCCCTGTGTTGACGCTGCTGCCGGGCTTCAGCGCGATCTCGTAATCGGATGCGGTGATGCCCGTGCCCGACACGGCGAGTGGCGCCGTCACCGACTCGCCGGCGATGAGGTTGCGGCCCAGGGTCACGGTGATGTCGGCCCCGTCGCTGCCGTCCTCCTTCACCGTGCCGGCGCCCGCCAGCGTCACCGAGGTGGGGTCGTCGTCGTAAATCGTGAGGGTGGCCGTGGTGCCCGCCCGAAAACCCGGAGGCAGGTTCTGCCAGCCCACCGTCAGCGTCTCGTTCGACTCGTCAACGTCGTCGTCGTTGATGTCAAACTTACTGTTGTCCGTATAGGGATGGGAGAAAGAGTGGTAATTCACCCTTGATGCGAGCGTATAGTCCGACTCGGTGACACCTTCGCCAGTGATTGTCAGCCTACTCGTTCCCCCCGGCAGAATGAACCCTGACGTGGCGCCGGTGGCCGTCACTAACAGATCGGTAGAAGCCCTGTTCGGCCTGTGCCTGACGCGTGTGTTCAGCGTTTCAGAGACTCGGGTGGACTGAAACCGAAGATCCAGCACCTGGCGCGTATCGACAGTGACCGTGACGCTGCCGGCGACGGCGATGACGTAGTTGCTGTCGGTGGAGGTTACCGCGTGGCTGATGGTGGACGAGCCGTCCTCCTTGCCGGTCACCGTCACCGCCTGCGGGATGTTCCAGTTGCTCGTGGAGAAGGTCAGGGCGCCGGACACCGCGGCGTTGGCCGCCGCGCTCGAGGTCGGCGTGACCGTCACCGGGTAGTTCGGCCGGCTCTTGAGCACGACCTCGTAGGTCTTGGCTTCGTCGCTGCCCTGCACCGACAGCATCGATTCGGACAGAATGACCCCGTGGCCCGCGTCGGTGGCGGTGACGGTCACGTCGTCGATGTCGATCCCGTGGTAAGGATTGTTGTTGTCCGAGGCCACGGCCGCGGCGTGGGAGATGATGACGGTCTCAGTCGCCACGTCGCCGTCGTTTACGGCGCGCACCGTAACCGTCTGCGGCTCGTCCCAGTTGCCGGCGTTGCCGTCGGTGAAGGTGAGGGTGCTCTGGTTGCCCGCCATGGCGCTGTCGGTGTCCACTTCAACGACGCTGGGGTCGCGGGAGGTGACGGTCACGACCACTTCCGCGCCGGGGTCGGTGTGGAGCGCCAGCGTGTAGGTTTTCTCGGCGTCGGTGGGGTGCAGCTCGGTGAGCGCGAGGCTCGCGGTGGAGGGCGTCACGCCGTCCGTGTCCTCGATGCTGAATTCGTCGAGGCTGTCGGTCTCGCTCGTGCCGCCGTCGAGGCCGGTGCTCGCGAGCGTGCCGAAGCCGATATCGACGGTTTCCGGCGTGCTCTCCAAGGTGTCGTCCGCCGCCGCGGTCAGGGTGATGGTGGCGGTGGTCGCCGTCTCGCCAGTGTTCGGGCCGGTGAAGACCACGTTGGCAGCGCCGCTGTCGAGGTTGTTGTAGGCGACGCCGTCCGCCGCGGCGCCGGTCATCGTGTAATCCGTGCCGCGCGTCGCCGTGCCGCCGAAGGTGAGCGGCACGGTCAGCGTCTCGCCGCTGACCAGGCCGCGGCCGAGGGTGATGGTGAAGTCCCGCGTCTGGCCCTCGGTCAGGTTGCCCGAAGCGGTGGAGGCGAGGGTGACGGTGGTGGGGTCGTCGTCGGTGATGGCGACGGTGATGTCCTCGATGATCATTCTCTCGAAACCGCGGGTTGTTTTGTGGGTTATCGTCGCAGTGCGAGGGCCGCCGGGATTGTCAATGTCGTCGTCCACTGCGCTGACGTCGATCTTCCTGGGACTGCTGAGCCCATCTGAAAAGCCGCCGAGCCCAGTGAAGTTCAAGGTTGCCGTCCCCGCCGGTTGATTGCCGCCGAAGGACACCTGCAGCCCTTCACCGGCGGTGGCGATAAAATCCGTTATAAGAAAAGGGTTGGCTTCCACCATCTGCACCTGATAGGAGTCCGTCGCGCCCGATTCAACCACCGCGGTGGAACCGTCGGACTCGGTCAAAACCACGCCATCGTCGTCAAGAATGTTGATCGTCAGTGTTGGGTTCGCACCCCTTTCCACGCCTGTGTCCAGGTTGATGATCCTGGCTAAGATGCGCTCTAGTCCTTCAAGGATGTCGTCATCGACCGTCATGACCGTCGCGCTGGCGGTGGTAGCGCCTGCGGCAATCGTCAGGCTGAAGTCTGCGTGTTCCCCATTGATCGGGTCGCCGGTCACCGGGTCAACAAAGTCTGCAGCGACAGTGGCGTTGTCGCCTAGCAGCCAGATTTCAATGGGGGTGTCGGTATCGCGCGCCTCGGAGAGCTCGACGGTCACCTGTAGTGATTCGCCCTCCTCGACATCGGCACTTTCCTCGGTGAAGGAGACCGTTACGATATCGTCGTCGTGAATAATGAGAGATGCTGTCGACGCCGAGCCTACCCGCACGTCCGCTGGCAGGCTTGCCGCGTCGATCGAGACGAAGGTCAATTCGCTGTCCTCCGTTGCGTCGTCGTCCAGGATCGGTATCGTGAAGGTCCCGGTGGTCGCGCCAGCGCTGATCGTGACGCTGCTGGGATTCGGCGCGGTGTAATCCTCCCCGGCTGTTGCGCCGTCTTTTACCTCTCGCAGGGATATAGGTATCACGACATCGCTGCCGAGCACGGCGGACAGGGTCACGGTGAATTCGGCGCTTGCGTCCGTACCTTCCGTGACGGAAACGAACACGGGGCCGATATTCACCGTCGGACGCGCTTTGATGGTGAAGTCGGCCGCGAGGTCGTCGGCGTCGCCGAGCACGGAAGCGTGGTCGTATCCATAAACGACCTGGTTGCCGTCGCCGGGATCGCCGCGGTAGCGGAGCAGGCGCTTGTCCACATTGATCTTCACCGCGCCATCGGCGGTGAGCGCATCGCCGCTGTAGCTCAAGTCCACCTCCGCGGAGCGGTGGCCGTAGTTCGCGGGGATGCCGTGTACGCCGGTGGCGTCCCTGGCGAGCAAGCGAACCGCGGAGATGGCGAGCCCCGACGGCGCGCCGGAGAGCGTGATCAGCGCCCTGCCCGCCGCGTTGAGCTGCTTGCCGGTGAGATACTTGCCTTGTTTCTGCGAAGCGCCGGCGGTCCTGTTGCCTGCGCCGAGGAAGGTGGCGTTCTTCGGGTCGAGGGTGAGGGTGACTGTGCCGCCGCCAACAAATTCGCTTTCCTTGATTTGCGCGGGTGACAGCGCGAGCGAATAGACGACGTTATTCGTGTCGTTGTCCTTGAGCGTCACCTCGAACCGGTTCGCCGTCGCGTGTGGACTCGCATCCATGGTGGTGCGGCCTTCGGTATCGAACTGCGCGTCGCTGCCGAGCGCCACCACCGCGGTCTCGTCGGATTCGTCGGCAATGTCGTCCTTCGGTGTGAGTTCGAGCGTCGCCGTCTGCGCGCCGTCAGTGAACTCCACAGTCCAGGCAAGCGTCCCTGCGCTCGAAACCGTCACGCTTGTATTCAATGCCGGGCCGGCCTTGGCCTGGATGTCCACATCCTGGCTCGTGACCCGACTGCCGGAGACGAACAAGGGCACAACGACTTCTTCGCTCGCGATCAGCACCCGGCTCAGGGTCACCGTGAACTCGGCGGTGGCCGATCCGCCCTCGGTGACGTCGCCCATGTTCGTGCGGGCTAGCGAGACCTCCACGGCCGCGCCCGTCTTGTCGTCGTCCTCGATGAGCAGCGTCGCCCGGTTGGCGCCGCCGCCTGCAGTGAGGCCTCCGCTGAGGTTGGTCGCCAGGGTGGTATCGGCGAGGTCGCCGAGCGCCACCGTGATCGTCTCGTTGCCCGTGTCGCCGTCGTCGCGCGTGGTCGCCGTGAACGTGACCGTCGCCGTCTGCTGGGTGCCCGCGTCCGCGCCGGTGATCTTCACCTTCGGCGACCAGGTTGCGCCGCCGATTGCGGTGCCAGCCTCGCCACTGATGGACACGCCGGCGCCGCTCGCGCTCACGGTGTAGTCGAAGTCCGAGCTGCTCCGCCGGTCGGCGGTGCCGCCGATCACCAGCGGAATCTCCGCGATCTCCCCGCCGGCGAGGTCGCGGTCAAGGGTCAGCGTCACCGTTGCGGTGCTGCTCGTGTCCTCCTCGGTGAGCGTGGTGTCGGGGGCCGCAAGCGTCACCGTGACGGGGGCGCTCGTCTGCGCTTCAGTCCAGGGCGTCCACCCGGCCAGCAGCACCAAGGCAACCCCCAATGTTGCAAAAGCCTTCGCGGGAATGACGTCTCGTAAGTTTTCCGATAATCCTACTCTGCGGCTCGGCTCGGCTCGGCTCGGCTCGGCTCGGCTCGGCTCGGCTCGGCTCGGCTCGGCTCGGCTCGGCTCGGCTCGGCTCGGCTCGGCTCGGCTCGGCTCGGCTCGGCTCGGCTCGGCTCGGCTCGGCTCGGCTCGGCTCGGCTCGGCTCGGCTCCATTGTGGACTGAGCATTAATTCCATTTGTCAACCCCTCGGCCAAGTCTCTTCCGCCGTGCTCCAATGCGGACCCGGGCTGGAAGTTGCACGATGCCTTCCGTCCCTTGATCGGGTTGTTCTGTGCAGTCATAATGAAACCGTCCCAATCTATAACGAAACATCGTCATGGAAAATTCGGTGCTCGCAATGCCATTATCATGGCAATTTCCGTCCGACCACAAAGTTAAGTATACATAACTAGTTGGAAGTAAACAACTTATTTTGCACTGTTATGTACACATCCCGCGCACGGTCTTCGCTCCCTACGTTCGATCAAGGCCCCAACCTTCGTTGTTGCAACGAGGACGTTGTCGTTCAGGGCGTGCGTGGGTGGATCCTGTCCGGACAGACTCCTGTCCGGCGACAGAATTCCTTGTGCAGCTTGTGGCGGGGAGCGTGAGGAACACAACGGCAGCTTGACAGCCGCCTGCAAATGTTCGATTCCGTGAGTCTACTAGTCTGAGCGGGAGGCGGATTATGAAAACGCGGATTCGGCACATTGCTCTCAACACGGAGAACTGGGACCGGATGGCCCGGTTCTATCAGAGCATTTTCAGCATGAAGAAGATCACCACCGGAATGACCGATGAGAAGGGTAACTACAACCCCAACCGTGGCCACATCAGCGACGGCGTCATCGGCTTCGCCATGCTGCAGAAACATCCGGGAAACCAGTCCGGGCTCGATCACTTCGGCTTCGAGGTGGAGGAGATACCGCTGGTGCTGGAGCGCATGCGTGACGACTATCCGGAACTCCTGGTGGCCAAGAGCCTGGCCCACGTGCCCTTCTCGGTCTCCCGCGGCACTGATCCATGCGGCACCCAATACGATATTTCCCAGAAGGGTGTGGCCAAGGTGCGCGAGGGCTACCTGGAGGACGGCTGGGAGCAGCCGCGCCAGATCAGCCACATCGCCATCCGCTCGAAGCAGCCCGAGCGGGTGGCGGAGTTCTATCACAAGGTGTTCGAACTTGATGCCGGTGAAGGGCCGGGACCCGATGGAAGTTTCCGTGTGACCGACGGCCAGGTGGAGTTGCTCGTGCGCCCGTGCGACAACTCGCTTTACCGGGGCATGCGCGAGGGCCTGGATCACATCGGCTTCCGCGTCGAGAACATGGAGCAGACCCGGAAGGAAATCGAAGAACTGAGTGAATCGGTCCCCGAATCCGCCCCCGCCAACCTGGACGCCGGCCGCTTCGGCCCCATGACCCGCGCCGACCTCGAAGGCTGCGTCATCGGCCAGTACGCCATGGCCGACCCGGACGGGGTGCTGCTGGATCTCACCGAGCGATAGGGCAACGGGGATCGTGCCGGGCGGCTGCCCGCGTCTATGCGTCCCGGGGCGTCGCCGCGCGAGCGAGGGCGCCCGCGTCCTCCAGTTCCGCGACGCCCCGGCAGGCACGGATCATCGCTTGGGTCGAAGCCTCTCCCAGCAGCGGATCGGCCAGGGCGTGGACCTTGGCGTCCATGTCCTTGTCGGACAGCGGGCGTTCCAGGCTGCCCGAGGCGTGCTCAACGACTTCCTCGACGGTGCGGCCACCCTTCAGGCGGATCGTGACCACGGCGCCGGCTTCGCGGATGTTCTTGTCGGCGACCGTGGAAACGCGGTCGCGCACCGCCTTGACGGCTGGGTGCCGCACCACCGCGTCGGTAAACTCGGCCACGCCCACGCGCCCGAGCACCAAGGCGGCGCCGGCGGCGTGGTACACGCTGAACTTGCCCTGGAGGCCGGTTTCCGGAGTCTTGTTCCCGGTGAGTTCCAGCACCAGCGGGTGTACGCGCAGCTCCACGGACTCGATGTCGTCGCCCGTGAGGCCGTGTCGCCGTTTCAGGCTGATGCAGCCGTCGAGGCTCGGGTGGATGACGACGCCGCAGGGGTAGGGCTTGTAGGTGTTGAGCCGGCTCTCGTAGGTCTCGCCCAAGCCGTCGCAGATGGCGGCGTAGTCCTGCTTCGTGGACAGGACCCGGGCGAAGCCGCGCGGCGCCTCGATGGCGCGCTCGGAGCCGGTGAGTCCTTGGGCGGCCAGGAACGCGGCGGCGAGGCCGTTCTGCGCCGCCCGTCCGACGTGGAAGGGCTTCAGCATGGTGCCGAACATCTCCCGCAGGCCCGCGGCCTGGGTGGCGGCGCCAGCCAGCGCCCAGCACAGGCGTTGCGCGTCGAGCCCCAACAGGCGGCCGGCGGCGGCGGCGGCGCCGAAGACTCCGGCGGTGCCGGTGATGTGCCAGCCCACATCGTAGTGGTCCGGGTAGACGGCGTTGCCGATGCGGCATTCCACCTCGATGCCGAGGATCAGCGCGTGCAGGAAGTCGCGCCCGGAGACGGGCCGGTGCTCGGCCAACGGCGCCAGCGCCGACGCCACCGGCCCTGCGGGATGGATGATGGTCCGGAGGTGGGTGTCGTCGAAATCGAACACGTGGGAGCTGATGCCGTTGAGCAGCGCCGCATGAAGCACGTCCACCCGCTCCACGCGGCCCAGTACCGACGCCTGGGGTTGTCCCATGAAGGGGCCCAGCGCCCGCAACGCGATGTCCACCGATTCGTGCCCCGATCCCCCCACCGCGCAGCCCATCCAGTTGAGCAGCGTGCGCGCGGCTTCATCGCGCACGGCGGCGGGGATCGTGTCGAAGTTCGAATCGCAGATCCACTGCGCCAGTCGTTTCGTGACTTCCATCTCGGATGTTTTCATCGGAAGGACTCCGTCAACGGGCTGGCAACCGCCGTCCCTGGATTCCCGCCCCCGATCGGGGTCGAGGGCAAGCATTCGCGGGAATGACATGCTTGTGGGACCGTTTGACATATCGGTGGGATCGTTTTTCGTCCGCATGTGTGCCGGTGGCACGCCGACTTGGCATGACGGAAGGGGAGCATCGGACTATCGAACAGCCTTGGCATCATCCTTGACAAGGTGCGTTGTCGTCTTCAATGTTGAGACCATACATGGGACGTGCAAATGTACCGCGAATCGACGGAGGTGAGAAATGGACTGTGTAGACGCTGACGGCCACGTGGAAGAGTGCCTGGAGACTTTTGACGACAAGTACCTGGACCCCGGGTTCCGCGGCCAGAAGCCCCGGGTGGTGGGGGTGGATGGCATGGCCTACTGGATGATCGACGAGCAGCTCTTCCCCCGCCGGGTGGGCCGGGGCTGCAACAACCTGGGAACGCCCCTGACCATCGACGGCAAGCTCGCGAAACACTCGGTGGGCAAGGTGGACAGCGTCGGCAGCCAGGATCTCACCAACATCTCCGAGCGGCTGGCGATCATGGACGAGGAGGAGATCGCCGTCCAGGTGGTTTACACGACCCTGTTCCTTGCCTATCCGCTGACCAGCAACGTTCCCCTGGCCACGGCGTTGTGCGATTCGTACAACCGCTGGCTGGGGGACCGGCTGGGCGGCAACGACCGCATCAAGTGGGCCGCGGTGGTGAACCTCGACGACGTGGGCGGCGCGGTGCGCTCCGTGAACGAGGCGGCGAAGCTGGGCGCTGTTTCGGTCATGGTGCTGGGGACCGCGGGCGACCGGCTGCTGGACGACGACGACCTGCTGCCCTTCTATGAGGCGGTGGAAGGAAACAATCTCGCGCTGGGTGTTCACGTAGGCTGGTCCTGCCCCTCGGTGAACAACCTCTACTCGCACATCTATCCCTCGGGCGTCATCGCGTTTCACATGCCTGTGCTGATGGCCTGCACCTCGCTCATCGCCGGCGGCATCCTCGACCGCTTCCCGGCCATGCGGGTGGTGTTCCTGGAGGCCGGATGCATGTGGGTGCCGTTCATGCTCGACCGGCTGAAGCACCGCTACGAGAACCAGGGCGAACTGCTGCTGAAGTTCATTCCCGAGTGCGTGCCGCGGCAGGCTCTGCCCGCCATGGACTACGTCGAGAAGGGGAACCTCTTCTTCAGCGCCGAAATCGAGGACTCGCTGTTGCCGCAGGTGATGGACCTGGTGGGGCAGGAGCAGATCGTCATGGGGACGGACATGCCCCACGGCGACCGGGAGCGCTTCGCCGCGCGCATGCTGCGGGAGCGCGCCGACATTTCCGGCGCCGCCAAGGACGCGATACTGGACGGCAACCCGAGGCGGCTCTACGCGCTGTAGGACCGCCTACGACCCGGAAACTGGCCCCCGCGCCGGCCGAGGAACGACGCGGGGGCCAGACACCACACTAGAGCCGGAAGAGATCTCTGATGAGGTCTGGCGCACGGACGGTCCGTCCGTTCCGGATCATGCAGCCGGCCCAGGAGTCCAGGTAGTCGGCGAAAGTCCCGTCGGCGCCGGGCTCCCATCGGTTCAGCCAGCCACAATCCCGCCATAGCAGCGGGTCCTCATTGAAGCGACCGAGCAGGGCGATGGCCACAACGCCATTGAGTTCCCGTCTGTATGGATCGGTTTCCAGCGTCGCGATGTTCGCGCTCAGCCATTCCGGAAGAGGGCCGTTCAAAGGCGCTCTCCACTTGGCCTGGATGTCCTCGGCATAGGTTCGGTGGTTCGGCGCAAAGGTCTTGGCCCCAATGATTTCGGGAGGTGGCGTTCTGTCCCAGAGCGCGGCAAGACGATGCAGGACGAATAGAGACGCCAACTGGCAAACGGTTTCCTCGAACCATTTGTGCCTGTGGTTCCGGTAGCGATCGAAGCGGGTCATCACGTGACAGAGTTCATGTGAGAACTGATACACGTACTGGCACCAGTACCGGTCCCGCGCACTCAGGCGGATTTCGTAGGGGCGTCTGTCGTGGAGCGTACGGGGGTCCTGGTCCCAGCGGGCCACGTGTATGGGAGCGTCGGGGGGCGTCCCGAACGCGTCCGTCAAGACGTCGCAGGCGGATTGGAGCACGGCAAGCACCGCCGTCAGGCTCGTCGCACCCCAGTTGTCGTTCGCCACCACCAGCGACGGCCCCGTATCCGATGCGGCTGTGGCCAAACGCTGGATCATCCGTATGCTCCCGCTATCTGTTCAGCCACCGTCCAGTCCCCGCTGGCGCCGCGGGTTTCATCGCCCAGCATTCGGCGGAAGTCATTCAAGTCGCGGCACACCCATCCATCGCCAGTCAGCCGGTAACGCTGGTCTTCCGGGAACACGGGGGCGAAGAGAGCGAACTCCTGGCGCCAGCCATGAAATCGCTTTCCACGACGCGTGGACAA
This sequence comes from uncultured Binatia bacterium (SeqCode), assembly GCA_965213675.1. Taxonomy (GTDB): domain Bacteria; phylum Desulfobacterota; class Binatia; order UBA9968; family JAJDTQ01; genus JAJDTQ01. The sequence goes on from OZ243916.1 coordinate 3,719,178, forward strand.
GAAACGCTGCACGTGATCGCGGAAGTTGGTCCGCGAGGCCCGGTCGTGCTTGCGCGGGTCTCGCTTGCAGGAACCGAAACGCACGCAACGACGGTCCTCGTTCCATGCGACCAGGTCGATCTCGATGGACGCCGCATGCTCGCGCGGGCGATTCCAGTAGCCCCGAACCAGATCCGTCAGGGGAAAGTCCCGGTCACCTGCTCGGGAGGCCTCTTCGCTCGCCTCGCGTACCATCCGCTCGAATGCCCAACCTTCGAGATCGGCGAGTCGGGAATGCAGGCGCGCCGCCACCTCGGCAACGGGAAGCACCCTCGCGGCTTGACAGGCGGGCTGAAGGACGGACAGCCATGCGCGCAGGAACGGATCGGAGAGATGATAACGCGCCCCGCGACTGTTTTCGTTGGAAAATACCGGAGTCTCCCGCTCCACCAAGCGCAAGTCCCGAGCCAGGGTTTGCAGGTAAGGCCCGAGACTGGGGATATCGGGGAGGGCTTCGCGTAGTTCCGGATGGCTGCGGCCGCCTTCCGCCAGGACGCGGAGTACGGCCAGATAGTTGCGGCGAATCTCGAGTCCCAGCAGATTCTCGCCTTCCTCCCGCAACGGCGCGTCGGCACGAAGAAACAGTCTCGCACATAATTCCCCAACCCATTCTCGCCAATTCGAAAGCGCGTCGAGACCACGGGCTTCGGCGAAGTGCCGCCAGTATTTGGGCACGCCGCCGAAGAGGGTCCATGCAGTGAGGCCATACCGCGGGTCGGCCGCGCCGTGGCGGGCGGCCACCTCGAAAACCGTGCGCAAGTCCCACGGGTCGAGTGTGAAGCTGAAGGTGGTTCTCCCGTACAGCGGTGCGCGCCGGTCATTGAGCAGTGCTTCCATCTCCGTCTGAACGGAGCCGAGGACGATGAGCCCGCCACCAGAGACGCGATCCTGGATCCGGTCCACCTGGGCCTGCAGCAGTGACGGGAAGACGCGCAACGGACCTTGGTGGCACACCTGAAATTCATCAAGGGCGACTGCGGCGCCTGCCTCGCAAAGAGAGCCGATGGCGCTGGCCACCGCCGGCAGATCCCGCACCTGATCCAATCCGTTCAACAGGTGTTTCAGGTCGGTATTGCGCACGGTGTTGCGGAACACCGCGGCGAGGTCGCCGGGGCCGCCCTCGGGCAGTTGGACCATCAACACGGGTCGTGGGTTCTGTTCGTCCTGCTCCAATGTGGCCAGAGCCTGCTGGATGAGGGCGGTCTTGCCGATGCGCCGCCGCCCCCGGATGGCGCCGAAGAACCAGCGGCCCGAGCGCATGGTTTCAAGAAGGCAGCCGAGTTCGTCCCGGCGTCCGTAGAAGTCCCAGTCACGAATCATGACTATAGCGTAATTTTTTTTACACTATGGATCAAGGGCGAACAAAGACTTCCCCGTCGCGGGGAGTGTCTTCCGCTCCCGCCACTGGTGAGCCTTCGGTTGATGGAGACTTCGCGAGATTGTGGCTGCCTACGTCAATCGCGGCGCCACTTTCTCTGTCAACAGCCGGATGGAGTTGAGGACCTGGTCGTGGGGGATCTGGCCGCCGTGGTTGACGTCCAGAATCATGCCGGTCAAGCCGGTGCGCTCGCGGAATTCCTCGATGCGGTCGATGACCGATTCGGGGGAGCCGTAGATGACGCGGGTGCGCAGGAACGAGTCGTAGTCTTCCAGGAACGCCTGGGCCTGGGCCACGCGGTCGGCGGCATTCATGGCCGTGGCCTCGGCGATGACGCGGTTGAGGTCGTGGACCACGCTGGCCCGGGGAATGTCCCGCGCCGCGTTTTCCGACTCGGCGACGAAGATGGGCACGCGCACGTGGATCTCGGGCGGCTCGGCGTGGCCCGCGGCCTGCCATTCCTCGCGATAGATCGCCAGGCGGTCCTCGTAGTAGTCGCCCATGAACCACAGTACGACGTGGTAACCGCTGCGGGCGGTGTGGGCGAAGCCCTCCGGCGTGCGCACGGCCATGTAGATGGGAGGATGGGGCTGCTGGAGCGGGCGCGGCGAAATGCTCACGTCGTGATACGAGTAGTAGTCGCCTTCGAAGGAGAAGGTCTCCTGGGTGAACGCGCGCATGACGATCTCGAACGACTCGGCGAAACGCGCCGGGCTTTCCGAGTAGGGAATGTTGAAGCCGTCGTAGAACTTGGGGATGCTGCTGCGGCCGATACCGAAGTCGAAGCGGCCGTGGCTGATGTGGTCGATGGACGCCACCTCTTCGGCAATGCGCAGGGGGTTTCCCAGGGGCAGCACCTGCACCGCCGTGCCAATGCGCACGCGCTCGGTGCGCGCCGCGATGGCCCCGGCCACCATCATGGAGGCGGAGAGTACCGACGCCTTGGGCCGGAAATGGTGCTCGACGATCCAGATGGAGTCCAGCCCCATGGATTCGGCGGCATCCACCTGATCGAACAATTCGTCGAAGGCGAGGGTCTGCGTCCGACCTTCGCGAACGTGGCAATCAACCAACAAACCGAGTTTCATCCCGTCATCCCCGTTGCGCGGCCCAACGTATCCTTTGCATGTTGGCGCCGTCGCCTTTGTCTACCCGCGCGGACCGACACCGGGGTGAGCATGGAACCCACCCCCAGTGTCGCTCGCGGAGGCTCTTCTCGCGTTGTGTATGCCCGGCTGTGCGGGACGGGCCTGGACTATGCTGCCTGCAGGTCCCTGTAGTGGAAGTCCTTGGAGATGGGCGCCAGGCCGCTGGCGATGACCGACCAGCTTTCGCCGGCGTCGTCGCTGCCGTAGATCTCCCCGCTGGTGGTGGCGGCGAAGACCGAAACCGAATCGCCCGAGGCTTCCAGGCACAGCGCTTCGACGCTCGCCTGCAGGCGGTCCGGGAGTCCGTTGCGCAGGATCTCCCAGGTTTGCCCGCCGTCCGTGCTGCGCGAGATGCGCGCGCCCGCGAAATGCGTCCGTTGCCACTGGCCCGGGTTGTACTGTGCCGCGCTCAGGAACATCATGTCGGGATTCAGCGGATTGAGCACGCATCCGTCGGGATAGTCGCCGTTCTCACACGGCCGCACGAGCCGCTCCTCAAAGTTCTTGCCGCCGTCCGCGGAGACGTACAACCCGCGTCCGGTCACTTCATACAGGCGATGGGAGTCCTGCGGGTGGATCACCAGCCGGTGGGCGTCCTCGTAGATTCCGAGAAGCTCTTCGAAGGACTCGCCGCGGTCCCGGCTCCTCAGGAGGCCGCCGACTTCCACGCTCACGTACACGGTGTCGGGGTCGTGGGGGTCGAAGTTGATGTGCTTGGCGTGGGCGATGTGCGGCGGCACCGGGAACTTCCATTTGGGCACGCTGGGCACGGATCGGAACGCCGGCAGCTCGGTCCAGTGCTCCCCCATGTCGTCGCTGCAGAACAGGTGCGCCGGCTCGGTGCCGGCATAGAGCCGGGTGCGGCCGTTGCTGCGGGACGAATTGACGCTGTAGACGTCCCGTTCGGTCAACCCGTTCTCGCGCGCCTCCCAGGTGGCGCCATGGTCCGCGCTCACGTGCAGGCCGGCGTGAAACGCGCCGACGAAGAACAGGCCGCTCTCCGGTTCCTGGTGGATGGCGCTGATGTGCTTGTCCTCCAGCATGTGGCGCGCGACGCGCCAGCCGCCGGAGTCGCGCTCCAGCACCGCGATGCCTTTCCGGGTTCCCACCCACAACTCGTCGGAGCGGGAGGGGGATGAATACATGGTGGTTCCGCCGTGGGACAGTGCGATGGACATGGCTGTGCCTCCTTGGACGAAAGGGCTCGGGACGTGCGCCGCGCGATGATCGTGGCCGGACGCGGAAGCCCGCGTGTGAAAACGAAGCGGACGGAAAGGGACCCTCCGCCTATGCAAGGCGGTACACCTTCGCTATGGTGGTGTCAAGCATTGCAAGGCCGGGCCGGCGGGCGTGAAAGCGGGCTGTGCCTGATCCCGCCCGGACACGAACCGGCGCCAGCGGCCCGGACCGTCATTCCCGCGGAAGCGGGAATCCATGGATGGTGGGGTGGGGAACAAGGACCGTGGGTTGCAGCTTTGTGACCCCCTGAAGGACCCGCCCGCATTGCATCTTCATATCAAGGACGTATCCGAGCCAAGGACGTATCCGAGCCGTTGGCGCCTCGCGGAAGACAGCGGGAGACTGGATGCAAGTCACACGGTTACGGGTGCTCTACGGGGTTCTCGGCGAGGGGAGCGGAAGCGTGGCGCGCGACCCCACCGGGTATCTGGGAATCGAGCAAGGCATCTACCGGCGGCATGGGCTGGATCTGTCCTGGAACCACGTGCAGGGCACGGACGAGCGCAATCAGGCGCTGGCGGACGGCGACGCCGATCTGTCCCTCGTCATCGGGCGGGCGTCGCTCCAGCATTTCCTGCGCGCGGAGGCCACGCGGCTCATCGGCTCGTGCATGAACAGCAGCCCCTACGTGCTGATGGCCCCGGCCGGGACACGCGAGCTTGCGCATCTCGAGGGCAAGGTGCTGGCATGCCGCCGTGTCATCGCCGAGGCGGCGCCGCTGGCGAAAACGTTCCGCGGCCTGGCCCGTCTCGAATTGGGAACGGATCTCGGCCTGGACACGGTGGATACCGATCAACAGGCGCTGGATCGGCTCACCGAGGGGTCCGTGGGCGCGGCGCTGTTGCCGCGGCCCTTCGATTTCGTCGCACGGCAACGGGGCTTCCTGCCGCTCGCCGGCTGGCCGGTGGTGGCGGACGATCCCATGCCCATCACCGTCGAAACCATGGCGGCGCGGCTGAGCGAGAGAGGCGGCGCGATTGCGGCGTTCCTGGCCGCGCACCGGGAGGCGATCCGCTACCTGCAGGGGCATCGGAGCCAAACTCTGGCGATGCTCGACCGGGTGTTCGGCTATGCGCCCGATCTTGGCGCCGTGCTCTACGACGAGTACCTCGTGTCGTTGGACCCGCGGCTGACCGTCGACCTCCCGCAAGTGGAGAAACTCCTGCGCCTGACCGCGCCCAACGCGGGCGTCGGCGCGTCCGAGCTGGTGTCGCGCTGGCTCGCGCCGGGAGCGGCAACCCCCGAGGCCCCGGGCGCCGGCTCCCGAGCGCCCGACACGGCATGAATATCCGCCGGCACGCCGCATGGGCCGGACCCCGCCGGGGCTGCTGGCCGGACGCCCCTGCCGGAGACTGTCCCGGCAACCGCCACGGGTGCTGAAGCGACACCACACCAGGTTGTCATGCCGGTTCCCGCCGAAGCCATAGCCCTGATGGCGGCCTTCGCGTACGCGGCGGTTTCGGTTTCCTCGCGGCTGGGGCTGCAATACTCCACGCCGCTCACCGCCACCTGCGTTGCCATGACCGTGCGCATGACGCTGTTGTGGTGCGCGGTCGCGGTCACGGGCGGCGTGCCCGCGGTGGCCAGGCTTGCGTTTCTGCTGTTTGTGCTGCTGGGCGTGATGCAGGCCGTGACGAGCTATCTGAGCTTCACCGGCGTTGCCCGCATCGGCGCGTCGCGCAGCCAGCCGCTGCGCACCACCTATCCGCTCTGGAGCGCGGTGTGGTCGGTGGCGCTCCTGGGCGAGCGCCTGACACCGGGTCTCATGACCGGGACCGTGCTGGTGGTGGCGGGCACCGTGTTGATCTCCTGGAGTCCCCGCCGCGACGCCGAACCACGGCGGGGCGCCGGGGGCGGCCAGGCGGTTGCCGGTGCCGCGGTTCCTCGCCAACGCGGGTGGTACATCGTCTTTCCCCTGGGCGCGGCGTTCCTGGCGGGCATCGCGTTCCCGGTGCGCCGCTATGCACTGGACATCTCCAACCAGCCGCTGTTCTTCGCCGCGGTGCTGGCCACGGTGGCGGCGGTGTGCCTGGCCGTCTCCCTGTCCGCCGGTGGCATCCGCGGGCGCTTCTCCTGGAACCGGCGCGCGCTGTGGCCCTTCATTTGCGCTGGCGCCTTTGAGACGGTGGCTTCGCTGTTCTCGCTCATCGCCGTCAGCATGGGCCAGGTGGTGGCGGTGGCGCCGCTGGTGGCGACCTCGCCGCTCTGGACCCAGGTGCTGGCCCTGCTGTTTCTGCGCGGGGTGGAACGGCTCAATGTCCGGTCGGTCATCGGCACCGTCCTGGTGGTGGCCGGCACCGTCACCATCATCGCGGGCCGTTGAGTCCGCCGAAGGCAGCACGTCGTCATGCTCCCTGAACTCGTCGCCGTCGTTTCCGCCGCCATGTATGCGGTGAGCTTCATCGTGGCGCGGCGGGGCCTGCGCTACTCCACCCCGGCCACCGTGACGGCGTTCTCCATGCTGTTCCAGGCCGGGATCTACGGCGTGGCGGCGGCGATTCGGGGGCTGCCCGACTTCACTTGGAATGCCGTGGCGTTGATGGTGGCGGCCGGCAGCCTGCAGCCGTTCGTGCGCCAGTTGACCTATCGCGGCATGCAGACCATCGGCGCCGCCCGGAGCGGTTCGCTGCGGGCCACCCATCCTTTCTGGGCCGGCATCATTGCGATTGCACTTTTGGGGGAAGAGCTGACGTGGGCCGTGTTCCTGGGGAACGTGACGGTGGTGGCCGGCATCGCGGCCATCTCGCGGGAAGGCGCCCGGGCGGCGGATGTGAAAACGGATGCGCGGGCCGAAACCCCCGGATGGTTTGTGCTCGTGCCCCTGGCCGCCGCGTTGATGGCGGGCATCGCCTTCCCCTTGCGGCGGGCCGCGCTGATCCTCACCCCCGAGCCGGTTTTCTTCACCGCCGTCACCGGCACCGTGGGCCTGGCCCTGCTGGCCATCACCCAGGCCATACCGGGCCTGGCCCAACGTTACGTCTGGGACCGGCGCGCGTTCTGGCCCTTTGTCGCGGCCGGGCTCTTCGAAGGGGTCTCCGCCGGCGGCATCCTCTATGCCCTCAATGCCGGCGAGGTCATCGTCATCGCCCCCATCACCGCCACCCTCCCCATGTGGATCCTCCTGGGCACGGTGATCTTTCTCCGTGACATGGAACGGGTCACCCGCCGAACCGCGCTCGGGACGATGCTGGTGGTCATGGGGATCGTGCTGGTGTCGGTGGGGCGGTGACGCGGCCCAATGCGATCAACGGGGCTTTGAAACCCATTCCCGCATGGCGGCCCATGCTTCACGGCCGCGCCAGCTCGAAGTCGATCTCCCCCTGAAACAGCTTCACTCGCGCCACCTTTACCGTGACCGGGTCGCCCATGCGGAAGGTGCGGCCGTGGTTCTGGCCCTTGATGAGGTGGGCGGTGTCGTAATAGCGGTAGAAGTCGTCGTCCAGGGACTTGAGGCCCACGAGGCCCTCTACGAACCAGCGGTCCAATTCGACGAAGAAGCCGAAGTGGGTGATGTCGGTGATGACGCCGGTGTGTTCCTGGCCGATCTTGTCGGTCATGAACTGGGCTTTCTTGAGGTCCACCATCTCGCGCTCGGCCTCCATGGCCAGGCGCTCGCGCCGGGAGCTGTGGTCGGCGGCTTCGCGCACCCAGGCGTCGAGGCCTTCGCGCGTCCCGGAGTCGAGCCTGGGGCTGGCGCTCGCGCGGTCCAGGAGTCGGTGCGCCATGAGGTCGGGGTAGCGGCGGATGGGGGAGGTGAAGTGCAGGTACGCGTCGGACGCCAGGCCGAAGTGGCCGATGTTCTCGGGGTCGTAGTACGCCTGTTTCATGGAACGCAGCAACATGCGGTTCAACACACGTTCCTCGGGCTTGCCGCGGCACGCTTCCAGGACGCGCTGGAGATCCTGCGACGAAATGCGGTCGCCGCTCCGGTGGAGCCGGTATCCCAGGGTGGACAGGAACGGGCCGATGGCGTCGAGGGTGTCCTCGTCGGGTCCCTCGTGCACGCGGTACACGCACGGGAACTTGCGCTTCCGCAAGGCGCCGGCCACGGTTTCGTTGGCGGCTATCATGAACTCCTCGATCATGCGGTGGGCGATGGTGCGGCGGGCGCGCCGGATGTCGATGGGCATGAGGTCGTCGTCCAACACGATCTCGGTCTCCGGCAGTTCGAAGTCGAGGCTGCCGCGGGCGCGCCGCCGTTCCATGAGGAGGTGGGTCAACTCTTCCATGGAGCGGAGGGAATCGATCACTTGCGGATACCTGGCGACAACGGCGGTGTCCCGGTCCACCAGCATCCGTCCCACCTCGGTGTAGGTGAGCCGGGCCGCGCTGCGGATCACCGACGGGAAGATCTCCGCCCGTTCGACCTCGCCCTTGCGGTCGAACTCGAGGAGCGCCGTGCGCGTGAGGCGGTCCAGGCCCGGCTTGAGGCTGCAGATGCCGGTGGACAGCGCCGGCGGCAGCATGGGCAGGGCCCGGTCCGGGAAATAGACGCTGGTTCCGCGTTCATGGGCTTCCACGTCCAGGGCGGAGTCTTGCGGCACATAGTGGGCCACGTCGGCGATGGAGACGTGGAGCCGGTAGCCGCCCCCGGCGGTGCGCTCGATGCCCACGGCGTCGTCGAAGTCCCGCGCGGTCTCGCCGTCCACGGTGAAGGTGGTGAGCGCGCGCAGGTCGCGGCGTCCATGCAGGCTCGCCGCCGCCCCGGCGTGGCGCTCGGCTTCCTGGACCGCCCCGTCCGAGAACTCCTCGGGCCAGCCGTAACGGAAGATCACCGCCTGGGCCTGGACCTCGGGATCGTCCGGCGCGCCCAGCACCCGTTCGAGCCGCGCTTCCGCGGGCGTGTAGCCGCCGCCGTACCGGGTCATCTCCACCGCCGCCACCTGCCCGGCCTGGACCGTTCCGGGCGCTTTCAGCGGGATGGCGGCCGCGACGCGCGGGTCCATGGGCGCCAGCACGGTGCGGTCGCCGTCGGTGCGCACCATGCCCACCAACCGCCGCTGGCCCCGCTCCAGCACCTCGACGACATGTCCCTGGCTGTCGCCGTGACGCTTCTTCTCCAGACGCACCCGCACCCGGTCGCCGTGCATGACCCGGCGCATCTCCCTGCGGCTGAGGTAGATGTCGTCCATGCCCTTCTGGTCGGGCACGACGAAGCCGAAGCCGTCGGGATGTCCCTGCACCACGCCGGCGACGAGGCTCGCGGCCTTGGCCAGGGTGTAGTGGTTCTTGTGGAGGCGGAGGACCTTGCGCTCGTGGATCAGTTCCTGGAGCGCTTCGAGCACCGTTTCGCGGTCTGTCTTGCCGAATCCCTTGCGTATCTCCCGAAGGCTGAAGCGGTGTCCGGGGCGGGACCGCAGGACCGAGAGGACGCGCGGCTTGAGCGCGGTGTCCATCAGCGCCGCCCCCGGGCGTACCAAGAGGGCGCGCATCTCCGGGTCACAGGCCGTCTCCGGCGCCAGGGTCCGCGCCCGCAAGCTCACCGAGAAGCCAGTCGTCGCCGAGACCTTCGGGCCGGGGAATCTCCTCCAGCGGGACTTCCCCGGCAAGGGCGTGGAGCACGTCCCGCGCCAGCGCCAGCGAGTCGTCCAGCACCAGCATCACGATGACGGCTTGATGCGCATCCACCGTGCGGATGATGCCCAGCAGTTCATACGACTCCACGATGAACTTGATGTAGGCGATGTCTTGCCGGCGCACCCGGAGGTAGAGTTCGTGGACGTCCATGTGTGCGGGCCGCGGTGTCGCGAAGGGATGCGTGTGGCGTGGCCGGAGGGCGCCCTCCGGCGTCAACGAAGGCGCTCCAGGAAACTCTGCCCGAGACGCTTCCACAGCTTGCCGCCGTCGTCATCGGCCCGCGACCGCCTTTCCTCCGCGAGCTTGTTGAACATGTAGCGCACGAGCTGCGCCACGTCGGGACGGATGGCGACGTCAGGGAAGCCGCCCGCTAGCCGGAAGGGCACACTGATTCCCTCTGCGTCGAAGAGGTAGCGTACGTTGCGGTAGCGGCCGCTCAGGTCGCGGGAGAACGCCGGCGACAGCACGAGGGTCGCCAACATATCCACCTCCCCATCCGGGTTCAGCGAGCCTTGGCCGACGATGCTGTAGTGGTCCGCGACCAGGCGAATGTCGTCGCCGCGCACCGTGCCCTGGCGAATGGTGAAGCGGCTCGTCACGCTGTCGAAGGATGTCCGGTCGTCCTGGACCAGCGAGAGAAACGCGGGTCCGGCGGTGTCGATGCGGTCGATCCCGTCCAGGGCGTCAAGCGCGGCGAGAACCCCGCGGACCGGATTGAAGCCGGCCAGGACACCCCGTTCGAGCGTCATGCGGCCGCGTCCGTCCAGGTTCCGGATGAAGGACGGCCAGTCCTTGCCCGCGCTGTGCAAACGGCCTTCGAAACCCACGTTTCCGTTGACCGAATCCGCGGGCCAGGCGGGGAGGAACGCGAGGAGCCTGTTGACGTCCAGGTTCTCCCCGGTGGGGTGCAACTCGACGTCGAAGCCCTTCCCCCCGTTGCGCCTCGTGACCGCGCCGTGGCCCTGAATCGCGCCTCCCAGGGTCGCGACGGAAAACCGTTGCACGGTCAAGGCGTCCTGCGTCCAGTGCACGAAGCTCCGCAGGTCCTCGTAGGCGGCGCCGCCTGCCTGACCGCTGGTGGAGGCCAGATAGCCCCGCACCGAGACGAGGCCTCCGCGCACGTCGGCGGAGCCCTCGTGAAAGACATCGCTGAAGGAATGCGCCCGATGCGCGGCGTCGCCGGTCACGTCACCGAGATTCAGCAGGTCGGAATGGAGGCGGAAGTGCAGCGTGGGCCGGCTCAGGTTCACCAGCACCCCGTTCAGACGCATGTCCGACAGGCCCGAGCGCAGCCGAAGCTGGCGTATCTCGATGTCGTCGCCACCGAACGCCAATTCTCCCTGGAGCCCCTGCACCGTGCGGTTCTCTCCCGGCGGGCCGATGACGTGAACGTTGGTCAGGCCCAAACTGCCGTGGAGCGTCGGGGGGTCGGCGCGTGGCCCCAACCGTTGCCGTAGCGTCAGCCGGCCGCTCACGGCGCCGTCGAGCTGGTAGTCCCTGGCGGCCGGCACCATTCCCTGCCATCCCGCCAGCGACACGTCATTGGCCTGAACATGGAGTTGAATCAAACGTTCCGGCTGCTCGATGATGGCGCCGGAGAACGGCAAGCGGGTGTTGTGGAGACGCGCCTCGGACGGGTCGATCACGATGCGGTCCGGGCTTAGCCGCAGGTTCACGGCCAGACGGGCGGCGATTCCCGGCGCCTTGAGGAACCAGTCGCCGTACTGGATGGTATGGCCATCCGCCACCACGGTGACCCGGACCCTCAGATCGTCCAGCGGGCCCTCCAGCACGCTGGCGATGCGCAGTGGCTCGTGGACTCCCAGCCCCGCCGGCAGGAGGCGCTCCACCCAGGGCAACTGCCGGAGTGGGTCGAGGTGGACGGGTCCCAGGTGAAGCTCGCACCTGGCCCGCGCGCGACGCCACGAGGACCCTTTCGAGAAGTCCACGCTGCCGGTGAGGCGGGCGTTGTCCACGGCGGCGCCGAACAAGGCGCCGGTCACCTCCATGCTGGATACGCGCGGGCGGTCCATCCGCCCGGTCACCCGTGCGCCAATGGTCAGGGGGCCGGAGGGGCGCAGGTAGGCCGGAAAGTGTTGCCCGACCCACGTCCAGGCGCGCGCCACCAGGGGCTGCGGCAGCGACGTGGCGCGAACTTCCAGATCCACCTCGTTCCGGCTCCACGCCGAAAAGGGCGCCTCGGTGCCCACAAAGCCGGCGACGGAGAACGTGCGCGCGCTGTCCTCGGACAGCGCTCCGGTTGCCTCGACGCGGATGCGCTGGCCGCGCAGCCACTGGAGCGTTGCCGTCAGATCCCGCAGGCGCAGTTCTTCCGGCGTTTCCGAGGAGCGGTCCACCAGGTAGAGTCGGGCGTGCCGGACGTGAACCGCGGCGCCGTTCACGTCCGCTGCCTGGAGACTGGCCTTGAGCGGCCGCGCGGGTGAAAGGACGTTGATGTCGCCGTATTCGTTGCGGATGACCTGGATTTCCGGCTGGTCCAGGACCACGTCGGACACGGTGGGCGCGCCGGTCAGGAGGGACAGCCATCCCAGGGAGAGAGTCAGTTCGCGCGCACGGATCAAGGGTGTGGCCGCGAACCGCGGGTCGTCCGCGATGCGCAGATCCGTGACCGTGACGCCGAGACTTCCCAAGCGTCCGAACAGACTCAGCCGTACGGACTCGAAGGCCACGTCGCGGCCCACCGCGTTGGCGATCTCCTGGCGGATGGCTTCCTTGCGGTTTTCCAGGAAGGCTTCCAGTCCCACCACCGCAACCCCGCTCAACACCACGGCGAGTGACAGGAAGACCAGAAATCTGGACGCCTTGCTTTTCATGCGACGCAGCATCCCGGCCTTGCCACGGGACGACACCTCCTTCGTCCCGCGAGGCCGGCCATAAATCAATCAGGGGCTGGACGTCGAACCCGATCCAGCGACCGCCACTCTTCTCTTGTTCCCATGAGGCATTTCCGTCCCCCGGTCAAGAGTCCGCGCGTTCCACAATGGTGGCGATGCCCTGTCCCACGCCGATGCACATGGTGGCCATGCCGTAGCGGCTGCCGCGCCGGCGCATCTCGTGGACAAGGGTGGTCATGATGCGCGCGCCGCTGCAGCCCAGCGGGTGGCCGAGGGCGATGGCCCCGCCGTTGACGTTGACCTTGTCGGGGTCGAGCCCCAGTTCCTGGATGCACGCCAGGGACTGCGACGCGAAGGCCTCGTTCAACTCCACCAGATCCAACTGGTCCGCGGTCAGTCGCGCGCGCTCCAGCGCCTTGCGGCTGGCCGGAATCGGGCCGATGCCCATGAAGGCCGGGTCCACGCCCGCCACCGCCGATGCCACGATGCGCGCCACCGGCCTGAGCTTGAGCGCGTCCGCGCGTTCGCGCGACGCCACGAGCAGCGCCGCCGCGCCGTCGGACAGGGGCGAGGAGTTCCCCGCGGTCACGGTGCCATTCCGGGCAAAGGCCGGGCGCAGGGCGGCGAGCTGCTCCAGGCTGGTGTCCGGCCGCGGTCCTTCGTCCCGGCTGTGCACCACCGGATCGCCGCGCCGTCGCGGCGCCGCCACCGGAATGATCTCGTCGTCGAGCCGGCCCGCCTCCTGGGCCGCCACCGCGTTGCGATGGCTCTTGAGGCCGAAGGCGTCCTGTTGCTCCCGGCCCACCGCGTATTTCTCCGCCACGTTCTCGGCGGTCTCGCCCAGGCTGACGAGGGGGTACATCTCCCCCATGCGCGGATTCGGAAAGCGCCACCCGAGCACGCTGTCGTAGACCGTGACCTCACCGCGGGCGAAGGGCACCGCTCCCTTGGGCATCACCAGCGGCGCGCGGGTCATCATCTCGACGCCGCCGGCCACGAACAGGTCGCCTTCCCCGGCCGCCACCGCGCGCGCGGCCTGATTGATCGCTTCCAGCCCGGACCCGCACAGGCGGTTCACCGTGGCGCCGGGAACCGAATCGGGAATGCCCGCCAGAAGCGAGGCGTTCCGCCCCACGTTGCGGCAATCCTCGCCGGCCTGGTTGGTGCAGCCGAGGATCACGTCCTCGATGGCGGCCTTGTCGATGTCGTTGCGGGCGATGAGCTTGTCGATGATGTGCGCCGCGAGATCATCCGGCCGGATGTCCTTGAGGATGCCGCCGTAGCGCCCCATGGGGGTGCGGGCGGCGTCGATGATGACGGCTTCTGGCATGGTGTCCCTCTCCGCGGCGAAGGCCCGGCCTCCGCCTCGCACTGTCAAACGCCAGGCTCTCCGTGGCGGTAGAATCCCCGGCCCGCGCCTTCGCCCAGGCGGCCGGACAGCACCATTTTCCTCAACAGCGGCGCTGGACGGTAGCGGTCGTCGCCGGTCTCCTCCAGGAGCCCTTCGAGGACCGCCAGCACTTCGTCGAGGCCGATCTCGTCGGCCCAGCGCAGCGGACCCTGGGGATAGTTGGTGCCCAGCCGCAGGGCGATGTCGATTTCCTCGGCGGTGGCGACCCCTTCGTCCAGGCCGCGAACGGCTTCGTTGATGATAAGGCTCAGGATGCGCGGGAACACGAGGCCGGGCGCGTCCTTAACGACAGCGCTCGCCTTGCCCAGGCTTTCCACCAGGGCGGTGGCCGCTGTCATGGCCTCGCCGGCGGTGTCGAGCCCGGGCGCCAGTTCGATGACGTTGCGGCGGGCCAGCGGATGAAACGTGGCGAAGCCGACGACCCGCTCCGGCCGGCGGCTCCAGGATGCCAGCGTCGTGGTGGACCCGCGCAGGCAGGAGGTGAGAACGAGCGCGGCGCCCGGCGCGGCCTCGTCCGCCTCCCGCAGGACGCGGCGCTTGTCTCCGAGGGGGTGGGCGAGGGTGTCGACGATGACCTCGGCGGCCGGGTCGATCTCGTCCGGGCGCGCGCACCGCGCCGCGTTCAGGCCGTTGTCCCGCGCCAACTGGTACAGGTCCTCCGCCACGCGGTTGCCGCCAAGGATCGCGACGCTATTTGGACTCATAGTGGTAGAAGCCTTTGCCGGTCTTGCGTCCCAGGTGGCCGGCGAGATACAGCTTCTGCTGCAATGGGCTGGGACGGAAGCGCGGATCCTCGAAGAACGCGCGGTACAGGGTCTCGGTGGCGGTGAAGTTGATATCGATGCCGATGAGGTCCTGCAACTCGAACGGCCCCATGCGGAACCCGCCGGCTTCGCGCATGATCCGGTCCACCGTTTCCACGTCGGCGCCGCCGTCGCCCAGGATGCGCAGCGCCTCGTTGTAGAAGGGGCGCGCGATGCGGTTCACGATGAACCCGGGCGTGTCCTTGGTACGCACCGGTGTCTTGCCGAAGCGGCGGGCGATGTCCATGGCCTTGGTCACGGTGGCGTCGCTGGTGAGTTCTCCCTGCACGACCTCCACCAGCGCCATGAGCGGCGCCGGGTTGAAGAAGTGGGTGCCCAGCACCCGCGTGGCGTCCTTCACCGCGCCGCCGATGGCGGTGACGGACAACGATGAGGTGTTGGTGGACAGCAGGGTTTCGGGCGCGCACGCGCCCTCGAGCTTCTGGAACAACTCGCGCTTGACCGAGAGGTTCTCGGTGGCGGCCTCGATGACCAGGACGGCGTCGGACAGATCCTCCAGCGCGAGGGATCCCTGGAGGCGCGCCAGGATGCGCGCTTCCTCCTGTGCGTCGATGGTTCCCTTCTCGCGGCTGCGGCCGATGAAGCCCCGAATGCGTCCGAGGCCGCGGTCGACGAACTCTTGGGCGATGTCGTACACGACGCACTCGAATCCGCCCTGGACCGCCACCTGGGCGATGCCCGCGCCCATGGTGCCGGCGCCGATCACCCCGATCTTGTTGTCGTTGACCATGGCTTGATTCCGGCCTACTCGCCCTTGAATACCGGGGTTCGCTTCTCCATGAAGGCGCGCACGCCCTCGTCGTAGTCGGCGGTGCGTCCGGCGATCTCCTGGGTGCAGGCCTCGTACTCGAGCTGCGCCTCCAGCTCGGCGTACATGGAGCGGTTGAGGGTACGCTTGATCAGGCCGGCGCTGCGCGGCGCCCGCGCCAGGCGCCCGGCCATGGCGCGGGCCTCCGCAGCCAGCGCCGCCACGGGCACCACCTTGGTCACGAGGCCGTAGCGCAGCGCGTCCCGGGCCTCCAGCGGCTCGCCCAGAAGGAACAACTCGGTGGCCTTGCTCAAGCCGATGAGCCGGGGCATGAAGTAGCTGCCGCCGCAGTCGGGGCCCAGGCCCACGCGCACGAACGCCTCGATGAAGCGCGCGTTCTCCGAGGCGATGCGCAGGTCGCACGCCAGCGTGAGGTTGCAGCCCGCCCCCGCGGCCACGCCGTTGACGGCGCAGAGCACGATCTTCTCGGTTCTGCGGATGGCCAGGATGATGGGGTTGTAGCGCTCCCTCAGCGATTCGCCCAGGGAGCCCTTCCTGTCCGGGGAACGCTCCTTCAGGTCCTGACCGGCGCAGAAGGCGCGCTCGCCTGCGCCGGTGAGCACGAAACAGCGCACCGCCTTGTCGCGGTTGCCGTCCTTGAGCGCGTCCAGCAACTCGCGGTTCATTTGCGGGGTGAAGGCATTGAGCGCTGCCGGGCGGTTCAGCGTGAGGGTGGCGACCCCGTCCTGCTTGTCGTAGAGGATCGTCTCGTAGCTCATTTTCCCTTGAATTCGGGCTTGCGCTTGTCGAGGAACGCGGTCATGCCCTCGCGGCGGTCCTCGGAGGCGAACAGTGTGTAGAAGGACTTGCGTTCGAACGCCAAGCCTTCGTCCAGGGGCGTGTTGGCGGCCTTGAGGATGGCTTCCTTGGCGAAGCGGACGGCGATGGGCGGCTTGCGCGCGATGGTGTGGGCCATACCCCTGGCCTCGTCCAGCAGCACCTCCGCCGGCACCACCTTGTTCACCAGCCCGCACCGCTCGGCCTCGGCCGCGTTCATGAACCGGCCGGTGAGCACCAGCTCCATGGCCTTGTGCTTGCCCACCAGGTGGGTGAGCCGCTGGGTGCCTCCGGAGCCCGGGATGACCCCCAGGTTGACCTCGGGCTGGCCGAATACGGCCGTTTCCGAGGCGATGATGATGTCGCAGCTCATGGCCAGCTCGCAGCCGCCGCCCAGGGCGAAGCCGCTCACTGCGGCGATGACCGGCTTGGCGAGGTGGTTCAGGCGGTCGCGCAGCATCAGGCGGTCGTGCGCCGTGCCCGCGAACGGAGTGGCCTGGACCATCTCGTTGATGTCGGCGCCCGCGGCGAACGCGCGCTCGCCGCCGGTGATGATGAAGACGCGCGCGGAGTCGTCGCGGTCGAGTTCCTCGAAGGCCGTGCACAGGTCCTTGCACAGGCCGTAGGAGAGTGCGTTGAGTTGTTTCGGGCGGTTGAGCGTGGCCACGACCACGGGGCCGTCGCGTTCCAGGGTGATGTTGTCGAAGGTCATGCTACGTCGCAGATATACACCATGGGTCGGGCGGTTTCAACGCGAGTCCCGGGCGGCTGCGCCCGTGTCGGTCCGGTCCGTGGGCATGATTGGATGCGGAGGATCTCGGGGTCCCCGCGCCTGCCTGCGGCGCGGCGAACCTGGATGATTTCGTTGACTTGGACATTTCGATCTGACAGGAACGGTGTTCATGCCGAACGGTTCTGAATCGCGCACTGCCCACCACGACGAGAAGCTGCGTCAGATCCTCAAGACCGCCGCCGGGATTTTTGCGGAGAAGGGGTTCGACGGCACCTCCATCCGCGACATCAGCCGGGCCACGGGAATGAGTCTGGCAGGCCTCTATTACTATTTCCGCACCAAGGAAGAGTTGCTGTGCCTGATCCAGGAGCGCTGCATGGAGACCTTGCTGGAGAACGCGCGCAAGATTCGGACGATGCCGAAGAGTCCGCGCGAAAAGGTTGCCTTGTTCGTCCACAACCATCTCGGTTTCTTTCTTCACAACATGAATGAGATGAAGGTCATGTCCAGGGAGGACACGGCGCTGACGGCGGACTACGAGAAACGCGTTCTCGAGTTGAAGCGGCACTACGTGAAAGCGCTGGTGGACTTGGTGGAGGAACTGCAACAGCAGGAGGGCGCGCCCAAGCTCAACGTTCGCGTGGCGGCGCTGGCGCTCTTCGGCATGATGAACTGGGTGTACACTTGGTACAATCCCAGCCGGGACCCCTCCCTCGGGGAGCTCATCGAACAGGTTCTGCACATCTTCTTCTTCGGCGTGCTCCACGGGAAGGCGGAGGATCAGGCGGCGGAGGAGCATCTCCGCCGGTCTTTCCTGCCCGAGGACAAGAGTTTTGCGCTGTGGCCCGGGTCGTGAGTGGGTGCGGGGTCGGTGATTCGTGGGGTAAATCGCCGGTGGGGTGTGGGTGAGCCGGGCGCCGCGGAGTGGGCGGCGTCTCTGAAATCAGAAGACGCTCCTGCGGGGGTGTGCATCGTGCACCGCTCAGGCCAAGGGGTGGATCGGGGCGGTGGCTTGCGCCCGCCCGGCGTCAACAGATTTTAGAGACGCCGCCCACCCGGCTCCATGTGTCGTGTCCCGTAAATTCCTGCGACCAGTTGCGCAGGAATTTTTTTTGTTGTCGGCAAGGCGCGATGACGACCAGTGGCGGTTACCACGCGAGGAAGAGCAACGCAGCCGGTGGACGTCAGGCGGCGGCGCTGGGGCGTTGGCTGACGCGGTGGTGCCAGTCGGCGGCGCGGTGGCACTCGGGAGGCAGGGTCATCTTGATCCAGCCGGCGAAGTCCACGGCCACCTGCGCGGTGATGTCGGCGATGGTGTAACGTTCGCCGGTGACGAAAGGGCCGTGGGCGAGTTGCCTGTCCAGGGCGGCGAAGAAGCGCTCGACGCGGGCGCGGCCGCGTGACACGAGCTCGGGGATCTGTTCGGCGCCGTCCGGGCCGGTGAGGGCGCGCCCCTTGAGCCCTCGGGCCTGGTTCCTGAACGCTTCGGTGACGGCGAGGAAGCCGTCGATCTCGAAGCGGTGTTCCCACATGGCCACCTGCGCGCGGTCGCGCGCGTCCACGCCCATGAGCGGCGGCTCAGGGTGAACTTCCTCCAGATAGCGGCACACGGCGACGGCTTCGCTGACGGTGGCGCCGTCGTCGAGTTCCAGGACGGGGACCGTGCACCAGGGGTTGAGCCTGCGGAACGGTTCCGTGAGGTGCTCGCCGTTGCGCAGGTCCACCTCGACGGTGGGAATGTCCAGGCCCTTTTCGGCGATGAAGATGCGCACGCGGCGCGGGCTCGGAGCGGAGCGGCAGTCGTGAAATTTCATCGGATCCTCATGCCGGACTACGGGTGGAAATACCGTACTGCCGGAGGGTGGTCGCCATGGTCGGGCGGCCGAGCCGGATGCGGCCGTCGTTCAAGAGATACGAAAACAGGTACCCGGCGCCAAGCATCAGGATGCCGATGAGGAAACAGTACATGACCGCGCGATCCGGGTAGGAGTCCTTGAGGTAGCCCACGTAGAGGGGTCCGCAGATGCCCGCGGCGGCCCAGGCGGTAAGCACGAAGCCGTACATTCTGGACATTTTCTCGGCCCCGAAGACATCGAGGACGTAGGGCGGCATGATGGCGAAGCCGCCGCCGAAGCAGAGCAGAACGTAGCAGACCAACGCCGAGAAGACCCACGGGTTCTCTTCGGTCATGAGGACCCCGAACACGACCATCTGGCTGGCCAGCAGGATGCGGAACACGTGGACCCGGCCGATGCGATCAGACAGGAGTCCCCAGAACAGTCGCCCCACCCCGTTGCACACGGAACTGGCGGCGATGAGCGTGGCGCCGTACTCTGCCAGCACGACCGGCTCGAGGGTGGGGTCGGCGATGCCCCAGACCTCCTGCAGGAGTTCCGACTGGAAACTGATGACGGAGATGCCGGCGGCGATGTTGAAGAAGAATACGGTCCACATGATGAGGAACTGGGTGGACGTGAGGTAGGGCAGGGTCGTCGCGGGTTCGTCCGAATCCAAGCGGCTGGCGAAGCTGCCCGGGGCACGGATCGGTGGTACGGGGTTGCTCAGGGCGAGGCTGCAAGGCAGCAGGATGCAGGCGAACAGGATTCCCAGCCACAGGAAGACCAGGGCCAGGTCGCCCTCGGTGCGCAACACCAGGAAGGGAGCCAGCCCCTTGCTCAGGAGCAGCGCGCCGATGCCGAAGCCCATGACGACGATACCGGTCACCAGCCCCCTCTTTTCGGGGAACCACTTGGCCACCGTGGCCACCGGGGTCACGTAACCCAGTCCGATGCCGGCGCCGCCGATGACGCCGTAACCGAGATAGAACAGCGGCAGGTAGTCGAGCCGGAGCGCCGCGCTGGCAATGATGTAGCCGCCGGAGAACATCAGGCTGCCGGTGAGCGCCAGACGCCGGGGGCCGAGCCGCCCCAGCGCGGAGCCCGCCCAGGCCGCGGACGTCCCCAGGGAAAAGATGGCGATGCTGAAGGCCCAGGCGGTTTCGGTGTGGGTCCATCCCGACTGATGCACCAGCATGGTCTGGAAAAAGCTCCAGGCGTAGACCGTCCCGAAGCATATCTGCAGCAGCGTGCAGAAAAACGCGATGGCGACTCGGTGAATGCGCATATCCTTGGAAATGCCGGGGCGCCCGGTGGTCGCCCTTGGGCCGGGCGCCCCTACGTGGCGCCTTCCGGCGGCCGCGGTCCAGCGTCGCGTCGCGCCACGTGAAGCAGCAGGCGCGCCAACTCCCCGGCTTCGTCGTCGCGCGCCAGGACCCGCTCATCCGAGTCCCCGTCCGGGTTCTCTTCCCTGGCCAGTTTCGCGGCGAGGGCCAGGACTTGTCCCAACGGCTTCGCCGCCAGGTTGATGAACCAGATGGACCCCAGGACGCCGACCACCAGCAGGATGGAGATGAGGTAGACTTGCTGGCCGATGGCGCGCTGAATCTTCAGGCCGATGACGTCGAGGTCCATGCCCACGTGCACGGCGCCGGCGTAACCCGCGAGGATCGGACTGGCTACCTCCACGAACTCGCCCATGCCCGGAAGCGTCCGCTTGACCGTGGCGGTTTCGAACGGGTTGCCTTGCAGGATCTCCTCGGGAATGCCGGGGACGAAGGTGTGGGCGAGGAACTCGCCGCTATCGCTGGTGATGTAGACGTAGCGGATGCCCTGGATCTCCGCGAACTGGTCGATGAGCGATTGGAGCGTGGCCAGGTTGCGGTTGAGCAGGATGTCCACGCTGGCGTTGGCGATGGTCCTGGCAATGTTCCGGCTGTTGATCTCGTATTCCCTCGACAGGTGGGTCTGAACCGTATAGATGGTCAGCGCCGAGGTGGACAGCACGATCATGCCGAAGAGCCCCAAGATGCCGAACTGCGTCTTCTGAAAGAGCTTCCTGATCTTCATGATCACCCGAACTTGGCGCGCCAGTCGTCCAGGGTGACGAAGCGGCCGTCCTCGACGACGGTGTAGTACACCTTTTGCAACCCCTGCCGGCGGTCCGGTCCGAAGGACACCGACTCGCCGATGCCGAGGTCATAGTCGCGCACCGAGAACACGGCTTCCTCCAGGCCGCTTCTGTCCGGCCTGCCCTTGAGGCGGCGGAGTATTTCCACCATCAGCCTGGCGTCCAGGAACCCTTCCAGGCTGACGAAGCTGTGGGGAAACGGCGTGTACGGCTCCTTCACCAACTCGCCGGGAACCTGGGGGTCGTAACGCGCCATCAGGTCGCGATATTCCCGGACCGCGGGGATGGATGTGTCCTCGTAGCTGGGCACGACCTGCGAGTTCACGAGGTGGCGGGTGTAGGCATCAGGGTCGTCCTGTCCCTCGGACAGGAGATTGAGCAGATTTTCGCTGCCGACGAAGGAAAGGTTGGCGATGGGGACGCGCAGGCCCAGATCCACGGCGTCGCGCGCAAACGCGGCGCACGCGGCATACGCGCCCACGCAGATCACCGCCTCGGGAGAAGCCTTCTTGAGGATCTCCACCTGTGCCCGCATGCTGCCGGTGAACCGCGTCCCTCGGCGGTACGTGGCCTCGCCGGCCATCTCGACGCCGTGCCGGGCCAGGGCCGCCCGTACGCCCGCCCAGCCGCTGCGGCCGTAGGCATCGGCCTGGTAGAACATGGCAATGCGCTGCCGTCCGATACGCATGAAGTTTTCCACGAGGCCGGCGGTCTCCTGGCGGTACGAGGCCCGCAGGTTGAAGGCGAAGTCGCCGTAGGGCGGCTCCCGCTGGGGCTGGGCGCCGGTGAAGGGGAAGAACAGGTACATCCGCTGGGCCTGGAACTTCTTCAGCATCGGCAGCGCGCGGGTGACGGTGGGGGTGCCCACGTAGCCGAAGAGCAGGAAGACCTGGTCCTCCAGCATGAGCTTCACGGTGTTCTCGACGCAGGGATCCGGCTGATAGCCATCGTCATAGAGCTTGAGAACGATCTTGCGGCCGTTGACGCCGCCGTTCTCGTTGACGTGGTTGAAGTAGGACCGAGCGCCGCGATAGAGTTCGGTGCCCAGTCCGCGGGAGGGGCCGGAGAACGCCGCGGACACGCCCAGGACGATCTCGCCGTCGGGTCCGATGCCTCTCATCGCGGCCGCCCGGGCGTTGGCGTGAAGGGCGTGAAGCCACGGCGGCGCCAGCGCGGCCGCAAGCCCGGCGCGGACGAAGGTTCTGCGTGTCAGACTGGCTCTCACTTTCCGTCCCGGAAAGACCGCAACAACTCCAGGCTCTCCCGGTCTTCCTTCAGGTCCTTGCCTTTCGGCGTCTCCAGGCACATGGGCAGGCCGAAGAAGCGCTTGTCGTTCATCAACAGGCGGAACGGCTCCACGTCCAGGTGTCCCTTGCCGATGATCTCGTGGCGGTCCACCCGGCAGTCGAGCTCCTTCTTGGAGTCGTTCAGATGGAAGGCGGCGAGGAGACCGACGCCGATGACCTCGTCGAACTCCGTGAAGGTGCGCTCGTAGCCTTCGCGCGTGCGGATGTCGTATCCGGCGGCGAAGGCGTGCTGGGTGTCGAAGCACACGCGCAGCCGGTCGCTCTCCCTGGCGCTGTCGATGATGTCGCGGATGTGTTCGAAGCGGTAGCCCAGGTTGCTGCCCTGGCCGGCGGTGATTTCCAGGGCGACGCGCACGTTGAAACCCTTGCACCGCCGGTGGACGGCGTCGAGCGACCGTGCGATGGTGCGCAGGCCCGCGCGCTCGCCCGAGCCCGTGTGGGCGCCGGGATGGGCGATGAGGCAGGGGATGTCCAGGGCCTCGCAGCGCTCCATCTCGTCCACGAAGGCGGCCACGGACTTCTGCCGCAACTCCCGGTCGGGCGCGCCGAGGTTCAGCAGGTAGGAATCGTGGGCCACCACCGCGTGGACCCCGCTGGCCGCATGAGTATCCTTGAACGTGCGGGCGTCGTCTTCGCTCAAGGGCTTGGCGGCCCATTGCCGCGAGGACTTGGTGAATATCTGGATGGCTTCGCAGCCCACGCTGTCGCCGGCGCGGAGCGCGTTGTGAACCCCGCCGGCGATGGACATGTGCGCTCCCAGAAGCGGCCGGTCCCTGGGCGGGGTCTTCTTGCGCGGTGGCGAGGCCATGTGGGAACTCTTACCACAACCCTGCCACTGACTTCATCCGGGAATTTGCCACGCGGAACGTATTGCAGTATGGCAACACATCGCCCAACAAGGAGGTCCTCCATGGCCAACTGGCTTCTGAAGACCGAGCCCAGCGTCTATTCCTTCGCTGACCTCCAGCAGGACAAGAGCACGATCTGGGACGGCATCAAGAACAATCTCGCCCTGAAACACCTTGCCACCGTGAAGAAGGGTGATCGATGCATCATCTATCATACCGGCGGCCAACGGGTTTGCGTCGGCCTTGGCAAGGCCACCACCGGCGCCTATCCCGACCCCGAGAAGGACGACCCGAAGCTGCTGGTGTTCGACATCAAGGTGGGCAAGGCGCTGAAACGCGAGGTCTCGCTGGCCGAGATGAAGCTCAATCCCCGGCTCGAGGGCTTTGACCTGTTCCGCTTGGGGCGGCTTTCCTTTGTTCCGGTGAGCGACGCCCACTACGACGTCATCATGGAGATGGCCAAGGGCTGAGAAGGATGGCGGGCGGGAACGCCGCAGGTGCGCGTGAAGCCCGCCCGCGGGGACCTGAAAGGAGAGAACCCATGAAAAAGGCAGACTTCCGCCAGTTCTACCGCGACGCCCACGCCGTGGACTCCCTCAGCGAGCGCGAGAAGATATTCCTCGGCCTTGCCGTGGCCATGACGCGCAACTGCGATCCGTGAGTGGACCGCCGCCTTGCGGACGCAAGGAAAGCGGACATCCCCGAGGAACACCTCGACGCCGCCGTGGACGTCATCGCCGCCGTGGACGCGGGCATCCTCCAGTCCCTGAACCAGCGCATCAAGCAGCGGCACAAGGAACGGGGATAACCTGTTCCGCGGGTCGTCGCATGCTTGAAACCCGCCCTTCGAGGTGGTAAAAGTCGAGGTCCCACAGTGGTCGCATAGCTCAGTCGGCTAGAGCGCTTGCCTCACATGCAAGAGGCCGCAGGTTCGAGTCCTGCTGCGACCACCATTCCCCTGCTCCAAACCAGATTGGTTGTCATATGCTTGGTTGGCGACCATGTGGTTGGCAACCATGTGTTGGCATCCCGCCAGACGAGGCAATGGCCGGTATTCGACGAACCTTTTCCAGCGTATTGGATGACTGCGGGACCCACGGGAAAACTCCGCCAAGGGCTGCAGGCAAGCTCCCAGGGTCGAGCGACACGGTACATTCAAGGGAGGGCAGGACATGAGCACCGATTTGAAGATGTTTCTTTTGACCGCCGACAACCTGGTGCGTTGCCATTGGGACGGCCGTTCCCGGCAGGTGGAGGTGCTGGATCGGGTGATGGACGGGGAGGTGCTGCGGGAGGTGACGCGGGACGCGGAGGACCCGAACCGGCTCTACGCGGCCACGGGCACCGAGCTGCACGTGAGCGAGGACGGCGGGGAGACCTGGAAGTGGATTCCCTCCGGCGGCCTGGATTACCGGGACATCTGGACAATGCAGGCGCATCCCACGCGGTCCGGCGAGGTCTACGTGGGCACGCTGCCCGCGGCGGTGTACGTGAGCGACAACGGCGGACGCTCGTTTCGTGAGTTGTCGGCCTTCCGCCGGATCGAGGACTACGCCCGCTGGACGTTCCCGCCGCCGCCCCACACGCCGCACATCCGCTGCATCGTGCTGGACAGCCGGGCGCCGGACGAGATCATCGTGGGCGTCGAGGAGGGGGGCGTGGTGCGGAGCCGCGACCGGGGCGAGACGTGGGAGGATATCAGCGGGCCGTCGAGCACGGCCGCGTACCCGGAGCACAACGACCCGGCGGGGGTGCTGCCGTACCAGATGGGCGCCCACGAGGACGGGCGCGTCTATCGCGACGTGCACTGGGTGATGCGCGACCCCGCGAGCCTCGACACGCTGTACGCCACCACCGGCATCGGCACGTATCGCACCGAAGACGGCGGCGCGTATTGGCGCAAGCTGGAATACGATATGGGACGGTCCTACGCCATTCCCTTCGACATCCATCCCGGCGTGCCGGAGCGTATCTTTCTGGGCGCGGCCGAGAACGGCCCCACCTCCTGGAAGGGCCACCGCACGGTGCGTCCCGGCCCTTACAACACCGTCCGTTTCAGCCGCGACACCTCGGAGGAACTGGGCGGCGCCAAGGCCGCCATCCTGCGCAGCGACGACCGCGGCGCCACGTGGCGCAAGCTCGACGGCGGTCTGCCGCGGGGACACGTCCACATGACGAGTTGCGTGGCGGTGCATCCCGCCGATCCCGACACCGTGATCATCGGCTACACCGACGGTTCGGTCTACGCCAGCCACGACGCCGGCGAGGCTTGGGAGCGGCTGGAACTGCCGGAGACCCGGCTTTACGGGGTGCGGTTGCTGTCCGCTTCCTGAGGTAACGCGCGGTGTGTCGGGCGGTGGTTCCGTCCGACACGCCGCATCCCCGCCGGAAAGCCTGCCCGGTTCCAGGCAGGGCGGTCCCGTCCTGCCTAGTGTGGTGTCTGGTCACTTCCCTCGATTCGCCCGAAAAACTCGCGCGTGCGCGCGTCCGCCCATCAGCCCGAACAGAGCGTGTGCGTCACGGTGATGCGCGCGCCGCGATGGAACTCCGTCAGAAAGTCGTCCCCATCGGCGTAGCGCCGGTTGGGAACCAACCGGGCGGGGAAGCTGAACTCCAGCGGGTCCATCGCGAACGGGTAGGGATCGAGGACGGCGCGGTGTGCGCCCACGGTATCGATGTGGATGCGCGCCGCCGGGGCGCCCTTCCGCGTGGGCACGTCCACGTCGTTGAGCGTGTCGCTGGGACCGAGCTTCCGTTTCTTGCTGTTCAGGGGATAGCGGTTGCACACGTACTGGGCGAGCTGGTCGAACACCTCCATGTAATCGTAATTGATCCAGATCTGTTCCTCGGAGGTGTAGTCCTTGAACTCCTCGGAATCGGCCAGCTCCGCCGCCAGCCGCTTCCTCAACGCCTCCTGATGGTCGACGTAGGCGCGCACCCGCGGGTCGGCGGTGCGATCCGGCGGATGGGTGTACTTGCCGTAGCCGGCGTTCATCAGCGCCACGCCGTGCATGGCCATGAGCATGGCCGCGTAGGGGTCCCGTTGGAGAACGTGGTCCACCGCGTTCTTGTAGAAGTCCAGTCGCAACTGGCCCAGGAACTTGAAGCTGCCGTCATGGTAGTCCATGGGAAAGTTGTCATCGTTCAACGTGGACGGCTTCATCTCCCATTCCCACCAGCCGTGGTCATGCTCCTGGGCCGCCAACACAACGGATGCATTCGGCTCCGGGCGATCGAACTTCTCGTTGCCCCAGTGGGCCGCAAAGAAGCCCGCGACCCGGGAGTGGTCGAACTGCAACGCCAGCATCAAATGCGTATCATTGTACGGGTTGACCATCATGGTGAAAGTTCTCCCTGGCTTCATTCTCCAGAGCCCTTCAGGCGGCGGGGCGTGTTGGACAGTGTATCACCCCAGCCACCCACCGGGCTTTCCCGACGAGCGTGACGATGGGGCGAACCGATGCGCCGTGAACCGGCATGCCCCCGCCTCCCGCGTGCGGCGTGAAACCCGGGGCATTATAAGATCGCCCCGAAGTCCGTGTCAACGACGAATCTGTTCGGGGAAAGTGACACGGATGCGTCGTACCCGTTGACACGTGCTGTTTTGATGCTTACCTTCCGTTCGCGACGACGAGAGCCATGGTATTTCGATAAGAACGTTACAACGTCACAAGGAGGTACGCATCATGTTGAATTATGAAGTGACGAGGTGGAATCCTTTTCTGTTGAATGGACAGAGGGACTTCGCTGCCATGTTCGACCGGCACTTGGGACGCCGGGAGTGGAGCGGCGGCCGGATGCCTCCGATGGACGCATTCGCGCGCGACAACCACTACGTGATCCGGGTCGACATGCCCGGAGTGGATCCGAAGGACCTGGACATTCAGGTGGAAGGCAGGATCCTCTCCATCAAGGGAGAACGCAAGGGCGAGGAGAAGGGGCATTACCTGCGGGAGACGTTCCGCGGCAAGTTCCAGCGTGCCGTGAGGCTGCCCGAGGGGCTCGCCACCGACAGGCTGGAGGCGCGCTACCGGAACGGCGTGATCGAGATTTCGGTGCCGCTGCCCACCCAGGCGGCGGGTCGCAAGGTGCCGGTCCGGATCGAGGCGGGCGAGCCCACGGGCGCCGAGTCCAAGGCCGGGTAACCGAATCGCTGGCGGGTTCCAGCCCATGGACCCAAAGGGGCCTCTCGAATCGGGAGGCCCCTTTTTCGTCCTTCTATTCGTCCTTCTATTTCGTCCTTTCTCACACCTCGACGATGGGCTGCCCGATGATCCACAGGCTGAAGATGGTGTAGGCGACCATGAGGGCCAGCATGGGGATTTGCGCCGCCACGGCCGGTCCTCCGGCGGATGCGCGGTACGCCGCGCGGTGGGCCAGCCACACGGCGATGACGTGGCCGGCGACGATGACGAACAGCGAGAACAGCCAGAGGAAGCGCGCGTCCACCACGGTGGGGTCCGGTGTCACGCCCGCGGTGCCGAAGAGATCCCATCCCACTCCGAACGGGTCGGAGATGTGCCCGTAGAGAAGCTGGCCCTCGACGATCAACAGCAGCAGGTAGTGCGCCAGGTGGTAGGCGATGGCGATGGGCACGAGAGTGAGGACATACTCGGAGGCCAAGTCCATGGCGTTCCGGCTCCTTCCCCGCCGCAAGCTTTCGAGACGCGCCATGAGCCCGCAGGTCCCGAGAAACAGCGCCACGAAGCAGGCCGGCGCCAGCAGGAGCCCGATGGTGAACACCAAGGTGCGCGCGCCGGTGTTTCCCAGGAACTGGGTCCAACCGATGTCGTACAAGGCATGCGACGACGCGGCGTAGAGGGCCGCCCACACGGGCGTGTGCAGAAAGCCGTCGAAGCTCACGGTGGCGAGCAGCGTCACCACCAGCACCACCATGGAAACCGGCGCCTTCCCGCTTTCCGCCAGTCCGGACCCGTAGTGCCGTAGGACCAGCGCTCCTTCGGGCGTCCGGGCGAGGGGAGCGAAACGGCCAAACAGTCCGAAGATAATGGAGAACGTCTCGCCGCACTTCAGCCACGGTCCGACACCGTAGCGCGCCATGGCGGCCCAGGTGAGCGCACTATAGGCCAGGATGAGGACGGCGAGGCGCGCGGGCGCGGTGTTGTTGGGCCAGACCAGTTCCGCCCAGGCAAAGCACAGGTAGAGGCACACCGCCGGCCACACCCCCAACCACGAAGGCAGGGGCTCCACGGCGTGTCCGCGAAGCCCCTCGGGCAGCAGCGCCGGCACCGCGGCCCAGGGGTTCAGGGCGGGCCAGACATTGCCGGCCAAGGCGCACACGAAACCCAGACCGACCCACCAGGCCACCCACACGAACGCGGGCAGCACGTTGGCCAACTGATCCTCCTGTGTGCCCAGC
The DNA here is from genome assembly GCA_965213675.1 of uncultured Binatia bacterium (SeqCode). GTDB lineage: Bacteria > Desulfobacterota > Binatia > UBA9968 > JAJDTQ01 > JAJDTQ01. The sequence goes on from OZ243916.1 coordinate 3,747,468, forward strand.
AGTCCGGCGGCGATCAGGAATGCAAAGACGGCGACGGAGAGGACGGCCAGCGTCCTCCCGAGTCGATCGTTGGTGATGAGGCGCCCGAACCACGTCCGGGAGATGTCCTGGCTTCAGGGCGGTGTGGGGGCGGCTTCCTTGCGAAAGGCGATCAGCACGACAAAGGTCAAGGCCACCACCAGCCCCGCCCCGGCGAGGTAGTACCAGAGCGGCACGGGCAGGTCGTAGCGCTGGACGACGGCATGCGCCCATCCCGGTTCGGGGAGCAGGCACAGGAGGCCCAGTCCCGGGATGACGCCCCCGGTTTTCAACCGCCGCCCCTCAGCCACACCGCATGGGGGTCCGCACCACTTGGTGGTGGATGGTGCCGCTGCTGCCGCCCCGCCGGATGCCGCCGCCGGGCAGGTGAATCCAGCCGTTCAGGTAGACCAGGCCGGTGACGCCGTGGACCGGTATGGGCATGTCCGCAAGCCGCGTCCAGGTGTCGGTCTTGGGGTCATAGACCTCGTGGTGCGGGAACACGCCGCTCGGACCCGCCGACGGATGCTCGCCACCGAAGGTGTGGAAGCAGCCCTCCACGGCGATGCCGTTGAGTCCGCCGCGAGCTTCGGACATGGGCCGCCGGGTGGCCCACTGGTTGGTCTTGGGGTCGTAGACCTCCAGGGCCGGGGTGATCTCGCTGCGGAAGCCTCCGCCGAAGCGTCCCCCGGCTACGTATAGTTTTCCGTCGATATTCGCGGCGGCGATGTGGTTGCGTTGGGTGGGCAGGTCGGGCAGCGTCGTCCACTTGTCCGCCCTGGGATCGTAGACCGCGAAGTCGTGGCCCCGCGGCGGGCGTCCTCCGGCCACGTAGAACTTCCCGTCGATGACGTCGTGGGCCATGGCGCTGCGTTTGGTGGGCATGGGCGCCCGTGGCGTCCACTTCCTGGTCTTGGGGTCGTAGGCGTGCACCGCGTCGGTGTAGCGGGACCGCTCCCTGCGTCCGCCGGCGTTGGTCTGCCCGCCGATGACGTAGAGGAGGCCGTCGAAGCCGATGGCCGACGCGTGGTTGATGGTGGTGGGATAGGCCGTGGTGAGGTCCCACTTGTCGGTGGCGACGTCGTACACCTGCACGGTGTCGACGCTGATCCGGGTGGATGGGTAGCCGCCCACCACGTAGATCTTGCCGTCGAGGTAGGCCACCGCCATTTCCGAGTTGGGCTCGATCATCTCGCCGCGTTTGCCCCACTCGCTGGCGGGTTTCGCGTCGGCCGCCAGGGCGGGGGCGCCAGCCAACGCGAACGCGCCGATGAGCACCGCCAAGGTCATGTGTTTCATGCGCAGAGATCGCTTTTTCATGGTCATCGTCGAGCCTCCTGAGTTCCCACTACTCTCATTGACAAACAAAATCAAAACCAATAAGGCCAAACCAAGAGCCGAACCTGGAGGTGGAACCATGGCTAGCGCGACTTGTGTCGATACGGACGGACACGTTCTCGAACGGGCGGCGGACATCCGCAAGTACCTGGAAGCGCCCTGGAACGAACGCGGGACGCCGCTGTGGCCGGGAGACCAGCCCTGGGATCCCAACCTGTTCCAGGGGTTCAAGATGTCCGTGAACTGGGAAGGACTGGCGCCCGAGGAACAGGTGCGGCGCTGGCACACGCTCATGGACAAGCAGGACATGGAGGTGGCCATCTGCTTCCCCACGGGTTCGGGCAACATCGCCAAGAACCAGGAGGTGCCGTACCAGGTGGCCGTGACCAAGGCCGCCAACACCCACTTCGCCAAGGAATACAACGCGCTGTCGAACCGCCTGAGCTGCGTGGGCGTGCTGCCCATGAAGGCGCCTGAGGAAGCGGCCAGGGAGCTGCGCCGGGCGGTCAACGAGCTCGGCCTCAAGGGGTTCGAGATCCTGCCCACCGGGCTCCCCATCGCCCTGGGCGAGACGTATTATGACCCCATCTACCGCGCCGCCGAGGAAGAGGGCGTGGTGCTCGGCATCCACGGCACCCGCAACACCTCGCGCGAGCTGGGCGCCTCCATCCTCACCACCTTTGCCGAGGTCCACTCCTACGCCTTCACCGCCGGCATCCTGCTGCAATTCACCAGCATGGTGTGCCAAGGCATCACCCAACGGTTCCCCAAGCTCAAGCTCGCGTTCCTGGAGATCGGCGCCACCTGGCTGCCATACTACCTCGACCGCCTCGACGAGCACTGGGAGAAGCGCGGCGCCCACGAGATGCCGCTGCTGAAGCAGAAGCCCAGCGACGTGGTGCGCGAGTCCAACATGTACTTCAGCCTGGAGTCCGGCGAGTCCCAACTGGCCGCCACCGTCGACTACGTCGGCAGCGACCACTTCGTCTATGCCTCCGACATCCCGCACTGGGACAACGAGTTCCCCGGCAACCTCCACCAACTCCGGAACCACCCGGACCTGTCGGACGAAGTCAAGGAGAAAATCCTCAGGAAGAACGCCCAGCGGCTGTTCGATCTCCACTAGCGCGGGGCCGACACCACACTAGCGCGGGGCCGCGGGGCGGGTACGCGTGCCTTGCCCGATACACGGCCAAGGCTGGCCCGGGAACACCGTGGGGGAGGCGGGCTTGGTGGGGCGATTCAACTCCGTTCCATTCGCCTGACGTGGTCACTCCTTGATCGTCGTGGTAGGACGGCATGGGAGAGTGTCGTCGGGTCAAGGGTCAAGGAGCGCGTCATGGATGCCGTGCAGATGGAGGTGGTCTACCGGGCCACCGCGCAGATTGCCAAGGAGCTGGCGCTGAACATGCTCCGCACGGGCTATTCGAGCGTCATCAAGGAGAGTCAGGACTTCACCTTTGCCATCTTCGACGGCGCCGGGCGCATGGTGACCCAGGGGTTGCCGCAGCCGCTGCACATCGGCGGCATTTCGGCGCAGGTGGGGGAGGTGATCCGGGTGTTCGGGGACGACATGGCGGAGGGGGATGTCTTCATTCTCAACCATCCGTACTTCGCCTGCCAGAACCACGCCACCGACGTCACCGTGGTGTCGCCGGTTTTCGACCGGGGGCGGCGGGTGGCGTTCATCGGCAATACCGCGCACAAGCCGGACCTGGGCGGGAAGGTGCCGGGCACCAACTCGCCGGACGCCACCGATGTGATCCAGGAGGGGTTGCTGCTGCCGGCGCTACGGCTTTACCGGGAGGGGGAAGTCAACGAGGATCTCAAGACCATCGTCATGGCCAACACGCGCACGCCGGAGATCACTTGGGGGGACATCCAGGCCCAGGCGCAGACCAATTTCTACGGATTGCGCAAGCTGGCGGAGCTGCTCGACCCGTACGGCGCGGACGAGGTGACGGCGTGCTGGAGCCAGTGGATGGACATCTGCGAGGCCGAAGTGCGCAAGGCCATCGTGAAGATTCCCGACGGGGACTACGGCCCGTGCGTGGACTACCTGGACGACGACGGCCTGGACCTGGAGCGATCCTATCGCATCGCCGCCTCGCTCCGGGTGGCTGGCGACGAGATGCACTTCACCCTGGAATCGGCGGCGCAGGCGCGCGGCCCGGTCAATCTGCGCCCCTGTGTCATCCGGAGCTTCATCGACTGCCTGGCCGTGGCGGTGCTGTGTCCGGACCTGCCGGTGAACCAGGGCATCTCCCGGCCCATCCATGTCGCCTTTCCGCCCGAGGGCTCGATCCTGAACCCGCGCTATCCCGCGCCGGTGAACATGTACGTGCGGCCGGCCCAGATGGTGACGTCGGTGGTGCAGATGACATTGGCCGAGGCCATGCCCGAGGTGGTGCCGGCGCCCGACAGCGGCGCCGGCGGCTCGGTGTCCATTTCCGGGCAGGACGTCGAACGCGACCGCTGGTTCTCGCTTTACGATCTCAACTGCGGCGGTGGCGGGGCTCGCGCCGGGACCGACGGCCCGGCGGTGTTGAACTCGCTGGTCATCAACGTCATGAACACTCCGGTGGAGCCCCTGGAAACGGAGTTTCCCATTCGGATCGAAGGCTACGGGCTGTACGAGGAATCGGGCGGCGCCGGGCGGTACCGGGGCGGCTTGGGCATGGTGCGGGACTGGCGGATGCTGGGTGACGAGGCCTTCGTGAACCTGCGCAGCGACCGCTTCAAGCATGCCGCCCCGGGGCTTCACGGCGCGGGATCGGCGCTGCCGTCGTCGGCCTTCCTGAACCCGGGCACGGAGCGGGAGCAGGAGCTTCCGTCGAAGGTCAGCCGGCTGCGGCTGGAGAAGGGCGACGTTTTCCGCATCCGCTATGCCGGCGGCGGCGGGCGCGGCGACCCCTTCGAGCGGGAGCCTTCCAGGGTCCTCGATGATGTGCGGGACGGCTACATCAGCGCCGCGAGCGCGCGGGACGACTACGGCGTTGCGGTGAGCGGCCGGCCGCCGGAGATCGACGAGGCGGAAACCCGCCGTCTCAGACGCACGCCGCGCGCCCCGGCGGCCGAGCGGGAGCAGCGGTAATGCGCGGGCGCGTCGCGGCGACCCGCGGTCCTTGCCGCCCATAGACCCCGCGTGGAACCGCACACCGAAACGACTCGGGGCTGGCTCCCGGATTTCCTCCTCACCTGCGGCGCCCGCTTCGGGCTCTTCTTCGCCATGTTCCTGATCGAGCCGGTGTTCCCCGTGTACCTACGGAACATGGGCACCAGCTCGTTCATGATCGGGGTGGTCATGGCCGCGTTCCCCCTCGGCGCCACCTGGGTGCGGCCGCTGGTGGGCGCCTACATCGACCGCTTGGGCAGCAAGGTCTTTCTCGTGGGCGGGCTGACCATCTTCATCACCGCCGCCACGGGCTACATCTGGACCGGCTCGGTGCTGGTGGCGCTGCTGCTGCGCACGTACCACGGCTTTGGGTGGTCGGGCTGCACCACGTCCATCGGCACGCTGGTGGCGGACATCGCTCCGGATCGCCTGCGCGGCACCCTCATCAGCTACTCCGGGGCGGTGAGCACCGTGGCCTATTCCATCGCCCCGGCCGTGGCTTTCTGGATGGTCGGCCGTTTGGGATTCCCGGCGGTGTTCGCCAGCGGGGCCGCGGCTGCGGGCTTCGGCCTGATTGCGGCTGTCCTGCTTCCCTCCCCGGCCCGCTCCCCGGCCCCGGCCCGGCGCCGGCGCTGGTTCGAGACCTTCATTTTGCCCCAGACGCTCCTGCCCGCGGTGAGCATGGGCCTTTTGGGGATTTCCCGCGGCAGCATCATCGCCTTCCTGTCGCTCTACGCCCTGGAGATGAAGGGAGACCCGGGCATCTGGTTCAGCGTTTTCGCGCTGGCGGTGGTGGTGGGCCGGCCTATCTTCGGCCCGCTCTCGGACCGCAAGGGCCGGCCGTTCGTGGTCATACCCACCTACTTTCTGGCCTTGGTGGGCATGGTGGTGCTGGTGCTGGCGCGCACCCCCATGATGCTGCTGGTTTCCGCGGCCATTCTGGGGTTCGGCTACGGCTCCGTCCACGCCGGGCTCATGACCATGGCCGTGGACCTGGCGCCGCGTGACCGCTGGGGCCTCAGCATGGCCCAGTACCACCTGTTCTACGACCTTGCCATCGGCGGCGGCGGCGTGTTGGCCGGCGTCATGCTGAACTTTACCGGCAACAACTATCCGGCTATGTTTCTGGCCACCACGGTGGTGGGTTTCGGTGGGTTCGTGTTGTTCCTGATGAAGTATCGAACCGTGGGCCACAACGCCATCGAGCCGGAGAACCGGCGCTGAAGGGTATCGGAGCCGATGCGAACGTCGGCCGGCCGGCTTTTCGGTGGGGGCGGCGCCGGCCGTGGCGCCGAACACATGGCCGGGTTGGATGCGTCAGCAAGCCCGCGCAACGGCACCAGGAGGTCCCATGAGGATTATGGCTACCGCGATTCTGGTTCTGTGGTTTTTACTAGCCCCGGCCCTCGGCAGCGATGTGGCGCCGCAGACGTTCCGCATCGGCATCGATGCCAGCTATCCACCTTTCAGCGAGCTGGACGAGGCGGGCCGGCCCAAGGGTTTCGACGTGGATATCGCGCGCGCCCTGTGCGCCGGGATGAAGGTCTCTTGCACGTTGGTCCAGCAGGATTGGGAAGGCCTCATCCCGGCGCTGCTGGCGAAGAAGTTCGACGCCATCGTCGCCAGCATGTCGATCACCGAGAAGCGCCGGCAGTGGGTCGCGTTCACCGACAAGTACTACAGCGGCCTGGTTCGATTCGTGGCCCGCAAGCACTCGGGATTCAATCCGGCGGCGCCGGCCGGACGCACCATCGGTGCGGCGCGCGCGACGATTGCCTCGGACTGGCTGGAAGCGAATGTTTCGGGAGTGGCCGCGATCAAGCTGTTCACGGCACCGGACGGAATGTTTCAGGAACTGGTCAGCGGCGAGGTGGATGCGTTGTTGGGCGACGCGCTCGGGTTCTGGCAATGGCTCCAGACCCCGGAGGGCTCGGGGTTCACGTTCGTGGGCGACGGGCTTCAACTGGACGAGGGCATCGGCATCGCCGTGCGCAAGGAGGACGACGCGCTGCGCCGCGATCTGAACCGGGCGCTCAAGGCCATTCTCGCCGACGGCACCTACAAGAAGATCAATGCCCGGTACTTTCCGTTCAGCATCTACTAGGAACTACTAGGAACTACCAGGAACTTGCGGGTTCATCGAATCGTGGCGAGAGGCAGAGGAATGGAGGCCGGTTGCGGGCGGATTCGAGGATAATATTTGAGGATCCCACGGGTAATATCGGACGAAAATCCAACCGGAAATGGACCCATTCGTCTGCCTCGAAGTGGATGCTTGATAACCCGACAGGCTCCTGGACCGGCTTGGGGAGACGCACCGGACCATGAGACGGCGTGACCGTGCCGGGGGACGGAGACAGGGATGAAGCTCGGAGCCCGATTGCTGGCCGCCGCGGCCTGGACCGCGAGCCTGCTGGCGGCTCCCGCCATGGCCGCCGGCCCCTTGGTGGGTCTGATCACCAAGACCGACGCCAATCCGTTCTTCGTGAAGATCGAGGAAGCGGCGCGAGAGAAGGCCGGCGCGCTCGGCCTTGAGCTGCGCGCCTTTGCCGGCCGATACGACGGCGATTCGGGGCCTCAGATCGAGGCGATCCAACGCCTCGTTGCCGCGGGCGCCAAGGGCATTCTCATCACGCCCTCGGATCCCGCGTCCCTGGCCGGGGCGGTGGCCATGGCCAGGGCTGCGGGTGTGCTGGTCGTTGCGCTGGATACCCCCTTCGACTCGGTCGACGCCGTGGACGCCACGTTCGCCACGGACAACTTCAGGGCCGGCGAGTGGATCGGCCAGTGGGCCCGGGCGACCCTGGGCGCTGCCGCAAGCCGTGCGAGAATCGCAACGCTGGATCTGTCCGACGCCCAGGTCACGGTGAACGTGGCGCGCAACCAGGGTTTCCTCAAGGGTTTCGGTATCGACATCAGGGACCCCGGCAAGATGTATGACGAGGACGACGCACGCATCGTCGGCGCTGGCGCGTCCCTTGGCACCGAGGAGGGCGGGCGCGCCGCCATGGAGGCGCTGCTGCGGCGGGCCCCCTCCGTGGACGTCGTGTATACGATCAATGAGCCGGCCGCGGCCGGCGCCCACGCGGCGCTCAAGGCCGCCGGGCGGGCGGGAGACGTTCTGATCGTTTCGGTGGACGGCGGCTGCGCAGGGGTCCGGAACGTGGCCGCCGGCGCCATCGGCGCCACCGCCATGCAGTATCCCGTGAGGATGGCCGTGCGCGGGTTGGATGCCGTGGCGGCCTTTGCCAGAACGGGCAAGCGACCGGAAAAACCGGCCGGCCGCGACTTCCATGACACGGGCGTGGCTCTGGTCACGGACCGCCCGGTTCCGGGAATTCCGTCCATTTCAGTGGAACGAGGCTTGCGGGAGTGCTGGTGACGGTTGGTGTCCTGGGAACCCTGAGCCGGCCGCAAGTGAACCGGCGAAATCCTGCCGCGGCGGTGTCCGGACTCGCAGTCCGGGCCTGAGGGGTGCGTGGGTACGGGCGGCGAACTGATCCGGACGTGAACGCGCCTCCATGTGCTCCACTACACGGAAGTGACAGTGAAGCCACGGCTCCAGAACCTTGTGTCCGAGCTTCGCGCGGACGTCGCGTCAGGGAAATCGGTTCCGGCAATCGCCGCCGGGCTCAGTTCAGGGCTGAGCCTGCTCGTCGCCTACGTTGCCTTCGGCACCGCCATCTACTCCGGTCCGCTGGCGCCCTACGCCTCCCAAGGCGTCGGCTTGGTGCTGTTCGGGACCTTCGCCTCCTGCCTCATCGTCGCCTTCACCGGCGGCTACCCCGGGGCCATCGCGGGCTTGTCTCCCGCGCTGGTGATCGTCATGGCCTCGGTGGCCACCACGGTGGACGCGTACGGCGCGGGACTGTTCGTCACCGCGGCTGTGGCGCTCATCATCAGCGCCATGGGCGCCGGAGTGGGCTGCCTCCTGATCGGATGGTTCAAGCTCGCCAACCTGGTGCGTTTCATTCCCTATCCCGTGGCCGGAGGATTCGTGGCGGGCATCGGCGGCGCGGTGTGCCTGGCCGCCCTGTCCCTGATGGGGGCCGGGCCGGGCGAGTCGCTCCCGGCGATGCTGGAGCCTTCCGTGTTGTGGGTATGGGCGCCCGGTGCGGCCTTCGGGATTGCGCTCTATCTCGTGATGAAGCGCTTGCGCAACGCGCTGATTCTGCCCCTCGGCGTGGTGTTGGCCGTGGGCGTTCATCACCTCGCCTTTGCCGCCATCAATCTCTCCGGCGACGAGGCGAGGGCGGCGGGCCTCTTGCTGACGGGCACTGCCGGGGGGCGCCTGTGGCCGGTCCTGGGGATGGCCGATCTGGCGCACGTGAACTGGGCCGCGATAGCCGGTCAGGCTCCCGAAATGCTGATCCTCGTGCTGATCGCCTTCATCTGCATCATCATGAACGTGGCGGGACTCGAACTGGCCCTCGATCAGGATCTGGACTGGGACGAGGAGTTCAAGGCGACGGGGTTCGCCAGCATGGTCAGCGGCCTGGGCGGCGGCACGGTGGCGACCCTGGTGGTGCCGGCCTCGCTGCGCAGCAAGCTCTTCGGGGCCGAGACCCGGCTCACCGGCATGGTCACGGCCGCCGTCATCGGGAGCGCGTTGTTCCTTGGCGACGGCATGCTGGAAATCGTGCCGACGGCCATCGTGGGAGGTATTCTGATCTTTGCCGGCCTCGGCATGTTGGACGAAGGCCTCGTGAGGAGCCGCAAGCGGCTCCCAGCTTCCGAATTCGGCATTATTCTCCTCATCTTCGTGGTCATCGTCACCCTCGGCTTGTTCGAGGGTGTGGCCGCCGGCATGCTGGCGACCCTCGTGTTCTTCGCGGTGCGGCTCAGCCGCGTGAACCCCATTGAAGCCCGCTTCACCGTCCGCGAGCGCCGGAGCAACACGGTCCGTTCCATACCCCAGCGCGCCATTCTGCTGGCGGAAGGGGAGCGCGTACATGCGTACCGATTGTGCGGCTACATCTTCTTCGGCAGCGTCATCCCGCTGACGGATCGTCTCAGGGAGTCCCTGAGCGGCCCAGCGCGCGCCTCCTCGCTGATGCTGGACTTCACCGCGGTATCGGGCTTCGATTTCTCGGCGGTGAACACGCTTGGCAGGTTCTTTCAGGCGGCGGATGCAGCCGGGTTGAAGTTGGTGCTGAGCGGCGTGTCCGAGACCTTGAGGCTCGGTCTGGAGCGCAATCTGCCCGCAGCCGTGTTTGCCGGGCTGTTGTTCGAACCGGACGTCGAGCGCGGTCTCGAGCATTGCGAGGAGTTCGTCATTGCGGCGTGGAAGGCGGACGAAGCCATGCCGGACGCCCGGCGCGCCGCCTTGCTGGAACGAACCGCGGACGATGTCGAGCGTTACCTGAAACGGCAGATACAGTTCGAGGATCTGATGGAAGAGCTGGGACGCTGGCTCACGCCCCGAGAATTCGGCGCGCAGGAGCCGCTGGCTGGGCCGGAAACGCCGCGGGACGGCCTGCAACTGCTGCTTTCCGGCCGGGCATCCGCCTACGATGCGGCCGGCGCGCGGCTCCGTCAATTCAGCCCTGGCGACGCGGTCTGGCCGGATGAGGACGCGCCGGTGGTGCTGGCGGACGAGCCGTGCCGGACCATGGTGCTGACTCCGGCTGACTGGGGCTGGCTGGAGGAGCACGAGCAGGCCGTAGCCCTCAACCTCTACCGCTACTTGCTCGCCGCGCGGCTCTAGTGTGGTGTCGGGTTTATCAAGAATCTGCTGCGAGGCAGGGAAATGGGTCCAGTTCCGGTTGGATTTTCGTCCAATATTACCAATATTGTCCTCAAATCCGCCCGAAACTCGCCTTTCTCTGCCTCTCGCTACGATTCGATACGATTCGATAAAACCGACAGGCTCCTGGGCCGGATCAAGTGCTGGAAGCCCGCGGAACCGGTCCGACGCCGGCGAGGCGTCGAAGTGATTCATTGGAAAGGAAGATCGGACCCCCTGTGGTCCCGGCCCCTACCGCAGCAGAGACAGGCAGAAGGGGCCGGGAAGGCAGGATGCCGGGACAACGTGTCGGACGCGCAGCTCCCCCGAAACAGGCTGTGCGAACCGCCAGCCTCTCAGCAGGGAGTGGCGCAGTTCAGGATGACGACTGCGCTCGCGACGGGATACACGAGATTCGCCGTCGCTTGACCATCGCCTCCGGTACCCTGCAAAAGGCGCATGCCGAACGTTTCGGATTGCTCATCGACATCGGAATCGGCGTATGTCGTTACGGTGATCGTTTTCTCGGTGTCCGTGGGTGAGAAATAGAGCGAGCCGGAAACCGACTGGTAATCGGAACCGGCCGTCGCCGGCGGGTTGCCTGTGGGATAGGACTCGTACCTGATTTCTGCTTCACCGGCGGTTTTCTTCTTCACGATCACTTTCGCGTCCTTGCCCTCATTCGTGGAATAGGATGTCCGACTGAAGGAGATTTCGGGAAGGTCCGCGGCGGTAAGCGGAGACACCGGCAACAGCGACAGTCCCACGCCGACGACGATCCCGCGAAGCAGGTTGCAACTTGGTCCATTCATTCTGGCAGTCCTCCTTTTCGAGTTTTACAGAGATATGCGCGACAGTAGCCGCCCCATGCCGTTTCCTCCACGCAGGAATATCAGAAACGGCGATTCATCGTCTGGAGCGAATCTATGTTGAGGAAAAGTTCTTGTCAAGGTGTACACGGAGGAGTTCAACTTCCCCGCTCTCCGCGAAGAGACCATCCCGCTCCCGCCTCGTGAACCCGATCGCTACCGACATGTGCTGCGGCTTGGCACGACCGGTGGCGGGAAGACGACCCTCGTGCGGCAGGTCATCGGTACCGATCCCTCGGAGGAACGCTTCCCTTCAACGTCGACCTCCAAGACCACAATCCACCCCGTCCAGCACTGATCCAAGCGTTGTCAGGCCGGCGAGGCAATGGGGTGAGCACCTGTCGCGGGACCGTACGGGCTCCGATCTTGGCGTCGCGCATTGTGTTCTAGCTTGTAACTCGGTATGGGCTAACGGAACGCAGCGTTCGATGCGCGGTGGAAACATTTCCCTCGGAATGGACTGGGCTTGATGAAGCGCGTGATGGTAGATCGGTATTGGAGCATCTGCGGGACAGACAGAGCCGCGCCAGGACGCGCGCAGACTGGAATGAATCGGCTTGCAGTCTGCCTCGACAAGGATCGAAACCCTCAGTGATCCTACCGTTTCTAGCCGTAGAAACAACAATAATATCTGACGGTTATGATTGATTCCCTAGGGCGCTACCTGGTCGGCGTGGACGTTGGCGGCACCTTCACCGACGTTACGGTGCTGGACCAGGAGACCGGTGGTATCCGTGAGGTGCGCAAGGTGCCGTCCAATCCCGCGGCGCCGTTGCAGGTGCTCGACGGCGTGCTGGCGGACCTGCGCGCGACGTGGGGCGCCGATGCCTTGTCGTATCTGCTCCACGGCTCCACACATGCGCTCAACACGGTGCTGGAGGAGAAGGGCAGCCGCACCGGCCTGCTCACCACACGCGGATTCCGCGACGTCTACGAGATCGCGCGCCAGTGGAAGGGCGAGGAGGTCTTCAATATTTTCTATCCCGGCGCCAAGCGGTTCGTGCCGCGACGCCGCGTGGCGGAAGTTTCGGAGCGGCTCGACAAGTCCGGCGCGGTGCTGGCGCCGCTGGACCTGGACGCCGTCGATACGGCCGTGGCCGGGCTCATGATGCAGGGCATCGAAGCGCTGGCCATCGCGTTCCTGTTCTCCTACGTGAACCCGGAACACGAGCGGTTGGCGGCGGCGCACATCCGTTCACGCTACCCGGATCTGTTCGTGTCGTTGTCGTCGGAGGTGAATCCGGTGTGGCGCGAATACGAACGTACCGCCACCACCGTGCTGAACGCCTACCTCGGCCCGCGCATGGAGCAGTACTTCTCCGGCATGGAAGAAACCGTGCGGCGGCACTTCCCGGAGGCGCACGCCTTCCTGATGAAGTCCAACGGCGGCATCGGCGCGCCCCGGGCCATGGCCCGATTCCCGGTGCAGACGCTCATGTCCGGTCCGGTGGCGGGAGTGGTGGCGGCTCACGAACTGGGGGTGCGCAACGGAGTCCCGAACCTCATTTCGCTGGACATCGGCGGCACCAGCAGCGACATGTCGCTGATTTCGGGACGGCCGCTGTACCGTACCGAGTGGCGTATCGGGCGCCATCCCGTGCGCGTGGACTCGGTGGAGGTGGAAAGCCTGGGCGCGGGCGGCGGCAGTTTGGCCCAGGTGCGTTACGGCAAGGTCCTCCAGGTTGGGCCGCAGAGCGCCGGGGCGGTTCCGGGGCCGGCCTGCTACATGCGCGGCGGCGACCGGCCCACGTTGACCGACGCGCTGGTGCAGCTCCGGCACCTGAACCCCCGGACGCTGCTTCAAGGCGAGATGCCCATTGACGCGGCGCTGTCGGCCGCGGCCATCCGGCGGCACGTGGCCGAGCCGCTGGACCTGTCGGAAGACGAAGCGGCCCTGGGAATCCTGCGTGTGCTGGTGGCCAATATCGTTGCCTCCATGCGCACCATCACCATCGAGCGCGGCTTCAACCCCGCGGACTTCGTGCTCGCGCCGTTCGGCGGCATGGGGCCGACGCTGGCCACCGCGGTTGCTTCATCGCTGGGCATCGGACGCATCCTGGTTCCGGTGGATCCGGGCAACTTCAGCGCCTTCGGCATGCTGCTGTCCGACCTGCGTTCGGACGCCGTGACCACGCGGGTGGTGGCGCTCAGCCCGGAAACTCTGACCGGCTTGGTGGCGACGCTGCGCGAGATCGAGGACGCGGTGCGCCGGGAGCTCGCCTCCCAGGGACCGTCCGAGGACCGGATCCGTGTGGATTGGCTGCTGGACATGCGTTACCGCGAGCAGGCCTACGAGCTGACGGTCCCCATCGCCAAGGATCCCGCGAAGCTCAACGTGGACGAGATCTGCGAACGGTTCGGCCAGGCCCATGAACAGCGCTACGGCCACCGGGCCGACGACGAGGTGGTGGAGGTGGTGAACCTGCGGGCGTCCGCTTACGCCTCGCTGGGGAAGCCGGAATTGTCGCCGGGCGACGCCACGGGCGCGCGGGAGCCCGTGGCGCGGGAGCGGCGCCGCACCGTCATGCTGGATGGCGTGCGCGACGCCCCGGTGTACCGCCGCGACGATCTGACTCCGGGCGCGGCGCTGGACGGCCCGGTCATCGTCGAGGAGAAGACGTCCACCACGGTGGTGGAGCCGGGCTGGGCGCTGCGCGTCGACCCGGAGGGCAATCTGGATCTCACGCGCGCGACCTGAGCCACGCGCCGGCAGATCAACCTGAAACAGCCAACTTGAAGAAGTGCGGCACGGAGGAAAGCCATGAAGATTCTGATAACGGGCGGCATGGGAGTGAACGGCGCGGTAACCGCGAGGCACTTGGTCCGGGACGGCGTGCGTCCGGTGCTCATGGACAACCGCATGGACACTTCCCTGATCTCGGACATCGAAAAGGACGTGGACCTGGTGATCGGGGACATCCTGGACCCGGAGGGCCTGGACAAGATCATCGTCGACAACGGGATCACCCACGTGGCCCATCTGGCGGCGCTGATGCCCATTCCGGCGGAGACGGATCCGGCCCTGGGCATCAAGGTCGGCGTGGATGGAACCCTCAATGTGCTTGAGATCGCGCGGCATCGGGGGCTCGAGCGTGTGGTGTTCACCAGCTCCAAGGCGGTGTACGGCGAGATCAGCGGGCGGCATGCCTACCCCGAGTACGTGCCTGTGGACGAGGGTCATCCGCAACACCCGGCGGACCTCTACGGCACCATCAAGGTGTGCTGCGAGACCCTGTGCACCTACTACCAGAAGAAATACGGCGTCAGCTCGGTGGTGCTGCGCTTCGGCTCCATCTACGGTCCCGGCAAGGAGGTGCGTCACGGCGCGCTGTCGCTCTACGGCCAGATGATTGAGAAGGTCATGGCCGGCGAGGGCTTCGCGGGGGAGGGTGGCGACCAGTCCAACGAGGCGCTCTACGTAGGCGACGTGGCCCGCTCCATCATCCTGGGCCTGCAGGTCAAGGACCCCGCCGAGCGCACCTTCAACATCGGCACCGGCGTGGGCGTTACTCTCCACGACTTCAAGCGCGTCCTGGGGGAACTCTATCCCGACAGCAGGATCGAGATCAGCGCAGGGTTGGAATTCCGCATGACGGCGAAGAAGAGCTACTGCATTTTCGACATCGGCAAGGCCAGGGAACACCTGGGCTTCACCCCAGCCTACGACCTCGAAGCGGGCATCAAGGACTACATCGCCACCATCGAACGGCTGAGGCCGCGGTAGGGGTTCAGATTCTTCGGCTTTGAACGGGTCCGCCGAAGCACTGGGATGGGGCGGCCGTCAAACGATTCGCATGTGACACGCATGCGCAGTCGCAGTCCCGGTCCAGTGCGGTGACTTGGAAAAACGGGCTCCGGTGGTGCGATCCGGAACTCCATCGGTCCTGTCTTGCAGCATCGCGGCCATCCGGTCCGGCATGGCTGGAGTTCAGCGCATGGGAAGCGTCGCGGACTACGCCGCCCCCTGCCGTTCCAGGATGTGGGCCATGTCCACCTTGGCGCCGGAGCGGCCGCAGGCGTCCACGAAGAGCTGGATGACGTCCTCGTCTTCGTCCTCGTGCTCGATCTGCCAGCCGCCCTGGTTCAGGGGGACGTCGGACTGGATGGGGCCGGGGACGAGCTTGAACATGCGGCTGAGCATCTTGAGGGCGAGGTAGCGGGCGGGTTGGGGGCCGGAGTTGAAGTGCTGGTGGAACCAGCCTTCGGGGGGCACGACGAGGGAGCCGGGCTTCCAGATGAACTGCTGCTTCTCCTCGCCCTCGGGCCACATTAGCGAATAGCCCTCGCCGGACAGGATCATCACGTGGGCGCCGGGGCCGTGCCGGTGAGCCTTCTTGTAGCGTCCCACCGGGAACTCGGAGACATGGGCGCCCATGTGGCTGTTCACCAGCTCGAAGAACACGGTGCGGCTTCCCTTGCCGCGGGCCTCCCAGGCGATGGGCTCGATGTTGGCCACATCGGGAATGAAATTGGTTTCCAGCACACGGTCGTTGTAGAGACGCGCGTGGCCGCGAAAGTCCTGGTCGTCATCGAACCGGTCCCTGAAGGTGAAGGGATTGTTCATGACGAATTCTTCGTTGTGGAAGATGTTGTAGACCAGCGGCGCGTTGGTGACGCCCAGGAGCCTGGCCTCCCGGTCGCCCGAGCCGTTGAAGTGCTGGTAGGTGGCGTTCACCGGGATGGCGAAGAGGCTTCCCTCCTGCCACTCGAAGCTCTGTCCCTTGCCGTTGCTCTGCCACAGCGTGGTCGCGCCGCGGCCGGCCAGCACGTAGACGAGTTCGTCGTAGATGTGCTTCTCCGGGTTGAGGCTCTTGCCCGGCGGGATCGAAACCACGAAGGCATCGTCCAGATAGCCGGCTCCTTCCAGGTTGATGTAGACTCCGTGGCCGCCCTTGCGGTCCCACCACTTCATCGGCACGTCCTTGAGGTCCTCGACGAAGTAGCCCCGGATCACGTCCACCCCCTGGGACACCACCCAGCGGTCGTAAGGCGTGTCCATCACTTCCGCGTTCCGATCCACGCGCTCGAAGTTGCCCAGGCTTTCGATCTTCATGCTTGTTCTCCAGGTCGTGCGACTCGGCTCGCCCGCCGACAACCCCCAGACGCGCCGTGCGCCTGCCATGAGCTTGCCAGCGGGCTCCGGACGACTAGTGTGGTGTCTGGATCCCGTGCTTCAGTGGGTAGCGAGGCGCAGGCGAGGGGTGTGGACGGCCGCGCTATGGCCTTGATTCGGCGGCGGACATGCCGGCGTCCGCTGGCGCTGGCGCCAATTCAGCAGCGCGCGCCGCTTGTACGTCGCCTGCCGGCGCGTTCTCCGCCGGCGCATCGTCCACCGCCGGCGCATCTGCCGGTTCGGCGCCTGCCGGCATGCCGCCCACCTGTGCGCTCGCGAGGTGCCGGAACAGCCGCGACTCTTCCGACAGGATCGCGGTGCTCTTCTCCGGCAGGAACTTCTCGTAGGCTTCGAGGCTGCGGACGAAGCCGTAGAATTCGGGGTCCTGTCCGTAGGAGGTCGCGTAGATGGCCGTGGCCTCGCCGTCGCCCTCGCCGCGCAGCGTCTGGCTCTCGCGGTAGGCTTCTGCCAGAAGAATGGTCTTTTCCTTGTTGGTCTGGGCGCGGATCTTCTTGGACTCCTCCTCGCCCTCGGATCGGTAGCGCTTGGCGATGCGCTCGCGCTCCGCGCGCATGCGCTCGAACACGCTCATCTGGACCTCCGAGGGGAGGTCCGCGCGTTTCACCCGGACATCCACTACGGTGACGCCGTACTCACTCCTGGCCTTCTCGGCCGAACGCTTGGCTACCGCCTCCATGGCGGCTTCCCGCTGGTCCGCGATAATGTCGGCGAAGTTGCGCGATGCCAGTTCCTGGCGCAGTTCGGAGAACACGATGTCGTCGAGCAACAATCTCCCACGCTGCTCGGTCAGCGCGGTCTTGAAGAACTGGAAGGGGTCGCTGATGCGCCAGCGGGTCACGTGGTCCACGATGACGCGCTTCTTGTCCAGGGTCAGATAGTCCCGGGGCTGGGCGTCACTGGCGAGGATACGCCGCTCGTACATGGTGACGGCTTCCACCAGCGGTGTCTTCCAGTGGAGTCCGGGCTCCTGAACCGCGCGCTTGAACTTGCCGAACTGGGTGACGATGGCCTGCTGCCACTCGCCCGCGACGAAGAACGGGCGCACGGGCGGGAACAGCAGCACCACCACGATGGCCCCGACGAGGATGCCGGTGACGTACGAACGGTTCATTGCTTGCCTCCCATTGCCGGAAAGCCCGCCATGCCCTTGAGCGGCAAGAGCGGCACGATGTTCTTGGCCCCCTGGGCGTCCACGATGATCTTGTCGACCTTGGGGAGCACGCGCTCGATGGACTCGAGGTGCATGCGCTCGCGCGTTACCTCGGGAGCCTTGCGGTACTCGGTCAGCACCGAGGTGAAGCGCGCGCCGTCGCCGGTGGCCCTCAACGTCCGCTCCTGCTTGTAGGCTTCCGCCGCCTGGAGGATTTCCTGGACTTCGCCCCTGGCCTTGGGGATCAAGTCCTCGCGGTAGCCGCGCGCTTGGTTGATGAGCTTCTCACGGTCCTCGCGCGCCCGCACCACTTCGTCGAAGGCGTCCTTGACCTGGCTTGGGGCCTCGACGGTCTGGAGCTTGACCTCGGTGATCTGAACGCCCGACTGGTAGGTGTCCATCAGCTCCTGCAGGAAAGCCTGGGTCTCGTTCTGCACCCGGTCGCGGCCTACCGTCAGGACCTCCTCGATGGTGGTGTTGCCCACCCGGCTGCGCAGCGCCACCTCGGTGGCCGCCTGCAACGTGTTCACCGGATCCCGGAGCTTGAACAGGAACTTCTCCGGTTCCTTGATCACGTACTGGACCGTGAGTTGGGCGCTGACGATGTTCTCGTCACCGGTGAGCATCAACGACTCCGCAGGAATGAGGCGCACCAGGTTCGGTCGCACCGGGTTGCTGCGGAAGCCCACTTCAAGGCGGCGGATCTCCGCCACGTTGACCTTGCGCAGCTCCTCGATGGGCCACGGAATGTGGTAGTTCAGGCCGGCAGTGGCGATGCGCGTGACCTTGCCGAAGCGCGTCACCACGCCTTCCTCACCGGGCTGGATGGTGTAGAAACCGCTGGCCAGCCAGATGAGGATGATGGCCCCGCCGATCAGGAGGGGTACCCCCGACTTCAGGAAACCGGGCAACTGCGGCAACCGGGAAAGCAGGTCCTCCCAGTCGGGGCCGCTCTGTCGCCGCCGGCCCCAGGGGCCCTCGGGTCCGCCTTGCATGGATGACTCCTTTGTTCTCTTTGCTCTGATTCCCGCCGCAATGACGGAACATGGCCAAACTATAGGGGGACTCTACCATTGCCCACCGGGGTGTCAAGGAAGGTTCCGGATGGAACTACCCGAATGGTCACGCCGCCTGACCTCGCGGCGGCGTCTCGCGTGTGCGAGCCAGTTTCACCGTGAGCCAATACCATTGATCCGGATAGCGGCGCACGAGGTTTTCCAGCACGCCCATGATCTGGCGGGTGTTGGCGCCCACGTCGGCGTTCAGGTCCCCGGTTCGCTCCATTTTCAGCTCCGGTTCGATGACCAGTTGCAGCTTCCCGGAGTAGCTTCGCACCAAGTAGACGGGCAACACGGGCGCGCGCGTGCGCAGCGCGAGGCTCACGACGCCGCGGGCCGTTCTTACCGGCTGGCCGAACAGGGTGGATTCCAGCTCGCCGCGCTTGAGGTTGTCCCCCAGCATCAGGACGGTGCCGTTCCGGCGGAGCACGCCCAGGATCCGCTTGACTGCCTCACGGCGGGGCAGGGAGGGGATGAGTTGCGTGAAGAACGAGCGGCTGTGGTACCGCACCAGGCGCATCAGCCGCTCGTCGTCCAGGAAGCGCAGCAGGCCATGGGTCGGATGACCGATCACTCCCATGGCGGCGGTGAGAAGCACGAAGTTGCCTAGATGGAAGCTCAACGCGATGGCGCCGCGCCCCTTGGCCAAGGCTGCCTCCAGGTGTTCCCGGCCCTGAACGTCGAGGACGGCGGCCAGCCGCTTGGGATGGCCCATCTGCAAGAGGCAGTCGAGAACGTTTTCCGCGATGCGCAGTTGCACGCCCCGGGCCAGACCGCGCTTGGCCGCCGGGGTGTAGGCGTCGCCGAAGGCCGCGTCCATCACGGACACGATGCGCTGGCGCGAGACCGCACACCTGGTCAAGCACCTGAGCACAGGGGCGAACAAACGCATGAACCAGTGTGGCGGCATCACCCGCATGACCTGGACGAGCAAGCGCCACAGTCCCTCCCACACGCGGTAGAGCAGCCAACGGGCGGTCGAGACCTGGCTGCCGACCGGCTCCGCGACGGATGGGCGCGCAGGCTGGAGGTCAGTTTTGGCCGATTGTGGCAAGCCGTTCTCCGAAGGGCTGGAGGCGCGAGCCTGTGTTCAGCCAAGCGGCTCGGTCATGGAAAGAAGGCAAGCTTGACCAGCAGAGCCAGAACGGCTGGCCCGATGGTGAGCGTGGCGAGTTTTACGACAGCCAAGTCGTGTCTTACATCACTCTTGAACTCCGCGAAGCCATCCTTCATCTCGAATTTGAACTCCGCGAAGCTCTCCTTCATCTCTGATTTGAACCCTGCCAGGTCCTCTTTCACTTCGGACTTGAACTCTGCGAAGCCATCCTTCATCTCTGATTTGAACCCCGCGAAGCTCTCCGTCATCTCGGATTTGAACTCTGCCAAGTCCTCCTTCGTCTCGGACCTGAACTCCGCGAAGTCGGCTCTCATCCCGGATCTGAACTCCGCGGATTCACGGTTCGCCGCAGTTCTGAAGTCGTCGAAATCCTGCCGGTTTTCGACGCGCATTTCGTTGTGGTCGTCCTTGGTCACCATTTGGCTGGCGACGGGCACGGCTACCGCGGCTGCCCTCGCTTTTTCCTCGGAAGCTCCGGCTTCGATCAGTGCGTCGTAGATTTCGGTGGCGATCAGGCTCATGGCGTCCTCCCCGGGCCGGTTTTCCCGGCGAGGGGCTGATTTGGATACAGCACCAGGAAATGCCGGGAATGTCAAACAAAATCGAACTGAACGATCTCGTAAGGACACATCGGCCTCGTTTCGGGATTCTTTAGGGCAGCCATCGATCAGAGCTGCCCTGAGCCGGTTCAACCCGGCGATGGAAACAATGCCGCCGCAAGCGCGACGCGCCGGATCCGTTTTGAACCGCCCCGTTGCGCGCCGTTGACATGTCGCGCGGACGCATGGTAGCGTCGCGGACTTCCAGGTTCCCGTACGGTAGGAGCAAGCAGGCTCTCATGTCCACGATTTGCAGGAGGTACACTATGATACGCCGGTACGGTTTGGTGGTTTTGGCAGCGACCTTGCTGGTTTTGGCGGCCGCACAAGGCTCTCTGGCGGCCGATGCTGACAAATATCCGAACAAGACCATCACTTGGCTGATCAATGCGTCGCCGGGCGGTGGGTTCGACCTCCACAGCCGGGCGGTGGCCAAGGTGATGAGGAAGAAGCTCGGGGTCAATATCATCATCCGGAACGTGCCGGGGGCGGGGGGAATCATCTCGTGGAACCTGCTCGCCAAGGCCAAGCCGGACGGCTACACCATCGGCATTGTCAACCTGCCCGGCGCCATCGTCAGCCAGTTGTTCAAGGAGACGCAATACAAGCTCAAGGAGTTCAGTTGGATAGGACGTATTTCCGCGGGCCAGTACGTCTGGGCGGCGGGAAAACAGTACAATCTCCGAACACTCCAGGATTTTCAGAACGCCGAGGAAGTGCTGATCACCGAGTCGGGTTACGGCACCACCGGCTGGGTTACCGCCGCGCTGACGGCGTCGACCATGAAGTTCAAGCCCAAATTCATCATGGGCTACGGCGGGGCTCCGGCCTCGAACATGGCGATTGTCCGCGGCGAAGGGCATGCCCGTGGCCTGGGGCTGGACTCACCGGGTCAGATGGCCTACGTCAACGACGGATCGCTCGTCCCTACTTGGGTCTATCTTGACGAGCGCGACCCACGGCACCCGGACGTTCCCACGGTGGGCGAGCTCGGATTTCCTCAACTGAGTGTGTTGGCGGCCAGCCGTGTGGTGGCCGCGCCTCCGAAGACGCCGAAGGATCGCATGGCGGTCCTTATCAAGGCGTTCCGTGATGCCATTGAGGACCCCGAGACTCAGGCCGCGTTCAAGGGCATGAAAGCCAAGACGCTGCCCGTCTACGGCGACGACTGGCTGTCCGTGATGCAGACCCAGTTCGAACTGATCCAGGCCAACGCCGAAGTCTTCAAGAAGGCGCTCAAGTAGCGCGCCGTACCGGCTTCGCCATGCCGCGCGGACGTCGGGGCGCTTGAAACGAAAGGGGCGAGCCTGTTGGTCAGGCTCGCCCCTTTTCTGCCTTGGCGCAAATGCTGCTAAGATTCCCGGCTCAAGTTTCTCAAGGAGGAGTTCATGAAGATCGAAGGCAGCTATCAATTCAACGCGCCGCGCGAGCGCATCTGGGAGATATTGCAGGATCCCAAGGTCATGGCTCAGTGCATGCCCGGCTGTGAGGGCATGGAGGAGACCGCCCCGGACGAGTACGAAGCCACGGTCAAGGTCGGCATCGCCGCGGTCAAGGGTACCTACAAGGCCAAGGTCGCCATCAAGGACCGGCAGGCTCCGAGCCATTACGTGTTGAGCGGCTCGGGCTCCGGCGGCCCGGGTTTCATGCAGGGGGACTTGGTCATCGACCTGGAGGAAAACGGCGACGCGGCGACCACGCTCCGCTACAGCACCGACGCCAAGATCGGCGGCCTCATCGCCGGCGTGGGCCAGCGCATGCTCGGGGGCGTCGGCAAGATGATGGTGAACCAGTTCTTCAAGAAGATGGAGGGGTTTGTCTAGGAGCCTGCGCCGCAGGCTCCTGGGCTCTGGCCGGCGTTGCCGGGCGCCGGTGACGGTGAGCGCAAGCTCCTGGACGACAGGCGCGTGTCAGTCAGCGTAGTCATCCCCACCTGCAATCGCTGGCCGATGCTTCGGGATGCCGTAGACTCGGTGCTGGCGCAGACTACCAGCGATTACGAATTGATCGTCGTCGACGACGGCTCCACGGACGAGACCCCGCGCGCGCTGCGCGACTATGGCGCCCGGCTCACCGTGCTGACCCAGGATCGCGCGGGCGTGGCCGCGGCGCGGAACCTGGGAGCCTCCCGTGCTTCCGGCGCGCGCCTGGCGTTTCTGGACTCCGACGATCTCTGGCATCCGCGCAAGCTGCAAACGCAAGGCGACTTCATGGACCGCAACCCGGAGGTCGCAATCTGCCAGACCGACGAGATCTGGATCCGCCGCGGCAAGCGCGTGAACCCCAGAGAGCGGCACCGCAAGCCGTCAGGGGATATCTTCCGCGCCAGCCTCGAACTCTGCCTGGTGAGCCCGTCGGCGGTGATGATGCGTCGGGATCTCTTCGAGCGGGCAAGAGGCTTCGATGCGTCCTTTCCCGTGTGCGAGGACTACGACCTGTGGCTGCGCATCTCCCGGGACACGGAGGTGCCACTCATTCCCGAGGCGCTGGTCACCAAACGGGGTGGGCACGCGGACCAGCTATCCCGCTCCACCTGGGGGTTTGACCGCTATCGGGTCCAGGCCATCGCCAACCTCATCGAGGCCGGTCTCGACCCGGAGAAGGCCGGATGGGCCTTGGAGGCCATGGCCAAAAAGGTTACGATTCTGGCTCGAGGGTTCCGCAAGCGCGGCAACGAAGCCATGGCGCGAGAGTACGAGGAGCGGCTGCGCCGGGCCGCCCGCTTTGGAGTCCCGAACGCGTATCGGGCGTTTCAGGGGTAGGGACGGGAAGTGACGGCGGGGCCGGGGGAATGACGGAAGAGGCGTGACAGGAGAGGCGCCGGAGTGACGGAGGGCGGCGAAGGGCATTCTGGGTACGTCGTTGCTCGGAACCACCCGTGGATGAGATGGGACGGTACGAAGAAATCACGGCCTACGGCCGGGAGCGCGGCATTCACGCCCAAGCCGTGGAGCGATGGCTGGCGCTCGGCGGGGAGGATCAGCGGGCGCTCCTGGAGCTCGCCCGCGGCCTTCGTCTCGGCGGCAACCACTTCAACGACTTCCTGGACTGGTGTGTGGAGATTTCGCTGCGGGACGTGTGCTCCGTCGCATCCGTCATCCACGGCAAGGAGTTGGCACCGACCCTGGCGGACAGCCGCATGAGCCGCAACGACAGGCTCAAGCACGCCAAGGAGGCCCTGCGGCGGCTCCGTTATCCGCGTTTGACCCGGGTCGAGGACGAGGTTCGCGGCCGGCTTCGGAGCCTGAAGCTAGATCCGCGCATCCGCATCACGGTGGCGCCGGGACTCGAAGGCGGACTCAAGGTGGAGTTGCAGGCTGGCGGCGTGGAAGCATTGGCCCGGCTGGCCCGGGAGGTGGAATCCCTGGCGGACGACGAAACCGCCCGGGAGGTGTTCGCGCTCATGGAGGGGAACGAGGGTGCAGGCGTATCGGCCTGAAAGGGTCCTCGTGGAGAGCGGCTCCGAGGAATCGGTCATCTTCGACAACCTCCGGAGGGCGCTGCCGGACGTGCCGTTCATCACGGTCCCGGATCCGCAACGCCACTGGGCGAATCTCGATGGCGGCGACGATCCCATCACCCGGGGCAAGCGCGACCTGCTGCTGGCGCGCCACAAGGGGAAGTTCCTCAAGGTATGCCCGGGTAGCGACGGTCAAGTCTGCTGCAACTACTTCATCATCAATTTCGCCAGCAACTGCCCCATGGACTGCAGCTACTGCTACCTGCAGGACTATCTCGCCGAGAACCCCGCCCTCAAGGTGTTCAGCAACGTCGACGACCTCGTGGCGGAAACACGGGACCTGCTGGCGAAGCACCGGGACTACTTCTTCCGCATCGGCACTGGCGAGATCACCGACAGCCTGGCGCTGGAGCCCCTCATCGGTTTCGCCGAGACCACGGTGCCGTTCTTCGCCGAGCAGCCCAACGTGCTGCTGGAGCTAAAGACCAAGAGCGACCACGTGGACGGCCTCCTGGGCCTCGACCCCAAGGAGCGGGTGGTGGTGTCGTGGTCCATGAACCCCCAAGCCGTCATCGACGCGGACGAGGGGCTCACCGCCTCGCTGGAAGAGCGTCTGGACGCCGCTTGGCGCTGCCAGCAGGCCGGCTACAAGCTGGGCTTCCATTTCGACCCCATGGTGGAGTACCCCGGCTGGGAGGAAGACTACCGCGACCTGCTGCACCAGATCTTCGTCCGCCTGGACCACCGGCGCATGGCCTGGACCAGCATGGGCGTCTTGCGCACCACCCCGTCACTGAAGCGCGTCATGCGCCAGCGCTTCCCCGCCACCCGCATCCTCTCCGGCGAGCAGGTCCCGTGCCCCGACGGCAAGATGCGCTACTTCCAGCCCCTCCGCGTCGCCATGTACCGCAAGATGCGCCAATGGATCCGCGAGGCCGCCCCGCTGGTGCCCATCTACCTCTGCATGGAGACGCGCGAGGTCTGGGACCAGGTCTTCGGCCACTTCCCGAGCTGCGGCAAGGAGTTGGGCAACGAACTGGTGGGCGCCGAATCACGCGTCCGGAAGCCTGCGCCGCAAGTACCGTGACCGGCCTGTAACCGTGACCGACCGCGACGGCGACCAATCGGTCGCCCTTACCCGGACGCGTAGCCTGCCGGGTTTTTCGAATCGTAGCGAAAGGCAGTCAAGGGAAACAGGCAGAGGACAGTTCCGGTATCAAGCTGGACATTCCACGTCCATTCGAGTCGCCTCACTTTTCGAGTCACGCCACTTCCTAAAATTGCAACTCGCCCCCGGAATCGCTATCCTGAAGGCATGTTCGGCAACGACATCATCAAGAAGGTCTTCGGCACCAAGAATGACCGCGAGATCAAGCGTTTCAAGCCCGTGGTGGAGCAGATCAACGGGCTGGAGCCGGCGTTCGAGAAGCTGACGGACGCGGAGTTGCAGGAGAAGACGGACGAGTTCCGGCGCCGTCTCGGGGACGGCGAGCCCCTCGATGCTCTCCTCCCGGAGGCGTTCGCGGCCACCCGGGAGGCTTCCCGGCGCACCATCGGGTTGCGCCATTTCGACGCCCAGTTGATCGGCGGCATGGTGCTGCACCAAGGCAAGATCGCCGAGATGAAGACCGGCGAGGGCAAGACGCTGGTGGCCACCCTCGCGTTCTACCTGAACGCGCTCACCGGCAAGGGCGTGCACCTGATCACGGTCAACGACTACCTGGCCCGGCGCGACGTGCAGTGGATGGGCCCCATCTATCACGCCCTGGGGCTGTCGGTGGCGTCCATCGTGCACGACGCCAGCTACCAGTTCGACCCCACCTTCATCACCAAGGACTACCGCTACCTCAACCTGCGGCCGGTGTCGCGCCAACAGGCCTATCGGGCGGACATCACCTACGGCACCAACAACGAGTTCGGCTTCGACTACCTGCGCGACAACATGAAGTTCGCGCTGGAAGAGTACGTCCAGCGGGAGCTCCACTTCGCGGTGGTGGACGAGGTGGACAACATCCTCATCGACGAGGCGCGCACCCCGCTCATCATTTCCGGTCCGGCCGAGGAATCCACCGACAAGTACTACACGCTGAACCGCATCATTCCCAAGCTGCAGCGCGGCGCGGTGATCCAGGGCGACCCGTCCCAGGAAGACCGGGAGGCCATCCTGGCCCAAGGCGATTACACCATCGACGAGAAAGCCAAGACCGTGGCCCTCACCGACGGCGGCGTGGCCAAGGTGGAGCGGCTGCTTGGAGTGCACAACCTCTACGACCCGCGCCACATCGACACGCTGCATCACGTCAACCAGGCCCTCAAGGCCCACAACATCTTCAGGCGGGACGTGGACTACGTCGTCAAGGACGGCGAGATCATCATCGTCGACGAATTCACGGGCCGGCTCATGCCGGGGCGGCGCTGGTCCGACGGGCAGCATCAGGCGGTGGAGGCCAAGGAGGGCGTGCGCATCCGCGAGGAGAACCAGACCCTCGCCACCATCACCATCCAGAACTATTTCCGCATGTACACCAAGCTCGCGGGCATGACCGGCACGGCCGATACGGAGGCCCCCGAGTTCAAGAAGATCTACGACCTCGACGTGGTGGTGGTGCCCACCCACCGGCCCATGGTGCGCATGGACCACGCCGACGTCGTGTTTCGCACCGAAAAGGAAAAGTACGAAGCCGTGGTGGAGGAGATCGTGGAGTCCCATGCCAAGGGGCAGCCCGTGCTGGTGGGCACGGTGTCGGTGGAGAAGTCGGAGCTTCTCTCGTCCATGCTCAAGAAGCGGAAGGTCAAGCACAACGTGCTCAACGCGGTGAACCACGAGGCCGAAGCGTCCATCATCGCCCAGGCCGGACGGTTCGGCGCCGTCACCATCGCCACCAACATGGCCGGCCGCGGCACCGACATCCTGCTCGGGGGGAACCCGGAGTTCCTGGCGCGTTCCGACATGGAGAACGAGTGGATCACCCGCGCCGCCAAGCTGCCCCTCCAGGGACAACAACGCTACGAGGACGCGCTGCGCGAGCTGAAGGAAAAATACGACGAGCGAATGCGGCAGGTCACCGAGCGCTACAAGGCGGAGACGGAAGTGTACGAGAACCAGCGCGGCGAGGCGTTGCGGAGCTTCACCGAAATCCAGAACCGACTCATGGCGCTGTCGCCGTTCCGGGATCTGCGGGAGGAGTACGAAGAGGTTTCCTCGTCCCAGCTCATCGACGCACTGCACAGCTACCGCAATATCCCGGAGTCCTACGTCGAGATGAAGGAGACCCTCGACGAGGCGGTGTTGGCCCATAACGGCGTGGACGAGTCCGCCCGGCGCGAATTCAGCGAGGCCAGCCAGGCGTTCGGCTCCTTTGTCGAGCGCTGGCAGGACGCCGACGGCCAGAGACCGCAACTCCTGGAGGCCATTGACGACAGCCGCCGTTTCTACGAGCAGCGGCTGGAGGAATACGAATTCGTGGTCACCCGCTCGGTGGTGGCCCAGGGCGAGGAAGCGGCCCTGGTGCAGGCGTTCGAGGCCAACCGCGCCGCTTTCGAGGACGCCGAAGCCCATTGCGAGGCGCTGCGGATACCCTACGAGAAGGAGAGCCGGGCGGCCCACGATGCCTACGAGTCCAAGCGCCAGGAATACGTGCAGGCCGTGGAGGAGGTGCGCGAGGAGTTGGAAAAGGCCCCCGAGGCCTACAGCAACCGCTACGACGAAATCCTGGCCGGCTACGATGCGGGCTCGGCCGCGGAACGCGAGAAGGTGGTGGCCGCGGGCGGGCTGCACATCCTCGGCACCGAGCGGCACGAGAGCCGGCGCATCGACAACCAGTTGCGCGGCCGCGCCGGACGCCAGGGCGACCCGGGCGCGTCGCGGTTCTTCCTCTCGCTGGAAGACGACCTCATGCGCATCTTCGGCGCCGACCGCATGCAGGGGATTCTGAACCGGCTGGGCATGGAGGAGGGGGTGCCCATCGAGCACGGGCTGGTGAGCCGGGCCATCGAGAATGCGCAGAAGAAGGTGGAGGCCCACAACTTCGACATACGCAAACACTTGCTGGAATACGACGATGTCATGAACAAGCAGCGCGAGGTGGTCTACGGGCAGCGCCGGGACGCGCTCGCGGGGGACAAGCTCAAGGACGAGGTGCTCGAGATGGCCACCCAGCTTGCCGAGGAGACGGTGGACCGTTTCGTGGACAAACAGGCCATGGCGTCGGAGTGGGATCTCGCGGGCCTGACCGAGAGCCTCCGGGGGCGCTTCAATGTGCGTCTGGAGTTCACGCCCGAGGAGTTGGAGGCCGTGACCGCCGAGGAGATCGAGGAGAAGGTCGTCGATCTGGTCCGGGAAAGCCACGCCGACAAGGAAGAGCGACTGAGCCCGGAGTTGATGCGCCAGCTTGAGAAGCTCATCATGCTCCAGACCATCGACGTCCTGTGGAAGGATCACCTCCTCAACATGGATCACTTGAAGGAGGGCATCGGCCTGCGCGGCTACGGCCAGAAGAACCCGCTGCATGAGTACCAGCGGGAGGGCTATGAGCTGTTCCAGGAGATGTCCGACCGCATTCAGGAGGACGTGGTTGGAAAGATCTTCACCGTGGAGGTCGACCACGAAAGTTCCGCGGCCGGGTTGGAAGAATTGGAAGCGCGGCCGGCACCGAGCCGGATGACGTTGAGTCACGGAGACGGAGAGGGTCCGGAACGCGTCTCCACGGTGCGCCGGGACGGCGACAAGGTGGGCCGCAACGCGCCATGTCCGTGCGGCAGCGGGAAGAAGTACAAGCGATGCCACGGCAAGTGAAGGTTCCCACCGGCGTGCCCGGCTTCCGGTTCGCCGGAGTGGCATGCGGCATCAAGCAGAGCGGGCGCAACGACTTGGCGCTCATCGTCTCCGAGGGTCCGGCCGCCGCGGCCGCGGCGTTCACCCGGAACCGCATCAAGAGTCCGAGTATCACCGTGGGCGCGCAACACATGCGCTCGGGGCAGCTTCAGGCGGTGGTGGTCAACAGCGGCAACGCCAATGCCTGCACCGGTCCGGGCGGGCTCCAGGACGCCGCTGCCATGTGCGCCGAGGCCGGGCGGCGGCTGGGCATCGACGCAGGCCGGGTGCTGCCATCGTCCACAGGCATCATCGGCGTGCGCCTGCCCATGGAAAGGATCGCCCGGGGCATCGCCGCCGCCGCCGCGGCGCTCTCGCCCAATACCCTTCAGGACGCCGCCCATGCGATCATGACCACGGACAACGGCCCCAAGATCGCGGCGGCCACCTGCCGAGTGGGCGGCCGCACCGTCCACCTCGCCGGTATCGCCAAGGGCGCCGGCATGATCGCCCCCAACATGGCCACCATGCTGTGCTACGTGCTCACCGACGCCGCCATCGCCCCGGCCGCGCTGCGCCCCATGGTGCGCCGGGCCACGGACGCCACGTTCCACGCCATCACCGTGGACGGCGACACCAGCACCAACGATACGGTGCTGTGCCTGGCCAATGGCGTTGCCGGAAACCCTCGCATCACCCGCGGCGGCGAGGGCGAGGACGTGTTGGAGCGGGAGATGACGCGGGTGATGAAGGAACTGGCGCTCAAGATCGTGGCCGACGGCGAAGGCACCACGAAGCTGGTGGAGATCCGGGTGGACGGCGCCCGGACCGCGGGCGAGGCTCGCAAGGTGGCCTTCACCGTGGCCAACTCCAAGCTCGTCAAGACCGCCTTCTTCGGCCAGGACCCCAACATCGGCCGGTTCATGATGGCCATCGGCAACGCCGGCGTGCCCGTGGTGGAGGAAACCATCGACGTGGCCCTGGGCAACGTCAAGGTGGTACGCCGCGGCCTCGCCGTCGGCACCCGCGAGTCCGCCGCCGCCAAGGTCATGCAGCGCCCGTCCTTCACCGTGCGCATCAATCTCGGCATGGGCGACGCCCGCACGTCCGTGTGGACCTCCGACCTGGGCCACGAGTACGTGCGCATCAATTCGGATTACCGCACCTGACACGGACTACCGCGCTCGACATTCAGTGAAGCCGGGGATCGATCAGTCCTGAAGCTTGCTCCGGAGAATCTCGTTGACCATCTGCGGATTGGCCTTGCCGCGGGTGGCTTTCATCACCTGACCCACCAGGAACCCGAAGACCTTCTCCTTGCCGGCCCGGTACTCTTCCACCTGGGCTGCGCATGCCGTCACCACTTCGTCCACCGCAGCGTCCAGCGCGCCGGTGTCGGATACCTGCTCCAGGCCCTTCTCCTTGACCACGGCATCGGGACCCTTGCCGTTCTCCAGCATCTCGGTGAAGACGGTCTTGGCGAGCTTGCCGCTGATGGTTCCCTCGTCCACCAGTTGCACCATACGCGCCAGGTCCGTGGCCGCAATCGGCCAGTGCTCGATGCGTAGCGCGGCGTCCAGCTTGCGTTCCTTGAGCACCCGGAACAGGTCGCCCATGAGCCAGTTGGCGATGGCCTTGGGATTGGCGTGAGCCCGGACCGCGGCCTCGAAATAGTCGGCCACGTCGCGCCGCTGGGTGAGGATGCCGGCGTCGTAGGCGGGCAACGCGTACTCTTCCACAAAGCGGTTCCGGCGCTCTTGCGCCAGTTCGGGCAGGGTGGCGCGGATCTCCGAGACCCACTCCTCGCCGATCTCCAGCGGCAGCAGGTCCGGGTCGGGAAAGTAGCGGTAGTCGTGGGCATGCTCCTTGGAGCGCATGGACCGGGTGACCTCGGCGTCGGGATCCCAAAGGCGCGTCTCCTGCGCTACCGTTTGTCCCTCCGACAGTGCTTGTCCCTGGCGCCGGATCTCGTACTCCAGCGCCTTTTCCACCGCCTTGAAGGAGTTCAGGTTCTTGATCTCCACCTTGACGCCCAGCTCGTCGTCCCCCTCGGGCCGGAGCGACACGTTGGCGTCGCAACGGAAGCTGCCTTCCTCCATGTTGCCGTCGCACACCTCGAGGTATTCCAGGATAGACCGCAGGGTCCGGAGGTAGTCGCCGGCCTCGTCCGGGCTGCGCATGTCGGGCTCGCTCACGATCTCCATGAGCGGCACGCCCGCCCGGTTCAGGTCCACGAGGCTGTGGTCGCCGCGGGCGTCGTGGATGTTCTTGCCGGCGTCCTCTTCCATGTGGATGCGCGTCAGCCGCACCCGCTTCGCGGCGCCGTCCACGCTCACGTCCACGTGCCCGCCGGTGCACAGCGGCAGTTCGTACTGGCTGATCTGATAGCCCTTGGGCAGGTCCGGGTAGAAGTAGTTCTTGCGCGCCCAGCGACTGTGCCCGGCGATGGCGCAGTGGGTAGCCAGTCCAGTGCGTATGGTATGCTCGACTACCTTGCGGTTCAGCACCGGCAGCACCCCCGGAAACCCCATGCAAACCGGGCAGGTGTTGCGGTTCGGAGCCTCTCCGAAACGCGTGGAACAACCGCAGAAGATCTTGGATTCGGTGAGGAGTTGCGCGTGCACCTCCAGCCCGATGACCGTTTCGTAACTCATGGTCTCGCTGGGGTAACAGATAGGTCGGAGTGCCGCAATCGAGCCGCGCCGGCGCCGGCGACGTGAATAGTCCTGTGCGCCCTTCCGACTTTCTTTTTCCCTGGCGGTGTCGCAAATCTTCGGACAGACACCGTGCGAATCGCCCGTGGTTGGCGGGCCATGGCGCCAAGAATCTCGGTGTCAGGACTTTTCGGGCAGGGAGCTTACGAGTCGTCATCCCCGCAAAAGCTTGCCCTCGACCCCGATCGGGGGCGGGAATCCAGGGGTGGGAGGGCGGCGTGGTCCCCGCCTCACCCCACTCGGATTTCCCCTTCCGTGGGAATGACGAC
Organism: uncultured Binatia bacterium (SeqCode); assembly: GCA_965213675.1. Classification (GTDB taxonomy): domain Bacteria; phylum Desulfobacterota; class Binatia; order UBA9968; family JAJDTQ01; genus JAJDTQ01. The sequence goes on from OZ243916.1 coordinate 3,778,847, forward strand.
GACAAGAACCAAAGGTCGAAGGCCGGGATCATTCTTGACGGCATTTGCAGTTTGCTGTTACGGGTCTCACAGTCATTTCTGCCGCCTAGGGGCTTCGCCCCGGCAAGGAGGAAACATGGCCAATCTCGCGGGCAAGTACGCCATCGCCGGCGTGGGAGAAACGCAGGTGGGCAAGCGGCCGGACGGCACCACGCACTCGCTGCACCTGGAGGCCATCCGCGCGTGCCTGGACGACGCCGGCATCCGCGGCGACGCGGTGGACGGGTTTCTCACCAACCAGCCACTGAACGACGCGCATCGGAGCTACGCCGTGCGGTTGGCGCACATGGCCGGCATCACCCCGGTGTACGCCACCGACCTGGCCCTGGGCGGCGCCACACCCATCGCCATGGTGCAGCACGCCGTCATGGCCATCGACGCGGGCATGTGCAGCACGGTGCTGTGCGTGCACGCGCGCAAACGTTCCACCGGCGACGCCACCCCCGGATACCCCATCCGCCGAGGCGACGAGCACTGGGAGCGGCCCTGGGGCCACTTCGCCGCCGCCGCCGGCCACGCCCTGGCGGCCCAGCGCCACATGTACGAATTCGGTACCCGCAGCGAAGACCTGGCGGAGGTCGCGATATCCACCCGCCGGCACGCATCGCTCAATGCCAACGCCACCATGCGCAAGCCCATCACCCTGGAGGACCACCAGCAGTCGCGCATGATCGTCGAACCGCTCCATCTGCTGGACTGCTCGCTGGAGTCAGACGGCGGTGGCGCCGTGCTGGTGACGAGCCTGGAGCGCGCCAGGGACTTCCCCAAGCCTCCGGTGGTGATCCTCGGAATGGGGCAGCACCACCCCCACTTCAGCCTGCTGGACGCCCCCACCCTCACCACCCTGGGCGGGCGCAAGTCCTCGCGCATGGCCTACGACATGGCCGGCCTGGAGCCCAAAGACATGGACTTCGCCGAGCTCTATGACTGCTTCACCATCACCGCCATGATCACTCTGGAAGACTACGGCTTCTGCGAAAAGGGCGAGGGCAAGGACTTCGTCAAGAACGGCCGCATCGGCATCGGCGGCGAAATCCCCCTCAACACCCACGGCGGCCTCCTCTCCCAGGCCCACCTCGAAGGCATGCTGCACCTCACCGAAGGCGCCCGCCAACTCCGCCGCAACGAAGTCGAGCCCGAACGCCAAGTCCCCGACGCCAAGGTCGGCATCATCAGCGGCCACGGCGGCAGCCTGGCCATGCATGCGACGCTGATCCTGGGAGCGGGGTGACGCAGGATGGCTGGGATGAGCCGGTTGTCAGCGTTGTGGGACTCGGTCTTGAACCTCATCCTCCCCGCGGGCGAACAACTGGCAATTCTGGAAGCGGCTGGGGACAAGGCGGCTGTTGATGAGTTGGCGTTGGACTACGACGACGGCTTTCGCATGGTCAGCGACGGCGGGTTGCGGGGCCAACTGACACACGGCGAGATCGCGGCGCTGATTGCCCTGGATCGGCAACTGGATCGCATGAGTGGCACAGGGAATGCCGACAACTGGACGGCAGAGGCGCTTCACTCGTCCGAGTGTTGGAAGGAGGTCCGGAGGTTGGCGGCTGTTGCCCTCGCCAGCCGCCAGATCGCGAAAAAACGTTCTGCGGCTTGAGGATAAGGGTGTGCGCGTATTCAGGAGCCGGCTTGAGGCGCGGGACGCTGGATCTCCGGCCTCCGCCTGTGCCACGCCGTCGCCTGCTCGAAGGCGTATCCCAGCCGCAGCACCGTGGCTTCGTCGAAGTGCCGGCCGATGATTTGCATGCCGATGGGCAGGCCGGCGTTGTCGAAACCGCAGGGTAGCGACAGCGCAGGCAGGCCGGCCAGGTTCACGGAGATGGTGAGGATGTCGGAGAGGTACATCTGCAGCGGGTCGTGGGTCATCTCGTCGAGCTTGAAGGCGGTGGTGGGACAGGTGGGGGCGACGATGGCGTCGCAGTCTTTCAGGGCCGACTCCATGTCCTGCTTGAGCAGGGCGCGCACCTTTTGCGCCTTGATGTAGTAGGCGTCGTAGTAGCCGGCGGAGAGCACGTAGGTGCCGAGCATGATCCGCCGTTTCACTTCCGGTCCGAATCCCTGGGCGCGGCTCCTTGTGTAGGTTGAGGTCAGGTCTTCCGCCGGCGCGCGCGGCCCGTAACGCATGCCATCGTAGCGGGCGAGGTTGGAACTGGCCTCGGCGGCGGCGATGACGTAGTAGGCGGCCACGGCGTAGTCGTTCCGTGGAAGCGAGACCTCGGTCACCACGGCGCCAGCCTTTTCCAGTTGCCGGATGCCTTGCCCCACGGCTTCCTCCACCTCGGGCTGGAGCCCCGCCGCGAAGTATTCCTTCGGCACGCCGATGCGAAGCCCCTTGACGTCGCCGGTCAGCGCCCCGGCATAGTCGGGCACGGGCACGTCCACCGAGGTGGAGTCCGCCGGGTCGTGGCCGGCGATGGCTTGCAGCACCAGCGCGCAGTCGGTGACGTCCCGGGTCATGGGCCCCACCTGGTCGAGGGACGAGGCGTAGGCCACGACCCCGTACCGGCTCACTCGCCCGTAGGTGGGTTTGAGCCCGACGACGCCGCAGAAGGACGCCGGCTGGCGGATGGAGCCGCCGGTGTCGGTGCCCAGGGCGGCGACGCACTGGCCGGCGGCCACGGCGGCGGCGGAGCCGCCCGAGGAGCCGCCCGGGACGTGGTCGGGTTTCCAGGGATTGCGGGTGACGGCGTAGCCGGAGTTCTCGGTGGAGGAGCCCATGGCGAACTCGTCCATGTTGGTCTTGCCCAGCAGCACGGCGCCGGCTTCCCGGAGGCGCCGCACCGCGGTGCCGTCATAGGGCGGGGTGAAGCCCTGCAGGATCTTCGAGGCGCAGGTGGTGGGCACGCCCTCGGTGAGGAACACGTCCTTCAGCGCCACCGGGATGCCCAGGATCTTCGAGTCCGCGTCGCCCGCGGCGAGCCGGGCGTCCGCCCGTCGCGCGTCTTCCATGCCCTGCTCGCGGCACACGGCGAGGTAGGCGCCGATGGTTCCGTCAGTGGCCTCGATGCGGTCGAATAGCGCTTCCGCCAGTTCGACCGCGCTCAGCTCGCGGCTGCGTAGCCGGTCATGCAACTCGTGAAGGGTAAGTTCGTGTACCGTCATTCAATGATCTTCGGGACGCTGAGGAAGTCGTCGTCCCGGGCGGGGGCGTTGCGCAGCAAGTCCTCGGTCCGCGGCTGGTTGACGGCCCGGTCCGGGCGCAGGACGTTGACCACGTCCACCGCGTGGGACATGGGCTCGACGCTTTCGGTGTCGAGCTCGTTGAGCTTGTCCATGTAGTCGAGGATGCGGTCGAGCTGGCCGGTGAGTTGTTCCTGCTCGTCCGGAGTGAGGTCCAGGCGGGCGAGGGTGGCCACGTGCCGGACCTCTTCGCTGGTGATTTTCACGCCGATTTCTTATCATACGCCTCGAATGCCCGGCAAACGAACCTCCCCCGCACCCAGGACTCTTCAAAAGTCCGGTTTGCCCCTTTCCGTCATTCCCGCACCCCCGCCCCTGGATTCCCGCTTTCGCGGGAATGACGAAAAGGGGGCGCGGCAATGACAAAAGGGGCAAACCGGGAATGACGGAAAGGGAGCACCGGACTTTGAAGAGCCCTGCCCCCGCACCGCCCCGTCCCGGCCGCCTGCTGGCTCCGGAACGTCGTGGACCCGACGGCATCGTCTACGAAACGGATGCCCTCTCCCGGGGGTTCCGGTGCATCGCTGGAGTGGACGAGGCCGGGCGGGGGCCCCTGGCGGGGCCGGTGGTGGCGGCGGCGGTGGTGTTCGAGCCGGGCGCGTTCAACCCCGACATCAGGGATTCGAAGCTCCTGAGCGCCCGGAAGCGCGAGCGCCTGGCCGAGTGGATCAAGGAGCGGGCCGCGTCCTGGGCCGTGGGGGTGGCCGGTCCGGGCGAGATCGACCGCCTCAACATCCTGCGGGCGAGCCTCGTGGCCATGGCCCGGGCGGTCCGGGGCCTGATGGTCACGCCGGACTACCTCATGATCGACGGCCCTTACGGCATTCCCGCCGCCAGTCTGCTGGAGGACGGCGGCCCGTGGACCGCGGCGCCGGCGCAACGGACCCTCAAGGGCGGCGACCGGCTGTGCTTCTCCATCGCGGCGGCATCCATCATCGCCAAGGTGGCCCGGGACCGCATGATGGTGGAGCTGGACACCCAATACCCGGAGTACGGCTTCGCCAGCCACAAGGGTTACCGCAGCCGCCGCCACTCGGACGCCTTGAACCGCTACGGCCCCTGTCCGGCCCATCGCCGCAGCTTCAAGCCGGTGCGGGAATCCCTGGAGCAGCGCGCGCCGCGCACCGTCCAGGCGGTGCCGGACGGCTTGTCGGCGCCGCTCTTTGGTGCCAGAAATAGGGATGGGTGATGGCCGGAAGTCCCTGGGCAAGGCCGGAGAAGATCTCGCCGAGCGCTACCTCAAGCGGCAGGGTTACGCCGTGGTCGAACGCAACTACCGTTGCCCCCTGGGCGAAATCGACCTGATCGCCATCAACAGGCAGGCCGTGGTGTTCGTGGAGGTGAAGACCCGCAGGGTGGACACGTCCGGCGCGCCGCTGGAATCGGTCAACGCCGTCAAGCAGCGCCGGTTGAAGCGCGTCGCCCTTCACTATCTCAACAAGCACCGGCTGCATGACCGGGACGTCCAGTTCGATGTCGTCGGAATTTCGCTCGGCTCGAATCCGCCGTCGGTTCGCCATGTGCGCCATGCGTTTGATTTTTCGGAGCCGTAGGCTTCCGTCACCCCGGGCTTGACCCGGGGTCCGGACGAGGGACTGACCCGTCCCGCTCCATCCAGGTCGGAGATGACGGGAACGGAAGTTCGCACGGGAAGGGATGAGGGATGATTGACGTCAGGATCCTGCGCGAGGACCCGGAAGGGTTGCGGAAGCGCATGGCCGCGAGGGGGACGGACATCGACTGGGAGGCGGTCCTGAGAGCCGACCAGGAACGCCGGGAGACCCTCGCCCGCTGGGAGCGGCTCAAGGAGCGGAAGAACAAGCTCTCGGGCGAGATCGGCCGGCTCAAGAAAGCGGGCGGCGACGCCGCGGAGCTGATGGAGGAGATCGGCACGGTCAGCGCGGAGCTGGATGCGCTGGATCAACCGTTGGGGGAGACCGAGCGCCGGTTCAGCGAGTCCATGTTCGACATCCCGAACCTTCCGGATGCGGGCGTGCCCGTGGGCGAGTCCGAGGCCGACAACCCCGTACTGCGGCACTGGGGCGAGGCGCCCGCCTTCAGCTTCACGCCGAAGAACCACTGGGAGATCGGAGAGGCGCTGGGGATCCTCGACTTCGCCCGGGGCGCCAAGCTCACGGGCGCGCGCTTCACTCTCTACCGGGGACAGGGCGCGCTACTGGAGCGGGCGCTGATCGCCTTCATGCTGGACCTTCAGACCCGCGAGCACGGGTACGAGGAGATCCTGCCGCCGTTCCTGGTGAACCGGGACACCATGACCGGCACCGGCCAGCTCCCCAAGTTCGAAGCGGACATGTTCCGCACCGCGGACCCGGACTACTTTCTGATCCCCACCGCCGAGGTGCCGCTCACCAACATCCACCGGGAAGAGGTCCTCGACGCGTCCGACCTGCCCCGGTACTACTGCGCCTACACCCCCTGCTTCCGCCGGGAGGCGGGCTCCTACGGCAAGGACATGCGCGGCCTGATCCGGCAGCACCAGTTCAACAAGGTGGAGCTGGTGAAGATCGTCGGGCCCGAAAGCTCTTTCGAGGAACTGGAGAAGTTGACCCGCGACGCCGAGGCCGTGCTCCAGCGCCTGGGACTGCACTACCGGGTGGTGGAGCTGTGCACCGCGGACCTTGGCTTCTCCGCGGCCAAGACCTACGACATCGAGGTCTGGCTGCCGGGGCAGGGCACCTACCGGGAGATCAGCTCCTGCTCCAACTGCACCGACTTCCAGGCCCGCCGCGCGGCCATCCGCTACCGCCCGGCCCCCAAGCAGCGCCCCCAGTTCGTCCACACCCTCAACGGTTCCGGCCTGGCCGTGGGCCGCACCCTGGTGGCCATCATGGAGAACTGCCAGCAGGAAGACGGCAGTATCGCCGTCCCGGAGGCGCTGCGTCCGTACATGGGGGGGTTGGAGCGCATTCCCCAGTTGAAATGACGGCGGCCCCTCCGCACTTCGTGATCCCTGACTGTCTCGGGTTCCCCCACCCGTCATGCCGGGCTTGACCCGGCATCCAGGCCCTGGACCACCAGGGTCGTTCAGGAGTCGCCACGGTTTCTTCAGGACTCCCAGATCACACTGACCGGCATGGCGAACAACTTGGGCCCCACCTGCTGGATTCGGTCGCCGTCGTGAAGGACGATGCCACAGGCAAACCGCCGGCCCGCGCCTCCTTCAGGCGGGCCAATCCCTTGAAGTCACGCGGGTGGACGGTGGCGCCTGCCTTCGCGATTTCGGAATAGACAAGGCATTTCAGCAGCGGTCCCAGTTGCTGCCGGTCTCGGGCGATAGTGGCGGCATCGACCCGCCGAAGCGCGGCCAGCAGGCCCGGGTCCAGAAACTGAAGTTTAGGCCGTTTGACCAAACGCTTCAGCTCGTTGCGGCGCCCGCTGTCGCGAGTTTCGAAAAATCTCCGGCGAACGCCCGCTCCAGGAAACCGGGCGCTTCGCTCCGGGCGATCTCGGCTTGAGAAAAGGGCAGCAACTCAATGGTCTCGACGCGGCCTGCCAGCGAATCGGGAGAAATCGCGGCTCTGAAGAGGTCCACCGATCCGGTGATCAGATAGCGTCCCGGCCGAGGGTCGCGTGGCGAGGCCTTCATCGTCAACCCGGGTGACGAACAGGCGGGCGTGATGGCGGCGACCCGCCAGCCGTCCCCGTGACCGACGACCGCCGGGCTAAGTCCGCCGCAAACCGGGATTCGCGAGGGTGGTGTCCTGGCCCGGCGGCGCTTCGTCGAGGGCCTCTTCGAGGGTCGGCCTCGGCGCCCACTCCTCGGGCGGCCTCGCCTCGCCGTCCCAGTCCACCTGATCGAGCCCCCAGAAGATCTCCAGGCTGTGGCCGTCCGGGTCGCAAAACTCCACCGACACCTGACAACCCGCCCGCCTGCGCCCTTGGAAATCGATGGGCACGTTGTGTTTCTCGAGATGGTCCCGGGCGCGGAAGACGTCGTCGAGGGTGGGGACCTCGAACGCCAGGTGATGCAGTTCCCGGCCCCCCGAAACCTCGCCGCCATTGCCGACCAGGCCGAGACCGTGATGGTCCTGGTTGAAACGCATGAAGACCATCCGGCCCGGGACCATGCTCTCGGGATAGACGTCGGAGACCTTGAAGCCGAGCACCTGGGTGTAGAAACGGACCGACGCGTCGATGTCCCGGACCACCAGCACCGCGTGCCCCATGTTGCCGATGCGGAAGGGCATGGCGGCCGGCGGCTGGAGGTTTTTCATCGCCTGGACCTCGGGACCGCGCAGCCCCTCCAGGTCCACCTTGCCCCGTTGGGTCATGTTCTTTGCCATGTGGGATTTTCCTCCATCCGGGTGCGATTGTAACGTGATGTGGCTATACTATCGGCGGTTCAACTGATATTGTTGGGTGCCCTTCGCGGCGGCCGCCTGAGCCGTCGCGATCCGTCGCGATCAAACATTGGAGGTTATCATGGGTTTCTTGCCTCGTACCAGGTTCACTGCCCTGGTTGTCGCCGCCGTCGTGCTGCTCGGCGCTGGCGCCGCCGCGGCCCAGACCGTCAAGGTGGCGGTTCCGACGTTCCTTACAGGCGGCGGCGCGCCCACCTACGGCGTCCCGGCCAAGAACGGCGTGGAGCTGGTGGTCCGCGCCATCAACGAAGGCACCCTGCCGGCGCCCTACAGCAGTGTGGGGATGGCGGGCCGCAAGGTGGATCTGGTGGTGTACGACGAAAGCGGCGGCGGCACCAAGCAGGTCACGGAACTGCGCAACAAGGTGCAGAAGGAGGGCGTGGACGTCGTGGCCGGCTACATCTCCTCCGGGAGCTGCGCCGCCATCGCCCGGGTGGCCGAGGAGCTCAAGGTCCTGACCCTTCTGTCGATTTGCGGCACGCCGCGCATCTTCGAGGAGCTGGTGAAGGAGCCGAAGTATCTCTTCCGCATCATCAACCACAGCACCGGCGGCAACGTGGGCGCCGCCCACTACGTCGTCAGGAAGCTCCGGGGCGAACTCAAGGACGGCTACATGGGCATCAACCAGAACTACGCCTGGGGCCAGGATGCCTGGCGCGATTTCAACCTGGCCATGCAGACCCTGTCGCCGGAGTTCAAGCCCGCCAAGAAGCAGCAGTTCCCCAAGCTGTTCTCCGGCCAATACGGCACCGAGATCTCGGTGCTGCTCAGGGCCAAGGAGAAGCTGGTGCACTCGAGCTTCTGGGGAGGCGACCTCGAGGCCTTCATCGCCCAGGGTTCGGCCAGGGGACTGTTCAAGCGCAAGAAGTTCGTCCTCCCGGTGGGCGAGATCACGGCCCACCGCCTCGGCAAGAAGTTCCCGAAGGGTCAGCTCGCGCGCGGTCCCTACGGATTGTACGCGGAGGGTATCGACACCCCGCTCAACAAGTGGTTCCGGAGCGAATTCCGCAAGGAATACAAGCAGTCGCCCTCGTCGCCGGCCTATCACTACGCCGACAGCATCCTGGCCGCCAAGTACGCCTACGACACGGCCATGAAAGCCAACGGCGGCAAGTTCCCGTCCACGGACCAGGTGATCCAGGCGCTGGAGCACGCCACCTTCGACATCCTCGCCGCCAAGGTCAAGATGTCCCTCGGCAAGGGGCATCAGGCGGTCACGTCGGACCGCTGGGGCTATGCCGAGTGGGACGATGCCAAGGGCGAGATCGTGGTCCGGGATGTGGTGGAGTTCAAGGCCGAGTGCGTGAACCCGCCTGAAGGGGTCCACGCGGCGGACTGGGTCAAGGGAGGCATGAAGGGCGCCAAGTGCGGCTGAGCGGCGCTTCGGTCTAGTGTCTTCGTGACCCGGGCGCCGCACAGCGGCGCCCGGGTCCGTTTCTTTCATTCCCGCGCACGGGGGAACCGTTGGATCCCGAGCTGCTACTCATCATCCTCGTCGACGGACTCGTCTACGGTTCGTACCTGTTCATGGTGGCGGTGGGCCTGACGGTCATCTGCGGCGTCCAGAAGATTCTCAACGTCACCCACGGAGCGCTCTACGCATTCGGCGCCTATCTCGCGGCCACGCTGCTGATCCTCTATTTTCGCGTGGACTGGCCCGAGTTCGGCGCCTTCGCCGTCATGTTGTTGGCGGCGCTCTTCCTCGGCGTGGTTTTCGGCGTGATCATCGAGCGCGGCCTGCTGCGCCATCTCTACCACGAGGACGAGCACATCATCGTGCTGGCAACCTTTGCGGCTTTCCTGGTGCTGGAGGACGTGCTGCTGCTGATCTGGGGCACCGATCCCTATCTTGCCCCGGAGCCTCTCGGGCTGCTGGGCGCGACGGAGATCGCCGGGCTGCCCTTCGACAACTACAGCCTGTCCATGGTGCTGCTGTCGGCGGTGGTGGCCGCGGTGCTCTGGTACGGGCTCAACCGCACCCAGTTCGGAAAGCTGCTCCTGGCGGTGATTTACGACCGGGAGCTGGCGCAGGCCATGGGGATCAACGTCAACCGCGTCTTTCTGCTGACCTTCATGGTCGGCTCGTTCCTGGGGGCGCTGGGCGGCGCCTACCAGGCGCCGGCGATCTCGGTGCAGCCTGGGATTGGCGTGGAGGTGATCGTGCTGGCCTTCGCCGTGGTGGTCATCGGCGGCATGGGGAGCATTCCCGGCGCGCTCATCGGCTCGGTGATCGTGGGCGTGGCGCGGGCGTTCGCGGTGCACCAGGAGCCGGCCCTGGAGCTGTTCGTCATCTACATGATCATGGCCGTGGTCCTCATCGTCCGGCCGCAGGGGCTGTTCGCGCCGGCCAGGCCGAGGACCATATGAGCTGGCGCCAGGACAAGACACTCTGGGGCCTCACCCTCGGCCTCGCGGCGCTGCTGCTGCTCAACTTCGTGGTGCCCGACTGGTTCCGCAACATCCTGACGCTTTCGCTGGCACGGGGCGCGGTGGCGCTGGGTCTGCTGGTGCTGTGGCGCTGCGGGCTGATCTCCTTCGGCCACGCGCTCTATTTCGGCTGCGGCGCCTACACCGCGGGGCTCATGAGCCGGTACCTGGACCTCACCGACGCGTTTCTTGCCATCGCATGCGGGGTGGTGACCGCGGGCCTTCTGGCGTACGGCCTGGGGTTCCTGCTGCGGCAGTACCGGGGCATCTTCTTCGCGCTTTTGAACATGGCGTTCTCCATGATCCTCTATGGCGTGCTGGCCAAGCTGGAAGAGTTGGGGTCCACCGACGGCATCAGCCTGGAGGCAACCACCTACCTCTGGTACGCGCCGCTGGGGGCGGCGAACAAGACCGCGCTGTTTGTGTTCGCGGCCATGCTGACTTGGGGGGTGGCGGTGCTGGTGCACCTCTACCTGCGTTCCACCTTGGGCCACATGACCACCGCGGTGCGGGAGAACGAGATCCGCCTTGGCTACCTGGGCTATTCCGGGGAGCGGGCGGTCCATGCGAAATACGTGATCTCCGGATTGCTGGGCGGTTTCGGCGGCGCCGTCGCCGCTCTCACCATCGGTCACGTGGACCCGGACTCCATGGTCTACTGGCCGGTGTCCGGGGACTTCGTCTTCATCGCCATCCTGAGCGGCACCGGCAATGTCGCCGCGCCGTTCATCGGCGCGCTGCTGTACGAGCTGATCCGCACCTACGCCTTCGATCAGTTCCCGCAGATCTGGCAGTTGATCATGGGCGGCACGCTGCTGGCCATCATCATGTTTCTCCCCAACGGGCTGTGGTCGCTGGTGGAACGGCGGCGAATCAGGGTGGGGAAGGGCTCCCCCGACCGGCTCCGGACGAAAGAGGAAGAGGCATAGCCGGTCATGTCCGCGGTCCTGGAAGTCCACGATTTGGAGAAGTCCTTCGGCGCGGTGGTGGCCGCCCGAGACATTAACGTCGTGGTGGAGGAGGGCGAGACCATCGGCGTCATCGGCGCCAACGGCGCGGGCAAGACCACCTTCGTCAACCTGGTCACCGGCCATCTCCGCCCGAGCGGCGGCACCGTGGAGTTCATGGGCCGCAGCATTCTCGGGCTCTCGGTGCGCGCCATCGCGCGCCTGGGCCTGTGCCGCTCCTTTCAGGTGCCCCAGGTCTTCCTCTCGGAGACCGTCGCCGACAACCTGACGATGGCCTTTGGCGTTGCGGAGGAGGACGGGGCGGGCCTGCTGGCGCCGCTCATGGGGCAGGAGCGGGAGGCGCGGGTGGAAGCCCACTTGGCGCGCTACCAGATCGCGGAGTACCGGGACGTCATCGGCTCCGCGCTGCCCCAGGGCATCCGCAAGCTTCTGGACATCGCCATGGCCACGGTGCGCAAGCCCAGGCTGCTCATGCTGGACGAGCCCACCAGCGGCATCAGCGCGGAGGAGAAGTTCGCGATCATGGACATCCTGATGGCGGCGCTGAAGGAGGAGCGCACCACCGTGTTGTTCATCGAGCACGACATGGAGATCGTCGAACGCTACGTGGACCGCGTGCTCGCCTTCTATCAGGGCGAGATCATCTGTGACGCCCCCACCAGGCAGGCTCTGCGGGACGAAGGGGTGCGGGAATACGTGCTCGGCCGTGAGCCGGCCGCTGGTGCGGAAGCGCCGCCGGCGCCCGCGCGGGATGCTCCGTCCGGCGACGATACCTTGTCGGTCAGCGGTCTCGACGTGAGCATCGGCGCCACGCCGATATTGCGCGGGGTGCATCTCGGCGTCCCGTCGGGGTCCATGTGCGGCCTCATCGGCCGCAACGGCGCGGGCAAGACCACCTTCATGCGCGCGGTCATGGGCGCGCTGTCCGCTCAGCGGGGCACGGTGCGGCTCGGCGACGTCGACCTTGCCGCGACCCCGGCCCATCACCGCGCCCATCTGGGCATCGGCTTCATGCCCGAGGACCGCCGGCTGGTGCCCGAGCTGACCGCCGAGGAGAACATTCTGCTGCCCGTGTGGGCCACCGCCGCAGCCAACGTCCAGGAGCGGCTGCGGTGGATCTATGGCCTGATGCCTGAAGTGGAGGAGTTCCGCGGGCGCGGCGCCACCAGCCTCTCCGGCGGCCAGCAGAAGTTCGTCGCCTTCGCCCGCGCCCTCATGTGCGGCACCCGGTTGTTGCTGCTGGACGAGCCGGGGGAGGGCATCGCGCCGATCTTCGCCCAGCGCATGGTGGAAATCCTCGACGACCTCAAGAAGGAGGGCGCCTCCGTTCTGGTCGCCGAGTCCAACGATGTCCACATCGCCAGGCTCCTCGACCGGACCTTCGTCATCGAACGCGGCAGCATCGTGGGCGACGGGTAGAGAAATGACGCCATGGACCGCGGATTGAGGTGAACCGTGGCCCGACTTGTGGTAGTTTATGAATGCGACAGGACGTTTGAGCAGAGAAAGAAAAAGGAAGCACTGAATGCCAACGCGAGTCCCCAATCTGTTGAATATTGTGTTGTTCTCCACGGTCGTGGTGGGTGCGGCCATCGGCTTGCCAGCCTACGCGTACTTTTACGGCTATTCCTGGGTCGATTGGGCCATGTTCGTGATCCTCTATATGATCACCGGACTTGGCATCACCGTGGGATACCATCGCCTGCTGGCTCATCGAAGTTTTGCCTGCACCGACTGGGTGAAGGGCCTTCTCCTGATCGCGGGAGGATGGGCTTTGCAAAACTCGGGTCTCCGATGGACGGCGGATCATATCCGCCATCATGCCCGATGCGACCAGGAGGAAGATCCCTATAGCGCCAAGCTGGGATTCTGGCACAGTCATTGTGGCTGGCTGTTCTGGTCGGATCCCCATCAGGACGACCGGTTCGCCCGCAAGCTGCAACAGGACGCCGTGGTGATGTGGCAACATCGTTACTACGTTCCCATCGTGGTCTCCGGCCTGGCGCTTCCCTTCGTGGTGGGCTTCCTGTACGACGGCTGGTTCGGAGGGCTGGGATGTTTTCTGCTCGCTGGAGTCGGGCGGACCTTCTTCGTCCTGAACTCCACGTTTTGCATCAATTCCATTTGCCACCTGTGGGGCGCCCAACCTCACGGAACAGCCGATTCCAGTCGTGACAGTTGGTGGGTCTCCCTCATCACCTTCGGAGAGGGCTACCACAACTATCACCACCGCTATCAAAGCGACTACCGGAACGGCCCCCAGTGGTACAATTTCGATCCATCGAAATGGCTGATCTACAGTCTTTCCGTGGTGGGGCTGGCCAGTTCCCTGCGCCGGTACTCCTGATCGGGACAGGACACGGGCGCGCGCTGCCCCCAGCGCCTACCCGCTCGTTGCCGGCAACACTGGAGACCGTGCAGGGTCGCCACGACGGAACCCGTCAATTCGTCCCACCGTTTGGTCCGCCCGGACACGAGACCGCCGAACCCCGGAGCCCGTGGTTCAGGCCGTGCAGTCCATCCGTCGCGCCCGCTCCACGGTGGGCGTCAGGCCGGAGCGAGCACGAAGTCGAAGCGTCCGAGCCGGCCTTGGGGTGTGCGCGTCAGGTCCATCAACAGGTCGGCGTGGTAGATCCAGTCCCGCGCGTTCTCGCCGGACACGTCGGGAAAGAAGAGCTGGGTGGTGAGCAGGCGCGTGGACGGGCCCTGAATCTTGACGTGGATGTGCGGCGTGCGCCCTGTGTAGCGCACGGGCCGGATGGTCTCGAAGCGAAACGCCCCGGCGGCATCGGTGTATTGGTGGCCGCGATACCGGAAGCCCGAATTGTCGTAGCGGCCGTTCTCGTCGGTATGCCAGATGTCCACCACGGCGCCGGCGATGGGACGGCAGTCCGGCGAAAGCACCAGGCCCTGCAGCACGAGCGGCTGGCCGCCCGTGTCCGGCTCCCGTAGATGGGTGCGGAGCGGCGTGTCCGGTGTGTAGAACGGCCCCTCGGTCAGCTCGGGAATGGCGCGTGTGCAGTCAAGCGGCGGAGCGAGTCCAAGGGAACGGTTCGCCGCGGGACCGGAGAAGGGATAGCCCAGGAGCGTCGCCCGAGTACGGGCCAGACAGGAAAGGGTGGTGACACCTGCCGCCGCCGCCGCAATCAAGGCGGCGCGACGGGAGTACGTACGCTTGAACATGAAAAAATCATAAGCCGACCCGGGAGGATTGTAAAACGGACTCCAGCCAAAGCCACGACTTTCTGCTTTATGACGGCGAATGCGTCTACTGCCGGACATATGCACGGAAGTCCAGAATCAGGACAGGCAACGGGAAGCGGCTGCGCTTCATCGATGGCAGGAACGCCCCGCAACTGGTCGAGGAGTTCCGGCAGGACGGATGCGATATCGAGGACGGCATGATCCTGGTTCTGGAGGGGCGGCGTTACCAGGGACCCGAGGCCATGGAAGTATTGGGTTCCATGGCCACCGAACCCGGCTGGGTCAACAGGCTGACGCGATGGGTGGGGTCCAGCCCCGAACGGGCGCGCTTCGTCTATCCGTGGTTCCGGCGCTTGCGCCGGGCGGGTCTCTGGATGGCCGGCAAGTCGGGTTTCCGGCGATGAAGGCGGACAGCGGCCAACGTCGAAATCGCTTACACGTTCGTCTTCGCCTCTGCTGTCCCCGCCGCACCCGCCACCGCTGCGGGCGTCCCCTGCCCCCTGCGCGTCTTCAGGAACCACACCATCGCCACCAGCCCCAGGTACATGAGGCCGATCATGATGAAGAGCTGGTGGTAGGCGAGGGTGACGCCTTCGTTCAGGAGGCTGTATCCGAACAGTGACAGGGCGCGTTGGTCGAGGGCGATACCGTATTGCCCGGCGTGCTGGAGCATGGCGCCGAGCTGGGCCAGGACGTCGTCGCGCAGGGGTTCGTTCAGGCGGGCGCCCAGCGCGGGAGTCATGGCTTCGACCTTGTAGAAGATGTGGCGTTCCAGGAGGAAGCTCAGGGTGGCGATGCCGAAGGCTTCGCCGAGGCCGCGGGCGAGGCCCAGGATACCGCTGCCCATGCGCGATTCGCCCTCGGGAAGCGCGCCCAGGGCGATGGAGTTGAGCGGCGCGTTGATGGTGGACTGGCCGATGCTCTTGAGTATCACCAGAAAGAAGATCACGCCCACGCCGGTCCAGATGGTGACGCCGGAGAGACCGAACAGTGTCACCGTCAAGAGCGCGAGTCCCGTCACCAGCAGGATTTTGGGTCCGAACCGGTCCGACAGCATGCCCGCGAAGGGCGACACGATGCCCACGGCGACGGCCGCGGGGAGCATGAAGATGCCGGCCTGCAGGGGCGGGTAGAAGAGCGCCTTCTGGAGAAACAGGTTCAGGATGAAGCTGGTGCCGCGGAAGCCCATCACGCGGATCAACACGATCATGCTGGAGATGCTGAAGTTGAGGTTCTTGAAGTAACGGATCTGCACGTAGGGGTGCTCGGCCCTCAGCTCGGCAATGATGAACGCCGCGATGAGCAGTGCGGCGGCGCCGAACAGCGACAGGACCCGATGGCTGGTCCAGCCCGCGGCCTGGCCCTGGGTGAGGCCCAGGAGCAGCGTCACCAACCCGCCCGTGAGGGTGAGAAACCCCAGTAGGTCGAAGGCGGAAGGCTGGCGGGACGCGGACCGCCGGGGAAGGATGAACATCGCCGCCATGACGGCCAGGCTCAAGGTTGGCAGTGGCAGGTAGAAGATCGTCCGCCAGCTTATGTACTGGGCCAGGTAGCCCCCCGCCGGAGGTCCGAAGAACGGCCCCAGCGACCACCCGGTCATGAACAGCCCCATGGCCAGCCCGCGCTCATTGCGCGGGAAGGCCTCGTACATGATGGACATGGATACGCCGATGAGCGGCCCCACCCCCATGCCCTGGATGATGCGGAAGAAGATCAGCGAGTTGACGTCCCAGGCGATGGAGCACAGGAACGAGCCCGCGCCGAAGGCGGCGGCGCTCAGGATGAACAGGTTGCGGTCGCCGATGCGCTGTCCCAGCCAGCCCACGCAGGGAATCAGAACGGTGCGGGTGATCATGAACGCGATCAGCACCCACTGGATCCGGTGGAGCGATGTGCCCAAAGACGACATCATCGCCGGGATGGCGGTGTCGACGCCGGTGATGCCCAGCCCGACGCTGATCATCCCCAGGGAAAGGGTGATGGTAATGGGCCACTTCCGGGAGGGATCGTAGATCTGGACGGGAGGTGCGGGCGTCATGGCGCGGCGGGACCCCGGTTACGGGCGTGCGACGCCGGCCGGCGTCGCGCTTTGCCCGCCATCCGGCTTCTCGATCCGGACCACCGCGAGCATGCCCACCCGGAGCCTGCCGCCGGCGTTCTTCACCGCGATCTTCACCGGCAGCTTCTGCGTGGACTTGATGAACACCCCGGTCAGTTTCTGCGGCGAGAACAGGGAAAACTCCGACGTCGTGGCCCCGCCCACTCCCCTGACCTCGCCCTCGAACTCGACGCCGGGATACGAGTCCAGCCTGACGGTGGCCTTGCTGCCGGGCCTCACGAAGCGGATTTCGGTCTCGTCCACATTGGCTTCCACCCAGTAGCGGCTTGTGTCCACCACCATGAACACCGGCTGGCCCGGCTGCACGAATTCGCCCCGGTGGACGTTCTTCTTCACCACCATGCCCGCGACCGGACTCCGGAGCGTCATGATCCCCAACCGGAACTCCAACTCCTGCAGGGCCGCCTCGGCCTCCCGCACCCGGGCCGTCTCCGCCAGCAGGCCGGCGTTGGAGCCTTCTTCGCCGCGCCCCGCTCCGTCCCCCGCACCGACCTCCCGCCGGGCCTGCTGCAACCGGCTTCGAGCGTAGTCCAGCGCCGCCTTGCGCCGCTGGATGCGAAGGGCGATCGCGCGCGTATCCAGCTGCGCCATGACGTCGCCGGGCGCCACCGCTTCGCCCTCGTCTTTGGCCAGCGCGCTGATCCTTCCGGGCACGCCCGCGCTGATGGTGACGATGTCGGCCTTGACCCGCGCGTCATCGGTGGTGATGGCGCCCAGCGACGACCACACCCACGCGCCCACCGCCGCCGCGCCCAGCAGCATCACGATGGCGGTGCCCGCGAGCCATCTCTTCTTGTTCGATTCGCTTGCAGCCATGGGCGTCAGTGCCTGATGCGTTTCCGGATGTCGAACTCCTTACCCACGGCGCAAGCTCCCGGGCCACGCCGGCGGGATCTCTTGGGATGGCGCGTGTCCCTTTCGTATAGCGTGCCGTGGGGCACGCCGCGAACGCATGGGCCACTGTCCATGCCGTGGGGAATCCCGTATGCTGCACCCCATGAAGGACATTCACTTCGTGGACACTACCCTGCGGGACGGGCCGTCGAGTCTCTGGGCCATGGGCATCCGTACGGACATGATGCTGCCCGTGGCCGCGCGGATGGATGAGGCCGGCTTCCTGGCCATGGAGATCATCGCGTCGGCGTTTTTCAAGAAGTGCGTGCGCGAACTCAAGGACGACCCTTGGGCGCGGGTGCGGCGGGTGAAGGAGCGAGCGCCCAGAACGCCGCTTCGAGGCATTCGCAACCGCTACATGGCGGCGTTTCAGCACACGCCGCCGGCGGTGCAGCAACTGTGGCTCGAACGCCTCGCGGCCAACGGCATCAGCGAGTTGCGGACCTCCGACCCGTCCAACACCCCGGCGGTGTGGGCTGAGCAGGTGCGCACCGCGACCGCAGCCGGCCTGGAGACCATCGTCAACCTGATCTTCACCATTTCGCCCAGGCATACCGACGAGTACTACGCCGAGCGCACACGCGCGGCCGCCAGGCTGCCAGTGAAACGCATCTGCCTCAAGGACCCGGGCGGCCTGTTCACGCCGGAGCGGACGCGGTCGCTGGCTCCGGTGGTGCTGGAAAACGCCGGCGCCGTCCCCGTGGAGTTCCACACCCATTGCAACAGCGGCCTCGGACCCCTGTGCACCCTGGACGCCATAGAGGCCGGCATCCCCATCATCAACGCCGCGCTGCCGCCGCTGTCGGACGGTTCGTCCAACCCATCGCTGTTTCACATCGCGCACAACGCCCGCGTCCTGGGCTACAACCCGGTCATCGACGAGGACGGCCTGCGGCCGGTGTCGGAGCACTTCACGCGGGTGGCTCGCGAAGAAGGGCTCCCCACCGGGGAGCCGCTCCACTACGATGCCTACCACTTCCAACACCAGGTGCCCGGCGGGATGATCTCCAACCTGCGGCACCAGCTTGCCAACATCGGCATGGGCGAGCGTCTCGGCGAGGTGCTGGAGGAGGCGTGTCGTGTGCGCGAGGAGTGGGGCTACCCCATCATGGTGACGCCTTACTCCCAGTTCGTCGGCAGCCAGTGCGCCATCAACGTGATCCTGGGCAAGCGCTACGAGCAGGTCACCGACGAGGTCATCCTGTATGCCATGGGCCACTGGGGCGAGGAGGAAGCCGCGTCCATGGACGCCGACGTGCGCGACCGCATCCTCGACCGCCCGCGGGCCAGAGAGTTGCGGAATTGGCAGCCCCCCGACACCTCGCTCCAGGAAGCAAGGTCGAAGATCGGCGGCCCGGGCGTGTCCGACGACGAGCTGCTGCTGCGCTATTTTACGTCCGAGGCGGACGTGCGCGCCATGCAGCAGGCGCCGCCCCGGTCAGCGAACGGCGGCGGTCTCGTGGGCCTGATCCGGTCGCTGACGGAGCGCTCCCAGACCAGGCAGATCCATATCCGCAGACCCGACCTGTCAGTGCGGCTGGGGTGAACCATCCCGCCCGGCGCCGCCGGCCCCGCTTTCCCGAGTGTGGCAAACCTTCCCGGCGTCGAAGCGTCAGGGCCATCCACCCGGAAGCGGGAACCGGGACTCCGCCCCTACGCGAGCCCGTAGAACCGCTTGGCGTTGTCGCAGAGGATCTTCCGCTTGAGGTCCGATGACAGGTCCGGACGTTCCAGGAACTCGGGAATGTCGGTGCCGAACTCCGACACGGCCTTCTCGTGGGGGTAGTCCGAGGGGTACATCAGGCAGTCCTCGCCGAACTCCCGCGCCACCACGTCGAGGATCCTCTCGTCCAACTCGCAGGTGACGAAGACGTTGCCTCCCTTGACGTATTCGCTGGGGAGCTTCTTCAGTGGGAAGTGCTTGCGCTTGCGGTCCACGTGAAACTTGTCGTCCATGCGCTCCATCATGTATGGGACCCAGCCGGCGCCGGCCTCCAGGTAGCCCACCCGCAGCTTCGGAAACAGTTCGAACACGCCGTCCAGCACCATGCTGGTCATCTGGATCATCTGCGCGATGGGGTGCTCCAGGGTGTGGATCATGGACATGGTCTGGAGGAAGTCGAAGCCCATGCCCTGGCTCGGCGCGCCGTGAATGGCCAACGGGGTGTCCAGCCGTTGCGCCTCCTCGTAGAGAGGATGGAAATCCGCGTGGCCGAAGCCCTTGTGCAACACGTTGACAGCGGGCAGCAGGCCGCCCACCATGCCTTGCCCGGTCACGGCGTGGCGCAGCTCCTCCACGGCCCGCGGCACGTCGTGCACCGGAAGGATGGCGACGCCCTTCAGACGCGGGCTCGTGCGCGTGTATTTGTCGTGGAACCAGTTGTTGTAGGCGCGCGCCAGGGCGCACGCCCAGTCGGCGTCCTGGATCAGGCCGAAGGCCAGCCCGGCGGTGGGATAGAGCACGGCCGCGTCGATGCCCGCGCCGTCGATGAACTCCAGCCAACCCTCCGGGGAGGTCTGGCTGGCCTTCTTCACCCCCTTGACCGCGCCCCGGGGCCAGCCGTCCAGCGACGGGAACAGCCCGAACACCCTGTGCCTGCGGTGCCCCTCGTACGGGCCTTCGAAGTAGTCTTCCAGTTCGTCGTTGTCCTCGAGAATGTGCCCGTCGGCGTCGATGATGGGAACCTTGTCCATGGATCGGTCCTCCTCGGTGGGGTGTCCCACGCTGGCTCACTGGCTCCAATATGCGCCGAGTCTCAGGTTGGCTCCCAGGAGCCTGCGCCGCGGGAAGTCACGGCTGTCAATCCGCTCTCATCCGTCCCTTCGGCCGCTCGATTTCGTCAAGCAGGACCTGAACTTCTCCTGAAGTCACCGGCCGGAGGGACGACGATAGCGAGTCTTCGCTTTCGCGAATGACTGCGGGGCAAGCTCCCGGGGCGAAAAGCAACAAGGTATCGGATAATTCGAGCAAAGCAAGAGCCGGTGAATTCCCGGATGCCGTTCGCGCGGCGCGAGGGGTCGCGGCATTCTCCTCCTTGACATTGCGGGCCGGTCTCTCTAACTGTTCGGGATCAACCCGCATCGAATCAGCGAAGGAGTCAATGTGAGTCTCAAGCTTGGCATCACCATCCCCACGTACACTTGGCCGGACATGGACTACCGCATGGCGCGCACCGTGGTGCAGGACTATTCCCGGCGCACGGAGGCGCTGGGGTTCGATTCGCTGACGGTGTGGGATCACCTGACGGACGCGCCCGGGCTCTACGGCGGCTCGTGGATGGACCCGCTCATTTGCCTGTCGGCGGCGGCCGCGTGCACCGAGCGCATCAAGCTGGGGACCCACATCCTGGTGCTGCCGTTGCGCCATCCCGTATTGCTGGCCAAGGAGATCGCCACCCTGGACTACATTTCCGGCGGGCGTTTCTTCTTTGGCGTGGGACCGGGCTGGAGCAAGCCCGAATTCGACGCCATGGGCATTGACCTGCGCGAGCGCGGGCGCCGCACCGACGAGATCCTGGACGCGGTGAAGCGGTTGCTGACCGAGAAGCATGTCTCGCACAAGGGCGCGTTCTATGAGTTCGACGACGTCACCATCGACCCCCTGCCCCCCAAGTACCCGGAAGTCTGGGTGGCGGGCGGCTCGCGCATTCCCGACAAGCTGTCGCCGGACAAGCCCTACATGGTGAAGACCGTGATGCAGCGCATCGCCAGGCATGCCGACGTCTTCACGTGCCGCGCCTCGGGCAAGCTGGAGTGGGTCAGGCGCGACTTCGATACCGTGTCCGAGTTCTTGAAGTCCGTGGGGCGCGATCCCGCCACCCTGGGCTTCGGCCACGTGCAGGCCACCTGGGTGGTGGACACCCAGGACCCGGAGGAGGCGCTGCGGCTCCAGCGTCCCCACATGGAGCGCATGATGGGCAGCAACCGGAGTTGGGAGCACCTGCAGGAGTGCTACATGGTGGGCAGCATCGATCAGATTGTGGAAAAGCTCAGGATACTCGAGAACGCCGGCATGGAACACGTTACCCTGCAACCCGCCGGCCCGGACATCGAGCAGGTGGAGTTGATCGCGGAGAAGATCAAGCCACATTTCGCCTAGGAGCCTGCGCCGCAGGAACTCGCGAAAGCGAAAATTCGCTATGGCCGTCCCTTCGGCCGCTCGATTGAGGAGAAACTCAGGTCAAATTTGACGAAGTCGACCGGCCGAAGGGACGGATGAGAGCGAATTTGCCGCGGTGCATTCCTGCGGCGCAAGCTCCTGGCGCGGTCGTCCGGGGGACAGGAGAACCGAACGTGCGGACTTTGAACCTGACAGTGGTCGACGCCGGCGGCGGCCGCTCGGAGTTGGAGTTTCCGGTGGCGCGTATCCTGGATGCGGGCTTTACGGGCAAGAACCGGGAAGGGGCCATGAAGCACGTGGAGGAACTCAAGGCCCACGGCGTGGCCGCGCCGGACCGCATCCCCGCCTATTTCGCGGTGACCCGGGAGATGGTCACCACCGACGATGAGATCGAGGTGCTGGGCGACGACACTTCCGGCGAGGTGGAAGTGGTGTTCCTGTTCCAGGGAGACGAGGTCTACATCGCCGTGGGCAGCGATCACACGGACCGGGAGCTGGAGAAGGACAGCATCCCCAAGTCCAAGGTCATCTGCCCCAAGGTGGTTTCCCGTGAGGTATGGAAGCTCGCGGACGTGAAGCCCCACTGGGAAAGGCTGAAGCTCCAGAGCTGGATCGATGTGGGCGGCGCGCGCACCCTCTACCAAGAGGGGGCCTTGGCCGACTTTCTGACCGTCGACGACTTTCTTGACGGCGTGAGGGCCGTCGTGAAGGATGGGGCGCTGGACGGAATGGTGCTCTACATGGGCACCATGCCCAGCCTGGGCGGCGAGTTGCTGTTCTCGCCCACCTTCGAGGGACGCCTTTCCGACGAGGTGCTCAAGCGCGAACTGTCGCTCCGCTACCGCATAAGCCCCATCGACTGGCTCGCGTAGCCGCCCGGGCGGCTTGCACCCATAAGCGTTTCGAGGGACCGAGGAATCGAGAAATCGAGGAATATTGTGAGCGACCCACCCGCACCACCGATTCGTGTCGCCTCCATTCAGATGGGCATGGACGACGAGGGCAAGGCCTCCAACATCCGGCGCGCCGCCGCGCTCATCGACGGTGTGGACGGGGCCGACCTGATCCTGCTGCCGGAAATCTGGAACGTCGGCTACTTCGCCTTCGACAACTACGGCGCCGAGAGCGAGAGCCTGGCCGGCCCCACCGTGTCCATGCTGTGCGAGAAGGCCGCGGCCAAGGGCGTCTTTCTCTTCGGCGGCAGTTTCGTGGAGGAGGACGGCGGCGCCTTCTACAACACCAGCGTGCTCATCGACCGCCAAGGCGCAATCATCGGCACTTACCGCAAGATCCATCTCTTCGGCTACCAGTCCGAGGAAGCGCGCCTGCTGACGCGGGGCCAGACGCCCACGGTGGTGCACACGGAACTGGGCAGGTTCGGCTTGTCCACCTGCTACGACCTGCGCTTTCCGGAGTTGTATCGCCAGATGGCCGTGGCCGGCGCGGAGGTCTTTCTGGTGGCCTCGGCTTGGCCCTATCCGCGGCTCGAACCCTGGCTCCTGCTGAACCGGGTGCGCGCGCTGGAGAACCAGGTTTACCTGGTTTCCAGCAACTGCACCGGCAGCAACCGGGGCAAGGCCTTCGTGGGGCACAGCACCGTGGCCGATCCGTGGGGTACGGCATTGGCGGCCGCGGGTGACGGCGAATGCATCGTGCGGGCCGAATTGGATCTGGCCCGGATACCCGGGATCCGGACGACGTTTTCGGCATTCAACGACCGGGTCCTGCTTGACTAGTGTGGTGTCTGGTTAATACGCGTCATAATGTGCGGAGGATTTTTAGTTGTCGGCAAGGCGCGATGACGAGCAGTGGCGTGTACCACGCGAGGAAGAGCAACGCAGCCGACGGCGAAAAAGACCCGCAGATTATGACGCGAATTAACCAGACACCACACTAGGAGCTTGCGCCGCAGGGACGGATGAGAGCGGATTTGCAGCCGTGAATTCCTGCGGCGCAAGCTCCTGGGACAACCCGGATCCATTGCCACTTGGACAAAGGAGAGGAACAGATGCCCAAGGAAGAACGAGAGTTTTTCAACACCGACACCATCGACTGGCGCCCTGTGGGAGCCGGGTCGGGAGCCACCGCCGAAGGGGTCATGGAGAAGATCCTGAGCGAGGACCCGGACACGGGGGACTACGCCCGCATGGTCAACTTCCCTGCCGGCGTGGAAACCGACGAGACCGTGGTGCATGACTTCTGGGAAGAGGTCATCATCCTCGAAGGCAGCCTCATCGACACCCGCCTCAACCAGGAGTTCACCAAGGGCATGTACGGCTGCCGCCCGCCGGGCATGGTGCACGGCCCCTACAAGAGCCCCAACGGCTGCATCACCTTCGAATGTCGCTACTACAAGAAGTGACTCCAGCCGCGGGGCCGAGGCAATGTCCTGCGTCACCGGGCCGCTGACATGACGATGCGAGTCCTGTTTGCCGCGTTCGTCCCGAGTTCTTCGACAGTGCTCGGAACGGGGCCTTCGACAACGCTCAGCACAGGTTCAGCGTAGCGAAGTCCAAGGACTGGCATGCCGGATCATTGCAGGCTGCGGTCCGGTGACTGGCGCATCTTGTACAGGATCGAGAGAAGCGAGTGGCGCATTCTGGTCATCAAGATCGCTCCCCGAGGAGGAGTCTATCCGTGAAGCCTCAGATCATCACGAACAATGAGCCGAAGCCCGCCTTCGCGGTGATTCCCTACGGCGCAGGCTACCAGGGTTTCAGATCCCCCTCCTCAAACGGAATCGGCTTCACCACCGGCTTCACTTCACCCCCGTCCTTCACCACCGAAATCCAGTTGAGGCAGTGCTGGTCGTCCCGTTCGGGGTAGTCGTCGCGGGTATGCTGGCCGCGTGATTCCTTGCGTTCGAGGGCGCAGGAGGCGACCATTTCGCCCACCCAGGAGAGGTTGGCGCATTCGAGGGACTTGATGAGGCCGCGGATGTTGCCGGCCTTGAGGCGCGGCACCTTTTCGTGGCGGATCTCCCGGAAGCGTTCCAACCCGGCGGCGAGGCCGCGCTCGTTGCGCACCACGCCAGTGCTCTCCCAGGCGATGTCCTTGATCTCTTCGTGCAGCTCGGCGGGGTCGAGTCCGTCCTCGCCCTTGAAGGCCTCGATGCGCGCGGCCTCGGCGGTCAGTTCGCCCGGCTCCAGCGCGCCCATCGCGGCGTCCGCCCCGTAGATGGCGGCGTACTTGCCTGAGCGGGCGCCCAACGCGAAGGCGCTGGCGATGGCGTTGCCGCTGAGGCGGTTGGAACCGTGGGTGCCGGTGGCGGACTCGCCCGAGGCGTAAAGCCCCTCGACTCCGGCCACCTCGCAACGTTCGTTGATGTCGAGTCCGCCCAGGAAGGTGTGCAGCGCGGGCACCCACTCGAACCGGTCGGAGCGGGCGTTGACGCCGGCCTTGCCGAGCTTGGGAGTGTACTCGAACTGGATCTCGTCGTCCCATTTGTCGTCGGGGATGTAGGACGGATCGATGTAAACCGGGCCGCGCCCCTCGAGCATCTCCTTGTAGGTGGCGCCTACCAGGATCGCACGGGTGGTGCCTTCCAGCCGCGCCGGGTCGTATCGCTCCAGGAAGCGCTCGTTCCGCGAGTTGAAGAAGCGCCCGCCCTTGCTGGTGAAGGGAGACAGACCGGCCATGGAAATGGCCTGGCCGCCGGGGGCCGGGATCAGCGTGAACTCGAGGAATTCCAGGTTGGCCAGAGGCGCGCCGATGTCGAAGGCCGCGACATAGGCGTCGCCGGTGGTGAGGAAGTTGGCGCTGGTGTACTTCTGGATGCCGATGGCGCTGCCCGCGGCCAGCACCACGGCGCGGGCGCGGTAGGCGTGGACCGTGCCCTTCTGGACGTTGATGCCGAAGGCTCCGGTGACGCGGCCGTTCTTGCGCAGGAGCCTCGTGACCATGGTCCACTGGTGCACCCGCACCTCGCGGTTGAAGACCTCCTTGCGGAGGGAGCCCAGCATGCCCACGCTGCCGCCCACTGGCGGGCAACTGCGCGCGAACGAACTGCCCAGGCGCTTCTCCTGGTAGAACTGCTTGCCGTCGGGGGTCTTCTTGAAGTGGAGCCCCAGTTCTTCCAGCTCCACGACACGGTCGGTCACTTCGTCGACGATGGCGCGCACGATCTTCTGGTTGGAGAGGTAGTCCCCGCCCACGATGGTGTCGCGGAAGTGCATGTCCTTGCTGTCGCGCGGGTCGGCGTGGGCAAAGGCTGCCTGCGGGACGCCGCCCGAGGTGGGGCTGGAACCGCTCCGCCCGAGCCGGCCCTTGTCCACCAGCACCACGTCCATGTTGCGCTTGGAAGCCTCCAGCGCCGCCATGCACGCGGCCAAGCCGCCGCCGATGATGAGAACGTCGCAGTCGGTGATGGGGATGGCGTCGCTCATGTGCCTGCCGAAGAGGTGGGCTTGGTGGCCGTCGCCTTTCTCTTCCTGGGCTGCAGCACGACCTCGATGGCGTCTTCCGGACAGACGAGTTCGCACAGGAAACAGTTGACGCAGTACTTGTTGCCGAAGGGAAAAACCTTGTCTTTCTTGTTGGTGAAACGGAACACGTCGGCGCCGCAGTCGTAGACGCAGATGCCGCAGCCGTCGCACTTGTGGGGGTCCACTCGTATCATGCATCACCCGATGGTTGGTGCCGATGACCCGAACGCGGAAATCTTTATTTCTCGAGTCAGGATCTAATGAATCAAGGAATTTAATGAATCGAGGACCTGTTCTCAACAACCCGCGGTATTCTGGACGCGATCTACCTGGACAGCGACGATCTCCGTGAGCCGGCGAAACCGAGGCTGAGCGTGATTACTGGGGCGAGGCCCGCGGCGACGATGGCGAGGGCGGGAAGCGCCGCCTGCTCGAAGGCCTCGTAGGAGGCGTACTCGTACACGTGGGTTGCCAGGGTATTGAAATTGAAGGGCCGCAGGATCAGGGTCATGGGCAGTTCCTTCATGGCGTCGACGAAGACCAGCATCGCGCCGGTCATGAGGCTGCCCTGCAGCAGCGGGAAATGGATGCGGGCGAGCACGCCTCCCGGACGCTGCCCCAGGGAGCGGGCGGCCGCGTCCATGTTGGGCGTGATCTTGGTGAGACCCGCTTCCACCGAACCGAACGACAGGGCGAGGAAACGCACGGTGCAGGCGAACACCAGGGCGTACAACGTGCCGCTGAAGATCAGCCCGGTGGCCGTGCCGAAGTAGTGGCGCATGAAACCGTCCACGAGGTTGTCCAGCGCCGCCGCGGGTATCAATACCCCCACCGCCAGCACCACCCCCGGGATCGCGTAGCCGATGCTCGCCAGGCGCGTGGCCGTGCGCACGAAGGGGGTTCCGGACAGGCGCGCGCCGTAGGCGAGGAAGAGCCCGCCGCAAAGGCACGCCAGCGCGGCCACGCTCGCCACCGCCACGCTGTTGAAGGCGAGACCCAAGGTGCTGACGTCCACCGCGGCTTCGCTGCCGATGGCGGAGACGCCCAGCAGCGTGGCGGGAACCGCGAAGCCCAGGGCCACCGGCATGGCGCAGGCGAGGAACGCCAGAACGCCGCGTGTGCCGTGGAGGCACGCAATGGGGTCGCGCCGGGGCGCGGCCTGACTGAACTGGAAACGCCGCCGCCCGCGGGCGCTGTGTTCCAGCGCGGCCATCACCAGCACCAGGATCAGCACCATGGAGGCCAACTGCGCGGCGGCCGGCGCATTGTTCATCCCGAACCACACGCGGTAGACGCCGATGGTCAGCGTCTGCACCGCGAAGTAGTCCACGGTGCCGAAGTCGTTGAGGGTCTCCATCAGCGCCAGCAGCACGCCCACCACGATGGCCGGTCGCGCCAGCGGCAGGCCCACGCGCCTGAAGCAGCTCCAGGTACCGGCCCCGAGACCGCGCGCGGCGTCCCACAGGTTTTGGGTTTGCTCGACGAAGGCCGATCGCGCCAGCAGGTAGACGTAGGGGTAGAGGACCAGCGACATGAACGTCGCGGCGCCCCCCAGGGAACGGATCTCGGGGAACCAGTAGTCGTCCGGGCGGTGCCAGTCGAAGAGTTGGCGCAGGCCCGTCTGCACCGGACCGGCGAACTCGAGCAGGTCGGTGTAGGCGTAGGCCGCGATGTAGGAGGGCATGGCCAGCGGCAGCAGCAACGCCCACTGAAGGACGCGCCGGCCGGGAAATTCGAACAGGGTGACCAGCCACGCGGTGCTCACGCCGATGATCAGCACGCCCGCGCCCACGCCGGTGATGAGGAGCAGGGTCTGGCCGATATAGGTTCCCAGCACGGTGGCGGCCAAGTGCTCCCACGCGTCCCCGCTGTTGCCCAGGGCGATGCTGAACACGGCCAGCAAAGGGCTGAAAAACAGTGCCGTAAGGGCGAGGATTCCGAGGGTCCAGGCGTTGAGCCGGGGAGACCGGAAGCGGGGGCTTGGGTCGGAAACGTGCAGCGTGGCCGAGGCCCCGTCGCCGGCGGTGATCCAGGTGTCCTGCATCTGCTGGCTGCTCCGGCCGCGGCCGGCGTGATGCTGCGCGGTGCGGCCGAGGGCGCGACTGAAGCCCGCCCTGCGTCAGATGCGGGAGGCTAGCACAGGAAATCCCGTGACTCAAACCCTTGACGTTTGACTGATGGAACTTTTCAGGAGCCTGTCGCCGAACGCGTCTGTTTTGGCTCACTTGTGACGGCCATGCCGGCACGCGTTCCGGCCGCCCCCGCGTCCGCCTGCTCCGCCGCACGGGCATCCCGGTCCAGGTAGGTGCCACCGGTCAGGACTTGCGCCAGCATGCGCTCCAGGCGCACGGAAGCGCCAGCCTCGGTTGGTCCGGGCACGACGTGGAGTTCCCTTGGAGCCGACCCCACGGTGAGTTCATCATAGCCCCAGCGGGCGAGCATGCTGGCGCAGGTGTCGGATTCCTGCACGTCGAGGACCGCGGCGACGCCCGCGGTGTCCGTCTCCACCGTGACCTCGGTCGGCCGCCCGAAGAGATTGTGGTCGCTGCTGAGGGCTTCCTGGTAGGCGCCAACGAAAAGCACCGCCAGGGCGTAGGATTCGTCCCATGGCAACGAGTGCAGCTCGAAGGTCGAGCGCGGTTCCTGGGGGTGTGAGAATTTGTTGATGACGCCGTCCGAGTCGCAGGTCAGGTCCGCCAGGACGGCCTTGAGAGCAGGCCTTTCCTTGAGCCGGCTGGTGGGCATGATGGGGAACAGCATGTCCAGGATCCAGCTATCCGGCAATGACTTGAAGATCGAGAAGTTGAACGCGTGC
This sequence comes from uncultured Binatia bacterium (SeqCode), assembly GCA_965213675.1. Taxonomy (GTDB): domain Bacteria; phylum Desulfobacterota; class Binatia; order UBA9968; family JAJDTQ01; genus JAJDTQ01. Next base: position 3,807,425 of record OZ243916.1, read on the forward strand.
AACCGCGCGGCGATGCGTTCGAGCGCCGCCTTGTCCTCTCCGTCGAAGCGTCCGTGGCGGGCGTAGCGGCTCGCCAGCTCGACGATGCGGGCAAAGGCGGACTCCGCCTGAGCGCGCTGCTTGAGCGAGAGGAAACCCAGCGAGAAGGCGGACAGCATCTCGTCCTTCTTCTGGTAGGCGTCGTGCAGGTACTCGCGCCAGTTCTTGCTGTTGATTTCCACCACCATGTCGTTGAGCTCGTTGACGGCGTCCACGTTGGACGCGCGCGCCCGGGCGCGTCCGGGCTTCGGGCTCGTCTTGGGCTGTTCGAGGGGATCCACCAGCAGCGCCGCATGGTGCGTCACCAGGAACCGGCCAGCCTCGGTGACGATCCGCGGTTCCGCGATGCGCGCCCGTTCCAGCACTTCCTTGGTGGTGTAGATGATATCGTTGGCGTACTCCTGAACGTTGTAGTTGACGCTGGAATCCGCCGAGCTGTTGCTGCCGTCATAGTCCACTCCGAGACCGCCGCCCACGTCCAGCGTGTCCAGGGGGACCCCCAATTCCTTCAACTCCACGTAAAACCGCAGCGCTTCCTGGAGCGCCTGCTTGAAGTTGCGGATGTTGGTGATCTGCGAACCCAGGTGGAAGTGCAGCAGGCGCATCCGGTCCAGCAGCCTGCATTCCTTGAGCAGCCGGGTGCAGTCCAGCAGGTCCGACGCGGTCAAGCCGAACTTGGAGAGGTCGCCGGATGATTCCTCCCAGCGGCCCATGCCGCTGGCGTTGAGCTTGACCCGTGCGCCCAGGCGTGGGCACGGCAACCCCTTGGCGCGCAGCTCCGCGATGAGTTCGTATTCCCGCGGGCGCTCGAACACGACGACGATGTTGTAGCCGGCCGCTCCGGCCGCGGCCGCCAGTTCGAGGTAGGCGGAGTCCTTGTAGCCGTTGCAGATGATCGGACCGGCACTGTCGCGCAGCATGGCCAGGGCGATGCACAGCTCGGCCTTGGTGCCGACCTCGAGGCCCGCGCCGTAGGGCCTCCCGGCCGCGCAGATGCGCGCCACGGTGGCCTTGCGGCTGTTGACCTTGAGCGGATACACGGAGGTGTAGGAGCCGCGGAAGTCGAAGGTTTCGATGGCCGTCCGGAACGCGCGTTGGAGGGTTTCCATCTGACGGTCGATGAGTTGCGGGAAGCGCACCAGCAGCGGCGGCCGGACCCCTCGTCCACGCAAGCGGGTGACGAGTTCGTGCAGGTCGACCTTGCCCGCGTTGGCCGGATTCGTGATGACCTCCAGGTGACCCGCGTCGTTCACGTTCACGGAGCCTTCGCCCCAGGAACGCCAGTGTGCAAACGGATCACCGGCTTCCAATGGCAGTCTTTTCATCGTCCCGTGGTACCCTCCTTATGGTCTTTCGCCGGATGCTTCATCGGCGTCCGGCCCTGCCTTGAGCCGCCCAAGCCATTCCCGCCCCCCAACGTCACATTCGCTTGCGCGGAACCAGTGAGAGAGGGGCAACAATGCGACGGGCGATTATACCATAGTTCACGGCGATTCGTGGGAGGGAGGGACGAATCAGCGCGCCAGGCGCAGGGGCAAGTCCGCTTCCGGCTCGGGCGCGTGTCGTTCGGCCAGGTAGGCGTAGATGGCCTCCTGGGCGTGCGTGCGCTCGTCGCCGTCCGCGGGACGGTAGCGGTTGCGCAGGTCCTTGTCCAGCACCCGCGCCTTGACGTTGTCGTTCCAGAGGATGTGAAGCAGGTCCTTGAACTGCTTCTTGAGCGCGGGGTCGTAGATGGGGCAGGCCACCTCGACGCGGTGGTCCACGTTGCGCTCCATCCAGTCGCCGGAGGCCAGGAACAGCTTCTCGTCGCCCCCGTTGGCGAAGGCCATGACTCGCGAATGTTCCAGGAAGCGATCAAGAATGGCCGTGGCCTGGATGCGCTCGCTTACACGCTTGACACCCGGAACCAGTGCGAACATTCCCCGCACCATGAGACGCACGTCGACGCCGGCCTCGCTCGCTTCGTAGAGCTTTCGGATCAGGCCGCGGTCTTCGAGGTTGTTGACCTTGAGGATGATTTGGGCGGGCAACCCCTTGCGGGCATTGCGGATCTCGGTGTCGATGAACCGCGTGAGCTTGCGCCGGGTGTCGTAGGGGGACACCAGCAGGTGCTTGAAGGTGGTGCGGCGGTAGTTGGACTCGAGGAAGCTGAAGACCTGCTTCACCTCACCGGTGATGCGTTCGTCCACCGTGAACAGGCTGTCATCCGTGTACACGCGGGCGGTGGTTTCGTTGAAGTTCCCGCTGCTGACATTGGCGTAGAGCACGGTCTTGCGGTGCGAGATCCGGGAGATGAGGATCAGCTTGGCGTGGACCTTGAGGCCCGGCACGCCGTGGATGACGCGTACCCCTTCCTCCTGCAGCCGTTCCGACCAGTAGACGTTGTCCGCTTCATCGAAACGCGCCTGCAGTTCCATGACCACCGTGACCTTCTTGCCGTTGCGGCAGGCGTTGATCAGCGCGTTGACGATCTTCGAGTTCCGCGCCACCCGGTACAGGGTCATCTTGATGGAACGCACCTTGGGGTCGATGGCCGCCTGCCGCAGGAACTCGATGAGATAGTCGAAGGTCTGGTACGGGTAGTGCACCAGGATGTCCTGGCGCCGGATGGCCTTGAAGAAAGTGGTGCCTGCGTCGATTTGCCTGTGCGGCAGCGGCGGCAAGGGAGCCGCCGACAGCTCCTTCGGGCCGATGCGTGGGAAGCCCATGAAGTCCTTGAAGTTGTGATAACGTCCGCCCGGGATGAACGGTCCCGACTGATCGTCCAGCCTCATCTTGTCCTTCAGCAGCTTGAGCAGGCGCCGCGGGATCTGGTTGTCATGGATGAAGCGCACCGGCGCGCCGGACCGGCGCTGCTTGAGGCCCTTGGATATCTTTTCGATGTAGCTCTCGTACAGGTCGTCGTCCAGGTCGAGCTGGGCGTCGCGCGTCAGCTTGATGGTGTAGGCTTCGAAGTGGTCGAACGGGAATATCGAGAAAATGTCCTTGAGGCAAAAGCGGATGACGTCGTCCAGCAGGATGACGTAGTGCCGGTCGCCTGCCTGCGGCAGGATGACGAAACGCGACAACGCGCCGGTGGGAATCTCGATCAGTGCGTACTCCGACCGCCGGGAGCCGCTGTTGTAGAGCCAGATGGCCAGGTAGATGGCCTGGTCCTTGAGCTGCGGAAACTCCTTCAGGTGATTGATCATCAACGGGATCAGGGTCGGGCGCAGCTTCTGCCGGTAGAACTCCTGGATAAAGGACTGCTGATCCCGGTTAAGCTCCTTCTCCGTGATGATGGAGATGCCGTGGCGGCGCAACTCGTCGAGCATGTTCTGGTAGATGCTCTCGAAGTCGGCCTGCTGCTCCAGGACGATGGCATGGATCTCCTGCAGGATCCGCGCCGGATCGTCGCCCATCAGGCGCTGCGCGCCGGCACCCATCTGTTCCAGGCGCCGCAGGTGCGCCACGCGCACACGGAAGAACTCGTCCAGGTTGGAAGAAAAGATTCCGAGAAAGCTCAATCGCTCCAGCAGGGGCACCGACGGGTCCGACGCTTCCTGCAGGACGCGGCCGTTGAACGCAAGCCAACTGATCTCCTTGTTTCGCAACGGCAGCGTGGATTTTGATTTCCGTCCGGGCATGGCAACACGAGAGACTACTACAACGAAAAGCTCTGCTCAATTGTGCCGGTACAGGCTTCGCGACGCGTGGTGGAAGGCGTCCGGACTCTATCCCACCGCTTCGGCGTGATACCGCCGATCATAATAGGCGGCGAGGTCGGCGCCCTTGCCGGGCGGCAACTCGAACGAGACCCGGAGATCCAGCGGCACCTGCAATCCGTCGACGTGGAGTTCCGTGGCGGCGGGCAGGGAGGACAACTCCTTGGCCGCGCCCTCCTCGTCGAGTTCCAGGGCTTGGCGCAACACCCCGAGCGCCTCCGTCCGGTTGGCCGGATCGTTGCCCCACCGGGTGGCCTCGGCGAGGCACTTGAGGAAGTTTATCAGTTCCTGCCGGTGGGCCGCCGCCCACGCGGTGGTGATGGCGAAGACCCCGCCCGGGTAGTTCGGCAGCACTTCGCGGTAATCCGCGATGCGGCGCATGCCTGCCGCTTCCGCCCGCTGGTCCCAAGGCGGGTTCAGGATGCCGGCGAAGGTCTTGCCGCTTTTCATGGATTCGAAGCGCGGCCCGGTGGCGCCCACCGGGTCCAGTTCGTAGTCGCCGCGCTTCAGGTCCAGCCCGTGAGCCAGCAGGATCCTCCGGAGCACCAGGGCATAGGCCGTGTCCACCGCGTCCACCGCCAGCAAGCGGCCGCGCAGATCCTCCCAGTCGCGGATTTCGGGACGCACGTACACCGGCAGTCCCATGCGCTCGGACGCCTGCGCCACCGCGTGGATGTCCGCCCTCTCGCGTCCGGACCAGGCGAGCACGTTGTCGAAGGCCGTGGAGGCGACGTCGTAGGTCCCGTCGCTCAGGCCGCGCATCTGTTGTGTCGAGCTGCGGGTGATGGTGGTCTCTACTTCCAGGCCGTGGGCGGCAAGGATGCCGCGTTGGCGGCTGATGACCACTGCGGGGTTTTCTCCGAAGGTGATGAAGCGAATGAGCATGCGGGCCTCCAGCGTGTGGGTCAGTCCATGGCGTGTTCGTACACGAACCCGCCGGCAACCGCCAGCGCTTCCGGCGCGTCGGCCCGCGCCCGGAGAAGTGTGGGGCGGGCTCGCCCGCGCCGGAGAAGGGGCGGGCTCGCGGCCCGCCCCCCGGGGAAGAGAACTATTGAGAACTATCGCAGGGCTTCGTCGCCGCGTTCGTTGGTGCGGATGCGGATCACCTCGTCCACGGTGGTGACGAATATCTTGCCGTCGCCGATCTTGCCGGTCTGGGCCGAGTTGAGGATCGCGTCCACGGCGCCAGCCAGCAGCTCTTCGGACAGCAGCACCTCGATCTTGACCTTCGGCAGGAAATCCACGGTGTACTCGGCGCCGCGGTACAACTCGGTGTGGCCCTTCTGCCGCCCGAATCCCTTGACCTCGCTGACCGTCATGCCGGAGACGCCGGCGGCGGTGAGCGCTTCCTTCACTTCATCCAGCCTGAAAGGCTTGATGATGGCTTCGATCTTTTTCATGAAGTTCCTCCTGCGCGATGAAGCGGCAACGCCTACCAGCTATAACCCCGTTCCTCGTGTTGACTCAAATCCATGCCTATCTGCTCGTCATCGTCGGACAGACGCAGACCCATGGTGGCGTTGAGAATGCCGAGAATGACCAGCGTGCCGACGAAGGCGAACGCCATGGTGGCGACCACGCTGACGAACTGAATCCACAGTTGTGCGGGATTGCCGAAGAACAGGCCGTCGGCGCCGCCGGAGTTGACCACGGTGGAGGCGAACAGCCCTGTGGCCAAGGCGCCCCACACGCCGCCGATGCCATGCACGCCTACCACGTCCAGCGAGTCGTCGTAGCCCAGCCGCGTCTTGATGTTGCACGCGGCGTAGCACAGGATGCCGCCGCCCGCGCCGATGAGGATGGCGGAACCCGGGCTCACGAAGCCCGCTGCCGGCGTGATGGAGACCAGGCCGGCGACCGCGCCGGTGGCCGCCCCGAGCAGCGTGGGTTTGCCACCGGTAGCCCATTCCGTGAACATCCAGGCCAGCGCCGCGGCCGCTGCCGCGGTATTGGTGGTGACGAAGGCCACCGCCGCCAGACCGTCCGCCGCCAACGCGCTGCCGGCATTGAAACCGAACCATCCAACCCAGAGAAGGGCCGCGCCGATGACGCTGAACGGCAGGTTATGGGGCATCATGGCGTCACGCCCATAGCCGCGCCGCTTGCCGTAGATCAGGGCCGCGGCCAGCGCGGACACGCCCGAGCTGATGTGCACCACCGTGCCGCCGGCAAAGTCGAGGGCGCCCATGGCGCCCATCCACCCGCCGCCCCAGGCCCAATGCGCCAGCGGTGAATAGATGAACGTGCTCCACAGCACGGCGAACACGATGAAGGTGCTGAACTTCGCCCGTTCCGCGAACGCGCCGGTGATCAGCGCCACGGTGATGATGGCGAACATCATCTGAAAGACCATGAACGCCAGATGGGGGATGCCCTCCACGATGTCGGGGTTGGGTTCCGCGCCGACGCCGTTCAAGGCGAACCACTTGAGGTTGCCGACGATGCCGCCCACGTCCGGGCCGAACGCCAGTGTGTAGCCCCACAGCACCCATGAGATGCTGATGAGACCGACGACGACGAAGGTCTGCATGATGGTGCCCAGGACGTTCTTGGTGCGGACCAGTCCGCCGTAGAACAGGAACAGTCCCGGAATGGACATCATCAGCACCAACGCCGAGCAGGTGAGTATCCAGGCGGTGTCACCGCTATTGATTTGCGCCACTTTGTCCCCCGTTTGAAGTAATTTCCAAGCTCCGCCGTTCACAAGGCGGGCCGGATGCCCTTGGGAGAAGCAAATCAGGTGCCAACACGGAAGATGCAAAGCCAAGGCTGGATTGACCGGCGGAGAAGGACGTTTACGCCCCGCCAGCGGCGGAACCCATCGCCGCGCCTGCACAACAAACGAGCAGATGCACAACGAGCAGGCGGATGAAGATGACGGCCGGGAGCTTGCCCGAGTGGTCGAAGTGGGGGGATGACCCCGGACAGGGCGACCGCGAGTGACCTCAACATGGACCGGGGCAACCGGTGCCGGTGCGATGGCCGCTCGCCCATACAGGCGCCGAAACAAATCCCGCAGCGGCGACTGGCGCAAGTTCCTAGCCGGCGCGGAGTCGTTTTCTCAGGTTCGCGTGCTGCTCCTTGATCCCGGCCGGGAGCCGGTCTTCGAACTTCTCGAGGAACTCCGACTGGCTGCGCAGGTTCGTGCGCCAGCCTTCCCGGTCCACGTGAAGGAGGCGGTTCAGGGCGCCGCTGGCGAGGTCCGCTCCGGCGCAGTCGATGCTCGAAGGCTTGGGCACGTAGCCGATGGGGGTCTCGTCCGCGCTGCCGCCATCGCGGGAGCGCTCGATGATCCACTGGAGCACGCGCAGGTTCTCGCCGAAGCCGGGCCACAGGAAGCCGCCGCGCTCATCTCTCTGGAACCAGTTCACGCGGAAGATTTTGGGCGGATGGGTCAGTCGCTTGCCCATGGAGAGCCAGTGGTTCCAGTAGTCGCCCATGTTGTAGCCGCAGAACGGCAGCATGGCCATGGGATCGCGCCGCACCACGCCGACGGCCCCGGTGGCGGCCGCGGTGGTCTCCGACGCCAGGGTGGCGCCGAGGAAGGTGCCGTGGGCCCAGTCGAAGGATTGATAGACCAGCGGAACCAGCTTCTGGCGCCGGGCGCCGAAGAGAATGGCGCTTATGGGAACGCCCTGGGGGTTTTCGCGCTCGGGGGAAATGGACGGGCATTCGCTGGCCGGCACGGTGAAGCGGCTGTTGGGATGGGCCACGGGGCCCTCTCGGGTGAGGTGCCACGGACGCCCGCGCCAGTCGGTGACGCGCTCGGGCACCGGATCGTCGTGCCCCTCCCACCACACGCCCCCGTCGGGCTTGAGGCCCACGTTGGTGAAGATGGTGTTCTTCTGGATCGTGCGCATGGCGTTGAGGTTGGTCCTGGAGTTGGTCCCCGGAACCACCCCGAAGAACCCGGCTTCGGGATTCACCGCCCACAGGCGTCCGTCGTCGCCCACCCGCAGCCACGCGATGTCGTCTCCGACAGTGAACACGCGCCAGCCCTTCATGGACGCAGGCGGCACCAGCATGGCGAGATTGGTCTTGCCGCACGCGCTCGGCAAAGCGCCGCACACGTACGTGGTCTCCCCTTCCGGACTCTCGATGCCGACGATCATCATGTGCTCGGCGAGCCAGCCTTCGCGCTCGCCCAGGACGCTGGCGAGGCGCAGCGCCATGCACTTCTTGGCCAGCAGCGCGTTGCCGCCGTAGCCGGAACCTACGCTCCAGATGGCGTTGTCCTGCGGAAAGTGGCAGATGAAGCGCCGGTCGATGCTCAGGTCCGCCTTGGAGTGGAGCCCGCGGGTAAAGTCGCCGGAATCGCCGAGGTGGTCGAGGGCGACCTGGCCCATGCGCGTCATGGAGCCCATGCTGAGCGCCACGTAGACGCTGTCGGTCACCTCGATGCCCACTTTGCTGAAGGGGGAGCCCGCTGGCCCCATGAGGAAGGGAACGACGTACATGGTGCGACCGGCCATGGAGCCGTCGAAGATCACCCGGAGCCTGTCGTAGGCTTCGTCCGGCGCCATCCAGTTGTTGGAAGGGCCGGCGTCGTCGCGCTCGCGGGAACACACGAAGGTCAGGTGCTCCGTGCGCGCCACATCGTTGGAGGCGCTGCGGTGGAGGTAACAGCCCGGCAGGCTCTTCTGGTCCAGCGGGATCAGGTCGCCCTCGCGGATCGCCAGTTGTGTCAGCCGCTCCCGCTCTTCCGCTGAACCGTCGCACCAGACGACATCATCGGGGCGGCACATGGCCGCCGCTTCCTTGACGAACTTCCGAACAGCCTCGTTTACTTCCATGCTTTCCCTCTAGTGTCGCCTTTCCGTTTCGCTGGCGCCCGTCGCGATGGTTTCCCGGCCGCCGCCGGGTTGACCGGGGCGTCGCTCTTGGGGGGAGTGCCCTTGGGATCGTTGGTGATGAAGTGCCCGCAGTTGATGCAGTAGACCGTGTAGGCCGGCTCCCGTGGGTGGCAGACGGTGTGGAAGTCGCGCTGTGAGCTGTTGATGGTGACGTCGACCTTGTAGAGCTTGATGACGACCTTGTGGCCGCAGTTCGGGCAGACTACCGTTTCAGGTACTTCCGTTGTGGCCATCCGAACTCCCAGAAGGCTTGTCAATCCAATGCGCGCCTGATTGCCGCGCGCCGCCGCACCGGACTCAGCACCAATAGTCTTCGCGGCCTCCCTGAACCCACCAGTTCTCCCGCGCCTGGATGTTCAACTCGAATCCCTTGCCGTGCTCACGCGCCAGTTCGTACAGTTTCTTGGCCAGGGCGATGTCCACGATGCCCTGACCCCCCTGGTTCTTGTACAGGATGACCTGGTCGTCGCTGGTGCGTCCCGGCGCCTTCCCGGTCAGGATGTCGGCGATGTCGATGACCTTGTCCCAAGTGATGATGCCGTCCTGCACCGGCCAGTAGATGTCGCCCTGCTGGGAGTCCACGGCCTGCTCGCGCGAGAGGGCGACGACGAAGTCGCAGCGCCGCAGGGTGCCGTCGTCGATCTCCCGCCGCGGCTTGTCGAGGTTGCCGCTCTTCACCAGTTCGATGTTGCTGCCGATGACCGAGATGATGTACTGGCCCGGCTCCAGCCAGGAGCCGTCGATCACTGGCACGTTGGTGTTGGTCATGCACAGGACGATGTCCACGTCCTGCGCGGCGCGCGGCGCTTCCGCCACCGGTTCCACCGGCACCTGGGTGACCTCGGTCATCTTCCGGGCGAAGGCTTCCCTGTGCGCCTGGGTGGGACTGTATACCTTGGCGCTGTCGATCTTCCGCAACTCGGTCAGGCCCACGAAGGTGGAGTAGGCTTGGTTGCCGGAGCCGTAGATGCCGACCGTGCGCGCGTCCTCCCTGGCCAACCGGTCGAGTCCCGCCAGGCTCGTGGCCGGCGTGCGCAGGTCCGCGACCCCGGCAGCGTGCTTGGGACGATGCGCCATGATCCCCAGGAGGGTCCCCGTGTCGGCGTCGTAGACCAGCGCCAGTTCGGTCTGGTCGGGGTTGTAGGGCGGCCGCCGCTGCTGGTCGCCGACGATGGCCTTCCGGTGCAGCGCTACCTGCGCGCCCACGGCGCCGTAGCTCGACGAACCCCCGGCGTAGATGTTGAGCACGGTGTCGAACGGCGCCTCGGCCACGGTGCGGTGCAGGTTCAAGCGCTTGCGCGGCGCGTTGACGCCCTCGGCTGTGCCGATCCTTCTGAGCGCGTTCTCGGTAATCGAGACGGCTTCCGGAAAGGGAACCAGCTCGTCCACGTCCTGAGAATGAAAGAACAGCGCCATGAATGCCTCCACAGTGGCTGACGAGAATTCGCCGGGGCAGGAACAAACAGGTAGAGGCCTGCGCCGTGAGCCGCAGAACGGACACCTCACCGCCTCCTCCGCCGGGTCGAGATTAATCAATCAGATAGCCCGGCGACGGCGCAAACGCAAGGTGAAGGTCCTGCCAGGGGCGCGGAACCCGGAAAACGGTGCAATCGACGGGAAACGAAGGATTGCGGGCGCGGTCAGAACACCATCTCGATCCTGGATACGCAGCGGAACCCGTAGTAGGCATGTCCGCGGGCCTGCCGGCCCGGGTCCACGATGCGCCGCGACGTGGCGGTGAGGCCTTCGGGGTCGCTGGAGGCGTTGCCGCCCCGGGCCACTCTCGGGTAGGGTACCCGCAGATCCTCGCGCCCGTCCTTGGGGTCATAGGGATAAGAGGTCGCGGTGGAGCGGGTCCACTCCCAAACCTGTCCGGCCATGTCCAGCACGCCGTAGGGACTGCGCCCCTTGGGATGCCGTCCCACGGGAACCGACTCGCCGCGCCAGCCTCCGAAGAAGGCCAGCTCCGCCGTGGGCGGGCCGTTGCCCCACGGGTACAGCCGCCCGTCGGCGCCGCGCGCGGCCTTCTCCCATTCAGCCTCGCTCGGGAGCTTCTTCTCGAGCCACTTGCAGTACGCCACCGCCCCGTGCCACGCCATCTCCGAGGCTGGGTGGTCCTGCCAACCCTTCTCCACCTGCCAAGTGTCCCCCACCGGGTGAATGCGGTTGTCGTCATCCAGCACGTCCAGGTACATCTCGCCCTCGGGTCCCACCGGTCCCTTGGCCTGGATGAACCGAGCGTACTCCTTCATGGTCACCAGGTTCCGGTCGATGAAGAACGCGGGCAGGAAGACCTTGTGAGCCGGCCCCTCCCCCGGCGGACCGCCGTCCCGCCCCATGGTGAACTCCCCTGCCGGGATGAGCACCATGCCCGCGTGCCTGCCTTCGGCGGCGCCGGCCCCGCCGGAGTGGACGAGGACAAGGGCCAACGCGAGTGCTGTCGTAAGGGAGGAAAGTGTGGGTGTCATGTCCGTGGCCTGACGCGCCTCAGTCGTTGAAGGTCTTCTTCAGCTCCGGTTTGTTCGCCTCCGGGATGTCCACCATCTGTTCCACGAGCGTCTGCAAGTCTCCAGGGATAGCGCGAAGAACAGTCATGCGTCGCCTCCTTCCGGTGCGTCTGGTGTCCGTTCGGTTCAACCGGCCGGACAGGATACGAACGTCCTGTACCCCACGGACGCCTGTGGCGCCGGTGTCATGGCACCCCTCTATGTGACTTGTCCTCGGTTTGTCAAGGCAGCCGCCGCGCGCGTCGAACCCGCGCATGCCCGGCACCGGTTGACAGATTGACAGTGTCTGGGGCCGAGAGTAAGTTCGGTGTCGGTTCGACAGGCTGGCTGGTTTGACGGGCCGGCTGCTTTGCGGCGGCGAGCAACGAGTCGGGACGACCACCGTCCCTTCATGAAACTCGTCCGGAGGTCCGAAGCCCATGGCAACGCTAGAGATGAAATACGGCGTCGTCTCCGCGGATGATCACATCCAGGAGGCGCCCGACGTGTGGACCAACCGGATGTCCAAGGCGAAGTTCGGCGATGACATCCCGCACGTCGTTGAGTTGCCCGACGGCACGCAGACGTGGTCGCTGGGGGGCAACACCAAGGGATTCGGCGGGCTCGCACGGGTGTCGGGCGTCAACCCCAACGTGAAGCGGTGGGAGGACGTGCCTCCGTCCACGTACATGGTTTCGGAGCGCTTGAAGGTGCTGGACCAGGAGGAGCTGGACGCCTCGGTGCTCTTTCCCAACATCATCGGCATCACCAACCAGAACTTCCAGAAGGAGGGCAGCGAGGCTTTCCGTCTGGCTTGCATTCAGGCGTACAACGACTGGCTCATCGATGAGTGGCAGGACGTTACGCCCCGGTTCGTCGCCCAGTGCGTCACCCCCATGTGGGACGTGGATCTGTGCGTGGCCGAGATCCGCCGCGCGGTCAAGCGCGGCCACAAGGCCTTGGTCTGGCACGGCGCACCCCACATCCTCGGCCTCAAGCACTTCAACGATCCCTACTGGAACCCGGTCTATGAGACGTGCTGCGACCTGGACGTGCCCATCTGCCTGCACTCCACCGCGTTGCCCGCGCTGCCGCCCTGGGACTCGCTGGAGACGCGTGCGCGTTTCGCCCTGGGGGTGTCCATGACTTTCGTGAGCCACATGGAGATCGTCTCCAACATCCTCTACTCGGGCGTGTTCGAAAAGTTCCCCAAGCTCAAGACCATCAGCGTCGAGAGCGGCGTCGGCTGGCTCCCGTACCTGTTGGAGGAGCTGGACCACGAGTTCGACGAGCGCCGCGTGGCGGAGAACACCACCCTCACGCGCAGACCGAGCGACGTCTTCCAGTCCAATATGTGGGCGACTTTCTGGCACGAGCGCCACGGCATCCGCAGCCGCGACGAGATAGGCGTGGACAAGATCATGTACTCGGTGGACTACCCCCACGGCACCACCACGTTCCCCAAATCGGTGTGGTGCCGCACCCACTCGCTGCAGGACGTCACGTCCGCAGAGGAGCGCAAGAAGATCCTCATGGACAACACCGTCGAGCTCTACAAGCTCGACGTGGACGAGTCCGGCATTCAACAGCCCCTCTACGAGCCGGGCCCCATCAGCGTGGGGCCGCGGCCGGACGCGGTGTAGCCGCGACTCTCAGGAGCTTGCGTCACAGGGACGGATGAGAGCGGATTTGCAGCCGTGGATTCCTGCGGCGCAAGCCTCCTACGCGTGCGCGGGGTCGCCGTACGTCATCAGCTCGATCAAGTTATCGTCGGGGTCGCGGACGTAGAGGCTGGTGCCGACGCCTTCGGAACCGGTGCGGGCCACGGGACCCGAGATCACGGCCACGCCGGCCTGTTGCAGGAAGTCCTGCGCTTCCTTCACGGTCCCTTGCCAGCGCAAGCAGAAATCCGCGCCGCCGGTGGCATAGTTGGGCGCATGCGTGGGACTCTCGGTCTCGTAGCGGTCCACCACGTAAAGGTTAATCTTCTGCGTCTCGCTGATGCGGATGATCGGCCGCTTGCCGCGCCCGCCCGGACGTTCCTGCCAACCCGCGTCGAGTCCGAGCCTGCGATAGAACGCGAAGGTCTCTTCCAGGTCCTTGACGACCAGCACCCAATGATCAATGGCTGCGATTCCCATGGTTTGTCCTCGCTGAGTCCGCTGGGGTAGGTGTGGCACACCTTCACACGATTTCACCGGACACGACACTAGTCCAAACCGCACCGGAAACACAAGACAAGGAAGGCCCTGTGGGAAGCGGCTCTCAGCGCGCCCGAGTTCTTCATGAGGGGCATGCTGGGCATCTCCATGGTGGCGGTGCTGAGCGGCGGCGCGCCAACGCCTCGAACCGTCATTCCCGCGAAAGCTTGCCCTCGACCCCCATGGGGGGCGGGAATCCAGGGGGGAGGGGTCTGCTACCCCTGCCCGGCGATGAAGCCCCGGACAACCTCGTTGAACTCCCGTGGATGCTCCCGGAAGGAGAAATGCCCCGCCCGGTTGATGATGTGCATCTGTGAGTGGCGCTCGCGCATGGTCAACAACTCGAACAGCCGCAGCCCCTGCGCCAGGGTGGCCGTGGGGTCGTTGTAGCCCCATATGAGCAGGGTGGGACGTTGCAGGCCGCGGTCGCGGATCCAGCCCAGGGTCTCTTCCTTCTGAAGCGAGTGTTTCGTCAGGAACAGGCTCTTGCGCAAGCCCCGGGTAACCATCCGATCCACGGTTTCCTGGTACTTGGGCAGTTGCGCGATCTCGGTCATGGAATCGAGCCAGTCCTCGGCGATGTGCGCGCCACTGTAAGAGTAGCGCTCGATCACCCAGCGCTGGCTCTCCCGCGTGAGCCGCGGTTCGGGAGCGCCGGCGAAGACGATGTGGTTCCGCCCCATGCCGGGCGCCAGTGTGTTGGTGTCCACCGGGATGCACGAACGCACCAGATCCGGGCGCTCAAGAGTCATGCGCGCGGCCACGTAGGCGCCGCGGGAGTGGCCCACGACGTGCACGCCGCCCAGCTTCAAGGCCTCGACAAAGCCGATGGCGTGGCGCACGGTGGCGGCCATGGTGTAGTCGTCGTCGCTGGGCGGGTTGTCGGTCAGGCCCTGTCCCAGCTTGTCCAGCGCGTAGACGTGAAACCACCGGGCGAGGGCGTCGAAGTTGAGCGCCCAGTCCAGGCTGCAGTCGGCGGCGTCGTTGGACCCGAACACGCCGCCGTGAATCAGCACGACATTCTCGCCGGCGCCCTTCTCGAAGTAACGGGTTCGAATACCGCCCACGTCAACGAATCTTTCCTCCGCGGTTCGCACGGTGTTTCCTCCTGCACGGCAACCAAGGCGTCAGCACCCCTGCCCGCACGCTCCTGGAGCCCCCGAGAGGCTCACGCTCAACGATGACGGCACATTCACTCTTGCATCAAGTCTGAATGCCGATGGGCAGTCCGCGTCTGGTCATGGGGCGGCTACGATTCCGACTGGCTCCGGGACGTCCTTTGCCGCTCCGCCGATGGCGAAGCGGCGTGTTCTTCGTTAACAATCCTTCCATGGAGGCTCGTTCATCATACGGGGATGGTGGTTCCCCGCGCAAGGCGAGCGCGCCCAGCGCCCGCTCCGGGAGCCGTCGAGCAGCAAGGGGCTGACGATGGCCTACATGATCACGGAAGCCACCAGGGGCAGGTACACTCAAAGGAAACACCGGACCTTGCAAGCCCCACCACCGGGGATATCCGGAGCATCAGCGGGGGCATCGTCGATTGACACAACTCAAACGATTGGTTAAGAAATTCAATTACTTGTCACCATGACAAAACCTCACTAATGATATGAGTGAACCCAGGTTCAGAGTTCCCTCCACCAGCGCCCTGGTTGCGTTCGAGGCCACGGCCCGGCTCGGTGGCGTGATACGCGCTTCGGAGGAGTTGTGTACCTCCCAGTCAGCCGTGAGCCGTCACATCCGCAATCTCGAGACGAGGATCGGCGAAAAGCTCTTTCGGCGTCAGGGCCGGGGAGTGGTGCTGACAGTGGGAGGCCAAGACTATTATATCGCGGTGAAGGCCGCGTTGGAAAACCTGCATGCAGCCAGCAAGAGGCTTGGCTTGCCCGCGCCCACGGTGACCATCGCCTGCACGAAGGAGATCGCACACTTTCTGCTGCGACCCGCCTTTCCGCATTTCCGGCGCACGATGGACGACAACGCGCAGGTGCGCATTCTGACCTGCGACTATGACATGCTGCAATTCCTTGCGCCGACGGGGATCGACATCCTCTTCGAGTATTCGGCCGCGCCGAGCGATCCCGGTGCCGTGAAGGTACTCGACGAGGAAATCGCGCCGATCGCCTCTCCGGCCCTTGTCAGGCGGTTCGCGCGGGTTCTCCGCAGGCATCCGCGCCATTGGGGGGAGGTTCCGCGTCTGGAATCGACCCAGGCCGGCGCAACGTGGGCGACGTGGACGACCTGGTTCAGCGCTCACGGTTGCGATCCTCCCAAGGCCTCAACGGAACCGTTCGACGATTATCGGGATTTGCTGGACGCCGCCGCGAGCGGTCTGGGCATGGCCATCGGTTGGAACGGCTTCGCGAACGCCTATCTGGAGTCCGGGCAGCTCGTCCGGCTCAAGGACAACTGGCTGCGGAGCCGCATCTCCCTGTATGCCATAACGACCCAGGCCGGCTCCGGCAACCGGAACGCGGCCCGTTGCCTGTCCACGCTCGCCACCCTGGGTGAGGTGCTTCCCGGAGCGCGGCAGTTGTCGCCGCAACGACAGCCGACCCGCGGCCACGGCGCCACTCTCACACCCACCTGAGACGCGACCATGTGTCCGTGACGCGCACTCCATCACGGCGCGTCACAGCGCGGGCATGCCGAAGAAGCGCCGCAGCACGCGGCTCAGGTTGAACGCGTCCGCCGCTCCCGCGAATTCCCTCACGGAATGCATGGCCCACTGGGGTACCCCCACGTCCACGGTGCGCACGCCCGTTTCGGCCGCGGCCAACGGTCCGATGGTGCTCCCGCAGGCCATGTCGCTACGAACCACGAACGTCTGAACCGCCACGCCCTCCTCGGTTGCCAGCCGCCGGAAGATCGCGGCGGTCTCGCTGTTGGTTGCGTAGCGCTGATTGGCGTTGATCTTGATGACCGGGCCGTGGTTCAGCAACGGTCCGTGGTTGTCGTCGTGCCGGTCGGCGAAGTTGGGGTGGACGCCGTGGGCGTTGTCCGCGGATATGAGCATGGAGCGGGCCATGGCGCGGTGGCGTTCCTCCGGGCCGGGCAGAAGGCGTTCCAGCATTTGAGTCAGCATGGGGCCGCGGGCCCCGGAGGCGGTGGTGCTCCCCACTTCTTCATGATCGTTGCAGACGAGCAGCGCGACGGCGTCTCTGTCCGCTTCCAACAGCGCCCTCAGCCCGGTGAAGCAGCTCAGCAGGTTGTCCAGCCGCGCCGACGCGATGAATTCCCGCTCCAGTCCCACCAGGGCGGGCGGCTGGGTGTCATAAAGCACGAGTTCGTGGTCCAGGAGCCGGTCCACCTCGATGCCTCCTTCCTCCAACCGTTGCCGCAGCAAGGTGTTCAGGTCGAAGTCGTCCCCCTGCTGGCCGAGCACCGGGGGCAGATGCGTCTGCCGGTTGATGGAGCGGTTCTCGTTGGCGTCCCGGTCCAGGTGAATGGCGAGGCTGGGAATCACGGCCACCGGTTCCTTGAAATCGACGAGGCCGTGGGCGACGGCGCCGTCGCCGTCGAGATAGCTCACGCGGCCGGCGATGGACAGGTCGCGGTCGAACCAGGGATTCAGCAGCGCGCCGCCGTACACCTCGACGCCGAACTGCGCATAGCCTTTCCGGCGGATTTCCGGAAGAGGCTTGACCTTGAGGCACGGTGAATCGGTGTGGGCGCCCACCATGCGCAGGCCGCTCGCGGGAAGCGATGTTTCCACCGGCAAGGTCCAGGCGATGATGGATGAGTCGTTGCGCGTGGTGAAGTACCGCCCTCCGGGTCTCAGCGCCCACGGGTCGGTCTCGGGCCGGTGTTCGAAGCCGGCGTCCGTGAGGCGCCGCGCCATCGCGGCCACCGCGTGGAACGGCGTGGGCGACGCGCCCAGGAAGTCCATCAGATCTCGGTTGAAGTTTGCTTGTTCCATAAGTTGATGGCGCATCGGCGCAACGCAAGCCTGTCGGAGGGGTCAGGACCAACGGTGTCAAGCGGACAGTGCCGCCGATACGCTTCGCCGTGCGTCCCGAGCCCTTCGTAAGGTTCAGAACGGGTTTCGTGAAACGAAGTCGAAGGACGTCGTTCAGCCGAGGCGGTACTCCCTCATGGGGTTGGTCACGGCGATATGCTCGATGGCGGCGGCGTCCAGGCCCGCCTTCTCCAGGCTGCCCAAGGGGTCGGGGTCGCCCGGCGGGAACGGCGCGTCGCCGCCGAGCAGGATGCGCTCGATGCCCACCATCTCCCGAAGGAACCGCAACGCGTCGCGGCTGTGTACGATGCTGTCGTAGAGGAAGCGGCGCAGGTAGGCGCTGGGCGGGTGCGCCGCTTTGTCGCCCGTGACGTTGCGGTCGGCGGCGGCGTGCATGCGGTCGAAGCGGCCGATGAGAAAAAGCAGGTTGCCGCCGCCGTGGGACAGCAGCAGACGCAGGGCCGGGAAACGGTCCAGGGTTCCGCTGAGCATCATGGAGCCCACCGCCAGGGTGGTGTCCATGGTGTAGGCGCAGGTCTGGTTCAGGCTGAACTTTTCGGCCCGGGGCAGCGGCTGGGGCAGGGACGGGTGAACGAATACCGGCAGGTCCAGGGCCTCGCAGGCGCTCCAGAACTCGTCCAGGGGCGTCTCCCCGAGATTCCGGCCGTGGACGTTGGCGGTGACGATGACGCCGGCGGCGCCGTTCCGGGCACAGCGCTCGAGTTCCCGCGCCGCCGCGGCGTCGTCGTTGAGGGGCGCCGAGGCCATCCACGAGAACCGCGCCGGCCGCGCCGCGCAGATCTCGGCGATGCCGTCGTTGAGGATGCGGTGCCACGCGGCGCAGCGAGCGCCGGCGAGCCCGTAGCCGAAGATGTCGGTCCACACCGAAAGAATCTGCCGCGCCACCCGTTGCCCGTCCATCTCCGCGAGCCGCCCGTCCAGGTCCAGCAGGCCGGGAAGAAAGGGGCGCACCTCCAGGCCGTCGTCGAACCGGCAACACCGGGCGCCGGCCTTGCCCACCAGCGCGATGCCCAGTTCCACGCCTCGGGCGGACAACGCTTCCAGGGCCTTCGGCGGCACAAAGTGGGCGTGTACGTCAATGGCGGTCACGGGCACGGTCCATCAGGGCCTTTTCCTGGCCCCCGTCGATTTCGATCATGGTGCCATTGACGAAGTGCATGAGCGGCGACGCCAGCATCACCACGAGTTGGGCCACCTCCGCGCTCTCGGCGATGCGCCCCAGCGGGATGGAGCGGGGCGCCAACTGATCGGCTTCCTCGTAGCTCAGGTCCATGTCCCGGGACATGGCCTGCACCAGGCCGGTCCAGCGCTCGGTGCGCACCGGGCCCGGGTTCACGGCCACAAAGCTGATGCCGTGCTTGCCGTACTGGCCCGCCAGCGACTTGGTCAGGTTCTGGCCCGCGGCGTTGGCCGCCCCCGGGGCGACCTCCCAATAGGACGTCTTGACGCCGTCGTTGCCGATGAGATTGACCACGCGCCCGCCCCCCTGCTCGCGCATGATCGGGAGAGCGTAGCGCATGCAGCGGACATAGCCCATGAACTTGAGTTGCAACGCCAGGTCCCAGTCGTCCTCGGTCAGGTTCTCGATGACCCCGCCGGGCGCGGCGCCGGCGTTGTTCACCAGGATGTCGATGCGCCCCAGGGCTTCCGCCGCGGCTTCGACGAAGCGGCGCGCGTCCTCGTCCCGGGTCAGGTCGGCGGTGAGAGGCACGATCCGGCGACCGCTGGCCTGGGTCACCGCGGCGGCGACTTCCTCCAGCGGGCCAGCTCGCCGCGCGCACAGGGCTACGTCCACGCCTTCCCGCGCCAAGGCCTCCACGATGGCCTTGCCGATGCCTTCGCTGCCGCCGGTGACGATGGCGGTCTTGCCCTCAAGCTCCAGGTCCATGCTTCCTCCTGCCGCTACCCGGCGGCCTCTCCCCGACACTCGACGGCGGCGGTGGTCTGAATCTTCCGCGCTTCATCAGCGCCCCGGGCAGGACCCCGGCTGCCCACGCCATCGACGGCCGCCATGCGGCAAACCCGACAAGTTCCCGGCGATCACGACTTCAAGCCCTCCGCTGTGGCGGCGAACAGATCGCGATAGCGCTCGCGCAACGCCGCCTTGGCTACCTTGCCCAGCTCATTGCGCGGAATCGTGTCCACGGCCAGGATACGCTTGGGCACCTTGAAGGACGCCAACTCTGTCTTGAGATAACCGATACAGGCGCGTTCGTCGAACGGCGCGTCCACGTCGGTCTCCACCACCGCAGTCACGGCCTCGCCGAAATCCGGATGGGGCGCGCCGAACACCGCGGACCCGGCCACGCCGTCGCAACGGTCGAGCACGTCCTCCACCTCCTTGGGGTAGACGTTGAGGCCGCCGGTAATGACCACGTCGGTCTCCCTGCCAAGGATCCGGATGCACCCCTCATCGTCGATTTCCGCGACATCGCCGGTGACGAACCAACCGTCGCCTGTGAACGCCTGTTCGCCGGGCCGGTTCCAGTAGCCGCGGAAGACGTTGTGGCCACGGGTCTCCAGCACGCCGGTGGCGGCGGATTCGAACCGTCCGTGGTCGTTGGCCACACGCACGCGCACCCCCGGCAGCGGCCAGCCCACCCAGCCGCGGCGCCCGGCGGCGCCGGGCGGGACCGCGGTGATGATGGCCGCCTCGGTGGAACCGTAGCGCTCGATGATCTCCACGCCCGTGACCTGCTGGAACCGGCGCGCGATGTCGGGCGGCAACGGCGCCGAACCGGAAATGGCCAACCGGAGAGCGCCTGCGGCCTCCCGGAGGCCGGGTTCTTTCAATAGCCGCGCGTAGTGTGTCGGCACCCCCATCATGACGGTGCAGCGACGCAACTCCCGGAGCACCGTTCCCGTCTCGAAACGCGGCACGAAACCGATGGCGCCGCCCGCCGCGAGCATGACGTTGATGGAGGTCAGTAACCCGTGGGCGTGATAGGCGGGCAGGGCGTGCAGGAGGATGTCCTCGCGGCCCAGTTGCCACACTTCCGCCAACGACCTGGCGCTGGCGGCCAGATTGCCGTGGGTGATGAGGGCGCCCTTGGGCCGGCCGGTGGTGCCGGACGTGTACAGCAGCGCCGCCGGCGCGTCATCGGGCAAAGCGTCCGCCCCCGAGCCAGCGGCGCATGCGCGGGCAAGGTCGCCAAAGGAGCCCTCGCTGCCGCGGAGCCCCTCAAGCCGGAACCCGTGTCGTACCGCGGCGGCCCGGAACGCCGGAATTTCGTCAGGGTCGCAGACGAACAGGGCCGGCCGCGCATCGGCCAAGAGCGACTCCACCTCCCGCGATGTGTAGGCCGTGTTCATGGGGTGAAGTACGGCGCCCGCCTTGAAACAGGCGTGGGCGAGGAACACGGCCTCGACGCATTTCCCCACACGGACCGAGACCCGGTCGCCCGTCTTGACGCCGCAGGCCGCCAATGCGGCGGCCGACTTGTCAATGGCCGTCAAGACTTCGCCCGTGGAGTAGGATGCGCCATCCGGCAAGACAAAGGCCGGGTCGTGATTCGCACGGTGGCGGTACAGCGCGTGAATGAGATTGTCGCCGGTCATGGCCTGCGCTCTAAAGTAACTTGTTGATTGAGCGATCTGTAACCAGTAGACTCCACTCGAACGAAGGGAAGTGACATGGAGACATTGAAAGAATATGCAGGCGTGGCGGCGGCCCTTGGCGCTCTGGGTTTGTGGGCCATCAATGCCCAGGTCATGCCCGAGATCAACCGGGTGGAAGGCCGGATTGACGGGAACCTGTTGCTGCTCCGACAGATCGACCGCAAGATCGACCGCCATTTCGAAGCCCTGGGTACGAAGTTCAAGGCGATCGACGACAACTTCAAGACGATGGACGCCAAGTTCAAAACGATGGACGACAGGTTCGCGGCCATGGACAACAGACTCACGGCCATTGACGTCAAGTTTGAACTCATCGATGACAAGTTTGAAGGTATCGACGACAGGTTCGAACGCATCGACGGCGAGTTGAAGACCATCCGCCACGACATCAAGACGATTCTGTTGAGACTTCCGGACAAGGCAGCGGCCCGATAGGCAGGTCAGCGGCCCTGGAACTCGGGCCTGCGTTTTTCCTCGAACGCCGACAGGCCTTCGCCATAGTCCGCGCTGGCGTCCGCGTCGAGGGAAAGCCGGCGGAGCGCTTCGCCGCCACTGTCTTCCCCCCGCGCCAGGGCGCCCAACGTGGCCTTGGCTGCGGCCACGGTCAGCGGCGCGTTGCCGGCCATGGCGCGGGCCAGGCTCCGCCCTTCCTCCAGCACTCTCCCCGGAGGCGTCAGGCGATGCACGGCGCCGCGGGTGTGGGCCGCGCGCGCGTCGCAGCGCTGGGCGCCCAGCAGCAGGCTGCGGACCACCGAATCCCCGAACACGCGGACGAACCGGGCAATGCCGCGCGGGTCGTAACCGAGCCCCAGGCGCGCCGCGGGCACCATGAACCAAGCGTCCTCCGCGGCGATGCGGAGGTCGCAGGCGCACGCCAGCGATGCGCCGGCGCCGGCGCAGGGTCCCGCGACGCACGCCACGGTGGGTTGCGGCACCGCCTCCAGTGCCCGCAGCGCGCTTTCCACCAGATCGTCATAGGCGCGCGTCGCGCCGGGGGCGCGAAGGCTCGCGAATTCCCGAATGTCCGCACCCGACGAGAACACCGTCTCGTCACCCGCTACGAGGATCACCCGCACCGCGCGGTCCCGCGCCACCGCCTTGGCGAAGCGCCGCAAGTCGCTCCACATACCGGCGCACAACGCGTTACGGCTGTCGCCGCTGCGGATCCGCAACTCGGCGACGCCGTCGGCCGTGGCCACGTGTATCGATCCCGCGGCCCCTGCGTTGTCGCTCACGTCTCCCTCCGGTGCGCCATCCACGAGCCGTCGGCGACGGCGCTGAACAACTCCGCCAGGGCGGCGTTGACGGCGGCGGGTTCTTCCAGGGTCAGGGTATGGCCCGAGCGTGGTACCACCACCAGGGCGGCCGTGGGCGCGGTGCGTTTGAGAAACAGGCTGCCGTCCAGGCACGGGTCGTCCTCGTCGCCGACCATGACCAGCAGCGGAACGTCGAGACGCGACAAGGGTTCCTCCAGGTCCCACAGCGTGGGGCGCAGGCCCTGGACCTGGGACATGGTGAGGGCCAGGCCCGTGGGCGAATGGTCCGCGAGCGTCTTCTCGAACTCGGCGAAGCCTCGCGGGTCCTTGGATTCGAAGGGCCTGCGCATGGGGTAGCGGGCGTACTGGGCCGCGGCCTGCGTCATGGGTTCTTCGCGGAACATGCGCGCGATGTCCGCGCACATGGCGGCGCGCACCTCGCGTTCGGCGGGGTTCGAACCCCAGCCGCAGCCGATGGCGGCCACGGACAGGCAACGCCCGGGATGGTGGATGGCCACGTGCAGCGCGGTGTAGGCGCCCATGGAATGCCCCACGATATGCGCCCGCTCCAGGCCGAGACCGTCAAGCACCGCCACGACGTCGTCGCGGGCCATGTCCTGGCCGTAGGCCTCGGGCGTCTCGGGGACGTCGGACGGCAGGTAGCCGCGGGCGTCCAACGCAACACAGCGGTGGGAGCGGGAGAAGTACCGCACCTGCGGCTCGAAGCTCCGGTGGTCCCCGGCGAACTCGTGAACGAACACGATGGGAACGCCCCGCCCGGACTCTTCATGGTAGAGGCGGGTGCCGTCTGGTGTGGTGATGGTCGGCAAGGGTTCCTCCCGCGTCCGCCGCTACCCCAGTCCCTTCCGGTGCATGCTCAGCAGCACGGCCGAGCCCACCGATACGCCCACGGCCACCAGGGAATAGATCACCGCCAGGATGACGTCCGCCCCCGACGGCGGCGGGTTGCGGCTCCAGTACAGGAACAGGTTCACGACTACGTAGAGCGCGTAGGCGTGCGCCATCCCGATGACGAGGCGCTTCGTGTACCAAAGCCCCAAGCCGTAGACCACGAGGTAGACGCCGAACACCAGGCTCCACAACACCGCGTCTCCGCCGTTCAGGCGGTTCCCGAACAGGACGAAACCGCTGTGCTCACTGAGTTGCAGCGGCTTGGAGAAGTTCGAGATCGCCAACAGCCAGAAACAAACGGCCAGGACGCGAAAAGTTCGGGTCAGTCGTGGCTCCAACATCGGGGGCTCCTCGCGTGGCAACCAGGGTTTACCGGGCATCTTAGCACGAACCCGCGACCACAGCGCCAAGTCTGCAAGCATGGCGTACAGGCGAAGGGTAGCCCTTGGTCCGTATGGGGATGCCCCCAGTTTCCCGCGATTCCCTTCACGACTCGCGCAGCGCCGTGGCGGGGGGCGTGCGGACCAGCTTGCGGGTGCCGAGGTAGCCCACCGCGGTGACCATCGCCATGCCGAACAGCGGCCCGGCGACCCAGAGGCGCGGGTGCAGGCCCGCCGGCAACTCGAAGACGAACCGGTTCAGCGTGAAGGCGGTAACTTCGGCGCCGACCACGGCCACGATGCCGGCGAATGCGCCCAGCGCGGCGAACTCGGCCACCAGCGCGCCGGTGATGAGGCGGCGCGTCCCGCCCAGAGCGCGCAGCAGCGCTAGCTCCTTGAGGCGCTGGTCCCGGCTCGATTGAATGGATGCGATGAGCACCAGCAACCCCGCGCACAGCACCAGCGCCAGCACCAGTTCCACCGCCTGGGCGACGTGGGCGATGATGCGCCGCAGATGCGTGATGATCTGGTCCACGTCGATCACCGAGACGGTGGGATGGCGCGAGAGCAGTTCGCTGAGGAACCCCTTCCGTTCCCGGGGCAGGTGGAAGCTCGTCATGTAGGTGGCGGGTTGGCCCTCCAGGGCGCCCGGTGACAGGATGATGAAGAAGTTGGGTTGCAGGCTGTCCCACGCCACCCGCCGCATGTTGGTGACCGTGGCGGTGAACGGCAGTCCGCCCACGTCGAAGGTCAGGGAGTCGCCCAGCGACAGCCCCAAGGCCGCGGCGTATTCTTCCTCCAGGGACGCCGCCGGCGGACCGCCGGCGGACCACCACTCGCCCTCCACCACGACATTGTTGTCGGGCAGGTCGGCCAGGAAGGTGAGGTTGCGTTCGCGCCGGATTCCCGGCCGGCCGCGGCCGCCGGGACCGTCGCGCTCGTCGCTGGGTTCCTCGGGGCGCGCGCGCCGTTGCCGTTGCCACTCGGCGGCGGCCGTCCCATTCACCGTGGTGATGCGGCCCCGGATCATGGGAAACATCCGGCCGTCGTAACCGGCGCGGGCCTTGAGCAGGGTTTCCACCGCATCCACTTCGGCCGGCGCCACGTTCATCACGAACTGGTTGGGCGCCCGCTCGGGTATCCGGGCCTGCCACTCGTCCACCAGCGCGGTGCGCACCAGCACCATGATGAGCAACAGCATGACCGCGACCCCGAAGACCACGATCTGTCCGACGTTCTCCCGGTGGCGGCGGTGCAGCCCCGCGAGCGCAAGACGCCAGACGCTGCCGGCCTGCATGCCCAAGGCGCGCCCGCCGCGCAGCAGCACCAGCGCGAGGCCGGCGAACACGCTTACAGTCACCGTCGCGCCCGCCAGCGCCCAGACCGTCAGCGCGACGTCGGCGCTGTACCAGATCAGGAGCCCAACCCCGCCCGCGGCGGCGCAGCCGTAGGTCACGGCCGAGGCGGTCCCCGGGGTGAGGTCCCGGCGGATGACTCGCATGGGCGATACGTCGCGCAGTCCCAGGAGCGGCGGCAGACCGAACGCCAGCACGCAGATGAAGCCGGTCAGAAGCCCCACCCAAACGGGCCGCGCGCCCGGCGACGGCAGCGACACGGGAAGGAAACCGCGGAGCGCGGCGAGGATGCCGAAATGAGCCAGCGCGCCCAGGGCGAGACCGGCGATGGCCCCGGCCACGCCGACGATCAGCAGCACGAGGGTGTAGCCCCACTGGACCTGCGACGGCGTCGCCCCCAGGGTCTTCAGCACGGCCACGTGGTCATAGTGCCGGCGCGCATAGCGGCGGGCGCTCAACGCCACGGCGACCCCCGCCAACAGCACCGTCAAAAGCCCGCCCAGCAGCAGGAAGCTCTCGGAGCGCCCCAAGGCGCTGTCAATGCGCGCGTTGGCCGAGCGCACGTCGCGCCAGCGGTAGGTGGAGCCCATCTCGTCGCGAATGGTGTCGTGAAGGGAACGCAGCGCATCGCCGTCCCCCGCCACCTGCAGGCGGTAGCGGATGCGGCTGCCCGGCTGCACCACGCGGGTGGCCGGCACGTCCTCCGCGCGCATCAGCAGCCGCGGCGCGAACTCCAGGAAACCGCCGCCCCGATCCGGCTCCGACGCCAGCACGGCCGTCACCGTGAATTCGGCGTAGCCCACGGCGACCGTGTCGCCCACCTGGACCCCCAGGGCCGGGAACAGGCGCGAGTCGAGCCAGACCTCGCCCGGCGCGGGGAGGCCGCCGGTGCGCCGGCCGCGACTGAAGGGCTCACCCGCCACCCGCAAGGCGCCGCGCAGGGGATAGCCCGGAGTCACCGCCTTGACGCTGGTCAGTTGACTGCGGCCGCTGTCGTCCGCGGAGACCATGGAGGGGAAACGGATGACATCGGCCAGGGCGAGGCCGCGCGCGGCGGCGAGTTCGCGGAAACGTTGCGGGATCTCGCGCGAGGCGTCGATGACGCGGTCGGCGCCGAGGAGCGAGGCCGATTCCGCCACCAGCGCGCGTTGCAACCGGTCGACGAACAGGCTGACGGCTGTCACCGCCCCCACCGCCAGGACCAGAGCGGCGAGTAGCAGGCGCAACTCCCCGGCGCGCCAGTCGCGCATGGCGAGCCGCAGTGCCAGCGACAGGGTCACGGCACGGACTCCGGCAGCGGCTGCGCGCGTGTCATGGGCGTTCCTCGGTGGCTGTGATCTTCCGGGTCATGGCGCGGCCCCCGGCGCAGGCGGCACCGTGAAGGCGCACAACGCAGGCGGCAGGCGCCTGATACGGCCCTCCAGGGGGGCAACCCGGTTGCTTCCGGTCATGACGCTGCCTCCGGCGGCGCCTTTATGCGTCCGGCGTCCAGGGTGATGATCCTGGCGCAACGGCCCGCCAGCCCGGCATCGTGGGTGACCAGCACCAGCGTCGTGCCGGCTTCCCGGTTCAACTCGAACAGCAGGTCGGCGATCCTGCCGCCGGTGGCGGTGTCGAGGTTGCCGGTGGGCTCGTCCGCGAACAGCACCTTCGGCCCGGAGGCGAAGGCGCGGGCGATGGCCACGCGCTGCTGCTCGCCGCCCGAAAGTTGGAGTGGATAATGGGTGGTGCGCGCGCCAAGGCCGACGCGCTCCAGGAATCCGAGGGCGTCCTGCCGCGCCTGGCGCTGGCCGCGCAGTTCCAGCGGCAGCATCACGTTTTCCAGCGCGGTGAGGCTGTCGATTAGCTGGAAGGACTGGAACACGAACCCAACGCTCCGGGCGCGCACGCGGGCGCGCTGTTCCTCGTCCATGGCGGTGATGGCGTCGCCATCCAGCCACACCTCGCCGCTGGTAGGGAGGTCGAGTCCCGCCAGGATGCTCAGCAGAGTGGTCTTCCCGGAGCCGGATTCGCCGACCACGGCCACTTGGGCGCCGGCGTCCACGACCACATCGATACCGTTCAGTATGGTCAAATCGCCTTCGGATGCAGGCACACGCTTGACCAGGGCGCTGGCGCGCAATATGCAGTCTGACATGAAAGAATTCTCGATGGGACGAACACCGGCTCTGCTGATTAGACTGTTGGGGGGTTTCCTGCTCGTGGCCGCGCTCGCGGCGGCCGGACCCGTGCCGGCGGCGGATGCCAAGACCGTGCTGGTCTTGGGAAACAGTATCAGCGCCGCCTATGGACTTCAAACCGCCAAGGGCGAACGCGGCTGGGTGGAACTGCTGCGGCAGCACCTGGGGCAGCGCTTCCGCGTGGTCAACGCCAGCATCAGCGGCGACACCACCGTGGGCGGCCTGGCCCGCCTCCCCGGACTCCTGTCCCGGCACCGGCCGCACATCGTCATCATCGAGTTGGGCGGCAACGATGGCCTGCGCGGCTATCCCGTGCCGTCCATACAGGCCAACCTTCTGGCCCTGGCCCGCACGGTCCTCGCCGCTGGCGCCAGGCCCGTCCTCGCCGGCATGCAGATGCCTCCCAACCTCGGGCCGCGCTATACCCAGGCCTTCCGCCGGATGTACTACGACGTCGCCGCCCAGACCGGCGCAGCGCTGGTGCCCTTCCTCCTCGAAGGCGTCGCACTCAACCCGAGACTCATGCAGGCCGACGGCATCCACCCCAACGCCCACGCCCAACCATGGCTCCTGCACAACGTCTGGCCCGCGCTGGCGCCGCTGCTGGTGGCGGAGTGAGGTGATGCGCGCCGCGCCGTGGGAGCTGCCCCGCTCATGCCAACTTCACAAAGGAGCTTGCGCCGCAGGAATTCGCGAAAGCGGATTTGCCGCCGTAAATTCCTGCGCCACAAGCTCCTGGGAGCTTGTGGGATCGAAGGCCCCGGTTGAACGGCCAAAGCGACCGGCCGTCGTCCTCCGCTTCGAACAACAAGAGGGTGACCGGTGTGTTCGATCAGCCTTGGACGTTCCGCGCAACCTACGGATGCCTCACGACGCCAGCGCCGCCAGCGGCTCGTTGGTGGCGGGATCCACCTCATAGGGTCCGGGCAGGCCCAGCTCCTTGGCGATCTCACGCATGGCGGGCAGGACCTCCTGGCCCATGAGCTTGAGCGTGCGCATCTGCGATTCGTGGTCCATGGCGCCGTCGCCGGTGCGGAAGATGATGATTCCGGGCCGCAGGTAGTCCATGATGTAGCGGATGTCCTCGACGCACTGCTCCGGGGTGCCCACGATCATGCCCCTGGTGGCCACCTGATCCTCGAAAGAGGCCAGAGCGCCGGCCCGGGTCTTCCCCGTGGCGTCGGGCGCCACCATCTGCCGGCGCAGGGCCACCGCCTTCCGGCTGTTCAGCCCCGGAGGGCTCATGATCCACGGGATGGGCCTCTGGACGCCCGGGTCGAAGGGGCTCCGGACCCCCTGGGTCAGGGTGCGTCCCACCTCCATGGCCCTGGCCTTCGTTTCCTCCACGTGCACGAAGAACATGTAACCCATGTGCTGCGGTCCGGCCGCGTAGCCTTCCTCCTCCGCCGTCTCGTAGTAGACCTTGAACATCTCGCGGGTGAGCTCGAGCTGCGTCGAGAGCATGACGTAGGGGTAGCGGTGGCGGGCGCACCACTCCACGGTCTCCCGGCTGGAGGTGCCGGGCACCCAGATGGGCGGGTGAGGCTTCTGATACGGGACCGCCCAGGGGTTCACATACCGGTAGTGGAAGTGCTTGCCCTCCCAGCGAAAGGGGCCGGGGGTGGTCCAGGTCTTGATGAGGAAGTCGTGGGCCTCCTCGAAGCGTTCGCGGTTGTAGTGGGGCGGGATGTTGTGGCTGATGCTCTCGCCGCCGGAGCCGCGCACGATTCCCGGGATCAGCCGACCCCGGGAGATGACGTCGACCATGGCCAGTTGCTCGGCCAGCCACAAGGGATCGTCGTGGATGGGCAGGATGTTGCCGAGCAGCAGGATCTTCACCTTGGTGGTGATGCGGGCGAGGATCGAAGCCTGAACGTTGGCCACGCCGTTCATGCAGAAGGGCGCGCTGTGGTGCTCGTTGACCATCAGCCCGTCGAAACCTACCTCCTCGGCGTAGACCTTCTCGTCGAGGTAGCGGTTGTACAGGTTGGCGGCGCGCTTGGGGTCGTACTCGGCGTTGCTGACCTTGTGGATGCCGGTGCCCCATTCCTCGGGCCAGTTGTCGACCTGCCAGGGCTCTTCGGTGAAGTGGCCGATGAACATGAGTTACCTCCCGGCCCGTGACGCTAGTGACCTGTCTGGTTCATTCGCACCACAATCTGCTTGTCTTTTTCGCCGCCGGCTGCGTTGCTCTTCCTCGCGTGGTGCCCGCCACTGCTCGTCGTCGCGCCTTGCCGACGACGAAAAATCCCGCGCATCTTGTGATGCACAATTAACCAGACAGGTCACTAGGAAGCCATCGCGGCAAGCGGCTCGTTGGTCCTGGGGTCGATGTCGTAGGGGCCCGGGAGGCCCAGCTCGTCGGCGATCTCCCGAAGCTTGGGCATGACCTCTTCGCCCATGAGCTTGAGGGTGCGCATCTGCGACTCGTGGTCCATGGCGCCGTCGCCGGTGCGGAAGATGATGGTCCCCGGCCGCAGTTGTTCCATGATGTAGCGTACCTTGGGGATGACGCTGTCGGGGGTGCCGACGACCATTCCGTGGGTGGCCACCTGGTCTTCGAAGGTCGCCCTCGCTCCCGCGCGGGTGCGGCCGGACGAGTCCGCGGCCGTCATCTTGCGCCGCAGGGCCCGGGCGCTGCGGGTGGCGATTCCCGGGGGCCCCGCGATATAGGGCCGCGGCCTCTGCGCGCCGGGGTCGTAGGGGCTCCGCACGCCCTGAGTCAGGGTCCGGCCCACCTCCATGGCCCGTTTCTCCGTTTCCTCCACGTGAAAGAAGAACATGAAGCCGAGATGCTGGGGCCCGGCTTCATAACCCTCTTCCCGGGCGGTGTCGCAGTAGACCCGGTACATCTGCTGGGTCAGGTCGATCTGGCTGGCCAGCATGATGTAGGGGTAACGATGGCGGGCCGCCCACTCCACCGTCTCCCGGCTGGAAGTGCCGGGCACCCAGATAGGCGGATAGGGCTTCTGCAACGGGACCGCCCAGGGGTTCACGTACCGGTAGTGGAAGTGCTTGCCTTCCCAGCGGAACGGGCCGGGGGTCGTCCAGGTCTTGACGAGGAAGTCGTGGGCCTCTTCGAAGCGCTCTCGGTTGAAGTGCGGGGGCACGTTGTGCGTCAGGCTCTCACTGCCGCCGCCGCGCACCACGCCGGGGATGAGGCGGCCTCGGGAAATCACATCGATCATCGCGATCTGCTCGGCCAGCCACAGGGGATCGTCGTGGATGGGCAGGATGTTGCCCAGGATCAGGATCTTGGCCTTGTGGGTGATGCGGGCGAGGATGGAGGACGTCACGTTGGCCACGCTGTTCATGCAGAACGGGGCGCTGTGATGCTCGTTGACCATGATCCCGTCGAAGCCCATCTCCTCGGCGTAGACCTTTTCGTCCAGGTAGCGGTTGTAGAGGCCGGAGGCACGAACCGGGTCGTACTCGCGGTTGCTCACCTCCATGACGCCGGACCCCCAGGCCGCGGGCCAGTCTTCCTTCTGCCAGGGTTGCTCCGTGAAATGGCCTATGAACATCGATATCAACCTCCCAGAAATTCAAGGACCGCCTTGGTGAATTCTTCCGGTTTCTCCATCTCGGGCATGTGCCCGCAGTCCTCGAGGACGGCGGCCCGGGCCCCGGGTATTCCTTCCTTGTAGAGCTCGCAACTGCTGATGGGGACAATTCGGTCCTGCCTCCCCCACACGAGCAGGGTCGGGGTCGCGATGGCCGGCAGGAGGTCCGGCAACGTGATGCTGTGCATGTAGGGACGCCAAGTGTAGCGGATGGCCGCCTCCCGGTTGGTCTCGACCTGTTCGGACTCGTCCGGAGTCCAGTCCTTGCCGTAGTACTTCAGGTATTCGGCCGATTCGTGGTCGTTGAAGGACTGTTGGAATGCGTCCTTGGCCGAGTGCAGGAAGTAGTCCCAGATCTCCCCCTCCCGAGGCTTGATGCCGGCCGCCCCCACCAGAGCCATTTTCGAGAAGATGTGGCTGTTGGCGGTGGCAAGCTCGGCGGCGATCCAGCCTCCCAGGGAAAAGCCGATGACGTTCAGCGGAGTCGACAGGCCCTGGTCCCGCACGAACCAGCTTACCCACGCGGACAGGTCCCGTACCGACATCAGCCAGTCCGGAAACGACGAGGTGCCGAAGCCGGGCAGGGAGGGAACGTACACGGAGTAGTGCTCGGCAAGAAGCCTGTGGGCCTCCAGCCAGTCCGGCACGCCCAGCTCGCCGTGGAGGATCAGCAGCGGCTCTCCGGAGCCGCCCCGCCGCAACTGCAGCGATGTTCCGGCCATGTCGAGGGTCTCTTCGATGAACGCGGGCGTGGTTGTCACTGGCTCCTCCGGTCTGGCGTTTTCAGGATGGATGTCAGGTTGCGTGGAGCATAGTCAAGAGCGTGGGGAACGTCAATGTGGATGGCGCTCGAAGACTTGGGGCGTCGAAGTCAAAGCGGTTGCTTCGTTGACGCGCCGGAGGAAATGCTCACCGGGCAGGGATAGGGGCGATCGCGGATCATCGTTTCCTCACAAGAATTGTTCGTCTCACGCCGTCCGCTTGCCTTCCAGAAAACAGCTCAAAACCAGCCCCGTCACGGCGGCGGCCAGCCCCACCAGGAAGGCCCACCACAGCGCGTTCACCAGCGCGCCGGTGAGGATGGGCATGAGGTCGGCGGGGATCAGCGCGCGGGTGGCGGGGTCGAGGAGGTTCTGCGGGTTCAGGAGCCTTTGCAGCACGGACTCCGGCACCGATGCCTTCAGGTCCGCGGCGATGACCGTGAAGGCCGAGTTCATGCGTTGCAGCAGGATGCTGCCCATGATGCTGATGATCAGCGCGCCGCCGATGGTGCGGAACAGCATGACGGTGGAGGTGGCCACTCCCAGGTTCTGGAAGGGCACCGCGCCCTGGGCGGCCACGAGCGCGGTGACGTTGGTCATGCCCATGCCTGTGCCGGCCGCGAAGGTCGCCATGAGCATCACGGTCATGCCGCCGGCTTCTTCCAGCAACATGAAGGGGATGTAACCGGCGACCATCAGGCTCATGCCCGTGGCGCAGACCCGGCGGTACCCCCAGGAAGTCGTGACGCGGCCGGCGGTCATGGAGCCCGCGGTCCAACCCACGCTCAACGGCAGCAGGGCCACCCCGGCCAGGGAGGCGCTGCCGCCCAGGGCGCCCTGGACGTACAGCGGCAGGAACCCGACGACGCCGAAGATGCCCATGGCCGCCAGCAGGCTGAGACCGGCGGGCCGGCTGTAGCCGGACAAGCGGAAGAGCGTCATGGGCAGCAGCGGATCCCTGGCCCGGCCTTCCCTCAGGATGAACAGCCCCAGCAGCACGACGACTCCCACCACCACCGATACGGACTCCGCCGTGATCAGGTCGATCTGGTTGGCCGCCACCAGAAGGCCGTAAAACAGCAGCATCAACGCGGAGAGGAGAATCGCGGCGCCTGCGAGGTCCAGCGACCGGCGCGCGCCCTCGGCGCGTTGCTCGCGAAAGCCCGCGAGGATGAGCCCGGCCGCCCCGATGCCCAGGGGAAGATTGATCCAGAAGATCCAGCGCCAGTCCCAGTACTCCGCGATGAACCCGCCGCCGGCCGGCCCGAGCACCGAGGCGACACCCCAGACGCTGGCGATGAGCCCCTGCATGCGCGCCCGCTGCTCCGCCGGAAAGACCACCCCCACGATGATGAACGCCAGGGCGTACACCGCGCCGCCGCCCATGCCCTGCACGGCGCGGAAGATGATGAGCTGGGTCATGCTCTGGGCCGCGCCGCAGGCCATGGACCCCAGGACGAAGGTTGCGATGGCCAGCAGGATGAGGGTGCGCCGGCTGTAGAGGTCCGAGAGCTTGCCGAAGATGGGCGTCGCCAGCGCCGAGGTGAGCATGTAGACCGAAAACACCCAACTGTACAGGTCGATCCCGCCCAGTTGGGAGACCACCGTGGGCATGGCGCTGCTCACGATGGTGGCGTCGATGGCGAAGAGGAATACCGCCAGCATGACCCCGGCGACGGCGACAGGGGCTCTGTTGGGGGCGTAGGCTGCCGGTTCCGTCATGTTCCCGTGTCTGGCTCCATCACCACAGCAGGTACGGTACCAAGGCGCGCCCGTCACGACACGTCCGTTCCGTGGAACAGGCTGAGGCGAGACTCGTGGCGCATGGCGCCCGCTTCCGCGGAAACCAGGGGCCTCCCTACGGCCTGCGGGATCCGGTGATCGACGAGGAGCGGGTGCTGTTCAAGTGCCGCGTGGAACCGGTGGTCACGTTAGGAAAGCCTTGGCCGGATGACCTGGCCAGGGCGGTCAATCCCGCGGCGGAAACTCGAAGGCGACCTTGCCCTTGTCGTCGAGGACGAGCCAGGCGGCGAACTGGCGGCCGGATTTGGATGAGATGAACTCCGGCAGCAGGTCGGTCTTGCCCTCGGCCAGGAGCTTGGCCATCTGGGCGCGTTCCACGGGTTGTTCGAGGATCACCGTGCCGGACTTGAAGCGGCAGGGCTTCTTTTCCGTCTGGGAGTTCTCGCACAGGTATTGCGATTGCCACTCGAACACCCGGCCGTCGCAACGGGGGCACTTGCCCACGGGTTCCCGGCCCGTGAAGTCGGCCTTGACGGCGGGCGTCCTGGCTGCGGCGGTGGCCGACTTCTTCGGCGCCCGCGGCTCGAATTCGAACCCGACCTTGTCGTCCTTGATCACCAGGAACGCCTTGAACGGGCGGCCGGTGCGCGCGGAGACGAAGCCCGGCAGCAGGTCGGTCCTGCCCTCGGCCAGGAGTTTCACGAACTGTTCGCGCGCCACTTCCTGGCGCAGGATGACCTTGCCGGAGCTGAACTCGCAGGTGCGCGTGTCGCCCACGGCTTTCTCGCACACGTAGCGCATGGGCAACTCGAACACCCGGCCGACGCAGCGCGGGCATTTGCCGAGGGGTTCCTGAGCGCTGAAGTCCGCCTGCGGCTCGGCTTCGCCGTCGCCGTTGCGCGCGCCGTTGCCGAAATCGAAGGCGATCTTGTGCTCCTCCGACAGGTTCAGCACCGCGGCGAAGGGGCGCCCTTGCCGGCTGCGGAAGCCTTGCAGCGGCCCGATCTGGCCCTTCTCGATGAGCGTTCCGGTTTCCTCCGCGGCCAGCAACCGTCCGGCGAGGATCTTGGGCAGGCTGAAATCGCAGTTGATGCAATGATAGTTGCGGTAGCGCTCATGCACCTCGCCCTGGCACCTGGGGCACGGCGCTGAAAGGGTGCCGAAGTCTCCGGGTATGGTGTCGTGTTCGTACTGGCGCGCCCGCTCGACGATCTGCCGGGTCATCTCGGCAATCTCGCCCATGAACTCGTCGCGGCTCTTCTGGCCGCCCTGCATCTGGAAGAGTTGGTGTTCCCAGTTGCCGGTGAGTTCGGGCCTGGTGAGTTCCCGTACGCCGAGTCCGTTGAGCAATTCCATGAGCATGAAGGCCTTGGGCGTGGCCTGGAGCTCCTTGCCGTCCCGGACGATGTAGGCCTCGTCGATGAGTCCCTCGATGATGGACGCGCGGGTCGCCGAGGTACCCAGCCCCTTGCCCGCCATGGCCGCGCGCAGGTCCTCGTCGGTGACGAGCTTGCCGGCCCCTTCCATGGCGCCCAGCAGCGTGGCCTCGGTGAAGCGGGCGGGCGGGCGGGTCTGGTTCTGCTTGACCTCGACGCCGGTGGTCTCCACCGGCACGGCGTCCGCGCCGGTTTGGTCCGCGCGGTTGGCACGGCCGTTACCGCCGGGGGCCGTTGCCGCCGCGTCGTCCGCGCTCTCGGCCGTGGCGCGCAGAGGCGCCAGCGTGGGCTCGTCGCCCTTGCGCGCGTTGTCCCGTCCGTGGACCTCCAGCCAGCCCGCCTTGACCAGCACCTTGCCGGTGGTGCGGAAGGGCTCCCCCTCCACCCGCGTGATCCGGGTGGTCTCCAGGTACTCGGCGGCGGGGTAGAAGATCGCCAGGAAGCGCCGGGTGACGAGGTC
Organism: uncultured Binatia bacterium (SeqCode); assembly: GCA_965213675.1. Lineage (GTDB taxonomy): Bacteria > Desulfobacterota > Binatia > UBA9968 > JAJDTQ01 > JAJDTQ01. The sequence goes on from OZ243916.1 coordinate 3,842,351, forward strand.
GTAGATCTTCTGCTCGATCTCGTTCAGGCGCTTGGGCGCCTCGGTGGTGGGAATGATGGCGAAGTGGTCGGATATCTTGGCATTGTTGAAAATGCGCTTGTCGGGCTTGACCCAACTCTTCTCCAGGATGTTGTCCGCGAAGGGCGCGTAGCTCGTGTCCTTGAGCATCCGCAGCGAGTCCTTGACCGTGCCCACATAGTCCTCGGGCAACGCGCGCGAGTCGGTGCGCGGATAGGTCAACACCTTGTGGCGCTCGTAGAGGGCCTGGGCGATCTGCACGGTGCGGTTGGCGCTCAGGCCGAAGCGCGCGTTGGCCTCTCGCTGGAGGCTCGTGAGGTCGAACAGCGGCGGCGGCGCCTGCCGGGTGGGCTTGCTCTCCTCGGTGGCGCTGCCGGTCCTGTCCAGACACTTGTCGCGGATGGCTTCGGCCACGGCCTGTTCCCAGATCCGCTCGGCGCGGCCGTGGGGTTGGCGGTCGTTCTTCTTGAACCCTTCGTCGAACCAGCGCCCTTCGTACGCGCCGCCTTCCGCCTGGAACGTGGCGGTCACTTCCCAGTAGGGCTCGGGCCGGAAATCCCGGATGGCGGCCTCGCGCTCCGCCACGATGGCCAGGGTGGGGGTCTGCACCCGCCCCACGGTGGTCTTGTAGAAGCCGCCGGGCTTGGAATTGAACGCGGTCATGGCGCGGGTGCCGTTGATGCCCACGATCCAGTCGGCCTCGGATCGGCTCAGGGCCGCATCGGCCAGGGGTTGCATCTCCGTATCCTCGCGCAACTGAACGAAGCCGTTGCGGATGGCGTCCGGGGTCATGGACTGGAGCCACAGCCGCTTGATGGGTTTCTTCGCCTTGGCGTGGCGCACGATGTTGCGGAAGATCAGCTCGCCCTCGCGTCCAGCGTCGCAGGCATTCACCAGGGCGTCCACGTCCCGGCGCTTGATCAGCTTGACCAGGGTCTTCAGCCGGGAGGCGTTCTTCTGGATGGGCTTGAGGTCGAAGTAGGGCGGGATCACCGGCAGGTTGGCGAAGCTCCACTTGCCCTTCTTCGCCTCGACTCCTTCCGGCGGCACTTGCTCCAGCAGGTGGCCCACGGCGGACGACAGCACGTAGTCGTCGTTCTCGAAATAGTCCTGGTGCCGCTTGAAGCCGCCCAGCGCCTTGGCCACGTCCGAGGCCACCGACGGCTTCTCGGCGATGATCAGTGCCTTGCCCATTTTGTTGTCTCGACTCGGATGAAGAACCCGAAAGCCACGGCGTCCGCCCTCTCCGCGTACGCGTGTGAACAGTGCATATGTCTAATTGGAGTGTGCCTGTCAAGCCACCCCGCCGGCCGTTCGCAGCGGCGGGTGAATCCGTGTAACAAGGAGGGCGCCGGGACGCACGGGGAACCCGGGCCCGCGTTCCGGGGCCAGTCCGGACCCGGTTCGGGCCGTTCGGGTCCGGTTGCCTGCGCCGTTTCGCCTGCGCCGTATCCCGCGCCCACGCAAGGAGGATCCATGCCCAACGTCAAGCTTTCCAGCGGCGTCGATCTCTACTACGAGACTCATGGAGCGGGCGAACCGCTCATCTTCGTGCCCTCCACCGCCTATTCGGGCGAGGTGTGGAAGCCCTCGCAGATGCCGCTGGCGGACTCCCTGAACCTCATCTTCCACGACCCGCGCGGCTGCGGCCGCTCGGTGGCGCAGCAGAGAGTCTACACCATCGAGCTCATGGCCATGGACATCGTCGCGCTGATGGACCACATCGGCTGCGCGTCGGCCCACTTCATCGGCCACTCCATGGGCGGGCGTATCGCGCTGTCCCTGGCGCAGAACTTTCCCGGGCGCGTCAAGAGCCTGATCATGGCCGCCTCCGGCTCGGGCACCGCGGGGCGCGCCGGCGCCGACTGCGTGCCCGGTCTGCCCTTCGAATGGGTCCACGACATGGTGCGGCTGGGCTTCGAGAAGTTTGTCCGGGAGGAGATCGTGGAGACCGACACGTTTTTCACCGATGCCTACCGGGCGTCGCACCCTGCCGAAGTGGAAGCCTTTTACAGGCTCGCCTGGGAAACCCACGCCAAGCTGCCGGAGTTCATCCAATTGGTCATGGCGCGGCACAGCTTCGAGGGCACGCACCGGCTGGGCGACGTGCGCTGCCCAACCCTGGTGCTCATCGGCGACGGCGACACCGTGGGGAGCAACCACGTGGCGCAGGCCCAGGTGCTCAAGGACCGGATTCCGGGCGCGGAGTTGAAGGTCCTGGAAGGACAGACCCACGGATTCTTCTGGGAGGATCCGGAAGGCGCCAACGAAGTCATCCTCTCCTGGGTGAAGCGTCATAGCTGAGCCGGCGGTGCCGTCCGGAAGACGCAGCCCCGCGCCGCCCATGCCCGGTGAGGCCGCTCGGCCGTCGTTCTGGACGCGCACGTTCCTCCTGCTGTGCGCGTCTCAATTCCTGGCCTACGGCCATCACGCGCTGCTGACGCCCACGCTGCCGCTTTACCTGGACCACCTGGGCGGCTCGCCTTTCGCCGTGGGCTTGCTGCTGGCCGCGTTCAGCGCCAGCAGCATCCTCATCCGGCCCTTGCTGGGCACATGGGTGGACACCCGTGGCGAGACCTTCGTCCTGAGCCTGAGTTGCGCCGGCCTGTGCCTGACGGTCCTCGTCTTCGTCGTCCCCTATGTTGAAGGGGCGTTCACCGCCAATGTCCTCCGGGGCTTTGCCTGGGCCGGCATCAACACCAGCGGCTACGCGTTCCTGGCGGCAGCGGTGCCCGACCACCGGCGCGGCGAGGCCAGCGGCTACTACTCCGGCATCCAGGCCAGCTCCTCGGTGTTCTTTCCCACCATGGCGCTGTGGATCATCGAATGGCCGGCGGGCGGTTACGCCGGCGTGTTCGTGCTGTCGAGCGCCGTGGCGCTGTTCGGCGCGGTCCTGGCCCGCGTGTGCGGACGGGGCGTTCAGCGGCAGGCGGGCGGCGCGCCTGCGCGGCTCCCCCGGGTGCCGTTCCGCGAACGCACCTGGTACGACCGCGGCATCGTTTTCGTCGCCTCTCTGCTCTTCTGCCTGAACCTGCCCTGGTCCGGCCTGACCTCGTTCATCGTCCTCTATGCCCGGGAGGTGGGGATCGAGAGCCTGGGCTGGTACTTCGTCGCCATCGGCTGCGCCAGCCTTGTGGGTCGCCCGCTCCTGGGCCGGGTCTCGGACCGCATCGGTCGTGTGCCGGCCATGCTCGCGGCCTACTTCCTGGAGATGGCCGGCGTGGGGCTGGTCCTCCTGGCGCGCGACGTGACCATGATGATGATCGCCGGGGTGTTCTTCTTCCTTGGCTACGCCATGGGCGTTTCCACCACCCTGGCTCTGGCCATGGAGCGCGCCGACCCCCGCCGCCGCGGCGTCGCCATGGCCACCTTCTCCATCGCCTTTCCGCTGGGCTCCGGCCTCGGCGCCGCCGTCGCCGGCGGCGTCATCGCGCTGGTGGGCTACCGCGGCATGTACCTGAGCCTCATCGGCGTGCTGGTGCTGGGCCTGCTGTTGACCCTGGCCCGACGGGCCTCGCTGGCAGCGCCGGGCCGCGCGGGCGGATGACCCCATGGCCGGGCGCTCGTCCTCGGTCACGTTCTGCCTCGCCGAGAGAGTTTTTTCGCCGAATCGGCTTGCGTCCCTACGACCGCTGCACTAGTCTATGACGATTTGTGGCGGGCGCTGGGCGCCTGCCAGGGTCAGTCCGAAACACGTCAAGGAGGTATTCATGAAGTTTGAGACGTTGAAGAAAACAGGCCCTGCGCCAAGGTTCTTCACGGGCCTTTCGGGACTGGTGCTCGCGGTCTCGCTCTTGCTTCCCGCGGGAGCGTGGGCGCAGCGCTCGGAGGCGGAGTTGAAGAAACTCTTCGAGTCCAAGCCGGTGAACATCATCGTGGGCTCGGCCCCTGGCGGCGGCTACGATACGTTCTCGCGGCTGGTGGCGCGTTTCGTCGGCAACTACCTGCCAGGCAACCCGTCCTTCATCGTCCGCAACGTTCCGGGCGCGGGCCAGCTCCGCGGTCTGCGCCGGGCCATGAAGGCCAAGCCGGACGGCATGACCCTGGGCCTGCTGCATCCCCGGTTCGTGCAGCGCGAACTGGCGGGCAAGGATGTGCCGGATTTCGATCTCAAGAAGGTGCGGGTGCTGGGGAGCCCGAGTTCCGGCTCGGTGCCGCGCATCTGGTGTGTGCAACGCAGCATCGGCTCCACCTACGCGGATCTGGTCAAGCGCGGCAAGCCCGTCACCAGCGGCGGCAACGCCCCGGGTGCGGCCTTCGGCATCGGCCCGCAGTTCGTTCAGGAGCTGGGCGGTCCGGTCAAGATGGTCTATGGCTACGGCGGCACTTCCGAGATCATGGCGGCATTCGACCGCGACGAGATGGAGGGCGTGGACCGCTGCGTGGAGGAGAACGTGCCGCGGCTCTTTCCGAAGTGGATCACCGACAAGAAGGTAGCGCCCATCTTCTGGTGGGAAAAGGAGCCTTCCAAGGACTGGATCGGCAAACTCGGGGCGGAAAAGGTGCCGCACCTCTTCGAGGTCGTCAATGCCACCAAGGAGCAGGAGAATGCCTTCCTCGTGGCCCAGCAGTTCAACACGTTCAGCCGCATCTACGTGCTGCAGCCCGGAGTGCCGGACGACGTGTACGGACTGTGGAAGAAGGCCTTCGAGGCAACCACCAAGGACGCCGGTTTTCTGAAGGCTGCGGGGGTTGCGGGCTACGAAGTATCGCTCGGTACGGCGGAAGACTTCAACGACGGACTCAAGCGCTACGAGTCGCTGACGCCGAACGGTGAGAAGCTGCTCAAGAAGCTCATGGGCATCAACTAGGAGTCAGGAGTCCGCGTCCCGCGGCGCGGGCTTCTCGGGTGCGAGACAAAACGGCCATCCGCCATTCGGCGGATGGCCGTTTTGCTCTCGGTCATCCCCAGAAAAGTCTGAGTAGCGGGGGATCGTGCCAAGTGGCGTTCAGAAACCGGTCGTAGACACCCACGATCAGGCCCAGGAACAACAGCCCGACGACTGCGGACCAGATCCAGCCGGCACGGCCGTAGACGAGCACGTAGAAGAAGACCCACAGCGGGATCGCGATGTGGAAGCCCACGAGCCAGATGGCGGCGTAGAGCCCCAGGATGCTGAAGCAGATGCGGGCGAACCGCATCCGTTCGGCCCGGGGATCGCTGCCGGTGCGGAAGCCCAGGTCCATGATCATCTCTGACGAGGTTTCCTTGGCGCTGCGGATCAGGACGATCAGACGCGCGATCCAGAAGGGCGTGCCGAGCCCGATGGCGATACGGGGCATGAGCGCCGAGCCCTCGGGCCAGGAGAAAGACTCGATGAACATGTAGACGAAGAGGCCCCCGACGATGGCCAGGAGAACGATTTCCCCCACCACTTCCATGGTAAGACCCCGCAGCGCCGTCCGGGCCGGATCCCTGCCGGTGTTCATGTCATTGTTCTCATCCATCAGTCGGCGTCCAATCCTCGCTCCTGACCTTCGCCGGTGGACTCCTCCGCGGCCCGCTTGGCCCCCTGTTGCATCCGCAGGCTTACCACCATCACCAGGGCCATCACCACGATGATGGACAGGAACTGCGGGCGCGCAAACATCGACCAGCCGTAGCTGTTGGCCGATAGCCAGAGGTACTTCTCCACGATCTCCGCCAGCACCACGGCGATGAGGATCGGTGGCCGCGGCCAGCCGTAGCGCTTCATGAACAGGCCCAGAACGCCGAACACCAGCACCAGCCCCAAGTCCTCCATGGAATAGGTGGCCTGGAAGGCCGCCAGCGTCACCAGCGCGATGATGATGGGCGCAAGAATGTTGGGCGAGATGGCCGCGATGCGGGTCATGTAAGGCGCGAACCAGAGCATGATGGGCACCACGATGACGTTGCCCAGCACGATGGTGTAAACGAGGCTGATGGTCAGATCCAGGTGCTCGGTCAACATCGCCGGCCCCGGCTGGACACCCGACAGCACCAGGATCGCCAGCAGGATGGCCATGCCGCCGCTGCCTGGTATGCCGAACACCACCGTGGGGATCAGTACGCCCCCGTCCACCGAGTTGTTGGCCGAGTCCGCGGCGATGACGCCGCGCACATCGCCCTTGCCGAAGGTCTCCATCGCGCCCTTCTCGGTATGGCGCGCCTGGGCGTAGGCGATCCAGTGCGCCCCGGAGGAGCCGATGCCCGGCATCATCCCGACAAACGTGCCGATGAGCGACGAGCGCACCAGCAGCCACTTGTTGTTGAGGGCTGCGCGCATGCCCTTGTAGACGTCCCGGTCCGCCTCCTTGAGCATGGTTTCGAGGCGCTCCCGGGCGATGGGAGTATTGGAAACCACCAGGTCCACCACCTCGGGTAGGGCGAAGAGGCCGATGACCACCGGAGCCAGGGGAATGCCGTCCCACAGGTAGTCGATGCCGAAGGTGGAACGGACATTGCCGCCGATGACGGAGAAGCCGATCATGGAGATGGCGAGACCAAAACAGGCCGTGAGCATGCCCTTGACGAAGGCCCCGGAACTGACGATGGCCACGCACATGAGCCCCAGCAGCGACAGCAGAAAGAACTCGGCCGACCCGAACAGCCGCAGCAGCTCACGGGATATGGGCAGCGACAGCAGCAGCGCCAGCGCGCCGATGATGCCGCCCACCAGCGTGCACATGTAGCTGGCCCCCAAGGCCACGCCCGCCAGTCCCTGGCGCGCCAGAGGGTAGCCGTCGAGGATCGTCGCCTGGGCCGAGCGCGCTCCGGGAATGCCCATCAGAATGGACGGAACCGGCTCCGTGATGTCGCTGGCCGCCAGGAAAAAGACCATGGCGGTGACCGTGATCCACGGGTCCACGTATCCCGCGAACCCCAGCAGCACCACCGCGATGGGCAGATTCCCGCCGGGCATCAGCCCCGAGATCAGCGCTACGGGCAGTATCACCAGAATCGCCAGCAGTGGCCCAAGCGAAAAGAGCTTACCTGCCGCGTCTATGGCAGCTTCCCACATCGGATCCTCATCAATCCTCGCCAGGTCTCGATCTGGCAGACCCAGGATAGGCGGTTCCTGTACGCGAAATTCGAAGTGCTCACTTGCCACGGCCGGCGTCCCGTGTCAACTTCCTTGCGCCAACCGGCCCTTGGGCGTTGCTCGCATTTCGGTGTCATCCGGTATAGGTCAGGAACGTTGCCGCCGCCGCCCGCGAGGCTCCGTCGCGCCGCTCCGCGGATCACGCTTCCGACCCGCTCGCGAAACGCCATGATCGCCGAACTGCTTGCCCTGCTCACCGCGTTCTCCTACGCCACGGCCAACGTCTCGGCGCGGTGGGGGCTGCGCTATTCGACTCCGAACACGGCGGTGGTGTTCTCCCTCGTGGTGCATGCCGTGGGGCTCTCGGCCGTGGTGCTGTTCACCACGGGCATTCCCTCGGTGCCGGCCGCGGCCCTCTATCTCGTCGTGATCACGGGCGTGCTTCAGACCCTGCTGCGGTTCTGCCACTACCTGGCCATCGCCAAGGTCGGGGTCGCGCGGGCGGTGACGCTGCGCAACACCTACCCCATGCTCACGGTATTCATTGGCGTCACCATCCTCGGCGAACAGACCAACGCGCTGAACCTTCTGGGCGTGGGCTCCATCGTCGTCGGCACCGCTCTTACGTCATGGCGCATGGATGAGCTGGTGGCGGGCTTCCGCCGCTGGCACCTGGTCCTGCCGGCGGCCACCTCCATCCTCACCTCCACGGTGCATCCCATGCGGCGCTACGTCATGACCCTGGCCGACGAGCCGCTGTTCTTCGCCGCCGTGGTGGGCGTCGTGTCGCTGGGTTGCTTCAGCGGCTATCTGGCCTTGCCGCTTCCGCGCGAGAAGGTGGTGTGGCACCCGCAAGCGCTGGTGCCGTTCGCGATTTCGGGGGTGGCCGAAACCATGGCGATCCTGCTCCTGTTCTTCGCGCTGGCCGCGGGTCCGGTGGTGGTGGTGTCGCCCATCGCCGCCACCTCGCCGGTGTGGACCGTGATCCTCGCCAGCATTCTCCTGCGCAAGGTGGAGCGCACCAACCCCGCCGTGGTCGTGGGCACGCTTCTGGTGGTGGCCGGCGCCGTCTTCGTGACCCTGGGGCGTTACCTGTAGCGTGGCATCATCCGGCGAGGCGACCTTGTTATCCCTTCCGCCAAGTCCAGGGGATCGCCGCACCGCTACCGGGTGAACTCGCCGCGCCAAAGGCGCTGGGCGAACGGGGCAGCCGTGAGGATGTCGATGCCGTCATCCGTGCGGCGGGCGCGTGGTTCCAGTGAGACATCTTCGCTGGCTTCGCGATGGGCGACGAACGCCGACCGCCCGTGAAAGATACAGTTCGTGGACGCCTTGCATCCAGGACGCGGTTCGTGTCCATGGATGCGCGCAACCTGCAATCATCACGCGCCAGTGGTATGCTGTCAGCGTCGCACTGGCGGGCGCGCGTACGTTGCGTACGTTGTTTCATCGCGCGGGCCGCTCCACGATACCGGGAACAGGAAGCATGGGCAGCCAGGACGTACAACGCGAAGAGGACGCCGCCGAGTTGCGCGCGTTCATCGCGCACCTGTTGCGCGACGTGCAGGCGCTGGAGCGCATGCTTGACGGTGGCATGATCGAGTCGGGCGTGCATCGCATCGGTGTGGAGCAGGAGTTGTTCCTGGTGGACGGGGCGCGGCGTCCGGCCATGCTCGCGCTGGAGTTGCTGGAGCGGGTGGCGGACCCTCACTACACGACCGAGTTGGGGCTCTTCAACCTGGAGATCAACCTCGATCCGCTGTGGTTCGGCGGCGACTGCCTGAGCCTGCTGGAGGGACAGCTTCAGTCCGCGCTGCAGCGGTTGCGGGAAGCGGCCCACGAGCACGACGCCGAGGTGGTGTTGACAGGGATCCTGCCGACGCTGCGCAAGTCCGACCTGGCCATGGCGCACATGACGCCGCGTCCGCGTTACCGGGCGCTCAACGCGGTGCTCACCCAACGTCGCGGCGGCGACTACGAATTCCGCCTCAAGGGCGCGGACGAGTTGAGCATCCGGCACGACTCGGTGATGCTGGAGTCCGGCTGCACGAGCTTCCAGGTGCACTACCAGGTGGAGCCGGGGGAGTTCGCCCGGTGCTACAACCTGGCGCAACTCGTCACCGCGCCGTTGCTGGCGGCGGCGGCCAACTCGCCGCTGCTGTTTGGACGCCGGCTGTGGCGCGAGACGCGCATCCCGCTGTTCCAGCAATCCATCGACACGCGCCGGGCGGGCCATCACATGCGCGAGCGCGCGGCGCGCGTGAGCTTCGGCCAGAAGTGGGTGCGGGAGTCCATTCTGGAGCTGATCCAGGAAGACTTGGCGCGCTTCCGGGTGTTGCTGGGGGCGTCCCTGGAGGAAGACTCCCTGGAGGTGCTGGCGCGCGGCGGCCTGCCGACGCTGCCGGCCCTGCGCACCCATACCGGCACCGTGTACCGCTGGAACCGGGCCTGTTTCGGCACGGGCGAGGGGCGGGCGCACATCCGCATCGAGAACCGCGTGCTGCCCTCGGGTCCCACCATCCTGGATGAGGTGGCCAACACCGCTTTCTTCCTGGGAATGCTGCGGGGCGGCCAGGAGGCTTACGGCGACGTGTCCGAATCCATGCCCTTCCACGACGCGGAGGCCAACTTCCTGGCGGCGGCGCAGCGCGGGTTGAGCGCGCAGTTCACCTGGGTGGACGGCGCCACCGCGCCGGCGGACGACCTCATCCGCCGGGAGTTGCTGCCGCTGGCGTGGCAGGGGCTCAGAGGCGCCGGCCTCGACGCCGCGGATGTGGACCGTTACCTGGGAGTGATCGAACAGCGGGTGGCGTCGCGCCGGAACGGCGCCTCCTGGCTGCTGCGCTCACTCGCGGACATGCAGGGCGCGGACACGCAGGACGCGCTTCTGAGCGCCCTCGTGGCGGCGACCATCAGCCGGCAATGGGAGGGGACGCCGGTGCACGAATGGCCATTGGCGAAGGTCGAGGAGGGCCGCGGCGGCAAGCCCCAGGCCCTGCGCATCGAGGAATTCATGACCACCGATCTGATCACGGTCCACCCGGATGAACCCGTGGACCTCGTCATCCGCCTCATGGACTGGCGGCGCATCCGGCACGTGCCCGTGGAGGATGAGGACGGCAAGGTGGCGGGTTTGCTCTCCTGTTTCGAGGCCCTGCGCCAGTGGGGTCCGGCGGCGCCAGGGGAAGGCGGCGCGCCGGTGCCGGTGCGCGAGGTCATGCAGCCGGATCCCGTGACCATCGCGCCGGAGGCCACGGTCTCCGATGCGGTGGCGCGCATGCGCGCGGCGCGGAGCGACTACCTGTTGGTGGTCAAGGAGGACCGGCTGGTGGGAATCGTCACCGAGAGCGACATCCTCCAGCTCACGGCGCGTCTCCTGGAACAGCTTGGTGGCGGCGGCGCGGCGGATGGTTGATTCATTGGCATCCGCGCGCGCGTTCCCGCGTATTTTGGGCAGCTACGGCGGCGACAGTCCCGGACCGCTGGTCATCGGCATCGGCGGCATGCACGGCAACGAGCCCGCAGGCGCGTTGGCATTGCAACGGGCGCTCGAAATCCTGCGGGCGCACGACGTGCCCTTCCGGGGCAAGCTCGTGGGCTTTGCCGGCAACCGCGCCGCCCTGGCCCAGGGCCGCCGCTACGTGAACGAGGACTTCAACCGCGTCTGGTCCCAGGAACGCGTGCGCCGGATACGCGCGGAAGTCTCCGCGACCGATACCACCGCCGAGCAACGCGAGCAGCGCGAACTGCTCGCATGCCTGGACGACGAGCTGGCGCAACGCCGCGGGCCGGTGGTGTGCCTCGACCTCCACACCACCTCGGCCGCGGGCACGCCCTTCGTGGTCATGGGGGATACCCTGTTGAACCGCCGTTTCGGCTTCCGGCTGCGCGCCCCGGTGGTGCTCGGGCTGGAGGAGCGCCTGGAGAGCACGATTCTCAACCACCTGGGGGAGCAAGGGTACGTCGCCGTGGGCTTCGAGGGCGGCCAGCACGAATCGCCCGCCGCGGTGACCACGCACCTGGCGACCATCCGCACGATGCTCGCCACCGCGGGCTGCATCCGCGCGGAAGACTTTCCGCTCCCCGGCGGGGGCCTGGAGCCACGCGACGAGGCGACGGACGGGTTGCCGCCGGTGGTGGTGGAAATTCGCCAGCATCATGTGATCCGGGACGGCGACGACTTCGTCATGGAGCCCGGTTTCACGAACTTCCAGCCGGTGGAGCGCGGCCAACTCCTGGCGCGCGACCGCCGCGGTCCCATCCGTGCCAGCGAGTCCGGTCAGATCCTCATGCCGCTGTACCAGGGGCAGGGCAACGACGGGTTCTTCCTGATCCGGCGGGTGCGTCCGTTCTGGCTGCGGCTCGCCGAGTGGCTGCGCCGGATGCGCATCGACCGCCTGCTGCCGGCCTTGCCGGGAGTTCGTCGATACCAGGATGCGCCGGGAACCCTCGTGGTGGACCCGCGGGTCGCCCGGTGGTTCGTGGTGGAGCTGTTCCACCTGCTGGGCTTCCGCAAGCGGCAATCCCGCGAAGGCAAGCTGATCGTCAGCCGGCGCTGGCACGAGTCCCACGCGTTCGACGAACGGCCGGCTCCGTAGGCCCGCCGCAAGGGGCTTCGTTCCCGCATGTAGAGGCGCGTGGAGGGCCGTTCGTGCGTTCGGCAGCCACGTCTGGCGGGTACGGAGCGGATTGCCCGACGACAAGAAATCCTGAAATCGGGGCTTGCAACCCGTGATTATATGAAATAGGTAGGACATCCGGCGGAATTTCGCCGAATGAAATCCACCGAAATGGACATCGTGCAATACGCAAGAACCGGGGCAGCAGTCATCGCGCTGGCCCTCGGGATGGGCCACGGACTCATCGTCGCGGATGCGTCCGCACAGGCCGGTGCGCCGGTCAAGACTGCCTCGTTGCGTCTGCCCGACGCCGAAGAGCCCCGGGTCACGCGCCTGCCGAAGCTCCTGTCCCGGCGTGACGTCACCCTCTACCGTCGAGTGTTCGAGTTGCAGGAAGCCGGGCGCTGGCGAGAAGCGGATGTCCTCATCAAGGGTATCCGGAACCGAATGCTCATGGGCCATGTGCGCTTTCAGCGCCTGATGCACCCGACGCGCTACCGCTCGTCCTACGGCGAGTTGTGGACGTGGATGGAGGCGTACGCGGATCACCCGGGCGCCCGGCGCATCTACCGGCTGGCCAAGCGCCGTCAGCCCGAAGGCTGGAAGTCGCCCCGGTCACCGGCCCGGGCGATGCTGGCGCCTGAACTCGAGTCCGATCCGGAACCGCTCACGGTGCGGGCCGGCGGCGAGCCCCGCCGCCGGGATGCCGGAAGAGGCGCGCCCGCCCTTTCACGCGAGGCGCGGGAGGTCCGGCGAACGGTCCAGCGGTGGGTGTCCAAGGGAAGGGTCACCGACGCCCTCCGTTTTCTGGAGAGCCGGGGTCGTGAAGGCCTGTTGGACGCCGTGACCTTCGACGACACTCTGGTGTGGATCGCGCGGGGTTATTTCGTCTTCGGCAAGGACCGCGAGGCCCTGGCCTTGGCGCAACGGGCGCTGGCGCGGTCCAACCGCCGCGTCCCCTTGGCGTGCTGGTGGGCGGGGATGGCTGCCTGGCGCCTGGGGAAACCCCTGGCCGCGGGCGACTATTTCCGCCAACTGGCGGAGTCGCGGTCGGTGACGCCGTGGCTGGCGTCCGCCGGCGGTTACTGGGCCAGCCGCTCGTATCAGGCGGCCGGCAAGCCGGATCGCGTGGTTCCCATGCTGCGCGCGGCGGCACGGTACCCGCGTACCTTCTACGGGCTCCTGGCCCTGACCGCGCTGCGCCGGGAACCCTCCCTGGACTTCGGCATGCGCCGCCTCAACGCCGCGGACCTGGAAGCCTTGCTGAGCATGGAGCCGGTGCGCCGCGCCCTGGCCTTGATTCAGGTGGGGGAGCATGTGCGCGCGGGCGACGAGCTGCGGCGCTACGCGCACCGCCTGTCTCCACGGATGGCCCGGGTGATGCTGGCCCTCGCGTCCGAATCGGGCTTGGCGGATCTGTCGTACCGCACGGCCGAGAGTCTGCTGACGCGTACCGGTGTGCCCGTGGACGCGGCGCTTTTTCCCTTGCCGGTGTGGGAGCCGGACGGCGGCTACACCGTGGACCGCGCGGTGGTGCTCGCCGTCATGCGCCAGGAATCGAAGTTCCGGGCGCGCATCCGCAGCCCACGCGGGGCGCGCGGGCTGATGCAACTCATGCCGCGCACCGCCAGCGTCATGGCCGGAGATCGGTATCGCGGCGCGCGCCGTCACGAGTTGATGGATCCGGTGCTCAACGTCACCCTGGGCCAGAAGTATCTCCGTTACCTGCTTTCCCAAGAGGAGATTCGCGGCAACCTCTTCTTCGCGCTGGCCGCCTACAACAGCGGTCCGACGAAGTTGCGGCAATGGAAGCGCCGGGTGGACTACCGGGACGATCCGTTGCTGTTCATCGAAAGCATACCCAGTTGGGAGACGCGCATCTTCATCGAGCGCGTGCTCAGCAACATGTGGATCTACCGGATGCGCTTCGGCCAACCGACGCACTCGTTGAAAAGCGTGGTGTCCGGAGGCTGGCCCCGCTATGTCCCCATGGACCCCGTCCACCCTCCCGCCCGTTCCTGACGCCCTGATGCGCGACGGGGGTCTTCCCTGCCGTCGAGTCCCGGAATGACGGGACCCGTCCAGGAAACTCAAACGTTTCCAAGCCACTGAATCGAGAGAACTCGTGCGGACGCTTGCGGCCGGCCGTTGGGTGCGATAGGGGTGTGCCAACGTGGGCCGAGTCGAGTGGGTCCCAGTCAGACAGGAGGACGTCATGATGAAAGCGCATTCGCGTCTCCGTGAGATCACGTTACTGGTTGCCGTTGCCTTGATGGGCACCGGCTCGATGGCCGGAGCGGCGGACTTCTACGCCGGCAAGACCATCACCATCGTCTGTCCCTATTCCACGGGCGGCACCTATGACCGCATGTCGCGTCTGGTGGCCCGGTTCCTCCCCGGGCATATCCCCGGCAACCCGGCGGCCATCGTGCACAACCGCCCGGGCGCCGGCGGCCTGATCGGGCTGCGCTCGGTCTACAAGGCCGAGCCCGACGGCCTGTCGCTGATCCACTTCACCAGCCCCATGGTGGTGCGAAGCCTGACCGGGGGCATCAAGGACATCGATTTCAAGAAACTGACATGGCTCGGCAGTGTGGGCGGCGCGCACTACATCTTCGCGATGCGGTCGGAACGGCCCGAGCGCAGCATCAAGGATTTCCAGACGGCCGGGACGCCCATTCGCGTCGGCGCGTCGGGGCCGAGTTCGCTGCTGACCCAGGCGCCCAAGTTCTTGCAGCGGGCGGGCAAGTTCAACCTCCGGCTGGTGGCGGGCTACAAGGGGTACAACCCCATGGCCCTCGCCATGAAGCAGAACGAGGTGGACGCGGTGTCCACGGCGGGCTCGGCGGTGATGGTCAATTCGGCCACCCGCGAGATGCACAAGGACGGCACCATCAAGCTGGTGCTCTCCCTGGGCGGGGCGCCGCCGCCGGAACCCCTGAAGGCGGAGGTCGCGGCGCTTCCGAAGTTCGTGGACGCCATCGACGATCCCAAGGACCGCGACGCCTGGCTGGCGTTCTCCGGCCTCCTGAGCGCAAGCCGTCCGTTCGCGGCGACCCCGGGACTGCCGCCCGAGCGCGCCGCCATCCTGAAGAAGGGCATGGCGGACATGATGGCGGATCCGGAGTTCCGCAAGACCGCCACCGAACAGGGCTTCGTGCTCAATACGTTGACGGCCGGGGAAGCGCAGAATCTGATCCTCTCGGTGTTCAACCTGTCCGCCGACATCCAGGAACGGTTGAAGGCGTTGCTGAAATAGTCCGACCCGACATCGCTCCGTAGCGCATCATGGCGCTCGATGCCTTTCTGGAAGCCCTCGGCATCACCTTCACGCTCCCCGTGCTTGGCGGGGTTCTGCTGGGGCTTGTGCTGGGGCTTGTCTTCGGCGCGGTGCCGGGCCTGAACGCGGTGCTCGGCATCGTGCTGCTGCTCCCTTTCGTGTGGACGCTGTCGCCCTTCGTGGCGTTCGCCATCATGCTGTCCCTGGTCTCGTCGGTGCACACCTCCAACACGTTCCCGGCATTCTTCTTCAACGTCCCCGGCAGCCCGAGCGCCGCCGCCACCATCCTGGACGGTTACCCCATGGCGCGGAACGGCGACGCCGCCCGGGGCCTCACCGCGGCCTTCACGGTATCGGCCGTGGGCGGCATCATCGGCGCGCTGGTGCTGTGGGTGGCCCTGCCCGCGCTGCAGCCGGTGGTGCTCGCCTTCGCCGCGCCGGAACGCTTCATGCTGGTGGTGCTGGGCATCCTGATGATCAGCTTCCTGAGCGGCGCCAAGCCGGTGAAGGGATTGCTGGCGGGCGCCCTGGGGCTCTGGCTCGGCACCGTGGGGCAGGATCCGCAACTGGGGGTGGCGCGTTTCACCTTCGGCTCGGACTACCTGCTGGACGGGCTGCACACCGTCCCCATCATCATGGGCCTGTTCGCCTTGCCCGAAGTGGTATCCCTGGCCATGCGCGGGAGCATCGCGGAGCGCACCCACGTGGACATGGGGGAGGGGTTCCGGCCGGGGATCCGCGCATGCATCGCCAATCGCTGGCTGGTGGTCCGGAGCGCCATCGTGGGCGTGGTGGGCGGCGCGATTCCGGGCATCGGCGGTACCGCCGCGGCGTTCTACGCCTACGGCATGGCGGTACAGGGCGCTGGCGCGGCGGAGCGCGAGCGTTTCGGCAAGGGCGAGATCAAGGGAGTCATCGCGCCGGAGAGCGCCAACAACGCCTCCGCCGGCGGGGAGTTGGTGCCGCTGCTGGCCTTCGGCGTGCCCGGGGGAGCGACCTCGGCCATCCTCCTGGCGGCGTTCCTGATCCTGGGCATCAACCCCGGCCCCGAGATGCTGGGCGAGAAGTTGTCCTTGAGCTTCTCCATGGTCCTCGTGCTGATGCTGTCGAACTTGCTGGCCACGGGCGTGTGCATCGCCATCACCCGTCCGGCGGCGCGCATCGCCTTTCTCAGGAGCAACCTGCTGATCCCGGGGCTGTTGCTGTTCGTCCTGTTCGGCTCGTACGTGGCCTATCCGCACCCCTTGACCCTGGTGCTGACCCTGGTGTTCGGCGTCCTGGGCTACTTCATGATGCGGCTCGATTGGGCGCGGGCGCCGCTGCTGGTGGGTTTCATCCTGGGACCCCTGGCGGAGAACAACCTGGCCATCTCGTTGTCCAGCTACGGCATGGCGTTTCTCGCCCGGCCCATCCCGCTGGCATGCATGGCGGTCATGGTGCTGGTGGCCTTCGTGGCGGTGCGCCGGGGGGCAGGGCGCCAACCATGACGGGTGCGCGCGAGATTGCCCTGGGCGGCGCGTTCGCGGCGCTGTTCGCTTGCGTGGTCGTGATCGCGACGGAGTGGGAACCCGAAACCGCCACGTTCCCGCTGCTCATCGGTGCGGTGGGGTTGGGGCTGGCGGTGTGGGCGGTGGCCGGCGACGTGATGCGCCGGCGGCGCGGGGCCGCCGAGGTTGCCGCGGCCACCGGCGCCGACATGGCGCGGGCGCGAGCGGCATTCGCGTGGATCGCGGTGTTCTTCGCGCTGGTGCTGCTGATGGGCTTCCGCGGGGGCCTGCCGCTGGCGGTGCTGGCCTACTATCGCCTGGAAGCGCGAGTGGGCTGGGTGGCGGCCGCCGCCGCCGCGCTCGCATGCGCGGCGTTCCTCCATGCCGCCGTGGCGTACCTTCACCTCCCGCTTTACCGGGGCTTCGCGTTCCAGCCGTAATCGGGCGCGGCTTCCTGCTCGTGATGGGCTACGTCCTCAAACTCCGTGTCATGGCGTCATGATTCGCCGCCTCACCTCACGTTCGCACCGTGTGAAGAACCCCGGCGGGGGCGACCGCCGGTGGCCCGCGCCAGGACGGGTTCCCGGTTGACCATGGCGCAGCCGGAATGACGGGCTCGTCACAGCCGTTCCGCTACGGGTGCACGTCCTGGGTGAACCACTCCGTGGGCAGGTCGCGCCCCGCGCCCTTGGCGAGCGCCTCGCGGTAGACCCGCTGGGCCACGGCGGCGAACTGGAGTCCTTGGCCGACGTTGTTGACGAAGGCCGTGGTTTCTTCCGGCGTCCGCCGTCCGGGGACCGCGCCGATGATGGCTTGGGGCAACTCCTCGATGCGCTCCCACAGCGGCTTGTCCCGTTCCGACCACCAGCCCCCAGTGCCCTCCGGCGTGTCCACGGCCGGCGTTCGGTACACCTGCGGGCGGATGTTGGCGGGATTCTTGGAGAACAGGAAGACACGGTCCATGGCGTCGAGGAAATCGTAGTCCATTTCCTGCACCTTGACCGCGCTGTAGTGCACGCCGGGCCGCAGCCATTTGCGCTGGTGCACCGGCTCCATGGAGTTGGTGCCGGCCACCACCAGATCGGCCCCCTCCACCGCCTCGTCGGCGGAATCCACGGGCGTGAGGCGCGCTCCGACCCGCGCCGCCAGCTCCCGGCAGAAGCGTTCACGGTTTGCCGGGCGGGTGCTGTACACCTTGACATCGGTGATGGGCCGGACCGCGCAGTGCGCCATCAACTGTCCGCCCGCCTGCCAACCGGTCCCCAGGAGCGCCATGACCGAGGCGTCCTCCCGCGCCAGATAACGCGCGCCCAAGCCGTTGGCCGCGCCCACGCGCATGCGCGAGATGTAGCCGTCCGGGCAGATCATCACCGGCGCGCCGGTCTCCATGCTTAACAGCAGCATCAGTCCGTTCCAGCGCCCGTCCGCGGAAGGCAGCCGGTCGCGCCGGACGTTGCCCGCCACCTCGGGCCATATCAGCACGTCGCTGTTGATGCGCAGTGCCGCCATGCCCTCCTCGGGCCAAAGCCCGCTCATGGCCTTCAGGCTGTAAACACCCTTGGTCTCGCCCACGACGGTGGGCGCGAGGGTGTCCACCCGCGGGCTGTTGATCGCTTCCCGCGCCTCCAGCGACCGCTGGGAGCGCTCGACGCAGTCCAGCGCCATCTCCATGGTCAGAATCTGATCGATCTCTTCGTTGCTGAGTAACAGTGTCATGCGTGAACCTCCGAATGCGAAAAGGGTCCGGCGGAGCGCTGCCACAGCGCCCGATGGTTGATGTGCAAGTTAGCCCATGGAGCACGGGGACAAAAGCCCCGGCCAGGATGCCACCGGACGTCGCCGTGCGCCAAGGTGATTGAGCCTGGCGGAGACCGCCTTTGGTTGACGTGCCAGGCAATTTCGGCCATATTTTCCTCACTTTTGGCCAGGTAGCTCAGTCGGTAGAGCAGAGGACTGAAAATCCTCGTGTCGGCAGTTCGATTCTGTCCCTGGCCACCTTCCCCTTCCTTCACCCCCGCTCCCGTCTTGACCGTTGGTCCAGTTGCCGTTGCGACGGGCCCGGAACTTGCGCCGCAGAAATTCACGGCTGCAACTCCGCTTTCATCCGTCCCTTCGGCCGCACGATTTCGTCAAAACTGACCTGATATTCTCCTCAATCGACCGGCCGAAGGGACGGCGATAGCGAATTTTCGCTTTCGCGAATTCCTGCGGCACAAGCTCCCAGAGGCGCACCCTGATTCAGGCGCCTTGTTGGAGATGTCGAAACTGGCCGTTCTCCGCCCCTCGCTACGATTCGATCAACCCGGCAGCCTCCTGACCCTGCCCCGGCTCATGTTCAGTTGACACCCAAGCCCGGGTGGAACAAGTTGCAGGGCAGGGTACCGCCATGTCATCCACGAAACATCCCATGCTGGAGGCGGCCAGGTCGCTGGCGCCGCGAATCCGCGCTTGCGCGGATCGGATCGAGACGGAACGGGAGTTGCCGCGGGAGCTGTTCGACGCGCTCTCGGACGCCGGCCTGTTCAAGCTCGGGCTGCCACGGTCTCTGGACGGCGTCGAGATCGACCTGCCGGCCTACGTCGACGTGCTGGAGGAAGTGGGCAAGGCCGATGCCAGCACCGCGTGGCTGGTGAATCAGTGCTCGATCTTCGCCACCTACGGCGCGCGCCTGGCTCCGGCGGTGGCGCGGCAAATCTGGACCGACACGCCGCGCTGCGTGGTGGCCAACACGTCCATGCCCACCGCGGAGGCGGTGCCGGTGCCGGGCGGATTCCGGGTCACCGGGCGTCATCGCTTCAGTTCGGGTTCCCTGCACGCATCGTGGTTCGCCGCGCGCGCGTGGCTTCCGGAACCGGACGGCGAGCGGGTGCAGAAGTTCCTCTTCGTGCCGGCCGCGGACGTGGAGGTGGTGGACATCTGGAAGGTGCGCGGCATGCGCGGCACCGGCACCAACGACTTCATCGTGGACGGCGTCTTCGTCCCGGAGGAGCGGGTGATCCGTCAGCTCGGCAGTCCGGTGCGGGAGCCGGGGCCGCTTTACAAGATCGCGCTGGTCCTGCTGTTCGCGGCGGGCGACGCCGCGCTGTCCCTGGGCGCGGCTCAATCGTGTCTCGATGCGTTCCTGGAACTGGCCGGCGCCAAGAAGCCCAACGCCATGCCCGCGCTGTTGCGGGATCAGTCCCCGGTACAGGTGGCGGTGGGTCAGATCCAGGCCTCGCTTGCGTCGGGGCGGGCCTACATACGGGAGGCGGTCCGGGCCATCTGGTCGGAGGCGGTATCGCCGGAGCCCCTCACCCTGGAACGGCGCCTCGGCCTGCGCCTGGCCGCCACCCATTGTATCCGGCAGGCGATCCAGGCGGTGGAAACCCTCTACAACCTCTCCGGCACCACCGCCGTCTTCGAGGGCAACGTCATCCAGCGGATCTTCCAGGACATCCACGTCATCAGCCAGCACCAGCAGGTGCGCCTCACCAACTACGAGCTGGCGGGCAAGCACGTGCTGGGGCTGGAGATCGAGACAACGCGGCTCTGATCAGGGGTCATTGGACGGCAGGCGCCGCAGGCGCGGCGCGCCGTCCAATGATAAGAACCGATCCGCTACAGGGCCACCGCGGACTCGTAGGGCTCGTCAAGGGGCGTGTCCGCGCCGAAGAGATCCCGCTCGGCGATCCAGCGGTGAGTCTTCTCGTACACTTCCTGCGTGTAGGGCTCGAACACCATGCGCTCGCCGACGCCCATGGCGTGGACATCCACCAGTTCGTGGTAGCGTTCGGGAATCTCCCTCAACAGGTAGTGCCGGAAACGCTCCGGTTCCACGTCGATGGCGCGTTGTGCGCGCTGCAGCGCGTTGAAGTATTTTTTCGTGTCTTCGTCGTCCGAGTCCGGTTCGAGCAGGAAGCCGATCATGAATGTCGTATCGACGATCCTGCGGAACCCTTGCTGCTCCAGCACGTACATCGGAGCGCCGAAGACGTTGCCCGCCGGAACGTCGCGTTCCAGCAACCGCGCCATGCGGTCCAACGGACGGCCGGCGAACTGCAGCTTGACCGCGGAAGCGCCCAGGATCGGCTCGAGGGCCTGCAGCGCCGAGAAATGGCTGCCCGAGTGGTACCCTACGGCGACCTCCACGTTGGCGAGGTCCCCTGGCTTGCGGATCTCCGATTCCGGCGGCACGTAGATGCCCGAGGGCGTCACCGAGTAGGCGTGTCCCCACATGCGGCCGTGTTGTCCGGTGGCCGCCACGTTGACCATCCAGTGGCAAGCCGAGCTGACCTCGCAGGCGCGTCCGTCCTTCATGTCCTCAAGGGCGCCGTGACGAACCTCCTTGGGCTCCTCGGACTGCTGGGAAACGATGCCGAAGACGAACTCGTAGTCGAGTCCCTCGTCCTTGAAGTAGCCCAATTCCTCGGCCACCCACTCCTGGAGCCGTCCGTGCGGTTGTATGCGAAATTTGGCCACCCTGGTCACCTCCCGTCTCGGATTCGAGCCGCTGTCTCCACGGCGCGTCCGGACACTCTAATCCGCAGCCCATCGCGGAGTCAAACCATTTCCGGCCCGACAAACGGCCTCCGGAGCGGGCGGCGCGGTGGGAACGTGGAGGCCGGACCAGTCCGCCGTCGAGCGGAAGGCCCGACCTCCCGAGACGCCAGGAGACGCCTGGGACTCAGCGACTCTCCTTTACCATCTCCACCGGCGCCGCGCCGTTGTGCCCGCCGCCGGTGGTCTCCCCAGGCCCGGAGACGAATGTCTGTCCGGCGTTGACCTGGCCGGGGGTCGCCATTCCGGGTCCGTTCCAGGTGAAATCGGCCAGGGCATGGCCGGATCCCTTGAGCTGTAGGGAATGGCCCATTTGGGTGGCGTTCGACTCGCGCACGCCGATGTCCGTGGCCGCGATGCCTTCGGCCGGGCCGGCGGTAGCGGTGAAGCCGCCCTCGTAGCTCATGAAGTGGATGACTTCGCCGGCCGGGTTGACCAGGGCCACGCCGTCGGGCGAGCCGTTCTCGATGCGATCGACCGGGAACGAAAGCGTGCCGTAGCCGCCCTGTTGTTCCGGGATGGACCCTTCCAGGGAAACGGTGCGGTACGGACGGCCGTTCTTGCCGTTGTACAGCACCAGACTCCATCCGTTCAGGTCGGTACCCGCAGGGCCCGCGATCTCCAGGCTTTCCTCCGCGTCGGCGCCGGCGTTGTCATAATGGACCTCGTTGATGAAAACGCTCTGTCCCCATGCGGGAAGTCCCGCGCACAGCACCAGACCGAATACCGCCGCGGCAGACACCCGGAACCAACCATTCTCCAAACTCTTGCGCATGGTTGCACCTCCTTCGCGCAAAACCGTCCGTGCCGGGTCCACCACGTTCCCGGCTCCTGTAAGTGAAATCGTCTGGAGGACGGCAGACTTTAGGGGTTGTGCGCGAATTTCTTGGACGAAAGAGTCGAAGCGACCAGCGGAAGTCGTGCATCAGCCCCCGGGCAACCACGGCGCCAGGAGCCTGTCGGGTTTATCGAATCGTAGCGAGAGGCAGAGAAATGGAGGCGAGTTTCGGGCGGATTTGAGGAGAATATTGGAAATATTGGACGAAAATCCAACCGGAAATGGACCCATTTCCCTGCCTCGCAGTAGATTCTTGATAAACCTGACAGGCTCCTAGGCCGGGAAGACAATCATCAGCGCCATTACCGGAAGCTGGAGCCCGACGAAGGAGACCGCGACGCTGGCGCCGGCCCGGGCCGCGGTCCTGTCCGGCGCGCCTACGGATCACACGACGAAACTGTTATGAAGGCAGGTCAGTGCTGGGCGCTGAGTTCGCCATGCGCATTTTCGCCATATCCGACGTACACGCGGATCACCCGCAAAACAGGGCCCTGATCCAGGGGTTCTCCGGCCACGAATATCTCCGCGACACCCTGTTGTTGGCGGGAGACGTCACCGATAACCTCCCCAGCCTGGCACGGGTGCTGGGTGGTATCCGCGACAAGTTCGCCCATGTGTTCTTCGTCCCCGGAAACCACGAGCTGTGGGTGCGGCGCGGCGAGCGCGGCGACTCCATCGCCAAGTTCGAGAAGGTCGTGAGGCTCTGCGCCGGGCTCGGCGTGGCCACGAGCCCAGCCAGGGTCGCCGCCGGCCCCGGCGATCCCGGAGCGTGGGTGGTGCCGCTGTTGTCGTGGTACGTCAAACCGGAGCACGGCGCCGACAGCCTGTACGTCCCCAGGGAAGGGGACGACGCGCGGGGCGTCTCCTGGGCCGACGACGTGCTGACCCGGTGGCCGGTCCTGCCGTCCGTGGCAGACTACTTCCTCGACATGAACGAGCCTCACCTCCATCGGGAATACGACGCTCCGGTGCTGACGTTCAGTCATTTCCTGCCCCGGCGGGAGGTGATGCTCCGTCCGCCGGGCGCCCCGCCCGCGCGAGCCGGGCGCGCCGTCCGTTTCAATTTCAGCCGGGTGGCCGGCAGCGCGCGGATCGACTCTCAACTCCGCGCACTGCGTTCCGCGCTGCACGTCTACGGCCACCAGCACCGGAACCGCGACCGTCTCATCGACGGCGTGCGCTATGTCTCCAACTGCCTGGGCTACCCGCCGGAGCGGGCACGGGGCGAGATCGGCGAGCCCTGCGGACGCCTCAAGCTGGTGTGGGATACCCGGAAAAACCAACCGGAAATGGACCCATGCCCTGCCTCGCAGTAGATTCTCGATAAACCCGACAGGCTCCCACGGTTCGCTGTCTGAATCCGGGTCTCAGGTTCGCCATCAGTGGATGATCCCGCCGCCCTCCACCACCAGCAACTGGCCGGTCATGAAGTCGCTGTCCGCGCTGGCGAGGAAGAGCGCCGTGCCGGTGACGTCCTCGGGCACCTCGACGCGCTTGAAGGCCCGGCGGCCGGCGCTGTCGGACCGGCGCTTGCGGATGTCGTCGGTGATGACGTCCTCACTCATGGTGGAACCGGGGGTCATGCAGTTGACGTTGATGTTCCAGTCCCCGAGTTGCCGGGCCATGACCCGGGTGAGCCCGACCACGCCGCCCTTGGAACTGGTGTAGTGGGGCATGTTGCTGGTGCCGTTCAGGAAAGTGCCGGACGCGATGGTGATGATCTTGCCGGACTTCTGTTCCTTCATGACCGGGATGACCGCGCGGCAGCACATGAAGACGCCCTTGAGGTTCACCTCCATGACCCGGTCCCACTCGTCCAGCGGGCAGTCCTCCACCCGGCCCATCCACATCTTCTGAGTGACGTAGATGGCCGCGTTGTTGAGGAGCACGTCGATGCGGCCGAACCGGTCGACCGTTTCGGCAACCAGGCCCTCGATGCTGTCGTATTTTGTGACGTCGGTGGTGCGCGCCCAACCCGATTGCCCGGCCTCCGTCAGCGCCCGGGCTACGGTATCGCCGGCCGCCGCGTCTATGTCGGCGATGACCACCCGCGCGCCCTCCTCCGCGAACCGTCCGGCGTAGGCCCTGCCGAGCCCGTGTCCGCCTCCGGTGATGATGGTGACCTTGTCCTTGAGTCGCATGGATGCCTCCCCGTCTCGCTCTTGTTCTTGCCCGCCGCGTGGTGGCGGCGAGTATAGCACACCGCCCGGAACCGACCCGTGGTACGGCCGACCATTGCTCTATCCCCCCAAGACAGCGTACAAAGGGTGTGCGTCGGTGAAGTCGGAGCTTGGGTCACAGACGTTCTTCGGGCAACCTGCGTTTTCCGCGGAACGGCGTACCAGGACGGACGCGCCACCGTACACACAGGAGGTTCACCGTGCAGTTCGTTCGATTGTTCACCGGGGACGACGGCCAGTCCCACTTCGAGGACCTCGATACCAGCGCCCCAGGCGGCTACTTCTTCGAGACCCTGCCGGTCACGGGGCTGGTACTGAAGAACGATCCGGCAACCCATCTGGGCGACTTCCACACAGCGCCACGGCGGCAGTACTGCATCACCCTCTCGGGCTCCGCGGAGATCCGGGTGGGCGACGGCACCTCGCGAACCTTCGTGGCCGGGGACGTGTTTCTGGCGGAGGATGTGTCCGGGCAGGGTCATACGCTGACGCCGAACAACTGGGCGCGGGCCTTTGTTCACATCGATCAGGAGCCTGTCGGGATTGTCGAATCGTAGCGAGAGGCAGGGACGTGTCAGCCACTGGGACAAGGGTCACGGGCGGCGCCCGAAGTATTCAACGTACGCCTGGAAAGGAGTCACAGCATGAGCAATGATGAGAAAACCCCCATCAAGGTCAAGAAGATCGGCCACGTGGTGTTCAACGTGAGCGACCTGGAGCGCAGCACGAAGTTCTGGACCGACATCATGGGATTCCATGTGTCGGATGTGAACGAGCGCGGCATGATTTTCCTGCGCAACGCTTCGGACCACCACACCGTGGCGCTGTTCCCGTCCAAGTCCGACAAGGGACGACCGGAGCCGGATGAGGTCGCTTTCAACCACTTTGCCCTGGAGGTGGCGAGCGTCTCCGAGTTGTTCGAGATCCGCGACTTTCTGAAGGCCAACAACGTGCCCATCGTGTACGAAGGCCGCCGCGGGCCGGGTTGCAATCCGGGCGTCGAATTTCTGGATCCCGACGGCTTCCAGATCGAGCTCTACGCCTCCATGGATCAGATCGGCTGGGAAGGCGAGAGCCGGCCGGCCGAGCAGTGGTCCCGCGCCGCCACGCTCGAGGAAGTGCTGGAAAAGCCCATCCCGGGCGTCGCCTACGAGTAGACTCCATCACCGCGGAGAGAGGGGCGGGCACACCGGCCTCCTCCCTCCGCGCCATCCAACGCATCACTGAAGGGCAGCGCGATGGCGGTGCACGTGATCATGCCGGCCATGGGGGCGACCCAGGAGACGGGCCGTCTCGTGCGCTGGTTCAAGCACGAGGGGGATTCCGTCGCCCAGGGCGAGATGCTCATGGAAGTGGAGACGGACAAGTCGGTGGTGGAGGTGGAAGCGCCCGCTTCCGGAATCCTGGCCCAGGTGACCGCGGAGCCGGATGACGACATCCCGGTGGGACAGACCATCGCGTTGATCGTGGGACCGGACGAGGACGTGTGCGCGCCGGAGGGACTTGTTCCGCCCGCTCCGAAGGCAACAGATTCCCCGGACACGCCCATGGACGGCGCTGTCCCGGCGGCGCGGCGCAGGCGCGCAAGACCGTCTCGAAAGGAAGCGAAACCACGGGGCGCCGCAAGCGCGTCCCCGCCGGCGCGACCCGCCGCCGGCCGACTCCTTGCGTCCCCGGCGGCCAAACGCCTGGCAAAGGAGATGGGAGTGGATCTCTCCGGGGTCAGGGGCACCGGACCGGACGGGGCGGTGACCGCGCGCGACCTCCCGCCCAAGGCCGCGCGCGTCCCCGGCGGCGGCGACGCATCGTTGCCGCCGAGCCGCATGCGCCGCATCATCGGCGAGCGCATGACCTTGAGCAAGCAGACCGCGCCGCACTTCTACCTCAGCATGGATGTGGACATGACCGCCATCGAGTCCCGGCGCGCGGCGCTGAAGGAACAGGCGTCCGGGAGAGCGCCGTCCATCAACGACTTCATCCTGCGAGCGGTGGCCCGGGCGCTCGCGGAATCACCGGCGATGAACGCGGCCTGGACGGACGCGGGCATCCAACAGTACCGCGACGTGAACCTCGGCATGGCCGTGGCCGTGGACGAGGGCCTCCTGGTGCCTGTCATCCGCAACGCGGACAAGCTCGGCCTGGAGGACCTGGCACGCCGGAGCCGCGAACTCGCGAGCCTGGCCCAAAGCCGTGGACTCAAACCCGCCGACTGCCAGGGCGGCACCTTCACGGTCTCCAACCTCGGCATGTTCGGAGTCGACAGCTTCACCGCCATTATCAATCCGCCGCAGTGCGGCATCCTGGCCGTCGGCCAAGTGGCCCCACGGGTGCTCCCCCACGACGGCAACATCGCCGTCCGCACCATGATGACCATGACCCTCTCCGCCGACCATCGCGCCGTGGACGGCGCCATCGGCGCCCGGTTCCTGCAACGGGTCAAGCGGCGCATGGAAGAGATCTGTCGGCGGGCGTAGGCGCCCGGCTTCGTGCAGGTGCAGTGCCCGGCCGGAAGGTCACATCCCGGGCCAGCTTTCCATGGGGTCGGTGGAACTCACGAGGTGCATGCCGGCGGAGGCGGCCTCGTCAAGGGTCTCTTCGGCGGCTTCGGTGAAGTCGGCGAGGATGGCGCCGTCTGCGCCGCGGACCACCACCGACGACATGCAGTCGGTGAGAAGGTAGACTCTCCGGGCGAGCGACGGGTCTTGGCGGCGGATTGCGTCCAGCAGGTCCTGCACGGTGCTCTTGACGCAGTGGCTGGCGGCCTGTCCGGCCACCACGAGGGCGTCCGCTTCCATCAGCGTCCTGTAGAACGGAACGTTGCGCTCCGCGAGAATGCCGCCGTCCCAGGTAGCGAGGACTTCGGGACACAGCACGGAATAGTTCTCCGTCAGATTGTGCCCGCCCTTGGCCTCGGTCCAGGACTGCGTGGACCGCGCCAGCGAGTGCAGCGTCCGCGCCTCGTCAACGACGCCCGTGACGGTATGGCCGGGACTTCCCACGAGGCAGTGAGGCGGCCACAGGTAGAGCGTGTAGCGCCCGCCGGACGCCAACTCGCGGTTGTAGAAGCAGCACTGTTCCACCAGCCAATCGTAGCCCTGGTCCGTGACCCACGGAGTCATGTCGGGGTTGGGACGCACGTCCTCCTTGAGGATGTTGCCCGCGGGGTCGATGTTGACCAGGACCGTGGCGGTACGCCCGTCCGCTGTGATGAGCGTGTGGGGGGCCAGCGGCTCGCCGTGGGAATCCACCCAGAACCAGGGAAAGAAGATCTGGAAATTATGATGGCTGTCCAGGGTGCAGCGGATGTGGGTGAGGCGCGCGAGGTTGCGGTAGATGAACTCTGCGATGCGCCGGTTGTCGTCAACGGCGCCGCGGCCATCGCGGCCGCCTACGTAGAGCGTGCCCTCGGGGTGGCAGAAGTCCCGCTGCACGTCGATGAGCAGCAGTTCGATGCGCCGGGAGTCCGTTGCGGCGGGCGGGATCTTGAACATTCGCCGGAAACGGATGGCTTCGTGGAAGATGGCCATGCGGTCCGGCGCATGGAAGAAGTCGCCGGCCAGCCCGGCGTCGTAGTACGCGGGTGTTTCCCTGATTTCGGAGGACAGCGCCATTGCTTCCGACTACAGAAGCTTCACCAATGCGGCCACCACTCCGACGCACACGACCATCATCGATCCGAGGCGAAGGGTCAGCCGCAGTTCCTGTTCCTTCATGTCCTGTTTCAGCCGGAGTTCCAATTCCTTCACGAAGGAATGGGTGTCGCTTCACGAAGGAATGGGTGTCGAATGCGACCGCGGTCATGGCTGGATTCTAGCGTCCTAGCGGGCCAATGTCCATGCACCGCGGGTCCTGTGTCCGTGCAAGGGACCGCTCCTGGCATGGATCGAGCCCTTCGGCAGGGCGGTCTCCACGGACCGTGTCGCGTCGTTTGCCCGCCAGCGGTCCAGTGACATAAAAGGGAAGGCATGACGGCCCGCTGGATCGAATTGTCTGTCCAGGCTCAAGGTTCGGTGCAGGATACGATTTCGGTTTATCTGGTGGAGCGGGGCTCCACCGGTGTCGTCTGCGGCGACCGTTCCCTGCGCGCGTTCTTTCCGGAGACGGTGGACACGGACGCGGTGAAACCCGCACTCCGGCGCTATCTGCGCGGGCTCCGGGACCTCTTCCCCGACGGGCGCGTGGGCCGTGCCCGCTGGCGAGTGATCCCTGAAAAGAACTGGCACGACGGCTGGCGCGCGCACTTCACGCCGCAGCGAATCGGCCGCCGGTTTCTGGTGACCCCGCCGTGGATTCGTCCGCCGGAAGGCCGCCGTCACGTCATCTTCATCGAGCCCGCCATGGCCTTCGGCACCGGAACCCACGAGACCACACGCTGTTGTCTCGAGCTTATCGATCAGCATTGTGCCGAACTCGTGCCGGAACGGGCACTGGACGTGGGCACGGGGTCGGGCATCCTGGCCATCGCCCTGGCCCGTCTCGGCGTGCGCGAGGTGCTGGCGCTGGACAACGACCCCGTGGCCCTGGACGCGGCTCGGGCGAATCTCCGGCTGAACGGCATCGACGGCGCGGTGACCCTGAGCGACGCGCGTGTCAGCCGGGTGCGGCGCCGGTTTCCGCTGGTGGTGGCAAACCTCATGCTGGAGATCCTGCTGGAGCTGGCCGGTCCGCTGACCCGTTGCGTGAGCGCCCGCGGCGCGCTCATCCTCTCGGGTCTGCTGCACGAGCACGTGCCCGCGGTGACGCGGCGCTACGAGGGTTTCCGGTTGGCGCAGCGCAGCGACCGCAAGGAGTGGACCACGCTGCTGCTGCGCAAGGAATCATGAGCCTGCCGCGCTTCCTGGTTGCACCGGACGCGGTGCGCGACGGCGCCGCCACAGTGGCGGGTTCCGAGTTGACGCACATGCGCAAGGTCCTGCGCCTGCGTCCCGGCGCCAGGGTGCTGCTCTGGGACGGCGCAGGCGCGGAGCACGAGGCCCTGATCCGCGCCTATGACGGTGGAGCCGCGACCATGACCGTGGTACGGTCCTATCGCCCGGAGCGGGAATCTCCCCTGGCCGTCACCTTGGCCCAAGCCGTGGGCAAGGGGGACAAGATGGACTGGATCGTGGAGAAGTCCACCGAACTCGGGGTGGCCCGCGTGGCGCCGTTTTTCTCGTCGCACACCGTGCCGCGGTTCGGCGGCGACAAGGGCGAGCGCCGCCGGGAGCGCTGGCAGAAGGTCGCCGCGGCCGCGGCCAGGCAGTCCGGGCGCACGCGGATCCCGGAGATCGGCGAGCCCGTGGGGGTCCACGCGCTGCTGGACCGGGACTGGCCCTGCGACGCGAGGCTGTTTTTCCGGGAAGGGGCCGCGTCACGGCGGCTGAATGCCCTGTGTGAGGACTTGGGCAGCTTGAGTTCGGTGCTCGTGATGGTGGGCCCCGAGGGCGGTTTCAGCGAAGAGGAGGCGGCGGCCGCGGCGGCCCGCGGATTTTACACGGTCGGTCTCGGCCGCCGCATCCTGCGTACGGAGACCGCGGCGGTGGTCGCAGTGTCCGCCGTGCAGTTGCTGTGGGGTGATCTCGGGTGAGCCGGGGCGGCAGGTTGATGCGCCTGTGGGTGTGAACCGGGCACGGAGTCTGACGCGCGCACTTCCTGATTGAAATCGGATATGGAACTGGACGGCACACGCGTCCTGCGTGCCGCGGACAGGAGGTTTGTCATGGACAAGGACACCGAGGAAACCCTGAGCCGGATGTTGCGCCGCGCCGGCCTGGAAATGCCCGAAAGTGATCGCGCGCGCTTCATCCCCATGCTGGAAACGTACATGGGGAGCCTGGAGAAGCTGCATTCCATCAACCTGGCCGGCGAGCAGGTGGGCGGAGTCTTCCGGGCCGACACGGACGAAGATGGGTAGGGCGGCGGCCGTCTAGGAGCCTGTCGGGATTATCGAATCGTAGCGAGAGGCAGAGGAATGGAGGCCAGTTTCGGGCGGATTTGAGGAGAATATTGGTAATATTGGACGAAAATCCAACCGGAAATGGACCCATTTCGCTGCCTCGCAGCAGATTCTTGATAAACCCGACAGGCTCCTAGACTCTGGACCCGCCCCACGCGATTCGGGTGCATTCGCGCCTTGTCAAGAATAGTGAAGGAACGGACATGTCGGATTTGTGTTTTTCCAGCATTGACAGCATGGCCCCGCGCTTGCAGAAGCGCCAGGTCTCCCCGGTGGAGTTGACCCAAGCCTGTCTCGACCGGATTCGCGCCGTGGACGGCGATCTGCACGCTTTCGTGAACCTCATGGAGGAGAGCGCGCTGGCGGAGGCGCGCACGGCGGAGGAGGAGATTCACAACGGCCGCTACCGTGGCCCGTTGCACGGCATTCCCGTGGCCGTGAAGGACCAGTACGACGTCCAGGGCGCCCTTTCCATGGTGCGCATCCCTCAGCCGGCAGGCCCGGGAGAGGACTGCGCCGCGGTGCGCCGCCTGCGTGAGGCCGGGGCGGTGATGCTCGGCAAGCTCAACATGAGCGGTCTGCCCGGAGGCATCAAGGGGGCGCGGAACCCCTGGAACCTCGACCACGTGCCGGGAGGTTCCAGCACCGGCTCCGGCGCCGGCATCGCCGCTGGCCTGTGCCTGGGCTCCATGGGTGAGGACACCGCGGGCTCCATCCGGAACCCGGCGTCCTTCTGCGGCATATCCGGTCTGAAGCCCACCTACGGGCGGGTCAGCCGCTTTGGGCTGGCGCCGCTGGGCTGGTCGCTGGACACCGCCGGCCCCATGACCCGGGTGGTGGAGGACCTGGCGCACATGCTGCAGGTCCTGGCCGGCTTCGATCCCAGGGACCCCACGTCAAGCCCGGTAGAGGTCTCCGACTATACGGCGGACCTGAAGGCCGGGGTCTCGGGCATGGTCGTCGGCGTGCCGCGGGATTACTTCAGTCTCATCGACACCGACCCGGAGGTCCTGGACCTTCTGGACAAGGCGCTGGCGGACCTGGAGTCCCTGGGCGCCAAGGTGCGGGACGTAACGGTGCCGGGCATGGAGTACGCCACCATCGCCAACGGTCTCATCTATTCGTGCGAGTTCTACAACATCTGTCGGGCCGACATGGACGCGGTCATGTCGGGCGAGGCTTCGGAATCCCGCCGGGCGCGGCTGTTCATCGGCGCGGTGTCCACCAGCGGCGACTATATCCAGGCCCAGCGGATGCGCAGCCGCCTCCGGCGGGAACTGAACGCGGTCTTCCGCGAGGTCCATGTCCTGGCCCTGCCCACCAACCCGGCGCCCGCGCCGCTGGCCGCGGGATTGGACGGCCTCGACGCGGTGAACAAGATGCTGAGTCCGGACTACCCGTCGCCGGCGAACCTTGCCGGTGTCCCGGCGTTGGCCATCCCGTCCGGTTTCAGTTCCACAGGTCTCCCGGTGGGCATGCAATTCTGGGGCAGGGCCTTTGCCGAGTCCACACTGCTCAGGGTGGGTTATGCCTATCAGCAGCATGCCCGCTGGTTCGAGCGCCGGCCGCCGATGTAGTGCCCTGCGTCACGGATGAGTTTCACAAGTGGCGCTTCCAGGCTGCAATTTCGCCGGAACTCGGCCGACAAGGAGGGTGCCCAATGGTGGAGAATGACCTGGAAACGCTGACCATCGCCGAGGCGGCCCCGAAGGTCCGGGCCGGGGAAATCTCGCCAGTGGAACTCACGAAGCTCCATATCGAGCGCATCGAGCGGCTCAATCCGATGCTCAGCGCCTATCTCACGCCGACCCCCGAGAGCGCGCTGGCGGAGGCAGCCACCGCCGAGAAGGAGATCCGCGCCGGCGACTACCGCGGCCCGCTCCACGGCATACCCGTGGCCATCAAGGACAATCTCGCCACCCGCGGGGTGCGCACCACGGCCGGCGCCAAGGCGCTGTCGGAGTGGATTCCGGACTACGATGCCACGGTGGTGACCCGGCTGCGGCAGGCCGGGGCGGTGAGCCTGGGCAAGACCCAGATGCACGAGTGGGCCAAGGGGAGCCACGGGATCAACCCCTTCTACGGCACCCCGTGCAACCCCTGGAACCGGGAGCGGATCCCTGGCGGCTCCAGCAGCGGCTCGGCCGTGGCCGTGGCCGCGGGCCTGTGCATGGCGTCGGTGGGCACCGATGCCGCCGGATCGGTGCGAAATCCAGCCTCCCTGTGCGGCATCGTCGGGCTCAAACCCACCTACGGGCGTATCAGCGTATTCGGCGGCGTGCCCGGCACGGGCGGCTATTCCACCAACCACTTCGGTCCGCTGACCCGCACTGTGGCCGACTGCGCGGCGATGATGCAGGTCATTGCCGGACCAGACCCTCTGGACCCGTTGAGTTCCACGGCGCCGGTGCCCGACTACGCCGCGAGTCTCGGGAGGTCGGTCGAGGGAATGCGCGCCGGCATCATCGAGGGCTACTTCGAGAAGTTTGCCTCACACGAGGTCCGGCAAGCCTTTGCGGCGGCCCTCGACACGCTGCGTTCCCTGGGGATGACGGTGGAGGAAGTCCACGTTCCCCACATGGACCTGATACCCGCGGTGCAGCTCTGCGCCAGCCGGGTGGAGAGTACCGGCGACGCCGAATACTATCTGCGGCGCCACGCCCGGGACTACAGCCCCGGCATGCTTTCCACCCAGATCCAGGCGCTGACGGTGTCCGGGCTGGCCTACAACCAGTCGCAACGTATCCGCCGGCTCATCTGTGACGGGTTCGACGAGGCCCTGGAGACGGTGGACGTGATCGTGGCGCCGACCTCACCGGTGCCAGCCATTTCCATGACTGATTCGCAGGCCGGCTACGTCACCGTGGACGGAACGAAGACGCCGCTCCAGGGACCCTATGGCAATTTTCTGACGCTGTGCACCATCCCGTTCAACGTCAATGGCCTGCCGTCTCTGAGCATCAACGGCGGCTTTTCGAAGGACGGCCTGCCCATCGGCGTACAGATCGCGAGCGGTTCGTTTCGTGAGGATACGGTCCTGCGTGTGGCCCACGCCTACGAGCAGGCCTCGCCTGTCACCGGCAAAGCCCCGCCGCTCCCGTAGGAGCTTGCGCTGTAGGGGCGACCCGCGGGTCGCCCCTACAGCCGGCAGATCGGTTCGTTGCCACGGGTCGAAAAGGAGAAGATCATGAACGGTTTCATCGACGCGGACACCCACGTCATCGAATCGGAAGCAATCTGGGAACTCATGGACAAGGATCTCTACGACCGCCGGCCGATTCTGCTCAAGGCCCCCGGCGACACCGAGTACCAGACTTCCAACGCGTTCTGGCTCATCGACGGCCAGATCTTTCCCAAGTCCGTGGGCAAGGGCAGCGCCCGGCTCAGTACTCCAGCGGAGCAGGAGCGGCAGTGGACGCGCCAGGACATCGACCTGGGCGTGCGCCAGTTGACCGATCCGGCGGCGCGGGTGCGGGAGCTGGACAAGCGCGGCGCCGCCGCCGAGGTCATCTACTCCACCCTATGGGGCGTCTATCTCACCGATGACGTGGATCTCGACGTGGCCCTGTGCCGCGCCTACAACACCTGGATGGGGCAGGCTTGGGCCCAGGGCGACAACCGCCTGCGCTGGACCGCGGTGTTTCCGCTGACCTCCATCGACGAGTCCATCCAGCAGTTGCACTACGCCAGGGAACACGGCGCCGTGGGCGTGAACATGCGCGGCATCGAAGGGGACCGCTCCCTGGCCGAGCCGTACTTCTTTCCGCTCTACGAGGAAGCGAGCCGCCTGGATTTCCCCATCTGCATCCACATCGGCGCGGGCTCGCCGGCCATCTCCAGCGTTTTCGACGTGCGCGTGAGCCACACGCTGCCGCACCTGCGCATGCTGCCCCTCATCGCCTTCCGCGACCTCGTGGCCAACCGCATCCCCGAGAAGTTCCCCGGCCTGCGTTTCGGCTTCGTCGAGGCGGGCGCGTCCTGGGTGCCTTACCTGCTGCATCAGCTCCGGCGCACCACCCGGGGGCAGGGCATTCCCATCGGTCCGGAGCTGTTCGAAAAATGCCGCATGTGGGTGGTGTGCGAGGTAGACGAAGACCTGCCGATGCTGCTCCACTACATCCACGAAGACCACATCATGATCGGCTCGGACTACGGCCACCTCGACCAGTCCTTCGAGGACAACGTCGCCGCCAAGCTGCGCGCCCGCGACGACCTCCCGCCGCGGGTGGTGGAGAAGATCCTTTGCGACAACGCCCGGACGTTCTACGGGATGTAGCGTCGTGTCTCGTGCCGCCCCGTTCATTCGCAAGATAACCTGCCGGTCTTCGCTGTCGCCGGTGATCCCGCGGCGAGGATGAAGCCGAAGCAACAAGAGCTTGCGCCCCAGGAATTCGCAAAAGCGACAGCCGCGATTTCCTGGGGCGCAAGCTCCTGGCACGGGCACGAGGAGGGCGGACGTCATGCAATACAGGACGCTGGGTAGCACGGGCCTTCGCGTCTCCGAGATCGGATTCGGCTGCGGCAACGTGGGTGGGTTGATGGTGCGGGGGAGCCGCGACGAACAAGTCGGCGCGGTCCGGCATGCGCTGGCCTTGGGCATCAACTACTTCGACACGGCACGAGCCTACGGCGAGGGCAAGTCGGAGACCCACCTTGGGCGCGTGCTCGACGAGGTCGGCGAAGAGGTGGTTCTTTCCACCAAGATTCGTCTCGAAGGCGACGCTCTGGGTGATGTCGCCGCGGCCGCCAGGTCTGAGGTCCAACAGGGACTCGGTCGTCTCGGACGCACCTCGGTAGACCTGATCCAGCTCCACACCCGGCTGACCCTGAAGCGCGAAGAAGGACGCTTCGCCATGACTCCTGACGAGGTGCTGGGGCCGGGGGGCGTGGTCGAGGCGTTCAAGCGTCTGCGCGATGAGGGCCGCGTGGGCTTCTTCGGGTTCACCGGCCTGGGCGAGGTCGAGGCCATCCACGCGCTGGTGGACAGCGGCGAGTTCCACTCCTTTCAGGCCTACTACAATCTGCTCAATCCCAGCGCCGGGCAACCCGTGCCCCCGGGCTTCAGCGCCCTGGACTACGGACGGGTGATCGACCGCGCCGCGGCCCAGGGCATGGGCGTCGTGGTCATCCGGGTGCTGGCCGCGGGCGTGCTGAGCCCGACGCCCGAGTCGGGAGGCGGGACCAGCCGCGAGCCCCTGTCCGCGGGTTCGGACTACGAGCGCGACGTCGCCCGCGCCCACAAGCTCGGCTTTATGAAGGACCACGGGCTGGAGTCCCTGCCGCAAGCCGCCATGCGCTTCGCGCTCATGAAGCCCGAGGTGAGTACGGTGCTGGTGGGGTTCTCCAACAACGGGCAGATCGACGAGGCGGTGACCTGTTCCGGCGCCGGTCCGCTGCCCGAGGCCGCCATGGCCGGCTTGCGCGAGATGTGGGACAGCGATTTCGGGGAGCGTGTGTAGCTTGCGAGTCGTTGTCACGCGGAGACGTGATGCATGCGTCAGCGCCCTTGGCCGATGCGCTGCACATGCTCCTGCACCACCTCGCGCGGACACAGGGCGATGAATCCCTTGGCTCCCAGAAACGACAAAAACAGGTCGTCGAAGTATCCCAGGGCGGGCAAGATGTCGGGGACGAAGTCCGCCGGCATGACCAGGTAGGCAAACACGCCCAGCGCCAGCAGCTTGGCCTTGAGGCCCACCCGGGGGTCCTTGAACAGCCGCCAGAAGAGCCGCAGGAAGCTGGGCAGGTGCTGCACCAGCCCCAACAGCCGGCGCGGCCCGAGACGCAGGAGGTAGGCGAGGGAACTCAGTCGAATCATGGTCTCTTGGGTGGCGCCGGGGATTCGGGCGCCGCCTGTGGGCCCTTCCGGAAGAGCGCGCCGCGGTCTCCCGCCAGGAACCCCTGCCCGTCTCGTATGGCCAGGGCGGTAAGTCTTTCGGGGGTGCCGAGTCGGGTGCGTTGCCACCGGACGCCGTCCCAGCCGAACAGGGCGCCCGCCGCGCCCGCGGCCCAGCATTCGGTGGGCGAAGCGCACGCGACCGAACGCAGCCGAAAGAGGGAGCCGGGCACAGCCGACTTCTTCCACGCCGCTCCGTCGTACTCGAAGATCGCGCCGTGGTCGCCCACGGCCCAGCCCCGGCCGTCGCCCGCAAGGACCACGTCGTACATGCGCGGGATGTCCGGCATGTCCGACTTCTTCCAGCGGCTGCCGTCCCAGCGCGCGAAGAACCCTTCGCCCACCATCCAGCCCGAGCGACGCGACGCAAAGGCCAAGCCGTAGATGCGCGCCTTGCCTGCCGGGCTTCGGGCATGACGCCACTCCTTGCCGTCCCACTCGATGAGGCGTCCGTCCCGGGTGCCCGCGAAGCACCGATCCGGGGCCGCGCACCCGGCGCCCCGGAGCCTTCCCTCCGACGGCTTGCGCCGGGCCAGGGGATTGCTCACCCGTGTCCACGCGGTGCCGTCGTAATGCAGCGACAAGGCGTCATCGCCGAACACCCACACGTCGTCCGGCGCATTCACCACGAACTTCCTCGGGCTCACCCTGGCCGGATGGTCCACCGCGTGCATGCGGCTGCCGTCCCAGCGGAGCAGCCGGCCGTCTCGTGTGCCGAGGAATGCCTGGCCTCTGTCGAGGATGCCCACCGCGGTGACGTCCGGGGGAGGCTTGTTGCCCTTGCGCGGGCTGTGCCAGGCGACCCTCTCCCAAGCACCCGCCCCAACGGGCAGTGCGAGACAGGCAGCGAGCAGCAACGCGGCGCCGCGGGTTCGAGGCAATGGTGTCATGGGGTTGGTCCGCCTTGTCCGGCTTCTCCTTGCCGAGAACGAACATTCCTGCGGCACAAGCAGTCGCGGCCTCGCTAACCCGCGGCGTTGGCGCCGGTGTCCCAGAGCGCCAGCAGTTCACGTGCGTTCACCACGTCGGCGAACCGCTCCATGCGCTGCAACGCTTCGCGGTGCGCGTTCTCGCGGTTGGTGCCGACGCAGTCGCGCGCCACGATCATGGACAGGCCGCGGTAGAATCCGTCCCGGACGCTGCCTTCCACGCCCGAGTCCGTGCGGCAGCCCACGACCACGACGGTGTCCCGGTTCCAGTTGTCCAACAACTGTTCGAACTCGGTGCCGAGAAAAATGGTGGGCCGGCGCTTCTCGATGCGGATGTCATCGTCGTCGGGTTGGAAGGGCTCGATGAGTTGCCAGCCGAAGCTGCCGCGGGCGCGCCGCGGCGCCAGCTCGCTCGGATGGCCGACGCCTTGATCCTTCATGGCGCGCCGGATCATGGCCGGGGCCTCGTCGCGCCACGCGTAGGGCGTGGCGAAGGCGTAGACCACGGGCACGCCGGCGCCCTTGGCTGCGGCGATGAGCGGGGGTGTGGCGCGCAGGAACTCCTCCTTGTTGAACGAACTGCCGGCCTGATCGTTCTGCATGTCCCACACCAGCAGGACGGCCCTTCGCGGGTCCGCCACCTCGGCGAGGGTCACGGGAATGGTTCTGCCTGCGAATTCAATCATGGTTCCTGGCAATCATGGTTCGTGGGCTTGACGGACGTCGGGACGTGCGGCAGGAGCGCCGGAAGCGGATCGTGGCAGAGGATAACCACGGGCCGAAACGGTGTCAACAAGGCACTCCAGCCGTTTTTGACAATGTCCGGGGTTCGCGCTACTTGTACGTGTCGAATTGGCTCTATTCGGAGAGAGTTCAGGGAGAGTGGCGGATGGAAACTCGCGATGGCATCCAGGCCTCGGTACGTATCAGCGGGAACAACGGCCCCGACAAGGCGGACCCTTCGTTCCGCGCGAGGGATCCCCTGACGGTGGTGATCTTCGGGGCGTCGGGTGATCTGAGCAAGCGCAAGCTGATCCCGGCGCTGTACCATCTGGAGCAGACGGGTTATCTGCCCGAGCGTTACGCGGTGGTGGGCTTCTCGCGCACGGAAATGACCGACGAGGCGTACCGGGAACGCATGATCGGCGAGATGCGCCAGGACTTCACCGAGGTGGACGCTGCCAGTCCCCTGTTCGGGGCGCTGCACTACCAGCCGGGCAACAACACCGACATGGAGTCCTTTCATCGGCTCAAGGCCCGGCTCGACGCCCTCGACGCCGAACGCGACCTCCCCGGCAACCGGCTGTTCTACCTCTCGGTGGCGCCGGAGTTCTTCACGCCCATCATCCGGAACCTCCGCGCCGCGGGCCTGATACGGAAACCCGAAGAGCCCCAGTGGTCCCACGTCATTATCGAGAAGCCCTTCGGCCACGATCTCGAAAGCGCGCGGCAGATGAACGAGGACGTCACCGACATCCTCGACGAGAGTCAGATCTACCGCATCGACCATTACCTCGGGAAAGAGACCGTCCAGAACATCCTGAGCTTCCGCTTTGGCAACGCGATTTTCGAGCCGCTGTTCAACCAGAAGTACGTGGAGAACGTACAGATTACCGTGGCCGAGACCTTGGGCATGGAGGGTCGCCGCGGCGCGTTCTACGACAACGCCGGAGCGTTGCGCGACATCGTGCAGAACCACATGCTGCAACTCCTGTGCCTCATCGCCATGGAGCCGCCGGCGGCGGTGGAGCCCGTGTCCATCCGCGACGAAAAGGTGAAGCTTCTGCGCGCGCTGGTGCCCTGGGGCACGCCCGAGGAGGTCAGGGATAACACCGTGCGGGGGCAGTACGGCTTCGGCGAGTTGCGCGGCGACGTGGTCAAGGGCTACCGCCAGGAAGACGGCGTGGCCGAGCGCTCCAACACCGAGACCTACGTGGCGCTGCGCGCCAAGATCGACAACTGGCGCTGGGCCGGCATCCCCTTCGTGCTGCGCACCGGCAAGCGCTTGCGCAACCGGGTGTCGGAGATCGCCGTGCAGTTCAGGCATCCACCGCTGCGGCTGTTCCGCGATCAGGCGGTGCCCAACGGCAACGCCATGGCCGCGGCCAGCGCCAACGTGCTGATCCTGCGCATCCAGCCCCGGGATGGGATCAGCCTGTCCTTCGCGTGCAAGCGCCCGGGGATGCAGATCGATCTGGCCAAGGTCAACATGGACTTCATGTACGAGGCCTTCGAGCAGCGTTCCCCCGAGGCGTACGAACGGCTGCTGCTGGACGCCATGCGCGGCGACGCGTCGCTGTTCACCCGCTCCGACGAAGTGGACTACGCGTGGCGCTTCACCGACGCGAT
This sequence comes from uncultured Binatia bacterium (SeqCode), assembly GCA_965213675.1. Classification (GTDB taxonomy): domain Bacteria; phylum Desulfobacterota; class Binatia; order UBA9968; family JAJDTQ01; genus JAJDTQ01. The sequence continues at coordinate 3,881,422 of OZ243916.1, forward strand.
CCTGTCAGGCTGGCAGGAACTGCCCGCGCCGCGTTTCCCCAACTACTATCCGTTCACCGACGGCCCCGACGAGGCCGACCGGTTGCTGCGGGACAGCAGCACGGGTTGGCGCCAGTTGAGCCAGATGGGGATCGCCGAAGTCGGCCGATAGCGCCTGCGCCGGATCAAACAAGGGGTGATGGAGTTGCGAACGGAATTTCGCGACGGGACCTTCGAGATCGACGGGACCCGGGTGCATTATCTGGAGGCCGGCGACCCGGAGCAGGAGACCTGCGTCTTCGTTCACGGCAACCGGGACCACTGTCACAGTTGGGACTTTTTGCTGGAGTCCTTCGAGAAGGCGGGCTTCAGCCTCCCTCACATGGTAGCCCTGGACCTGCGCGGCCACGGCGACAGCGGCTGGGTCGGCCAGGAGCGCGGCTACCGGCACGAGGACTTCGTGCTGGACGTCGTGGGTCTGTTGCGCCACCTCAAGAAGGACCGGATCACGCTCGTGGCCCACTCCCTGGGCGGCAGCATGGCCGTGGTCTTCGCCGGCGCGTTGCCGGAGAAGGTGACGCGGCTCGTGATCGTCGAGTCGGCGGGTCCCTACGGGCGCACGGAGCGCGAGACGCCCGAGCTCTTTGGCCGCTGGACCCGCGACGACGGCTCCGACACGATCCTGACCTACTACGCCACCGTGGCGCAGGCGGCCGGCGCGATTCGCCGGCGTTTCCCGCTGATCCCGAACCGGGTGGCGATGCACATGGCGCGCCACGGCACCCGTCCGACTCTGAACGGGCGGGTGTGGAAATACGATCCGCGGGCGCGGAACCCGTCGTATTCGTCCCTCTCCGAGGCCCAGGTCCAGGCATTCATCGAGCGTATCGACTGTCCCACGCTGCTGGTGTTCGGAGCCGAGTCCGGCTACCGGGAATCGCCCCGCTACAACCGGGTCGCGCACTTTCCCAACAAGACCCTGGTGGAAATCCCCGGCGCGGGCCATCACGTGCAACACGAAAAACCCGACGAGCTGGCCGCCGTGCTGATCCCGTTTCTGAGCAGCCACGGTTGACGCCCGCGCCGCGCGAAGGGCGTACGCGTCGCCCCCGTTCCGGCATTCCCGCGACTGCGATCGGGGGCGGGGATCCAGGTGGCCGTTACCCAACCTTCGCAAACAGGAGGAACCATGGATTTTGAACTGCCCGAGGAACTGCAACTACTTCAGGAAACCGTCCGGAAGTTCGTCGACCAGGAACTCATCCCGGTGGAAATGGAGTGCCGGGACGGGGTGAAGCTCAAGCCTGAGTACCGCGAGCGCTTTGAGGCCAAGACCCGCGAGATGGGGCTGTGGATGCTGGACGTGCCCGAGGAATTCGGCGGCGCGGGGTTGAGCTTGATGGGCCAGGTCATCGTGTGGGCCGAGGTGGCGCGCTCGGTGGCGCTGCCGTCCCGCGGCCATAGCATCTTCGGACCCGAGGTGCGACCGGTGCTCTACGCCATGAACGAAGAGCAGAAGGAACGCTACCTCTACCCGCTGCTGCGCGAGGAAAAGCGCGCCTGCTTCGCCCAGACCGAACCCGACGCCGGCTCGGACCCCGGCTCCATGCGCACCCGCGCCGTGCGCGACGGCGACGAATACGTAATCAATGGTGTCAAGCGCTTCATCAGCGATGCGGACGAGGCCGACTTCGCCCAGGTCATGGTGGCCACCGACCTCAGCAAGGGCTCCCACGGCGGCATCTCGTGCATCCTGGTGGACATGGACAACCCGGGCGTGCAGATCACCGCCAAGTACAAGACCATGATGGGCTATGAGCCGTGCGAGATCGTGTTCGACAACTGCCGCGTGCCCGCGGCGAACATGATCGGCGCCGAAGGCGAGGGTTTCAAGCTCGGACAGAAGTGGCTCGGCATCGGCCGCCTGAAGCACGGCGGCCGCGCCATCGGCGTGGCCCGGCGCGCCATCGAGATGGGCGCCCGCTACGCCAAGCAGCGGGTGACCTTCGGCAAGCCGTTGGCCGACCGGCAGGCCATCCAGTTCAAGCTGGCGGACTCCTACACCGAACTCCACGCCGCCACTCTGATGGTCTATCACGCCGCCTGGAAGTACGACCAAGGGCAGGACATGCGCAACGAAGGCTACATGGTCAAGGTCTTCGCCGACGAGATGTCGTTCCGGGTGGTGGACCGCGTGCTGCAGATCCACGGCGGCGTCGGCCTCACCACGGACCTGCCCATCGAGTACTGGTTCCGCGATCAGCGCAGCCGGCTCATCACCGAAGGCGCCTCCGAGGTCATGCGCATGGTCATCGCCCGGCACGTGCTGCGGCAGTTCGACTGACGCGCTCGCGGATTTGGCGGCTTCAGCGCCCCGTGCTATAAACGTTGGATTCCAGCGAGGTTGACGATGAAACCGGAAATTCACCCCGAGTACAAGCCCGTGAACGTCGTGTGCGCGTGCGGCCACTCCTTTGATGTGCGCTCCACCGCCAAGGCGATCCATACCGAGATCTGTGCCAACTGCCACCCCTTCTACACCGGCAAGCAGAAGCTGCTCGATACCGCCGGCCGGGTCGAAAAGTTCAAGAGGAGATACGGTATCAAGGACTGACAGGACGTTCTTACCGGCTCTGACGGCAAAAGGGGCAAAGGGTGGCGCGAATTCCCTTTGCCCCTTTGCTTTTCGCGTAAGGCAAGACTGTGGGCATGCTCGACAAGATCGCCGAGGTGGAGGGCCGCTACGAGGAGCTGGAGGTGCTTCTCGCGGATCCCAGGTTGCCGGAGGACCGCAAGGAGTTCTCCAGGGTGGCCAAGGAACGCGCCGATCTGGCCGAGGTGGTCACCTGTTACCGCGAGTGGCGCAAACTCGATCAGGAAATCCGGGACAACGGCGAGCTGCTGGAAGACCGCGATCCGGAGATCCGGGAGCTGGCGGTCCAGGAGCTTGAGAGTCTGAAGGAGCGGCAGGAGACGGTGGAGCAGCAGCTCAGGATCCTGCTGCTGCCCAAGGATCCCAACGACGACAAGAACGTTCTCCTGGAGATCCGCGCGGGCACGGGCGGCGAGGAGGCATCGCTGTTCAGCGCCGACCTCTTCCGCATGTACAGCCGGTACGCCGAGGAAACGGGCTGGAAGGTGGAAATCCTGAGTTCCAATCCCACCGGCCTCGGCGGCTTCAAGGAGATCATCGCGCTCATCGAAGGGCGGGGCGCCTACAGCCAGCTCAAGTTCGAGGGCGGAGTCCACCGTGTGCAGCGGGTGCCGGTGACCGAGACCTCGGGGCGCATCCACACCTCCGCGGTGACGGTAGCGGTCTTGCCGGAAGCCGACGACGTGGACGTGGACATCGATCCCAAGGAGTTGCGCATCGACGTATTCCGCTCTTCGGGTCCCGGCGGACAGAGCGTGAACACCACCGACTCCGCGGTACGCATCACCCATGTGCCCACGGGGATCGTGGTGTCGTGCCAGGATGAGAAGTCGCAGCACAAGAACAAGGCCAAGGGCCTCAAGATCCTGCGCGCGCGGCTGCTCGAGAAGACCCAGGAGGCGCAGCGCTCGGAAATCGCCGCGTCGCGCAAGCTCATGGTGGGCAGCGGCGACCGCAGCGAACGGGTCCGCACCTACAACTTCCCCCAGGGCCGCGTCACCGACCACCGCATCCACCTGACCCTCTACAAGCTCGACCAGATCATGGACGGCGGCGTCAAGGACCTCATCGACGGCCTGATCACGTATCACCAGGCGGAAGCGCTGCAAGCCACGGGGTGATGGGATGGACGGACACGACGCCGGACGGCTCCATGCGTTTCATCCTCGCGCGAATGAAGTGGACACTGCCGCGGGCGTGATCCGCCGGTCCGCCGCCAGGCTTGCGGCGGCAGGCTGCGCCACACCCAGGCTCGACGCGGAGTTGCTACTGATGGAAGCGCTCGGGTGGTCGCGGGAGGATCTCTGCCGGAGTCCCGAGGCGCCGCTGGATGCATCCTCGCTGAGTTGCCTTGCGGCGCTCGTGGCCCGGCGGACATGCGGCGAACCGGTGGCGTACCTCACCGGTGTGCAGGAGTTCTGGTCGCTGGACTTCGCGGTGACGCCGGACGTGCTCATCCCGCGGCCCGAGACCGAGCACTTGGTGGAAACCGTGGCGGAGTTCCTGGCGTCACGTCCGGGACCGCAACGTTTGCTGGACCTGGGGACCGGCAGCGGCGCCATCGCGGTGAGCGTAGCCAGGGAATGCCCACGGGTCGAGGTGTGGGCCACGGACGTTTCCCATGAGGCGTTGGAGGTGGCGCGGGCAAACGCATGCCGGCACGGGGTGGATCACCGGATGCGCTGGCTTCAGGGGGATCTGTTCGGCGCGCTGGGAGGTTCGGCGACATCCTTTGACGCGCTGGTGTCCAATCCGCCCTATATCCCGGGGCCGGACATGGCGCGGCTGCCCCGGGATGTGCGCGATTGGGAGCCGGCTTTGGCGCTGGACGGCGGCACGGACGGGATGGTGTTCTACCGGCGCATCGTTGCGGAAGGAATTCCGCACCTGCGGGAAGGCGGGCTCTTGGCCGTGGAGACCGGCGCCGATCTGGGCGACCGGGTTCCAGAACTGTTTCACGCTCACCGCGGGCTTGACCAGGTTCGGGTGTTGCCGGATCATGCCGGCCTGCCCCGAGTGGTCACCGCGGAGCGGACACCACACAAGGAGTCCGCGCTGCAGGAGATGGCAGCCTTGTAGGGAGCCCTCGACTGGCGCTTCGCAAAGCCTGTCCGGAGCCCTTTGACGCGCTCGGGACAGGCCTGTCGAACGGCTCAGGACGAACGGTAGGGGTTTCGGCGAAATCGTAGACTTGACGCCCTTGGTCCTGGGCGTCGCGGCGCAAGCTCCTGGCGCTGCGAAGTCGAAGGGCGTCCGTTCTACGGCGCAGCCTCCCAAGGCTGAAGTCTCTGGCTAGTGCCATGCAGGCAGGTTGAAGGACGTGGAAAGCATCATCATCCATGGCGGCGCGGTGCTGGAGGGCTCGGTGACCCTCGGTGGGTCCAAGAACGCGGCCCTGCCGGTGATCGTCTCGTCGCTGCTTTCCGCGGGCAAGTGCTCCTACAGCCGGGTGCCCGCCTTGCGCGACGTGAATACGACCCTGCGCCTGTTGTCGCGCCTGGGTGTGACCATCGAGAAGGACGTGCTCGCGGACGGGCATCTGGAGCTTACCGCGGACAAGATTCACGAGTTGGAAGCGCCCTACGACCTGGTCAAGACCATGCGGGCGTCCTTCTTGGTGTTGGGGCCGCTGCTGGCGCGGTTCGGCGAGGCGCGGGTCTCCACACCCGGCGGCTGCGCCATCGGTTCGCGGCCGGTGGACCTGCACCTTCGGGGGTTGGAGCGCATGGGCGCGTGCATCCGTCAGGATCACGGCTATATCGAGGCGCGCGCGCGTGGACTCAAGGGCGCCGTCATCGATCTTGCGTTCCCCTCGGTGGGCGCTACTGAAAACCTCATGATGGCCGCCACCCTGGCCCGGGGAGAGACCGAGATCCGCAACGCCGCGCGGGAGCCGGAGATTGTGGAACTGGCCGCGGTGCTCACCGGCATGGGCGCGCGGGTCGGCGGAGCCGGCACCGGGGTCGTCCAGGTCGAGGGCGTGCCGGAGCTTCACGGGGTGGCGCACGAGATGGGTCCGGACCGCATCGAGGCCGGCACGTTCATGGTCGGCGCCGCCTTGACCGGAGGCGACGTGCTCATCGAGGACGCCAGAGGCGACGATCTCGAAGCCTTCCTGGCGAAGCTCCGTGAGACCGGCGCACGGGTCGCTCGCGAGTCCGGCGGCGTCCGGGTCACGGGCAATGGCCGGGTGCGCGGCGCGGACGTGGCCACGCAGCCCTATCCGGGCTTCCCCACGGATCTGCAAGCGCAAATGATGGTGCTGATGGCGGTGGCGGACGGCCCCAGCGTCATCACCGAGAACATTTTCGAGAACCGGTTCATGCACGTCCAGGAGTTGAACCGCATGGGTGCGCGCATCGCCCTCGACGGCAACCGCGCGGCGGTGCAGGGCGTGCCCGAGCTTTCCGGCGCTCCGGTGATGGCCACGGACTTGCGCGCGAGCGTGTCGCTGGTGCTGGCCGGCTTGGTGGCGCGGGGCGTGACCGAGGTGGCGCGGGTGTACCACCTGGACCGGGGCTACGAGGACATCGAGGGCAAGCTCGCCCGCCTCGGCGCGGACATACGAAGGGTGGAGCGTGACGATTGACATCGTGAAGACCACGGAGGCCGCGTTCGAGAAGAAGCTCGCCCGGATCCTGGGGCGGCGCGGCGAGATCGAGAAGGAGGTCGAAGCGCGCGTGGCCGAGATCATCGACAACGTCCGGCGGCGCGGGGACAGGGCGTTGGTGCGCTACGCCAAGGACTTCGACGGGGTCACGTTGAAGCCATCCCAGCTCGAAGTGTCGGCCCGCGAGATGGACCGGGCCTGTGAAGCGGTTTCCAGGGAGGACCTGCGCGCGTTGCGTCTGGCGGCCAAGCGCATCCGGCGCTTTCACCGGCGCCAGTTGGAGAAGAGCTGGAAATACCGCGACTCCTTGGGACTGGAGCTGGGCCAGCGCATTCGCCCGCTGAAAAGCGCCGGCGCCTACGTGCCCGGCGGCAAGGCCGCCTACCCGTCCACCGTGCTGATGACCGTGATCCCGGCGATGGCCGCGGGCGTCACCGAGGTGGCCGTTGCCACGCCGGTGCGGGAAGAAGCCGCGCTCGTGCTCGCCGCCGCGCGCGTGGCCGGCGCCCACCGGGTCTTTCGCGTGGGCGGGGCCCAAGCCGTGGCCGCCCTGGCCTACGGCACCGAGACCGTCCCGCGGGTGGACAAGATCGTCGGTCCCGGCAACGTCTACGTCGCCGCCGCCAAGCGGCTTGTCTTCGGTCAGGTGGACATCGACTCCATCGCCGGCCCCAGCGAGGTGCTGCTGCTGGTGGACGGGTCCGCAGACCCACGCTACGTGGCTGCGGACATGCTTTCCCAGGCGGAGCACGATGAGTTGGCGGCCGCGGTGTGCGTCACCCCCTCCATGGCCATGGCGCGAAAGGTGCAGGCGGCCATCACCGCGCAGCTCAAGACCACCCGGCGCCAGGCCATCACTCTCGGGGCGCTACGCCGCTTTGGCGCCATCCTGGTGTCGCGTTCGATGAAGGAAGCGGTGGAGATTACCAACGCCATCGCCCCCGAGCACGTTCAGATCATGGTGCGGGAGCCGGATGCGTGCGTGGACGCGGTGCGCAACGCCGGCGCCATCTTCGTCGGCGCCTATGCCACCCCGGCGCTGAGCGACTACGTGGCCGGACCCAACCACGTGCTGCCCACGGGCGGGAGCGCGCGTTTCTTCTCGCCCTTGGGCGCCTACGATTTCCTCAAGCGCACCAGCATCGTGCGCGCCGAGGCCCGGGGCCTGGAGGCGCTGGCGCCGGCGGTGATCCATCTCGCGCGCCGGGAAGGGTTGGACGAGCACGCCCGGGCGGTGGAGGCGCGGCTGCCGGGGAGGTGACGCGATGGATCGGCGTCGTTTGGGAACGGCGTCCTCCAACTTCACTCCCCTACGCGCAGGAGGAACGGGGCGGATACGTCGCGAACGGTCCGGTGACGCCGTTTGTCCTGAGCCCTTCGACAGGCTCAGGGCGGGCGCCAGCGGAGCGAAGTCGAAGGACGTCATTTCTAACGACCCCTGGGAGCCTGCGCCGCAAGGACTCGCGAACGCGAAAATTCGCTATCGCCGTCCCTTCGGCCGGTCGATTGAGGAGAATATCAGGTCATATTTGACGAGATCGAGCGGCTGAAGGGACGGATGAGAGCGAATTTGCAGCCGTGAATTCCTGCGGCGCAAGCTCCCAGGTTGCATTCGGCATGTGCAGTTCAGGAGACATCCATGGGACGAACGGCTACCATTCAACGCAAGACCAGGGAAACGGACATCACCGCCACCCTGGACATCGACGGCACGGGGCAGGCGCGGGTGGAGACCGGCATTCCGTTCTTCGACCACATGCTGGAGATCTTCACGCGCCACGGGCTGTTCGACGTGGCGGTGAAGGCGGTGGGGGACCTTGAGGTGGACTACCACCACACCGTGGAGGACGTGGGACTGACCCTGGGGCAGGCGTTCAAGGACGCCTTGGGGGACAAGCACGGCATCCGCCGGTTCGGCGAAGCCACTGTGCCGCTGGACGAGGCCCTCGCCCGGGTGGTGGTGGACCTGAGCGGCCGGCCCTACCTGGCTTACCGGGTCAAGATTCGCGGCGGCCGGGTGGGCACTTTCGACACCGATCTGCCGCACGAGTTCTACCAGGCCTTCGTCAACCAGCTCGGCATGAATCTGCACATGGACGTGCAGCACGGCGACAACCCGCACCACGTCATCGAGGCCTGTTTCAAGGGATTCGCCCGGGCCATGGACCGGGCCACGGGGCTCGACGAGCGGATCGAGGGGGTGCTGTCCACGAAGGGGAGCCTGTAGGAATCTACCCTGCGACGTAAGCGTCATTCCCGCGAAAGCTTGCCCTCGACCCCGATCGGGGGCGGGAATACGGTGGGGTGAGGCGGGAACATGCCCACGCGGCCCCAGCCTACCCCTGGATTCCCGCCCCCGATCGGGGTCGAGGGCAAGCTTTCGCGGGAATGACGTATTCGTAACGTCGTCGCCTGGAGAGTCTCGATGCAGTCTGCTGCGTGGGGATCTTCCATTTCGGCTTGGAGCCGGCACAGGAGGGGATGAGAACAGGCCCCACGGATGCGTCATTCCCGCGAACGCGGGAATCCAGGGGTGGTCGAGTGGGGGAACGATGACTGGGGGTGCAGGTTTGTAACCCCTTGAATGAGCAGGTCAATATTTCATTGTGAATGACTGGGGATGACCATTCCGAGGCGCTTGACTCATTGGAGGATTTGCAGTGATCGCGGTGGTTGACTACGGCATGGGCAATCTGCGGAGCGTGCAAAAGGGCCTGGAGCGTGTGGGCTTCGAGGCCGAGGTCACCCGTGACCCCGGACGCATCGGCGATGCCCGGGGCGTGGTGCTCCCCGGGGTGGGCGCGTTCCACTCTTGCATGGAGAACCTCCAGCGCTTCGGACTCGTCAACGTCATCCAGGACGTAGTGCGGCGGAAGCGGCCGTTCCTCGGAATTTGCCTGGGGTTGCAGCTTCTGTTCGACGACAGCGAGGAGTTCGGCTCGCCGGACGGCCTGAGGCTTGTGCCGGGCAAGGTGCTCGGCTTCGTCGCCGGAGACGATATCAAGGTGCCGCACATGGGCTGGAACGCTATCGAGATCCGCAAGTCCACGCGCTTTCTGGAGGGCATTGACAGCGGCGCGCAGGTGTACTTCGTGCACTCGTTCTACGCCGCGCCCGCGGATGAGTCCATGGTGGCCACCGTGACTTCCCACGGCACGCCATTCGTGTCGAGCATCGCCACCGACCACCTCTTCGCCTGCCAGTTCCATCCCGAGAAGAGTCAGGCCATCGGCCTGCGCATCCTGGAGAACTTCGCGCGCTTCGCGGATGGCAGAGTCGTTTCGTGACCCCGGTTGGCTCAGTCGGTCGGGCCGTTGACGCGGGCAAGCGCGTCTCCGCCGGGCCGTACCGCGCGGTGCATCGGCCCCAGCCCTCTGCCGCCGGGGTAGCATCTGGGGACGTGTGCGCGCGGTCAAGGAGACGTGGACAGGCATGCTGATCATTCCCGCCATCGACATCAAGGACGGCCGCTGCGTGCGTCTGTACCAGGGCGACATGGACCAGGAGACCGTTTACTACTCGCAACCGCTGGACGCCGCCCGTCGCCTTGTGGACGAGGGCGCCCGCCTGATTCACGTGGTGGACTTGAACGGCGCGGTGGAGGGACGTCCGGTGCACCTGCCCGAGTTGGCCGCCATCTGCGCAGAACCCGGCGTGGTGGCCGTGGAGGTGGGCGGCGGGCTGCGCACTCTGGATGCGGTGGAACAGGCCATGGCCGCGGGCGTGGAGCGTGTGGTCATCGGCACCCAGGCGTACGAGGATCAGTATTTCCTGCGGTCAGCCTGCGGGCGTTTCCCCGGCCGGGTGGTGGTGGGTATCGATGCCCGTAACGGAAAGGTGGCGGTTCGGGGCTGGCGCGACGACACCGCGATGGACGCGGTGGAGCTGGCGCGCCGCTGCGAGCAGGACGGCGCCGCGCGCATCATTTACACCGACATCAGCCGCGACGGCACGGGCGCGGGCGTGAACGCGGAGCAGACCGCGCAGGTGGCTCGGTCCGTTGGCATCCCGGTCATCGCCTCCGGCGGCGTCGGCTCGCTGGACGACATCCGCGCGCTGGCGGGGTTCGCCGGTGACGGCATCGAGGGGGTTATCGTGGGCCGGGCGCTCTACAACGGCGCCTTTTCGCTCGGTGACGCCATGGCGGCGGCTGGAGGCAACGATGCTCACTAAACGTATCATCCCCTGTCTCGACGTGGATGCCGGCCGGGTGGTCAAGGGAATACGGTTCGTGGAGATTCGCGACGCCGGGGATCCCGTGGAGGTGGCCCGGGCCTATGACGCGGCCGGCGCCGACGAACTCTGCTTCCTGGACATCACCGCGTCCCACGAGCAGCGCGGCATCATCCTGGACGTGGTGGCGCGCACCGCGGACGAAATCTTCATGCCCCTCACGGTGGGCGGCGGCATCCGTGAGAACGCCGACATCCGGCGGCTGCTCCAGGCCGGCGCCGATAAGGTCTCCATCAACACCGCGGCGGTTTCCCGCCCCGAATTTGTACGCGAAGCCGCCGAAACCTTCGGCAGCCAGTGCATCGTCGTGGCCATCGACGCCAAGCAGGTGGACGACCACTGGGAAGTCTTCACCCACGGCGGCCGCAATGCCACGGGCATCGACGCCTGCGCCTGGGCCGAGCGCATGGCCCAATACGGCGCCGGCGAAATTCTCCTCACCAGCATGGACCGCGACGGCACCAAGGACGGCTACGACCTGCCCCTGACCCGCGCCATCGCCGACCGCGTCACGATACCCGTCATCGCCTCCGGTGGGGTGGGCTCACCCGAACACCTCTACGACGGTTTCAACCAAGGCCACGCCAGCGCCGCCCTGGCCGCCTCCATCTTCCACTACGGCGAGTACAGCATCGGCGAGTGCAAGCGCTATCTCGAGGAGCGGGGAATTCCGGTGCGGCCGGTGCAGGGCTGAACGGTACCCCCGCTCCGTCACCTCGGGCTTGACCCCGGGGCCAGGCGGGGAGAGGGGGGCGCCTGGAGCAGACATGCCACGATCCCGCTCCTCGACCCCGGATCAAAGCTGGAGCATCTTGGCCACGACGTCCTTAATAGACTGTAATAATTATAGAAAATTCCCTTCTTCCGACGAACTGAAAGCGATAATCCCGTTTCAGTCATCAAATCGAATGCATATTTTCTCAATATTGGGGCGTGATTCGGCAGTGTATGGCTACCGATTGGCATTTTCGAGCTTGGAGACCAATTCGAAGCCGCCATCCGGTGGCAACGGTGAGGTCGGACGGGATCGGGACGTTTGTGTTGGCGAGTAGGCCGCTGTAGGCCAATGCCTAGCTGCGATAGCAAGGAATTCCGCGGAGGTGATGGTGACGGTCCTGCACGAAATCGTCGACTGGTCCGAGGACCGGTACCCCTGGCAGCGCGATGCGCTGCGGCGCCTTGCTGTCAGCGGCAGGCTATCGGATGAAGACGTCCAGGAGCTCGCGGAGACCTGCAAGGCCGGGCATGGCCTCGCCGAGCCGCAGAACGTCGTTCCGCTTGCGCGGGAGCATGTTCCCGCCCAGGCAGGAACGGACACCCCGGTTTCGCTTGATTCCATATTCCATCAGCGGGGGGTGAACGCCCTTGCGGAGAACCAAACCCTCGGCTTCTCTCCTAGCAGGCCGTGGAAAAACGCCTAGATTTGAGCGTTTGTGAGTGATTCGATGGAAAATCCGGCTTCAGGGCATCGAGATAGACTTGTTTCACCGGCCATTTCAGGCCAGCGGGCGCGGCGCAGACGCCCGGAGGCCATGGACGCATGCTCAACGTCCGACTCCCAGGGTACGCAGTCGCACCAGGTTGTAGACGGCGAAGGTGAGGGTGAACTGGAAGTCGACCTTGGGCAGGCCCCGGTGCTTGAGTTTGCGCATGCCTCCGATGGTCTTGGCCCAGCCGATGCCTTCCTCGATCCGTTTGCGGATGCGCTGGCTCACCGCGTAACCACGGTGACGGGTGGTGCGCCGGTCAATGGCGGAACGCTGGCGGGTGTCGTTCTGGGCCACATGCGGACTGACGTTGGCGCAGCGCAGTCCCTCCACAAAGTCTTTTGTATCGTATCCCTTGTCCGCCCCGAGGGTGAGCCGATCGGTGCCGGGACGCGCCGCAATCATCGCCAAGCCCGCCTCGCGCTCAGCCCGGCCGCCGGCTTCGGTGGTACGGGTATCGACGATCAGTCCATGGCGGTTATCCATCAACGCATGGCCCAGGTAGCGCAGCTTCGCTTCCTGTCCCTGGCCCTTGCGGTACAGCCGTGCCTGCGGATCGGTGCTCGACTGGTGGGTCGCATTGCTGCGCTTCTCGCCGTGGAAGTCCGCCTCCGCATTGCGTCCGCCGCCACCAAGCCGTCCGCCTCCGTCTTTCGGCCGGAACGACTTCATCGACGCCCACGCCTCCAGCAACGTCCCGTCCACGCTGAAGTGTTCATCCGACAAAAGGCGTCCTTCCCGGGCCTGGCCCAGTATCTGCCCGAAAAAGGCCCGCGCCATGTCCGACCCGATCAACCGCTGTCGGTTCTTGGTGAACGTCGAGTGGCCCACACCGGATCGTCCATCGACAGTCCCACAAACCACCGGAACAGCAAGTTGTAGTCCAGTTGCTCCACCAACAACCGTTCGCAACGGATCGAGTAAAGCACCTGAAGCAGCAACGCACGCAGCAACTGCTCCGGCGCTATCGAAGGCCGCCCCGTGTGCGAGTACATCTCCTCAAACTCCCGCGTCACTCCTTCAAGCGCACGGTTCACCATCTTCCGTATCGCTCGCAATGGATGGTCCGCAGGCACCCGCGCCTCCGGCGACACATAGCTGAACATCCCTTCCTGACGCGGATCCGTTCCTCTCATCCCTTACTCCCGGTCGATACCAATATGTTATTTACTGTTATCCGCGTCAGGCAGAGTTTTTCAACAACCTGTTAGGAGGTTGCGCTGCAGGAATTCACGGCTGCAAATCCGCTCTCATCCGTCCCTTCGGCCGCTCGATTTCATCAAATATGACCTGATATTCTCCTCAATCGACCAGCCAAAAGGACGGCGATAGCGAATTTTCGCTTTCGCGAATTCCTACGGCGCAAGCTCCTAGACGACCTGCCGTCGCGATTGCCTCGTACTCTATGGATGACGTGTGCAGTTGTGCCCGACAGTCAAGGTCACCTTAACGTGGATCATCCAGGCTGTTCAGCGCCTGTTCGATCCGATTAGCAGACGCCAGGATTTCGTCGAAGGCAGGGGCCTCACCGAAGATCATGGCGGTCGTGTTGGTGTAGTCGCGGGAGAGAGCGTCAACCATTGCTCCGGTCGGTGCGATTGCAAACGTCCCCGGCGCTGCCGAGGAAAGGTCGTAGTCGGGCCGATCAAAGAACATGCGGGCTTGCCGCACGCAATCGGTGCCTAGATCCCGGTTCGCGAGGGCCGGCTTACCGACGTCCGAGCGAAGCAGGCAATGGAGATCGTAGTAGTGTCGCGAGACGCGCTGCCCCTCTTGCCGCAAAACGCCGCGCCGCTCATGCCAGCGGCGCAGGCCATGTGCGATCACCACCTTGTCCCAGAAGGTGCGAATTGCGTCGATTGTGGTTACTCCGTCGATTTCCAAGTCGAGGCCGACGGTATCTTCGGCGATATAGGGTTGGATCGTGACTGGGCGGTGGGGATCAAGAGCAGACTTCGCGCCGGATTCGATCCGCACGAGGGGCTGCACATAGGTTTCATCGCGCGGCTCGACCTCGGGATACCAGACGAGCAATGTCTGCCCGTCAGGATCGGCGTCGTCGATCTCGATACGTCCGGCGCCGCCAGTGACGTCTGTGATCTGCACATGCAGAAATTCCCGGAGCGGCCCGGTGATATAGGCTTGGCATGCATCCCTGATCGCGTCGAGTCGGGCCCGGCGCCTCTTTCGCGACAAGACCTCCAGTTCCTCGACCGAGGCCGGTTCATCGAGGTCCTCGCGGAACACAGTGATGTCGATATCCTCGGAGAAGCGCTGGATCAGGCCGTAAGCTTTCGACAGGGATGTGCCGCCCTTGAAGAGGAGGCGAGGGCAGCCGACTGGTCGCTCGCGATAAAGCGCGTTCAACGTCCAGCAGACCCAGAAGTCCTTCTCGACATGATTGACTGGGGCTCCGATCCGGTTGGCAGCGGCGAGAAAAAGATCGAGACGATCGCGCGAGGACGCGGTGCAGATTTGTCTGTAGGCCGCGGCTGTCACGGGTGTCCCTCTTCTACATCGGAGGCGCCCAGCAGATCGCGCAGGAATTCCTGCATCCAGATCGGCAGTGCGGAAAAGCCCTCCTCCAGATCGTCGCGGATCGCCTGTCCATGCCGGGGGTCCGCGAGAATGCGGCGCAACGCGGTCCGGATGCGTTGCCGCTCGTCGTCCCGGGACAGCATGTCCTGCATCCAGTGCAGCGCCTGAACCACCCGCATGGCTGGTCGTCCGGCCCAGTAGAGGCGGCTGGGCGCCGCATATCGGAAATGTATTTCCTGGCGGCCCAGCCTGATCGGCCTCAACCGCGCATCGACCAGAACCTCGATCCGCGCCGGCACGGCGGTGGTGAGGCCGAGCTCGTTGGCGGCGGTCATGCCGTCGATGACAGCGCGAGCTTGGTCCCGGCGGGTGACGGCACGGATGACGGCGCGGTAGTCGGACACGGTTGGACGCCCGGTCAACCCATTGGTACGCGGATGGTCGTAGAGTCCACGGTCGATGCGACGTAGATCGCCGGCGGCAACCAAGCGCTGCAAGGTCTTGTCGACGGCGGCGCGATTGCCGAGGTCTGCAAAATCGCCGGGGACCCAGACCTCGTCCGGTTTGGCCGCTATCCGTGCGAGGAGGCGGGAGCGCAAACCGCTATCTCGCATCAACACTGTCATGTCCGAACTATGGCACATATTTCCGACAATTCAAGTGCTGTCCGAAATATGCTTCAATCTTCGGGCAAGAGACGCGCGGTCAAGCAGGGAAGACTGTCGCGGTCCTTCACGAGCGGCCGGCGGCTATAACCGGAAGCGAGCCGAAACTTGTCTTCGGCGGAAGGGGAGCCGGCAGTGGGGCTGCGGCGTTCCGGCGAACGTGAGACAGTGGGGGTCGGTTATCGTCATGGACGCGAAGGAACGCCGGAAAGTTCTGGCCTTTGTCAGAACGCTTGCACTGATGTGCGCTAGGCAAACGATGCTCGAAACTCTGCGCCGGGAGCTGACGCCGGTCGGCACGGTAACTTGGTGAGAGGGCGGGATTTTCGGGGGCCGGTGTTCGGCGGCTGTCAAGAGTTGCTGAAGGCGAGAGCGAGTGGCGCGTGAGTGGACGCCATGCAGGAAGGCGCCCGCCCGGGGGAGCGAAGCGGCATGCTGAGCAGGGTGGCCAGGCTATAGCTGACCAGCACGGCTGTCGCGCCCGTGTTGTTGGCATACGCATGGGTCGCTTACCAAGAAGACAAGGAGTGTCTGGCCGCGCTGCTCTTGGCGGGATGCGCAGGTCTTTTCCTGCTGTGCGTATTCCTGTTCCGCTATGCAAGAATGAACCTTGAACGCATGACGTTCGAAGCCGTTGCGGTGGAAGCGGCGGATCGCGAGAACATTGCCTTTCTGCTGTTTTATTTGTTGCCGCTGTTCACTGACGATATCGCGTCGTTCAACTGGCAAGTGTAGATTCCGGCCTTACTCCTCCACGGTCCAATCGCCGACCGGCCCCAGGGTGGCCCGCTTCAAGCCTGCCGGCCGGCTCGACTGGACGATGTAGAGCTTGCGCTCGGTGGCATGGGACCCTGACCCCGAAGCCGGCGAGGTCGCGGTCTCAGAAGATGGCGTCCTTGCCGCCGGGCTTGAGCCCGTCCACAATCCGCTTGCTGAGCCTGAGGGTGCGCCGTTTCGGCATGGTCGCGCTCCGCCCCGAAATGCCCGCATGCTAGTCATCAAACCGAATACGGGCGGCATCAAATCGGGGCCGATTGAAGGCGATGCCTGACGGTAAGTCAAAGGCCATGAAATCGATGAGGAAATAAAAATACTAATCATCATAGTTCATTATCATACCAGCGGCACTGGACGGCGGCTGATGGCAGGGATCGGCGACAAGTCAACAAGTCAATGCGACCCCGGATCAAAGCCGGGGTGACGCCGTGGGGTCCGGGGTGGCGGCGCCAGGGTGCTCGAGTGGCGCTCGGGGCGACGAGTGGGTAGGGATCGGGCGCCGACGGATCAGCCGCTCTCCAGCTCGGTGAGAAACCGTTCCGCGTCGATGGCCGCCATGCAGCCGCTGCCCGCGGCGGTGACGGCCTGGCGATAGATGCGGTCCTGGACGTCGCCGCAGGCGAAGACGCCTTCCAGGGTGGTCTTGGTGCCGTCGTGGGTCTTGATGTAACCCAGCTCGTCCATCTCCAGTACGCCCTCGAAGAGTTGTGAATTGGGCTGGTGGCCGATGGCGATGAAGACGCCGTCGCAGGCGACGTGCTGGTCCTTGCCGGTCTTGACGTTCCGCAGGGTGACGCCGGTGACGCCGCCGGCTTGGGCGTCGCCGTGGATGTCTTCCACGGTGGAGTTCCACAGGAACTCGATCCTGGGGTTGGCGCGGGCGCGGTCCTGCATGATTCTGGAGGCACGGAGCTGGTCGCGGCGGTGCACGATGCTGACCTTGGTGGCGAACTTGGTGAGGAAGGTCGCCTCTTCGATGGCGGTGTCGCCGCCGCCCACCACGATGAGTTCCTTGTCCTTGAAGAAGAAGCCGTCGCAGGTGGCGCAGGCGGAGACGCCGTGGCCCATGAGCCGGTTCTCGGCTTCGAGGCCGAGCAGCTTGGCGGTGGCGCCAGTGGCGATGATGAGGGCGTCGCAGGTGTAGCGGTCCTTGCCAGCCTGCAGCGTGATGGGCCGGGCGCCGGGTTCGACGGCGGTGACGTCCCCGAACACGATCTTCGTGCCGAAGCGTTCCGCCTGCTTGCGGAACTGATCCATCATGTCCGGGCCCATGATGCCATCCGGGAAGCCGGGATAGTTCTCGACGTCGGTGGTGATGGTGAGTTGGCCGCCGGGCTGGGAGCCCTCCACCACCAGCGGCTCAAGGTTGGCGCGGGCCGTGTAGAGGGCGGCGGTGAGCCCCGCTGCTCCGGAACCGAGTATGATGACGCGGTAGTGAATCTGGTCTGCCATGGAGTCGGTTCATATCATACGGGTATCCTCCCTTGTAGGTCGGAGGTGATTTGCGCTTTTGCATGGGCGGCTTTGAAAGATAGACTTGTGTGCAGCGGAGGACTCGCAATGGCAAATTTGTCTCATATCGATGAGCAGGGCCGGGTACGGATGGTGGACGTCACCGGCAAGGACGTGACCGAGCGTGTGGCGGTGGCGCATGGGGTGGTCACCCTGCGCGGGGAGACCCTGGCGGCCATCGCCGAGGGGCAGATTCCCAAGGGCGATGTGCTCACGGTGGCGCGCATCGCCGGGATCATGGCGGCCAAGAAGACGGCCGAGCTGATTCCCATGTGCCATCCCCTCAACATCAGCGGGGTCGAGGTCAAGCTGACTCCCCGCCAGGAGCCGCCGTCCGTGGAGATCGAGGCCAGCGTGCGCCTCGCCGGCAGGACCGGTGTGGAAATGGAAGCGCTCACCGCGGTCTCGGTGGCGGGGCTCACCATCTATGACATGTGCAAGGCCGTGGACCGGGAAATGACCCTCGGCGCCATTCGCCTCATGCACAAGAGCGGCGGCAAGAGCGGCACCTTCGAGAGGCCATAGAGCATCTCCAGGTTCTAAAGTCTCCCTCAAAGAGGCCGAACTATTTCATGAACGCGGGTACCGGTGCGTCCGGCCGCCGGGTCGCCCGGGTGTCCGTTGTGTGTTCGTCAACCCGGAGTTCATGATGACGCGAATCAACCAATGGCCCGTGGAGGACCGTCCGCGGGAGAAGCTGCTCGAACGGGGCGCGGAGCACCTGACGGCAGCGGAGTTGCTGGCGATTCTGCTGGGCACGGGCAGCGCCGGAGAGCAGCAGAGCGCCATGGATCATGCGCGGCTCCTGTTACTGCATTTCGGCGGGCTCCAAGGCATCGACGATGCTTCCGTGGCCGAGTTGACGGTGCTCAAGGGTATGGGGAACGCCAAGGCGGCCCGCCTCAAGGCGTCCCTGGAACTGGGGCGCCGCCGCGAGGACCTGCGTTGCGAGACCGGCCAGTTGCTCAGTTCGCCAGACGAGGTGTTCCGTCATTTTCGCCCGCGGTGCGTCAACGCCAAACGCGAGTCGTTCTACGTCGTCATGCTGAACAACCGGAACCGCAAGATTCGAGAAGTGAAGATATCGGAGGGTTCGCTCACCGCTTCCGTGGTGCACCCGCGCGAGGTGTACAATCCCGTGATCCGGGAATCCGCCGCCGGGGTCATCTTCGTCCACAACCATCCCAGCGGCGACCCCTCTCCGAGCCGGGAGGACATGGAGATCACCCAGCGTCTCCGCCAGGTGGGCGAAGTGCTCGGGGTGCGTGTGCACGACCACGTGGTGTTGGGACACGACCGTTTCTTCAGCTTCAACCGGGAGGGACTTCTGTGAGCGGCTTGACCGCCCACCGCGCGACGGAGTAGGTTAACCCGGCCATTTCATTGAAGGATGGGGGCCAGCGCCAGGTCCGTATTCCTTGGTGGAACAGGCTGTTCAACCGCAATCGCGTTCAGGGAGGCCAGCCAGCATGTCACAGACCAAGCACTTTTCCACGGATGTCGCCATCATCGGGTCCGGCGGGGCGGGTATGGCCGCGGGCATCGAGGCGCGGGATGCGGGCGCGAACGCCATCGCCTTCGAGAAGGCGGCGGACCTGGGCGGCGCCGCCATCATTTCCGGCGGCGGCTGCCTCATCGTGGGCACGCCGATCCAGAAGGCCAACGGCATCGTCGACACGCCGGACCTGGCCTTCAACGACTGGATCAAGTGGGGTGGACCTTCGGCCGACGAGGTGTGGGCGCGCTACTACATCGAGCATTCGCTGCACGACCTCTATTTCTGGGCCGAGCGCATGGGGGTCAAGTGGGTGGACATGAAGCAGCAGGAGGGCAACACGGCGGTGCGCTGGACCCGGGCCGAACGCAGCGGCCTGGGCCTGATGACGCACCTCATCGAGGCCTTCCGCGAGCGCGGCGGCGAGATCGTTTCCAACACCGAAATCACCGGGCTCAAGCGCGACAACGGCCGGGTCACGGGCTTCGTGGGCAAGGACGCCGCCACGGGCGCGGACGTGGAGGTGGACAGCAAGGTCGTGGTGGTGGCCACCGGCGGGTTCAACTCGAACATCGACATGGTGTTCGAAGCCAGCCCGGGGCTCAAGGGCGAGCGGGTCATGGAGGGCTCGGGCCGGGGCTCCACCGGAACCGGCCACCGGCTGGTGCGGCAGGCTGGGGGCTACCTCACCCACATGGACCATATCTGGTTCTATGTCTACGCGACGCCGGACTATCGCGACCCCGCCCAGCGGCGTGGCCTGGTGTTCCGGCAGGCCCCTGGCTACATCTGGATCAATCAGCAGGGCCGGCGTTTCCACAACGAGTCGTTGTCGGGCGGCAACTCGGCCACGCCTGCGCTCATGGCCCAGGAACCGCGGCACGCCTGGGCGGTGGTGGACACGCCCATGACCGCCAAGCTCGAGATCGCCGACCCCTACTACCGCGCTGGCGACAAGGTGGACCGGGACAAAGTGCAGGAGTTGCTCGACAACTCGCCGTTCATCAAGAAGGCGGATTCGCTGGAGGAACTGGGCCGGTTCATGGAAGTGGACGTGCCGGTGCTCCTCGATACCGTGGAGCGCTACAACCAGGCGTGCGCGCAGGGGCTCGACAAGGAACCCGAATTCGGCAAGCCCCTCAAGCTGTCCAAGAAGTTCGACACCCCGCCCTACTACGCCATCCAGATTTTCCCGCTGGCGCGCAAGAACTTCGGCGGCGTCAAGACCGACATCCGCTGCCGGGCGCTGAACAAACACTTCGAGCCGATCCCGGGTCTCTACGCCGCCGGCGAGGTGGCGGGCATGGCGGGTGGCCACATCAACGGGAGCGCGGGGTTGGAGGGGACCATGCTCGGCCCGTCCATCTTCAGCGGGCGCGTGGCCGGCGGTTGGGCGGCACACGAGGCGGGCTGCGGGGAAGGCTTCGTCGGGATTCCCAACCGCGACTGAGGCGCCGGACATGGCAAACGATTCGCACGTCGAGAAGGTCCGGGGCTATTGCGTGTTGTGCACCGCCCACTGCGCCACCGTCGCTACGGTGGAAGACGGGCGCGTGACGCGGCTCGATCCCGATCACGATCACCCCAACGGCGGCGCCATCTGCGTCAAGGGCAAGGCCGCGCCCGAGTTGGTCTACAACGGTGAGCGCCTGAACTACCCCCTGCGCCGTACTCATCCCAAGGGCGCGGAGGATCCGGGATGGGAACGCGTGAGCTGGGACGAGGCCCTGGACGACATCGCGGGGCGGCTGCTGCGCATCCGCGAGCGTTACGGTGCCGAGGCCATCGCCATGGCCCGGGGCACCGCCAGCGGCACGTCGGTGGACGACGTGAACCAGTGGTCGACGCGCCTGCTCAACCGCTTGGGCAGCCCCAACTCGGTGTCCACGACCCACGTATGCAACTGGCACCGGGACACGGCGTTCAGTTACACATTCGGCGTGGCGCAGCCGTCGCCGGACGTGCTCCACAGTGGCGCCTTCCTCCTGTGGGGACACAATCCCGCCTCCACGCAACTCATGCTGGCCCAGGACACCGCCACCGCGCGCAAGCGCGGCATGAAGGTGGTGGTGGTGGACCCGCGCCGCGTCGGTTTCGGGAACCAGGCGGACGCCCTCCTTCAGGTGCGCCCAGGGGCCGACGGCGCCTTGGCCCTGGCTCTCATCCACGTGTTGATCGACGAAGGGCGCCACGATGAAGCATTCGTGCGCGACTGGACCAACGGCCCGTTTCTGCTGCGCCGGCACACCGGTGAAGCGCTGACCGCGGCGGATGTGATCGCCGGTGGCAGCGCGGAGCAGTATCTGGTCTGGGATGAGGCGACGCAACGGGCGGTGGCCTACGATCCCGCCGGCCGCGTGTATGCGGCCGGTGGCGTTCGGCCGGCCTTGCGCGGTGAATTCCGCGTCACCACGACGACGGGCGCGCAGGTCCCATGCGAACCGGCGTTCGCCGCCTTGGCGCGGCTGGCTTGTTCGTATGCGCCGGAACGCTCGGAGCCGGTCACACGGGTTCCCGCGGACCAGGTGCGTGAAGCGGCCCGTATTCTGAGCGACAACCGCCCGGTAAGCATGTTCATGTGGAACGGCGTGGGCCAGCACACCAACGCCACCCAGACCAGCCGGGCCATCTCCATCCTGTACGCGTTGCTGGGAGATTTCGATGCGCCGGGGGGGAATCTCATGCTGCCCATGGCGTCGTTCCAGGGTGTCGACGGCAAGGAGTTCCTGCCGGCCGAGGCCGCCGCCAGACGCATCGGTCGGGACGAGCGGCCGCTCGGTCCGGCCGCGAACCCTGGGGCGTGCGCGGCGCCGGACATCTACGCGGCCATCCTCGAAGGAAAACCGTATCCGGTGCGCGCGCTCATCAACCTGGGCTCCAACACGGTCATCTCCAACGGCGGCACGCGGCGCGGGCGCGAGGCCCTGTGCGCCCTGGATCTCGGGGTGGCCGCCGAACTCTTTATGACGCCCACGGCGCAGCTCTGCGATTACGTGCTGCCGGCCACGAGCTTCCTGGAGATGGATCACCTTGTGGGCGGGTTCCGGCACCGCGTGGATGCGCGCACCCACGTCCAGTACCGCCGGCGCGCGGTGGAGCCCTTGGCGGAACGGCGCTCGGACACTTGGTTCGTGTTCGAACTGGCCCGGCGCATGGGCTTCGGCGACGACTTCTGGGGCGGCGACCTGGAAGCCGCCTATGGCCATCAATTGGCGCCCACGGGCCTGACCCTGGACGATTTGAAGTCCCAACCGGGTGGCGTCACCCTGCCAACCACGCGGCGTTACCGGAAATACGCCGACACGGACGACCGGGGACGGCCCAAGGGCTTCGCCAACCCGTCCGGCCGGGTGGAGATCTATTCCCACCGGCTGGCGCAGCACGGCTTCTTCGCACTGCCGCAGTACGAGGAGCCGGCCCTGAGCCCCGCCAGGCGGCCGGACCTGGCGGCGGACTACCCGCTGGTGCTCACCAACGCCAAGTTCACCACGTTCATCCACAGCCAGCAGCGCGCCCTCCCCAGTCTGCGCAAGGCCGCGCCGGAACCCACCGCCGAACTGCATCCCGAAACCGCGGCCGAGCACGGCATCGGTCAGGGACAATGGATGGTGGTGGAGAGTCCCAAGGGCGCCATCAAGGTGCGCGGCAAGCTCACCCACCGAATCCTGCCCGGCGTCGTCTGCGTGCAGCACGGTTGGTGGCAGCCATGCGGCGAGCTCGAGCTTCCGGGCCACGACCCGTTTTCGGACGGGGGCGCCAATGCCAACGGTCTGGTGGACGCAGAGCACCGCGACCCCATCAGCGGCTCGCTGCCGCACCGCTCGGCCCTGTGCCGGGTGCGCCTGTTGGGAGACGCCCCTGGCCATTGACGTACCTGCATGTTCCGGCCTGGCGAACCGTGGCGCAGCCTGAACAGCGGAAATCCCGAAAAGGCCAGGCGGAGGAGACACATGGTTCTCGTACTCAAGAATGAACAACTGGAAGACTTGGTGCCCATGCCCGAGGAAATCGACGCCATCGAGCAGGCCTACCGCGAGATGGGCGAAGGCACCGCGGTCAACTCACCCCGCGCACGGCTCCGGGTGCAGGCTCCCGGCAAGAAGCCCGGCTTCCAATACTACTTCAACAACATCATGGGCCTTGTGCCTGGCATGAAGTCCATGGGGCTCCGCATCGACTCGACCTTTTCCGATGAAGAGGAAGTGGCGGGTACCAAGCGGCGCATCTATCCCGGCGACTACGTGGGTCTCGTGCTGCTCTTCGACATGGAGGACTGCTCGTTGCTGTCCATCATGGACGACCACTACATCTCCATCTTCCGGGTCGGCGCCACCAGCGGCGTGGCAGCCAGGCACTTGGCGCGCGAGGACGCCCGGGTCATGGGTCTCGTGGGCTCGGGCGAACAGGCCAAGACCCAGCTCCTGGCCACCTGCGCGGTGCGTCAACTCGACAAGGTGAAGGTATTCAGCCCCACTCGGGCCAACCGCGAGCGGTTCGCCGAGGAGATGACCGAGAAGGCGGGGGTCGAGATCGTGCCGGTGCATTCGGCGGAAGAAGCCGTGCGCGGCAGCGACATCGTCACCGCCGCCACCAACACGGTGGACCCGGTCATCAACGGCGAGTGGCTGGAGAAGGGTACGTTCGTCAACAGCATCGTCGGCGGCGACAGCTACCTCGCCCGCTACGAACTGGACGACGCGGTGTTCGAGCGCGCCGACCTCATCGTCGTGGGCTTCCGCAAGCAGATCTTCCTCGACCAGCAGGCCGAGATCTACCCACGCATCCAGCGTGGCCTCATCAAGGAAGAAGACCTGCACGAACTGAGCGAACTGCTCACCGGCCAGTGCCGCGGCCGCGAGAGCGACGATGAGATCATCGTCTTCAAGAACAACACCGGCATGGGTATCCAGTTCGCCGCCACCGCCCGCATCCTCTATGAAGCCGCCCGCAGGAAGGGCATCGGCACCGAACTCCCCTCCGAGCTGTTCATCACCGACCGCAAAGGGAAGACCTACTCGCCATAGGGCGTGGATGCCCAACGGCGCAGGGAACGGTACGACCTGCATTAGCATTATAATCTTCGGTGGATAGGGAACCTTCGTTCTGCGACACCTTTCGTCCGGTGCGGGTCATCCACCTGGAGTTGCTGGAGAAGGGTCCCTTCGTCAACGGCGACAGCGACGTCGTCCCCTACGAATTGGACGACGCTGTGTCGGAGCGCGCCGACATCATCGTCGTGGGCTTCTGAAAACAGATCTTCTGGAGATTACCCAAAAAACAATCGCCATACTGGTCAACCAAATTGTCGAATGGGCCGTTGTTCCGAGCCAGGACTCGTCGCTAAAACCGGGCAGAAACAGGAAACATGAAACGTACACCGAGATGAAGAAGACCAGAAGGGCCACCAGTAACTTGAGGGTCGATTCGGGCAGCCGTAATCGTTGACCATAAGTGAACCAAATGACGGTGAATAGACCAAATTCAACATGCCAGGTCGAGAAAAAGGACCCAAGGTAAAACTCGTCCAACATGAAAAATACGGCGAGGATCAGCGCGCCCAGGAGGAACGCTGTGGTGAACACAATCGGTCGAATCATCATGACATACCTCTGTGGTAGTGGACGTTCTGAATAGTTGGAATGGCCAGATCAGTCATGGGCGTCACCCACGGCGGGCCGCCACGACTGATCTGGCACTTGGACGGTTATTTTCCGTCGCCGTCGAGGTCAATTGCCGTACAGGCCGCCACCGCTGTGCCTGAGCTGAGACCAACACCCGCTCCGGCCGCAGCGCCGGCCACGGGATTGCCAGTTGCTGCAGTTACGGCAACGGTAGTGGCCGCGGTGGCGGCAGTGCTGAGGGCGCCTCCCACCGTCAGGCATAGAGTTTGAAGAGCCACCTCAGCGACGGAAAGGCCGAAGTGGGAGGTCTTCTCAGTCTCTTCCTCCGGGGCCGCGCAGCTGTCGTCGCTGTCGGAGAGGTTGTCGCCGCCGTTGCTGCCGTCATTGGCGCCCGTGTCGTCGCACGAGCAGGAACAACTGCAACTGCACGCACAGCCACAATTGCATCCGCACCCACAACCGCATCCGCACCCACAGCCACAACCCTCGACTTCCAGGTCGAGCCCCTCGTGTTCGGGATCGAGAATCCACGGCGCCACCATGGTTCGGTCTTTCTCGGAATAGGCCAATAACTCCATTTTGTACTCCTCCCTCTTTAAAGTTTAAAGCGGATGGAACCGCTCTCACAATTACAATCGCGGTGCAGGGACCGGACCTTAGGGGGATGTGGTGATTTTTTTGAAAAATTGCGGAAAAGTGTTTCAGAAAACAGGTTACCCCACTTTACCGGGCGTCGTGGCAAGGCGTCCTCACTTGGCGGGTGCGAGCCTCGTCTGCCAATGGCAACCGAAGACAGCACACTTTTGGCAATCGAAAACTGCACAGTTCCGAGAAGGGCGTGAGTTCAGATCTGGCGCTCTACGGTTGGTTCCGACCGGAAGCGGAAGACGTACTCGCCACAGGGTGTTGGCGCTTACCGCGGACGGCACGATCAGTTCAACGGACCCGTCCGGCCGCCGAGGTGCCGTGCCAGAAACCGTTCGACTCGCCGGGCGAATTTCAGCCTGTTGGCGGGTTTCCTGATTCTATGTCCCTCTTTCGGAAAGACGAGATAGTCGAGGGACGCGTCTCCCTTTCGAAGTTCCTTAAGCAATCGGTCGAAGTGTTCCTTGGACACGCGATTGTCCTTGCCTCCATGAAAGAGCAAAAGCGGCCCTTGGATGCGCGACGCGTGGGTGACGGGGGAGTGCGCCACGAGTTCCTGAAAATCGGCCTCTTTGCGAGTGTCGCCGGCAAAATGGAGCCACCATGAAAGCCCTTCGGGATTGGAACGAAAACTGTCTACCAGGAGAGTCAGGTCCGTGGGCCCCATGGTGCTGATCCCGGCGGCAAACTTGTCGGGTGTCAGGGCCATGGCCATCAACGCCGCATACCCACCGTAACTGTCGCCAAGGATGGCCACCCGGTCCGGGTCGGTGTGTCCCTGCGCAATGGCCCAGTCCAGTGCATCGACGAGATCGTCCTGCATCTTCCTGCCCAATTCCCTGCGCCCCTTATCCATGAATGCCTTGCCCGCTCCTGCCGAACCTCTGAAGTTCACCGCGAGGACGGCATAGCCGCGATTGGCGAGAAACTGCGTCAGGTTGTCGAAACCCCACCGGTCGAACATCCACGGCCCGCCGTGGACCTTGACGACCGTGGGAAGACGTTTGCCGTCCGTTCCCTTGGGCAGCGTCAGAAAGCCATGAAGGCGGAGTCCGTCCCGTGCCACGAAGTGGATCGGCCGCATCTCGGACAAGTCGTCCGCGTACGGGCTCAAGCGATGTTCCGCCAGAAGCTCCCTGGTTCCTGATCGACGGTCGACCCGGACGGTGACCGGAGCCTGGCGGTCGGTCTCCACCAGCAACACGAGTTGCATGTAATCGATGCTTCCGTTGACAAGTTGGAACAGAACCGGTCCTGTCCCCAAGACCCGTTCGAGGTCTTCTCGTAACTCAACGTCATAAAAGTGATACCGAGGCAGCGGGTCGAAGTACCGAACGGCAACGGGGTTGCCGGTGGTGCTGTCGAGCCAGACACGCGACACTTCAGCGTCGGGCGCTTCGAACGTCAATTCCTCGATACCCGTTCGAAGATCCAGTTTGATGACCGACTGTTTGTCTCTTCCCGCATTTGTCGGAAGGTAGAGGGTGGTGCCGTCTTCCAGAAGGTTCGCATGATAGGTCGCGACGTCCCGAAATGTCCCGTTCAATACGTTGTCCCATGCACCGCCGGGGCGTCGCGCCTGGATGTTCCATCCGCCGTCTCCCGTTTTCCGGATCCGCGCCAACACCTCCCTGTCGGGGTTGACGATCCAATCCGCCGTGTGGCCGTCGTTTCTGGCCAACAAGTCGTGTTTACCCGTGTGAATGTTGACTTGGTAAAGGTCATAGGAACCGCGGTCACGAAGATTCATTTGCACGAGCACGATATCGGGATTCCGAAGAAGAGGGACAGCGCGTCTGACGCTCACCCCGTGGAACGGCGTCAGGTCGCGCGATGCTCTTTCGGGGCGGTCGGTATCGGCCAGGAACAGGTGAATGTTGCGGTCTCGGCCTGCGCCCCGAAGAAACAACACGTGCCTGCTGTCGAGTGCCCAAGTGAAGCCCGGGACGAAACTGAGATCCTTCATCACCAAGTCGCGCTCCTCATTCAGATGACGAACGCGAAAGCTGAGTTTGCGCGGCTCGATGGCGACCCACGCCAGCCGTGTTCCATCCGGCGAAATATGAATCTGCCCGCTATTGCGCGGCAGGCCGTAGAATTCTTCCGCCGGTATCAGGGCGGGCAAGGACGCTGCCCGAAGTACGGGGTGAGTGGCGTCAATGCCGGTTGTGCTGGCATCCGCCAGGCGCCAGGAAAGGCATGTGAACAGCAACGACAGCGTGATCAATCGTAGGAGCATCATCAACCTCAAGAACAGTCATTCGAGCACTGGAGCGACCTTGGTCGGAGGAGGAAAACGCCCGGAACGACGACCGGCGCTTCTCTCCCACTTTTGTTTACAGACGCCGCGGAACTGGCCGGTCAATCCTCCGTACACTGCGTGGTTCACGATTTCATCGGTGTTGTCGATGACCCCGTGCACGATGTCGTCGAAACAGTCGTTGTTGCCACCGTCGTCCCAGGCGGCGTTGCTGTCATCCGAATCGGCCGCATCGGCGTTGGCGCCCGTGCTGTCTCAGGTGCAAGAACAACCACAACCACATCTGCACCCTTGGATTTCGGGGTCCAGGTCGTCGTCAGGGGCGTCAAGCATCTCGTGTGGTGTCTGGTTAATTCGGGTCATAATCTGCGGGTCTTTTTGGCCGTCGGCTGCGTTGCTCTTCCGCGCGTGGTACCCGCCACTGCTCGTCATGGCGCCTTGCCGACGACAAAAAATCCTCCGCAGATTATGACGCGTATTAACCAGACACCACACTAGGAAATGGCAATACGCTCGTCTTGAAACGCCTATTTGATGGCCAGGATCGTTGTTGTCTCCTCCTTGTCTGGGTCATGCGTTTCGTTACGTTAAAGCGCCTACATCAATCAGATCGGTGGCGGGGAGCCGAACTTTAGGGTCGAATGAAAGTCTCTGGCGTTTTTTTGTCGTCCGGTGCGTGAGGGGACACCGAGGCAGGATCGTTCCGTCCCGGAAGGCAGGTGCAGGGTCTCGGGGGGAAACCGCGCGTGCAACATCCAATGCGGAAGCGGTGGAATCCCACCAGGAGGCAGGAAAGACGTACCTGCGGTGGCCAGGACTCGGTCAGTTTGTGATTCGGCGATGCTTGACGGCGCGATCAGTTACCCACAGGAGTCCCGACGAGGCCGCGTCTGTCAGCTTACTCTGTCTGATCGGTCTTTTTCGACCATTCCAGTGCCATGCGCCGCGCTTCCGCGACCTGTTCGGGCGTCATTTCCTGTTCCAATTTGTCCCGCGCGGCCATCCATGGTTGCCTGTCCCCGGAGGCAGCCATGGCCAGCCACATGTATGCGAGCACAAGATCGCGTCCAACTCCATGCCCGTTTATGTACATTAGACTTAGTTGGAACCGCGCCAACGCCAATCCCTCTTCCGCGGCCTTACGGTACCATTTGGCGGCCTTGACATAGTCGACGGGCACACCGTGGCCCTTCAAATGCATCAACCCGAGGTTGTACTGTGCGGCGGCGTGTCCGTGCTCAGCCGCGAGGCGGAACCAATGAATCGCCTTGGTGTAGTCTTGGGCCACCCCGTGTGCCTTGTCATACATCGTTCCCAAGTTATACTGGGCGCGCGGGGCGCCCTGTTCCGCGGCGGAGCGGTACAAGCGCAGCGCCTCGTCATAGTCTCGGGGTACGATGGTCCCCGAGTGGTACATGACTCCGAGTTGGGTCTGCGCCAAGGCAAATCCTTGTTCAGCCGCGGAGCGGTACAAGCGCAGCGCTTCGCGGAGGTCCTGTTGAGTGCCGCGTCCATGGTCATACATCGTCCCAAGGTTGTACTGTGCGGCCGGGATCCCCTGTTCGGCTGCGGAGCGGTACCAGCGCAACGCTGCGTCAAGGTCTTTCGGGATGCCCTGGCCCAAGACGTACATGGTTCCGAGATTGTACTGTGCCTTCCCGTGCCCTTGCTCGGCGGCAAGGCGGTACCAACGCCTCGCTTGGTTTGCATCCTGCGGTACACCGTGGCCGTTGAAGTACATGGCACCGAGGTGGTACTGGGCGTCCGCGTGTTGTTGCCGGGCGGCCGTGTTGCACGCGGTGACCAGGTTGGTCAGGTCCGCGCGACGGTCCAGACATACGTCGAGAGGCATCTCTTGGGAGGGTGTCGTGGGTTGGGTCGCGGCAAAGCCGCTGGTCAGGACGATCCAGAGCGTGCCCAATGTCAATGTGAGAACTGGTGAACGCAAAGCGCGAGCGTTTGTAGCCATGGCGTTCCCTATCCCTTGTTCTGTGGAACCATTGGTCCCGGCCGATTGTTGATTGCATCCCTCCCGCGGAAGAGTTGCAAGCTCGTCAGTTTCTCCGACGTGAGGGGTCGCACGAGCAGCTACACCCACATCCACACCCATGCACCTCCAGGTCCAATTCCTCGTGGTCGGGGTCGATGACCCATGCGGTCAACACGGCCCGATTCTCCTTGGACAAGGCAAGCGGTTCCTTACGATATCCTCCTGTTGTGACGCCTGAACGCGGCTATCACCGCCCTCAGAAGTACAATAGCCAAGGCAAGGTCGGGCTTACGGAAGGGATCGTTAACCTTTTAATAGATATGTAAAGTTCATTCAATACCCTGCGGGCTACGCCTTCACCGGCCTCCTGACCAGCAGGGTCAGCCCGGCGCACAAGATCTGCACGCAGATGAACAGCACCAGGGAGAGGTTGTAGCTGCCGGTGTAGTCGTAGAGGTAGCCGAAGAACGGGGCGCCGATGGCGGCGCAGAGGAGGAGGATGGGCAGGCTGAGGCCGCGCACGGTGCCGAGGGAGATCCGGCCGAAGTAGTTGGCCCACATGACTTCCTGTAGCACATGGGCGCCGCCGAGGCCGGAGCCGTAGAGGAAGAACGCGACGTACAGGCCCGGCAGGCCGCCGGTTTTCATGGCCACCACCAGGCCCGCGGCCTGAGCCACGAACATGAGCGCGGTGGCCCGGCGCACGCTGACGCGCTCGCTGATGAAGCCCCACAGGAGTCCGGAGCCGAGCTGGGTGGCGGCCATGACCGTGGCCACGGACGCCGCGGCCAACATGGAGTGGCCCAGGTCCGAGACGTAGGCGAGCACGTGCAGGTTGAAGCCGGCGATACCGATATCGACGGTGCTGAAGATGAAGGTGATGAGCCAGCAGGTCGGGGTGTGCAGGGCTTCCCGGCGCGTCCAGGTGACGTCCTCGGGGGCCGGACCCACCGGGCGGGAGCCGGCCCGGCCGCGCCTGTCCGGAGCCGTGGTTGCGGCATGGACCGGATCGCCGTCGGGGCGCAACCCCATGTCCTCCGGGCTCCGGCGCATCCACAGCGCCGCCGGAATCAGGGCCAGAATCACCACCAGCCCGCCGAACAGGGTCCAAACCGAACGCCACCCGATGGCGGTCAGGAGCCAGGCGACCACCAGCGCGATGGTGGTCTTGGAAACGCCCTGGCCCAGATGGGCGATGGCCAGCGCCCGGCCGCGCTGGCGTATGAACCAGCGGGAGATGGCGACGTTGACCACGAAATAGCACACGAAGGCGTGGCCGATGGAGACCAGGGCCACGCGCACGGCCGCGAACTCCCAGAAGGTCCGCGCGTAGCCCAACAGCAGAAAGCCCGCCACCGAGATCACCGAACCGATGACCATGAGCCGGCGGGCGCCGTGACGGTCCAGCAACGAGCCGATCCAGGGTGTGACTCCGGCGTAAGCCACCAGCTCGGCGGAGCGCATCAGCGAGAACGTGCCCCGCGAAACCCCCATCTCGGCCGTAATGGACTTGAGCATGACGCCCAGGGTGCTGGACAGATAGAAGGCGCAGGCCACCTGCACGAGAAAGCCGGTGGCGACGATGTACCAACCGTAGAAAACCCTGGGTCTTGCCGTTGTCCGCATTTGTTCTTGCCCTGAGCTGGACCGCCGCAGGTGATGCCGGGCGACGAATTCGCTCCTGGTTTGCCTCGCCCGCACGGGTCCGTGGTCCGGACTGAATGCGCGCTTCAGGCCAGGGACACCATGATCAATGCGCTCTTCGACTGTGCTTCGCGAAGCCTGTGTCGTGTCTGTCGAAGGGCGCCAATCTTTCCGGGCGGCGGTTGATCGGAGTTTCCCCAGCCTGGCGGCTCCGGCCAAGCCCATGACTTGACACAGGGCGCGCCACTGCTCGCATGGATCAGAGTTTCCCCTGTCCCATGGCTCCGGCCTCCGCCGGCAGGCGCGGTCTCCGTATCGTCAGCGTCAGCACGGATGACACCAGCAGCATGCCGATGAACAGGTAGAAGGAGATCGCGTAGGATCCGGTGTAGTCGTTCACGAAACCGAAGAAGGGCGGCCCGCACACGCCGCACAGCAGGACTATCTGAAGCGCGGCGCCACGGACGGTACCCAGCGAAACCCGGCCGAAGTAGTTGGCCCACATGACTTCCTCCAGCACCTGGGCGCCGCCAAGCCCCAGTCCATAGAAGAAGAAACCGAGGTAGATGGCCGAGAGGTCCTGTGCGTTCGCTGCCAGGTAAAGACCGGCGGCCTCCACCAGAAACAGGAGGGAAACGACCTTGCGGACGCTCACCCGCTCGCCGACGAAACCCCACAGCAAGCCGGAGGTCGCTTGCGTGCCGGCGATCACGGTCATGGTCAGAGCGGCCTGGACCTGGCCGAATCCCAGGTCCGATACGTAGGAGACGACATGGAGGTTCAGGCCGGTGATGCCCACATCCACCATGCCGAAGGCGAGGATGATCAACCAGAACGTGGACGTACGCCGCACCTGTTGCCGGGTCCAGCGGACTTCCGGTTCCTGCGCGCCCCCGTCGCCGGCTCGCCGTTCCTGTCCTGCGCCCGGGCGCCCCATGGGGTCGCCGCCCCCGTCGGGCTGAAGCCCCATGTCCTCCGGGCTTCGGCGCATGAAGATGGCCACCGGTATGACCGCCAGCACCACCACCAGCCCGCCGAACAGGGTCCACACTTGGCGCCAGGCGATGAACGTCAGCAACCAGCCCACCACCGCGGAGATGGTTATCTTGGCGATGCCGTGCCCCAGATGGGAAATGGCCAGGGCGCGCCCCCGCATCCGCACAAACCACCGGGCCACGGTGACGTTCACCACGAAGTAACACACCAGCGCGTGGCCCACGGCCAACAGGGTGACGCGTACGGAGGCGAACTCCCAGAACGAAGCCGCCTGCCCGAGCAGCAGAAATCCGACGGCCGAGAGGACCGCGCCGGCAACCATCATGCGCCGCGGTCCGTATTGGTCCAGCTTGGCTCCGATCCACGGCGCCATGAGGGCGTACAGGAGGTGCTCGCCCGAGCGCAGGAGCGAGAAAACGCCTCGGGAAACGCCGAGATCGGTGGTGACGGGTTTCAGGAAGACGCTCAGGGTGCTGGATAGAAAGAAGGCGCAGGAGATGTTGGTCAGAAAACCGGCGCCGACGATGTACCAGCCATGGAAAAGGCGCGGTTTCCTGGCGGGATACGTGGAATCAGCGGTCACGGTGCATGTATCTTTCCTCGGCGCGCGGCAAGCCGCGGGTGCGACAACGGTCGGCCCTGCGGCGGGCCACCGCAATCGGCTCAGGCAGATTTACTAGGCAATCGGCTCCCCGGAGTCAATCGTTGGTGGGGCGTCCGTGGGAGCGGGGCCGGCGCCGTTCGATTCCGCTTCACGAAGTCTGGCCTCGCCGGAGCCCGCTGTCGCCATGGATCCGAGGTTCTTTGGGAGTCTGACGGGAGGCGCCTATCCCCCGGGCCGGCTTTCCGGCCACAACCGCCGGTCGAAGCGGCGCATCCAGTCGAGGCTCGTAACCCAAACCGCCAGGACCGAGACGATCAGGAGTCCGTTGGCCACGCTGAAGGATGCGAAATAATTCCCCGTGAGATCGTGCAGCGCGCCCCCCAGCCAGGCGCCCATGGCTCCGCCGAAGCCCACGCTGGCGACGGAGAGGCCGAAGATGGTCCCGAAGCCCCTGCCGGCGAAGATGTCGGCGGTAATGGCGGAGAGGATCACGGCGCGCGAGCCGAAGGCGATGCCGAAGCCGCCCACGTAAACGTAAAGCAGCCACGGGTGAGCCGTGTCCGCAGCCATCATGAGGGCGGTGACCCCGACGGACGCGCACAGGACGTTGAGAGTGTAGGCCGTGGTCTTCGTCAGGGTGTCCGCGATGTAGCCGAAGGTGACCCGGCCGGCGGCGCTGACAAACGCCATGACGCCGAATACCCCCGCGGCCCAGATGTGTCCGTAGCCGATGTCCACCACGTGGGCCACCTGATGGGTGATGACCAGCACCGTGCCGATGGACCCCAGCATCCGCGAGATGAACAGGCTCCAGAACTGGAGGCTTCGCAACGCCAGGCGAACCGACCATTGGCCGGCGTCCGTGCCGCCGCCGCTTCTCACCGGCGGCCGCGCGTCGTCCGGACTGGGGCGGTAGGTGCTCCACACCAGGGGTAGCACGGCGATGACGATGGCCGCCGCCAGCGCCTGGAACACCCGCGGCCAGCCCCACAACGAGATCAGCCACTGACAGAGGGGGGAAAGGATGAGGGTCCCCACTCCCACCGCCCCGTAGACAATGCCCAGCACCAGCCCCCGGCGCGTGGGGAACCACTCCGACACCACCACCACGTGGGGCACCACCCCGCTGGCCGCGAATCCCAGGGACATCACCACACCGAAGTAGAGGTAGAGCTCCCACGCGGTGCGCGCCTGGCTGCACAGCATCAGGCCGGCGGCCAGAAGCACCCCGCCCGCGGCCACCACCCGCCGTGGCCCCAGATGGTCGGTGAGCCGTCCAATGAAGGGCGACACCAGGGCATCCATCACGAGGCTGGCGGACTGAATCCCGGCGGTGACCCCGCGGCTCCGGTGGAACGTATCGAGGAGAGCCACGAAGAAGACCGGAAAGGACGTGTGCAGGCCGCGGACGAAGCCAAACGTCAGCGCGGCCGCGCCGATGAGGTGCCAGCCGTGGAAGATCTTGCGCGTCACGATGTCAGGTCTGTTTCCTGGTAGCCCTGGAAGCGGATGGTTCCCCTTTACTGGTGCGCCGGGGGAATGGCAAACGGCGCGCCCGAACAACGCCGGCGGCTTGCATACACGGCGCGCCGGACGGTCTGCCGTCCACGAAAAACATGCGTGGGTTTCGGCGGAGTCGCGAAGAAAATCTTGACTTGGGCGGGTTGGATACGTAATTTGAAAGCAATAATAAAATGGTTGGAAAAGGGAACCGGCCGCGGTCTAATAGGGAAGGACGGTACGGCGATGAGGGAAGACACGAAAACTACGGAGGTTGCCGCCAAGGCCATGGCACCCGGGGAACAATCCAGGGAACGCTTGACGGCGGAGGCTTTTGATGCGCTCACGCTGTTCGATGCCGACGGTGTGGACGCGGTCCTGTATGCGGAGACCCTTCAGCGCAAGACGCCGCTGGAGCCGGAAAAGCTCCTGCTGCTGGCTCTGCTCGACGATGCCCTCTCGTGCTATCGAAAGTACCTTTTCGCTCGGACCGCCAAGAGGCAAAAGGATTTCAGGGAAGCCGAAGAGTGGATCTTCCATGTGGATGACGGCCGTTTCGTCTCCTTCGAAACCGTTTGCGGCATCCTGGGAATCGAGCCCAGCTATCTGCGCCGGGGCCTTCGA
The DNA here is from genome assembly GCA_965213675.1 of uncultured Binatia bacterium (SeqCode). Lineage (GTDB taxonomy): Bacteria > Desulfobacterota > Binatia > UBA9968 > JAJDTQ01 > JAJDTQ01. Next base: position 3,916,255 of record OZ243916.1, read on the forward strand.
GAGTGGAAGACGCGGAAAGCGGCCGCACGCGCCGCCGCGCGGCCCCAGGCCGCGTAACGCACCATTCAGGCCCTCTTCGGAGTCTGTGCGGGGATTCAGGGCGGGTTCAATCCCGCCCGGGTCCCCCGGGGCGGTTCGTGGAAGCCGGTAGCTCCGCGGCCTTGAACTCGGACCGGAGTTCGGACCCCAGTCTGCCCAGGCGGTAGGTGCCCCAGTCGATGAACCGGGCGCAGCCTGCCAGCCTCGGGTGCACCCTGCCGATCTCACGCCACATCTTTTGAGTGATGAGGCGGTAATCGGGATGCCCCTGAGGCAGGGTCCTCAACTCGCCGATGTGCACGGCCTCCCGCAAGTTCATCTTCATGTACCAGCGCACCCGATAGGCGAACGGCACGACGTACTGCGCTTCCCGCGGGTGGTCCGTATGGATGCGGTCGTGGACCTCCGCGGCGCGCTCCATGCAGCGCTGGTACTCTCCTTCGAATCCCGCCTCGACGATTTCCGCGGGCGTTTCGTAGCCATGGGCGGTGGTGAAGTCCTGGCGTTCCTGGGTGAGCAACCGGTGCCGCTGCATGTCCCGGTAGATGCCCAGGTTTCCGACGATATCGAACGTGTAGAACACCTGCTCCAGCGCGCGTCCGGGCTTCTCGCGCCGGTGCCGGCGGTCCTTCATGTAAGCGTCGAGCACCGCCTGCCGCCGCTCCGCCGGCATGTCCGCCGCCAACTCGCGCAACCGCAACAGGGGCTGGCGCGTGTGCGGATACAGGATAGCGGCAATGACCCGTTCCTCCGCCTGATCGTCGTAGTCCACCAGGGTCACGGGAGCCTCCGGCTCCAGGGGACCGCTCCCTGGCGCGGCACTGGCCGCGAGTTCCCGGGCCAGGGCCCGTGTCCGCCTGAAGGTGTCCGACAGGTACGCGCTCGGCTGCGCCCGCTTCACGAAGGACGGGATCAGTTCGTCGAGTTCCCGGCGCATGCCCGCGCCAAGCTCGCGCAGTTCCGCGAGGTCGCTGGAGTAGCACTTCGTTAGAAGGTACTCGAAGGCCTGGCCGACGCCGAAGAGTCCCACGTTGGTGCGAGTCGCCGCCGGCAGATAGCCTCGCAGGATGTCGCACGCATGGGCGCGTACGGTGGAGCGGTAGGCGCTCTCCGCCCACTTGGCGAGCTTTTCGTCCTTGCGCGCCTCGGCATAGGAGACCGGCGCCCCGGTGCGCGGGTTGCGCAACTCGATCTGCTCCAACGGCAGCGACCTGCGCACGTGCTCGATCATGGGTTCCATCTGCCGCGAGTACGTATCGAACAGAAGCTCCATGAGGTCGAGGTAGTCGCGCCGGTGCGGCGACGCATCCAGGGTCGGTTCGACGCAGAACAGGTAGCGCCCGCTGGCGTCCTTGCGGTCGAAGCGCACGTAGCGCGTGGACTTCTCCAACGGCGCCATGCCGACGCGGGCGTCCTCCAGGTGCTTGGCCGCCACGTTGGAGATGTCCTCGCAGGCGACATGGGCGCCGCCGAGTTGCGCCACCGAGTCGTCGCCGTAGCCCACGAGCACCCGCTCGTAGAAGGCGCGGGCGCGGCGCACTGCCGGGTCGTCCCGGCCCGCGGTTCGCGGCGCGTCGAGCGCGGGGCCCAGATCCGCGTCGCCGAGGAACTCGTCCAGGAACATGCGCCGGAGGTCTTTCCCCGAGCGGCTGTAGCGCGAAAAGAGCGCCCCGGCCACCTCCTGGGGCAGCCGCAGGCCGAAGACGGGCCGGTCGAGGTTGGTAAAGAAGGGCGCGAGGCGTTGTATTTCCGCGGAAGTGAAGCTGGCCATTATATCCTGCAACTTTGCCGTTTGGGTGTACCTACCGCATGTGGTGGTGCCCGTTGTCCTTTTTCTTCATTTTTTCAATATGTTACATTGCACATCCCGATGTGCGCGGGTTTGCATGTCCAACGACATGCGCTGACTCCCACTACCTCTGAATTGATTACTGTCGATTGCGTGGCCATGACGGATCGGCTGTGCTCCTCTCCGGTTGCCCGAATGAAATCATGGGCCGGGACCCGAGACCGGTGAAGCGCCGCCCATGCCCCGACAAGCTTACCAAACGCGCCGTTGATGCACTGTCGGTCGAATCCGGCGATCCCGTGGTGTGGGACCGCGACCTGCCTGGCTTCGGCATAGCATCTACGCCTCCGGACGCAAGGTCTAGTGCGTCCAGACACGCGGTCCTGCGGGCGGGCCGAAGCGCTTCGCCCTCGGCCGCTACGGAGAAATGGCGCCGGACGAGGCTCGGCGCAAGGCGGCGACCGTGATTGACTGCATCAAGCGCGGCCTCGATCCGGAACCGGCACAGACCGCTCCCGAGCCCACCGTTGCCGAACTCGCCGAGCGCTCCGTGGAGGCCCATGTCCGGGTGAACTGCCGCCCGGGGACGGTGGAAGCCTTTGAGCGGTTGTTGCGGCTGTATGTCGTGCCGGAGTTGGGGAACCTGCGGCTCTCGGTGGTGGACCGCCCGCAGGTCCTGGCTCTGTACCACAAGTTGCGCGACAAGCCCTATCAGGCGAACCAGGCGGTGACGGTGCTTGCCAGGATGTTCCGCCTTGCCGAGGCCTGGGGCATGACGCCGCCGCGGCGCAATCCGTGCCGGTCGGTGCGGCGCTACAGGGAGAACCGCTGCGAGCGGTTCCTCACGCCTGGGGAGTACCGCAAGCTCGGCGGCGTGCTCGCCGAGGCGGATGCCGACGGCTCGGTGTTTCCGTCCGCCATCGCGGCGATCCATTTGCTGCTACTTACCGGCTGCCGAAGGAACGAAATCGTGACGCTCAGGTGGGATGACGTGGACCGGACCGCCGGAGATCTGCACATCCGCGACGGCAAGGCGGGGCATCGCCGTGTGCCGCTGACTCCGGCGGTGGAAGTGGCGCTCCAACGCATCCCGCGCATCGAAGGCAACCCGTGGGTGATTACCGGGCAGAAGGCCGGGGACCCTCAAGAACCTCGACGCGGTCTGGCTGCGGCTGCGCGAGCGGGCGGGGCTGCATGGCGTACGGATTCATGACTGCCGGCATTCGTTCGCCTCCAGAGCGCTCGCTTTGGGCGAAGGATTGCCGATGATCCGGAGGCTGCTCGGTCACGCCCGGGTGGAAACCACCGCGCGGTATGCGCATCTGGCCCGGGACTCGGTGCGTGAGTCCGCCATCCGCATCTCCGACAGCATCGCGGCCGATCTCTGGAAGGGATACGTCCGGAAAGAAGACGCCCGCGCGTGACGCGTCACGCGCGGGGAACAATCGTTTCGGTCGTGCGAGGAACCCCGGTATCAGATCGATGCCGACGCTGGATGCCAGCAACAGCGACGGAGCCAGCAGAGCCGCGAGAAACGCCGCCGCAACCAGTCGATCGGCAAGCTCTCCCCCAGAACCCCTGGGTGATCGTGGGAAAGAAGCTGGACATGCATCCCGCGAACGACAGTGATCCGTGGCTTGCCCGGCATGAGTGACCGTGATGGTCGCCCTCACGATCCTTACTCGAATTGCGAGCGAGGTACGCCCGACTGGCGGACGATCGACAGCAGTGTGCCGGCGCGCTATTCTCGGTGATCCGGTACCGGAACCGTGACCGTACCGTCGGCATCGGCCTTCTGCATCGCGATGTGACTGCCGCGTAGTCGGACTTCGACGAAGCCGTGCGCGGCGAGAATGCGGCAGACATCCCGTCCCGAAGGGACGCGCAGCCTAGCCAACCGCAACCTCAATCTGCGTCACATATATCTCGTCGCGAACGCGTCGACCGACTTCCTCGGCGGTTGCAGCCTCGAAGAACAAAGCAAGCGCCTCGGCAAGATTGTCGCGTGCCTCTGCGACGGTTCCGCCCTGGCTTGCGACATCGACCTCCGGGCAGAGGGCCACATAGCCGTCATCCTCACGTTCCACAACTGCGGTTAAGCGTATGTTCATTCCATGCCTCCCGTCGTCAAAGGACCGTTTGGCTTCTGCATCGGTCCGCACGAAGCCGGACAATGATCTCTCGCGCCGGAAGCCTCATCGTGATGCTCCCCTGCGTCCAAGTATACGCTGAATCACCGTTGGGTGTATTTCGGCCTGCCCGTCGTGGTTCGTCAACGCGGACCGGACGTTGACCACAAGGGATCTATGAGCTGGTCCCACTTCGTTGGACAGGTAGGCGGTAGAGATAGGGTGTATTCCGGTGTAATGGATCATGCCGCCCGGGTCCTGCGAGGGGGTCCATTGGACTCCCTGCCGCGTCGCCGTGGCGCTGTATTCGGCCAAATCGATGACCTTGGCGATTTCTCCGACCACCTCCGTATGACGAAGGACTTCCAACGCCGTTTTCTTGTCGCTCCCCGAACAGGCAGTCAACAAGAACAGGAGCATAACGGCAACGCGCCACATGGAGGACATCCCCCTTTCTCCAGCCGGGAATGTCGAGTTTCTCCGGTGACCTCGGTGAATCGGCCAGCATTGGCATAGTGACGATCACGGTGCAAGACTGCCCGTCGTAGCGGACGCACGGCGCCGCAGTCATCCGCGACCCCGGCGGCACAAGCATGGAGGATGGGAGGACCTCCGTTGGGGAAGAACGAAGTTTGGGTACCTGCGGCCGTGGCCATGCGCCCGGTGGCATGAGTCCCGGGGTGGAGAACACGCGTCCTTCGGGGGCTGGCTCCCGTCAGGACGTCGGCGCACGGAACAGGGGAAACGGGATGAAGTCTTTTGGTCTATTGTTCGTTCTGCTTATCCTGCTTGTGCAAGGCGGGGCCTTCGCCCGGACGAGCGTCGTCCTCGAAAGCTGGAGAGAGGACGACCGCGCCATCTGGGAGGAGAAGTTGATACCGGCCTTCGAGGCAGGCCACCCGGATATAGAGGTGCGGTTCAGGCCGACGGCGCCCGCCGGCTATGATGCGGCCTTGAGCGCCCGGCTTGATGCGGGCGCCGCGGGGGACCTGATCACGTGTCGTCCATTCGACGCGTCCCTGGCTCTGTACGAAGCCGGGCGCCTCGCCGAACTCGACGACCTGCCTGGTTTGGCGAGTTTCTCGAGTACGGCAAAATCAGCTTGGCAGACGGATGACGGTTCGGCGACCTTCTGCGTGCCGGTGGCATCCGTGATCCACGGGTTTCTCTACAACCGGGACGCGTTCGGTAAACTCGGTCTCGATCCACCCGAAACGGAAGCCGCGTTTTTCGCGGTCCTTGAAAGAATCCGGGAAGACGGCTCCTGGGTCCCGATGGCGATGGGCCTCCACGACCGCTGGGAAGCCGCGACCATGGGTTACAACAACATCGGGCCGACCTATTGGAAGGGGGAGGAAGGCCGTCGCGCCCTGGTCGCCGGCCGGCAGAAGCTGACCGACGAGCCTTGGGTTGCCCCCTACCGGACACTGGCCCGGTGGCGCCGTTATCTGGGAGACGGGTATGAGACGCGCCGCTACCGGGACAGCCAGGACCTCTTCGCCCGAGGCCGCGCGGCTGTCTATCCCGCCGGGAGTTGGGAGATCGCCGGCTTCCACTCCCGCGCCGGGTTCAGCATTGGCGCTTTCAGGCCGCCCGTGCGGGAGGCGGGCGACGACTGTCATATTTCCGACCACATCGACATCGCCATTGGTCTGAACACTGCCAGTCCCAATGCGCATGCGGCGCGGGCCTTCCTGAACTGGGTCAGCTCGGCCGAGTTCGCTTCGCTCTACGCCAATGCGTTGCCTGGATTCTACCCGCTGTCGGATCATCCCGTGAAGATAGACGACCCGCTGGCTCGCACGTTTCTGTTCTGGCGTAGCGACTGCCGTTCGACCATCCGTTCCACGTCCCGGATCCTGTCGCGGGGTACGCCGAATCTGGAACAGGAGACCTGGGATGCGTCGGTGGAAGCGATCATCGGGACGGCGACCGCCGAAGAGCTCGGCGCCCGGTTGCAAAAAGGCCTGGCAGGCTGGTACGCGCCGCAGCGATGAACGAGAGACGAGGGAAAAACGCGGTGACACGCGCCCGCGGCCACGCGCATCCCCTCGCCGTGCCTCTGATGATACCGCCCGCTATTCTGGGGTTCTGCGCGGTCGGTGGCAAGGTTCCGCGCCGCTTGCGTTGGTCGAACCATGATTGTGCGCACCGGCATCGCCATGATCCTCGCTGACGAACTCGAAGCCGATTGGCAACGGGTCAAGAACCGGCAGGCGCCGGGCGACGAGACCAGGTTCGACCCCGCCGGCAAGGACCAGCAGAACACCGAGGGTTCGCGCAGCATCCGCCGCCACTTCGAGGTTATGCGCGAACTGGGCGCAGCCGGCCGCCACGTAATCCGCGACCGGGGCACGTTGACGAGGCGCTGGGCTCGGCCGTCCGGGTGGTTGAGGCAGAGTATTTCATGCCCTACCTTGTCCACACGCCGATGGAGCCGCCGGTCGCCTTGGCCGACGCTACCCGTATGCCTGTCAGGGTCGTGACCTCCACCCAGGCACCCAACGAGACCCGGCAGTATGTTGCGGAGGCGCTCGGCATCGAGAAGACCGAGGTCGAATGCGTATCCTTACCCTCCCCATCGGCGATCAGCTGGAGTCCGCTTAGCACGGCTGACGACGGGGCAGGGGGCGAACGGTCCCTGGGAGCCTGCGCCGCAGGAATTCACGGCTGCAAATCCGCTCTCATCCGTTCCTTCGGCCGCTCGATTTCGTCAAATTTGACTTGATATTCTCCTCAATCGACCGACCGAAGGGATGGCGTTGCGGAAGCGCTGCCGGTTGCGGAAGCCACGTGAGCCGGGCAGGGAGCGTTGTGTTCGGCCCTCGTCCTCTGGCACACTGGACCCTGGCCCGAACAGGAGTCAGTGACGACACGCGGGGTTTCATCCATGAATGACGCGACGCTGGACGAATTGTGCATCAACACCATCCGGACCTTGTCCATCGACGGGGTTCAGCAGGCCAACTCCGGCCATCCGGGCACACCCATGGCGATGGCGCCGGTGGCCTACTGCCTGTGGCAGCGCTTTCTGCGCTTCGATCCCGACGATCCCATCTGGCCCAACCGGGACCGCTTTGTGCTGTCGGCCGGGCACGCTTCCATGCTGCTCTATTCGCTGCTGCATCTCACCGGTGTCAAGGCGGTGGGCAAGGACTACGAGACCGACAGCCAACTATCGGTGCCGCTGGAGGCGCTGAAGCAGTTCCGGCAACTGGACAGCCGCTGCCCGGGCCACCCGGAATACCGCTGGACCTCGGGAGTGGAGACCACCACCGGCCCCTTGGGACAGGGGGTGGCGACGAGCGTGGGCATGGCCATCGCCGGGCGCTGGATGGCCGCCCGCTACAATCAGCGCGGCTTCGAGGACCTCATCGACTTCGACGTGTATGCCCTGTGCGGCGACGGCTGCATGATGGAGGGCGTCAGCGGCGAGGCAGCGTCCCTGGCCGCGCACCTGAAGCTCTCCAAGCTGTGCTGGATCTACGACAACAACCGCATCACCATCGAGGGCCACACCGCCCTGGCCTTCTCCGATGACGTGGCCACGCGCTTTCTGGGCTTGGGCTGGAACGTGGTCCGGGTGGGTGACGCCAACGACCTGGAGATGCTGGAGCGTGCGTTCCGCGCGTTTCACCACACCACGGACCGGCCCACCCTGATGATCGTGGACAGCCACATCGGCTACGGCTCGCCCAACAAACAGGACACCAGCGGCGCCCACGGCGAGCCCCTGGGGGCGGACGAGGTGAAGCTCACCAAGAGGCGCTACGGTTGGCCCGAGGATGCGCTGTTTCATGTTCCCGAGGGAGTCCGCGAGCACTTTCAGGCGGGTATGGGAGAGCGCGGCAAGACCCTGCGGGACGCATGGTTCGCGCGCATCGAATCCTACCGGACGCGGTATCCCGAGCATGCCCGCGAACTCTACCGGATGCAGCACCGCCAGCTTCCCAACGGCTGGGACCGGGACCTGCCGGAGTTCCCCGCGGACCCCAAGGGCCTGGCGGGCCGCGACGCCTCCGGCCAGGTGCTGAACGCGCTGGCGCGGAACGTGCCGTGGCTCCTGGGCGGCGCCGCGGACCTGGCGCCGTCCACCAAGACGCGCCTCACTTTCGACGAAGCCGGCGACTTTTCGGCCGAAAACCCCGCCGGGCGCAACCTCCATTTCGGCGTCCGGGAGCACGCCATGGCTTCGGTCATGAACGGCATGGCGCTGGTCAAGGTGCGCGCCTTCGGCGCGGGCTTCCTCATCTTCAGCGACTACGCCCGCGGCGCCATGCGGCTGAGCGCGCTCATGGAACTGCCGGTGGTCCACGTCTTCACCCACGATTCCATCGGAGTGGGGGAGGACGGACCCACGCACCAGCCGGTGGAGCATCTGGCCTCGCTGCGGGCCGTTCCGGGCCTGATGGTGCTGCGCCCGGCCGACGCCAACGAGGTCACCGAGGCGTGGAAGGTCATCATGAAGCTGCACCACGAGCCCGCGGTGCTGGTCCTCACGCGGCAGGCGCTGCCGACCCTGAACCGCACCCGCTACGGCTCGGCCGACGGCGTGGCCCGGGGCGCCTACGTGCTTGCGGACGCCCCCGGCGGGAAGCCCGAGGTGCTCCTGCTGGCCACCGGCAGCGAGGTATCCCTGTGCGTGGATGCCTACGAGACCTTGACGGCGGAAGGCGTCAAGGCGCGGGTGGTGAGCATGCCGTGTTGGGAGTTGTTCGACGACCAGGACGCGGACTACCGCGACAGCGTGATCCCGCCGGAGGTCACGGCGCGGGTGTCGGTGGAGCAGGCGTCGGTGTTCGGCTGGAGCAAGTACACCGGCCTCACCGGCCACCAGATCGGCATGCGCTCCTTTGGCGCGTCAGCGCCCCTCAAGGACCTGCAGGAAAAGTTCGGCTTCACCGCGGCCGACATCGTCGCAGCGGCCAGGGAGCAGCTCGCACGGAGGAGAACATGAACCCCTTGAAGACACTGAACGAACACGGCCAGTCCGTCTGGCTGGACTTCATCCAGCGGAAGCTGCTCACCGGCGGCGCGTTGCGGCGTCTGGTGGACGAGGACGGCCTCACGGGGGTGACGTCCAATCCGGCCATCTTCGAGAAAGCGGTGGCGGACAGCGACGACTACGACGATCTCCTCGCGCGCAGCGTAGACGGGCCGGCGGACCCCAAGGCGGTCTACGAGGCCATCGCCACCCGCGACATCCAGGAAGCGGCGGACGTCCTGCGGACCGTGTACGACGAGACCGACGGCCGCGACGGCTACGTCAGCCTGGAGGTGTCGCCCTACCTCGCCCACGACACCGAGGGAACCGTGGCCGAGGCCCGGTGGCTGTGGAACACGGTGGCGCGGGACAACCTGATGATCAAGGTGCCGGGCACGCCCGCGGGAGTGCCGGCCATCGAGCGCCTGATCGGCGAAGGCATCAGCGTCAACGTGACCCTGCTGTTCGCCCGGGAGGCCTACGAGCAGGTGGCGCAGGCCTACATCCGCGGGCTGGCCCAGGCCGCCGCCGGCGGGCGCGACGTGGCGCGCATCGCCAGCGTCGCGAGTTTCTTCATCTCGCGCATCGACACTTTGGTGGACGACACCCTCGCGAAGCGCATGGAGACCGCCGCCGAAGGGGAGAAGGAACGTTTGCGCGCCCTCATGGGCCAGGTCGCCATCGCCAACGCCAAGGTGACGTACAAGCGCTACAAGGAGATCCTCCAGGGCGAGGGCTGGCAGGCGCTGGCGGGCAGGGGCGCGCGGCCCCAACGGCTCCTGTGGGCCAGCACCAGCACCAAGAACCCGGACTATCCCGACGTGCGGTACGTCGAGGAGCTCATCGGCGCGGACACGGTCAACACCATTCCGCCCGCCACGCTGGACGCGTTCCGGGATCACGGCAAGGCGCGGAACAGCCTGGAGGAGGATGTCGAGGCCGCGGCAGGGACGATGGCGGCCCTCGAGGCCGCGGGTGTGTCCATGAAGGAGGTGACGGACAAGCTCCTGGAAGACGGCGTGCGACTATTCTCCGACGCCTTCGACAAACTGCTCGCGGCGGTGGAGGCGGAATGCCGCAAGGCGGCGGACCGCGGCGGCGCGTCGTCCTGAATGATCGGGGAGAGAACACGACCGGACCCCGCATGAGCGCAATCGAGATACTCCCATCCATCCTCTCCGCGGACTTCCGAATCCTCGGACAACAGATCGCCGACGTGGAGGAGGCCGGCGCCGACGGCATTCACGTGGACGTGATGGACGGCCGCTTCGTGCCCAATATCACCATCGGCCCGCTCATCGTCGAGGCGGCGCGGCGCAGCACCGGGTTGCCCCTGGACGTGCACTTGATGATCGTCGAGCCGGAACGCTACCTGGAAGACTTTGCCAAGGCCGGCGCCGACACCCTGTTGGTGCATCAGGAGGCCTGCGCGCATCTGCACCGCACCGTGCAGCAGATCAAGTCCCTGGGCAAGAAGGCCGGCGTGGTGCTCAACCCGGCCACGCCGCTGGCCACCCTGGACGAGATCCTGCCGGAACTGGATCAGATCCTCCTCATGAGCGTGAACCCGGGTTTTGGCGGCCAAAGCTTCATCGAGAGCAGCGTGGACAAGCTGCACCGCCTCCGGCGCATGCTCGACGAGCGCGGCCTGGATCCCGCGGTGGAGATCGACGGCGGCATCGGCCCGGACAACGCCGCGCGGGTCGTGGCCGGGGGCGCGCGGCTGCTGGTGGCGGGCTCCTCCGTCTACAAGGCGCCGGGGGGCGCCGCCCAAGGGGTCAGGCGCCTTCGGGCCAGCGTGCCTGCGGGGCGGTAGCCGCGTCCGGTGAGAGGCCGCCGGGGGTGCGCGCCGCCGCGGGCTCGCCGGCATGGCGGTGCGGAAAGAAAAAACGGGAAAGCCCCATGGGGGCCTTCCCGTTTTCTGAACCGTTTGCCGCGATGTGCCTGCCTGCGGCGGCGCTCTGCGGCTCGCTGAAGCTCCCAGGATGCCGCCTACAGAGCGTGGCCGCTTTCCTGGACCTCCGGATTCACCAACTCCACGGCCGGCTTGTCCTCGTCGAGCAAACCCCAGCTCTTGATCCAGGCCGCCGTCCGCTCCAGTTCGTCGGCGGGAATCGGCGCCGGATCCACCACCACGAGGCGGCTCTCGCGCAGGTCGTCGACGGTCAGGGCGGCGATCTCGGGATCGTCCTTGTGGTAGTCGATGAAGTACTGCAGGTACTTTCTCTTGTCGGCGTTGACCCGGCGCACGGCCTCGCACACGGCGCGGTTGAACATTGCGTAGGTCTCGGCGTCCACGGTGTCCGCCGCGACCTCGGTGCCGTGGAGCGAAGCGGCCGCCACGATGCGGCAACCCTTCTTCTCCGCCAGCGTCAGGTACGGCTCGGTGAGCGTCGTGGCCTCGATCTCGCCCTTCATCACCGACTCCAGACGGAAGCGCGAGCCGCGCGGCGCCTGACAGAGCTTGATCTCGTCGCGGGTGAGGAAGCCCTCGAGCATGTGCAGGGCCAGATAGTGGGTGCCGAAATAGAACGGCACGCCCACCAGCCGGTTGGCGAGCTGCTGGGCGGTCTGCACCGGCGAGTCGGGCCGGACCACGAGCCCTGAGTACGCGATGATGGAGCGGCGGCCGATCTGCCGGCCACTGTCGACGGCCGAATCCTGCACCCGGCAGTAGTTGCCCCATTCACACGCATTGTACATGTCGGCCTTGCCCTCTTCGAAGAGCATGCCGTGGCTCGCGTGGGGGTTGGCGTCCTTGGGATTGGTGAGGTCGGTGTGGGTCTGAATGTCGCCGGTGCCTCTGTCGGCGAACTCGACCTGAATGCCTTCCTTCTCGAACAGCCCTTCGTTGTAGGCCACCAGCTCACACAGCCCTTGAAACGGCGCGGTGCTTTCCAGAACCAACTTCTTCATCGTGTGGTCTCCTTTAGACGTGGATTACTTGGGAAGTCTGCGAGAGTCTCCCCGGGTTGGTTTTCCCATGGGAGAATCTCCAAGGCTCACGCTAGCTCAAAGCAGGTTGAATGACGCATTACCACATCCCCCGACCGGATCGCAACAAGGCGCGCCGACTCTCGAAGAGTCGCGCGGGAAGGGGAATGTCAAGAATATCACGAGTTGCCTCCCAACCTCCATCATGCCACATTCGCTGCTGCGCCATGCCACAGTCTCCCTCACCACCGGTGGACCCGCGGTCCGGGACCGGGCCGCCGCCGTCCACCGCGGGTGCGGACGGATCGCACAAACACGTCGCCCAGTCCACCGTTTCCTTCGCGGCATTGCGCCACCGTCACTTCCGCGCCTACTTCTGCTTCACCATGTTGTCCATGATGGCGGACAACATCGAGCACGTCATCAGTTACTGGGTCATATTCGAGTTGTTCCAGTGGCCGGAGCTGCAGGGGTTTGCCGTCATCAGCCACTGGTCGCCCTTCCTGCTGTTGTCTTGGTACGTGGGCCTTCTGTCGGACCGGTTCGATTGCCGGCGCGTGATTCAGTGGGCCATGGTGCTGTACTTCGTGCTGACCATCGCCTGGGCGTGGTTCATCTTCACGGGTACGCTCACGGTCTGGCACGCATGCGCACTGCTGGTGGTGCACGGCGTTGCCGGCGTGTTGTGGAGCCCCGGAAGTCAGCTCATCCTGCACGACATGGTGGGGCCGGAGTACCTGCAGAGCGCGGTTCGCCTCAACGCCACCGGCCGGCAGTTGGGGATCCTCGCGGGTCCGGCCGTGGGCGGCTGGATGATGCGGACGCTGGGCTATTCGGCGGGTCTGGTGGTGAATGCGATGTTCTACATCCCCTTGACCCTGTGGCTCTTCACGGTGCCGTACACGGGTCACGGGCAGCACACGCGGGCGGTCCGGGCGCGGCGCGCCACCTGGGCGCGCTCCCTGGAGGCATTGAGAGAGGCGCGCACCAACCCGGTCATCGTGTCCATGGTGTGCCTCGTGGGGCTTTCCTCGCTGATCGTGGGCAACGCCTTCCAGGCGCAGATGCCCGGTTTCGCCGTCAGCCTGGGGCAGGGCGAGGCGGGCTACAGTGTGCTGCTGGCCGCCAACGGCGCCGGCGCCTTCGCGAGCGGCGTGCTGCTGGAGAGCGGCGGGTTCCTGAAGGCGCGGGCGCGCACGGCGGTGGTTCTGGCCATCCTGTGGTGCACGGCCCTGGGCATCTTCGCGTTCACGCCCTACTTCTACATGGCCGTGGCGCTGCTCTTCGCCGCCGGTTTCCTGAACCTCGCCTTCCTTACCATGTCGCAAACGCTCGTTCAGCTCATCTCGCCGGCGCACCTGCGCGGTCAGTTGATCGGCCTGTTCATCATGTCCGGCCTCGGGCTGCGCACCTTCAGCGGCATCACCGTGGGCATCATGGGCGGCGTTGTGGGGATTCAGTGGTCCCTGGGGCTGAGCTGCACCGTCCTGCTGGTGGTCATGCTCTTCCTGCTGGTGGTCACCGCTCGCGTCCGGGATGACAAAGCCATGGCCTGAACCGCGCCGGCCCTCTCTTCGCCGACATGCATGATGCCCGGCGGCGGGGCTGCCCGGCCGCGTCACGGCACGCTTGCGCTCGTGCCGCCGGCATGTCACACGAAACCCATGCGTGCCGCGCACACCCCGTCCTCGAGGACACTGTATCTCGCGAATCCTTACGGCTTTTCCGGTCAGCAACGGCAAGGGCCGCTGGCGGCGCTGACCGCGGCGCTGGAGGGGCTCGGGGTGGAGGTGTGGGAGCCCTTCGCGCGCAACAACCAGGTGGACAGGGCTGAGGCTGGTTGGGCGTACCGCATCGGACAGGCCGACCTCCGGGACGTGCGCGAGGCGGACGGCTTGTTCGCGGTGGTCAACGGCTGTCCCCCTGACGAGGGCGTGATGGTGGAGCTGGGCATGGCCATCGCTTGGGAGAAACCGGTTTTCCTCTTTCGGGACGACTTCAGGCGCTGTACCGACAGCGAGGCGTATCCGTTGAACCTGATGATTTTCACCGGTCTTCCGCAATCCGGCTGGGAGGCTTGGTGGTACGCGTCCGTGGAGGAGATCGCGGACCCTGACAAGGCGCTGTCGCGGTGGGTGAAGGAAGGACTCCGGAACAGTTCTTGACACGATATTGTTTGATCTATTACCCTTTCACAGTCGCAATCAGCGAATCCTGACCGTATAGACCACGTACGACGTTCAAAATGACTGTCATGGAGACAGCGATCCCACAGCTTTCCATCGACCTCGAACCCGAGCTCTCATCGGCGCTGAACGATCTGGCCGAGGCGGTGGCTCGTTTCGGCGCGGCCAACGGACTTTCCGAGCCACAGATTCACAACCTGAGCCTCGCCCTGGACGAACTGGCGACGAACACGATCTCGTACGGGTTCGTGGATACGGAGCGAAGGGAGCTCCGGGTGGAGTTGCGCATCGAGGCCGACGAGGTGGTAGCCCAACTGGACGACAGCGGCATCGCCTTCAACCCCTTCGAGGAGGTCGCCGAGCCCGATCTCCATGCCTCCATCGACGACCGTCCCATTGGCGGCCTGGGGGTCTTCCTCACCAAGACCCTTTTCCCGAATCCCGACTACCAACGCATTGACGGACTCAACCGAATCACTCTACGCGCCTCTTTGAAAGGAGACAGTTGATGGCAACCGGAAGCGTTTTGGACCTGACCACGGAGACCGAGGGCGATATCACTGTGATCATTCCCTCGGGCCGCATCGATGGCAGCACGGCCAGCCCTTTCCAGGAGTCCATGCTGCAGCTCATCGAAGAAGGCAAGGGATCGCTCGTGGTGGACTTCGAGAATATTGAATACATCAGCAGCGCCGGGCTCCGGGTGCTTCTCCTGGCAGCGAAGCAGTTACAGGCGGGTGGTCGCAAGATCTTTCTTTGCACCATGCGGGCCCACATTGCGGAGGTCTTCAAGATCAGCGGTTTCAGCGAGATCCTCGCCATACACCCCACGCGACAGGACGCAATCAATGCCGGATAACCTCGACGACGCGGTCTCCCAAGCCTTGTCCGAAGGCTCGGAAGGACCCGTCAAGATCCTCGTCGTGGATGACGAAGTGGATCTCGAGACCTTGATGTTGCAGAAGTTTCGCCGGCGCATCCGTCGGAACGAGTTGGCGTTCGAGTTTGCGCACAACGGCAAGGAAGCCATCGAAAGGCTCGACGCCGACGAAGAGATCTCGATGGTCATCTCGGACATCAACATGCCGGTCATGGACGGACTCGCGCTTCTCAAGCAACTCAACGAGACCAAGCCCAATGTTCGCTCCGTGATCGTGTCGGCCTACGGCGACATGAACAACATCCGTACCGCCATGAACCGCGGGGCCTTCGACTTCGTTACCAAGCCCATCGACTTCAACGATCTCGAGATCACCATCGACAAGACCCTCAAGCACCTGGCGCTGCTGCGCGAGGCCTTGAACAACCGGGACCAGTTGGTGGCCCTGAGCAAGGAACTCGACGTCGCCCGGGACATGCAGGCGTCGGTGTTACCGCGCAGCTTTCCTTCCACCGACCGCTACGAAACGCACGGACTCATGGTTCCCGCCAAGGAAGTCGGGGGCGACTTCTATGACTTCGTTCCCCTGGGCGACAACAGGATCGGCGTCGCCATCGGGGATGTGTCGGGCAAGGGCGTTCCCGCCGCGCTGTTCATGATGGCCTGTCGCACGCTGCTCCGAAGCCACGCGCTGGAGGGCGGACAACCGGACGAGTGCCTGACCCACGTCAACAATCTGCTGGCCGAGGACAACAAGAGCTGCACGTTCGTCACCCTTTTCTACGGCGTCTTCGATTCCGGGAGCGGCGTCTTCAAATACTGCAACGGCGGCCACAATCCGCCGCGCCTCGTGCACAAGGGCGGGGAGGTGGTCGCGCTGCCCACTACAAGGGACCTGGCGCTGGGTGTGCTTGGCGGCCATGCGTTCAATCATGAAACGCTTCAGCTTGAGGCCGGCGACATGCTGTTCTTCTATACGGACGGCGTCACTGAAGCCGAGGGGCCCGGGTTCGAGGAGCTCGGCGAGAAACGGCTCGACTCGTTGCTGGCCACGCTTGATGCCGCCGCGTGCGACGATGTGACATCCCGGGTGCTCGACACGGTGCGCGAGTTCGCCGCCGGGAACCCGCAATCGGACGATATCACCTGTGTGGCGTTGCGCTATCTTCAGGGTTAGGCCGCGTTCTTCGACTTCGCTTCGCTACGCTCAGGACGCCGTATTCCTGCGGCGCAAATTCCCAGGAGCCTGTCGGGTTTATCAAGAATCTACTGCGAGGCAGCGAAATGGGTCCATTTCCGGTTGGATTTTCGTCCAATATTACCAATATTCTCCTCAAATCCGCCCGAAACTGGCCTCCATTTCTCTGCCTCTCGCTACGATTCGATAATCCCGACAGGCTCCTCGGGAGCCCGTCTCCTGGTTGACCGGACGGGACACAGGTCATGGTTGTGGATTCTACAGGGTGGGCGCGATTCCTGGGGGCCTTGCTGCTGGCGGCCGTGGCCGGCGTGGCGCTCATGTCCACGGCGGCGCGCGCGGCCAGCA
The DNA here is from genome assembly GCA_965213675.1 of uncultured Binatia bacterium (SeqCode). Lineage (GTDB taxonomy): Bacteria > Desulfobacterota > Binatia > UBA9968 > JAJDTQ01 > JAJDTQ01. Next base: position 3,932,742 of record OZ243916.1, read on the forward strand.
CGGGCGTCTCCGCGGATGAGGTGGTGTTCGGGCAATCGTGCGCCCTGAGTGGTTCCGCCAAGGCCTTGGGAGAAGGGATGCGCCTGGGCATTACGGCCGCCTTCGAGGAGGCCAATCGCGCCGGCGGCATCCACGGACGGAAACTGCGTCTTGTAACCCTGGATGATCGCTACGAGCCCGAGGCGGCCATCGGCAATACGTTTGCGCTCATCGACGAGGAGCAGGTCTTCGCGTTGATCGGCGCAGTGGGCACTCCGACGTCGAAGGCCGCGGAACCCATCGCCACCGAGGCCGGCATTCCCTACATTGGCGCCTTTACGGGCGCGGAATTCCTGCGCGACGCGCGCCAGCGTCCCACGGTGGTCAACGTACGCGCTTCCTATTATCAGGAGACGGAAGAGATGGTCGAGCGCCTCACCCGCGACCTGGGGGTGAAGCGCATCGGCATCTTGTACCAGGACGATTCCTACGGGCGCGCCGGGCTCTCGGGTACGCTTCAGGCACTCCGGCGGCGCGGCATGCGACTGGTATCCGAAGCCACCTACCCGCGCAACACGCGGGCGGTCAAGACCGCCGTGCTGGACCTGCGCGCGGACCGGCCCGAGGCCGTCATCATCGTGGGCGCCTACGAGCCTGTGGCGGAGTTCATCAAGTGGGCGCGCCACCTGGAGTTCACTCCCCTCTTCGTGAACATTTCCTTCGTCGGCAGTTCGGCGCTGGCCAGTGCGCTGGGTCCCTCGGGCAAGGACGTGATCGTGACCCAGGTCGTGCCTTTCCCCCACGACCAGGAGATTCCGGTGGTCGGACAGTATCATGAAGCGTTGCGCGCGGTGGCGGCCGAAGCAGTGCCCGGCTTCGTGTCCCTGGAGGGGTACCTGACAGGAAGGGTGACGGTGGAGGCCTTGCGCCGGGCCGGAAAGGATCTCACCCGGACGGGATTCATTGACGCCCTGCAAGGGGCCGGCTCCATCGATCTCGAGGGCTTCGCGCTGTTTTACGGTGAAGCCGACAATCAAGGGTCTGATCAGGTGTACCTGACCGTGATCGACGACGGCGCGCGCTTTCGCTCGATCCAGCGTTTGGAGCGACCGTGAACTTCGCCGGACTCGGACGATACCTTGCGGCCCGGCGCATCGGTCTCGGTGTCAAGATGTACACCGTTTTCGGCATCGGCGTATTACTGATGCTGACGGCCAGCACCGTTGCCTTGGTGTCGTTCGGCATCGTCAGCCGGTCGCAGCGCAACATTGCCGAAAACAGCTTCCCCAGCCTGGTGGCGGCGATGCGGGCGGCGCGGCAGAGCTCGGCGCTTGTGGACGCGGCGTCTCGCCTCGCTTCGGTGACGTCCGACGCGGAACTTCATGACGTCAAGTTGGCTATCCTCGAAGACAAGGAACAGCTTGACGACCTGATCGAAGAGTTGCGGGTGCTGGGGTCGTTTCGGAACCAGGATCGCGTGCAACAACTGCGCTCGCTTTCCGACGCCCTGGGCAAGACGTTGGACAAGGTCGAGCAGTCGTCGTCGCAAAGGAGGCAACTTCAGGGGCGCTTGAGTGAACGCGCGGCGACGGTTCCGTCCATGGCCCGTCAGATCGATCATGTCCTGGTACCCGCCATCGACGATCAGCAGTTTTTTCTGGCCACCGGCTTGCGCGAACGCCAGGGTCAACCCGTGTCCATGGAGGAGCGCACGTCCTATGCCCAACTCGTGCGTTATCGGGACCTGTTGACGTTGCACACACAGGCCAATCTGGCCGTGAGACTGCTTGCGGAGGCCGCGGTGTTGGATGACCGGGCGTTGATACAGCCGCTTCGAGAGCGCTACACCGCCGCTCTCGGTTCCTTCGAACGCGCGTTTCGCTCCTCCGGGTCCCGCGCTTCTGCGGCGTCTTCGCTCGACACGGAGTTCGCGCGGCTCAAGTCGCTGGGGCAGGGCGCCGACGGGATATTCGGCCTCCGGGAAGCCATACTGAGACAGGGCGAGACCGAGGCCCGCTACATAGAGGATAACCGGATCACCGCGGCGAGGCTGCTGGCCACCATGGACCTGGTGGTGGCGGCCGCGGACCGACAGGCCGGCGAAGCCAGAGAGGCCTCCGCGGCGGCCGTGAACACCGGCATGACCGTGTTGGTGGTACTCAGCGTGTTGATGGTCATCGGGGCCATCATGCTCGGGTGGATGTTCGTCGGCCGCCATCTGATCCGGCGCTTGACCGGATTGGCCGCGTCCATGCGTTCCATGGCCGAGGGCAACCTCGAAGTTCCGGTCCAGATCGGGAGCAACGATGAGGTGGCCGACATGGCGGAAGCGCTGGAGGTGTTCCGGCGGCATGCCCTGGAAGTGCAGCGGCTCAATCTCGTGGAGAGTCTCGCGGATGAGTTGAAGGGAAAGAACGTGCAGTTGGAGCAGACGCTTCAGGACTTGAAAACGGCACAGCACCAGGTGGTCATGCAGGAGAAGCTTGCCTCCCTGGGCCAGCTTACCGCCGGCATTGCGCACGAGATCAAGAATCCGCTCAATTTCGTCAACAACTTCTCGGAAGTATCCGGCGAGCTCATCGAGGAGGTGCGGGAGGTGTTGGGCGAGATCCGTGAGCAAATGCCCGAGGAGGCGCGCGACGAGGTCGAGGGAATCCTGGACGACCTGACCACCAATCTCCAGAAGATCAATCAGCACGGCAAGCGCGCCGACGGCATCGTGCGCAGCATGCTGGACCACTCGCGCGCCCAGTCCGGCGAGCGCCGCGCGGTGGATCTCAACGCGCTGCTCAAGCAGTACGCCGATCTCGCCTATCACGCCATGCGCGCCAAGGACCAGCGTTTCAACGTCACTTGGGAAGAGGACCTGGATACCGGGATCGGCGAGGTGGAGGTGGTGCCCCAGGATCTGAGCCGCGTCTTCCTCAACCTCGTCACCAATGCGTGTCAGGCGACTTTCGAGCGCGCCAAGATGCAAAGTCAGTACGAGCCGCACATCCGGTTGTCGAGCAAGCGCCAGGACGGCCGGGTCGAGTTTCGCATCCGCGACAACGGACCCGGCATTCCACGGGATATGATCACAAAGATCTTCGAGCCCTTCGTCACCACCAAGCCCACGGGAGAGGGCACGGGACTGGGTCTGTCCCTGTCCCAGGACATCGTGTCCCAGCACGGCGGCAGGATGGGTGTCGAGTCGGAGCCGGGGGCCTTTACCGAGTTCTGGATCGACATTCCCTCGGCGGCCCCGGTCGCCATCGCCGGCGCGCAGTCTGGCTGATCACGCGCCTTGCTTCACGGGAAGGGCGCCGCCCGGCATGGGCGGCGCCCTTCCCGGACCGGTTACCGGTTGTCGCGGAGCGCGGCCACGTCGTCCGGATCGGGCATGAGCATGAACTCCGGATACGCCTCGATGCCGAGTTCGCCCGCGTCCTGTCCCAGCTCCTCCACCGCGACCGAGACGCGCGCGCCCATGAGATGCTTCAAGGCGGTCCACAGGGCATAGGAGACCCCGAAGGCGAACACGCCCACGGCGGCCACGCCAAGAAGCTGGACGCCGAGATTGCCGCCGGCGACGATGCACGTGGCCAGCGTCCCCCAGATGCCCGCGAACAGGTGCACCGGCACCGCTCCCACCACGTCGTCCACCTTGAGCGTATCAAGGAGCTTCATGCCCGAGACGCAGATGGCACCGCCGATGGCGCCGATGATGACGGCCCAGATGTGCGTGGCGAAGTCCGGTCCGGCGGTGATGGACACCAAGCCCGCCAAGGCGCCGTTGAGACCGGCAAGCAGGTCGATGCGGCCGAGGATGGGGCGCGCCATCACCAGGGCGATGATGAACCCCGCGGCTCCCGCCAGGTTGGTGTTGACCAGGATATGACTGATGGCGATGGCGTCGGCGGCGCCGCCCAAGGCGAGTTGCGACCCGCCGTTGAAGCCGAACCATCCGAACCAGAGGATGAAGACCCCGAGGGTGACGATGGGGATGTTGGACGGCGGCGTGTCCTTGACGCTGCCGTCGGGACGGAACTTGCCGCTCCGCGGCCCCACCACCAGCGCCCCCGCCAAGGCTGCCCAGCCGCCGGTGGAGTGGACGATGGTGGAACCGGCGAAGTCCTTGAACTCCATGGCCCCAAGCCATCCCCCGCCCCAGGTCCATGCCCCCACGATGGGGTAGACCAGGCCGGTGAGGATCGCAATGAACAGGAAGAAGATCCAGAGCCGCACTCGTTCCGCCAGTGTGCCGGAGACAATGGACGCCGTGGTCGCCACGAATACCATCTGGAAGAACCAGTCCGACATGGTGGAGTAGTCGTTCTTGAGCACCGTGTCGAGCGCCTCTTCCTGACCGGCCAGCAGGGCCACCTCGCTGGCCGTCGGTCCGTACAGGCCGGTAAACGTGCCGATCACGCTGCCCACGTCCACGTACATGACGTTGTAGCCGATGAAGAAGTACATCAGCCCCGCGATGGAGTAGAGGCCGATGTTCTTGAGGCAGATCATGGAGACGTTCTTGGTCCGCACCATTCCCGCTTCCAGCATGGTGAAGCCGGCGCACATCCACATCACCAAGGCGCCCCAGATCAGGAATGAGAAGGTGTTCAGGACGAACTGCACCTCCTTGTCCACGGCGGCATCCGCGGCGGTCGCAAGCCACAGAAAGCCCAAGACCGCCACCAGACCGCCTGCCGCCGCCACACGCCGCCAATTCCCACCGAACCCAGAAGCCTTGATCGGAAAACCGTGCAACGTCATGTTCGCGGCACCTCCCGTTTCGTGGATTTGGACACCAGCCCTGGGAAAACCGGCTTGGTTGCCGCCGGGCGCCGATGGCGCCCGGCGACAGGCTCGGAACAGGTCCCTTGCAGGGCTCAGGAAAGACGAATGATTCTTCGGAGTCGCGCTAAATGTGAAAGTAGTGGAAGAACTCCGCCGGCACCGGATGCTGGAAGACGTCCTTCGACTCCTGTTGCTTGAACGCGATGTAATGGTCGATGACGTCCTGGGTGAATACGCCGCCCTCCAGCAGGTAGTCGTGGTCCGCGCCCAAGGCGGCGACGGCCTCTTCCATGGATGTGGGCACGGAAGGGATCCGCGCCGCCGCCTCCGGCGACAGTTCGTAGATGTCCGTGTCGGTGGGCTCACCCGGGTCGATGCGGTTGCGGATGCCGTCGAGTCCGGCCATCAAGAGGGCCGAGAAGGCCAGATAAGTGTTGGCCGAGGGGTCGGGCGAGCGATACTCAATGCGCTTGCTGGCGGGCGAGGTCTCGTACGTGGGAATGCGCACCGCGGCGGAACGGTTGCGCGCCGAATACGCCAGGTAGACGGGCGCTTCGAAGCCCGGCACCAGCCGCTTGTAGGAGTTGGTCGTGGGGGCGCAGAACGCCAGCAGTGAGCGGCTGTGCCGGAGCAGGCCACCGATGTAGAAGCGCGCCACCTCGGACAACTCCGCATAGCCGCTGGCATCGTAGAAGAGCGGGGTGTCGCCGAGCCACAGCGACTGATGCACATGCATGCCGCTGCCGTTGTCGCCGAACAAGGGCTTGGGCATGAAGGTCGCGGTCTTGCCATGGGCCCTGGCGACGTTGCGCACGATGTGTTTGTACCACTGGGTCTCGTCGGCCTTCCGGCGCAGGGTCTGGAAGCGGGTGGCGATCTCGCCCTGGCCGCCCGTGGCGACCTCGTGGTGGTGGACTTCGAACTCCAGACCCACCTGTTCCATCTTTTCCGCCATCTTCCAGCGCAGGTCGGCGAGTTGGTCGAACGGCGGGATGGGTGAATAGCCCTGCTTGGGCGGGATCTTGTAGCCCAGGTTGTGGTCGTCCTCCTCCCGGGCGGAGTTCCAGTCGGCCTCATCGGAGTCGACGATGTGAAAGGACGAGTTGATCTTGAGGCCGAAACGCACGTTTTCGAAAACGAAGAACTCAAGCTCCGGGCCGAAGAACGCCTTGTCGGCGATGCCCGTGGAGGCAAGGTGGGCTTCCGCCTTGGTGGCGACCCAGCGCGGATCGCGGGTGTAGCGCTCCCCGGTGACCGGGTCGACCACGTCGCAGATGAGCTTCAGCGAGGGTTCCGGCTCCACCGGATCGATCCGCGCCGAGTCCAGATCCGGAACCAGCAGCATGTCGGACTGATCGATGGACTGGAAACCCCGCAGGCTGGAACCGTCGAAACCCTGGCCGCGTTCGATCAGGCTTTCCTTCACCTTGGAAGGGGGTATCGAGAAATGCTGCCAGCGGCCGATGAGGTCGGTGACAAGCAGGTCGACGCGCCGTACGTCGTTGTCAGCCATCAATTTCTGTACATCGGAAAGTGTCATGATCGCTCCCGTGTGCCGCTACGCCAGTGTTGTACAGCGCTGGCGTAGTGCCAGTATAAGGACCTTCCGCCGCCGCCAGCGTGTCAGATCCGACTCCCTTGTTTGACGTTCGATAGAATAAATCCCGCCTCTCAACGACAGGCATCGATCCGTGGTGCAGGCGCGGCCCCCGCCCTTCAGGTCCACGGGTCTTGGCCGGCCGACTCCTCGCCGTCGATGCGCTCGATCACCACTGCGGTGTGGAGGACCGAACCGCCGGCGCCACGGAACGTGCCGCGGGTGGGCGGAACGTCGGCGTAGTCCCGTCCAACGGCGACCCGGACGTGACGCGCGTCGCCTTCGGTGTCGTTGGTCGGGTCGAACCCGATCCAGCCGAGGCCGGGAAACCAGGCTTCCACCCACGCGTGGCTCTCGCCTTCCGCCACCCCCGTCGCGGCGGGGCCCAGGTAGCCCGAGACATAGCGGCACGGGATTCCCCATCCACGCAGGATCGCCGCCATCACGTGCGCGTAGTCCTGGCAAACGCCTCGACCGGTCTCGAGAATGCGGTCGATGGGCGAGTCCGCCGTGGTTTCGCCTGGCGCGTACTCTAACACGCCGTAGAGCGTGGCGCAAAGATCCCGGGTACTGCGGAGCGGGTCGTCGCTGGGGGCGATGCCGTGTTTCGCCAGGAACTTCTCCAGGGCCGGGCTCGGCGCCACGAAGCGGCTGGGGTGGAGCATCGGCCACAGCGCGCCCTGGCGCCCGGTCTGACGAAGACGTGTCCACGCCTCGGGCTCCAACCGTTCCGGGGCACGCGCCGGCGGTTCCAACTCCACCACGGAACGGGCGACGACGCGGAGTTCGTCGCGCACCCGCGGCCGGTCGAAGAAATGCCCGGTGTTGCCGAAGGGATCGGTAAACTCGAACAGGGCGCCGTCCGGCTCGGTCTCGAGAAGAAACTCCTGCATCAACTGCGCGCGGTCCCGGAGAGGGCAGACGTAGAGCGTCATCACCGACTCCTCCACCGGCCCGGTATAGCGAAAGCGCATGCGGTGCTCGATGTGGTAGGTCACCGTCACGTCACGGCCTCCTGCGGCAGCGAATGGGTGACGTAAGCGGCCATGGTGAGGTCGTGGAGCATGCGCCCGTGCTGTCCCACCGAGCGGAAGAACTCGGCGCCCTCGGCGGAAAGGTCGGTGAGTTCCACTTCGATGGACGCGGCCAGCCGCAACGCCATACGGTGGGGCGCCGCCATGGGGTAGCGCGCGCCCACCGGATCGATTCCCGTCAACACTTGGGTGATGCGCAGGGTCGCGAAACGCAGCGAGCGGGGAACTTCCGGGTCTTGTGTGAGAAGGCCCAGGGCCTGCGCCCGTTCGACATTGGTGGAATGCCGCCGGCAGTAAACCTCGTAGGCGCCGCACACGCGCAGCAGGTCGGCCCACGACAGTGCGCCCGCGTCCGCTTCGTCGCGGTTGAAATCGACCCAGCCCGCGAGCAGCTCCGCCTGATGTTGCACGCGTTCGATGAATCGGCCCAACTCCAGAAAGCGCCACGCTTCGTCCCGGGGCATGACCGCCTCCACGACTCCCGCCAACAGATTCAGTCGATCAATGGCCTCGCTCACCAGGTTCGACGGACCGCGCGCCCAAGCCTCGGTGAAGTCGCTGTCACGGATCCACAGGTAGCCCTGGTTGAGGCAGGTCCAGACCGGCAGCGGCAAATGCGCCCGTACCCGTTGTCCGTTCTCGCGCGCGTACTCCCAGCAGGACAACAGGGAATCCGGATTCGCCCGTTCCTCCACAAGGTCGCCGGCAAGGGTGTAGGCGTCCGGAATGACCACCGTTTCGGCGTCTTCGCCGATGGCCGCGGTTCCCGCGGATGGTCGCCCGAGTATCTGGTAGACCGCCTGCCACCCCAGGGTCAGCTCGTCCGGCCGCCGATCCGGCAGTCGCTCGAGTTGAAAGCGGAGAAGCCGCGCCGTGTGCTCGATGCGCTCCGCGTGACGGCCCAGCCAGTAGAACTCGGTTGCTAGGCGCGCGAGCATGATCCGTTCCTCGATCCCCGCCGCACTCAATCCTCCACGATCCACAAATCCTTGCAGCCGCCGCCCTGGCTGGAGTTGACGACCAGGCTGCCGCGGCGCAACGCGACCCGGCACAACCCTCCGGGAACCACGTGCTGCTGGTCCCGACCCTGCAGCACGAACGGACGCAGGTCGACATGGCGCGGCTCGATGGCGCCGTCGATGAAGCACGGCGCGCGGGACAGCGCGAGCACCGGCTGGGCGATGAAATTGGCAGGATCGGCGCGCAGCCGTTCGGCGTAGCGGGCGCGTTCGTCGGCGCTGGCGTGGGGACCCACGAGCATGCCGTAGCCTCCCGCCCCGCCCACTTCCTTGACCACCAACTCCTCGAGGTGCTCCAGCGTGTAGGTCAGATTCTCGGGTTCACGGCACAGATAGGTCTCCACGTTCGCGAGGATCGGCTCCTCCCCGAGGTAGTAGCGAATGATCGCCGGCACGTACGCATACACGCCCTTGTCGTCGGCCACGCCGGTGCCGGGGGCGTTGGCAAGCACCACATTGCCCGCGCGGAATGCGTGGAACAGCCCCGCCGTGCCCAAGGCCGAGTCGGAGCGGAAACGCACCGGATCGAGGAAGTCGTCATCGATCCTTCGGTAGAGCACGTCCACGCGCCGGAGGCCGGAGGTGGTGCGGGCGTAGATGGCGCTGTCGCGCAGGACCAGATCCTGTCCCTCCACGAGATCGATGCCCATCTCGCCGGCGAGAAAGGCGTGCTCGTAGTATGCCGCGTTGTGCATGCCGGGGGTCAGGATCGCCACGTTGGGATTGTCCCGCGCCGGTCGCAGCGAGGCCAGGGTGGCGTAGAGCAACTCCGAGTAGTCGGACACCTCGCGCACCCGGTTGGCGCGATAGAGGCGCGGGAAGGCGTCCTTGATGGCGTTCCGGCAGGCGAGCATGTACGAAACGCCGGAAGGTACCCGCAGGTTGTCCTCGAGGACGGCGAAACCGTCGTGGGTGCGCACCACGTCGGTGCCGCACACGGTGACGTAGATGTCGTGCGGCACCTTGATGCCGCGCATCTCCATGCGGTACTGCGGGCAGCCCAGCACCAAGTCGATGGGGACGATGCCCTCCTTGAGGCACCGGCCTTCGTGATAGACGTCCTTGAGGAAGAGATTGAGGGCCGCCAAGCGTTGCTTGAGGCCACGCTCGAGGTGGTCCCACTCCGCCGCGGTCAGCACCCGCGGGACGCAGTCGATGGGAATGATCTGTTCGGTGACCTTGTCGGCGTCGAGCACCGTGAAGGTGATGCCTTCGTGGAGGAAGTGCCGGTGGACGCCGTCCTGCAGCTTGACGAGATCGTCCGGCGTCAGTTCCGCCAACGCCGCGTGCAGTCTGCGGGAAGCCTCGCGGGGGTTGCCGCGAGCCTGGAACATCTCATCGTAGAACCCCGCATCCAGGTCATAGTCCGAAAAAACCCCGTCTCCCGCTGCTCGAAGCTGCGACACGCCGCCTCCGCACAGGTTTCTGGAAAAGTGGTGGAGCCGACCGGGATCGAACCGGCGACCTCTTGAATGCCATTCAAGCGCTCTCCCAGCTGAGCTACGGCCCCACACCCGGGAACAAAGGCGGTTGCGGATTCATCAGGACGCGCAACCACCGGACGGATAGAAAACAATAACCGAAACGTGGGGCGGGAAGCAAGCGGGGCGCACAGGCATGCAAGTCCGGCAGGCTGCCAGTCAGGCCCGCCCGGACTCGCCGACCTTGAGCATCTCTGCGGCGTGCCGTTCCGCCTGAGCGGTCACCTTCACGCCGGCCAGCATCCGCGCCAGTTCGCGCACGCGCTCGGCCTCCTCGAGTTTCCGCACCGTGGTGAACGTGCGGCCTTGTGCGACGGTCTTCTCCACCACGTAGTGCGAGCGCGCCAGCGCGGCGATGGGGGCCAGGTGCGTCACGCAGATCACCTGGTGGGAGCGCGCCACGGCGGCGAGCCTCCGGCCCACCATTTCGGCCACGCCGCCGCCGATACCGGCATCCACCTCGTCGAACAGCAGCGTGGGGATCTCGCTCCCGGTCAGCACGATGGACTTGAGCGCCAGCATGAGGCGTGACAGCTCGCCGCCCGAGGCGATCCGGGCGAGCGGTTGGGCGGCATGGCCGGGGTTCGGCGAAAAGAAGAACTCGGGATCGTCGGCGCCGTCCGGTCCGAGACGCCGGCCGCCCATCACGAACGGCGGCTCGTCGCGCGTGGCGCCGCGCGCGTGGAAACGCACCTCGAAGGTCGTGTGCGGCAGGCCGAGCTGGCCGGTTTCCTGCTCCATGCGGCGCTGGAGCGTCTTGGCGGCGCGCTTGCGCAGGCGAGACAGTTCCTCCGCCGCGGTCCATGCCGAATCCCGCGCGCTCTCGAACTCCCGCGTCAGCGCGGCCAGATCTTCCTCGCCGCGGTCGATGGCCGCGAGTTCCTCCCTTGCCCGTTCGGCCAAGGCCAGGATTTCGTCCACCGGCGCGCGGTATTTGCGTCTCAGCCGGTTGATCTCGGCCAGACGGTCCTCGATCCGTTCCAACTCCCGCGGGTCGAAGTTCAGCCGATCCGCATACTGGCGGATCAAGGCCGCGGCTTCATCGATCTGTGCCGCTGATCCCTCCAGCAGCGTCACCGCCTCGGACAACGCGCCGTCGATGGCCGCCATTTCCCGCAGGCGCGGGAGGTACCGTCCCAGCGCTCCCACCACCGCGTTGTCGTCGTCATAGAGGAGGCCCTGGCCCTCCTTGCACGTCTCGTAGAGTCTCTCGGAATGGACGATCAGCCGCCGCCGGTCCAGCAACGCTTCTTCTTCGCCAGGTTCGAGCCCACTGTCTTCGATCTCGCGCGCCTGGGCGCGCAGCAACGCTTCTTCCCGCGCCGCGTCCGCGAGCTTTTCCCGGAGATCGCATACCCGTTGCCAAGCGTCCGCCAACGCGGTGAAACGTTCCTTCATGGCGGTTGCCTTGGGCGCGAGGTCGCCGTGGGCGTCGAGCAGGGCCAGGTGGGTCTCGGTGCGCAGCAGCGTGTGCTGCTCGTGTTGCCCGTAGATATGGATCAGGCCGGCGCCGATCCCGGGAAGGAACGAACGCGGGGTCAGGCCGCCGTTCAGATAGATGCGGCCTCGGCCCCCGCGGGTGACCACTCGCCGCAGCACCAGCTCGTCGTCGTCGCAGCCGGCCGCCTCCAGGGCGCCGCGCGTGGGCGCCGGAAGGTCGCCGAACAGGGCCTCCACCGCGGCCTCGGTCTCCCCCGCGCGGATCAGGTCGGAGGACGCCCGACCTCCCAGGATCAGGTTCAGCGCGGCAAGGACCATGGTCTTGCCGGCGCCGGTCTCGCCCGTCACCACGTTCAGCCCGGGCCCCAGCTCCAGCTCGGCCTGATCGATGACGGCGATGTTGCGGATGCGGAGTTGCTGCAGCATGGATACCAACGCCGGGGTGACGCATTCAATCTAGTGTGGTGTCTGGTTAATTCGCGTCATAATCTGCGGGTCTTTTCTGTGTTGAGATCGTTTTTTTTGGGTTGTTTATCAATATTTTAGGGATATTCTCATTTCGTTCCGAACCTCCGATCCCCACCACGTTCAGGACACGACCCTATCGCGAATCCCGCCGGAATTCAAAGCCCGGAACATGGCGTAACGCGGGTCCGACGACCGTCATCGCCACCCCGCGGCGATATCGCGGTATGCCTTCAGCATGGCGCGGGCCTTGGCGATGCGGCGCTTGACGCGGCCGCGCATCCAGCCCCCCGGCCACCAGTCTTCCGCGACTCGTTCGGCGCCCCAGAGCAGCACCGCGATCTCGCGCCAGGTCAGCCCCTTCTGGTCGGCTTCCAGCACCGTCATCCGTTCCGCCCGTTTCCGTTCCCGTGAGCCCGCCCGCCGATCCCGCGCCGAGGGGACTGGCCCGAGCCCGGCGAAGGGCCCCCCGGGAGACGCTCCACAGGTCGCCCAGCCTGTCGGACTTGAGGTGCGGGACACCTCGAAATGTCTTATTGTCTTCTGGAGGTTCAACGCATGGAGAGGGTTCTGTGTCGGTTCACCGTCGTGCGAAGGCAACTCGTCCTGGAGCTTGGGTCGGCCCCCTGGTGGGCCACGAGGCGTGGTCAATCTGATCGGCGCCACGACCATCAGGGACGGCTTGGCCATCCGCTCGGAGTGGAACAAGGGCACTGTCCGACCGGTCGGAAGGTGAGCGACGAGCAGACGGATATACTCTGTCCATCAAGCACGACGTATTCCTATTCCATGGAGAGTGGATATACAGCACTACAGCGGGGCTCCCAGACATCCGCAATTGACCAAATTAATTCGGCGAGACTCTTTTGGAGAGAGTTGCTCATCCGAGAGAGTAGTCCGAGGTGCTCGAACCGGTATCAGCTACAAGGAAGGCATCGAATGAGATTGGCACGGAGTCCAGGTCGTCTGCTCCGGGCGTTGATTCTGGCCGTGGCACTCATGGCCTTGTCCGGCTGCGGCGGCGATAGGTCAGCGCCGCCGCCTCCACCACCACCCACGGACACCGGAGGTTTCACGCCGGACCGTGAACATCCGGTGGGTTTCCCGGCGACGTGGCACGGCGGCTCCGGCCAGGAGCGCAGGGTAGCGAGGGAGGAAGCGGCGAGGGTCACGGCGATGCACGGCCGAGGGGGGACCGGGGCGGGCGAAACGGTCGGGGTGTTCGACTCCGGGGTGAACTCCGACCATGTCGACTTGCGCGGGCAGTATGCCGCTAGTTGCTCCATGGGTCTGTGCAGCGGCGCGATGGGCAGCGACGACGACCGGCGTACCGAACTCGACAGGGCCGACCATAGTCCGCTGTACGACACCGACGGTCACGGCACGAACGTGCTCGGGGTTGTCGCGGCCAGCAGAAACGGGGCGGGGGTGTACGGCGTGGCCTACGAGGCCCGGATTGCATCCTACGGGAACTCGGCTCCGGTTCCCTGGGACGACGGGACATGCTTCGACTGCGGGCTCGGTGCACTCCAGCATTTGTGGGGCGGAGTCTTCGACCGGCAGACCGCTCGGGGAATTGACTGGATGCGGTCGCTCGGGGTCGGCGCCACGAACATGAGCTGGTTCCGAACCAAGTCGTGGAGCTTGGACCTTAACCTGACGGACGACTACGTCGGCCGCATCATGCCGAAGTCGCTGCCGGCGTTCCGGGCCTATGTGGAGGCGGGCGGTGTCGTCGTGTGGGCGGCCGGGAACAGCAGAAGTGTCAACCCGCACATGGAGGCGGTGCTGCCCAGGCACTTTCCGGATCTGGAGAAGGGATGGCTGGCGGTGGTGGGCATCGGCTCGGACGGCCGCATAGCGGGGTATTCGTCGCTGTGCGGGGTTGCGGCCGACTGGTGCATTGCCGCGCCGGGATTGCTCCTCACGACCCGGCGCAGCGGACTTTGGGATTTCGTTGGAGGCACCTCGGTGGCGGCACCCTATGTCACGGCCGGTCTGGCGGCGTTGAAGAGCATGTTTCCGAACCTGAGCTACCACGACGTGCGCGCGCGCATTCTCGCAACGGCCGACAAATCCTCCCACTACGGCCAAAGGGAGATCTACGGACAGGGACGGCTCGACCTGGACGCCGCTTCGCGGCCGATGGGCGGCACGAACTTCGCGGTGGGCGCCATGGACGAGGGAGCGGTCGTGCCGACCGACGGGGCGCAAGTCGTGCTGCCGCGCGACGCGATCGAGCGGTACCTGGGCGGCCGGACCATCGTGGTTCTGGACGGTTTCCAGCGTGCGCCGTTCGAAGTCGGACTGGACGTCTTGGCTGAGGCGCGCGGTCCGTATCTCTCCATGGACGACCTCGACCTGGTGCCGCAGCGCCAACACTACAGTGAGCGGAACGGCCTGGGTACGGTTGCTGCCGACGGTTACGGCAGCCGGGCGGGTGGTCTCGTGGGCCAGCGCTCGTTCGTCGGAATCGGCCAGGGACGGGGCGTTGTGCAGAGTCTGGCGCATCTGGGCGGACCCGGGCTTCCGGTAAGTGGCTACCGGATGTCAGGAGAGGCGGCCGGGATCGCCTTGGGTTTCAGCGGCGAGCTTGGCCGCTGGCAGGCCGTGGCGGCGAGGGGCGTCCGGGAACGGGAGACCGGGGGTGTCGGGATTTCGGGGTGGAACCCGCAGACGGTGCTGGCGGCGTCGTTCTCCTCGAACCGTTCAGGAGAAGCCGCCGGAGTTGACACGTTTGGCGTGGCCTTTGCACAGGAACTGCACCGGCCCATGGGCTGGCAAGGTTCGGGCGCCTTCGGCCTCAAGGGCGACAGCGTCGAGCTTGCGTGGAGACGCAATGTCATGGCCCGCCAGACGGTTCGTATCGACGTCACGAACCGTCTGGCGCATCTTGCGGTTCGGGGCGGGCCGCTGTTGCGCTTCGACGATGCACAGCTTGCTTCGGTGGACCTCGATGTCTCCTTCCGGCTCCACCGTTTCGTCACGGTCGGGGCGCGGCTGGGCGCCGAGCGGCCGGTCTCTTCGGTCGCGGGCCGCATTCGAGCGGCTACCGGTGTGGACGAGAGGGGCCGGATCGCCTATCGGGATGTCGTGCTGCGCGGCCGGGACCTCCTGTCCCTCAACAAGGCTGCGCTGACCGTCCGCCTGGCCGACGAATCGAGCGCGTCCGTCGCACTGGGCGTGATGGCGGTGCAGGACGGGTTCGGCCGGACGGAGACTCTTGCGGGAGTGCGGGTGGGGTTCGAATTCTGACCTTTTCACCGTCCGAGCCCGAGTTCCCGGTCCGGGCGCGATCCACGCCCGCCTCAGAACCTGCGGCTGTAGCGCACCAGCAGGGCGGCCTTGTTGTCTCCCCTGACGTGCCCGGCGTCACGCGAGGCGGTCACGGCTAGGGAAGATCTGAACAAGCGACCTTTCACATGTCATAATGGCGAAAAGGCCAGGGCATGGAGGGGAAACGATGAGACAGGCGAGCTTCGCGGACCTGGAACATGATCTCGACATCCAGCGCCTTGATCTGCCTTTCGATCTGCGCCAGACGGTATTGGGTTTGGCGCTTCACGAGTCGATGTTGCGCCTTGATCCGACGGTCCGCTTGCCGGCCAAAACCGCGGTTGTTCAGACACCACACTAGCGCTCTCCCCACTTGAGTTTGTTGCGGAGTACGTCGAAATACGACCGCGTGGGAATACGCACGAGCGACACCGGCGACTTGTGCCGGCGCACCTCTACGCGGTCGCCGTTGTTCAACAGGATTCCCTCCTGACCGTCGGGGATCAGGATGACGGTGTCTCCGGACGATCTCAGGGTGGATCGGATGCGCGCGTCGCTGGCGATGACGATGGGCCGGTTGGTGGTCAGCGTGTGCGGGCAGATGGGACAGAGGATGATGGCGCTCATGGCCGGATGAAGAATCGGGCCTCCCGCGGCCAGCGAATACGCCGTCGATCCCGTGGGCGTGGAGATGATGAGTCCGTCGGCCCGGTAGGTGCACAGGTAATCGCTGCCGACGTAGGTTTCCAGATTGATGATCTTGGAACGGGCGCCCTTGGTGATGACCGCGTCGTTGAGGATACGGAGGTGCTGGACGCCGTCCTGGCCTTCGATGCTGACCTGCAAGGTCATGCGTTTCTCGATGGTGTAGTTCTCAGCGATGGTGCTCGTGAGGACTTCTTCGAGTTCGTCCAGCGCGATTTCGGTAATGAAGCCGAGGCCCCCGAGGTTCACGCCCACCACGGGCACCTCGGGCCGTTCCACCAGCCGGGCAATGCTCAGGAGCGTGCCATCTCCGCCCAGGACGACGATCAGGTCGGCGCGTTCGGCCATCTCCCCCTTGCGCGCGACGTTTCCGCCCACGGCGCCGTACTCCGCCTCGACGAGCACCTCCATGCCGCGGCCCTCCAGCCACGGTATGGTTCCGCGCATGATCGTCTCGGCCTTCTCTTCTCCGTACTTCGCGACGATTCCGACAACGTGGATCATGGTCTTGCGGCAGAAGTATCACAGGGTGGCCAGGGATGCCATCTTGTGTTTGAAGGTGGAATGGAAGCCCGCTTGAATCGTTCGCAGGATGTTTTCAGGGTTGGAGAGAAGGGACACCGCGATGGAAATACAGGAACTGCTGGAAGTGATGGCGGCGCGGCGAAGTGTGCGCGTCTACCGGAGCGGGCGGATCACCGACGAGCAGCTTGCGTTCATGTTCGAGGCGGCCCGGCTTGCACCGTCCGGGGCCAACAGCCAGCCATGGGAGTTCATCGTGACCCGCGACCGGGCCAGGATGCGCAAGGTGCGGGCCATCTATTCCGCCGAGTGGAATCAGCGCAAGCGCGAGGACCCGGTGAACTACAAGGGTCTCAAGAAGGATTACGTGGGCGACGTGAACGCCTTGGTCCTGGTGTGCGGCGACGCCCGCACCCGGCGGGTCTATCTCACCACGCGTCAGCCGTCGGATCGGGAGAAGCTCTTCCAGGCCAACGTGGCCAACGCGGTGGAACACATGATGCTGGCCGCCGCGACCATGGGCTTCGGCACGGTGTGGGTCTCGGTGCGCAAGGAGGTCGAGCCGGAACTGCGCGCGCTGTTCGAGGTGCCGCGTCCGCTGCGCCTGCTCTGGGTGATGCCCGTGGGGCGGCCGCGCGCCTGGCCCAAGCCCAAGCCGCGCCGCAAGGTCGACGACTTCGTCCACTGGGAAACCTACGACCGGAGCAAGCTGCGCCCCGAATCGCAGATCACGTCCTGGCCCAAGTCGTAGGACGTTACCGCGACGAACCCTTCGGATCATCGTTCCCGCGCCCTTTCCGTCACTCCGGCGAAACGGGCTGTGTCAAAACACCATCCGGAGAGGCAGCGACCCCCGGAATCGTCATTCCCGCGAAAGCGGGAATCGGCGTACGTTGGGCGCCCGTTCACCTGTCCCGCAACGCGTTGAACACCTTCTCCGCGGTGATGGGCAGATCGAGAATGCGTATCCCCACCGCGGCCTCCACCGCGTTGGCGATGGCCGGGGCCGTGGGCACGATGCTCATTTCCCCAATGGCCTTGGCGTTGTAGGGACCGGGGCCGGTCTGGTCCTCCACCAGCACGGTCTCGAGCTGCGGCAGGTCCTTCACGCACGGCACGCAATAGTCGCCGAGGTTGAGGGTGGTGACCCGCGGCCCGTCCTTGACCATCTCCTCCATGACCGCGTAGCCCAGCCCCTGCACGAAGCCGCCGTCGATCTGTCCCTGGTGGCCCAGGGGGTTGATGATCGTGCCGACGTCGTGGGCGGTCACCACTTTCTTCACGTCCACGACGCCGGTCTCCCGGTCCACCGCCACCTCTGCCATTTGCACGAAGAATGCCGGCACGGGCGAGCGCTCGGGCCGGTAGGACTTGTGCACCGACAGTGCCTTGTCTTCGGCGATGAGTTTTCCGGCCACGTCGGCGAAGGCCAGGGCCGCGCCGCTGGCGCTGAAGCGGCCGTCCGCCAGGGTCACCGCCTCGGGCCGGCAGCCGAGGGCCTGGGCGGCGGCCTCCGTCATCCGGTGGCGCAGCTCCTCCACCGCTTCCACCAGGCCGCGCCCCACCATGGCGGTGATCTTGCTGCCGCCGGGTTCAGCATCGGTGTCAAAGGTATCGGTGTCGCCGCGCGCCACCTGCACCCGGTCCGCCGGCAGCGCCAGCATCTCCGCGGTGATCTGGCGCAGCAAGGTATGCGTGCCGGTGCCGATGTCGGGGATGGCGGTGAGCACCGTGACCCCGCCGCTGGCGTCGCAGGTCAGCTCCAGGTTCACGGTGCCGCTGCCGCCGGTGTGGCGAAAGGAGAGGGCCATGCCCCGGCCGGTGTCCGGGCCGGCGGGAACGTCGTTCCAGCCCGCCGCCTCGAGCGCGGCCTCGATGGTTTCGCGGCAGCGGATCTTCTGCATGCCGCGCTTGTTGGGCAACGTGTCGCCGTCCTGCATCAGGTTCTTCAGCCGGAGCGCCACCGGGTCCATGTCGATTTTCCGCGCCAGCATGTCCAGCAGCGACTCGATGGCGAACACGGTCTGCGGCTGCCCCGGCGACTTCATGTAGCCGCCGGGCACGCTGTTGGTGTAGACGTTGCGCGTGCGGATGGCGTAGTGGGGGATACGGTAGGCATTGACGATGAACGTGCCGTCGATTTCCGAGGGCTTGAAGCCCGAGTAGGCGCCGCTGTCGAAGTCGATGTCGCTGTCCAGGGCCACCAGGGCGCCGTCGCGCTTCGCCCCGAGCTTGACGCGCATCACCGAGCCGTGGCGCGGGTCGCCGGCCATCAACTCCTCGGTGTAGTTCATCACCATCTTCACCGGGCGCCCCGCGGCCTTGGCGAGGTAGTAACAGACCGGCACGTCCATCTGGGAGCCCTTGCCGCCGAAGTCTCCGCCCAGGGCCACGCCATGAACATGGATGTTCGCCTCTTCCAACGCCAGTTGCGCCGCCAGCATCTGCTTGAGCCGGAACGGCGCCTTGCACGACGCCCACACCTCGATGCGCCCGTCGTCCGCCGCCGACACCACCGTGGCGTGGGGCTCCAGGTAGACCTGGTGCACCCCCGGCGTGCGAAAGGTGTGCTCCACGACCACCTCCGCCTCCGCCATCCCCCGCGCCGCGTCGCCGGCTGTGTGCTCTTTGAGAGAAAGCGCGTTGGGCCGTTCTTCCGGCCGGCCGGGAACGCCCGCATAGTCCGCCAGCTCCTCGTGGATCACCGGAGCCCCGTCGGCGAGAGCCTCCTCAATGTCCGCCGCCGCGGGCAACTCTTCGTATTCCACCTTGATGAGCCCCAGCGCTTCCTCCGCCGCGTCGAGGGTGTCCGCGGCCACCGCCGCGATCTTGTCGCCGATGAAGCGTACTTTGTCCCGCGCCAGCACCGGCAGATCCTGCAGGCTCACGCCCACGCGGAAATCCGGCACGTCCGCCCCCGTCAGCACCGCCCGCACCCCCGGCACCTGCCGCGCCCGCGATGCGTCCACCCGCACTAGCCGTGCATGCGCCAGCGTGCTGCGCAAGCACTTGCCCCACAGCGCTTCCGGCACGTCCACGTCCGCCGTGTACACCATCCGCCCGGAAACCTTGTCCGGACCCTCTACGCGCCCTACCGGTTGCCCTACGACCTTGAGATCCATGATTGCTCCTGTGCCTGGTGTCTATGGCGCCGGAAACGGGCAGGCGAGTCCGGCTGAAGTGGGTGGCCGATCCAGAGGATCACGCGCGGCGATGTGTCGCGACCCAATCCTGAAGCGCTTGGTCGATCCGCGTCTGCCATCCAGGACCGTCCGCCTTGAAATGGTCGAGGACATTCGCCGACAATCGGATCGTGATCGCCGTTTTGGGTCGCGCTACCGGCGGTCGCCCGCGGCGCACCGTGGCCCTTGCGAACTTCTCCGGCCACCCGTCGCGGGACAGATCCGGTGCGGAATCCGGGTCAAAATCGCGGGTAGTAGAGTTCTCTTTCCCGTTCATTGGCTTTCCTCATGCTGATGATCCGACGGGCATCGCCACGGAGTGTCCAGACAACCACCACCATCTCACTGTCAAGAAAGCCGACGGTGATAAAACGGTGCTCACCATAGTCCCGCCGGTCGTCTTCAACCGTCAACGTCGACCCCGCGAACACGTCCCCGGCTCGGGCCATATCCAGCCCCCTGGCCCTGAGCGTGACGGCGCGTTTAACTTCGTCGAACTCAATCCATCCCGTTTACGTACGTACATTAATTGGGTTCGTCAAGAACACTCGCCATCCTTCGTCCCAAGGCAGTACGCCGTATCCGCTTGGGACTCCCGGGCGTTCCGACCGCATCTTGCCGTCACCAGACTTCCGGCAAAGTTCGCCAATCCGACGGTGCCGACCAATTCATGAAACGCACCGCTCCCTTTGACAGGTCAAACCGATCATTCATTCTACGGACGACTTCATCAAGTATGGCGCCGAGCGCGGCCACATCCGCCCTGTTGTAGAGAATCAATTTTCGCAGTGCCTCACGGTCTCCTCGGAGGTGCCTTTGCCATAGCTTGATAGCCGTAACTCCGTTGAATCTGATTGACTCGTCCCGGACGTCGATTCCCGTGGCTCTTTCGATTTCCTTCTGAGTGCCGTGGAGCCCAAGAGCATGGCAAATATACATGAGGTCGAGGTGAACCCTTGGAAAAACGATGCCCGGAAAATCTCGTGCGATGAACTTGGCATCGAAGCGAATCCCATTGAAGGTCACCAGGAACTTCGCGTGCCTGAAGTCCCTGTGAAGCAAGTAGGCGTTCGCCCCTCTTATCATGGTTTTCGTGCAACCGCCGAAGGACCATCCGATGACGGTGATGTCGTCGAAATGTGGACTCAACCCCGTGGTCTCGATATCAAGAAAAAGACCTCTCTCTGGACAGTGAAGGCACTCCTCGAGTCGAGCCTTCAACTTCTTCAGGTTCATGCGCGGAACCGTGAATCGACGCATTTCTGAGGTGGTCCCGATTTTTTCTTGTCCCGCGCCGGTGGGGTTGCTATGATCGCACCATCGCCGAGGCTATCGCCTTCAACACCCATCGCTTCGTCAAGCGTCTGACCGAGAGCGGCTTCACCGGTGGCGCTGTGAGTACGACGCTTGTTTGGTGAGATGAAGGACACTCTCAAGATCATCCTCACTCTTGTCATCGCGGCCGCCGTTGTCATCGCCCCAGCCGTAACCGTCATCTGGTTCGCGCTAATACTTCTTCTGTGGGAACTAGTTGGGCGGTGGGCGGCACCGCCGCAATACCGTGACATGGCAGGTCACCGCAAACGCAACCAGACCCGCGCGCGACCAAGACGAACGGTAGTTGTGACCATTGGTGTTCGTGGTCAGGAAAAACGCAACCAAACCCAAGACGCGCAAGGTAACCGGCAAACGGGACGCAGTAGGGAGAACGGTGCCGAAGTCGCGGCCCAGCCGTCGAGGAATCGGACATGGCGTGAAGTTCTGGGATTCAAGGAGGGCGAGAAGCCCACCATGATGCAGGTGAACTCCGCGTGGCGTCGCCTGGCAAAGTCAGCCCATCCCGACGTTGGCGGGACCGATTCGCAGATGGCGGAATTGAATGCGGCGTTGGACGAGGCAGGAAGGGTACTGCAACATAAGCGACCGTCCTAGTGTGGTGTCTGGTTAATTCGGGTCATAATCTGCGGAGGATTTTTAGTTGTCGGCAAGGCGCGATGACGAGCAGTGGCGTGTACCACGCGAGGAAGAGCAACGCAGCCGACGGCGAAAAAGACCCGCAGATTATGACCCGATTTAACCAGACACCACACTAGGCAGATCCGGCGCGCCATCCGGGTCAAAATCGCGGATAGTAGAACTCCCTTTCGCGTTCATTGGCCTGCCTCATGCTGATGATCCGACGGGCATCGCCACGAGGCGTCCAGACGACCACCGCCAATTCTTCCCTCTTGTCAGCGATGGCGGCATGCATAATCAAGTCTCCCAGGCAGGAGAAGGCCGACGGATTCTATTCGATGGCTGAAGTAGGGCAGGGAGCGAATCTGGAGACGAAGTGTACTTCGTCGATGGCGCTGACCTGTTTTATGAGAAAGGACCGGGGTTGAATCGCCGAAATCCTTCCCGGAGAGCGTCGTCGAAACTTGAGAAGAAGCCGATGACATCCTCCCCCTGAATCAAGGTGTACTGTCCATGGTGTTCCTGAACGCGGTCGTGATTCGCCATAAGCTTCCGATATCTTGTGCCATTTCTATTTCCAGCGCCATGATCGCACCCCCTGCAGTGGCGCTCCCGTCCTCGGACCCATTTTACGGATGACCCTCTTGCCCTGCCACGAAACCGTAGTTTCGCTGTTCGTCCAGGAGAAGGTAAGGCCCAGAGTTTTCCATTGAGAGGGAGTTGAAGCCGGCGTTTGGGGGAGGGTCGGGGCTTGATGTGCCCCGGCTTGCGGACAGTCAGGCGGGGCCTGGACCCGGCGCGGGCATCACAC
Organism: uncultured Binatia bacterium (SeqCode); assembly: GCA_965213675.1. Classification (GTDB taxonomy): domain Bacteria; phylum Desulfobacterota; class Binatia; order UBA9968; family JAJDTQ01; genus JAJDTQ01. The sequence goes on from OZ243916.1 coordinate 3,954,988, forward strand.
GGGTGTGCGAGCGAATGGAGACAGTGCGCCGCGCCGGGTCCGGGAGGTTTGTTCGGGAGGGCTGGAAGTCTAGTGGCCCTTGGTCTTGGTGGAGACGCCGACGAAGGCCACCTTGGTGGGTTTGCCGGCGACGTTCCAGCTTTCGACGACCTTGAGGTTCTGGCTATCCAGTTGCAGCACCTTGCCGCCCACGGAGTCGGTGATGAAGACGGCTCCGGGAATGGTCACGACGTGGGGGCGCGCCCAGAAGCCTGCCTCCACCGGAGTGGCCAGGACATCGCGCGCGGACGCCAGCAGGTCGAGCTTGTGGGCATCGTACATGCGTAGCTCGCCATCGCTCATCACCACCAGCAGCGCCTTGCCGTCGTGACTCACCGCGGCGTTGATGGGTTTCATGGCGTCCGAGGCGGGGATCAACTGCTTCATGGCGCCTGCCTTGGGGTCCACGACGTACAGGCCCACCGCGGAGCCGAGAGCGAAGAAGCGGTCCATGCCGGGATAACCCCAGACCGTGGTCAAACGAAAGTCTTCGGGTTCGCCTTCCGGCGCGGAGATGAACGCCCCTTCGTACTTTCCGTGGTCCGCCTTCACGACCAGGACGCCGCCGCGGCAACCGAAGGCCGCGACATGGCCGTTCCCTGCGTCGCCGTGCAGATCCTTGCAGCCTTCCTGGCTATGCAGCACCTTGCCCGACAGATCCACGATCTTGGCGCCGATGGGCAGACGGTAGTCCTTGGGGTTGGCAGCAAAGTCGGGGTGTTGGATGCTGAGCGCGAACAGGTCATGGGCCAGCGGCACCGCCGCGCCGTGGTGGGCGCCGGCGTTGAGCTTGGGCGGCTTGTGCCGAGCGCCGTTCTTTTCCAGTTCTTGCTCGTTGAGCAGCACGACGTCACCGGAGCCGTCGTAATAGATGGCGGCCCACTTGCCGGCGACATACAGGTGCACTGGGCGGTCGCCGCTCAGGTCCAGGTCCAGGCGCTTGAGCGGCCCGGCCACCAGGTCGTAGTGGTCACCGTGCTTTTCCAGGTAGATGCCGCCGTCGAAGACATGCACGTTGTTGGCATCGCTGGACACCGCGACGGCGAAGCGCCCGTTCTTGGTGGGGTAGATGCGCCCGGCCCGGGAGCCCATGTCGAAGGCGTCCTGTTCCACGCCGCCGGCCTTCAGGTCGATGACCGACATCTTACTGCTCTCGCCGTCGCCCACGAGCAGCCGGCCCGTGATGGGTGTCCGCTTCGCGGCAGGAGTGGCTTGGGTCGCCGCAGCCGCGGTGCTGGCGGCGGTCACGGAGCGCTCCGCGGGCGCAGCGGCGGAAGAGGACGGATCCGGTTCCGGAGCCGCTGTGGCCGGGTTCGCGGTGAGCAACAGGGCTACTGCAACAAACAGGATGACAAGGGGATTCCAGTTGCGGATTCGCATGGGTGCGTGTGTTCCTTTCGAGTAGAATTGCCGATAATGATTTAGCTTTATCATATTATAAACTGTTGTCAAGATCTCGTCCCGTTTCCGCAAAATCCTGAGTTGCAGCGAACTCGTGCTTGCCGGTCACGGCCGGCAGTTGTAGAGTTGTTTCCTGAAGAAAGGAGGGTCCCAATGAAGGAAGCCCGATGGATGCTGTTCGCTATCGCTTTGGGAGTGGTGGCCTTGGCCGGGAGCCTTTCCGGCTCGGAAGTGCTTTGGCCGCAGGTTGCTGGCGCCGAGATCCCGTGGCCGATGATGGCGGGTGCGGAGATCCCGTGGCCGATGGTCGCCTGAGCCGGGATGCCCCGCCTTTGTTCATCGACGAGCTGGCCTGAAGCCATCAAGGTTCGCCCTTGGGCGGGCTTGGAGACATCGACGCAATGACGCGGGCCGGGCTTTGCCCGGCCTGCTGACATCAAGGTGTACGGACGCAGGAGGATTTGTCCATGGAATATGATCTGCTGGTACGCGGCGGGCGCGTGGCCGATGGTTCGGGGCTGCCGTCCCATACGGCGGACGTGGGCGTGAAGGATGGCAAGATCGCAGCGGTGGGGCGCCTTAACGGTTCGGCCAGCCGCACCATCGATGCGGCCGGGCTGGTGGTGTCGCCGGGGTTCATCGACCACCACACCCACATGGACGCGCAGATCCTGTGGGACCCCTACGGCACCTCCGAGCCGCAGCACGGCATCACCTCCATCGTCATGGGCAACTGCGGGCTGGCGCTGGCGCCGGTGAGCGACGGCGGCGAGGACGCCCTGGTGAAGAGCTTCGTGCGGGTGGAGGCGATCCCGCGTTCCGCCCTGGAGAAGGGCGTGACCTGGGGCTGGCACAGCTACGGCGAGTACCTGGATGCCCTGGAGGGCCGGCTCGGCATCAACGCCGGCGGTCTGGTGGGGCACATCGCGGTGCGCCAGAACGTCATGGGCGAGGAGTCGGTGGAACGCAAGGCCACCGCCGCCGAGGTGCAGACCATGAAGCGCCTCGTGCGGGGCGCCATGGACGCGGGCGCGCTGGGGTTCTCCACCAACCGCAATGAGCGCCACATGCGCGAGGACGGCAAGCCCGTGGCCAGCCGGCTGGCGGACAACGAAGAACTCTACGCCCTGTGCGACGTGCTCGGCGAGATGAACAGCGGCATCATCGAGACCATTCTCGGCCGCAACAAGCTGGAGCACTTCGACATCTATCACGACCTGGCCAGCCGGACCCAGCGGCCCATCATCTGGCAGAGCGTGCATCACCGCTGGGCCGAGCCCACGCTGTGGCAGGAGCAACTGGACGCGGTGTCGCGCATCTTCCAGGACGGCTACCGCGCCTACGGCTTGACCCAGACCGTGCCGCTGGTACGGCATTTCAACCTGCAGAACGCGCAGCTCTTCGACGAGTTTCCCACCTGGAAGAACATCATGTTCCTGCCGGTGGAGGTGCGCCAGCAGGCCTTTGCCGATCCGGCCACCCGCGTGAAGCTGCGCGAGGACCTGAACACCACGCGTATGACCAACTTCCACCGGCGCTGGGACATCGTGCAGGTGGAGAAGGTCGTCAAGGAAGAGAACAAACGCTACGAGGGCAAGAGCGTGGCGGACATGGCGGCCATGCGCAATCAGGATCCCGTGGATGCGTTCCTGGACCTGTCGCTGGACGAGGGGCTGCTCACCACCTTTCAGAACGCCAACACCGGCGGCGATGCGCAGGCCATGGGCGAGATCCTGCGCAGCCCCTACGTGCTGGTGGGCACCTCGGACGCCGGAGCCCATGTGATGTACGGCGCCGACTTCGGCTACGGCACCACGCTGCTGGGCCTGTGGGTGCGGGAGCGTGGCCTGATGACGCTGGAGGAGGCCGTGCACAAGCTCACTTTCCACGTGGCCTCGGTCTACGGCCTGGAAGGCCGGGGACTCATCCGGCCGGGCTACGCCGCGGACCTCACCCTGTTCGATCCCGACACGGTGCGCGCCTACGAGCCCGAATGGGCGGAGGACTACCCGGCCGGCACCAAGCGCCTGATCCAGCGTTCCGACGGCATCCACTACACCATCGTGAACGGCGGCGTGATCTACGAGGATGGCCGCCTGAGCGGCGACCTGCCGGGCCAGGTGCTGCGCGGCTCCGGCTACGCGCCCAGCTCGGCCGCGGCGGCTTAGGGGCTTTGGGGAGTGCGCGTCCTGCGCGTCGCTCCGTTGGTGCGGAGCCACGCGCAGGACGAACGGGAAAAGCTCCGGCAGGGCCGTTCCCTGACCCGGTTCCTGATGCAGTTCGGATCTCGTGCAGGGCGGCCGGCCGGTCGCCCTTGCGCGCTCCATGGCAGGGAATCAAATCGGAGGAAGAGCGTGGGAGTGACCTACATACCGGTGGCGCGCGCGGACGAACTGGAGCCGGGCGAGCGCAAGGCGGTGGAGTTGAACGGGCGTGCCCTCGTGGTGACGCGGCTGGACAACGACTACTTCGCGTTTTCGCGCTACTGTCCACACGAGAGCGCGGACCTGATGAACGGCCCCATCCTCGCGGGCAAGGTCCGCTGCGACAACCATGGCTATTGTTTCGACCTCGACTCCGGGGAGTGTGTGCTGCCCAAGGGCGGCGATCCGCTGACCGTGCTGCCGGTGGAGAAACGCGGAGAGGAACTCTGCATCCGCATCGAGTGGTAGCGGAAAGTGTTAGCCGGTCGATTCGAAGATAACGTCGTAGCAAGTGATCCCGTTGATGCGGCAAGACCGGCAAGTCCGGTCGCCACAAGCGCACAGCCTGTTGTGGAAGCGCTCAGGTGAACCGCATTGGTAAGGCGCATTGGTACATGGGAAGCTTGATGCCGGGGTCATCGGCTCCCTGCCGAATCCGGTGCACCGTCTCGTACCTTTTCTCCACGACGACATGACGCGATTCGATGCGATCCTGCTGATCGCTTTTGGCGGACCCGAGAATCCCGGCGAAATACGTCCGTTCCTTGAACGTGTGACCGAGGGGCGGGGTATTCCGCGGGCGCGCCTTGAAGCGGTCGCGCACCACTACGAGCTGATCGGCGGTCGCTCGCCGCTCAACGAGTTGACGCGCCAGCAGGCTCGAGGGTTGCGCGAACGGCTCCGGCGGGACGGCCGCGCCACGCCCGTCCACGTCGGCATGCGCAACTGGCGCCCGTTCCTGGACGAAGCACTGGAGACGCTCGCGGCCGGCGGCTGCCGGCGCGTGCGCGGCATCGTTCTGTCCGCCTTTCAGACGGAGGCATCCTGGGGCCGCTATATCGACAGCGTGGAGGCCGCGCGCGCGGCATTGGGGGAACGGGCTCCCGTGGTGGAGTACGCCGAACCCTGGGCCGACCATCCCCTGTTCATCCGCGCGGTGGCCGACTGCGTCGCGGCCACCCTGGAAACGCTCCCGCCCGCGTCTCGGAGCGCGCCATTGATTTTCACCGCCCACAGCATTCCCCGGTCCATGGCCGACGTCTCGCCCTACTCGGAGCAGTTCGCCCGAGCCGCACGGCGTGTAGCCGAGGAGGCAGGCTGCGCGCGTTGGGAGTTGGCGTACCAGAGCCGCAGCGGCAACCCCAGGGACCCTTGGCTCGGTCCCGACGTGTGCGTGGTGATCGAGGAACTCGCCCGCGCCGGCGAGACCGCGGTGGTCCTGGTTCCCATCGGTTTCGTCTGCGATCACGTCGAGGTGCTGTACGACCTCGACGTCGAAGCCCGCGGGCGGGCTCTCGATCTGGGAATGGCTTATCACCGGGCGCCCGCGGTGAACGACCACCGGCTGTTCATCGAAATGCTTGCGGAACTGGTGGAGGAGCCCGAACCATAGAGGCTGGACGCCGGACCGCCGCCCCGCATTGACCGTGCCTGTTCCTGCCTATAGGATGGCGTTGCGGTCGGCGCTGGTGTGCCGCTGGTGTGCGGCCGCGGGGAGGGGATCATGTTCTGCCGATTCCTGAATGTATTTGCGGCAGCGGTGGTTGCGGCGCTGACCTGCGTTGCCGTCTCTTTCGCGGACGACTCCAGGAGGGTCCGGGTTGCGTTCGCGGGTTTCGGGGCCGGCACCGTGGTCACCTGGATCGCCAGGGACACCGAGCTCTTCGCCAGGTACGGCCTCGATATCGATCCGGTGTACATTGACGGCGCCGCCGCGGGCGGCGTGCAAAGCCTTTTGGGGATGGACATCTTCGTCGCCTCCGAGGACGTGATGCCGCCGCTGGAGGCCATCAGCGGCGGCGCCGACCTGGTGTTCATCGGCGGCCACGCGAATCCCGAGCACTACCGCTTCGGCGTGGCCTCCTACGTCGACGACCTCGCGCAGCTCAGGGGCAAGAGGGTCGGGGTGTCGAGTCTGGGGCGCAAGTCCGATTTGATCGCGCGGGTCCTGCTGAGACGCGCAGGACTGAATCCGGTGGAAGACGTGGAGATGGTGCCCATCGGGTTTTCGCCCCAGCGAGCCGCGGCGCTGTTCCGCAACGTGGTTCAGGCCGCGCCGCTGGTGCCGGACGTGGCGGCACAGGTGCAACACTGGGGCATCAAGGTGCTCGACCTCGGGCAGGTTCACCTCACCACGGACCTGCTGGTGACCAACCGTTCCTTCGCCGAGCGCCGTCCCAACGAGCTGCGGCGCTTCCTCATGGCCTACCTCAACGGCATCCAGCACTTCCTGGCGGAACGCGCCGACACCATGCGCATCATCGACAAGTACGTGACCCTGGCCCAGGGCGCGACTCTCCCGGGCACGTACAGCGCGCTCGCCCAGCGCCTGGAACCGTTGCCGCTCCCGCGCATCGAAGGAGTGCAGGCGCTGATCGACGCGGTGGCGGTGACGGATGCGCGCGCGCGCCAACTCGATCCGCAACGCTATATGGAGCTGGACACGCTGAAGGGGCTGGACAAGGGCGGCTTCGTCAAGGGACTCTACGCGGAGAAGATCGAGCTTTAGAAGCCGGCGGAACCGCCCGAACGGTCCGGCAAAATTGCATTCACTCGCGGTATCCCCTAGAATAAGGGCTTGATCGGTGTCTCCCTTCGGGCGGCGGGCCGCACGCAGGCCCGCCGGACACGCCTTCACCGCATGTACACGCTCAAGCTGGCCCTGGTCCTCGGCATAAGCCTTCTGGAGAGCATTCCCATCATTGTTCTTGGACTTGCCGATCCCCATGGCAGGCGCGTCTACCCGTTCTTTCGTTTCTGGTCCTGGTGCGTTCTCAAGACCGGCGGCGTGGCAGTGCGGGTGCGCTGGACCGGGGAGCTGGACCCGGCGCGGGCTTACGTCTTCATGGCCAACCACCAGAGCAATATCGACATTCCGGTGCTGGTGCGGGCGCTGGCGCCGTTTCAGTTGCGCTGGATGGCGAAACGCGAGTTGTTGCGCGTTCCGTTCTTCGGCTGGGCGCTGTGGGCGTCCAGGCACGTCCTGGTCAAGCGCACCCGTTCGAAGGACATGATGGCGGCCATGGACGGCGCCCGCGACAAGCTCGAACGGGGAATCTCCATGGTGGTGTTCCCGGAGGGCACGCGCAGCACGGACGGCCGGTTGTTGCCCTTCAAGCGCGGCGGCTTCCACATGGCCGGGAAGGCGGGCGTGTCCATCGTGCCCATTACGCTGGTGGGGTCGGGCACCCTGATGCCGCCGGGCGATTGGCGCCTTCGGTCCGGCGAGGTGGTGGTCCACATCGGCAAGGCGATTGCAGCCGAGGACCATGACGACCATTCGCGCCGACAAATGGCGCGCGTCCGCGAAGCCATCGCCGTGCGCTTGTCGCCGGGGCAGGACCCTGAACCGGCGGAGAGCGGCCGGACCGGGCAGGCGCCATAGATGGATTCCTTGAGAATCATACCCCTGGGGGGACTGGGCGAATTCGGCGGCAACATGCTGGCGCTCGAATGGGGTGACGACGTTGTGGTGGTGGATTGCGGCGTCATGTTCCCGAGCCCCGAGCAACTGGGCATCGATCTAGTCATTCCCGACATCAGCTACCTCGTGGAGCAGGGCAAGACGCCCCGGGCGATCATCCTCACCCACGCCCACGAGGATCACATCGGCGCCTTGCCCTACTTCCTCCGGCGCTGCCAGACGCCGGTTTACGGCACGCCCCTGACCCTGGGCTTCGTGCGCCACAAGCTGCGCGAGCACCGGCTCGAAGAGGCCACGGACCTGGTGGAGATGGTGCCGGGTGAGCGCTTCTCGGTGGGTCCCTTTACCATCGAGGGAATTCCGGTCACCCACAGTCTCGTGGACTGCGTCGCCCTGGCCATCGAGACGCCCGTGGGCATCGTCCTCCACAGCGGCGATTTCAAGATCGACAACACGCCCGTGGCGGGAGAGAACTTCGATTTCCACCGCTTCGCGGCCTACGGCGACCGCGGCGTCCTGTTGCTGCTTTCGGACTCCACCAACGTGGAGAACCGGGGGACCACGCCGTCGGAGCGCAGCGTCGGGCAGGGGCTCCGGGGCATCTTCGCCTCCAGCCCGGGCCGCGTCTTCATCGCCACCTTCGCCTCGCACATCCCGCGCATCCAGCAGGTGGCCGAGGTGGCCGCGGATTTCGGCCGCAAGCTGGTGCTCAGCGGAAGGAGCCTCATCCACAACACCGGCATCGCGTCGGACCTGGGCTACCTGCGCCTTCCTCATGACGTGATGACGGACGGCCGGAGTTGGCAGGACGTGGCCGACGACCGCCTCTGTTTCGTCACCACCGGGAGCCAGGGGGAGCCGTTCTCCGTGCTTCATCGGATCGCCTTTGGCGAGCACCGCTCCATCCGGCTGCGGCCCAGCGATACGGTGGTGCTGTCGGCACGGTTCATTCCGGGGAACGAGAAGGTCATCAGCAATCTCATCAACCATCTCTACCGGCGCGGCGCCGAGGTTCACTACGAGCGCACGTCGGAGATCCACGTCTCGGGGCACGCGAGCCAGGAGGAGTTGAAGACCATGCTCCAACTCACCCGGCCGCGCTACTTCGTGCCGCTGCACGGGGAGTACCGGCAGCTCTGCAAGCATGTGGAGCTGGCCCGCACCGTGGGCATCCCCGCGGACAATTGCTTTCTGCTGGAGAACGGCGACGCACTGGAGCTGGACGGACAGGACGCCTGGCGCGTGGAGCCGGTGCCCACCGGCAAGGTCTTCGTGGACGGCAAGGGCGTCGGCGACGTGGAGGACATCGTCATCCGCGACCGCCGCCACTTGAGCGAGGACGGGCTCGTGGTGGTGGCCATGGCGGTGCACCCGCGCACCGGCGAGGTGACCGCGGGGCCGGACCTGCTGGCGCGCGGCTTCATGCGTTCGGAGGAGGAAGACGACGTCCTCGGCACGGCGAAGGAGGTGCTGTGGGCATACCTCGACGGCTGTGGCGCCGAGACGCGTACGGACTCCGTGGAGTTGAAGGAAGGCATCCGCCGGTCGCTGCGGCGGTTCTTCGAGAAGCGGCTCCACCGCCGGCCGGTGATCGTGTCCTATATCATGGAGATGTAGGCGAGGCGCACATGGAGAAAGGCACTCGGATCAACCGTGAACTGTGGGGTTCGGTGACGCTGCTCGGCGCCTGCTTTGCGATTCTGAGCCTGCTTTCCTACAGCCCCCTGGACCGTTCCTTCAACGTCCCCGCCGGCCCGCGGGACCCCCTGAACCTCGGCGGCGTGGTGGGCGCTTACATGGCCGATGCGCTGTTACAGGCGCTGGGGCTCGCGGCCTACCTGGTGCCGCTGCTGCTGGCGTGGATGGCGCTGCGCCTGTTCCGCCGCGAACCGCGCCGCTTGCGGTTCCTTCAACTCCTGGGCAGCGGCGTGCTGCTGTGGGTGCTGGCGATCCTCATCAGCCTCGTGCACGACGTGGAACTGGCGCGGGACGGCGGCGGCGTTCTGGGTGGCTTTTCGCTGGTGTTGCTCACGGAGATGTTTGGCTACGCCGGGACCTGCGCGATCGCGCTGTTTCTGCTCTTGCTGGCGGGCATGTGGCTGACCCAGACGTCCATGCTGAACTGGTGGGGCGGTCTCGTCGAAGCGCGCGGCCAGTTCCGCTCTTCCATGGGGGCGGCCGCGGCTTCCGCGCGCTGGCTCAAGCCGGGAGGGGAGGCCCCCGCCAACGTCAAGAAGGAGCAACGGGACTTCAAGCCGCCGCCGATCATCCTTGACGAGGTGATCGAGCAGGAGGCGCCGGTGGCGCCCAGCGCACGCAGGAAGAAGCCGAAGGCCAGGGGAAAGGCCAGACCCGGGGCCAGACCGGAACCCGAACAGTTCGTCTTGCCGGAACTCGGCAACGGGTACACGCTGCCGTCCCTGGCTTTCCTCGATGCGCCTCCCCAGGAGGAGGCCAGCGTGGACAAGGCCTCGCTGGAAGCCAATTGTCTCGTGCTGCAGCGCAAGCTTCAGGACTTCGGCATCGAGGGTGAGGTGCTGGCGGCGCGTCCGGGACCGGTCATAACGGTGTATGAGTTCCGCCCCGCTCCCGGCGTCATGGTGCGCCGCATCGTGGGCGTGGCGGACGACCTCGCCATGGCCCTCAGCGCGGTGAGCATTCGCATACTGGCGCCCATCCCGGGGGAGTCCGTGGTCGGAATCGAAGTGCCCAACACCCGGCGGGAGAAGGTTTTTCTGCGGGAGATGCTGGAGGACGCGGCCTACGCCGAGTCGGGCGCGAGCCTGCCGCTGGCCCTGGGCAAAGACGTGGCCGGCGCTCCGTTCGCCACCGACCTCGCGCGCATGCCGCACCTGCTGGTGGCCGGCGCCACCGGCACGGGCAAGTCCGTGTCGCTCAACTCGATGATCCTGAGCATCCTCTACCGGGCCAAGCCGGACGACGTGCGCTTCATCATGATCGACCCCAAGATGCTGGAGCTGACGCCGTACGAGGGCCTGCCCCACCTCCTGACGCCGGTGGTGACCGACCCCAAGGAGGCCCGCGCCGCCCTGTTCTGGGCCGTGCAGGAGATGGACCGGCGCTACCGCCTGATGCGCGACAAGGGCGCGCGCAACATCGACAACTACAATCGCATCCTGGAAAAGGAGCCGCCGCCCCGCCCGGCGTCCGCGGACCCCTCCGAGGAGAACGAGGAGGAGGTGGGCGGACGCCTGGACGGAAGCGAGGAGCTGGAACATTCCCACCTGCCGCGGGTGGTGATCCTCATCGACGAGCTGGCGGACTTGATGATGTCCGTGGGCCGGGACATCGAAGAGCATATCACGCGGCTGGCTCAGAAGGCCCGGGCAGCGGGAATCCACATGGTGCTGGCTACCCAGCGGCCATCGGTGGACGTGATCACCGGACTCATCAAGGCGAACTTCCCCGCCAGGGTTTCCTTTCAGGTGACCTCGCGCATCGACTCGCGCACGATCCTCGACGGCCAGGGCGCCGAAAACCTCCTGGGCAACGGCGATCTGCTCTTCCTGCCCCCCGGCACCGCCCGGTTGATCCGGCTCCACGGTCCCTATGTGTCCAACCGGGAAATCGGCAAGGTCACGGACTTCATCAAGAAGCAAGGGCGGCCCGAGTACCGGCCGGAAATTCTGGAGGCGGCCGTGGAGGCGGGCAGCGGCGTTGACGGCCTGGACGAGGATTACGACGAAATGTACGATCAGGCGGTGGCGGTGGTCACCGAGACCCGGCAGGCGTCCATCTCCATGATCCAGCGCCGCCTGCGAGTGGGCTACAACCGCGCCGCGCGCATGATCGAGAAGATGGAACGGGAGGGCGTGGTGGGGCCGGCCGACGGCGCCAAGCCGCGCGAGGTTCTGGCGCCAAGGATCGAAGAATGACGAGGGCCCATTCGCAATGAACGCACACCGTCGATCTGACTGTCTTCGGGTTGTTTTCGCCGTCGCATGCGCGCTGCTGCTGGCGGCGCTGACACAGGAAGCCCGGGCACGGACCGCGGCGGACGTGGTGCGGGAAGTGCAGCGGCGCTACGACGAGACGCGCGAGTACAGCGCGGAGTTTCGCCAGACCACCGAGTACCGCACGCTGAACCGGAGCATCGCGGGCAGGGGCCGATTCTACTTCAGCCGGCCCGGCAAGATGCTGTGGCGCTACGAAGAGCCCGCGGGGCAGTTCGTGCTTTCCGACGGGCGCCACCTCTATTTCTACCAGCCCGCGGAACGCCAGGTTGTCAAGACCGCCCTGCGCGCGGCGTTTCGCTCGGATTTGCCGCTGTCCTTTCTGCTGGGCATCGGCAAACTGGAACGGGACTTCCGTTCAGAGTTGCTGGAAAGCACCGCCGACAGTCACCAACTCAAACTGATCCCCAGAAAGACCAATAGCGGCCTCCGGGAGATCGTCCTCACCGTCGACGGTGAGCGCTACGACATCCGCGGCGTGCGCATCGAGGACGGTGGCGGCAACCTGTGGACCTTCGGTTTCCGGAACATCCAGCGCGGGCACGGCCTGGACCCCTCGGTATTTCGATTGAATGTGCCCCAAGGCGTCGATATCGTTGAGTTCGGGTCCTGACCCGCGGGGTTTCCGGGAGGGGTGGCGACACGCGCCCGGAGGCGGCCGGGGCAGCGCGCCCGCGCGGCCAACCGCCGTCCCCGGGGCCTGTTTCTCTGGTTGACTCCGCCCTGAAATAGTGGTCAATTGGACCTCTTGCCAGGAGATACAACCATGAGAAAAGACGCACTGAAGAAGTTCCGGGAGACGCTGCTCGACATGAAGAGTCAGCTTCTGCAGGACCTTCCGGACCGGTTCAAGCAGGAGGTGGAAAGCACCAAGGACGAAGGGCGCGACACTTACGATCTGGCCAGTGACGAGCGGGACCGCGAGATCAACATGATCCTCAACGACCGCGAGCGCACGAAGCTGATGGCCATCGAAGACGCGTTGGCCCGGCTGGGCGAGGGCTCCTACGGGGAGTGCGAGGAATGCGGCGAGGACATTGGAGTGGGGCGGCTCAAGGTGATGCCCTTCACGCGGCTGTGTGTGCGCTGTCAGGAAGAGGTGGAACGGGAATCTCGGATGACGAAGAACTTCGACGACGACCGCACGCTCCGTCGCCTTGCCACGAACGATGCGGAGGAAGAGAGTTACTAGGTCATGAAGTATTTCTTTTCCAGAGAGGACGCCGAGGTCGTGCGCATCGAAGGAGAGGCGCCGCGCACCCTATATCCCTGCGTCGAACCCCGCACGACCGGGACGCGCCACTTTTCCATGGGCCTGCAGCAGGTCGATCCTCACAGCGAGATTCCGCTGCACTCCCACGATGACGCCGAAGAAATATTGTTCGTGTTCGGCGGTCGGGCCACCGCGACCGTGGGCGACGAGACCACGGAGATCGTTCCGGGCTCGGTCGTATTCATTCCGCCCCGCACCAACCATGGCTTCGTCAACGACCACGACGAACCGCTGTGGATCACGTGGACTTTCTCGCCCCAAGGTTTCGAGGGCTATATCCGCGGCGTGGCCCAGGGCACGGTGCAACTCAAGACCGTATAGGCCCGTTCACAGATGTCTTCCCGGGCGGCGGCATTTCTGGTGAATGCCGCCGCCGTTCTGTTTCCGCCGCCTGATGAGTTTTCTGGTTGACGCGGGATCAGGAACACGGAACGTTGCGGTGACGCGCACGGGTCACCGCGAGGAGGCCTCATGCTCCAGGACAGGATAGGTTTCATCGGCGCCGGCAAGATGGGCAGCGCCATCATCAAGGGAATGCTGGGCGCGGGTCTGGTGGACCGGAGCCGGTTGGCCGCGAGCGATCCAGTGGAAGCGCTGGGCAAGGCTCTGGTGGACGAGACCGGCGTCCGGTTCGTGCACGACAACGTCGAGTTGGTGAAGTCCTCGGACATCGTCGTGCTCGCGGTCAAGCCCCAGGTTATCGACGCGGTGTTGCGGGAACTCGCCGGGACCCCGCTGGATGACAAGCTTGTGGTGTCCATCGCCGCCGGGGTGCCGCTCGCGCGGCTGGAGGGGCTTCTGCCCGAGGGCGCGCGCGTGGTCCGGGTCATGCCCAACACGCCCTGTCTCGTGGGCGAGGCGGCCTCGGCGTACGCCGGGGGCCGCTGGGCGCGGAAGGAAGATCTTGATCGCGTGGGACGGATCCTGGCGAGCGTGGGCCTCGCGGTCACCGTGGAGGAGCACCATCTCGACGCCGTGACCGCCTTGAGCGGGAGCGGCCCGGCGTATGTCTTCCTGTTCATCGAGGCCCTCACCGCCGCCGGCGTGCAGATGGGGCTCGGCCGGGACGTGGCCCTGAAGCTGGCACTGCAAACGGTCTACGGCTCCGCCGTCATGGCGAGACAGTCCAACCAGCATCTCGCGGAACTTCGCGACGCCGTCACCTCGCCGGCCGGGACCACCGCCGCCGGCCTTTTCGCCCTGGAGCAGGGCGCTTTTCGCGCCACCGTGATGGAGGCGGTGGTGCAGGCCACGGAACGTTCGGAAGCACTGGGGAGGGGCGAGCGCTAGCGTCGTGTCCCGGCGCCGGGCAGACGAGTCTTTGGGCCTGCCGCTTTGAGAATATGGATCGCCAACCTCGGTTGAATGGACTGCGGGTGTGCCGCCGTGCGCTGGTGCTGGCGTGGCTCCTGGCCGCGCCGGTTCTTGCGTACGCGCAGACCGATCCGGCGGCCGGTCCGGAGACGCAGGTATACGAGAAGATCGTCGAGGCCCGGGGGAGCGCTCGCACTGAACGGTACGCGGAGGCTCTGAGTCAGCTTGGCGAGGCGGTGTCGTTGGCCGAACAGGCGGGGAACGGCCTGTCCTTGGCCGTGGCGCTCCACAATCTGGCGGAGGTGCGCCTGCTCAAGGGTGAGCCGCTGGCCGCGCTGAGGGACTACTACCGCGTCCTGGGCGTCTACACCCAGCTCGGCCACCCATCCGGCGCCAAACTGGCCCAAGAGCGTATCGAAATCCTGTCGCGGCTCGTCACGCAGCCGCGGACCCCGCCCGCGCCCGGAACCCCGGAGACCGCCGCCGCTGTGCCCGCGGAGGGGCAGGGGCCGGAGGCCGGCGCCGCCCCGGCCGAGCCTTCGAGGACGGAAGAGACGGTCCGGCTGGCGCTGGTGGATCAGGCCGTGGATCGAATCCGGCGACGGCGCGAGGAAAAGCTCGAGCATCCACCGGTTGAGGGCGTCCGGGTGACCCGCGCCGAGCCGCGCCAAGAGCCGGGCAATCCGCGAGAATGGGCCTATGTGGAGGCCCTGCGACGGAAGATCGGCGGCAACGCGCGCTATCCGGAATACGCCAGACGAACGCGCCAGCAGGGGACGGTGGACCTGGTCCTCGTGGTGCGCGACACCGGCGCGGTGGAAGGTGTCAGTTTGTCCAGGTCGTCGGGCTTCATCGTGCTGGACGTGGAGGCCTTGCGCAACGTTCGCGAATCCGCGCCGTTCGCTCCCTTACCCGACGGTTTGGCCGAGACCCCGCTGACCGTGCGCTTGACGTTGCACTACGAGCTGCCGGACACGCCCGCCGCGGCGCCCTGACGCCTCACTTCAAATCCGCCCGAACCTCGGAGCTTGCGCCGTAGGAACTCACGGCAGCAAATCCGCTCGCATCCGTCCCTTCGGCCGCCCGATTTCGTCAAATGTGATCGTCAAATGTGACTTGATATTCTCTTCAATCGACCGGCGGAAGGGACACGTGGTCAAGGATTGCGGCCCGGCCGCGGCAAGGTCTCGATGGTGGTGAGGCGCGCCAGGGCGTAGTTGTGGTGGGGCTGGAGTTCGAGTGCGCGCACGTAGTCCCGGTCGGCGCGCGCGTGAAAACCCAAGGTGCGGGCATTGCGAGCGCGCAGCACGTATACCTCGGCGAGCCACCTGTCATCCACGGCCAGCCCCGATTCCGCAACCTCAAGAAAATTCAGGGACTGGCGGTGGTTGCCCAGGAAGTAGTGCGCCCGGGCCACGAAGTAATGGCTGTAGGGATTGCTCGAATCCACGCGGATGGCCTGCTCGAAACGCGCCAGCGCGGCTTCGTTCCGCTCGGCTCGAAGAAGCGCCTGCCCCTGCTGTATCAGTTTCATGGACGCCTCGCGCTGGGGCAGGCCCGCACCCGCCGCCGCGACCAGCTCCGGCAGCGGGTAGGAATCCCCGTTGCCGAGGTCTGATTGGACAGCCGATCCGGTGGATGGCGCGGCCGGCGTTTGTCGCGGCGCGAGAGCCGTCGTTCCGGGACGCGGCGCCTCTGCCTCTTCCGGTCCCGGGCTCGAGACGCTTGGTTGCAAGTCGGGTCGAGCCAGCGGCTCCACCACGGCTGGTGTTTCGGGCACGCCCGGGCCACCACGCGGTTCCGCTTCCGGCAGCGAGCCGGTCAGATCCTCCTCTATGATCGTTCCTTGCCGCAACGGCGATGACGCCGGGTCGTTCGGGACCGTGGGCCGGGTCTGGGCCATGGCCGCCCCGCACACGACCCATGCCGTCAGGCAGAGCACTCCCGAAGCCGCCCAGGTTCGCGCAAATCGCTTCGTCATTCTCTCGATTCACTCCCCGCGCCGGCCGGCAGCGTCTCACAAAAGGATCACCGCCACCACGGTGCCCAACGCGAACGGCACCAGCGCCGCCGGAGGCAGGTTCCCGCTCACCGTGTCGAGAACCACCAACATCGCCAGTCCGATGAACACAAGACCCGGATAGGTCACCAGAAGCTCAATCATGAGTTCATGCCGGTGCACATCGGCGCGGCCGTGGGAAAGCCCGGAGCCGTGGCACCAACGCAGCATTCATTGTGGGTTGCGGGTGCGGGGGTGTCAAGGAGAAGGGGCGTACGCGCAGGCGCATTCAAGAGTCCGGTTTCCCCTATTCCCGGTTCGCGGGAATGACGGAATTGGAACATCGATCTATGGTCAACGATGGTGGCGGAGGTGGCCACACAAGTGGTGTGTCCTGGATCGACATTGCAGAACGCGGGCAGACGCCGGATCAGGCCGGCGGTTTCCGCCCCCATGGCGCCGGTGAAGGTGTGCGCCTCGTCAAACACGAGGAAGTCCAGCCGTGGGTCGGCGAAGGGGTACGCGGTGAGCTGATAGCGCAGAAAGCTGCGGACAACGTTCTCGGTGTACACGACGGAGTTCAGGTCCATGGCGCATCCTTCGTCAAGTCACCGACGGGGTCAATCACCATAGACGAGAGACGCCGTATCTGTCGAACGCGGTGTCGATGGAGACAACGGTCAAGTCGTG